>NZ_JAGYKG010000001.1 GCF_018401815.1 Nonlabens sp.
TTAAGAAAGTAGTGTAAAACAGAATTAGTAATAAGGTTACAATTGTTTTTTTCATTATTTTAAATTTTAAAAAGGTTGTAGTTTCAAAATGCAATAATCCTTAAGGCAACGAACAGAGTTTCCGTTTGCTCGGTTGTTGGTATTCATGTTGGCATTGCTGCTATTGAAGTTGAGGTTGCGCGAATTGGTGCTGCTAACCGTACTGCTCCAATAGTTGCCGTTGGTACCGACATTGTTGAGCGAACCATTGCTGTTGTTGCGGTTGCCCGCCATGGGCAATAAAACATATCTTTTACACATCGTAAAATAAAAATTCATTTTACAACTGATTGCTCTTGTATCCGTGTCTTTTGAAAGAACGGACGATATGTTAGGATTAAATGCTGCACACTCCATACGTTTTGTTTTTCATTCTTGCGTATGAACTCCGGCAGTGTATTTTTGCCAAGAAGCCAATTGCTTCGACAATTCTTCTACTTGCATATTTAAAGCTACAAACCCTTTCATTCCTATTATTTTTAAGTCTTTACACAAACGAAGCAACAGACGAATAATTTCCACATTCTGTCTTGCTTGGTCAATAAATTGTTCCCTGTTGTCTTTTTTACTTTTATTCGCTTTATAAATATTAAGAAGCATATCTGTTGACTCATTCTTTAATCTTTCGCCCATGGTATATTTATACTCTCTTGAGAAAACTGCTGTTCGCTGATACGTTTGTATGAGCAAATCATAGCCTAATTTGTAAACCGGTAGTTCGGAGAAAAGTGCCATTGCCAAAAATCTTCGTTAATTATAATTTTTTTAAAATTCCGTTCCACAAAATAAAAATTGTAGAAGCGTTTGATTAGCTTACCCAACATTGCTTTTCTCAAATTGTATGAATTTGAATGTTGCATACACCCTAAATAAGAATTTAGAGTTGCTCTAATATCGCATAATTGCTGCCACGTAAACTGAGGCACTACAGCCATAATTTTATTTATTTCCTGTATTGCCTGATAAAAATTATTTTTTGTACGGTTGCCGACATAACTACAATGTGGTTTTATGATTAGTCCAAGAAACGGAATGCCATCCTCTATTGATTTTAACTCTATTTTATTGGGATGAACTTTGAGTTTTAAGTAAGAATCAAGAAAGTTGGAAAGTTGAGGGATGATGCTTTCCAAAAAAGACTTTTCGTTGTTAAAGAAGAGCATATCATCTACATAGCGCCCATAATATTTTATTTTCATTTCTTTTTTTACAAAATGATCAAAGTTATTCATATACACATTACCAAATACTTGTGAGGTTAAATTGCCTATTGGCAAACCTGTATTGTTTGGATAGTTAAACAGACTCTTCGAAGGGGGTAAACCTAACCAGTCCGATTTATTTCCTTTAATGCGACAATTTTCAGCAACATTGTTAAAAATCGTTTGCTTTATCAGGTAAATTAATGTTTCTCTGCTTATTCCTAAAAAACTCATTTTATTGGGCGGAAGCATTTCTAATACCTTCTCAAACAATATATCATGATTCATATTCATAAAATACGCCTCAATGTCCAACTTTAAGAAATACGTATCTTTAGTGAAATCTTGACTGCATGAACGCATAAACCCTCTAGCTCTATTGATACCAAAAAGAGTGCCTTTGCCAACTCTACAGCTATAGGTATCGTGAATTAGTTTGCTATCAATAATAGTGTAAATGCATCGATAGATAAAATGATGGATTACCCTATCTGTGAAATCTGCAGCAAATATCTCGCGCATTACAGGTTTTTGAATGATAAAAGCAATACAGGGTTTAGGTGTGTATTTTCTCTCAAAGATGGCTTTTGCCAATTGATGTAAATTCTCTTCTTGATTCAACTCGAAGGCAAGTTGGTTATGCGTATTGCGTTTGTTTTTACGGGCTTGCAAATAGGATAAATGCAACTGATATAAAAGCTGTTCAAATGTTTCCATTGCTCTTCTCAATTCGTTGTACTTCTAATTTTAATTCCTGTATAAAACCAAGACCTTGCATAGGCGTACTGTTTGCTAAATCGTAGTTTTTTATCATTGAAATAATCGTGGTCGTATCTAGCTGTGGATTATATAGAGAGGAAGACTCTTGTGCAGCTTCAATAATATTTTGTTCTTGTATGGTATCAATCCATTCTTTATAATCGTATTTTAGACTACCATCGTTGAGCAAAAAAACTACCTGTGTATCTTTTATTTCAAAGCTTTTTGCTTCAATTTTTTTTGTAATAAATTCCAAAGTCAATTTCCCTTTTTCAACTTCACTAACTGGAAAACCTATACTATAAACATCCGCTCCCACACTTTTTATAAATTTCCCGCTCACCTTATATTCCTTCACATTTTTTACAAACACCATGGCATCCTCATTATAACACTTATAATAAAGACCCTCCTTAAATAGGGTGAAGTATTTATTGCTTATTGCCGAATCTATTTTCTCTGCAGTAGTCATTAGAATGCTTTTTCTTAAAATCGACCGCTCCTTGGTATTAAAAACTCCCTGCCCTACGGGACAGGGAGTTAAAGTGTCAAATCAATCAAATCGCTACGCTAATCAAAGTATCAATCCTTAAGGCAACGAACAGAGAACCCGCTTGCTCGGCTGCCGGTACCCACGAGGGCATTGCTGCTACTGAAAGCGAGGTAGCGCGAACCGGTGATGCTAACCGTACTGCTCCAATAGAGACCGATGGTACCGACAGAGTTGAGCAAACCATTGCTGAGGCTGCGGTTGCCCGCCACGGGCAACTTAAGCGGTGAAGCAAAAGCACCTGTTGCGTTTTGGCTGTTCCAACTTATACGTTCAGCATCCCATTCTGTATTTGTTGGAATCCTATACCCACTTGGACAAGGGTTGTTTACCCCACTTACACCCTGCCATAAACCTGCATTTTGAGGGTTGCGCCAATCGTAATTTCCAGAATTAATAGTAATAAAATCACCATGTGCTGGTTGGTCTACCGAACTTAGGGTTGCTGTAGTTAACGAGTTACGGCACTGGTGCCCATCACTCCTGCGTCCCCATTGGTATAAATCACCGTATGAGCTAGCGTCTGTTGAACTTGTTGCAGCTTGCGTAGCGCCTAAGTTTCTGTCCATCCAAATTCTACCGGTGGTGGGGTTGGTAACGTCAACGACAGCTGTTACGCCCGAAGCACAGAATACAGCGCCAGCAGGGTATCTGCCTGTACCGCATGCTTCTATCCAAAATCCGGCATAGAAATTTAGACACTTTGTTGTGGTGTTAAAAATAACTAAACCATCTGCCGGTGATGCAATCGCATCCCTCTGAGTGGTGGTCATACGCGGAGGCAAAAATCCCTTGGTAGTTGATGATACGTCAAGTTCCGCAGAGGTATTGGGGTTTGTCGTTCCAATACCCACTTGAGCATACGTTGTTGCGGTTAATACTACTGACGCTAAAAGCGTGAAAATTTGTTTCATTGGTGTGTCTTTTTAATAGTATTTTTGATAGTGTGTTTTTTCTTTTTATAATTTTTTTCTCAATGAACGCCAACTAGTATATGGTCTTACAAAGTCAGACTTATCAGCCCTAAATCAGGGCGCTTTGTCTGACAAACGTTAGACTTTATTTATTTTTAAATATAATATTTTATACACATCCTAAAACAAAATTATAATTTTTTAAGGATTCTTTAGTTAATAATTTAAATATTATCATTTATGAAAACACTCTCTTGGTTTTTGTATAAATCAGTACACTTTTTGCTGACGATTTATGTTTATGGTTTGGTTTCTTGTCAATAAAACGGATTGAAGATTTTACAATTGGATTTTTCAAAGGTGTTAGAGAAGTTAACTAAAGTCACTGGTAACTTAAGAGATCTACACAATATGACTTACTTTAAAAATTAACATCTTAACCATGCACATTTGTTTGCAATTTGCAAACAAATGTGATAAAAAGAACAAATATTGGACAATATTGACAAAAATCTAATGATGCATAATCATGGAGTTGTCTTAAGTATGAGGTGGATATTTATGAATAATAAAAGCTTAGAAGGAAATTAATAATTAATTAACTGTTCAATATCAGTTATTTACATTCAATCTAATTCACAAAAAAACCATCCGAAAATAGGATGGTTTCTGTGGTCCCACCTGGGCTCGAACCAGGGGCCACCTGATTATTATAAGTGCAAATTTTGTACAGCTCCTACTACTCGTATTGCTTTAAAAAAGTATTTAAGCGATTTTGAAGATCAGCATCTGCTTTTACTAATGGCAACCTTACTTCATCACTGCACAATTCTAAATGCTGTAACAAGGCTTTGATTCCGGCTGGGTTACCTTGTTCAAAGATCATATCAATAACCGATGCCATTTTATAATGAACCTCATAAGATTCATCTACATCACCGTTTAAAGCGTAACGGATCATGTCAGAAAAATCTTGTGACATGGCTTGACCTATAACCGAAATAACCCCAGCGCCACCAGCAAGTGTCATAGCATTTGCAATCATGTCATCTCCAGAGATCACTAGAAAATCTTTAGGCGTGTACTGAATCATCTTCATGGCTTGTACCAGATCTCCAGCAGCTTCTTTAATAGCTACCACATTTTCAAAAGCAGCTAATCTTACGACCGTCTCTACTGACATATTAGAAGAAGTTCTTCCAGGTACATTGTACAAAATGATAGGCAACGGACTGGCTTCAGAAACCGCTTTAAAATGCTGGTAAATTCCTTCCTGTGTAGGCTTGTTATAAGATGGAGACACCGATAAGATAGCGTCAAAGCCAGTTATATCAGCTGTCTTTAGTTCGTTTACTACCACCGCTGTGTCATTCCCTCCTATTCCTATAACTAATGGTAAACGACCATCATTAGCCTGTTGAATCGTATGGATCACCTCTTTTTTCTCTTGCTTAGAAAGCGTTACACTTTCCCCAGTAGTTCCCAGCACCACTAAATAATCGATGCCATTTTCTACTTGATAGTTGACTATACGGGCGAGTGCCGGATGATCTACCGTTCCTTGTGCGTTGAATGGGGTTACCAAAGCAACACCTGTTCCTATTAGTTCTTGCATTTTATGGATGAAGTATTTTTAAATATTTAGCAATTTCGGAGATAAATACCTCTTGCTTTGTTAACGGAACGTTAACAGCAAGATCATACGTGTTTTCTTCATGAGAGGCGAGTCCCACTTTGAAGTTTGCATTCAGTTTCCTGCTGACGTATGTGGTGATCTGACTAGGCTGCTCGTAGTAATTGATTTGTAAATCGCAGGTAGCCGTTAAGCGCTCTAAAAGAGGACCTTCTTTGAAACCACCATACCATTTTACCGAACGATTATCAAAAAGAATTGCTGTTTTCAAAGCATGCTTCTTAACACTATCCGTATATCCTAATAGACTTAAGTTTTTTAATGGAATTTGTAGGTCAGTACACCATTTTTTAAACAACTCCACATCAGTACATGTATCTGCATCAAACACCACCACAAGAGATTGAGGCCATTGTGGACGGTGATTCCTGGAAATATGATCCAATTTACGGGATTCTTTTCGCAGCCATCGCTGCTTTAAAATATCAAAAATCATGTACTTTTACTGCTTATTCTACTTCACAAAAGTAGTACAATAGCACGAGGCTTATGAAAAAATATAGGTTAGAAAATAGGAAGGGGACTTGGAACTATTCCGCTTTCGCGAAAGCGGTAGTATTAGCAACTATTTTTCTGGTTTCTTGTAACCAAAAAGAATACCATCTTCAAAAAGTAGTTGGAAGTAAAATTGCAATAGACAGCAGCCTAACTAGTGTACCAGAAATCGAGGAGTATATCGCTCCTTTTAAAAAGTCTTTAGATGTTCAGATGAATGAGCAGTTGAGTTACAATCCTGTTTCCATGTACAAAAGCGATTATAAACTCAATACGCCCATCGGAAATATGATGGCCACTATTGTAAGAACACAAGGAGCGCCTGTTTACAAATCTAGAACTGGAAAATCTATAGATATCGTATTGCTTAATAATGGCGGAATCAGAGCGGGTATGCCAGCTGGTCCAGTAAGCATGCGTAGCGCTTATGAAATCATGCCTTTTGACAATGAGATCGTCATTGCCGAGCTCACCGGAGATCAAGTCAACGAACTCATTAATTATCTTATAGAACGCAAAAGTGCACACCCTATTGACGGGTTACAAATCTTATTGAATGAAGATGGTACTGCAGCCAGCGTTCTTATTAACGACAAGCCATTAGATACAAATAAGGTGTATCATGTTGCTACAAATGATTACCTCTATAATGGTGGTGATAACATGAGCTTCTTTAAAGACACCCCATTTACGAGCTTCGATTATAAAATCAGAAATGCGATGATCGATTACTTTAAAAAAGTAGACACCTTAACGTTTCAAAGAGACCACAGATTTGACTACGCGCACTAATTAGTTCCTTAAAGCAAGAAAATGGAAAGAAGAAAATTTATACGCAATACGAGTGCAGGAATAGTAGTAGGAAGTGCTTTATGGTCTAATTATGCATTGGCAAACGGCATCCTTACCGCTCCAGAGTTAGCAGCCGGAACTAAGAAAATAACCATTCTCCACACTAATGACACCCATTCTCATATCGAGCCTATTTCTGGCGGTCGCAACCATGGACGCGGCGGTGTTGCTCGCAGAGCCGCATTGATCAATAAGGTAAGAGAAGAAAATCCTAACAGCCTTTTATTAGACTGTGGTGATATCTTTCAAGGGACACCCTATTTCAATTTTTATGGAGGTGAGCTGGAAATAAAGCTGATGAGCATGATGGGATATGATGCCGCTACCATAGGAAATCATGACTTTGACAACAGCATTGAAGGCTTATATGCGCAATTGCCTCATGCTACTTTTGATTTTGTTATTTCCAATTATGATTTTTCCAACACCATTATGGACGATCAAATCAAAACTAGAAAGGTCATTATTAAAAACGGTGTGCGTATAGGATTGTTCGGTTTAGGAATACAGCTGCAAGGCTTAGTAGATCCTAAGATGTATAAAGAAACGGTTTATAATGACCCTGTTGAAGTGGCTAAAGACCAAGTGCGTTTGTTAAGAGAAGAAGACCACTGCGACATCGTTATTTGCATGTCCCATTTGGGCTATTCTTACCGAGGTGATAAGGTCTCTGACGTCTCACTAGCAGCAGTAACCTCTGGAATTGATTTAATCATAGGTGGCCATACACACACTTTTCTCGATGCCCCAGTACTCGTAAAAAATGCAATTGGAAAAGACGTACTAGTGAATCAAGTAGGTTGTTACGGAATCAACCTAGGCCGTATAGATTTTTACCTCAACGAAGGAAAAATAGATAAAGGTATGGATGTGGTTTATGAGTTGTAACAGTAAAAAGCAACTGCTTCAGCTGTAATTCAATAAACATATAGGAACAACAAAACGATTACTAAAGGATTTATCACCTCTGGAATATTGGAATCCATTGGGATTCTAAGGTTATCAAAAGGATTCACTCACAATGTGGTCCGAGACTGACCCTTTCCTAATATCCTACATTTTATGAGTAATGACCCGGTATTGGAGAGTTACCTAAAGAAATAGCGCAATAACATTTGAAAAACTAACATGGCCGTTTTAGATTCCATGACAGTTATGCTCTTGCTGCAAATGCGATGCTGTTATCGCTTGCACCAACACAAATAAAGCTCGTGCTACCGCCCTAATTACTTGGATGTTTCAGGAATGCCACTCCAATCCTTCAATGAGCGCTATAGGTGCTTATAGAGCTGCTATAGTTTGAGGTGTTTTAAAATACTTTCAGTGGCCAGAATTGCTACTAATTCTCAAAGTATCTTTATAGGTTGTATTGCAGCACTTACCAGTAATTTAGCTATTTATAAGTACGCCACAACTGGAATGCACAACACACTAGATGTATTTCCTAGTAATGGAGTTGTAGGTATTATAGGGAAGATTCTAACCGCTGTATTTGCAAAAGAAGTAAGGCTAGTTTACGGTGAAACAGAAACCTTTATGTGGCATATGATTACATTAGTAGCTATTGCTATTGTTACTTTTAGAAGTAGTTTTATTTTTTATAAGATCCTAGATATATGCATACCCATAAGAGTTACTTTCGATCAAAAAGAATGGGGTTTAGGCATAAGTCAACAGGGAATAGTTATGGATTCATCTCCCGTCTACATCCTTTTAAAAGCCATTTCTGTATAAGCACTTTTATGCTCTAATGTGAAGACGCTTTCGCGAAAGCGAAACCCAACAACTAATTATACCATTACCTATTCGAACCCTCAACCATTTCTAAAAACGCCGACTCACTAATCATAGTTATCCCTAGCTTCTCTGCTTTTTCCAATTTGGAGGGCCCCATATTTTCACCGCGAACTAAGTAATCTGTTTTACTGGAAAGCGAACTACTTACTTTTCCACCATTATCTTCTATAAGTTTTTTCAAATCGTTTCTAGACATTTCAAAAACGCCCGAAATCACAAAACTCTTGCCAACTAATTTATCTGTCTGACCTTCTAATTGTTCTTCAGAAAGTGCCAATTGCACTCCTGAGGATTGAAGTCTTTTCACCATATCTAGTTGGTGTGGGTCCGTAATAAAGGCCACTACCGACTCAGCAATACGCTCCCCTATCTCTGGCACAGCGGTAAGTTCTTCTGTTTTTTTTTCAACTGCGCTACTGACATCTGCAAAAAGATCTAGGTTTTCCTTCTCTGGCTCTGCGGGCATTTTAAACAGGGCCTCTATATTTTTATAATGCTTGGCCAGTTTTTTAGCCACCGTTTCACCTACATATCTAATTCCTAATCCAAAAAGAACACGCTCAAATGGTACCTGCTTACTGGCTGCGATACCATTGATCATATTCTCGGCACTTTTTTGTGCCATACGCTCTAATGGCAAAACTTGCTCTACAGTTAAATCGTATAAATCGGCATAATTGTGAATCAATCCGGCTTCTACTAACTGATCTACGGTTTCTGAACCAATGCCATCTATATCCATAGCTTTACGAGATATAAAATGTTGGATGCGACCTTTTACTTGTGGCGGACATGCCATTTCATTGGGACAGTAATGTTTGGCATCACCTTCATTGCGCACTAATGCGGTATGACATTCTGGACAATGTGTGGCGTAAACGGTAGGCACAGAGTTTTCTGGTCGTTTTGATACATCTACCGCTACAATTTTAGGAATGATCTCACCGCCTTTTTCTACATATACCTCATCGCCTACTCTGATGTCTAACTTTTCAATTTGGTCCGCATTATGCAAACTTGCCCGTCTTACGGTTGTTCCAGAGATTTCTACCGGTTTTAAGTTTGCCACTGGTGTTATAGAGCCAGTGCGTCCAACTTGATAGGTGATTTCTTCTAGCCGCGTCGTAACTTGCTCTGCTGCAAATTTGTATGCCATCGCCCATTTGGGAGATTTAGCGGTAAAACCCAACTCTTCTTGTTGCCGCAACGAATTCACCTTTACAACCACCCCATCCGTTTCATAAGGCAATTCCCTTCTTGCTACATCCCAGTAATTGATAAATTCAAAAACCTCTTCGATAGAGTTGACTAACTTGGATTCTTTGGGCACCTTAAAACCCCATTTTCGTGCAAATTCCAAAGAATCTGACTGTGTTTTTACAGGCAAATGTTCTCCAGCAAGTGAGTACAAAAGGCAATCTAAAGGTCGTTTGGCCACTTCGGCACTGTCCTGTAATTTCAAACTACCGCTAGCGGTATTTCGCGGGTTGCGATATACATCCAATCCTTGAGCCTCCCGTTCCTCATTCATTTTATAAAAACCCTCCCAAGGCAATACAATCTCACCGCGTATTTCAAATTTAGTCGGCACATCCGCTCCTTTTAACTGCAGTGGAACCGACTTGATCGTGCGCACATTAGCAGTTACTTCATCACCTTGATTTCCATCACCACGGGTAACCGCTTGTACAAAGGTTCCGTTTTCATAATGCAAAGAAATACTAGCCCCATCGTATTTCAACTCACATACGTATGAAATATCACCGTCAACTATTTTTTTGATGCGGGTCTCCCAATCTTTTAAATCCTCTGTAGAATAGGAATTATCCAGAGAGTACATGCGGTTGATATGCTTTACCGTACGGAAGTTTTTGGTCACCTCACCACCTACTCGTACCGACGGACTGGTTGCATCATAGAACTCAGGATGAGCGGCTTCCAGCGTTTTTAATTGCTCCAATTTCTTATCAAACTCAAAGTCTGATATGGTAGGATGATCCTTAACGTAGTAGTTATAATTGTGCTCACGCAACTCATCGCGTAAGGATTGTATTTGTTCTTTTGGACTCATAGAAAATGTCTATCTTCTGCTCAAATTTTAAGATTCTAAAATACAATAATGAGCGCTAGATTTCTAATTCTTTACAGTTTGATATTAACACTGTTGTCCTGCACAGAACAGGAGGTAAAACCGTTGCGCATTTCTATTATTCCAGCCCCGCAATCCTTGCTTGTTAACCCTGGATATTTTACGATTGACCCGTCCACCCTCATCAGCAATACAGATGACTTTACGCATTCTGTGGATTTTTTAAAAAGCTTTTTGGAAGTTACAACTAACCGCAGTTGGGAAACTAAATACGCTACAGAAAACGTCATCCTATTTGAATATGATGCATCCATAACAGCTGCCGAAGCGTACACCTTAGAAAGTAATGCCCAGCAAATTTTAATTAAGGCAAGTACCGACGCTGGAGCTTTTTATGCAGTACAAACACTGATCCAGCTCCTGCCTTTTGAGTTGGAGAAACCGGTCAATGCGCAACCGATTCACCTGCCAGCCGTCAGCATAAAAGATCAACCTCGTTTCTCTTATCGAGGCATGCACCTAGATGTTTCTCGGCACCTATTTGACGTCGAGTTCATTAAAAAATATATAAACGCCATGGCGATGCTCAAGATGAACTCCTTTCACTGGCACCTTACTGACGATCAAGGCTGGCGCATTGAAATTAAAAAATATCCCAAACTTCAAGAAATTGCTGCTTATAGGGACAGTACTTTGACAGGACATTATAACGAGTCCCCAAGATTATATAATGATAAAAAATACGGTGGTTTTTATACGCAGGAAGAAGTTCGTGAGGTGATCGCTTTCGCGAAAGCGAGACACATCAACATCATCCCAGAAATAGAAATGCCTGGACACGCACAAGCTGCAATCGCTGCTTATCCCGAATTGGGCTGTACCGGAAACGAAACAGGTGTAGCAACAGAATGGGGTGTTTTTGAAAATATTTACTGCCCCAGTGAGGCAACCTTTACATTCCTTGAAAACGTTCTGGACGAAGTCATGGAATTATTTCCATCTCCCTACATTCACATAGGTGGAGACGAGGCGCCTAAAACACAATGGAAAACAAGTGACATGGCTCAACAAGTCATCAAAGAAAACGGCTTAAAAGACGAAGCTGAACTCCAATCCTACTTTATACAGCGCATGGAAAAGTATGTCAATTCCAAAGGTCGCAATATTATCGGTTGGGACGAGATTCTAGAAGGGGGTCTGGCACCCAATGCAACAGTGATGAGTTGGAGAGGAACCGCAGGCGCAGTTGAAGCTGCAAAAGCAGGTCACGACGTCATCATGACGCCTACTTCTCATTGTTATTTTGATTATTATCAAAGTGAAAACGATGACGAACCTACCGCAATAGGCGGATTCTTACCCCTAGAAAAAGTATATCATTTTAATCCAATTCCAAAAGAACTCACTGCCGAAGAAGCAAAACACATTTTAGGCCCACAAGGAAACATCTGGACAGAATACATGACTACGAGCGACCAAGTAGAATATATGGCTTTTCCGCGTATGCTTGCTATGAGTGAGGTGGCATGGACCGCAGCCGAAAATAAAGACTATGCTAGTTTTATAAATCGAGTGGAATATTTCCATAAAAGAATGGATGAGATGGATATCAATTATGCCAACCATTTATATGAATTAAAAGGCTCGTTTAATGAGAGTCAAGAATATGAGTTACAAACTTTGTTACCTCATTACGATATTAGATACACACTGGATGGTACAGAACCTACAGAGACGGCTACTTTATACAAAGCCCCTATTCCATTTACAGCAAATATGACTTTAAAAGCTGCTGTTTTTAATGAAGAAAAACAAATAGGTCGTTTATTTACCCAAGAGTTTTTATACCACAAAGCTGTGGGCGCTAACATTAGCATCAATAAAGAACCTCATAAATCCTATCCCGGCAGCGGTGCAGCAGGGTTGATCAATGGAATTAAAGGAAGTGACTCGCGTTATGGCGATAGCGAATGGCTGGGTTTTTGGGGCGATGATATTGAGATTGAAATTACTTTTAAAGAATCTATTGAAATAAATGAAATCGAATTGCGATTTTATAATGCGCCTGGGCAATGGATTTATGCTCCCACACATATTGTCTATTTAACAAGCGAAATGCCTGGAGAAAAGGTTTACATGGAAAAATCAAAAGAAAATAGTTACAACTTAAAAATTGACCAACCAGGCGCTGTGGACTCCATTAAACTAGTTATCCCTAACTACGGCATCATCCCAGACGGCAAACAAGGTGCAGGAAATAAAGCCTGGACTTTTATAGACGAAATTATTATCAACTAATATGCTACTAGAAATTTGCGCCTCCAATTATCAAAGTGCCCTTAACGCCCAAAATGCTGGAGCGCACCGTATAGAATTATGCAGCGAGCTGGCCGTAGGTGGCATCACACCTAGTTATGGATTGCTTAAAAAAGTGATGGAAGAACTCACTATCCCCGTAATGGTATTGATACGTCCACGTTCTGGAAACTTTGTTTATACTGATGACGAATTTGACATCATGAAACGTGACATTGAGTTGTGCAAAGAGCTGGGCTGTGCTGGAATTGTTTCTGGGGTTTTAAATGAAGATTTTACGATTGATTTAGAAACTACAAAAGCATTGGTTGAACTCGCAAAACCTATGCGCTTTACCTTCCACAGAGCTTTTGACCATGTGAAAAATCCTGCAGAAGCTGTGAAAGAGCTGGCTGCAATTGGAGTTTCCAGAATCCTAACTTCTGGCCAAAATTCTAGAGCACTTGACGGAATAGCAAACTTAAAAGCGTATCAACGTATTGCGGGATCGTCTTTAATCATTTTACCTGCTGGCAGTATCAATAGGGAGAACTGTTCCGCTTTTGAGAAAGCAAATTTTAAAGAAATTCATGCCAGCGCAACAGAGATTATAGAACAAACTACACGTACTTTAGTACCTATGAATTCGCTTAAATTTATTCAAGAAAACATACAAGTCATTTCTGATACCAACCAAATAAAAGCCATTCTTAAAAACAATCATCATGAGGTATAGTGTGCTTTTACTTTTGCTCGTCTTCTGCTATTCCTGTCAAGTAGAAAAACCTAATTTACAAAGACACTACCTAGATGCTCCTTGGGAATTGTACCTAGAACAATTTACACATCCTATTGCCGACTCGATTACCATTCCTTCTACCGTTCATAGCGCTATCATAGCTACAACCAGACATCCCTTTATAGGGAATAATGAATACCGCATGCAATGGATAACCGAGACAGACTGGACCTACAAAACGCAATTTAAAGTAGATCGCAACACACTTGAAAAAGAATATATCAACCTGCATTTTGAAGGTATCGACACCTACGCCTCTATTTCACTCAATGGTGTCGCTATTCTAGAAACTGACAATGCCTTTTTACACTGGAAAACAGACGTCAAACCATACTTGAAAAAAGAAAACGAGTTGCTTATTGCCATCAAATCTCCGCTTCCAATCGAAGAAGAAAAAGCTACAGCAAATCCGTATGCCTTACCTGTTGGAAATCGAGTGTATACCCGTAAAGCCCAATTTCAATACGGTTGGGACTGGGGACCTAAGCTCAACACCATGGGAATTATCAAACCCGTGTACCTCGAAGCTTATGACCATTTTAAAATTGAAGAGGTATACATCAAACAAAACTACATACAAGATTCCATCGCCAATCTCACGGCTCAAATCAAACTTTCCCAACCTATAACAGAGCAACTCACTTACCAAATCAAGGTGAATGATAGCCTCTATCCTATTAAAATCACAGACTCCTTATTGGCATCTGATGTTCAGGCAACTCCAGAAGTTCATTTTGAAATTCATAACCCACAACTTTGGTGGCCGCATAATATAGGAGAGCCGTACTTGTATGAGATAGAAGTTTTGGTTTTAAAAGACGGAAAATTAATCGACTCCAAAAAGCTCCAAAGAGGAATACGCACCATCGAGTTAGTTAATGAGCCAGATGATGTAGGAACCTCCTTCTATTTTAAGGTAAATGGTGTTCCTGTTTACATGAAAGGCGCCAATTACATACCGCAAAACTCTATGCAAGATCTCGTCACCGATCAGCATTATGAAGAATTACTCGATGATGTCGTGGACGCTAATATGAACATGTTGAGAGTATGGGGTGGCGGTAGTTATGAGAAGGATGTGTTTTATGAAAAATGCGATAAGAAAGGAATTCTAGTATGGCAAGACTTTATGTTTGCCTGTGCGATGTACCCTGGAGATGATCGCTTTCGCGAAAGCGTAACTCAAGAAATCACCCAACAAGTCACCAGGTTGAGAAATCACAGCAGTATTGCCTTATGGTGTGGTAATAATGAGACCAGTGAAGCTTGGAAACACTGGGGCTGGCAAAATGGAAGACCACAAGCAGAACGGGATAGTATTTGGGAAGATTATCGTGCAGTTTTTCAAATCGCCATGCCTAAATATGTGAGCGAGCTCACCAAGGAACCCTATTGGGAAAGTACGCCGAAATTAGGTCGTGGGAATCCGCGTTATGAATTTGAAGGTGATGCACACGACTGGCGCGTCTGGCACGATGCCTACCCATTTGAACATTTTGAAGAACATGTACCTCGTTTTATGAGCGAATTTGGTTTCCAATCGCATCCCTCTTATGAGACCATACACTACATTAATAAAGATGGAAGCCTCAACATTCATTCGGTAGATTATGCCTCGCATCAAAAACACGAGCGCGGTAATGAACTCATACAAGAGTATATGGCCCGAGACTTCCCAGTTCCCACTAGCGATGAAGATTATGTATATGTGAGCCAATTGTTGCAAGCTTACGGAATGTCCAAAGGGCTCCAAGCACACCGACGCGCCAGACCTTATAATATGGGAACCTTATACTGGCAACTCAATGATTGCTGGCCTGCAGTGAGCTGGTCCAGTATTGATTATTTTGGGAATTGGAAAGCCTTGCATTATCAGGCAAAACGTGATTTTGAAAATTTATTGATCAGCAATTATGTCAAAGATGGTATTTTACACAGCTATGTGGTTAATGACGATCTAAATGATCTTACGAGTGGTTACAGCATAAAGATCATGGATGTTTACGGTAACGAACTTTACCAAGAATCTTTTATAGGTACGGCGGGAATGAATTCTAGTACTAAATTTCACCATATGAATCTAGCGAGTTTGGACATAGACCCTTCGTCTGTGTATGTGTACACAGAGTTTGGATCGAGTAGTACCATCGATGTACTGGTACGCCCTAAGGATTTGAAATTGCCAAAGGAGGAACTATCTCTAAAAAGCCTTAAAACCACAGGTGGGTATCAGATTACTTTAAAGTCCGCTGTTTTTGTGAAAGATGCATTTTTATACAGCCCTGTAAAAGGACATTTTTCAGATAACTTTTTTGACCTGGAACCTAAGGTAGAAAAAATACTTTTCTTTGAGACAGATAGTGATGTAGCACCTGTGTTTAAGTATAAAACTTTGAATGGATTGATGAATCACTAGAGGTCAGTTCGAGCGCAGCCTGCCTGCCGGCAAAGGCAGGTTAAGACCAGTTTAACAAGCATTGAGATTAAACTAGCAGATTCCGCATCGAGTTTCCGTTCCCCACAACCCTAAAGGGTGCGGAAACAAACAGAATTCTTTTTCAAATTCAAATTTCACCTGTCATTCTTAAATTTTTTCAGCACCTGCTTTTGATAAAAACTGAGGATTGTGTTAACTATTCACCTACGGCTTCGTAATGTAGAGACGCTGAAATAAATTCAACGAGTACGGCTTTGAAGTTCGAGTTTGAGTTCAAGTTCAAATCCTCACGCACTTCATCATCCTATAATTGCCGTTCAAGTCTTTAAAAACTTCAGATTCAAAACCCAGTTCCTTGGCTAGAGCTTTCATCTCTTCAGGTAAGTATTGATTGATTTCAAAATATAAAGTACCGTCAGCTTTTAAGGCTTTTTGAGCCAATTCTAGAATCTTGCGATAAAAAATCAAGGCATTAGTGTCGTCTACAAATAACGCTAAGGAAGGCTCGTGTTCCAGTACATTTCTGTGAATTTCTTTTTTCTCTACATTTCTTACATATGGCGGGTTGCTTACGATCACGTCATAAGTCTCTGGCAATTTATCTAAAGCCAAAACATCTTCCAATAGGGTTTTTACTGGACTTTTTAAATGGATGGCATTTGATTGTGCAAGTTCTAAAGCTTCTGGAGAAACATCCAGCAAGGTCATACGGCAACTAGGCATGGCTTCTTTAATAGATAAGCCTATACAACCCGTTCCAGTTCCTATATCAATGATGTTAAGAAAGGCTTCTTTTTTATGATGCTCAATAATCATATGAACCAGTTCTTCGGTCTCCTGACGCGGTATCAATGTGTGCTTATTTACGGCAAATTTATGTCCATAAAAATGTGCAGTTCTGGTGATGTATTGCACCGGTTTTGATGTGCGCAATTCTGTTAATGACTTCTGTAATACCTCTTCTTGAAAATGACTCAATTCTTGTCTATCGTTGATTAAAAAATCAGCACGTGACCAGTTTAACAAATCTTCACAGAGAATTTGCAAAATGCTGTAGATCTCATTTTCTGGATAAAGCGGTGAAAGTTGATCTTGATAAAGAAGCTTGAATTGGTTGAAGGTCATTCCTTGAAGTGAAAGTTGAAATCGAAACTAAAGATAAAATTTGCAACAATAAAATTAAACAGCAATAATAACGCTATCATAAGAATTAAACATGAAGGAAAAGAAAAGCACCTTAAAAACAAATGATCAAAACTACTGCCTACTACTTGTTGGACTAACTCAAAGTCAACCTGCCTAGTACTTACTAAAAAACTAGAGCCTCTTTAACATCTGCACTGGACAGGAGAAATGACCCGTATCGCCTAAGGGACCTTGGAGCAATTTAAAACCTACGTTTTTATAGAGTCCTTGTGCGTCGTACATATTATCCATGGTTTCTAAGTAGATGCTGTCAAATCGGAGTTGAGCAGCCCGTTCTAGACAAACCAATATCATTTTCTTTCCGTATCCTTTTCCTCTAACTTCAGGTTTAAAGTACATCTTCTGAAGCTCGCTTACATTTCCATAGTAGTTATCAAGTGGTGCAACGCCAGCACCGCCTACCACTACCCCATCCACTTCGAGAACATAATAATCTCTACGGGGTTTTTGGTAGTGCTGGTACATTGCTTGTGTGGCAGCATCGCTATAAGCAGTTCCTATTTTAGGAGCGCCGTGCTCTAAGATGGATTGCTGTATGATATTTTTGATCGCCTCATTATCTTGAGGCAGTATTTTGCGCAGGTTCATGGTGCAAATTTAGAATTAAGCGCTTAAAAAAATGAATTGCTCATCATAAATTATACATACGCTTCTACAATCTTCACAGCTGTTGATTTTGAGCTTGTTTTTACTTTTAATTCCTCCTTACCTTTGTTCTTTATGACGACTCACGAGAAATACATGCAACGCTGTTTGCAACTAGCACAAAACGGCTTGGGAACTACCTATCCTAATCCGCTAGTGGGAAGTGTGATTGTGTCTGAAAATGATGAGATTCTTGGAGAAGGATGGCATAAAAAATCTGGAGAACCTCATGCTGAAGTCAACGCGGTGCTGGATGCAGAGCAAAAGACTTGTGATGAGTCCGCTTTCGCGAAAGCGGTATTATACGTCAACCTAGAACCCTGTTCCCACACTGGAAAAACACCAGCGTGCGCCTCCATGATCATCAAAAAAGGATTTAAAAAAGTAGTGATCGGCACACTGGACCCGCATGATCAAGTAGCTGGAAAAGGTCTAGCCATGTTAGAAGCAGCAGGAATAGAAGTTAGTGTAGGTGTTTTAGAGCAGGAATGCAACGAGCTCAACAGGAGGTTTTTTACGTTCCACAAAAAGCAACGTCCGTATATCATTTTAAAATGGGCCGAAACTAGCGATGGCTTTATCGCGCCAGCCCATAAAGACGAGCAAAAACCCGTGTGGATCACCAACAAGCACTCCAGACAACTTGCACACCGATTAAGAGCAGAAGAAAATGCCATTTTAGTAGGTGCAAAAACTGTTTTAGACGACAACCCATCGCTTACTTGCCGCGATTGGAAAGGAGTTCACCCTACACGTGTGGTGCTAGATTCAAGAAATAGCATCTCAGCAGATTTTAAAGTTATGGATGGCGCTGCTCCTACCTTAAAATTGGACCACTCTTCTATTGATGTGGCTGAGATACTTCACGAGCTTTATAAAAACGGTCTTCAATCGGTCGTTATTGAGGGTGGAACGACCACGATTCAGGCGTTTATAGATGCCCAGCAATGGGATGAAGCCTATCAATTTATGGGAACTGAAGTCTTGTTTTATCAAGGTTTAAAAGCACCTGTTTTTAAAGGGAATTACTGCATCAAAGAACGTAAGTCCATTAAAAATGACGTGTTGAAAATATATAGAAACGCATGATTTGGTTACTTCTAAGTATAGCGACGTCCAGCTTTCTTTATGTGATTTTTAAATATTTTGAAGTCTTTAAAGTACACACGCTTCACGCCATCATAGTGAATTACATCGTGGCTTGTACTACGGGCTTTCTAGCTTACGGAAGTGTACCAGATGTAGAAGAGATCATTCATGCCGACTGGCTGTTTTACGCTTTATTTTTAGGAGTTGTATTCATTAGCATTTTTAATGTCATGGCATTAACCAGTCAGAGAAATGGCTTATCAGTCGCTGCTGTATCTGGTAAAATGTCGCTAGTTATTCCTGTGATAGCAGGGATATGGCTGTATGAAGAATCCATAGGATGGATGAAGGTAGTAGGGATTCTTCTCGCGTTGCTATCGGTTTATCTTACTTCGGTAAGGTCCAAAGAGGGGTTGACCTTCAACAAGAGCTTGTTGCTGCTTCCATTTGTTTTGTTCTTAGGAAGTGGGGTGATAGATACCACCATCAAATATGCAGAGATTACTCATGTTCCTAGCGGTGACGAACCTTTGTTTAGCGCAATTTGCTTTGCGATGGCTTTTGTCATTGGAATTCTGGTCCTGATCTATGAGGCAACTCAAAAGCGCTTTTTAACTTTTAGATCTATAGTTGCAGGTGTTGTTTTAGGAGTGCCTAATTATTATTCTATTTATTTTCTAATCAAAACCCTTAAAAACGGAATGGAAAGCAGTGTGGTGTACCCTATCAACCATGTGGGAACCGTACTTTTTACTTCAGTGTTAGGCGTATGGCTTTTTAAGGAAAAGCTACTTCCTAAAAACTACATGGGAATTGTGGTGGCTGTTGCAGCTATTCTTATGATCGCTTTTGCGAAAGCCTGACATAAAAAAATGGTTGCTACTGTCTCGTAAAGTCTCCAAAACCAGCTACCTCAATTCTTTGAGTGGCACCATTAACGTTTTGAGTAGTGGCAGGGTTAATTAGGATCACGAGGTCTGTAGCAGTTAGTGTATCAATAGTAAAGTCTGCATCTTAGCCAAATTGAGGGAGTCCAGAACTGCTTTGATTGGAGGAAGGAATCAGGTCCAAATCGGATCCGTTTACAACATAAATGCCAGAATCATTAATACTCATTGTTTGGGTACCTTGTGATATTCCTTGTAAAAATATTTCAAAAGTTTGATCACCTACAGCGGTATACCTACCATCACTATTGAATGAGAGAACTGAGCTTGCACTTACCAACTCATTAGAACTTGTAGAAGTAACTGTATTACCCATAACAGAGGCAGTAAGAGTTGTATTTGTGGCATAGTCAATAATCCCAGTCTCCCACTGCAGAAGTTGTTACCGGCCCTCCATCAGGTCCTGAACCTCCAGCGGCAGCTCCCTTCGGATTGAGACATGGATCTAAAGGTTCTGTTTCACAAGCAATTGAGGCTATTGCTAAAAATAATAATCGAGGATCTTTTTCATGATAAAGTTTAATGGTTATTTTGCTAAAATAATCCAAGCATTCCATCTTACAACCTATTAAGATGGATAAAAAAAATTACCCTTGACTGATTCTTATAAAACCATCATTAAAGCTACTGAGGAGATTCTTTATAAAGACAGAGGTAGTAAGTTCTATGCCAACGCATTTCCATTAACAGACCCTGAAGAGGTAACCGATCTCATCGCCGTCTTGCGCCACACACACCCTAAAGCTGGACACCATTGTTATGCCTGGAAACTAGGCCCTAGTGATGATAATTACAGAGCAAATGATGATGGGGAACCTAGTCACAGTGCTGGAGACCCTATATTAGGACAACTAGTTGCTCATGAACTTAGTGACGTTCTTGTAGTGGTTTCTAGAATCTTCGGTGGTACCAAATTAGGAGTAGGAGGTTTGATAAGCGCTTACCGAGAGGCGGCAAGACTTGCCCTTTCCCATGCAAAAATAGTCACAAGAACCATTACTGCTGAAGTGGAAATTTATTTTGAATACCCACAAATGAGCCAGGTGATGCGGTTTATAGAGGAGCAGCATTTTAAGATAACAAAACAAGAGATGACAACTACTTGCACGATCACCATTGCCGTACCTGAATCCAGACAACAAGAAGTGGTTGATGTTCTCCATACCATGTACCCGATTACCTCAAAACCTGTCAACTAAGGAACCAGCCACTGCCCTTTCCAACCGTCTTCGGTTTTATAAACCGCTCGTAGGTGATTAGGTCTTTTCAATCTTAAATATTCTATGGTATGTGGAACAAACTTTAAGGCCACAAAGTTACTTTCTGATCTAGATACGTATTCCACCTGATCAGGCTGATCAATAGCGCACCCAGGGGAAACAGATGTTGTATAATCCTTTATAGCCTTTTCAGAAACTTTTTGAAACAACCTTTTAATTTCTTTTTGGTCTCGCACTACTGTCAATTGACCATCTAATCGTATTTGCATCAACTTTTTAGGATGATATGCCAGCATACAAGCATTATCATTAGTACTTATATGAGAGATCTTCTGTGATCTTGCATCTGTAAAAATGATGCATTCTAAAGATTCGGATACTTCTCTTAACACTACCGTTCGGGATCTTGGTGATTTTTGTTCATCAACGGTTGATAAGGTGACGTATTTGAAGGGATGCCTTCTCATGGATATAGCGCCTCTGAGTTCGTGTATTAGGTCAGAAAATAACTCTTGTAACATATATCGTGCTGTTAATTGTTTGAAATCTCGCTTTCGAGAAAGCGAGATGTTTAATTATCATGTGTTTAAAAGCTTTTTACACGCCTCTAAAAAATCTGGAATCGGCTTTCTAGGTCTAAAAGTTTGTGCATCAGTAAATACCAAAGTGAGCTCACAAACGGCACAAACTTGATTCTTCTGATTAACTATTTCATAATCAAAAATTACTCTTGTGGTAGGTATAGATTTAAGGGAAATTTTAACACTAATTTCATCACCGAATTTGATCGGATTTTTATACTTTAAATCGATATTATAAACAGGTAGAAGCACGCCTGCCTCTTCCATTTTAACATAAGAGAATCCTAACTGGCTCAGCCAATCCAGCCTTGCCTGCTCTAAGTATATCAGATAGTTAGCATGATGAATGATTCCCATCTGATCGGTTTCTGAATACCTGGGTGTAATATTAATTGTAATTGGAAACATAAAATTTATCAATATTTATTTGTTTTATAAGGCCTTGTAGCACAGTGCAACTTTTTTTTTATAAATCAAACCTTAAATAAATTTTTTTTAAGGTTTTTTATACACATATTTGTCATCGATTATTAAAACAGTAATTCTTTGTGATTCGTAGTTCTTAATCGACCCAACACTAACCAAAAAAAAACAACTTATGGCACTGACTTCAGAATCGGTATGGGAAAATTGTCTCGCATTTATAAAAGATAATATTGCTGCTCAAGCCTACAAAACATGGTTTGCACCAATTAAACCTGTAAAGCTAACTGATACCGCTTTAAGTATACAAGTGCCGAGTCGATTTTTTTATGAATGGTTGGAAGAACATTACATCAAGTTATTAAAAACGGCACTTACCCGTGAATTAGGTGAAGGAGCTAAACTGATCTATGCGATCAAAATGGAAAATCCTACAAAAGGAATGGAAGCATTTACCGAGAAAATTCCAAGCAGTAATCGCAGCATTAATAATTCTCAAACTGTAGACGCACCGGTAAGAAGTAAAAGTCCTGAACTCAAAAACCCTTTTATTATACCTGGTATTAGAAATGTAAAAATTGAATCACAACTCAATCCATCCTATAATTTTGAAACTTTTTTAGAAGGAGACTCCAATAGACTTGCACGCAGTGCTGGAATGGCTGTTTCTAATAAACCTGGTGGGACTAGTTTTAACCCGCTATTGATTTTTGGTGGTGTAGGATTAGGGAAAACCCACTTGGCTCACGCTATAGGTGTTGGAATTAAAGAAAACTATCCCGATAAAACAGTTCTTTATATCAGTGCCGAAAAATTCACACAACAATATATTGAGTCGGTACGCAAGAACAACCGTAACGATTTTATACATTTCTATCAGATTGTAGATGTACTTATTGTAGATGACATCCAGTTTTTTGCTGGAAAATCAAGTACACAAGATGTCTTTTTCCATATATTTAATCACTTGCATCAAAACGGCAAGCAAGTCATTTTAACTAGTGATAAGAAACCTGTGGATATGCAGGACATTGAGCAACGCCTTCTTTCTCGTTTCAAATGGGGACTTAGTGCAGAGTTAAATCATCCAGATTATGAAACTCGGGTTTCGATTATCAAGAATAAACTCTATCGCGATGGCGTAGAGATGGATGAGGATGTCATTCACTATCTAGCAGATAATATTAAAACTAACATTAGAGAACTGGAAGGAGCTATTATTTCTTTAATCGCGCACTCTTCTTTTAATCGTAAGGAAATCACTATAGATCTTGCTCGCAAGATCGTAGAGAACTATGTAAAGAATACAAAAAGAGAAATTTCCATAGATCAAATCCAGCAAGTAGTAAGTGATTACTTCTCTATGGATGTAGAAACGTTGCAATCCAAGACTCGTAAACGGCATATTGTACAAGCTAGACAGCTAGCAATGTACTTCTCTAAAAAACTCACGAAAGCTTCCCTTGCAAGTATAGGAACACAAATAGGTAAAAGAGACCACGCTACCGTATTGCATGCATGTAAAACAGTAGATAACCTTGCTTCTACCGATAAGCAATTCAATAAATACGTAGAAGACCTTCATAAAAAATTAGCCAATTAGTGAACGAGAAAACAAGCATTTTAATGGTATGTTTGGGCAACATCTGCCGATCTCCACTTGCTGAAGGCTTGATGAAATCAAAACTCAACTTTACTAAATTTACAGTTGACAGTGCAGGAACAAGTAGTGGTCATAAAGGAGAAGCTCCTGACAAAAGATCCATTGCTGTTGCAAAGAAATACGGTTTGGATATCTCTAAACAAAAGAGCCGTAAACTTCTTGAAGAAGATTTTAAAAATTTTGATGTTCTTTATGTTATGGATCAGTCCAATTACAATGATGTCACTGCTCTCGCCAGTACAGAAGAGCAAAAGAAAAAAGTGATCAAAATTCTAGACGAAGTCTTCCCCGGTGAAAACCTAGACGTGCCTGACCCTTATTACGGAGGCTCTACAGGTTTTGAAAACATTTACCGCATGCTGGACCGGGCCACTGATGTTATTGCTCAGAAAATGGACAATCATATAAAATAATCATATTATTAAAAAAACAACAGCATTATAATGCTGTTGTTTTTTTAATGGCTTTTAATTTCTGCTAACCACCTTCTATCGATGGTCAGAAAATAACTTTTCTAAAATCACTCGCTTATCCATTTTGCCAGTATGGGTTAAAGCAAACTTTTCTACAAAATAAATTTCTTTAGGTATTTCAAATTTTCCCAGTTTTTGGAACGCCTGTTGCACGTCTCTTTCTTTGCCTTCTATAATCAAAATCACTTTCTGTCCTAATTCTTCGTCTGCTTTTCCTGAAATAAAAAACGATTCTGAAATGTGATGAGATAGTTTTTGTTCTATTTGAGTAGGATGTACCTTGACAGATCCTGTATTAATCACATCATCTACTCTCCCCAAGACGTTAAATTGTTTATCATTAACCAACTCCACTACGTCATTAGTAACTAATGTAGACGTAGCTATTTTAGGGGCATGAATGACCAAGCGGTTTTCTTTATCTTTTTCAATTTGAACACCCTCCAAAACAGAGTAATTCTCTTCATAAATAGGGTACAACTCTCTTACTGCAATATGAGAGGAGGTCTCTGTCATCCCATAGGTATGGAAGGCTTTGGTATGCTTTCCTTTTAATTTTTCAATAAGACCTTGAGAAACCGCGCCACCGCCGATGATGACTTTTCTAACTTTATGAATATCGTCTAGGGATTTAGCAACTTGTAAAGGAGACATGGCAGTAAAGTCGTATCTCTTATCGGCTTTACGAAGTGGTGTGGTACTAGGCTGTACAAGATCTAAATGCCATCCCAATGTCATGGCTCTTACCATCATCATCTTTCCAGCGATATAACTCAAAGGCAAGCAGCACAACACCTCTTTTTCTGCTCCTATATCAAAATACTGACCAGTCATTACCGCACTATTGATCATGTGCTGTTTATTTAATTTATACTCTTTAGGAACACCTGTAGAGCCACTAGTTCGCACAGTAACTACATCAAAGTTATCCAGCCAACTCAAGAGGAAATCACCTATTTGCTTTTCCCACTCCTCGCCTTCTTTGATATAACTGTAAGCAACGATCATGACTCCTTCATAATCTAAAGAGTGACCGTTTAATTTAAAAGTCGGATGTATTTTAGGGATCATAATTTAGTATGGTTACTATTTATCATTAAAAGGTTCTGGTTCTAATGCGAGAAACTCCTCCTTGCTCAGTACCCTACCAAACAATTTTTCTTTCCAGTTTTTCCATTTGTAAATCTTACCCAAAATAAGTAATAAAATAGGATAACCTATTCCTATAGGTAAGGCATCTACGATGGAAAATGAAGGCATAACAGAAGTGTCCAGGTAAACAGAATCTGTTTGTATAGCAGTCCAAGTAGAGGTGATCAATAAAGCTCCCACTATATTATTGGCTGCATGAAATCCCAACGCAAGTTCTAACCCCTCATCCAGCAAAGTCATCGCTCCTAAAACCAGTCCTGTGCCTATATAAAAAATCATTACAGAAGGTCCTAATTTCTCCACTTCTGGATTAGCAGCATGCATCACACCAAATAATACAGAAGTGACTATCCATGAAACTGCGCGGCTTTTGGTAGCTATACCTAAACCTTGAAGCAATTGCCCTCTGAATAAGTACTCCTCAAAACTTGTTTGAAAAGGAAATAACACTAATGAAATGAAAAGCAAGGGCAGGAAACTGGTCCAATTAAACTGCAACTCATAATTTTCAGGAACCGAATAAACAGCTATAAGGGTAGTGCCTGCAGAAAAAGTACCCCAAAGCACAAACATCAAGCCTATGCGTTTCCAATCAATCTTTTTACGAGAAGTAGTGAAATGGGTGAGTGTCTGTTGATGAATAAATTTTACCCAAAAGAATACAGCTAATAAACCCACAACAAAAATCACAAGATTTATAGCTAAGAAAACATTCTTCCCGATTTGATCTATCATTTGACTCATCAGCGCCTCCATAGACTGATCAGTTTCGGCAAGCATCAACTTTGTAGACACATAGTTAAAAGACATTAAAAGTATAAATAGTACTGGAATTACAAAAAAGTTCCAAGCCCCTAATTTTCCTTTATAACCTTGTTCTATATACATATTTACAATTTTAAATCATTAGTGTTCCAGCTGCCAGATGCGTTACAGTACAAATGACCTTTTTTAATCTCTAAAGGAGCTTCTATGTTATTAGTAAAAAGAGATCCTGTCCCCAGTCCTTGAGGCATTTTATTTCCTAAAGTGTAGGTAAATTGCGCAATCGCATTAAGGCCAACATTAGACTCTAGCGCACTAGTGATCCACCAGTTAATGTTTCTCTCTTCAGCAAGATGGATCCATTCTCTACTGCTTTGAAAACCCCCTATTAAAGCGGGCTTTAAAATGAGGTACTGAGGTTGGATAGTTTCCAGACAATTTATTTTTTCTTCTATTTCGTAACATCCTATCAATTCCTCATCAAGCGCAATATCAACAGGGCTTTGCTCACAAAGTCTAGCCATTTCTTGCCACTGTCCTTGTGCTATAGGTTGCTCGATACTGTGTACTTGATGTGACGCTATTTCTTCCAATTTTCCCAAGGCATTCTCTGGGGTAAAAGCTCCATTAGCATCTACTCGTATGCTGATCTCGCTTTCGCGAAAGCGGGAACGTATTAATTTTAACAGACTCATTTCAGACTCAAAATCAATGGCACCTATCTTCATTTTAATACAATCAAAGCCCTCTCTGAGTTTTTCCTCTAGCTGTTGCATCATGAAATCTTGATTTCCCATCCACACCAAGCCATTGATAGCAATAGCATCATGTCCCTCTGTAAACATAGAAGGAAATAAGGTGAAGGGATTACTGGACTGCAAAGACTTTATCGCCATTTCATAACCAAATAAAATAGACGGCCATTCTTTTAACGCCTGCATCATTTTTACCTGTGGTAACTTGATATGATCACATGTCCATTGCAGTTTTTCTTCAAAATCAGGGCGATCATCTATAGAAAGACCTGCAAACATATTCACCTCTCCTACTCCTTTTTTCACTCCATTATCGATGATCAAAAACCAGGTGTCTTTTGTTTTTAAAACACCACGGGAAGTTCCCGCAGGTTGCTTGAATTCTAACACGTACTTCCGGTAAACTGCTTTCATGAGGTGAATATAGTTACTAGTAGATTTTAGTTGAAAAAGATTGTGAAATAGTTAAGAAAAATAACTTAATAGAGAAGTTAGAGTTCAGAGATCAGTTGCAAAAGATGTGATTTCTGAGAAGCAGCATGGAGAAAGCTACTGAAAAGTCACAAACAAACTTGATTCTCATTTCTTTCCCTTTCAATGTTCTAAAATAAATAGTCACGACCTACTGCTTACTGAAAACGGCCACTGTTAACTCAACTACTGTCTAACAACACACCGAATACAGTTCGAAATCAACCTGCCACTTGCCCAATTCCTGCTAACTCCTGCCTACTTCATACTGCATACTGACACTGCCTACTATTTTCTCTTCACCGTCCACTCAAAATGAAATTCGCTCACTTGCACCCCCTTTTCGTTCACTCCTTTAGACGTCATCCATAAGGTTTGCCCTACTCCAGTGGCTACTGTTGTTGCGATGGCTTCTTGTATCGCCGCTCCATCCAAACATGTAAAAGTAATGCGCCCTGTGGCTTTTTTAGTAAAAGAGGCGTTGTTATTGGCCACAAGCATGGACACTTTAGCCTCGCTTTTATGTATATAAGACATCACTAAAGCCCCAGTAGAAAGCTCTGCTGCCATGGCTTGCACAGCAAAGTACATGCTCTTAAATGGGTTCTGATTGAACCACTTGTGCTTGACACTAACCGTAC
This sequence comes from Nonlabens sp., assembly GCF_018401815.1. GTDB lineage: Bacteria > Bacteroidota > Bacteroidia > Flavobacteriales > Flavobacteriaceae > Nonlabens. Next base: position 27,953 of record NZ_JAGYKG010000001.1, read on the forward strand.
AGTTTTCTGCATCAATCTGGGTACATCTCACACCGGTCCACCAGCAACTAGGCAGCTTAAAAAAGGTAAATGTGTTAATTTTTTTAGGCGTGATCATAATTTTAACATTTACCGTAAAAATAGTAAAAAGGCTTGTATTTGCAACGCTTTCGCGAAAGCGAAACCATCAAAAAAATCTAGTTATAAAAAATATATGGTACTTTGTATTGCATAATACTATCTTTTAACCATATATTTGCATAAGAAAATAATAGGCTATGGAATCAACAAACCAAAATAACTACAAGACTATCGCTACGGGTATTCATTTATTAACCTTTGGAAAATGGATTTTCCCTCTTGGGAATTTTGTCCTTCCCATTTTGTTATGGATGACGAATTCTAAGAAATCTGAGTTTATAGATAGACACGGTAAACAAGCGATCAACTTTCAGATCAGCATCACACTGTATACGATTGTACTGGCTTTTATAGGCGGCGGCGTCATCATCGGATCTATGGTTTCTGGAGGGCCTAGTTTATGGAAGGCCATGGATCACGGTACTGATTTTCCTTTTTGGAATGATCTGGGCATCTTCAATACTATAGTCACAAGCAGCGTCATCTGTGGCACTGCCATACTTATTCTAGGTGTCATCGACCTGGTATGTACGATTCAGGCAGCTATTAAAGCCAATGAAGGTAAAGATTACAATTATCCAATAACGATTCCTTTCATACCTCATCATGAGGAGGTAGAAACACCTAATAAAAAATAATATGAAGATAGAAAACACAAAAGCGCAAATGCGTAAAGGGGTTCTCGAATACTGTATTCTTTCCATCTTAAAGGAAGAGGATGCCTACGTAGCAGAGATTTTGAACACCTTAAAGGACGCCAAAATGCTGGTAGTAGAAGGAACCATATACCCTTTGCTCACCAGGCTTAAAAATGCGGGATTGCTCAACTATCGCTGGGAAGAAAGTACCGGTGGCCCGCCACGTAAGTACTACGGGCTTACTGAAACAGGTAAAATTTTCCTGACAGAACTGACCACCACTTGGGACGATCTTAAAAATGCTGTAAATTTAGTAACCAAATCAAAAATGACGAAATCATGAACAAGACCATCAATATAAACCTAGCTGGGCTGTTCTTCCATATAGATGAAGATGCCTATCAACGCCTGCAACGTTATATCGCAGCAGTGAATAATTCATTTGCTGGTACTAGCGGTGCTGACGAGATCATGAGCGATATAGAATCGCGTATTGCAGAGCTTTTTCTAGAAAAAAGAGCTAATGAAATGCAAGTTATTTCCATTACTCATGTAGAGGAAGTGATTGGTATCATGGGTCAGCCTGAAGATTATGAAGTAGACGAAGAAATTTTTGAAGAACAAACTTCTCGCAAACACTACAGAAGCACTGGTAAAAACAAACAACTTTTTAGAGATACTCAAAACGGTTATATAGGCGGAGTTTCTGGAGGTATCGGATACTACTTAGGAATAGATGCCGTATGGATACGTGTGCTTTGGGTGCTTTTGGTGATTTTTAGCGTAGGCTGGGCCATACCTGTTTATGTGTTGTTATGGATTCTGGTACCCGATGCAGTAACCACTAACCAGCGTTTAACGATGATGGGTAAAGAGGTAAATATCTCTAACATTGAAGAGAATTTTAAGCAGGGTTTTGAGCCTGTGGTCGATGGGCAGACCGACGCCGACCACCATATCGTAGGTCAAAAAGGAAAACGCGGATCCATTAGATTCTTTAATCTAGTAGGAAGATTGATCAAAGGCTTTTTTAAAGCATTGATTAAAATAATAGGCTTGATTGTTTTTTTAACGGCAGTTACAGCACTTATTGCTTTAATTATTTCTACCATAACGGCTAGTTTTATAAATGTAGACGGTCAACATTTGATACATTTCTTTGACCTAGTGGTGCCTCAACATCAAGCTTCTTGGATCCTTTTAACCGCTGCTGTGATCACTTTGGGGATCCCTTTATTAGTGCTCGCTATTTTAGGACTTAAGCTGTTGGTGAATAATTTAAAGTCTATTGGGATGCCTGCAAAAATAGTTTTGGTAGTTCTATGGATCATATCAGTAATAGTTCTTAGTGTATCTATTGCAAGAATTGCTGCTAGTCAAGCATTTGACGGGAATGTCATCAAGGTAAATGAATTTGAAATTGATAAAGAAAAGGTCTTTAACTTAAAGTTGTTGAAAGATAATTATTTAGGAGACCAGATTTATGTCAATAACAACGGGATCAAAGTCATCGATTATAAAGGTGAAAAAGCTATAAGAATCGATCAAGTTCATGTGGCCATTGCAGTGAGTAGAGATAGCCTGGCGCATGTAAATATTAATTTTAAAGCAAAAGGAGATTCCTTTGACACGGCAAAATTAAATGCTGAATCCTTAGTGTACGACTACCAGTTAACTGACTCTACTTTTGTTGCGCCTAATTATATCATCGCACCTAAAGGCTCTGGTTTACTCGGTCAAAAGGTACATGTGACGATTTATCTACCTGAAGGGACAAAAGCAAAACTGAATGAAACATTTCAATACCATTACCGAGGAGACTGGATGATTGATGACGCGTTGGATTTGGGAAGTCTTAGAAATAACACCTTCCAAATCAAAAATGCTAAAGCTGTATGCTTAGACTGTCCTGTGGTAGATGAAACAGAATCTGGAGACAGCAAGAGTACTAAAGTTATAGACTCCACCACTACTACCGATGGGAAATGGAACTACACTGATGAGGATGATGAAAAGTCCGCATGACTAAACCTTTAACATTAGGTGGCCTAGAAGTAGGCAAAGTAACAGTTACTAAAACCAAAAAAGCGGGACCTTTAACCTTTACAAAAACCTATACCTATTAGAAACAATTTTCAGTTGACGTTCTGCACTTGTGATTGAGATGTAGAACTCTTAGCCGCTCCATTTCGCTATGGAGCGGTTTTTGTTTTACCTTTGACAAATAAATTATCCTTATGAAAAAATTACTACTTTTTGTTTTCGTGTTGACTACTGCAGCAACAAGCGCTCAAGAGATGATCAAAGTAAAAGGGAATCGCCAGGTAACTACCGAGGTAAGTGCGATTGCACCTTTTAAAACATTAGAGATAAGCGATGATTATGAAGTAGAAATCATTCCAGGGGCTTCTCCCCAACTAGAAGTCACCACAGACTCTAATTTACATCAATATATTGAAGCAAGAGTAATAGATGGTCAACTAGTTATTACTTCTACAGCTAGAATACGTTCTAAAAAAGAGATGAAATTCCGAATCATTTATGGACCTGAATTAAAGTCCATAATGGTTACTGATAATGCCGTACTCTCCTCGGTTACGAGTCTTGAATTTAAAGAATTAGACTTAAGTGTAGAAAAAGATGCAAAAGTGTACCTGACAGCCAAGGTAACAAAATTAACGCTTAATGCAGCATTGAACACCAAATCAGAATTGAATTTAAGTGGTAAAAATGCTGTGATTCATCTTAGAAATAAGGCCGATTTAAAAGCGTTGATCAAATATGAAAATTTAGATTTGCATGTGGGAGATCGAGCAAGTGCTAAGATAGAGGGCGATATCAAAAACGGGAAAATCAACTTGACTGAAAACGCATCCCTCGAGGGTAAAAACCTAGTTATAGATGAATTAATCTTAACAATTAATAATAATGCTCGTACCGGAATTAATGTAAAAAATAATCTTTCTATAGACTCTAGTGATGATGCAAAAGTAACTCTTTACAATACCCCTAAAATAGAAATTCAGCAATTTATAGGAAAATCTGTTTTGAATAAAGAGTAATGTTAGACGTTAGATAACTTTAAAAACCCCCTAATCAATTGCTTTGATTAGGGGGTTTTTATAAAGATTCTTATCAATTTTACAACACAAATTTAAGAAAATACACACCTGAGGTTGTACTACTAAAAAGTCTCTTTAAAGCAAGTTCAAAGAGACTTTTTGTGATCCAATCACCCTGTTTGAACCGTTTATTTAATACTGTAATCTCCAGCTTTAACTTCTTCCACAATTCCTATTTCTGCTAGGTAGCGCTCAGAATCTAGCGCGGCCATACAACCAGTTCCTGCAGCGGTAACTGCTTGTCTGTATATTTTATCTTGTACATCTCCACAAGCGAAAACACCTGGAAGATTTGTTTTAGTAGAACCTGGAACCGTTTTCAAATAACCATCTTCTTCCATTTCCAATTGGCCTTTAAAAATATCTGTATTAGGCTTATGACCTATGGCAATAAAAATTCCTGTAATATCAATTTCATGTTTTACTTGGGTTTGATTGTTAACAATGCGCAATCCTTCCACTACAGTATCTCCTAAGACTTCATCTACCTCAGAGTTGTACAATACTTTAATATTTTTTAAACCGTGAACTCTATGTTGCATTGCTTTTGAGGCACGCATGTGATCTTTGCGCACTAGCATGGTTACGCTTTTACAAATATTAGCTAGGTACGAAGCTTCTTCTGCAGCAGTATCTCCTGCTCCTACTATAGCTACATCTTGATTTTTATAAAAGAACCCATCACAAACGGCACAAGCACTTACTCCACCACCTCGCAATCTTTGCTCACTTGGTATGTTTAAATATTTGGCAGTTGCACCTGTAGAAATAATGACGGTATTGGCTTCAATTTTTGTTTTACCGTCTACAATGGCCGTATGAATGCCACCTTTTTCTTTAGAAAAATGCACTTCAGTAACCATTCCAATGCGCACTTGGGTTCCAAAACGCTCGGCTTGTTTCTGTAGGTCCACCATCATGGCAGGTCCATCAATTCCATTTGGATACCCTGGAAAATTATCAACCTCTGTAGTTGTGGTAAGTTGTCCACCTGGCTCCATACCTGTGTATACCACTGGCTTCATATCTGCACGTGCGGCATAAATAGCAGCGGTATATCCTGCAGGTCCTGAACCTATGATCAAACATTTTATTCTTTCTATATTCTCTGACATAATTGTAAAACTTTGAGATACAAATATAAGAGCATGACTTCTCAATACCTTAATCTATCGATCACTATTTATTATCCATTTATTAAGGATTTCCATAATTGCGAGATACCTTTGATTTATGCCACAAGTATACCTCAATCCTGTTACCAAAGAAAAAGCCAGTATTCTAAAAACTAGTGCTCAAACTCATGGTGCTTATATTTTAATAGAGGTAGTATTACAACCTGGTGGAGGTAACCCTATACATTTCCATAAGAGGTTTACAGAAGATTTCTATCCGCTGCAAGGTACTTTAGGAGTTCATTATTTAGGTGAGGAGCTTTTCTTGCGGCCTGGTATGCAGTTTAAAATACCCTTGTTGGATGCGCATCGTTTTTATAATCCTGGGGATCAAACTATTGTTTTTAGAGCAAAATTAGAGCCCGGCCAGCCCGGATTTGAAAACTTTATTGCCGTCCTTTTTGGTTTTGTAGGTGATGGAACAACCTTTGGTAAGAAGCAGGTACCGTTTCACCCATTGCATGCAGTTTTATTGCTGCACTGGGTTGATAATCAAGTAGATCATTTCTTATTTAGATGCATCAAACCCTTATTATCTGTATTGGTGACGCTTTCGCGAAAGCTAGGTTATGAAAAGCACCTGCTGCAAAAATATAAATCTCTTTGACGTCTAATTTGCAACTCAATATACAAAATCGTAACATTACAGTTCATCAAATGCCCTTATGGAAAGCCCAAACATCAACCAAGAAGAAGAAAAAATAATTGAAAATAACGAACTTACTATATGGGAAGCGCTTATTCCTGTTTTTGCCCTTGTTGGGATGCTCGCTGTTAATGTCTATATCTATGGTGATGATTCTTTAAGCGGTTCTAATCAGTTTGTACTGCTATTAGGAGCTACGGTAGCTGGTATAGTAGGCTATTTAAATAAGGTTTCTTACACTACTATGATAGAGGAAGTAGCACAGAACTTAAAATCTACTACTGGAGCCATTTTAATTCTTTTAATGGTAGGAGCACTTGCAGGTACGTGGCTGTTAAGTGGTATCATCCCCACTATGATTTATTACGGTCTTGATATCTTAAATCCGTCTATATTCCTTGCTGCCTGTGTGCTTATTTGTTCGGTAATTTCGATCGCCACTGGAAGCAGTTGGACGACTAGTGCTACTGTAGGTATTGCGTTAATAGGAATTGCCGGCGCACTAGACATCAGTGCCGGAATGACGGCTGGTGCCGTGTTAAGTGGGGCTTATTTTGGCGATAAGCTGAGTCCGTTGAGTGATACGACCAACCTAGCACCTGCGATGGCAGGAACAGATCTATTTACACACATCAAATACATGACCCTTACCACAGTGCCTACTATTGCTATAACGCTACTTGTTTTTATCATTATAGGATTTAATCTAGATACTACTGGTGTGGCCGATGTTTCACAATATCAGGAGGCTATTGACGCTACCTTTAATACCTCTCCTATACTATTTGTGGTTCCTATAGTGGTTATTGCCATGATTATAAAAAAAGTATCTCCTTTAATCGCTTTATTGATAGGAACTCTTTTAGCAGGTGTCTTTGCTTTGATGTTCCAACCAGAATTGGTGCATGCTATTTCTGGAGTAAAAGAATGGAATGCCACTGCTATGTATAAAGGTGTTATGAATGCCATTACTGTAAAAACGGTGGTAGTTCCAGTAACTGATAATCCAGAGATTGCCGAAAAACTAAGTGGCCTCTTTGAAGGAAAAGGAATGGAGTCCATGTTGGGAACGATCTGGCTGATTATTTGTGCAATGGTTTTTGGGGGTATTATGGATGCCATAGGTGCTTTGTCACGCATCAGTCGTGCACTACTTCATTTATTTGACTCTGTTTTTGGGCTGTTTGCTAGCACAGTAGTAAGCTGTCTAGCGATTAATGTGACGGCAAGTGATCAATACCTGGCCATAGTCGTGCCTGGAAAAATGTACGCTAAGGCTTATGCCGAAAAAGGCCTAGCCCCAGAAAACCTTTCTAGAACCCTAGAAGATTCTGGTACGGTAACCAGTGCGTTGATTCCATGGAATACTTGTGGAGCTTATCAAAGTTCTACCTTAGGCGTAGACGTAAAAGATTACTTTATCTATGCGATATTCAACTGGCTTTCTCCTTTTATGACCTTATTGTTTGCAGCTTTTAGAATAAAAATTAAACAACTAAGTGCTCAAGCACCTACTAGGAGTAGCTGAGGAGAAAAACCTTTACAACTATAAGAGCTAGACTATAGAAATGGCTCAGTCACATTTGTATAAATAAATAAAAATGAAAAAATTACTTTTTGCGCTACCTCTAGTTATTGGATGCATTTCTGCTGCACAAAACAAATTTGACGAGCTAGAAGTCATTACTCATGAGGTAACCCAAAACGTTTACATGCTAGAAGGCGCCGGAGGGAATATATTGATTCAAGTAGGAGAATCTGAAGTAGTCATGATCGATTCACCATACGCAGCTTTAAGTGATCAATTAAAAAAAGAAATTGCAAGGATTACCGACAAGCCTCTGAAATACCTCATCAACACCCACCATCACGGTGACCATACGGGAGGAAATGAAAATTTCAATACCAAAGAAATAAGCATTATTGCACATAGTAATGTAAGAAACCGATTGATAGAAAGTGAAAAAAACGAAAACTTTTTACCGGAGAAAGTACTTGAAGAAGAGTTTATAGTATCACTGATTGATGAAGACGACTTAATTATTCACGTACACAATGCCCATACCGACGGGGATAGCTTTGTTTACCTTACTAAGAATAATGTAGTACATATGGGTGATGTTTTTTTTAATGCCCGTTATCCTTTTATAGATCTCGACTCTGGCGGCTCCATAAGTGGGTACATCACAGCACAAAAGAAGGTCTTGAATACCATAAATGAAGATACTAAAATTGTTCCAGGCCATGGAGCTCTTGCTTCTTATAAGGATCTCGCTGACTACATTCCAATGCTGGTGGATTTAAAAACACAAATTCAAAAAGAGATACGTGATGGAAAAACTCGAGAACAAGTTGAGAAAAACAATTCCATAACTAAAAAATACGATGCAAAAGGTTTTGGTGATGGGTATGTCAGTTCAGAAAAAATTCGAACTGTGATTTACGATAGTTTAATTTTAGAAACTACCCACAAGTAATATCAAATTCTATGAAGGCCCTTGTGATTTCTGGTGGTGGTAGTAAAGGAGCTTTTGCAGGTGGTGTGGCACAGTACCTACAGGGAGAATTAGGTCATGAATACGATTTATACATTGGCACTTCTACGGGTAGCTTGCTCATCTCGCATCTCGCATTAAATAAAATAGCTGAAATTAAAGACGTATACACCAATGTCAATCAATCTTCTATTTTCAATCGCAGGCCTTTTTTAGTGAAGCGAGATAAATTTGGTCAGGATCAAATCAGTATCAACCATTTTAAGGTATTGCGTAATTTCTTTAGGGGGTCTAAAACCTTTGGTGAGAGCAAAAACCTGAGAAAACTTATCGCAAACACCCTTTCTAAAGAAGAATTTCTAACACTAAAAAATGGTGCTAAAGATGTAGTGGTGACCGTTTCCAACCTTTCTTTAAATGAGACCGAATACAAATCTATCAAGGATTTTGACTACGAAGATTTTATAGACTGGATCTGGATTTCTTGTAATTACATTCCGTTTATGAGCTTGGTCAGAAAAAATGGCTGTGAATATGCTGACGGAGGTTTTGGGAGCATGGTCCCTATCAAAGAAGCTATAGATCGCGGTGCTACTGAAGTAGATGTTATTATTCTAGAAACAGAAGTGACCCATTACAACAACTTACCCTCTAAAAACGTATTCTCTCTATTATCTAATCTTCACGGTTTTATGATGGACCGCATTGAAAAGCAGAACATAATTATTGGCAAATACGTCGCTGGCCATCAAGATGCCATTATCAATTTATATTACACCCCCACCGTTTTAACTACCAACTCGCTGATCTTTAAAAAAGAGAAAATGAAAATATGGTGGGAAAGTGGTTACCAATTTGCAGCCAGTAAAAATTTAGAGCTTAATGAAATTAAGGCTGATGAGTAATCACACGTGAGACAAAAATACCCACCTAATCTCGTTATCAAATGAAACCTATTTACCTACCCCTGACTATTGTCGTAAAGAATAGGAATGAGATCAAACCTAAATTAAAGTGCATGTTGCTATTCATCCTTTTTTGCACTACTTCCTTGCAGTCCATTTCAATACTTACTATATACTAGGATAGGTACTGTCTTTATCTCCCACTGGCCATCAAATAAATTTAGAATGCTTTTACTATCAATTTATCCTATTCTTAAAGCTTACTTAAATAACTAAATTCTATTACAACATTTGTTAAGTAGATTGAAAATGTTCCGCTTTCGCGAAAGCGGACACTACATTTGCATCCGTAATAAACGAATAACTTAAAAAACAAAAAATGGCTATAGTAGGTAAAAAATTTCCAAATCTAGCAGTAGATGCAATGAATGAAATGGGTGATACATTTAAATTAAATGTATTTGAAGAAGCAAAAAACAAAGGAAAAAAAGTACTTTTATTTTGGTATCCTAAAGATTTTACATTCGTATGTCCTACAGAGCTGCATGCCTTTCAAGCAGCTTTAGGAGAATTTGAAAAAAGAAACACGATCGTTATAGGTGCTTCTTGTGATACTCCAGAAGTACACTTTGCATGGTTAAACACCTCTAAAGATAATGGGGGGATAGAAGGTGTTACCTATGACATCCTAGCAGATTCCAACCGCAACCTTTCTGGAACACTAGATATTTTAGATATAGAGGTAGAATACAATGATGAGTTAGAAGACAATGTTCTTGTAGGAGACAATGTTACTTATAGAGCGACTTACTTGATTGACGAAGAAGGAACTGTATTTCACGAAGGTGTGAACCACATGCCTGTAGGAAGAAATGTAAATGAATTCCTTAGAATGATCGATGCGTATACCCACGTTCAGAAAAACGGTGAAGTATGTCCAGCAAACTGGGAAGAAGGTAAAGAAGCAATGGGAGCAAATCGCAACGCTACTGCTGAATATCTTTCTAAAAACTAAAAAGAATCATAATAATATCCATAATTAATGAGGGAAGTAGGGATCAACATCTTTTCTAATTTCCTCATTTTTTTTAAAATAATTAATAATGCAAACATTAGATCAAGATAATCTACAAGAAATCGTTGCCAATAACGATACGGTTGTAGTACAATATATGGCTACTTGGTGTGGCAACTGTCGTGTGATGAAACCTAAGTTTAAAAAACTAGCTTCAGAAAATGAAAACACTGTTTTTATTCTTGCCGATGCTGAGAAGTTTCCAGAATCACGAAAATTAGCAACGGTAGATAATTTACCCACTTTTGCTACTTTTAAAAACGGTGCCTTTGTGAACCAAGCCCAAACTAATAAATTTGAAAACCTTAAAGATTTAGTACATGAAGTTACCAGTAATTAGACATTTACAAAAAAATGCTAGCGCAGAAGCTTTAGAAGCTACTTTAGAAGTTTTAGAGAGTTTTTCTGAACACAGGTCTGTTTCTGAAGAAGAAATGGATGTAGTAGGAGAATTGATTACAAACATATGTGGCGCTCTTGAAGTACACGCTAATGTAGCTCAAGGAATGACTAGTATAGAAGCTGCAAATGCCTTTGCCCAAAAAGTAATGGGCTCTATAGACCAATAAGCAGGTATTTTGTGTGAATAATTAAGATTTTTAATAAAAAAAATGAGTAAAATGTAGAATAACTACTCTCGGAGGTATATTTTTACTTAATAAATAAAAACGACCCCATGAAATATCAAATTTCTTTATTAGTGATCCTTTTTGGATTTACTATAGCAAGTGCTCAAAACTATTTAGATCTAGCTCGTTTAAATGTCGGTAATACCACCTTAGAAGATGAAAATGGAAATCAAGAAACTGATGTAACCAATTTCAATTTTGAATTTCTTTATCCTACTCCTATAAATGATAAAACGGTTTTAATTACTGGTTTCACTGTTGAGAATACAAGTCTAGATTTTGCTGGTGCAGCAGAATTTAACAGTGAAGGATTAACCATGACTAGATTAAATCTTGGTGCAAAAATCTCCCACAACTCAAAATGGACTGGAACTTATTTATTACTTCCTAAAATTGCCTCCAACTTTGATGATTTAGGTGGAGCCGATTTCCAATTTGGTGCTATCGCCTTATTAGAATACCGTCATAAAAACAGATTTAGAACAAAGTATGGTTTGTACAGCTCTTCTGAAGAATTTGGTGCGATTATCACTCCGCTTTTGGGTGTTTACTACAGAACACCTAATAACAAATTTTACATCGATGCAGCGTTCCCTATAAGAATGGAAGCTAATTATGGTCTAACCAAACAATTGAGTCTTGGTGCCGACTTAAGAACTTCTATTAAGTCTTACAATTTAGGTGGTGGAGTTGCTGATACTTATGTACAAGAAGAGTCTATAAGATTTGCCTTATATGCCGGTTATTCTTTTATGAAAGATCAATTGATCGTACGTGCAAAAGCAGGTCTAGATACTACAGATTATGGCTTGTATAATACAGGAGATACGGTAGGAGCTCAAGTACTTACTGTAGCACTAGGTGGAGATGATAGAACTAGATTGAACAACGAGTTTGCTAGTTCCATGTTTTTAGGCTTTGATGTTATTTATAGATTGGATCTCTAAACACTATTACTAAAGACACTAATTTGCGCGGCATTAAGAAATTGTGATTTCTTAATGCCGCGCTTTTTATTTCATTAATTGCTTTGTTTAATTAGGTCTTGTATCTCCTAATCTCATATAGGTTGCCGTGATGGTTTCCCCTTCATCACCCACCTCACTTTCTAAAAGCATGGTGTTACTTGATCTTCCTTGAGCTAACAGTAGATCAGCATTTGCATCATTACCTAGAATAGTCTTTTTACTAACCGTAGACGTGATTAAAATGAGTGTAAAAAAATGACTTCCTTTTCTAATGACAAAATAATTGTCTTTAGGTTTTCCCGATAAAATCATCGAATCAAGAAGTTGGTTGTTTTGATACAATTCTACTGTTATCTCTTTTTCATCGGTATAATCAAGGAACACCTGATTTCCCTCTCTTGGATCGTGTACCTTCTTAGCATGGTGTAAACAGAGATCATTCCACAAACTATTTTCTGGATCGTCTGGGATGTTATTTTCATAGAGCCCTGTGAGTAGGGTTTTAGTTAAAACTACTGGTTTGGATGTTAATCGATTAGCAAGACCTTGTGTCGTATAACAGCCTGTAAAAAATAAGGAAAGACCTAGTATTAAGAAGAGTTGTTTCATGATGGTTATTTGGATCACAGCAATTTATCAAATTATATACCAGTATCCATCTGTTTTAGATTCTTTCCATAATCTCGTTTTTCTATATCTTTGAACAAATTGCAATCCCATGACAAAAATCACCTGTATCCTGGTCGCTATGATTACTTTAAACAGTTGTGGCAGCTTACAAGAAATCGCAAACCACTTACCTCAGGGTAGTGGCGCTCTTTCGCAAATTGACATAGGAAATGGCTTGAGACAAGCACTGGATCAAGGAATTGATAAAGAGGTAACCAAACTTATGAATACTGACGGGTTTTATAAAAATGAGCTTGTTAAGATATTACTTCCAGAAGAATTACAAAAAGTAGGTACTGGTTTGAGAAGGATAGGATTGAGCAATGTTGCAGATGAAGGTCTTAAACTACTCAACAGAGCTGCAGAAGATGCTACTCGAGAAGCACTGCCTATTTTTGTAAAGGCAGTAAAAGATATTACGTTTAATGATGCCAAAAACATTCTTCTCGGGGATCAACGTGCTGCAACCTCTTATCTAGAAAACAAAACCCAACAAGCACTTTATGCTAAATTTAGTCCAGTGATTCAAAACAGTCTAGGGAAAGTAGGTGCAACAGATTTATGGAGCACAGCTATTACCCGATACAATAGCATCCCATTTACCAACGAAGTAAATCCAGACCTTACTGATTATGTGACTCAAAAGGCTCTAGAAGGGGTCTTTAAGATGATCTCTCAGGAAGAAATACAAATAAGAAATAACGTTAGTTCCAGAGGGACAGACTTGTTAAAAAGAGTTTTTGCTTTACAAGACAATCAAAGGCTTTTAAAGTAAATTGGAATAAAAGAGCATATAATGATGCGCTTAACAATAAAGCTTTGGCGCTCAGAAAAGAGGTACATATCTTAAGATCTGAATTACTTGTAGACGTTTAAATTGCGAATGTTACTGACTCCTATTATTATATGCTGTAACTCGATTACATCCAGCATTTTTTTCTGTCTTTTTCTCTCAAATGATCCAAAGGGAAGGTATCTAATCTATTGATGCGTTCTACATGCAGTGCCTCTTGTCTTATATAATAAGCAGATAAAAACTTGACGTCCACTTTAAGTTTCTTTCCATTTACGGTCAATTTAAATTAATGACCTCTCCTCCAATGGAACGTATTTTTCCTGGTGGATTGAAAAATAAGGTAAGATATTATTGCCCCATACAATAAAACCACGATATAGCCTAGTTATTCATTATCCTCAGGCACCAGATACATCATTGCGAGAACCCCTATAATACTTGCTATAGTTCCAACAGGATACAACCACCTTGGATACTTCTTGAACAAATCATTAAAAAAATAAAGCTTTTTTTTAGTTTTCATTATAACAATCCGCGGGCTTTGATCTCTAAATATTTATTAATCGTATTTACTGTCAATTGTTGTGGCTCTGTCAATATGGTTTGAATTCCATATTTGTTCAATTCATTTACAATCAATTTTTTCTCGTAAACAAACTTCTCTGCAATGGTTTTTTGATAAATTTCTTGAGTAGACACCGCAGGTTGCTGGACCAATTCTTTAAGCTCTGTATTCTCAAAAAATATCACCACTAACAAATGGTTTTTTGCTATCGCCTGAAGGTATGGAAGCTGCCTGTGCAGCGCGTCCATAGTTTCAAAATTAGTATACAGTAATAAGAGACTGCGTTGTGTAATGGATCGCTTGATATCTATATACAATCTAGCAAAATCACTCTCTTTAAAGTCGGTATCTAAATTGTATAAGGTCTCTAATATCAAATTCATTTGAGAAGCTCTTTTTTGAGCCATTACCTGATTAGAAACTTTATCAGAAAAGCTCAACATCCCAGCTTTATCCCCTTTCTTTAAAGCAATATTTGAAATCACTAAAGTGGAATTGATCGCATAATCTACCAATTTCAATTCTTCAAAAGGCATTTTCATGGCCCTACCTTTATCGATAACCGAATAAACGGGTTGTGACTTTTCATCTTGGAATTGATTGATCATTAACTGATTGCGCTTGGCACTCGCTTTCCAGTTAATATTGCGCACATCATCTCCCTGAACGTAATCTTTAATTTGTTCAAACTCCATGGTATGTCCTATCCTTCTGATCTTTTTAAGACCGTAATCCATTAACTTGTTCGTAAACGCCATCAGCTCATACTTGCGCAATTGCAAAAAAGAGGGGTAATTAGGCACCATGGCATCTTGGTTAAAAGAAAATTTTCGCTGGGCAAACCCCAAAGTCGTACTCACAAAGATGTGCAAGCCACCGAAATGATACTCACCTCGTTCTGTGGGCCTTACGGTATATGGAAAAGTTTTAGAATCAGATTTCTGTAAGAATTCTTTGATCTCAAAATTCCTTTCCTGAAACTGAACTGGCAACTCGTCAATGATTTTTAGGTGAATGGCTGAGCTGTATTGGTTAGTCACCAATATAGCTACTGGATTTTTATCTCCATTGGAGAATTTATCAGGCAAATGACGACTTGCTTTTATGGCATTTTTAGTCCGGTACAAAAGTAAAATATCAAAAACAAGCAAGCCTATGATCACAAAGAACCCGATCTTGAAGTAATCAATCAAACGTTCAAAAAAGAACGCAAAGACAAATAGCACGACCAGAATTCCCAGTGCGATAAAAAGGCGTTGTTGGAGATAAAGACTTTTAAAAAATTTCTTCACTATCTAGGAATCTCTATATTTTCTAAAATTTGTGCCACGGCCCTGTCTGCAGTAAGTCCTTCCATTTCTCGCTCTGGAGTAAGAATAATTCTATGACGCATGACAGCAGTAGCTATAAATTTGATATCGTCTGGAGTCACAAAATCACGACCCTTGATGGCCGCGTGGGCTTTGGCTCCATTCATTATTGCAATAGAAGCACGAGGTGACGCTCCTAAGTAAAGATTAGGATTATTACGAGTATCTAAAATGATTTTGGCAATGTACTTAATCAAGTGATCTTCTATAAAAATCTCCTTGACCGTTCGTTGATATGCAGCGATTTCATCGGCATTCATTACTGTTTCGACAGTTGACTCTGCATCGGTGTTTTTGCGAGCGTGCTGATCTGTAAGAATTTGGATTTCTTCTTCTAGATTGGGGTAATCTACATTAATTTTAAACAAGAAACGGTCCAGTTGTGCCTCTGGCAGTCGGTAAGTTCCTTCTTGTTCTATGGGGTTTTGTGTGGCAAAGACTAAAAATGGCGCCTTTAAATCGTACTCTTTTCCGTCTATGGTCACTTGACGTTCTGCCATGGCTTCAAAAAGAGCTGCCTGCGTTTTTGCTGGTGCTCGATTGATCTCATCAATCAATATGATGTTGGAAAATATAGGTCCTGGTTTGAATTCAAACTCATTATTTTTCATTGAGAAAACCGAGGTTCCCAAAATATCTGACGGCATTAAATCTGGCGTAAATTGGATACGTGAAAAATTTACATCCATGGTTTTAGCAAGTAGCTTTGCTGTAACTGTTTTGGCCACTCCAGGGACTCCTTCTATTAAAGAATGTCCGTTTGCTAATATGGAAACGATCAGTAACTCAATCATTTCCTCTTGTCCAACAATCACCTTGCGCAATTCGTTTTTAATTTTATTAACTGCAGCACTTAAGTGACTTAAATCCAGCCTATTTTTAAACTGTAAAGAGTTGGCTGTACCTTCTGCTGTTGGTTGTTCCGCTTTCGCGAAAGCGGTATCATTACCAACCTCGTCACTTTTTTGAACAAACTGCTCTTGTGCAGATTCTTGTGGCGGCAGTCCTTGTGGTTGATTTTTTGAATTATTCCTTTCGTTATTATTTTCTTCCATTTCTTAATCTTTAAAAAAAGCGTCTATCTTTTTATTGAGTTGTTTTAATTCGTAATCACTGTGCACTGGCTTGCTGCGTAAGTGAGTAATGTAATCTATAATATCTTTAGTTTGCTCTTGTGAAACCCCAGTTTTATCAGATAAACGTTGAATAAAAATAGCATCCATCTTCTCGGTATTCACAAAGTATTTTGATCTTAATTTTTGTAGAAAAAAGTTAATTTTCTTATGTATGATTCCAGAAATATCACCGGTTTGAAAATACAAATTCCCTATGGTTTTTGTAAATTCTACCGTGCTATTTTCTAGCGGACTTATTACTGGAATTGCTCGCTGTTCTCGTTTTGACTTGAATATAAAATACATTAAAATCGTTCCTAAACTAATGTACCAAGACCATTTCAAGGCGGCATTAGTAAGAATAAATCTCATAGGGGAGGAAACCACACGCCTCCCTGATTTTCCATAATCATCAAAATACACAGGACCATTATTGAGATAAGAAAAGACCTCGCTTACGTACTGTTCTTTACCCTGTTGCAACATGTAATAATTAGTGAAAGCTATGGGATTGAGGTGGTAATAAATAGCTCCATCTCCTACTTTTAATTCTATAAAATTAGCTTGAGGTACTTGCCTAGACTTCGACTTTTCAACCGCTTTTTCCATAATCGATCGAATAGAATCATGATCGGTGGCCAGATGTTCTCCGAATATTTTTTTTAAATATCCTTTAACAGGCTCAAATGGCAACACCTCACCGAGTACAGTAGTTCTAGTCGTATCGTAACTCACAAAGTGACGGTAGCTGCTTCCTTTTTGATAAATATAGCTGCGATTTTCAAACAATGGATTATTCAAGCGCACTCTTACCGTGTCTACTTGGTAATAAGAGTAATCAAGGTTGGACGCTAATTTTAAAGAATCGCCTAAGGCTCCAATTACCGTTTGGGTGGAAACAAAAACTTTGTTACCGCGCTCTGCAAATTCCATAAGATACCTCATCTCTGTTGCATCAAAACCTAGGTAATTATTAATAAAGATATAATTGGCATTTGTCTCCTCTTTGTGATTTTTCAGGAAACTCACTGGATCAACTTTTACACGTTCTACCTCTTCATCAAAGAGCTCATCCAGTTGATCATACAACACATAGGCACCATAAGGGATTTTATCACTGCTAGTATAACTCTCTTCCCAGCTCAATGGCTGTGGTGTGATGACTTCTAAAAGAAGTAACAAAGACACCACACTAAATATCAAATAGAGGTATGTTTTAGAGTTCTTATCCATCAAGCAACTTTGTTTTTAAGTAGTTGAAATTCGGCTACTGCTTCTAGATAGGACTCTGCCTCTATAGGAAATTCTCCATACCAGACGTGATCATATAAATAGGATACTTTTTTAAAGTGTTCTTTAGTGTAGAGGTTGTTCAATTCTCTGTAATAATCGGTATTGGTTTTTTGAAAATCCCATTCAATTAAATTTTGGGAGCTGAGGTATTTTAACAATTCTAAGTATTGATAGCGCACCGCGTTTCTATAATTGCCTTCTCGTTCATTGTTTTGAATGAGTTCTGTAAAGTCTATTTCTTCAATGTGGGTTTCTTCTATCATTACCTTTCTGGTCTTCGGAGAAGTTTTTCCAAAAAGTTTAGAAGCATTTTCGTTGCCTAAAATTCTTATAATCATAAAAATAACCACTGCTGCAATAACAAAGTAGAACAGATAAGTAAGGATTTTAATGGTGAGTGGCGATAGGCTAAAGCCAAAAATATTTTGAATTCTTTCCATTATCCAGCTTATAAATCTAGCGAAGAAGTTCTCATTAGTGGTTGATGTGCGCTCATAATTGAACTCTTCCCCAGAGTATTCTTGTTTTAAATCCTGATCAATTTTGCGTAAGCGGAGGTTTCTGGTATCGTAATTCCTCCCTAAGGTATCAACTATTTCGACAGGCTGCTGTTCAATCTGTTGAATCAGATTCTCAACGACTTGAGCATTCCCTAAAGTAGAATAAGCAAGAGCTATAAATAGGAAGTACAAGTAGGTTCTATTCCTCATTTCCAACTCCTAATTTAGAAATGCGACTTTTTAAAAACACATGGTACTTGGTCTCATGAAGGTTAAAATACAGATAGCCCATGACAAACATGATTAAAAAGAAAGTCAGTATTCCTGTAATGCTATTGATGGCATAAAAGAAAAATTCTACTGCTTTTAAAAAGATATTGTTATCTAATTCTATAGTATCTTCTGCACTGTTATAACTGTAAAAAAATATGATAAGCGTAGGTAATAATTGAAATAAAGCAGAGGTAAGGTAAATAAGAATGCTAGTGATAAAGGAAACCCCTATAGCTTTCCAATACTTAGAAAATAACATTTCCCATCCCTTTCCTAATGCAGCTACGGCATCAAGGTGCTCATCATAAGCATAGGAAAACATGCTCATACCTATCCAAGTAAAATAGGAAATCAAAATTATAGGAAATATGATCAGCACCCCTACTATGGGTATGATTATAGCTATCACAGAAGCTATAGAAACTGGCACAATCGCAATTCCACCTATCAATAGGATCAGGAACATGCCTCCAAATTTCCTTTTAGCAAAATGAAACACTTCTTTATAGTTGGGGTTATTGCTAGCATCTCTTTCATACAATCGCAAATAAACACCTGCTAAACTGGCGTTTAAAAGGATCACAATCACATTGATAACAAAACCTACAACACTAGCGGCAATGCTGGTTTCTAGAGAGCCAGAAATCGCCTGATCAAGGTAAGAACCATTTGACAAAGCTATTAAAGCATCTAGACCAGTATCTGCAAGATAATTAGTCAAAAAAAGAATAATGATAAAGATAAAGTTATAGGTGATAAATACCTTAAAAATATTTTTATGATCGCCTTTTAAAAAATCAAAATAGGCAGTTATTACTCCGCCAAAATCTCTACGCAGCCTCGGCTCTATGTATTTGTTCATATTTGTTTTTAACTATTCTAGGGTACACCCCGTAATACCATATAATTAACATTGCACTTCCTATCACAATAGCCCAGTTGATGATCGCAGGCATAAAGGCATACCTGGTAACAAACCCTTCTATAAAACCTGCTAGAATAAATAGAGGAATCGTGCTCACCATTACTTTTAAACCAGCCTTTGCACTTTTGACTAAGGAATATTTACGTTCATAAGTACCAGGAAACAGTAAACCATTTCCTAAGATAATGCCTGCAGCTCCACAAACAACAATGATAGAAAGCTCTATTGTACCGTGCAACATAATAACACGCCAGGCCTCTAGAGTCACTCCTTCTTTATAAAACATGGTAAAAAAGGCACCTACCATAATACCATTACTAAAAATAACATATAAAGACCCAATGGAAGTAAGGAAACCTAGCGCAAAACACATCATTCCTACTCGTATGTTATTGATCGTAATACCTAGAAACATCCCACCTTGACCACTGTCCTGATAAACAGCCGTCGGGTTTCCTGCTTCTATATTTTCTAAAGTCATAGTTACATAGCCGTCTCCTAAGATCAACCTTACAAAACTATCATCAAAAACTGTGCTTATACTACCTATAAATACAGCAACAGCAAAAGCTAGAATAGCTAAAAGAAATTCTTTTTGATAATCAGAAAAAAACAATGGAAAATCTGTCGTAAAGAACTTTACAATGCTATTTTTGTTTTCTTTCTTATTAATATAGATCTTTTGATGCGCTTGACTCGCAAGTGAATTGAGGTACTTTAAGGTATTGGAATTCTTATAATAGGTCTGTGCATACGCCAGATCATTAGTGAGGTGAATATACAAGTCAGATAAATGATCTGGATTGATCTTGATATTAGCATCTAACGCTCTTTCAAAGGCAATCCATTTTTCTTTATTTTGCTTGATGAAAGCAGCTTCACGCATGGGCTCATTTTTTGAATAATGATATAAACTTACAACCGTATGTCTAATACTGCAATTAACACAGCACAAAATGTAACTATTGAATATGAATTTGCTGGTATAGGAAAACGCATTATAGCTTTTTTACTAGATGCTGTCGTACTAATTATCTACATCATCACGGTGTCACTAACCGTTTATAAAGCAGTGGATTTATTTGATCAAAATAACGTTTTGGGAATAAGAGAATTAACTCTTCTTCCTGTTTTTTGTTATTCCTTATTTATGCATCTTCTGTTTAATGGGCGTACCCTGGGAAAATTTGTCATGAGAATTAAAGTAGTTAAAGAAGATGGATCTCCTGCACGACTATCTGATTTTCTAATAAGGTGGATATTAAGACTTATAGATATCGTTTTATTCTTTGGAACCGTAGGAGTTGTAGCTATGTTACTTTCAGAAAGAAAACAACGATTGGGAGATATAGCGGCAAAAACTATTGTGATCAATACTAGAAAAAGAACAAAAATATCGCATACCATTTTAGAAGACGTAGACCCAGGTTACCAGCCACAATTTCAAAACGCCGATATCCTTACCGATGCTGATGTAAATGAAATCAAAGACATCTGCCGTTTAGCAATAGAAAGTCGTGATTACATGACTTTGCAAGAACTGCGCTTGAAGGTAGCATCCCTTCTGAAAGCAGAATCCGCTCTAAAAGACGAAACTTTTATACGAACTGTTCTTAAAGACTACACGTTTTTAACTCAAGGACGATGAATTTTATAGAAGTTATTGATATACTAGGAACTATAGCTTTTGCTATATCTGGTGCTTTAGCCGCTTTTTCAAAAAAGCTAGATCCTTTTGGTATTGTTATTATTGCCTTTGTCACTGCTGCTGGAGGTGGCACCTTAAGAGATATCCTTATAGGTATTGAGCCAATTTCATGGATGCGAAATATGACTTTTATTCATATAATATTGGCCTGTGTTGTCCTCACTTTCTTTTTTAGAAAATACTTATTAAAACTGCGTACCACGCTCTTTCTATTTGATACGATAGGAATAGGGCTTTATACGGTTGTAGGTTTAGAAATGGGACTTAAAGCAGGGTTACATCCATTAATTTGTATCGTACTAGGTTGTATTACAGCTTGTTTTGGTGGTGTAATAAGAGATATTTTGGTGAATGAAATTCCGGTGATTTTTCGTAAAAATATTTATGCAACTGCCTGTATTTTAGGCGGTGGGGTCTACTTTATACTTCTAAAGTTTCAATTGCCAAACGAAATCATTTTTCCTGCCTCAGCAATTTCTGTTATCGCTATACGCATAGCAGCTGTGGTGTTTAAAATCAATCTTCCATCACCTTATACGAAAGAAGAAATTATGGAAGACTAAGTTGGTACTATTGCTTTCGCGAAAGCAGAACAATTAAGACCGTTAGTCTTTCCCTGCCTTAAACAGATAATCCTTTTCTGCCTTAGATAGCGATTCATAACCACTAGAAGAAATTTTATCCAAAATGGAATCCACTTTAGCCTGATCTGTAGATCGAGCAGCAGAATTGGAGGCCTTGTTGTTCCCTTTATAAACCGTCTTCATCTTAGCTTTGCGTTCTGATTTTGTGGAATTGGACCCAGACTTAAAAAGGCTGGCAAAATAGTCTCCTATTTTTGCAAAACCCTCCAGAATATCTATCCCTTCTTTCATACGTATAGCGGTATAATAACCTATTCCTGCTCCTGCAAGATGCGCTAGACTGCCACCAGTATTTACCTGTAACACTACCATGGCTAGATTAGACGCTAAGAAAAAATAGGCAAAATATTTCAACTTGATGTTCACAAATATGAGTCGGTATTCGGACTCTGGAAAGTAGGAACAAGCAAAAAAGATCAAAGCAAAAACTCCTGCACTAGCACCTATCATGCTACCTCCTTTAAAGAACCCAGGCAGTAACCCAGTGGCTAGTATAAAAGAAATGGCACCTCCTAAAACTCCCAAAAAGAATAAGGATAGCAATTGCCTGCCTCTAAATATATTTAGGACATACCTTCCCGCAATGTAAATCCCAAAAGCATTCCCTATAAAATGCCATAAATCTTCATGAAGAAAACCATACGTAATCCAGCTCCAAGGTTGTAACAAGGCAGGTATAAAACCTTTGACCAGAGCTAGTTGTGAGTAAGCTGGGAAATATAAGCGACTCAAAATCCACCCTGATATCGCAGTGAAAAATAAAATCGTTATAAGTTGACCACTCGTATCAAACGAGGCATATTTTGCCTTGAATTTATCCCAAATATTCATACTTAATAGATTCTGTATTTATCCATATCATTTTTCTTCCAGTACCACACCATAATAAATCCAAATATCGCTCCTCCTATATGAGCTAGGTGAGCCACATTAGGATTACTGGCCACGATGTGAAAGGTAGCTAGTAATTCTTTGATCATATAGAACCCTATCAAATATTTAACTTTTATAGGAATAGGAATAGGAAACAAAACCAACTTCTCGTTGGGATACAACCATAAAAAAGCCGCCATGATGCCATAAACCGCACCACTTGCTCCTACAGATGGAATTCTGTAACTGGTTGCCATAAAATAAGCATTATTAAAGGTGAAACTATAAAAATCTACTACAGCGACCGTTAAAAAAGCACCAATTCCACACATTAGATAGAAAAACAAAAACCGCTGAGATCCCATCCAGCGCTCGATTGCTGGCCCTAAAAAAAATAGAGCAATCATGTTACCAAGCAAGTGTGAGATATCAAAACTATGCACAAACATATGGGTAACCGGCTGCCAGATATTGAAGTTAGGATTCTTAAAGAACCACAATGCCAAGGTCTCAAATAACTCAGGCGCTAAAAAAGTAATACCTAGGTATACCATTACATTAATAATGAGTAGGTTTTTAACCATAGGTGGTAAACTGATATTGATCATTTAATTAAATTTTGAGTGAAGACTATCTCCAGATAAGTTGATAAATATTTTTCTCCCAGAAGCAGTTATTTCTGGCTCTTTACAAGCAAATAGTTCATCTAATAAGCTTTCCATCGCCTCACTATTCAATGCCTCACCTGTCTTAATAGACATCGTCACAGCCATAGTTTGAGCTAACCTGTCTGCTGGAGAATACTTGTTTTCTGGTAATTCTTGTTGCTCTTTTGCAATGATCGCCTCTAAAACAAGAGGAACATCTTTTTCTTTTAATTCTAATGGAAGCCCCTCGATCTCTACCACATTATGCTCTAATGTCTTAAATAAAAAGCCAGTATGTTCTAGTTCTTCTTGCAAATTGATAAGAACAGCCACTTCATTTGCTGGTAAATTGAGCTTAATGGGGAAAAGCAATTGCTGGCTTACTCCATTTTGCACGGTAAGTTGTCTCAGTAACTTTTCATACAAAATTCGTTCATGTGCGCGTTGTTGATTCACCACCAGCAACCCACTTTTTAAAGTACTGATTACATACTTGCGCTGTAACTGAAAGATATTGCGCTGCTCTACTTCGGCTTTGTGGAACATAGAAGAGGTACTGCCTTGCGCATGTGTCTCATCAATAAGTTGTGAGGTTTCTTCTATTCCTGCATACAACGCCTCCCATGGTTGCGTTAGTGGCTTTTGAAATGAAGGTGTTGCATAGGATGTATTGGTATTACTTTCTTGCTGGAAGGGATTAAAATCCGGATTTACTTCTATCTTAGGAACCTGCGAATGCGCATTTTTTGCCACATCATAAGGCACTTCATATTGCTTTTCTTGCTGAAAATCAATAGCATTTACTGAAAACTGCCCTAAAGCGTGCTTGACACTTGATCTAAGAATCGCATATAAACTGTGCTCATCATCAAACTTCACTTCTGTTTTTGTGGGATGAATATTAATATCTACGCTGTCTCTAGGGACCGTGAGGTATAGGAAATACGACGGATTTGATTTGTCTTTTAAAAGACCTTCAAAAGCACTAGCAACCGCATGACTCAAATAATTGTGCCTTACAAACCTATCATTTACAAAAAGGTATTGAAGACCTCGAGTCTTTCTTGCAAATTCAGGTTTGCCAATAAAACCTTTAACCGTCACCAACTCGGTTTCTTCATCTACAGGTACTAGTTTTTCACTAGTCTTAGACCCCATAATACCAACAATACGCTGTCTGTAAGTACTTTTCACCAAATTAAACAAGGAGGTGTCATTGTGAGTAAAACTCATGGCTACCTCTGGATGTACCATAGCTACTCGGTGAAACTCATCCGTAATATTGCGCAATTCTACTTGGTCTGATTTCAGAAACTTTCTTCTAGCGGGTACGTTATAAAATAAATTACGTACACTGATCATTGTGCCTTGAGACGTGACTACAGGTTCTTGTCGACTGACTTTACTACCTTCTATTTCTAATAGGGTACCTAAGTCGTCCTCTTGTCGTTTAGATTTCACAGCAACTTGTGAAATGGCAGCAACTGAAGCGAGAGCTTCTCCTCTAAAACCTTTGGTGTACAAGTTAAAAAGATCATCTGCGGTGGCTATTTTTGAGGTAGCATGACGTTCAAAAGCCATACGAGCATCGGTCATGCTCATTCCCTTTCCATTATCAATCACTTGAATTAAAGTTTTACCAGCATCTTTGACAATTAGCTGTACTTGCATAGCACCTGCATCTATTGCGTTTTCTAGCAATTCTTTAACCACACTGGCCGGTCGTTGCACCACTTCTCCAGCCGCTATTTGATTAGCAACGTGATCTGGTAATAATTTTATTATGTCTGACATGAAGTCAATTAAAATCTAAAGATGGATAAATCAAAATCGATGATCCAGAGAAAAAGGAACACTAGAATGGCTATGATAATCAAAAGTCTTCTTTTCACCACTACATCTGCTCCTTGTTGAAGATCTTGAATCGCATTGCCAAATTTACCTTTTAATCCTACGTTATGGACCGTAGAGCGTTGATCATCAAACTTGTGTTTGATTTCAAAGGGTTTTGAACCCGTACTACTTTTATAGTAACGTGGCTCATAATCATATTTTTTATTCTTTCTGCGACCTATCAATCCCATAACCTCTGGTATTTTACAAATTTAACAAATACTGCTCAGACCTAGTGCAAAGATTGCTCCTAATAAACAGTGAGCTAAAAAATCAAAAGAGATCATAACTAGCTCTGAGAAAATACCAGTAGATCCCATTGTTATAGCGGTAAATATACAATCCTCCGGTTATACTTGTCAGATGATAGAACAGGGGAAACCCGTAAAAACTCTTGGGAATCAAAAAGGATCCCGAATCAAGTGCGGAAAATAATTTCCAAAGTTAAAATTATACAATACTGCCTACTCCAATTTGTGAGCTTGCTCACAAATCAACCTGCCTGCTGCCTTCTGAAAACTGTGACTGTAAACTATACCGAGTACATCTGATCTCTCAATTCCTTGATCTTCTTATCGTCCATATATTCTTCAAAAGTAGTGTAGCGATCTATCGCGCCGCTAGGAGTCAATTCGATCACACGATTACCTACAGTTTGTGCAAATTCGTGATCATGGGTAGTTAAAAGAACTGTTCCTTTAAAGTTCTTAAGGCTGTTGTTTAAGGCTTGGATAGATTCTAGATCCAAGTGGTTAGTAGGCTCATCTACCATAAGCACATTTGCTCTTTTCATCATCATGCGAGAAAGCATGCAACGCACCTTTTCACCACCAGAAAGTACGCGAGCACTTTTTAAAGCTTCTTCTCCTGAAAAAATCATTTTACCTAAAAAACCTCTAATGTGAACTTCTTCTCTCTCTTCTTCTGTTTGTGCATACTGTCTTAACCAGTCTACTAAATCCATGTCGACATCAAAAAACTCCGAATTATCAACAGGTAAATAACTTTGAACGGTAGTTACCCCCCAATTAAAAACTCCTGAATCTGCGGTGGCACGATCGTTTAGAATATCGTAGAATAATGAAGTCGCACGACTATCTCTAGAGAAAATAACGACTTTATCACCTTTAGCAAGGTTGATGTCTATATCTTTAAAAAGCACCTCTCCATCTACCGAACCTGTAAGTTTCTCTATATTGAGAATTTGGTCTCCAGCTTCTCGATCTCTGTCAAAAATAATAGCAGGATACCGTCTAGAAGAAGGTTTTATTTCAGAAATATCTAATTTATCTATCATCTTCTTACGAGAAGTAGCTTGTTTAGACTTGGCCATGTTAGCGCTAAATCGAGCAATAAACTCTTGCAATTCTTTTTTCTTGTCTTCCGCCTTTTTATTTGCTTGCTGGCGCTGTCTTGCAGCAAGTTGAGAGGATTCGTACCAGAAAGTGTAATTCCCACTGTATTGATTGATTTTACCAAAATCAATATCGGCTATATTGGTGCACACAGCATCTAAAAAGTGCCTGTCGTGAGATACAACAATTACGGTATTTTCATAATTGGCTAAAAAGTGTTCTAACCATGAAATAGTTTCATAATCCAGATCGTTAGTTGGTTCATCCATTACTAGCACATCTGGGCTTCCAAAAAGCGCTTGTGTCAATAATACCCGCACCTTTAATTTATTATCCATATCACTCATCAAAGTAGAATGATATTCTTCTCCTATTCCTAAGTTAGACAGAAGTGACGCTGCGGCGCTATCGGCATTCCATCCATCCATTTCTTCAAATGCGACTTGAAGCTCTCCTATTTTATCGGCATTCTCATCGCTATAATCTGCGTAAAGTGCGTCAATCTCTGTTTTTAACTGATAAAGAGGCTTGTTTCCTTTGAGAACTGTTTCCAGAACCGTATCCTGATCATGGGCATTGTGATCTTGCTCGAGAACAGACATTCTCTTACCTGCTTCCAGACTTACATGACCACTGGTAGGATCCATTTTACCCGTGAGAATTTTGAGGAAGGTCGATTTACCTGCCCCATTTGCACCAATTATCCCGTAGCAATTGCTGCCACCAAATTTTGCGTTTACCTCGTCAAATAATATACGCTTACCGAATTGTACCGATAAATTAGAAACCGTTAACATAGATTGATTTTTGAATTTGCAAAAATACTCATTCTAGGGAGTTTAAAAAAAACTCTTTGCCATCAATTTAACAAGGCATTAACTGGACTTTAAGATCAATAAGTCTTTTTTTGTAGTCACCGCTTTTTTTTGTATCTCTATGTTTGAAAAAATATCGCTTTCGCGAAAGCGTAACCCCTCTATTTTCTTTACCATTTGCGCTATGACGTACCTGGTATTTCTATCGAGCTGTGAAAATAAACATCAAAGCAACACTACTTCAATCGTACTCATTGGAAAGATTATTAACCCGAGAACAGATCATGTAATTTTAAGAAATTATGCTGGCATACAAGACACTTTAAAATTAAATAAAAAAGGAGTGTTTACAAAAAGGTATGAAGGGGTACAACCTGGACTATTTACTTTTGTGCATACTAATGAATACCAATCCTTCTACGTTGGGTATGGAGACACTTTGAGATGGCGACTCAATACTAAGGCTTTTGATGAATCACTATCTTTTACTGGCGCAGCAGCAAAAGAAAACAATTACCTCATCGACTTATTTTTAGAAATTGAAAAAAGCAACAGAAGCTTATTGAGTGAATACCAAAGAGAGCCTAGTAACTTTAAACAATTGATAGATGATCTTATCGAGAAAAGAATCAAAAAATTAAGAAAGGCCGCAAAAAAAGATGACTTTCAAGATTGTTTTGTTGAAAACACTATTAAAATCATAAAGTTTAATGGCTGGTCCAGGCTAGAGCGTTATGCCTATACCCATTACGGCAAAAATGATATCCTGAAGAGCGACGTATTGCCCTCTAATTTTTATTCTTACCAACACCATCTAAAAATTGATGACAGCAAATTGCTCAATAATTATGCTTACCGTACTTACATTACTTCTCTCGTATCTAATATTGCTCTGTACAACTGCGCTCGTAAACACGGTTCTGGGAAGGCTGTAGACCGAATGGGTTATGACTATCGCAAAGAAAAGCTACATGTGATCGATAGCTTATTTACTGATCAAGAACTTAAAGGACTGTTTGCAGGAATAGAAACTAGAAACTTTATAAGAAATAGAAAAAATGCAGAGGAAATTAAGAATTTAGTTTCAGAATTTTTAAAAATCTCTGAAGATGACGCTCTAAAAGACAACATCACTAAAATGGCTGCGACTTATATGAATTTAGATCCAGGCAATAAACTTCCAGATTTTGAATTATATCAATACAACAATAAGATTACTGCTTTGTCTGCACAAGTAAAAGGATTAGGTGTGCTTTTCTATTGGTCTAATGAAAATGAATCTTACGCCTTGCGCATTCATAAAAAAGTCAACGAGTTAAGAGGAAAGTATCCTGAAATTAACTTCATAGGGATCAATCTTGACGACCCTACCAGTAATGTATGGCATGAAGCAAGCGAGAAATTTGGCTTTAATGAATCATCAGAATTCCAATTGGTGGATAGTCAATCCATAAGTAAACAACTAGCGCTGAGGAATGATAATCGCAGTATGGTAGTTGGACCAAGTCTTACCATTATAGACCCAAATATCAATCTGTTCCATTATCAAATAGAAACCACCTTATTAGGTTATTTAAGTAGGTAAGACTATGGTACCTAAAAAAGCGGTCTCATTAAAAAATAAGACCGCTTTTTTGTTGTACAAAATGTACTGTTTATGAATTCCCTTTTTTATAGTCTGCTAGAAATGTGGCTAGACCTATATCTGTTAATGGGTGCTTTAACAAGCCTTCGATAGAAGAAAGTGGTCCTGTCATCACATCTGCTCCTAATTTTGCACAGTCAATGATGTGCATGGTATGTCGTACTGATGCTGCAAGTATTTGGGTATCAAAACCATAATTATCATAAATCATTCTTATCTCGGCAATAAGGTGTAACCCATCAGTACTGATATCATCAAGTCTACCTATAAAAGGCGATACATAAGTAGCACCTGCTTTTGCAGCAAGTAATGCTTGTCCTGCACTGAACACCAGTGTTACATTAGTTTTAATTCCCTTGTCTGTAAAATACTTACAAGCCTTAACGCCGTCTTTGATCATAGGAAGTTTTACCACTATCTGATCATTTAAGGCTGCTAGAGCTTCACCTTCCCTTACCATACCTTCAAAGTCTGTAGAGATCACCTCTGCACTGACATCTCCATCTACCAGTTCACAGATTTTTTTATAATGGTTAATAATATTTTCTCCACCCGTTATTCCCTCTTTAGCCATAAGAGAGGGGTTGGTGGTTACTCCATCGAGAATACCCATATCTTGGGCATCTGCTATTTGGTCTAAATTTGCGGTATCAATAAAAAATTTCATCGTTGTGTGTTAAGATGTTAATTATAACTGTGCTACAAAAATGAAGATTACCTTTCGTAAATAAGTGTTTTTATAAAAATAAATATGATTATTTTTTAACAAGCCATTTTGATAATGATCAGATGTACAACCCATACATGGCTACTTTAATAACTATTGATACAAGGCAGCAGCTGGCATCTATTTGAGCCAATAGCTGCTAGTAAAAAAAATAAAGCTCTTCTATTCTTCACCTTCATACATTTTAATGTGAACAGGAAGTCTTTTTATGGAACAGGTCGCAGTTACTCATTTGATGTGTCGATCATTTTTAGATCACTTAGAAAATTACTAGTCATTAACAAAAGAAGGATGATAAGGGTATTCCTTGGTTATGAGGTTGATAAAAACAGGTTTTTAGAAGTATTTATGAGGTCCTAAATAATGGAAAAGTTAGTGTTGGATTCTTCAGCTTTTGCGAAAGCGAAACAAGCCTCTCTTAACGAAACAATAAGCCAGCCTCTTAAAAATTTGATCAGCATTTTAAATTTTTGTTTTTCACACTTCGTATAACAATAGGTAGGGATTATCTGCTATTTTTGAACTTTTAATTATTCCCAATGAGTATATTTTATTTGTTACTAGGCTTAGTACTTCTCGTTATAGGGGGCGATTTTTTAGTTCGCTCCTCGGTAGGTCTGTCTTTAAAACTTCATCTTTCTAAGATGATCATTGGTCTTACTGTAGTTTCTTTTGCTACCAGCGCCCCAGAACTTATAGTAAGTATTCAGTCTGCAATGGATGGATTATCAGGACTTGCTGTAGGAAACGTTATCGGCTCGAACATCGCAAATATTGCATTGGTTATGGGAACAACTGCCTTAATTGCGCCACTGGCAATTGATAAAGACTTCTTTAAATTTAATTGGCCTTGGATGATGGGTTTTAGCATTCTATTATACGTATTACTCCTATCAGGATACAATTTGGTGCGCTGGGAAGGAGCGGTGTTATTAGGAGCAATGGTAGTTTTTCTGATTTTGTTGATTAGAAGAGCACGCAAGGATTCAGACGCTTTAGGTATAGAAAAAGAATTACAAGAGTCCAAATGGTGGCACATCTTTCTATTCTTTCTTTTAGGAGGAGCGGCCTTATGGCAAGGGAGTGAATTGCTGGTTCAAGGCGCAGTAGATATTGCCGCTCAATTAGAAATTCCTGAAAGTATTATTGCTGTATCTGTGGTTTCGGTAGGAACCTCGGTGCCAGAACTTGCAGCCTCGATTATAGCGGCATTAAAAAAAGAAAAAGCCATCTCTTTAGGCAACCTTATAGGTTCTAATATATTTAATATAGGTTCTGTATTGGGAATAACTGCCTTGATACAACCCATACAAATTAAAGAAACCGGGATGAGTTTGTTAACTAATGATATCTACTGGATGCTGGGTATTGCATTAATGCTCTTGCCATTGGCTTTTTTACCCAAAGCCTACCAAATCTCCCGTTATAAAGGCTTCCTTTATATAGTGACTTACTTACTTTTTATTTATAGTACCTTCTCTACCCTATAAACCATAGGGTTTGTTTACAAAGAATACCATATTGTTGATATTTAACCTTCTTTTTATTGGGGCTAGATCGTCATATTATATTATTTTTGTTCTAGTCTGTCAATTATAAACACATAACAAATGTCTACATTAAGATTTCAAGCACTAAAAGAAACACTCAATCGCAAAGAAATTGCTGTTCATGAACCAGCGAGACGAAGCGATATTTTTGGGAAAAATGTCTTTGGCAAAGGAGCTATGCGCCAACATTTAAATAAAGATGCCTACAAAAGCGTGCAAGACGCCATCGTTAAGGGCAGTAAAATTGATCGCAATATTGCAGATCATGTTTCTACAGGAATGAAAGAATGGGCCATCCAAAACGGTGCTACTCATTATACTCACTGGTTCCAGCCTTTAACAGGAGCAACTGCCGAAAAGCACGATGCATTCTTTGAATTAGAAATGGACGGTACCGTAATAGAAAAATTTGGTGGAGGACAACTTGTACAACAAGAACCAGACGCTTCTTCTTTTCCTAACGGAGGAATCAGAAATACATTTGAAGCTCGTGGTTATACCGCTTGGGATCCTACATCTCCAGCTTTTATTATGGGAACTACACTTTGTATACCAACAGTATTTGTAGCCTATACTGGAGAAGCACTAGATTATAAAACACCTCTTTTAAGATCTTTGCAGGCAGTAGACAGTGCAGCTACAGATGTATGTAAATATTTTGATAAAAATGTCTCTAAAGTGGTGGCTACTTTAGGTTGGGAGCAAGAATACTTCCTTATAGATAGCGCACTAGCCGATTCTAGACCAGACCTTCAAATGGCTGGGCGCACCTTATTGGGGCACTCTTCAGCAAAAGGACAGCAGCTAGATGATCATTATTTTGGAGCTATCCCTACGCGCGTATTAAACTTTATGCGTGATATGGAAACGGAGTGTATGCTTTTGGGTATACCTGTAAAAACACGTCATAATGAAGTAGCACCTAATCAGTTTGAATTGGCTCCGATTTTTGAAGAGGCTAACCTCGCCGTAGATCACAACTCCTTGCTAATGGACGTGATGAGAAAAGTAGCTTCCAGGCACTTTTTCAAAGTCTTATTCCATGAAAAACCTTTTGCAGGAGTTAACGGCTCTGGAAAACACAACAACTGGTCGCTAGCTACCAATACGGGAGTCAACTTGCTTTCTCCTGGAAGTACACCTATGAAAAACCTTCAGTTCCTAACCTTCTTTGTCAATACGATAAAAGCAGTTCACGATCATGAAGAATTGATCAGAGCCACTATCGCTAGTGCATCTAATGATCACAGACTTGGGGCAAATGAAGCACCACCAGCAATTATCTCTGTATTTATTGGCTCTCAATTGACTAGAGTCCTTGATGA
Organism: Nonlabens sp.; assembly: GCF_018401815.1. Taxonomy (GTDB): domain Bacteria; phylum Bacteroidota; class Bacteroidia; order Flavobacteriales; family Flavobacteriaceae; genus Nonlabens. The sequence goes on from NZ_JAGYKG010000001.1 coordinate 60,414, forward strand.
ATTAGAAAAAGTAACAGATGGAAAACTTTCTCCAGAAGAAAAAACGGATCTTAAACTAAACGTAGTTGGCAAAATTCCAGAAGTTATTCTTGATAATACCGACCGTAACCGTACTTCCCCATTTGCCTTTACAGGAAATAAATTTGAACTGCGTGCCGTAGGTTCTACCGCAAACTGTGCGAATCCCATGACCGTTCTTAACGCAATTGTTGCACAACAATTAATTGAATTTAAAGCGGAAGTTGATGCGCTTATAGTAGACAAAAAGCTTAAGAAAGACGAAGCGATCTTTAATGTACTGAGAGAGTACATCAAGAAGTCTAAGAAAATCCGTTTCGAAGGTGATGGTTATGGGGAAGCTTGGGAAAAAGAAGCTAAAAAACGCGGCTTAAGCAATAACAAAACAACACCTAACGCTCTTAAGGCTAAAATATCTAAGAAAAGCATCCAGCTTTTTGAAGGATTAAATATTATGAGCAAAGTCGAGACCGAGCTGCGTTATGAAATTGAAGTAGAAGAGTATGCCTTACGCATTCAAATTGAAGGACGCATTCTAGGGGATATTGCTCGTAATCATGTGATCCCAACAGCTATCAAATATCAAAATACCTTGATAGAAAATGTAGTCGGATTGAAAGAAATCTTTGGTAAAGACTTCAAAAAAATGGCTAAAGAACAAATGACCTTAATCGAGGAAATCTCTAATCATATCGAGAATATCAACAAGGGTATTACAGAAATGACTGAAGCTCGTAAAAAAGCTAATAACGCTAAAGATGCCGTAACAACCGCTGCAGCTTATTGCGATGACGTAAAACCCTACTTTGATGTGATACGTTACCACTGTGATAAACTAGAACTGCTTGTAGATGACGAAATTTGGCCATTAACTAAGTACAGAGAATTATTATTCACTAGATAATTTACATTTATTTGATACGTTACAAAGCCCTAGGATTTATGTTCTAGGGCTTTTTTTGTTCCGTTAGTTTTGCTTTCGCGAAAGCGAGATAAGTAATAACAAAAAACTCGCGCATCTCCCACTTATTAAAAAACATGTTAGACCGTCTGAAGAATCTAACAACAAACATTTAAAACTTGACTTATTGGAACATGGTTAAAGAGAAAGATATTTGTTGTAAAACTTAAATGGTGGCATGCACTAGAAAGTGGCCCCGAATGTTCACTGAAACTGGAGACTTCCCTCTTATTAATTTTCTTGATAACCTCTTTATACTTTTTTCTTAATAATGAGTACTTCATACTTTGTACTTAAATCTTAATAGTAACTTTGCAGTATGAGCCAAGACATTTCCAAAAGATATGCGCAGCGCGGTGTGAGCGCTGGCAAAGAAGACGTACATAATGCGATCAAAAACGTAGATAAAGGATTATTCCCACAAGCCTTTTGTAAAATTGTTCCTGATTCGTTAACAGGGTCAGAAGAACATTGTTTGATCATGCATGCAGATGGCGCTGGGACGAAGTCCAGCCTCGCCTATATGTATTGGAAAGAAACTGGCGATATCTCCGTATGGAAAGGCATCGCTCAAGACGCCTTGATCATGAATGTAGACGACCTGCTTTGTGTAGGAGCTACCGATAATATTTTACTTTCTAGTACCATAGGAAGAAACAAAAACGTGATAACAGGAGAAGTGATTTCGGCTATTATCAATGGAACAGAAGAACTTATAGCCGATCTTAAAAAACACGGTGTAGAAATTATCTCAACCGGTGGTGAGACTGCCGATGTTGGAGATCTCGTAAGAACCATTATCGTAGATTCTACCGTTACCGCTCGTATGAAACGCTCTGATGTAGTAGACAATGCTAACATAAAAGCTGGAGATGTTATTGTAGGATTGTCCAGCTCTGGACAAGCCTCTTATGAAACAGGGTACAATGGCGGGATGGGATCCAACGGTCTTACCAGCGCACGTCATGACGTTTTCAACAAAAGCCTTAAAGAAAAATACCCAGCCAGTTATGACGCAGCCGTTCCTGAAGAATTGGTATACTCCGGTTCTAAAAACTTAACCGATCCCGTAGAAGGAAGTCCGCTGGTTGCTGGTAAACTGGTCTTATCTCCTACCCGTACCTATGCGCCTATCATCAAAAAGATTCTAAGCGAGGTGAACCGAGAAGATTTACACGGAATGGTACATTGTTCTGGTGGTGCGCAAACTAAGATCTTACATTTTGTAAAAGACTTACACATCATCAAGGACAATATGTTTGAACTACCGCCATTGTTTAAAATGATTCAACAGGAATCAGGAACAGATTGGAAAGAAATGTATCAGGTATTCAACATGGGGCATCGCATGGAACTCTATGTAAATGAATCTATCGCACAAGAAATTATAGCGATCTCCAAATCGTTCCACGTAGATGCAAAAATCATAGGTCGCGTGGAAGCTGCAAGTTCTAATAAACTCACTATTGAAACTGAGTTTGGAATTTTCGAGTATTAAACCCATTGGTCAAGGGCAACTAGTTCTAGTTTCTACTTGATAAAATCCTCAATGCTTTGGTTGTATTCGAACCTCCAAAAACCGTGGGTATCACCTGGAATAAATAGAAGTTATTAGAGGTCTCACCACCTCCAGTTTCGGCTACATATAGCGTTTGCAAAAAGGTGCTTCTGTCCTGGTTTGATCATAATTTTATAGAAATCCCCGCGATGGCTCAAAGAATTCCAATGTTAAGAACTTAGTGAGGCATGTTGGATTTCGCCTTCGCGAAAGCGCGCTACTACTTACTTCTATTCTATTTTTTAATTCTTAGTCAAAATAATAAATCGCACTTCTATAATCAGTACCACGACTGTGGTTCTTTGTTGCAGCATGTGTCTGTAGATGCATATCAATTAATTTTTACCAATCTACTTGGTCTGTAAAGTAAGTAAGGACCGCTTCACTCCTATTCTCAAGTGGAGACACTTGAAAATAACCCTTGATCGATTCCCTCTACCCCTTCAATAGCCTGAAATACGGCTTCAATACGCCGATGGCAACCACCGCCAAAACTTAGTTGAGTAATCGTTTTGATGTGTGAGATTATAGTAAAAATTACGGGCAAATTCCGTATTTTCGCAGACTTGTAATAGACCATGATAGATAAATTAAATATTGTAAAAAACCGTTTTGACGAGGTAAATGACTTGATCATACAGCCAGATATTATTTCTGATCAAAAACGGTACGTAGAACTTACCAAAGAATATAAAGATCTTAAAAACCTCATGGACAAACGTGAGATGTATATAGAACTGACTGCTAATTTAGAAGAAGCACAAGAAATCATATCAGACGGTAGCGATGCAGATATGGTAGAAATGGCACAGATGCAGCTTGATGAAGCTAAAGAAGCTATTCCTGCACTAGAAGAAGAAATACGCATGATGCTGGTTCCTAAAGATCCTGAAGATTCTAAAAATGCCGTTATGGAAATACGTGCAGGTGCAGGTGGAGATGAAGCGAGTATTTTTGCGGGTGATCTTTTTAGAATGTATGAAAAGTACTGCTCTAGTAAAGGTTGGAGTACCAGTATCGTAGATACCAGCCATGGAACTAGTGGTGGTTATAAAGAAATCATCATGGAAGTAAATGGTGAGGACGTTTACGGTACTTTAAAATTTGAAGCTGGAGTGCACCGCGTACAACGAGTACCTCAAACAGAGACTCAAGGACGTGTGCATACTAGTGCTGCGACAGTTATGGTACTGCCAGAAGCAGAAGAATTTGACTTAGAACTCGACATGTCTGAAGTGCGCATAGAACGCACCACATCTACCGGTCCGGGAGGTCAGTCGGTAAACACGACCTACTCTGCCATTAAATTACACCACGAGCCTACTGGTATGATCGTGAGCTGTCAAGATCAGAAGTCTTCTCATAAAAACTTAGAGAAAGCCCTCAAAGTATTGCGCTCTCGTTTATATGATATCGAACTCGCAAAGAAAATGGCAGCCGACTCTGAAAAGCGTAAAAGCATGGTAAGTACTGGTGACCGTAGTGCCAAAATTAGAACCTACAACTATTCTCAAGGACGTGTAACAGACCACCGCATCAATTTAACCTTGTACGATCTAGATAACATCATCAATGGTGATATTCAAAAAATTATCGACGAGCTGCGATTGGTAGATAATACAGAGAAGTTGCAAATGAATGATGACGGCATATAACAGTGCCGGAACCCAAAGAGAACAACAACCGATGACCGTACAAAAACTAACCACTCAAATACTTCAAAAAAAATCCTTCCTTTGTGTAGGATTAGATGTGGATTTAGAAAAAATACCCGCTCATTTATTGCAGGAAGAAGATCCTATTTTCGCTTTCGCGAAAGCGATTATAGATGCTACACACGACTTATGTGTAGCCTATAAACCCAACACAGCATTCTTTGAAGCATACGGGGTAAAAGGATGGATGGCTTTAGAAAAAACCATTCAATACCTCAACGAAAACCATCCGGATCACTTCACTATAGCCGATGCCAAACGTGGAGATATAGGAAACACTTCTACTCGATATGCCAAAGCCTTTTACGAAGATTTGAATTTTGACAGTGTCACCATTGCCCCTTATATGGGTAAAGATTCTGTAGAACCATTTCTTGCTTTCAAACATAAATTTGCTATTCTTCTGGCACTCACATCCAACCAAGGTGCATTTGATTTCCAGACCAAATCTGTAGATGGAAAACCCTTGTATCAACAAGTGCTTCAAACAGCATCACAATACAAAAACAGTGATCGATTGATGTATGTCGTAGGTGCTACAAAAGCGGAGTATCTTAAAGAAATACGTGAAATTGTTCCTAATGCTTTTCTATTAGTTCCTGGCGTAGGAGCACAAGGTGGCAGTCTAGAAGAGGTAGTGAAGTACGGAAAAAACGATCAGATAGGATTATTAGTTAATTCTTCTCGTGGTATCATCTACGCTTCAAAAGAAACAGATTTTGCTGAGGTGGCACGAGCCAAGGCAATGGAATTACAACAGCAAATGGCTGGATTGATTTAAAAGAAATTTTAAAAGACCTCTCTAAAAATAAGGCGGTTCCAAAGAGTGATGGGTTCCATTAATTTCTAAAAATCATGATCAATCGCTCTGAAGTTTGTTGATCAAAGTCCTCTAATTGATAATTTCCATAAACATCTACTAGATCTAACCCTGCAGCAGCAAAATAGCTTTGAAAATCTTCTAAAGTTAACGCGCTTACTCGTTCTGTAAAGTGGTAATCGTGGTCGTTATCTCTAAATTTTATATCCTTATATATAAAACCATTTTCAAAACGCCTGGTATTGTGAAAGGTAATTCCTTCCTCGGTTTTAGAATTTTGTGGGACCAAGTTTTTAATCACCTGATGCACATTCATAAAATCAATCACTCCATAACCACCTGGTTTCAGATTTTGTCGAATGGCCTTGATTGTCTTTAAATTATCTTCTGCGTCATTAAAATAGCCAAAACTGGTAAAGAGATTAAAAACGGCATCAAAAAGTTGATCATAAGCAAGCGTCATGTTGTGCACATGGAAGTCGATCTTAGAAGTATCTATAGGAGCTAAGCTGCTGCTTTCTTCATGAGTAGATTCGATCAACGCAGTTTTTCTCAATTCCGCTTTCGCGAAAGCGATACTACTGTCACTCAAATCAACGCCCGTGACCCGATATCCCAGTTGATTGAGGTACATGCTGTGACGGCCACGACCACAGGCTAAATCCATAATATGAGCATTTTCGTCCAACTTTAATCGCTGGCTAAGACGCTTCATAAACGCTCCTGCCTCTGCATCATCTCGATCTCGGTAAAGGATGTGGTAATAAGGGGTATCGAACCAACTGGCGAACCACTGATCTGATGTGTTTAGATTGCTCATAGACCACAAAAATACCTTAATTTTGTGGATCAAATTCCACGATGATGTCCCAAAATTTTAAGATGATTGCCAAAACGCTTTTTGGCCTAGAAGAAGTTCTTGAACAAGAACTCCAACAACTAGGCGCCATGAATATAAAGCGTGGTGTGCGGATGGTTGAATTTACTGGAGACCAAGGATTTATGTACAAAGCAAATATGATGTTGCGTACCGCTATCCGAATTTTAAAACCTATTTATAGTTTTAGCGCACGTAATGAAGTAGATCTTTACGATGGGATTTATCAATACGACTGGTCCAAGCATCTTACACATCACGACACACTTGCTGTTCATGGCACCATTGCCTCTCAATACTTTAACCACAGCCAGTATGTGGCATTGAAAACTAAAGATGCCATTGTAGATCAAATACGTCGCAATACCGGTCAACGACCAGACGTGGATACCAAACATCCAGATTTAAGAATATCAGTACATATTAACGATCAAAACGTTGATGTATCTTTAGATACAAGTGGCGAACCTTTATACAAACGCGGTTATAGAAGCATGACCAACGAGGCTCCAATCAATGAAGTTCTTGCCGCTGGAATCATATTGTTAAGTAATTGGGATCAACGTTCTACATTCATAGACCCTATGTGTGGTAGTGGAACCATTGCAATAGAAGCAGCAATGATAGGGGCTAATATTGCTCCTAATATTAACCGTAACGAATTTGGCTTTGAGAAATGGCCTGATTATGACAACCAGTTGTTTGAAAATATTCAAGAGAGTTGCTTGAAAAAGATGCGCGAATTTGACGGGAAAATTATCGCTAGAGATGCCGATGGGTATACCGTAGAGAAAGCCATTGAGAATGTGAAAAATGCCAATCTTACTGACTTTATAAGGGTAGAAAAAGGCGATTTCTTTAGAGACCACCAAAGTGCTAGTGCGTTCTTAATGTTTAACCCACCTTATGATGAGCGTATTTCTGTGGATGTGGAAGAATTTTACAAAGAAATAGGTGACACCTTAAAAAAACGTTATGCTGGTTCTACAGCATGGATGATTACTGGAAATCTAGAAGCATTGAAATATGTAGGCTTGCGTCCTTCTCGTAGGATCCAATTGTACAACGGTAAGATTGAGGCAAAATTAGTGAAGTACGAAATGTATAAAGGGACAAAGAAATTGCATAAGGTCCGTTCTAGTGAGGAGGAAGAGTAAGCCCCATTGCCCTGCGGACATTTCCCCAATAGGGAAAGCTAATGAAGTGGGATGAGGGATGTGGTCAACTATATTTACTAACCTTGCTTAAGAATAAGCAGATCCCTGATAAATTTGAGACAAGCTTTCAGGTTAAATTTATAATCCTCGAGCCAAATTTTCTGCGATGACGATCTAACTAAGAACTTCAACTTCATTTTAACTAAATTTGCAACCTAAACAATAGGCGTCCATTAAATAACAGAATTATGGGTGAACTGAAATAGTAACTTACAATCAAAATACTGCAACAAACCACTCTGAACTCATAACTTGTACATGAATATACTTTTACCGTTTCTCGCTGTTTTATTGGGTTTTGCAGCCGCATTGCTTTTAAAAACACAATCAAAAAGCCGAATAAAATTATTGCTAGCTTTTTCTGGGGCTTTTTTATTGAGTGCTGTAGCCAGTGAATTCTTACCAGAGATATACCAAAGTGGCGAAGCTACCTATGGAGCATTCCTTATGGGTGGGGTTTTCTTGCAAATTATCCTAGAGTTTTTCTCTAAGGGAGCTGAGCATGGTCATTTGCATATCAATAAAGAAATGCCTGTATTTCCGTATTTGCTTTTTGGAAGTTTATGCCTGCATGCATTCTTAGAAGGAATGCCTTTACAAGGAGAAACCAGCATGATTTATGGAATTGCCATACATAAAATACCTATAGCCTTTATTTTTACTTCGTTTTTATTAGCGAGTCATTACAATAAGTGGAAAACAGTTTTGATCGTATTGTTTTTTGCAGCGATGTCTCCTTTGGGAAGTCTTGCAGCTGAAAATCTGAACATCCTTCAAGATTACATGCTACCTATTCAAGCTTTAGTAGCTGGAATAGTTCTTCATGTTTCGACAACTTTAATTCTAGAAGCTAGTGAAGCACACAAATTTAATTTTGCTAAGATTGTAGTTATGGTTTTGGGGGGAGTTTTGGGGTTTTTGTTGTAGTTGTTGATACTATTTAATCTATCAACTTACCACAAACCAAACCATAGCGGCATGACTCAGGCTTCCTCCTAACACAAATAGGTGCCAGATCACGTGGTTGAAATACAGTTGATTCCACACATAAAACACAATTCCTACCGTAAAGAAAATACCACCGGTAATTAAGAGATTCATCTGTAAATAAGTAAAGGAATCGCTTAAGGTCTGGAGGTCAAAGACAATCATCCATCCCATTACCAAGTACAATATACTTGAAAAGGCTTCAAACTTCCCTGTAAAGAACAACTTCCATATTGTACCAAATAAAGCGACTCCCCAAACAGCTGCTAGAATATATCCCCCACTAGATTGCTCTAAAGTGATCAAACAAATTGGAGTGTAAGTACCAGCTATAGAGGCATAAATAGAAATATGATCCAGCTTTCTAAGCTTAAATTTTAAAACCCCTTCTTTTGCCCTGTGGTAAGCTGTTGATGAAAAGTACAAGAAAAGTTGGGAGAAGCAATACACTAAAAGTGCCACTAACATATCATCTATGGACCAATCTGCAGTTGTAAATAATCCAATGCTTATGCCTATAAAAAGAAGAAACCCAATCCCATGTGTCATGACATTCCAAACCTCTTCTAGGTCTGTTTGTGCTCTAGCCATCAAGGGATGTATTTAGAAGTTCCTTTCTAGCTTCTTCGTATTCAGCAACCATAGCTTCTACTACTTGAGCCGCAGGAATAATTTCGTCTATAAGTCCTGAGACTTGTCCTATTTCTAACTCGCCCTCCTGCATATCGCCTTCAAACATTCCTTTTTTAGCTCTTGCCCTTCCTAAAAGTGTTTTTAATGCTTCAGGAGTGGGTGCTGTTTTGTACAGCTCTTGAACATCATTCCAAAATTTATTGCGCATCATTCTTACGGGAGCCAATTCTTTTAATGTTAAATGCGTTGCTCCTTCTCCAGCTTCTACAACAGCCTTTTTAAAATTAATATGACTGCTTGCTTCATTTGTCGCGACAAATCTGCTTCCCAATTGCACTCCATCTGCGCCTAAAACCATAGCCGCGAGCATCCCTCGACCGGTAGCAATTCCTCCGGCGGCGATCAATGGAATATCAATTGCTTTTGCTACTTGTGGTATTAAAGTTAAGGTGGTGGACTCTTCCCTACCGTTATGTCCGCCAGCTTCAAAACCTTCAGCAACCACAGCATCTACTCCTGCTTCTTGTGACTTTAAAGCAAATTTTACCGAACTCACTACATGAACTACGGTAATACCGGCCTCCTTTAATCGTTTGGTATAAGTCTTAGGATTCCCTGCACTAGTAAAAACAATCGGCACTTTTTCTTCAATGATAATTTCTAGAATTTCTTCCAGATCCGTATACAACAAGGGAACATTGACACCATAAGGCTTATTTGTTCCTGCTTTTGTTTTTTGGATGTGTTCTCTCAATACCTCTGGGTACATGGAGCCCGCTCCTATTAAACCCAAACCACCAGCGTTGCTTACTGCGGTGACTAGTTGATGTCCACTTGCCCAAATCATCCCACCTTGAATGATGGGATATTTAATATGGAATAATTTGGTGATGGGGTTTTGTGGCATGAATGTGTTTCTAAAAAATGGTAGTGTAGCAAATTTAAGGAAGATTAATTGGGAACAAGCATCACGCCAAAGCCTTTTGGTCAGTTGTTATGGCTTCATGACATTTTTCCCTTCAGCTTAAGGGAAAGGCTTCTGCTTAGAGTCATTTGAACTAATAGGTAGTAGTAAATCGTTTATTTCTTAGAACCTCTGCTTATGCTTGTTCATAAAAAGCAATTGTTATAACTATCGAACCACAACTTTATAAGTAGTCTCTTTTTGATCAATTCTAAAAAGATACAACCCAGCAGCAATTTGATGCAGGTCAATAGGAGCCTCTTGTGAGACTGATTCTTCCAAAATGAGTTGTCCTTGTAAGTTATAGAGTCGGAAAGAGGTGGAGTTTTCGCCTCGAGCGGTAGTAAAGATCAACTCTTTGTCTTTTACATAATAATTAAAATCCTGAAGGTTGAAATAGGTCGTGTTTAAGGTTTGTTGTGCGGCTCCAAAATCAGGAATTCCGTAACCCAACAAATTATCTGGAGTCGTCGCTTGATGGGCACTAGCTCTTACGGCATCGACTATTTCTTGAGGCGTAAGGTTGGGGAAGGCCTGCATCAAACAAGCAACCGAACCACTGATCAATGGTGCACTAAACGAGGTACCACTTGTAGCGACCAGATTCCCAGATTCGTCTATAGTTGCCGTAGCGCTTCCTTGGGCGGCAATATCAGGGCGTATGCGACCATCTACCGTGGGGCCGATACTGGAGAAACTTGATTTCACTTCTGTGGCAGTTACAGCGCCTATAGAAAATGCTCCCAACGCATCTGCCGGGGCAGCATTATAGGGATAAAGGGTGCTGTTACCAGAATTTCCTGCACTGGTAACCACTACCATTCCTTTCTCAAAAGCAACATTAGCTCCTCGGGAAATAAAGGCTGTGATACCGTTCATATCTTGATAATCGAGGCTTTCGGCGGTGTTGTCAAAATCTAAATAACCTAGAGATACATTGATCACATCAACACCAAGAGAATCGGCACGCTCTGCGGCTTGTACCCAATAAGACATTTCTGCTGGAGTTTCTTGCGAGGCTTCTTCGGTACGAAATAAATGATAACGGGCATCTGGTGCCGTTCCTTCAAAATTACTAGGGTCATTTCCTGCCATCACGCTTAATACTCTTGCTCCGTGATAGTGATCTTCATAAATAGTAGCATCTCGATCTACAAAATCCCAACCGCCTGCGATGCCATTGTTGTTGCGCAACTGCGCAAAACCCGTATTGATATCTACATTGGGAAAACCCGAATCTGTTACAGCAATGAGCATACCAGAACCTGTATTTCCGGTATTGTGCAAATTGTCAAGACCTATCATTTGTATTTGATTTGTTGCCGTACCATAAGACAGTGGTGTGGTGACCGTTTGAGCAAACTTATCTCGATGGCTGCTAGAAGCACTTTTTGTAGGGTCTGCATAATCGATACTGGATACAAAAGCGAAGTTGGCTAACGCATCGATATGGGAGGTAGTTCCTACTACATGCACACAATTGAACCATTTGGATTGGGCTTTGTAGGCAATTCCCGGTTGTGCTTTGATCTGTGCGACATACAACTGATTCATAGGCATATCTCTATCGTCAATAGGAATGTGGTGCCTGGCTTTGCGGTCTAGTGCTCTTTGAGTTAAAATACTCTGTGGGTTAGTGAGTGACGCCAGTGTATTAGGTTTATCAGCAAAGTAAATCCAAGCATGAAAATCTTGAGCGCTGGCCAAGCTCGTTATTAAACCAACAACTAAAAACAAGAGTTTTTTCATAGGTTTAAATTTACGGGTTTTTTTCCTAAATCCTTTCCAAAGAAAAGGACCGCTATTTTCTTTATACTGGCTATTGAGAGTAGATTCAAGTTCGAGTTCGAATTCATTTACCACTTCTTTCCCCAGCCCTAAAGGGTGGAAGCTACACTTTTATTAAATGGTCATTCCGCTGCAGAGCGGAATCGGATGTTACCTTCTCAACCTCATAAACATCACAACACCCATCCCAACCTTCCCTCGAGGGAAGGCTTTTAATCGTTTTTTCAAGTTCGAGTTCGAATTCATTTACCACTTCTTTCCCCAGCCCTAAAGGGTGGAAGCTACACTTTTATTAAATGGTCATTCCGCTGCAGAGCGGAATCGGATGTTACCTTCTATATCTCATCAACACCGCAACACCCATCCCAACCTTCCCTCGAGGGAAGGCTTTTAATCGTTTTTTCAAGTTCGAGTTCGAATTCAAGTTCGAGTTCAATAGCCTATTCCAAATACTTTTGAAAGAAAAGGGTGCTTTACCGCATGTTTTAAATTTAAACTTAAATTTATTTTAAGCAATAACACCGCTTCCTAAACACTCGTTATCTTGATACCAAGCCACAAATTGTCCTGGTGAAATAGCACTTTGCTCGTCATCAAAAATAACGTATAGTCCATTTTCTACACGATGCAACGTCGCTTTCTCTAAAGTCTGACGGTAACGTATACGCGCCATTACTTCTAGTGTTGCTCCTATTTCTATTTCTAGATCTTCTCTAATCCAGTGCGTTTCGGCAGCAGTTACAAAAAGTCCGCGTCTGTATAATCCAGGATGATTTTTTCCTTGACCTACATAAATCGTATTGGTAATCACGTCTGTTTCAATAACAAAAAGCGGCTCGGGTGTACCACCTACAGCGAGTCCTTTGCGTTGACCACGTGTAAAATAATGTGCCCCTTGATGTTGTCCTACTTTTTTCCCTTCTGTGGGATGGTATTTCCGCTTTCGCGAAAGCGTCACCAGTTCCTCATCCGAACCAGCAGCTGCTGCAGGAACAAGCTCTAGCATCTTCTCGCGACTGGTTTGCGCGTCGATCTCCACGATATCGCCAACCTTAGGTTGTAATTGCTGTTGTAAAAAATCTGGCAAACGTACTTTTCCTATAAAACACAAGCCTTGGGAATCCTTTTTACCAGCGGTTATCAGGTTCTGAGCCGCGGCTATTTCTCTGACTTGAGGTTTTTGTAAATGACCTATTGGAAAGAGGGTTTTGGCGAGTTGTTTTTGAGAAACTTGACACAAAAAATAACTTTGATCTTTATTGGCATCTGCTCCTCCTATCAAATGGTGAACTTCTTGACCGTTTTCTATGCTAGTTGTTTTTTGGCAATAATGACCTGTTGCGACAAAGTCAGCACCTAGTTCTAAGGCAATATCCATAAAGACATCAAACTTGATCTCGCGATTGCAAAGCACATCTGGGTTAGGTGTGCGCCCACGAGCATACTCGTCAAACATATAATCTACAATGCGTTCCTTATATGGATTGCTTAAATCTACGGTCTGAAATGGAATCCCTAATTTATCCGCGACCAACATTGCATCATTGGAATCTTCTAACCACGGACACTCATCACTTATAGTCACGGTATCATCGTGCCAGTTTTTCATAAACAAACCGATCACCTCGTGACCTTGTTCTTTTAACAAATACGCAGCAACGCTAGAGTCTACGCCACCAGAAAGTCCTACTACTACTTTTGCCATACTGCAAAAATACGATAAGAGCAGTCGATAAAAGTAGCCAACTGATTAGATTTTTCTTATTGTAGAACGTAATCTATCTATCAGAAAACTTCCAGTTTTGAAAGCTTTATAAACAATTTAAATAGTTTGTTTTCGTTATTTTGCAACTTGAAAAAGAAAAGAAATGAAGACTGCTTTTAAAAATTATACTGTTGCCGTACTAGCACTAGTCACGATCGTACTTATTTCATGTGAAGATGCAGATGATAATGGGAATATCATAGATCCTAATAACTCTGCATTCGACTTGACAGAAACCAACTCCGATTTGAGTATCCTCAATACGGCATTGATACAAACAGGCCTGGACGCAACATTGGATTCTCAAGGAACCTATACCGTTTTTGCTCCTAACAATGCGGCTTTTAATCAGTACTTTACGTCAAACGGTTATGCCAATATTGAAGCTGTTCCTATAGCAGAATTAAGAGCCATTTTACTTTACCACCTTCTCAATATTGAAGTGACTAGTGATTTACTAAGTACTGGTTATGTAAAAACCTTGGGGAAAGATGAAGAAGTAGAAGCGCTAGACTTATTTATAGAGGCTACCACTTCAGTGGTACTTAACGGGAGTATTGCAGTAGCCCAAGCTGATCTGGAGGTAGATAATGGAGTGGTTCATATTATTGATGGAGTTTTAGAGTTGCCAACCATAGCCACTCTAATTGCTGCAAATCCAGAATTCAGTAATTTAGAAACCGCACTATTACAACAAGGACTAGAAATTACTTTATCTAATACTGATGGAACTATGCAAGATCCATTTACTGTATTCGCTCCTACAGACGATGGGTTTCAAGCTTTAATAGACATAGACCCTATGGACGGTCTTACTAACCTACAAGACCTTCTTGACCTTACCAATCTTACCGATATCTTATTATATCATGTAGCAGGAAACCTGCGCATACGCTCTGGAGATATCAGTAATGGATTCGTAATTGATCCTATTGCCGCAGGAACCTTTTCTATAGCTACCACGTCTGGAATTGTCATCACTGATGGGCAGATGATAGAAGCCAACGTAACCGCTACAGATGTTACTGCTGTTAATGGAGTCATTCATACTATTGATATGGTGATGCGATCTTTGTAACTAGGACATCTTTAAAATTTTAAAAAATCTCGCTCTTTGGCGGGACTTTTTTTATTCTATATTTACCATTATAGCGCATTTTATGAGTAGGATCGATTACCCAGAACTTAAAAAAACCATCAATACACACTGTCTTGAACTAGTGGGCGATCGATTAACAACTATTGACCACAACCTAGATTCCTTAATGGACGCTAAGCGCAATGAAACAAAAAGTAGCGCTGGAGATAAGTATGAAACCGGTAGAGCCATGATTCAAAATGAAGAAGAACTCTACAAAAGGCAACGTGCTGAAACTTCTAAAATTCTCGATCAATTGCTGCGTATCGATCCAGATAAAGAATGCCATCAGGTAGAACCCGGAGCACTAGTGCTATTGCCTTCTGGTTTGTTCTATGTAGCTGCTGGAATGGGTAAACTTTCTGTGAATGGCATAGACTGTTTTGCGATATCATTATCTTCCCCTATAGGTCAAGCCTTAAAAGGTAAAAAAACAGGCGAAGTCATTAGGTTTCAAGATCAAGATGTGATGATTCTAAAAGTGTATTAATAATTCAGTTTCTACTTATGGTGTTCTCTAAATTGAATAAACAATTAACCGAATTAGCCTCATTTATTAAAGCCGGTGACCAACTCAATCTTAAAGTTTCCAAAAAAAGCAGCTACTGGCATTTAGATCATAGCTGCAAGGTATTGCATGCCATTTCAGAAGCTTTGACGACCTCTCAACCAAAAGATTACCAACCAAAGTACTCGTTGCCTAAATTGATGATCATGACAACAGGCTTTATTCCTCGAGGAAAAGGTCGAGCACCAAAGCAAACTTTACCTACAGGTGACCTCTCAACAGAAGCATTATATTCTAATCTTGAAAAAATTAAAGAAGCGATAAAAGACCTCAACGACTTATCAAAGAACAACAACTTTAAACATCCGGTTTTTGGATATTTAAATCTGAAGGATGCGATTAAGTTTATGGGGATTCACACCCAGCATCACTTAAAGATCATGAGAGCTATTGTAAGTAATAATTCGTAGTACTAAAAATTAGGAATCTATCGACGACTTCTATTAAAACAAAAAAATCCAGCTTTTCAGATGGATTTTTGTCGATAGGTGTTGTCAAAATGTGAGTAGGAAAACCTACTCTTCTTCTTCGTCTTTTTTCTTAACCTTAGGAACAAATAAGGCTGCTCGTTCTAATAATTTTTCAGACACTTTAAACTCTCCACTAAACTCATAAGCAGCGTCTTCTCTACTAAATTTAAAATACGCAGACTTGGCCCATCTTAAGTCGGTTGCTTTTTTTAGAAATTGCTCGTGTGTAAGGATTTCCTCTACCTCATCATTTTTCCATACGAGTATGCGATAAATACCTACTCCATTTTTCATACTTCTCTCAATAACTTCTCTAAAAGCCTCTGATGAGAATACCTGCACGCCCTCTTCAGTAACCTTGTAATCAAGGTCTTTAAATAAGATAGCCGTTAAGAATTGTTCTAAAGTCATGGTGTTTTTTTATTTCAGGAAACAAAGGTACTGCTATACTCTATTATATTGATGAATAGCACTACTAATTATAAGCATTCCAATGGTCCTATTGGAAGAATAAAAGAAGTAGCATCATTTTACCTTCTAGCTGTGTTTGTCTTTCATTAAGAAAAAAATAGAACTCTTTCCTTAAGAATAATGCCCTAAAGAATTTTGTGGATCACCACCTGAATTAAACTGGGATTTTACATGAGGTTTATTCAAATCCAGAATAGTGAAAACTCCTAGAAGAACTCCCAATATACCGGTAATGCAATTGATGATTGATATGGCAAAAATAAAATTATAATTGCGTCGCTCCTTGATATATTTTCCCGCTAATAAAGTTAAAAGACCAATGCTAACCGTAATTACAAATCCAACTGCTCCTATGACAATAAAAATATTCCCTGGATGAAATGGCAGGTTCTGATCATGATTCATAGATCCAGATGTCAAGGCAGTTCCTAAAAATATATAGAGTAAGAAAAATAATGAAAATAAAATCGTCAGAATTCCCTTTACCATATGCAGGGCAGCAAAAGCACCTAAATTATCGGTAGGTAAGTACGGATCATAGGGCTGCTGATATTGTTGTTGTTGTTGATAAAAACCAGATGAGCTCTGCTGATTTTTTTGATTTTGATTTGTTTCCGTAATGATATATCTTGTTATTGGTAGCATAAAAACACCTTTAGTTACCAGATGATCTCATTTAGTTAGCAGTTCATTTTAAAATTACCGATTTTCTATCTAATTATCTTGGAAAAATGACAAGGACATCTAATGATAACAAAAAGAAACTCTTAAAAATTTATAATCTTTTAGCGTGCATAAAGTCCCTTTTGAAGAAATGCAACATAAGGATCAAAATCCTACCTTTGCAATATGTCAGAAACTACTGGAATACGTATTAATAAATTCTTAAGTGAGCAAGGTTTTTGTTCGCGCCGCGCTGCAGACAAACTCATTGAGCAAGAGCGTGTCACTATAAACGGAAAGGTTCCAGAAATGGGAACTAAAGTCATGCCAAATGATGTCGTCGCTGTAGATGGGGAATCTATTTCTAAGAAAAAAGAAAAACCGGTTTACATTGCCTTTAACAAACCTGTGGGTATCGTTTGTACCACAGATACTAGAGTAGAAAAAGACAATATCATCGAGTACATCAATTATCCCACACGTATTTTCCCAATAGGAAGACTAGATAAGATGAGTGAAGGACTTATTTTCCTTACTAACGATGGTGATATCGTCAACAAGATCTTAAGGTCTCGCAACAATCACGGAAAAGAATACATTGTCACCGTAGACCGAAGTATTACCGAAAGTTTTCTTCAAAAAATGCGCTCAGGTATCCCTATACTCGATACGATAACTAAAGAATGTGAAGTAGAACAAATAGGGCGTAAAACCTTTAGAATTGTTCTTACTCAAGGTCTCAACAGACAAATACGTCGCATGTGTGAATATTTGGACTACCGAGTCACCAAGTTAAAACGCATACGCATCATGAATGTCTCACTAGACATCCCTCATGGTACGTATAGAGATTTAACTGTAGAAGAACTGAAGGAGATGGATAGACTTACCAGTCAGAGCACAAAAACGTTGGACTAACCAGCTGCTCAACTGTATTAAAAAATTACAAATTCTCAGGGACTAATGCCAGACTATTAAAAAGCCTTGCTTTAGAACTCAACAATTTCACCCCTACTTCTAGTCTTTTAAGACTTGCTTCAATCAACTTTGTTTCTCTAGCGTTGATTAAGAAAAGAGAACTGTCTCCCAATTCGAACTTTCGCTCTTCAGCAATAAGCATGAGTTGAGAATCTTGCTCTATTTCTTGAGTGATGTCATTTTGTATTAGATAAGAGTCGATCTCACTAAAAATAGCTTTTACCTTGTTTTCAATGGCAAGGGATGTGGCTAGCACATCATATTCTGCATCCTGCAATTTGATTTGTGCGAGCTTTAAATCTCCTCGTTCCTTTCTCAGAAACAAGGGCATAGAAAAAGATAAGCCTGCTTTATAATTACTCCATTGAAATGAATTGGTATTGTCCCAATCTGGTGATAAGGCATCATAGCTGGCTTCAATTTTAGGCAATAGCTTATTGCCTTTAAGCTGTCGTTCTACCTCCAGCTGATCCATTTTAAGTCGCAACGCCAGTATTTTAGGGTGATTTTCTACGGTAAATAAATCTAGTGATTGCCCCATAATTTCTAATGCCGCATCAATTTGGGAGAGCAGCTCTTTTTCTGGAATCACTGTTTCTTGTAATTCTACAGGAATGTCATCCAGCCACAAATAATTAGAAAGTTCCAATCTTTTTTTGATAAAGTCAATCTTTGCTTGTTCAAATCCTAGCAGTCTTGTCTTTACCGCAATGCGAGCTTCTACAGAATCAATGACAGCCTTATCACCAGTTTCTACACTACGCTTGATACCGGCAAGACGTATTTGAGCATTTTTTAAAATCCCCTGAAAGAGTTCTTTTTCTTGTGCTGCTTGCCACCATTCAAAATAAATCTCTGTAGCGTCGTATAAAACGGCATTCACCAATAAGTCTCTTTCAGATTGAGTTTGCTGTCGGAACAATTTTGCTTTTCTTAAGGTGGCCATACGGTCATTAATCCACAATCCTTGACCTAATTGCACACTAACTCCCGCACTGTACAACCCCTCTTCTGGAACATTAAGTGATGGGTCCAAAAAGTCTCCTTCATTGCGTTCTGCTCCAGCTTTAAATTCCACACCGTACCAGGTAGGGATTTTAAAAGCACCTCGCAACTCATCATAATATTCAGTTCCCTTAAAATCTTTACGATCGTAATCTACCTCAATTTTAGGGTCAAAACCACCGCGAGCTTTTAATAATTGTGCTTGACCTTGATCTACCACGAGTCCTGCTTGTTTAACTATGGGATGGAATTTTTTTACATAGCCTAGAAATTCTCTAAGGCTCATTACCGTTGTGTCCTGAGCTACAATTTGAGGGGTTGGTTGTTGGTTTTGCTTTCGCGAAAGCGGTACTGCCATTAAACTGCTAGAGACCAATAGCATAACAAAGACTAGCTTAAGTGAAAAGGCATTATTTCTTATCATTCCTATCTTTTTTAGTAGGTTCCGGAACGTAGTAATTGGGTGGAAAACCATTAAGTCGACGCCATAATTCATACCAAATAGGCACATCTTCTAACAAAGCTATAGTACGAGCACCAGAACCTGGACGCAATGCATCTGGCCATATATGGTCTTTCTCGTCAGGAGCCAATAGCACACGATACTTCCCTTTTCCCTCGGTTATAAAAGTCTCTACCGCAATAACTTTTGCTCCATAAGTTCCATAAGAGGCATTAGGCCATCCAGAGAAAACAATAGCTGGCCAACCGTCAAATTGCACTCGGACCTTTTCCCCTAAGTGTATCAATGGCAAGTCGATAGGCTCGACAAAGGTCTCTACTGCAAGATCATAATTTGCGGGCATAATATTGATCAAGGGCTCGCCGTCTTTAAAAGTCTCGCCTATCCCACCTAAAATAGCTTTATTGATAAATCCGTCTTGTGGCGCAGTTACAAAATAGAGGTCATTCCTAATTTGATAATTGGTGCGATCTGTTTCAAGTTTACTAACTTGTGCTTCTACATCTAACTGACTGGATTGTGCCGTAAACTGATCGCCACGAGCTTTTGCAATCTTTTCTGCATATTCTTGTCTAATGCGGCTCAACTCGATCTCTGCATTGATCAACTCATTTCTGCTTTGCAGCAATTTTTGTTGTTGAGAAATAGCCTTAGCCATAGTTGTTCTAGCCTTTAGGTTTTTCTCTTCCACATCTGCTAAAGACTTGAAGCCTTCTTTTTCTAAAGTTTCCACACGTATTAATTGCGTTTGAGCAATTTGCTCATCATTTTTGGCCGCTTGAAGATCTATGCTGTCTTGTACAATTTTAAGTTGGGACTGGATGAATTTGTTTCTCGCCTGGCTTAGTTTCAATTCTCTTTCACTAGCAAGTGCCTCTATTTGATTGTCTAAAGCTCCTATTTTTTCACGATAAGAGGCAACGCTTGCCGATTTAGCATCAATTTGTTGACCCGTACGACCCACCAAGTTGGGATCAAAATACTCACTTTTCACCTCGCTTATTTTCAATACGGTATCCCCTTTAGTCACACGATCTCCTTCTTTTACATACCACTCTACAATACGTCCTGCTATTGGAGATTGTAAAGTAAGTGGGCGTTGATCTGGCGTTAAGGTAGTTACAAAACCATTTCCTGTGATGTTTTGAGTCCAAGGAAAAAACATTAAAATAATAGCAAAAAGCGCAAATCCACCTAAAAACCTATTGAAGTATTTATAATGCTTGCGTTTCAACACCTTTCTACCCGCATTGAAATTATTCAAATTAGGCTGATCTTTGAGCTCGTTTTTAGATATATTAAGCATAATTATTGATCTAAAATTAATTTACCGTCGTGCAGTGTTATCAATCTTCCACAACGTTTTCTCCACTCACTATTCTGACTAACTACAACTAGTGACCATCCATTAGATGGATCTGTAAGGAATTCCATAATTCTGGATGCTTCCTCTTCATCAAACTGGTCTAATGGATCTTTTAAAATAAGCATTTTCGGATGTCTAACGATGCTGCGAGCAAGAACAATTTTTTTACCAACCGTATAACTCAATTCTTTTCCTTCTGGAAAAATAACGGTGTCCAATCCCTTAGGTAGTTTTTTAAGGTAATTGATCAGGCCTACTTTTTCAAGCGACCAATAAATACGCTCGTCATCTACACTTTGATCTCCAAAGGTAATATTGTCCCTCAAGGTACCTTCAAAAGGGGTTTCTTCGGTTAAGGACTGGCCTAAATGAGCTCGGTAATAATTAAGGTCGAGACCTCTCAAATCAGAATTATTTACATAAATACCGCCTTGAGTAGGCTCGATAATTCCAGCGATAAGTCTTAACAAGGTAGCTTTACCACTACCGTTAGAACCGTTGATAAGTATGGTACATGTTTCAGAAATCTTGAGTGAGATGTTATCTAATATAGGCCGTGTTCGGTCTGGTACAGTAAAAGTTACTTGATCGAGTTCGATATGAAAGTTTTGCTCATTATTAAAAGAATGCTCTCCTGATTGAGGCTCCAATTCCTTATCTACTACTTGAGCTAATTTCTCTAAGGAAGTTAAAATATCGTAAAATGATTCTAGCCCAGAAATAATTTTTTCCACAGCTCCTATGATGATTAAAATAATAAGCTCTGCTGCTACAAATTGTCCGATGTTCATTTCTTGGCTAAGCACAAGTAATCCCCCTATAACAAGAAGCCCTGCTGTGATTAACACTTTAAAACCTATGAGTTGAATCGCTTGTATAATCAATACTTTAAAATGCTGCTCTCGGTACTTTAGATATTCCGAAACTAATGCATCATTCTTATCTACAGCGTGACTTGTTATTCCAGAAAGTTTAAAACTGATCAGTGATCTTGCAATTTCTTGAAGCCAGTGAGCTACTTTATACTTTTTTTTAGATTCTAAAAGACTAGTTTTCAACCCTTTTTCAGCGGTGTATTTAAAGAGAAAAAAAGCAGAAACCACCAGTAAAACTCCGTAAATAATAAAGAATGGGTGATAGAAGGATAACAGTAATAGTCCAAATATAATTTGTAAAATAGCCGTTGGATAATCTACTAGTAATTTAGATAAGCTCTTTTGTATAGTAAGGGTATCAAAAAACCTGTTAGCTAACTCTGGCGGGTAGAAACCTCGTAAAGCACTCATTTTGATTTTTGGAAATCGGTAGGCAAAATCAAAAGAAGACCTAGTAAATATCTTTTGTTGTATATTCTCGGTAATTCGTATTTGCATAATTTGCAAGACCCCTCCAAAAGCAACTCCCAAAGTAACTAATACCACTAATAGCATCCACGAAGTACTAATTTGGGCTCCTTGAATTAAGTTAATGATTGCCTGAATTCCTAAAGGCAATGAAAGACCTACTAAACCAGCAAAAATAGCATAATAAAAGATTTGCTTGATGTCTTTTTTGTCCAGCTCCAGCATGCTAATCAGACGCTGCCAGGCGGTGAGTATATTTTTATTTTTTTCCATTGGATATGATAAGTTGATCTACTAGATTTAAAAAATATGACGTAGGTGTTGTGATATCATTGCAATCGGTAATCGCTGCAAAATGATCTTTTAAAAAGTGTTGATGCAAGGCTCCTTGTATGATCATACTGCTTAAAGAAGAAGGGTATTCATAAACCGAATTTACCTCTTCAATCATGTCCTTAAGCCTTAAAACCAACCGTTTATAAACTGCAAAATAACCTTCTTTATTTTCGGTGTCCACTTCTTTAGTTAAATAAGATTTAGAATATTCTGCAATCACAATTTTATTTAACAACACTTCATCAATGTGATTAAAGTTTGAGTCTTGTATGACTTCTTGAGTTAATATCTCAATAGCTTTATTCAATTTATCTTTAGGAGAGGACTGGGATAATGTTTGAAGAACCAATTGATATTCTAACCAGCTCCAATACCATGAAGTAAGGTAGAGCAATAATTTATGCTTGTTTTCAAAATACCTATAAATAGAACTTTCATTAGATTTAATCTCAAGACCAAGCTTTTTAAATGTGAATTGCTCAAAACCCAATTCATAGATCATCTCTATACTACAACTAAGGATGCGTTTACCTAAATCAGAACTTTCAGGATCTTTGACGTATAATTTATCATTGATCTCTACTTTAAGATTTTTGAGAAGTGTTTGCATTGTGTTGTATTGTTTACCACACAAATATAATAGTAATACTATTATCATATGATATCAATAGTTTTAATTAACAATTCTTTTTAAAAAAGGCAGTACCCCATTTCAATTTCTGAGGAATAAGTGTTGAGAAAAAGCCCTACACCAATGCCTTACAAGCCACTGACCGTAGGTGCCAAAACCTTTATACGAGACTTACCCTGCAGGGCTTAGACAAAAATATACACTCGATGAATATCGGAATTGAGCAAAAAAGGGAGCCTTAAAGTGATGTGTTAATTAGTTATTTTAGTGTCTGACCTTACTTCAGAGATCCTTGCAGCTGCTCTTGAGCCGCAAATAGACCGTACATTAACAACAAAAGATGCTCTCAATTCCTTACAGAATATTATTTTTACCTGATGACAACTACCTTAAAAGAACTCCAAAAAGCGGAAGAAAAAGCAGCTTTGTTATTTCAAGAAATTGAAAAAAGACAGCTTATACGAGCGGGCAGAACAGAAAAAGAAGTCAACACTGACATTTTTGAACTGGCAGAGAAATTATTTGGTATTCAAAAATACTGGCACAAACGTATTGTTCGCGCTGGAGAAAACACCCTACATCCTTATGATGAAAATCCGCCAGATTTGACTATTAGAAAAGATGATATCCTTTTTATTGACTTCGGTCCTATTATAGAAGAATGGGAGGCAGACTATGGTAGAACCTATGTTATGGGAGCTGATCCTTATAAAAAACAACTGGCCGTAGATTCTGAAAGGATTTGGCACAAGGCAAACGAACATTTTAAAAATAATCCAGAAATTACTGGCGCTCAGTTATATGAGTTTTGTGTCGAGTTAGCGGCTCGTCATGACTGGGAATTTGGTGGGCCAATAGCTGGTCACCTTATAGGTTACTTTCCGCATGAAAAATTAGAAACAGAAGTAAAAACAAATTACATACATCCAGAAAATCATACTCCTATGAATCAAATAGGGGCAGATGGAGCGCTACGTCATTGGATTATAGAAATTCACTTGGTGGACAGTCATAAAAAGATAGGTTCCTTTTTTGAGCAACTCGCTGGTTTCTAAAGCAGCTTCAAAGTTCCATATCCCCAAAACACCTATTTAAAACTGGCATTTATGTTGTATTCATTAGTAATAAAATAAAAAAGGGAAAGCAAATTTTTATTGGATCTCAGCCGTTAATCCAGCTTCTAACAACGCCGTGCAACGTGGCTTTAAATCGTCATAATCTCCAGACTTGACATTGCATTTTCCTTTATAATGAACTATAAGTGAACATTGCTCGGCTTGTATAGGGGTGTGATCACATGCTGCCACCAACATATCTATAACGTGATCAAAAGTATTTACCTCATCATTAAAAAGGACAATTTTATTTTCCTTTTGCTCCAATACTTCCAATTCCAATTCTGGGAGTACCTGCTCTTGTATGCTCATTTTCATAGGTATAAAGTTATGATAAATCTATTTAAAAAAAATCAACCCTAACGTTAAAGTAATTCTTTATACATTTTAGCAGCTATCCAGTTGTCTTTTTTAAGATGGGAGTCGTAAACGATACCGCACTCCTTACACTTGCTTTTAATGAGTTTTAAATCGTCTTCGTAAAAACCACTAAAAAGTATGGTTCCACCCCTTTTTAAACTTTTAGCATATATAGGAATATCTTGAAGTAAGATATTTCTATTGATATTAGCGATGATAAAGTCATAAGATTTACCCGCCAGTTGCTCGGCACCCCCCAATATGACATTTACCTGATCCATTTTATTGCGCGCTACGTTCTCTAGTGCATTTTCATAACACCAAGTATCAATATCTATAGCATCCACTGCCGCAGCACCTCTCATTTGAGCTAGAATACCCAACACTCCAGTACCGCTTCCCATATCCAGTACATCCAGACCTGCAACATTTTCTTCTAATAAATGCTGGATCATCATGTGCGTGGTCTGATGGTGTCCTGTACCAAAACTCATCTTTGGCTCTATAACAATATCAAATTCGACACCGCTAGCCTTATGAAATGGTGCGCGTACTTCACATCGGTTATTCACTGTAATCGGATCAAAATTCTTTTCCCATTCTTCATTCCAATTAGTTGCTGGTAGTTCCGCTTTCGCGAAAGCGAGATCACATAAGTCATTATCCATAAGATCTACGGTATCCAGTATATGCTCACTATCCAAAGATTGTAACACATACGCCTTGATCCCATCTTCGGTCTCTATAAAACTCTCAAAACCTACCTCACCCAATTGTGCCATCAGCACGTCACTCCAAGGTTCTTGTGGGACTATGGTAAAGCTGTATTCGACATAAATCTGATCGATACTATTATTTTTCATATGGTAAACTCTTGAACTTTTAAAATGAATTAAACGACCTTCTAATACTTGTCCAACGCCCGTATGGAACTCGTGTTCATGTAATGTATTTGTTCGTTTGATATTGTTTTCTATGGACGCTTGAAGTTGTAGATGACTGCATCAACTGGCAGGACATCTGCGACTTACTGTCTTCAATCTAGATTTCATACTGCCTTGCATCCCCAACTACCTTAATTAGGTGACTAAAGCAATAGAACTAAAAAAAATAAGTTTTTAAAATGCATGGGCAATATCCAAAAAGGATTGTGCGTCTAGAGAAGCGCCACCGACGAGACCTCCGTCTACATCTGGTTTTGCAAAAATCTCTGCAGCATTGGAAGGTTTTACGCTACCACCATAAAGAATACTGGTATTATTTGCGGTTTCTTCTCCAAATTTTGATGCTATAAAAGAACGCAAATGTGCATGCATTTCTTGTGCTTGTTCTGGACTTGCGGTTTCTCCAGTACCTATTGCCCAAACAGGTTCGTATGCCACAATTACCCGCTCCATTTGCTCGGTGGTAAAACCAAACAGTCCTTTTTCAATTTGCTGAGTAACTGTTTCAAAGTGCTTGCCCGCTTGGCGTTGTTCTAGGTGCTCTCCGCAACAAAAAATCACACGCATGCCTTTTTCTAGAGCCGTTTTAGTTTTTGCAGCCAGTAATTCGTCTGTTTCTCCATAAATATCTCTGCGCTCGGAATGTCCAATAATGATGGTTTTAATCCCTACACTGTCCAACATATCTACAGAAACCTCTCCTGTATAAGCTCCTTTTTGAGCTTCGCATACGTTTTGTGCGACTACTTCTATAATAGTATCCGAGGTGCTATTAAATGCTTGGTATAAAAAAGGGTGAGATGGAGCAATCATCAATTCACAATTAAAGCCCTTTTCAAGACCTTTTTTTAGGTCAATGATAAGACTTCGGGTTTGCGGCAAATCGCAGTTCATTTTCCAGTTTCCAGCTACTATATTTTTTCTCATGGTTGTTGTTTTTAGGTAATTATCAAAATTGCCGTTTTTATTACTGTTGTGCAAATGATTGTAGAGGTATTGACTTTTAAATAGCAAAAAACGTTTGCGCTAGGGAAGCGAGTGATAAGAAAAAAAAGCTACTTCTCCTGCTACGTTATTATATTTTAATGATCCCTAGCAGTGATATGATCCCGTAGCATATTTATTTACAACGCATTACTCACCCTACTCTTCATTTATCAACTCCTTGTTTAATAATTGAATAGCCGAATAGCGAGTTATTCCAGCTTCACTCGTGGGTCCAGCCATACATAGATCAAATCTACTAAAACATTAATAAGGATAAATGAAGTCGCAATGATTAGAACAGCTCCTGTAATGACTGGCAAATCTTGGGTATTTAATGCCTCTACTATTTCCTTTCCTATACCGTTCCAATTAAAAATATATTCTACAAACACGGCTCCTGCAAGCAAACTTGCAAACCAACCGCTTACGGCAGTAATTACCGGGTTCAGTGCATTTTTAAACGCATGTCTTTTAATCACTTGTAAGGTAGTGAGTCCTTTTGCATAAGCTGTAGTAATGTATTCTTGCCCCATAACTTCCAGCAGGCTGTTTCTCATGAGTTGAGAAATAACCGCTAAAGGTCGTATCCCAAGAACTACTGCAGGTAAGATCAAATTGCGCCATTGCAATTGCATTCCTTCTCCATAATCATCCATTTCATATAAACTACCACTCATCTTCAAGCCTGTATATTCATGCAACACATAGCCAAAAATAAACGCAAAAATAATAGCGCTAAAAAAACTAGGAATACTCATTCCCATGGTACTTACCAGTTGAATGATTTGATCGATCCAGCTGTTGTTATACAAAGCAGAAACTACTCCTAAAAACAAGCCCAAGACCAATGCAATACTTATAGCCGCTATGGCTAGAATCAAGGTATTGGGTAAAGTTTCTGCTATAATATAACTTACTTTTTTACCTGTTTTTTGAAAAGATTCTCTAAGGTAAGGCCATTTGACATAAGTAGCTATTGCCCTTATAGTAAAGAGTTCTATACCCGTGTACTGTCCGTCGTCGTAAGTAAAATGAGCAGCCTCTTCACTGTGAAATGATATAGGTGATAAATCATTGAGAAAATACAAATACTGAGTTCCTACACTTTGGTCTAATCCGTATTTTGCTCTGACATTTGCCAGTTGCTCTTCCGACTCATTTTGCCCGAGCATCATTTGCGCTGGATCTCCTGGCAACAGGTAAAACAACAGGAAGATTATGGTCACCACTCCATATAACGTCAGTATCGCATAGCCTATTTTTTTAAGTACATAACTTATCATAAAGCCAGTTGCTCCAAATCATTCCAATGAGACTTGGCGGTAATCACTCCTTTTTTAATGATCATAATAGATGGTGTAGAACGTACAGCAGTTTTGATTTGAGTCCCATCTGTGGTGTAAAATGGGATCTCCACATTATTGACCTCTAGTAAAGGTTGCAATTGATCCATAGGATTTGCACTCAGCCCTATCACTTCGTAACCGGCTTTCTGTGCTCGTTGTATAAAGGCAGCTATCTTTTGCATACCTTCTTCTTCAGCTTTGGTCATATCGTAAATCATGACAAAGGCTACTTTTTCTTTATCTAAGATTTCTGGAGTGAAGTCTTCGCCATCTTTTTCTATAGAAAAGTCATGAATTTTAGGAAGAGCTGCCTCTTGAATGATACGTGTCTCCACTTTGTCATAAGCTGGTCGACCTTCTGGCGGCAAACCTTCTGTAGTGATTATTTCCTCTTTTCCATCGACTGTATAATACCAGTCATACCCATAAATAGCTGGCTGACTAGGGTCTTCCTTCATTGCCTCTTCTATATCGGTTCCAATTTTATAGGCTCTAAAATCTAGAATAGGTAGGTGCATCAACACGTAATAGGCAATAATAAAACAGATGATAGTGGCTACGAGAATGATAATAGAGGATGTGGCTTTCGCGAAAGTGGAACCTATTTTATCCCTATTAAAAAACAACACCAATATCATTACTAATAGCACGATGTCTTTGTAAAAAGATTGCCAAGGTGTTAGCGGAATAGCGTCACCAAAACAACCGCAATCCGTCACTTTATCAAAATATGCGGAATAGAACGTTAGAAATGTAAAGAAAACAATCATGAACAATATGGACCAGATGGTAAACTTTTTCTGAAAACCAAGGAGAAGCATCATCCCTAATACCACTTCAAAAATCACTACAAAAATAGCCATAGGAAGCGCAAACGGCTGTAAAAACTCCAGTCCTAAAACAGCGGCACTGAAATATTCATCCAGTTTATAAGAGAACCCTAACGGATCATTTAATTTAATTAAACCACTAAATATGAATAATATACCGACAAACCAACGGCAAAAACCTACTAATCCTTTCATGCTTTTTTATTTAAAAGGTAAATATAAGAATTAGACGCGAATATGTTAGTCTTTGAGATGAGGGATGAGGGATGAGGGATGAGGGATGAGGGATGAGGGATGAGGGATGAGGGAAAATTATTTTTTACAGCTTCTTGACCTGATCTTACTGCGCCAACTTGTGAACATTTTTTGACAGGATCTCTTTGAGGAAATTATTTTACTTAAGAATTTGCGGTCGCTACAACCTATATTGCTCTTTAATAAAGAATAAGATCTTCCAATTTAAAGTGATCATTACTTTAGGTTTAACAAAGACACCCCCCTTTTTCTCTCGGCTAAAGGCTTTGAGTTCTATAGTTATCCCACTCCACATACCACATACCACAAAATAAGAAAAGCTCCATCCTCAACTAGAGAACAGCGCTTTTTTAAAAAGATATCGGAGTACTTATTACTTTACAGCAACCAGTTCTACATCAAACACTAAGGTAGCATCTGGTGGAATAACACCACCTGCACCAGCACTTCCATAAGCCATGTGAGATGGAATCACGAAACGGGCTTTGTCTCCTACTTTTAAAAGTTGGATCCCTTCATCCCATCCTGCGATGACTTGCCCCATTCCTAAAGCAAAATCTATAGGCTGCTTGCGGTCATAACTAGAGTCAAACACTTTACCGTTAGGAAGCATTCCTTTATAATGAACACTAACTGTTTTTCCTTTTTCCGCTTGTAGACCATCACCTTGATTGATGATTTTATAACGCAAACCACTTTCTGTTTTATCAAAACCCATAGCGATCTCATCCATCTCTTGGTCTGCTTGTTTTCTAGCTTGCTCTTCGCGTTTTTTCCCAGCTCCTTCAAACTGACGGAATTCTTCTACCGCGTTAAATGCTTTTGCTGTATTACCTTCTCTTAAAATGCTCACTTTAATAATTTCATCACCTTGAGCAATGCTGTCTATAACGTTTTGTCCTTCTATTACGTTGCCAAAAACCGTGTGCTTGTCATCTAACCATGGTGTTGGTATATGAGTAATAAAAAACTGAGAACCATTTGTTGCAGGTCCTGCATTTGCCATACTTAATACTCCAGGTGCATCATGACGTAATTCTGGATGGAACTCATCATCAAAGTTATAACCAGGTCCGCCAGAACCAGTTCCTTGTGGGTCTCCACCTTGCACCATAAAATCTGGGATTACTCGGTGAAATTTTAATCCATCGTAATAAGGGATTCCTTGTTCTTTGGCTTTGTTCTCTAAGTTCCCTTCAGCGAGAGCAACAAAATTACCTACTGTTCCAGGTGTTTTATCGTAATGTAGTTGTACTAGGATTTCTCCTTTAGTAGTGTCCAATTTTGCGTAAATTCCTTCTTGCATTATTATTTTTTTAAGATCGCAAAGATAATTCTTTAGAATTCAGTCTTCAGAATGCTTTTATGGTTTTTTTGCTTCTTATTTACAGAGGCCTAATTTTATAATACCTTCCATATTTTTTCTGTATTAATCACTTGGCTTCTTCTTTTTTTCTCGCCAAACCTTTTTGTTAGGTAACTGTATTAGAAATTAGGTAGGAACACCAACTGCATTTATGTTCGCCAAATTTGAAACAGCACTTTACCCCTTTAACCTTCATTTTTCCTTTAAAAAATAACATCGTTAACTTGATGATAGAAAAAGTCCCAGAAGGAATCTTCCAATTGGGACTTTTATACGTTATGAAATGTTAAATAGAGTGCAACACTTAATTAGCTACTTCACTAATAAACTTCAACCTATACAGACGCAGTTCTTCTTCTTCATAATCCCCATCAAATTCTTCTATCGCGGCGTCTATTTTATCCGATTCTGATTCTATAAAATACTCATGGAGTTCTTCTTGCTGTTCTTCATCCAGTATTTCATCAATCCAATAACCCAGGTTTAATTTGGTGCCACTATAAACGATGCTCTCTAATTCACGGATCAGATTATTCATGTCCATTCCCTTTGCACTTGCCATGTCGTCAAAGTTGAGCTTGCGGTCTATACTAGTGATGAAGTACAATTTATTTCCAGATTTTGCCCCTGTGCTCTTAATGATTAAATCATCTGGCCTTAAGACGTCATTATCTGCTACATATGTAGAGATCAATTCTACAAATGGTTTTCCGTACTTTTTTGCTTTTCCTTCCCCTACTCCATGGATATTTGCCATTTCTTCCATAGTGATGGGGTACTTAGTTGCCATATCTTCTAGAGAAGGATCTTGGAATACTACATAGGGTGGCACTTTCTTTTGTAAAGCTACTTTTTTGCGTAAATCTTTTAAGAATTTCACTAATTGTACATCTAAAGCACCACCTGTGGAAGCCCCCACGATTTGGTCAGAAGACTCATGGTAGGTGTGATCGTCACTCATCATGAATGTCTCTCCCGAAGTGACAAATTCCCGACCTGCATCCAGCACTTTTAGCGTGCCGTAAGTTTCTATATCTTTTTTGATCAAACGAGCGACCAATACCTGACGTATCAAGGCCGTCCAAAAGGCTTTTTCTTTATTTTTTCCACTTCCAAAATAGTCGTGTTGATCTAGCTTATGGCTAGAGATCATGGCATTATTTTTACCCATCAGGATATTGACAATGTCTTTAGATTTGTAACGTTCACCTGCTGTTTCAATCAATTGAATTAGTTTTTTCACTTCTTCTACTGCTTGTTTTTGAGGCTTTGGGTTGCGCATATTGTCATCCATATCACCCCCTGCACCAGTGGCTGGATCAAATTGTTCTCCAAAATAATGTAAGATATACTGTCTACGGCTCATACTCGTTTCTGAGTACCCTACCATTTCTTGTAAGAGTGCATGACCTATTTCTTGCTCGGCAATAGGTTTTCCAGACATGAATTTTTCTAATTTTTCAATATCTTTATAAGAGTAATACGCGAGGCAATGTCCTTCTCCACCGTCGCGTCCTGCACGACCGGTTTCTTGATAATAAGATTCGATACTTTTAGGAATATCATGATGAATAACAAAGCGAACATCTGGTTTGTCGATTCCCATACCAAAGGCTATGGTCGCCACCACGACATCTGCATCTTCCATCAAGAACATATCTTGATGTAATACTCTTGTTTTGGCATCTAGTCCTGCATGGTATGGAACTGCTTTGATTCCATTTACTTGTAACACCTGAGCAAGACCTTCCACTCGCTTGCGAGACAGACAATATACAATACCAGACTTTCCGTCATTTTGTTTTATAAAACGAGTAATATCAGTATCTACCGTTTCCGTTTTAGGGCGCACTTCATAAAAAAGATTGGGCCTATTAAAAGAAGCTTTAAAAGTAGTGGCATTAGTAATTTGTAAATTCTTTAGAATATCTTCTTGCACCTTAGGAGTAGCAGTAGCTGTAAGTCCTATAATGGGAATATTTGACCCTATGCGATCGATGATCTTGCGCAAGTTTCGGTATTCTGGACGGAAATCATGTCCCCATTCACTAATACAATGCGCCTCATCTACGGCTAGAAAAGATATTTTTTGTTGTTTTAAAAAATCAACATACTCTTCTTTGGTCAGTGACTCTGGCGCCACATAAAGCAATTTAGTAATACCGCTTGCAATGTCTTCTTTTACTTGTTGCACGTCTGCTTTAGAAAGAGAGGAGTTGAGCACGTGTGCTACGCCATCGTGATCAGACACGCCGCGTATGGCATCGACTTGATTTTTCATCAATGCAATTAATGGAGAAACAACAATAGCTGTGCCTTCCTGCATCAACGCGGGTAACTGGTAACAAAGTGACTTACCACCACCCGTAGGCATGATGACAAAACAATCTTCTTTATTAAGTAGTGCTGTGATGACTTTTTTTTGCAATCCTTTAAATTGCCCAAATCCAAAATATTTCTTTAGATTTTCTTCTAATCCTATTTGCGTATCTGCCATGCGGCTGCTGCGTTTTGTTTATCTTTGTAAGCTAAATTTACGATATAATTTGTTTATTGCAAATTATAGATAAAACTAATCATTTTTGGAAGAAGAAAATAAAGTTTTAGAAGTTGCGAGAAGAACGATTCGCATTGAAGCACAAGCTATTACAGATCTTGTGGATGGTATTGATTCCGCTTTCGCGAAAGCGGTACTGCACATACACCACTCCAAAGGCAGGGTAATTATTACAGGAATAGGTAAAAGTGCGATTATTGCCCAGAAAATAGTAGCTACTATGAACTCTACCGGAACACCTGCGATCTTTATGCATGCAGCCGATGCGATACACGGTGACTTAGGCATCGTACAAAGCAATGATGTGGTGATCTGTATTTCAAAAAGCGGGAATACTCCAGAGATTAAAGTACTGGTGCCGTTGATCAAAAATTTCAATAATAAATTGATTGCTATAACAAGTGAAAGAGATTCCTTTTTAGGAAAAGAAGCAGACTTTGTGATTCATGCAGCGATTAAAGAAGAAGCTTGTCCTAATGGCCTGGCTCCTACCACTAGCACTACTGCGCAACTGGTTATAGGGGACGCGCTTGCGGTAAGTTTATTAGAATTAAAAGGCTTTACTGATAAAGATTTTGCAAGGTACCACCCAGGTGGCGCCCTAGGTAAAAAATTATACTTGCGTGTTCACGACATCAGCGAGAAAAACAACCAGCCAGAAGTACAAGCGACCACCACTTTAAGAGAGGTGATTGTGAATATGACAGAAAACATGTTGGGCATGACGGTAGTAACTGAAAATCGTCAAGCTATAGGAATTATTACCGATGGTGATTTAAGACGCATGCTTTCCAGCGGTAAAAACATCGATGACCTAGTGGCTAGTGATATAATGAGCCCACATCCCAAAACCATTACCACTGATTCTATGGCCGTACTAGCTCGAGAGTTGATGGAAGAAAAAAACATCTCTCAATTGATCGCCGTCAATGAAGACGGTTATGCTGGTGTGGTGCATATTCATGATTTAATAAGAGAAGGAATCGTTTAACATGGCTCGTAAAAAAGTAGACCCTAATAACATGTCATTCCTAGATCACGTAGAAGAACTGCGCTGGTCATTGATACGTTCTATAGTTGGAATTTTAATCGGTGCTGTAATTGCAGGGATTTTTACGGATTTTATTTTTGACGTCATCATTTTTGGACCTAAGAGAGGTACGTTTATCACCTATGAATTCTTTTGTGACTTTGGAAAGTATTTTGGCATTGTCAGTGATTTTTGCAATCCAGATTTTAATTTCAAAGTACAATCTAGAGAGATGTCTGATGAGTTTTCTACTCACATCTGGACCTCTATTTTAGTAGGTTTTGTAGTTGCTTTTCCATGGGTTTTGTACCAAGTATGGAGGTTTATATCACCTGGATTAAAAACGACGGAAAAAAAATACAGCAGCGGTTTTATTATTGTTTGCTCTCTGTTGTTTTTTATAGGAGTGACCTTTGGTTATTTTGTAATTGCTCCTTTATCCGTGCACTTTATGATGACCTATAACTTAAGTCCAGAAATATCTACCGAACCTAGTTTATCCAGTTATATAGGATATATCAGAGCTTCTATTTTAGCTTCTGGTTTGCTTTTTGAATTGCCAGTCATCATTTATTTCTTAACTAAAATAGGTCTTGCTACCCCCGCAGGATTGAGAAAAAACAGGAAGTATGCCTTGGTTATTGTACTGATAGTGGCAGCTGTTATCACACCACCAGATGTTGCCAGTCAAATAATAGTTGCTATACCTGTGTTAATTTTATACGAAGTGAGTATTTTCATCTCTAAATTTGTGCTTTACCGACAAAAAAGAAGAGAAAAGAAATTAGCTACCCCATAATTTTATGAGCAATCCAGTAGAAGAATTCAATGCGTATCGCGCAAAAATGAATGATGCTATTATTGAAGACAACAATAAAATCATCAAACGCATCTTTAATATAGATACTAATGCTTTTGCAGCAGGTTTCTTAGATAAGAAAACTAAAGAACTCTTAGGCCTCGTTGCCAGTACTGTGCTGAGATGTGATGACTGTGTCAAATACCATTTAGAAGCCAGCCATAAAGAAGGTATTTCTAAGGAAGAAGTCGTAGAAGCACTTTCCATCGCCACATTAGTGGGTGGAACCATTGTAATCCCTCATCTGCGACGTGCTTATGAATACTGGGATGCTATCGAGCAGCACGCTGCCAGTAAATAATTAAGGGAATTTATTAGTAGCTGGAATCTGTTTTCAGTCTCAGTAGGCAGGTTGATTTGCTCGCTGCGCTCGCAAATGTTGGTATACCATGACTAACAAGTTTGCCCCTTTCTTGCTTCCGACTAGAGCCATGCATAATGACTGCCCTGTACTAATCTTGGGGAAGTAAGGACCATAGCTTAAGAATGATAAACCTCCAAAAGCTGCTTTACATATAGCTCACTGCTGTAATGCTGTTGTACCTGTTCTCGGAATTGAACCGCATGAAGATCTCGTAATTTGCGATTTGAGATCAGTTCTTCTAGAGCTGCTGCTAAAAGCTCTGGATTTTCTGGAGGAACAACGAGCCCGCAATCAGCTACAACCTCTTTACAAGCGCCTACATCAGTAACAACTACGGGTAATTCACACAATCCATACTCTAATAAAGCGACCGGCAATCCTTCTGACTTAGAAGAGAGCACTCCTATATCACAGGCATTAAGAACGGCTGTGACATCAGGTCTTGATCCCAATAAGAAAACACGACTTACAAGAACTGGATTTTGTATGTGACGCCTCAATTCTTTGGAATAGGCATCCTGAAAATCCTGACCACAGAGGTGTAAGGTCCATTCGTGATATTCTGGCGCTAACTTTTCAAAAGCTTGAAGCAGACGGAGCTGGTCTTTTTGTTCCCTTAAGTTGGCAAGACAGACGATGCGTTTTCCCACAGTTCCAGCCAGCGGGCTCAAAAGCGGAACCGTCGAAACTTTTACAGCAAAGTTCTCTAAGTAGCGCACCTTTTTACAATTCAGCTCCTGCTCTGCCCAAGTTTTTAATCGCTTGTTAACGCTTATAATTTGGTCAAAAAATACAGAAATCAACTTCCATATGTTATGGGGCCTTTGATCCAATTGGTCAGCCTTACCATAATGGTCGTGCCAGATCAGTTTAGGTGGGTTCTTCAATACAACTAATGCGAGCACCGCTATATAAGCAGACGTACTGTGCGCATGAAGTACTTCTATTTGATGCTGTTGTATATAACTCCTCAATTTAAAAATAGCTCGCCATCCTATCTTGCCTTTCTTGTTTAAAAAAAGATAGGCTACCTCTGGGGCAATTGCTTGTTGAAGCAAGCCTTCTTTTCTAGTCACACAAAGATGGGAGTCGTGACCTTCTTTAGCGAGCACATTAGCAATATTTACCGCCATACGTTCTGCGCCACCGGCTTCCAGACTGTCTATAATTTGAAGCACTTTCATCTTTTTGGGGCTTTTGGTAAATGCATTTCTTTTAAAAGCAAAGCAATTTCTCTTTCAAAATCATCCAGGGTGTATTGTTGCGACCAGGCCGCAGCAGCTCGTGACATCTGCTCTAAGAGTTCTGGTTGTTTTAGGCATGCAACCACTAGTGTTCCAGCTTGTGCTATATCATTGATCAAGATACCTCGCTGAGTGTTATCCATACATTTGCCTAGCCCTAAAGGGTGGGTTTCTTTATCTGCATTGGAAGTGGGAAGTTGGAAGTGGGAAGTTGGTATTCCCAGCATCCAGGGGACGCAGCTTATTTTACTTGCTACAGGTATACACCCCCAAAACATGGCCTCAGCGACGGCTTTGGGCCAACCCTCACTTTTTGATAATAGAAAGGAGAAATGTGCCTTTTGATAAGCTTGAGTAACAATACTGTTCTCCACATTACCGTGCAAGCTAATATGATCTTCTAACCCAGCTGCTTTTACAAGGTTTTCAATGACTGCTTTTAAAGGACCATCCCCGTAATAATCTAAAGAAATAGCAATTCCGTTAGCCCTTAGTTCTTTTACTAGTTCAAAAACTTCTAATGGCCTTTTATTGGCTCCCAGGGTTCCTACAAAAACGGCTTTATAAGGTCCCTTCCAATTCTTATTGGCTACAGGCTGGATCTGATTCCTGCTATACGTAGCTGTAAAGAAGGTTTGGATATTTTTAGTTGGATTGGGCCATTCTCCATAGACCAATACCTTTGTATTTTTTGTGAGGAAGGTATTGGAAAGCAGTTTCTTTTGCCATCTATAAGCCATAGGTTGCGGCGCTTGAGGATCAAAGTTTCCGGCATATTTAACGGTCTTCCTTTTACTCGGAAATAAGATTTGTACCATAACAGCCAGTAAAGCTAGATTTCCTGGGCATCGCAAGTGAATATGATCTGCTTTCGCGAAAGCGAAACACAAAACCGTAAATTGATAGGGTATACTAAAAAAGGAACTGATGGCTGAAAATAGGCTGTGAAATTCAAGACGTTTGACACTTTTTATTTCAACATCTTGACGATCCAAAGCTGTAGTAAGCAAGGAACGTTGGTATCTAGTTGGACAAACATATGTAATTGAATCCGCATATTTCATCCACATATTCATTTCCTTAACGTATGGTGCATAAGCGACCTTCTCCTTACTTTCAAAAAGAATAGGTGCATCAGAAATGATAAGTAATTTCATTAGATATAAGCGCTTGA
Source organism: Nonlabens sp. (assembly GCF_018401815.1). Taxonomy (GTDB): domain Bacteria; phylum Bacteroidota; class Bacteroidia; order Flavobacteriales; family Flavobacteriaceae; genus Nonlabens. Next base: position 97,580 of record NZ_JAGYKG010000001.1, read on the forward strand.
ATCGTTCTTACTTATTTCTACAGCAGGAACACCTAAAACAGTTACTCCGTCACTGACGTCTCTTACAACTAAAGAATTGGCTCCTACCATAACTTTATTACCAATAAAAATCTTTCCAGCTAGGGTAGCATTTGCTCCTATATAGACTTCGTTTCCTATGACAGGCGCTCCTCGGTAGTTTCCTTTACCACTTACTCCAATGGTCACTCCTTGGGATATATTGCAATTTTTTCCAATGATGGCTCCTGCATTAATAATGATTCCAGAATGATGCCCTATGTACAACCCTTCTCCTATTTGAGCAGAATAAGGCAATGTGATTCCGGTAAGCACCTCCACTGCTTTTTGGTGACAAACTCCTATTCCCAATAGAGGCGATTTTAAAATCTTAGGTAAGGTTGAAGTATAAATCCAGTTAAAGAAGCGGTACTGAAATAAGGCCCACAAACCTTGCTGTGTTAATAGCATGATAATAGCAGGTTTCCCACTATAATCGGTATATCTTTTTATGTCTTTAAAAAGCTTCATTATTTAGGTTTATGGAAGAGTAAGCTGATGATTCCTACACTCCTTCCTATTGTTTCAGTAAATGCTTCTTTGCGTTCGTGAGTAGTAAAGATATTGTGAAATCTAATAGCAGTAAGCAATAAGGTGATTTGATACCATTTCAACTTACTTTTAAAGGATGGATGGGGATGCTTAACACGCCATACGTACCAGCCGTTGCGTACGACCATTTTTCCATAAGCATACTTATTTGGTCTTCCTGCCGCATCGTGATGGTGCTCTAGTTGTGCTGCCGTGTTGATATATAGATCACCTATATGGGAAAGTCTTAAGGTAAAATCTGCATCTTCATATAAGCCATATCCTTCAAAATATTCTGAAAATTTATGTTCTTTTAATACGGATAACGGAAAACTAGACACACCGCCCATCAATTGTTCTACTTGATAAATGTTGCCTGAGGGTGGTAAGAAACTGACGGATCTACCATGCCCAAATGCGGGATAAACTGCTGGAGGGGTGTGTTGAGCTAGACCTAATTTTCTCCTCAGTGTATACCGGCTGCTTTCTTTACGACGGAAACCATCATAATAGAAATAATTAAGGTCGTTTTTATCTTCTGTTGGTGAAACCTCCCAAGAAATCTCATTACTAATATAGCCGCCGACTCCTATAGCTTTAGGGAATTTAGTATAGGTGTCTAGTAAACTTTTAAAATAATCTTCCTGAAGAATGGTATCGTCGTCTAGAAAAGCAACAATATTTATATCCGTACCTACTCTATCAATTCCGTAATTTCGTTGTTTGGTCAAGCCGCGATGTGCAGCTGGTACTTTGTAATATCTTAAACTTGAACTCGAACTTGAACTTGAACTCGAACTTGAATGAAGACTGGAACTATCTTGAAGTAACAACTCCGTTTTATCATCAGTAGAGCCATCAATAATTAATACCTCATCAGGTAGTTGGGTTTGTGACCTCACAGATTCCAGCAACCTAGATAAAGGTTCTGGACGCATGTAGGTGCAAATGATGAGGGAAGTCTTCAATTTATAATAAGGCTTTTAAGGAGTTGATCAATTTACCAAAGTAGGCATGTCTGCTTAAGTAATTTTCATAAAGACTGCGATTAGAGATTTGTAATGCTTCAAACGAAGAAGGCGTGTGAGATTTATGAAATTCTAGTAATTGTTCTACTACATTTTCATGAGGTGCGACCCGACAGATGTGTTGATCCCATTCGATCAGCTCTTCTAGAGGTAATTGCACATCAGTATCTATAAGCACAGGTATTTTTCCCAAGGCGAGCGATTCATAAAAACGCACCGAAAAATTTCCAGCACCCCGCAAGCAAAACGTATATGGAGCATCATTTAAATTTTTAAAAAACTCTAGATTGGATGCCTTTCTTTGTTCCTGAGTTGTGGCACCTGCACGGTACTTATCTCGGTATATAAAATCAGTTTGGATAGATGGATTTGATTCTAACTCTTTGAGATAGGAAAATCTCTTTCCTGCAGCATTATAAATGGATTGTGTGTCGCTTTTATCCTTTTTAAGCCAGCGATTCCAATTGGCTTTTAAAGTTGATACAGTAATGCGCAATTGTTCTTTAAAACTAGGATTTGCAAAACCTGTAAAGGATAGTGCCGGTTGTTCTTGATAAGCATGCGGTTGAAATACCAAATCATCTCGTTCTAAGGGATCACCTATAAATGCAGGAATGACTATGGTTTGTAGATCATTTAAAGATTTAAATCCAGCATTGCGCCAGGTTATAATCACCTTATCATTAAAAGTCTTGCCATAATCACCACCTGTATAGACCATCAACTTCCTATTATTAGATCTAGCCAATTCATAAAGAGAATCATATTGAGTTTGATACCCCTTTTGAGGAATCGAAAAATAGTTGAGCGGAAAAATAAAGGCATCGGCTTCATTTGGGTCTTCTACTAAGCAATAGTGTTGAAAAACAGAGGAATGAGCCTGTTCATAATAATGCAAGTCAAACAACAAAGGATGCACTTGTCTCCTGTTTTCTGGTTGTAATAAATCTTGGTATGTATATAATTTGATCATAGTTGACTTGCCCATTTTTCACTTTGATTCCATGCTTCTTGATATTTTTTATAATGTTTCCAAGGCAGTATGGTTCCAAAAACCCCATAAGTTTTAAAAAACTGAACCATTTTATATCCCAACAGCTGTTTATGGGTATAGTTCTTTTTCCGATAATACATGATTTGAGGTGAAGGCTTCGGCTGCACCTCGTCTTCTTGCCACGGAAAAAGATGTGGTTTTCTAAAACCACCTACAGGTGCTTTTAAATGCAACAACTGTATTTGAGGAGCATATATCACATCATAGCCTGCTTGACGGATTTGCATGCCATAATCCACATCTTCTCCATATCCATGCTCCAGGGCCATATCAAACTTACATCGCTCTACTATTTCTCTATGAACAATAGAACAGCCTGATCCGAATGATTCCCATTGCTTAAATGTATGCAGTCGTTCTTGTTCCCCTTTTTGCAAACAAGCAAATGTGACACATCGAGCTTTAGAGTCATCTAGAAATTTCGTGACTTGACTAGAAAAGTTTTCGGTAACGCGCACATCATCGTCAAATAGCAGTACCCATAGAGCGGTAGTTTTGCTTAAAGCAAGATTACGAGCATTGCAAGCACCTGTTTGATGTATGAATTCATGAGTAATTTGAAACGGCCAGTCTTCCTCTACCAGATAGCTTAACTCTGTAGCAACATTAAGGTCTGCATTTTGTTCTATTATGACCAGTCGATTAGGCAAAACCGTTTGCTTAGCAAGATCTGTAAGTACATCGTATAAATACTTGGGTCTACCCATAGTAGGTATCACCACATCATAATTCAAGTTTTTTACAGTAGCGGTATCTAAAGTTTTTTGCAATTCATTTACATCTAACTTTAGGACTCTTTTTTTATAGAATTGTGCTTTCGCGAAAGCGTATAATGGAAAACGCTTTTCATACCAGATATGACATAGTAAAAGTAACACCGCCCATATGGACTTATAATGTTGTTTTACAAAACGGTATAATAAAACGGTATCAAACTTATCTTCCTGTGGTGTAATCAACGGCAATTGATAACTTAAAATCCCTAAAGGTCTTGCCAACTTACTCAATGAATTGATCCAATACAGCAAACTAGTTTTATAACTCAACTGACCAGCAATCTGGTTCACTAACGACGCATGTAACGTAACTATTTCGGCGCTTTTTATCCACGTAGGATACTTGTTGGAGCTGGACACTGCGATAAATGGACTGTCTTCCACATAACCCAAATCCTCGTGTAAGAGGGTGCAAGAGGAAACAATAATGTGTGGTTTCAACATGCTGCTTGCAGCCTTTTGAAAAGAGACTGCATCTACACCCTTTCTATAAATGAGAAGTGTCTGATCTGGTTGGTTCTTAGCAATTTTTTCAATAGCCAAAATTACTGGCGCTCCTTTATAAAGAGAACTGGAGATTTTATTATTGATGTATTCTATAAAAACCATGTTATGTAAACCTATAAATTGAATTATCTAAATGTGATGCTGTAGTACGTTAATTATTGGCCCTGTTGCCAAACGAGATGTGACAAACTCCAGATTTCTTAAAAATAAGGTGTTGAATTGACCTTTATCATAATTTTCCAAAGCCTCTATGCTTCGGCTTAAAGGATGGTACCTATAGGGTATAAAACCACGTTCTATCAAATATGCTGCAATTTCAGCATTGGAACTATCATATTTTTTTCCAGAATGATTAAGTTCTATGACCACCGCTTTTAAACTAGATGAGCTAAGGAGTTGAACCGCGCCTTGAAGTGCCAGCAGTTCATAACCCTCTACATCTATTTTAATTGCAGTAACATTTGAAGAGCCTGTGAAATGATCTATGGTACCTACGTTGATTTCGGTAGCTTCAGGATAATGTTGATCAACAATTTTGTTCATAACCCCGTTATGCGTACTTAGAAAAAGTCTTCCTTGTTTACTAGAGACCCCATAATTATACAACTCGACGTAAGAACTCAAATTATTAAGCGCTACCTGTTGTTTTAATCTTTTAAAGGTTGATTCTAATGATTCTATTGCGATCACCTTATTTTTTACAATGCCTGCAGTCAGGATGCTGAAATGTCCCATATTTGCTTCCACATCGACAAAACAATCTTCTTTCCTTAAAAAGTGTACTAAAAACAGGGATTCCCTATAATCATAAACTCCGTAATATATGTTGTCTATTAAGCCAGCATCTCCTTTTTGAATAGAGAGTTGTAATCCATGTATACAGTTAAAGACGACACTTCTATTTAAAATTAGTTTAAAATTAGTTGAAAGATATTTAAACAAAGCTTTTAAAGGTTTGGCTGCGGTCAATTCATGTTTTTGAAACATCCCAAAACGCTTTTGAATTTTGGCAAGAGCAACTTGTGTTTTAGACATGAATTATGGTGTTATAAAAGGCCTTGTTTTGATTTAAGATCTTATTTTTTGGAAAATGACTTTCTAAATAATGACGCGCATTAACACCACAATTTCTTGCAAATTCTCGATCTTCTAACATCCTTCTTAAGGCATCAGTAAATAGCTCTGTATCGTCTGGATCAATAGTTAAACCTGTGTGTTCCTGCAGCATAAGTTCGGGCGACCAACCTATATTACTAGTGACCAAGGGCTTTGCTAGAGCCATAGCCTCAAGCCACGTCATTGGAAAAGCTTCGGCATAGCTAGGCAAACAAACTACGGTAGCAGCATTTATATACTTACTTACTTCTTTATAAGCTACTTGATCAATAAACTCAACACGATGACGATGCACTGTATCTATTTCTTGTCGGATCAATTCACTAGTCATTTTACCCGTCCACACATCTTTTACGTCTTTACCTAAATATTTTAATTGAACATCTGGCAACTGAGCCGCGAGTACATTAAATGCCTTAGCTAAAGCAATAACTCCCTTTTTACGAATAACTGATCCAAAGTTGAGAATATAAGTTGTCTCTGACTTGGAATGAACTGGTCTAAAATCCTCTAAATTTATTAGATTAGGAATCACTGTAATTTCATTTTCTAAACCGAAGAGCTCTTTGGTTGTTGCAGCTGTAAAAGCACTTACGCTAGTAATGCCCGTTGCCTTTTGTAAAGCCCATTTCTCAAAAAGATAATTCTTCTTTTTTTGGGACCTGTTTTCTAAATGGCAAAAGTAAGTATCGCATCCGTGCAATCGGATGACATGCGGTATCTGAAACTTGCAAAATGCGGTTATCCCTGTCCAATCTACGGCCTCTAGTAGGTCTATTTCAGCACTGTTTCTATTGATGTAATGCGCAATGTATTTCCTATAAAAATAAAAGCCTCCAAATAAATAAGTCCTTTGCTTGATCAAATGAAAGTGAACACCGTACTCTGTAAATACAGCATCCTCTTCCTGACCATAAACAAATAAGGTCACCTCATGTCCTTCGTCACACAATGCTTGAGAGAGGTTTTTAATGCTCGTTCCTATACCGGCGCTATGTTTTATGGCACTATGCGGATATTCCGGTGTAAGGAAGGCGATGTGCATTAGTTTAAAATCTGATTGATCCCTTCCCAAATACGCTCACTAGCTTTTTCAGGTGATTCTGGTTTGTTGACGATTTCATACCACTTTTTAGTTACTGGAACTGGATCTAACTCCCCATCTAATAAGCCCTTGATGCCATCGTAAATTTCTTCTTTACGCATCGCCCAAGTCACTGATTGATCGTAATCCGGCATGGAACGAAAATGAACATAGTTGTAATTCTGTCCTATGTCACGAGTTCCTTTTTGAAGCTGTGGTTGCTCGTAATTCGGATAAATGGTAGGCTTGTCGTGAATCACAAAATCAAATACCATACTGGAACAAATGTTGACCACTAGTTCGCTGTGGTAACAGGTATTGACCAATAAAGCAAAATCTTCTTTGGTAGGCATGACTTGATTCCATTGTTCCCCCATAGGTTTCCACAACGGATCTACAGGAGTGATGACGTCTTTATAATGCTCTAAAACAGCATCGTATCTTCCAGAGAAATCAATTGGTACTTTTCTATAAATAATAGCTACATCACGTCCTTCTTTACGCAGTTGGCGCACAGCGATGGCCGTGTCTTCCAAGTAATATTGATCTAATGGCGAAGTGGTTTGATCATCTCCCGAAAAACAGATGTACTTGGTAGTAGTATCTAAACCATGAGTTTCACAAAATTGCTTTCGCGAAAGCAGTAAAGAAGCATCATAATGAGGCTCAAACTGTGGTGTTCCAGTAACGAAAACTTGTGCTGCTTTTGTTTTGGGATAATATTCCAACAGCTGTGCTTTCATTAATTCGGACCAGACAAAATAATAGTCCGTCTCCACCGTACTCATTCCTTTAGGTAAATTGTCCCAACTATAGATCCAGCAAGCAGTGCGTATCCCCAAGTCCTTTGCCGCTAAAAGAGGGGCTATAGCCTGTGTTGCCCGTTGTGTGGTACAAAAAACCAAATCTGGTTGGTGTTCTTCCAATTGGGCTTTCACCTCTTGATAACGCGCTGTAGAGCGCTCTGCAGCATTCATTTGATCCATCAATTTTTGCCAACCCTGAGGGCTAGCACTAAAAATTTCATGAAATGTTACAAAAGCACTTTTTAGTAGGTTTTTAAAGCTGCTCCATTGCAATGGAAATCTATAAGTTGGATATACTGGATCATTGGTTCGCTTTCGCGAAAGCGCTAATTCTACTCTTTTCCGAGCATGACTAAGGACTGCTGTTTTGGGATGTATTTTGGTGCTTTTGATCGTTACTTCTGGATAGCCTAATTCTTGCTCCAAAGGAAAAATAGTGTTGTTCCAGTAGGTGATATCAAAACCTTGCTGCTCTCCTATTTCTTTAAACTGCGTAAACGCAAAATTGCGCAGCCCTACTCCATCAGGAAAAAGAATGAATACCTTGGGATTGCTGCTTTTATGATGACTCATTTTAGTTTTTTAATGGTACTGCGTTGTGCTCGAGGAGACCTGCTAGTGTTTCTGCCCATTCGAGCGCAGTCGAAAACTAACTCCTCTTAAAAAATTATCCAAACTCAAAACTCTGAACTCTTAACTCTGAACTCTTAACTCATAACTTATTTTCGATACTTCAACTTATCGCGCTGTGCTTGCTCAATGGGTAGGATATCTGTATTCTTGTAATCTAATGCTTGATGAACTGCTTTTAAATCCCGAGCTAATTTTCTCATTCCGGCAGGTTCTAAGGAGGCGCTGTGGTCCGTTCCTTTCCAAGTACGATCTAATGTGTAATGACGCTCTACCACAGTTGCTCCGAGCGTGTAAGCAGCTACATCTACCGCTATTCCTAAATGGTGTCCTGAAAAACCAATGGTCTTTACCCGATTGCCAAACTTTTCTATCATGGCTTTAATGTCCAGCAAGCAAACGTCTGGAAAGGGCACCGGATAACCAGAAGTACAGTTGTACAATACCAAATCGCTTGCACGATTGTGTTTTTCAAAAAAGCGAACCAGTTCTTCCATCTCCTCTTTGGTTGTCATTCCTGTAGAACAGTGAATTTCCCCTTTGTAATTTTCGCACAACCAGCCTAGCATCTCGTAATGATTGTTACAAGCACTCGGAATCTTGATGAATTCTGGATTTAAACCTGCAATTTCTTTAGCGCTGGTAGTATCCCAAACACTAGTAGAATAAGTAATCCCTACTTCTTCACAATAGGCTTTTAACTCTGCGTGTTGGTTCACATCAAATTCAAGAAACTCCCGGTGTGCCCCATACGTATCTCCATAAGAATTCGCCGGGTTAGGGTGAGGTGCATTGTACTGGTCTTTAGTAAGAAACTCTTTGTTATGGCGCTTTTGAAACTTTACGGCATCTACTTTACAGAAGATAGCTGCTACTTTGATCAATTCTTTAGCGATTTCCATGTCACCTTTATGGTTCCCACCTATCTCAGCAATGGTATAAGGTTTTTTATAGTTACTCATAACGGTTGTTGTATTTGATTATAAATTCGGTAGCTTCCCGAATGGCTCCTTCACCGCTATTGTTTTGCAGCCGTACATCTGCATGAATTTTTATAAGTTGTGTGGCATTTGCCGGCGTAAATGACCAGCCAGCGGCACACATATTGGCCAAGTCGTTCACATCATCACCCATATAAGCGATTTGGGAAAAGGACAAGTTTTTATCCGCAACGATTCTGGAAAGTAGGCTGTACTTGTCTTTAACTCCTAAAAAGACTTGGTCAATTTTCAATTTGTTCATTCGGCTAGCAACAATCTGCGAATCCTCTGAAGTCATGACCATTACTTCTACCCCATACTGACGTAAGATCTCTAATCCCATTCCGTCTCGCATGTCAAACTTTTTCATTAGCTCCCCATCTGCTCCATAGTAAATACAGCCATCCGTAAAGACACCATCTACATCCAGAATGAGGTGGGTAATGCGCTCACTTTGTTTCTTTGACTTCAAACGAGCAGCCAGCAATTCCTCCACTATGTTCCAATCGGTTAAGGAATCGATCTCTGTAAGGCTGTCCTCAGGCATAGTGATCGTAGCTATATTACCGCTTATTCTGTTGTTGCTTTCGCGTAAAGCGGAATAAGTTGTGACATAACAAGCTCCGTTCTCTATAAGCAGGCCTTCAAAGTCTTGCCGTCTCGGCCGATTAAAAATATCATAATTCATAGGAGTACCGTCTGCGTGCCAAGTAAACCGATGCGTCTTGACCACAGTTAATGCGCTGTCATAATTCTTGCCGTGGGCTACTACTTCTATACAGGTATTGATGTCTATTGCAGTGGTAAATGGAGATGTGGCTTGTAACAAACAAAATACATCAAAATTTGAAGTCAGCCCATCTATAAATTCTAGGATACCACTTTCGGTACTGGCGGTATCTGTAGCACTAGAAGCACTTCTTTTTACCCCAATTACTTTATCGGTCCAATGGTATTCTTTTTCTATAAAGGAAAGAATATCCAAATCATCTGTAAACACATACACCTCATCGAGATGAGAAGCTATGGCCTCTCCTAGAACCCAACAAAAAAGAGGCCTTCCTAAAAGCTTTTTTTTGTTTTTACCAGGAATGCTATTGGAGCCTGCACGTAATGGAATAAATCCTATGGATTTCATAGATATAGTGTTGTGGTCAAATTTAAGTAAACAAGCCGATACCCTTATAAAATAAAAACTTTTAATCGACGTATTACCATGCTTTTAGCTACCGAAAGGCTAGAGGTATAATTTTATTGAACTTTTGTGGAATTCTTGACCTCGATAAGATCAAATTTTACTACTTATAGCAGGTCCAACAGGATACTTATTACTTTGGTATTAGAGCAATCTATCAAAATAAACCTTGGTCAACTTTGAACTATAACTTGACAAACTTTTTTAAGGGAGCCTCTAATCATTGAAAGGGGTCGAGGAGTTGTCTCTTTCTATTGATGGTATCATTTGATACATCTTCAAGGCTTTCTTTGTAAGCACTTCACGGCTTAAATGTTCCTGAGCGTAAGCTTGATTGTACACAAAGGCGTTCTCAATCATGGCGAGGTTTTGTATAGCAAAGCTAATATGCTGTTGGATCTCTTCCGAATTTTCACAATCTTCAATAAGCAATCCGTTTTTTTTATTTTTTATAAGCTCTGCTGTAGCACCTCCAGGATTGGACTGTATAGGAAAAGCTCCTGCACAGATGGCTTCAAGCAACGTATTAGGCATTCCGTCACTATTTGAATTTCCTATATAAATCAAACTACTGCGAAAGAGTCGGATCAACTCCTCATGTTCCATAAGCCCTTTGATGGTCAAATGCGGTATGCTCCCCTCTTGAAATTGAAAGACCGCGTCATTTTCAACTCCAAAAACAACTACCTCAAGATCGGTGAGTTGAAGGCAAAGCTGTTCCAAAGCTTTGAGAACAGGAACTGCTCTACCGGATCTATTTTCATTGCCTTTGACGGCAATGATTTTACGCTGCGATTGAGGGATTTGATAGGTTTTAAAAGCCTCTAAATCAAAACCACCGCCTCCCGGAAAAACTCCTAAATGTGTTCCTATAAACCCTAATTCAGTAGCAATTTCTTGATCCCTTTTACAATCTGCAAACATGTAGTTGACTCTAGGTAGGACTTTTTTGATATCCTTTAAGTGAGATGAATCCTTTCTAAAGTAAAACAAATCACTACCCCATGAAGAATAGATCCACGGGATATTGTTTTGTAACATGAATGGCAATATAGGGGTGCAACTTACATATAAGGCAAAGGAATGTATGGCATCGGGTTGAATTTCTTGTACCGCTTTCGCGAAAGCCTCTTCTACTTTTGTATCGTATTTATTCACAAGAGCAGTGTATAATTTGGGCGATCTATTTTTAATAAAGGTACGTCCGCGTTTTTTAAGAAAACCTTTTTTCCACCCAGTGATTTGAGTCATCCAGCTTATAGAAGGCGCATCACCTTGGTCGAGTATATCAAACCAATAGACCTCATGCCCGCTATCTCTCAACTGCTCTGACCAGCGGCGGAAGTGTATGGAATTCATAGATACCAATAGGATTCTCATAGATTCCTTTTTAAATAAATCACTAAGTGAATCACTGCTTTTTCTCTATCAAAACTATAATGATACGGACAATTGCGATGGCTTTTTATAATAGATTCTAATAGCATCTCATTAGCCTGTTCTATGGAGATAAAATGAGCAGTTTTCTTTCCAGCAACTTTCTTAATTCTTGTTTTAAGACTGTTGGCATTTGGAGAAGGAGACACTTTTAATTCGAGGATTACAGAACGATCTAAGGCTTCTGTAAAATAAGTAAAAGCTTTTATCTCTTCCCGAGTCGCATCAAGTTTCATACGCATGCTAGGAGATTCCAGCTGTCTGTATTCTTCGGGATTACATAGGATTCCCCATTGATCGTTATGATTCGCCTTTATTTTTTTGAAATATTGATTCCATAAAAAATAACGATGATTGATACGCTCTAACAAAGGGTGAAAAGGCAATGGACTCTGCTTACTTCGATAGGATTTTGCATGCCATTGATGTTTGAAATAAACCTCTTTGTTATAAAAGTGTATGTTATAGCCTGCATGTTGCAACCGCATATGCACATCGGTATCCTCACTGCCCCAACCGTGAAAAAACTCATCAAATCCATTGATGGACTTTAATTGTTTGGCAGGAAAAACACTGATACCTGTAGCTTCCTCACCAGTTGCAAACTTGATATCGTAATCGAGAAATGTTTTTTCCAAAGCACTTTCTTCTTGGGTCATGATACCTACCGTATAATAAACAGATGCTGCAGCAGGAAATGTTGATAATTGGGTTTTCAGAAACTCTGGATGCCATATCATATCCATATCACCAACCATCAAATGAGTAGTCGTACAGGATGTTAACACCATATTAATACATCGCGATTTACTCCATAGTTGCCCCTGCGTTGGGCAGAGAATTAAGTCAACACGAGAAAAAGAGTCGGTTAATTTTTGGAGCTCGGATTGGTAACTTAAATCGCTACCATAATCAACAATCACTACTTGAGTTGCGTCAGTTAATTGTGAGTTAATGGAATCCAAACTGCGTTTTAAAGTTACCATAGATCGGTTGCGGTTGGGAATAATTACAGTTAGAGTATTACGCATCTAGAGATTTCATTACGTCTATAATTTTTGCGACAGCGGTCCCGTCTCCATAAGGATTTACAGCTCCAGCCATTTTATTATAATGAGTTTTGTTATTGATTAAGTTTCGGGTTTCTTTAATAATTCTTTCTTTATCGTTTCCTACTAGAAGGACGGCACCACTTGCTACTGCTTCTTGTCGTTCTGTAAATTCTCGCATCACCAGCACAGGTTTATTGAGTGAAGGAGCTTCTTCTTGAATGCCACCACTATCTGTAATAATTAAATAACTGCGTTGCATAATCCATATAAATAACTCATAATCCAAAGGTTCTAATAATTGTATGTTATCAATTCCTTTGAGCTCTTGATGAACTGGCTGAAGTATTTTAGGGTTGAGATGTACTGGGAAAACAATTTGAAAACCAGAAAACTCTATCGCTATCGCTTTTAGTGCTTTACAAATTTCTAGAATTCCCTTACCCTGATTTTCTCTACGATGAGTGGTAACGAGAATAACCGGAGCTTTTGTTAAAGAGTTTTTAAACCTTTGGAGTTTTTCTGAAGGGGACTCTTTTACAATTTTTAATCCCAAGAATAGTGCATCTATAACAGTATTACCAGTAACTGTAATATGTTCCTCATTGACTTTCTCATCGAGTAATACTTGTTGAGATTGTAATGTTGGAGCCATGTGTAATGTGGCAAGTCTTGAAATAATTTGACGGTTTGCTTCTTCTGGAAATGGGGAATAAATATTTTGAGTGCGCAGACCTGCTTCAATATGCACTATTTTTTTTTTCAAATAAAATGATGCTAATGAAGCAATCATTGCTGTACTAGTATCTCCATGAACAAAAACATAATCAGGTTTAAAGTTCTCAATAACGGCGGTAATGCCATCCATTAAGCGACTTGATAATGCGGACAGACTTTGGTTAGGTGTCATTAAATCCAGATCGGTATGTGGCTGCAATTGGAAGAAATCAATTACTTGATCTAGCATTTGCCGATGTTGTGCGGTGAGGCATAGATGCAGATCAAAAATATCTGACTGTGCTAAAAAACCTTTGATCAAAGGAGCCATTTTTATAGCTTCTGGTCTGGTTCCTATGACAAAGAGTATTTTTTTCATAACCTATTTATTAAGACTTTTCTTTTATAATTTCCAATGCTTTTAGAATACTAGAACTCTCAAAGTAGCTTTTTAAATGAGTAACACCCGAAACGGTTTTTTCATATTTATTTTCCCAGTTTAAATAAAGGTCTGTTAGATGATTCTTCAATAAAGTCATATCATCTATCTCGCAGTAATACTGATAGTATTCGCCTAATATTCTCCTGGTTTCACTGTAGTAAGGACCTAACAATAAAATAGGCTTATTGGCTGCTATACAATGAGGTACTTTACCAGGCAAAAAGGGACTGGATGGCCCTTTTGCTTCTAACACTACATTTACAGCAGCTTGTTGTTGCATGTTAAAGGTAGTTTCAAAGGGTTCTTTATTGGGACTTAAAATTATTTGTGAGCATTTTTGAGATAAAATTGCCATTTCTTGGTGAAAAATTGAAGAACTCCCTACCATGACTAATCTGGCATTGTTTTTTGCCTCTGGAACATCCTTTATAAATGCCATAAAGGCCTTTAATAACGTCATGGGATTGCGAGCACTCATTAAAGAACCTGCGTGTAAAATATTAAATTTTGAACTATCAAAATACGAGGGATAGACACCTGTATCTCTTAAATTTTTAGTGATTAAATGAGGAATAATAACGGCTTTATTCTTTCCTGACGGATAGTAACTTTCCATCCACTCACCAAGCATTTGACTAGGATAAATGATCGATTTAGCTGCTTTGAAAAGAGCTACGAAAAAATCTCTTTTTTTCTGATGCCCTGGTTCTACCCAATCATAAGGCCTAGGGTAACTATGCATAGGGAAAGGATCATGTATGTAAGCTAAGAACTTTTCGTGCCATTGTGGTAGTTTTAAAATCGCTTTATGAGCTCTAAAACTGCTGGCATAACTTAACGCTAGGATATAATCATAATGCACTGGCGATTCTTTTTCAATAGCCTGCTGGATACTTTTGACATCGTAATCATGTGCATAAGAAAATCCTTTTCTTGATTCAACCCAATGATTGATATTACAACCTGTCAAACGTTGAAAAATTAGTTGGGCTTTGGCTTTAGCATAGGACCAACTCGTTTTTTTCTCCTGAATGCTGATGCATGGGGTTTGTTTTAAATCAATTTCTTTTCTAGAATAATGGAGTACTTTAATAACAAATCCTTGTTCTATAAAACCTTCGATTAAGGCTCTAGAGGTTTTACCACCACTAGATTGTGTAGAAATAGTATCTGCCACGACGAGTATTTTAAAAGGTTTATTCATTTCAGTTGTTTAATGGTACCTCATGTAATTTATATAAGAACGTTTTGCCTTATATAATGCTATTTTTATTTTCTGTATTTTATTATTAGGGACTATAACTTTACTCTTTTTTTGGTATTCTATAACACTTGATTCCCAAGTATCATCTAACCAATTTTGAAAATAATGTGGATCACAGCCATTTAAAAACCATTTTTGTGCCTCCTTCACTAAATCACTATTATAGATATGGAAAGCAGGCAGGTGCGTATCTATAAATATAGGAAAGCCCAGCACTTCTGCACGCGTGCATATATGACGGTCTTCTCCTCCAAAAGGCATGTTTTTAATCTTAGAAAAATTCACGCCTGCTCGGACAGCTTTGTTGCTTAATAGGGTACAAGCTCCTCCTGCGCCTACCTGATAAGTTCCCTTCTCTTTTAATTTTAGAATAGACTGTGCTTCATAATAATCCCAAGAATGAACATCCCAGCAGTTGGGTTTTGCAAAGGTTTGATCTGTAAAAACGGTCCAAAAAATCTCAAACACAAAATCTTTTTCTAATTCAACTAAATGTTTAAGGGTTTGAGGGTGCAACACCAAATCAGCATCTACCATAAAAATAGCATCGTAATCATGTTCCAAAGAGATCTCTAAGGCTCGATTTTTAATATCAATAATTCGATCTACAGACTCTTGCGTCCAGTGGTGTTTTTTATAAGTGGAGGCATCTGTAAACAAAGAGCCCAAAAGGCTTACCTTTTGATGTAAACCAGCAAACTGTTCCGTAAACTTCTCTGCATCAACTTCCTTATTATCGTTATATACTAAAATATCATAGGTAAACCCCTCTGCTTCTTGCTGTAACCAAGAAGGCAGACTAAGTTCCAAAACAGACTTAGGTTTGCACAAAGAAGAAAATAATAAGATTTTTTTCAAGGAAGTGTTATTTGAAAAATTTAAGAGCCAATTCTTTATTGAGCCCACATTTTTTTAAATAGGTATTATAAAAATAAGGATAACTCATAAGCTTTTTAAAGATTTTGTTTTTCAGAAAGTAGCTTACATATGATTTTTTTAAAGTCCGCATTTCTGGCCATTTTAACACTTTTTTTTCACTGTCTTCTATAGCTTCAAATTCTTTCTGCATCCAGGACTCAAAAACATTTCCTAAATGAAAAGCGTGATTAGTAGCAGTAGATAACCTATAACCATTAGACTGAGTAGATGGAATATCCAAATACAGTTCCTCACTATTTCCTCCTAGGGTATACGGAGTAGGTTCTTGTGGTGCAAACTGAAATATTTCTCTGCGGTAGGTAGTACAAAAATGACTGCAACCCACAACAGCCTCTGTGCCATCAGTTGCCGTTAACGTGAGTATTTCGAGTTTTTGATGTTCGTTTAAATGAGGCCATCCTATGCTTTTTACAAAGCTTTCTAATGCTTCTGGATTTTTCGCTTTCGCGAAAGCGATTTTATTAGAAATCAAGTGATCCAACCATATATTAGACACATACTGATTAAAGGTTTTATGAATAGGTACTGGCGCCACTGCAGTCGCTTTAGGAAATGAAGAGAATACTTGAGATACTGCTTGATCCCAGTCAGTTAAAAAAAGTACATCGGCATCAGTAATAGTTAGAAAGCTTTCATCGCTGGCTAAGATGCCTTTGCGTATGCTATTGAGTTTACCTATCTGATCGGTTACTATCAATAATTCATCTATCCAACCTTGAGACACCAAATCGAGTAGCTTTTTATGAGTGACAGCACTACATCCATTTGCGACAACAGTTATGGGCACTTCAGCGATTGCTCCTCTTTTGATACTTTTAAGACATAAACTAAAAATTTGAAAAGCATCTTTGTAATACTCCTCCTCATGAGGTATGTATAAAGGAATGATCACCCGATGATCACCAGCGGTGGATGCCACCCTTTGATGTCGAGACCTATTGAACCCTTCTCTCATATCAAAAGAGTTTTACACACCCAATTAAAACGAGCATCAATTAAGTTATATTTTTTAATAATGTAATTCATTTTACTTCAGCAATCTTTGTAGTTCTATAAATTAGGTCTTCATAAAATCTTATAAATTTGAAATGTAAGACTCTAGATAATCGATGATATTTAATAGGCTGCAGGACAAAAACTATAGGGTGAAATCATAACTGCAACTAATTAAGTGAACCTTGTTTAAACACACTTTTAATTGATTTAAAAAAGTGCATGACCACCTCTAAAAATATTATCAAGGCATAATTAAAGCCGCCTAAGGTCTTTTTTAAATAATACTTCTTACTCATCACAATATGCCTCAATATCTCTGGGTTGTTAGTTCCTGAAGATCCGCCACCCAAATGAATCACAGCAGACTGAGGGAATAATACACTTTTAAAACCAGCATTACTATACCGCCATCCCAGCTCCATATCTTCAAAGTATAGAAAAAATTTAGGATCAAATAAACCGTACTTCTCAATCATGGTACGTTTTATAATTATTCCAGCAGCTGCCAAATACCCTACTACTTTAGGAGTCGTTACATCACACACCTTAAATGTGGCATAATCATCTTCTTTACATTTTGGAATTTTCCAATAACCCATATCATGAATCATTTTTCTGAGTCCGAGCAAATTCCCGTAAGCATAATTTTTAGAACCGTCTTTTTTTAAAAAGTTAGGCCCAACGATACCAACATCTTTATGTTGCTCCAAGTAATTAATCATAGCTGGAACACTTAAAGAATCCATTAAATAAGCATCAGAATTTAAAAGGAACACATAATCACCAATAGCATGCTCAAAACCTAGGTTATTTGCTCTCCCAAAACCTAGATTCTCCTTACTTTTTATAACATGCACCTTCGGAAAAGAGAGTAGCCCCTCTTCTATTGGCTTTTGGACAGACCCGTTATCTACCACTATAATTTCAAATGTCAGGGTCGTTATATACGAATAAATCGAGCTCACGGCTTGTTTTACCTGTGCTGGCGTATTGTAGTTTATGATGATTACGGAGAGCATCATGTTATTATGGATTTTATTCTCTTTTTTAGCTTAGAAAAAATCATAAACCCCCTAAAAATAAAACTGTTTCTGAAAGCTTGTAGCTGCATTTCTTGATAGTGTGATCGCTGTGCAATATCATGGTAAGTTCCTAATGTATTTATATAAAAGTTATAGTGCTTTTTAACGATATAGGATTTTATAGCTTGAATATTATCAGGAGTTAATAGCGTATTACGAGAAGTTTTTTTTATGCGATAATAAAAGCATAACTCATTTAAAAAGAAAACTTGTGGATCTTCCTTTAAAAGACGAATCCAAAATTCCCAATCTTCCAAACCTTTGTCCATAGTTAGGTCATAACCACCTATACGCAGATAATCTTCTTTTTTAAACATGGCACTTACATAAATAGTATTTGCTAAAGCAAGTGCTTTTAAATTGAAAGAAGGCAACTCCCATAAACCTTGTTTATCCCCTACGAGCATGGCTTTACCATAAACTACTTTGTAGGTAGGTGTATTTTTAAAAATCGCAACTGCTCGCTCGAGATAGTTGCTATTTATATAATCATCTGCATCGAGTGGTAAAATAAAGGTTCCTTGGGCGTTGTCAATTCCTTGATTGCGCGCATTGCTTACTCCTGCATTATTTATAGAGACCAGTTTAAATCTGTGATCTTTAGCAACCCATTGTGATGCAATTACAGCAGAATTATCTGTACTACCATCGTCTATAATGATACACTCCCAATTTTCAAAACCTTGATTAAAAACAGATTGCAAAGAATCATCAAGGTATTCACCTTGATTATAACAGGGTACAATTACAGACACATCAACCATTCGTCACTTTTTTAAATAAGCGGTTACACAGTAATAACACTTGTTTTTTTTTGTTTGTAATCTTCCTTGAAAATGCGCTGGGATAATAAGACCTATGCAAGGGAAGTTTCTCTGGGAAATAACGTGCTATCATTTTTTGGCGTTCTTGTGCAATCTTATCCTGCTGCATACTACTAAGACCATCATAATAAAAAACACTAATGGTATGATCCACGTGTGTGAAATTAAATGATTGTTGACCTACACCTAGTAGAAAAAATTTCCAATCAGAGACAATACTTAAAGAAGTATCATATAACTGATTATTAAAGCAGGCTTTTCTAATTAGAGTAGCTGGATGTGGTAAACTATCTTTAATTAAATAATCCAATGTGAGATGAACTGGGTATTTCTTTATCCAAGTATGGTCAGCCACCACCTCTATATTACCATAAACTAATTCAACTTGTTGCTTCTCATCTATTCCTCCTACTAAGGTTGATAAACTGCTTTTATTTTTAAAATGATCCCCACTATTCAAAAAAAGCAGGTAATCTCCACGAGCCACTGCAATCCCTTTATTCATAGCATGATATATCCCGTCATCCGGTTCACTGACCCAGTAAGAAAAGTTATCTTGATGTTGCTCTGTCAAAGCTGCACTGCCATCCGTACTACCACCATCTATTAGGATATGCTCATAGTTGGTCAGCGTTTGTTCTTGTACACTTTTGATTGTGCGTTTAAGGCCAGCGACGTCGTTGTAGTTGATAGTGATGATGGAGATGAGCATAATTAATTATTCTTGGAGTGTATTTCTTGAAACAACGTTATATAAGCCTTTGCTTGAACGCTCTGATCATATTTCTCAACGGCTAAAGTTCTAATCTGTTCTTTAGAGCAAGTAACTCCATTTAGTAAATAATATTCAATGGCTTCCTTTAAAGAATCTACACTTACCTCTTTGGTTATCAATCCGTTTTCACCATGTTCAATCATTTCTGGAATACCACCTACGGGAAAACCTATTACTGGTGTACCACATAACAATGATTCCAGTACGGTATTGGGTAAGTTATCCATTAAGGATGGAATTACAAAAACGTCTGCTAAAGAATAAACTAAACTAATAATCCTTTCGTCTGAAATAGAACCCAAATGCCTTATTTCTATGTGGCTTTCTAATACTGGTTTGTCTTTACCTATGGAACATAAAATAATATCTGCTCTATCAAGCTTTTCTAGTGCTCTTTTTAAATATACATATCCCTTTCTACTGTTGGAAATAGAATCTGCTACAAATAATATGACTTTCTTATGCAGTGGTATGCGATATAATTCTCTTGCAAAAGATTTATCACGATATGTATAGGTGTTGACATCTAGCCCATAGGGTATCAAGTTTACTTTTCTTGTTTTAAAAAGCTCACTTTTACCGGCTTCACTTTGTAACCATTTAGAGGGAGCTACTATACTCAAAGATTTGAATGGTGCCAATGAATTGATTTTATCATCCAAGTTTTCTTTAGCACATGATTTTTCAATATTTAAAACATTTCTTTTAATAGGCTTTCCTTGATCATCTATTCCATGGATCATTTCTACATAATGTTCGCCTCCTGTAAAAGGGTTCATATCATGCAAAGTCCAAATGACTGGTTTTTTATTCTTTTTAAAAAAAGACTTATAATCTAGAAAACCTGCCACCCAATGCAAGTTGATCACATCTGCCTCTTGATACAATGAGAAGCTGGTGATGTCATAATTTGATTCTGGAAAACTAAACAACTCAAGTCCTGCTGCTCTATTTTTAAAAAACAGTTCTTTTTTACATGACTTAGGCATTAAGAAAGTTAAGTTCCACTTTTTTGCTATTTTTTGTTGTATTCGTTTAAAATAATAGCTGCTTGACAAATGATTTAGTGACGTTTTATTTATAAATAAATAGGAATTTTCAATTTCTTTAGTTTTGTGTAGCAGTAATAATTTAGAATCGACTCCTTGATTGAGTAGACCTTGGTGCAATCTTATGCAAGCATTTGCAGCGCCACCATTATCGTAGGTATTTATCAGTAATACTTTCAATTGATTATGGTTTTTCGAATATAGCAAGGATAGAATGACCTTTAATATTTTTTCTGTTCCGTTTGGAATAAATTTTTACAAATTTCAATAGTGGGATTAACCGATTAATTCGTCTAATGATATTATAGTTTTTCATTAAACGTTCAAAAGTTATTTTTGAAAACCAAGCAACATGATAATCTTGTAATGGTTCATTTACGATCTGTAATAATTTGATTGGAAAAATATTTTCAAGAATTTTTAAAGATTTAGAATTCCATCTACCCATATGATGTGGAGGAAAGTTTAGTATACCTCCTTCAGAATATTTAATAAAAGAATCGTTATTTGGAACGCAAATTACTAATCGACCACCTTTCTTTAAAATTGACACTTGAGCTTCAATAAAAGAATTCACATCAGCGATATGTTCTAGAACCTGAAAAGAACAGCACATATCAAAGCTTTCAGAGTTTCTAAAAGAGAATTCTTGTACCGTTTCTGATATGACATTTAAACCTTGCTCTTTAGCTTTTAAAACTCTTTTCTGATTTAACTCTAAACCACTGATATCGAAACCTTCATTTGCCAAATGTCTTACAAAACCTAGACCTCCACTTCCTACTTCTAAAATTCTATCTCCGGGTTTTAAAGTTTTTTTAATAAATTCATGCTCCCATTTCCAAGGCATATAATACCAATCAAATCTTTCTAATTCTTCATAAAATAGGCCATCTCCAACAATTGTACTTGGTGAAAAAAATTGATATTTTGTGTTGAGACATTCAAACAAATTGATTTGATCTAAATCCTTATAATAATTACTTACGTCAATTTTAAGTTCTTTTTGATAGCGTAGAGTTAAATCAGCTACTGAATATGTGTTCAACAACTTTGATGTATTTTCATCGAATGAACTGGTTGAATTTAATTTCATGATATTATTTTTTTGAACCGTTTTATGACTTTGGCAAAAGTTATTTCTTTGTTTTGCTTTTTATTGAATTTTATAACCTTTTTTAATATACTTTTACTTTGTACCAACTTCTGTACCGGTTCAAAATAAGATTTATTTAAATTCTTATCTAAATCGCTTTTAGATTCTATTTTAAAGCAATGAACTCCTGAGCCATCAAAACCAATATTTTCTGTATAACTTTGATTTGGGTGCAGACATAATCCATTTAATAGAAAAACCGAGGCATGCCATTTCACGGCCCAAGTATTCCATAATCCAGATATATTATTTTCTAAATGTTCTAAGAATGGGTAAGAATTATCCAAATTAAACTCTTTGGTTCTATTTTTTGTAATTATCTGATTATACAATTTAGTGGCGTTTGAGTCGTAATGTACCCAAGAACTTGACCAAGTTGCCCACCCCCAACAAGAAGTTTGATTGTAAAAGAAGAATTTTTGGCTTATTTTTTTAATCGGTGGAAAATAACCTGAAATATGCATGACTTTATCTTCCATTTCGTAATATTTCAAAGCATCATTCATATAAACTAAAAATCCAGTTGAAGTCACAATATCATCTTCAAGAACAATTACCCATCTGTATTTTTCAACAATTTCTGTTACACCTTCAGTTATTGAAGCTGCAAGGCCTTTATTAACTTTTGACTCTATAATATGCACTTTACCACACCACTCTTGTTCTTTTATGACTTTTCTGGTCCTAGTTATAGCGTCTAATTCTATTTCACTAGCATTTTCCTTGGCACCATCAGCATAGATATATAAAATAGATTCACTCGCTAGGTCATTGATTTTCAATGCCTCTAGTGTCTTTCTAGTGTGCTCTGGCCTGTTGTAGACGAATAAAACGATGGGTGCTAGATTCATTTTAAGAGATATTATCTTTAAAGAATAATGTATTCAAGGTTTTTGCAATAAAAGAATAGTCTTGACCTTTAAGGAATTTGAACATCTCACTGTCATCTATAAAACGCTCTATCGATTGTTTTTTCAAATTCTCTACTAAAAGAAGTCTAGGCCTAAACCGCTCCCAATCATTTGATTTTAAAACATCTAAATCAAGTCCTTCTACATCAATCGTCATAAAATCTATTTGTGTCCCAGGCTTGATACACGTATCTAGAATAGCATTCAAGGGATAGGTTTTTATCTTTCTTTCCTGTATAATTTTATAAACACCTTGGCCTTCTTTTATTTGAGCTTCCTCTTTAGAAAAAGTGTTTAAGGCAGGTTCATTAAACATAAAATAGTCAAGTTCTTGTTCAACTAGGGAAACTCCTATTTCTAAATTGATATCATTAGGGCGTAGAATTTTAAATTTATCCATAACACCCGGTAATGGGTCTACGTTTAAACCATTCCAGCCTTTTGCATAAAAGAGTGCCGTATTAGAAAAACGTTTAGGATCATGAGCTCCAATATCAACATAAAAACCTTTTTCCTTTTTTTCTAAAAACCTTTCTAATATCAAGTCTTCTCCTTCTTGAGAGAAGGATAATGAGGTCATTTCATATTTGCGTTGAAAATCGTTAATCTTTTCTTGTGCGATAAATAATTTGACCTTTCCAGGAACCAGGAACTGAATTAATTTTTTAATTATTTTGTATGCCATGATCCTTTCAATAAAAATTTAGAAGAGCCATCAAACCCTAAATTACCCGTTCCGTAAAAATCTCCTTTTATTACGTTTAAACTACCTATAGGCACTTTAGGCCAGTCCGATTCTACATTATTATTAAGTAACCTACCCTTAATTATATAGTCACCAGAGTTTAGCGGTAAACTATCGATTTGACATTTAACAATAATGCTATCCTTTTTATCGGTATTGATTATTTTTTGTTGATATGAAGAATAAATTACGCTTAATAATTCGTCTTGTTCATTATATATCGAAAAACCTAAATCTAAATAACAATCATAGGAATCAATTTTATTAATTAAAATCTCAAAACAGAAAAATACAGAATCTCCATTGAGAGTGTATTCTAACTTATTTCCAAATCTGTCTTCAATATAAAATCTTGAAAAGATAGCTTCTCCTGTTCCACTTCTATCGGATATCGCTTCCAGATCTTTAACCAATTCAAAATTCGTATTTGATAAATAAAATGAAATTGCTTCTTCTGTTTTACCATCAAATTGGGTGCTACCATTTTTTAACACTACACAACGTGTACAAAGATTTTTAACAGCAGCCATATTATGACTCACAAATAGCACCGTGCGACCACTAGTATTAGAAATATCTTGCATTTTCCCGATCGCCTTTTTTTGGAACTCGGCATCACCTACGGCAAGCACCTCATCTACCACGAGAATGTCTGGTTCTAAAAAAGCAGCAACGGCAAAGCCTAGACGTACACGCATCCCACTGGAATAGCGTTTTACTGGGGTGTCTATATACATTTGACAACCTGAGAACTCTACGATTTCATCGATCTTACTAGAGATCTCTGCCTTATTCATTCCTAGAATCGCACCGTTGAGATAGATGTTTTCTCTACCCGTAAGTTCTGGGTGCATTCCTGTACCTACTTCTAGCAAGCTAGCAATACGACCTTTGGTCTTGATACTTCCTGTCGTAGGACTGGTTACCCTAGAGAGTATTTTTAATAAGGTAGATTTACCAGCACCATTTTTACCTATAATACCCAGTATCTCGCCACGTTGTACTTCAAAGTTAATATCTTGTAATGCCCATACATAATCGGAGCTGGCCGCAGCACTGCGGTCATTTACAGCTCCTATTTGCAAATAAGGGTCTTCTTTACCTCTTAATCGATGCCAGGTACGATTCAAATCATGTGCTACGGTACCCGTACCTACCACTCCTAAACGGTATTGCTTTGAGAGGTGCTCTACCTTTAATATGATATCATCACTCATAAACACTCAGTTTTAAAAGGGCAAACAGCCAGTAAGTCTTGTTGTACTTGTTTGATTTTTGTAGCCCTAGGCAACGCGTCTACATGATTTTTAATCATAGCTATAGATGCTTCTATATCTTGTGATCGTTCCATATCGCTAGCGGTATAGGCATTTAAATCTACAGACATCAAATAGTCGTGATACTTTACGCCATCTCCTTGAATATTATTTGAAAAACGAACTTGTACCGCGGGGATTTGATAAGCGTGTGATACGATAAGACCGTGTAAAGAGGAGGTTAAAATATGTTCGCAGGCTAATATATCATTAGTAGTTTGTTCTATATCATTAGTTCTAAAATTAATTACTTTTACGTCTTCGTGTTCTGTGTAGTAATTTTTTACGAGCTCATAATCGCATATATGAGGCACAATTCCCAATTTAAATTTTTTCTCTACATCGGGACAATAGTAGAGTGGTAACAACAAGGCTGGATCCCCATAGATGGCTGGGCAGTTATAACCTAGATCTAGGAGGCGCTTTCGCGAAAGCGGACCTCTTACTGCCAGGAAGGTGGCAGCAGCTAGTTGAGAATCCGTCGAAATAATCCCACTGCCCCAAACGGTGCAATGTGTGCCAATATGTTCCAATATACTACCTATACTGACATACAAAGGCTTCCAAAAATTTTTAAAATAAAATTTGTTTGCTCGATACCATTTTACAGGTGTTTCTGATATTTTTTCTACGAGATATTTTCCTAAAAAATCTCCATAGTTTTCCTTATCTAGTTTTTGAATATAAATTTCACTCCACCAATATAATCTTATGAATTTTCCCATTATACGGTATCTATAAAGGTTTTTTCGGTGTTATTAAAAACAACCAGACCTATAAAAAAGAGTATCATTCCCAATATAAATCCTAAGGTAATTCCTGTCCAGTGAATCTCTAGATTATTGAACCATAACGTGCGGTAACTTTCAATAATATGTGCTAATGGATTCCACTCTACTAACCAGAAGTAGTCTTTTAATTTATCTTTTGCTGCTTCTAGAGAATACATTACGGCACTCAAATACATCACAAGACCCAAACCAAAATTGATCAAAATAGATAAATCACGATACTTGGTCGTTAATGCCGAAAAAATCATTCCCAATCCCATACCTATTAAAATTACATTGAGGATAAGAACAAACAATAAAGGCAAGTAATAAGAAGGCCTTACTTCCATACCATTATAGGCATAATAGATATAAAAAATAATCAATATCAGTACCTGTATTCCATATTTAAAAAGTTCAGAGAGCACTTTAGACGCTGGAGCAATAAATCGTGGAAAATACACCTTCCCAAAAAGTCCGGCATTTGCTTTGAAAGCATTACTGGTGGCATTTAATGATTCTTTAAAATACGACCATAGAGTTAGGCCTGTCAGGTTGAATAAAAAATTAGGAATGGCACCATTGTCTATACCTGCAACTTCGTTGAAGACCAGTGTAAAAACCACACTAGTAAAAAGTGGCTGTATAAGAAACCATAGTGGTCCTAAAATGGTCTGTTTATAAACAGTAACTATATCTCTTTTAATAAAAAGGATTAATAAATCTCTATACTCCCATATTTCCTTAAGGTTCAAGTCTATCAACTTCCCTTTAGGTTTGATTTCATAAAGCCAATCTTCTGTTTTGTTCATGATTTTTTTTGAATGCGCTTTCATTAAAGCAAAGTTGATTTTCTAATTGGACCTACTAAAACCTTTTATAATTTCCTTAATTCTATGAAGAATTCCAGCTCTCTTCTCATCTTCATGGTACCCATTGCCATAAGCACCATAACCGTAACCAGAGCCATACCCGTAGCCGTAGCCGTAAGCTCCCCGATCTTTAAAGTAATTGAATACAAAACTCAAATTTTTGATTTCCCCGCGTTGGTATTTTTCATTCACCACATCCAGCATTCCTTTTTTGGTATACCCCTGACGTACCACATACAAAGTCGCATCGACATATTTAGCGATCTCCAAAGCATCTGCTACCAAACCCAAAGGAGGGGTGTCCAGAATGATGTAATCGTAGTCCAGTTGAAACTGCTCAATCATTTCTCCCGCACGTCTCGACATGATCAATTCACTAGGGTTGGGAGGCACTGGCCCAGAAAGGACAATATCCAAATGTTCGATACCCGTTGTACGTACGATATCCCTTAAACGGCAATCCTTCACTAAATAATTAGAGACACCCAGATCGTTATCTACTCCAAAATCATCAAATATTTTGGGCTTCCTTAAGTCCAGACCGATAAGTAAGGTGCGTTTGCCACTTAAAGCAAATACCGTCGCCAAGTTGATGCTGGTAAAGGTCTTTCCTTCTCCACTCACACTGCTGGTCAACATAATGGTACGCGAGCCATTAAGTGACTCTTGATTGTAAATAAAATGCAAGCTGGAACGTATGCCTCTAAAGGATTCGGCTATGGTAGATTTGGGCTTGTCTTTTACCACTAGGTTGTTAGGATGACGTGCCTTACCCACTACACCTATAGTGGGTATGGGAGATAATTTTTCTATGTCCTTGGGGGAATGGATAAAATTGTCTAAAATGGTCAGCACAAAGGCAAAAGAAATAGGAACTGCCAAACCAATCAGCAAAGCTATCAAATAATTGATATTGGAATCCCGGCGTGTACCTCCACCTCCTGTATCCTTGGCTTCATCAATCACGTATACATCAGATACATTGGCAGCCTTCACAAGCTCTGCTTCTGCTTTTCTAGACATGTACACATTATAAGCGTTTTTATCCAGGTCAAATTGCCGCTGTATCCTTAAGAACTCCTGTTGCTCTTTAGGCAATTTTTTTATTTGGCCCTCCACTTGGTTTATTTGAGTATACAACATGCCCAATTCCTTTTTCAATAAAGAGTTAGAGCTTTTAATGTTTTCATAAATCACTTCCTTAATCGCATTGATATCCCTATCAATTTCCCTAAATACAGGGGCGTCGGCACGCATAGCAAATTCCCTTTTTTTGCGTTCTTCTGATAAGTTGATCAATCGCGCGACAGCACTAGAAATACTTCCTTCTTCAATTCCTACCACAGATGGCGCTTGGATAACGGTATAGTCCGTTTTATTTTTAAGATAAGCCTTTAAGTTATTGTAATAATTGATTTTATTTTGAATGCTGCGCTCTTGTATTTCAAAATCGGTCAAACGCTTGTTGAAATCAGTGTTTTGCGTTAAGGCGTCCACTAACAAGGATTTATCTTTAAATTTTTCTAGGTCTTGCTCTGATTTTTTTAGGGCTTTTTCTTGTAAAACCAACGAACTATCGATGTACCTGATCGTACTAACAGCAAACTTGTTTTTGCGCTCCAACTCGCCTCGCTCTAGAATCACAGAACTGGTATTGATGTAATCAATCAATCGTTGTTTATTCCCGCCACTTAAACTTAAAAGCAATATAGAAGAGCCTTCAGGGGATGGGTTAATCGCAATGCTTTTATAGTTATGGACTGTACCCCAGTAATTTCCAAAATTAATTAACCACTCTCCTCCTGTAGCAATAGTTGACCCGCGCTTTTCTATCATGGCATTTAAAAAAGGCAACTGTATGGAATCACCAAATTGAAATTCCTGTTTCCAAGTGCCTTGAGGCACCGTTATGCTTTGGTTGGCTTTTTGTCCATAATGATAGCCAGAAGCCTGAGGGCTTGGGAACTCAGTCGAAAGTTCAAAGCGCTCTTGATCCTTGACTTTGATCCGTATGTTCTTGCCATAAAGCTGGGCTTTATTGGAGTCTGCATACATAAAAAAGGGGGTTTGTTTGTAGGCATCGGTGTGATAATAATCTCCTTCTTTGATGTAATTGATGTAAAACTGCAACTCGTCCACCACCTGCTCAGCATGCGTGCGGGACTTGAATTGCACAATAGCCGTTGTTACCTTATCGGTGGTACCTCCCCAATTAAAAGTCAGACTGGTATTGCTCGTAAATAAAGGATTGGAATTATCCTTGATACTGATTAAAGAACTGGCACTGTAAACCGTCTGTATGAATTGATTCTTATAATAGGCATAGCTGCAGGCTATTCCTATACACAAAAAGAACAACCACCACAACTTAAGCAGTTTTAACAAAAATTGCTCGATGTCAAATATTCCAGCCAAGGAATTGATATCTTTTTCTACTTCCTCCATTCTATAGCCGTGTAAATAATAACAATGTGGTGACTAAGGTGGTAAATACCGAAATGATTGTGGTGAAAGAAGCCAATCCAGTAGTTCCGGTTCCCACAGCTTTTTGAGGCAAAGGACTCACGACTATCATGTCATTGGGTTGTATGTAATAATAAGGCGAGTATACCACATCTATAGTCGTCAAATCCAATTCATGCGTACGTACCCCATCTGGGTAGTGCCGCACTATTTTAACCGCAGTTAAATCTCCGGTAATGGGTACCCCACCACCATCTGCAATGGCTTCTATAATACTCACCTGGTCTCTATAGATGATTTTCTGTCCAGTACCCCCTACTTCTCCCACCATAGTATACCGCAGTCCATCCAATTTTACAGTTACAAAAAGATTGGCATTTTCCTTAAAATACTCGTTAATCAATCTTTTTTCTATCAGCTCACGCAGTTCTTCTACCGTCATTCCCAAGGCTTTTATTTTACCCAATTGGGGGATGCGTATGTCTCCGTGTTGGTCTAGAGAATATCCAGTAAGGTATAAGCTTCCATTTTGTCCAATGCTGCCTTCACCTACTATATTGAACATCTTGACCAAGTCGGGATCCAAAGGTGCTTTTATTTGAATAGAAAGAACGTCATTGATTTGCAACCTATACGGGGGTGACATCCTTCTGATGCTGATTAAAGAATCATTTAAGGTCGTTTTGGATTCCTGTAAATAAGTGATTTTACGAGTAGGTACACAAGAACTAGCGATCAATACCATAAAAATCACATATAGACCTAACAGGTTTCTCATGTATAGAAAAAATAGAAGATAAAACAAGTTGCAAATATAGAATTATTGCTGATTAAAAAAATTTTAACTGAATTAATTTACATTTAATCGTTACCAATTAATTTAATTTCGTTAATTCTTTTCTCTTTAGACATATTAATAATACCTAATAATTACAACCTAATCAATTACCCGTCAAGTCCAAATACACGTATTAACAACTGTATATCAGTATATTAATATAAATTTTAACTCCTTATTGACTTATTACACTTTATAAAACGCCTTTATTAAATGTTATTTATCGATTTAAATAGTTATTCGTCTTGATTTATCCGATTAAATCCATTTAGGAAGTATTTGTTCAAATTTTAACTTACTAAAATCAATGGATCGATCTAATTCATGATCCTATTAACTCATCCTCTTTGAGCTTGTAATAGAGATACTAATGCAATCCAAACAACCAGTCCTTATTCGATCATTATTTTTGCTACTTCTACCAAGTTGCCTAAAATTTATTGAAAGTACGTCACCTCAACTCTTACCACACTTCCATTCAGTTAGCAAATTACTTCCATCTATAGTCTCGGTTCAGCTTCTATTGGTGTTGAGTTAAATTTTCAAAGCTTTTGCAATCGCCGATTTACATAGCCAAAAAAGCCATGTCAACAAAACCACCAATAACAAATAAATTAGTAAGGAAGTGAGCTGTTTTTGACGCCTTTGAAAATGTAGGAGCAACTATTCTTCAAGGCACGCTAAATGTTGCCTCTATTCCAAAATTACTCGGAACAAAAATATTCGAAAAAAAATAGCGCCCTTTTCATAAGAGCCTCTGTAATGACTGCTCTGGAAGGCTTGGTGATAACTTCAATAGCTTCTCTAAAAAAACATATGCAACAAGAAAAGAAGTCGCATTGATGTGCTAGATACTGTTTTTGACTGTAGGTCAGTTTTTTAGATCCCCTTATTACCTCACTATAAAAAATGGATGGTACAAATCTTCTTTATTGTATTGTAAAGGCAGGTTTGTTTCTGCATTCAAGACCTGCAATCCTACTGCTTCACATAGCGCTTGCCCTGCGGCTATGTCCCACTCCATGGTAGGACCAAAACGAGGGTAAACCTCGCAAACTCCTGAGGCAACCAAGCAAAACTTTAAGGAGCTGCCTATAGTTTCAATAACTACTTCTCGATGGCTTTCTTTTTTCAAGTTTTCAATAAAGGCCAGTGTGGCCTCATTCATATGGGACTTACTCCCCACAATTTTGAGCAATTCCTCACTTTTATGGGGTAGCAAGGGCACTGATTTTTCCAGCAGTTCTTCAATTTCAGGCAATTCATCTTTGTAATCGTATCTATAAGCTGCCGTCATGGTACTATTGGTAAAATACAACCCACCTGTAACTGGAACGTAAATAATCCCCATTTGCAACTTACCTTCCACTAGTAAGGCAATGTTTACGGTAAACTCTCCATTTCTATTGAGGAATTCTTTAGTGCCGTCCAGCGGGTCAATGATCCAGCATTCTTCCCAGTTTTTGCGGGCTGTATAGGCTACATTTTTAATTTCCTCGCTGATAATAGGTATCCCGGTCAACTCCAGTTGCTCCATTAAAATAGCGTTAGAAGCCAGATCAGCTTGAGTAAGTGGAGACTCGTCAGCCTTTGTTTCCGACTCTATGTGGTCTTGATGGTAGACTTCTAAAATAGCTTCTCCAGCCGCAATTGCCGCTTGTATACAGTGATATAAGAGATCTTGATGTACCATAGTTAAAAAAAGTTATAGTCGTAAAAATACCAAAGATTTATCCGAGAGCGATCAACACCTGATCGTTTTCTATCGGGTCTGGGATGATCTTGTTCTCGCTTTCGCGAAAGCGAAACCATTACCAGTAAAAGAACCCATAAAAAGTTGAAATAGCTTGTGATACTGACGTAATATTGCATTTCTTAATTAAGACCGATTGCCATGAATTACATCACCGTAGAAAACGTTACCAGAGCCTTTGCAGATAAAGTGCTTTTTAAAGACCTTTCCATTGGAATCAATCAAGGACAGAAGATAGGTTTTGTAGCAAAAAACGGGTATGGAAAATCGTCCTTGCTCAACATCATCACCCGTGCCGAAGAGCCGGATAGTGGAAATGTATCCTATAGAACAGGTTTAAGAATGGCCTTCTTATCTCAAGAACCTGATCTGAATCCCAACATGACGATAGAAGAAGTGATTCTAGATAGTGATGTACCTACCATGAAAATCATCGCCGATTATGAGCACTCCATGGCCAACCCCGACGATGCCGACATGATGCAAAAGGCACTAGACGCGATGGATGCGGCAAATGCATGGGATTTTGAAACTAAATACCGACAGATCCTCTCCAAACTGCGACTGGATGACCTGACCCAAAAGGTAGGTAACCTCAGTGGTGGACAGAAGAAGCGTATCGCTATGGCCATGGCATTGCTGTCCGACCCGCAGTTGTTGATCATGGATGAGCCTACCAACCACCTGGACCTGGAAATGATTGAGTGGTTAGAAGCCTATTTTAAACAAGAAGATTATACCATTCTTATGGTGACTCACGACCGTTATTTCTTAGATCGAGTGTGTAATGAAATTATAGAACTGGACCAAGGACAACTGTATACCTATAAAGGGAATTATTCTTACTATGTAGAGAAAAAACAGGAACGCCTGGAAGTAGAACAGACCAATCAAGAAAAAGCGCAACAACTCTTTAAAAAGGAGCTGACCTGGATGCGTCGCCAGCCCAAAGCAAGACGTACCAAATCCAAGTCTCGAATAGAAGATTTTTACCAAATTAAAGAAGCCGCTAGCAATAGACGTAAAGATCATCAAGTAGAACTAGAGATCAATATGGAACGCCTAGGAACTAAGGTGGTAGAATTGCATAAGATCAGTAAATCCTTTGGCGAAAACCATTTGATTAAAGACTTTTCTTATAACTTTCTACGTGGAGAGCGTCTTGGGATTATCGGTA
Organism: Nonlabens sp.; assembly: GCF_018401815.1. Taxonomy (GTDB): domain Bacteria; phylum Bacteroidota; class Bacteroidia; order Flavobacteriales; family Flavobacteriaceae; genus Nonlabens. The sequence continues at coordinate 129,919 of NZ_JAGYKG010000001.1, forward strand.
AAAATGGAACTGGAAAATCTACTTTTTTAAACATGATTACCGGTGCCTTAGAAGCAGATGCCGGAAAAGTGGTGATAGGAGAAACTGTAAAAATCGGTTACTACACGCAAAACGGGATGGAAACAAAACCTGGGCAAAAAGTCATCGATGTAGTCAAACAATACGGTGAATACATCCCCTTGAACAAAGGAAAAATCATCAGTGCCAGCCAACTATTGGAACGTTTTCTTTTTGACAACAAGAAGAAACACGACTTTGTAGAGAAGCTGAGTGGTGGTGAGAAAAAGAGGTTGTACTTGTGTACGGTTCTGATTCAAAATCCCAACTTCTTAATACTGGATGAACCTACAAACGACTTGGATATTCCTACCTTGAACGTCCTGGAAAATTTCTTAATGGATTTCCCTGGTTGTATTATTGTAGTGAGTCACGACCGTTATTTTATGGACAAGATCGTCGATCATTTATTTGTCTTTAATCAGTCGGGGAACATTACTGACTTCCCTGGGAACTATAGTGACTTTAGAGCTTATGTAGGAAACACAGACCTGGCTTTAGACAAAGACACCGAAGAAGCGGCAGCGGCTTTAGCAGTAGCTCCAAAAGCCATCGCAGCGCCAAAAGCTGATCCTACTTCAGGACCTACAAGAGAACAACAAAAAATGCTTTCTAGAATGGAAAACAAAATCAAGCAACTGGAAGAGCAAAAGAAAAAGCTTCAAGATAGCTTTTTAGACCCCGAGATACATCCTGATCAAATGACTGAAAACGCTATTCAGTTAGAAAAAATAAAATCACAACAAGAAGAAGCTGAAATGGAATGGCTGGAACTGAGTGAGCAGATTGCTGCTGATTAGTTTAGAGTTATAGTGGACAGGCATTGACCATGAATTGAAAATTTCTGGTTGGGAATGGCTTTTTTGAATACCATAAACATCGCGTCCAACCCTTTTGGTTCTAGATCTCGGCAAAGCCGAGACTGCGAACCTGTTTTCCCTTCCGCTGAAGGGAAAGGCTGGTGTAGTGCGATTTATATACTTTTAGAAAGGCAGGATCAGATGCTGCTTTTTATGGCAATGGTCAAGCAATTAAAAAAGCATTTGTACGTCTATCGAGCCTGTATGTTCCCAAAATTAAAAGCTTTCCCCTTATAAGATAAGGGGAACATTTCATTCGTGTACGAATGAAATAAGGGGTTTCGCGGTGCTAGAATCTATCTCAAGGGCTTTTCTTCTTCACTGTATCTCGTATCCATTCAAAAATATGCTCCAGATTCTCAAAGACCATTTTATTCTCGAACCTAAGAATCGTAAAACCCAGTTCCTCTAAATCTTGATCTCGTCGCTCATCTTGATCTCTTGCTTCCGGATGATTGTGAATTTCTCCATCTAGCTCAATAATTAAACCTATAGATGCACAATAAAAATCCACAATATAATTACGAATAGAATGCTGTCTTTGAAAACGCAAACCGTCCAATTGTTTTGATTTGAGGTGAGACCACAAATACTTTTCTGCCGGAGTGCTATTGTTACGCAGTTTTCTTCGGTAGTATTCTAAAGACTTTTTGGTATGGATTCGTTTTTTATTCAAGTAAGGAAGATAATAAAAAGCATTTAAACATCTAACAACCTAGTAGTTGCATCAAATTAAAAGCTTCCCCCTTATAAATCTTACTTCCGACAAGCGACCAAAGAAGCGAGAGGAATGCAGGTTTCATTCGTGTACGAATGAAATAAGGGGTTTTAAGGTGCTGGAAGTTTTCTATATATCTAGCTGTGCTCGCAATTCCAACATCGCGTCCCACCCTTTTGGTTCTAGATCTCGGCAAAGCCGAGACTGCGAACCTGTTTTCCCTTCCGCTGAAGGGAAAGGCTGGTGTAGTGCGATTTATATACTTTTAGAAAGGCAGGATCAGATGCTGCTTTTTATGGCAATGGTCAAGCAATTAAAAAAGCATTTGTACGTCTATCGAGCCTGTATGTTCCCAAAATTAAAAGCTTTCCCCTTATAAGATAAGGGGAACATTTCATTCGTGTACGAATGAAATAAGGGGTTTCGCGGTGCTAGAATCTATCTCAAGGGCTTTTCTTCTTCACTGTATCTCGTATCCATTCAAAAATATGCTCCAGATTCTCAAAGACCATTTTATTCTCGAACCTAAGAATCGTAAAACCCAGTTCCTCTAAATCTTGATCTCGTCGCTCATCTTGATCTCTTGCTTCCGGATGATTGTGAATTTCTCCATCTAGCTCAATAATTAAACCTATAGATGCACAATAAAAATCCACAATATAATTACGAATAGAATGCTGTCTTTGAAAACGCAAACCGTCCAATTGTTTTGATTTGAGGTGAGACCACAAATACTTTTCTGCCGGAGTGCTATTGTTACGCAGTTTTCTTCGGTAGTATTCTAAAGACTTTTTGGTATGGATTCGTTTTTTATTCAAGTAAGGAAGATAATAAAAAGCATTTAAACATCTAACAACCTAGTAGTTGCATCAAATTAAAAGCTTCCCCCTTATAAATCTTACTTCCGACAAGCGACCAAAGAAGCGAGAGGAATGCAGGTTTCATTCGTGTACGAATGAAATAAGGGGTTTTAAGGTGCTGGAAGTTTTCTATATATCTAGCTGTGCTCGCAATTCCAACATCGCGTCCCACCCTTTTGGTTCTAGATCTCGGCAAAGCCGAGACTGCGAACCTGTTTTCCCTTCCGCTGAAGGGAAAGGCTGGTGTAGTGCGATTTATATACTTTTAGAAAGGCAGGATCAGATGCTGCTTTTTATGGCAATGGTCAAGCAATTAAAAAAGCATTTGTACGTCTATCGAGCCTGTATGTTCCCAAAATTAAAAGCTTTCCCCTTATAAGATAAGGGGAACATTTCATTCGTGTACGAATGAAATAAGGGGTTTCGCGGTGCTAGAATCTATCTCAAGGGCTTTTCTTCTTCACTGTATCTCGTATCCATTCAAAAATATGCTCCAGATTCTCAAAGACCATTTTATTCTCGAACCTAAGAATCGTAAAACCCAGTTCCTCTAAATCTTGATCTCGTCGCTCATCTTGATCTCTTGCTTCCGGATGATTGTGAATTTCTCCATCTAGCTCAATAATTAAACCTATAGATGCACAATAAAAATCCACAATATAATTACGAATAGAATGCTGTCTTTGAAAACGCAAACCGTCCAATTGTTTTGATTTGAGGTGAGACCACAAATACTTTTCTGCCGGAGTGCTATTGTTACGCAGTTTTCTTCGGTAGTATTCTAAAGACTTTTTGGTATGGATTCGTTTTTTATTCAAGTAAGGAAGATAATAAAAAGCATTTAAACATCTAACAACCTAGTAGTTGCATCAAATTAAAAGCTTCCCCCTTATAAATCTTACTTCCGACAAGCGACCAAAGAAGCGAGAGGAATGCAGGTTTCATTCGTGTACGAATGAAATAAGGGGTTTTAAGGTGCTGGAAGTTTTCTATATATCTAGCTGTGCTCGCAATTCCAACATCGCGTCCCACCCTTTTGGTTCTAGATCTCGGCAAAGCCGAGACTGCGAACCTGTTTTCCCTTCCGCTGAAGGGAAAGGCTGGTGTAGTGCGATTTATATACTTTTAGAAAGGCAGGATCAGATGCTGCATCTAGCGGAAATAGTCCGGCAATTAAAAAAGCATTTGTACGTCTAACTATCTAGTAGTTGCATCAAATTAAAAGCTTCCCCCTTATAAATCTTGCATCCGACGAGCGACCAAAGAAGCGAGAGGAATGCACACTGAAAACTGAGACTGAGAACTGAGACTGAAAACTAAAACCTACTTCTCCTCAACAGGCACTGCAAATAAATCAAAATCCTCTGCTTCTGTGATGATAACATTCACAAATGAACCTACCGATATATAGTGTTTGTCTGCATCTATAAGGACCTCGTTATCTACATCTGGGCTGTCAAATTCGGTGCGGCCTACAAAATGATTCCCGCGTTTGCGATCGATCATCACTCTGAATTCCTTTCCTATCTTTTGCTGATTGAGCTCCCAAGAGATTTGAGATTGAATTTCCATGATCTCGTTAGCGCGTTCCTGCTTTACCTCAGCTGGAACATCATCTTCTAGCTTATAAGCATGCGTATTTTCTTCATGCGAATAAGTAAAACATCCCATACGTTCAAAACGCTGGTCAGTTACCCATTGCTTTAAGATTTCAAAATCTTCTTCTGTCTCACCAGGATAGCCTACAATCAATGTGGTACGTATGGCCATTTCTGGAACTAGCGTTCTGAATTTATCTAGAAGTGCATTGGTTTTTTCAAAAGTAGTTCCACGACGCATGGATTTTAATACAGGCGTAGAAATATGTTGTAGCGGTATATCCAGGTAATTGCACACCTTAGGTTCGCTTTTCATGACGTCTAAAACATCCAGCGGAAAACCAGTTGGGAACGCATAATGCATGCGTATCCATTCGATTCCCTCTACTTTTGCCAGCTCGCGCAGCAATTCGGCTAGTCGTCGCTCTTTATACAAATCAAGACCGTAATACGTCAGGTCTTGTGCAATTAAAATCAATTCTTTTACCCCTTTTGCCGCAAGCTTTTCAGCCTCGATAATCAGGTTTTCAATTGGGGTGCTTTTGTGGCCACCACGCATTAATGGGATTGCACAAAACGAACATGGTCGGTCACAACCTTCAGCTATTTTAAAATAGGCGTAATTTTTTGGTGTGGTCGTTACTCGTTCCCCTATCAGCTCGTGCTTGTAATCGGCACCTAATGCTTTAAGAAGTGATGGCAATTCTGTGGTTCCAAAATACTGATCCACATCTGGAATTTCTTTTTGAAGATCTGGCTTGTAACGCTCCGATAGACAACCGGATACAAATACCTGATCCACCTCGCCTCTTTGCTTACGTTCTACAAAATCAAGAATGGTGTTCACAGACTCTTCCTTGGCATTATCAATAAAACCACAGGTATTGATCACTACAATATTTCCCTCTTCTTCATGTACCACATCTTTACCGCTGGCCTTCAATTGGCCCATCAGCACTTCACTATCATACACATTCTTAGAACAACCTAAAGTAATTACGTTGATCCTGTTCTTTTTTCTTGTTTTTGTTCTCATAAGCGGCTACAAATTTACGACTTAGGCGTGGTTTATTGCTGATTTTAACAGGCTTTCTATTTTCTTGAGAAAATGTAAGTTGATCGGGAAACAGCTCCAGGCGAAAGTGGACTTCTCCAAAAGCCTTGTCGGCAGTTTTAAAAACAAGAGCACCCTAAAATCATAGCTGCTAGATGGCTTTAAAACGATACCTAAAGTTTTACAGATAATAAAATAACCGGTCGCAAAAAGATCTAAATAGGCGAGATGACTAATTGTAATTCTACAACTTCCTAAAACTCCTAAAACCCAGCTAGACAGCGTTAACTTTTACTTACTAGATTGATGATCCAAGATTTCCAAATCTCGACACTTAATCAAACATGCCAAGAAAAATACTTGGTATGTTGGTTCCTAAAACTTCCTAAAACTCCTAAAACCCTCTTGAACACCAGCAGTAACTTTTAGAGGTAAATGATTTTCTGCTGGAGGAATAGGACAAGAAAATCTTTCGCTATAAGCACAATAGGGATTGTAGGTGTTATTAAAGTTAAGGGTTAAGCTCTCCTCTAGCGGTGCTCTCAATTCCATATAGCGACCTAATTTATAAGACCCTGCTCCATTGGTCTCATCTGTAAAAAATACTGATAGGTAATTGTAATATTCTGGATCATCTTTTAAACTAGGACTCGATAAAACAAGTAATTTGCATTTCTTACCCTTTAAGGTAACATGCAAATAACCGTATTTTACGAAAGAGGCAATGCGCGTGGTGGAAGTTTCTAACGGTAATTCTTCTGTATTAGGTAGTGGTTCAAATCTGGCTTCCACTACAAATTCTGGATCAAAATCGTAGAAGTTTAAATAGCCAAAATTCTTCTTTTCCCTTTCTGTTAAAACCTTATTCTCTCCAGATTGGTATTCTAAAGAAAGCTTCTTTCGGTAGTCTATAGATTCTTGCTCCTGATCCTGAGCACCTAAGCTAAGGCTAAAAGCGAGTACTAATAAAATAACGATGTTTTTCATCCTATTAAGAAGTAAGACTCCATATCCATAGAGCGATGTCATTGTAATAAAATCTAGCCATTGCAACAACAGCAACTGCAACTGTGGTAATGGACCAAATGTATTTTTTATACACCACACTAGCACCTGTAACTACAAATACTAGCAAGTGTACCACGGCCATAACATACAACGGGTCATAGGCATTTTTAGGTGCCATCGGATTATCTGCTAATGGGTTGGTGAGCAACTGAAAAACTACGGTACACATGTAAAAAGCAGCATAAATGACCACGATCTTAGTGGTTATTTGAAGGCTTCGATCGTTGAATAATGGGGGTCGTTCTTGTTCCAATTCTTTTTTCTTAACTATTTTTAACTCAGTCGCATTACCACCTGATACTTTCCAAAAATCCTAAAGAGATGTATACCTCTATCTGCATCTGAAAAAAAGCCTCTTTAAAAAGCCTGATTAATTGTTATAATTTTTTGGCAACACTCTGTGTTTGGTCCTCTTCTCATAAGCAGCGGCCCAATTAAAAAGCAAGAGGTCTTTTTCCTTAGGCGCGATAAACGTAAGGCCATAGGGTTGTCCTTTGGCAGTATAACCCATAGGAACGGTCATCGCAGGAAAGAAAGCCGCTGCAGCTACACCAGCTGTATAGTTATTGATAGAAACAAAACCATGGAGATCATGCTCCTTTATCAAATTATAAAAGTACTCTTGAGCAGTTGCCGTCATCGCCTCTTTAAATCTCCAAAAATCAGCATCAGAAACAGCAGGCTCGTCCATAATTCCTTGGAAAAGACGCTGCCCATAAGGCATGGCTTTTAAAGAATCCTTTCTGTTCCATTCCATGACTTTAGCAACGTCCCAACCGCGATATGTAGCATTTGCTTGGCTTTCAAAATAAGCAGGCAAGTCCTTTTTCATATCTGCATTGAGCAGTTTTAAGAATCCGTTTAATTGTGGTCTGGTATTGTCTACTTCAATAAGTACGGCTCCAGATTCTTCTAAATCCAGTAAGGCTTTTGCATATAATGGATTTTCTTTAAAAGAAGTCCATACGGCAAAGCGAACTCCTTTTAAACTAGCGGTTTCAAAATTATTAGAACCATATTCGTCGATCACTTCATAAGGCGCACCTAATGCTTGTGCTAGAATGGCATTGTCCATTACGTTTTTGGTCATGGGTCCGGCGGTATCTAAATAACTGGAAATAGGCACAATTCCAACACCGCTAAAAGTTCCAGTAGTAGGTTTATAACCTACCACACTATTTTGAGAAGACGGAGATAGAATAGAACCAGAAGTCTCTGATCCAATAGCAGCTACAGCAAAATTTGCTGCGACACTAACACCACTTCCACTGCTGGAACCGCCGGTATCTATAGTTCTTCTTCCATAAGGATTTAAGGTCTGTCCACCTACTGCGCTGTAACCACTCGGACAATCGCCACAAAAGAAATAAGCCCATTCACTTAAGTTGGTTTTTCCTAAAATAACCGCTCCTTCTTGTCTTAGTTTATTGACGATTTGAGCATTTTGAGCAGTGGTGTTGTTGATCAATACGGCCGCACCAGAAGTGGTAGGCATGTCTTTAGTATTTATATTATCTTTTAATAAAATAGGCATTCCTTTGATAGAATAATAAGCGAGTTCCTCCCCATTTTTCTTGGCATAGGCCAAATCTTGATCGGCAGCATCAGCTTGTTTTAAGGCATTGGGATTGATCGCAATCACAGCGTTCAAAGATTTGGGATTCTCTCTGTCGTAGGTATAAATTCTTTTCAAGTAGAAAAGAGTCAGGTCTCGGTAGGAAAATTGCCCACTAGCAATGGCTTCTTTAATTTCCGGAATACTCTTTTCAAGAATAAGGCCTTTAAGCTTATCGCTTTCGCGAAAGCTTACCACTTCATCTAACAAATCACCAAAAATCTGATCCTTATCTAAATAGTTAGAATCCAATACTTTGAATTCTCTAATATCAGTAGTTGCAAGTTGTACTGACGTATCTGAAGACTTGCAAGCTAAAAATAGCAACGGCAAGAAAAGTAGCAATTTTTTCATGAAATAAGTTTGCCTAAAAATAAAACTCTTAGGCTTAAAATAAACTATTTAAAAGCATTTTATATACTGCGGAAAGAAAAACACAAAAGACCCTTGCACTGCTGGAATAAAGGCTCCAAATCATTTCTTAAAGCTAGAAAAACAAAATAAACTCCAGTAAGGGCTTCTTTTCTATACGGCAACTGAAAAACTTCTTATAATGGAGGACTTCCTGATTCTAATTAAAAAAGCTGTCCACAAACTCTACTTTATTAAATACTTGAAGATCTTCCAAGCCTTCTCCTACCCCTATATAACGCACTGGAATTTGGAACTGGTCAGAAATACCAATCACCACACCACCTTTTGCAGTGCCGTCTAACTTGGTAACGGCAAGACTTGTTACTTCGGTAGTTGCGGTAAATTGCTTTGCTTGTTCAAAGGCATTTTGACCTGTAGAACCATCGAGTACCAACATCACATCGTGGGGAGCGTTAGGAATGATTTTTTGCATCACGCGCTTTACTTTAGAAAGCTCGTTCATCAAGTTGACTTTATTGTGTAAACGTCCGGCGGTATCGATAAGAACGACATCTGCATTTTGTGCGACAGCACTTTGTAAGGTGTCGTAAGCGACACTTGCAGGGTCACTTCCCATAGCTTGCTTTACAATCTCTACACCTACTCGTTGTGCCCAAATATCCAATTGTTCTACTGCAGCGGCTCTAAAAGTATCCCCTGCTCCTAAAACAACTTTCTTACCCGCTTTTTTAAGTTGGTATGCTAATTTACCAATGGTAGTGGTCTTTCCTACTCCATTAACTCCTACAATCATGATGACATAAGGACCATCGGTTTCTGGAATGGTAAATTCTGTAGCATCACCTTGATTCACCTTACTCATCAATCCCGCAATTTCTTCGCGTAAGATTTGGTTCAATTCGGAAGTACCTAGGTATTTGTCTTTTGCTACACGAGCTTCTATGCGATCAATGATCTTTACCGTTGTTGCAACCCCTACATCGCTAGAGATCAATACATCTTCTAGATCATCAAGTAGCTCAGCATCTACAGTAGATTTACCTGCTACAGCTTTTCCCAGTTTGTCAAAAAAGCTGGATTTAGTGTGCTCCAGTCCTTTGTCTAGTGTTTCTTTTTTCTCTTTAGAAAATATGTTTTTGAAAAAACTCATGGCTTATTTAGAATGAGTACAAAAATAAGAAAGTTAAGGCCAATAATGACTATAGTTGTGATGAAAGAACATCAGGACGGTTTCCAGAAAATTAGACATAGAGGTCCTACATGGCGGTTCTCTGAGATAGTTTGGCCACAATGGTTACCTACTGACGAAAGCACACCTGCTGCACGGTATATTGTACTTATGCATCAAACAGCCTAGCCGCATTGAAAAATATTCCTTCGTGATTAGGAGAATGGGAGAGCAAAAGTGATTCGGAAGGTCCCCCTATATAAGTTTATAAGGCTGTGGTTCTTGTGATACCGCCCTTCTAAAAAGTGGAATCCTGAGATAGTTCCAAAACAAAAAACCGTCCTATTTTCATAGGACGGTTTGGAACATTTAATTAACCAACTTATTTCTTATTCAAGAAATCGTTTACTAAATCTGGCGCCATAATAGCACTTACAAATGTATAAGCGCCTGTTTTAGGAGACTTTACCATTTTGATTGCTTTCGTTAATCTTACATTTCCCGTTTGTAGGGATGCGATTGATTTCTTTGCCATGTCTTACTTATTTAATTTCTTTATGAACCGTCATACGCTTCAAGACCGGATTGAACTTCTTGAGCTCAAGACGATCTGGCGTGTTTTTCTTATTCTTTGTAGTGATGTAACGAGACATCCCAGCCATACCAGACTCCTTGTGTTCTGTACACTGAAGAATCACTTGTATTCTATTTCCTTTACTTTTTGCCATCTTATGTACTTTTTAAAAATTACTTAGTAAGAAAACCCTTAGTACGAGCCTCTTTAATTACTTGAGTAATTCCTTTCTTATTGATGTTTTTTATTGCTCTAGCAGATACTTTAAGGGTAACCCACTTATCTTCTTCCGGTAGATAGAATTTCTTCTTGAAAAGATTTACGTTAAATCTACGTTTAGTCTTATTCATAGCGAAGGAAACATTATTTCCAGTCATCGCTGATTTTCCAGTAAGTTCACAAACTCGAGACATGATTATTGTTATTTAAAATCGGAATGCAAAATAACGATATTTAATTCGATCTCACAAGTCTAAATTAGCTGCTTTTTTAATAATTCTTTTTGAAGCAATTCAAATGACTTATTTACGGTCTTTTGAATCACTCGTTCTCGATGATTCCCCATCATAAATTTCAACGCAAAACTCTCTTTTTCCGAAGCTATACCAATAAAAACCGTTCCTACGTCGGCATCGCTATCTCCTGTTGACGGACCTGCATTCCCCGTAGTAGCAACTGCATAATCTGAATTAAATAGTTTTTTTACGGCTAAAGCCATCGCCTCAGCCACTTCAGCGCTTACTACAGAATGTTGCTCAATGAGCAAAGGATCAATACCCAAAACGGCCACTTTTGATGCTGTTGCATAAGTGATCGTACTTCCTTTAAAGAACTTTGAGGCTCCTGGAATTTCTGTAATTAAGTTGGCTATTTTTCCTCCCGTACAACTTTCTGCGGTGGCTAGCGTTTTATGTTGCTGTGTAAATAAACGACTCACTTGGTCTACCAAGTGCTCTTCATTGCTTTCTCCGACAATAATATCTTCTATAATCAGGTAAAGTGTTTTGATTTGTTCAGCTACTTCTTTTTCAAGAAGCAATTTATTTACTCCAACAGTTGACAAACGCAGCCTGACCGTTCCTAAACTTGGCAAATAAGCCAGTTTAATATGCGCTGGAAGTGCCTCTTCCCACTGCGCAATTCGGGTAGCGATGGTACTTTCTCCTTGACCAGCGGTTAAAATTGTCCGATGATGTATATGAGGTAATCCAGGAAGTTTTTGAATTCTAGGCAACACCTCACTCTTCATGATTTCTTTCATTTCAAAAGGAACGCCTGGCATGGAAACAAAAACTACAGCACTGCGCTCCAACCACATTCCTGGAGCTGTTCCAAAATTATTTTTAAGGATCACTGCTTTGGATGGCACCATAGCTTGAGCTGTATTCATAGACACCATAGGATCTTTAATGTACTTGGCAAATAATTGAGTCACATGATCCAATACTTCTTCATCAAGTACCAATTCATCATTTAAATATTCACAAATAGCAGATTTAGTAATGTCGTCTTTTGTAGGCCCTAATCCACCTGTGATCAGCACGAAATCTGATTGTGATTCCGCTTTCGCGAAAGCGGATAATATATGATCCCTATTGTCGCTTATAGAGATGATCTCGTGCACATGGACACCTATTTTATTGAGCTCTTGTGCCATCCAAGCAGAATTGGTATCCACAATCTGACCTATAAGTATTTCATCCCCTATCGTAATTATGGTCGCTTTCATTTAAAAATCTCTTTTAAGCTGAATCAACGTTTCTTGTAGTTCTTGAGATAAGTGCTTAAAATCTGCACTTATATCTTTTAGTGCAGCACTTTTTGCCCATTTCTCCAGCACTAATGCATTATGGTACCCGCTTAACCCAAACATTTCTAGAGACGGTCTTATCTTATGAGCATAGCGTTGCACATTTTCTCGATCTTTTTCTGTTACCGCTAATTCTAAACGATCCAGATCAACAGTCATTTCTTGAATAAAAATGCCTACCATTAATTTTATGAAATCGGGGTCATTATCAGATAGTTCGATGATCTGCGATAAATCGTAAGTTACTTTTTTCATTTAACTCTTATTTCAAAGAGCTCTTTGCCATGAAGCACGCCTTTTAGAACATCATTTTCTGATACTTTAGAAACTCCAGCAGGTGTTCCTGTGTAAATCAAGTCTCCTATTTTAAGGGTGAAGTATTGGGAAACATAAGCGATGATCTCATCTATCTTCCACAACATACATGTGGTGTTCCCGTCTTGTTGTAAGACGCCATTTTTAAACAACTGAAATTCAAGATTATCCAATTCTGGGAGCTCACTTTTATTAATAAAGTCTCGGGAAATCACTGCGGCCCCATCAAAGGCTTTGGCCTTTTCCCAAGGCAATCCTTTTTGTTTGAGTTGTTGTTGAACATCTCTAGCTGTAAAATCGATACCAAGACCTATCTCTTCGTAATATTTATGGGCAAACTTCTCATCGATGTGTTTACCGATGCGGTTGATCTTTACGACTACTTCCACTTCATGGTGCACCTCGTTAGTCCATGGCGGAATAAAAAAAGGCTGTTGGTGCAAAACTAGGGCTGTATCTGGCTTTAGAAAAACTACAGGCTCTTCAGGTCGCTGGTTTGCTAGCTCCTCTATATGATCGGTATAATTCCTGCCTATGCAAATAATTTTCATAGTCTATCTACTGTAATTAGGAGCTTCTTTAGTGATGGTCACATCATGCGGATGACTTTCCATCATTCCAGCAGCAGTAATTTTTATAAAACGACCTGTTGCTTTTAATGTTTCAATATCCTTTGCACCACAATAGCCCATTCCTGCCCGCAACCCACCTAAGAACTGCGTCATGCTTTCTACCAAATCCCCTTTGTAAGGTACGCGACCTACGATTCCTTCTGGAACTAATTTTTTAATATCGTCTTCTACATCTTGGAAATAACGGTCTTTAGAACCGTGTTGCATGGCTTCCACAGAACCCATTCCTCTATACGATTTAAATTTACGACCGTCATATATAATGGTTTCTCCTGGAGATTCTGTTGTACCTGCTAGCATAGAACCTAGCATAACACAATCTGCTCCAGCGGCAATAGCTTTAGGTATATCTCCCGTATAACGTATTCCGCCGTCTGCAATTACGGGAACTCCAGTTCCTTTTAAAGCATGAGCCGCTTCCATAATGGCACTTAATTGTGGAAAGCCTACTCCAGCAACTATACGAGTCGTACAAATAGATCCTGGACCTATTCCCACTTTTACAGCATCTGCTCCAGCGTCAGCTAGGTATTTTGCAGCCTCAGCAGTAGCAACATTTCCTACCACTACTTCTAGATCTGGAAAACTTGCTTTTACTAGTTTTAACACATCTACCACGCCTTTGGTATGACCATGAGCAGTATCTATAACTACCGCATCTACTCCTGCAGCAACTAGCGCACGAGCTCTTTCTACCGCATCACCAGTAACCCCTATAGCGGCCGCTACACGCAGGCGACCGTATTGATCTTTGTTTGCGTTAGGCTGCAGGGTTAACTTTGTAATATCTCTAAAGGTAATTAATCCTTCCAGTTTGCCCTCGTCGTCGACAACGAGCAGTTTTTCAATCTTGTGTTGTTGGAGAATAATCTCAGCCTGTTGCAAGGAGGTTCCTGTTTTTGCTGTTACCAAATCTTTTGAAGTCATTACCTCCGTTACTGATCTTGAATCGTCTTTTTCAAAACGCAAATCGCGATTGGTAATGATGCCTTTGATGTACCCCTCAGCATCAATAATAGGAATACCACCTATACTGTGCTCTCTCATACTGGCCTTAGCATCTCCTATAGTAGCCTTTTCTGTCAAGGTTACTGGATCGATAATCATACCACTTTCTGCACGTTTTACACGACGTACTTTTTGAGCTTGAGCCTCAATGGTCATGTTTTTATGAAGAATACCTATACCCCCTTCTTGCGCCATAGCAATTGCCATACGACTTTCAGTAACGGTATCCATTGCTGCCGAAATTACGGGAGCATTGAGTGTTATATTTCTGGTAAATTTAGATTTGATACTTACTTCTCTAGGAAGTACCTCGCTGTAAGCAGGTACTAGAAGTACATCGTCGTAGGTTAACCCTTCGCCTAAAAACTTGGATTCGTGAGAGATCATGCAATAAAATTTTATTGCATGCAAAGATACCTATTTAATTCTTGTGTTGGATTTTTTATGATTCTTAATTAGTTATCAATTGTTTCTCGCAGAAATAACCAGCTTTCTTAACTTTGCATAAAGGGAGTATCATCGATATTATGTGTCTTAAACAATTAACTTCAAGCGAAATAACTATTTTTTTAATGATTTTTGATGAGGCTTAAGCAACTAGTGATACAATTATAATCATAAGAATAAGACTACAATTAAAGCAGCTGCATTTTAATAATATCTCACAAAAAGTAGTTGAATCCATTATTTGTAAACGTTCTCAACTATCTCTCGAGCTGACCCCTAACCGCAATAAGACCTCTACCTGGCCAGTGAATTAACATTGCTTCAGTTAAGAAAGAATTAAAGGATTACAAAAATTGATACCGTAAATGAACTCTTAAAAAAAGATCAGTGAAGCACCTTAGAGTGGGCATTCAATGAGTCAATCCTAAAGATATTCAAGCCGATGACGAGCAAATATTTAAAATTTTATCCTAGACTGTATGAAATTCCTTGTTTAATAAGAGACCTGTGACCTGAATAGCACGTTTTGGATGCTATAGTGTATTACAGCATCTTGAGGCCCCTCTTATTCAACACAATTGAAGTACACTTACCATTTATATACAATCACCTCATCACCATCTAAAGTAGCCAGGTATCGATTCTTAGATTGGGCTATAGCACTTTTAGTTGTTCCATAAACTGGTAAGGAAGAAAGGATGTCACCTTTCCTATCCATGATATACACCTTGTTTTCTCCTGTTTCAATAAGATGAATAAAATCACCGCTGGAAAGACGAGTAACTTGAGCTGGCAAGTAAGTCCCATAAGGTAATGTTACATCATACCCATTGATACTTAGCTCGTTGTTATTTTGAATCAATAGCATTCTTGAATTAGCCACTAAGGCATCAACACTTTGGTACGCATCGTTATAAGTCAAGATTCCCAATACGGGATCCAACTGCATCAATTTACCGTCTTCAGTTAAGGCTAAGACTCTGTTTTTATTTAAAAATAAGGATGTTTTAAGCGTTGGCTTTTCTTTAACAGTGGTGCGTGTAGAACCCGTTCTACTCAATAATGCTATAGAATTGTCCGCTTTCGCGAAAGCGATATAATCCTTTATTCCTACCCTAAAGTGTTGCGGCTGGCTGGTGATCTTATTTGATTTTTTGTAAGAAAACCCACTCACTTTTTTCCCTTCTATGTCCAGCATGATCAACGCATCGCCTTGAGTGACTAAAAAACGGTATTCACGGCGGCCATCATAATCAAAGACGCTTAAAGGTTGTGTAATCGCATCTTTAAACTGTTGCGGATAGGCGTTCACATCTTTACCATTTCTATCTAGAAAATATACGGACTTGTCAGTAGTAAAAGCCATTTGTTTGCGACCATTTTTATAGGCGTCTGTCACTTCTATTTCTCCAAGAATAGGCCCATCTAATTTTTTACTCCACCATTTTTTTCCAACTTCAGAAAGTAAATGTAGGGTGAAGTCCTCGTCTTGAAAAGCTACATCATGTCTTTTACTCAAATGATTGGGAAATAAAAATGGCCCTGAAATGATCTTTTTAGGTGAATTATACGAGGCTATTTGACTGATTTTCATTTGATTACTTTTACCCACTGCATAAGGAACCATTAAGTGGTAATGCGCGTATTCCTTTTCATGAACATACTGACTAATCATTACAGGGAAGTCATTTTCATCGAGTTGTTGAATCAACTTCAGATCATCTTGATCACTGTCTTTTGCCACCTCTTTAAACTCTTTGTTACTGGTGATTTTAAGAAGGCTGCTGCTATTGCTCAAGGTTTGTCTCACATCCTCCCACCAAGGTTGCTCTGATAAAAACGTTTTGTTTTGGTAATTTGAGATCAACTCTTCTGCTGCACTAACTGTAGGGGAACAAATAAAGTATTGATCAAGAACGGTGACAAATTGGTACTCTTTGGCTTGCACTAAAGGTCGTATCGCATGAGTCTTTATAGGATTCGTCAATTCATAAATCAGGTGATCCCGGTACGTCGACATAGCGACAGAAAGACTGTCTAGATTCATGAAAATGGCTTCGTATGGTTTTAGCGTAAATACCAATGCATTTGTTTTCTCCAGTTTTACCTCACTCATTTCTTGGGTATTCTCTAAAATTGCCATCAACTGGCTCCCCACTTTTACCTCATTACTGTGGTATCTTTTCAAGTTGTCAATAAGTTGGGAAGGGTTTTGGTAAGTAACCGATTTTAAACTTCTAAAACTTAAAGGCACAATGTCTTGAATATGATTTTCAGCTGTATCTAGGTTGTTGTACAAGTCGTGATCCATTTTTAGACTGTCCTGATACGTGATAATGCCATCCAATTGAAAATAAGGACCTCCACTACGAGCCTCTAGTTGATACCACTCGGCATGGTTTCCATTGTCACTGATGTTTTTACCTAAAAGGAATTGCTCCAACCACTTCTTTTCTGTTGCTTTAACGTAAAAAGAGCTGCCACTTTTAGTTCGGTTATAGATATTTTGAAACCCATCGTCAAAAACATAATCAGAGATATCCCTTCTTACAATGCTTTCTAATACCAACAAGGAAGAACTCGCTAGGTGCACTCCTTTGTGATTTACTGAATAATAACTGCGCTTATCAATTTCCTTTTTAATGATTTTTGCGTCGTTATATATAATTTCAGAAGTAGTTGAAGTAGTATCTATAGTCTTTTTTAAGGGAGAAGTAATGAGTGTAATGACCACTTCATTTTTACCTTCTATACTCAATGCAAGCAAAGACTCCTCTTTTGTATCGTAATTTTTAAGAAAAGAACTGGCTTCCTTTATTTCTTTAATGCGCGAAAGCGCTGATAATTTATTCAACAATTCATTACCGCTAAAAAACTGATTCAAATCTTCTAAATTATCTGTATGAACAATAATCTTAGCATCGGTAGGAATGCGGTTGATCAAATCTTTGTTGATTTGATTATTCTCCTGACAAGATATACAGGTAAGTACTAAGATAATAAGAGCAATACTATTGCGCATGGAAGTCAATTTAATTAATACAAAAGTAAATAGGATGATCCTTCAAAACGTTAGAAATGCGAACAACTTATAAAGCTAATATCAACTAATCTGAGAGTAATTTAAAAGTCATGCGATGATAAGGAGTTGTACCGTGTTTTCTTATCGCATCTCGGTGTTTCTTAGTAGGGTAACCTTGATTTTTTTCCCAGCTGTACTCTGGATGTTCCTGTGCAATACGCGCCATAAAATCATCTCTATAGGTTTTTGCAAGAACTGAAGCCGCTGCGATGTGTAAATACATTCCATCTCCTTTTATCACCGTAGTTGCAGGTATTTCTCCATAAGGATGGAACTTATTACCATCAACAGCAATATGCTCTGGACGTATGGTTAATCCGTCTATAGCCTGATGCATGGCAAGAATACTGGCTTGTAAAATATTGATCTCATCTATCTTTTCCATCATCACATGCGACACATGGTAATCCAGTGCTTGCTCTTCGATCAAGGTCCTAAGCTCGTACCTGCGCTTTCGCGAAAGCTTTTTACTATCGTCTAATAAAGCTGATTTAAAATCCAGCGGTAAAATGACCGCAGCAGCAGTTACTGGCCCACAAAGACAGCCTCGTCCCGCCTCATCTGTACCGCATTCTATTATTCCGTGATGTATTTGATTTAAAAGCATTTTCAAAAATACATCATAGCAACAATTTAAAATCGGTTCTATCAAGATACCATTAATTAACATCACTTGAGGCACCTTCACTGGTATCTTTTTTTTTCTTGGCAGTTGCTAATGGCGCTTTCCCAAGCGGTCTCTATGAAAAGTATTCACCGATACGGGCATCAAAAAACCAACTTCGCTTCTTATTCGTCCTTTTATGATTAAAATAGGTATTACTTTTGAACTCTGTTTGCCGTGATGTTTATGAAACGACTTTTCTTTTTATTTTTTTTGATGCCGTTGGCCCTTTTGGCTCAAAGGGAAAAACCGCCTTTGCAAAAAGGTACTATCAACGATCAAAACAGACCTATAAGTAACAAAGAAGTAACTGTTGAGGGAGAAAAACCACCTATCACCGACTACCTGATCATCTCTCAAAAACGAGATACCACTTATTTGGACACCACCCTTACCATGGCAAAGGATTTTAAATTCAACTACCTGCGTCAAGACGATTTTGAGCTCATGCCCTTTCATAATGTAGGACAGCCTTATAACGAGTTGGGTAAAAGCTTTGACCTAGAACTTCTATCTCCTCGATTAGGATCTCGAGCAAGACACCAAAATTATTATGAGATTGACGATGTTTTTGACTACTACGTCCCTACTCCTTTAACTGATTTATATTTTAAAACCGCGGTGAATCAAGGGCAGCAATTAGAAGCATTATTTACTTCTAACTTATCTCCCCAATTCAATTTCTCTATCAGCTATAAAGGAGTGCGCAGCGCAGGTAACTATGTCAACACCTTGAGCAGTTCTGGCAATTTCAAATTCACTTCTAGCTACACCTCAAAAAATAAAGCCTACCGACTCAGAGTACACACCGTTTTTCAAGACCATTTAAATGAAGAAAATGGAGGTCTAGAAGCGGCTTCTTTACAGGGCTTTAGAGATGATGAAGCCAATTTTCAAAACAGAGGAAGGTTAGAACCCAACCTCACCGATGCCGAAAGCCTTCTGGACGGAAAACGATTTTATATAGATCAAGATTATGAAATAATAGGAAAAAAAGACAGCACCTCATATTATAGTGGTCGCATATATAACAAAGCTTATTACGAAGATAAATATTACCGATTTTCTCAAAACAGTGCTGATGAAGGCTTTCTAGGTGAAGCATATATTTCTTCTAACCTACAAGACCAAACAAATCTAGAGGAGGGAATGATAGAAGCTGGCGCTACTTATGATCATCATTTGTTAGGCTTTTATAAAGCTGGAGTTGCTAGACATAAATACAACTACGGCTACGATAGATTGATCAATCAAAACAGCGGGGTCATTAACAACCGACTGATAGGAGAACTCTATCAGTTCAAAGCAGCCTTTGAAAAGCGCATCGGTAAATTTGATGTTACCGCAACTGGTGGTGTGAATATCGCAGGAGACCTCGACGGTCAGTTTATCAACGGGCAGGCTTCCTATACATTTAAGGATGTTGCTGTAACAGCTGGTCTAGCGATCAGTTCTCGCGCACCAGATTTTATATTTACGCTTCATCAAAGCGATTACCTCAACTACAACTGGCAAAACAGCTTTAACAATATCGAAAAACAAGAACTGAGCTTCCTTATCGATTCTGAGAAATATGTCAACGCTCAAGTGACTTTTACCACCCTACAAGACCATGTGTATTTTGCGCAAAGTCTGGTTACCAATACCAACAATGAAGTAACTGGCTATAACGCTTTACCACTTCAGGCCAGTGGAGATATTACCTATCTCAAAATTAAACTCAATAAAGACATCAGTTTTTTGAAGCACTTTGGACTTGACAACACGCTGATGTATCAACAAGTTACACAAACTGATGACATCATCAACGTTCCCGACCTCACGGCCCGCAGTACCTTCTACTACAAAAACAGGTTCTTTAAAAACGCCTTGTTGCTCCAGACAGGAGTCACAGCAAAGTATTTTACGGAATATCACATGGATGGATACGATCCAGTTTTAGGAGAGTTTTACAGTCAAAATACAGAGGAACTAGGCGGTTTCCCGATGATAGATCTATTTGTAAATGCAAAAATAAGACAGACCAGAATCTTCTTTAAACTGGAACATGCCAACCAGCTTTTTGCCGGAAATACCAATTATTTTAGTGCACCCCGCAATCCCTATCGAGACTTTAGTATTCGTTTTGGGTTGGTATGGAATTTCTTTTTATAAAATTTTAGATTTTTTTAAGACGACATCTGCCTATATTTGACTGTGGCTATACGTAAATCCATTATCGCTTCTTTTTTGTTGTTGTTGTTTATAGCAGCACAACTCTCTGTGGTCCATGAATTCTCTCATGAGGAAGACAGCACAGAATGCGCGATTTGTATAGTTGCTCAGGATTTTCAGACCCAATCTTTTGACGTAGCTGCTGCGGTAGAATTTGATCCTATTGCATTTGTTCGTATCAAGGAAAAGATTGACGTTGATCTCGCTTTCGCGAAAGCGGAGTCCCAATCCATTATCCACACCACACGACCACCGCCATTTTCAATGGACGCTATCTAGATGAAAGGTCTTCTATAATTTGTTTTTTTTATTCTTATATCCTGAAAACTAAAGCACAGCTAAAGCTCCACTTTAAGTTGATCAGTTTTTGGATAGAAAATTAACTCCAATTATTTTACCCTCCTTTTCACTTACTTAGTTATTGCTTGAATTAAAGTGGGCTTCTCGCCCCAACACTTGGCAGTCATTTAAATTTTAAACATGTTTACTAAACAACTCGTAGCTATAGCTGTATTTCTCAGCTTTTGCTTCAGCAATGCACAAGAATGCACGCTTGTGCTCCAAGGAAAAGTAATAGATTTCCACGATTCCAAACCTTTGGAATTGGCCCAAATTTATGTGGTCCAATTACAAAAGACGTATATCTCAAATGCAGATGGCTCTTATAAAATAAGTGGTCTCTGCCCGGGAACTTATGACATCAACGTATCGCATTACGATTGTGAGACCAAGAAAATAACCTTTGAAATAGGTCAAAACAGAACCCTGAATATTTCTTTAGAGCATCATATCAGCGAATTAGAAACCGTAAACGTACTTGCAGACGTTCATGACAACCATGCCAGCACCCAATCCAGCACTAGAATTAATGCTGAAAAAATTCAGGAATACAGCGGTGGCTCTTTAGGTGACGCTCTGGCAACAGTCCCTGGGGTGAGCTCCTTAAAAACAGGGAATAGTGTTGTAAAGCCTGTGGTACATGGCCTTTATGGAAGTCGCGTAGCGATCGTCAATGATGGGTTGCGACAACAAGATCAAGAATGGGGTGTTGAACATGCTCCTAATATAGATCTCAATACCGCTAGCAATATACAGATCATCAAAGGAGCTAGTGCATTGAGGTACGGAGGAGATGCTATAGGAGGTACTATTCTTATAGAGCCTGCTCGTGTCATTTCAAAAGATACCTTAAGAGGACATGCGATCCTACAAGGACAGACCAATGGCCGTGGCGGTAGCGCAACAACTACTATTAATAAGTATCGCGCCTCTGGATGGTACCAGCAAGCAACACTAACCTATAAAAAGCTAGGTGATTTTGAAGCACCAGACTATGTATTAAGCAATACAGGAAGTGAAACAGCTGCTGTAAATCTAGGAGTAGGTTTCAAAACCTTTGAGTATGGAGCAAGTGCTAAATATTCCTTCTACAACAGTGATATAGGAATTTTAAGAGCCTCCCATATAGGAAACGCCGGCGATTTAGTACGCAGCATCAACTCTAGGCAGCCACTTATTATCAATGAGTTTACTTATGATATAGACGCGCCAAAACAACAAGTGGCCCATCACGGGCTGCAATTCAACGTGTTTAAACGATTTGCTGGATTAGGTAAATTGAGTATGGACTATTCCTTTCAGTTCAATAACCGCAAAGAATTTGACATTAGGCGTGGTGCAAATGTGGGTCTCGCTTCTCTAGACATCGACTTACAAACTCAAAACATAAGTCTATATGGTATAGCAGATGCTTTTGAAAACACCACCTATGAAGCCGGAATAGATTATATGAACCAATTGAACAGACCCAATGCTGCGACTGGTGTAAGAAGATTGATTCCAGATTATGATGCCAATAAAATAGGTGCCTTTGCCAGTCTGACTCACGAACCATCTGAAAAATGGGTGCTGGACGCAGGCATGAGATATGATCGTTATGATATCAACGCGACCAAATTCTACTTGCAAAGCCGCTGGGAAGATTTGGGTTATGAGGTGCAATTTGCTGCATTTGAAATAGGCGAACAAGGAAATCAAATTCTGACCAATCCAGCATTCCAATACGATTTATTTGCTTTTACCGCTGGCGCAAAATACTTATGGGATCGGCACTACGATCTAGCTCTCAATTTGAGTAGTGCTAACCGAGCTCCTAATCCTAGTGAGCTATTCAGCGATGGGTTGCACCATGCCTTAGCAACTATTGAGTTGGGAAGACTGGACCTGAAAAAAGAGCAGTCTTATAAAGTAAATGCTACTTTTCATGGAAATGAAGGTGATCTAGATTTTGAAATCAATCCGTATATGAACTTTGTAACTGATTTTATACAATTGATCCCTACAGGAATTGAAACGACTATACGAGGTGCTTTCCCTGTATTTCAATACGAGCAAATAAATGCACGACTATATGGAGTAGATGTGCACGCTAGTTATGATTTCTGGACCAAAAGACCAGCAAAGGAAATGAAAACAAATCCTGATGAAATCGTTGATGAATTGACAAAATTAGTGAGCCTAGAAAGTAATATTTCTTATATCCATGGAACCGATTCGAGCAATGGTATACCGCTTATAGATATGCCTCCATTCCAGATGGAGACACAGCTTATCTGGTACAATGCTTTTGTAAAGCGTCTGGATTTTAGACTGGCAAATCAAACTGTACTGCAACAAAATCGATTTCCAAATAACAACTATGATGTGAGTATTCCTGATGATCAAGGACAACTCATCACCTCTACGGTAGATATTTCCAGCACTCCAGCCGCTTATAGTCTATGGAATGTTGGTGTGAGTTACGCTTTCGCGAAAGCGAATACCAAAATCAACCTTAGCACCAACAACTTATTTAATACCCAGTACCGCAATTACCTCAACCGACAACGTTTCTATGCAAACGAAGTAGGTCGAGACATTCAGTTACAAATTATCTATAACTTTTAAAAACAACAAAAATGAAAACAATGAAAACAATGAAAACAATGAAAACAATGAAAAAATCAATCCTAGCTTTACCCTTAGTCGCTGTATTCTTTATGACTTCCTGTACTGATGATGACCCAGTTACTATCATCAATGAAGAAGAACTGATTACTACAGTAGAATTAGAACTCACCAACTCCACTGACGCCACTAATGTGGTCCTATTTAAATCAGTCGATATAGATGGTGAAGGTCCGGACGACCCAGTAATCACTATTACAGGAACTGTAAATACCAACAGTACATATCTGGGAGAAGTGCGTTTCCTAAATGAATCCATTGCGCCATCTGAAGACATTACGGAAGAAGTAATTGAAGAGTCCAATGAACACGAAGTATTTTATATCACTAGCGTTAACGAGCTTACGATAACAAAAACAGATGTGGATAATAATGGAAATCCGCTAGGGGTAGTCACCAGCTTCCAAACTGGTGCCGTAGGAACAGGAACACTAACAGTAGTATTGCGTCACGAGCCTACAAAACCTAACGACAACACTCTAAGTGGTGCCGGTGGTGAAACCGATGCAGAAGTGAGTTTTACTTTTGAAGTGGAGTAAATAAGTTTGGATTACCTAATACCTAAAGCCCGTTAAAGTAATTATTGCTTTAATGGGCTT
Source organism: Nonlabens sp. (assembly GCF_018401815.1). Lineage (GTDB taxonomy): Bacteria > Bacteroidota > Bacteroidia > Flavobacteriales > Flavobacteriaceae > Nonlabens. The sequence goes on from NZ_JAGYKG010000001.1 coordinate 153,643, forward strand.
TATTGTTCTTATTAAATGCAAGAATAAAATGACGCCTTAAAATTACTTAACCATTTTACTACAATAGTCCAATTTTTTCTTGCTAGTACATCACCCAAATTTATCAATCCATAACTTTGCTGATTGGATAAAATAAATTAAAAGTCTCCTGGAAAATCGATCACCTTTTGGGCACGTTGACGGTGTTTCTTCAATAATTCTGGATCCATCTTGCGCAGCAATGCCATCATCATGTTCATACGCTGGTTGTTCTTTAAATGCGCTTCTTTTTCTGCCAGAAAATTCCAATACAAAGAGTTGAAGGGGCAAGCGTCTTCTTCTGCTTTCTTCTTAGCTACTTGATAAGCACAACCTTTACAGTAGTTACTCATCTTGTTGATATAACTACCGCTGGATACATAAGGTTTGGTAGCGACAATCCCTCCATCTGCCCATTGAGACATGCCTCTGGTGTTGGTGATTTCTACCCATTCTATGGCATCAATGTAAATTCCTAAATACCACTCGTCCACATAACTTGGGTCGGTCATGTTGAGTAATGCGTAGTTCCCCGTGATCATCAATCGCTGTATGTGGTGGGCATAAGCATTGTCTAGCGAGTTGTTAATAGCATGTTTGAGGCAATTCATCTTGGTATCACCAGTCCAATAAAATTCAGGTAGTTTATTTTTATTTTCTAAAGCGTTTTTTATTTGGTAGCCAGGCATTTCACTCCAGTAAATCCCGCGCATGAATTCGCGCCAGCCTAAAATTTGCCTTATAAAACCTTCTACTTGAGAAATGTCTATTGCTGGTGTTCCGCTTTCGCGAAAGCGAGATATAACAGCCTCAATAACTTCCAATGGAGAAAGGAGTTTACAATTCATCGCAAAACTCAATCTGGAATGAAACAGGTACTCATGGTCGGTATGCATGGCATCTTGAAAATCGCCAAAATGAACCAACAAATGCTCACAGAAATAATTCAACACGTCTAATCCTTCTTGACGCGTAGTGGGCCAATTAAAATTAGACGGATCGATGCGACCTATAGTTTTCACCCCTTCCTTTTTCAGTAAATCAGTAATTTCAGTGACCTCTTTTCTAAACCTGCGTTCGTGTGGGATAGGGGTCTTTTCATCCCATTTATTGCGGTTGCTATGATCGTAATTCCATTTACCTCCTTCAGGCTCTTGATCGCCTTCTATCATGATATCATATTTCTTGCGCATATCGCGGTAGAAGTATTCCATGGTCCAGCGTTTTTTACCTTCAAAAAACTTTTTTACATCATTTCTCTTAGTGAAGAAATGCTCGGTATCATAAGCTTGCCATTCTATATTTAGCGATTTACAAAAGGTTTTCAACTGTTGATCCAACCGCCATTCATCTGGTGCGAGGTATTCAAACTTTTCGATACCCTGTTCTTTAATAAGATGTTGTAGATTCTTTACAAGATCTTGAGTGTTGCTTTTATTGTCTAAGTTATAATACACACTCTTCCATCCTCGCTCTTGTATCCAAGAATTAAAACCACGCATCGCCATAAAAAAGGCTACTACTTTTTGAATGTGATGCGTTACATAGTCCGTCTCCTGGCGCATCTCTGCCATAAAATAAGTCACATTTTCTTGATCCCCATGGAACCAGGAATGTTGATGATTGAGTTGATCGCCCAGTACTAATCTCAGTGTTTTCATATGTTCTATTTAATTTCCGCGCAGGCGGAAATCTTTTTATGGTGTCAAGCCGTTGCATAACGGCTTCGCTAAATTCTTTCTAGACGTGGACAAAAACCATCTGTCCAATGCCAGAATAAATCCTCCTCTGTAAAATTATATTCTCAACAGTCAGCATTTTTTTACGCTGCCGAATGAATGTGGCATCTTGTTCCATTTTCGAGATCGAATTCAATTTCAATTTCAAGTTCCATTTCATTTAAAACAATCCTTCTTGCAACCACAACTGCTGGAACTTTCCATCAGCATCATAACGGCTGGCTTGTAATTCTATATTAAAAGTTCTGTTTCTCGGATCGTTTCCTACTCCACTGTTATACATCCAGTTGCCATAATTAGAATGTACATCATAATCGATGAGGATGTGTTCAAAATAAGCAGCTCCTATTCTCCAATCTTGTTCTTTGTGCATGGACCAATAGCTCGCCACATTCTGTCTGCCGCGGTTGCTCATAAATCCAGTAGCAGCAAGTTCTTTCATATTTGCATTTACAAAAGGTTCGTGTGTTTCTCCTGCTATCCACTTTTTAAGTTCGCGCTCACTAGAGTTCCATTCGTAATCATTTTGAAGTATCCCCCCTATTTGAAAAATCTCACTTTTATGTTTAAGTGAAACATACTTAAAGAAATCCCTCCATATCAATTCAAAAATAAGCCAGTAGGTGTCTTGATTCTTTTTAACCTCTTTTTCAAATCGTTTTACTTCGTGATAAATCTGTTTAGCAGATATACAACCTATCGCCAGCCATGCACTGAACTTACTGCTGTAATCAATTCCTACTAGTCCATTTCTGGTATTTTTATAATATTGAAGTTTTTTCGTTTGCCAAAAATAGTGATCCAATCGTTCCCAAGCAGCGGTCGCGCCTCCATTCCAAGGAAAAGCACTGCGGCTGTCTTTTTCAAAGTCTTCCAATCCCAATTCTTTTAAAGTCGGGATAGAAGTCACCTCTACTTCTGGTGCCTGTTGTTGGTAATTTTCAATACTAACCAAATCACGCACCTCACACTGCTTTTCGCACTTCTTTCTAAATTCTGTAAAAACTCGAGGCAGCTGACTCCAATTTTCAAAAGGCACATCGTCTGGGTGAAATAAGAACTGATCGTAAATTCGATGCCCTTTTACTTGATCTTTTAATCCGGCACTTTCTATCGCCTTTCCTAAATCTTCTTCTTGTTTCAACTCGTCACGAGTCCATTCCTTTTGGAGAAAAATATTTGAAATGGCATGTTGCTCTATTAATCTTGGAATAACAGCCGCTGGAGTGGCATGAAATATCAACAGCGGAATCCGGTGCTTTTCAAGATGAATGCGTAAATCCTCTAAGGCCTCCCTAATCAACTGAGCCCGGTATTTACCTGTTTTACCAAAGGGCAGCTCCAACTCTAAATCAAAACTGCTTTTTTCGTAAAAATTAGGATCAAAAAAATAAACCCCAATGACATCACCCTCCATCTCACAAGCCGCTTTTAGGCTTTGATTATCTGCTACTCTTAAATCATTTCTAAACCAAACTAGGTTGCTCATATTCTTCTTTTTTTGTCAAGCCATTACAGAACGGCTTTGCTATACTCTTTCTCCATACCGACAAAAATCATCTGTCCAATGGCAGAATGAATTCTGCCCCAGTGAAATTATATTGTCGCCTTTTGGAGTTCTTTTCTTGCGCCGAATGAATTCGGCTTATTTATTGGAACTGCATTTCTTACTGCAATACTTGACGGTTTCCCAATTCTTTTCCCACTTTTTACGCCAGGTGAATTCGCGTTCACAAACCGGACAAACCTTAATAGGCAACTGATGCTGATTACGTGCTTTTTGTTTCATAACATGTTCTGCATTAACGCAAATCTCTTTTAATAGTCAAGCCGTTGCAGAACGGCTTCGCTTTATAATGTCTCTATAGTCTTTTAAAATCATCCTCAAAGGCAGCATGAATGCTGCCTCTTTGAAATTTAATGTCGCTTATCAACCTCCTTTTATGACGCCTAACGAAGGCAGAATGAATTCTGCCTCTATAAATTATAACGTCACCTCACGGCGTTTTTTTGTTACGCCGAATAAATTCGGCTTTTTGTTTCATTTTCAAATTCGAGTTCAAATTCAAGTTCGAGTTCAAATTCACTCCTACTTCCCTGTTTTCATAGAGATTTCTTCCAGGTCCTTACCCAGTTGTGCATAGCTCAATCTCTTGGACACTTTCGCGACAGCGTAACCGTCGAGGCCATTTATAGTGACCGTTCCAGCTTTTCCTAGATCGACCCAACCATCTGCTGCCAAGTGATTTTCATTCAAGAAAATGTCGGTGATTTTACAAATCACCAGGATACACTTGTTTTCTTCTAAATAATATTCGTTGACATATTCTGCTACGAGTTGTACCGGAGCCTCTTTTACAAAAGGCGTTGAAAACCCGTCTCTTTCTATCTTTTCAATAGCAAGTTTCTCAAATTCAGAAATAGACACATCGTACTTGGAACTAGATTGATGAGCGTGGTCTATCAAGGATTGAGGTAGGTGATTGAGCGTGATCTTACCCGTTTCTTTAAGGTTGTAATAGGTATGACCTACACCATATCCTAAGGGTCTTTGCACAAAACTAAATAGCGCCGGATTGCTCCCTAAATGAGTCACACTGCTAAAAACAGCCACATTATCTACACCATCTTTCGATCGAGTGGCCAGTAAATTAGCACTTTTAAATCCCGTGATACTGTTCACCAAGTTGCCCCGATAAATACGTTCATAATTCTGAAGTTCTTCAAGGCCTATGTGTTTCATTTGTTTAACTTATATCTTCAAAGATAAAACAAAAGCCTTTTGTATGTGGTTTTTGAAATGTTTAAACTTTATTAAATTGCTGTATGGATTTATAAAAGGCATTTGAGCTCAACAAAGAAACTTGGAATACCAAAACAGGTATTCATTATGAAAGTAAATTTTATGATAAGTAAGCTTTCGCAAAAGCGAAAAACTCATTAAACTCCTACGAGATCGACGCCCTTGACGGGGTAACCGGCAAGAGGTTGCTGCACTTGCGATGCCACTTCGGACAAGATTCTTTGAGTTGGGCAAATAAAGGCGAGGAAAGGAACTCGAACTCGAACTTGAATTTGAAGTTAAAGTTGAAACTAATTCTTGAGATCAGATAAAGCGAAGCCGTTATGCAACCGCTTGACGTTGAATTAAGTTCTAGATATGAAATAAATCAAAAAACCCCTTTTCAATAACTGGAAAAGGGAATTTTATATAGAATGCAATGTATTTCTAAGAGTCCACCACTTCAGCATCTGGTGCATTTTTTTTAAGGCTTTGTATGCCGTTATCACGAGCGCTTTCAGACTCGTACATTTCGCTTTTTCCTATGACTTGACCATTAGTGGCTGTAAGGTTAAAATAAGACTTTCCAGAAGAACTCACTCCTTTAGTATAGCGTTTATCGTCTTGGGAATTCTTGCGAACTGATTCGATTCCATTATCCCGGGAGGCTTTAGTTTTATACGCCTGACTAGCTAATATATTTTGCCCATTAGATGCTTTTAATCTAAAGCGGTATTCTTCTGACTTATTTTTATAAACTTCAAATTTTCCCATGTTGGCATCTTTATGATAGGTGCTAAAGATAAAATACTTCTTGAAGATCTGAAAACTAAAACCTCGCTATTAATCCCGCATTGATACCAAACGGATGTCCAGGTCGCAAACCAGCTGGTTGTCTAGAAACGGCATATTCATTATCCAACACATTGATCATGTTTAAGGTACCAGTAAGGTTGTTATTAAAATGATACCTTCCAGAGACATCAATTATAAAGTTACTATCTACCCTTTCTGAAGCTATCGTATCACCTGACCCCGCAACAGTTCTCATTTCTCCTACAAATCTAGCATTGGCATTGATATCAAATTTGGAGTGAGAAAGACCTGCAAGAAAATTCCACTGATTTTCTGCGATATATGGAATTTCATCTCCTATGGCTACCTCGCCATAAACATTACTATCAAAAGCATTTTGAAATTCAGTTTGTGTATGAGTGTAATTTAAGGTGAGCGGTAAGGACCAATCACTGTTGCCCTCCAATAGATCATAAGAAAAACTCACTTCTATTCCAGCGACATTCACTTCTCCAGCGTTGAACATATCTGTGGTTCCTCCTCCACCGCTAGCAGCGAGATCGCTTCCTAATAAATTGCTGTAGTCATTAAAAAATACCGTAGTCTCTCCTCTTAAGCCATTGATAAGAAAACGAGATCCCAATTCATAGTTAACGCTTTCTTCAGCAGCTACATCAGGAGCACTTCCTGGAGGGGAAAATCCTTTGTGAACACCTCCAAAGAAAGACCATAAATTAGTGATGCGGTAATTTGCTCCTATTCCAGGAATAAACACATGAACACTGTTTTCTCGAGAACTCAAGTTGGCCCCTGTGCGACCAGGATCGTTACTTCCGTAATTATCTCTAGTAAGTGTGATGTCTTCATATCTCAAACCTGGAGTTAATGTTAATTTACCCAAAGTTGCTTTGTAAAGGGCGTGAAAAGCAATGGCCTCAGCATCTGACACCCGATTCGCATCTGTACCTCTGGTGGCTGGAGAAGTTCGAGCTAGTTGGCCATTTTCTACACCAAATAAGTCTACCCATTGAAAGCGATCTTCTTGATCTGTATGATAACGTATCCCTAATTCTAAATCACTTAACATATCATCACCAAATTTTATGTTTACTTTTGATTGAACTCCTCTAGAATAATACACTCTATTGTTTGCTTTCACTCCCAAAACATCTTCGGCAGTATCTTGTCCACTAGAAATAGCGTCGTATTCACTTACATAAGTAGTGGGATCTGTAAGTATGTTATTAAGAGATACCGCACCATTTCCAGTATTTACATAATCGAGTTTGTACCAATTCCTTTTAAAATTATTGGAATAAGCGGTGGTTTGAACTGTAATGTTCTGAGCAGGTTTGATAAGGTGAGTTAATTGAATTTGATCGTGCTCGGTGACAATATTATCTGCTGCACTACCTAAATACCTTCTATATGGATTCGTTTGAAAATCTGAATCTGTAAGACCTAAATAGGTCTCATTATCCAAGCCTTCACTGTACTGCAATTTTAAAGTTAAGGATTGCTGAATTTTTGCAGAGGCTTTTGATCTGTAACTGAATTTTGCACTGTAATCGTTGCGATCAAATCCGGTGTTTCCACCATTATCTAAACTTTTAAATCCATCACTACTGAAGTTTAAAAAATCCACCATATACCCCCATTGCTCTCCACTGTCGCCAATACGCAATTCTGTCTGTCTAGAATTAAAGTTCCCCATACTCATTCGAGCATACCCATTTAACTCATTAGGGATGGAGTTTGACACAAAATTAATGGCTCCACCAGTGGTAAAAGGCCCATATTGCACCTGACTACTACCCTTTAACACTTCTATAGCTTCCATACGAGCTACATTAGGAAAATAATAAGCTGCCGGAGACGAGTAAGGTGCTGGGGAAATAAGCACTCCATCTTCCATCAAAGTAATTTTAGAAGAACGCTCTGCTTGTGTACCTCTTAAGGATATGTTAGGTCGCAATCCAAAACCATCCTCTTCTGTAACGTTCACCCCAGGAATTGAAAGCAAGGCTCTGTTTACATCTGTATAATTAAATTTGGTCAGGTCTGTTTGTGACATATAATAAGAAGAACCTGTTCTATTCTGAGCTTCAAACTTACTTCCTATTAAAGAATTAGGTTTGAGATGAATCACTTTTAGATTTTCAACAGAATCTGCTGGTTGTTCGTTTTGGGCTTGTGATAATTGAATACTGACAACAACAATAACTAAACTTAGTATCTTTTTCATTTATTTAGATTAAATATAAATAGGGTTTTAAATTCGACTGCAAATTTAAAACGCTTATTTAGATTAAATAAACATAAGGATCAATTTTAACAATTGTTATTACTTATAACAAGTCTGAAAATCATTGATAAAATATATAGAATGATTCTAAATAAGGTTTTCTAGCTGATAATAAGCTATATAATTATCTGTGTTGATGTGTGAGTTGTTGGGAAGTTTCGCTTTCGCGAAAGCGAGAACCTAATAGAATCATGAATGGATGCTATTTCTATTCACAAATGCCAAAAAATAAGTGGTTATTTAAAAAGTAGGAAAGCAATAGATACAGACAACTAGCAATGGCTTAAACCAACTCTGCCTCAAAAAGCGCTGTAAAATAGGTTTTGATTTTGGACTTCACTTCTTCTAGGTCTACCTCTCTTTTAAGCTCCACAGCTAGTGAAGTGACCGCTTTATCCTCTATACCACAAGGAATGATATGATCAAAATAGCCCAAATTGGTATTGACATTAAAAGCAAAACCGTGCATGGTTACCCAGCGACTAGCGCGCACTCCCAAAGCACAAATCTTGCGCGCAAAAGGTGTTCCTACATCCAGCCAAACTCCTGTTTCTCCATCGCTACGTTCTCCCTTTAGACCGTAGTCCGCTAGGATTTTAATAAATATTTCTTCTAAAAAACGAAGGTATTTGTGAATATCGGTAAAGAAATTGTCCAGATCTAATATAGGATAACCTGTAATTTGCCCAGGGCCGTGATAGGTTATATCACCACCTCGATTGATCTTATAAAAAGTAGCTCCTATTTTCCCTAACAAAACTTCATTTGCTAATAAATTTTCAAGATCGCCACTTTTACCAAGGGTATAAACATGTTCGTGTTCTACAAAAAGCAAGTGGTTGGAGGTCTCTAATCCAGCATCTTCTCGTCTGTTTTTGATTTTAGTAGTTAGAACCGTCTTAAAAAGTTCTTCTTGTAAATCCCAAGTTTCCTTGTAATCCTTGCGACCTAGATCCTGAAAAAATACTTTTTTGTTCATCTGACAAAGGTAAAAGTAAGAAGTGGGTTTACCTTAAGGAACGCATAAATTTTACCTATCTGGATTATTCAAAATAATCAAAGCAGCAATCACACCAGGAATCCAACCTAATAGGGTGAGTATAAAAACAATAATAATTGAACCACAGCCTTTGCCTATAACGGCTAGTGGAGGGAAAATAATGCAAAGGATAACACGCCAGACGCTCATACTCTAATTACTTGTTAATGATTAATTGATTTTAATTTGCAGTCGCAGTTGATGAACCAAATTTTAAGCAAAGCTAAGAATATTATGTTCTTTCATTATTAAAAATGCTGACTGCGGTAGCGAGTGATAACAAAAAAGACGCTACAAAAACAATTTTGTTACACCATGTAACCAAGTTATCTTTGCAAGCTTAATTCAAAGATACAATATGCAACTTTCTGAACAAGAAATCGTACGCCGTGAGAAACTAGGCAAGCTGCGTGAGATGGGAATAGACCCTTATCCAGCAGCACTTTATCCAGTAGACTCCACCTCTAAAAAGATAAAAGCAGATTTCAAAGAAGGTAAACAGGTGGTTATTGCGGGTCGATTAATGGCGATTAATATTCAAGGTAAGGCCTCCTTTGCACAGCTTCAAGATAGCGAGGGTCGCATACAACTCTATTTTAACCGCGACGAGATTTGCCCTGGTGAAGATAAATCCATGTATAATGATGTCTTCAAAAAGCTTTTAGATTTAGGAGATTTTATAGGTGTTGAAGGAACTCTATTTACTACCCAAGTAGGGGAGAAAACCGCAATGGTTAAAAAGTTTCAATTGCTTAGTAAATCATTAAAACCTTTACCTATACCTAAGCAAAAAGATGGTACAACTTACGATGCATTCACAGACCCAGAAATGCGGTACCGACAGCGCTACGCCGACCTTGTCGTGAATCCGCATGTGAAAGAAGTGTTTATTAAAAGAACCAAGCTTTTTAATGCGATGCGTTCATTTTTTAACGACCGTGAATATTTTGAAGTAGAAACACCTATACTGCAGCCTATTCCTGGTGGAGCTGCTGCACGACCATTTATCACTCACCACAATTCGCTGGACATGCCACTTTATATGCGTATTGCAAATGAATTGTATTTAAAAAGATTGATTGTAGGTGGTTTTGACGGGGTGTATGAATTCAGTAAAAACTTCCGTAACGAAGGGATGGATCGCACACATAACCCAGAATTTACAGCGATGGAAATATATGTAGCCTACAAAGATTACAACTGGATGATGGACTTTACAGAAGAGCTTTTGGAGCACTGTGCAGTACAAGTAAATGGAACAACCACCAGCCAATTTGGGGCACACACCATTGAATGGAAAGCACCTTACCCGAGAGTAAGCATGCGCCAGTCGATTATTGATTTCACCGGTTTTGATATTGATGGGAAAAATGAGGAAGAGTTATACGCTTTCGCGAAAGCGGAAGGAATAGAAGTCAATGCCACCATGGGGAAAGGAAAGTTAATTGACGAGATCTTTGGCGAAAAATGTGAAGGCAACTACATACAGCCTACGTTTATCACAGACTATCCTAAGGAAATGTCACCCCTATGCAAGCAACACCGTGATAATCCAGAACTAACCGAACGTTTTGAATTGATGGTGTGTGGTAAGGAAATTGCAAATGCGTATTCAGAATTAAACGATCCTATAGATCAAAGAGAGCGTTTTGAAGCGCAACTTGCCCTTGCCGATCGCGGTGATGACGAGGCGATGTTTATAGATCAAGACTTCTTAAGAGCACTTGAATACGGGATGCCTCCTACTTCTGGATTAGGAATAGGAATGGATCGATTGATCATGTATTTAACGAACAATCCATCGATTCAAGAAGTGCTGTTTTTCCCGCAGATGAAGCCAGAAAACAGCGTTTCTGTAGCGCTTAATGAAGAGGAACAATTGGTTTTTGAGTTACTTTCTAAGTCAGGAAAAATGGACTTGAATGCCTTAAAAGATCTGGCTGGATTAAGTAATAAGAAATGGGATAAATCTATCAAAGGACTAACCGGTAAAAAAGTGGCTAAAGTTTCTAAAACAGATGAAGGGCTTTTTGCAGAGGTGGTTTGATCAGCATTCTAATACTTAAAAACCTGCTTATCATTACTGATAAGCAGGTTTTTTTTTTGCCCTAAATGAAACCATATCTAAAATATCAGGTCATAGAAGGGTAACATAAAAATACAAGCACATGAAAAAATTAATGATTTTAGTAGCAATACTAACAGTAGGTTTTGCAAATGCCCAACCTGGAGAAAGGAATTTAACTCCAGAACAAATGGCTTCTATGCAATCTAAAAAAATGACCTTAGTTTTAGATCTTGACACAAAGCAACAAGTACGAGTAGAGCAATTGTTATTAGTCCTAGCAAAAGAACGCGTGGCTGATAAAATGAACCGAGAAGATAGATCTCAACTTAATGATCTTGAAAAGATTACAAGAATGGAAAATAGGCTCGACAAGAGGATCGCCATGAAGAGAGAAATGAAAAGCATCTTAAACACCGATCAATATAAGAGATGGGAGAAAATGATCGCCAAAAGAGCGAAAAGAAAAGCTGGGAAAAACAAAAGAGGCGAAAGAAGAAATCCTTGGTAGTCTGTTTTCTCATAACAAACAGCCTTTTTAATTCTTGCTGTTAAATTAATACCTGCAGGTTTCTTAATTGAAGTCCGTATGTTATTTAGAATTCCTTTTAACCTTCTAAAGAAGCCCGATATTAGAGCTGTTATCATCAGTTAAATTCTATAGTATAATGATGCATTTGAAAGCAAAAGAAATGTCCAAATGAGCTCTTGATATCCAATTAAATCCTTATTTTTAAAAATTATAATAATATATGATCATGAAGAAATTACTTTTTACGGTGGCGATCCTTGCAGGATCATTATCTTTTGCTCAACAAGAAATAAGCAATTCACAACAAGAATTGAGTAAAAATACCAGTGCAAGAGTTCAAGCATTTAATGAAAAAATAGATGCTAAAGTGACTGCGATTGTTGAGATCACAAAGTTGGATAAAAAGAACCACTCAGAGCTTAAAGAAATAGTAGCTACAAAAGAAATGCTCTTGATACGTCTGGATCGTGAAGGAAAAGAAGTTCAGGATTACCAAGGACGTCGTAATAACATCATGAATAACTACCAAGAACTCTTGAAAAAGTTATTGGGGGAGTCCAAGTTCAATTTATTACAAAGCAACATAAGCCCTAAATAAAAAAGGCTATGTCAATGTGTATGTGTAGTCCTAAATAAAAAACCGTTCTTGAATAAAGAACGGTTTTTTTATGTGTTGTCTGAACTATCTTAAAATGAATAAGATTCTAATTTGCTGCAGCTGTTTTATTTATTGCAGCCTACCATTATTAGAACTACCACTTTGCTACCACTTCTCTACTAGCCTCTATCGTTGTATCCAGATCTTCATAACTCAATGCATCATTTAAGAAGTAGGATTCAAAAGCACTAGGTGGTAAATAAATACCTCGCTCTAGCAGGCCGTGAAAGAACTTCTTGAACCAATCGTTATTACCAGTTGCCGCGCTAGCAAAATCAACTACTTCTTGATCTGTAAAATGTACCGACATCATGGATCCGTAACGATTGATCTGGTAATCCAATCCTTTTTCAGAAAGCACGCTGTCTATTCCTTTGTGTAAGTATTCGGTTTTAGTAGCTAGGCTATCAAATACCTCAGGATGATTTTTTAAATGAGACAACATCGCAATACCAGCACTCATCGCCAGAGGATTCCCGCTTAAGGTTCCTGCTTGATAGACTGGTCCTAACGGAGCCAAGTGATTCATGATTTCTTGACGTGCAGCAAACGCCCCTACAGGCAGCCCCCCGCCGATCACCTTACCGTAGGTAACTATATCTGCTCTTACACCAGTAGTTTCTTGAGCGCCGCCTGGAGCCAGTCTAAAACCGGTCATCACCTCATCAAAAATAAATAAAGCGCCGTTCTCATCACACAAGGATCTGATGCCTTCTAGGAAACCTTCCTGAGGTACTATACAACCCATGTTTCCAGCAATAGGTTCTATAATGACACAGGCAATCTCGTCTTTGTTTTTCTTAAATATATCAGCTACTTGGTCTAAGTTATTGTACTGCGCTAGCAAGGTGTCCCTCGCAGTACCTGGAGTCACACCAGGACTATTAGGACTACCGAAAGTCACTGCACCACTACCCGCTTGAATCAAGAAGGAGTCACTATGACCGTGGTAACATCCAGCAAATTTTATGATCTTGTCACGCCCGGTAAAACCTCGTGCCAATCTTACGGCACTCATGCAAGCCTCCGTACCAGAGTTGACCATTCTAATTTGATCCATGTTAGGAACCATAGAAAGTGCCAGTTTTGCAATTTCTGTTTCCACAGCAGTAGGCATGCCATAAGAGGTCCCTTTCTTAGCAGCCTTGATCACAGCCTCTACGACAGGTTCAAAAGCATGACCTAAAATCATAGGCCCCCAAGAGGCGATGTAGTCTATTAGTTGATGGCCGTCTTCTGTTTGTAAATATGCACCTTTTGCACGTTCAACAAAAACAGGGTCCCCTCCTACGGCATTAAAAGCCCTAACTGGAGAGTTCACCCCGCCTGGGATGTATTTTTTTGCTTCTTGAAAAAGAGCACTACTTCTTTGGTAAATAAATGACATGAAAATGGATTATTATTTAACAATAAGCACTTGGCCTATGTTTAACTCGTCTGATTTTAGCCTATTGATTTTTTTAAGTTGTTCAATAGTGATCGCGTATTTTTTTGAAATCCTATATAACGTATCTCCCTTTACGACCACGTATTTCGTAGTAAAGCTAGTCGTATTGTTTTCTTTTAGTTCCTCTATGACCCTAGGTTTCTCGCCAATAACCTTACCCAAAGCCATATGGTCATATCGATACAACTCGTAGCGTTCAATAAGACTGATCAATTTTTGAGGGTATTTCTTATCAGTAGCATAACCCGCATCTTTCAAGCCATTTGCCCAACCCTCATAATCATCCTTTTCCAATTTAAAAAGTCCCGCATATCGCTTGCGGTCTTTTAAAAATAAAGAGTGATCTCTATAAGAATAGCTCGCATTATTATACGTTCGGAAGCATTCCTGAGCTTCATCATCGTCATGATAGATACGTCCACCGGTCCATCCTGTATGACATTTAATTCCGAAATGATTATTGGCTTCTAAGGCAAGTCTTCCACTACCAGAACCGCTTTCTAGAATTCCTTGTGCAAGGGTAATACTTGCTGGGATTTTATAAAGTTTCATTTCTTGCATGGCCACATCTTTAAAATCCTCCACATAATTGGCGACCTTATCGGTACTGCGTATTGTTGTTGTAGTGGTCACCTTATCCTCTTCTGGAACAACTACTGGTGCATTAGGAGTGGTTGTAGTTCTATTTGATTTTTGTTTGGTAGTTCTCACCTGCTTCTTAGCGCCGCAAGAAACCAGGAACATTCCAGCCAATAGTAAGGAGCAAAGGAGTCTAAAATTGATTTTCATAACTAAGCTTAAGACGTCGTTTTTTTTCTAGCATTTTATTATATCCAGCGATGGATTGCAGACCGCCAGTATGGACAGCTAAAATACGAGTTTTACCTTTGATAACGCCACTTTCAACCATTTGTTCTATCCCATACATCATTTTTGCAGTATAAATGGGTTCTAGTGGAATTCCACGAGGGTTTTCTTTTGTCACGCTTTCGCGAAAGCGAGTATTCATATAATCAATTAATCCATCATCAGACTTTGCATAACCGCCAAAAGTCATCTCATTTACCACCTGAAAATCCCTTCTAAGGGTATATTTTTCAATCTCCTTTTTCATAAAGGCTCCTTTTAACGCAGAAAAAACAATAATTTTTTGATCTGCTGTGGCACTATTGATAATTCCAGCGGCTGTACCGCCAGTTCCAGCAGCTACACAAATTATATGGTAATAGGTTTTATCTTGTTCTGTAAGAATTTCTTCTGTTCCTTTTACAGCGAGACTATTGGTTCCTCCTTCTGGAATGTAGTAGTATGAACCAAAAATAGCCTCCATCTGCAACTGAAATGCTTTAGTGTCTTTCTTTCGGTAGGCTTCCCTTGAAACAAAATGAAGCTGCATGCCATTTTTATGCGCATTTTTTAAAGTGCTGTTATGAGCAAATGTCTTATTCAGATCCTCCCCTAACTCTTCTCCACGTATCACCCCTATAGTCGGTAAACCCAAAAGTTGCCCTGCTGCGGCTGTTGCTGCAATATGATTGGAAAAAGCACCACCAAAGGTCAGAATAGGTTGCTCACCCTGCTTTTGTACCTCAAGAAGATTGTATTTGAGCTTGCGCAACTTATTCCCTGAAACCTGCTGGTGAAGCAAGTCTTCTCTCTTTATGTCCACCTCAATTTCTACATCTGGAAAGAATTTGAACTTCTGATTCACCGAATCCTTTGGTCTAAAAAGCCTATTCATACGCATACTTTTTACCGTAAAACTTTATAAATGACCCCAGCTTTCGGCTATTTTGATCATTGAAACCCGCTTCAGTGGAATAGGCTTCACTTTCAAAGACGAAATTCCTAAACACCTTATGCTGATTTTTAACTTTTACGAACTGAATCAAGTAATCCATCGCGTATTCTAAATAAAAAAACAACACTAAAAGCGCTTTCTGCTGTGCCCCATGAATATCTTCCTGATTCATAACAACAAGGTCCTTGACATATACCTTATCCTTCACCAATAATAATGGCAATGGCGCGAAGCTCTTGTATTTTTTTAGATATTTTAATTTTAATAGCATCATGAATACAAAGTTATTCATTTAAGAAGCAGCTATTACTTTAATGCTGTATCATTTTTACTTGACTAAAACAACCCATTATCCATTCCTTTATGTCTTTATACTGTCGTATTTTTATAGAATGAAAAAAAATATTCCGGTCGAGGAAGGTGATTACTATATTACACCACAAGGATACCGCTGTTTTACAGAACAATACCACCTTAAGAGAGGCTATTGTTGTGAAAGCGGTTGCCGGCATTGCCCTTACGGTTATGATAAGAAAACAAACAGCCAAAATTAAAATTTCATGAAAGACAATAGTTCCATAGATCGCTTTCGCGAAAGCATACAAACGGGAATTCCTGAAACACTACCAGCCGCTTATCAATACGATCCTGATGTGAATCACGCTCCGAAACGTAAACAGATTCTTACTCCTGATGAAGAAAAACTGGCTTTGCGCAATGCATTAAGGTATTTTGATCCCAAACATCATGAACTATTATTAACAGAATTCAAAGAAGAACTAAATACTTACGGCCGTATTTATATGTATCGTTTTATGCCAGAGTATGAGATGAAGGCACGTAATATAGCAGATTACCCAGCACAATCACAGCAAGCCGCTGGAATCATGTTAATGATACAAAACAACCTAGATCATGCCGTGGCCCAGCATCCACATGAGCTGATCACCTACGGTGGTAATGGAGCTGTTTTCTCTAACTGGGCACAGTACCTTCTTACCATGAAGTACCTCAGTGAGATGACTGACGAGCAAACCTTGGTCATGTACTCTGGACATCCTATGGGATTATTTCCTTCTCATCAAATGGCACCACGTTGTGTCGTGACTAATGGAATGATGATTCCTAACTACTCCCAACAAGACGACTGGGAAAAGTTCAATGCGCTAGGTGTAACACAATACGGTCAGATGACCGCCGGTTCTTTTATGTATATAGGACCACAAGGAATTGTTCATGGAACTACCATCACCGTTCTTAATGCTTTTAGAAAAATAAAAGAATCACCTACTGGCAATATTTTTGTTACTTCTGGTCTAGGTGGTATGAGTGGGGCGCAGCCTAAAGCTGGTAACATAGCTGGCTGTATTACCATTTGTGCAGAGATGAATCCCAAAGCGGTGCATACCAGACATTCCCAAGGTTGGGTAGATGTAGTTATAAATAATACAGCCGATTTAATTAAAAGGGTACAAAAAGCACAAGCAGCTAAAGAAACGGTTTCCATTGCTTATGAAGGCAACATTGTTCACGTTTGGGAAGCTCTTGACGAAGCTCAAATTCACATTTCTATAGGAAGCGACCAAACCAGTTTGCACAATCCTTGGGCTGGTGGTTACTATCCAGCAGACCTTTCTTTTGAAGAGTCTAACCTTATGATGAGTAATCAACCCGACCAATTTAAAATAGAAGTGCAAAAGTCGCTGCGACGTCATGTGGAAGCCATCAATAAACACACAGAAAAAGGCACCTATTTCTTTGACTATGGCAACGCGTTTTTACTAGAATCAAGCCGTGCTCATGCTGATATTGCAGGAGTTGGTAAAGAATTCCGTTATTCTTCTTATGTTCAAGATATCATGGGACCTATGTGTTTTGATTATGGTTTTGGACCCTTTAGATGGGTTTGCGCCTCAAATGATCCAGAAGATCTTAAGAAAACAGATCAAATTGCAACTAGGGTACTAGAACAATTGTCTAAAGAAGCGCCAGAACGCATCCAGCAACAAATGCAGGATAACATTAAATGGATCAAAGGAGCGCAAGAAAATAGATTAGTAGTAGGCTCACAAGCACGTATCCTCTATGCAGATACCACGGGGAGGATTGAAATTGCCCGAGCATTTAACAAAGCTATTGCTGCCGGAAAAATAGGACCTGTTGTTTTGGGACGTGACCATCACGATGTTTCTGGAACAGACTCGCCTTATAGAGAAACCTCTAATATCTATGACGGCTCTCGTTTTACTGCCGACATGGCGATACAAAATGTCATAGGAGATAGTTTTAGAGGTGCTACTTGGGTTTCTATTCATAATGGAGGTGGTGTAGGCTGGGGCGAAGTCATCAACGGTGGTTTTGGAATGGTAATTGATGGTAGTCAAGAGTCAGAAAAAAAATTGGAATCCATGCTGTTTTGGGATGTGAATAACGGTATTGCTCGAAGGAACTGGGCACGAAATGAAAATGCTGTTTTTACTATTAAAAAAGCGATGGAAACCAATCCAAATTTAAAAGTCACGATCCCTAATTTGGTTAGTGATGATTTGATAGATAAAGTTGAACCAGCTGGTGATAAGAGTCTAACTATTTATTAGTTAAAATTTGGATGAACTTCGTCCAAGTCAACTTCATATCAATTCCAGCATAACAAAAAAAGCAATGAAAAAACTAGTTACTCTTCTCGCAGTAATTGCCTTATTAGCAAGCTGTCAAACACTGCGTGTCTCGCAAGACTATGCCTTAGGTACTTCATTCAACGACTATAAAACGTACGCCTATTACAAAAAAGGCGTGGATGAGGCTAAGATTTCAGATTTAGATAAAAAACGAATCTTAAGAGCTATCGATTCAGAGATGGCAGCAAAAGGCTTTACAAAATCCGAAAACCCAGACCTATTGGTCAGCATCTTTACAGATTCTAAAGAACGTGTTGATGTATACAACAACAACTGGGGTTGGGGCTTTGGTTACGGCTGGGGCTGGGGCGGCGGCTTCTGGGGTAATAACATGGCAAACAATGTCACTAGAACCACTGAAGGTATTCTCTACATAGATTTGATAGATGCTCAACAAAAAGAATTGATCTGGCAAGGAGTTGGAAAAGCACCGCTTAAATCCACTCCAGAAAAAAAGGTAGAACAAACTAATAAAATCGTAAAAGAAATCTTAGCACAGTTTCCACCAATACCTAAAAACTAGGATCGCATCACTTATTAAAAGTCCCATTTCATTAAGTTGAAATGGGACTTTTTTTGTCTTAATTGATACAGAGAGAATTCGGGCCCTTAGCCTTACCTTTCTTATTTTGATTTTATAAAAGTGTCACAGTTCCTAGGTATGAAATCTGTTTAATTAGAAAATAGTATTATTTAAATCACTCCATATAATTCCTGAACCAAGAACATTCCTTCAATACCTCTTTATAATATGCGGTATCAGAATAGCCGTCTTTCAATTGGTTGAAATAGGCTTTGTGCTCCCCACAAATATGAAGTTTGTAGGTTTTCCTATCATAATCATAAGTTCCATCTTCACAGCTATTGGTTTTGGCGAGCATAAATAGCAGGGCCGCTTTAGTTTCCCTAGAACCTCTCTCTAAGTTCAGTCCTTTTAAGAAGTACTCACTTGCTTGTCCCAGAATGAAACTGTCATCTGGAACTTCTACCTCACCATCGTCATCACCATAACTAGATGTATTCAAGGCATTGCGATAATCATTGGTTATGTAATACGCATTATTCATAAACCAGCCTTTATGACTCATGTTGTACCAAGCATTACCTATCATGTAATAGTAATCGGCGGCTTTATCTGGATTGGTTGGTGCGAGCTGTTTTAGTCGCATCAGAGTTTGCGCTAATTGAATCTTGTTATCCGCATAAGATTCGCGTTCTATATTGGGATTAATCTCTTTTGCATTTTCTCCCAGAATATTGGAATAGGTAACATGAAAGTCATTTGAAATGGAAGTAAAGGGCACGTTCATATACTCTTTAATCGAGGCAGAAAATAATTCTGTACGCACCCCTTCTTCCCAAAATACTTCTGGATTTTTTACTTGCTTGAATTCGGTAATTGCCTCTTCCAGCCGGTCCTGCCTCAAGTAGTATGTGCCTCGTAGATCGTGAACATAGTCTTTAGGCTGCGTTTTCATTCGTTGTTTAATCGTCTTTTCAAATGATGTGGGATAAGGCAGTCCAACAAATGCATCAAAATTATTGATGTAATTTTCACTTAAATAAAAGTATTTAGAACTGTATTCCCAACTATCTCCATGAGCCACACCTACTCCAATCCAATCGTAAGGATCATTATTTGAATAAGCATCGTAATTAATAGAAGCCAAAACACTAGCAATAGGATTATCTGCATTTTTATACAACGCACTCATATGATTGAAAAAGGCAGCTACTGTAGGCTTATGAGTTCGCAAGTCTTCATCGCGAGCGATACGTTCATAACTTTGATTGATTTTTTTTCTATCCAACGATTTGATGCTCATGAATTCAACAGCCGTTTGTAACCTTTTAAAATGTTTTTTATATGCAGGCTTAGGATTTAATGTAGCCATATAACTTAAGGCCAATTTACTTTCATTTTGATACAAATAAGTGGTAGCTAATACCAGCGACCATACCTCTTTATTTTTAAGGTTTTCGTCTTTGAGGATAGTGGTTGTGAAAAGTTGCAATTGATTAGCATAGCCATCGACAGGTTCCCTTTCATCGTAATATCCCGATTCGTTATGTTCAAAAATACTTGATTGCATTTGATCTAAATAACGAACAGCAAGCACTTCCAAATAAGGTGAATTCACATTTTTGCGAGCGATGTTTTCCATTTCACGTAGTACAGAACCACGACCGTGAAATGCTTTGAAAAAACTCTTCACATCCATATTTTTATTTTCAGCAACAAACTCTGAGTTGTTCTCTAATAATTCCCAATCCAAAAACCTTAAGCTGATACCGCAAGTGCTGCGTCTATCTGGTAATTGATTATAAACTTCTAGGTAGGAGGTAGCTGCTAAAACCTGAAGGTTTTGATGATAGGCCGCACCGGCCATTTCTTCCATGGCACGATAGTAAATGTATTTATAATTACTTGTTTTTTTAAGAATCGTGTAAAAATACCTGATCGCTGCTTCGTTCTCCTGAAGGTAATGTGCCATTTTTACCGCTTGAAACCCTGCTCTATTGCGCATAAAATCGTCAGGAGCTTTGGCTACAAGCTCTAGTGCCTTAGAAAGTAATTCCCTTTTATCTGCAGTTCTTTGTTGCTCTTGATACTCAGATCGCTCCCCTTGATACCAACCGGTACCGCCAGAAGCGTCACTAGAGGTATGTTGGGTTTGTTTAGCAAGAATTAGGTATTCTTTAAAAAACTGAATTTTTTTATTACGAAGCTTTTTACCCAAATCATCATTATAGGTTTCAAAACCTTGTTCTCCTAAAAACCATTCTAAAGGTCTTGTATACATGATCTGTCGCAGTTCTTCTTCGGTAAATTCGCCATTAAAATAGGTGACCCATTCTTGTATATTGATAGATGGTAGGCTACTGTATATATTATCGCAAAATGGGGTGTCTGGACAATTTAAAAAAGCATGAACATCTTTATTGACTAGAGAAAATTGGTCGATGATGGGGTAGTAACTATCTTCCCAAGTGGCGTCCCAACCACAAAAAGCTCCTGTATTAGTATTCATAGTGCTCCCAAAGCCTAAGACAGGAAATAAAAAAAACCACCATTTACTGAGCAAAAGACGATAGTTCATCAGAAGAGAATTTTAAAGTTAATGGGGAGTTAATGTGATAGAAAATAGTCTCATAATTAGAATCTGATCCAGAGGCTTTTTTGATCAGGGAAGAGAGTTCTTGAAGTTTTTCTTTGTTCACCGTTTCTACCCTTAAATCGTCCCCTTTATAAATAAATATACCATTGATGTATGAGTCTGATGTGGCTTTATAGCTGTTTTCTTTTCCCGCTTTCGCGAAAGCGGACTCCAACAAGCTCGGAGTCAGATCTCTTATAAGCCCTTGGAGTTTTCCTTCTCTGTAAAGAACCCCCCATTCAAAAAGAGGTAGTGCCACATCATAAGGCAACGGGTAGTCTTCTAGCTGCTTTAGATATAGAGCAGTAACCTCATTGCTTATTATGGAATTCACTTCTTCTACATCGCCCAAATCCCCTACATTATAAGCCATTAACACCACTCGATCTACAGGCGGTACACCGGTGCGTTCCTTAAATTTCACTTGATGAAGCCTTAAGGTAGAACTGATGACATAACCTGGCATTTCTTTTTTTAAGAATTTTAGAAAATTAAAAAAATTAGTCTTGGTACGATCTGTCCAGTCACAATCCATCTGTATTTGTTTCACTGCAGCTTTACCTGTCAAATGTTTATTTTGAATGCGTTTGATCTTCTCTGCCGTGTTTTTTGCTAGTTTATTTAAGTTGTTTTTACCTGCATCTTTATGCAAGAAAACCTCATTGCGTATGTAAACTACAGGGATAATTTCTTGAGCCATAATTTGTACCTCCTCATCAAACTGAATGGTTGCTATTGGAAATACGCTATTGGCTTTTCGGTCCACTACTAAATCAAAAAAGCGCACATATTCTTTATAAGTGCCCCCATCTTTAATCAACTGATCTGTGTTCTCTGTAGGATGATAGTTGGTACTCCAGTGGTAAAAGGAGTAGTTGTTGCCTGTTTTTATATCTTTTTTACAAGAAATAAAAAGCGTGGCAAGAAGAAAAAGTGTAATAATCTGACGCATGTAGTACCCTTCAAAAGAAGATATAAAGATACTCAATTGATCGCATCACCATACAATAATTATAAGGAGTCTAAGATTAATACATATGCAATTGGTATCTTTATTTCAACTAGCTTTTCCTATACGTAGCTAGCGTTTACAACTACCTTGTACTGTATAGCTACCATTTTATCAAAGGTTTTAGAAACCGAACAATACTTTTCAAAGCTTAAGTCAGCAGCCTTTTGGGCTTTGTCTGGATCGATAGCTCCTTCCAAGAACACGTTTACATGCATTTCTTTAAAGGGTCTGGAATCGTCTAATAAATAACGTTCTCCTTCTACTTCTACTTTATAGCTGGTAATTTCTTGGCGTTGTTTTTTAAGGATGGAAATGATATCTATCGCACTGCAAGAACCTACACCCATAAGCAATAATTCCATAGGACTCACTCCTTGAACGACCTCCATGCCACTGTGGTCTATCATTACTTTATTACCTGACTTGCCTGTGGCTTCCATTAGGTAATCCTTATTTTTTCTTTCTATGGTAATTTTCATCCTTCTCAAATTTAGTAATTGAGTATCTCCTCAATCTTGTTTTTCACTTTCTCCGTACTAGGAATCATCGTTTCTTCTAAAATAGAATTCAGTGGTATGGCAGGCATATTTTCAGAACCTATGACCATTACCGGGGCATCTAGGTAGTTAAAACATTCTTCCTGTATACGACCTTGCAAGGCACGAGAGAAACTGTTATCACTAGGCTCCTCCGTAACCACCAAACATTTTCCACATTTTTTGACACTTGTAACAACGGTCTCATAATCCAACGGATGCAAGGTTCTTAAATCCACAATTTCTACCCTGTTCTGTACACCCAGCTCTGCAGTGGCATTCATTGCCCAATGCACACCCATTCCGTAGGTAATGATACTCAGCGTTTCTTCTTCTTCTTTTTTCCAGATTTCTTGTAGTACCCAAGCTTTTCCAAAAGGCAGCACATAATCCTCACTAGGCTCTACACTCATGGCGCCCTTGGTTCCCTTAACTTTAGACCAGTACAATCCTTTATGTTCAAAAATCACTACCGGATTCGGGTCGTAATAGGCCGCTTTCATCAGTCCTTTTAAATCGGCGCCATTTGATGGATAAGCAATTTTTAAACCTCTTATATTAGAAACCACACTTTCCATAGAACTGGAATGGTAGGGCCCGCCAGAACCATAAGCACCTATAGGCACTCGTAATATCATGGATACTGGCCATTTTCCATTACTTAAATAACAAGAACGAGACACCTCTGTAAAGAGCTGGTTCAGTCCAGGCCAGATGTAATCTGCAAATTGTACTTCTACAATAGGTTTTAATCCTGCGGCACTCATTCCTACGGTACTTCCTATGATAAAAGCTTCTTGGATAGGGGTATTGAATACTCTATTGTCACCAAATTTTTGAGCCAAGGTTGCTGCTTCTCTAAAAACACCGCCCAATCTTCCTCCCACGTCTTGTCCGTAGAGCAAGCATTCTGGGTGTTTTTTCATCAATTCCTCGATGGCAAATAGGGCACAATCTACCATGACCACCTTCTCTGCTCCTTCTGGAGAACGCTCTCCTTTTTCCTCTGTAATTGGTGTTGGTGCAAAATCGTTGGTAAATAAATCGGCTGGCTCTGGGTCGGGTTGTTGTAAAGCTAGGTCTAGTGCTTTTTTTACTTCCGCTTTCGCGAAAGCGTCATAACCTTCGACATCCTGCTCACTAAAACCATTATCGAGAAGTAACTTTCTCATACGCGGATATGGATCACGACTTCTCGCCTCTTCCAAATCATCACGGTAAAACTCCATGCGCACACCACTTGTGTGGTGATTTAACAATGGTACGGTGGCATGAACCAAAAATGGCCTGCGCTCGGTTCTTATTTTTTCAATCACCTCATTTAAGGTGTTGTAACTTTCTTCAAAATCAGTTCCATCTATAGAAATCGCTTCTATACCGTGAAACCCTGCAGCATATTCGGCAGCGTTTTGAGCACGTGTTTCGGCCGCACTAGCACTAATATCCCAACCGTTATCTTGTACTAAATAAAGAATAGGCAATTGTTTGAGCGCTGCCATTTGAAAAGCCTCAGCAATTTCTCCTTCGGTAACCGATGCATCCCCTAAGGAACAAACTACTATAGAATCTGAAGTCACACTAGAATCTGAACTAGCGTCTACGGCTTCTCTTTGCTCTTCACTTAAGCTTTCGCGGTAATGAAACCCAAGAGCAACACCTGTAGCAGGAATAGCCTGCATTCCAGTAGCACTGGACTGATGCGGTATTTTAGGCTTGTCGTCATCCTTTAAAGAGGGATGCGAGTAATAGGTACGTCCACCAGAAAAAGGATCGTCCTTTTTTGCCAAGAGTTGTAACATCAAGTCATAAGGTTTCATGCCTATAGACAGTAACATCGCGTCGTCTCGGTAATAGGGAAACGCATAATCCTGTGGCAATAATTGCATCCCTAGCGCAGTCTGTATCACCTCATGACCGCGACTGGTCGCGTGAACGTACTTAGAAACTATTTTAAAGTTTTCTTCGTAGAGTTCCGTCATGGACTTAGCGGTAACTAGGTTTTTGTATGCTTGTTCTAATAATGACTTTTCCAATTGTTTATTTTTATGTCAAGCCGTTGAAGAACGGCTTCGCTTAATAATTAATTCAATAGACTTTTAAATCGTCTTCGACAAGCTCAGACTGATATCTGTCTTCTGTATTTTAAAAATCTTTATCAGGTGCCACCTCAAGGTTATCTGCAACCTGACGAAGGAACGAGCCTCCTAAAAATCCATCTACTACTCTGTGGTCAAAAGATAAGGAAAGCATCATCATACTGCGTATTTCTATAGCATCCACACCATCTCTTGTCATTACCTCAGCACGTTTTTTAATGATTCCTGTGGCGAGAATGGCTACTTCTGGCTGATTGATAATAGGGGTTCCCATAAGGGATCCAAAAGTTCCCACATTAGAAATGGTAAAAGTCCCTCCTTTGATATCATCGCCACCTAGTTTATTTTCTCTCGCTAGGTGTGCCATGCGATTCACATCGGCTGCGATTTCTGGCAAGGATTTTTGATCGGCATTTTTCACTACTGGAACAATTAAATTTCCAGAAGGCAGCGCCGTTGCCATTCCTACATTAATGTTTTCTTTAATGATAATATTGTTTCCATCTACACTTGCATTGATATTGGGATATTCCTTAATCGCTCGTGCCACCGCATCTACAAACAATGGTGTAAAAGTCAATCGCTCCCCATGTTTTTCTTGAAAAGGAGCTTTGTTCTTATTACGCCAATGGACTAAATCGGTTAAATCTGCTTCTACATAAGCGGTTACATGCGGACTGGTATGCTTGCTGTAGACCATACGATCGGCAATCATCCTGCGCATGCGGTCCATTTCTACAATCTTACCAGTTCCTTTATCAAATTTTAATTGAGGTATGCGATAAGCAGTTGGGTCTGGTTCATTGCTCACGGCTTGTGCAAACTGGAAAGGTCTTCCCTCATTGAGGTAATTCACCACATCACTCTTGCGCAACCTGCCTTCATTGCCCGTTGCTGGAATGCGCGCCAACTCTTCATAGGACATATGATTTTTACGTGCTATAGCATCTATCAATGGACTGACAAAAAGGTCTTGGTTGACGTATGAACTCGAAATTGAACTTGAATTCGAACTTGAAACTTTTAGTTTCTTGTCATTCTGCACTTGATGCGGAATCTCTTCTTTCTTTTCGCTAGATGTATTTGAATCTTCCGTTATTGAGCTCGATGCGCCACTAGAAGCACCATCAGTCTCCTCATAATGAGCGAGCACACTACCTATTTCCACTGCATCATTTGCAGCGCACAAGTGCTTCAACATGATTCCAGCAGCTGGCGCTGGAACTTCATTATCTACTTTATCAGTTCCCACTTCTACTAGTATATCTCCTTCTTCAAAGGATTCCCCTTCTTGAACAAGCCAGTTTAAGATGGTTCCTTCGGTAATTGATTCTCCCATTTTTGGGAGTATAAAATCCATAGTGTTTGCCATGGTATAAAAATAAGAAAACTAACGCCCGTTAGTATGTAAAATTATGTTGTAATTCCGCTTTCGCGAAAGCGAAATGCCTTCAACCCCTTTATTTCTTCTTCATTTCTTGAAGTGTCTTATAAAAATCTTCCTGAACTGGACGGTTTTCAGGGAGTTCTCTAAGTGGCTCTACTTCTTTCATCGTATCGTGACAATCGGCAGGTAGTTGTTGGTACAATTGAGTACCAGCAGTTTTCCAGGCCATCATTTCATCAGAAACCTCTTTGATTTTTTGAGCAGGATTTCCTACGATAAGCGAACGAGGTTCAAAAACAGCTTCGGCTTTTACAAATGCCATCGCTCCTACAATGCATTCATCTCCTATAGTAGCGTCATCCATGATCACGCTGTTCATTCCTATCAGGCAATTGCGACCTAAGTTGGCTCCATGAATAATTGCTCCATGACCTACGTGTGCACTTTCTTTGAGTGTAATGCTTTTACCAGGAAACATGTGAATGGTACAATTCTCCTGCACATTAACTCCGTCTTCCAGAATAATCTCCCCCCAATCGCCACGTATGACCGCACTAGGACCTACATAGCAATTCTTACCTATAATCACGTTACCTATGACCGTAGCCTGCGGATGTACAAAACTAGACTCGTGGATTACTGGGATGTGGGATTTGAAGGAGTAGATCATGTGGTGTGTGGTGTGTGGTGTGTGGTGTGTGGTGTGTGGTGTGTGGTGTGTGGTAAAATCATTTTTTATTTAATCTTAATCTAATTTTACTGCGTAAACCTGTTAACATTTTTTGAATGCTTGTTATCTCTTTTCTAATATTCTCACTTTGCTCAAAGGATATGTATTTTCTCCTGAACGCTTTTTCGTTTGCAGAAACACATTCATTGGAACTATGAATCGCATGATTAATATGTTTTACAAACTGTGCATCACTTCCTGGATAGCCTTCTGCAATGTTTAATGCGATTGAATCTGCCGCTCTTCTAAACTGGGAACTTAGCGCATACAATTCACGTTGTGGAAACTCTCGAACTAAAGAATCTACAACCTCAGCAAAATCCATCGCCTTTTGATAAACAAGTAGATCTTCAAACTTAAAATGATATTCGCTTTTCATTTCTCTTTATTTAAAAGAAGGAATAACTAAAACCACATGCCTCATACCTAAATCTACTTAAATCTCTTTAAGGTTTCCTTAGTAAAATCGCTTAAGACTAATCTCCCGGAGATCTTTGCTCGTTCAAAAAGTAATTGGTCCCAATGTTCACAGCCGGTCCAAAACATTTTTTTCATTTCGGCCATAGCATCTGGATTATAGGTGCATAAATTCTCAGCAAAGACCTGAATTCCAGCATCCATTTCTTCTGTAGAATCATAAACCTCAGCAAAAAGCCCATTGTTCTTAGCCCATTCTGGGGAATAAAATTCGTTTGCATTGATAGCAATCTGGCTCATTCCTGTCAATCCTAATTTGCGCTCTACTGCTGGACCCACGACAAATGGTCCGATACCGATGTTGAGCTCACTCAGTTTGATACTGGCAAATTGAGTTGCAAAACAATAATCTGTCGCACTGGCAACTCCTACTCCACCTCCAACAGTTTTTCCTTGGACACGACCTAAAATGAACTTAGGACACTTGCGCATTGCATTGATCACATTTGCAAAACCAGAAAAGAATACCTCGCCAGTTTTTTCATCATTTATGGCTATCAACTCTTTAAAACTTGCTCCTGCACAAAAAGTGCGTTCTCCTCCAGATTTTAATACGATCACTTTTGTAGCCTCATCATTCCCTGCATCGGTAATTGCTTGTGCTAGTTCTGCTAGAATAGCACCAGGCAAAGAATTGTGTGCTGGGTGAAAGAATTCTATGGTTGTTATTGCGTTTTCTGTTTGTTTTTTTACGTAGGGATCACTCATATTTATAAGCTTTTAAGTTTGTATGAAGCGAATACACCCTCCGGCGCATTGACGTCCTTGTCGTCAAGCCGCTGCAGAGCGGTTTCGCGTAATAATTATCTCATTGTTTATTCAAATCTCTCTTTACTAGTTACATATCCTGTAAAATCCCAATCTGCTGCTAAATCAATCCACTCAGGATTCCTACTTTCAATCAAGTTTATTTTATATACTCTTTTCCACTTTTTAATCAACTTTTCTCTCTTGATCGCCTCTATTGGATTATCATAATGCTCATACCAAACTAGCTGTTTGATATTGTACTTGCCAACATGAGTTTCAAAAGTGGCTTGCTTATGATCAAAAGTACGTTGCTTAATATTGTTTGTCACACCTACATAAAACAGTTTGTTCTTCATATGAGCCATTATGTAAGTGTACATTGATTTCATAATATCGGCGTTAGTGATTTAGCGAAGCCGTCCTGCGACGGCTTGACATTAACCTACTATTTCAAACTGTTCAAAATGATGACTTAAATGCTTTCTCTCCAACAAGGTCCACTCGTATTTGGTCAAAGGTCCAAAAACAGCATTTTTAGTTGTTGCTTTTGGATTTCTTTTGTAAAAATCCAAGTATTCATTTCTTGCTTCAAGCAGTTGCGCTTTTGCAGTTTCTAAGTCGGCATGCTTTAAATCTTCCAGTGCACCATCTTTCATCAATGGCATTTTGTGGTTTTGAGGCATTTTATCAAAGTTCCATAAGGTTGCCGCTACTTTTTCTAGATATTCTTCTGGAGTAGCTACTTCAAAGTCTTGGATTTCTCCACTGGCAATACGGTAACTCATTTCTAGATGTTCTACCATATGCTGTGGTGTCATCGTTCCCCAATGTGGTGTGGCATCCTCTTTTAATTTTGATAAGGAAGATTTGATATAGCTCTCTGTAATTTCTGGAAAAACAGTCTGCTTTTTCTCTACCATGGTTAAGATAGTGGCAACGGCAACAAGTGCGGTAGCTTCCTCATCCGTCTTTCCGTTTTCATAATCTACAGGCTCTGCGTCAAAAACTTCTACATACCATTTTACGATCCCAGATGGATGCTCTCGACCAGCTACGTCGCGTTCTCTTTTTTCTTTACAAGTAAGTCGTACATAAATTGTATCATTATGATACAAAGGTCTTAAAAAGCGAATGTCTTCCAGACCGTAATTAGCACTTACGGGACCTTTATTAGGATATACAAAAAGTCCTGCCGCAGCACTAATAATAAAGTAACCGTGAGCTGTGCGCTTCTTAAAAATACTTCCTTCTAAACTGGTAATATCGGTATGGGCATAAAAATGATCCCAGGTAAGATTGGCAAAATTCTGAATGTCGCTATCTGTGAGTGTTCTTTTATGAGTCTCCAGACTCATGCCTGGTTGGATATCTTCATAATGGTAAGAAAATGGATGGTTCTCTGTCTTTTTGTAAGCTGCATTAGGTTGATAAACCCCAGTGATTTCAGTTAAAGAAGTTGGACTTCCTTGCACCGCACAGCGTTGCATATAATGTTTGATACCACGCAATCCGCCCATTTCTTCACCACCACCAGCTCTTCCCGGACCTCCGTGTACCAGTAAAGGCAATGGCGATCCATGACCTGTAGATTGTGGCGCGCTGTCTCTGTTTAAGGTTAATATTCTTCCATGCGATGATGCGGCGTTGATGGTGTACGCTTTCGCGAAAGCGTCATCACTAGTAACCACACTGCTCACCAATGAACCTTTACCCATATGAGCCAGTTCTATGGCCTCATCTATATTTTTATAAGGCATCAAGGTACTCACAGGACCGAAACATTCCACCTCGTGAACCGATGTGTTTTTAAAAGGCTGGTCTTCTCGCATTAAAATAGGCGACATAAACGCCCCTTTTTGAGCGCGGTCTCCATAAACTTCTACCTCATCCATGCTTCCATAGACTAATTTTGCTGTTTTTGCTATTTTACTAATTTGATCTTTTACGGCCGTTTTTTGATTCTCATTGATCAGGGCACCCATACGAGTTTCTCTTAACAACGGATCTCCTATTACCGTTTTAGAAAGTTGTTTTCCAAGAGCTATTTGCACGTCTTCCATCAGGTTTTCTGGAACCAAGATTCTTCTTATCGCTGTACATTTCTGGCCGGCTTTAGAAGTCATTTCTTTACGTACTTCTTTGACAAATATGTCAAACTCTGGAGTTCCTGGAACCGCATCAGGCCCTAGTACTGAGGAGTTCAATGAATCTGCTTCCATAGTAAATGGAACAGACTCCTCCAGCAAACGAGGATGTGCTTTTAATTTTCTTCCTGTTTGTGCACTACCCGTAAATGTGACTACATCTTGAGAGTTTACGGTATCTAATATGTTTGTTGTTAAACCGCTTAATAACTGTAAAGATCCTTCTGGTACTATTCCAGAATTGATAATTTCACGTACGACAGCCTCTGTTAAAAAAGCTGTTTGTGGTGCTGGCAATACTACAGCTGGCATTCCAGCCATCCAGTTAACCGCACATTTTTCTAACATTCCCCAAACTGGGAAGTTAAAGGCATTGATATGTACCGCAACTCCTTTGCGAGGTACTAAAATGTGATGCGCCATAAAACGACCTCCTTTAGATAGGTCTATGGGGTCGCCTTCTACGGCATAAGACTGATCTGGAAATAACTTTCTCAAACTCGCATTGGCAAACAAATTACCAAATCCTCCTTCTATATCTACCCAACTATCTGCTCGTGTGGCTCCAGTTCGGTAACTGATTTCATAAAAAGCAGCTTTTCTCTTATTTAAATAAAGTGCCAGCTTTTTAATCATGTTCCCACGTTGCTGGAAGGTCATGTCTCGCAAGACTTTTCCGTGATTACGACCGTATTCTAACGCAGACTTTATATCCAGGCCTTCGGTGCTGGTAAGACCTATTACTTCACCAGTAATAGCGTCGTACATGTTGCTTGCTGACTTCTCTTCTCCAGCTTGCCACTGGCCATTGATGTAACTTTCTAAGATCATAATTTTTTTATAAAAAATTGCCTTTTTATCGCTTTCGCGAAAGCGGATTCCAAACCTTTCCACGAAAATACAAAACAACTGGCAAAAACTAACAAGTGTTAGTTAGTTCCATCTAACTCACATTTTCAATTACCATCGCATAACCCTGTCCAACTCCCACGCACATGGTTATTAAGGCATATTTTTTACCCGTCAACTGAAGCTCTAATGCTGCGCTATAAGCAAGACGTGTTCCTGTAACACCTAATGGATGTCCTATAGCAATAGAACCCCCATTAGGATTGATGCGTTGATCATCATCAGACAGTCCCCATGCTCTGGTGCATGCCAGTGCTTGGGATGCAAAAGCTTCATTCAATTCAATCACATCCATGTCATCCATAGTAAGGCCTGCTTTTTCTAATGCTTTATTACTAGCTGCAACAGGTCCTATCCCCATGATTCTAGGTTCTACGCCTACTACGGCACTACTCACTACCCTTGCGATAGGTTTTAAGTTGTATTTCTTAACCGCATCTTCACTGGCAATAATAGTCGCCGCCGCACCATCGTTTAACCCACTTGAGTTTCCTGCAGTAACAGAGCCACCTTCTTTTTTAAAAGCTGGACGCAGTTTTGCAAGAACTTCTTTGGTCGTACCTGGACGTATAAATTCGTCATCCTTAAAGATGATCGGATCTTTTTTACGTTGTGGGATTTCTACGGCTACAATTTCTTTAGCAAATCTTCCTGATTTTTGTGCTGCAGCTGCTTTTTGTTGTGACCAAGCAGCGAAAACATCTTGATCTTCCCGAGAGATCGTATGTTTTTCTACTAGGTTTTCAGCGGTATTTCCCATGCCGTCTACACCGTACATTTCGGCCATTTTGTGATTGACAAATCGCCAGCCAAAACTAGAATCATACATTTTAGAATCGGTACCAAAAGCGCTGGTAGGTTTTGCTATCACTAACGGTCCACGAGTCATGTTCTCTACTCCACCAGAAATGAATACGTCACCATCCCCTGTTTGTATGGCTCTATGCGCATGAACAATCGCACTCAATCCAGAGCTGCACAATCTATTTACTGTTTCTCCAGGAACCGATACTGGCAAACCAGCCAGCAACCCAGCCATACGCGCAACGTTGCGGTTGTCTTCTCCAGCCTGATTGGCACAACCCATGATCACGTCTGCATAGGCGTCTTTTGGGATGTTAGGATTTCTCTCAACAACTGTTTTAATAACATGTGCGGCAAGATCATCTGGCCGTATGGTCGATAAAGTTCCTTTGTAGCTTCCTATTGGAGTTCTTACTCCGTCGATGATGTATGTGTTTTTCATTGTTTAGGTATGTGGTATGTGGTATGTGGTATGTGGTATGTGGTATGTGGTATGTGGTATGTGGTATGTGGTATGTGGTATGTGGTAAAATCATTTTTTATTCAATCTTAATCTAATTTTACTGCGTAAACCTGTTAACATTTTTTGAATGATCGTTACTTCTTTTCTAATATTCTCACTTTGCTCAAAGGATATGTATTTTCTCCTGAATGCTTTTTCGTTTGCAGAAATACATTCATTAGAACTATGAATCGCATGATTAATAGGTTTTATAAACTGTGCATCACTACCTGTATAGCCTTCGGCTATATTCAGTCCTATGGAATCTGAGGCTCTTCTAAATTGAGAACTTAAAGCGTATAATTCCCTAGGTGGAAAATCTTTAGTTAACGCATCAACAAATTCTGTAAAATCCATCGCCTTTTGATAGACCAATAAATCTTCAAATTTAAAATGATACTCACTTTCCATAGTTTCAAAGATAGGATAGCTATCAACTAATACCTAATACCACATGCCTCATCCCTAATTTACCAATCCTTATTCGTCCTATACACCACTCCTTTAAAAAGCGCCACCAGCTCGTCGCCTTTTTTTACCTCAACGATATTGAAACCTACTTTGGTTTTGGTTTTATCGAGGGTGCATTCTGCGGTGATGTAGTCGCCTTGTTCTAGTGCTTCGATATGATTAATACTGGTCTCAATAGAAACAGCAAATTTACCATGTGTGTTGGATGAAAAACCAAAAGCCGTATCTGCCAGCGCATAAGTAATACCGCCATGTGCTTTTCCCATACTATTGAGCATTTCTGGTCTTATGGTCATACCTAACTTCACACAACCTATTTCTACCGATAAAATCTCCATCCCTAACCAAGTAGAGTAAGGATCTAACGAAAGCATTTTTGCTGGTATCTTTTTTCCGTCTAGTTTTTGAGTCATGAAGTTGGTGAGTTGATTAGTTGATTAAAAGTGTTATTTATCTTTATGACTTCGTCTTAAAGCTGAGATCATCTTTCCGATTTCTGTTAACAATCAAATCTTCCAGCTTAAAATGATACTCCCTTTTAAACATATTTAATTTAATTTTTCCTTTTAGGGACTCAAAGACTCAATGACTCAAAGACCAATCCGCTTTGCTTCATTTTCCTTAATAAAGGTGAGCATCTATAGCGATCTTCTCTATATACATCATACAAAGCATCCAGTCCATTCACGCACCAGTCCATTCCCTTTTCGTTTGCCCAATCCAGTAATCCTTTTGGATAGTTCACTCCTTTGGTCATGGCACTATCTATTCCTTGAGCAGTAGCGATATTTAAGAACAAGGCATCTGCAGCCTCATTGATGAGCATTACAAGCACTCTATCTTGGAGCTCTTTAAGGAGTTCAGGTGATTTTTCTGGTTCCGCTTTCGCGAAAGCCTGCTCGCTATCTGCATTCACATAATCATAAAATCCGCGTCCTGATTTGCGACCTAGCCAACCTGCCTCGACCAATCTCTTTTGAGTCAAGGAGGGCTTATAACGCGGATCAAAATAGAACGCAGTGAAGACCGTCTCTGTGACCACATAATTCACGTCATGACCTATATAATCCATGAGTTCAAAAGGCCCCATTTTAAAACCTAATGCCTTTAAAGCGTAATCTATAGTGGCAAAACTGGCCATTCCTTCCTCATAAATACGCAGGGATTCGCTATAAAAAGGTCGCGCCACTCGATTTACGATAAAACCTGGTGTATCCTTAGCGACAGCCACTACTTTCTTCCAGTTTTCAATGGTAGCAACACAAGTATCTATGACATTTTGAGCGGTTTGTACTGCTGGTATCACCTCCACCAACTTCATTAAAGGAGCTGGATTAAAAAAGTGAATTCCTATACATCGTTCTGGTTGATCCAAAGATGCAGCAATGCTAGCAATACTTATACTAGAGGTGTTAGAAGCAATAATGCAATCTCGAGAAACATGTGATTCTAACTCTTGAAATACCTTTTTCTTGATATCGAGATTCTCTACAATCGCCTCGATGGTTAAATCAGCATCTGATAAATCTTTGATCGCACTCACATAAGAAATATTAGACTGTATGCGGTTTTTCTCGTCAAGGTCAATTCTTCCTTTCTCAATAAGCCGATTCATTATTTTTTCAAGAGCTGCTTCTGCTTTTTCTAATTGCTCTTGATTGACATCAAATAGTTTTACTTGACAACCCGCTGTGGCAGCTACTTGAGCAATTCCACTTCCCATGGTTCCAGCGCCTATGACTCCTACTTTGGAGATTAACGATTGGGGATTAACGATTGGAGGTTTTTGATTTTTCATTTATAAAATAGTGAAGTTGGAGATTAACGATGGCGAATTTTTTACCAATGAGTTATTTATGATTTTAAAGAGCTGGTTTTAATACTAGCTACAAAAATGGAAATTAATTGATTGTTTTCATCAAGTAATTTATCGATTAACTCGATTTTAGTGATTGTATGAGCACCTTTTTGAATCTTAAGGTTCACATAAGACTCTCTTAACTCTTTTAAGGCTATTTTCATTTTATGAAGAAAGTCTCTGTTGGACTCGGCAGACCTAGCTTCGCCATAATTCAAAGCAACTGCAGTGGTAGACCTAATTAACTGTCGTGATAAATGCTGCGAAGCAAAACTTTGATCAATAAACTTACAAACATTTATGACCTCAATTGCAAAATTGATCAATCGATCTTCTAATTCATTTGGATTCATAATGAAAGGGTTTAGTGGTATGGACTAAGAATCGTTAATCAACAATCGTTAATCTCCAATCGTTAATCTTACTTGCCTTTAAAAACCGGCTTGCGTTTTTCCATAAAACTCGCGACACCTTCGGCGTAATCTTCCGTAGAGGCACTTTCAATTTGAAGTGTAGATTCCAGTGCCAATTGTTCTACTAGGGTATTTGAAAGGGACTGGTTTAAGGCTTTTTTTGTATTGGCTAAGGCCACTGTAGGTAGATCTGCTAGTTTTTGTGAGGTCGCTTTCGCGAAAGCGATAAATTCATCATCCTTTACGACTTTGTAAATCATTCCCATTTGGTCCGCTTCGGTGGCTGAAATTTTATCGGCTAGCATCATAGTGGCACTGGCCTTGCCAAATCCTATCAATCTAGGTAAAAAGAAGGTTCCAGCGCTATCTGGAATCAGTCCTATTTTAGAAAAAGCTTGAATAAAAGCGGCACTCTCTGTTGCGATAACTACATCACAACACAATGCCAGGTTTGCCCCGGCTCCAGCAGCAACTCCATTAACTGCAGCTATTACTGGTTTTTCTAGATTTCTAATCTTCAAAACTATAGGGTTGTAATGATCATCGAGGATGGCTTTAAAACCTGGGTGCAACTCTGGATTGGTAATTTCTTGAATGTCTTGTCCTGCGCAGAATGCTTTTCCTTCACCTGTAATCAAAACTGCTCTTACGTTCTCATCTGTAGCGCATTGATCTAGTGCGTCTTGCATGGCAAAAGCCATCTCTTTATGGAACGAATTAAATACTTTTGGTCTGTTTAGAGTTATAGTAGCAACACCGTTTTCGACTTGCAAGAGGATGGAATCTGACATGGATCTTTTTAATTTTTATAAATATACTAGTTGTTGCGCTTTCGCGAAAGCATAACTACTTCAAGCACTTAAAATAATCAAAAGGCTCCAAGCAATCCTCACATTGAAACATGGCTTTACATGCTGTAGAACCAAACTGGCTTACGAGCTTGGTATTCTTAGAACCGCAGTTGGTGCACTTCACCAGCTTCTTTTCGTTGAGCAGTACATCCTTATCTGCAGACTCTTCTAGTGGTGCAGCGATACCATAATCTTCAAGTGCCTTGCGACCGCGATCTGTGATCCAGTCCGTCGTCCAAGGCGGACTCATAATTAACTGTATATGTGTAGTGTAGCCAAGAGCTGTAAATGCTCTCTCTAAATCGTCACCTATCACGTCCATTGCTGGACAACCGCTATAGGTAGGGGTGAGCTTTATGGTAATGTCCTTTCCATCTACTACCACATCTCTAATCACTCCAAGATCTACCACGT
This sequence comes from Nonlabens sp., assembly GCF_018401815.1. Lineage (GTDB taxonomy): Bacteria > Bacteroidota > Bacteroidia > Flavobacteriales > Flavobacteriaceae > Nonlabens. Next base: position 190,014 of record NZ_JAGYKG010000001.1, read on the forward strand.
TTAAAACAGGTATTTCTGGATCCATGACGGATTCTAGAATATTTAAAAGATCTTGAGTTATGTTGTAATTATGAATCATAGGTTTTGAATATTGATCAAGGGAATTTTAAGTTACTTTCTTTTAAAAAATCGAAATTGAAGCCGAAGTTGAAATCGAATAATTATAATTTATTTTTAATAATAGTAACCACTATTCTAATTAGTTGATCATTCTCATCCCTTAACTCTTTTAGCTTGTTTTCTTCAACAAGCTTTGCTTTTTGCTGTATATTAAGATTCCTAAGACATTCTCTCAACTCTTTAAGAGTAATCCTTAATTTATTAATTTGGTCTTTTACTGTCCCTGCACCTAGCGCTTCGCCATAATTTAGGGCTGTGGAACAACTCGATCGAATTAACTGCTGAGCCAAATATTGAGCAGCATAAGAGTTGGGCATTTTTGAATAAAGCAAAATTACTGAAGCTGCAAAATTTTCTAACCTATCTGCTAAATCGTAATCGTTTTTCGCCATTTTCTATACTTTAAAATTCAACTTCGATTTCGATTTCGATTTCAACTTCAAAACTCACCATTTCGAATCCGGATACGCGCGTTGCATATACTGCATCTCGGTAAGGATAAAGCCCATATGCTCGCTGTGCAATCCTTCTTTACCTCCTTTTTGGAAGTATGCTACTTCTGGAATATCTAGAGTTGCTATAGTGAGTAACTCTTTTACCTTTTCATAGTAGGTATCCCGAAATGCTGACATATCTGGTGCTACTCCGGCCTCGATCATCGCATCATCTGCAGTGGTGGTTTGAAAGAGTTCATCGGTATAAATCCAAAGATCATTCACTGCTTCTTGGACTCGGCTTCTGCTTTCTTCTGTTCCATCTCCTAAACGTTTTAACCAGTCTCCTGAAAAACGCTCGTGATAACTCGCCTCTTTAATTCCTTTAAACGCAAGGGCTCTTAAAGTCTCATCAGCACTTTGTTGTAAGGCGTTTAAAAACATCTTATTGTATACATCAAAGAAAAACTGACGTACAATAACATAACCGAAGTCTGTATTGGGCTGTTCTAACAATAATACGTTTTTGTACTCTCGTTCTTTCCGTAGAAATGCGATATCGTCTTCTGTTGATTTATCTCCTCTTAACTGGGCGATGTATTGATAAAAACTACGCACTTGACCTAGCATATCTAGGGAAATATTAGTCAATGCAATATCAGGCTCTAAGTTTGGGCCATGTCCACAAAGTTCTCCTAATCGCTGACCTAGAATCAGGTAGTTATCTGCCACTCCCAAGAGGTAGTTGATTAGGTGTTCTTTGTTTTGTGTTGATTCCAAAAATTTTGGATTCAACTCTTTTATCGGTTGTTTCATATCAATGAAATGATTAAAAAATCAAAACGAAAATCAAAATCAAAATCAATTTTGAGCACGCTTATTTTTGGTTCTTAATAATTGTTGCAACTATTTTACTGAGCTGTAAAGATTCTTCTACTAGATTTGTTTGGTCGTTTTTTAAAAGATTGGCTTTAAGTTGTATCCTTAAGTTATTTTTACATTCTTTTAATTCCTTTAAACAAACCCTAAGCTTATTAATCTTGTCTTTACTAGTTCCTGCACCAGCAAACTCCCCGTAATTTAAAGCAGCACTTCCGGAGGAACGGATAAGTTGTTCCGCATAATATTTTGACGCGTATGTTTTTATCGGAAAATCAAATTCTCTAATCACATCTGCTGCAAATAGTATCAATCTACCTTCTATATCATAAGGTTTTTCACTCATTATGGTTTGATTTTAGTTTTGATTTTGATTTTGATTTTCTTTTTAAAACTACATATGTTTTAGTTCATCAGGCAGCTCATAAAAAGTAGGATGACGGTATACCTTGTCTGTTGCTGGCTCAAAGAGTTCCCCGCTAGACTCTGGGCTACTGGCAGTAATATTAGTAGACTCTACTACCCAAATACTGACTCCTTCATTTCTACGGGTGTATACATCGCGGGCATTGTTCATGGCCATCTCTGCATCTTCAGCATGAAGACTACCGCAATGCCGGTGTTCTAGTCCGTTTTTAGATCGTATAAAAACTTCCCATAGTGGCGTTTCTTGACTCATATTCTTTTAAATTTAGGTTTAAGTTTAAAGGTTTACTCATGCGCTAACCCCATTATCCTTCAAACATTTCACAAAAAGGGAAAAATTAGGTTGCCCTTAATTAGGTAACAAATAAAAGGTCCTTTCCGCTACATGATATTTAAGGCAATCCTTTAAACCGCTTTAGCGATTTCTTTTTTCCTATCTTTCTGTTTTGCAGCATATGCACTCGCTGCTTCACGTACCCAAGCTCCATTCTCCCATGCATTGCGACGGTCGTCCAATCGCTTTTTATTCATAGGTCCGTGACCTTTTACCACTTGCCAGAATTCGTCCCAATTGATCTCGCCAAAATCATAACTTCCTTTCCCGTCATTCCATTTTAAATCTGCATCTGGAATAGTCAATCCTAAAAGTTCTGCTTGTGGAACCGTCTGGTCTATGAACTGCTGGCGCAACTCGTCATTCGTCTTGCGTTTTAACTTCCACTTCATAGATTGCTCTGTATGTGTACTTGCCGCATCTGTGGGTCCTAACATCATTAATGACGGCCACCACCAGCGGTTCAATGCATCTTGAGCCATTTCTTTTTGTTCTTCCGTACCATTACAAAGGGATAACATAATTTCATATCCTTGTCTCTGGTGAAAGCTTTCTTCCTTACACACACGTACCATGGCACGAGCATAAGGTCCAAAAGAAGTACTACACAAAGGCACTTGATTGATAATTGCAGCACCATCTACCAGCCAGCCTATAGCTCCCATATCTGCCCATGTCATTGTTGGGTAATTGAAAATCGAAGAATATTTTGCTTTTCCAGAATGCAAATCTTCATACATCTGCTCGCGAGTTATTCCTAATGTTTCACAAGCACTGTATAGGTAAAGACCATGTCCAGCTTCATCTTGCACCTTTGCCAGTAACGCCACTTTACGACGGAATGATGGTGCCCGAGTGATCCAATTTCCTTCTGGCAACATCCCTACAATTTCAGAATGTGCATGCTGGGAAATTTGTCTGATATGCGTCTTGCGGTACTTTTCAGGCATCCAGTCTTTAGGCTCGATCTTTTCATCTCTCGCAATTTTAGCGTCAAATTGCGCTTCTAAACTTTTGATTTCTGCTTCACTCATTATTTCTATATTTTGACGCTTCGTAAACGTCTATGAAACTTTGTTCACATGCGATGCGAACTTACTTTGTCCAGCTGTTGCAAAACGGCTTCGATATATATTGATCGTGAGGCTTTTAAAAACCTCTATACGTTACTTTTCTCGTTATTTATAATTATTACGCTTTCGCGAAAGCGAAATAACAAAACAGCTAAGCGCCAAACGCTAACAGCTAATAGCTAAACTACACGTCATAATCCACGACTAGTTTCTTACTGGTAGGGACACTTACACAACTCAATACAAATCCTTTTTCTACTTCTTCATCGGTCAAAGCATAGTTGACTTTCATCTCCACAGAGCCTTCTACCACTCGACACTTACAAGTACTGCATACACCACCTTTACAAGCATAAGGTAAATCTGCTCCAGCATGGATAGCGCCATCGAGCAGGTTGTCAAAATCTTTACCTAATACAAAATGGAATTCCTTACTTCCATCAATGATGGTGACCTCTACTCCATCCACTTTTTTCTCCAGCGCTGCAGCTGCTCTGGCTTTATCGGCATCGCTCAAACCACTGACAAAAAGTTCAAAATGAACGTTCTCTTTTTTCATTCCTGCAGCAACCAGCTCATCTCTAATCAAAAAGATCATCTCTTCTGGACCACAAATAAAAGCGTGATCTGTATGCGGTGCGTTAATTAAGGTTTGAGTAAGCGCTTGCATCTTTTCTTGATCAAAACGACCATTAAACAATGGAATATCACGATGCTCTCTACTCAGGAAATAAAAAACTTCAAAACGACTTAAATACTTGTTTTTAAGCGCTTCTATCTCTTCCTTAAAGATAATAGATTTTACTGTTCTATTGAGGTAGAATAACTTGAATTTAGTATTTGGCTCGCTAGCGAGGTGGGTTTTAATAATACTCAACATAGGAGTAATACCACTACCAGCAGCAAATGCTACATAGTTCTTAGTTTCTTTTTTATCAGCAGCTTCAATTCCAAAATCACCACTAGGCGCAGCAACTTGAAGTACGTCACCAGTTTTCAACTCGCGATTCACATAGGTAGAAAATTTACCTTCAAAGATTTCTTTAACGGCTACTTTCCATTCATCATCCAGCGGGCTGCTGCATAACGAGTAACTACGTCGCAGATCTTCACCATGTATCATGGCGCGCAAGGTCAAGAATTGCCCAGGACGGTACTTAAATTCCTCTTTCAATTCCTGAGGAACGTCAAAAGCGATGACCGTAGTGTCTTCCGTCTCTTTATAAACTTGGGATAATGTTATGTTATGGAATGTAATCACTTTCTATAGGTCGTTAAGTTGCTACAAAACTAACACTTGTTAGTTTGAAAAACAAGCACCTTATTTTTAACCTCTCAAATAAATTTAAAAAGCCACCTTTAACTTGAATTTCACGACCCTAATTAAAGCTGCATCGTATCTTGTTACTAATGAAGTATCCTCATATTAAAGCACGAGAATCCATTTTAAAAGAGGCATAAAAAACCATGTATTTTGGTCCTGTATCAATAAGATTAAGAGTAAGACACATTCAAGGACATGTTGCGTACTCCTGACGCGATAGCATTAATGATACTTTGTAAAAATCTTTGTTGCCTCGTTATAACTACTTTCAAAAGACATAGGCCTAATATTGCAATCTGCCTGTACCGTATTGAAATAGCTTAGCATTTTTTCTGTAGGCATATTACCCGTAAGTTCATCTTTTGCCATAGGGCAACCACCGAAACCTTGAATTGCACCGTCAAACCTCCTACATCCAGCTTGATATGCCGCATCTATTTTTTCGTGCCAAGAAGAAGGAGTGGTATGTAAATGCGCACCAAATTCAATATTTGGATATTTTAGAATCAAATCTGAGAAAAGGTAGGCAATGTTCTCCGGATTTGAATTGCCTACCGTATCCGAAAGCGATAAGATCCTGACCCCCATTCGGTACAATTTATTTGTCCATTCTCCTACGATCTCCACATTCCATGGATCACCGTAAGGATTGCCAAAGCCCATAGAAATATAAACAACTAATTCTTTATTATTTTTTTGAGCGAGATCAATGATCTCCTGCAGCAATATCACACTTTGATTAATAGTTTTATGAGTGTTGCGCATCTGAAAATTCTCAGATATAGAGAATGGATAACCCAAATACTGAATTTCGGGATGTTCACAAGCCGCTTGAGCACCGCGCAAGTTGGCTACAATCGCTAGTAATTTTGAATTGGTTTTTGAAAAGTCTAATTTGGAAATAACCTCTGCCGTGTCGACCATTTGAGGTATGGCTTTAGGGGAAACAAAACTCCCAAAATCTATAGTATCAAAGCCGCAACGCAATAGTGACTGAATGTATTGCACTTTCAAATGTGTAGGAATAAATTCTTTTATTCCCTGCATCGCGTCTCGAGGACATTCTATAATTTTCACCTTTTCCATGGAATTGCAAATATAAGCTTACGCAAAGGTTTGCGAAAAGGATTTATTGCTTCAGTATTTTAATAATGAAAGATATAATAATAAAACTATCCTCGCCCTTGACCTAACTCTTTCAGCGGAAGTGAATTCAATATCGCTAGCATCACCTTAATTTATTGGTGTTCCCCTCTTTATTTTAACGTTTACTGTAGCAATAGGGCCACAGCTATCCCGATAAAAACAACTAGTTGTGTCCATTTCATGACCGGTGCAAACCATGTGGATGATTTAATAAAACTTGCTGCTTTCCCTGCGACTAAGGCCAGTGCGTAAAAAACCAACAAAGAAACCAACATAAAAACACCACCTAACATATAAATCTGTATCCAATCTGGAAAGGAGTCTGTTCTAATAAACTGAGGTAATAAGGCAAGAAAGAATAAAGTGACTTTAGGGTTGAGCAAATTCATGGTGATTCCTATTTTATAAAGTTTCCATAAACTTTGAGAAGACGCTTTAGAGTCACCAAATTCAATAGAAGAATCTGATTGGTATATTTTAAAAGCGAGATAAAGTAAGTAAATGGCCCCAGCTATTTTTATAGAATACAGCAACCAGTCATTATCTCTGATAATTACTGCAAAACCGAAGGCAACAATGGATGTATGAACAATACAGCCTGTAATCAACCCACTAGCAATGGCGATTCCATATTTAGAACCTCTTGCAACTGATTGTGTGAGTACAAAAATATTATCTGGTCCTGGAGATAGTGCAAGAATTAAAGTTGCGAAGGCAAAAGAGATCAAGGTTTCTAGCATTTTCCTTAATATTTTTAATAATTAGTTTGTTTAATCATAATTTTAATCATAATTTTAATCATAATTTTAATCATAATTTTAAATTAATATTATGAAAATCAGACTTTTATTAACAGCTTTTATTGGTTGTTTACTTTTCACTTCTTGTGAAAAAGACTCAACCCAAACTGAACTTGAATCTTTTGAAACGACATTTCAAAAGAAAGGTCTATCTGATCCATTTGCCTTTAACTACACTATAATAACTACTCAAGGTAAATCTGCTAATCTTACAACCCTAAAAGTTAAAGATTTTATTTCAGGTAAGCTCTTAAATTCAGATGAAATAATTGAATTCACTGATTATCAACTACTACAGAATCCAGACGATGAAACTGAATACGCTATTACTGCCATCGCAGTTGATGGCAACATGAAAGTTAATGTACAAATGTTTCAAACTGAAATGGGCTTTGAGCTAACTGGTAAAAAATGCACTTGTAAATCTTCATGCAGTTACGGTTGTGATGCCTCGATATGGGGAGGACAATGCCAATGTAGTTCATGTTCTGACAGGAAAGAATGCAAAAAAGAATCGTCTATAGAAATTCCAGACCCATCGATAATTGCTGCGCCATAAACAAAAAGTGAAAATAAAATCAAAAGCTTTCTTAAGAATTTAAGGAAGTTTTTTTGTTTTGAGAATGGCTTCATTAATTTCCTTAATCAAGTTAGGACCTTCATAAACAAAGCCCGTATACAACTGTACCAGACTAGCTCCAGCATTTATTTTATCAATGGCATCTTGTGCCGTCATGATGCCACCTACTCCGATGATAGGAAAAGCTCCCTTACTTTTTTGATGTAAAAAAGCAATCACTTCTGTCGCTCGATGAGTTAAAGGTGCGCCACTGAGTCCGCCGGCTTGTTGAACTAATTCTTCTGCTGATTGCAATCCTTCTCTAGAGATGGTGGTGTTAGATGCGATCACTCCATCTATTTTAGTGTCTTCTACTATTCCTATGATATCCAGTAGTTGGTCGTCGGTAAGATCTGGTGCGATTTTCAGGAGAATAGGTTTTCTATTTTCTTTTACATTGTTCAAGTCTTGAAGTGTTTGCAAAATATGAGTGAGTGGTTTTCTATCCTGCAACTCGCGCAATCCTGGTGTGTTAGGCGAGCTTACATTTACCGTAAAATAATCCACGTGATCAAAGAGTTTTTCAAAACAAATGATGTAATCGTTTACCGCTTCTTCATTAGGAGTGACTTTGTTCTTACCTATGTTACCACCTATCAACACGTGATTGGGTTGACCTAATTTAGGATTTTTCTTTAAGCGCTCCACAGCAGCATCTACTCCACCATTGTTGAATCCCATTCTATTGACAATCGCCTGATCTTTTTTTAATCTAAAAAGACGTTTCTTAGGATTTCCATCTTGTGGCAAAGGTGTGAGCGTTCCTATTTCTATGAATCCGAACCCTAGATTTGAAAATTCTTTGAAGGCTTTGGCGTCTTTATCAAATCCCGCAGCCATTCCCACAGGGTTTTCAAAGCTTAAACCAAAGAGTTCTCTTTTAAGCGCAGGGTGATTTTTTTTAAATAGCTTTCGCGAAAGCGCACTAAAACCAGGTACTTTATTTAAAATTTTAATACTGCTGAAGGAGAAGTAATGTACTGCCTCTGGATCAAAAGCAAATAACAAGGGTCTAATAAGTGATTTATACATAATAATAAGCTTGTGCAAATTTACAATCCGTTGGACTTTATTCCATATTTTTGTTACTCTTAAAAAATGACTGATATGAGTAAATATGATGTGATCGTTTTAGGCAGTGGACCTGGCGGATATGTAACGGCAATACGTGCGTCTCAACTAGGGTTAAAAACGGCTATAATTGAAAAAGAATCTCTAGGTGGCGTTTGTTTGAACTGGGGTTGTATTCCTACTAAAGCACTGATAAAAAGTGCTGATGTGTTCAATTACCTTAACCATGCTGCAGATTACGGTCTTAAAGCAGATAATGTAGATAAAGATTTTACTGCTGTTGTAAAACGCAGTCGCGATGTGGCTGATGGAATGAGCAAAGGGGTGCAGTTCCTTCTTAAAAAGAATAAAATTGACGTAATCATGGGTTACGGTACGATAAAAAAAGGTAAGAAAATCGAAGTGAAAGCTGAAGATGGATCTACCTCAACTGTAGAAGCAGATCATATTATTATTGCTACAGGATCAAAATCTCGTGTACTTCCTAACTTACCCCAAGACGGTAAGAAAGTAATAGGCTATCGTGAAGCCATGACGTTAAAGCAGCAGCCTAAAAAACTAGTTGTTGTAGGTTCTGGAGCAATAGGTGTCGAATTTGCTTATTTCTATAATGCGATGGGAACTGAAGTTACTATTATTGAGTATCTAGACCGTATTGTTCCTGTGGAGGATATTGATATTTCTAAGCAAATGGAACGCAGCTTCAAAAAATCCGGAATCAACGTAATGACTTCTAGCGAAGTGACTAGTGTGGATACTTCTGGAGATGGCGTAAAAGTAAAGGTAAAAACTAAAAAAGGAGAAGAAGTAATCGAAGCAGACGTAGTTCTTAGTGCTGTAGGTATTGAAACTAATCTTGCCAACATAGGTCTTGAAGAAGTCGGAATCTCTACAGATCGAGGTAAGGTACTGGTGAACCAATGGTACCAAACTAATTTACCTGGATATTATGCTATAGGTGATATTACTGCTGGTCCAGCACTAGCTCACGTCGCCAGCGCCGAGGGTATTCTTTGTGTTGAAAAAATAGCTAACATGCACGTGGAACCATTAGATTATGGAAACATCCCAGGATGTACCTATTCCAATCCAGAAATTGCTAGTGTAGGAATGACCGAAGCGCAAGCAAAAGAAGCTGGATACGAAATTAAAGTTGGTAAATTCCCGTTTAGTGCCTCTGGAAAAGCAAGTGCTTCAGGAACTAAAGAAGGATTTGTAAAAGTAATTTTTGACGCAAAGTATGGCGAGTGGTTAGGATGTCATATGATAGGTGCAGGAGTTACCGACATGATCGCTGAAGCGGTTATCGCAAGAAAATTAGAAACTACAGGACATGAGGTTCTAAAAACAGTTCATCCACACCCAACGATGAGTGAAGCGGTTATGGAAGCTGTTGCAGATGCTTATGGTGAGGTGATACACCTTTAGTTAGCTGTTAGCTGTTAGCTGTTAGCTGAACATATAAAATCCCCAATTCAAACAAGTAAAATTGGGGATTTTATTTGGCCTGATTAAAAAATAGTTACTTACTAGAAGTGTCTAGCGATCATGCTAGATTTAACGTTGCAGAGATTTGCAGGCGCTTATTCCAATAATTAACCTTATTAATTAGAGCTTCTTAAGGCTTGGTTTTTCTTTGTAAAACACAAATGTCACTTCCTCGCCTAATTGAAGATTAGAGGCCAGATCAATGAGTTCGCCGTTTTTTTTCATCAATTGAATTTTGGCAGTATTAGGTGGTTTTCTTCCCAAGCTAATTGCCTTAAGTGAAATGGTGTTCACAGGATCTATTAAGGTCAACTCCATTTCTTTCTTTTTAGCAATAGGACTGTAAGCACTTAATATCTTATTTCCATTAATGGTCAGGTCTATTTGATCACCGTCTACATCTCCATCATCCCAAATAATTAATTTTAAATATTTTTCTTTCCAGAAAATGTTTAATCGCTCTCCTCCTTTTAAATCGTTTTTTGCATACCGATTGAACATTTTATCCATATGGATCTTTTGCTTGACACTGTCGGCTATGCGGTCCAAGCGTTCCACTCGTTTTTGAAATTTATCCGTGCGTTTCTGAATTTTTTCAGCTGCTGCCATGACCAGTTCACCATCGATACAGCTGGTTAAATCATCGTAATACCCTTTAAAGTTACCGTCTATTTTTGAGCGACCATTTAATTTTCTCATGCTACCTGTAAAATACACATTGCAAAAATCCAGCTGTTGGATATCTGACTTGGTATAGATGATATCCACTTCTCTAAATTCCAACAAATTTTCTTTATCATCATACCTACCTACTATAGCAGCCTTAGTTTCGTGTTGGCCATTAAGGTCAGTATAGGAATAGCCAGAAATTTTACCATCGACTTCTTTAAAGTCCAGTCTATAAGGGATCATAGAACTATCTGCTAGTTTTAAAAGGCCTAAATATTCATAGGTCTGACCATAAACAGTAGTAAAACAGAACATTAAAAACACGACAAATAATTTATATTTCATAAAAAAGTATATATTTGGGTAAATATAAACAACTAACTAAGTATTTATGAAAACAAAATTAACTATAGCTCTTATGAGCATATTTATGATGCTAAGCACTTTTGCATTTGCATCCTTTCCAGTAGAAAGACAAGTACAGACACAGGTAGTGACACTAGAAGACGGTACTAACGTAGAAGAATCTACTGCTACACTAACTTCTCCTGCCGCTGTTGCATGGTCAGAAGATCAAACTATTGCTTTGCTCTTATGGTTTTTCCTCGGAGGATTTGCAGCACACCGTTGGTTCTTGAAAAGTCCATGGTACTGGAACGTGTTGTTCATCTTAACCTTTGGTTTCTTTTTTGTAGGTTATATCATCGATGGAATTGAAATTATAACAGGAAGTTACCCTGGTCTATAATTTTTAAAGCCTTAAAATTAAAAGCTCGTATAGAATAAATTCTATACGAGCTTTTTTATGATCTCTCATCTGCAGATTAAATAAAACTCGTCACCGCAAGTTCATAACCTTTAAGTCCAAAACCACTGATCACTCCGACAGCATGTTTTGAAATATAAGATAGGTGTCTAAATTCCTCTCGATCCATCACGTTAGAAATATGTACTTCTACCACAGGTGTCCTAATTCCAGCCACGGCATCTCCTATACCTACAGACGTATGTGTATAGGCCCCGGCATTTAAGATCACCGCATCAAAACCATCTTCCTCTGCTTGATGAAGTTTATCGATGATCTCTCCTTCTATATTGGACTGGAAATAGCCCAGCTCCACTTCTTTAAATTGGAATTGTAGTGCTGTAAAATGGTCTTCAAAAGTTTGAGAACCGTAAATTTCAGGTTCACGTTTGCCTAGCAAGTTTAAATTAGGACCGTTAAGGAGGAGTATTTTCATGGAGTAAAGATATTGGTTATTCCGCTTTCGCGAAAGCGAGACATAAAAAAAGCAGCTCCGTTAAGAACTGCTTTTGTAATATTGAATAAGAGTAGCCTTAGAAGTAAAGAGCAAATCCTACGTTAAATTGAAAAACACCTTGATCAGTGAAATCTTCATTTAATGAATAATTGTATCTTAAACCTGGCTCTATAGAAATAGTATCACTAACAAACCATGCATAACCAGCTCCTAGACCTAACCAAAGCGGAGTCTCTCCTGCAAAGTTTTCCACCTCATCGCCAGAAGCTCCTGTGATGTCTAATGTTATTGGAATCATACTTTTAATGTAATACTTAGCCCCTAAACGGTAAGAAAAAGAACTTGTAGCATCTCCTTGATCTGGACTAAAACCTCCGTATCCTAATCCTGCTTTGATTGCAAGATCATCCATTATAAAGTAACCACCATCTAATCCAATATTGTAAGAAGAGCTTCCATCACTTGAAGCAAAATACAAGCCTGTAGTACCCAACATTGCATTTCCAGTATTAGCTTCTATAAGCCATTTACTCTCACTAGTTGGTCCTCCTGTAGAGTCTTCCTGAGCATTAGACATTCCCATTCCAAAAACTGCAATTGCAGCACATAATAATAATTTTTTCATAATAAGTTAAATTAGTTTATAGTAAAATTATAAATATGTAAGAATTAGATTGTTAATTATATATTAATTTTATCTCAAACCAACATACAATCTATTCGTAAACAGTACATTATAGTATACTCAACTCTTAATAACAATTCAAGTACCTTATGCCTTACTTAATAAATTTTACCTTTGCATGATGAAGTGGAATCAAGCCATTAAAGACTTTGCGATCTATTCTCAGTTAGAACGAGGATTATCTATCAATACGATAAAAGCGTACAAGAGGGATTTAAAAAAACTCTCCCTATGGCTGGAAGAAAACGACATGGAAGACCTTCCTATTTCTATACCTCAAGACAGCCTACGGACTTATATTTACGAATTGGCTAAAAGGGTACAACCTCGTTCTCAAGCAAGAGCGATCAGCAGTTTAAAAGCGTTCTTTGAATACCTCATTTTAGAGCGTTACAGAGAAGATCAACCTATGGCGCTCATAGAAGCTCCTAAAACAGGACGCAAGCTGCCAGACACCTTAAGCACTACAGAAATAGACCTGTTAATCAACAGCATCGATCGTTCTACACCAGAAGGAGAACGCAATCGTGCCATGCTGGAAACACTTTACGCTTGTGGTTTGCGTGTCAGCGAATTGATCAGCATTAAAATAAGCGATCTATTCTTTAACGAAGGCTTTTTAAAAGTGACTGGTAAAGGAGACAAGCAACGTTTTGTGCCTATAGGAACCTACACTATTAAAATTATTGAACGCTATAAAAACGAAGTTCGCATTCATGTTCCCATAAAACCAGAGCATAGCGACACCCTTTTTCTCAATAGACGAGGTGCCGGATTAACCAGAGCCATGATATTTCATATCATCAAACAACAAGCCATCCAAGCTGGAATCAAAAAATCTATTAGTCCGCACACGTTTAGACATAGTTTTGCTACCCATTTATTAGAAAATGGTGCCGATTTAAGGTCCATTCAAATGATGCTGGGCCACGAGAGCATTACTACTACAGAAATTTATATGCACGTGGATCGCGCACATCTTTCTAAAGTGATGCAACAACACCACCCTAGAGCTTGATAATTGTAAATAGCTTTGTTAAACGCTGAGATCCTGACAAGTACCACTGCCTATTGCTTATACTAAAATTTTGATAAAAGGAGGGCTGTTTTTTGGTTTCCGCTTTCGCGAAAGCTAACTTTAACACAAACAATATACGAGATCATGAAAACTTTAAAGTTTAAAAATGGCGACCAAATGGCCGCAATAGGATTAGGAACTTGGAAATCAAAACCAGGTGAGGTGAAAGCAGCAGTCATCACAGCACTAGAGTCAGGATACCGACATATAGACTGTGCAGCCATCTACGGAAACGAAAAGGAAATAGGAGAAGCCTTTAGCGAGGTGTTTTCTAAAGGAATCATCAAAAGAGAGGACGTTTGGATCACTTCTAAGCTTTGGAACAACGCGCACTTAAAACAAGACGTAGCTCCTGCTTTAGAACAGACACTGAACGACCTGCAATTGGATTACCTGGACTTATACCTCATCCACTGGCCGGTAGCTTTTAAACCTGACACGTCCATGCCAGAAAAACCAGCAGATTATCTTTCTCCAGAAGAGGCGCCTGTTCATGAAACTTGGAATGCGATGACAGCTCTTAAAAAAGAAGGGAAGGCAAAACATATAGGCGTTTCTAATTTTTCGATTAAAAAACTAGACGACCTTCTTTCAAAAACAGATGAAGTTCCAGAATTGAATCAGGTAGAATTGCACCCGTTGCTGCAACAAAACGAACTTTTAGCATATTGCTCTAAAAAAGGAATCCACTTAACTGCTTATTCACCTTTGGGAAGTGGCGACCGTAGTGAAGGTATGAAACAAGATAATGAACCTAATATGCTAGAAAATGACACCATCAAGTCTATAGCAAACAAGCACAACGCCAGCCCCGGACAAGTATTGATCAACTGGAGTGTCAGCCGTGGCACCGCCGTTATTCCTAAGTCCACCAATGAAGGCCGTATAAAAGAAAACCTTGCATCAGACACTATAGATTTTGACAAAGAAGATCTTAAACAATTAGCTGCTATGGATCAACATTACCGCTATGTTACAGGAAGGTTTTTTGAAGTACCTGAAAAAGGCTATGCTACTATTTATGATGAGCAGGCAGTAGGCAGTAGGCAGTAGGCAAAATTAAAAATCCCTAAATCAAGCGAATTGATTTAGGGATTTTTTGCTATCATTTTACTAGTTGTTTGAGGTTAATGGGTGTGACGTGTAACTTTTACCCTGAACACTTCAACACATTTAGCTGAGCACATTCTAAAGTCATCTCTTGGTATCGCATAAATGCTTGAGTTGTTTAATAAAAGAAATTGGGTAATCAAAACAAACTCAAAATGAAACAATACAAATCAAAAAATCTCAATGAAGCTAGCTTCATTGAGATTTAAATAATAAATTTATTCTTTAATAATCTGTATAGCTTATTTAGGACTAGACATTCTAAAGTTACTTAGCGATATTTACCGCTCTAGTTTCTCTAATTACGGTCACTTTCACTTGACCTGGATAGGTCATGTCTGTTTGAATTTTTTGTGAAATTTCAAATGATAATTGTGCTGCACGATCATCATTAATCTTTTCACTTTCTACCATGACACGCAGTTCACGACCGGCTTGAATCGCATAAGCTTTTTCAACTCCTTTAAATCCAAAGGCGATGTCTTCTAGATCTTTTAATCTTTGGATGTAAGAATCCAGTACTTGTCTTCTTGCTCCTGGACGCGCACCACTAATGGCATCACATACCTGAACTATAGGAGAAAGTAAAGAAGTCATCTCGATCTCATCGTGGTGAGCTCCTATAGCATTACAAACTTCTGGCTTTTCACCATGTTTCTCTGCTAGTTTCATACCTAGAATAGCATGAGGAGTTTCATCTTCTGTTTCTGGTACTTTTCCTATATCGTGTAACAATCCAGCTCTTTTAGCAAGTTTTGCGTTTAAGCCTAGCTCTGCAGCCATAGTGCCACATAATTTTGCTACTTCTCTACTGTGCTGTAATAAGTTTTGACCGTAAGAAGAACGGTACTTCATACGCCCTACCATTTTGATCAATTCTGGATGTAATCCGTGAATTCCCAAGTCGATTACCGTGCGTTTTCCTACATCAGCAATTTCTTCATCAATTTGTTTTCTGGTTTTTTCCACCACTTCTTCAATACGTGCCGGGTGTATACGGCCGTCAGTCACCAGTTTATGAAGTGATAAACGAGCTACCTCCCTGCGTACTGAATCAAAACAAGAGAGAATAATGGCGTCTGGAGTGTCGTCTACAATGATCTCCACACCAGTTGCTGCTTCTATTGCTCGTATGTTGCGTCCTTCACGACCTATGATGCGTCCTTTTACATCATCACTTTCTAAGTTAAAAACAGACACACAGTTTTCTACTGCTTCCTCTGTTCCTATACGTTGAATGGTGTTAATAATAATTTTACGCGCTTCCTGTTGGGCGGTTAATTTTGCCTCTTCAATGGTTGTTTGAACGATGCCCATCGCTTCAGACTTTGCCTTATCTTTTAGAGACTCTACCAATTGCATTTTTGCATCTTCTCCAGACATTCCACTAATGACTTCCAGTTGTTTGATTTGAGATTCATGGAGCTTGTCAACTTCTTCCATTCGTTTATAGACCGAATCCCGTTTTCCTTCTACATCTTGAAGTTTGCTCTCCAGCGACTGGTTTAATTTTTTACTTTTAGCGAGCTCATTAGAAACGGTTGCCTCTTTATCCTTTGTGCGTTTCTCTGCATCTCTCATTTTTTGTTCTCTAGACATGATTTCTTTTTCATGTTTAGACTTTAATTCCATGAACTTCTCTTTACCTCTAAAAAGTTTTTCACTTGAAATTTTTTCTCCTTTGGTCTCTGCCTCTTTAATAATTGACTCTGCGTCTTTTTTTGCTGTAGCGATAAGGCTCGATGCCTTACCTTTTTCAACTATTGATTTTGCTATAAAGAAGCCTATTGCTAGACCTACTACCAGTGCCCCTAAGGCATATATTATTGTTTCTGTCATTGGTTTTTGTATATAAAAAACCTGCACAAGTTTTGGTTTTGTATGAACTCCTTAATATAAATTATAAGGTTAACTGGATGATCAAGGATCCGGCGCATACGTCCGGCTTGCTTTTACAACCACGACTCACCCTTTTTAGAGAAATACGTGTTGAGTTCACCAAAAAATGTAAACAAGTGCAGGTAGTAACTGTTTTATTATTAAAGAACGACTATGACAACTGCTTTTCGAGCATCAAGTTAAGAACATTTAATTGTTCTTTGGCTTGTTTTACATCGGCACTGTCATCTATGGTAATTTGCTCAGATTTTGCTGCAAACTGTAACGCACACATAGCGAGAAGATCTTGTTTATCTCTCACGGCATAGCTTTGTTCCAATTGCTTGATCATGGCTTCTATACTTTTTGCAGCTTTACGCAAACCCTCTTCTCGAGAAGGATCTATAGTTAACGGATAAACCCTATCAGCTATTGAAATTTTTATTTTTAATTGATCTGCCACTATTACGTCAATTGTGCAATACATTGATCGATCTCTCTAATCAAAGCATTTATTTTGAGCTTTGTTTTTGTTTTATATTCGTCACTACCCAGCATTGCATTAGCCGTTTTAAGCACTACGATTTTATCTTCACTTTCCTTAAACGATTGGACCAACGCATTATTCTCCTTTTCTAGTTCATAAATACGCTGTTCTTGATCACTCATTTGAGCCTTTAATCTAGTATTCTCTGATAGTAAATACTTGATCTTTAGCTCTATTTCAGTAATTTGAGAAGATAATGAAGCCATACTAACTAATTAATACTGTAACTACAAATCTAGGATTACCTTCGGACAAATCAAATAATAATGTAACAAAGTTTGAAAAGCTTTATGTTAATCGATTATCTCATTATATCTTTAACTCATGATTAGACCATTTTTTTGCTTTCTGGCTTTTTTCTTATGCCTATTTCGCTTTGGCGAAAGCCAAACATTAAACGAGCTCCCTCAGGATTATTTTGTAACCCCTCTCGATCTGGACCTGATCCTTAGTGGTACTTTTGGCGAATTGAGATCCAATCATTTTCACAGTGGCCTCGACATTAAAACAAATCAGCGCACCGGTGCAAAAGTGCTTGCCACTGCGTCTGGATATGTGAGCCGCGTCAAAATTGAACGTTATGGATATGGAAAAGCGCTTTACATCACACATCCTAATGGATATACCAGTGTGTATGCTCATCTGGAAAAATTTTCACCTCGAATAGAACACTATGTGAAGAAAAAGCAATATTTAAACGAGTCTTATAGCATTCAATTATTTCCTAAAGATTTAGAATTAAGGGTTGACCAGGGTGAACTGATAGCTTACAGCGGCAATTCTGGTGGTAGTGGTGGACCCCACCTGCATTTTGAAATTAGAGATGCTGCATCAAGACCTATCAACCCAATGTTGATGGGAATTGATATTCCAGACACTAAAAGACCTCTTGTAAAAGAAGTTAAAGCGTATCCATTAAAAGAAACCTCGACTATAAATGGAAAACATGAAGCACAACTTTTAAGATTGATTCCGTTAAAAGGAGGTAAATTCAAAGTAGCCCCTTTTAGTGCTTATGGAGAAATAGGAATAGGGGTCAACACCAGCGATCAACAAAATGGAGCAACTAATCAAAACGGAACTTATCATATAGTAACCCATTGGAACGGTACACAAAATTTTGAAATGACCTTTGATCAATATGCCTTTGACGAGTCCAGATACATCAATCAAATGATCGATTACGAACATTTTAAAACTACTAAAAGTCGCATCGCTAGATTGTACATTCCTGAGGGAAGCCCGCTTAGTCTGTATCAAGACCACGTTAATAAAGGCGTCTTACAACTCTTTGACCCTGGCACTACTCATGCCTACCGTAT
The DNA here is from genome assembly GCF_018401815.1 of Nonlabens sp. Classification (GTDB taxonomy): domain Bacteria; phylum Bacteroidota; class Bacteroidia; order Flavobacteriales; family Flavobacteriaceae; genus Nonlabens. Next base: position 208,279 of record NZ_JAGYKG010000001.1, read on the forward strand.
CGCTATAGAAGACTATAAAAAAAATGCTGTAGAAATCAATATGAGTATCAAAAATGATTCGGGACCAAGCGCGCTGCTATCTCCTACAAATGGCCAACTCACCTATGTAAACCACAACATTACTTACAATGAGCAAAAGGGTCCTTTTTCATTGACAATTCCCAAAGGAGCGCTTTATGAGAGTGTGCTCTTGGACATTTCACAAAATGCAGATACCCTGAAGGTTCACAGCGACATTGTTCCACTTCACAGAAATATGGTCATCAATTATGATATCAGTCCTAAAGAAAATGACAACATCAAACAATACTACATAGGAAGAGTAACTGAATGGGGTGCTGTTTATCATGTCAATACCAAAAGAAGAGGAAATACCCTAAGCGCGGCTACCAGAACTCTTGGGACCTATGCTATAAGTAAAGATGACGTGCCACCTACCATCACACCCGTCAACTTTAAACACAAGCAATGGATTACTAATAATACAACATTAACCATAAAAATAGACGATGCAGAGACTGGAGTAGATGCATATCGAGCTACGGTTAATGGCAAGTTCATTTTAATGGAATACGATTATAAAACTGGAGAACTCACACACGATTTTGAAGATGGGGTCGTTACTGATACTGAAAATGAACTCAAGGTGATCCTTACTGATAATGTAGGAAATAGCACTACATTTGAAGCTACATTTTATCGTAAAAGCAAACCGACAATTTGAAGAATTTCTTACTATTTATCGCAGTACTCGCGACCTGTTTTCTTGATGCCCAAGAGGCCATCATACAAGGAATTATCTTAGATGAAAACAACAAGCCTATCGCAGATGTTAACGTCAATGTATTAGGAACCAGGATAGGAACCGCAAGCGACAATACCGGTTTTTACAGACTTATTGTTCCAGCAAATCAGAAAATCACCATAGTTTTTACATCGATTTCTTTTAAGTCGGCTACTCAAAATTTTGACTTGGATGACAGGGCCCCGTTTGAATTTAATCCGGTACTAAAAACAGCCATTGAACAAATGGGTACCGTGACTATTAACAATACCAGGACGAAAGAATTTGCTGGAATCACCAATGTAGACCCCAAGGTAATAAGAGCCATTCCAGGCGTACAACCTGGTGTAGAAAATCTTTTAAAATCACTTCCGGGAGTGTCCTCTAACAATGAATTGAGCACACAATATGCTGTACGAGGTGGAAATTTTGACGAAAACCTCGTATATATCAATGAAATCGAAGTCTACCGACCCTTTTTAATACGCAGTGGCCAACAAGAAGGTTTGAGTATCGTGAATGCCGATTTAGTGCGCAATGTTGATTTCAGTGCGGGTGGTTTTCAATCCAAATACGGTGACAAATTAAGCTCTGTTCTTGACATTGAATACCGTCGCCCTACAACATTTAGTGCAGGAATAGACGCTAGCTTTTTAGGGGTAAATACTTATGTGGAAGGTAACGCTTTCGCGAAAGCGGCCACCGCAATAATGGGATTGCGGTATAGAAACAACAGTCTATTTGTGAATTCTAGAGAAACTGACGCCATCACTAGACCTGTTTTTATAGACGCACAAACCTATTTAACCTATCAAGTAAGTCCAAAATTTGAGCTAAGCTTTTTAGGAACTATTGCGATCAATAGTTATGAATTTGAGCCACTGACTTCGCAAACTAATTTTGGAACTGTAGATGATGCACAAGCCTTGATCATCAATTACGACGGAAGAGAAAACGATCAATACGAGACCTATTTTGGCGCGATAAAAGCCAGTTATGATGTCCATAAACTATTGAATTTACGTTTTATAACCAGCGTTTATCATACCCAAGAGCAGGAGCATTTTGATATTTTAGGACGCTATCGCATCGGGCGGCCCAATACAGATATAGGTGGTGATGACCTGGGAGAAGTTGATTTTACAAGAGCAATAGGTAGTGAGCTGGATCACGGACGCAACGATCTAGATGCGCTTATCGTTAACCTAGAGCACAAAGGAACATTAGAGCTTGACAGTGAAAAAAAAGAAAATGACCAGCTGGATTGGGGCATCAAGCTCAATACAGAAGACATAAGAGATCGCCTAAGAGAATACACTGTAATCGACAGTGCTGGTTTTAATATCCGGCCACCCTCTGTTCCCGCAAATGACCAGCCTTATTTCTCTTATGTGGCACCACTTGATGCCTTTGAAGCCGTAAGCGCAGATAATAATGTTCAGATCACCCGACTGCAAGCCTTTGCTCAATACAGCAGTCGTGGCTATTTAGGAGATCACGAAGTTTACTGGAATGCTGGCCTGCGATCGCACACTTGGAACGTCAGTGGAAGCGGTATTAACAGCACCACCCAAACTGTTTTTTCTCCTCGTGGGCAAATAGCTATAAAGCCTCACTGGACCAACACCAATATGCTGTTTAGATTCTCTTCTGGTCTGTATTACCAACCCCCATTTTACCGAGAATTACGAGATCAACAAGGGGTGGTTAATCCAGACGTAAAAGCTCAAAAATCAGTGCACGTTGTTTTAGGAAATGATTGGAGTTTTGACTGGACTACAGAAGATGGAGAAAAAAGACCTTTTAAATTGACTAGTGAGGCCTATTACAAGAGCTTAACTGACGTGAACACCTATACCTTAGAAAATGTAAGGATACGCTACCGAGCAAATAACGAAGCAACTGCTTATGCTTACGGTCTGGATGTAAGACTGGCCGGTGAGTTTATCAAAGGAACCGAAAGTTGGATTTCTTTAGGCTATTTAAAAACAGAGGAAAATCTAAACGGACGTGGTTTTATAGCCAGACCTACAGATCAACGACTTAAAGTAGCTTTTCTCTTCCAAGACTACGTTCCTAACATCCCTAATCTAAAAGCGTATATCAACATGGTTTATAGCTCTGGGTTACCTGGCGGATCCCCTAGCTATGCAAATCCTTATGATTTCCAGTTCCGTTTAAAAGACTATTTTAGAGCAGATCTAGGGGTGCAATTTGTATTGGTAGACGACAAGAAGAAAGCGAGACAAGGCAGTTGGTTAGAGAATTTTGATGAACTCTCTATAGGTGCTCAAATCTTTAATATTTTTGATTATGAAAACAATATTTCTAATCTTTGGGTAAGAGATGTTGCTACTAGTGCGCAATACGCCGTTCCAGTAAGGTTAACTCCTAGAGTTTTTAATTTAAGACTGATTGCTAAGTTGTAGGATGAGGTATGAGGTATGAGGGATGAGGGATGAGGGATGAGGGATGAGGGATGAGGTATGATGAAAAACGATACAGATTATTAAGATTAAATCCATTAAGCAATGAGATTATTTGTTTCTTTTAAGTTTCTATCTGCTGTGGTGTTATAGTTTGATAAATGTGGTATATATTGTAAATAAGTTCTCCTAAAGATTTGATTTGCATCAAATGATACAGGATCGTATTCAGTAATGGTTAATTGTTTAAGAGGTATTTAGAGCAATATGCAAATGAATAAGTGTATTTATATAAGGCCATTCAAGAGTTGTAGTGTTCCATTAACAGAAAGACTGAGACATTATATGATTCTTTTGAGATGGGTCCAAATACTTGTTATTAATCACCTTTAAACATTTTATGAAGATGATGAGTCTGTGGATGATCTTAGGTTTTATAAATAGATTGCTATCTAAATCCTAGTTTATCAATATATTATAAGGATAGCAATAACTTTGTTGAGTTCTAGATTTGATAATATACCCCGTTTATGTCAATTTTTGATAGAGCTCTTCTGCCTCAACTAGCATAAAAGATGTTATTAGCCAAGATGTTCAGCGAGTAAAAGTTTGAGCTAGTTTATGAACGGATAGGTCCCCAACAAAGGTCCATATTGAGGACTGGTTGAATGTACTTAAGGTGAGACAATGAGAGACTATTAAGCTTAAGAAGAGTAGTTTGTTTAACCTAGGTATGAGGTATGAGGTATGAGGTATGAGGTATGAGGTATGAGGTATGAGGTATGAGGTATGAGGTATGAGGTATGAGGTATGAGGTAAAATTAAAAAATCAGATAGGAAAATCGCCTTTTTATTTGTTGATTTTTTGAGTTGTGTTGTTTAAAAAGGGTCATCTGATTTCGCCAAGCTAAATTCCAAGGTTGTAAAGATTGCATTCTTTTTAAAACATAAAATCGCAAGAAGAACCGCTGTAATCTTAAAAACAGACTTGCAAAAAACTAGAGCGCTTTTTATATGGATCACTGAAAACATCAGTTAAAACCATGAGATTATAAAAATGAAAACTTCTCTAGAGAATGTTAAACCACCATTGCTTGTAGGTACTCCTTCAAAACACCAACTACGTAGTCCAGCTCTTCTTTTGTGTTGTAAATCGAAAAGCTAAAACGCAAACTAGGCTTGTTCAAATCTTCTTCTGAAAGAACACTGGTCAATACATGAGATCCTTTTTGAGAACCACTCTGGCATGCACTTCCTTTAGAACAAGCAATACCTTTTAAATCCATAGTAAATAATAACATCGCAGCTTTATCTGCTGGACATGGTAAACATACGTTCAACAGGGTATAAGTACTGTTATTATGATCGCTACAATTTCCATTAAATTTGACTCCAGGTACATGAGCTTCTAATTGTTCTTTAAAATAGTTTTTAAGATCCAGCACATAAGCGCGATCGTCTTCTAAGCTATCATAGGCCATTTTCAAAGCGAGGTCCATGCCTACAATATTGTGGACACTCTCAGTCCCTGCTCTAATACCTCGTTCTTGAGATCCTCCTAAAATAATAGGTTTCAAACCTGTTCCTTTTCTTACAAAGGCAAAACCTACACCTTTAGGCCCATGAAATTTATGTGCAGATACCGCAGTAAAATCCACAGCCAACGTAGCCAAATCCATTTCATAATGCCCAATCGATTGCACGCAATCGCTATGAAACAATGCATTGTGTTTTTTACACAAAGCTCCTACTCGATCAATGTCTAACTTATTCCCAATCTCGTTATTAATATGCATCAAGGAAACAAGTGTTTTCTTATCGCTTGAAGAAAGTAAGCGTTCTAAATCTGTATAATTGGGCGTACCACATTCTTTTAATTTCACATGTGTGATTTCAGTACCGTATTTTTCGGCACAGTAATCTACTATGTAAATAACCGCATGATGTTCTATTGAAGAGGTAATAATACGTTCTACTCCAAGGTCGCGTACACAACTATGAATAGCGAGGTTATCTGCCTCTGTACCACCAGAGGTAAAAATGATTTCGGCTGCAGTAACGTTGAGTTGAGCCGCAATATTTTTACGAGCAGTCTCTACTAGCGACTTGGCACTACGCCCATACGTGTGCGTGGAGCTAGGGTTACCATGTACTTCACTCATTACGTCAGTCATTCTCGCAATCACTTCTGGCCTCATTTGAGTGGTCGCTGCGCTATCTAGATAAACTTGTTTCATATCAGCAAAAGTAAATTATTTACAATAAAAATGACCCTTTAGCGCTTTAATATGATTCACTACTTTTGTAACCATGAAAAAACTGCTGTACCTTATTTTCCCTATAATTTTAATAGGCTGTGATGATGGAGATATCATTACTAATGATTTTGATTTTGAAGATGCTAGCGTAGAAGCCTGTGACCCTACTCTTGTCTCAGGTAGTGTGTATAATTATGTTTTTTATAAAAACGAAAATACCAATTTTGAAAGCTTGGTGTTGCAATTTGCTACTCCAGAAGATGTCTTGAACCTAGAGGGAGACTATGGACCATTCCCAATAACACCTAACGGACCCAATACATTTGAATATCGGAAATTCAATGCCGCCCCAGGATCTAATTATTACTGTAACAGCATCCCACCTAGTTTTCCAAGTGTCACAGAAGTATACACCGCCATGGCTGGAGGTATTTATATAACAACTGAACCACGCACTGATGATGATAATGACGGTATTCCAGCCACTGCAGAAGGAGCTGTATTTATAGATGGTGTGATTGATCCCATATCTAGTCAAGATAGTGACGGTGACGGTATCCCAGATTACCTAGATATTGATGATGACGGGGATAATGTGCCAACTGCTCAAGAAGGGGTTGTTTTAAACACCGATGGAAGTGTAAATATAGCTGCTAGCAGGGATACTGACGGAGACGGAATACCAGATTATTTAGATACTGATGATGATGGAGATGGCGTGCTTACCATTAACGAAGATACCAATCGCGATCTAGATCCTACTAATGATATTGCCATTGGCTCTAGCGTTCCTAATTACCGAGACTTTTCTGTTAGCGCATCAGCTAATCCAATAATCGTCCAATACCGCGAGCATAGTATACAACGCATCACCCAACTGCGCATCAGTATTACCAATCTGAGCTTACAAAATGAGCTAGAAGAAATTGTTTTTGAAACCTATCCTTTTGGAGATTTTCTAAAGGAAGCTATTGAATTGAGTTGCACCCCCCCTTTTACGGGTTCTGGTGGATGTATATTTCAGTAGCACCGCGACCATACTTTTGGTAATCGGCGTCATAAAACTTAATGTGTTCATACCGCTGAAAGAGAAAATAAAGTTCTTCTTTGAGCACTCCTTGGCCTACTCCATGTATAAAAACGAGTTTTGGAATGCGGTTTTGGATGGCCCATTCTATTTGATGCCTTGCGGTATCTACTTGAAGATTTAGTTTGTCATAAGCATCCATTCCACGTTCTGATGTTACCAGTTGGTGAATGTGTAAATCCACTTCAACGGCTGGAATAAAAGCCGCTTTTTTTCTAGAAACCTGTCTTGTTTTTGGTTTTTTAGGCGCAGGTTCTTCCTTGCGCACCACATGGGAAACTTTGAAAGACCTGTCTAAAATCAACTCCCTTCGATGGTACGATATTTCTATGCCTTCATCTGTTAATATGGTTATTTGTTCCGCTTTCGCGAAAGCGACCACCCCGCCAAAATCATCGTCCAACACCAATACCCGATCACCTATTTTAAATCCAGACATATGCTATTCTTCTTCATCATTCAAATGATCGTCTTTGTGTTGCACCCAATGATTGCTTGCTCGGTATGCCCCAAACATAAGAGACAGCAGTCCCAAGGTCTTGAAATAGACATTTACCGTCTCTATAAGGATAGAATACAATAAAAAAATAGCTCCTAGCAGGATCAAAAATCCGTTGATGAGGGGTGTTTTTTTGTTCTTAATCGGCATTTTTTTTATTTGAACTAATTTATGGCACAAATCTATAAACTTATCTAAAACTATTGAGGATAAGGATCTTAAAATTCTATTTTTACTTTGTTAAAGTTCCTATTATGAAAAATGTACGGTGTTTATTATTAGCTGTTTGCGCCTTTCAAGTGGCCGCGGCTCAGCTTTGGGTAGTTGGTGATAATTTCGTTTACTCCAAAGGAACGAGCATTTATGTTAAAGATAAAATCAACCTAGATACCAATTCAAAAATATACTTAAGAGAAGAAGCTCAATTACTGCAAGAAAATAATGTAGCTAATGAGGGAAATGGCCTCATTTCTGTTTTCCAAGAAGGTACTTCTAATGAATTTACTTACAATTACTGGTCTGCACCAGTGAGCAATCAATTAACTGGAATCAACGGTAACGTGGGATTTAATAATACACAAATTAAATATCCTACTGTAGACACTTCCGACACAAACATCACCTCTACTGATTTAACTACTGAGGCAGGAGACTCTCAAATACTTGCTTACGGGGTACGAAATGGGATGTCTGATGATGGCAATACAGGTGGGACTGCATTGCGGATTGCCGGAAGATGGTTATGGACTTATGATAGTGGAGGCAATCCTCTTACCGGTTACGCGGGATGGACGATATTTAATGGAACACAAACTACTCGCACTGGTTACGGCTTCACAATGAAAGGAGTGCAAGATATGGGAGGTCTTAACTATGGTATATTCAATAATGGCGAGGCGGGACAACGATATGATTTTAGAGGTCGTCCTAACAATGGAACAGTTCTGGTAGGAGTAGGTAATGACAATGGTACACTTGCAGGTAATCCTTATCCAAGTGCCTTAGATTTAAAAAGATTTTTAGAACATAATGCCAAAGACACCGGGGCCAATACCGTTAAAATGGATCCATGGGTAGAATTTTGGATTTCTCAAGAAGAAACATCTCATTCCTTAACCAGTTACTTAGGGGGTTATGCTAGATATGTACCGATGGGTTTTGATGTTGGAACGGACAATGGATACGCAAACAGTGGGACCTACTTAGAGCCGATTTTTAGAAGAACAGATAACAATGGTAACATAGTTACTAGTTCAGCGCAACTCGCTGGAGGTGGAATTACTGCAAGTCAAAGCTCAACAGATGGAAAGAGAAGGTATGCCGCCATTGGTCAAGGTATTTTTATATCCAGAACAACTACTGATGTGCCAAACACATCAAATTCTTTTTTACAAGGAGCAACGCCTAATATTACTACTGGAGTGCTATTACCTGGAGGCCAAATAGGGGAACAAATTGAATTTAATAATGCTATGCGCGTATTGAAAAAAGAAGATGGGTCGTCTTCTATTTTCAAATCTGCTCCTGGAAATACCAGTTCTAACCCGCAAGATGCGCTCATTGCACATCAAATACCTAAGATGGTTATAAATGTTATTCCTAATGGATTATATGTCAGACCACTCACCTTTGCTTTTGACGATAGCACTTCACAAGCTTATGACTTTGCTTGGGAAGCTGCTATTTCTGGAAGAATAGCAACAGATGCTTATATTAAAATAGGAACTCATGGGGAATTTGGCCTTTCTTCACAAGCATTTGATGAAGACATGATTTTACCTATTGGAGTTCAAATAGATAGTAGTAATACCACTCCAATTGAGGTAGAGTTTGAACTTGCTTTTTTAATCAATTTTAATCCTGCAAACGTTTATTTACACGATACTCAAACTAATGTATATCACGATATCAAATCTGGAAACAAAACCTTACTTATTGCCCCTGGACACCATGCCAATCGTTTTGAAATCACTTTTAAAAATACTTCTGGAACCCTAAGTAATAATATCATTAAAGATAGTAATTTTGATATTTTCCAAAATAACAACAACAAAGAATTGACCGTGTTAAATCCCAAGCTAAAAGAAATCGTGAATATTTCTTTGTACGATCTTGCTGGAAAGCAATTATTCTCTATCAGGCCTACTTCTATTGAAGCGAGTTACCGTTACAATACCGCTTCTTTATCAAGCGCTATTTACATTGCTAAAGTCACCACTAATGAACAAGAAACAGCTGCCAAAGTAAGTGTTTCTAACTAATACACTACCCATATTTATGAATGAGAGTTGGATGCTGCCTTGTATGAGTAAACAATTAATAGGATTAGACTGTCCTGGATGTGGCATCCAACGCTCTATATCTTTATTGTTAGATGGCCGTCTAGAAGACTCCTTTTTTATGTACCCTGGATTGTTTCCAGGTATGTTTTTATTCTTATTTCTAATTTTTGATTGGTGGGCAAATGTGAAATATGGGGAGCACATAAAACTTTGGGCGACCATCATTACCATAGGTACTATTCTTACCAGTTTTATAGCTAAAATGGCAATTCATTAAAAATTATTGTAACATTGCAAGGTAGTGATCAACTAACCTGAAATTTAAAACCGATTAACCATGCAAAAATTAAACACCACCTTAGTATACATCTTATCTGTTATCGGATTTTTATGCTGTTGTGTATACGGTATAGGAACCATATCTGCTATTATAGCACTTGTAGTAGCAAACAAAGAACTCGCTAAATACCATGCCAACCCAGATGAGTATGTAAACGCTAACGCAATGAAAACTGCAAGAACTGTTGCCATTGTTTCTTTAGTCCTATCATTTATCGGATTAACATTTGTAATATGGTCATTAGTTAATCCATGTGTATTTTTTGATTGGTACATAGGGGTGTTTGAAGGAATGGAAGGAATGCCAGCAGAATCCATGGAACAACTATATCAAGCCGCTGAAAAAGCTGGATGTAGATAAATCTTATAAAATCATACTTAAAAAGGGAAAGCTCGCGCTTTCCCTTTTTTTGTTTTAAGACTTAATAAGTCAGTAGTACTGAGGTTGGTTTTGTACTTCCATCTTATTCGAATTCTTTCAGTGTTTTAATAATAATTGAAATACACTCGTCAAGTTGGTCTTTAGTCATCACGAGTGGTGGTGCAAATCTAATAATATTTCCATGTGTAGGTTTAGCAAGCAATCCATTATCTCTTAACCTTAAACAGATGTTCCATGCCGTCTTGCTATCTTCTGTATCGTTGATGACAATAGCGTTCAACAAACCTTTACCTCTTACCAAAACAACTGTATCAGTTGTTTCAATGTACTTATTAATTTCAGCTCTGAAATAGTTTCCTAACACACGAGCGTTTTGAATCAAGTGTTCATCCTTCACCACTTCAAGTGCTGCCATTGCTACAGCAGCTGCTACAGGATTACCTCCAAAAGTAGAACCGTGTTGTCCTGGCTGGATCACATTCATCACTTCATTATCTGCTAATACAGCACTTACAGGATAAGCGCCACCAGACAACGCTTTTCCTAAAATCAATATATCCGGACGTGCGTAAGTTTTTTCTTGTCGTTCACAATGTGCTTCACAATTACAATCTCCACATACCGCTAACAAACCACCAGTTCTTGCGATTCCGGTTTGGATCTCATCTGCAATGAATAACGCATGGTATTTTTTACACAAATCACGAGAAGACCTCATAAAATCATCATGCGGTGTAAATACACCAGCTTCTCCTTGAATAGGCTCAATTAAAAATCCTGCTACATTTTCTTCTTGAAGTGCTTTTTCTAAAGCTTCTGTATCATTGTAAGGGATCTTAATAAATCCAGGTGTATAAGGACCAAAGTTTTTGCGGGCCCCTTCATCATTGGAGAAGGAAATAATCGTCGTTGTACGACCGTGAAAATTATTTTCACAAACAATTATTTTTGCTTCATGCTCTGCTACTCCTTTTTTTTCATACGCCCATTTACGTGCAATCTTAATCGCTGTTTCCACAGCTTCAGCACCAGTATTCATTGGTAATACCTTGTCAAACTGAAAATATTCAGTCAAGTACTTTTCGTACCATCCTAGTTTATCATTATGAAAGGCTCTTGAAGTAAGCGTCAACGTTTGGGCTTGTTCATTCATCGCATTAACAATAGCAGGATGACAATGGCCCTGATTCACCGCACTATAAGCACTTAGGAAATCGTAATACTGCTTTCCATCTACATCCCAGACATAAACCCCCTTACCTCTTTCTAGCACTACGGGTAACGGATGGTAATTGTGTGCTCCGTGCTGGTCTTCTAAATCTATATAATGTTGTGCTTTGCTCTGTGTATCCACGCTCATAGTTGTGCTTTTGTTCTTTTGACGCAATTTAACCATTTCGATGTGAGGATTAAAACAATACGCTTTAAGAATTTGCGAAATTCTGAATTCAAACCCAACTACTTCGCTGTTCAACGATTCTATAAAAACCTATAATTGTGGTGCGTGTTGGAATATACTGGTAGAATTACATTAATTTTGTCACCTATGTCAAAACGAATAAAAAGAGCTCAAAAGTCCTTTGAAAATGTACCCGTAGTAGATGCTGGCGCAAGAGGTAAAAGTGTTGCAAAAACAGAAGAAGGTGAAGTAATTTTCCTTACAGATGCAGTCCCTGGCGACGTGGTTAACATACAAACCTTTAAGAAAAAGAAGTCCTTCTACGAAGGGAAAGTAACTAAATTTATTGAATTAAGCGATAGACGCACCACGCCCGTTTGCAAGCATTTTAACACCTGTGGAGGCTGTAAATGGCAACACATGACTTATGAAAGTCAGCTGTATTTTAAGCAAAAAGAAGTCTCTGAAAATCTAAGGAGAATAGGTCACTTAGAACTTCCAGAAATGACTCCTATCGCTGGCTCTTCAGAACAATACCGCTACCGCAACAAAATGGAGTTCAGTTTTTCTGCAAACCGTTGGTTGACTCTAGAAGAGATTCAAAGTGACATAGAAATTGAAGATAAAAAGGCACTTGGTTTTCATATTCCTGGGATGTGGGATAAGATTTTACACCTGGACGAGTGCCATCTACATCCGCAAATAGGAGAGGATATTAGGTTGAGTGTGCACGCTTTCGCGAAAGCGGAAAACATATCCTACTTCAACCCAAGAGAAAAATCTGGAACACTGCGCACGTTAATGCTGCGCATGTCTTCTACCGGAGAAAATATGGTAGTGATCCAGTTTTTTGAAGATAATGAAGCGCAAAGACGGGCCTTATTAGATCATTTAAAGGAAACCTTCCCACAAATTACTTCTTTGCAATACATCATCAATGCAAAGGCAAATGACACCATTTATGACCAAAACGTGATTTGTTATCATGGCCGTGATCATATCTATGAAGAAATGGAGGGTTTGCAATTCAAGATCAATGCCAAGTCATTTTATCAGACCAACAGCAAGCAAGCTTATGAACTATATAAAATCACAAGAGACTTTGCTGGACTTACTGGAGAAGAGCTGGTCTATGATTTGTATACAGGAACAGGAACCATTGCACAATTTGTAGCAAAACAAGCAAAACACGTTGTAGGAATTGAAGCTATTCCTGTAGCTATAGAAGATGCTATAACCAATGCAAAGCATAACGGTATAGAAAATACCACCTTCTTTGCAGGCGATATGAAAGAAGTTTTTACACAAGACTTTATCGATGAACACGGACAACCCGATGTCATTATTACCGATCCGCCACGAGACGGTATGCATAAAGATGTGGTCGCTCAATTAATAAAATTAAGTGCAGCACGTATTGTTTATGTAAGTTGTAACAGTGCAACACAAGCGCGTGATCTGGCATTACTAGATGAGAAGTATACCATCGTTAAGGTACAACCGGTCGACATGTTTCCTCAAACACACCATGTGGAGAATGTAGTTTTATTAGAATTAAAAAAATAAGATACAATGAAAAATCTATTTTGCGCTATAGCGCTCGTTATCCTCTCTAGCTCTTGTAAAGAAGCTCAAGAAGACGTTAAACAAAAACAGAATACCGTAGTTATTTCTGGTCATCTACAACTTACTGATTCTTTAGAATTAGAAAAGATTACGGTTTATGGTTATGACATGATGAGCAAAAAGTCCTTCCAAGAAGATGCTCTAATAAATGAAAATGGTCAGTTTACCACTTCCTTCCCTTTAGCGTCGGCAAGTGCGCTTACTTTATACGGCAATAATAGTTTTCAAATTATAGCCATTCCTGGAGATAGCATTTTCATCAACTATACAGAAGGTAAAGATGAAGCCGCTTTTAAAAAGAACCTCAACTTTGGCGGTAAAACTGCAGCCACTCAGAAAAAATTTCAAGAATACCTCGCGAGCAATCCACTAAAGACTGAAGCCTTTTATAAGAAAGAAAGTGAGCTGGGTTACCAGGACTTAGAAAAGCTTATCGATGACCAAACTAAAAAACTTAACGACTATTATAAGAACTACTTGGATGATACAACACTCAACAAGTACCTAAAAGACTACATCGCAACAGATAAGAAGTTTGCTGTTATCAATACAAAAATGGATTACGCCTCTTTTGCCAAGTACTACGGTAAAAAAGTACCAGAAATGGACAGTCCTTATTACAAAGAATTGATTCATTTACCTGAATTGACCGAGGAAGATTTGGTCAATACGAATGCTGTCAATAGTATTCTATACAACAACCATGCTTATGCTTCTAGAGAAATAGAAAAAAAATTCCCTGAAGCAACTCCACAAGAAATCGATCAGGTGGTCATTGAAAGTGCTCTTAAAGAAGGTAGTTACCTGAGCCAGCATACTGTTTCCATGCTGGTAATGGGAGATTTAGACGACCATTCTACAAAGCTCTATGAAGATAATTCTGAGCAGCTTATGGATTATTTAAAAGACTCTTCCCTGCTTACTGCCATTCAACAAGAGTATAAAAAAACTAAAGACCTTATTGAACAACCACAAATTCCTGCTGAAGCAGAATTACTAACGTTTAAAAGCGATGATGCAGCTACGTTTCTTGAAGAAATCATAAGCAATGCAAATGGCAAAGTAATATACATCGACAACTGGGCCACTTGGTGTGGGCCTTGCAAAGCAGAGTTTAAAGAAGCTTCTCCAGCACTTCACGAGAAATTTAAAGAGGATGTAGAGTTTGTTTATTTATGCCATGCCAGTAAAGAAAAAGCATACATCCCCTCTATTGCAGAGTATCAGATTAAAGGAAAACACTATTTCTTAACCGAAGAGCAAGGAAGCATTATTCAACAGCAAATAAATCTAGAAGGTTTTCCCACCTATACTATTTTTGACAAAAAAGGAAACCGCGTTCTTTCTGATTATATTCACAGACCTAGTTATGGACCTACTTCAGATATTTTAACAAAGCTGGTTTACGATAAAGAGGTGGATATGGCAACTAGCGCTAAGCAATTAAAATGAATAAATTCTCCTGCATACTTTTAATCCTTACCACAGCAGTTCTATGTGGCAGTTGTGAAAAAGATGATTTGTGTACACCAGATCAGGCGGTAACCCCTAGACTGGTTATTGAGTTTAAAGATCTGTTGAATCCGCTACAGAATAAGGCAGTGGATCGCATCCAAGTTCAAGAAATAGGAAGTAGTACTTTTGCCCCTCTTAATACCGACGGGTCAACCACACTGAGCAATACAGAAAGTATCTCTATTCCTTTGCGTACCGATAGTAGCAGGACCAGTTATAACCTGATTCTCACAGAAGATGGAGTTGTAAATTCAGACAACATAGACTTCAACTATATTCTTGGAGAAGCATATGTCAGTAGAGCTTGCGGTTTTAGAGTTGTTTACAATAATCTTGTGGCTGTTCAAACAGTAGAGACTACTGGAAATCAATGGATAGAAAGAGTGATTATAGTAGAAGATCAGGTAACGAATAATACAGACGTACATGTTCAAATACTTCATTAGCATATTACTTCTTCTCTCCTGTTTGTTGAGTACCGCTCAAGGCGAAAACGAGATCAAAAATGACAGCCTCATCTATCAACAAGCATATGGACTGCGCGCTGGTATAGACCTTGCTAGTTTGATAAGAACTGGTATAGACGAAGATTATACTGGTTTTCAAATCCTAGCAGATTACCGAATGTCAAAACGATTATACGTCGCTGGTGAACTAGGTGCTGAATCTTTAAATAAAACTAGTGAACGTGTTGATTATAAGACTTCAGGTTCCTTTATAAAAGCTGGGGTCGATTACAACTTTTATCAAAATTGGTTGGACATGGATAACATGATCTATGGAGGCGCTAGACTAGGTTATGCAACTATGTCACAAACACTACATAGATACGATTACAATATAGATAACAACTATTTTCCTGTTTTTACTAATGTTGTTGATAGAGAGTTTTCTGGTTTGAATATGATTTGGTTAGAAATCCAATTTGGATTTAAAGTACAGGTTTTGAATAACCTCTACCTAACTGCAAACCTTCAATTAAAACGACGACTTTCAGAAAAAACACCAGAGAATTTTGACAATCTATACGCACCAGGATTTGGTAGAACATTTGATACTAACGACATAGGTGTGGGATATTCCTATGGAATTACCTACCGCATTCCGTTTGTTAGAAAGTAGTTTTTATTCAATAAAATTTTAAAACGCCTTTCTATTTTAACTTTAACGTAAAGGCTTTTTAAAATTTTCAACACACTAGGGTGTTACTCTTCCTCTAGAGCTCCTAAAAGGTCATTATTTTGAAGCAAGTTGTACCATTGTATTACCTTTTTAATATCACTGGCATAAACACGCTCTTCATCATAGTCTGGAAGTACTTCATTAAAATAATTTTCCAATTCCTTTTTACCTACCTTGTGGTTGATCGCTGGACCGTTAGTTTCCTTTTCGGCTATTTTTTTTAAAACCACTTTTAAAGGCATTTCTTTCGTGTAAGTGTAAATAGAGATATCTTTAAGAACACTTACATTGTGATTGATACCTACAATAGAAGTTTTTTTATCTAACAAAGATTCTACTACAAAGCCGTTTTTAGCCTTGCTTTTTAATTGGTACAACCCTGGCTTACCTGTTATGGACAATATATTTTCTAAACTCATCTTTTTCTTTTTTAGCGGCGCAAATATATATCATTACACCTAACCTTAGTAATTATGTAAACACTTCACATTTTTTTTGTGAAGATGGTTGTTATTGCCTTCTTCCTTTGACCTCCGGAAAACGCATGCGGTAATCCACATCAGTTTTTCCTTTTGATATGTTAGAAAGCCTGCCTTTTATCAACCGCTTTTTAAGACTTGAAATTTTGTCGGTAAACAAAATGCCTTCTATATGGTCGTATTCGTGTTGTATCACCCGCGCAATTAACCCGCTATACGTAGCTGTATGTTCTACAAAGTTTTCATCTAAGTAACGGATCACCACTTCTTCTTGACGGTAAACGTCTTCCCTTACATTAGGAATGCTCAAACACCCTTCATTAAAAGCCCATTCCTCCCCATTTTCTTCTATGATCTCAGCATTAATGAATACCTTTTTAAATTGGCCAAGTTGTTCTGACTCTTCTTGAGGAAGTTCTGGATCATCTGAAAAAGGAGTGGTATCTACTAGAAACAGTCTAATAGGCAAGCCCACTTGAGGTGCAGCAAGCCCAACTCCGCTAGCATTATACATGGTTTCCCACATATTTTTAAGAATTTCTATAAATTGTGGGTACTCAGGAGTAATATCCTTTGCTTTTTTTCTTAAAACGGGATCGCCATAAGCGACTACTGGTAAAATCATGTTCTTAAACGATTAAAGTTCAATGCCTATTAATAAATAATAAACTTAATTATTTTTCTTTTTAAAACTATTGATGCGCTTGTTGATCAATATGATGACAAGAACACTAGAAGTTTTATAGCGTTCATCTTTTGCGTTCCATATAACTCTGTAAAATAATAGTCGCTGCTATTTCATCCACTAAAGCTTTATTATGTCGTTGCTTTTTCTTTAGACCATTAGTAAGCATACTCGCATGAGCCATCTTTGATGTAAAACGTTCGTCCTCACGTTCTATTTTTACATTGGGAAACAATTCTTGTAATTGTAACGCATATGTCCGCAACCATGGTCCTAGCTCACTATCCGTGTAATCCATTTGCTTAGGCTCCCCCAAAATTATAGCTTGCACCTCTTCTTTGCCCAGGTATTCCTGAAGAAAAGCGGTTAAATCGCGAGTGGCTACAGTGGTGAGTCCAGAGGCAATAATTTGCATAGGATCAGTCACTGCTATTCCTGTTCTTTTTTTACCGTAATCGATTGCTAGTAATCTTGCCATACGTTTGCAAAAATAATCAAATGAAAAAGGATGTACTAATATGCTAGCTCCAAAGAAGCAATTCAAAAACTTTGCCCCTATATTTGTAAAAATAATAGATTGTGAATCAATTAAGAATTGTTGTAGAAAATGCTTGGGAAGATCGTTCCCAATTAGAGAATAGAGTCACTCAAAGTGCTATTAGAGAAGTGGTAGATATGCTAGACCGCGGTACGCTGCGCGTTGCAGAACCTACTGAAAATGGATGGATCGTTAACCAATGGATCAAGAAAGCTGTCGTTTTATACTTCCCCATTCAGAAAATGGAAACCATAGAATGCGGTCCATTTGAGTATCACGATAAAATACCATTAAAAACAGGTTATAAGAGCAAAGGAATACGTGTAGTACCCAATGCTGTAGCAAGACATGGGGCTTATATCTCAAAAGGGGTGATCATGATGCCTTCTTATATCAATATAGGTGCCTACGTAGGAGAAGGCACTATGGTAGATACATGGGCAACCGTAGGAAGTTGTGCTCAAATAGGTAAAAATGTGCATTTAAGTGGTGGTGTGGGTATAGGTGGAGTTTTAGAACCTCTTCAAGCAGCGCCTGTCATTATAGAAGACAATTCATTTATAGGCTCGAGGTGTATCGTGGTAGAAGGCGTTCATGTAGAGTCGGAAGCTGTTTTAGGCGCCAATGTTGTACTCACAGCAAGTACTAAAATTATAGATGTTACAGGCGATCAGCCTGTTCAATATAAAGGTCGTGTACCAGCGAGATCTGTAGTCATACCTGGAAGTTATGCTAAAGAGTTTCCGGCGGGAACTTTTAACGTTCCTTGTGCATTAATCATAGGACAGCGCAAAGAGAGCACTAATAAAAAGACGTCCCTTAACGATGCTTTACGGGAGTACAACGTAGCCGTGTAATGAGGATATTGCTCATTCAATATCAAATGCTGGGAGATGTGCTTACAAGCACTATCATTGCAGATCAGCTGAAGATTACCTTTCCTGACGCTCATCTAGATTACCTTGTCATAGCACATGCTGATGCGCTGGTACAACATCACCCTGCGATCGATGGACTAATTAAAGTCTCCAAATTTGATTTTGATAAAATGAGTGGAGTGATCTCGCTTTCGCGAAAGCTAAAACACAAAAAATACGACCTTCTTATTGATGCTTATGGTAAAAATAATACTGCCTTATTATCTCTATTATCAGGTGCGAAACAAAGAATAGGTTATCATAAATGGTTTTCAAGTCTGGCCTATACCGATGTTGTAAAAAACACTCCTGATCCTTCTATTTACAAAACTGGTCTTGCCTTAGGAAGTAGAATGCTGCTCACCTCACCTCTCACCAAAGACGTACAATGGCATTTAAAACCAAAAATTTACCTCACCGATTTAGAAAAAGCAGAAGGAAAAAAATGGCTGTATCAACAAGATATTGATCTTGAACAACCCCTCACCATGGTAAGTGTTTTGGGAAGTAATAAAAACAAAACCTTACCCTACGCCTACATGGCCAAGGTTTTAGATAGGTTTGTAGCTGCTACTGCATCACAACTGCTTTTTAATTATATCCCTAGTCAAAAAAAAGAAGCGCAGGCTGTTTTTGATTCCTGTTCTGCCCAGACTCAACAACAAATTTTTATCCATGCTTTTGCACCAAGCATCAGAGATTTTCTTACAATAGTATCTCACTGTACTGGTATCATAGGAAATGAAGGAGGTGCTATAAATATGGGAAAAGCACTTGACATCCCTGCATTTACTATTTTCAGCCCATGGATCAATAAGGCCTCTTGGAATGTCAATGAAGATGATAAAAGGCACCTCTCGGTGCACTTAAAAGACTACCGACCAAAATTATACGATAACTTACCCCCTAAACAGTTGAAAGCCCAAGCCATTAAGTTGTATCAACAATTCATTCCAGAATTAATGTTTGGAGATTTAGATCGATTTATTAAAGAAAATTATAGTTCGGTAATGATTTCATCAAAATAAATACAATCCAATTGAAAGGCTATCATTAAGGCTGTTTTAATACAACTTACTTCTCTTGCTTTACAATTCCAAAGAGAGTAAAGTTCCTTTTGTCATCTCTTGTTGCCTTTCTAATTTCCTTGTTTTTGTCGATAGAATCTTGATTTTTATAGCCCCGAGCGTGATCCAAGTGCAAACAGATTGCACTATACCTTATTTGCTTGGATTTGATCCCATAATTAAATAGGCGCTCTCCTAATTCACGATCCTGACCACCGTACTGCATGCGTTCGTCAAAACCATTGATCGCTATGAGGTCTTTTAACCAACCGCTGGAATTGTGTCCATTCCAACTTGCATTGGTAGGGGTGAGGTTTTCCATAATTTTTGCGGTGACAAAGCCTGAATTCAGTTTTTGATTTTTATAGGAAGCAGGCAATCCATTACGTTTTAACCACTCTAAGTCAAAACAACGTTGAATGGCTATATCCTCCTCGGTAATTTTTTCAGAAAGCCCTAATGGTAACTTGTAATAACCTCCAGAGAGAAAATGTCCTGGCTCCCGACGCTCATAGTGTATTTGAAGAAAATCTTCTCTGGCTATACAGTCACCATCAGACATTACCACATACTCAGCGTTACAAGCCATGAGTGCTTTATTTAAAATCATACTCTTCTGAAAACCCTTATCTTCATGCCATACATGAATTATTTTTTTTGCGCTTTTCTGTTGATAACGCTCTATAAACTCCTTGGTTTCTTTATTAGAGCCGTCATCTGCGATAACAATCTCAAACTGCCTAAAAATCTGATGCTCATAACTCCACAAGGTTTTTTCTAACCAAGGAATAGAATTATAAGTACTTATTACAACCGATATGGATGGGTCTTTAATCATAGAAGGATACTAGTAGATGATGTCGCACAAATTTAATGATATAAGCTGGGTATTTAAGATAACAAAGTTATTTTTGCTACTGTTTGATTATTATCATGTAGATTAGCTGCCATAATGTTAAAATACCCCATCACCGCTATAATACCAGCCTATAATGAAGCCCACAATATTGTTGAGGTTCTAAAAAGCGTGGATTTTTGTGACGAAATTATATTAGTAGATAGCAATAGCACTGATAATACCGTAACGCTAGCGCAACCCTATTTTGATAAATTACTTTCTAGAGAATACATTCACAGCGCCTCCCAAAAAAACTGGGCAATACCCCAAGCGACTCATGAATGGATCCTATTGGTAGATGCCGACGAACGAGTTACCCCCGCATTAAAAGAAGAAATTATCCAGTTGATCCCTAACTTAACGGCTAATGGCCACGCAGGATACTGGATGGGAAGACGTAATTTCTTTATGGGAAAGCAGGTGCGTTATAGCGGATGGAAAAACGATAAGGTAATACGCCTATTTAAAAAGTCACATTGTAAATACGTAGACAAACATGTGCATTCTGAAATTGAAGCAGATGGAACAATAGGCTGGTTAGAAAATAAATTATTGCATTACAAATACGTTAGTATTGATCATCATGTAAATAAACTACAACGCTATGCCAGCCTGCAAGCCCGCGATTTTGATAAAAAAGTAGGGAAAATAACTTTATTTCATGTTGTTGTTAAACCTTTTTGGGGGTTTTTCAAACATTACGTCATTCAACTCGGCTTCCTAGATGGTTTTGTAGGTTTTTCTATTGCCTATTTGAGAAGTTACGGGATTTTTATGAGGTACGTAAAACTATGGTTGTTGCGCAGAGGTATTGATTAACTTTCTCAGTTCAGGGAATTCATTAAGAATATTTTCCATTTGAGTTCGATTATAGTCTCTATCAACGTTTATTTTCTTAAGCGATATTTTTTGGGTTCCTGAAATAGGTATAGGTTCAGGAAGGTCATATCCTGATGGCACACTATTATTTCCATTTAAAAGTGCCATCACTTTAAACCAAGGATCGTCGTTTTTAGGAGTTATTCTCATGAATGTCTCCAAATCTGTAACTTGATTGCTTAAGACATTAGGTGGATATGCAACTGTAAATGCACCAATAGGCATGAACCAGTTATCATCGGCAGTTTCTTTAGTAGCGTACTTCCATTGTGGATAAGGAAGTACTTTTCCTTCTTTATCAAATGATATATTACGGCCTCTGTGTGAAGTAACTTTACTTGGATTTTTAATCGCAGCCTCATACAGTTTTGATAATGTTGAAGGATGATAGATGACATCATCATCTACAGTAATAATCATATCTTGCGGAAATGCTTTTACACTGTGAATTAATTTTCTATGACTAAACGTATAATCTGAATAACGTATCTCTAATAAACTTTGAGTTAAAGAAGTCAAAGTTTCTGGCAAGTGACCTTCTAAATCTTTGTGCAACCAGAGAACTATTTTTTTCGGTTTACAGTCTTGTAGCAAAACACTTTTAAGCGTGATGTGAATGGTTTCTAATCTAGATGGAATTGAAGTAAGCGAGACGATTGCATCAATCTCAGGAACATTCCTATCTATTAATTCTTCACCCTTCACTTTGTTCAATCTCCAACTATTGTACAAAGACGACGGCCATTCTTTCAATTTCATATTACAATATTTTTTTTATTCTTTTCTTTAAACGTTTTTTCCTATGAAAAGCCTCTTGAAAATTCTGTGTGTATTTCCACATGGTATCTATAGTCGTATGAGCGTCTTCATCAGAAAGTCTAGCATAAGCTGTTCCCATAACTTCATACATCCATTTTTTAGGAGACAGGCGTTCAAAGTTTTTAAGTCGATCCTCATAAGGTATATTATAAAACTTCATCCTATTGAGATCTACTAAAAAAAAGTAATAATGACCATCTCGCTTCTTTATGAGGGTATTTCCTGGAGAGTGATCCATAAAATAAATTCCAGCGTCATGCATGTCATACATAAACTTTGAAAACTGCTGCAATATAGTCACTTTATCTTGTAACGCCTCATCGTTCGTAATCTCTCGGTAGGTAAAATCGTGCGCTACATAAGCGCTGACATAGTAACTCGCCTGCAAGCCTACCCCACTGAATTGCTCAAAATAGGCAATAGGCATAGGGGTTCCTATATTGTTTTTTACTAGATGTTGCGCGTTGTAATAAGACCTGGCAGCCTTTGATTTTCTAAAAAACCTGTAGGCGATCTTATTAATAAAATTAGGTGTTTTGAAGGATTTAACTACCAGTTGTTGATTATCATAGGTCACAATTTTTATTATATTGCGATCATCTCCTAATTGCTGGGTGGATTGATGGAATAAATGGAGTATTTCTTGAAACCGCTTTCGCGAAAGCGTATTGCTTACCAAATTTTCTTTACTCATATTATTTTCATCGTTTACAGATTGCAAAGAAACGGAAAAACCAGCAAATGGACAGAATTACTTAATATTGCATTAGATCCATATTATATTTTTCAAATGTCTATAACTTGTTCCCTAGTAACCCCTACTTACAACTGGCCTGAAGCGCTAGAATTACTGCTATTGAGCGTTAAAAGACAACGTGTATTGCCCGACGAGGTGATCATTGCAGACGATGGCTCTACAGAAAAGACGCTAGAATTGATTAAAAGATATCAAAAAGATTTTCCAGTTCCCCTTATCCATGTCTGGCATGAAGATCAAGGCAATCGCAAGCCAGCTATCATGAATAAAGCAATCTCAAAGGCAAAGTATGATTATATTCTAGAGATCGATGGTGATATTATTTTACATAAGAATTTTGTTGAGGATCATCTTTCTATGGCTGAAGAAGGCGTTTACCTTTTCGGTAGCCGTGTCAATATTCAAGAGAACCATCTAGAAAGCTTATTTAAAACTAAACAAATCGATTTTAATTACTTCTCTACAGGTATTAAAAAACGCAATAGAACGCTTCGCATTCCTTTCATAGCTAACAGAGCAAAAAGAGAATCAAAAAGATCTAGTAAACTGCGAGGCTGCAATATGTCCTTTTGGCGTGCAGACTTTATTGCTGTAAATGGTTTTAATGAAGAGTTAGTTGGATGGGGAATTGACGACAGCGAACTCATACAACGCATGATCAACAATGGTGTTCAAGGCAAGCGTATCAAACATAAAGGCATTGTTTATCATATCTACCATAAGGAACAAGACAAAAGCCAAGTGCATTTAAATCTGGAGATAGAAAAACAAATGGAACGTTCTGGCACTACTTATGCCAACAAAGGTGTGGATCAATACTTATAAGCTATTTTTCTTGAAGAACTTGCTTGCAGCGCAAGGATTGATTTAAAGCCCCCCCCTTAAGTAAAGCAGTAAACAATTTTCGCTTTTTGGAACTGAATGGGCTGGTCAGTAAATATTTGATCGTGTAAAAGTAAAGAAGAAAACCATGGGCGATTCGGCCGTGATGTTTTTTAATAAGGTACAAGAGAGATAGTTTTTGTTCTATTTTTATATCTATATTTTTCTCTGTAGATTTTCCTTGGTAATGAATATAAGCTTGATTTGGATAATGATAAGTTTTCTCCCCTAAGCTAGTAGAAATACGTCTGCACAAATCGCTTTCTTCATAATATAAAAATAATGCGGTATCAAATCCTCCTACTTCATTAAAAGAGCTTGCTTTTACAAACATAAAACTGCCTGGTACATACCCACAGCTTATTGGTTCCGTATACACTTTTTTACGTTTAGGATACTTTACAGGATTGATAGACTCCATAAAGTCTCTTTTTAACAACTGCCGCAGAAGAGTAGCATGATGGTCTATAGAAGAAATTCTATCTCCGTTCTCGCTCATCATTTGCGGTCCACATACGCCAGCATCTGGCGTACTATCCATGAATAATTTTAAATCAAAGAGTGTGTTTTCTTGAGTAAATAAGGTGTCATTATTAATAAATGCGTAATACTTAGAAGGAGAAGCAAAATTAACTCCTAACATGTTACCCGCTCCAAAACCAGTATTGATCCTACTTCGGTATATCTTAATGGTACTAGACTTCAATTGCTTAAGTGAATTTTTCAGCACTTCATAATCCTGATAGGTGGAACCATTGTCCACTACTATTATTTCATAAACAATAGTATCATTTGTTTTTTCAAGCAGGGATGTAATGGCAGCTACCGTAAAGGTAGCACTATTGTAATTGACATATATGCAACTGACATCTAGCATCTGATAAAATTATTTAAGTGCCAAAGTTAGGTGTTCAACTTCTATTTAAAAACAATAGTTTTAAGTTCCATATAAAAAGCCGCTAATACATCTAGAAAAGTTAATTTTGCAACCTATGGCATACAGTGAAAGAAATAAAAATAGAAGAGACCAGGTTAGAGGTCGTAAGCCTAGTAAGGAGAAGCAAATCGAAGTAGAATTACCTCGAGAAGCCATCAATCTTGCAGTAACTCAATTGAAAAAAGGGAATACCATCATTTACCCTACAGACACTATCTATGGACTAGGTTGTGACGCTACTAACTACGATGCTATTGAACGGCTAAATAAAATAAAGGGACGTGATATATCTACACCTCTTATTGTTCTTGTAGATAGTTTCCAGATGCTGGATTCTATTATAGAAGATGTGCCAGACATGGCATGGGAAGTTCTTAAAGTGAATAAAAAACCACTTACCATTATCTACGACCGACCTAAAAACGTAGCAGAAAATGTAATTGCTCCAGACGGGACACTTGCCGTAAGAGTAACTAACGATCCATTGTGCCGGTCTATTATTAAAAAATTACGTAAACCTATCGTTTCTACCAGTGCCAATTTGAGTAAACATAAATCTCCTGTTCATTTTGCTGATATAGGAGAAGAATTACTTACAAGAGTAGATCACGTCATGGACATTCCTCTTGTCCATAAAAATATCCAACCATCTTCTATCATTAAGATTTCCAGTAATGGAATTATAAAAATCATACGCGAGTAAGCATGGATCAAAAAACACATTATCCTGAGGCCATTCAAGAAAACGTTTTTAGAACTTTAAGTCAAGCAGCAGAAGAACTTAACCTCCCTGCTTATGTAATAGGTGGATACGTCAGGGATTTTTTCTTGAACCGCGGTCAAAAAAAAGACATCGATGTGGTTGCGATAGGAAGTGGGATTTCACTTGCCCGAAAAGTAGAAGAGCTTTTACCACACAGTACCAAAGTTTCTGTATTCAAAAATTTTGGTACTGCGATGCTCAAAACCGACGAACTTGAACTAGAATTTGTTGGTGCTCGTAAGGAAAGTTATGATAGAGGAAGCCGCAAACCCGTTGTGGAAGACGGCTCTTTAGAAGATGATCAAAACCGCCGTGATTTTACCATCAATGCCATGGCTTTTTCCTTAAATAAAAATAGTTATGGAGCCTTACTCGATCCGTTCAACGGAATGGGTGATCTCGATAAAAAGATCATACGCACACCTCTAGACCCAGATATTACCTATAGCGATGATCCTTTAAGAATGTTGCGCGCCATCAGGTTTGCTGCACAACTCAACTTTAAAATAGAAGAAGGATCCTTTGAAAGTATCAAACGCAATGCCCACAGACTAAAAATCATCTCTAACGAGCGTATCGTTACTGAACTGCATAAAATCATGATGTGTGACACGCCTTCTTTTGGCTTTTTATTGTTAGAAAAAACAGGATTGCTACAATTGATCCTACCCGAATTAATTGCTTTAAAAGGGATTGAAGAAGTAGAAGGACAGAAGCATAAGGACAATTTCTATCACACCCTAGAGGTGGTAGACAACATCTCTCGCAATACAGATGACCTGTGGTTGCGCTGGTCGGCATTACTGCATGATATAGGAAAGGCACCAACTAAAAAATTCAGTAAAAAAGTAGGCTGGACCTTTCATGGACACGAATTCAAAGGTTCAAAAATGGTCTACCATCTTTTCAAAAGGTTAAAAATGCCTTTAAATGATAAGATGAAATTTGTTCAGTTAATGGTGCGCATGTCCTCAAGACCTATTGCGGTAATTGACGAAAGCGCCACAGACAGTGCTGTAAGAAGACTGGTTCATGATGCTGGAGAACACATCGAGAGTCTCATGACTTTGTGTGAAGCAGATATTACCACGAAGAATCCGCGTAGGTTCCAACAGTATCATCACAACTTTCAACAAGTTAGAGATAAAATTGTAGAAGTAGAAGAACGTGATCATGTACGTAATTTCCAACCACCAGTTACCGGAGAAGAAATCATGAAAGCCTTTGATTTAAAACCATGTCGAGAGATAGGCCAAATTAAAATGGCTATTAAAGACTCTATTCTAGACGGAGTGATTCCTAACGAACACGATGCCGCTTACAAATTCATGATTAAAAAAGGGAAAAGTCTAGGACTAACACCTAAGTAACCAAAGGTCTTTATACACAGTCTTTTAAATACTTTTTCTACATGACTTTAAGCAAGAAATCAGTTTCAGTAATCTAATTCGATTTTTTTGTTCAACCCATCTCTATCAATTACCTTTAGTGCTATGAAAAAAATACTTTTTCTTTTTTTATTAGTCCTAATCAGCAGTATTTCTTGTGGTCAAGAGTTGGGTGGCAATGAATTAGAAGGTTTTAATTTATTTTTAATGCCTGCCCCACAAATTAATGTAAGCTTAAGTCTGGACAGCACTAACATCGTTAATCCAACTACGGGTTTTTCTGTTACACCAGGCGCGCAAACCATAGATATGATGGCGGTTTATCAAGATATGAACTCCTTACAAGCCAAACCTTACACCCCTAACTCCAATACAGATTTTGGGAGGCTGCGTTTTAAAAGCGATCGCAAAGGCGTTAACTTATCTATCAACAATAACGATCGATTTGCCAGAGAGTTCAGGTCCAGCAACCCGGCCTTTTTTGAAGCCAATAGAAATACAGCTCTTCAAAGAGCTTACAATCCGCTGTCAATTTATAATAACAATTGGTAAGTGACCTGTATACCACTTCCCCAACCCTCTATTTACCTTGATGATAGTAGTATATTTCAATATGTTTTTAATAATGCTGCTTTCGCGAAAGCGGTACCAATAACTATCTTTACCGTAACTAATTACAAAACATGAAAAAACAAGATATACTTGAACGTTTTATCAGTTATATCAGCATAGATACTGAATCTGATCCAACTAGTGATACCACCCCTAGCAGCGAAAAACAATGGGATCTTGCGCGTAAATTACATCAAGAACTCTTGGACATGGGAATGAGTGATGTAACTATTGATGAGAATGCCTACATCATGGCAACCCTGCCGTCTAATGTGCATCATAAAACACCTACCATAGGCTTTATATCGCATTTTGATAGCACTCCAGACTTTACCGGTAAGAATATCAGACCACAAATAATTGAAGATTACGACGGTGGCGACATTCCACTTAAAGGTTCTGATCTTGTGCTTTCCCCAGATTATTTTGAAGATCTAAAACAATATAAAGGACAGACCCTTGTCACTACTGATGGAACAACCCTTCTTGCAGCAGATGATAAAGCCGGAATAACAGAAATCATGACGGCAATGAAACACCTGATCGAGAATCCGCAAATCCAACACGGTACTTTAAAAGTAGGTTTTACTCCTGATGAGGAGATAGGCCGCGGTGCGCATAAGTTTGATGTAGAAAAATTTGGTGCCGACTGGGCGTATACCATGGATGGAAGTCAAATAGGCGAATTAGAATATGAAAACTTTAATGCAGCTGGTGCTGTAGTTACTTTTTACGGCAAAATTGTTCACCCTGGCTATGCAAAAGGAAAGATGATCAACTCCATGTATATGGCACAAGAGTTTATAGATGCCCTACCTCGACTGGAAACTCCTGAACATACAGAAGAATACCAAGGTTTCTTTCACTTGCACGACATGAAAGGAGCTGTTGAGAAAACAGAATTGCACTATATTATTAGGGATCACGATAAAGAACATTTTGAAGCACGTAAAGAAATGATGCATAGGTTAGTTAGTGCTCTTAATGAACAATACGATCGGAAGGCAGTTAGTATAGTTATAAAAGACCAATACTATAATATGCGCGAAAAAATAGCCCCAGTAATGCATATAATAGATGTAGCAGAACAGGCTATGAAAGATGTAGGGATTGTCCCACTAATCAAACCTATACGCGGTGGCACCGATGGATCTCAACTGAGTTATATGGGCTTGCCTTGCCCTAATATTTTTGCTGGAGGCCATAATTTTCATGGCCCATATGAATATGTCCCTGTAGAAAGTATGATCAAAGCCACCGAAGTGATTATACGTATTGCCGAACTTGTAGCTCAAGAAAATCATAATTATAACGTACCTGAGTAGCCTTCAAAAGTAGTGTAAGCAGCACAGCAAATAAAAAAACGTGACTTGAGAACTTAAAAGCGGCTCTTACTTTGCCCACAGACCTTGGTAAGATTCTTCTTTACCTAACAACCACCACATTTAAGACAACCATGTGATTTTAAAAACAAAAACATCATTCCTATACTGACGTTCTATTCAATTGAATCAGCTTGCACAAAAAAATCGATTCCTTATCTAATTTAGAAAGTATCTTTGGTAATAAAACAACTGTGAAAAATAGCCCTTCTCAACCTTTTTGTAGAAATATGCTTTTCAACAAAATGGGATTTTTGCAAAATAAAAAAGCTGGAATTTGCAGAAAATAACTTTCTATTTCACGCAACTAATTTATCTTTATGGTATCTTACTAACCTAACAGTTACTACACATATGAAAAATATCCTAATAGCCGTAGCAGCCTTCCTGATAACAGCTACTGCTTTTGCCCAAGAATCAGAATCCCTTGAAGAAACTGATAATCAAAAACGACTGAATACATTCAACGAAGTTAAAAAGCATGAAGTCAGTCTTGATGTTGTTGCAGCCATAGCCGGTTTAGGAATTAACCCTAGATATGAATACGTATTGGGAAGATATTCTGGAGTAGGAGTAGATCTTAACATTGGGATTTTAGATGATGATGATAGTTTTGATTATTACGAGACTTTTAGCATCACGCCTTATTACCGACAGTACTTTTTCTCAAAAGAAGACTATGGTGCCAAAGGATTTTATGCAGAAGGATTTGCAAAGGTGTTTACCTTTGAGGATAGTTACTTTGAAGGAGGAGATGGTTTTGGGCCTGGCCGTAATGTGACTGATTCTTATACCGAAGCTGCTCTAGGTGTAGGAATCGGATGGAAATGGGTGAGTGATAGTGGCTTTCTTATTGATATAGGATTTGGATTAGGCCGTAATTTAGGTCTTGCAAGCGATCCACAAGGATATGATTTACCCGAAGTGACTGGACGTGGTGGAGTCAACTTCGGTTGGAGGTTTTAACCCTGAATACCCATTACTTTATAACACATGAAACGAGCCCCAAGGCTCGTTTTTACGTTACTTTTGTATAAGGTGATCATCAAAACTTATTTTATCAACAAAAAATTAATGCCAAAACTACAGCTAGAAACAATTATTAATGCGCCTATAGAAAGAGTCTTTGATCTAGCAAGAAGTATTGATTTGCACCTGCTCTCTCTAAAACACACTCATGAAAAAGCAGTGGCTGGAAGGATGACAGGACTGGTAGAAAAAGGGGAGACAGTCACTTGGCGTGCCAGGCACCTAGGAGTTACTCAAGAACTCACCAGCCTCATCACAGATGTAGATCCCCACCACTATTTTGCAGATGAGTTGGTAAAAGGAGCCTTTCAACATTTTAAACACGAACACTTTTTTGAGAAACTAGAAAATGGTCGTACGTTGATGAAAGATATATTTGACTACACTTCTCCTTTAGGTCTTTTAGGTAAACTAGCCGACCTTCTTTTTTTAGAAAAATACATGACCAAGTTGTTAGAGCAAAGAAACAGTACGTTAATAGAGGTTGCTGAGAATCAGCGATGGAAAGAACTTCCTGGGATGGAACCGCATTTGTAAAGCGCTCTAATTTGATATAAGCAAAGCATTTCAAGTAGCATCACCTATCGCGCCGTACAAAAGGCAGCTGCTGTGCAGGAATGTAAGGATGGCCCACAAAAAAAGCCCTTAATTTCTCAAGGGCTTTATCAATACATGGTACTATATTTAATTTTCTTTAGTGATCACTGTCTCGTTGAGTTTCTTAGAAAGCTCTGCTGAAATAGCACTTCTTTCAAAAGTCATCTTACCAGCTCCGGTTTCTATTATCACAGTACCTTTATCAGCATTGATCTGATTTACTTTACCGTGAATACCACTGGTGGTGATTACTTTATAACCCACTTTAAGTGAGTCTGAAAATTCTTTTTCTTCCTTACGTTTTTTTGATTGAGGTCTCATTATTAAAAAATAAAAGACAACAATAATAAGTAAGTAAGGAGCAAAATTTAATATGGTGTTAGTGTCCATTAAAACAGTTTCTTAGGAGTTAGGTGCAGCGGGCTTCGCTTTAGGTGTCACAAAACCTTTGATGCGGATCGATTCTGTTCCCGACTCTGTATTTGCTTTAATTGTTACCGTTTTGGTTTGAGCGTTTGGCTTTCCGTTAGTATTAAATTTTACTAGCATAGTACCTTGAGCACCTGGAGCTATAGGCTCTTTAGACCATGTAGGAACCGTACATCCACAAGATCCTTTTGCGTTTACTACAATAAGTGGAGCACTACCCGTATTGGTAAACTGGTATTCGTGTTCTACAACAACGCCTTCTTCTACCGTACCAAAATCAAATTCAGTTTCCGTAAAAGTCATTTCTGGAAAGTTACCCGCAACTTCCTTATTGGCCGCAGCTGCAGTAAGGTTTGCTTGATCGATTGTTGCTGATTCTGCTTTCTCGTTACAGCTTGTTAAAGCCATTGTAGCCACAGCAGCTAGCATTAAAACTAATTTTTTCATTTTGTTTTTATTTAATATTACTTATACATGTGGAACAAATGTAATTAAAAACATCATTCCAACCAATGTCATTAACACTAGGTTACATCAATCCGCGTCCCATTTTATTTAATTCCTCACTTTTCTCCAACTCTTTCAATAAATTATCTAGAATTCCATTGATAAAAGTCGCGCTCTTAGGGGTGCTATAGTCTTTTGCGATTTCCAAATATTCATTTAGAGTGACCTTTACTGGAATATCAGAAAAATAAAGAAACTCGGCCTGAGCCATAAGCAGGAGTACCAGATCAATTTGAGCGATACGCTCCGTGTCCCAATTAGGAGTTTTACCTTCAATACGGGCAGAAAGTTCGTCTATATTAAGAATGGTTTTTCTAAAAAGACTCATGGTAAACTTTGCGTCTGAATCATCCTTAAAGAGCGGCGGAAGCACCACATCCTTTGCTGGTTTCACTTTACGTAAAAAATGAATGATCGTCGAGTTGATCAAAGGATAGTCATCGGTCCACGTGATATTGACATCTTCTAAATAATCCATCAATTCATCGCTAGGTGCAATGATATCCTCATAGATGTAGGTCAAGAATTTTAAATCCTTTTTTACCGAAGGCTCGTCGTCCATCGCATAAACTACAAAGGTTTTACTTTCTTGAATTTTATTGTAAAGGTTTTCAACATACTTAGAATCCAGGTGCCATGGATTTAAGCGGCGTTGTTGTAAGGCGGCTTTTAAAGCCTCACTTTCTCTCAATTTCAAGAGAATTTTATTATCGATCAACTGCCTTGAAGGATGGAGCTCTACACTTTTAGAAATACGTTGCCGCTTTTTGGTATGCTTATCTACGGCAACTTCGTGAATTTTCACTAGTAATTGTAACATATAAAGGAACAAGGTGTACGATTGCGTCATACTGGAGTTGATAAACTTTTCAAGATCTTTAAGATCGTCTGGACGTTGACGTTGAAAAGAAAAAACTGCTTGCATGACTTTGATGCGTAACTGTCTTCTGGTAAGCATAAGAACGATTTGTTTGTTTACTTAAGCGGGCTATGAGGTATGGTAGCTTTCGCGAAAGCGGAGTTATACTAACTTAAAACCTAGATTCTATTTCTAAAAATCAGGCAAAAATACTGTTTTAAAACGGACTACTATCCTTGATGTTCGTGTTTTCTGGCAGCAATACGGGCCTGAGCAATTTCTAAGGCAGCTTTATGTGTGGTAACACCAGATTCTTTAGCTCTATTGAGGATTTCTATAGTTGTGGTGTAAATATTCTCTGTTTTTCTCATGATTTCTGTGCGGTCATAACCTTCCAACTCTGCATATACATTGATGATTCCACCCGCATTTATTAAAAAGTCAGGTGCGTAAACAATACCTCTTTTTTGTAAAAGAGCCCCGTGCTTCACCTCATCTGCGAGCTGATTATTTGCTGCACCTGCTATGATGGATGCCTTAAGTTTATGAATGGTATGATCGTTTATCGTGGCACCTAAAGCACATGGAGCATAAATATCCATGTTTTCAGAATACAAATCGTTTCCCCCATAAATAGTGGCACCGTATTTATCCCTCACCTCTTCTAGTCTTTCTTGATTGAGGTCTGCAATAACAACTTCTGCTCCTTCTTGAGTCAAATACTCTACTAGTGTTTCTCCTACATTACCTATCCCTTCTACATAGATTTTTTTATCTTCTAGCACATCGCTTCCATACTTAAAGTGAGCGGCGGCTTTCATTCCCATAAAAACACCGTAAGCAGTGATAGGAGAAGGATTTCCAGCTCCACCTTTATCTTGAGAGATGCCCGTCACATAAGGGGTTACCTCACGAACGGTATCCATATCTTCAGTAGTCATTCCTACATCTTCAGCCGTGATGTAACGACCACTTAAAGAATGTACAAATTCTCCAAACCTACGCATCAACTCTGGTGTTTTTTGAGTTTTTGCATCACCAATAATAACAGCCTTACCTCCACCGAGATTTAATCCAGTGATAGCACTTTTAAAGGTCATGCCTCGAGAAAGCCTCAGCACGTCATTAAGCGCCGCCCATTCATTTTCATAGTGCCACATTCGGGTACCCCCTAATGCTGGACCTAATACAGTGTTGTGAATACCGATGATGGCCTTCAATCCTGTATCTTTGTCGTTGCAAAAAACGATTTGCTCGTGATCGTCAAAGGAAACCTGACCGAAGACAGGATCCTGATGAATTAATTTATCCAATGAGTCAAATTCTTGAGACATAAAAAAGATGTTTAGGCGCTTTTGTATTTGTTATTAAAAAGCCTGCAAAAATAACGTCATTTTAGGGATTTAACAATTTACCATGCTTAATTTACCAACCAAATAAAAAATAGTTTCCCAAAGGAAATTCGATCGTCAATGAAAGAACTTAAAAAACTCAATGTACTCTTTGCCAAATACAAATGGCAACTTATAGGCGGGATTATTGTAACTATCATATCTCGCATCCTTTCTCTTTTTTTACCCAAATACGTAGGTAAGATTATTAATCTACTGAATGATTATGATCAAGGTACCATCACTGATCAACAGATGCTGCAAGATGACCTGACCTGGTACATCTTTATTATTATAGGAACTACCTTACTTGCTGCACTACTTACTTTTATTATGCGACAATTAATTATCGTAGTCTCTAGACACCTAGAGTACGATCTGAAAAACATCGTATACCAGCAATATCAAAGACTTTCATTAGGTTTTTACAAACAGAATCGCACAGGAGATTTAATGAATCGCATCAGTGAAGATGTCTCCAAAGTGCGTATGTACATGGGACCAGCGATTATGTACAGCATCAATATGCTGACATTGTTTGCCGTTGTTATCCCAGCAATGATCGACACCGCTCCTACCCTAGCGATCTATACGATTATCCCTTTACCCGTACTTTCCGTAGCGATATACGTGATTAGTCGAGAGATCAACAAGCGTTCTACATTAGTGCAAGAATATCTTTCTGATTTAAATACCATATCTCAAGAGTCTTTTAGTGGAATTTCTGTGATCAAGGCATACAATCTCGCCCCACAAATGACAGAGCAGTTTACAAAAGTGGCTAATGACAGTAAGGATAAAAACATCGACCTTGCCCGTATACAAGCCTTATTCTTTCCATTAATGGTGCTCCTGATAGGCTTGAGCAATATTATGGTCATCTACATAGGAGGAAAACAGGTGATCGATGGCACCATAGACGTAGGGACCATTCCCGAATTCTTGATCTATGTCAACATGCTTACCTGGCCAGTGGCTGTGGTAGGTTGGGTAACTAATATGATACAGCAGGCAGAAGCCTCTCAAAAGAGAATCAACGAGTTCTTAGATATTGATCCCACCATAAAAAATCTCAATGAATCAGCAACGCCGATTCAAGGAACGATCACTTTTGAAAAAGTGAACTTTACTTATGATGATACCAATATACACGCTTTAAAAGATATTTCTTTTGAAATAGAAGTAGGGAAAACGCTGGCCATTCTCGGTAAAACAGGAAGTGGAAAATCGACTATTTTAGAACTTATAGGTAGGCTTTACGATATTGATACTGGTTCTTTAAAAATAGACGGTATAGAAATCAATAGTTTAAACTTAAATCACCTGAGAACGGCAATAGGTTATGTACCTCAAGATGCTTTCTTATTCTCTGATACTATAGGAAATAATATTGCCTTCGGTAAAAAAGATGCCACCCAAGAAGAAATAGTAGCTGCAGCAAAGAATGCTGTGGTTCATAAAAACATCGCCGAGTTCACTAAAGGGTATGAAACCGTTTTGGGAGAACGAGGTATTACTCTAAGCGGTGGACAAAAACAACGGGTCTCCATCGCAAGAGCCATTATTAAAAAACCTCAAATTTTATTATTTGACGATTGTTTAAGCGCCGTAGACACGGAAACAGAGGAGAACATCTTGAACAATCTTAAAAAGATCACTCATAACACCACTACGATTATAGTGAGTCACCGTGTAAGTAGTGCCAAAAATGCCGATCACATTATCGTACTCGATGAGGGCACTATTATTGAACGAGGAACTCATGAATCCCTTTTAAATGACAAAGGCTATTATGCAGAGCTGTTTGCTAATCAAATGTTAGAAGAAGAAATCGACGATTAAATAGTAGCGTTTTTGACTTGTGTACTGTAAGTTTAAATCCACGTGTACGATCTTATAGGAGTTCTACCCCTGGTTCATACCTCAATTGTAGTCGTGCCCGAAAAAATCAGGAGCCTAAGTTAAATTCAAGAAAAAGTCTTAATGATACTGATCCGACAAGAAAAAAATCACTTTAAAATTTAAGACTCAAGTTGACTCAGAAGCTTTAAAAGAGCGTTGCACTGCCAAAGATATTGCTCAACGTTTTTATAATAAGGCTGAGCAAGTAAATCTGTCAAGGCGAGAGTTTTTAAGTGAAGCTAAAAGGTTGGTAACAAAGAGTACGCCTTCAAAAAATATCGCAGTAGAACTTAAAAAAACACCTTATTAACAGTAATAGGTCAACAAAAAGTTGCGCTTTTTTTAAAAGAATGCTTCGCAATAACCCCCTTGAAGGAATCACAAAAAATAAGAAGAAAGGTATTTATTGAACAACCAAATGCGGTTTGCACGACTATTGACCTGCACCTCATTTAATACAGGGCCTGTCAAATTATCGCAATAGTTATGTGATACTGCCTTCTTTTTAGTTATTTAGGTTGGGCTATTCCCTCCTTTAAGGGAAACACCAACAGCTTGTTATGATATACCCATTCTAAACATTATAATCCGTATCTTACCTTTACAGCATTGTAATTTTGTTGGATTTCTGCTGCTGTAAGTACTCTATTATAAATGAGAACTTTGGCAATGGTACCGTTAAACCGATAGGAAGATCCAGCTCTAGATCCTATATATAACTTATGACTTGTGTAATTTCCACTGTTGTCATTGGCAAGAGTAGGGTCAATGGCACTACTTGGAGCATTATTATCAATATAAATTAAAGTTTGATCAGTAGCATTTAAACTTCTATCCGTTGTCGCTGAAAAAAGATGCCAATTATTATCATTTATAGCAGCTATTGAATTGCGCACGTTATAACCTTGATTTTTGTCCGTAAATT
Source organism: Nonlabens sp. (assembly GCF_018401815.1). Classification (GTDB taxonomy): domain Bacteria; phylum Bacteroidota; class Bacteroidia; order Flavobacteriales; family Flavobacteriaceae; genus Nonlabens. Next base: position 244,700 of record NZ_JAGYKG010000001.1, read on the forward strand.
GCATTTTATCGCTATTTTGAAAGACGCCAAAAGCATTATTGGAATTCCAATCAATACTATGCTCCATAATCATTTCAGCACCAGTAGTTGCTGTTTTTAAAATGATTTGAATGCTTAGCTTATCTGTACTTGAGAGGTCCAGATTGTTGTAGGTCACAACATAATCATTTACCCCATCAAAAACCATAGCGCCATTATTCGCACTAGTATATCCAACACCATTGACAAGCGTCCCGCCATTACCATTACCGCTGATATCTGTCCACGTAGTGCCTGTTCCCGAGTAACTTGCTGTATTACCCGCATCCAAATGCATGATTAAGCCCGAAGTGACTAAATTCTCATATGGGTCTTGAACAGCACCATTTTTATTTAAACCCAAATTACCACCTATCGATCCATTTGCATTGACAAAGTTCACATCAGTACTTGAAATGCCTCCGTATTTTGAAACTAAATCTTTTCCCAAAACCGTTAGTAGTGTTGAGATCGAATTTCCTTCATAGTTTGCGTCTGCCGCTTGTGTGGCCGTAATGGTGGCCGTACCTACACCGGTAAAAGTGATTACCGAACCGCTTAGGGTAGCGACGGCGGTATTGTAACTGGTATAGACTATCGGGTTGGAATTGTTTGTGGTGGGTGGCACAATGGTATGTGTTCCCGTAAAATACTGTTTGGTAATTGCTGCAAAGGTTCCATAGGTAGAATTTGCAATATCTAAAATGGTGATGGTAAGGGTTTGTGAAGTAGCATTGCTGGCAGCATCTATTGCTATTATCTCCGCAACATAGGTATTAGAATTTAAAGTACTTGCAGGTGTTTCAAAATCGGGAGCTGTGTTGAAAACTAAATTACCGTTATTATCTATACTTAGTAAAGCTTCATCATTGGAATTACCTAAAGACCAAGTTACAACTTCATCTGCTAAAAATGTGTGAACCGCAGCAATATTTTCATTTATAGATATCGTGCTATTTAATCCAGAAGCGCTACTCGGACCTGTAATAATTGGATATTTAAAATCATTTAATTGGGCCGTATTATTACTTTGTGTTGTAGCTGCCGCATTTCCAGAAACATCAAAAATAGAATTTACTACAGGTGTTACGGTAAGCAGTTCTGTGCCGTCTGGAGTTCCATTAATATCCATTCCTAAAACAAAAGTTAGATTATTGGAAGCAGAAATACTACTTGGTGTAGTTGCATTTAATGTTGCTGACCCTCCTGATAACGAATATAAAAAATCGGAACTTTCTAGGGAACCACTAGCTACATCCGTGCGGTACACATTTTCACTAAAAGTGATACTAATAGTTGCGTTGTTAGATGCTAATGTACTACTTACTATAAAAGGAACTATTGTATCAGCATCCATACCGCCATCTGTAATGGTCCAATTTTTATTTGCTATTAACGTAGTGTTTCTAGCCGTTAAAACACTGGTTTCGTTTGAATACTTACTACTCCCAAAATGAGCATTTAAGTTGATAGGCACTAAGGATTCACCAGAATCTAATGTAGACCAACCCAACAATAATGCATCATAGTTTGCTCTTGATAATTTACCACCTGCTAAAAAAGAGAATAACTTAGTCACCCTTGAAATATTCCAGGAACTAATATCTTGATTAAAGGACGTTGCAAAATAGAACATGTAATCCATATCAATTGTTTTATTGGATTCATTGGTAAATTGCCAATTGGCTAAACTTTGGTTAAATTGATATGCATTATGAAACATTTGCCTAAAATTTGTTACTTTCGATACATTCCAGCTATTTATATCTTGATTGAAAAGTGGTGTATTAAAAAACATGTAACGCATATTGGTTACATTTCCTGTTTTAATTCCCCAATTTAAAGGCGCATTGAAAATTGGCATTTGTTGAAACATTCCTTCCATATTAGTAACGCTAGATACATCCCAATTACTTAAATCTCGATTGAATACATTATTGGAATTAAACATATTTGACATGTTAGTTACGTTTGAAACATTCCAACTGCTGATATCAATATTAAAAGCATCTGCATTTTGAAACATGCTCGCCATATTGGTTACGTTACCTACATTCCATCCACTAATATCTTGAGCAAATACGTTTGCGTTGTTAAACATACTGGACATGCTGGTTACGTTGGCTACATTCCAACTGCCAATATTTTGATTAAATGAGGTGGCACCTAGAAACATATTTGCCATAGATGTAAACCGTTCTGTATTCCAATTCGAAATATTTTGATTAAAGGCAGTTGCATTTTGAAACATGAAACTTGCATTAACATTCTTAGCAGGATTTGTTGTAAAAACCCAACTAGAAATATCCCCGTTAAAAGAAGTACATTCTTGAAACATTTGACGCGGGTCGATTAGATTTCCAACATTCCAAGAATTTAAACTTTGGTTAAAGCTATTGGTTCTGTAAAACATCAAATTAGTGCTCGTTACGTTGGAAACATCCCAACCGTCAATATCTTGGTTGAACTGAGGTGCCTCTGCAAACATTCTTTGCATGTTGGTTACGTTACCCGTTTTTATTCCCCAATTTAGAGGAGAATTAAAAACAGATGCACTTTGAAACATGTAAGTCATATTTGTAACACTAGACACATCCCAATTACTTAAATCTTGATTGAATACATTATTGGAATTAAACATATTTGACATGTTAGTTACATTTGAAACATTCCAGCTACTGATGTCAATATTAAAAGCATCCGCATTTTGAAACATACTCGCCATATTGGTTACGCTACCTACATTCCATCCGCTAATATCTTGTGCAAATACTCTTGCGTTATTAAAGATGTTAGACATGTTGGTTACATTGGCTACATTCCAATTCGAAATATTTTGGTTAAATGCTGTTGCATTTTGAAACATCGAACTTGCATTAACATTCTTTGCAGGATCAGTTGTAAAAACCCAACTAGAAATATCCCCGTTAAAAGAAGTACATTCTTGAAACATTTGACGCGGGTCTATTAGATTTCCTACATTCCAAGAATTTAAACTTTGGTTAAAGCTATTGGTTCTGTAAAACATTAAATTTGTGCTCGTTACGTTGGAAACATCCCAACCGTCAATATCTTGATTGAACTGAGGTGCCTCTGCAAACATTCTTACCATATTGGTTACGTTACCAGTTTTTATTCCCCAATTTAGAGGAGAATTAAAAACAGATGCATTTTGAAACATGCTCGCCATATTGGTTACGTTGGCAACATTCCATCCGCTAATATCTTGTGCAAATACGTTTGCGTTATTAAACATGTTAGACATATTGGTTGCATTGGTAACATTCCAACTGCTGATATTCTGATTAAAATTGGAAGCATTATTAAACATAGCATCAAATGTATTCACTCTAGAAACATCCCAATTTGAAATATCACCATTAAATTGTGTTGCAGATTGAAACATGGTAGAAAAAGAAACAGTTGCAGTAGGATTAGTATTTAATGTCCAATTGGCAAAACCATTAGTTCCAGTTATAGAACTACAATTTAAAAACATGTACTGAAAATTGGTAGTAATGCTAAAATCAGGGACATCTGTAGCATTTACCTCTAAATTGTTAGCTCCATAAAAAGACCTATCCACTGAAGCACCCCATTGCCCGTTACCCCAACTTTCTATGGTTTTTAATAAAAGTCTATTTCCAAAACTATTCACATAAATTCTAGGAAACCCAGTGGCAATATTAGTTGTAATACTTACCGTTTTTACACCTGCTGTGCTATAAATATGACTTATATTACCTGGTGATCCTGTTTTTGTTTCTATGGTTCCATCGCCCCAATCAATAGTAAAATCATAGCCACCTCCTGTTAAAGGGATGATTATATTGTTAGAACCATCCGTTTGCCAGGTAGTTACAAAAGGAGTTGGGGGTGTTTGACTATAATTTTCTAAAGAAAAAAAAGTTATACATATAAAAATAATTATCTTAAAATAGTTCATCAATAAAGTGTTTTTAGGCATTGTACCAAAACCTATTTAAATGTAATTAATAATAGTAATCAAACTGTATTCTATCAGAACCTGTTAAAGTATATCCTCCATTATTTGCAGGTACATAGGTTAACGTTGAACCAGATATAGAGTAAGCGGTATTGCTGATACGAATACCATTAACATACATCTTGACCTTACTGTTTGCTGAAGGTGCTTGTGTTAGAGTAAAACTTGTTTGAGATGTGATCGCTGTAAATTCATCAGTAACTTCTCTTACGGCTGCTGCTCCTGAAGAAACAGAACCATCGGCCATTAAAAACTGATTAGCTGTGCCACCAGATTTTACGAATCCGCTAGCGGTAATGGCACCACTTGTTTTTACATCGGTAATAGCTGTGTTTCCTAATTGAATAGTGTTACTTGCGTTAACAGTGGCACCAGAACCAATAGCTGTTGCGTTATCGATTGTGCCATTAGTAGCGGTTGCATTTCTACCTAAAAACGTACTATTTGTAAGCGTAGCTGAAATAGCACCTCTCGCTGCTGCTTCATGTCCTATTGCTGTATTACCAGATCCTTGTTCAGCATGTAACGCTGACTTACCAAAAGCGGTAATCGCAGAACTACTAGTGGCATAATAAACTGCTCCAAGACCTACTACAGTATTTGCATTTCCTGTAGTATTTCTATGTAATGCTTCTCGTCCAATAGCAACATTTTCACTTCCACTAGTATTATTTGCAAGAGCTAAACGACCTACCACAGTGTTGGTAGCATTATTTCCTAAGCCTCTACCTATGGTTAATTCATTAAACCTACCGTCACTGCTAAACGATTTATTTCCTGCAACCGTTTGATTGGTAGTTAAATCCACAAAATTTTGAGTTACAGATCCTGTTCCTCCATTGGCAACAGGTAATACCCCACTATAGGCAGTTGCTGTTGTAGAAGGTGTAGTCCAAGTAAGAGTGCCACTTCCGGTAGTGCTCAGTACTTGTCCACTATTGCCATGTGCTTTTGGATAGGTTACCGCATCAGCGGTTAGTGTTCCACTTGTTTTTACATTGGTAATAGCTGTATTTCCTAGTTGTACCGTATTATTTCCTGCGCCAATAGCATTGTAACCAATTACAACCTCATTTTGATCATTAGCGCCTAAAGGTTTGGTATATGCACCCAAAAAAACATTAGATGAGCCGTATTGATTTCCAGTAGTGCCATTAGACGTGTATCTTCCTGCATCTTTACCTAAGGCGGTATTGTCGTTACCTGTTGTATTGGAGCCTAATGAATAGCTACCAAAACCAGTATTGTAATTTCCTGTTGTTGTCCCTCTAACAGTATACATTCCAAATGCTGTGTTTTCTGCTCCTGTAGTTAAATTACCTAAAGCAAGCGGTCCAACTGCTGTATTAGCAAATCCACTAGTGGTTGCTTGTAATGAAGTATGACCAATTGCTGTATTATAGCTTCCTGTGATGTTTGCTTGTAATGCAGCATTCCCAACTGCTATGTTCAAGGAACCAGTCGTATTACTAGTTAAAGCATCATAACCTATGGCTACACTTCTATTTCCTGTGGTAACAGCATCTAAGGCTGTTACTCCAATAGCTACATTAGAATAAGCATTATTAGAGGTAACTGAAGGATTGTTTCCTAAATAAATCGAATTAGTCTCTACCAATGCATCAGTTAATCCATTTAAGTTTGTAACCGTTGAAGGCGTGGTCCAAGCTAGCGTTCCAGAACCTGTAGTCCATAATACTTGTCCACTGGTGCCGTGTGCTTTTGGATAAGTAACTGTACCCGCTGTAATTGTTCCGCTTGTTTTTACATTGTAAACAGAAGTATTTCCAAGTTGAATGGTGTTGCTTGTGGCTACAACAGCACCAGAACCTAGGGCGGTTGCGTTGGATAGATTATTTGCTCCAACGTTAGCTTCTGTTCCAATTATTGTATTATTGTTTCCTGTGGTATTAGTGGATCCTGAGCTCTTACCCACACCCACATTATTACTCCCTGTAGTGTGAATTAGCGATTGATTTCCTATAGAAGTATTTGAAGTTCCTGTTGTAATTGCCATCATTGACTCAGCACCTACAGATGTATTTCCTGAACCAGTGGTTAAACCAACCAAGTTAGCATACCCTATACTTGTATTATTATCGAAGCTAGTTCCCACATAATTTAACATGGCATTATTCCCTAGGGCTGTATTTCTATGTCCAGAACTCACTCCGTTCAAAGCGCCTGCACCAACCGCAAGATTTGCATCGCCTGTAGCATTTCCTTTACCTATTTTTTGACCATTAAATGTACCATTAGAGCTAAACGTTTTTGCACCAGCAACCGTTTGATTGGTAGTTAAATCCACAAAATTTTGAGTTGCAGATCCTGTTCCTCCGTTAGCAACGGCTACTATTCCAGAAACGTTTGTAGCAGTTCCTGCTGCAGTTAAATAAGTAGAACCATCAACTGTTCCATCTGCTTTTAGAAATTGGGCAGCTGTTCCTGTTGGTGTTTTGAATCCTGATGCCGTCGTAGTTCCTGATAGGGTCCAGTTAGTGCCATCGTGCTGTGCTTTTATGGCACTGGAGCCACCAGCACCATTTGCAATAATAATGTTAGATGTCAAAGTAGAACTTAGCCCTGTTACATTAGCCCCAATAATTGAATTATTACTACCTGCTGTAATTCCTAGTCCAGAATTATATCCTAAATAACTATTACTAGTTCCAGTCTGATTATTACCTCCTGCTTGAAAACCCATTCCCGTATTTTTTTCACCAGTTGTATTAGCTTGTAAAGACACTCTTCCTATTGCGGTATTATGTTTTCCACTCGTATTTGATGCCAGTGAATTTGTTCCAACTGCAGTGTTTTCATTTCCGGATGTATTCTCACGAAGGGCTTGAGTTCCTAGAGCAACATTATAGCTTCCGGAACTATTTTTATTAAGTGCTAAAGTTCCAAAAGCCGAATTAGTTCCTCCATCTTGATTAGCTGCCAGAGCCAACCGTCCAAAGGCAGAATTATCATTTCCCGATGTATTTTTCTGCATTGCATTATATCCAATAGCTGTATTATAGTCGCCTGTATTTAATGTTCCCAATGCATTTAATCCAAATACTGTATTAGTTGTTTTATTTCCACTTCCTTTTCCAAGGTTTAAACTATTAATTTTTGCATCAACACTAAACGTCTTAGTCCCTGCAATAGTTTGATTGGTAGTTAAATCCACAAAATTTCCGCTTACTGTTCCATACGTGATTTCCTTAGTGCTACTATTGTAAAATAAGCTATTTGTTTGTGATTCGCTTCTAATTGGATTTACATAAAATCCAGCATTAACAGGATTTAAAGGGCTAGCTGTTCCCGCTGCATTAATTGCAATACTGTTAGCCGCTTGATTTGATTGACCAGCGAAGGTTCCAATGGCAACGGCATCTTGTCCTTGATTATTCTGACCAGCTGCATATCCGATAGCTATCGCTTGATTTGATTGACTTGCTTGTGCTGCATTCGAACCAATTGCAATACTACTTTGGCCTTGATTTGCATCTCCTGCTACAGAACCTATCCCAATGGCACCTGTCCCCTGATTCGTTCTTCCTGAACCTCCTCCGATAGCAATTGTGTAATTTGATTGATTTGTCAAACCAGCTTCATTTCCAATAGCAACATTATTACTTCTTAACCCTAAGACAGTCTGAATTCCGGCAACATTAGTTCTTCCCGTACCTCCGTTAGCAACAGGTAATACCCCACTATAGGCAGTTGCTGTTGTAGAAGGTGTAGTCCAAGTAAGGGTGCCAGAACCATTTGTACTTAAAACCTGGTTGGCCAAGCCCCTTACCGTTGGAAACGTATTAGTACCTGCAACGAGCGTAGGAACTGTTACCGTACCTGTAAAAGTCGGTGAAGCTATAGGAGCTTTTGCAGCTAAATCAGTGGTTAAATTGTTGACCTTAGATTGTGCAATGGCTGCAGATGATGAAATATCTGCATCTACAATCGTTCCGTCTGCTATCATGGAACTAACTACTTTGCTTGCGCCTATGGTTGTTGCTCCTGCGTTAGTCATGGTTATGTCACCTGTCATGGTTACCTCTGTAGCGACATTAGAACCATCTCCTAAATACATCTTGCCATCAGCTAAGGTTTCCAAAGCATCAATATCTGTAGCATTGATAGCTATGTTTGTAGTGTTAGTAGTTATAGCGGTATTGTTGTTAGACCCACTGCTGCTTAATGCATTAATCTGAGTTTGTCATAACCATTACTAATCCAATAGCAGCATCAATCCATTGACAGATGGTGATGTTGAGTCCAGTAGTATTTGATCTTTGCATCGTTGGCAATCAACTAAATCTCTGCAATCAGGAATGATCCTGGTGTGCCTTAGTTGGCCAGGTTAGAACCATTCCTAAATACACCATCAACATCCTGTCATTGGTAGCGTTTGTATTGTTGTTAGACCCACCACTGCTTAATGCATCGATCTGAGTTTGTGCATCAGAAGTTAATGTTCCGATATATTGTAACTCTGCATTACTAACCAACTAGCAGCTCCGTGCATCCATCTGGCAGTCTAACATTATCATCTTATTGTCCAATTACTGCATCAATCTCCAACTACTCGTCGTTCATGGAACGATTTGTTCTTGCGGCAGGTAACATTGACCATCAAGTAAATTCCGTCTGAAGGTTGGGATGTCTGGATGGAGCCGCTTGTTCGTCGTATGCAGTTAACTTAGCTAAAACTCAGCGAAACCATCTAGCAGTATTTTGTTAAAAGAAAAATAAAAGTCAGAAGACCAAAACGACGCATTTGTTTTTGAGACATTTGATTGGGTACATCGTAAAGCATCCAGTATTGCCAATGTGTCCGTGTTATTTGATTCAGCGGTTCCGGCCAGTTGTTAAAGATCTACCATTGATATTGGTCTTCAACAGAACAGAAACTTTGTTAACACCACCCCAACGAAATCTCCTAGATGTCGAATCCGAAAGAGTGCTTGAGGTATCCAGTTGAGTTGGTAAGGGTTCAAGGGTGAAACTATACTCCTTCAAAACCAGCCAAGAGGACAAAATAATTCGGGTCTGTGGTGGTTACCGACTGACCATCACATTTTTCGGCAAGTTCCATAGTTGGAGCTAGAGTATTATTGGTAGACACTGCTTAAATTCTGAGTAATTTGTAACTATTACAACGTCAGCCAACTTAGCAGCATCAATTCCTGTAGCTAATTTAGCATTGGTGACATCGGATTTGGGGATGTTGGAGAGTGTCACATTTGCATTTTTAAGTTAACAACTACGATAGGAACAACCCTTTGTCTTAGTGACATCCAGTGGTTCCTGCGACAATCATTTTACCATCAAAGTCCAAAGCATCTTTGGTAGCGTTTGTGTTACACTTAATGCTGAGTTTTTATTGAACATTAATAAACTAGAGTTTAGCATTGGTGACAGATTGGGATGAGAAGTTTGCATTTTTGATAGATCAACTCTAGTTCGTCATGGACAACTATTGTGCGGTTGTGCGTTAGTCATGGTTATGTCACCATGGTAGCGACATTACCATACCAAGTATTAACGTCTCTAAAGGTGGTTTGTAGAGTTAAATTGTTGTTAGACCTTAATGCATTAATCTGAGTTTAATGTTAACTCATTACTAATCAGCCAACTTAGCAGTCAATTCCTGTAGCAATTTTCGATTGTGGTGATGCAACTTAGCAAGTCACATTTGTTTTTGATAAAAATCGTTCCAATCGGAACTAACTACTTTGGCCTTGGTGTGTCTGTCTTAGTGACATCAGTCATGGTATTATCCAATTGTGGTGTGATCAGCATTATGCAGTAGGCGAGATGAATTGGACAGCTGCAGTTGGGGACTGAATACCTGTAAATCACGATTCAAGTCCTTTTTTCCAACAGATCTTAAGGAAGATATGAGTTACCCAAAGTAAATAGTTAATTATTTGAACGGTTAAATTCAGTCAGAGATGTTTGTCAGAACTTATTTAAGTGTAACTTGATAGCGTAGGCGAATTTGCCCAACGCAGTGCGGTTGGTACTTCAGCAATATTATTCCAGATTATCCAAGCGGTATCTAGGTTTTGATTTTGAATAATTCCGCATTTACACGAAGGCGATAAGTATGGCGGAGGAGTCGCACCTAGTTTATCGATATTGGGTAGGGGTGTGAGGTCATTTTGAAAATTGATTCTTGAAATTGAATCGCGGTCCAAATTTCCGTAGCATTTAAGAAGTAGCTATTGGCGGAGGTCGGGGGTTTGAGTCGCATCATTTGAAGGTGCTTAGATATTTTGAAGGGGCGGTGGAGGTTGGCATCCACATCTGCTTGAAGCGGTCGCGTCAGCGATTTTGGCTGTGGTGATGTTGGAGTCTGCAATCTTAGCAGTAGTCACATTTGCATTTTTGATCTTCGCAGTTTCTACTGCATCGTTGGCCAAATCTCCAACTACAATCGTTCCGTCTGCAATCATGGAACTAACTACTTTGCTTGCGCCTATGGTTGTTGCTCCTGCGTTGTCTATAGTGACATCACCAGTCATGGTTACTTCTTGTGCATCCCCATTGGCGTCTCCAAGGTAAATTGTTCCGTCAGCTAAGGTGTTGATGGCTGTTGTGGCAGCATCCACATATGCAGTAGTAGCTATTTGAGATGAATTGTTTCCGACAGCTGCAGTTGGGGCAACTGGAATACCTGTTAAGGTAGGAGAAGCAGATAAAACAACATTCCCTGTACCTGTTACAGGATTAGAAACAAGTCCTTTATTTCCATCTGTAAACACTGGCAATGATCCCGTTAAGGAAGATATTATTGGCTGAGCTGTTAATGTTGTCACTCCACTTACTCCCAAAGTACCGCCAATAGTTACTTGACCAAATGTGTTATTTGAACTGGTTAAATTCAGTGCAGAAAGTGATGTTCCGGTTATTGTGTTTCCACTCACTGTAGTCGCAGAAACCGTATTTACATTTAACGTGTTTGCTGTAACTGTTCCGGATAGCGTAGGCGAATTTGCCCTAACGACATCACCAGTGCCTGTGGTTGGTACTTCTTCAGCAATATTATTGGCATCCCCAACATAGACTCTTCCGTTTTGTAAGGTATTAATTGCTGCAATAGCGGTATCGCTATCGGCTTCGTTTTGATTCACATCTGCTTGAACATTAGAAATCGCGGTGTCCAAATTTTCCGTAGCATTTACCACTGAAGTAGCTCCGGCGATGTAAGTCGCAGCAGTATTGGCGGTATAGGTACCATCGGCATTTAGGCCCGCTCCGGTTTGAGTCGCATCCAATTCTTCTTGTAGATCTAAAATTGCCATTAAATTACCTTCAATTAAAGCGGTATTTTCAGAATTTAAAGCATACAAGGCAAAAGGAACGAAGGTAAATGGCTGATTACTTATTTCAGTATAATTGGAACACGTGCCATTGACATTTAAATCTACTTTAAGGCTTTTTGCATTAGCACTCCAAAGAATACCTTGAAAAGTGCTGGCATAGCCAGCAATTTGATTTCCAGAACCAATAATTAAATTAACCATACCAAAAGCGTCCGTGCTAGTACTAATAGTTTCTTGATATTCAATTACTAAATCTTCATCCAAAATAGAAAACTGTAAGCATATGTTTTGATTGGATAAAGGTGAATTAAACTCATTTGTGCCAGGCAATTCTTGTTCTGCCGGGTTTATAATGACTGCTTGATATGTGATTCCATTTGTTTGAGAAATACCAGTTAACGAGGCAACAAATATTAAGGTAGCTAATATTCTTTTCATAATTTTTTAATTTATCTAATCCGTTTGCTAATGTGAGATTTAGGTTGAGTATTTATATAGGTATGTGGAGTCCAAATTGAAATTGACTATTGTTAATTATTAATTTTTCATCGGTGCTGTTTGATAAGTTGTAGACCTTAGAAAAATTATACCCTAAACTCAAACTTATTTCTTCAAAAACAAAATACTTTAAACTAGCTCCTAATAGAGGCTGTACTACTATTCCAGAAAATTCTTCGCTATTTTTAATATCGAAATATGAGGTGTTAATAAACTGATCTCCTCTAATAATAGTAGCGGTATTGACACCGGCTACGACTTCCACTTCCAAATCAGTGGATGCATATAGTTGATAAGACCCTATATGTTGTATTCCAAGGTAATTTGTTTCCCAAGTGTAACTATTATCTAGGTAGGAAGCAGAAGCGTTCCATTCATTATAGGTCAAACCAACAGAATAAGTTAATTTTTCATTTTCAAAATTAAAGAGGTAGCCAATTTCATAAAATCCACCAGATCCAGTTCGATAAGATATTTCAGGATTATTATTGGGGCTTGAAAAGTTAAATTCGGTGCTGTTTTTACCCGTCTTTATAAAAACCTCTTGAGAATGAAGGTTAGAAAACCCTAATAAAACAAGAGTTAGGAGTGCTTTTTTAATCATCTTGGTTGTTGTTTTAGTTGACTAATATTTTAGAATAATAATTTAATTTCGATCCTTTAAGTTGAACCAAATACATCCCTGTATCTAAATCAGACACATCTATGCTAATTTGAAAATTTTCAATTTGAAGACTTTCACTATAAACCAAACGTCCATTTAGATCAAAAAGAGTGAGTTGAAGCGGAAGTTGAGTTAGCTCCCCAAAATGAACATATAAATATTCACTAGCTGGATTAGGATAAAGTTTGATCGCATTAGTGTTGATCTCATTTTGTGATAAGAGAATTTTCCAAAAACTTTGTTGATAGCCTTGTTGGACAATTAAGTCTCCCGAAGAACTTCCAGTTGTGGATTGCTGTCCAATGGTTTGCATCACTCTTATTCCAGAGGTTGTTACAACAGAAGCCCCTTGAGAGCTAATCATTTGGCGCTTCAAATCTTGAGCAGAGAGGTCAAAGAAAATAGAAAATAGAATGAGTGTTAAAAAAGGGGTGGATTTCATGCGTGGGGTTATAAAAAACCAAAACTAGATAAGAAATTTCAAAACAGGAACCCCTTACACGGCACGATGAGCATATTCTAAAAAAACAGTAAGCTTTCCATCATATTAGTAAGAATAACCCATAAAAAAGAATTGCTTATATTTGATTGTTGTTAGTAGATATCAACAATAATCTGAAATAAAACAGACCATCCCCATGCTGGACTCATTTATTAGTTTCCTATCTATTTTTGTCGGATTTTTAGGATTTCTGGTAATTATTTTTATTATTACGTCCTTCAAAAAGAGTGCTATATTCAATACCTATCTTCTTGCATTCTTTTTTATTATTGCTATAAGGCTTATTCAAAATGGTCTATTAGGCTTCTATGACACAGCAATTATTTTGGAGTATAACGTGTATTTAGGACCTTTTTACTTAATTGCCATACCCTGTTTGTATTTGTACTTTGAGACACTTTACTCAGATAGCATATTTTTTAATCCAAGACACTTGTTGCATTTAATTTTTCCATTGGTTAATCTTTTTCTAAATAGTTTTCTAAATAGTTTTCTAAATAGTTTTCTAAATAGTTTTTCAGCACTCAACACAGATTTTATAGAATATCTACAAGTTTTTAGTATTTTATGTTTTATTGTGAGCTATACTTCTATGTCTCTGTACTTAGGGTACAAAAAGTTGTGGAAAAAAAAATCCAAATGGAACCAATTATCAAGTGTGCACGAAGAAAAAATGAGAAATTGGAGTATTTTTCTCTTAACGATAATGTCTGTACTCTCTTTTAGGTTGGTTTATTCTATTTTTTCTGAAATTCATGAGGGAACAAGAATACTGGGTTATAAAGGATCATTGGTATTAAGTGGCGTATGGTTGTTTGTTTTTGTTAAGATTTTAAGGAGTCCAGAGTTGCTCTATGGCTACCCCAAACTAAAAAACATCACCCCTAGCACAGATAAAAAACCAATCGAAATAGCCTCTTTGTGGAGCACAGGTAATGTTGACATCACTAATGTAAAAGATGTGAAGTTAAATGAATCTATAAATGTAAAAATAGTAGCCTACATAACTCAAATTGAAGGTTATGTCATATCCCATCATCCTTTTAGGAACTATGAGTATTCGATTAAAGATTTGGCTGCTGGTTTAAATATTCCTTTGAGTCATTTAGCATATGTTTTTAAATATCACTGTAACATGTCGTTTTCGGAGTATAGAAATCACCATAGAATAACGGATGCTATACATTTTATAGAATCCAATTTTTTAGAAAGCCAAACCATGGAGTCCCTTGCCACCTCCGCTGGTTTTAACTCCTACAATACATTTTTTGTATCTTTTAAAAAATATACAGGGTCATCACCTAAAAATTTTATAGAATCCCCATCCAATAAACGACCAATTGAACTGCAGTTGGATATTCCTTTAGGTGGTGATCAACAATAATGAATGGTGTATTGTTATAGCTCTTGATCTTCATAATTCCTTTTAAACAAAACCCCTCACATACATTTCAAAAAGTATGTATTTGAACTACCTTAGAACTTATTTTCTTGTGATGGTTAGGTATTAATAATTGATTTTTTATGTGGCTCCTAAGAAATATCGGTGTCGAAGTTATAGTTCCTTCAGAAGATTCTTTCTCAATTCTTCAGCAAGCTACAAGGATATGTAGCCAATTATTTCTACATGAATAAGAGCTCAAACTATCACAGCTATTATTTGGAATTGAGTTCTCTATACAAAGCGTATTTAACTTTTTACCGATTACTACTAACCTAAAATCGCTTTGCTTCCCATAGTTCTCAGCGCATAATTCTGTTGTAAAAGATTTTTTTAAACAGGGCACTATGAGCTTCAAGAAGATTAGACGTAAATAAGCCTTACCCATGCTCGATTAACTCCTTATATAACAGCATCTTACTATATTAAAGCTTTATAAACTTTTCTTTTTGTCTTTTTTTTCTATTTTTGAACATATCTAATACCACCTTAAAAAGAATTATGAGCGACAGAGATTTCCAAGAACAAGAAGAGATTTTTTCAAAAGTGGTGCGAGCTGGAAGGCGTACTTATTTTTTTGATGTACGAGCGACCAAAGCAGAAGATTATTACCTCACCATTACAGAGAGCAAAAAATTCACTAATGAGGATGGTAGTTTCTATTTCAAGAAACATAAAATTTACCTGTATAAAGAAGATTTTCAAGAATTCGGTGACACCTTAAAGGAAATCACAGACTTTATTATAGATAAAAAAGGTGATGAGGTGATATCTGACCGCCATCAGGCAGACTTTAAAAAAGAAGAAGCTATAGCGGCACAAGAGGAACCTACAGATCCTGACCACACGTCAAGTTTTACCAATGTCAATTTTGAGGACATCTAATAATCAACTGTTATCCACCTAAAGCCTTTCTAAACGAAGGGCTTTTTTTATAATTTTACCACTAAAACCACATTATGAAAAAAGTGATGTTACTTTTGTTGGGGATCACTTTTTGCTGTTCCGCTTTCGCGAAAGCCCAACAGCAAAAAGAGCTTCCAGTACAATCCTTAATAGACCCTACTCTTCATTATTACTTGCCAGAAGGTGTTTCCTATAATCCCGAGGTTCCAACACCACAAGAAATCATAGGTTTCATTCCAGGAAAATGGCACGTAAGCCATGACAAACTCATACAATACATGCAGCTTATTGCCGAAAAATCTGACCGTTTTACGATTGAAAATCGTGGGACAACTTACGAGGGCAGACCACTTTACTTGCTTACGGTGACTAGTCCTGAAAATCATAAACATATCGATCAAATAAGAATTGATCATATTGCTGCGACCAATAAAGAAAATGCAGATAACACCCAAGCTCCTATAGTCGTGTACCAAGGGTTTTCTATTCATGGTAATGAACCAAGCGGCGCTAACGCATCGCTGCTTCTCGCCTATCATCTAGCCGCTGCACAAGGTCCAGAAATCCAGGCCTTGTTAAAAAATACTGTGATTCTTCTGGATCCTAGTTTAAACCCTGATGGATTGCAACGTTTTGCCAGTTGGGTCAATCAACATAAAAATGAGAATGTCAACCCAGACACTTACGATAGAGAATATAATGAAGTATGGCCTGGTGGGCGCACCAATCATTACTGGTTTGATATGAATCGCGACTGGTTGCCTGTGCAATTACCAGAATCTCAAGCGCGCATAGAAACTTTTCATAAATGGTTGCCTAATATTCTAACTGATCATCATGAAATGGGAACCAATTCCTCCTTCTTTTTTCAACCCGGTATCCCGTCAAGAACACACCCACTGACTCCTGCGATGAATCAGAAACTCACCCGTCAAATAGGGAATTACCTCGCTGATGGTTTTGACGATATAGGCTCACTGTATTACACAGAAGAAGATTACGACGACTTCTATTACGGTAAAGGATCTACGTTTCCAGACATCAATGGTTCTATAGGAATTCTTTTTGAGCAGGCCAGTTCTCGTGGTCACGCTCAAAATTCTGACAATGGTGTTCTTACTTTTCCGTTTACGATTAAAAACCAATTTACGGCAGCTCTAAGTACTCTAAAGGCGGCAACCAGCATGCGTAAAGAACTACTTGATTATCAAGCTCAATTTTACAAAGACGCTAGAAAGGAAGCTTCCAAAGACGCCATCATGTTTGGTGACCCTACAGACGCTGGCCGCACCGATGCCCTTGCCGACATATTATCAAGACATCAAATAGAAGTGCACTCTCTAAAAAATGATGTTTCTAAAAACGGAAAGACCTATAAAAAAGGACATGCCTATTTGATTCCTAAAAACCAAAAAAACTCTCGATTGATCCATGCGATGTTTGAAAAACGCACCTCGTTTCAGGACAGTTTGTTTTATGATATCAGTGCGTGGACCTTCCCGCTGGCTTTTGATATGGATTATGATGAAAATGCTGACTTAAATAATGCCATTACAAGGAAGTTCACTACTGGTATGCCCCAAATGGAACCTTCTAACTATGCATATTTAATGCCCTGGAATGAATACTACACGCCTAAAGCTTTGAATGCAATCTTATCAAAAGACATCAGAGCTCAAGTAGCTATGAAGCCTTTTTCCCTAAACGGTCAACTATACGATTACGGCACCATACTTATCCCTGTTCAGAATCAAAACAGGAACACCTCAGAATTGCGTGATGTTCTCGAGAATATTTCCACTGATGCTCAAGTTGAATTTTACGGAGTGCCAACCGGGCTTACAGAGGGGATTGATTTAGGATCACGTCAATTTAGAGCCCTCACCCAACCTAAAATCGCCTTGTTAGTAGGAGAGGGAATCAACCCTTCTGATGCCGGTGAAATCTGGCATTTGATGGATCAGCAATACGACATACCTATAACTAAAATTGATCTTCAAGACATTAATCGCAAGGATTTGAGCCGCTACAATACGATTATCGTTCCTGCTACTTACGGTAGCCCTGAAAATGAAGTAATCGATCAACTGAAAGAATGGACGCGTGCTGGTGGTACTTTAATAGGGTATCGCAGCGCATTAAGCTGGATGAGTAGTTCTAAATTATTACCACTCACCTTCAAAAAAACAGAAAACCCAGCAGAAAACATCACTTTTGAACAGCGTCAAGACCACAGTGGTGCACAACGTATAGGCGGAGCTATCTTTGAAACAAAGCTAGACCGCTCCCATCCAATCGCTTTTGGATTTAAAGACGATCAGTTGCCTATGTTTAGAAACACCACCTTATTTGTTGCTCCTCACAAAGACAGTTACCGCAACCCTATCACCTACACAAGCGATCCTTTAATGAGTGGTTATATCTCTGATATTAATTTAGAAGCTTTAAAAAGCACAGTGCCATTTCAACATAATAACTATGGCCGTGGAGAGGTAATCGGTTTTACTGACAACACGCAGTTTAGAGCTTTTTGGTATGGAACTAACAAGTTGTTGATGAATGCAATTTTCTTTGCTAAGGAGATGTAAGATTAGGTGATTAGGTGATTAGGTGATTAGGTGATTAGGTGATTAGGTGATTAGGTGATTAGGTGATTAGGTGATTAGGTGATTAGGTGATTAGGTGAAAATTAAAAAAAGTGACCGAAAACACACCAAAGAGTTCTATCTTCTTTGATAAATAATCGCCCTCTACGCTGCCTGCGCTGAAATTTGTTCAGTGCTCGACATAGCATTGTGAAGTAATTGGTTATTGATGTTCGAGTTCGAGTTCGAGTTCGAGCTTCTTCTTGGTTTCCGTTCCCTAACCCTAAAGGGTACGGAAACAATAGGAGTTTTTCAAATTCAAGTTCGAGTTCGAGTTCAAGTTCGAGTTCGAGCTTCTTCTTGGTTTCCATTCCCTAACCCTAAAGGGTACGGAAACAGCAGGAGTTTTTCAAATTCAAATTCAAGTTCGAGTTCGAGCTTCTTCTTGGTTTCCGTTCCCTAACCCTAAAGGGTACGGAAACAATAGGAGTTTTTCAAATTCAAGTTCGAGTTCAAGTTCAAGTTCAAAGACTATCCTACTCGATCTCCATTTTTTGCATTTGCCTCGGGCTGTAAAAGAATGACATCTTTGTCCTCGCCTACTATTCCTAATACCAAGCATTCGCTGATAAAGTTGGCGATTTGCTTTTTAGGAAAGTTGACTACAGCTATAACTTGTTTGCCTACAAGTTCTTCTTTATGGTAACGTTTGGTGATTTGGGCGCTGGTTCTTTTAATCCCTAAAGGACCAAAATCTATTTGGAGCTGATAAGCTGGATTTCTGGCTTCAGGAAATTCACTCACCATTAAAACCGTGCCTACGCGCATATCTACGTTCTCAAAATCGTTCCAAGAGATATGCATTTATTTCATCTGGAGTTTTTGGATCATCACCGTAGAGATATACTGATCTGCTCCATAAGCGTTTACTAATAATCCTTTTTCTCCTGTTTTGCATTCTAAAACATAAAGAATAGAGTTGTCTCCCGTGCTGCTCATACCCTCAAATCGGTAAAACTTTACTACTTTAATTTCTCCAGCTTTCCATTGCTTCTTTAAATCTTTAGAGTGCACTCCATTTTCTACTAAATCAAAATTAATGTTGTAGCCCTCTTTTTGTAAATCTGCTATTGCTGTTGAAAGGGTATCGTATCCTTCTTTCATAATGTTTTATTTTAAAGTTAAGAAACTATTGCTAATTCTTATAAGCTTTAAAAAAACATTAGGAAGTTTAGTGCCTTTTAAAATTGGTTTTCTTATTTAAAATATAGAGGGATATGACTCTCGCTTTCGCGAAAGCGAAACAAATCACATATCTTTACTACTTATAAAAAAATATGATGTCCTTAACTCCTTCTACCATGTTGCCGCTAGGAACCAAAGCTCCTGATTTCACTTTATTAGATACTGTGAGTAACCAAATGCTGAGTCTCGACAAACTCAAAGGCACTAAGGGAACTGTGGTGATGTTTATATGCAATCATTGCCCTTTTGTACTTCATGTAAACGAAGAGTTGGTGCGCGTAGCAAATGATTACCGTGTGACTGGATTCCATTTTATTGCTATTTCTAGTAATGATGCCGTGAAATATCCACAAGATGGACCTGAGTTCATGAGTCAACATGCCGATGATCACGACTATCCTTTTCCTTATCTATACGACGCCACTCAAGAAGTAGCTAAAGCTTATGACGCGGCCTGCACGCCAGATTTGTATTTATTTGACGCTAGGTTACAATTGGTTTACCGCGGACAGTTGGATGATTCAAGACCAGGTAACGGCATACCGCTTACGGGAAGATCCTTAAGAGAAGCTATGGATGCAGTACTAGGAAATAAACAAGTGCCCCAACCACAAAAACCAAGTCTGGGTTGTAATATCAAGTGGAAGTAATTGAACCCGTATCTTCTGTATAATTTAAACGATAAGCAGTAATTTAGCAGCTTATCAAAATTAGCATATATGTTTTCACTTAAAGTGATTTGGAATCCATTAGAAGGCCTTGATATTGGCTCTTTCACCTTGCATTTTTACAGCCTTTCTTACGTTATTGCTTTTGTCTTAGGGTGGTACCTTATAAAACCTATCTTTAAAAGAGATGGGGTCAGTCTGGAAAAACTGGATCCATTATTCATGTATACGGTAATTGGTATGCTCTTGGGCGCTAGATTGGGTCATTACTTATTTTATGAACCTGCTACCTTTTTTTCCAATCCCTTACGAGTTTTTCTTCCTTTTAGAACAGATCCATTTGAATGGACTGGTTTTGCTGGTATGGCCAGCCATGGTGCTGCCATAGGAGTGATCATCGCTATGTTTTTTTACAGCCGCAAACACCTGGAAGGAAGATTTCTATGGATGCTTGACCGTATAGTGATACCTAGCGCGATAGGTGGGACTTTTGTGCGACTGGGGAATTTAATGAATAGTGAAATCAATGGTAAACCCAGCGGCGACTTTTTTGCCGGTTTTAAATTTGTACGAGACCTAAGCGATGACAGTGTTCGAGGGGCATTGCAACAAACAGGTATCACAGACCCAGACAAAGCTATTGAGGCCCTAGTGAACGATCCTCAATATGCAGAATTGCTTGCGAGTATACCCTATAAACATCCTGCGCAATTGTATGAAGCCATTTGTTATATAGGTGTTTTTATTATTCTATACTTGGTGTATTGGAAAACCGAAAAGCGTCATCAACCAGGTTACTTGTTAGGATTATTTTTTGTACTCCTTTTTATGGTCAGATTACTCATAGAAAACATTAAAGAACCACAAACAGCAACTGATGGTTTTGAATTTATAGGGATTCACTTTAATACCGGACAATTGTTAAGTGTACCCTTTATTTTATTAGGACTGTTCTTCATGTTTCGTCACGACGGAATGTTTAAAAAGAGAACCCGTGCGTAATTTTTTTTAGCCGGCTGGCTTTAGCTTCCTTGTTCACTGGTTGTAAACCCAATCAAGAAGAAGAAACGCGGCCTCGTCATGGGTCTTTTAAACCAAAAGCGATGCTACAACTATGGACACCTTAAAATAATTACAAGTAGAGCTTGTCAATACAGATTATTCCTTACAATCAGAAATGATGTATCGATAAGCACTTACAGAAGATCCGGGAATGCGATTTGTATGTAAAGAAGACAACCTTAAGTTTTTTTTACATGAAGCATACAGAGCGACCTCTAGACAGTACCTATATTACTGCAACTAAATGGAGGAACAGCATCTCATTAAATCCACAATCTAAAGATCAACCTTTACGTAACAACAAGTATGGAGTAGTAAGGTGCTGGAGTTACGAGCTAGAATGGTCAAGAAATGTGAAGATCAGGAAGCTCCATCACTTTATTGTAAGTAAACAGTTGATTATCAAATTTTAAATATCTGATCCTATAAAAAAAATGCCTCTCTATACGAAAGGCATTTTTTATGAAAAGATAGTATTTGGGATTCCGCTTTTGCGAAAGCGCTACAACTACTTAATAATTGATATACACCCAGCTAGCGACATCTGCTGTGTCTGGATCATTGAATTTAATTACATAAAAGTAGGTCCCTGTAGGTAATAAGCCATCTCCAGAATTAAGACCTGAATTAGGAATACCAGCAAACTCTACATAGTTGCTTGCCCTTGTTTCATAAACTACAGCACCTAACCTATTGAAAATCTTCAATTCAAAGTTTGCAAATTGATCAATTCCAGGAATAGAGAAGGTATCGTTGATACCGTCATTATTAGGGGAGAATCCTTCTGGCACTACTACTTCACAAGTTTCAACAATAAAGTTAAAAGTAGAGGTGTTATAACACCCGTTTGCGTTATCAACTATTCTAGCATAAATCGCACCCCCAGAAACTGCTGTAGAGGCAGAAATTGGGTTAGAACCAGAAGCTGCATCAGATTGATTGGTATGATAAGAAACAGCATATGCGGCAGCAGACTGACCATTTAAAATAGCAGCATCATTAGCAGTAAAATCAAATGAGGTTGCCCCATCAATAGGTGATTGATCACATGCTGTAACATCAGGAGCAGTGCCTATAGATGGAGGATCGTTTACTATAACGTCAAATGTACCTGTCGCAAAACAGTCAGCATCTTGACTATTTGAAACTCTTACATAAATGGTTTCTCCCATAGATTCAAAAGCCTCTGGAGTTGTGATTTCGTTGGTATTAGCGGCTGCATCTCCTTGGGTAAGGAAATACTCAACCGTATATGCTGTAGCAGACTGAGAACCTAAAATAATTGCCTCTTGAGATGTTAAATCAAAGAATTCCATTCCATCCAGATTAGTTGGGTCATCACATGCCTGTAAATTAGGAGCTGCATTATACGCTGTAGTAGAATAAAGAACATCTAATTCTACAACTTCAAAACAACCTGTAGCGGCTTCTTCTACTCTTACAAATACTGTTTCATCTGCTCCAACACTATAAGTAGTAGGTGCAGCTATTGCATTTATCGCATCACTCGCGTTTTGCAAAGAATTATAAACAGAAAGCGTATATAATGTAGGGTCTAAACCGTTGAGAATTTGTAAGTCTCTTAGGGTTAAATCCACAGTAGCTGCACCAGAGGATTGACAAACAATAATATCATTAGGCGATGCAGCTGTAATTTCAGCAGCGACATCTATACATACAGTTTCTACATAAGTACAACCGAAGTTATCAGTAAAACTAAAGTTATAACAGTTTTGACCTGCAGTGGTAGGGGTAACTGTGATTACGTTTCCATTGGTTGCTGTAATAGCTGGATTGGCTTCCCATTCTTCTGTTACTTCCCCCGGCTCGTAACTTCCTGCTGTAGGTATTATTGCAGGGTTAAAGTTAATTCCCCATTCAAAAATATAACCGTTATCAATAGCAAGATTATCAATAATGTCTAGGCACCATAGACCATTTAATGGAGTTCCTATAAAATTAGCAAAAGGATCTTCTGGCAGGTAATCTCCAGCAGGCATAGGTGTTCCAAATGCAACAGCTCCAGTACTCCCGTCTAGAGTTGCTGTAGCAGTACCTGCTTCTGTAAAATTATATAAAAATCCAACACCTGGAATATTTGAACCATCATCAAGAGCTTGACCTAAAAACCGCCCACCGCCTGAGTTAGGGTAATTTAAGAAATTAACTTGTGTCCCATCAGGAGCCGTTAGGGTGATATCAAGGTCACCCATATAGGAATGTTCCATGTTAATAAACACACTAACTAAATCAGAAGCACTTTGAAAAGTAGTACCTACATTAAATCCAGATACATCAATACAAGTTTGATAAGCCACACCGCTTCCATCAGGAAGAAACGTTTGTCCAGTGATAGGTGGAGCAACATCGGCGAAGAACTCTGTGGTTTCAACCATTCCTGTGATATCTGTAGACTCTCCAAAACAAATAGAAGTATCAGCCGCTTGTGTTCCTGTAAAGTCTGGAGTTGTTGAGACTTGAATAAGCACGTCGCTAGACTCACCAATGGATCTATCTCTACATCCCGTAGGATCTGTAGCAACAAAGTCTACTCGATAAATCCCAGGACCTGGATAAGTTTCTGAAGCAGTAAGTCCATTTACTCTTGTTCCGTCCGAGAGAACAAATTCATAAGTAGCACCACTACTGTCAACACTAAAGTTTGCGCTACCAGTAAAGTTGACTGTTTCTCCTTGACATATTCTTATTATATTATCTACATCTGGAGCAGGCACAGCAACTACAGAAGAAGTAATGGTCTGACAGTTATCGATACAGGCTACCGTTGCTTCCCAACCAGCACCTACATTAGAAGAATCTGATCTAAATCTAAAAGTGATACAACCAGAAGTATTCCCAGCACTTGCTAAAACGATTCCAGGCGAATTAGCTCCTAAATAAACTCCAATTAATGGTGCGGAAGTATCATCCCCATCATAAACAAATAATATATCTCCTGAAGCTAAAGCAAAAGAATTAAATGTCACCTGCATGTCATCTGTTACAAAAGGTGAACAAAAAGTGATGATTGCATCTTCACTATTTGTATAATCGCCTGTAAGCCCCCCAGAATCGGTAAAACTACCACTACAAGTGGTAAAATTACCATCTGTCATGGCAAATTCTTGGGCCGTAACTACTACTGTAAAGAAAAGTATACTTATACAGCTAAGGATAAAGTTTTTCATAAGAAAATTGTTTGCTTTTTTTGGATCTAATTTGAACTACTTGCAAAATAATCAAATTCATTAACACCTTATTAAGTTTTTATACTTTCTATGAACCTATTGTTGCGTAAATACGCTTTTTTAGTTGAACTGTTTGATTTAATCGTTTTACGACATAAAAAAACCGCTTAGCAAGTAAGCGGTTGTAATAATTAACATGAAAATTAAATGCTTAATCTTCTTTTTCTTCTTTAAGCTCTTTAGGGGTTAATTTCCCTTTTGATTTATTCATCGTGTCAAACATAACAGGAGTAGCAATAAACACAGAGGAATATGTACCTACAACAACACCTATGATCAATGCCAGCATAAATCCTTTAATGGACTCTCCCCCGAACAGGAAGATAGCAAGAAGTACGATCAAAGTGGTCAAAGAGGTGTTTAAGGTACGAGAAATCGTACTGCTTATAGCTGCATTAACTGTTCTTGGAAAGTCCCAATTGGTACGCTCGTTAATAAATTCGCGAATTCTATCAAACACCACTACGGTATCGTTTAATGAATACCCAATAACTGTTAGGATAGCGGCAATAAATGCTTGATCGATCTCCATGTTAAACGGTAAGAACTTATACAATAAAGAAAAAGCTCCTAACACGATGATCACGTCATGGAAAACTGCAGCTACCGCTCCTAAAGAGAATTGCCACTTGCGGAAACGAATTAAAATATAAAGGAATACCACTATGAGTGATCCTAAAATCGCATAAAGTGATCCTGTAAGAATATCATCTGCAATCGTAGCTCCTACCTGAAACGAAGATCTTAATCCGTATTGTTTGTTTTCATCACTTACATCAGCAAACTGTTCTTGCGTCATGTCTGCTGGCAAATAAGGCTTCAAAACTTGATATAATTTATCTTCAATTTCCTGGCTTACTTCACTATCATCTCTCTCAATACCATATTTAGTACTGATTTTCAATTGAGAATCAGATCCATACGTTTTTGCTTCTGCACTACCGAAAATATCGTCCGCACTTAATTGCTTGGTGATCTCTGTAGCACTCACATCTCGGGAAAAGCTTACAATAGCTGTGCGGCCACCCGTAAAGTCAATACCTAGATTGAGCTTGTTAATGGCAAGAGAAGTTAAACTTCCTGAAATTAAAATAGCAGATATAATATAGGCCACTTTTCTCTTCTTCAAGAAATCAATATTGACATTCCTAAACCAGTTTTTGGTTATCACAGTTGCAAAACCTATCGTTTTACCATTGCTCACATAACCATCTACAAACAATCTAGTAATAAAAATAGCTGTAAATAAGGAAGTAAGAATACCTATCATTAAAGTAGTAGCAAAACCTTGAATAGGTCCTGTTCCAAAAATGTAGAGAATAACGGCTGTTAAAAAAGTAGTCACGTTTGCATCAAGAATAGAGCTCAGTGCATTATTAAAACCATCCCTAATGCTGTCTGCTTGTGATTTCCCTTTTGCTAGCTCTTCACGTATCCTTTCAAAAATAAGAACGTTAGCATCTACCGATATACCTATGGTTAATACAATACCTGCAATACCAGGTAAAGTAAGCACTGCTTTTAAAGAGGCCAGCGCACCAAATATGAATAAAATATTTACTAGAAGCGCAATATCTGCATAAACTCCAGCTCGACCATAATAGAACACCATCCATACCAACACTAAAAGAAGCGCGATACCAAAAGACCAGAGTCCACTGTCAATTGCCTCTTGACCTAATGATGGTCCGATCACGTCACTTTGAATAATCTCTGCCTTTGCAGGTAATTTACCAGCTCTAAGAACGGTAGCAAGATCTTTTGCTTCATCAATAGAGAAGTTTCCAGAAATTTGTGTTTGCCCTCCTGAGATTGGACCATTAGTAACCGAAGGCGCACTGTAAACAGTGTTGTCAAGAACTACAGATACCTGAGATTGATTCTGATATGCTTCCGTGGTCATATCCTCCCAAATTTTGGCACCTTCACCATTCATGGACATGCTCACTACAGGCAGTCCAGAATTTCCATATTGCTGACTTGCATCGGTGATCACCCCTCCTGAAAGAGGCGCGTCGTTCTGCGCATTTCCTTTTAGCGCATATAGCTCTACAACGCTATATCCTAATGTTTGATCAAGAGTTGGTAAGCTCCATGCAAACTTTACATTACGTTGCTCAGCACTCAATTGACCTCTTGCTTGAGGATCGTTTAAATAAGAGTCGATCAAGTCTTTATCACTTTCTTTAAAAGACATCAATCCACCTGAACCTTGAACCGGCTGAATTCTTCCAAAAATAGGATTGCTATCAAAGTTTGCCGTTTCCATGAGATCTCCAGAAGCATCAGTAGCATCCT
Source organism: Nonlabens sp. (assembly GCF_018401815.1). GTDB lineage: Bacteria > Bacteroidota > Bacteroidia > Flavobacteriales > Flavobacteriaceae > Nonlabens. The sequence goes on from NZ_JAGYKG010000001.1 coordinate 271,157, forward strand.
CTTGGTTTAATAAATCTCCAAGACCAGCTTCTGTGGAATCCTTTGACACTTCAGTTTGTGCAGCAATATCATCTGATACTGCTTCTTCAGTAGCAGCTTCATTCTCAGCAACTAATTTTGTTGCCCAATACGTATTGGCAGCTGTCAAATAAGAAGCGATGTCTTGAGACTTGAACACATGCCAAAATTCTAACTGTGCCGCTTTAGTAAGGATATCCTTAATACGCTTTACATCTGTTTCTCCTGGCAATTCAATAAGTATACGACCCGACTGACCTAGTTGTTGTAGGTTTGGTTGTGTCGTACCAAATTTATCAATACGTTTTCTCAATACATCAAAAGCACTGGTCATATAATCTTTAAGCTCTTCTCTTAGAATAGGCTCCACTTGATCATTTGCCATGTCAAACTCAATGCCACGAGTTTGCATTTCTTGATTGGCAAAAATATCTGGAGAAGCAAGCTGAGCTCCTTCAATGCTGTTAAATTCTTCAATGAAATAATTGAAATAGTCATCCTGACCATTTTTCGTTCTTTCGTCAGCTTCATCTAAAGCTTTGTTAAAAGCTGGATCTGTGGAGTTATCTGCCATTCCCACTAATAGATCACGCACCGAAACTTGAAGAATAACATTGATACCCCCTTTAAGGTCAAGACCCTTTTTAAGTTCCTGACCTTTAGCATCAGAATAATTGGTGAAACCTCCCCAAACTTCTTTAGAGGCTACAGAATCTAAATATTGTTTTTGAGCAGCGCTCCTTAATGAAGCTGCATTTTCTGCATCTTCACTTACTATCGAATTGGCATAAGTGTCTGCATCACTTTCTACTTTATTAGTGATAAAAGTATAGGTAAGCTGGTATATACTAGCGATTGCAAAAATGATCGCGAAAAAACGGATCAGTCCTTTATTTTGCATGATTTTGTTGTTTTTAAGTTAAAATTAAAAGTCGGCAAATATGAGATTTACCTTTTATATGGACAATGCATTTGTCCATAAATAATTAAAATAAATTCATTCTTATAAGGTCATCACGTTAAACCACCCTTTTAGTGGAAACGTATACCTCTCTCTTGATAAGAATTCGGTTCCTACAAGAGTTAAGAAAGTGGTCCAGCGCGGACTTCAGGGATATTAAAAGAAGAGGTATTAAAAGTAAGCAACACTTGATCACTTACTTTTTGTGCCACAGTGACCATGTGGTTATCATGGTGAGTAGGGAGCGTTTGTAGGGTATAAAAATGTACTTGTGAACCTCGATGGTAATCTTGCTTGAGTTCCAAGTAAGATTTTCCATCAGGATGCATTCCAGAAACCAGATCATCACTAATTTCATAAATATCAATTTGATACTCTAATAGGCTGCTGTCTAGAGGAGCATCGCTACTATTCTCTTTAAGTCGTAAGGAGGTAGTAACATCATTAATATGGCTTGCTATAAACAAATGATCGGTAACGCTTTGTAACTCAAGATCACTGTAATAGGTTACTTTTAAGGAGCCAGGCACCACTTCTGCAACAGTTACATTTTCTGCACCTATACCTAACAACTGCGTTCTAATGAACGCTACTGCTTTCTCTAATTGTACATCGCTATTGGTATGTGAAAAAGTAACTACAATTTCTTGATTAGGCAGGTCATTACGTTGTTGTACTACAACAAAATAAGAAGCTATAGCGATTAAAGCGCCTATGTACCATTTAAATTTCACCTGCCAAATATAAAGAATAAACGCAGTATATCCTTCCGAGCTTTTAATTAAAAAGAAAGAAGTTTTTAAAGCTATATGACACTTTATAGGAATCTGTAATAATGGGATGTGTTAATAGGTGTTCCGCTTTCGCGAAAGCGGAACAACAACAATACCGAAACACAGCTCAATACCTAAACAAAAAAAAGGACATCAAAAAACCGTCAGGACGAAGTCGCGACGGTTCTTGGTTTTTATGAAGCGATCTCTAGATCAACGCATTAGTTGCTTTTACCCCTTCAGCACTGTCTTGCATAGCAGCTTTTTCTGTATCTGTTAATTTGATTTCAACGATTTTTTCAATACCGTTTCTTCCTAAAACTACAGGTACCCCTATACAAAGGTCTGAAAGTCCATACTCCCCATCTAGCAAGGTACTACATGGGAAAATCTTTTTCTGGTCACAAGCAATCGCTTGTACGATTCCAGATACAGCAGCTCCAGGAGCATACCAAGCACTAGTACCTAACAATCCTGTAAGTGTGGCTCCACCTACTTTAGTATCTTGAAGTACTTGCTCCAATCGTTCCTCAGATAAAAATTCACTTGCTGGAACTGAGTTACGAGTCGCAAGTCTAGTTAAAGGAACCATTCCGTTATCAGAGTGACCACCTATAACCATTCCATCTACATCAGAAATAGGAGCCTCAAGAGCTTCGGCAAGACGGTATTTAAAACGAGCACTATCTAAGGCCCCACCCATACCTATAATACGGTTCTTAGGTAGACCTGTTACTTTATGTGCTAGATACGTCATCGTATCCATTGGGTTAGAAACCACAATCAGGATAAGGTTTGGAGAATGCTCCACAAGACTAGCTGCCACAGATTTCACAATACCTGCATTGATGCCTATCAATTCTTCACGAGTCATCCCTGGTTTACGAGGAATTCCTGAGGTGATCACAGCAATATCGCTACCAGCAGTTTTTGAGTAATCATTGGTCGCTCCAGTAATTTTAGTATCAAAGCCATTTAATGATGCGGTTTGCATCAAATCCATGGCTTTACCTTCGGCAAAACCTTCTTTGATATCAACTAATACTACTTCACTTGCAAAATTTTTGATTGCAATATACTCTGCACAACTAGCACCTACTGCGCCTGCTCCTACTACGGTAACTTTCATGTTATTAAGATTTTATTTTTAGTATGGTTTAAAGCCCTAGAGGCTGGAGCAAAAATAAACAAAACGTCCATAATTTAAGGTAAAGTAAGCTTAAAACTATGGACGTTGAAATCTCCAAAAAGAGAAAATATATTTTAGGCCCTTAAATTCTAAAAAACAGAGAAGCACTTGCCGTATTGTATTCCCCAAAGGTATAATCAGCACTGAGGTTGAAGGCTCCCAAAGTCAATTTTGTCCCTATGGTTCCCAGCACACCACTTACATCTGTTTGTAACGACAATGGGTCTTTAACAGTTGTAGCAGTAGGAAATATGACCGTATTAGATTGAAAGGTATAAGTCCCCTTTAAATCTGTTGTAGTAGTTCCTACTATATAATTGAAACCTCCATAAAAGTTGATCACTTTAAAATTGGTACTTGCTATTGCAGCTACATTAAACGCAGTTGTCTTCGTTTCTATCAATTGATCTTTTCCTTCTACAACAGCACCATCTTCAAAGTCATAACTAGCATCCAGTCTGGTAAAAGCCCCTAAAACAGAAACAGAAACGGGCAAGTTATTCGTACCGTCTTCGTTATCAAAAAGTTTTGTAAACTCCCATTGCAATCCAGCACCATACAAACCTGTTTTTACCTCATCCGTTTCTATCTTTGGAATGAACCTAGCTTTTACTTCTAGTCCAGCTCCTAAACCTACGCCAACTTGAAAAAATGCTGAAGGAACTACATCAAGTCCCGTGCTTCCTATTCCTTGAGCTAGCGTAATGATATCTTCTTGCAGCAATAGGTTGGTGTTGGATTCTGTACTTCTTATGATCAAGCTTTCTTCGGGATTGTTTTCTCCTAAAGCAGTAGCAATTAATCGCGGCGTTGTACTTCCATCTCCAAAAGTCACTGATATAGCTGCTGGCGGATTATTTGTATTATCATAGCTGCTTTGGATAATACGCTCGTATTCTAATGGGTCCAAAACAAAAGATTTCTTTTCATCTGGAGCAAAGGTACCTTGTACCTTAATTTGCAATTTCAACTTACCTGCCTTTAAAACCTTTCCACTTTCATACCATCCAGAAGCTAGGTTGTAAGTAAATGCTTCAGAAGCTGGTGCGGTATAAGAATTGGCATATTTATCTGCAGCTTCCAAACCAGCTGCTAGGATATCTGAAAAGCCATTTTGCGCGTTAGTTGGATAACTTCCAAAAATCAATAAGGTCAAGAAGACGAATCGTTTCATAAGTATGGTTTTAATTACAGCTTGGTATAATGTGAGCAGTTGAATTTCTAAAGTTAGAATAAAAAATAAGTAGTACAAACTACCTCTTCATTTTAACACATAAAAAAGTCCTTGATAAACAAGGACTTTCTCAATACTCTGATGCAGTATTTATGCATCAATATTTGCGTAAATCGCATTCTTTTCAATAAACTCTCTACGAGGCGGTACTTCATCACCCATTAACATGGAGAATACGCGATCTGCCTCTGCGGGACTGTCGATAGTGATCTGACGTAAGGTTCTAAATTCCGGATTCATAGTAGTATCCCAAAGTTGATCTGCATTCATCTCCCCTAGACCTTTGTAACGTTGTATAGCTACTCCACCACCAAAACTTTCTGCTATTTCGTCGCGATCTTTATCTGACCATGCATAACGTTTTTTAGCACCTTTTTTAACTAAATATAAAGGCGGTGTTGCGATATAGATATAACCTAGCTCTACCAATTCCTTCATGTAACGGAAAAAGAACGTCAAGATCAAGGTGGCAATGTGCGAACCATCAATATCGGCATCACACATAATTACTATTTTATGGTAACGTAGCTTCGTTAGATTCAGGGCTTTAGAATCTTCTTCGGTTCCTATGGTTACTCCTAAAGCCGTGTAAATATTGCGTATCTCTTCATTTTCAAAAACCTTGTGTTGCATGGCTTTTTCTACATTAAGAATCTTACCTCTCAACGGAAGTATCGCTTGAAACTCACGGTCCCGACCTTGCTTAGCTGTTCCACCTGCCGAGTCTCCCTCTACAAGAAACACCTCGCAAAGTGTAGGATCTGTTTCAGAACAATCAGAAAGTTTTCCTGGCAATCCACCACCACTCATCACAGTTTTACGTTGCACCATTTCACGAGCTTTACGAGCTGCATGACGGGCTGTGGCCGCAAGAATTACCTTTTGAACGATCGTCTTAGCATCGTTAGGATGCTCTTCTAGGTAATCTTCTAACATTTGAGAAACTGCTTGAGAAACTGCGCTAGTCACCTCTCGGTTTCCTAATTTAGTTTTCGTCTGTCCTTCAAATTGAGGTTCTTGTACTTTTACAGAAATAATTGCCGTAAGACCTTCACGGAAGTCATCTCCAGAAATATCAAATTTTAATTTATCTAACAACCCTGAACTATCGGCATACTTCTTTAGTGTACCTGTAAGTCCACGGCGGAAACCGGCTAAATGCGTACCCCCTTCGTGGGTGTTGATATTATTCACATAAGAATGTAAATTCTCTGAGTAGCTGTCATTATAAATCATGGCTACTTCTACAGGGATCCCATTTTTTTCACCTTCCATGGATATCACATCCTCAATAATAGGGCTGCGGGCATCATCTAAAAAGCGTATAAATTCTTTAAGACCTTCCTCTGACTGAAAAACTTCTGTAATATTATTTCCATTTTCATCTTGTTTCCTAGCGTCGGTTAAGATGATTTTAATCCCTTTATTTAAGAAAGAGAGCTCGCGCAATCTATTAGCTAATGTATCGTAATTAAATTCTATAGTTTGCTGAAATATGGAAGTATCAGGAATAAAAGTGATGTCCGTTCCCCTTTTATCAGTGGTTCCTGCAGCTCTTACAGGATACATGGCTTTACCACGCTCGTATTCCTGTTCCCAGATTTGACCATCTCGGTAAACAGTTGCTTTTAAGTGATCAGAAAGGGCATTTACACAACTCACCCCTACACCGTGAAGTCCACCAGAAACTTTATAAGAATCTTTATCAAACTTCCCTCCGGCGCCGATTTTTGTCATTACAACTTGCAATGCAGACACACCTTCTTTCTTGTGCATGTCAACAGGGATACCGCGACCATCATCCGTTACAGTAACGCTATTATTTTCATTGATTTGAACAGTGATATTGTCACAGTATCCAGCAAGGGCTTCATCTATTGAGTTATCTACTACCTCGTATACTAAATGATGTAACCCTCTTATTCCTACATCTCCGATATACATCGATGGACGCATGCGCACATGCTCCATTCCTTCTAGTGCCTGAATTTGGTCAGCACCATAATTTTTCTTATTGTCTTCGCTCATAAATATGTATGATTTTCACTCTGATATGGGTATGCCACAAATATAAGAAACCACTAATGTTTATAGGACTTTACCTCAAAAATACAGCCTTAAGTTATTAACAAATTATTAATAGAGCACGCCTTAAATACTACTTATTTTGAATATGGATCAACTCCAACACTACCCTGTGAAAAGCGACCTTCATTATTTTTGTTTCTATACTCCGCATTCCTACTATACTCAATAATTGACTGTGCCCTAAGACTGTCAAAATAAGATAAAAGCCCACTGGATGTTGTGATGTATCGAGATGCTAATAGAACCGATGGTGCTCAAGTTATTTATAGCCGTCCTTCAAAACAAGATCCAGAAATCTTTGGAGAACTAGTACCGTTTACCGAGGTATGGACAACCGGAACAAATGAAGCGACAGAAATTACATTTTTATGAGATGTGAAAATCAACAATAACCTGTAAAAACAGGAAGTTATTCTCTTTATACCACTCTTAGCGAGCAGGAATGGAAATGTATTTTTACTAACGCTAAAACCCGATCTGAATCATAATACACCCCCTCTAAAAACCTATTAACTGCAACTATAGAACTACGTACAGCTCTACAAAAAATAGAATCTTTTTGAATCGGTTTTGTAGAGCCGCAAAATAGAGGGTTACTTTTTTTTGGATGGTAAGATGCCACAGCGCATATTCCATTTACAATAGTAACTCCCTAAGGGATATTCAAATATTTATGGGTCTGTAATGAAACTTGCCATTCTGGATTTTCCATTACAAATGCTGTAATGAACGGAATCATCTTTTCGCGCACTGACCACTCTGGTTGTAAGAAAAGCTTGCAGGTAGCAGATACTTTTTCAGCTTCCGCTTTCGCGAAAGCGAGATCATGACGATTAAAAACGATTACTTTAAGCTCGTGCGCTGCTAGATAGACTTCTTGCAGTGGCATTTTTGCTTTCTTAGGAGATAAACAAATCCAGTCCCACTGACCTGTAAGCGGATAAGCACCGCTTGTTTCAATATGAATATCAAGACCTGCATTTTTCAAACCTGTAGTAAGGGGTTCCATGTTCCAAGTAAGCGGCTCTCCACCTGTCACTACAATTGTTTTACTGTATTTAGCCGCGTTAGCAACAATGTGATCTACTCCAGTAGGCGGGTGCTTTTCTGGCGCCCAACTTTCTTTAACGTCACACCAATGACAGCCTACATCACAACCACCTACTCTAATAAAGTAAGCTGCACGACCCGTGTGATATCCTTCACCTTGAATCGTGTAAAACTCTTCCATTAATGGCAACATGGTGCCTTTTTCTACTTGTTGCTGTACGGTTTTTTCTAGCATGCGGCAAAGATACGTTTTAGCAGTTGTTTTCATTAAACTTGAAGCTGTTTAAAACGATTTTAACTAGTGTTGAGGGTCATTAATTCAAAATACGTGCTCTATTCTGTAGGGTATACTGTGTTAAAAAATTGGCGGATGTCAAAAAAAGAATTGTTTTTCCAATAGATTTCGAAAGTATGCAACGCCTAAAGGTATTTCCCTCCATTTTTGGGCTGCCAAATTCAATGGAGAATCACTCACCAAAGCCCACGTCAAGATCCCTTTAAAAACCATAAATCGTCAACGCCTTGTTACAGAGCTACTGGAACTGGAAAAACTACAAACACTTCAAATTATCGCAGAGCAACTGTCGCAACATGGTGTACCTTCTTTATTAATGGGTATAAAAGCGGACCTTTCTGGTATTGCAGCTCCAAGTCCAGGGCATGCTAAGATCGATGAGCGTCATGAAAAAATAGGACTAGATTTTAAAAAACGAAAATCCCCAATGGAAATCTTGACCATTTCTGAGCAAGATGGAATAAAAATAAGAGCTACCGTGAGCGAGTTTGGTCCGGTATTGCTATCTAGAATTCTCGATGTTACAGAAACACAAGCTGGAATTATCTCTGTGGTGTTTAAATATTGTGACGATAACGAAATGCCTTTACTGGATCTTGAAGATCTAAAAAAGGTATTGCAATACGCTACAGGAGCAGGGAAAGATGAGTTTCAATCAGCTTACGGGCGTATTTCCACTTCTTCTACAGGAGCCATTCTAAGAAAACTTATTGAACTGCAACAACTAAGGTGCATAATAATTTTTTGGAGCACCTAGTGTTATAAGGAGAAGACAAAATCTAAAAACATCAAGAAAGCAATAAATAGGTATAACATAAAGTCACACTGAAACCGATAATGATTATGCTACCAAAATTTTAATCTCCCTAGAAATAGAGGAGGTCCATATTACTGCTCTCAACGAATAGGAAAACTTGATCCACTAGCAGCTATCTTGACGCCCTCTTCCTACGGCCGTATGGCACCTGGCACATAGAAAACTGGACCACACTGATGTAAAGGCTATACTTAATGATCAACACAATCAGAAAATCAACACTAAGATGCTAAAAAAAATACAAGAAAAAATCGATCAGGAAAATGCAGAAAGTACCAAGAAAAAACGGCGGGTAAAAATGCAACAATCAGCAAATCTTATCGCTCACCTGCGAGCCCGTGTCAGCATCCTAGCGTGAAGCAACTTATCAGTACATCATCTAGAAAAGGAGTTATGAAGGATTTTGGTGAATGGTAAAAACAATTTGAGAATTAAAATAGTTGGGAACCTATTAAAATAGTTAAACCAAAACTCGCGTAGTTGGAACAGCAATTGTAATTTTACATTCTTAAACAACAATATGAAAAAAGTAGTAGCATTAGTAGCAGTAGTTGTCATATTAGCTAGTTGCGCTAAAAGTCAGGATCCATTTGAATGGAATAAAGAACGCGTAGGTCATCTTACCAAAGGCATGAAAGTGTATCAACTGGACAGTATTTATGCCAATGACAGTATCGTGAGGCAATTAAAAGGAGATGAGTTCAGCAATGGTGCCAACCTTATTGAAGTCTATGAAAAAGGTGGAGCGCATCTATTAACGCTCACACCAAGTGAAGCATTAGACAGTACCGCAACGATAGAAAACATCATTATACGTGACGAGCGATTTATCACCAGTAAAGGAATCACTAAAAACAGCAGTTACAAAGACATTAGTGCTGCCTACAAAATAAGCAGTGTGGACAACATGATCGATGATGCAGTTGTTTGGGTAAACGATGAGAATTTCTATTTCTCTATTTCGAAAGATTATTTGCCTGCCGATGTGAAATTTGATATTAGTGCTTCTATTGAAATAACAATGATTCCAGCAGAGGCGATTCCCCAATATATGTTTGTGTCATGGTAAGTACTTCTTCATGAAAAAAATACTACAAAAAGCCATACCTAAACTGTATGGCTTTTATTTTAATGCGTTACACCTGTTCTCTAAAGAAAAGGCAGCAGCGGTTGCTCTTGAGGTTTTTAGTACTCCGAGAAAGGGCAAGGTCTTAGAACACCAAAAAGACTTTCTTTCCACGGCAAGAACTCAGCAAATAGCTTTTGAAGACGGATTATTTATGTTGTACCACTGGAAGGGAACTGGTCCAACGGTGCTACTCAATCACGGTTGGGAGTCCAACAGCTTTAGATGGAAATATCTTGTGGATCCTTTACGAAAATTAGACTATAACATCATCAGTATTGATGCTCCCGCCCATGGACTTACTGACGGAAGTTTATTTACAGCAGTCAAGTATTCTAAAATCATCAAGACTACTATTGAATTATATGAACCCCAAATAGTAATTGCTCATAGTGTAGGAGCTATGGCTACTGTTTTTCAAGAGTCAAAAAGCCCGCACGCTTTCGTAAAAAAATTAATCCTACTGGGAAGCCCAAATCGACTTGAAGTAATCATGGAAAATTATCAAGCTCTAGTAAGTTTTAACGATGCCGTCTACAAGAGCTTGAATGATTTACTCAAAAATAATTTTGGTTATTTTATAAAGGATTTTAATACAGCCGACTTTGTTCAAAAGATTAGTGCCCCAACCTTATTGATTCACAACCCTAATGACCTTATTGTTCCTTTTCAAGCAATGAAAGAAATTGCTTCCGCAATGCCTAATGCCACAACATACAGCTCAAAAACTGGTGGTCACAGCTTGTATACCCAAGAGGTTATCGATGAAATCGTTAAGTTTTTAAATAAAATGTAACTCAATTTGTGTTAGCTCATTTATTTTTCTTAAATTTTTACTTTAAAGTTAGGAAAAATAAAGCTTGTCAACATCTTGCATAATCACTATAACATATGACTAATCAGATACCTACTAATCAGATACGGCAGCTCTTTACATTATTGGTCATTTTATGCATTATTATCCTAATAGGAAAAGAATTAGTTCCTTATTTAGGAGGTGTTTTAGGAGCGATTACTCTTTATGTATTGTTAGAACCTTTACAAAAATGGCTGGAAGAGAAAAAATGGAGCCCCGCTATGGCCTCCTCCTTTTTGATCTCTTTGTCTTTTTTAATTATTCTGTTACCTATTGCCGGAATAGGAATAATGATGAGCGCAAAAGTAAAAACTACTTTGCAACATAGCACAAAGATTATTGATGCCTTTAAAACAGAAGCAGCCAAAACAGGAGACCTTATTGGAATAAATTTATCGCAACATATAAATTCTAGTGAGTTGAGCAACTGGATTTCTAAAAACATTCAAAATTTAGCCAACTCGAGCCTTTCTGTATTTATTTCTGTAGGGATCTTGCTCTTCCTTTTATACTTTATGCTAGTGGAACGAGAAAAATGGCTAAAAGCAGCTGTCACTTACATGCCCCTTAACGAAATAAATCTAAATACCATAGGTAAAGAAAGTATTGATTTAGTAAAATCTAACGCCATAGGAATTCCTCTAGTTGCCTTACTTCAAGGCGTGGTTGCGTTAGTAGGTTATTTGATTTTTGGTGTCGAAAACCCCATGTTTTGGTTTGTCATTACCACTATAGGAAGCATGATACCTTTTGTAGGAACTGCTATAGGAATTTTACCCGTTTGCATATTGTTATTTTCTCAAGGGCAAACCAGCGCAGCAATTGGGATTTTAATTTATGGACTAATAGTGGTGGGGTCTACAGATAACCTTTTTAGACTTGTTGTGCAAAAACGTCTAGCAGACGTGCATCCCTTAGTTACTCTAATTGGTGTTGTTGTAGGCGTGCCACTTTTCGGCTTTATAGGTCTTATTTTTGGACCACTTCTAGTAAGTTTGCTTTTACTATTGGTAAAAATGTACAAGAATGAATACGGCCAACAAGAAGAGACGATATAGTCTTGTTAAATCATCCGTTTTTTTTTTAAGATTCCTTATTTTTAACGCCAAATAAAAATGGAATGAGTAAAGAAGTAAAACTCCAAGATAAAATAGACCAAATCTACATCGAACAACGCAAATTGTTTATTTGGGGAATGGTAGATGAGAAGACCGCCAGACACTGTGTGGATAGATTGTTGTACCTAGATTCATTAAACAATGAAGAAATCACTTTTGTGATCAATAGCCCAGGCGGTTATGTCACTGCTGGATTTTCTATTTATGACACGATGAAAGAAATTAAAAGTCCTGTAAGTACGGTATGCAGCGGTCTTGCTGCATCCATGGGGTCTATATTGCTTTCTGGTGGTGAAAAAGGACGTCGCTTGATTCAAAAACACGGTCGTGTCATGATACACCAGCCTAGTGGTGGTGCTCGTGGAACTAGTGCAGATATCGAAATCACTGCTAATGAAATTCTGAAAACTAAGGAATTGAGTGCGCAATTACTTGCTGATAACTGTGGCCAGACCTTTGAAAAAGTTATGAAAGATTTTAATCGCGATTACTGGCTAGGAGCTGATGAAGCTGTTGCTTACGGGATCGTAGATGGTATTATATAAATATAATCACACCTATTTTAATGAGCCAGCTTATCTTTAAGCTGGCTTTTTGTTTAAAAAAATGACGACTAGGGCCTTTGCCGACAACAATTTCACAACTCTACCTATGCTTTGTTCTTATATGCACTCTTATTTGATCTTATAGGTACCAAATCAAATGTTGACGAGATTTCCCTACCACAATAAAAACTTCTCAGACATTTTACTTGTTCTTATTGAAAAGATAGTGGTAACAATTATTTATTTTTTATATTCCAATAAAAGAAATTAAATGAAATTAACTCCTTTCCACCTTGCCATTCCTGTTAAAGAAATCACCACCACTCGTGATTTTTATCGCGATACCTTAGGCTGTAAAGAAGGTCGCAGCTCTGATCATTGGGTGGACTTTGATTTCTTTGGCCATCAATTAGTCATTCATGTTACCGAAGAAGCTCAAAAAGCAGCAATAAATGCTGTAGATGGAAAAGCTGTTCCTGTTCCACATTTTGGTGTGGTTCTCGAGTGGGATGTTTTTCACGCTTTCGCGAAAGCGGTAAAAGAAAAAGGCGTAGAATTTATAATTGAGCCATATATAAGATTTGAAGGATTGCCAGGTGAGCAAGCGACCATGTTCTTCCAAGACCCTAGCGGTAATTCATTAGAATTCAAATCTTTCAAAGACTTGAATCAACTATTTGCGACATGAGATTATTTAGAAAAAAAACAAGCCTCCCAGACGAGGAATACACCCTTGACGCGGTCGAACAAACTAGTATAGAAGACGTAGATGAGGCCATCGAAAAAGAAGAAAGTATCTCTGCCAAGATTGCGCATTCTGGCTTTCTAAAAAAACAGGTCAAGGTTGCGCAGATCATGTTTATGATGATCAAGGATTTCCGTAAGGGAGTTTATAATAATATCCCTTGGTTTACCATTGCTGCGATTACCACAGCGCTATTGTATATTTTTATGCCACTTGATTTGATTCCTGATTTTATCCCAGGACTAGGTTTTATAGATGACCTTACTGTAATTTCTTTTGTAACTGGCTGGATAGAGACCGACTTACACAAATACCTGGACTGGAAACTCAAAGAAAATAGTCCTACTGAATAATGATCAACAGGACTTATTCAAATTGATAGTATTATTTAGCAGTGTAAACAAGTTCGCCATTAGAATAAGTGGCGCGTACTTTCATTTGCGGTATTTCTTCTACTCGCACAGTCATTAAATCTTGATCCAATAATATAAAATCGGCTGCTTTTCCTACTTCTAAACTGCCTTTTTCATTTTCTTCAAAATTAGAATAAGCCGCCCAAATAGTCATTCCTCTTAGTGCTTCTTCTCTAGAAAGTGCTTGATCTGCGAGGAACCCATTTTCTGGATAACCACTGGTGTCTTTTCTAGAAACAGCTGCATAAAAGGTCAAAAATGGGTTTACTTGTTCCACTGGATAATCTGTTCCTAAAGCTAGCATTTTAGATTGTTGAAGTAGTTTCTTATAAGCATAAGCACCTTTGATGCGCTCTTCTCCTACTCGATCTTCTGCCCAATACATATCACTGGTGGCGTGGGTAGGTTGCACTGAAGGCAACACATTTTCTTCATCAAAAAATTCAAAGTCTGCAGGATCGACAATTTGTGCATGCTCTACTCTCCACCTCCTGTCCTTTTGATCGCTTAGTAAATCTTTATAGGTTTTTAATACCACGTAGTTAGCGCTATCTCCTATAGCGTGTGTATTCATTTGATATGCTGTTGCAGCAATGCGTTTGGCCACCGCTTCAAGATCGTCGACACTGCTCAACAAAGCGCCAAAATGATCCTGCCTGTCTGAGTAAGATTCTTTCATAGCCGCACCACGACTTCCCAATGCACCGTCAGCATAAAACTTTACAGACCGCACATTTAATCGATCTGTTTTAACAATGCCTTTATTTAAATAATAATCTAGATTCTCAGGAGTATTGCTGATCATTGCATAGACCTTCATCTTTAAAACTTTTGCTTGTTGAAGGCTGTCTATTAATTCAATGGTAGACCTCATCAATCCAGCATCATCTACCGTAGTTATCCCATAACTAAAATTGATATCCTGCGCATCCATTAAAGCTTCTATATCCTCTTCAAGGCTTGCAACAGGAAAAATACCTCTAACCAGGTTCATAGGGTTATCGATAAGAATGCCTGTTAGTTTCCCATCCTTCTGTTCTATATCACCACCAGAAAATGAAGTGTTGGTATCAATACCAGCCATTTTTAAGGCTGCTTCGTTTACAATCATGGCGTGTCCATCAATTCTTGTTATGGCCACCGGCGTGTCTGGAAAGAGTTTGTTGAGTTCTTTGTTAGTTGGATATTCTTTAACCTCCCAATCATTTTGATCCCAACCTCTACCTATAATAAAGGCTTTATTGGTTGCTTTTTGAAATTCCTGAATGTGGTTCAGCACTTCTTGATAACTAGCAGTACCTACAAGATCTACTCGTTGTGCTTGCTGACCTAATCTGTAAAAGTGACAATGCGCATCTATCAACCCAGGGTATATAAACTTTCCAGAAGCATCGACCGTTTTAGAAGCGATCAAATTTTCTCTATCCAACTCCTCCTCCGAGCCTATAAAAACGATTTTACCGTCCTTAACAGCCATAGCAGAAGCGTTAGAAAATGCATCATCTACACTGTAAATAGTTGCATTTTTAATAATAAGATCTGCAGTAGGCTGAGGTTCTTGTTGACAAGAAACGACACAACTAATCATTAAGAAAACTAAAAACTTTTTCATGCCCTAAAAATAGGTTGTAAATTTTATTAAAGCAATTATTCGAAAAGTTTGTAATTCTAATCAACGAACTCATTTTAACCACTACTTCCGTTAGTAACAGCATCTGCCTGATGTAGTTTTACAAAACTAAGGTAGGCATAGGTGCGTAAAACAATCGCTGACGAGTCTTGATCGAAAGATTTTATGGTTTTGAAATCTAGTCGATTTAGGTTGTATTTAGTTCTGCCCTTTGAAATAAAGCGGCATAAAAAAACTCACTCTAAATTTCTAGAGTGAGTTTTATATGGAACTATTTTATATTTATTCCGCTTTCGCGAAAGCGAAACTTTACAAATCAAATTTATAAACCGCTCCTCCGAGAATCTGCAAATTCTGAACTGGATAGTCTAAGTAATATTCATAGGTACCCCCTGTTAAATTATGACCGCGCAAGAAAGCTGTTAACTTAGGATTGATTTTGTAATTGATATCTAGGTTAAGGTCTATAAAAGAGTCCAAAGTTTCAGCTCCTACACCATTTCTAAAGGCCTCTCTTTCTCCAACAACATAGAGGGTAGTACCTACATTCCATTGATCGGTGATCTGGTAGTTACCTACAAGGTCTGCTGTGAATTCTGGCAAGTGAGACGCCACATTGTTAAAGGAATCGCCATTCTGTACTTCATAACTAAAACCTGTCGCATTTAAGGTCAGGTTGAAAGCTGTAGTTACATCAAAGCTTAAGCTAGCTCCGAAATGAGTGGTATTCAAATCAGCATATTGCGTATAGAATACATTGCCATATTGATAAGCTTCCACTCCTGCAGTGAATAGTGCTCCAATATCCTTATTATAAAAATACCTGTCGTGTTCTATTTTATAACCTCCAAATACTTGGTAACCAAAATTTTCAGAGAGTTTTCCTTTAACACCTAATTGCGCATCTACTAATCTGTTGGTAGGGGCTACAGTAACTGCTGGGGCTAGAAATACATTTTCCTCGGCAAATTGTTGAAGAGAATTCATATCCAGACCACCACCAATAGTAGCATAAGGAATCAACAGATCATCAACTACTATATAACTAGCAATTATATCTGGATATACATATACATCACTTTCTGAAGCCTCGTTGTTGTTTAAATAATTCACTGTTGCTCCTAACTTGACTTTATAGTGATCCCCATAAAGATGGATGCCCGGGTTCAATCCTACTTTTAAATAAGAGTAGTTTTCTGGAGCTGGAATCAATCCTTGTGTGTCAAAGCTACCGCTTAAATAATCTAGTTCTCCTCCAAGGGCAACTTCAGTTTCCATAATATCAAAACCAAATTGAGGTGACGCGCTAATACGTATCTCACTAGCATCGTAACTAGAAGTCGTTCCCCTTAAGTTGATATCCATATCCTTAAAAACACCATCAAAAAAAGTAGCCTTACCACCAAGACCATAAGACAAATAGTTGAATCCTACATCAGTATCTTCTGTTATTGGGTTGGTTGTATTCTCATAATCTCCATACCAATTAGCTCCTTGATATCTTGCTCCAGCAGTAATTCCCCAGTTCATCTCTCTGTTGTGCTGTCCATAAGAAACATCTAAAGAGGTGTCTGAATAAGAGTCATCAGTAATAACTTCATTTATACCGCCTTGAGAAGAGTTGTGATTAAAAAAAACACCCAGATCGCTGTCTTTATCTACTTCAAAGTTAGCGGCAAATTCACCCAATACATTTACATAATTACCTAGACCTAGTCTCGCATAATTTTTAAAGTATTTATCCCTCTTAGCAGGTTTTAATCTGGAGAGGGTTCCTTTTGCAGGCGTAAAAGTACTGGCTACAGGAACTGAAAAAATACTATAAGTAACCGGTTTCTTTTTAACCTTAGTAGTGTCACTAAAAGTAGGATTGCTTTTTACTTTAAAAGCATCACTAATAGAAGGATCATAAGGTTTAACGAGTGTAATCGTCCCTCCATTTAATTTGTTCTCCTCTTCCTCTGTGGTTTGAGCAATTGCGATGGTTGCAGTTAAAGCAACGACAGCAAGAATGGTGTTTTTTATATTGAAATTCATTAGTTGCTAGTTTTGACTTGTCGGTATGACAGATGAATTTGTTTTTGCAGCTTCCGTTTTAATTTTAGAAAGCTCATTTTGGGCTGTTGCAACCACATCAGGGTATTGCTTAAAATTGGCCACAACAGCATCGAGAATAGTGGTTGCATTAAGGGTTTGATTCAACGCATGGTAACTTTGCGCCATAAGCACCAAGCCTTTAGCACTCCATAATTTATAACCTCCATAGTTTTTACTCAATCCGTTTACCGTAGTAATTACCGCTTCGTGTTTTCCTTCTTTATTTTCAAAATAAGCTTGGTAATAGATTGCCTCTGCAGCAAGACTTCCAGTAGCAGTCTTCGCTACTTTTTCATAACCAGCTTTTGCCGCTGCCTCATCTCCTTGTTTCCAAGAAGATCGAGCGATGATGATCTCTGCATCAGACCTTACGTTGTTTTCAATACTAGAATCGCTCAAAACTTTATTAGCATAGGTAACCGCCTCTCGATATATTTCTGTTTCATAATACACCTTCATCAAGTTTGATTGTGCATAAATCACATTTTGAGGGAAGTCTGCTAATTGCTCGAGTTGCTTTAATACCGGAATCGCTTTTACATAATCTTTTGTCTCCAAGTGAATTTCACTAAGTCTCGCAAGTGCTTGCTCGGTAAACTCGCTGCGCTCTTTGCTAATAACGTAGTCATAATGAACAATGCTTTCGAGCTTTTTATCTTGAGAAAATTGCGCCTGTGCTAGATAGAAATGCGCTTTTAAAGCATACTTACCATTTGGGAATTGTTGTAGGTACTTAGTCAATTCCCTTACCGTACCCTTCATATCCCCTTGGATAAATGGCTGCTCAGCACTTTCATAAGCCGTATCATCCAGCTCGTTATCCGTCACCTCTACTCCATCGAGACCTCTCACCCATACTGCATAATCATTGGTGCGTCCTTGATCAATGTACACTTGTCTGGCACTACTGATTGCCTGCACCGCTTGTGGTGTTCCTGCATACTTCTCAGCAACTTGTTTGAACACTGTCAGAGAGACTTCCAATTTGCCCTCATTATACAATTGCAGTCCTTTACGCATCATCGCTTGTGAAGTGTAACCACTTTTAGGATATTCTTTGATAAGTTGATCGTAAGTAATAACCCCTTGCGCAGTTTGATTGGTATTGATGTAGGTATTTCCTAATTCATACAGCACATCATCGCGATAACTTGAAGTTCTAAACTTAGTAATGAATTCTTCCAAATCTTCAATCTTGCGTTCATTCCTTTGCACAAAACCGTAGGAAATTGCTTTTTGAAAAGCAGCGTAATCTGCATTAAAACCATTCATTTCTATTGCTTTATTATAAGCCTCCATTCCTGGCCAGTAATTTTTTGTCACAAAGTTGGCATCTCCTATTCTTAAGTAAGCGTCATTAAGGCGCAGCGTATTGGTTTTGGCTGAAGCTTGTTGAGAGTAAGCAGTAAAAGATTTGATAGCTTCATCATATTTTTTAAGCTTGAATTGGGCATACCCCATATCGTAGTTAAGTAAATCATCTTCTTCTATAGGAGTATTTATAGCCTGCACCTTTTTAAAGTTATCGGAAGCACCTTCAAAGTCATTTAATTCATACCTGCTTTCTGCTTTCCAGAAAAGGGCTCTTTTCTTCAATTCTGCGTCACTAATATAATCAATAGCCTTGTTTAGATTGGTTAACGCATCTTTATAGGCTCCAGCGGTAAATAAATTAAGTCCATAGAACAAAGCTACTTTTCCATAAACCTCTTCATTTCCTTTTATTCTTCCGTCTTCTAATAGCTTGAGAGCTTCTTGATAATTTTTTGAAGAGAAGTAAGAATCGATTAACAAAGCATTCATTTCTTGGCTTTTATCACTATCGGGATACGCCTCTAAATACTGAAGAATCACAGCAGGAACACTCTGGTAAGGGTTGCCATTTTCATAACTCAGCTTTGCGTAGTTATAAGCTGCATCTTTAGAAATTTGATCGTCAAGACCCATCTCATGTGCCTTTTTAAAGGCATTGAGTGCATCTTCATTTCGGTTTAATTTGATATAGCTTTGTCCTAAATGATAGTAAGCATTTTGGGCGGTAGCGTTGACACCGTCAATGATTTTATTAAACGTCTCTACGGCTTTCTCAAAGTCACCTTGCTTGTAATAGGCATATCCTAACTGGTAGTAATCGTTATTATTCCAGCGACCACGAACTCCTTTGTACTCTATGAGATAAGGCAATGCCTCTTGATACTTTTCTTGATTAAAAAGTGACTGACCTATAATTCGGTTTAATTCTGATTGCTCCTTGCGATTAGATTTAGGCAATTGTGTCTTAGCAAGCTCAATGGCTTTATCAAACCTTCCTAATTTATAATTTAAATCTGCTTGATAATAAGAAAGCTTTTCATCTGTTTCTGGAGAAGCGCCTACTTCATCAAAAAGATCACTAGCTTCTTGTAACTCATCACCTTCGTAGGCAATATATCCCAGATAATATTTTGCTTTACTTCCATACTCCTTATCATCACTTACCCGATTAAAAAAGGACTTCGCCTCATCGTACTTTCTGGACTGCACTAAAGTGTAGCCTGTATTGAAATAATACCGATTGATTTGCTTTCGCGAAAGCGTTTCCACCGCTACTTTTTGATACCATATAGCCGCTTTTCTGTAATTAGCATTATTAAAATAATAATCTGCCACATCTATAATCGCAGAATTTTTCTTGGTGGAAGTTGGGTATTGTTCTACAAAACGCTCTACTAAGTAGTCGGCATTGCGTTGGTTGAGTCGTACGGCACAATTTGCTATGTAGTAGGCAGCATTACCTTTTACTACTTCATCCTTAGATACCTCCATCACTTTTTCAAAGAGACGTTGTGAAGCGAGGTATTGATCTTCCTGATAAAGATCCAAGGCTTGATTGTAGGTAGTGAGATCATCAGTAAATATTTTGGACTGTTGCGCGGCAGCAATCGTAGTAAAACTCAATACAAACAACAGCGTCATTGCTAGTTTTCTCATAATAAGAAGGATTCTAATTGTTAAAGTAAAATTATGATTTCCAAAGATAGAACGCCTTAAAAGCTCATTAATTATTCATAATCTTATCCACATCTTGATTAACTTTACATCAAATTAACTTTTTTATGTCCGATCACGTTTTATCATTAAGTAAAGTAGATGTTTTCCAAAAGGATAACCTGATTCTAAAAAATGTCAACTTAAAAATTAAGAAAGGGGAATTTGTCTATTTAATAGGTAAAACAGGTAGTGGAAAGAGTTCTTTAATGAAAACTTTATACGGAGATATCCCCCTTATAAAAGGAGAAGCAATGATTGTTGATTTTGATTTAGCCCGCTTGCGCGAAAAGGAAATCCCACACCTACGTCGTAAACTAGGGGTTGTTTTCCAAGATTTTAAACTATTATCAGACCGCACGATCAATGATAATTTAAAGTTTGTTCTCAAGGCAACTGGATGGAAAGAAAAAAAAGAAATGATGATGCGTATAGAAGAAGTTCTCGATAAAGTGGGTATGAAAACTAAGGGTTTTAAATATCCTCATGAACTTTCTGGTGGGGAACAACAACGCGTCGCTATAGCTAGAGCATTATTAAATGACCCAGAATTAATCATTGCAGACGAGCCTACCGGAAACCTAGATCCACAAACCAGTGTAGAAGTAATGGAAGTTTTACAACAAATCAATAAAAACGGAAATACCATTCTTATGGCTACTCACGATTATGCATTAATTCTTAAATATCCTGCCAAAACACTAAAGTGTGACGACGGAGAAATATTTGAGGTCGTACAAAAAGCTGTTTGAAACGCGAACTGCATATTATAAGTTTTGACATTCCGCTTCCGGCAAATTACGGAGGTGTTATCGATGTGTTTTATAAAATAAAGGCATTGTACCAACAAGGGATTGAAATCACCCTACACTGTTATCAATATAGTGACCGACTTCCTCAAGAAGAACTTAAACAGTACTGCAAGGAAGTGTATTACTACCGCCGCAAATTAGGATTTTGCGGGATTTCTAGCCATTTACCTTATATTGTGTATTCTAGAAGAAGTAAAAAACTACTGTACCGTTTGCAAATGACTGATGCTCCTATTTTATTTGAAGGCTTGCATACTTGCTATTACTTAAATCATGAGTCTTTAAAGAGTCGTTTTAAAATAGTAAGATGTCATAATATCGAACATGAATATTATAAAAAACTAGCTCAACATAGTTCCTCAACAAAAAAACTTTTTTTTCAAACAGAGAGCGATCGCTTGAAACGCTATGAGTCGGTGCTAGAAAACGCTCAAGTTTTAGCCCCTATATCAGACGAAGATCAAATTTATTTTAAGGCTAGCTATACATTACCAAAAGTAAAAAAGATAAGTGCATTTCATACAGACCAGGAAGTGACAAGCCTTTTAGGGAATGGAAATTACAGCTTATTTCACGGAAGTTTGAACGTGAGTGAAAACGACCATAGCGCTAGGTTTCTAGTAGCGCATATTTTCAATGATCTCGATCATCAATTAATTATTGCGGGTAAAAAACCCTCTTTTGAACTACAAAAGCTCTGTGCTAAAAAAGATAATGTTACATTAGTGCGCGATCCAGATAGGAATCAGTTAAATGACCTTATCGCAAATGCCCACATCCATTTGATGCATGCTTCTCAAAAAAGCGGATTGAAACTAAAATTATTGAAAGCTTTATTCTCAGGAAGGCATGTTGTCGCAAACAAAGACATGGCAACTGAAAAATCCATCTCTGACCATGTAGTTATGGTCAACTCTAATACAGAGTGGAAAGAAGCTGTAATAAAATTAATGAAGCAAGCTTTTGACGAAGACCTATTGCACCAACGCATAACCACAATGAATGAATTTAAAAATGACAAAAGCGCAACACTCCTTACAGACACCATAACATTCTAATTATCAAAATACTCGTTCACATACCCCTTTTTAACAAAGCAGCTACCATATTACGTGCTATTAATAGTGTATGTAATCAAGATTATACAAATTTTGACCTGCTAATTATCGATGACGGCTCCACCGATGAAAGTTTAGACCTCATCAAACATTTTAAAAGTGACCGAATTTTAATTTATTCTCAAGAGAATACAGGGGTTAGTGCTACTCGTAACTGCGCGTTAAAATTTGCAATTGACAAACATTACGACGGCATTGCCTTTCTTGACGCCGACGATTACTGGTGGCCCAATCACCTCTCTTTACTGACACAACTATTTACCAAATTCCCTGAAGCACAAGCTGTCGCCTCAAATTATAATTTAAAAAGATCTCGTAAAACATTAGAAACCCAATGGAGCGGTTTTAAAAATGAAAAGGACCAACTTTTAGAACATTTTTTTGAGCACAATTACTTAAATAGTATATGCACTTGTTCTACGTTAATGATTAAAACGGAAGCTATTGAAAAAGTGGGTTTTTTTAATGAGCAAGTAACCCATTTTGAAGACATCGATTGGTTCACCAAGATAGGAATGAATTTGAAGGTAGCTTTCAGTTTTCGAGTAACCACAATTATCGATGAAACAGCAGAAAATCGCTCTGATCAAACCGATATGAACAACAGGTGTTTACCAGATTTTTCTTGTTATGAGGCCGAAATCAAAAAACATCAAGGATTACAAAAATACCTAGACTTGAATCGTTTTTCTATTGCACTTGCTTATAGAATGGAAAATGACATCAGAAATGCTGCTTTTTATCAACAAAAAATCAATTTAAGAAATTTAAGCCTCAAACAACAAAAACTTTTACTCATGAGCGGGCTGCAGCTTAAATCCTTAAAACACACTCAAAAGATTTTGGGGAATCTGGGATGGCATCTCCGAACAGGTAATTAATGCCTATTAAATAAAACCTAAGGTGGTCTTAGAATAGAAGACCGCTTTATCTCTGATATAGTCTGGTTCCTCAAATTCGTGAGAAGCCAAAACAAGACACATAGCACCACTAGAAAAGTCTGAGAGCTCTCTCCAGACCATCGTTGGAATTAACAGGCCTTTATTGGGCTTATTCAAAACAAGGGTCTGTTTTTCTTTTCCATTGTCTAATTCTACCGTAAAACTACCAGAAATAGCTATTAATAACTCCATACATTCGATATGGGCATGACCACCACGATGAGAATCGCTAGGAACGTCGTACAAATAATAAACACGCTGGATTTTAAACGGAATGGTGTCTTTTTCCAGTACCGCTAGATTACCACGTGGGTCTGTTATTTTAGGAATGTCTATGATTTTATAATCCATTGCTCAAAGATACTATTGTTTAGGGTGATTTATACGATGACCTTCAAAGCCGCTTAAGTAATCATTTGCGCCATGTTGAAATACCATAAATTTTTCCCATAATTCAACAAAGGACTTTACATGGCCATTACGCCAAAGAAAAAAAACATATTTAAATTGGTAAAAGGCAGCTGTTATGATGTTTCTTCTCCCTGCGATAGCTCCACGAGCATAGATAACTCGATTAGACGCTACATCGTCGCTACTTGTAGTTGCCGGATGTTGAACTATGGTTTGAGGCACAAAGCCTATCTGAAGTTTCTTTTTAAGGGCGCTATCTAGAAATACATAGTTTTCAGAATCTTGAAACTGTGCCCCTAAGCCAAATCTAGTATCAAACTTTAGCCCAGCAATTAAAATAGATTTTCTATTAAATGTGATTTCTGGAGATAATATCGGGATAATGGACTTCTTGTTATGATTTTTAAATTGATCCTCGTAATTATAAAAATCGTTTTCTTCTAGCGTTTGGGTTTTAAAAGTCAGCACGTCATAATCATATAGGTTATAGGCTGAAATCACCTCATCTATAGAATTATTAAGAACAACACAATCGTCGTCTAGCAACCAGCAAAGAGGCTTTACCGCATGATTCATAGCAAGATTACGGCTTTTACTCAATCCAAAATATGGAGAATTTAAAACCCGTATGTGTTCATACGGACTTTGTAAAACGGTCTTTGTTGACTGATTCACAATAAGAATAGAAGCTTGAATAGCTGCAAGAGGTTGTTGAAACATCATTTCAAGAAAAGACAAGTCACTGCGATTCATGGTCGCAATGAGAATTTCTAAATCTGTGTTTTTATAATTGGACAACTGCTTATCTTTACCCCAAAGATACTTCTATATGCGCATATTGCTGGTAGGTGAATACAGCGGTTTTCATAATGCCTTAAAACAGGGACTACAACAATTAGGTCATGACGTCCATATCCTAGGAGATGGCGACGGTTTTAAACGCTTTCCTGTAGACATAGAAGTAAGTAGTTCCTATTTTGAACAAAGTTGGTTGCACCGCAAAATAAAAGTGGGTTGGTGGAAACTTACAGGGCATAATTTAGAAGATCGATTGAAATTAGCTCGCTTTCGCGAAAGCGAAAATAAACTAAAAAATTACGACATCGTTCAATTCATCAATTCTAATGCATTTGATTGTGAACCTTCGGTAGAGCGTAAAATGATCGACTTTTTATTGGAAAACAATAAAACATCTATACTTATTGCTTGCGGTGACGATTATGAATATGCCAAATATCTGACCGAAGAACACGAAGGTTATAGCATCTTAGAGGCCGTGAAAAAAGATCCCAGAAAGAAGAAGGAGCTCTTTCATACTTATAAATATTTAGGAAACGGCTATAGAGAGAACTACCTACATCTGGTAAAAAAATCTTCTTGCGTGATTCCTAGCAATATAGATTATGCCATGGCATTAAAGGGACAACCTAAAGCAACAGCGATCATACCAGCTGCTATTGATTATTCAAAATTAGAACTATCCCTAAATGAACAACTAGATTGCATAGAAATATTCATGGGGATTAATCGCGGAAATTATTGGAAAAAAGGAATCAACTATTTTGAACATGCTTTAGATATTATTAAAGAGAAATACGGAGAAAAAATAAACATCACTAGTGCAGAAAGCTTGCCGTATCAACAATACATAAGCTCCTATAAAAAGGCACATATCCTATTAGATCAGGTCTTATGCTATGATCAAGGCTACAATGCCCTAGAGGCAATGGCGCAAGGAAAAGTTGTTTTCTCTGGTGGGGGGCCTGTTTATCTAAAAGCACATCGTTTAAATACCGTACCCGTTATCGATGCCCAGCCAGATGTCGCTTATCTTGTCAACCAACTATCTTATTTGATAGAAAACCCGGAAGTCTTACATTCTATTGGCACAACTGCAAGAGAACATGTTTTAAACCATCACGAAAATATTCGGATAGCCAAAAAATATGAACTGTTGTATCTTAAACATACCTAAGTCCAATTTAATTAAAAATCTTAAACTTTCTATTACCTATTTTTCCATTGTATATCCATACCAGGAAAATCTTCAATTGTTTTTTCTTTGGCTTGTTTGGGTATCAGAAATTCAAACTCTAGTGCTACTTCAAGACCATCATCAAGATAAAATAACATGGTCTCCTCTCCTTCGTAATCACAAATTACAATAGCATGAATTTCATGAACTGCAAAGTATTCATCCTTTATTTCTTGAGGTTCTAGAAACTCAAAATAATGCAGTACTTGTGCTCCTTTAAAATAATCTAATTGATCTAGGTAGAGGTCTTTTTCCATACAGCAAAGGTAAGATTTTAAGAGGGTATTTTAACCTAGAATCAATCATATGCATTTTAAATAATTAGTACAGCGCTATACTCATATCCCAAAAGAGTAACCCTTATAGGCTTTGCCACCACTATAGGTGTACTCCTGTGCTATAGCAAAAAAGCTAGCCGTTCAAATTACCCAACATAAAAAAAGCCAGTTCACAAGAACTGGCTTAAAATGTATAAAGAATATTCTTCTATTTAATTAAAATGTTCGATTCACATCAAAACCCTCTAACAATTGCGCTACTCGCTGTACAAATTGTCCACCTAGCGCTCCGTTGACTACTCTATGGTCATAACTATGGGACAAAAACATTTTCATTCGTATACCTATAAAGTCTCCTTCTGGAGTTTCTACCACTGCAGGAACTTTTCTTATCGCTCCAAGAGCTAAGATTCCAACTTGTGGCTGGTTAATTATAGGAGTTCCTAACACAGATCCAAAAGTACCTACATTAGTTACCGTATAGGTTCCACCTTGTGTATCGTCTGGTTTTAATTTACCAGTTCTTGATCTGTTGGCAAGATCATTTACAGATTTTGCCATGCCTACCAAGTTCAATTGGTCTGCATTTTTGATTACAGGCACAATTAAGTTACCATCTGGCAAGGCAGCTGCCATCCCTAAATTGATGTTTTTACGCTTGATGATTCTATCTCCATCAAGAGCAATATTCATCATCGGGAATTCTTTTAAAGCTTGGGCTACCGCTTCCATAAAAATAGGCGTAAAAGTTAAGTTTTCACCTTCTCTTTGTTTGAAGCCGTCTTTATGTTTCTTTCTCCAGTTCCAGATATTAGTAACATCACATTCTATAAAACTTTGAACATGTGCACTAGTTTGTACCGATGCTACCATGTGATGAGCGATGAGTTTCCCCATACGTGTCATTTCTATAATCTCGTCTTCTCCATTTACAGAAACAGGAGCTGCCGTAGGAGCTTGTTTAGGAGCCGCAGCATGTGATGCTGGAGCTGCTAGAGATTTAGTCGCTGTAGAAGTAGTTGCTACTTTACCCGATTTCTTATCGGCTACATACTTTAAAATATCATCTTTAGTAACACGACCATCTTTTCCAGTACCAGAAATAGCCTCTAATTCTGAAAGGGAAATCTGTTCTTCTTTGGCAATATTTTTAACAAGTGGTGAGTAAAAAGCATCGCTATCTTCATAGTTCACGCTTTCGGTCACTTGTTTGATTTGGTGTTCAACCTCAGCTGCAGCAGCAGTCACTTCTATTGCGCTAGATGCTGATTCAGAGGTTGCAGCAACAGGAGTGTCTCCACTATCTTCCCCGTTTATTTCTATAATAGCGATAGTCTGTCCTACTTGAACGAGATCATCTACTTGAAATAAAACCTCTACTAAGGTACCCTCTACCTCGCTAGGCACTTCACTATCTACCTTATCGGTGGCTATTTCTAATACAGGCTCATCCATCTCGATGGTATCGCCTACATTCTTAAGCCATGAGGTAATAGTAGCCTCAGCTACAGACTCTCCCATTTTAGGTAATTTTAGTTCAAATTTTGCCATAACTATTAAGGTACTATAACGTTTTCAATTATTTGGCAAAAGTACAAATTAAAGACTTTACAATTGCGAATTACTCACTGATGTAGGAATATTTTAAGATTCGTTGTCGATATTCTAATGAATCCTCTGACCTATTGCAACTGTTTCACCTCTCCACGAGACCTGTTGCTATCACTTCCTATACAAAAATCTCTTTTTTGTGCTATAAATCTATACCTATACTTAGTGTTTTCAGACATGTACTTCATGATAGCTGTTAGTTCTAAACTTTTTAAATCCCACCAAATTTGAACCCCTATCGCTTCCTTACCTTTTAACTGCTCCAAGCTCCAACAGGTGATTTTATCTAATCGATAAGTAGGGTCATCAGTAACTAGAACGATCTCTGTAACCTCATTCCTGTCAGAATTTTTTGTGCTCTTAGGGAAAGCAATCATTCCTTGAATCAATAGATCGATGGCTTTTTTCTCTAATGCCGATTGCTTAAAATATTTATCATAAAACAAGCCCATCGCACCATAAAACCGTTGGAGGTACACCTTGTCCTTTACCGTACTTTCTCCTTTAAAGTGAATCACTTTTTGATCTCCTAGGTAATAATTTTCATAGCCTTTTTGTAAGGCGGTATAACTCAAATCGATGTCCTCACCATACATGAAATAACGCTCGTCAAAGCCACCACAATCATCGTAGACTTTCTTGTCACAAAACATAAAGGCTCCTACCAGCACATCCACTTTTCCTCGCTGGTTTTGATCGACTTCATGATAATAATAATTCTTTTTATTACCCAGCATTTTTTGTCGAGCCACCTTGGGTGTAGGAATGTGTCTTTTACTTTCTGGCAAGTAGGCTCCAGTTCCATCTATCAGTTGGGTTCCTATAAAACCAAGATTAATAGTCGCTTTCCCTTCGACAAGCTCAGGGCGTCGCGCGAAAGCTAAACATTCTTCAAAAACCTTCTCTCCTACTAATGTATCTGGATTTAAAATACAGAGGTAAGTCCCCTGAGCTTGTGCTACGGCTAGATTATTTCCTTTAGAAAAACCATAATTCTCATCGTTGGCCATCACTTTTACACGACCTGCATAAACAGATGCTACCATCTCCAAACTGGAGTCTATAGAATTATTGTCTGCAACGATGATTTCTGCTTCTATGTTTTTGGTAGCTTTTAAAACACTATACAAACAGAGCTCTAAAAAAGCTGAGGTATTGTAGTTGAGTATGACTATGGATAATTCCAAAGGCTAGTTTTTAAGCGAATTCTCATAAGGGACCCGGTGCAAAATACTTCTTCCTAATGTTACCTCATCGGCAAACTCTAGCTCGTCTCCTACGGCTATTCCTCTGGCGATGGTAGAAGTATTGACTTCTAGTCCACCGAGCTGTTTAAAAATATAAAAGTTGGTAGTATCTCCTTCTATAGTTGGACTCAGGGCAAAGATTATTTCAGTGACTCCAGCATTCCTCACACGTTCTATCAGGGATTTTACCTTAAGGTCTTGTGGTCCTATACCGTCCATAGGACTTATTTTACCGCCTAAAACATGATACAACCCCCTATACTGACTCGTGTTTTCTATCGCCATCACATCTCTGATATCTTCTACCACACAAACAATGGTCTGATCGCGGCTATGACTGGCACAAATTTCGCAAATCTCTACATCACTCACATTATGACATTGCTTGCAAAAATTTAAATCATGACGCATTCTTAACAATGCTTGAGAAAGTGCATCTGTATTTTGTTCTGGCTGTCGCATGAGATGCAACACCAGTCGCAGAGCCGTACGTTTACCTATTCCTGGCAATTGTGATACTTGATCAACAGCTTCTTCTAAGATTTTGGAGGAAAAATTCATGAGTTGTAAATATAGAAAAGAGAATTCAGTGACAAGCCGTGAGTGGTGAATTTTTGAGTTAATTTATACTTTTTAAACACAATCACTTGATCCTACTTAGCTCAATAGATAAAATTAAAAAAGATACTGATATGAAGTTGCGAATAGTAGTGCTCATCCTTTTTACTGCAGCTGTTCTAGGTTGCTCTAGTTCTGAAGAAAAAACAATTGCTAATTTAGAACTATACAACGACGGCACTATAAAAATATACTTGCTCAACATTACCGACAGCAGGTGTCCTAGTGATGCCATTTGTGTATGGCAAGGAAATGCCGAAGTCTTTTTAAGAATAGAGGACTCGACTACTTCTATAGATTATTCGCTGAACACTGCAGGGATCAACAGCCCAAGATTATCAGTACGTTATCCTAATGAAATTAACCTTCTCCAAAAGAATATTGTTTTGCAGGACGTGCAACCTGTACCCCTTTCTAATACCACTTATATGCTAAGTGATTACACAGTGATCCTTGATGTAAATTAAGAGGTGTTTTGATTCCTCCAACCGATGCCACTTTTAATAAAAATAACAGGTGAAACTGTTTTTAATATTGAGCTACTAGTTTTCTCAACATTACTTAGAAAAAAAGCCCAATCAACATTTGATTAGGCTTAATGAGAGAAATTATTATATACTTACATTCCTGAATCTAATGCCATAGATGTTATCAAGTTATTAGTAGGATTGAACTTAAATGACAAAGCAGTCTGATCATAAAAAACCACAATCTCGTTACCATCTATGCAATGGTTAGGAAAAAGGTTAAACACTTCTTGGGTAGCATCTCCTATTTCTATCCCATTCAAATTAAATTGATTACCACTGTTTATTTTAAATGAGAAAAGTCTCTTGTTACCAGTATAATCACCACTTGTGTCTAAAACACCAGCAAAATGTATGTAATTATCATCTAAAGTGTAATAGAACCATGGGTAACCAAACTCTGCCGTATCTTTTTCACCGCTATATTGAAGACCAGCATATTGTCTTAATGCTGCTGTGTTAATAAACGTGAAGTGATCATAATTAGAGCGAGAGATATCCCAACCATTAAGTGTTAAAGTGAGATCTGACTGACTGTAAGTGCAGTTAGATGGGTTTATATTGTTTTGCGCAAAATTCAACAAACTAGTAAAAAATGCAGCAAGTATTATTATATTTTTCATTTGATTAATTTTTAATTACACGTATTTATATTCTGCCCTTGACTACCAAAGTCAGTATTGAAAAACTCTTCTGGATCAGTTTTAATTCCATTTTTTCTTGCTCGAATATGTAAATGTGGTCCAGCACTAAATCGCGAACCCACATTTCCTGTATTACCAGTATAGCCTATAAGCTGACCTTGAGAGACTTGTTGCCCTGGTGAAACTAAAACTTCACCTAAATGCCAATACCCAAGTTGTAGGTCATCTCCATTAAATCCAGAGTTTATATAAACTCTATTACCAGCGTCATTACCTCCTTCGTTCCAATTGGCCTGATACGGATAAGTGGCTACAATTCCGGAATGAGCTGCAAATATTGGAGTGCCATAGGGTGCTTTTAAATCCACCCCATCATGAAAAGATCCTCTACCGTTTCCATATTGTCCGCCAGGAACTCCATTATTCCTACTACCAAGTATTTCCATGTTATCTAATGGATCCCCCTTTCCAGATATATCATCAACACAAGGTATATCATGACAAGTTACGCTATCAGAACCTAAAACGTGACCTTCAGGACATGTTACGGATCCTGAACCTGTAGATGACCCTGCGTCTAAACTTTCTGTTGGAGTATTCTGGTACATAAACCAAATAGGATGCTCGTAAGCTGAAGAGCCTGGATTAACCACTATTACTATCTCTTCCAATTGATCTTGACAAAACTCAGAATCGGGATTTAAATCTTCATCACATTCTTGTAAAATGGTAGTTAGAAGTGCTGAATAACTAAATCCTGCATGATCTAGCCCACCAAAAACCAATCGATGAGTAATTTGATAATTAAATAATCGATACGCGTCTAAGAACGTCCCGTCTAAATTAAAATAAATAAAATCACCAGATTCAATTTTATTATCATTGTCGTAATAAGGATTATTTACATATTGTAAGGCCTCAACCATTATTCCATTAAAATCAAGTGCAACGTATTGCACTTCTGTTAAATTAATAGAGTTTGTCAAAGTTTCAACTTTAGTAATCTGAGCGTTAGAATTTTCTAGAGTTTCAAAAGAGATGTTGTTCAAATCTGGATAAATTTGAAAAACTGAATCCTGATAGCTCTTGTTAAATATGCCTGAGCGAGAAATTAAAGACCTTTTTACAAGTTCTATATCCCTTGTAGTAATTTCGACATTATTAATATCCTCTAATTCATTTTCGACACAGCTAAAAAGGAAGAATAAAGAATAAAGAATAAATTTTGTACTTCATCAATTATTAATTTAAAATTAATTCTTAAAATTACTTTGTAAAATCCTCTAAATCAGTTAAAATTATACAAAATCACTATTTTAATGACAGTTATTTTTTACAAAATAATTAAACGCTTTAATTATTCTAAAAGCATCAATTAAACTTAAAACAACGGTCTAAAAAGACAAAAATTGGTGCCATTAATAAGCGATGAAAACTAATATATCTTGAAGAACAAAGTGATTTCGACCTGCTGCCGCTAGACAGGGGAATGACGGCTTAAATTGCTCTTCTTAATTTGCGATTAATTTTATATGACTGCGTCGCAGGATGAGATTTCGCATCAATAAATGCAGTGATTTTACGAGATTCAAGCTTTGCTTAAATGAATCATCGCAAAAACGGCATAATTGATCATGTCCTGATAGTTAGCATCTATTCCTTCTGAGACTAGTGTTGCGCCTTGGTTATCTTCAATTTGTTTTACTCTCAACAATTTTTGCAAGATCAAATCGGTTAAAGAACTTACTCGCATATCTCTCCAGGCCTCACCATAATCATGATTTTTATCCATCATGAGTTGTTTAGTAACCGCCACATGATGATCGTATTGTTCGAGAGATTGCTCTAAAGACAAATCTGGTTGCTCTACCACTCCTTTATCCAATTGAATAAGCGCCATGATAGAATAATTGATGATACCAATGAACTCGCTTTCTTGCCCTTCGTTTACTTTTGATTCGGCAAGAGTTTGTAAGCCTCTAATGCGTTGCGCTTTGATAAAAATCTGATCGGTGAGTGATGGCAACCGCAAGATGCGCCATGCGCTACCATAATCCTTCATTTTTTTAGAAAACAAATCACGACATTGTGCAATTACGGCATCGTATTGCTGGCTGGTTTGGGACATGCGTAGTACAAATTTTGTGTAAATTTCGCATTTAAAACTCAATTAACCATATTTCATGGCAACTATAAATTGTGCAGGCACACTTATCGACCTTTCTATCCCTCAGGTGATGGGCATTGTCAACTGTACTCCAGACTCTTTTTACGACGGCGGAAAGCTTAAAAACGATGCCGCTATTTTGAATCAAGTAGAAAAAATGCTTGATGATGGCGCCACATTTATAGACGTAGGTGGATACAGCTCCAGGCCCGACGGTACTGATATTTCTGTAGATGAAGAGTTGTCCAGAGTTTTACCAGTTCTCGATTTGATTACTTCTCGTTTTAGGGTTAAAGGTTTGAGTTGTGACAGCTTTCGCGAAAGCGTCATAGAAAAAGCTATTCAACACGGAGCCAATATTGTAAACGATATAAGCGCCGGTCTTTTATCGGAACCAATGCTTCAAACAGTAGGAAAAGCTAAGGTTCCCTACATCATGATGCACATGCGTGGCACACCACAAACCATGAAAGGCATGACTAGTTATGAAAATATGCTCGTGGAAATCAATCATTATTTTTCGGAGCGTATTGCTGCTGCAAGAGCTTGTGGCATCAACGATATGATCATTGATCCAGGCTTTGGCTTTGCAAAAACTCGTGAACAGAATTTTAAACTCTTATCTGACTTGGAATTGCTACAAGCACATCAAGTACCTATTCTCGCTGGAGTTTCTCGTAAGTCTATGATTTATAAAACCTTGGACATTACTGCACAAGAAGCCTTAAACGGCACCACAGCAGTGCACATGGCGTGTTTATTAAAAGGGGCTAAGATCTTACGGGTTCACGATGTAAAAGAAGCTGTGGAAACTATACGACTGTATAAGGAGATACCGATAAATTAATTCTATTTTAGCTACATGGAACTTCCTGGATTTAGAATAATAGATTTAATAGATATATTGCTGGTCGCAGCGGTAGTTTTCTACCTCTACCGATTAGTTAAAGGAACCGCAGCACTCAATATTTTTATAGGGATTTTTATCATCTACTTGATTTACCAACTGACTGTTTTTATGAAAATGGAAATGTTAAGTCAGGCTTTAGGCGCCGTTACTGGTGCTGGAGTAGTGGCCTTAATTGTTGTTTTCCAACAAGAAATAAGGCGCTTCTTATTGATGTTGGGCTCTACACAGTTTACCTCTCGAAAACGGTTTTTTAAACAGTTGCGTATTTTTCAAGAAGAGCAGGATAACAACCAGATGGTGGTGAATGAAATAGTAAAAGCTTGTGAGAAAATGAGCCTTACTAAAACGGGGGCTTTGATAGGTATTAAAAGAGATGGCTCTTTAGAGTTTGTAAAAAACACTGGGGATCAGCAAGATATTTTAGTCAACTCTTCTATCATACAAAGTATTTTTTACAAAAACAGTACGCTCCACGATGGGGCTATGATTGTAGAAGGAAATAAGATCACCGCAACCCGAGTTATTTTACCTATTTCTGAAAACAGAAAAATACCTCAGCGTTTTGGCTTGCGACACAGAGCTGCTTTGGGCCTTACAGAACGCAGCAGTGCTATTGCATTGATCGTAAGTGAAGAGACAGGACAAATCTCTTTAGTTCACGAAGGCGCGTTTGAAACCTTTACAGACACCAAAGAACTTGCAGCCAAAATAAAATCCCATCTCGCATAAAGAAACCCCATGGTAAAACTGTAACGAATTGATTTATGCTGGAAAGAATTTCTGTCCCAGCTTTGCGGCAAAATGGCTGGAGAATCGCATAACGATCAAACAGGTAACTCGAGACTTTAATGACCTGTACTTAGGAATAGACACTAAATTTGCACGTACATTTCTAGACCTTTTTAACCGACCCCAAGCCGCAATTACAGTTTATATGACAGGGCGTCGTGTTAATTATATGGACGCCATGCGCTATTTATTATTAGTTCCATTTTTATACCTATGGGCATTCGATTATTGTAACCACGCCATTTACCATACTTACCATTTTGATATTCCCAGACGCTGTTCTGTATTAGGGTTTGTAAGTTTCCCCTTGATGTACCTCTACAACATGTATTGTTATAAAAGATGTTTTAAGCTAGAAATGCAGACGATAATTTTAAAAACCTTGATATCAATTTTTGTTGTATTGAGTTTATCAATAATTATAATGATTGCAGCTGGTATTATAGGAATTATATTTGGTATGCTACTTAAAGCAACAGGACTTATTTAAGCCACCTCTTGCTTTAAAAACTGCACTTCGTATAGATTTTTATAATACCCATTTTCTTTTTCCAAAAGCTCGTTGTGCGAGCCCATCTCTACGATCTCCCCTGCGTCCATCACAATAATTTTATCAGCTTTTTTAATGGTTGCTAGTCGGTGAGCGATCACTATGGAAGTGCGCCCTTCGGTAATAATATCGGTGGCATCTTGAATCAATTGCTCACTATAAGAGTCTACAGAACTTGTAGCTTCATCTAAAATTAGAATACTAGGGTTAGAAACATAAGCTCTTAAAAAAGCAATCAACTGACGCTGTCCAGAACTCAACATCACTCCTCTTTCTTTGACGTTGTACTGGTACCCCTTAGGCAAGGTCATGATGAATTTATGAACCCCTATTTTCTTTGCAGCTCTGATCACATCCTCTTCTGATATTTGTGGATTTTGAAGGGTGATGTTGTTTAAAATCGTATCTGCAAACAAGAAAACGTCTTGCAGCACCACGGCTATTTGTGATCTTAGTGATGTTAATTGGTAGGCTTTCGCGGAAGCGGAATCAATCAAAATCTCTCCACTGTTAATTTCATAGAAACGCGATAACAAATTAATGATCGTAGATTTTCCTGCGCCAGTGGCACCGACTATAGCAACTGTTTCTCCTGCAGCTACTTTAAAACTCAGGTTTTTCAATACCAACTCATTTTCTACATAACCGAAATTAACCTGTTTAAATTCGATGTTCCCTTGAAGATCTGAGGCGATTAATTCCCCACTATCTTCTATTTGAGATGTGGTATCTAGAATTCCAAAAACACGATTTGCTGCCACCATTCCCATTTGTAGAGTGTTGAATTTATCGGCAATCTGTCGTAAAGGTCTAAAAAGCTTTTGTGAAAGGTCAATAAACATAACGATGGTACCTATTTCTACCAATTTTACATCAGCACCTATATTCATCACCACACCTATATATACGATAAGACCAATAGTAATGCTAGATGCCATCTCTGCAATAGGAAAGAAAATAGAGTTGTACCATACCGTCTTTACCCAAGCATTTCTATGTTTGTTATTGATCTCTTTAAACTGCTCGTACTCAATTTTTTCACGATTAAAGATTTGTACAATCTTCATTCCCGTCACTCGCTCTTGAACAAAAGAATTGAGGTTGCTTACCTGACTGCGCACTTCCTCAAAAGCTACTTTCATGGCTTTTTGAAAAACTCTGGTAGCATAAAGAATAAACGGCATCACAATTAATGCTATCAAGGTCAGTGTCCAACTGGAATAAGCCATAAAAGCAAGAACAACGACCATTTTCAACAAGTCTGAAATGATCACAAACAGTCCCTGAGAAAATATACTGGCAATGGTTTCTATATCACTCACCGCTCTGGTTACTAATTTACCAACAGCGCTTTTATCAAAATACTGCATTTTAAAGCCCATCATGTGATTGAAAAGCTTTAACCTTAAATCTCTAATCACTTGCTGCCCCAACCAGTTAGCATAATAAATAAAACTGAGTTGTAAAAGCACTTCTGCTACAAGAACTGCAATCATCAATACCATGAGCCCTATAAAACCACCATATTCTATACCCATAATGGTGTTGAGCCCATCAAATTCTCTGGTGATAATGTGATTATCTATTGCAACCTTAATTAAATAAGGCATTCCAATGGCAACTACAGCTATCAAAATAGCACTAAGGGCCACAAAGTAATAGGTGAGTCGGTAGGGTCTAGTAAAAGA
The DNA here is from genome assembly GCF_018401815.1 of Nonlabens sp. Taxonomy (GTDB): domain Bacteria; phylum Bacteroidota; class Bacteroidia; order Flavobacteriales; family Flavobacteriaceae; genus Nonlabens. The sequence goes on from NZ_JAGYKG010000001.1 coordinate 307,485, forward strand.
CAATAGCCTTTTAAAAACACCTAAGTTAAAAGCGTTACCTGTAGTTGATGCCATATTATTTTAATAAATGTGCGATTTTAGAACGCAATTCTTGTTCTTTTTGAGTACCGATAATATAGTGCTTATCGGCTATTTTGAAATGTAGACCTTTAGAGCCTCTTACATTATAAACCGTTCCATAACTGGTCCATATTCTAATCCCCCAACCCCCCACAAATCCATAATCAATAATTTGTGCTTGTTGTATATCATCCCAGAAAAATTCTCTTTTTAAAAACGGAAAAAAGAAAACCTTTATTTTCTCATTGGTGATAGTGGTGGTCATTTTCGTCGTTAAAAATAAAACCAAAATACCTACGACTAGGACACTTGTGATAATTTTATCAATAGTCCATTGATCTACAAAGCTTTCTGAATCGTAAAAAAAAGATACCGGAATCAATAATAGACCTAGAACAAGCAACCAAAGCCACCACTGGTCAAACTTTTGAATTTCTTGAAACAAGATCTTATCTTTCATAAAAACAGTTCTTTAGGATAATGGATTTTAGTCAAAAACAAGCCTTCAGCAGGAGCACTTGCACCAGCTTGACCTCGATCTTTTGACTCCAAGATTTTATGCATGTCTTCTACGGTCTTTTTACCATAACCTATATCCAATAATGTCCCTACGATGGCCCTTACCATATTGCGTAAGAATCGGTTTGCTGTGATATGAAAAATGACTTTATGCTCTTGAAATTCAAAATAAGCTTCAGTAAGGTCACATATAAACGTTTTTACATCAGTATTGGTCCGAGAAAAACATTCAAAATCTTTGTATTGAGGTAAGATTGCAGCTGCTTGTTGCATCAAGTCAAAGTCTGGCTTTCTAAAAAGTACGTATGCCTGGCGCACTTGAAACGGATCTGGCCGCAGTAAAAAATGATATTCGTAAGAACGTTTATAGGCATGAAAACGAGCATGAGCATCTGCAGTCACAGGTGTTATATTGTAAATAGCGATATCTTTAGGTATCCACCTGTTCAATCGGTACACTAAATGTTTTAAGTCTAGTTCCCCAGCTGCATCAAAATGAGCAACCATATAGGCAGCATGAACTCCAGCATCAGTTCTTCCCGCACCTTGAACCACTATTGGTTCCCGCAACATTTTTTGCAAGCCATCTTCCAGCACTTCTTGAACAGAAATACGTTGCGGCTGTCGCTGCCATCCGTGATAGGCAGTACCGTCATAAGCCAGCTCTATAAAATATCTCAATTTTTCTTGCATTGGGACAAAGATAAGATTTAAGACCGCTGCGCTGAAAGAATATAGAATCAAGATTAATTTATGATGGAGATTTTAATGAATGACAGGCTTGTTTTATCATTGCGCATTCCATAATGCGGCAACAGGCATTTGTGCATTCACAGATGCAGACTGAAGTCCGCATCTGTGAATCGAGCTCCATAGTAGGTCGTAACGAGAAGTTTCAACGGCAACGCGAAAAGTTTGTTGTCATTTTCACTCACAATAAATGCGCACCGAAGTCCGCACCTTTGAACTGAGCACCCATGGTCGGTCCTCGGTCTTCACGAGAGGAACTCGAGTTAACTATAATCGCTATTTACTCCAAAACTCAAAGACTCAAAGACTCAAAGACTCACAGCTCAAAGACTCACCAACTCAAAAACTAACTAACTCACAGCTCACAAACTCAAAGACTATATTTACCTTTGTACCATGAAAATCTTACTCCTCTCTGACACCCACAGTCACCTAGATGATTTTATAACCAAGTACGTCAAGCAAGCCGATGAAGTATGGCATGCTGGCGATATAGGTGATTTAAAAGTTACCGATCAAATAGCAGCGCTAAAACCTTTACGAGCCGTTTACGGCAATATAGATGATGATCAAGCACGACTGCAATTCCCTTTAAACAATAGATTTAATTGTGAAGGAATGGATGTATGGATCACTCATATAGGCGGCTATCCAGGCAGGTACCATCAGCGCGTGCGAGATGAAATTTATAGCAACCCGCCTGATCTATTTATTTGTGGCCACTCTCATATTTTGAAAGTGATCAATGACAAAAAGATCAATTGCCTGCACATGAATCCGGGGGCGATAGGCATGCACGGTTTTCATAAAAAACGCACGATGTTGCGGTTTGAAATCAATGATGCAAAAATTAGTAATCTAGAAGTAATAGAGAAGGATCGATAGGTATTCTATTACTTGGTAAAAATTTCTACCACTATCTTTTTGGGTAAAAAATAAAATTCTCGCTTTCGCTAAAGCGAAACACAAAACCTAATAACAAACAAAAACCTGCAAGGTGGCGCCTCGCAGGTTTTTTCACTAATATTACTAAGATTATTCTGTTTATCGCAATCGATCAGCAGATTTTACGAGTTGTTCATCCTTTCTTATTGCCTTGTTAGCCAAGACGATTAAAACGATAGATAGGATAGGAATGAACATCCCAATGCCTTTCTCTGAAACCGCCGTTTCTCCAGACATCATTAGCGATTGATATACGTAAACTCCTAGTATAAAAAGATTCAATAACAAATTTAAACGGTTTACAACGGTCTGTAATTGTCTGTTTCCAAAAAGAAACACTGCTATTACAGACATTAAAGCGCTTCCCATAAATATACCAAAATACAGGTTTTCATCCATACCTACAAACTCATTTCCTTCTCCATTTAAGTAATACTCTATGACCCAAATGAGTCCGCCAGAAACCAGAGCGGCAAGAAGTAAATAAACAGTTTGTATGCGTTGTATCATGAGTGCTATGTTCAAAAGCAAAGCAAAAATAGAACTTAAAACTAAATAAATTTCCAAATATCAGATCAAATTAACGGGAAATTTCTTTTGAATAAAAGACACAACAACACCCAATTAGGACCGACTTAATTGACTACACCAATATAAAGACTGCGACCTTCTCTTTGTAAGAAAAAAAAGCCCTCCCTTTTTTCCTTCATTTATTTTTAAAATGATTTACTATAACACGTTAAAAAAACAACAGATATTAATTTTTTAATGTATCATTGCAATGCAGATAAGCTAACTTACTCTTTATAGGTTGTCTAGCAGTTTAAAATTTTTCTGATAAATTTTAAACTTGAATTCCCCCTGATAATCATTTTACATTTCAAAATTATACATGTTTCAAATAGCTGATTTAAAATCTAAAAAACTTCCTGAATTACAGGATATCGCAAACGGACTTAATGTTCCTAAATTCAAACAACTACGAAAACTAGATCTAGTTTACAAAATTCTTGACTTACAAGCTTCTAACCCAGAAGTAGTTAAAAACTTAGATCCAGAAGTCATTGCTTCAGCGGCAGTTTTTCCTGCTGCTATAGACAACAAAACAACCACTCCTTCTGATAGCAATGTTCCTAATAAATTGCAGCAGCAAAGAGGTCCAAAACCTCGTGCCGATAAAAACTCGAAAGAGGAAACGACCGCTACAGAATTGACGGATAAAGATAAAAAACAAAGAAAACCACAAGAACTTAGACCGAGGAAAGAAACAAACAAGCCCAACCCACGTCGACTTCGTAACGAGAAAAACGATACTCCTGACATTAGGAGTGATAAAAATGAATCAACGGACATAAAAAATGATACCCGTAAGGATCATCGCATGGATAGCAGCGATAAAAATGAGAACCGTAACATCAACCGTCAAAAAAACCCAAGAAGTACCAACAATATCAACACCCAGGCCAGCGTACCTAAAGGAAATAAGGATACTCGCAACCGTTACCGTGATCCAGACTTTGAATTTGATGGTATTATAGAAAGTGAAGGTGTGCTAGACATGATGCCAGATGGTTATGGTTTTCTGCGCAGTAGTGACTATAATTACCTCGCTAGTCCTGATGACATCTATGTATCCCAATCGCAAATCAGACTTTTTGGTTTAAAAACTGGAGATACCGTTTTAGGAATGGTACGCCCTCCTAAAGAAGGAGAGAAATATTTTCCTTTGATCAAAATTTCTCAAATCAATGGACTTGATCCTAAAGTAGTACGAGACCGCGTGTCTTTTGAACACTTAACTCCTCTTTTCCCAAATGAGAAGTTTAACCTTGCCGACAGACGCGCTAGTATTTCCACTCGTGTGATGGACCTTTTTGCTCCCATTGGTAAGGGACAGCGTGGTATGATTGTAGCACAACCTAAAACGGGTAAAACGATGTTGCTTAAGGATATTGCAAATGCTATTGCTGCAAATAATCCTGAAGTATACCAATTGATCCTTCTGATCGATGAGCGCCCTGAAGAAGTAACTGACATGCAACGAAATGTAGATGGGGAAGTAATTGCTTCTACATTTGATAAAGAAGCACACGACCACGTTAAAGTGGCTAATATTGTTCTTGAAAAAGCAAAACGTATGGTAGAATGCGGTCACGATGTAGTGATTTTATTAGATTCAATAACAAGACTTGCACGTGCCTATAATACTGTACAACCAGCAAGTGGTAAAGTGCTTTCTGGAGGGGTAGATGCAAATGCACTACACAAACCTAAACGTTTCTTTGGAGCAGCACGTAATATTGAAGGTGGTGGATCATTATCTATCATTGCTACAGCACTGACAGAAACAGGATCTAAAATGGACGAAGTTATCTTTGAAGAATTCAAAGGAACTGGTAACATGGAATTGCAACTGGATAGAAATATTTCCAACCGCCGCGTGTTTCCTGCCATTGACCTTACCTCATCTTCCACACGTCGCGATGACTTGTTGCTCGATGAACAGACCATGAAGCACATGTGGATTTTACGCAAGTATCTCGCAGATATGAATCCAGTAGAGGCTATGGAATTCATCTCTCAAAAAATGAAGAAAACACGCAATAACGAGGAGTTCCTTGCTACAATGAGCGAATAAATGCCTTGCTATAAAAATGTTAATGCCCTACTTCTTAAGTGGGGCATTTTTTTTGTTCTCGCTTTCGCGAAAGCAGAATTGCAATTTGCCACACAAAACAGTAACTTTACTTTCTTTTTATTTAAAACTCACCTAACCTCTTGAAGGATCACAGAAATATTTGAATGACTAAATAGTAAAAACCACACAAGAAGAAATGTTTTACAACGTTACTTTAATATAACTTTTCAAATGAAGACTCTTTTTTTATCACTGTCATTAGTTTTTTGCTTTCTCTCACAGGCTCAAAAACCAGAAACCACACCTAATAACATAGATGCACAGTTTCAACGCCTCATTGAAAAATCTAGTACTTACAAAGAATATAAGGTAATAAAGCAAGCGTCAATCAATGAATTGCGCAACAATACCAACGAGCTTATTAAAAATTTAAATGAAAATATCTCTTCATTAGAAACAGCTATAACCGCAAAAGACAATACAATTAGATCTCTAGAAGAAAAACTAACACAAACAAATGATGAGCTCTCCAATGTAAAAACAAAAAAAAATACGATGAACTTTCTGGGAATCCAAACCAATAAATGGGTTTACAATACCATCATTTGGTCTATGTTGCTGTTTATAGGATTCTTATTTGTTGCCATGAGCTTGAAATTTAAACGCAGTAATGCTATCACAAAGACAGCCAAAAAAGAACTGGAAATTGTAGAGAAAGAACTGGAGGACTTACGTCACAAATCTATAGAAAAGGTACAAAAACTAGGAAGAGAACTTCAAGATGAACGCAATAAACTCTCTAAACTGAAAGGTGAAAAATAATCGCCTTGACAAAAAGATAGGTTTTGAGACTTTTATTTTTAGGCCTATTAAGGATAAAGCTTCTTTGGGTTAAAATTCTAGCAGCTAGGCGCTTTTGATAAATTTGATGGGCTAAAACCCCAACACCTTATTAGACTCAACAAAATAAGGTTGCGGCTGCCCTTACACCAAACGTCCCCTAGCTATAAAATGGCTGAACATTAAGATGCAAAACCTTATTAATTAAAATGGGCTGACTGAAAAACAAGAGAGAGAGAGAGAGAGAGAGAGAGAGAGAGAGAGAGAGAGAGAGAGAGAGAGACAACACAGATCCATCCATTTTAGAGCTTACTTAAGTTTCTTAAAAAAATGCAGCGTGTATTTTTTATATCCAGATTTGTGGTTTTAACAGATTTTAACATTTACAGATTTGCTACAATAAGTACCTTGGTAATTATAAATAAAAACATGTACTTATGAAAGTAGCAAAGCTTCTAGCTTCGGCGATAGTAATAACGGCTTTTATCTCTTGCAACAATAATTCACGAGAAACTCCACTAAATAAAAATGGAGGTGCCACTGAAATATCAATTCCCTTTGAAAAGCACACCTTAGATAATGGTTTGACCATTCTTTTTCATGAAGACAAATCAGATCCTGTTGTAGCTGTTGCATTAACTGCTCATGTTGGAAGTTCGAGGGAAAAAAAAGGCAAAACTGGTTTTGCACATCTTTTTGAACATCTGTTATTCTTAGAATCAGAAAATTTAGGGAAAGGTGGACTAGATGCAATGAGCGCCCGAATAGGTGGAGCTGGTGCAAATGGATCTACCAGCCGCGATGTAACTAACTATTACCAAACCGTTCCCAAAGATGCTTTAGAAAAAATGATTTGGGCAGAGGCCGATAAACTAGGCTACTTTATAAATACCGTTACTGAACCGGTGCTTGCAAAAGAAAAACAAGTCGTAAAAAACGAAAAAAGACAAAGCGTAGACAACAACGCATACGGTCATGAATCTTACGTAGTTGGTAAAAACCTATACCCAGAAGGACATCCCTATAATTGGCAAGTAATAGGTTCTTTAGAAGATTTACAAAATGCGTCTCTACAAGATGTGAAAGATTTTTATAATGATTGGTACACCCCTAACAATGCTGTTCTTACCATCGCAGGAGATTTTGATAAAGACCAAGCTTTAAAATGGGTAGAAAAGTATTTTGGTGAGATTAAAAGAGGTAAAGAAGTAGAAAAAACTAAAGTTGCCCCGGTACAACTCCTTAGTAACAAGAATCTTTACTACGAAGATAATTTTGCGCAAACCCCTCGTATAGGAATGACCTGGCCTACGGTACCTAATTACCACAAAGATTCTTATGCACTTAAAGTGTTAGGGACTTATTTATCAAACGGTAAAAAAGCACCTTTGAATGAAGTAGTTGTTGAAGGAGACCAAGTGGCAGACCAAGCTTATGCCTATAATTATACTTCAGAGCTTGCTGGTCAATTTAGTCTTGTTGCAAGAGCATATGACGGCGTTGACCTCGACAGTGTTTTGACCAGTATTACAAAAGCTATGGCCCTATTTGAAAAAAATGGCATCTCACAAAATGATTTAGATCGTATTAAAACTGGGGAAGAAACTGATTTTTATCAAGGCCTCTCCAGTGTGTTAGGGAAAGGCTTTCAATTGACTCAATACCAAATTCTCGCTGGTGACGCGGGTTTTTTAACTGAAGACGTGAAAAACATGCAGGCAGTTACTGTAGAAGATGTACAACATGTCTATGAAAAATACATCAAAGGACAGCACTATGTGATGACTAGCTTTGTACCTAAAGGCAGTACTGCTCTCGCTGTAACAGATGCTCAAATGGCTCAAGTAATAGAAGAACAAATCGTAGAAGGGGCAGAAGAATCTTTTGACGCAAGCATCGCAGCAGAATATGAACCTACACCGTCCAGTTTTGACAGAACAATAGAACCAGCATACGGATCTACACCTACTCTAGCCATTCCTAAAGTATATCGAGAAAAGTTAAGCTCTGGTATTACCGTATTGGGAATAGAAGACAATGAAGTGCCTTTAGTACAATTAAAATTGGAAATCAAAGGTGGTATGCTCTTAGAAAACATAGACAAAATAGGTGTGTCTGGAATGCTAGCTGATTTAATGAATAAGGGAACAGCAACAAAAACACCTGCTGAATTAGAAGATGCCATCGCCCAATTAGGAGCCTCTATTAATGTAAGATCAAGTAATCAAAGTATTTCTGTTAGCGCAAGTTCTTTATCTCGTAATTATGAGGAAGTGATGAAACTTGTCAATGAAGTATTGTTAGCCCCTCGTTGGGATGAAGTCGAATTTGATTTGATCAAACAACAAACTTTGAGTCAGATCCAACAACAAAAGGCAAGTCCCAGAGCCATTGCTGCCAATCAATTTAACAAACTTGTTTATGGGAACGACCACATCTTGGCACAAAATAATCTTGGAACCGCAGAAAGCGTTAAAAAGATTACTATAGAAGACCTCAAATTCTATTATAACAATTATATCTCGCCACAGCTAACAAGTTTTAAAGTAGTGGGAGACATCACAAAAGAGGACGTGACTTTATCTCTTCAAACATTAAATGAGAAATGGGCTAAAAAAGAGGTTCACATTCCTGAAATAGCTCCCACACAAGCACCTGTTTCCTCTAAGGTTTATTTCTATGATGTTCCTAATGCAAAGCAGTCCATATTGAGTTTTGGACATCCGAGTATTCCATCTACTCATCCAGACTTTTATAAAGTAGAGGTGTTGAATTATCGTTTAGGCGGCGGTGGGTTTGCCTCACAATTAACACAAGAGTTGCGTGAGGGAAAAGGATATACCTATGGAATCAGATCTGGATATAGCGGCTCTCCTATTGCTGGTGTATTTAATATCAATAGCGGAGTACGCTCTAACGTAACCTATGAATCTACTGCTTTAGTAAAAGAAATCCTTTCCAATTATGGCGATAACTTTACACAAGAAGATCTAGAAATCACTAAAAGCTATATGATCAAATCTAGCGCAAGAGCCTTTGAATCTCAAGAAGCCAAATTAAGAATGCTATCTAATATAGAAGAAAATCAACTTCCAATAGATTATGCATTAAAAAGACAGGAAATCGTTAAAAACCTAAGCTTGGAAGACGTCAAAAATCTAGCACAAAAGTACATACATCCAGAACAAATGAGTTACTTGATCGTAGGAGATAAAGCAACACAATTTGATCAACTAGAAAAATTAGGTTTTGGAAAACCTATTTTACTGAATTAAAAAAAAATATGTAGCACAAAAAAATGGCTTTCCTTTAAAAGGAAAGCCATTTTAAATTTAGAATTTTCTAATTAGTTAGAAGGTAATAATACTTTATCTATTACATGTACTACTCCGTTAGACTGTTTTACATCAGCTATAGCAACTGTTGCTGTTGCCCCTGTAGCGTCTTTGATCATTACTTTTCCATCAACTACCATTGCCGTTAATGTCGCTCCATTTACTGTGGCAAAAGTAGTTTTCCCTTTTCCTTCTTCGATCATTTTTAAAAGATCTCCAGCCATTATAGTTCCAGAAACTACATGATAAGTAAGTATACCGCTTAAGGTTGCCTTATTTTCAGGTTGCAGAAGTGTTTCCACTGTTCCTTCTGGTAATGCACTAAAAGCATCATTTGTAGGTGCAAAAACCGTAAATGGTCCTTCGCTGCTCAAAGTCTCTACCAATTCAGCAGCTTTTACTGCTGCCACTAATGTTGTAAGGTCGTTACTTGTTGATACATTTTCTACAATAGTCAAATCAGGATACATCATATCCCCATTAATAACTACTGCCGTAGCATCTCTTTTCATTTTCTCCTCTTCCAACATCTTTAAAGAATCAGCCTCTTTCTCGGCCATTTCTTGTTCCATTTTCATTTTTTCAGCTTCTTTTTCAGCAGCTTGATCTTTACACGACACCAATAATAAAGATACGGTCATCGCAACTATTCCGATTGATTTGATTAATTTCATAATGTTTATATTTTTTAATGACCTCTAAATTAACAAAATAGAAATGATTTACCTGCCAAAGTAAGGTTACTTTATCACTTGGTTACAACAAAATTAACAGTACATAACGCATTCCTTTCAAAAACGATTGAATAGTTGAGCGAAAAAATCGATGTGATGATTACAGCTGTCTTATTGATCAAGTACTCTAATTTAAAAATACTTTACAACACCTTAATTTCCTGTTTAAATTAATCCCCCTTTTTAGATGTGCCAAACCACTGCTTGTAAAAGCCTAAAATCATAAGTCTTTCTTATAGGTCCGCTTTCGCGAAAGCGAAACACCTATCCAATTAAAAAATCTTAAAACGAACTCCAAATACCATATTTACCTGATAAAACCAGAAACGCTGACTGGCAGAATCGGCTTCATCCATAGTAGTCCTGATGCTTGGCATATTGATATAACCGCCTTTTAACTCACTTTGTACAAAGAAATATTTGAGAAAGCTGACTTGTATCCCACCTACAGCATTGATTCCGTAACCAGAAATATGAAAATTATCGTAGCGTTGTTGATCGAGTAATCGGGTGTTCGTTTTAGGAAATAAAAACCCAGATTCCATACCAAATAAGGTATTCAACTCCAAGCTTTTGTATTGGAACAAATCGTCGTGACGCCTTAAACCTACATTGATATAATTGAGTCCGTCAGTATGTTCAAAACTGAGAAAACTAGGTGTTAATACAATAGAATCATTATTGTAAACACCATTATATAAAGAATTCGTGTCGTTAATCTCCCCATTAATGGTGACCGTTTGATTTTCTGCTACCACATATTTCATGTGGTCCACCCCTAAAGACAAGCTGTAATTTTCTTTAAAATAATAACCCATCCTAAAATTATATTGAGGGATGGTCATGGAAGCAGGATTGAGATATTTCCTAGGATTGAAATCACTTTGACGGTCGTAGGCGGTCACATGGTCCAAAGTAAAGTTATAGCCCTCTCCTTTAAACGTAATGTCACTGCTGCTATAATCCGAAAGGTTCCAACCCCAGTACACGTAAAAATCACCTTTCTTAACGGTGCCTATGGAAGAATGTGCGCTGTCCTGAGCATTAACACTAAAAATAACAGAAAATAAAAAAAATAGAGGAATAATTTTATGCAACACTTTTATTTAGGGTAGGCGAAAGTAGTATTAATTACCTGCCATACCTCAAAAAAAAAATATAATACTGAGATAACTGAGTAATTTGAGTGAGGTGTCAATTTATATTTTAAATTTATTGTTCAATTGATACTCATGAGTAATTACCATATCAAACATCTTGAAGAGTACTGGCAGGTTTATAGAAAATCCGTACGACATCCAGAACATTTTTGGGAAGAAGTAGCAGAGGAGCATTTTTTATGGCGCAAACGCTGGGACAAGGTTCTAGAATGGGACTTTAACACACCTCTGGTAACATGGTTTCAAGGAGCACAACTCAACATCACTGAAAACTGTTTGGACCGACACCTGACGACTCGTGGTGATAAAACCGCATTGCTTTTTGAACCTAATGACCCTAAAGAAGCTGCCCAACACATTACGTATAAAGAATTGCACAAACAGGTATGCCAATTTGCTAACCTTCTTAAATCACAAGGCATTAAAAAAGGAGATAGAGTCTGCATTTACTTACCCATGATTCCAGAATTACCAGTCGCCATGCTTGCTTGTGCACGAATAGGCGCGGTGCATTCTGTAGTTTTTGCTGGTTTTAGTGCTACTGCTCTTGCTACTCGTATCAACGATTGTAACTGTAAAATGGTTATTTGCAGCGATGGTAGCTATCGAGGTGCCAAAACTCTAGATCTAAAATCTATTGTAGATGAAGCCTTAGAGAACTGTGAAGTAGCGACTGTTCTAGTCGTAAAAAGAACTGGAAATAAGGTGCAAATGAAACGTGGTCGCGACCATTGGACAGCGCCATTATTAGAAAACATCAGTGAGAAATGCCCTGTAGAAATTATGGAAGCTGAAGACCCTTTGTTTATACTCTATACTTCTGGATCTACTGGAAAACCTAAAGGCATGCTGCACACCACTGCAGGTTATATGGTGTATACCGCTTACACCTTTAAGAATGTGTTTCAATATCGAGAAAATGATATCTATTGGTGTACGGCAGATATAGGCTGGATTACCGGTCACAGCTATATTGTTTATGGCCCTCTTTGTAATGGTGCTACATCAGTTATGTTTGAAGGAGTGCCTTCCTATCCAGACTTTGGAAGATTCTGGGATATTGTTGATAAACACCGAGTCAACCAATTTTATACCGCACCTACTGCCATTAGAGCGCTGGCTAAAGAAAGCATATCTCATGTCAACTCTCGTGACTTGAGCTCTTTAAAAGTTCTAGGCACGGTGGGTGAACCTATCAATGAAGAAGCCTGGCACTGGTATAATGAAAATGTAGGTAAAAAGAAAAGCCCCATTGCAGACACTTGGTTCCAAACAGAAACTGGTGGTATTATGATCAGTCCTATTCCCTATTCTACTCCTACCATACCTACATTTGCGACCCTACCTCTTCCTGGAGTACAACTCGCATTGATGGATGATAATGGAAAAGAACTTCAAGGCAACCAAGTAGAAGGTAAATTGTGTATCAAATTCCCATGGCCATCCATGGCGCGTACCATTTATGGGGATCACAATCGTTATAGAAAAACCTACTTTAGTGCCTATGACAATATGTACTTTACTGGTGACGGAGCATTGCGCGATGCCGTAGGCTATTATAGAATTACAGGTCGTGTAGACGATGTCATTATTGTAAGTGGTCACAACTTAGGAACAGCGCCTATTGAAGATGCTATTAATGAACATCCTGCTGTGGCAGAAAGTGCTATTGTAGGCTACCCTCACGATATCAAAGGAAATGCGCTTTACGGTTATGTCACCTTAAAAGAAACAGGAGAAGACAGAAATCAAGACAACCTGCGCAAAGAAATCAACGATTTAATCACTTCAAGAATAGGACCCATTGCAAAGCTGGACCTTATTCAATTTACCGATGGACTTCCTAAGACACGCAGTGGCAAAATCATGAGACGTATTTTGAGAAAAATAGCACATAAAGAATCTGATCAATTAGGAGATATTTCTACCTTACTAAATCCTGAAGTAGTGGAAAGTGTCATCAAAGGTTCATTAGCCTAAAATCACAGGCTTTTTTAATGCTGCCGTAAGCCCTTTTAAAAACTATAAACCAACAATTAAGAACTTTACTGCAGCAAGTTTTGGAAACCTATAATATGCTACGAGATACCTATTTTTTTTTAAAAAACACAAGACGATAAGGGGGCTAGTTGGACTTAATCAATTAATGAAAGAATGAATGAATGAATGAATATTTTCTACCGCTTTCGCGAAAGCGAAACTTTAACCAACCGTATTTTTATAACATGAAAAAGAACCTTTTTTTAAGTGTAACCTTATCATTTGTTTGTAGTGTAGCATTACCTCAAAACATATCTATAGATCCAACCTATGGAACAAATGGTTACGCAACAGGAGCAACAAACGGCAGGTTTGTAAATGTGTCTGCCATGCTGCCTAACAACAAAATCCTCGTCGCAGGAAATGCAAATGCTTCTACGAGCTATGTTATTGAAAAGCGTATGGAGGACGGCACTAGCGACCCTACATTTGGCACTAACGGATACGCCAATCATAATATAGTGGCAAACTCTAAGGATAACGCAAATGCAATGCAAGTTTTATTAGACGGTAAAATACTCATAGCAGGAACCTCTGATAGTGATCTTAGTTCATTTGGCACTTATTGGGATGTTTTTGTATCTCGTTTGTTAGCCGATGGAAGTTTAGATACGAGTTTTGGAACTAATGGACATGTAAAAACGAATCTAGGGACAGATGATGATGAGGTTTGGGAGATAGCAACCACCAGTAATGGAGCTATTTACGTTCTTGCAGCCACACAAAGTACCGTTGTAGAAACAAAACTACTTAAGTATGATGCAAGCGGTAATCTCGATACCACCTTTGGCACAAATGGAGTGCAAGACCTGGCTCTAGGCGCAGATGCACGTATCACCGATTTAAAAATCAACAGTCTTGACGAGCTGATTATTAGTGGCACAAGGCTTAATACTTCCACCAACCAATACGAAGTTATAGTTATAAAGTTAGATGCACAAGGTGCTTATATCAACTCCTTTGGAACTTCTGGCAGCCTAATTATTAATGACCCTTTAGAAAACTATACGACCAGAGATATAATCATCACTGCAGATGGTGGTTTATTGATCATAGGCGCTGCTGGTAATAATTCTTTAAATACCCAAATGGCTTTATATAAACTTACGGCAAACGGTGCCTTAGATACCACATTTAATTCTACTGGATACGGCTATTATAACCATGGCTCGAGTAATTATGGAGTTACTTTTAGCTATAGTATAGCTCAGTTACCAGACGGTTCTTATATAGCTCAGGCAGATATCATAGGGAATAATAATTATGACTTGTTGCTCCTTAATATAGGTGAGAATGGAGTGCTCGTGAATAGCTTCGGTAACAACGGTCGTTTTATTGTGCAACGCAGTACCCATCAAGATTACAGCAGACAAGTCTTGCTGCAAGATGATGGTAAAATAGTCGTAGTCGGTCTTGATACAGACGCAACTACAAGGAGAACGATGTTTGTGCGCTTTAAAGATGCCTACACCTTATCTAATACTTATGCAAACCAACTACCTATAGCCGTATTCCCAAATCCATTTACAGATCAAATTGGGGTAACTAGTAAAACTAAGTTGTCTAAAATGACCCTTTTTAACACTCTAGGCCAACAATTAAGAACTGTGCTGAAGAAAAGTTTTATAGACACTTCAAATCTTCCGTCAGGTACTTATTTTTTAAAAATAGAAGACACGATGGGTTCTAGTTCGACCTATCAATTGATAAAAGAATAATGGTTGTATATCGCTTTCGCGAAAGCGGAATTTCAACAAACCTCACCTTAATCGCAGAACCTGTCTAATTTTCATATTCTAATGGGACGTATCCATAAAGTTTTCTAAAAAATTACACCCGACTAAAGTTACTTCATAGAAGTATATGAAAGCTGATTCTAAAAACACTTCTAGAACATACAAAACCATAGCGCCTCTTCTGTAAAAACTAAGGAAGAGAATTCCTCAATGAAAGCCTAAAGACTATCTTTGTAGCATGGAACATAAAGCAGGATTTGTAAACATTGTCGGTAACCCTAATGTAGGCAAAAGTACGCTGATGAACTCGCTGGTAGGAGAACGCCTCTCTATCATCACTTCAAAAGCACAAACCACCCGTCACCGTATTCTAGGAATTGTTAATGGGGAAGATTTTCAAGCGGTAATAAGCGATACTCCTGGTATCATAAAACCAGCATACAAGCTTCAAGAAAGTATGATGGAGTTTGTTAAAAACGCCTTTGAAGATGCAGATTGTATTCTTTATATGGTAGAGCTGGGCGAGAAAGAATTAAAAAACGAAGCCTTTGAAAAACGCTTGACCTTTGCAGAAGTTCCTGTATTTGTACTGATCAATAAAATTGACAAAGGAGATCCTGCTCAACTTGAAGAAGCGGTAGCTCACTGGAAAGAACGATTGCCTAAAGCCGAAATTTTTGCAGTAAGTGCCTTAATGAATTTTGGGGTACCCGAATTATTATCCCGTATTGTAGAGATCTTACCTGTTTCTCCAGCTTTCTATCCCAAAGACACCTTGACCGATAAGCCCGAACGTTTTTTTGTAAACGAGAGCATCAGAGAAAAAATCTTAATCCATTATAAGAAAGAGATTCCCTATTCGGTAGAAATAGACACCGAAGAATTTTTTGAGGATGAAACTATTATTAGAATACGCTCTGTGATTATGGTGGAACGCGAAACTCAAAAAGGAATCATTATAGGCCATAAAGGAGCTGCATTAAAACGCGTTGGAACCGAAGCTAGAAAAGATTTACAAAAATTCTTTGGTAAGCAGGTACACATAGAATTGTATGTAAAGGTGAATAAAAACTGGCGCAGTGATGAAAAGCAGTTAAGACGCTTCGGGTATAAAGGAGAAAACAAATAGCCCTTAATAAAAACGGAAGAACCTAGATACTAGGTCTCCAACTTACAGGAATGCTTCTTTTCATCTACTTGAGAAGAAGCATTTTTTGGTGCCTTCCGCTTTCGCGAAAGCAGAAAACCTACAACCTATTTCATATGGACCTTTCCATAGCCAACCTCAAAACCAAAACGCTATTACCATATTCCTCATCCCACATCCCTCATCCCTCATCCCTAAAGATTTAAATAACTATAGTACAACCATGTATGATAGCCTTGCATTTTAATAACCTAGCAAGCCACTTTAGGTAACCAGTCCTCAAGGAGCCAGCAGTCATTTTTATTTGATTTCTCTTTTCATTCTCATTTTACTTTTACTTTTATTTTTATTTCCAGGCAACTTTTTTAAAACATCCTCGTCTCTATAAATAGAAAGCATGTAAATTGTGAGAGTGATACACCTTTATACCAATGAAAAAAAGCTGATTCAAAACGCTGCTAAAGGCGATAGAAAGTCGCAGAAGCATCTTTTTGACAAGCATGCACCCAAAATGTTGAGCGTATGCCGTCAGTATATCTCGCCAGTAGAAATAGCAGAAGAAATCATGCTGAATGGTTTTTTTAAAATTTTTACCAAACTAGACCGCTTTTCTTATCAAGGAAGTTTTGAAGGTTGGGTACGCAGGATCATGACAAGAGAATGTATCGATCATTTGAGAAAAAAGGATGTTTTTAAGTTTAAAGATGAAATTGATGAAGAAAAAATAGGCTGTGATGAAGATGTTCAAGAAGATGAAGCTGATTTACCCCTTCATTTAATTCAAGAATGTATCGATAATTTACCCAATGGCTATAAAAGTGTTTTTGTGATGTTAACCATAGACGGCATGAAACACAGGGAAATAGCCCGATTTTTAAATATCTCTGAGAACACCAGCAAAACGCAGTATCGCAAAGCAAGATTGATGCTCCAAGAACAAGTACAACAAATTAGAAAGCAACACTATGAAGCTTAATAACATAAAAGACTCTTTTGAAAATCGCAAGATTAAGCCTAGTGCAAGCGCTTGGGATCAACTCGCTTCTCGATTAGATCAAGAAGAAAAAAAAGATAAGAAGCCAGTGATTTATTGGTTGGGCGCTATTGCTGCTGCTCTAGTTTTTGGATTCTTTTTATATCCTCTAGTTACTAACCAAATCGATGGAGCAGAAAAACAAAGCGAATTAGTGATTGAAGATAAGAAAATCACTTGGGAAAAAAGCAGCCATCAAAACAAGGAGGTGATCCCGCAGGACATCATTACAAAAGAAAATGAGATCGTGTTAGAAGAAAATGGGAACACTAAAAAAAGTATTTCATCTGAAAAGACCTCCTCTAGAAAAAAATCCAACTTTATTGATTCTAAAGAAAAATTGAGTAACAACAAAACAGGTACCAACTCAGCAAGAGCAACCGCAGATGTAGTTCTAACAGCTAAGGATAAAATAAAAAATAACTATATCCCAGAAGACAATTCCATTAATCCAGCAATTGCAAATGCAAAAACTCAAAATAAAGCTCAAACATTAACTTCCGATCAAGAAATGGAATTACTTCTAAGTAAAGCGCTTGAGAATGTTCGTTTAAAAGAGGTTGCTGGAAAAGAAATAAATACAGATCGATTACTACGAGAAACAGAATGGGATATCGAGGCAGATCGACGCAATAGAGTCAATGACATCATCTACGATCAACTCGGTAAATTGAAATCAGAGGCCTATACTCTTATAGGAGGAAACAAGTAACCCATATTACCTTATCTATTAACAACAAGCCGTTTACATCAACGGACAGCCATACCCATAACTAAAAACCACTTATCATGAAAAAGAATACACTATTTATTTCACTCATCTTAGCACTACTTTCTAACTTTCTTTCTTACGGACAAGAGAAACAACAACCTGTAAAAACAGACACTGTAAATGGTAAAGTCATAAAATACATGAATCTAAGCAAAGATGCTTATCAGAACATGCAAGCGAGTAAAAGTAGAATCATCAGTCATTTAGAGGAAGAACATCGTTTGTTTGTTTCTGATTTAAAAACAGAGCTCAAGGAATATATAATTCGTTTAAATAAAAGCATAGCAGATGGAGCTTTAGGACAAGGGAAAGCAGATCAACTAAAAACGAAATATGCCGAAAATATAGCGATACAGATCGCGGCACACCGCAAAAAAATTGATGGGGAAATTGAGTTTACTAAAATCAGAACTTCTATCAGTTCAGATGATATCGGAGCGTCAAGCATCGAAATATCAACTGAAAAAGGAATTGAAATTAATATTGGAACTTTTCACAAAAATAAAAAAGAGATCTTGACTACTTCCGGTTTTACGCTAGGTGCTGGATTTAACTTTATGAATGGAGAAGGTTTAGGGATTAAGGATTTTAGTTATGAAAATAATAATTATTTCTCGCTAGGCTATCAGTGGCAAACGGCCATTAGTAAAAATCATAAATGGAGAATGAACTATGGGGTGACCTATCAATCTCAGAAAACCGAATTAAATGGAAACAGAATCTTTTCTCCTAATACAGATAATACGCAAGTAGTAGGAATAGGTTTTGATGTAAAAGACGCAAAATTCCGTCAAGATCAGTTGGTCTTTCCTTTCCAGTTAGAATATGGCGGGAATTCCAAAAAAGAATATGAAGATGGAAGAATAAGATACAATCAGTGGAATAAGTGGAAAGTAGGATTAGGAGGATTTGTTGGTTTCAACATGAGCTCCAGGCTTAAATTAAGATACGAAGAAAACGGCAGAGACATTAAACAAGCAACCGTAAACGCCTTTGACACAAATCCATTTGTATATGGTATAGATGCTTATGTAGGTAGAGATAATTTTACTTTCTTCGGTCGTATGAATCTGAACAAAGTTTTTAAAAACAACTCTATAGATGCGCAATATGTTGCATTTGGAATACGAATTCAGTAGTGTTGATGCTAATTAGCCTTAAAGTTCTTGAGAAATCAAGGGCTTTTTTTATGGTTAAAAATTAGTTAAGCACCTCCGTATGATAAGCCGGAGTGGTATTTTTAAAATAAAAATTATGAAAACACTAATTCATTTGTTGGCAGTATTAGCTTGTTCTTTGAGTTTTGCTCAAGAAACCGAAAAAACAGAAGAACTGTACAAAGCACCAGTTGATTTTTTGGATATTTTTGATCAAAATCGCAGAGATAAAGAGTTGGTTAGAACGACCACAAACTTAGTTCTGGCTGCTGGATTTAATCAAGCTTTAGGAGATGGCAACGGTATAGGTGATGCTTATAGATTTTGGGGCTCTGGCATGTTTGAAATTGGATTAGAGTTCACCACTAGATTAGATCGTGAAAAAGATAATATGAGGATAAACTACGGTCTAGGGCTGCGCACCAATACCCTACATATTAACGATAATAAAGCCTTCTTTACCAACGAAAATGTCACCCGTTTAGAACCTATAGGATTTGCTGTAGACCGCTCCTACTTCACTCAAATAAGCATCGTCGCGCCTTTGCATGTAGAGTTTGGATGCAGGGAACTACAAACCTACAAAGATGGAGTAAAACGATACTATGATGATGACGCGTTTGTTTTTGGAGTAGGTGCTTACATAGGACTGGTATCTATCTCTTCACAAGCTCTTAAATTTGATAGGGAAGGTCGAGGCGTTACTCAAACGGTAACAAATGATTATGAAGTGAATCATTTCCTTTACGGTCTAAGCACTTATGTGGGTTGGGATAATTTTCAATTATTTGCCACTTATGGTCTTAACGATATATTTAAAGACTCGCCTTTACAAGAGAAGTACCTGTCCTTTGGTATCCGTTTAAGATAGTAGGTCCCTTTAAAATTTTAAAGCTCTTAGTTTTCTAGGAGCTTTTATTTTTTCTGCTTTCGCGAAAGCAGAACACACCTCCAATGCTTTCAAAATAGCAAGCATAAAAAAGCCTTTCAGTAAACTGAAAGGCTTTTAAAATCTTTAATTTTCTTAATTATGCCATTGCATTTACATGCTTGGTTAATTTAGATTTTAAATTTCCTGCTTTGTTCCAGTGGATAACATTTTTCTTAGCAAGCTTGTCAATCATTGAGTATACATCAACAAGAAGCTTTTCAGCTGCAGACTTGTCTTCTGTTTCTTTTAATTTTTTGATTGCATTACGCGTAGTTTTGTGCTGGTATTTATTTCTAATCCTTGCAACTTCGTTTCTACGTATTCTCTTTAAAGCACTTTTGTGATTTGCCATATCTTATAAAACTTGACCCAATTATAGATCGATTTAAATTGTAGCCCGTAGGGGAATCGAACCCCTCTTACATGGATGAAAACCATGCGTCCTAGCCGATAGACGAACGGGCCATTATATTTGCTCGTTTAAGCGGTTGCAAAAATAGACACTTTTTTTAATTCTACAACAAAGAATAGAAAAAATATTTAAAAAATTAATAAGCCTTAGCAAACAATACCCTCTTGTTGGAATTCTCGCCGGTTAGAACACACCTTCCTTCTTCTACCTTGGCATTCATAGGTATACATCTAATACTAGCCTTGGTGAGTTCTTTTATTTTGTCTTCTGTCTCTGGCGTTCCATCCCAGTGAGCAGAAAGGAAGCCACCTTTAGTATTTAAAACTTCTTTAAATTCATCAAAACTGTTTACTTCAGTTATGTGCGTATTTCTATAGTTCGTGGCCTTATTGTGAAGCGATTTTTGGATCTCTTCCAATAGGTTTTTCACTTTATCTGCTATTCCATTTATAGAAGTTGTTTCTTTAGAAAGAGTGTCTCGACGCGCAAGTTCTACCGTCCCGTTTTCTAGATCTCTGGCACCGATAGCGATTCTTAAAGGAACTCCTTGTAATTCATGTTGAGCAAACTTTGCCCCTGGCCTTAGCGTGTCTCTGGAATCAAATTTTACAGACACCCCTACGGCTCGTAATTCCTTGATGATGTCGTTAACTACTTCTGATATGGCTTCTAGTTGCTCTTGAGTCATGAAAATAGGAACAATCACCACTTGATTAGGAGCGAGATTAGGAGGTAACACCAAGCCTTGATCATCACTATGGGTCATAATTAATGCTCCCATAAGACGTGTAGAAACCCCCCAAGAAGTTGCCCACACATATTCTTGTTTTCCTTCTTTTGTAGTAAATTTTACATCAAAAGCTTTTGCAAAATTCTGTCCTAAAAAGTGACTGGTCCCGGCCTGCAATGCTTTTCCATCTTGCATTAATGCTTCAATACAATAGGTCTCCTCTGCCCCAGCAAATCGCTCACTCTCTGTTTTCAATCCCTTAATCACAGGAATCGCCATAAAGTTCTCAGCAAAGTCTGCATAGATATCATTCATTTGTTCTGCCTCTACTAGAGCTTCTTTCTTTGTTGCGTGAGCAGTATGACCCTCTTGCCACAAAAACTCTGCAGTACGTAAAAAAAGTCTTGTCCTCATCTCCCATCTTACCACGTTGGCCCATTGATTAATTAATAGTGGTAAATCCCTATAAGATTGAATCCAACCTTTATAAGTATTCCATATTATTGCTTCACTTGTAGGACGTACCACAAGTTCTTCTTCTAATTTTGCATTAGGATCTACGCGCAGTTTCCCTGGATTATCTGGATCGTTTTGTAACCTGTAATGAGTTACAACAGCACATTCTTTAGCAAATCCCTCAGCATTCTTTTCTTCAGCTTCAAAGAGACTTTTAGGAACTAATAATGGAAAATAGGCGTTTTGATGCCCAGTTTCCTTAAACATGCGATCTAACTCTGCCTGCATTTTCTCCCAAATGGCATATCCATAAGGCTTTATAACCATACAGCCGCGTACGGCACTATTTTCTGCTAGATCTGCTTGTACAACGAGTTCATTGTACCATTTAGAGTAATCATCACTTCTACTTGTAAGGTTTTTGCCCATAATTATGTGTTTGGCATAAAACTTGCCCCTGATATTAGAAGTTTGTTAAATGCTTTTATTGCTTGACAAAACTACTTATTTTTATCAAATGCTATCAAATAAATACGTCATGAAAAATATAAACTTTGAAATGCCTGCTTATTATAAAATAACAGCACTAGCTATAATCCTTATAACAATTGTTTCTTGCGGTTCTTATCAAAGCATTTCATACAATGACGGCATCTATGGCGATGACCAAGAAAAATACCAAACCGAAGAAATTCAGACACCACCTGACTACCCAGAAAATTCTTCCTCGTACTATGAGTCTCTTTTTCGACAGGGAGCAGAAAGCCACGGAAATAACTTTGCAGCCGACAGTGTATTTACAGACGTAGAGTCTTACTCTAATAACAGTTATGACGAATCCGATCCAGATTACACGGCTAGTTATGGCGGTGGAGAAGCTGGTTGGGGCACCAATCCTAGTCAAGTCATCGTCAATTACTATGATAATGGTTTTGGATGGAACAACTGGGGATGGAACAACTGGGGATGGAATCCGGGCTTTGGATGGAACCGTTGGGGGTGGCATCCTGGATTTGGATGGAATAACTGGGCCTGGAACTCTGGTTTTGGATGGAACAATGGTTTTTACGGCAATGGATTTGGATGGAACAATTGGGGGTGGAATGCTTACTACGGCAACCAGTTTTACAGAAACTACGGCCGAAATAATATTAATGGCTATGCCTATCAGAATACAGGAAGAAGTTCAAGAGGACAAGCTCTTAATTACAATACAAGAGGAAGGTCTGTAAATAATTCAAGAGGTTCTTACTATGGAAGAACAGATGCGACTAACGGGAGATCCTCTTCAACCACGACAAGACTTGGTAGAAGTACAAGAGCTACCAATGAAAGAAGTTCTTCGAGAGTGAGAACTACAAGAAGCACTACAACACGTAGGTCTTCTTCAAACGCGAGAGACTCAAGATCTACAAGAAATAATAGATCCGGCACCATAAGGTCATCTGAGTCATCACCTTCTAGGTCGTCCGGCACGATGAGGTCGTCTGGTTCTTCATCATCTAGATCCTCTGGAACCACGAGGTCTAGTTCTGGATCAAGATCATCAGGCAGGTCCTCAGGTGGAAGAGGTTAATAGTTAATAGTTAATCATAAACTTTGAAAATGAAAAATATTTTAATTTTAAGCGCGCTATTTGCTAGCGCGCTTTTCAGTAACGCACAAACCGTTAGTGACGGATTGCTTTACTCTGGACAAGATCTAAAAGGAACAGCTCGTTATAGAGGACTTAGCGGTGCTTTTGGAGCCTTAGGAGGTGATTTAAGCGCTATAGGATCAAACCCTGCTAGTTCTGTAGTCTTTGCTAACAACTATGCCGCTGTTTCCCTAGGAATCCTAAGTAGTGATAACACTTCTAATTATTTTGGAACAAACACCATAACAGAAAATTCTGATATTAATATCAATCAGGCTGGAGGTGTTTTAGTATTTGAAGGCCCTGAAAATAGAAGCGTTTCTAAGTTTGCATTGAGTTTGAACTACGACTTGATAAGAAATTTTGATAATTCTGTAAACGCCAGAGGAACCAGTCCTATTTCTATAGCCCAGTACTTTTTAAACAATGCTAATGGAATAGCATTAGATAATTTTATCGTAAGGACAGGGGAAGGCGAAACCGTAAGTGATCTCTATCAGTTTTTAGGGCAAGATTTTGGTTTTGGGGCACAGCAAGGCTTTTTAGGTTATGAATCTTTTCTTCTCGATTCTACTGATGATAGCGACCTTACTAACACCAATTACCTTAGCAATACGGGTACTGGGAGTTTTAATCAGGATTATTTTGTTCAAACTTCTGGTTATAGCAGTAAATTAAATTTTAACGGTGCTTTAGAACTCCATAAAAAGTGGAGTTTAGGAATCAATTTGAATTCGCATGTGATCAGTATGGAGCGATTCACAAGTCTAGAGGAAAACAATTCCAATGCAGATGCTAGTATAACCGATGTAAGATTTGACAACACTCTATTTACAGAAGCTAACGGCTTCTCTTTACAGTTGGGACTCATAGGAAAACTTACTGAAAATTTGAGAATAGGCGCCACATATGAATCGCCTACTTGGTATACAATTGAAGAGTCCCAAATTCAGGAAATCATTACACGAGGATCTAACAGTTCGGAAGTTGCAAGAGTACGACCTAATGTTCTTAACATATTTGCTCCTTATCAATTAAGATCTCCGGGAAGTGTAACTGGTAGCATCGCTTATATCTTTGGTAAAAGCGGATTGTTAAGTCTGGATTATACGTCTAGAGATTACAGTCAGCTGCGATTCAGCCCTGATAACAATGATCTTTTTAGAACTAACAATCAAATCATAAATGAAAGTTTAGAACGAGCTGCCAGTATCAGATTAGGTGGAGAATACCGTGTTCAAAACTGGACGCTTAGGGCGGGTTACCGAATGGAAGAATCTCCTTACGCTAATAAAAACATCATGGATAACCTAACGGCTTACAGTTTGGGGTTTGGCTATACTTGGGGTAAAACCATTTTAGACATCTCTTACGATCATTCGGAAAGAAATTATTCACAACAATTTTTTGATACTGGTCTCACTACCTCAGCAGGAGTTTTTAACGAGATGGACAACATTGTTTTTACTTTAGGCTTTAACCTCTAACTAACTTTTTACATCTCAAAATACACTTCTAATTAGTGTTTATTTCGCTTTCGCGAAAGCGAAACCACAACAAAGCACTTACTTATGTAGGTGCTTTTTTATAGGATCGTGTTACTAATAGTTAAAAGAATAGATTGCAATCCTGGCTTTTTCAAAAAAAAGAGATCCCTAAGCTTCAAGCAAAGTGTACACCATCACATACCAAGATATGGTAACGCGTATGCTTTTCTTATATTAATAAGGCCGTAAAATATTGTACAGCGACCGTCATATTATTGATATGAAACAACTTATACAACGCACTTTAAACAAATAGCAAAGCAAACCCATCCATTTTATCTTATAAATAAAAAGCACATCGATCAAGATGTGCTTTTACTTATATGTACTATAAATGGCTGTTTACCGCTTCATTGCAAAATGGCCTGTTGCTTCTCTCTGCTGACCATCAAAAGCATATTCTATTCTGAACCAATAGTCACTGCTAGGTAAGGCCTGTCCATTATAAGTTCCATCCCATCCAGGCCCATCAACGTCGAGTTGCTTAATGAGTTTTCCATAACGGTCAAAAATATAAAGTGTGGTTCCCGGCAAACGATCACCGCCTATAATGTTCCAAGTATCATGAATACCATCTGCATTAGGTGTAAAATAATCCGGGTATCCAAAAACAAATATATCTACAACAATCTCTCCACAACCACTTCTCTCTGCAATAGTAACCGTATGAGCACCAGGGGTCACATTGTTAAAGGTTCCGTTATTCACATAAGGTCCATCATCTAAACGGTACCAATACTGATCTGGTCCTTGCGCCCTAACAATTACTTGATGATCCTTATCAAAAGGATCTGTAGTAATGTCTATATCATATACTTCTGGCACGCTGGAGACTCTCACATTGGTCGTTATAGAATTGGAACAACCTGTAGCAATTCTAGTTGCCGTAACTTCATAATCCCCGCCTTCTGCAACGTCTATAGAAGCGGTTGAAACAGGTAGTAAAGATCCATTTAAGGTCCATTCATAAGAATACTCCGTATCATTAAGACCTGTATCTAGAGTTACTGGGCCATTTACAAGGTTATTGTTTTCATCTAGACATAAAATGTATTGATCTAACAAAGAAGGTGTTGGTAACGTATTAAACACCAGATCTAAAGTTGTCAAACTAAAACAGCTGGTATTATCGTCATCTACTCTTACAATTAAAGTAGTGTTTGAGGAATAGGTAAAATCGCTTGTAATGCCATTCACTTGACTATCTGCATCTGTCTGATTTAAATAATATACAACTGTTGATCCTGCTTGACCAGTGGTAACCTGCGCATCAGCAAGACTAACATCTACGGTGGCATTACCAGAACCGTCGTCACAAGCTTCTAAAGGAGAGGGAGAAACTGCTATAGGTGCTTCTACTGGTTGAATTACAAAGTCTCCTGTAGTGAAACACCCCGAGCTTGTAAACTCTAGTCTATAATAAATAGTTTGAGGAGCACTAGTGTTATCATAGCTGTTGGTATCCAACGGGTTGGCGCCAAAAAGTGCATCTGATGGCGTTTCATAGTAGCTAACTGTCGTTCCTGTTTGCCCATTTATAACTTGTGCATTGGCATCTACAAAGCTAAACGTAGCAACGCCATCACCATCTTCATCACATTCTTCAATAGTAAATGATGGAACGGATGAAGGAACTGGACTTACAATCAAATCAAAAGTAGTTGTATCAGAACAGTTGGTTGTATTATTTTGAACACTTACGCTAATGCTTTCTGGACTTGAAGTATTGGAGTAAGGAGATGTAATCACACCTGTTGCATTGCTATACACGACAGTATAATCGGCTGGATCCAGTCCATTTAAAATAATCGTGTCATTTTGAGTCAAATCAAATGATTCTGTGCCATCTCCACTTGGATCGTCACATAAAGTAAGATCAGGAGCAGTTGTTATCCCCGGAGAATCATTAATGGTTAAGTCAAAAGTCGTTGTATTAAAACAACTGATGTTATTCACATTTTCAATTCGCACATAAATGGTCTGCGGATTTGAAGTGTTTGTATAGCTATTAGTGTCCAAAGGGTTAGTACCAGCATCTGCATTTGCTTGAGAGTCATGGTAAGAAACAGCATATAACAAAGGATCTTGTGCGAGTAGAATTTGAGAAGAGTAGCTACTAAAAGTAAATACATCTTCCTCATCATTACTAGGATCGTCACAAACGATCACTTCGTCAACTGTATTTGCAATAGGAGTAGCGTTGATGATGAGATCAAACGAGCCCGTATCATAACAATCTGTTGCAGTACTATTTTCAATTCTTACAAATACAGTTTGCGTACCTGTTGTAGTATTGGTATAAGTTGTAGGATTTACAATTGGGTTACTACCAGCATCTGCGTCTGTTAAAGAGTTATAAAAAGTAATAGTATTATCAACAGATAATTGGGCGCCTAATACAGATGGGTTTTGAGAAGTAAGATCAAATACTTCAAACCCGTCATTACTTATATCGTCACAAACCACCATATCATTTGCTGTATTAAAGATAGCTGTTCGTTCCACAACAAGATCAAACATAGTGGTGGAAGAACACATTAAACCAGTGTTATCGGTAACACGTGCATAAATAGTTTGTGGACTAGCTGTATTGGTATATCCGGCTGTGTTTAATGGCGCAGCGCCGTTAATGGCGTCTAGCTGAGTAAGGTGGTATGTCACTGTAGCAGTCTGTCCGTTTAAGATAGCTGCATTTTGATCACTCAACACAAACACCTCTGTACCATCATTGCTTAAATCATCACAAGTCAGCATATCCATAGGTGTATTTGCTGTGGGAATAGGTGCTGCAGTAAGTGAAAATGGATTGATAGAACTACAACTAGGATCTGCTGTACTTACTATTCTCACATAAATAGTAACTGTACCCACTGCAAGATCAAAGGAAGTTGGGTTTACAATAGGGTTGGTCTCGTTTTGGGCGTCCAATAAACTAGTGTAGTAAGTAATCGTAAAATTCGAACCACCAGAACCGCCACTACCACTTAGAGCCGATGATACATAGGCATCAAGATTAAAGTTTACTATAGGGCCGCACTGCTCAAAATCAGGAATAACAAACGTACTAAAGTCGATCACATCAACTACAAAACTATTTACCAATATACAATTTGACGTGGTATTGGTAATAGCAGAAAAAACAGTCATCGGCGGCATACTTATTGGGTAGGCCGTTGGGTTACCTATTGCTCCTACTGCATTTTCAGCATCTGTTTGTGAAGTGTGGTAAGTGACCACATGATCTCCAGCAGGAAGCCCGTTTAAAATTACAGCATCATTCTGAGTTAAGTCTACAGTTGTGTTACCAGTGGTATTACAAACGATGATATCGTCGGGAGCTCCGGCTAATATTTCTGGTGCCACATCTATACACACTTGTTCTGTATAAGTACATCCGTGATTATCAATCATTTCATAGGTATAGCAATTTTGTCCTGAAATAGCTGGAGTTATGGTCACTGTATTACCAACTGTGCTTACAATATCTGGGCTCGGCTGCCATGATTCAGTAACAATTACTGGCGTAAAAGACAGCTCTGAAGGAATGATTGCTGGATTAAAATTCAATCCCCAAAAAAAGATATATCCATTATCAGATTGTAAATTATCGGTTATGGTAATGCACCATTGCCCATTTATAGAAGAACCTATAAATGTACTGTAAGGATCTACAGGCAAATAGTCTCCCGCTGGAATAGTTGTAACGGAACCTTGAATTTGAGACCATGTTTGAGCAGCAGTCTCCGTAAACACATAATCAAACCCCGTACCTGGATTCCTGTTAGCATCATCATCTATAGGGATACCTAGAAAAGTACTGCCCCCACTAGAGTACTGATGTAAATCTACTTCAGATCCATTAGGGGCAGATACAGTGATTTGTAAATCTCCTAAATAAGAATGCTCCATATTTAAAAAAATATTTACGATATCAGTTGCGCTGGTTATGACAGTTCCTGGAGCAAATAGGTCTACATCAATACAGGTGGTATAACTCACACCAGAACCATCAGGTAAAAAAGTTTGACCGGTTACAGGTGGAGACACTGGAATTAAAAATTCTTGAGTTGTCGCAACCCCTGTTAGTATGGTTGATTCCCCAAAACACAGCTGCGTATCAGCTGCCATAGTACCAGTAAAATCAGGATCTGAAGACACTTGTACTACAAGATCTATTTCCTGCCTGTCAGAACAACCTAAGGCATCCGTAACTTTAAATTTAGTCTGATAGATACCTGTCGCTGTATAAGTTTCACTTTGTATTTGGCCAGAATTAAATCCTGCTCCATTAGCAAGGTCCCATTCATATGTAGCTCCGGTGCCGTCAGTTCCAAAAGTAGCCTGGCCGTCAAAAGTGACGATATCACCTTGACAAACTCTTAAAATACCATCTACATCAATTGGTGGTGTAGTAGTAATATTGGTAGTGATCGTCTGGCATGGATCAAAACAACGTCTTGCCGCTCTCCATCCGGCAGCATTTCCAGATCCATTAGAAATAAACTGTACGGTAAGACATCCAGTAGGATTTCCTGCACTTGCCTGAAAAGCTCCTGGAGGAACAGCAGTATTTGTAATGGTCGCTAACAAAGGTGCGGCTGTAGTGTCCCCATCATAAATAGTGAGCACATCGTTGACCGCCACATCCATAACAACAAAATCTAGAATCATGCGATCTGTTGGAATTATAGGGCAAAAGACAGCAACGCCGTTAAAATTATCAGAATAATTAATATTACCCCCGTCATCATTAAAGGTGCTGGTCGCACAACCAGTATATCTTGTAGGGTTTGCAGGGCCGCTACCTATCATGTTTATATTCACCTGTGCCACTGATAAATAAGAGACGAAAAAGGCAAATACTATAAGGGATCTTTTCATTATTTAAATTTTGGATATTAAAGAGGTCTTTACTAGATAACAAATATGAGAAATTTTGTTAACTCTTACTTAACGTTTTATGCCAATTTTATGTGTAATTCATGCAAAACAATGCAGTTATGGCTTTCAGTTTGTAAATTTGCGAAAAAATAAATTGCCCCTTACTAATTGCAGCACTTATATGAAAATTGAAGATATACTAGAAAACATAGAAGATAGCGATCACTTGTCTTTTAACGAGCAAACTCCTTTACGTTCCGATGCATTTGAATTAAGCGATGCCGATAAAATTGAATCTATAAAAAAAGATGTGCATCACATTCTAGAAACTCTAGGAATGGATATGACCGACGACAGCCTAAAAGGAACACCTAATCGAGTGGCAAAAATGTTTGTTAACGAGATTTTTGGTGGTTTGCGTCCCAATAAAAAACCAAGTGCCAGCACTTTTGAAAATAAGTATAAGTACAAGGAAATGCTAGTAGAAAAAGACATTGTGCTTTACTCCACTTGTGAACACCATTTATTGCCTATAGTAGGCCGAGCACATGTAGCTTATATATCTAACGGCAGCGTGGTTGGACTTTCCAAGATGAATCGCATCGTAGATTATTATGCAAAGCGTCCCCAAGTTCAGGAACGTTTAACTATTCAAATCGTAAGGGAATTACAAAAAGTAATGAATACAGAAGATGTGGCTTGTATAATCGATGCAAAACATCTGTGCGTCAACAGTCGTGGTATCAGAGATATCGATAGCAGTACGGTCACTGGAGAATTCGGAGGAAAATTTAAGGACCCGATTGTAAAAAGAGAATTTCTCGATTACCTGCAAATGAAAACTAAATTCTAGAGATCTACGCTCGATCTTTGTTAAATAGCAAAATCTTAACCGACAGTTTGCTAAACGAAGTTTTTAAACTCTATTTTTGAAGAAGAGATGTAAGGTGTTCCGCTTTCGCAAAAGCGATACCAGCACCGATAAATAAAACCAATAGCATAGCATAGTACAAAATTAAAACATGGCTAGATTTCAAGAAAATGAACTTAAAATTTACAACTCTATAAAAGGAGAAAAGGAAGTTTTTACCTCTATTGTCGAGGGACGCATAGGAATGTACGTATGTGGACCTACAGTATACAGCAATGTACACTTAGGAAACTGCCGGACGTTTATCAGTTTTGACATGATATTTAGGTACTTGAAACATTTGGGGTATAAAGTACGCTACGTTCGAAACATCACAGATGCCGGACACCTCACTGACGATGCTGATGAAGGAGAGGATAAAATCTCTAAAAAAGCCCGACTTGAAAAAATTGAACCTATGGAAGTGGTGCAGCAATATACACTGGACTTTCATACGGTCATGAGTCAATTCAATGCGTTTCCACCTAGTATTGAACCTACAGCTACTGGACATATTGTGGAGCAAATCGAAATCATAAAAACCATTTTAAAAAATGGATACGCGTATGAAAAGAACGGCTCCATTTATTTTGATGTCGTAAGATTTAATGAAGATCATCACTATGGTAAACTCAGCGGTCGCAATCTGGAAGACATGATGGCCAATTCTCGCGAACTGGCTGCACAAAGCGACAAGGCAAATCCGGCCGACTTTGCACTTTGGAAAAAAGCCAGCTCACAACACATCATGAGATGGCCTAGTCCTTGGGGCGATGGTTTTCCAGGATGGCATCTAGAATGTACAGTGATGAGCTCCAAATATCTAGGAGAAACTTTTGATATACACGGTGGCGGCATGGATCTTAAATTCCCACACCACGAATGCGAAATCGCTCAAGGAGAAGCTGCTCATGGACACAGTCCTGTGAATTACTGGATGCACGCCAATATGCTCACTCTTAATGGTCAGAAGATGTCTAAATCCACTGGTAATAGTATTTTGCCAGGAGAACTTTTTACAGGAGATAATGATTTCATGCAAAAAGCTTTTGCTCCTAGTGTGGTGCGTTTCTTTATGATGCAGGCGCATTATAGATCTATTTTAGACTTTAGTAATGATGCTATTCTAGCTGCCGAGAAAGGTTTTAACCGGCTTACAGAAGCCATGAAAGTAATGGAAAATCTATCTGTTTCTAAAACTTCCTCTATTGATCTCCCTTCTTGGAAAGCGAAATGTTATGCGGCTATGAATGACGATTTCAATACGCCTATTCTTATTGCAGCGCTTTTTGATGCTGTAAAAATGATTCAATCTATCCATGATGGAAATGCATGCATTACTTCAAGCGACCTCGAGGAACTTCAAGAAACCATGAACGACTTTTTCTTTGACGTTTTGGGGTTACAAACCTCCAAGGAAGAAGGAAGTAGCTCCATAAAAAAAGGACTGGACAGTGCCATGAAACTTATTATAGATTTAAGAGCGACGGCGAGGGCTAATAAAGACTGGAGTACCAGCGATAAAATAAGAGACGAACTCACTGCCGCTGGAATCGAATTAAAGGATGGCGCTGACGGCACTATTTATAGTCTGAAATAATTGCTGAATTCTGTAAGTTTGAAAAAAAGCTGATTAAATAAAAGTATATTCTCATTTATTTTGAGAAATTTGAGGTGTCCTGAATCAATTAATTGAATCAATTAGCATCATTAATAGGTAGATCAGAACAATATTTTAAAGATAACCATACCAGAATCGAACTGAATTCATTCGGTTACATAAAAGAATGCTGTAGGTGAAAGCATTTTTTATTGACAGCAGAATTTATGCTGCTGAATACATCATTAAAATCTTGGATTCATTTCAATAAGTACAAGAGCATCACGTCAAAACAACTTTTTCAACATTTATGAAAAAAATACTGGCCTATCCATTTTTGTTATTGATCAAGTTTTATCAAACGGTAATATCCCCCTTTACACTTGCTAGCTGCAGATACTCTCCTACTTGTTCTCAATATTCTAAAGAAGCACTTCTCAAACACGGAGCCTTTAAAGGCAGTTGGCTCGCCCTGAAACGTATTTTCAGCTGTCATCCTTGGGGTGGCAAAGGTTATGATCCAGTGCCTTAAAAAGGCATGGAATTTCAAGTGAGAAGTTCCTAATCCATATCAAACCTCTATTATTAGTTGAAGCGAGAGCATCGCGCTGAGCCCGCCTAGGGGTCGAAAACGTCCTATAGCTGTAGACTCGATTCTATTTAAAAAGGTTTTGACTGTAGATCCATCAAGCATTTTCTTTACTTCGGGATTCTACTATGGTTCGAGCGAAGATTTTGGATATTAAAAAAGGCTGGGGGGAAACTCGTGCTCAAATTTGCTCCTTGAAAAATCCTGCATTTGGTATAATAAAAACATGATCGATCTCGACTATCGCTCGAACTATATCATCATCTTTTTGGTTTTTCATTGATTTGTATTTTACCTGTATTCCTACTTTCACCCTTACTTTTATTTTTATTTTTCATTCAAGTTCAAGTTCAAGTTCATCTTCATCTTCATCTTCATCTTCCTTACCTTAGCAGCAAAAATTAAGAGCTTTGACTTCTACCCAAATACTAATTACCATTGCCTGTTATTTTGCTGTTCTTATCGCAATATCTTTTATAGTAGGTCGCACGAGCGACAGTGCTACTTTTTTTAGAGGCAATCGTTCTTCCCCTTGGTTCATTGTCGCCTTTGGAATGATAGGAGCGTCGCTTAGTGGGGTAACTTTTATCTCTGTTCCGGGAGCGGTTGGGGAAGGCGCAATGAATTATTTTCAGGTAGTATTAGGCTACATAGTGGGTTATCTGGTCATAGGAACGGTACTTTTACCCCTCTATTACCGTATGAATCTCACTTCCATTTACTCCTACCTTAACGACAGGTATGGAAGTGCCGCACAATACACCGGTTCTAGTTTCTTTATTCTTTCTCGTGTGGTAGGTGCGAGTTTTAGACTTTATTTAGTTGCTGGAGTATTACAAGAATTTGTTTTTGAACATATGGGGGTAGCATTTTGGCAAACGGTAACACTTACCGTAATCCTTATCTGGTTGTATACCTTTAAGTCTGGAATCAAAACCATCGTTTGGACAGACACCTTACAAACTTTGTTTATGTTGATCGCCGTAGGAGTAAGTATTTACTATATTTCTGACAGCTTGAATCTTAATGGTATTGGCGAGATTACAGGTTTTATAACTGATAGTGAGCTCTCCCAAGTTTTCTTTTTTGACGATTGGAAAAGTGGTCAATATTTTTTCAAACAATTTTTTGCTGGAGCCTTTATCGCCATAGTGATGACAGGACTGGATCAAGATATGATGCAAAAAAACCTCACTTGTCGCAGTCTTGGTGATGCTCAGAAGAACATGTTTTGGTTTACTATTGTGTTGACTTTTGTGAATCTGATCTTCTTAGGATTGGGTGTATTATTAACCGCTTTCGCGAAAGCGGAACACTTAACAGCCACCAAAGACAAATTGTTTGCCGCTATTGCATTAGATAGCAATCTAGGAATTGGAATTGGACTCGTATTTATTCTTGGACTAGTCGCAGCAGCATATTCCAGTGCAGACAGTGCACTTACTTCTTTAACAACTTCTTTCTCTGTAGATATTTTACGATTGGAAGAAAATTATGAAGAGAAGAAACAAAATTGTATGCGCAAACTGGTTCATGTAGGATTTTCTTTGTTATTGATCTTGGTCATTGTGAGTTTTGAGTATGTGATCAAAGACGATAGTGTGATCAATAAACTATTTGTATTTGCAGGGTATACCTATGGTCCGTTATTGGGATTATTTGCTTTTGGGATTTTGACTCGATTAAAAGTGCATCATTACGCAACTCCTGTTATCGCAATTCTTTCCCCTTTTCTAGCTTTCGGAATCAGCTTAACAGCCACCTACTTTTTCGAATTTGAATTTGGTTTTTTTGTACTGCTTCTCAATGGTTTTATTACTTTTTTAGGCTTGCTCATCGCCTGCATTTTCAGCAACCAAAATTAGGTCAATATTGATTTGTTTCTAACAAGACTAACGTACAAGCCACTTCGCTTTGAATATTGTTCTCCTTTAAAAGTTTATAAAGTTCTGGGTTCTCTGTTCCCGGATTAAAAATGACTCGTTCTGGACGCAGACTTATGATGTAATCGTAATACTCTGATTGCCTTTTAGAATTCAAATAAAGGGTTACCGTATTGATTCCCTGAAATGGAATGAGCTCTTTGTGAATTTGCACATCGCCTACCATTCCTTCTCGCATTCCAATTGCGACCGTATCTGTATTGAACTTGCGCAATCTATAGATCGCCAGGTTAGAATAACGTTCTTCTTTAAGCGATGCTCCTAATACTAAAGTTTTTTTAGACATTTTTCGTGACTTTGCATTCAACAATATACAAATATCGTGGTCTTTTAAACCAAAAACTTGATAAAGCCTTCTTGATTTATTTGGTTTATTGAATTTTTATGAAAAAGAGAAATTCGCAGATGAATGTCCTTTAGGTTTTAACATCAGCATCCTTATAGATGAATAGAATCGTATAGTTCATAATTAATGGTCAGTGTTTTTCTAACATCTAGAAATCCTGAGCTTTCAGGCTCGGGATTTTTTTTGTATCACTTCCAATCATTCATAGGTACCACATCCAAATTTTGTTTTACAATCCTGATCCAATACCTGCCCGCTCACAAGTGGACATATAGATTATGTTTTAAAACCCTGATCCAATACCCATTCACAGGTACCGCATCCAGATGTTGTTTTAGAATCCTAATTCACCACCCATTCATAGTACAGCATCAAGATCAACCATTCACAGGTGCAGCATCAAGATCAACCATTCACAGGTGCGGCATCAATATCAACCATTCACAGGTGCGGCATCAATATCAACCATTCACAGGTGCGGCATCAATATCAACCATTCACAGGTGCGGACTTAAGTCCGCACCTGTGAATAAAACAGCAGCTTAATTCTCCTTCTCAGAACTAAAATGATGAGAAAGATGAGCCATAATGACAACTATAGTAGAAATAACTAAAAGAAGGAATACGCACAAGCACTTCTTTTAAAACATGGATTGCGTAAACAAATCTGTAGAAGCAATAACAAGTTAAAAACTACCTATTAACCACGCCTATTGTTGTAATCCACAAAACCTTTTTAGTAACTAAATTTCCAATAATTCTAAATACTGAGACTGCCTTCAAATTTCGTTTTTTTATTAAAAAAGCAATTTAACAAACAATTAAACTTAAGAAATAAATTAAAAACAGCAAAGACATATAACATTCACAGGTGCGGACTTAAGTCCGCACCTGTGAATGAAATCGCATTACCATTTTATCACCGCACTCGCCCAAGTAAATCCGCTTCCAAAAGCAGCAAGAACCACCGTGTCACCTTCTTTTACTTTGCCTTCTTCCCAAGCTTCACAAAGCGCAATAGGAATAGATGCCGCTGTGGTGTTACCGTATTTCTGGATATTATTATACACCTTATCGTCAGCCAATTGGAATTTTCTTTGAATAAATTGAGAGATACGCAAATTAGCTTGGTGTGGAACAAGCATGTCGATATCACTTACTTCAAGACCATTGGCTTTCAGGCCTTCCATGATGACCTCAGAAAAACGAACAACGGCATTCTTAAACACCAACTGTCCATTCATATAAGGATAATAGGGAATGTCTTCTTGTGGATTCTCCTCTATTAATTGCGGAACCCAATGATTTGTTGAAGGCCCCTTTAAGGATAACTCCAAAGCGTGTTTACCCTCACTGTGTAAATGTGTGGAGCGTATTCCATGACCTTCTTTTTCAGATCTTGAAACTACCGCTGCTCCCGCTCCATCTCCAAAGATAACCGACACATTTCTACCACGAGTGGTAAAATCGAGTCCGCCACTGTGGTTTTCAGATCCTATGACCAAAACATTTTTATACATACCCGTTTTTATAAACTGGTCTGCAACAGAAAGAGCGTAGATAAAACCACTACATTGATTTCTAACATCCAGTGCTGGACAGGTATGAATACCCATTAGATCCTGCACTTGCACTCCACAACCTGGAAAATAATAATCTGGTGATAGGGTCGCAAAAACAATTAATTCTATATCGTCTTTGGAAACATTAGCGCGTTCCAAAGCGATTTCAGCAGCCTTAACCCCCATAACAGCTGTAGAATTGCCGTCACCTTTTTTGATGTGACGACGCTCTTTGATACCTGTACGTTCCTGAATCCAGGCATCATTAGTATCCATAATTTTAGAAAGATCGTCATTAGTCACAACGTTCTCCGGAACATATTTACCCATTCCGGTTATGCGAGAAGTATACATAAATTATTTTTAATTGTGCACAAGATACGTGACAGCCTTAGTATCTTGCTAGAGTTACACCATAATTTGATATGCATGCATAATAAGTTATTTCCAGACTCATTTCCAGATATCCCAGATGCTTCGGTGCATTATGAGGCTGCCTTTTACGCTTTCGCGAAAGCGGAACATCTAAAAGCCACGTTATTAAAAGAAACGCCATGGAGACAAAATAAAATCCAGCTGTTTGGCAAGGTACACAACGAGCCGAGGCTCACCCAATTATATGGAGATCCAGATATCGCATACAGCTACAGCGGCATTCTTTTTAAAACACTACCATGGAGTGAAACTTTAAAACAGATCAAAACCGATGTCGAAAAAGCAGCAGGAACCACCTTTAATATTTGCCTGATCAATCAATACCGAGATGGGCAAGACTCCAATGGCTGGCATGCTGACAATGAAGCCGAATTGGGTAAAAACCCCATCATTGCTTCCATTAGTTTAGGGCAAGAACGCTTTTTTCATTTAAAACACAACACCCGTAAAGACTGCCGATTTAAGTTTTTACTAGAGCATGGAAGCCTTCTGCTTATGAAAGGTCCAACACAACACACCTATAAACATCAAATCGCTAAAACAAAAAAGAACATCGACTTGCGTATTAATTTGACTTTTAGAAAAGTGATTCAGTAGGTAATGAGCAGGTTGACGCCCTGCCTATACCAAGAAATGTGGGTAGGCAGTTTTTAGAAATACTGATAAATGTTATTCTTTAAATGCAAGTTGCACGGTATTGATAGGCATATAAGTTCCATGTTATAATGAAATTTGTTCAAAACTTACACTCAAAAGATTCAGTGATTTAACCCTTTCAATACTCGGTGGAGCAATAGTCGAAACCTGTTACTTAGAACATATTCTATCGAAACGTACTGTGTGGAATGAATTATTTAAACAAACCATTTGTTAATTCCGTTATAAAAACTCCTTTTAATTAATTGAAACTTGTAATCATTATAAAAAAGAACGACTTTAGTGTCATGGCAAAAGCAAAAGACATTCTTAAAAATCTTGATGAACGTGCAATAGACCGCATCGTAGAGATGGGTTGGGAAGACCGCACTCCTTTTGACGCGATCGAGGCACAGTTTGGTGTTACAGAAAGTCAAGTCATCAAAATCATGCGAAACGAGATGAAAGAGAGTAGCTTTAGAATGTGGAGGCAACGCGTTCAGGGCCGTTCTACAAAGCATCGTGCCCAAAGAGACCCTGAAATGAGTCGCTTCAAATGTTCCATGCAACGGGCAACTGGAAACAAGATTGCTAAAAGATAAAAACACTTAAGCCACATTGTGCTAAAATATATAGCCACAACGACTAGCTTAAGAAGAATTCAAGATTCTAAGATAGTGATCTATTTATTAGCTTTATAATTAATTCCCTTTCCGTAAATAGTTCCTTGAAACAATTACTTTATTTTAAAATAGCATACCTATTGCCTAGATTTGAAGGCTCTTAACTAGTTCTATATCAAATAATGAAAAAGTTACTATTCCTCGTATTGTTTTTCCCTCTTGCAAGTATCGCCCAGGATGCTTTTTCTAAAAATAAAGCACAACAACCTACCGAAGATCCCACTGAGGTAAACATCAATGAGCATATTCAGGGTACACTCCTTATTCCTGATACTTTTGAAAAAGTACCTCTTATCATCATTATAGGTGATCAAGGTGCTATGGATCGCAATGGCAATGAACGCCGGACTAGAAGCAACGCCTACCAGCAACTCGCTGACTCACTCCTTACTAAAGGAATTGCAACGTATAGGTACGACAAACGTATTTTAACCCAAATGAAAAATCGCAAGCCAAGTGACAAAACACTTTTCAGCGATTATATAATAGACGCCAAAAAAAGTGTGTTTTTTTTCAAAGAAGACTCCAGATTTTCTAAGATTTTTATCGCTGGTCATGGGCAAGGTTCTTTAGTAGCAATGCTCGCTGTGGATAAAGATGTAGATGGTTTTATCTCACTCAACGGTGCTGCACAATCCATAGATGCATTAATCGTACAACAAATTGCAAAAGAAATCCCTGGTCTGGATAAAGTAGCTGCTGCAACTTTTGAAAAAGTAAAAAACTCCAAAGAGCCTATTGAAGCTATTGAACGAGATTTATACACCGTCATAGGCCCACAAATTCAAGCTTTTATGAAGTCCTGGATGAAATACCAGCCTGCTGACGAAATTAAAAAACTACACATCCCTATTCTCCTTATTAATGGCTCAAAAAACAGACAAGTAGCCCCTTCTGAAGCTGCTTTATTGAAAGAAGCCGTCCCTAATGCTCAACTAGAACTTATAGAAAACATGAATCATGTTTTCAAAATAGTAGGAGAGGATGAAATTGTGGCTTCAAAAAGCTATGTAGATCCTAATTTCCCTTTGAGCAGTGAATTAGTAAAACTGATAGCTAATTTTATAAAGAACTGATTTAGTTCCTTTCATTTTGATTATTCCTTTGTAATTTTCGGGCCATTGCATATGGCATATATGAAAGCGAAACGACTCCCTTCAACTTCACATAAAATCGTATTTTGCAGCTGTTAAACACCTTCCCTTATGATTTTTAAAGATGTAGTAGAAGTAGTAAAAGACAGCACACCTTTGATCACTAAGGATACTGTAGTTTTTGGTTTACTAATGATTTCGTTAGCTGCGGTTTTTTACACCTCATCTCAAAAAAAAGGATTCTGGTCTGTTTTTTATAAATTCATTCCCGCACTTTTAATGTGCTATTTGATTCCGTCGATTTTAAGCTCTACAGGCTTGATTTCACCAGACTGGATCACCCTAAGTGAAGATGGTACTGTTACTGAAACAAGCTCCTCTTTATACTTTATGGCTTCTCGATATTTGTTGCCCGCCGCACTCGTACTGATGACACTCTCCATTGATCTAAAAGCGGTTTTCAATCTTGGGCCAAAAGCCTTGATTATGTTTTTAACAGGATCTGTAGGGATTATTTTAGGAGGACCTATAGCCATTTTAGTTATCGGAACTATTTCTCCAGAAACCGTAGGCGGAGAAGGTTATGGCGCTGTATGGCGAGGACTCTCTACCATAGCGGGAAGCTGGATAGGTGGCGGCGCCAATCAAACTGCTATGTTAGAAGTATACCAATTTGATCAATCTAAATACGGGGGAATGGTTCTCGTTGATATCGTCGTTGCTAACTTGTGGATGGCTCTATTACTTCTAGGAATAGGATCCAGTGCAAAATTTGACAAATGGCTCGGGGCAGATTCCAGTTCTATAGAAAAGCTCAAAAATAAGGTCTCTGAATATTCTGAAAGCGTAAAAAGGGAAGCTACTCTTACAGACATTATGGTGATGTTGGGTATTGGTTTTGGAGCTGTGGGAATCGCTCATTTTGGAGCTGATTTTATCTCATCGTCATTAGAAAGCAATCAAGCTATTGCTAATAATATTTATTTAA
Source organism: Nonlabens sp. (assembly GCF_018401815.1). Taxonomy (GTDB): domain Bacteria; phylum Bacteroidota; class Bacteroidia; order Flavobacteriales; family Flavobacteriaceae; genus Nonlabens. The sequence continues at coordinate 347,730 of NZ_JAGYKG010000001.1, forward strand.
GCTTCTTAACCAGTGCGTTCTTTTGGCTTATTTCTATCGCCACCCTTATAGGGATTATATGTTCCTACACCCCATTAAAGAAATATGAAGGGACTGGTGCCAGCAGAATAGGCAGTATTTTTATCTATATTTTGGTCGCAACCATAGGGATGAAGATGGACCTCAGGCAGGTGGTAGACAACCCATGGTTGTTGGGTGTTGGTTTGGTATGGATGGCAATTCATGCTGGGCTTTTAATACTAGTAGCCAAATTAATCAAAGCACCTTACTTTTTTCTTGCTGTGGGAAGTCAAGCTAACGTAGGGGGAGCAGCCAGCGCACCTGTGGTAGCAGCAGAATTTCATCCATCCTTAACCACTGTTGGAGTTTTACTGGCCGTTTTTGGTTATGTGGTCGGTACGATAGGCGCTATTGCATGTACCATTTTGATGCAATTAGCTGCCACTTCCTAGCTCGTTTTATTACTGTATGTTAAACTTATGATGCATCTTTGCAAGCATTAAATTGATACCATGAAAAAACTGTTTTTCCTTCTAATAGGCCTCACCTTTATAAGCTCTTGTCGTAATTCTCATTCCAATAAGTTTTCGGTTTCTGGAACAGTTGATGGTGTAAAGATTGGTAAAATTTACTTACAGCGTTTACAAGATTCTATTCTTATTGATGTAGATTCTGCCCTATTTAATGGAAATTCTGATTATACTTTAACAACAGATCTGGATCAAACACAAATCATGTACCTGCATCTAGATGTCAACGACGGCACTGATTTTAATGACCGGTTATTATTCTTTGCAGAAGACACTACAATGACCATTAATTCTTCTTGGGATAAATTTGAGAAAGATGCCGTAATATCAGGTTCAAAAAATCAAGATATCTATACCGAATTCAGGAAAAACAGTGATCCACTTGATAAAGTCTATACTGACTTGGTAAAAAGAAGCTTGTCCCTAACTGATGAGACTAGAACAGTAGCAATAACTGATTCAATCAATGCGGCTTATGACAAGTATTTAAGGAAAAAAGTACTGCACGCTATCAACTATGCACAATTACATAAAGAGAAAGAAGTCGCTCCTTATATTTTAATTAATGAAGCTAGCGAGGCCAATCCTATTTTATTAGACAGTGTTTACCAAAAGATGCCAAAAAAAATTCAGACAACCGTTTATGGAAAACAACTGTCTGAATTAATAAAAAAATCTAAAAGTAACTTATAGCGCGTTTACTCTATCTATAAGTCCTTTTCCTTTAGTTTCTAAATCAGCTTTCACTGCTTTAAGGTGTGCTTTGCGACTTTCCACTTTGCGATTATTCACTCGGGAAATCAATTCGTCAAAAGTTGTTATTGAATCGTCTACAATTTTTTCAAACTCAGTTGCTTTTTCTGGATTTACTGCTTGAGAAATCAATGCAGCTTCAATAATATCTCCTAATACGTAATTAATGTCTTGTTTAAGATCTTTAATACTTGCCATAATAATTTTATTTTAGTGCAAAAATAGTGAATAAAAGCCTTATTCATTCACCTCCACATATATTAGAAAGGTTGAAACCTTTTAAATAGCACCCTTAACGACGCTGAAAGCACCTGTAATAAACTTATCCTCAATAGGTTTCTATCTTATAAGAAAGGTAAAGAATAGAATCACAACCTGAAACTCTATGTTACTCTCCTCTGTAGACCACAAAATTGCGTTCTGTTTCAAAGAGTTTGATCTCTAGATCGTATTTAGGATCCAGTTTTGCTTTGATTTTATGGTAAATAACAAAAGCAATATTTTCTGCCGTGGGATTGAGGTTGGCAAATTCTGGTACTTGTTCATTCAGGTTCTTGTGATCAAAGGCATTTTCTACCTCTTCTTTGATGATGTCTTTAAGAATTTTAAGATCAATTAAATAACCCGTCTCAGGATCTACTTCACCAGTAACCCCTACTTCTAAATCGTAGTTATGACCATGAAAAAAAGGGTTGTTACACAAACCAAATATTTGTGCATTTTTTTCGTCACTCCAGTCCTTGCGGTGTAAACGATGAGCAGCATTAAAATGAGCCTTTCTATATGCGGTTAATCTCATGATATATGGGTGTAATATTTTTCAAAAATAATCTTGAACCAATGGGTATAAATTTCTGGCTGCTGTATGATATCTTCTTTAATATCTTGAGCCGTCATCCATTTGTAAGAAGCAACTTCTTCTGGATTGATTTGTGGAGGGTCGTTGTAATGCCCTATCATCACATGATCAAATTCATGCTCTGTAAGTCCATTGTCAAATGGTGCTATGTAAATAAAATGAAACAGTTCTTTAAGCTCTGTCACAAAACCCATTTCTTCCATAAGCCTGCGCTTTCCGGCTGCTATATTAGTTTCTCCCTCTCGTTGATGACTGCAACAGGTATTGGTCCATAAACCAGGAGAATGATACTTACCTATGGCTCGCTGCTGCAGCATAATTTCATTTTTGTCATTTACTACAAAAACAGAAAATGCCCTGTGCAATAATGCTTTTTCGTGAGCTTCCATTTTCTCCATAAGGCCGACTTGCTCATCCTTCTCATTTACTAAGATTACTTTTTCGATAATTTCTAAAATTTATTCAACAAAAATACAAAAGGAAACCAATAGATTTCTTTAGCCTATACTAAGTAGCTCAACCCTAACTTTCATTACAAAAAGAACCTTCAAGTACTGCTTTTAACCAGATTTGTTTGTTAAAAAACCTTTTTAAAGACTATTAATTAGGTAAAGTGGTTCCTCTTAGTTCGATGGTAAAATCTACAGTGGCAGTAGTCGTGTGCCCTTTGGTTTTATTCTCCAAGCGTTCCACAAGCATGCGTACCGATTGTTGACCAATCTCCTCGGCATGTTGAGTTACTGTTGAGAGTTGCGGGTAGGATAGATGAGAAATTTCATCAGAGCTGAATCCTAAAACAGATAAGTCTTTAGGTATTTTTCTACCTAAACGCTGTGCAATATTGACAGACATTATACCAGAAACATTATCGATACAAAGTAGTCCGTCCATATCTGGGTGCTCGGTAATTATTTTTTCTAATTGATCATTCAACAACGCCTCATTACTATCTATATTGATCACTAAGGCTTCCCCTGTGTAGGAATCGTGTTGTTCTAATGCTTTTTTATAACCCAACACTCTTAGTTTACCTACGCTTAGGCCTCCTAAGCTATTGATCAACACAATTTTCTTACGACCTTCTTTTATCAATACCTCTGTCCCTTTAAAGGCAGCATTAAAATCATCAATAATTACTTTATCACATTCCACATCGTTGGCTACTCGATCAAACATAACAATAGGCACATCCTGATTAATAGTTTCTTTTAAGTGTTTTACTTCACCGTTAGATTGGGTTTCTTCTGCTATTGACATGATGAAACCATCTACGCTACCATTTGCTAATAAATGTAAACTGTTATTTTCTTTTTCAAAAGATTCATTTGACAAACAGGTTATGATGTTATAACCTAGCGCGGTTGATTCTTGCTCGATCCCGTAAAGTATACGAGCAAAAAATACATTCAATATATCTGGAATAATAACCCCTATAGTTTTAGTCTTTCTATTTTTGAGACTTAAAGCCAATGTATTAGGTCTGTAATTAAGCTCTTTTGCTATTTCCTTGACACGTGCGATGGTGTCTTTACTTATCTCTGGACTATCCTTTAATGCTTTAGAAACCGTAGAAACAGAGACTCCAAGCGTAGCAGCAAGATCTTTAAGCGTGATCATATTTTATTGTTTAAAAGTGGGTCAATTCATAAGATTTACAAACTTGTGCTTGAATCTCGTGATAATAAAAGCAATTTAGTCATTACTGACCGACTTTTAAAACTTTGCTTTTCAATAAATAATTTAATAATTGTTACCTGCATAAAAGAAGGCTATTAAGGAAGACTGAATGATTGTACCGCTTTCGCGAAAGCGATAAAAAAACTTACCTAATTGCACATATTAAATCCCATTATTTACCTGTGACATTTCAAAGAATTATTTAAAGCTTAAAAAAAACAACTGCCTAAAGCAACTAATAAAATATCAAGCCATTTAACGATTTAACAACCTGATGTGCAAAATTCTATGCTATAGTACATACATTGTTCTATTTTTGCAGCCTGATTAATTAGACACATGAAATTTACAGAAGAGATCGCAAGGAGAAGGACCTTCGGTATTGTATCGCATCCAGATGCAGGAAAAACAACACTAACAGAGAAGCTTCTGTTATATGGTGGGGCTATTCAAGAAGCTGGGGCAGTAAAAAGCAATAAGATTAAAAAAGGAGCCGCGAGTGATTTTATGGAAATAGAACGCCAGCGTGGTATTTCTGTAGCAACATCTGTACTAGCGTTTGAATATCAAGGCAACAAGATTAACATTCTCGATACTCCTGGACACAAAGATTTTGCTGAAGACACCTTTAGAACACTTACCGCAGTAGATAGCGTGATTGTAGTGGTAGACGTAGCAAAAGGGGTAGAAGAACAGACGGAGAAGCTGGTAAAAGTGTGTAGAATGCGTCAAATCCCGATCATCGTTTTTATCAATAAAATGGATCGTGAGGGTAAAGATGCCTTTGATCTTATGGATGAAATAGAGCAAAAACTAGAACTGCGAGTGACTCCATTGAGCTTTCCTATAGGAATGGGTTATGATCTCAAAGGGATTTATAACATCCATAAGAAAAACATTAATTTATTTACAGGTGCTTCTTCTAAAGATATTTATAATACTACTGCGATCAACGATTTAAACGATTCCAATCTGGATGAGCTTATAGGAGATAAAGCCGCTGGTACTTTAAGAGAGGAACTGGAATTAGTTAGAGGCATCTATCCCGAGTTTGATAGAGAAGAATATTTAAATGGTGAGTTACAGCCTGTATTTTTTGGTAGTGCACTGCATAATTTTGGAGTTAAAGAACTGCTGGACGGTTTTATAGAAATCGCTCCTGCTCCTCGTCCTAAAAAAGCTGAAGAACGTCTAGTACGACCTGAGGAAAAAGATTTTAGTGGTTTTGTGTTTAAAATTCATGCTAATATGGATCCCAGACATAGAGATCGGCTGGCATTTATAAAGGTGGTAAGCGGTACCTTTGAACGCAATAAAGCCTATAAGCATGTAAGGTTGGATAAGAATTTGAAATTCTCTAGTCCCAACGCTTTTTTTGCAGAGAAAAAAGAAATCGTTGACGAGTCATTCCCTGGAGATATTGTGGGGTTACACGATACAGGTAACTTTAAAATAGGCGACACCCTCACCTCAGGTGAAGAACTTCATTACACAGGAATTCCCGCTTTTTCACCAGAGCATTTTAGATATATTAATAATGCAGACCCTATGAAATCTAAACAGCTGGCAAAAGGTATCGACCAACTTATGGATGAAGGTGTTGCACAGCTATTTACCTTGGAACTTAACGGCCGTAAGGTAATAGGCACTGTAGGTGCGCTTCAGTTTGAAGTGATTCAATACCGACTAGAGCACGAGTATGGTGCGACTTGTTCTTATGAAAACCTCAATGTGCACAAAGCTTGTTGGGTAGATGAATCTGTAGCAAAACCAGAGGAGTTTACTGACTTTAAAAGAGTGAAATCTAAGTTTTTATGTAAAGATAAAAGAGGCCAGTTGGTCTTTCTTGCTGACTCCTCATTTTCCTTGCAAATGACACAACAAAAATACCCGAGTATCAAGTTTCATTTCATATCCGAATTTGAACCTGCTGCAACGGTAGGTGCATAATTGTTTTCAGACTCTCTTAACTAAAAGTGTTCAAAGGGTCGAAGTACATTGAATAGGTTGCTTTTAAAAACAACCATACTCTTTTCAACCTCATAAGTCATTTTAAAAAGCAAGCATGATTAGATTAACAAAGGCACTTCACCTGCATTTGCGCGAAGTGCCTTTGTTTAATAATGTGTTAATCGCAATCTTTGAACTCCCCAAAACCTGAAACAATAAACTCTGATCTGCGGTTCAACTGATGCTCGTCACTAGAACACGCTACACCGTTAGCGCATGTATTAAGTAGCCTTCTTTCTCCAAAGCCTTTTGCCGTTAAGCGAGAAGCATCAATGCCTTTTGAAATGAGCCAATCGCGAGTGCTTTGTGCTCTTTTCTCTGAGAGTAGCTCGTTGTATTGGTCTGGCGCTCTACTATCGGTATGAGAGCGTATCTCAATGCTCACTTGAGGATATAACTCCATAAAAGCTTTAATTTTTAAAAGTGCATACCCCGCATCTGTCCTAATATTAAACTTGTCAAAATCAAAATATATGTGTTGTATATCTAGTAATGGACCTATGTCATCACAATCTGCCACAGGGATGCGATTGATTTCAATTTCTAGAGAAGTACGCATTAGTCCAGAACTTGTCGGAGTAGTAATGACCTCTTCGTTTGAAGTATAGTCTTCCTTTACTACACGTAGGATATATGATTGATCACAATCTAATCTAAAAGTATAGGTTGCATTATCCCCTGTGATTTGTTGATCGATTTTATTATTATTCATATCAAAAAGCACTAAAGTGGCGTCCTTAATAGGATCACCAGTTTTATGATCAGTTACATTACCAACAACGTGCACCTCACATTCCTCTCTAAGATCTTCCAGCTGTAAGAAGGTATAAATGTCGTCATCTCCAGCACCACCAGGCCTGTTGGAGCTGAAGTAGCCGGTTTGTGTATCGTCGTTAACGATAAAACCAAAATCATCATAGGTGGTGTTGATGGGTTTACCGATGTTCACCACCTTCCCCATACTGCCGCTAGGACTTATAGAACTAGTAAAAACATCTAAGCCACCTAATCCTTGATGCCCTGAAGAAGAAAAATACAAGGTGTTTGTTTTACTGATAAAAGGAAAAGTTTCCCTGCCTGGAGTATTGATGTCTTTTAGGTTTCTAGGTGCACCAAAAGCTCCATCTGACAAGATATCTACCACCCATATATCTGACCTTGTGAATTCGTTTTCGAGATCATACCCTATACTCCCGGGCATATCGCTTGAAAAATATAGTTTTTTACCATCTGGACTTAAAGCGGGATGCGCCACAGAATATTCGTCGCTATTAAATGGAAGCTGTTCTGGTTTTGACCATTTACCTTTGTTTTTATAAGATCTAAATATTTTTAATTTATTAGTTCCCGTTTTATCTTGCAGGTACACACCATTGTCATAATTGTTGCGCGTGAAGTACATGGTCCGTCCGTCGTTAGTAAATACAGGGGTGCTTTCGTGATATTTGGTATTGATCAGATTAGACATAGGCTTAGGATTCCCCAATACCCCATTTTCATCTGCGTCAGCAGTATATAATTGCAAGAACGGCTGGTTATTCCAGGTGTGCCTTTCCCTTGGTACGGATCCAGATTCCCTTGCTGTAGCATAGACTACTTGATTGTTTAAAGCATAAAATGCGGGTCCAAAATCAGCTTTAGAGGAGTTGATCTCCTTGGCATTGGCGATTTCGAATCTACCCGATTGAAAGTCTATCATTTGAAGGTAATTGGAATCTTCTTCCAACATTTTTGACCTAGCGTCAAAGCCAATAGAAGTATTGAACTTAGCCATGTAGACATCTGACTCCTCGTATTTATTCACTGCTTTTAATGATTGGGCATATCTAAAAAAGTATTCTGGAGTTACACGGTCTTCATATTGTGCAAAAAGCTTTGCGTACCATTTTTGGGCTTGCTTTAAATCGTCATTAAAATAGTAGGTATCTCCTAGTTTTGACAGTATTTCGGTTGTAGCATAACCATCCTCTACTAATTTTAAATAAATCTTTTGAGCCTCAATAAATGCAAAGGCATTGTATTTACTATTTCCTTTTTCTACCTGATAGGTTTGTGCATGTCCCAAAAAACAGGGGGCTAGAAGAATAAATAGGATCAGTCTTTTAAACATATTAAAATTCTATATGGATTATTAGAAGAAACGCGGTGTGATGATACGTTCGTAATTATTGAACCATTCAAATCTTAAGAATACTTCATAGCTGCCATCGTTAAAAATAGCATTCCCTAATACGGTTGTCTCCCGATCATATGCAAATCCTATCATCATTTGATCACTTATTTGAAATCCTACAAGCCCAGTAACAGCTGCATTCCATCGGTAAGCAACTCCCAAAGTTAACTTGTCATTCAACAAGAAATTTGCTGTTAGATCTATTTGTACCGGTGCTCCATGAACTAGCTTTAACATCGTAGCTGGCTTGAATTTGACATCATCATTCAAATCAAATACATAACCGGCTGTAGCAAATAAGTGAATTCGTTCTTGTGCAATATAAGTAGAACTACCGTTAGTTTCAGTACCATCAAAGTGATCCGTCTGCAATAGGTTAGGGCTACTTAACCCCAAATAAAGCTGCTCTGTATGGTAGTACAAGCCCAGACCTAAAGTAGGTGAAAGTTGATTATTGATATTATCAGACAATCTAGGATCTCCTGAGTCAAAAGGGTTCAGTCTGCTATAATCTACATTTAAAACATGAACACCGCCTTTAAATCCAAAACTTAGGCTAGCCTGATCTCCAACTAAAAGGGTATAACTAAAGTCTGCAGCGACATATGTCTCAGCTGCAGGACCTATTTCATCATTCACTATGCTCAAGCCTACGCCTACCCGACTATTGGAAAGAGGCGTGTGAAAAGACAAGGTTTGAGTACGTGGCGCTCCATCCAGTCCTACCCATTGACTTCTATGAAGACCTACAATACTTGCCACACCTCGATTTCCAGCATAGGCGGGATTGACCACTATAGGATTGTACATATACTGACTGTACTGTGGATCTTGTTGTGCGATCATCGCTTTCGCGAAAGCGAAAAATAATAAACAGCTTACTAGTTTCTTCATGCCAAAGATGATTACAAAAAAATTCTATAAAAAGGTACCCCCTAATTTAACCTCCATGAATATATAAAAATACAGCTTTATAAGTGGTCTAATGTGGAGCAAGCGAATATTCTATGACGATGAAGTCAACTTACAGACACCTTGTGTGTTGAATTACGAAGTTAAGGCCTGCTGCTTTAACAAGCACATATGCTGATGGTAGCATTTACTTGTTGGAATTTAAAACTCCTGTACCGTCTTTTTAGGTTCTTTTTGCATCATCCTTCTTTACTGACTTGTTCATTACACTAAATTTTAGTGTATCGCTATTTTAGGACGGGACAAACAGGACAATAAAAAAAGCCTGATGAAAATCATCAGGCTTTTGTGTTATGCTTGACCTGTTGGGCCAAAATTTAGAGGAACGGGCGGTTGTTCATAATCCTTAATATCACCGTGAACTTGCTCAAATTTCCTAACATTTTCATGTAGTGCTTTTGCCAGTCGTTTAGCGTGTTGAGGAGTTAATATAATTCTGGATTTCACCTTTGATTTAGGGTTACCAGGCATGATATTCACAAAGTCTACAACAAACTCAGAAACGGAATGGTTGATAATTGCAAGGTTACTGTATTGTCCTTCTGCAATTTCACCATCAATCTCAATATTGATTTTATGGTCAGGATGTTGATCTTTTGCCATTAGTATTAGTTATAATTCACTTTAGGTTCTTCTTTATGCTGAAGAAGTTTTTCAAATTCTTCTTTAGAACCTACAATGATATCATCATAGTTACGCATTCCAGTACCTGCAGGAATTCTGTGACCCACAATTACATTTTCTTTAAGACCTTCTAAGGTATCTACTTTACCTGCGACAGCAGCTTCATTCAATACTTTAGTAGTCTCTTGGAAAGATGCAGCACTAATGAACGACTTCGTTTGAAGAGATGCACGAGTGATACCTTGAAGAACTGGCTCAGCAGTTGCAGGCATAACGTCACGAGCCGTTGCCAGAGCTTTATCTTCTCTACGTAATATAGAGTTTTCATCTCGTAACTCTCTAGAAGTAATAATTTGTCCTTCTTTTAAGTTTACAGAATCTCCAGCATTTTCAACTACTTTCTTACCATAAAGTCTATCGTTTTCTAGGATAAAATCTTCTTTGTGAACCAATTGGTTCTCTAAGAACATACCATCACCAGAATCAACGATTCTTACCTTTCTCATCATTTGTCGAACTACAACTTCAAAGTGCTTGTCATTAATCTTTACCCCTTGTAATCTATAGACCTCTTGAACTTCATTTACTAAATACTGTTGTACAGCACTTGGTCCTTTAATTGCAAGAATGTCTTTAGGAGTAATAGACCCATCAGATAATGGCATCCCAGCTCTTACGTAATCATTTTCTTGTACAAGAATTTGATTAGAAAGTTTCACTAAGTACTTCTTCACTTCATCCGTTTTAGAAGTCACTATGATTTCTCGGTTACCACGTTTAATTTTACCGAAAGAAACAACACCGTCTATTTCACTTACTACAGCAGGATTAGAAGGGTTACGTGCTTCAAACAATTCTGTTACACGGGGAAGACCTCCAGTAATATCACCTGCTTTAGCAGATTTACGTGGAATCTTAACCAATACTTTACCAACTTTGATCTTTTCATCATCGTTGATCATCAAGTGAGCCCCTACTGGTAAGTTATAAGAAATAACATTGTCTCCTTTGTTATCTAAAATATGAAGCGTTGGAATCAATTTCTTATCTCTAGAGTCAGAAATAACTTTCTCTTCATATCCAGTTTGTTCATCACTTTCTACTTGAAAGGTAACTCCTTGTATAATATTTTCGAATTTGATTTTACCAGCAAATTCAGAAATGATAACACCGTTAAAAGGATCCCACTTTGCGAGAAGATCTCCTTTTTTAACCTTAGAACCTGGCTTCACATAAAGCTCACACCCATAAGGGATGTTATTTGAATTCAATAACATACCAGTTTTTTCATGTAGCAATTTAGACTCTGCGGTACGAGATATTACTACCTCTACCGGCTTGCCTTCACTGTTTTCACCTTTAACTGTTTTAAGATCTTCAATCTCAAGAATACCGTCATTCTTTGCAACAATAGAGCTATCTTCAGATACGTTACCTGCAACCCCACCTACGTGGAAGGTTCTCAAAGTAAGTTGTGTACCTGGTTCTCCAATGGACTGTGCAGCAATAACACCTACAGCTTCACCTCTCATCACAAGACGGTTAGTAGCAAGGTTACGTCCATAACATTTAGTACAAACCCCTTTTGCAGCTTCACAAGTAAGAGCAGATCTTACTTCTACAGATTCTAGATCAGAAGCCTCTATAATATCGGCATATTTTTCTACAATCAGTTCACCAGCAGCGACAATTACTTCTTGAGTTGCAGGATCAATAACGTCGTGTAATGCAGTACGACCTAGAACTCTCGCTCCAAGTTTCTCCATTACTTCTTCGTTTTTCTTCAATGCAGAAACCTCAATACCTCTTAAGGTTTCACAATCTTCATGATTGACGATCACATCTTGAGCAACATCGTGTAAACGACGTGTCAAGTAACCAGCATCTGCCGTTTTAAGCGCGGTATCTGCAAGTCCTTTACGTGCACCGTGAGTGGAGATGAAGTATTCAAGAATTGAAAGACCTTCTTTAAAGTTAGAAAGAATTGGGTTTTCAATAATTGCTCCACCACCGTCATTGGATTTCTTAGGCTTTGCCATAAGTCCACGCATACCGGTAAGCTGTCGGATCTGTTCTTTAGATCCACGGGCTCCAGAGTCAAGCATCATAAACACCGAGTTGAATCCTTGTTGGTCTTCTCTAATGTTTTTCATTGACAATTCAGTAAGCTGGGCGTTAGTAGCAGTCCACACATCAATGACTTGATTATATCTTTCGTTTTGAGTAATAAGACCCATACTATAGTTACCACGTATAGCATCTACTTTAGTATTTGCTGCATCAATCATCGATTGCTTTTCTACAGGAATCATGATATCTCCTAGAGAGAATGATAATCCACCACGGAATGCAAATCCATAACCTAGATCTTTAATTTCATCAAGGAAAGCAGCTGTTCTAGGAACATCTGTAACCTTTAGTATATCACCGATAATATCTCTAAGAGCTTTCTTAGTTAATACCTCATTGATGTATCCAGCTTCATCTGGTACCTTTTGATTAAAAATCACACGACCAGCAGTAGTTTCAATGATCTGAGTTTTGTAAGAACCGTCTTCTTGAAGAAGATTGATTCTACATTTTACAGGAGCATTAATATCTACACGCTTTTCATTAAAAGCAATTACTAATTCTTCTGGTCCGTAAAAAGTAAGCCCTTCACCTTTTACAAGGTGTCCAGGTTCAGATCTACGAAGTTTGGTCATATAATACAGACCCAATACCATATCCTGAGAAGGTACCGCAATTGGGCTACCGTTTGCAGGGTTCAAGATATTGTGTGAAGCCAGCATTAATAGCTGACACTCTAATATTGCTTCAGGACCTAACGGAAGGTGAACGGCCATTTGATCTCCATCAAAATCGGCATTAAATGCCGTACACACTAATGGGTGTAACTGAATCGCTTTTCCTTCAATAAGTTTAGGTTGAAATGCTTGTATACCTAATCTGTGAAGTGTAGGAGCACGATTCAACATTACTGGATGTCCTTTAAGAACGTTTTCCAGAATATCCCAAACCACTGGTTCTTTCTTATCAATAATTTTCTTAGCAGACTTTACCGTCTTAACGATACCGCGCTCAATAAGTTTACGGATAACGAAAGGCTTATAGAGCTCTGCAGCCATGTCCTTAGGAATACCACACTCATATAATTTAAGCTCTGGTCCAACAACAATTACCGAACGAGCAGAATAATCTACACGCTTACCAAGTAAGTTTTGACGAAAACGTCCTTGCTTTCCTTTTAAGGAATCAGAAAGAGATTTCAGTGGTCTGTTAGAATCTGTTTTAACAGCACTAGATTTTCTTGTATTATCAAGAAGTGAATCCACTGCCTCTTGCAACATACGTTTTTCGTTACGAAGAATCACTTCAGGAGCTTTAATCTCCATCAATCGCTTCAAACGGTTGTTACGTATGATCACACGACGGTATAAGTCATTTAAATCAGAGGTAGCAAAACGTCCACCATCAAGCGGCACTAATGGGCGTAATTCTGGTGGAATTACAGGAACCACTTTCATGATCATCCATTCTGCTTTGTTTTCTCGTCTTTCATTAGAGTCCTTAAGAGCCTCTACTACTTGCAGACGCTTTAAAGCCTCGGTCTTGCGTTGTTTAGAAGTCTCATTATTTGCTTTGTGTCTCAAGTCGTAAGATAAAGACTCTAAATCGATGCGCTTAAGTAAATCGATCAAACACTCCGCACCCATCTTAGCGATGAATTTATTAGGATCTGAATCTTCCAAATACATGTTTTCCTGCGGAAGTGTGTCTACTATATCTAGATATTCTTCCTCTGTAAGGAAATCTAAATTACGAACTTCTTCGCCATCTGCATTCTTTGCGATACCTGGTTGAATCACCACATATCTTTCATAATAGATGATCATATCCAGCTTCTTTGAAGGAAGCCCTAGCAAATACCCAATCTTGTTAGGCAAACTACGGAAATACCAAATATGGGCCACTGGCACAACAAGATTGATATGTCCTATACGATCACGTCTTACTTTTTTCTCTGTAACCTCTACACCACATCGATCACAAACGATTCCTTTGTAACGTATACGCTTATATTTTCCGCAAGCACATTCATAATCCTTTACAGGACCGAATATACGCTCACAAAAAAGCCCATCCCTTTCAGGTTTGTGCGTACGATAGTTAATCGTTTCTGGTTTTAACACCTCACCTCTTGACTCAGCAAGAATAGATTCAGGAGATGCAAGACCGATTGAAATTTTTGAAAATTTCTTTTGTGTTGGGTTGTCTTTATGTCTAGCCATAATAATGGTACTATTTTAAGTTAAAGTAGCGAGGTTGGTGGATCATTGCGCTTTCGCGAAAGCGAAACAAACATCCAACCTCACCGAAAAATTAATCCTCCAGTCTTAGATCTAGTCCTAGACCTTTCAACTCGTGCATCAATACATTAAATGATTCTGGAAGACCAGGTTCTGGCATGGGCTCCCCTTTTACGATAGCTTCGTAAGTTTTGGCGCGTCCTATGACATCATCTGATTTTACAGTTAAGATTTCACGTAACGTACTAGAAGCACCATAGGCTTCCAGTGCCCATACCTCCATCTCTCCAAATCGCTGACCACCAAATTGTGCTTTACCACCAAGTGGCTGCTGTGTAATCAATGAATATGGACCAATAGAACGTGCGTGCATCTTATCATCTACCATGTGTCCTAGTTTAAGCATATAGATAATACCTACCGTTGCAGGTTGATCAAAACGCTCACCAGTACCACCGTCAAATAAATACGTATGTCCAAAACGTGGAATACCTGCCTCATCTGTGTACCCATTGATCTGATCTAATGTAGCACCATCAAAGATAGGAGTGGCAAATTTCTTACCTAATTTCTCTCCTGCCCATCCTAGTACGGTTTCATAAATCTGTCCAATGTTCATACGAGAAGGTACACCAAGCGGATTCAATACGATATCTACTGGAGTTCCATCTTCAAGGAAAGGCATATCTTCTTGACGTACAATACGTGCAACGATACCTTTGTTACCGTGACGTCCTGCCATCTTATCTCCTACTTTAAGTTTACGCTTTTTAGCGATGTAAACTTTAGCAAGTTTGATAATACCAGCCGGAAGCTCATCTCCAACAGAGATCGTAAACTTCTCACGCCTTAATGATCCTTGAAGATCATTTTCTTTAATCTTATAATTGTGAAGTAAGTCGGCTACCATATCATTTACCTCATTACTTGTTGTCCAAGTTCCAGAAGTTAAATGTGTAAAGTCATCTACTGAGTTCAACATTTTAAGAGTGTATTTTTTACCTTTTGGAAGCACTTCTTCTCCAAGATCGTTAAATACCCCTTGTGATGTTTTACCACTTACAATTTCAAATAATTTTTCAATTAAACGCTCTTGAAGACCATCAAATTTACCTTGATAATCTTGTTCTAATCTTGCGATATCTTCTTTATCCTGAGCTCTTTTTCTCTTATCCTTTACCGCACGAGAGAATAATTTCTTATCGATAACAACACCTCTTAGTGAAGGAGAAGCCTTTAGAGAAGCATCTTTTACATCACCAGCTTTATCACCAAAAATAGCTCTAAGAAGTTTTTCTTCTGGAGTAGGATCACTTTCTCCTTTAGGAGTAATTTTTCCTATTAAAATATCTCCAGGCTTTACTTCAGCTCCAATACGTATCATACCGTGTTCATCAAGATCGGCCGTAGCTTCTTCACTTACGTTTGGAATATCTGCAGTAAGTTCTTCGTTACCTAACTTTGTATCTCTAACCTCAAGAGAATACTCGTCTACGTGAATAGAAGTAAATATATCTTCACGAACTACTTTTTCAGAAATTACAATGGCATCCTCAAAGTTGTACCCTTTCCATGGCATGAAGGCCACTTTCAGGTTACGTCCCAAAGCAAGTTCTCCAGCTTCAGTAGCATACCCTTGACAAAGCACTTGTCCTTTAACTACTCGATCGCCTTTTTGAACTATAGGCTTCAATGTAATACTAGTACCTTGATTCGTCTTACGAAATTTTATCAAGTTATAAGAAGTATCTTCTGGCTCAAAGCTCACCAAAGCCTCACGTTCTGTGCGATCATATCTGATCACCACTTTTTGTGAATCTACATATACTACCTTACCATCACCTTCAGCATTGATCAATACTCTGGAATCTGAAGCAACTTGTCTTTCCAAACCAGTTCCAACGATAGGAGCATCTACTCTAAGTAAGGGTACTGCCTGACGCATCATGTTTGATCCCATCAGTGCACGGTTGGCATCATCATGTTCCAAGAAAGGAATTAACGATGCTGAGATAGAAGCGATCTGGTTAGGAGCAACATCAGCATATACCACATCTGTAGCATTTATTACCGGGAAATCACCTTCCATACGTGCAATTACCTTTTCTTGATCTATCCTACCGTCTGTTAGAGGTAAGTTAGCTTGTGCGATATGCAATCCTTCTTCTTCTTCAGCACTTAGATAAGTAGGTTGGTCTTTTAAGTTAACAACACCATTGGTTACTTTTCTATATGGCGTCTCAATGAATCCCATTCCATTCACTTTTGCAAATACTGCTAGTGACGAGATCAGACCAATATTCGGTCCTTCAGGTGTTTCAATTGGACAAAGCCTTCCGTAGTGTGTATAATGTACATCTCGCACCTCAAATCCTGCTCTTTCTCTTGAAAGTCCACCAGGTCCTAGTGCAGATAATCTACGTTTGTGAGTAATCTCTGCTAATGGATTTGTTTGATCCATGAATTGAGACAACTGGTTAGTACCAAAAAAAGAATTAATAACAGAAGACAAGGTCTTTGCGTTAATAAGGTCAATCGGGGTAAATACCTCGTTATCTCTTACGTTCATACGCTCACGAATCGTGCGAGCCATACGAGCAAGACCTACACCAAACTGTTGAGACAACTGCTCACCAACAGTACGTACACGTCGGTTAGACAAGTGATCAATATCATCAATCTCTGCTTTAGAGTTGATCAACATGATCAGGTGCTTTATAATGGTAATGATATCTTCTTTGGTAAGCACTTGCTTGTCCATTGGAATATCAAGACCCAATTTTTTATTCATTCGGTAACGACCTACCTCACCTAGATTATATCTCTGATCAGAGAAAAATAATTTATCGATAATTCCACGTGCTGTTTCTTCATCTGGCGGCTCAGCATTACGTAATTGTCTATATATATGTTCTACCGCTTCCTTTTCAGAATTGGTAGGATCCTTTTGTAACGTATTATGGATTATAGCATAATCAGCAGACATATTATCTTCTTTGTGAAGAAGGATGGTCTTAGCTTGAGATTCAATAATCTCATCAATATGCTCTTTTTCCAGAATAGTATCGCGATCCAGAACGATTTCATTACGCTCTATAGAAACTACTTCACCAGTATCTTCATCAACAAAATCTTCATGCCAAGTTCTTAGTACACGCGCAGCAAGTTTGCGTCCAAGGTATTTTTTAAGTCCTGTTTTACTCGCTTTTACTTCTTCAGCAAGATCAAAGATTGCTAAGATATCTTTATCTCTTTCAAAACCGATAGCACGGAAAAGTGTTGTTACAGGTAATTTCTTTTTACGATCGATATAAGCATACATAACGCTATTAATATCTGTCGCAAATTCTATCCATGACCCTTTAAAAGGAATCACACGGGCAGAGTATAATTTAGTTCCATTTGCATGGAATGACTGTCCAAAAAAGACACCAGGAGATCTGTGTAACTGAGATACCACTACACGCTCGGCGCCATTGATACAAAAAGTACCAGATGGAGTCATATACGGAATAGTACCCAGATAGACATCTTGAACAATAGTTTCAAAATCTTCGTGTTCTGGATCTGTACAATATAATTTTAAGCGCGATTTAAGAGGCACGCTATAAGTAAGTCCACGTTCTATACATTCTTGAATAGAATAACGCGGCGGATCTACGAAGTAATCAAGAAATTCCAATACGAACTGATTACGAGTATCAGTGATAGGAAAATTCTCCATGAAGGTATTGTAAAGGCCTTCTACTTCTCTTTTATCCGATTTAGTCTCTAACTGAAAAAAGTCCTGAAAGGATTTTATTTGGATATCCAGCAGGTCAGGATATTCTGCCTTATTAGTTACCGTTGAAAAATTAATTCTTTCTGTGTTTGTTGCTAGCATCAATGCACGGTATTAAGTGATTAAAAAAAGCGTTATCGACGACGTCTCATCTTTATACGCAAAATGGTCTAGGCCTGTGAACATCGCTCACAGGTCTAAACCGATAATGTTTAGGTAAGAAGAATTACTTCAACTCAACCTCAGCACCAGCTTCTTCTAGCTGAGCTTTTAGGGCTTCTGCCTCGTCTTTAGAAACACCTTCCTTGATAGGAGATGGTGCATCGTCAACTAGAGCTTTAGCATCTTTCAATCCTGCTCCTGTAAGTTCTTTTACAAGTTTAACAACAGCTAGTTTAGCACTACCTGCTGCTTTAAGGATGACATCAAATTCTGTTTGTTCTTCAGCAGCGTCTCCACCACCTGCAGCTGGTCCAGCCACAGCAACTGCCGCTGCTGCTGGTTCAATACCATACTCCTCTTTAAGGATACCTGCTAATTCGTTTACTTCTTTAACAGTTAAGTTTACTAACTGCTCAGCGAAATCTTTTAAATCTGCCATTTTTCTATCGTTTTAATAAAATTTATAAATAATTAATTGCGTACTAAATTGGGTTCTATCTTTCAGATAGAGTTTTAAGAATACCTGCGAGTTTACCACCACCTGATTGAAGTGCTGCTACCACATTTTTAGCAGGGCTTTGAAGTAGACCGATGATTTCACCGATCATTTCTTCTTTAGATTTGATATTGCTTAACGCACTGATCATATCGTCACCTACATAAATAGCTTCTGCAATATAAGCTCCTTTAAGCACCGGCTTATTGGACTTCTTTCTGAAGTTTTCAATAACCTTAGCTGGGGCATTTGCAACTTCAGCAAGCATGATGGACGTATTACCTTTTAATAAATCTGGCAATTCTCCAAAGTCTTTGTCTGAAGCATCCATAGCCTTAGCAAGAAGGGTATTCTTTACTACTGACATGGTTATATTAGCTTTAAAACAAGCCCTACGTAAATTTGATGTCTCTAATGCATTTAAGCCAGATATGTCTGCTAGGTATATAGTTGAATTCTCACCTAACGTAGCAGTCAAATCTTGAATAACATTTGCTTTTTGTTCTCTTGTCATGATCTAGATTTTTAGTCTTCTGCAAAACGTTTAGTGTCTATCTCAATACTAGGACTCATCGTACTAGACATGAAGATACTTTTGATATAAATACCTTTAGACGTTGTCGGTTTTAATTTAACTAGTGTGTTGATTAATTCTTTTGCGTTACCTGCTATTTTCTCTGCATCAAAAGATGCTTTTCCAATTGCTGCATGTATGATACCAGTTTTATCGACTTTAAAGTCAATTTTACCGGCCTTAACATCCGAAACAGCTTTAGCTACATCCATTGTAACTGTTCCGGTTTTAGGGTTAGGCATTAATCCTCTAGGACCAAGTACACGACCTAATGGACCTAATTTTCCCATAACACTAGGCATGGTAATAATTACATCTACATCAGTCCATCCACCTTTGATCTTATCAAGGTATTCATCAAGACCTACATAGTCCGCACCAGCTTCAGTTGCTTCCGCTTCCTTATCTGGAGTAACTAGTGCAAGCACCTTAACATCCTTACCTGTACCGTGAGGTAACGTCACTACACCTCTAACCATTTGATTGGCTTTACGTGGATCAACATTTAACCTTACGGCTAGATCTACAGAAGCGTCAAACTTAGTGCTTGTAACTTCCTTTACTAATTTAGAGGCATCAGCAACCGAATAAGTTTGTAACCTATCAATCTTTGCTTGATTCTCTTTTTGATTTTTTGTTAATTTTGCCATTGTTACAAGTTTTAAACAGGTGCGTTTCCACCCTTAACGTTCACCCCCATTGATCTAGCAGTTCCAGCTACCATTCGCATAGCGCTATCTACTGTAAATGCATTGAGGTCTGGCATCTTATCTTGTGCAATCAAACGAATTTGATCCCAACTGATAGTTCCAACTTTCTTACGGTTAGGTTCTCCACTTCCGCCTTTAAGCTTTACCGCTTCAAGGATTTGTACTGCCGCTGGTGGTGTTTTTATTACAAAATCAAAGGACTTGTCCTTAAATACTGTAATTGCAACAGGTAAAACTTTACCTGCTTTATCTTGAGTCCTAGCATTAAACTGCTTACAAAACTCCATGATATTCACACCAGCCGCACCAAGTGCAGGTCCTACAGGTGGAGATGGGTTTGCTGCGCCACCTCTAACTTGTAACTTTACAACCTTAGATACTTCTTTAGCCATTTTTAATTAATTTCACTTATTTAATGATAATAAAGTGGAAGCCTTATTTATCACCTATAAATTGTAACATTTATACTTTCTCTACTTGCATATAACTAAGCTCCAAAGGAGTCTTACGGCCAAATATTTTAACCATAACTTCTAGCTTACGCTTTTCTTCATTTACTTTTTCAATGACACCGTTAAATCCATTAAACGGACCATCTACTACTTTCACTGTCTCACCACTCTTAAAAGGAATAGCGATATTATCCGTTTGCTCAGCAAGTTCATCAACTTTACCTAACATTCTATTGACCTCCGCTCTCCTTAGAGGCACGGGCTCTCCACCTTTGGTTTCACCAAGGAATCCGATGACCCCATTTACAGATTTGATAATATGAGGCACTTCACCCTCCAATCGGGCTTGCACCATAATATAACCAGGAAAATAAATACGCTCCTTGTTATATTTCTTACCATCTCTAATCTGAACCACCTTTTCGGTAGGAACCAATATTTGTTTTAAATAATCACCAAGGTTGTGGTGAGCTATTTCAGACTCAATGTATTCCTTGATCTTATTCTCTTGGCCGCTAACAGAACGAACAACATACCACTTCATCAAATCCTTCTCTTCTGACATATCGACTATTAATTAATTTTGCTTTATCCAACTAAAATAATTCTCAATAGCAGCACTGAATACATAATCAATCCCTGCTACAATTAGTGCAAAAACAATGGAGAATACAGCAACTGTAACCGTCAACTTTTGCGTTTCTGCCCAAGTAGGCCAAGTCACATGATTGGTCAACTCATTATAAGACTCCTTTACGTATGTTATTAAACTCATAATAGTAATGTTCTGAATGTCAAACTTAAAGATTCAATAAAAATTTATTGTTTAAGGCCAACTATATTTATAATGCACGGGCTGAGAGACTCGAACTCACGACACCTGGTTTTGGAGACCAGTGCTCTACCAACTGAGCTAAGCCCGCAAAACAACAATTCTTACAAGAATCATTTATTGCCTCACCTATATAAAGGGAAAGTACCCTATCTAAAATTAGATAGGATACTTAATAATATTAATTAGAAATTAATCTAAAATCTCAGTAACCTGACCCGCTCCAACAGTTCTTCCACCCTCACGGATTGCGAAACGAAGTCCTAGGTTTAATGCTATAGGCTGAATAAGCTCCACATTAATTGTCAAGTTATCACCTGGCATTACCATCTCAACTCCATCAGGAAGTGCAATGTTACCTGTTACATCAGTAGTACGTACATAAAACTGAGGGCGGTAGTTATTGTGAAATGGAGTGTGACGTCCACCTTCTTCTTTTTTCAGGATATAAACCTCTGCTTTAAATCTAGCGTGAGGAGTTACAGATCCTGGCTTGGTAATTACCATACCACGAGAAATTTGAGACTTCTCAATACCTCTTAACAAGATACCTGCGTTATCTCCTGCTTCACCTCTATTAAGGATCTGACGGAACATTTCAATACCAGTAATAGTAGAAGTCAACTTCTGTGCACCCATTCCGATGATCTCAACAGGATCTCCAGTGTTAGCTACACCAGTCTCAATACGACCAGTTGCAACAGTACCACGACCTGTAATAGAAAAAACGTCTTCTATAGGCATAAGGAAAGGCTTGTCCATATCACGAACTGGTTCTTCAATCCAAGTATCAACAGCTGCCATCAATTCAAGTACCGTATCCACCCACTTTTGCTCTCCGTTAAGTGCTCCAAGAGCAGATCCAGAAATAACAGGACCATTGTCACCATCATATTCATAGAAACTTAATAAATCACGCACTTCCATGTCAACTAATTCAAGGAGTTCTTCATCATCTACCATATCCACTTTGTTAAGGAATACAACGATACGAGGAATACCTACTTGACGTCCAAGAAGGATGTGCTCACGTGTTTGTGGCATAGGACCATCAGTAGCAGCAACAACAAGAATAGCACCATCCATTTGGGCAGCACCAGTAACCATGTTTTTTACATAATCGGCGTGACCAGGACAATCTACGTGCGCGTAGTGTCTGTTTGCTGTTTGATACTCCACATGTGAGGAATTAATTGTAATACCACGCTCTTTTTCTTCAGGAGCGTTGTCAATTTGATCAAAACTTGTCGCTTTAGAGAAACCAGCATCAGCAAGCACTTTAGTAATTGCTGCAGTAAGGGTAGTTTTACCGTGGTCAACGTGACCAATAGTTCCTACATTAAGGTGGGGTTTCGAACGATCGTACGTTTCTTTAGCCATAATTTATAATCTTAGTTTATATTAGTGTTCAATTTTAAAAAAGACAGAAACGGAGCTAAAACCAAATCAGTCTATACTAGTAATGGCCTCTGTTGAGACCTATTTTTATTTAACAGAGCCAATGATGAGATTTGAACTCATGACCTCTTCCTTACCAAGGAAACGCTCTACCCCTGAGCTACACCGGCAAAACCCTTTTTATAAGGAAATGGACAACTTGACTTTAAACTCAATAAAAATAGAGTTTAATTTAGAGCGAGAGACCAGGTTCGAACTGGCGACATTCAGCTTGGAAGGCTGACGCTCTACCAACTGAGCTACTCTCGCATTTTTTTTAGTTTTACAACTAAAAGGTATTCAATATTTCAAAATATCTCTTCAGATACCATCAAGTGGGGAGAGCAGGATTCGAACCTGCGAAGGTTTCCCAACGGAGTTACAGTCCGTCCTCGTTGGCCGCTTGAGTATCTCCCCAAAAAAGTCCTCAACTAAGACTTCAGTATTTTTAAGAGCCGATGGAGGGACTCGAACCCACGACCTGCTGATTACAAATCAGCTGCTCTAGCCAGCTGAGCTACATCGGCTTTTGTACTTTTTTAACCATAAAAAAAGCCCGCTATTTCTAACGGACTGCAAATGTAAGCCTATTTTTTAATTACCAAAATATTTTTTAATATTTTTTTTTAATACGAAGCTAACTTTTCTTTTCTTTTCTTCAATTGCCGCTCTAAAGACGCTACACATTCGTCTATACATTGCTCAAAAGTTTTACAAGTCTTTTTGACTACCATATCATCCCCAGGAACAAAAAGCCTTATTTCAACAATCTTATTTTCTGGCGCAGAAGTTTTTTGGACCTTTAAATACACATCTGCATTTATGATTTTACTGAAAAATTGTTCCAGTTTATCTAATTTGTTTTGAGAAAAATTGATGAGCTTTAAATCAGCATCAAAATTAACTGCTTGCATGTTTACCTTCATAATACCTAATTTTAGATTAATTATTTTTAGACCTAGGATGGGCAGCAACATAAACACCTTTTAACGTCGCCATACTGGAATGCGTATAAATTTGTGTTGATGAAAGGCTAGCGTGACCTAGCAATTCTTTAACAGCATTCAAATCTGCGCCACGATCTAGCAAATGAGTCGCAAATGTATGTCTCAATACATGTGGGCTTATTTTTACTTTTAAAGAAACTTTACTAAAATAGGATTTTATCACTCGATAAACAAGGTTTGGATACATTTTAACTCCTTTAGACGTGATAAATAATTCATCTGTAGAGGGATGCGCGACAAACTGTCGCAAGGCGATGTAACGTTCCACATGATCTTTAATTGTATGAACCAACGGGACGATACGTTCCTTATTCCTTTTACCCAACACTTTGATGGTGTGACTGGTGACATTAATATCCTTGAGTTTTATATTGATCAACTCCTCTCTTCTTATACCTGTAGCATAAAAGAGTTCTATGATTAAAAAGTCTCGTGACTCTACAAAACTGTTAGTGTCGTAGGAGGAATCCAGTAATTTCAAAACCTCTTCTGTCGAGAAAGGGATTTGAATCTTTTTAGAAACCTTAAGGCTTTTATAGGAGTCTGCAGGACTTGATGTCACCTCCCCCACCTTAAGCAAAAATTTAAAATAGGACTTTAAGGACGACATCTTTCTATTCACCGTACGATGAGAACCTCCATTCTCTAGTAGGCTAGTAACCCAACCTCTAATCAAACTATAGTTTACCTCATTTATCTCCAACACCCCTTCTTCTCTCAGAAATAAATCAAATTGATTTAAATCTTTTTCATAAGCTAAGATGGTGTGAGAAGAATAATTTTTCTCAAATTGAAGATATTCTATATACGAAGTAAGATCCATAAAAAAACCGTTAATTGTAAATGTATACATTTACAATTAACGGTATGATATTCTAAAGAAAAAACTCTCTAGATGTTTTCTGCGTCACGAAGTCCTTGAATGTAAGAAGCTTTAATGTTTTGAGCACGTTTTGCAACAGATGGTTTAGTAAACTGCTGTCTTCTACGTAGTTCGCGCATTTTTCCTGTACGATCAAATTTTCTTTTGAAACGCTTCAGAGCTCTATCGATATTTTCTCCGTCTTTTACTGGTATTATTAACATAGTGTCATCACCTCCTTTCTTTGGGATGGCAAAAATACATAATATTTTACAATCTCAAAGATATTTATTTGATTTGATAGTTGTATTATGTTCGCTTTCGCGAAAGCGGAACATTTCCTCTACTTTGCGGCTGGTTGATAATCTTTACCGTCAAGTGTCATTTTTGCGATAATCTCACGCATAATCTCACTCGTACCACCACCTATAGGACCTAAACGACTGTCACGTGACATTCTAGCGAGGGGATATTCTTCTATATAACCGTAACCCCCTAAATACTGAAGACATTTATATATAACTTCGTCTGCAATCTTTGTTGAAAGAAGTTTGGACATGCTTGCCTCTTTTACAGGGTAAAGCCCTTTGTCGAGTTCTTCTGCAATAGCGTAATTAAAGCATTTTGACATTTCTACTTCGCTCATCATATCGGCAAGGTTATGACGCAAGGCTTGATACGTGTCTAGTGACTTACCAAATGCGGTACGCTCTTTCATATAACCTATGGTGTACTCTAAAGCATATTCAGCTCGCGCGTGAGCATTGATCCCCATGATTAAACGTTCAAGCGCAAAATGTTGCATAATATAAGGAAAACCTTTTCCTTCTTCTCCCATTAAATTTTCAGCAGGGATGCGCACATTATCAAATCCTATTTCTCCCGTATCGCTTGCTCTCCATCCTAACTTATTTAACTTGGTTGCGCTGATACCGGGTGTCTCGCGATCCATTACAAAAATAGAGATCCCCCTACCTTTTGCTTCCAAATCTGTTTTTGCAGCTATTACTAAGTAATCACTGTAAACACCGTTTGTTATAAAAGTCTTTGACCCATTAATAATGTAATGATCGCCCTCTTTAACAGCTGTAGTCCTCATACCTGCTACATCACTACCCCCAAAAGGCTCTGTGATGCCTAGACATCCTATTTTCTCACCCGTAAGTGTAGGAACTAAATATTCTTGCTTGATGCGCTCATCTCCTTCTTTCAATAAATGTTGAGCTCCTAAAAATGCCTGCACCCACATGGCTGCAGCAAAGCCACCAGAATTAATGCGTTGCATTTCTTCTAGGAAAATTACCGTATAGAAAAAATCCAAATCAAGACCTCCATACTCTTCAGGATAATACAGGCCGAAATACCCCATTTCTCCCATTTTCTGAAAAATTTCCCGATCTATATGACCGGTTTCTTCCCATCTTTCAATATAAGGAACAGCTTCTTTGTTTAAGAAATCTCTAAAACTCTGTCTGAAAGCATCATGCTCTTCAGTAAAATATTTTGAATACATAAAATTATTGCTATATAAATATTGAAACACATTTAAAATCTAGTTTTACCTGTGGGATTCTCAGTGACTATTGATTATATCAATCTAAAGTCAAATATAGCTGAATTAAAGCTAATTTTTCCTTCGGAAACCTAGATGTTAACATGACTTTATCCCAACTTTTAAAACCATCCCTTAAAGTTCTTTGCTCCACAAGCTTTTCTACTACATAGTCGTCAAAATATGGAATAGATAACAACTCTTCTTCTGTAGCCGTATTCAATGCTATTTTTAAAAAACCTGATCGCGGGGTCACATGGAAGTACTTTTTTAACTGCATCATAGTGGAGTCCGTAAGTCCGTAAACGCCTCTTACTTGTGACAGATCAATAAATCCTTTGAGGCGCTCCCTTTCTTGTAGGATTCTGCTAGATAGCGCAGGACCTATACCGTATACTTTTTGGAGCTCCTCTTGACTAGCTACATTAATATCTTTTGCCACCACTTTGCGATCTTTTGCAGTTGTGTTCTCGTTTGCGTAAGAGCGCTTAGGGTTAGTCACCCAATCTGGAAATTTAAAATACGGTGCTATACTATCCAACCATTGATCACTTACTTGTGTGACTTGCTGAAACTCTTTCTTGGAATTGATAAATGTTCCGCTTTCGCGAAAGCGGTGCAATCGATCTATTTCTTCAACATTAAGGCCTAGTTGATACCCCCTATAATCTGTGATGTAATTGGGATTAAAAGGATAAATAGTATCTTTTTTTCTTTGCTGAGCCGCTACAAGAGCATCAACTTTACTCTGATAAGCTGCTGTATCTTTTAAAATCAAGGCTTCTTTAGGCATTTTTTTTACATAAAAAAAACCAGCTAGCACGACTATTAAAAGTAGCATTAACACAAAAATCCCTCTTTGCTGTTTCCTATCAAATGCAAAGAGGGATTTTAAATTTTTCATGAAATATACTTAATCGATAGCTTCTCGTTTCAATTTGATGGCATTCATGTATTTAGTCATTTCTTTCTTCACCTTAGGCGCAAGAAGTACAATACCTATCATGTTTGGAACCATCATGGAAAAAATCATCGCATCAGAGAATCCGATGACGTTTCCTAAACTAGCCGCTGATCCTATTACTACAAATATACAGAACAAGATTTTATAAGTATACTCGGTTCTAGACGTTCTTCCAAATAAGTAAGCCCAGGCTTGGTATCCGTAATACGACCAAGAAATCATAGTTGAAAAGGCAAATAATACCACTGCAAGAGTCAGTACATAAGGGAACCAACTAATCACCGATGCAAAAGCATCGGATGTTAAAAGGATCGCATCTGCATCTGCAAGTCCAGCATTTTCTGGATTAACGTTTCCTGTAATAATTAAAACTACAGCGGTCATGGTACAAACCACTACCGTATCAATAAACGGCTCTAGTAACGCTACCAGACCTTCACTTGCAGGATATTTGGTACGTACTGCAGAGTGTGCAATGGATGCAGATCCTACACCAGCCTCATTTGAGAATGCGGCTCTTCTAAAACCTTGTACTAAAACTCCTATCGCACCACCGGCAACTCCTTCTGGACTAAATGCTCCGTCAATGATTTGCATCAAGGCATTACCTATCATGTCATATCTTGCAATAATTACCCATACGGCTGCTCCTACATAAATAACGACCATGAAAGGAACGATCTTATCGGTAACCTTGGCGATAGACTTAATACCCCCTATAATAACAATTCCAACAAAGATGGCCATCAAAAGTCCAAAGACCCAACGGTAACCATACATAAAAGAATCGGCTCCACCAGTTATATTTTCTACCATTTGAGCGGCTTGGTTTGCTTGGAACATGTTACCACCTCCAAAAGAACCACCTATACACATGATAGCAAATAAAACAGCAAGTACTTTGCCTAGACCAGCTAGACCCATAGACTTCAATCCTTTAGTAAGGTAGTACATAGGACCCCCATAAATAGTCCCATCAGGACCTACATCGCGGTATTTTACACCTAACGTACATTCTACAAATTTGGAAGCCATTCCTAAAAATCCCGCAACAATCATCCAGAAAGTTGCTCCTGCACCACCTACAGAAACTGCAATAGCAACCCCAGCGATATTACCTAATCCTACCGTAGCAGAAAGTGCTGCGGTTAAGGCCTGAAAGTGAGTCACCTCTCCATCAGAGCTCTCATCTCTAATAGTATCCTTGATGTCACCGTCGATAGTAATTTCATCGCTTACTTCATCCAAGTGGTCTTCTAAGCTGTCTACTTTATTTATATCGACCCCGTTTGCAATACCATCTTCTCCGTAAAGCATCTCAGCACCGTGTTTCTCTATGTCTTCGTATTTACCGCGCACCACTTGGATCGCTCTCCATATTCCAGAAAAATTGATGAATTTAAAATATACGGTAAAAAATACAGCTCCTAAAATTAAAGGAAACAATACCCAGTAGATTCTTGTAAAAGGAGCATAAGCAGTTACCTCCACTTTATCCCCAAAAGATACATCAGCTTTAGCAATCTTAAAAACACCTCCATTAATGATAATTTTATTATTTGGAGTTGTAAACGTGAGCTCTTCTGCCACCTGTTCTCCAGGAAGAGATATACTGCTCACTATCAAACTGTCTTGTATCAGTTCATACTGAATCCCGTCATCAGAATTATAAGTAGGAATTGCGTCAGGGTCTCCTGCGTCTAGAACGGTCAATCGGTCAAAAACATCCAAATCGATCGTCATGTCATCTTGAACGGATCCAAATGGAATTTGATAAAAAACACCACTAACATAATCACCAGTGGCCCACCCGAAGGCGTCGTCTATCTTTTCATCTATTCCTTTTTCATCCTTTTGCTCTTGTGCAAAAACAGTAACTGTTGACAACATCATGACTAGCAATGACAGGAAAATTCTGTTTGGATTTTTCATCAATTATTATTTGATTTTATGTTAGGTCGGCAAGATGCACAAAAATCTTGCTTTTTGAAAGTTTTGGGGCCACTTATGTAGCCTCGTTGTTAATTCTATAGACTCTTTGTAGTTTTTGTATTTGTTTGGTATTTCCAACTACAATAATCTTTGAGCCTGGTTCTAGCTGTAATTTTGGATCTGGATTTACGGTATAATTACCATCGGGAGCTTTGTAACCTATGATCGTACATCCGGTTTCCTTTCTTAAATTCAAGTCGATAATGTTGCATGCTCTTATTTCGTCAAACATTTGCTCATAAGATATCTGTTCTAGATTCACCCCTTCACTACCTCCATAACTGAGATTATCCCAGAATTCAATCAAATCTGGACTCACAATTAAGGAAGCCATGTGCTGTCCACCTATGGTATCTGGAAGAATGACATTATCAGCTCCAGCGAGTTTTAATTTTTTATAGGAGTTCTCTTCACTCGCGCGCGAGATGATTTTGAGGTCCTTATTGAGTTGTCTTGCGCTGAGAACTATAAATAAATTATCGGCATCTTCTGGCAAAGCTGTGATCAAGGTAGAGGCTCGTTCTATTCCTGCGCTTATTAATACATCATCTTCATTGGCATTGCCTCTAAAAAAATTTTGCTCATCAAGTGGCGCATCATCTATAACCTGTTGATTTTTTTCAATAATAATAAAATCTCTATTGTAATCTTGTAATTTTTGAACAGCCTGCCTTCCGTTACGACCATACCCACAAACGATAATATGATTTTCCATAGATTCTAAATGTTTAATTTTTCTTTTCTTTCTAAGGTCCCCAGGATTATCTCGAGATAACAAATATTCTGAAATAGCAGATACCGCATAACCCACAACGATAACACTAATAAGAATAAAAAAAACGGTGAATAATTTCGCTGTTTGAGAAGGATCCCCAATTTCTCTGTAACCCACTGTAGTAATAGTGATTACCGTCATATACAAGGCATCCACCCAGGACAGCTCCATGGCCAATTTAAAACCCAAAACTCCTGCAAAAAGCACGAGAACCAATAAAGAAATTGCTATTCTAAGTTTACTATGCACAAGTTATCAAGTTAAAGGTCAAAAACAGAGCTGCGTTTTGTATAAACTAGATCTTTGATTTTGATCCAAAACGCCATAATTAAATACACTGCGAAACCAGCACCTAATGTTGCAAAGGTAAAATAGATAAAAGTGATGCGCACACTGCGAGCTTTCATCCCAAGTTTTTCGGCCACACGAGTAGACACGTAAAAACCGTATTTCTCCATAATAGTGCGCAAGTAGGTAACTATTCCCATAATGTAAATTTAGGCAATAGCTTTAATACTTTATAGGTAATATTCAAGATTTAGGCACAGAAACAATCAAGAGCGCAGTAATGCGATTCCTATATCACAGCTCAAACATTTATTTACATCACAGTAATTGGGCTTTAACTGCAATAAAGATTGTGTTTGCAGTGCATTTTCTACCTTAAAAAGCGTTTTAAAACCACGTGTCACTTTATTCTTCTCGGGTTTCAATTGGTACATTATCTCTAGTAATTCTTCTGTTATATCACTTCCGACAGTTTTAGCATGCATAAATTTAATAGGGACAATGCAATTAATAATTAATAAATCGATAAAATCTGTGGTAAGTACCTTTTGCCTTTCGTCGGTTCTTTTATCAAACACGTGATGCGTATCCCAATACTGAGCCGCTTGTACTTCAAAAAGCTGGTGAATATCTGTTCTAGATTTTGCCAGAAGAAGTGCTCCAAAAAACACTGGTTTTTTTTGGTACAACCTCGCGAGCTGTGAAATTCTAATAGTAGGATAATTAGCAGGACGCAACCTAAAGAATTTCATAGGTGTTAAAGAGGGGTGCAGTTGGTATTTCGCTTTCGCGAAAGCGTATGCCTCTGCCAGGTCTTTATAATACGAATCTTTTCTGCTTTTCTGCAACAAGCCTGCCTGACCTAACAAAACAGCCTCTAACTGAAGTGCATCATTTGCTAATTTACGCACCACCGATTGGTTGATGCTACTAGCGAGTTGTTCAAAGGCATCGGCATTTGTTTTAGTACCAAAACTTCTTGACAACAACTGGAAAAAAGCAGCTTCCCAATCGTTGGTATTTTGGTCCAAGATGTGTTGTATGCGATCTGATTTCTGGGATAATCTTTCAATAAATAACTTTTCTAACCACTGGTCCCGTTTAAAAGAATCTATGAAGGAAAACTGTGGCTCACAGTTAATAAATTGGTTGTTTTTTACGTCAAAAAGTTGGCGGTAAGATTGGGTTAAATTAGGATCTACATATTGCGACACCTCAAGTACAGGAATATCGACGCCATCTCTTCTAGTGATTTCTGCATCATGCGTCCAGACAACGTGAAGAATAACGTTAGCATAGGCTGGATCATCGTCATGACCGTGCAGATACCAGTCACTTGCTTTGATGTGCATCTCTATATTACCAGCCCAATCCTGACCATCAATTTCTAAACGAGCGTTAAAGAAATCTGGTCCTGAAAATAAATTATGAGTTCCCAAAGATTTTATTTTCACAGCTTCCCCATCAGTAGTAAGCAGTTCCTGACCGCTTAACTTTTTAAATTTCCAGAGGTAATGTATAAAATCTTCTTGCATAAGGAAAGATAAAAATAAAATATAACATCCTTATTATCAATATGATTTATATGCAACTTGTTCTTTTAAATAATAGCTAAAAGGCCTTCCATCAACCCCTTTTTTTTACTGGTTATACTTTTTGATACCGACTTCTTAATTCCTTTAAGCCTCTACTTAAATTGTATAATTTACAAATAGTACCTACAAAAAAACCTCAAAACTTGTGGTTTATGAGGTTTTAAAAAAGAGCTTTTATCAAGACACTAAAGGCATTTAAGGCCTGGATTTTTAATAGGCAATACTTTATTTATCGTCCGGATGGTATGTGCCGTCTTCCTTCAACCATCCTTTGGAACGCATCCATTCGTCATTAAAAAACTTACCTACATAACGACTTCCATGATCGTGATATAGGATCACTACCACATCATCTTTGGTAAACCCTACTTCTTCGTGAATTTGTTTTAGCCCTTTAATTGCAGCTCCAGCGCTGTTTCCTAAAAACATTCCTTCTTCTTTTGCCAGTCTGCGTGTATATACCGCAGCATCTTTATCGGTTACTTTAGTAAAACCATCTATGACTTCAAAACGAACATTGAGCGGTAAAATATCTTCACCTATTCCTTCCGTTACATAAGAATGAATCTCGTTCTCGTCAAAAATTCCAGTCTCGTGGTATTTTTTAAATACCGAACCATAGGTGTCAATTCCCCATACTTTAATGTTTGGATTTTTCAATTTCAGATAAGAACCTACTCCAGAGATCGTACCTCCGGTCCCTACACCTACAACAAAATGGGTAATTCTTCCTTCTGTTTGCTCCCATATTTCAGGACCGGTACTTTGGAAGTGGGCTTTACAATTGGAAGGATTATCATATTGATTTACATACCAAGAGTTAGGTATCTCTTCACTCAATCGCTTGCTTGTTGAATAATACGATTGCGGATCGTCTGGAGTTACGTCGGTAGGACACACATACACCTCAGCACCCACAGCCCTTAGAATATCCATTTTTTCATTAGACTGTTTATCACTGAGCACACAAATTAACTTATAGCCTTTAATGATTGCAGCAAGAGCAAGTCCCATTCCTGTATTTCCGCTGGTTCCTTCAATGATGGTTCCACCAGGTTTTAAACGACCGTCGGCTTCCGCATCTTCGATCATCATTAATCCCATTCTATCCTTAACAGAGTTACCTGGATTAAAAGTCTCGTATTTTGCAAGTACTAAAGCTGGTATATCTTCCACCAATTTGTTCATTTTAACAAGTGGTGTACCACCTATGGTACCTAATATATTTTCTGCGTAATTCATGTCCCCTGATTAGGCTGCAAAAATAGGATTTTAGAAGTGTTTGAATTACAAATATCTCTTAATGTCCCTGAATATTTTAATCGTTTTCATATGGAGGGTTTTTAAAAGCAGAAGTAACATTGGTTTTTCAGGCTTTAATTTTACCTAAGCTGTGTGCTTCAACAGCCTTATTATCCATCAATCGATCTACTTACCCAACATCTACTTCAAGGGGTTCAACACCTCACCAAAACGTTATCGATCTATATTGATTTCCTAACGGAAGACGTTACACGTTTGTAAAAAGTGTTTTTGGCTATTTGATCATTACCAAAAAGCCATTGCACAACATTTTTATCCCACATATCGTCTGCTTGCTCTGGGGTAATGATGTTGCGTTCCATAGCAAGATCTATTATTTTACCTGGATAACTGCTTTGTTTTTCACTATTCATCTCTCCTAATGGATAGGGATCATCAAGACCAACAAGAACCTGCTTAGCACTTTGATTTTCCACCAAAAGATGTAAGGAACCTGTGTCATGAACTAGAGTATCAAAGAAAATATTAGGGTGTCCCACTGATTTCCTAGGGTGTATTTTCCCTTCAAATAAATCTGGTCGGCCATCAAAGCCTTGAATTCGACGTCCTAAATTCATTTGAGCCAATTGCCCACCATGTGCAAAGCACACCCGCATCCCTGGATATTTTTGAGCATACCCATTCAAAGTTAGAAAATGATACGCATCTGCACATTGAGCCAGCATCCAAATCAAATGAAACCGCCAAGAGGTGTTTTGAAGTTTAATAAATTTCTCTCCATCATAAGGATGAATTTCTACAGCCAGATTTAACTCGCTCGCCAACTCAAAAATAGGCTCGTTTTCTTCATCAAAAATGCACCTCCATTGACCTATGGTATCCATATAATGAGTGGGCAAACAAAGTAGTTTCATCCCTAAAACTTTTACACAGCGCTCCATTTCCCACAATGCGCCGCGCACGTAGCCTGGATGCACTACAAAACCACTGGTAAATTTTGAAGGATGATCGTGTTGCACTCCAGCGTTAAAGTCATTTTGAAAACGCAAAGCCTGTTTCATCTCTTCAAGACGCAAACCATTTCCGTATAATTGACTCAAATTGAGAACAACAGCATGATCTATCTTATACTTATCCATCCACTCCAACTTTTCATCTAGAAAGAAACTAGAGTCGGTTACTGGACGTGACCAGTCTTTTTGCAACATGTTCTTACGCTCGGGATCTACCCAAAAAATCCCCTTTTCTCTCATGAAATCAGGAATCTGCTCCGGATAAGGAAGTAAATGTGAGTGACCGTTGATACGCAGTTTTTTGTCCATTTTGGGGCTGTGTTAAGTAGGGAGTACAAAGTACGAAGACTTTATGAGATAATATTTGCTCTCCGTCTCATCTTACGTCTTCTTCAGCAGAGAAGAAACCTCTACGAGGCTTTTTTATTCAAGTTCAAATTCAAGTTCTAGTTCAGCTTCTAATTGTAACTTGTTTTTGATTTTACTTTTGATTTTGTTTTTACAAGCTCTTCGTTCTTCCGCCATCTACTGGCAAGTTGATACCATTAATATAACCTGCTTTATCACTTGCTAAAAAAGTAATCGCATTGGCAACTTCTTCTGGCTCGGCAAATCTTCGAGCAGGCACATGGCTTTTCATGATTTCGGCAGCTTGTTCTTCACTCTGCCCAGCTCTTAATGCTTTTCCTGAGATAATTTTATCCAACCTCTCGGTTGCTGTAAAACCGGGTAATATATTATTAACCGTAACGCCATAAGGCCCTAATTCAGTCGCCAATGTTTTTGCCCAGCTCGCCACTGCTCCACGTACCACGTTAGAAACGCCTAAGAATTCTATAGGTGCTTTTACGCTGGTCGAAATCACATTGATCACCCTTCCATAACCAGCCTCTTTCATTCCTGGAGCACAGGCTTGGATCAATACCTGATTGCATTTTACATGTTGTGTAAAAGCTTGTTCTAAGGCATCCACTTCTGCATCGATTAAGAATCCTGGTGCAGGGCCACCTGTATTATTGATAATGATGTGGATCGGATTCGCTTTCGCGAAAGCGGAAACCACAGCTCCTACTTCCTTATAGTTAGAAAAATCAGCGACTAAATACGTATGATCATCGCGCTGGCTTTTATCTAATTCATTGAGAACTTCCTGTAATTTATTTGGATTGCGCGCCAGTAAAATCACGCGAGCACCTGCCTGAGCAAACTGTATGGCTGTTGCTCTTCCTATTCCTGTACTGCTCCCACAAACGAGAGCGGTTTTGTTTTTTAAGTCAATATTCATCTAGCGAATTTAAGAAAAATAGATAATAAATCTGGATTAGATTCGATAGCATTGTGGTTATCTCAAAGAATAGAGATCGACACTTAGCGATTCCGCTCTGCAGCGGAATGACAACTGAACCGTTCCAATTTTGAGACTATAATAACTACCTTTGCCTCTTTCTATAAAATATGATTGTTACAAAGAATAAAGAAGAGCTAGAAATCATGCGTCGTGCGGCCTTAATGGTTAGTAAAACCTTAGGAATGATTGCAGCCGAAATCAAACCAGGAGTCACTAGCCTAAGGCTAGATACGCTTGCTGAACAATACATACGTGACAATGGCGCCATTCCTGGATTTAAAGGATTGTATGATTGTCCGAGCACCTTACTTATTTCTCCTAATGAAGAAGTTGTTCATGGAATCCCTAAAGAAGTAGCGATCAAAGAAGGTGATGTACTTTCTATAGATTGTGGTGCTATAGTAGATGGTTTTTATGGTGATCACGCCTATACCTTTACCGTAGGAGAAGTGCCTCAAGAAACGATTGATCTTCTCGACAGAACAAAAAAATCTTTATACGTAGGAATCGAACAGTTTAGAACTGGAAACCGAGTGGGTGATGTAGGTTATGCGATTCAGGAATATTGTGAATCTTTTGGTTACGGGGTCGTACGTGAATTGGTAGGTCATGGACTGGGAAGAGTAATGCATGAAGATCCACAAATGCCTAATTACGGAAAACGCGGTCGCGGTAAGAAATTTGTAGAAGGAATGACCGTAGCTATAGAACCTATGATCAACTTAGGAACTAAAGACATCAAGCATTATTCTGATGGCTGGACCATCAAAACCAAAGACATGAAACCTAGTGCGCATTTTGAGCACAATATAGCTATAGTAGATGGTGAGCCTCGCTTATTAAGTACGTTTGATTATATCTATGAAGTGCTAGGAATTACTTCTAACGAAGAAGATCCTTATCGCTGGAAAGGTTAAAAATAAAATGAAAAGTAAAATCAAATAGAAAGCCCAACACTTTTTGATTAGGAAAAGAAATTCTCAGCCTTTAGGGTTGAGGAAAAAGACCTTAGAGTTAAACTAAAGTGCAGATAGAACAAGTAGATTCCGCATCAAGTGTGGAATGACAAGATTAAACATGAAAAAACTCTTTAAATTCTTTCTCAACCTCATCCCTAGACCTTGGCTTATCAGCGCGAGTTATTACGTGCGTCCATTGATCGCATGGTGGTATAGCGGAGGGCCATATAAAGACCCTATTGATGGGAAGACCTTTAAAAGTTTCTTGCCTTATGGTTATGAAAAGGTGCGGGAGAATGTGCTTTCTCCATCCACTCTTTCCTTAGAGCGTCATCGATTATTATGGCTGTACCTGAAGCACAAAACCGATTTATTAACCAAACCACAAAAGTTGTTGCATTTTGCTCCAGAGCAATGTTTTTATAACCGCTTTCGCGAAAGCGAGACCCTCAACTACACCACCACCGACCTCAATTCGCCACTTGCTGACGTGTCTGCCGATATTTGCAACCTGCCCTTTGCTGATAATGAGTTTGATTTTATTCTTTGTAATCACGTCTTAGAACATATCCCAGACGATATTAAAGCCATGCAAGAAATCTATAGAGTTCTCAAACCTGGCGGGAAAGCAATTCTACAAGTACCATTAGAAAATGATCGCGACCTAACATTTGAAGATGACTCCATTACCGATCCTAAGGAACGTGCTCGTATTTTTGGACAGTACGACCATGTGCGTGTTTATGGAATGGATTATTTTGACCGATTAGAAAAAGTAGGTTTTACAGTAAAAGCAGTGGATTACACCAAAGAGCTTAGTGCTGAGCAAGTAGACCGTTACCGAATTGCTGCTGGAGAGTTGATTCCTTTGGTGAGTAAATAAACCTTATTTCTTAAATTAAAATATGATGCTGGCAGAACAGGTTTTCCCTAAGGGTAGTGTTAATTCTACCCATAGGGAAAACAAAGCCTTGACATGCTCTTACTTTCACTTTAATAAATAATATATAATTTTATTTCATGTCTAGAAATAACCTACAACTATACATCCATCTAGTTTTTGTGACCAAATATCGTGATTACTTAATAACCGACAGATTTGAAAAATAGTTGCATCAATTTTTATGGAATAAGTCATTAGAGCTAGAACTAACACCGCTAATGATAAATGGAATGCAAGATCATATACATTTACTTTTAAAAATTACATCGACAATAACCATAGCATCTGTGGTTAAAAATTTAAAGGCACCCAGTTCTAGGTTTTTGAACGAGTTAACTCAAAGTGACTTTTTTGAATGGTCTAGAGGATATGGAGCTTTTACAGTGAGTAAAAAAGATGTAAGCTTTATTGCAGAATATATTAGAAATCAAAAAACACATCATGATAAAGGAACCGTAAATCCTGAATTAGAAAATTAAGCGCTTTTTTACTTTCCAAAGGGTAGAATTAATTCTACCCTTTGGAAAGCGGCATATTTACGCTTTACAAGGTTAAGTAGGTTAAAACCTATCCCGCCTGCTTAACATAGCCTTGGAAACCTGGTGTGGTTTCAAATCTCAATAATCCACTCCTATCTGTATACATAATAAGCACCTCTATTTCTGACAGATTCTGAAGCAATTCTTTAGACTTCTCTAGCGGCATAGCCATAAAAGCTGTAGCAAAACCGTCGGCAAGGGTGCAGTTTTTTGCAATTACATTAACCCCTAGAACCTCACTGGGTTGCGCCATCCCTGTCAACGGGTTTACCGTGTGTACCAACTCTTGACCACTTTCTGGATCTATTTTAAACTTGCGGTAATTACCGCTTCCAGCCATGGCCTTATCAGATAATTCCACCACGGTAATATACTGGCGCTGCATAGGCTTTTGATTGGGATCGTCTATACCTACAGACCATTTTCCGTTGCGCTCTAGATTCATTCCTTTGGTAACTACTTCTCCGCCAACTTCTACCAAATAATTTTCCACTCCCTTTTGATCGAGAAGCCTGGCCATATAATCCACCAATGTTCCTTTTGCGATAGCATTAAATTCTAGGTACATCCCCTTTTGAGAAGACTTGATATAAAAAGAATCTTTTACTTGAGAGGGGACCAATTGCATTTTGTGAAAACCAACCAATTGCTTAAGGCTATCGATTTGCTTTTGAGAAGGAATTCGCTCTTGTTTCCCATCAGCGCCAAAACCATAAGCGTTCACTAGATTCCCAACCGTGGGATCGAAATAACCTTCTGTCTTGCGATAGACTACTTGTGCCTGTTCAAATACTTCTTTAAAAGGTTTGCCTACGAGAACGCTGTCTTCACCTGCATTGATTCTATTGATTAACGAGCCTTTTACCCAAGTGCTCATAGAATTATTGAACATGTCGATAATACTATCTACTTCTGCTTTTACTTGTATTTCTTCGTCTGCAAATAACTTTATAGAATAGGTGGTCCCTATCGCATTGCCCACAAATTGTTGTGCTTCGGGAA
Source organism: Nonlabens sp. (assembly GCF_018401815.1). GTDB lineage: Bacteria > Bacteroidota > Bacteroidia > Flavobacteriales > Flavobacteriaceae > Nonlabens. The sequence continues at coordinate 386,184 of NZ_JAGYKG010000001.1, forward strand.
CAGCGACTTCAACCTCTTTTTCTTTACAAGAAAAAAACAAAAGTGCCACTGCGATAACTAAACAAAATCTCATATTATATGTGTTTTAATTTTAAAAAAAAACTAGTTTACCAACTAGTTAAAGTAAGTGCTCTTTATTTTTTAAGCGACAGGTGTAGCGCAACATCTGTTATCGCAGTTAGCGCTCTTAATTTTAAGGTGCAAGGCTATTTGATTTCTATCAATCCTGCAAAATTCACCACAAAATCATCTTCATGATGCACTGGCATTTCATAATCTCGAGAATTGGCGAGACCTACTCCAGCATAATAGGTAGTGGCCTTATATTTATTCCCATGATCGCGCATCATATGAAGTAATTTCTCATCATAATGTACTGGATTTGCAGGATAAGTAACTGCACGAACGACTACAAAATGTAAAAATTTGTCTTTTAATGCTACAAATTGAGGGTCTTTTTTAGGCTTAGAATTGATTGATAAAAACTCAAATCCCAACTCTTCCATTTCTTTTCCTACGATATTCATGGCTAGTTGGTGTAATTCCTGTTCTGATAGTGGTGTTAACATGATACAAAGATAAAGTTCATAGCTTAATTAAGAGTTAAAGTTATGCCGCTTTCGCGAAAGCGGTATTAAAGCAAACAAAGAAAAACCTTTTCCATATCTTTAAGCCTTATACTTTAATCATAACATGAAAACCATATTTTATCTCTTTTTAATTGTTATCACCACAACTATTTCTAGCTGCAAAGAAGACTCTAAAGTCGATTCTTCCCCTGCCAGCGCAGACCGATCAGTGACCGAATATGTCAATACGTTTATAGGAACTGGCGGCCATGGGCATACCTATCCAGGAGCAACTATGCCTTTTGGTATGATGCAATTGAGTCCTGACACACGTCTTGACGGGTGGGATGGCTGTAGCGGTTATCACTACAGTGACGATGTGATATACGGATTTTCACACACCCATTTAAGCGGTACTGGCGTGAGTGATTATGGAGATATTCTTCTCATGCCTACCGACAAAGCAGTCTATAATAACGGCGCGGATGGCATGGAGGGGTATTCTTCAAAGTTCTCTCATGATAAGGAGAATGCCAGTCCTGGGTATTATGAAGTACATCTGGACGATACCGACATTGATGTGCGATTAACAGTTACTGAACGAGCAGGAATGCACGAATATCAATTCCCTTCTTCAAAGAATCAATTTGTAATTCTGGATTTAGAGCATAGAGATAAGTTGATAGAACACGATTTACAAGTTACTTCAGCAACAGAAATTTCTGGAAAGCGTTTTTCTAGCGCGTGGGCAACCAATCAACTATTGTATTTCTATTTGACCACGTCTCATCCTATTAAAAACTGGGATACAAAACAGGAGGTGACTCCTAAAAAAGTAGCTCTAAATTTTGACAACCCAAACAATGAACCCGTCAGCATTAAAATAGGAATTAGCGCAGTAGATGAAGCTGGAGCAAAACAAAACCTAGAAACCGAAATAGGCAACAACGATTTTGAAACTATTAAAAACCAAGCTAACGCCTCTTGGGAAAAGCAACTGAATAAAATTGTAATAGAAGACACAAATTACGATAACAAAGTCAACTTTTACAGTGCTTTGTACCATACCATGATAGCTCCCAATTTGTATCAAGATGTGGATGGACGTTATCGCGGTATGGATCTAGAAATTCATAAAACTAAAGACTTTGATTACTACACTGTTTTCTCGATGTGGGATACCTATAGAGCGGCTCATCCTTTATACACGATTATAGAACAAAAACGCACCAAGGATTTTATCCAAACACTAACGGCCAAATACGATGAAGGTGGCATTCTTCCTATTTGGGATTTGAGCGGTAATTATACGGGCTGCATGATCGGTTATCACGGGGTTTCCATCATTGCAGATGCTTATTTAAAAGGGATCAGAGATTACGATGTAGACAAAGCTTTTGAAGCCATGCTGTACAGTGCTGATCAAGATCAACTAGGATTAGAATCTTATAAAAAATACGGCTTTATCCCCGTAGAATTAGAAAGTGAGTCGGTTTCTAAAACACTAGAATATGCCTATGACGACTGGACAATCGCACAAATGGCAAAAGCTATGGGCAATGAAGAAAAGTATGCTGAATTTACTCGGAGGGCACAAAATTATAAGAACATGTACAATCCGGCTACTGGATTTTTACAAGGTCGTTACCGCAATACATGGTTTGCTCCTTTTAAACCAGAAGAGGTCAACTTCAATTATACAGAAGCAAATGCCTGGCAATACAGTTTGTACACCCCACAAGATGTTTCTGGACACATCAAGTTAATGGGAGGTGATGCCGCTTATGAAAAACACCTCGATCATATGTTTACTGCAAAAATGCAAACCTCTGGCCGCCATCAAGCCGATATTACTGGATTGATAGGTCAATACGCCCATGGAAATGAGCCTAGCCATCATATGGCATACTTATATAATTTCATTGGCAAGCCTCATAAAACTCAGGAAAAAGTCCATGAAATACTCACCACTCTATACCACAACGCTCCAGACGGCGTTTCTGGAAATGAAGATTGCGGTCAGATGAGCGCTTGGTATGTATTGAGCGCACTAGGTTTTTATCCGGTGACTCCAGGAAGCAACCAATATATTATTGGAACGCCATTATTTGACAAAGCGACGATTAACCTAGAAAATGGTGAGCAGTTCACCTTTATTAAAAATGGAGCTGGCCCGTATATAGAAAGTATCGCTTTCGCGAAAGCGGAAAATGATTCCAAGACCTCTTCACGTTCGATTTCCAAATCATTTATCACTCATGATATGATCACCAAAGGGGGAGCACTGGTCTTTGAAATGAGTAAAGAACCCTCGTCCTGGGGAACAGCAATGGAAGACCGACCAGTAACTGCTATTGCTACAGAATTAATTACCGCAGTTCCTTATATAGAAACTGGAGCTATTTCCTTTTCTGACACAACCACAATTACGCTGAATACGATTGACACAGATGCAGAGATATTTTACAGCATCAATGGCAGCCAATTTGAATTATACGAAAGCCCTATACTTATTTCAGAACCTATAAAGCTCTCAGTTAATGCGGTAAAAGACCACAAAATAAGCCATACCCTTACCACCGACTTTTACAAATACGACAAGAATATGTCCGTCGTATTAGAGCATACCTATGCAAACGAATACAGTGCTGGAGGTAACGATGCCTTGATAGACGGTATGAAAGGAACCCGAGATTTCCGCTCTGGATCCTGGCAAGGAACACAAAAAGAAGATGTCATAGCTACAGTAGATTTAGGAAGTTCCAAAGAGATACAACAAGTCAGTAGCAGTTTCTTAAAAGACCAACGCAGCTGGATTTTCTATCCCAAAGAAGTCATCTTTGAACTCTATGACGAGAATAAAAAACTCCTCAAAACAGTATCAGAAAAACTGCCTGAAACTGGCAAAGAAGAAATCGTTGGTATTCATGATGTCCTCATTAAAACCTCAGTAAAAAATGTGCGTTTTGTAAAAATGAGAGCTGTTACTTATGGTAAACTACCAGAATGGCATTTGGGGCATCCTTATGATGGGACTGCGTGGATTTTTGTAGATGAACTAACAGTGAAATAATTAAGAGTTAAGAGTTAAGAGTTAAGAAAAAATGGACATAAAAAATTTCATCAATAACGAAGAACAAATTCCTTTATCAGGATTTTGGTTGGATAATTACGAACCCGCATCAGGAACTATTTATGGAGAAATCCCTAACTCTAACGAAGATGACGTAGAGAATGCGTATCAAGCGGCAAAAACTGCTTTCCCTTCTTGGTCCAATACCAGTATTGATGAACGTTCTAAAATCATGTTGCGCATTGCCGACTTGATAGAAGAAAACCTAGAAGATCTGGCTGCAGCAGAATCTCGTGATAATGGAAAGCCTCTTTGGCTCGCAAAATCAGTTGACATACCTCGAGCCTCTTCTAATTTTAGATTTTACGGGCATGCCATTACTCAATACGCTACTAAAGCTCATGAAAGTGTTGGCAAGAACTCCATGAATTATACGCTACGCAAACCAATAGGTGTGGTAGGTTGCATCTCTCCGTGGAATTTGCCTTTGTATTTATTTACTTGGAAAATTGCTCCAGCCATCGCCGCTGGAAATTGTGTGGTAGCTAAGCCTAGTGAGGTCACTCCTGCCACTGCTTATTTATTGGGCGAAATCGTTAAAAAAGCAGGTCTTCCTGCTGGTGTGCTCAACATCATTCATGGAAATGGAGCGAGCTGTGGTCAGGCAATTGTCGCGCATCCAGATATCAAAGCCATCAGTTTTACTGGAGGCACCACTACTGGCGCGCACATTGCAAGAACTGCTGCACCTATGTTTAAGAAACTTTCTTTGGAATTGGGAGGTAAGAACCCCAACCTCATTTTTGCAGACTGTGATTATGATAAAATGCTAGACACCACCGTGCGTTCCTCCTTTGCCAATCAAGGTCAGATCTGTCTTTGCGGCAGCCGTATTTTTGTGCAGCAGGAGATTTATGAGCGTTTTAAAACAGACTTTGTTGATCGTGTAAAGAATCTGAGAGTAGGACCTCCAGACCAGTCTAATACCAAAGTTGGTCCAGTGGTCAGTGCTGGTCATAGAGAGAAGATTGAGGAGTACCTCGCTTTCGCGAAAGCGGAACCAGAAAACTACCGCATCTTAACCGGCGGAAACCGTGTCATCGTAAAAGAATATGAAAACGGTTATTACCTAGAGCCCACCGTAATCGAAGTTTCTTCCAACGACTGTAAACTGAATCAAGAAGAGATCTTCGGCCCTGTAGTCACCATCATGCCATTTACAGACGAATCTCACGCACTCGAACTCGCAAACGGGACCAAATACGGATTAAGCGCCACTTTATGGACCAACGATTTATCCAGAACCATGAGAATGACCCAAGAAATCGAAGCCGGAATTGTATGGGTGAACACCTGGCTGAATAGAGATTTACGCACTCCTTTTGGCGGCGTAAAAAACAGCGGTGTAGGCCGTGAAGGAGGTTTTGAAGCTTTGGACTTCTTTACCGAACCTAAGAATGTCTGTATAGAATATTAAAACCCCGACCTCATCCAGACGATGCTAACTCGAATAGTTGAAAGGTCAAGTCGCCATTCCAGACGATGCCAACACCAATAGTTGGCATGTCGGATCTCGACAATTTCGCTCTAAAAAACCTTTTAGAAACTAACACACCAAGTATTCTTCTTGGCAGGTTTAGTTGACATCGAAAACCCTAAATACAATCTCGTACACGAATTCAAGATTTAAAACAAACCTTTTTTAAAATCAGCTTCCCTACTTGATCCAGACGATGCCAACACCAATAGTTGGCATGTCGGGTCTTAATTATCCTTTTTAAATTAGAAACTAACATGCCAAGTATTCTTCTTGGCAGGTTTGGTTGACTTGAAAGATGTTCCTACCTTGTTATTATGTACGATAGAATCGAAAAAGATAAATATTACCACATCTTCAATCAAGCAAATGGCATGATTGATATTTTTAAGGAATCTCGTAATTATCCTTTCTTTATCGATAAAATGGAAAAACATCTTGCCCCAGTTTGCGAGATTATCGCTTTTTGTTTGATGAAAAACCATTTTCATCTGGTTGTTAAAACAAAAGAAGTAGAAGAAACTCTAATTTCAAGAGCCTTTGCAAATTTATTTATAGGTTATGCAAAAGCATATAATAAAGCCTATAATCGTTCGGGGAGTCTATTTAAAAAGCCTTTTAAAAGGAAACTTATAGCATCAGAAACCTATTTAAAAAATGTTATTTTATATGTGCATTGCAATCCAATTAAGGATGGATTTGTAGAGGACATCATTAGTTACCCTTGGTCTTCTTACAATGAAATTTTAGATGATTTAGCCACATTTATAGAACGTGACTTTGTTCTAGAATTGTTTGATGATTCCACTAACTTTGTTGCCGCTCATAGAGCTTATCAATTAAACACCTCTTTCACTCCTACTTTTGAGGAGTAAATTATAAGTAGTAACTTTATAACATGAAAAACGAAGAACTGAAAAATAAAATTATCTTATCGATAAAAAAAATAGATAATGAAATTACTTTGTTAGAAGTTCTTAGGTTATTAACCTCTAACAGAGCAGATGGCTCGAGTTTAGGTGAACCTGAAACTAGCTATGGACAGATCAATTCTTTAAAAAACGATCCTATCGTTTCTGATTCATTCTATAAAATTTTAGATAAAGAACGTGAAGATATGATCAAGCATCCTGAATTGGCTGTAGAATGGTCTAAGGCTGAAGATTTAATTTTCGGAGATTAAGTTGGATTATTCATTAAATTATTCTCGTAGAGCAATTCAAAAATCTAGAGAAGCTTATCTATTCTACAAAGATCATAGTCCAAAAGTTGCCCAAGAATTCAAAGAAGCGTTGAAAATCCATAGGGAACTATTACTACAAAATCCTCATGCATTTCAAGTTTCTAGAGCTCCTTACCGTGAGCTTTATTTAGGTAAAATTCCATATCTAATTATTTACTCAATTCACTCAACAACAATTTCAATTCACAGTATATTTCATACTTCTAAAAGCCCAAGTAAAAAACCAAATTGAATCACTACAACACCATAATCATAGGCGGCGGCGCAGCTGGATTTTTTACCGCTATCAATCTGGCAGAGCAGACCAGTAATCATACTATTGCGATATTGGAACGCGGAAAAGACGTACTCCAAAAAGTGCGTATTTCAGGTGGAGGAAGATGCAATGTCACCCATGCCGAGTTTGAACCAAAACCCCTATCCCGCAATTACCCACGAGGAGAGAAAGAACTATTAGGTCCGTTTCACAGTTTTATGACAAGTGATACCATTGCTTGGTTTGAAGAGCGTGGTGTAGCATTAAAAATTGAAGAAGATGGACGTATGTTTCCGGTTTCTAATTCTTCACAGACCATTATCGACTGTTTTCTCTCGCTTGCGCAAAAACACCACATAGATATTCTTACCAGCAATAATGTGGCCTCAATCGAGAAATCAGATTCTTGGAAATTACATACTAAAACAGATTCTTTTACTTGTGACAATCTTGTAGTCACCGCAGGAAGCAGCCCTAAAGTTTGGGAAATGATGCGTCAACTAGATCATACGATTGTAAACGCAGTCCCTTCCCTTTTCACCTTTAATACAGTCGACAAAAAAATAATTGAGTTGGCAGGAATAGCTCTAGAAGCTAGCGTAGAAATACCTCAATTAAAGCTAGAATCTCAAGGACCTTTATTGTTTACCCACTGGGGATTTTCGGGGCCGGCCATTTTAAAAATGAGTGCTTGGGGTGCAAGAGTACTACATGAATCAGATTATAAATTTGATTTGGTGGTGAATTGGTTGAATTTTATTTCTGCTCAAGAATGTTTTGAAACTTTAGCCGCAAGAAGAAAAGACAGCAAAAAGCAAGTAGGTAACGAGTGGTTGTTTGATTTGCCTAAACGACTTTGGAAGTATTTAGTAGAACCCATAAGCCTTTCAGAAAAAAACTGGGCAGATTGTTCCAACACCGACCTTCAAAATCTAGCCACAGTATTAACAGCAAGTACATTTGCTATCAATGGAAAAAGCACTTTTAAAGAAGAGTTTGTCACCGCAGGTGGTGTGGATTTAAAAGAAGTCAACTTCAAGTCTTTTTCTTCAAAAAAACAAGATAATTTGTATCTCGCAGGAGAAATCCTAAACATAGACGCCATTACTGGCGGCTTTAATTTTCAAAATGCCTGGACCGGTGGCTGGATGATTGCACGGGAAATAGGCAGTAGGCAGTAGGCAAAATCGCATTGACTTTTTTAAAAAAGTCAATGCGATTTTTATGTGTTTATGAAAAGAAAAAATATCCTTATAAATTTTACCGCTTTTGGGAACTATTCTTTAGTGGTATTTCTCTATGAAACGCTGAGACTGATGCCATAAACTAAAAATATCGCAATCGCTTTCGTAGAAAAAGATTCAATCAGTTCCCTTATTTAGAGCTAAAAAGCTACGTTTTCCGTAATTTAGGAGTTCAAATTTTGACACATTGAATAAGCAAACGATTTTAATGATTCTCGACGGTTGGGGAATCACACAAGACCCAAAAGTAAGTGCTATTGCGCAAGCAAAGACTCCATTTATTGACAGCCTATATAAGAAATACCCTCATGCCACCTTGCGCACTGACGGTGAACACGTAGGACTTCCTGAAGGACAAATGGGCAATAGTGAGGTAGGTCACATGAATCTCGGCGCGGGTAGAATTGTCTATCAAGATCTTGCCAAAATCAATAAAGCCATAAAAGACGACACGCTTAAAGAGGAGAAAGTGCTGGTGGATGCCCTCGCTTTCGCGAAAGCGAACTCTAAAAAAGTACATTTCTTAGGATTGCTATCTGATGGTGGCGTTCATGCGCACATCAATCATTTAAAAGCATTGCTAGAGGTAGCGAGCGAGCATGAAGTAGAAGAGGTTTTTATACACGCATTTACTGATGGCCGCGATGTAGATCCTAAATCTGGCGCTGGACATGTGGAAGATTTGATGAATTTCATAAGCGGTACCAATGCACAGTTAGCATCTGTTACTGGTCGTTATTTTGCCATGGACAGGGACCAACGCTGGGATCGTGTAAAGAAAGCTTATGATGTCATCGTGCACGGTATGGGTCTTCCTACACATGATCCTGTTGCAGCGATAAAAGAGAATTATAAAAATGGTGTTACTGATGAGTTTATAGAACCTATAGTGGTACTCAACGGCACTGAACCTGCAGGTTTAGTAGAAGAAGGCGATGTGGTTATTTTCTTTAATTACAGAACCGACAGAGGTCGTGAACTCACCCAAATGTTATCCCAAAAAGATTTTCATGAGCAAAATACACATGCGCTGGATCTTTACTATGTCACCATGACCAAATATGATGACAACTACAAAAACATCAAGATCATCTTTGAAAAAGACAACCTTAAAAACACACTAGGAGAAGTCCTATCTGCTGCTGGGAAAAAGCAAATACGTATTGCCGAAACAGAGAAGTATCCACATGTGACCTTTTTCTTTAATGGTGGTCAAGAAGAACCTTTTCATGGAGAAACCAGATTGATGTGTAACTCTCCTAAAGTCGCCACTTATGATTTGCAACCAGAAATGTCTATAGATTGTGTTTCTAGCAGTATCATTCCAGAGATTAATAAAAAAGCAGCCGATTTTATATGCCTCAATTTTGCCAACCCAGATATGGTTGGTCATACCGGCTCTATGCAAGCAGCTATAAAGGCATGTGAAGCGGTAGATACAGCAGCAAACGAAGTCATTACCGCTGCCATTGAAAACGATTATACGGTAATCGTTATCGCAGACCACGGAAATTGCGAGGTGATGCTCAATGCAGATGGATCTGTAAATACAGCACATACCACTAATCCTGTACCGATTATCATAGTCGATAAAGATATTAAACAAGTAAAAGACGGGATTCTAGGTGACATCGCTCCTACTGTATTAAAGTTAATAGGAATACAACAACCAAGTGAAATGACGCAAAAACCATTAATTTAGTAGTATGAAAAAGATATATATACTTCTTGCCGCGGTAACACTTACTGCTTGTGGAACTCAAAAGGCTTCTACAGAAAAAACGACTACCACGACTACAACTACAATGGAAGAGAAGATAAATGCTGCTAATCAAGTAGATGGCACTCTTGATATAGGTGCTTCTTATGCAAAAGATGCCTCTGGAAATCTAACTGGAGTCGTTCAAAAGGATGCTTTTATGCAGGCACCTTACAACTCTTGGTTCAATAGTAGACTAGAAACTTATGAGGCCGATCAAGAAACAATAGATGCTCTTAAATTAGCTCTTAAAGATGTAGAGATAAGAGCTTATATGGGTACTTGGTGTGGTGATTCCAAAAGAGAAACCCCTCAATTTTATAACATTCTTGAGGCAGCCTATTTTGATATGAATCAACTTACCATGATCACGGTGGATCGTTCTAAAAAAAGACCTGTAAATTTAGTTGCTGATTACGACATCCAGCGCGTTCCTACTTTTATCTTTTACCGCAACGGTACAGAAATAGGCCGCTATGTAGAACGACCTAGGGAATCTCTGGAAAAAGACATGTTGAAGATTGTTACTGGTCAAGAATACAAACATTCTTACGATAACTAGAACCCATAATTTTATAATTTAAAACGAGGAATTCCTATTCCTCGTTTTTTTTATATCTTGACTATAAATTAACCAACTTGAACCTTCACTTCTCAAATCGCTATGTGCTCAACGCCACGCTCATTATTTGCTGGTTAGCCACCGCTTTTATAGGTTTTAATGGTTTTTTTAAATCTCATGATTTACTGACGGTTTCCTTATTTGATTATCAAATTCCGGATACGTTGACTTTTTTGCTAGCTCTAATGATGTTTGCGTTATCAGTTACAGGACTATTTATTAATGTAAGAATAGCCAAGTGGCTGCTTGTTATTTCAGTCCTTTTATATCTGGCCCTTATTGTCTTCGACTTACACAGATTGACTCCATACATGATTGTCTATCTAGGTGTATTTGCGGCACTTATTTTACTCAAATACGACTCCAGTATTTTATATACGGCATTATTGATCATCGCTTCTGGGGTCTATATATTTAGCGGTTGGCACAAACTCAACATAGATTTTGTCATAGATATTGCACCGCGCTTTTGGTTGTATTCCTTGCCATTTAACTACACTAATGCCATAGGATATGGTTTTGCCATTATAGAAATAGGTTCTGGGTTATTACTGCTGTTACCGCTTACGCGAAAACTTGCTTGCATCCCACTTCTCTTGATGCACATTCTGATTATCTGGAAACTAGGACCTTTGAAACTGGACTGGAACTCTATCGTATTGCCGTGGAATTTCTTGATGATATTGATCTTAATTTACCTATTTAGAAAAAGTGAGTTATCGACGTTTAGAATAGGTTCTGCTCAACCGATGATAATTGTTTTAGGAGTTTTCTTTTGGTTGTTACCCGCGCTTTCACAAATCATATGGATTCCAGAAAACTTAAGCATGATGTTGTATTCGGGAAAATCAAAAAACGGTTATCTCGTAGTAAATAATCATCTGGATCGATTATCGCCTTACGATGAAATTCCTGAGAAAGAAAAAATGCTCATTAGTCTGCAACGTCTTTCCATGGAAGAACGCGGTATTGCCATACATCCCGAATTAAAGATTTACGATAAAATACTAGAAAATTTCAAGTCCCAAATCCCGCAAACAGACCGTATTTATTATATGCCTCCCAATAAAATAGCCCTAAAACTATGAACGCCTTCAATAGTAAAAAAAGCTTAGTTTATTTAAGGAGCAATGGACTCCTAAAATTATAGGGGAACTCAACGGCAAACAGGTAAAACTAGCCAAGCTTCAGGGCGAGTTTGTTTGGCACGATCACAAAAATGAAGATGAATTGTTTTACGAAAGTAAAGACCAATTACTTATAGAACTAAAAGATACCCCCATCAGGTTAAATGAAGGGAACCTTTAACTCGTACCTCACGGTATAGCACACCAACCTATCGCTCACGAAGAAGTTCATGTCCTGCTGTTTGAACCTGCAATGATCCAACATACGGGTGAAATACAACATGAACTTACTAAAGAACAACTGGACTGGATTTGATAAACTCGAACTCGAACTCGAAAGTGAACACCGAATTAAAGAACATAGATCAAAGAATAATCATTAACGAATTTGAATGGTTTAATTGCTGGAAAACCTATAAATAATTAAATCGAGATCAAATTACACCAAAACCGTTTTACAACGACCTGACTTTATAAAGTCATTTTCTATCTGAATTCAAGTTTGATTTTCTTTTTGATTTTACTTTTACTTACGCAGCAAGTTTAAACTCTCTCTTAAACTAGAAAAACTAGGAGTTTTATCAGTGTATTCTTGACGCAACACTTTCTTTTCTTCGTCTGTAGCTCCTATTTGTTCCAGCATATTAACCAGGTGCATTTTCATGTGTCCGGCTTGTATACCTGTAGTTACTAAAGAATGTAAGGCCGCAAAGTTTTGAGCGAGTCCTGCCACCGCAGTTACCTTCATCAAATGCTCAGCACTTGGATTACCTAAAATTTGTATGGCAAGTTTAGAGAGTGGATGTAGGGATGTAAGCCCGCCAACAGTTCCCAAAGCCAGTGGGAAATCGGCTTCAAAGACAAAGTTGTCATTTTCTATACGGGCACGAGTAAGACTTCGATATTGTCCATCTCTAGAAGCAAAAGCATGTACTCCAGCCTCAACAGCTCTAAAATCATTTCCTGTAGCAATGACTACCGCATCAATACCATTCATGATTCCTTTGTTATGGGTGACCGCTCGATAGGGCTCCACAGTAGCAATATCCACAGCGCGCACAAATTTTCTGGCAAACGCTGCTCCTGTCACTCCATTAATAGTTCCTATCTCCTCTATTTTACAAGAAACTGAAACGTTTACCACACAATCTGGAACGTAGTTACTCAAGATGCTCATGATTACTTCTGGCACATCGCTTGAGAAGCCTTGGAATTCTGAGGCTTTTTTTCTTAAAGTCGTTGCCAATTGCTCAAGTGTGGTATTGATAAAATTAGCACCCATGGCATCACGAGTTTCAAAAGTGGCGTGCAACTGATAATAGCCTTCCAGGCTTTTGGTTTTATCTATTAAGCTCAATTCTTGAATACCGCCACCACGTTTTTTCATCGAGGCGTTGATTTGTTCTAGGGATTCTAATAATTCCGCTTTCGCGAAAGCGTAAAAAGCATCCATCTCACTGCCCAAACCATAATACATCAAATGTACCTGACCAGATTTAAGAGTGCCTTTGATCTGTGTTTTAAAACCACCGCGATCCAGCCAAAACTTAGCGGCTTTACAGGCTGCAGCTACTACACTGCTCTCCTCTATGGCCATAGGAATCGTGACCAATTCTCCATCGATCAAAAAATTAGGCGCAAGACCAAATGGGAACAAGTAATTGGTTACTGTATTTTCACTAAAACCGTCGTGAAGATCCTGTAATTTTTCATCTTCATTCCAGTATTGAACAAGGGTTTCTCGAGCCGTGGTACTATCATCAAGGTGATGGGAAACCAGCCAATCTATTTTTTGAGATTTAGAAAGTTTTGAAAATCCAGTAACAGGTTGCATAAGCTTAAAAATTGAGCGGCAAAGATACGATTGGTTAGGGAAAATTTATGCTCACAGGATAATCGCCTAAACCGTAGCTTTATTGGGATATTTTTAGTAAAATTGAGGTCACACCTAATTAAAACTAAGGAATGATTAAAAACTGCATGCTTTTGTTGGCTTTTATATTTGTAAGTCAAAGCATTACCGCTCAGAAAAACATTAGTATCGAAGATATTTATAAAGGAGAATTCCGCACAGAAGGTCTTCAATCTTTAGCCTCATTAAACAACGGGACTGAATATTTAGTGCTTAACTACAACAGAAACCGGACTCAAACCATAGATACCTATAGTTACCTCACTGGAGAAAAAACAGCAACCCTGGTTAGTAGTGCCGACATCAATCTTCCTATCACCAATTATATTTTAAGCAGCGATGAGAAGCAAATGATAATCATTTCTGAAAGCAACCAAATCTTCAGACGCAGCTCCTATGATAAGGTGCATATCTTGAATCTAGAAACTAAGGAACTGACGTCTTTAAGTGACGAGTTCGTTAGAAGTCCTTCTTTCTCTCCAGATGGTGAGAAAGTAGCTTATGTTTTTGAAAACAACATCTACTATAAAGATTTGACAACAGGAGCTTTGGTTCAAGTGACTACAGATGGCGTCACTAATGAATTGATTAATGGAGTTACCGACTGGGTATATGAAGAAGAATTTGCTTTTGTAAAGGCTTATGAGTGGAGTCCTAATAGTGAACAAATTGCTTTTATCTCTTTTGATGAAAGTGATGTTCCTGAATTTTCCATGGATATTTACGGAAAAGACTTGTATCAGTACCCTGAAGTATTTAAATATCCAAAAGCTGGAGAAAAGAATGCTCTTGTGGCATTGCACCAGTTTACTTTAGCTACAGGAACCAGACAAGAGGTTTCTTTGGGACGTAATGAAGAGTTTTACATCGCTCGCATCAATTACTCCCCTAATGGTCTACTTGCTGCTCAATTATTGAACAGACACCAAAACGTTCTAGATTTTTATTACATCAATTCCAATGGTGAAGCTACCATCGCTTTTACCGAAAAAGACGCTGCTTATATAGATGTAACCGATGACCTTACGTTCTTAAAAGACGGTAGTTTTTTATGGACCAGTGAGAAAGATAACTGGAGGCATATTTATTTATACGATGCAGAGGGTAAGGAAAAACTCCAAATCACTAAAGGGAACTGGGATGTTACTTCTTATTACGGCTATGACGACAAGTCAAAACGCATTTACTTTCAAAGTACCGAAGATGGCTCTATCAATAGAAGCATTTATTCCATCTCTTTAAAAGGAAAGAAAAAGAAAAAACTCACTTCTCAAACGGGCACTAATAGTGCTTCGTTTAGCAAAAACTTCACTTATTATATCAATACATTCTCAAGCGCCACTGCTCCAACAGTGTACACCTTGAATAATGCAGAGGATGGTAAATCAATACGTGAGATCAAAAACAACAATAGTCTTCAACTCAAATTGAAGGATTATAAAGTAGCTCAAAAAGAATTTTCTACTATAAACATCAACGGCAATGAGTTGAACATGTGGACCATGAAGCCTCAAGACTTTGATCCTAGCAACACCTATCCGTTATTCATGACGCAATACAGCGGTCCTGGCTCACAATCTGTAGCTAACAGTTGGTATGGTGCAAATGACTATTGGTACAGCATGTTAGCAAATGAAGGTTACATAGTCGTATGTGTTGATGGACGTGGAACTGGATTCAAAGGAGCCGACTTTAAAAAAGTGACTCAAAAAGAATTGGGGAAATATGAAGTAGAAGATCAAATCGCAGCTGCTAAGAAATTAGGCGCTATGAATTACATCGATGCCAGCCGCGTAGGAATTTGGGGATGGAGTTATGGTGGATTTATGAGTTCTAACTGTTTATTAAAAGGAAATGATACTTTTATCATGGCAATAGCTGTAGCACCCGTAACGAACTGGAGGTTCTACGATTCGATTTATACCGAACGATACATGACGACTCCACAGGAAAATGCCAGCGGTTATGACGAAAACAGTCCTATCAATCACGTGGACAAATTAAAAGGAAAGTACCTTTTAATTCACGGTAGTGCTGATGATAATGTACACGTTCAAAACACCATGAGAATGGTAGAAGCATTGGTCCAAGCCAACAAGCAATTTGACTGGGCCATCTACCCAGACAAAAATCATGGAATTTATGGTGGGAACACCAGAATCCACTTGTACAACAAGATGACTAATTTTATCAAAGAGAATTTATAAAATCAACTAACCTAACTTATTATAAACTACGATTATGGAGTATAAATTTGGTGGTTCTTTAACGAACCAAAAGACCGTTTTAGGTCATCCATCGGGACTATTTGTTCTTTTCTTTACAGAGATGTGGGAACGTTTTTCTTATTATGGGATGCGTGCATTATTAGTCCTGTTTTTAGTAGCCTCTGTATTTGATGAAGGCTGGGGCTGGGAACGAGCAGAGGCATTAACTCTTTATGCGTTCTATACTGGATTAGTTTATGTGACACCAATTTTTGGAGGATTGATAGCAGATAAAATAACTGGTTACCGAAAAGCAGTTGTAATAGGTGCTTTACTAATGACTTTGGGACATGCCTCCATGGCATTAGAGGGTCTTACTGGCATTTTCTTTTACCTAGGATTAGTTCTTCTAATCATTGGTAATGGAATGTTTAAACCAAATATTTCTTCTATGGTAGGAAAACTCTACAAAACTGAAGATAAAGAAAAAGATGCTGGTTATACTATATTCTATATGGGAATCAACGCGGGAGCGTTCTTAGGAATTTTACTATGCGGTTATATAGGAGAATCTGTGGGATGGCATTATGGCTTTGGCCTTGCAGGTATATTTATGTTTATAGGTATGTTACAGTTTTATTTTGCTCAAGAAATTTTTGGTAAAATAGGCCTATCTCCAAAAGATGCAGAGGATTTTGAAGATGTTATGGAAGAGGCCTTTGAAGATGCAGAAGACAGTGTAGAAGCAACTATAGATAACGCTAAAAAATCAAAAATCACCTCTGATAGATTGATTGTAATAGGAGTTTTAGCATTCTTCACTATCTTCTTTTGGTGGGCATTTGAACAGGCAGGGGGATCGATGACCATCTTTGCTGCAGATTATACCGATCGAGTTCTTGAAGGTGATGGTGCATTGATATTTAAAGTATTTAATACACTTCTAACGGTTATTCCTATGATCATCATTACATGGGTTCTTGGCATGTTATTTAAACAAACTTATTCTAAATATGCACTTTCAAATATTCTTTTAGGTTCTGGATTTGTTGTAATTTGGGCTATCGTAATCTGGATGTTGTACCGACAATTTACGGATCCTGCACCTGAAGTTCCTGCCTCCTGGTTTGGTATTTTAAACTCTTTCTTTATCATCGCTTTTGCTCCTGTCTTTTCAAAAATTTGGGAATCTAAATACAACCCTTCAGGGCCTGTAAAGTTTGCAATTGGTTTGATCTTATTAGGTATTGGTTTTGGAATTTTAGCCTTTGGCTCTATGGGGATTCCTTTAGGAGCAAAAACAGCTTCTGTGAGCATGATTTTCCTAATTATAGCCTACTTATTTCATACTTTAGGTGAACTTTGTGTTTCTCCAGTAGGTCTTTCTTATGTAAGTAAATTATCACCTACTAAGCTAGTGGGTTTGATGTTCGGTATATGGTTTGTCGCAAACTTTATAGCCAATACTGCTGCTGGACTTACTGGTAGATTTATCGATCCTATAGTGGAAGATTATGGAATGGCAACTTTCTTTATGATTTTTACAATTATACCTATTGCTGCAGGTTTCGTTATGCTTGCAATAAGTAAGCTACTAGTTAAAATGATGCACGGTATTAGATAATAACTGCATGTATTAATATTTTAACATAAAATGCACCATTACGGTGCATTTTATGCATTCATGATGTTGTAAATTAGCCACATGAAATTAGTTCCTCTTGTATTTCTCTTGTTTTCCACACTTGGTTTTTCTCAAGTGAATTGGATGAGTATGAATGATGCCCTTGCGGCACAGAAAAAAGAACCTCGTAAAATTTTGATGAAATCCTACACAGACTGGTGTCCTAATTGTAAATGGATGGATCAACACGCTTTCGCGAAAGCGGATATCGCCACCTACATCAACAAGCACTATTACCCCGTAAAATTTAATGCCGAAGGAACTGAAGTGATCAACTACAAAGGTGCTACCTACGCTAATCCGCTTAAAAAGCGCAACGATCGCGCGCAACATCAATTCGCTGAATTTATAAGAATATTTGAATATCCTACACTGGTATTTTTTGATGAAAAAGGAACCATTATCAATCCCGTCCCTGGAAAATTAGATGCTAAAAAGTTGGAAATCTATATCACCATGCTCGCAGACGAGACTTACAAGTCCATCAACACGGGGAAAAAATGGAACGATTACCAACGAGATTTTAAATACAAACTACAGGGTTAATCGATTGCTACTGCTCCATCTTCATAGGTGTTTAAAAACCTAATATTCCTTTGATCACACGTGATTTTCCAAGCCTCAATTAGATGGCGATAATTAGAACCATCAGCAATAATCATTTTCGGTTGGGTGTCTAGAATAAGTCGTTCTATATTGATTTTAGGAGAGTGTGATAGCAGGACGTTAGCGCTCTTAATAGAGGTATCGTAGACTCCATTTTCGGCTATGACCACCAATTGTGCGTCTTTGTAATGCACCATACTTTGTAAATCAGCTATAGAGAGTTTCTTGCCTCGATGGTTTTCTATGTTTTTTAATCGCTCTAAACTATTAACCGCTCTTGTAGTATCCATGACATGCAAATCAGTAAGCAGTAGGGCTTGATCTTTATTGCTCAGACTAACCGCACTTCCAGTGGCTTGATGCAATACTAAAAACTGTTCTTCACTGTAGGCATAGGTTTCAAAACTACGTATCCCCATCCATAGTATCGCAGATGCAAGACTGAGATGCAGCATCCAGTTGGGCTTTTTCAAGTAAAAGCGTTCCTTTTTACTTCTTTTAAAGTAAGGAACTAAAAACAACACCAAACTAAATAGCACTGTGTACATTAAAATCATTTCCCACCAGGTGATGTATATGTCAGTGAAAATAAATGCATCCCAAGAACTAATGGTCGCAATGCCACCCATAAGGAATTCTAAAACTAGATTTAAGACAGTCGTTAGCCAGTCGGCAGGAAGCCCGATCGACAATAAAAGAATCAACAACAACGCAGCGCCTATAATCAATGGCAATACAGGCAACAACAGCAAATTCCCAAGAATAAATAATCCTGGAAACTGATGAAAGTAAAACAGGCTCACTCCTGCTACTCCTATTTGAGCTGCAATAGTTACGGTACATATGCTCCAAAAAAAATCTTTGACCTTATTGTGCCAAGTCCATAATCCCGCCAGCACAGGTTGTATCAGTACAATAGAAAATACCGCCATATAACTCAACTGAAAGCCAACTTGAAACAGCAATCGTGGATCGTAAATCAACAACACAAAAGCAGATAAGGTCAAACTGTGATACACCGATCCTTTGCGTTTGAGATTCATACCTATAGCCACAAAAGAAAACATAGTTACTGCTCGCATAATGGAAGGTGACATTCCTGTAAGTAAAGCAAAAGACCATAGAAGAACAATAAGAACCGCACTTTGAATCCAGCGACCGTATTTCAGTCGTAAGATACTTTGAGTGAGAAATCTTAGAATCAATAAAATGATTCCGACATGCAAACCACTTAAAGCAAGAATATGAATCACCCCTGCATCTCTAAAGCTTTTGGTAAGCTCTGGAGCTACATTCTGTCGTTGTCCTAAAACCAAAGCTTCTATCATGGCTCTAGGACGCTCCTTTAAACCGGATGCCGTTAATTTATTTAGAATCCTATTTCTAATAACCAATAGACCGTCCATTTTATCAGGAGACTTCTCATCACTCCATATGCGAGTTGGATCTACATCAATCTGACCATAGACATCAATGGACTTCAAATAGGCTCTGTAATCAAAATCTCCCGGGTTACGGGCAAATGCTGGCACATCTATTTGCTCATAAACGACTAGCCTATCACCTACCTGATAATCTAGACTATCCGTTCTTTTAAATGACACCAATGCTTTTCCCGAAACCTCTTGCGATCCCAAAAAAAATACCTCAGCATAAAAACGATCATTAAATGAATTGGAAGACAATCGTTGTTGAAGTTCAAGAGAAATAACTTGGTCTTCACCATGTACCTGCTTATCAATAAAATGATTACTTGATAGCTGATTACTCAACTGCAGGAGAATTCCTCCTAGAAAAAAGAAAAAGCAATAAACAGCTACTGCAAAGAGTGCTTTTGAAAAAAAAGAATATTTGTGGATGAGCAAGGAAAATAAGGCGATCAAAAAAGATATGCCCAAGCTGTACAGATAAGTAACTACAGGCAGTTCTATACCCCTAGAAAAAATAATTCCTGCGATAAGAAAAAATAAAATTCTATAAAATGCATAATCAAGCCAGCGCATGATTAAATATACCTAATCTATTTTAATCGATTCTTCCAGCTCTTAAGAAAGCATCTATCCAGTAGGCTTCATTCAAAGTAGACGTCATCACACCTCTCGATGTAGTAGAATGTATGAATTCAATTTCTCCAGGAGTTACACTTGTAATCAACGCGACATGGTTGACTTGTCGTTTGTTTTTACCTGTGGCAAAGAATAGAAAGTCTCCCTTTCTTACCTGATCCAGATCCAGCTCATCAGCTTTTGCATACATAGAACGACTGCTGCGCGGCATGCTTTTACCAGCTTCTTCAAAAGCCGTACAAATCAAACCACTGCAATCCATCCCTTTTGTAGTAGTGCCCCCATACCGGTATTTCACTCCTTTATACCGCATCGCATTTTCCACTACTTGGTCTATAAAAGAAGTGCTTTCTGCATAGGGCTTGTCATTTGATGCTACCTCTATTTGTATTTCTTCTAGTTCCCTTTTTTCCGTATGGGCACTATAGGTATTAGGACTTTTATAAGCGCTAGCTCTAGGTGCTTCGGCAGCTTCCTTTTTAGTTGTAATTACGCTAGGTCTAGAACTCCCACAAGAGGTTAGTCCAAAGCAAAGCAGTATCATTAATGATGATAAAACTATGGGAACAGACTTTTTGTTGCTGTTGTTTTGTTTTCTATTTATTCCGCTTTCGCGAAAGCGAAATAAAAAAAAGCTGATGCCATACGTGCTATAAGAACGTGAAATCATTAAACACATACTACCCATTACATTTCAACATATTTTGTAAAATATTAGAATTCCTTTTAGGCCCAACCAAATAAAAAACTACCAGTATAACACCTTTTAAAATTCTATATTTTAACGAGAATAAGACGGAGAAGAACTGATTTATAAACGACATATAGATATGTTATTGTTGTAAATTCTTAATATCCGTAAAGATCAAACTAGCAGTATTCTCACTGGCTCCTGTGCCTCCTAACTTTGTTTCCAACTCGTAATAATCTGCAAAAATGCGGTTGCGCTGGGTAGGATGGAGGATTAGATCCAATTCTTTTCGCAGTGTTTTCTTGTTGAAGGCCGATTGTATCAACTCGGTAACTACTGGTTGATCCATAATAAGGTTGACCAGTGATATATAATCCAGCTTGACAATACGCTTAGCAATATGATAGCTTATGGAACTTCCTTTGTAACATACGACTTGAGGCACTTTAAAAAGAGCCGTTTCTAGGGTTGCGGTTCCTGAAGTAACTAAGGCCGCATGGCACAAACTCATCAAATCATAGGTGCGGTTCATAACTAAAGTTACTGGATAGTCTTTGAGGTAACTACTATAAAAAGACTCGTCTTGACCAGGTGCTCCTGCGATAATGAATTGGTAATCTGGATAACGATCTACCATATCCAACATAACGCTCAACATTTTTTTAATTTCTTGTTTGCGACTACCTGGCAATAAAGCGATTAACGGTCGCTCGTCCAAGTGGTAAGTAGCAAGGAATTTAATGTGATCTACCGTCTTTCTTTGGGCGATGGCATCAATTAATGGATGCCCTACAAAGTGCACCGGAAATTGGTGTTTTTGCTCGTAAAAATCCTTTTCAAATGGTAAGATTACGTACATCTGATCCACATCTCTCTTGATGGCTTTGATGCGACCTTCTTTCCATGCCCATATTTGCGGAGATATGTAATAATGGTTGCGATACCCTTTGATTTTAGCCCATTTCATGATCCTAAAATTAAACCCAGGATAATCGATATAGATGATGGCATCTGGCTGAAAAACATCAATATCTTCTTTGCACAACCTGATGTTTTTAAGAATGGCTTTAATATTGCTCAAGACTTCTACAAAGCCCATAAAGGCAAGCTCTTTATAATGTTTTACAAGACTTCCTCCTTCGGCCTTCATTAAATCACCACCCCAAAATCGAAACGCTGCCTCAGGATCTTTTTTCTTGAGCTCTTTCATGAGCAAAGCTCCATGAAGGTCTCCACTCGCCTCGCCTGCAATCAAATAATATTTCATACGCTAGAATTCAAAATATAACACTGCCAGTGCAGCAAGAATAGTTGCCAGTAATACCCCCCGAGCTTCATATGGCTGAATGCTTTTTTTAAATTTCCCAATAGTTGACGTAAGGAAAAAGAAAAACAACACCAAATTAAGTACGGCTCCTAAACCTATAAGTCCTCCTAAAAAACCTTGGCTATACCCTTCTTTGATGATGTACTCAAAGCCCTTATCTGTTGCAAAATAAACGTACAGATAGGTTCCTATGGTATTGGCAATAAGCCCTAATATAAATCCTTTTAAAATCTTAATTACCAAAATCCCATGTGTTTAATTCGCTTATATAATGGTGTGCGGTAAGATCATATTGCGTTGGAACTATGGAGATGTAATTATGAGCCAGTGCCCATTCATCCGTATCTTCTCCTTTATCGTCATTAACAAACTTGCCGGTAAGCCAGTAGTAGTCTTTACCATTTGGATTTGTGCGTTTGTCAAATTCTTCCACCCAATACGCATTAGCCTGACGGCATATTTTTACTCCTTTGATTTCCTCTTTGGTAGCTTTTGGAATGTTGACGTTAAAAATAACTCCTTTTGCCATTCCTTTTTCCAAAACCTGCTCTATAATGTGTTTGACATACTCACGAGATGAAGAAAAGTCTGCATCGTGAGAATAATCACATAAAGAAAAGCCTATGGCTGGAATTCCTTCTATTCCCGCTTCCATGGCTGCACTCATCGTACCGCTATAAATCACGTTGATCGCGCTGTTACTTCCGTGATTGATGCCACTAAGGCATAAATCTGGTTTGCGATCGAGTATTTCATGACTGGCCATTTTCACACAATCTACAGGTGTACCGCTTGTCGTATATTCTTTATGGTCGTAATCGTGTTGTAAAAACTCCTTCACATAAAGTGTGTCGTTGATGGTTATCGCATGGCCCATAGCGCTTTGCGGGCTGTCTGGAGCGACCACGACTACATCACCTAACTCTCGAGCGATACTGATTAATGTTCTAATTCCTTTTGCAGTAATACCATCATCGTTAGTAACTAAAATGAGTGGTTTCTTTTTATTTTCCATATGATTTTTAAGGTGGTTAAAATTAAGTAAATTAGCCGAACCATATAAGATTCTTGACTTACTTTAACCGTCTTAAATTGGCACGGTTTTTATATACATAGAAAGAGACAAATGAAAATCCTTATGAATTTCCTTAAAAACAACTTTATATTAGCGGTTTTTACCCTACTTGTAGCCACAGCTAGCTGCAGTTTTACTAATGACACTGTTGACCCTGGAGATAAAGAAAAAGAGCAGTTACTCGTCAACTTGATTTCTCACGTATTAAAAAGAAATCACTTTTCTCCTGCAGATCTGACAGATGAATTCTCCAAAGAAGTTTTTGATAATTACATCAAAGACATGGATCCGGGAAAAAGATATTTCCTAGAAAGTGACTATAAAGAATTTCAAGCTTATGAATATTTGATCGATGATCAAATACGTGATAGTAAAGTAGATTTATTTAATCTTACTTATGAACGGTTGCTGCAACGTCAAGAGGAATCTCAAAAAATATTTACAGAATTAATTGCTAACCCATTTGATTTTTCTATAGATGAACGCATCAATACAGATTATGATCAGATCCCTTATTCAAAAAACAAAAAAGAATTAAAAGACCACTGGAGAAAACTTTTAAAACTAGCTGCTTTAGGAACCTATTACGATAAGGTAGAAGAGCAAAAAGAACAACCAGAAGAAGAGCAAAAGAGTCTTGCAGAATTAGAAAAAGAAACCAGAGCAGAGATTAAAAAATCAATGCTAGAAAACTTTGACCTCACTGACGATGTAGAGCGATTGGACTATTTCTCTGTTTTTGTAAATACCATTACCACACATTTTGATCCTCATACTAATTTTTTTCCACCACAAAACAAAGATCGTTTTGACACCTCTATGAGCGGAAAGTTAGAAGGAATAGGTGCTAGACTTCAAAAGAAGATGGATTACATCAGTGTATTAGAAATCATTTCTGGCGGACCAGCATGGAAGAGCGAACTGATAGAAGTAGGGGATAAAATCCTTAAGGTCGCTCAAGAAAACGACACTATTGCTACTTCGATTGTAGGTATGAGAATAGGAGATGCGGTAGAACTAATCAAAGGGCCTAAAGGAAGTAAAGTAATTCTAACACTTAAGAAAGTAGACGGCTCCATAGAAGATATAACTCTTACAAGAGATATCGTTCAAATAGAAGAAACATTTGCTAAGTCAGTTATAGGACAAGACGATGCTTTTAGATTTGGGTTGATCAATTTACCTAAGTTTTATTTTGACATGGAAGATCCTAGTGGACGTGCTGCTGGTAATGATATCTCTAAAGAAATTCAAAGACTGAAAACCGAAGGTATGGACGGACTGATCTTAGACTTACGAAATAATGGCGGTGGTTCTTTAAGAGAAGTGATTGAAATGGCAGGATTATTTATTGATCAAGGACCTGTGGTACAAGTGGCATTAAAAGACAAAAGAACACGAACCTTAAGAGATAGCGACAGCGGAGAAATTCTTTGGGAAGGACCTTTAGTAATTATGGTCAACGAATTCAGCGCTAGTGCTAGTGAAATTCTTGCTGCTGCTTTACAAGATTACGACCGTGCTGTGATTATAGGAAGTAAGCAAACCTTTGGAAAAGGAACAGTACAGAATTTTGAAGACTTGAACCAATGGGTGCGAAATAATGAATACGGAGACTTAGGAGCCATCAAATTAACCACCCAAAAATTCTATAGAATTAATGGCGGGAGCACTCAACTAGAAGGGGTAAAAAGTGATGTAGTCACCCCGGGAAGATACAGTTATATCGAAGTAGGAGAACGCGACGAGCAGTTTCCACTTCCTTATGACGAAATTCCAAAAGCTGATTATAACAAATTTACTGGCTATGCAAATCTAGCCGAGTCCATCAAAAAGGCTCAGGAAAGAGTGGATGCAAATCCTAATTTTCAATTATTAAATGAAAATGCAAAATGGTTGAGCAATCAACGAGAAGATAATGACATTCCTTTAAATTTGATCACTTACACAGAACGTCTGGACCGTCTTGAAAAAGAAACAGAGAAATTTGAATCGCTTTCTGATTATAAGAACACCTTAGATTTTGACATGCTTGCCTATGAGAAAGCATTAGTTAAAACTGACAGTGCTTTAGGAGACAAACGTGAAGCCTGGATAAAAAATCTTAAAAAAGATATTTATGTGGAAGAAGCAGTAAATGTTCTTAAGGAGCTACGCATGAATAACATTAAAAACGACAACAAAACTAAATGGAGTGTTAAGGACTAATGTCTTTTAAAACCACATCATTAAGTGCTCTAGCGCTCCAGAAGTTTCAAAAAAACTTCTGGGGCGTTTTAAGTTTTTTTGTTATTCTATTTTATGCATTAATAGCCATATTTGCTTACGTTATAGCTCCAGACGATACGCAATACGCCAACCAAATGCATATTTCTATACACTCACAACCGCCAGGTTTTACAGTGGATATGTTAACCTTTCCCTCAACAACTGCCAAAACTAATTTTTGGAACTGGTGGAATGGAAAAAAATCTACTGTACAAGAAATCCCTTATGCCGATTTAAAAATAGAGAATGGTAGTGTTTTTTACCGGCCTTTTGACGTAGACGGCAAGGAGCTCGCTTTTGTGGACGCCAATTTTAGCATTGATAAGGATCTAGAATTGTCTCGCTTTCGCGAAAGCTATACCTTACAAAAAACATTTCTATTAGGTACCGACAAATATGGTCGTGATCTATTGAGCCGCATGATGATAGGGACGAGAATAAGCATCTCTATTGGTTTTGTAGCAGTATTGATCTCCTTACTTATAGGTGTTTTTTTAGGAGCTATTGCAGGATATTACGGCGGTAAAATAGATGCTGCCATCATGTGGCTGATCAATGTCACTTGGTCCATTCCTACCCTGCTGATGGTGATCGCAATAAGTATTGCTTTAGGAAAAGGCTTTCTTACTGTTTTTATCGCCGTAGGACTCACCATGTGGGTAGAAGTTGCACGTGTGGTACGTGGACAGATGATTGTAGCCAAAGAATACCAATACGTAACTGCAGCAAAAGCATTAGGCTTTGATCATTTTAGAATTATTACCCGACATATTTTACCCAACATCATGGCACCAGTCATTGTTATTAGTGCGGCAAATTTTGCAGCTTCCATACTTATAGAAAGTGGTTTGAGCTTTCTAGGATTAGGCGCACAACCTCCTATGCCCAGTTGGGGCAGTATGATTAAAGATCATTACCAGTACATCATTCTCGACAAGGCTTATCTTGCCATAGTGCCAGGAATCGCAATCATGACGTTAGTAATGGCTTTTATGCTCTTAGGAAATGCACTGCGAGATGCACTGGATGTAAAAACGAGTTAAATGAGAAAATACGTTTACCCATTAATCATTCTTACTTGCGCAGCAGCTTACTATTTCTATGAGAATAAAGCCGAAAGCATCTATGCACAGGAAAATCCCCCTAAAGAAGATTTTCTAAATGCTGATAGCTATGGAAGTGAAGTCCACTCCTTATCTCGAAAAGATTTCTTGCCAAGCTCTAAAAACCAAATTGTAAATCACCATACCTACAGTCTTTCTTATAACGAACAACACGAGCAAGCCGAATGGACGGCACATGTTTTAAGGGCTTCAGACATTACCACTAGTGATTATAAAAGACCTTATTTTGAAATTGATGATCAAGTAACTACTGGTGCCGCTCATTGGCGCAATTATAAAAAGAGTGGTTATGACAAAGGGCACCTCGTTCCCGCTGGCGATAGGAAATCTACTCAAGCTGCTTATAACGAAACTTTTTTAACCTCTAACATCAGTCCGCAGCGGCATGATTTTAATTCGGGTATCTGGAATACATTAGAGCAAAAAACCAGGTATTATGCGCAGCGTCATCAGGAGCTTTATGTGATTACAGGCTCTGTTTTAAAAGAAGGTTTAAAATCTATAGGCACAGAAAAGGTATCGGTTCCAGAACAATATTATAAAATCCTATATCGCCACGATGCTGATGGAGGTAAAATGCTCGCTTTTTTAATGCCGCATCAAGACGCAAATACATCCATCTATGATTTTATAAGCAGTGTGGATGAGATTGAGAAATTAACCGGCACTGATTTTTTCTATCAACTTCCTGAGGCTATTGAAAACCGATTAGAAGCTGGAAAAAGTCCTAAGGGCTGGTAGTCCTATTACTATTGATGACCTCCTTTGATAGCGGCGACAACTATATCACTTGTTGATGACATGATAACCGCAGGGTCCACCTATGAGTTACTCAAATCGCATCGCCTTTACAGGGCTGATTTTACTGACGATCAGGGTAGGGATAATTAAAGCGATTAAACACACTACAAAAGTTCCTAAATTCAAGGCGATCACGTGCCACCACGAGATATAAACTGGCATCTCGGTCACATGGTAAGACTGAGGATCTAAGGTCAACGGACTGAAATAGAATTGGATTCCTATCAAACCTAAACCGATGACATTTCCTATGACGAGTCCTTTAAACACCAGGTTCATGGCGTTATAAAGGAAGATTTTACGCACCGTCCAATTAGAAGCCCCTAAAGACTTGAGAACCCCTATCATGTTGGTACGATCCAAAATAAGCACTAGTAATGCCGTAATCATATTGATGATTCCTACGATAAGTATGATGCCTATTATTCCAAAAATATTTCCATCTAATAATGCCAACCATTGAAAAATTGCTGGTAGTTCTTGTTCAATGGTTCTTGCATTTAATTCAGACGGCGTATTCAATTGGATGGCCCTTCCTACTTCGGTAAGTCGGTCAAAATCTTTGATAAATAGTTCAAACTTTCCTATCTGGTCAGCATCCCATTTATTGATGCGTTGTATATTTCTGATATCTCCTATGATAAATTTAGAATCGTATTCTTCTAGCCCGCTATCATAAATTCCTGAAACTCTAAAAGCTCTTCCTATTGGCTCTTGACCATTAGCTTTCATAAAATAAGTTGGTGCCTTGTCCCCTACTTTTAATTGTAGGCGAGCAGCAATATCATCAGAAATAAGAATATCAAATGAGGTTTGCTCCTGAGCCACGTCTGGCAATTTACCTTCCACTAAAAAGTCTTGTAAATAGTTCCAATCGTAATCACTTCCCACTCCTTTGAGAATGATCCCCTCAAAATCGGTCGAAGTACGTATCATCCCGCCTTTTGTAGCTACGCCTTGAATATGGGTAACTTCTGGTACTGCCGTAAAATCTGGATAAAAATCTTGATGGCTAGAGATGGGTTTTATACTGGTAATGGAGTTATTGCGGTCAAAAAAAGACACGTTTACATGACCATTGAAGGCACTGACCTTCTCTTTTATCTTTTTTTGCAGGCCCACGCCAGTGGCAATAGCGATTAGCATCACAATAATTCCTATTGCAATTGCAGCCACTGCAATTTTTATAATCGGCGCACTTACGCTATTTTTATAACTTGTACTACTTTGTACCCTTTTAGCAATGAAATACTCTAGATTCACTTTTTTTGATTCCATATTCAAATATACCATAATCGCTTTGGTTGTAGGAATGACTTCCTGTAATTCTAAAACCAATGGCAACAATACACCCACTTCTCCTAAAGAAGAAAAAATTGTTCTTGAAAAATTCCAAGGTCAAAGGCTTCTCGTAGAAACAAATGATAACGAACCTATTCCGGCGGCTTATCTATTGGGAGAGTGGATTGGAAAACTCAAAGGAAAAAGAGTTGCCTTAGTGGGAAACCAAACTAGTGTCGTAAAAACTGGAGATACCGTTATTTCTAAAGAATGGGATACTAGAAATAAAGTGCGTTACTCACATCTAGTCGACACCTTACTGGCTCATGGAATAGACATCAAACGTGTTTTTGCTCCAGAGCACGGTTTTAGAGGCACTGCTGATGCTGGAGCCAGCATCAAAGATGGAGTAGATGAACGAACAGGCATACCTATCATTTCTCTTTATGGCGACAACAAAAAACCGTTTAAAGAACAACTAGAAGATATAGACCTTGTCTTATTTGATATTCAAGATGTGGGTGCTAGATTCTACACCTATATTTCTACCCTACATTATGTCATGGAAGCATGCGCCGCTTACGACCGAAAACTCCTCATTTTGGACCGTCCTAACCCTAACGGTCATTACATCGATGGACCTATATTAGAAAAAAAACACCAAAGCTTTGTAGGCATGCACCCGGTCCCTGTGGTACACGGTATGACTATAGGAGAATATGCGATGATGATTAATGGTGAACAATGGCTGGACAAGCAGTTACAAGCTGAGTTAGAAATTATCAAGTGCACGAATTATACCCATGCTACTCCCTACAGCATTCCTATCCAACCATCTCCTAATTTACCTAATGATCAAGCGATCAACCTGTATCCTAGCCTTTGCTTTTTTGAAGGAACTGAAGTAAGTGTGGGACGAGGTACAGAAATGCAATTTCAGGTGTATGGATCTCCATCCTTAGCAAAATATACTGACTTTGCCTTTACTCCGACACCTAATGAAGGTTCTAAAAGACCTCCATTTAACGGGAAGAAATGCTTTGGAGTAGATCTTAGAGGTTATAAAAAACTAGATCATTTAGAGTTGGAATTTTTAGTAGACGCTTTCGCGAAAGCGCCATCAAAACAAAACTTCTTCAATCCCTTTTTTACCAAACTTGCCGGAACAACGCTCTTACAAGCTCAGATCGAAAAAGGCATGAGCGCACAAGAAATTGCAGCCACATGGGAAAAAGGACTGGAAAACTATCAAAAAATTAGATCAAAATACATGCTCTATAAATAACTCAAATCCCAAGGGCGACGGTACTTGGTGATCAAAAATAAAATAGCCTGAATGTTTTCATATTCAGGCTATTTTATTAGTTCCTACGACAAATGCTTACTCATTCAGCATTTCCCATAAACGATCTTTCAATTCCATCAAATTGATCTGAGAGATAGAAGAAATAAACATATAAGGTGCCCCATTAAAAGCCCCTTCTTCATCTAGTCCTTCCCGCATTTGACCGATCAATTCTTCATCCAGCATATCGCATTTAGAAATCACTACAAATCGCTCTTTATCCAGCATTTCTGGATTGTATTTTCTCAATTCGTTGACCAAAATATCATATTCAGCACTGATGTCATCAGAATCTGCTGGTACGAGAAATAACAGGGTAGAGTTACGTTCTATGTGCCTTAAAAAGCGGTGTCCTATTCCTTTGCCTTCGGCAGCTCCTTCTATAATTCCAGGAATATCTGCAATAACAAAACTTTTAAAGTCACGGTATTCTACAATTCCTAGATTAGGCTTAAGCGTTGTGAACTCATAGTTAGCAATCTTAGGTTTTGCTGAGGTAAGTACCGACAATAAGGTTGATTTTCCAGCATTAGGAAATCCTACCAGACCTACGTCAGCCAAGATCTTAAGCTCAAAAGTCACGTCCAGGGCAGTCCCATCCATCCCAGTTTGTGCATAACGTGGTGTTTGTCTCGTAGACGATTTAAAGTGCCAGTTACCACGACCCCCTTTACCCCCTTCACAGATGATAAATTCTTCTCCATCTTCTAAAATCTCATGTACAATTTGACCGGTCTCCGTATCCTTAATGACCGTTCCTAAAGGAAGTTCGATCAAGACATCTTCTCCATCCAATCCCGTCCTTCGTTGCTTTGCCCCATTTCCTCCTTGAGCTGCTTTAAAGTGTCGTTTGTATTTAAAATGGTAAAGGGTCCAAAGGTTTTTATTTCCTTTTAGGATAATATGACCACCGCGACCACCATCACCACCATCTGGACCCCCTTTCTCTACATATTTTTCTCTATGCAAGTGGGTACTTCCTTTACCGCCACGACCAGATTCTACAGTTACTTTTGTATAATCAACAAAATTTCCTTCAGTCATAATTCCATTTTCAGTTGTCTGTTAGCCTTTCTTTGTTAACCGCTAACAGTCATTTTTACTATTTAAAATAATCTTCTGCCCTAAGCCTTCTTGACGTAGCTTGCGCTCCAATCTGTTGAGTGCTAGAGCTCCTATTTTAATTTTAAGTTCAAGTTCAAGTTCAAGTTCGAGTTCGAGTTCGAGTTCAGGTTCTTAAAGCTTATCAAACTCTACGCTTAAACGCTCTGTGATGGCGTCCATATCTCCTACTCCATCAACACCATAATACTTATCTTGTGCTGCGTAATACTCTTTTAGAGGGGCTGTTTGTTTGTAATAAACTGCAATGCGATCTTTAATCACTCCTTCGTTGGCATCATCTGGGCGGCCACTTTCTTTACCTCTTTCTAACAAACGCTCTACAAGAACCTCATCAGCCACTTCTAAGGCTACCATTCCGTCGATTTTCTCATTTTTTGAGGCTAATAATTGGTCCAAGGCTATTGCTTGGGCTTCTGTTCTTGGAAAACCATCAAAAATAAACCCCGCAGCATCTGATGTTTTTTCTACCTCAGCGTTGAGCATTTTAATGGTCACTTCATCTGGAACTAGATTTCCCTTATCCATAAAGGATTTTGCCAGCTTCCCTAAATCGGTACCATTTTTTATATTGTAACGGAACACGTCTCCTGTAGATATGTGAACCAGTCCGTATTTATCTTTTAAACGAGTGGCCTGAGTTCCTTTTCCTGCACCCGGAGGACCGAATAAAACGATGTTTTTCATGCGTTGTGTTTGTACGTAAAGTTCGGGCAAATTGCGCCCTAAATTATTATAATCCATGCCGTATCCAACGACAAATTTGTTTTCAATATTCTTTCCTACATAATCGATTTTCAACTCGCGATCATATACCTCAGGCTTAAAAAATAGTGTGGCTATTTTTAGTTCTTGAGGCTGGTGTTGTTGTAGCTTTCGCGAAAGCGTCTCTACAGTCAAACCAGTGTCTACTATGTCCTCCACGATGACAACGGTCCTCCCTGCAAGATCAATATCCAGCTCGTCACCCAGCTCTATAGCACCAGTAGAACTGGTTCCTTCGTAGCTTTTAGCACTTAAAAAGCTCACTTCACAATCCTGATGAAACTTGCGAGTAAGGTCTGCCAAAACCATATAACTCCCGTTCAGAATCCCTAAAAAAACAGGGTTTTTACCTGCAAAATCTCTATTGAGCTGGTAGGCGAGGTTATCAACGGCAGCAGCTATTTCCTGTGCACTCAAAAAGGGTTTAAAATAAAGATCGTGGATCTTAATCACTACAAAGCATTTTTTGCAAAGATAATGATTAGTGAACAGTATGACGCAGGTGTTTAAGGCAGATATCGGCAGCGTTAAATGCATAGCATCCTTATAACAACAAGCTAATTAAAGA
This sequence comes from Nonlabens sp., assembly GCF_018401815.1. GTDB lineage: Bacteria > Bacteroidota > Bacteroidia > Flavobacteriales > Flavobacteriaceae > Nonlabens. The sequence continues at coordinate 418,456 of NZ_JAGYKG010000001.1, forward strand.
CTGTAAATAGTCTTATCCTTAAAGGACAAAAAAAACCTTACAAAAAAGCTATTGACCTGTTACTCCTAACACTTCCAATGCGAATTCAAATTCGGGTTCCAATTCAAGTTTCATTTAAAATTAACCGCTTATTTTTGAAACATGAAACAGACACAATTCTCTTCAGATTTTACATTAGGAATTTTAGGCGGTGGTCAATTAGGCAAAATGATGCTGTACACCACCAGAAAGTGGGATATTACTACTTACGTCATGGATAAAGACGACAACGCACCAGCATTTCAGGGTTGTGATGTGTATTTTGAAGGAGATCTTATGGAGTATGAAGCCGTTATGGAATTTGGTGAGCAAGTCGATGTACTGACGCTAGAAATAGAGAATGTAAATGTACAAGCCCTGCAGGATCTCGAAGATAAAGGAATTGCTGTTTCCCCTAGTGCCAAAGTCCTCAACTTGATCAGAAATAAAGCACGTCAAAAATCCTTTTACCAAGATCAAAATATCCCTACTGCAGCTTTTGAAGTCTATCCAAAACCAAGCCTAGATCACGATAGAACCTATCCATTTATCTGGAAAAGTGCGGAAGGTGGTTATGACGGTAAAGGAGTAAAAGTAATAAGAAAAGCAAGTGATTTAAAGGATGTACCCCAAGTAGAATGTATCTATGAAGACATGGTAGGTTTTGATCTGGAACTTGCGGTTATCGTTGCCCGTAATGCCCGTGGCGAGATGAAAACCTATCCAGTAGTAGAAATGGAATTTCATCCCGAAGCCAATCAGGTGGAATACGTCATTTGTCCAGCGCGTATCCATAAGGATATCTCTGATCGAGCAAGAGAACTGGCATTACAAGTTTCTGAAGCCTATGAGCATGTAGGCTTACTGGCTGTGGAACTCTTCCTCACCAAGTCTGGCGAACTTCTAGTCAATGAAGTAGCGCCACGACCACATAACTCTGGGCATTACAGCATAGAAGGTGCGATTACTGACCAGTTTGAACAACACATCAGGTGTATCTGTAATTTGCCATTAGGCGCTACGGACAGTAAGCTAGCCAGCGTGATGGTGAATCTCGTAGGAGAAGAAGGGCATACAGGTGATGTGATATACGACGGTTTAGAAGATATTCTCGCTTTACCAGGGGTAACCCCTCATATTTACGGTAAAAAAGAGACCCGACCCTTTAGAAAAATGGGACATGTCACTGTTGTTGCAGAGGACGTGGTCAAAGCACGCGAACTCGCCGAGATCGTCAAGAGCCGTATAAAGGTAGTAGCCGCGTCTGTTTAAAATGAACTCAACTTATTTGCCACTTTAGTCAACGCATTGCAGTATGCCTGTTTTGTACCAGAGCGCCTAAATGGAGTTATCACTCATAAAGCAGCTGCACCTTTGTCGTGCCTTCTATGGAAAATTTTAATGAAAAATACTTCTTGTTAATTTGGTGTATATGAGTGGTGAAAAAGAAAAAACCCTTGCTAGTTAAAGAAAGGGTTTTATAGGCATCACAAAAATAAAAGGTTTTAATCTAAACCGATGCTTCTTAAATCGTGATAGTAAAATTCTTTAGAATTATTCATGGATACCAACAAACCATTGGGGAATTCTGTTCCCAATGCCGCAGAGGTGGCATCACAACCGTCTGTTCCCCGAGTACCTAAATTTAATTCTTTTATAAAATCATTTGTCTTCCTGTCAAAAACAGAAAAACTGTTTGCTTGTTGATTGGAAACCACTAAATACCCTGAATGATCTTGTTGTTTTACGATAGCTATTCCTTCGATATCTCTTTCAAAGTAATCTCCTCCAAAACAACTCAATTCCACATCACCCTTTTCAGGACTCGCATAATATTTACGAATACAGTTCATCTCATCAGCATAGTAAACAAAACCTAGCTCTTGATCGACAGCTATGGCTTCAATCTCCTTTTTACCGCTAAAATGACCAAATTTTCTTACCAAATTGGCTTGTATTCTAGAATTGTTTGCAACTATCTGGTATTGATCTAGATAGTTAAGTTTAGGACCTACTTTTCGGCTTACAATGGCATACATTTTATTCGATAATTGATCCTTGTATAACGCAATTCCCATAGGCCTTCTGTTATCACTATCGGTTTCGTATGTAAAAACAGGAAAACCGCCATTATCTAAAGCCTTCATATCTGGCACAGAAAATAATCGAATTTGATTTTTTTCACGCTCCGTAAACATCATAATATCTGTCAGGGTCGAATCGTTGATTTTAAAATCATAAGCAATAGCTACGTTATTAGGGTAGCTTAATCCTGTTAATGATTTTTCAGAAATTATTCTACCCTTTAAATCAAAAGCATAAACCCCTCCATTATTTGGATCCTTATCGGTACCAAAAACCATACTTTTTTCAGGATTTTGTTGATTCACCCAAATAGCCGGGTCATCTGTATCGTGTGGCGTTTTTTCTGTTATTACATCTGCTTTTATGGCTGGTAACTTATTGTTATCACAAGACAATATCACTATTGAAAAGAGAAAGATGAGTAATTTTCTTAAGGTTTTTAGTAACATAAACAGCAATTTTTTGGCAAATGTAAAAGTTAAACCATGTTAATAAAGAAACGAGGTGTTGTTGAAACACCTCGTTTTAAAAATGGCCTATTTAAAATAAATCATATTTAAGACCTATTGTGAACCTTCTGTCATAAAACTCTATCTGTTGCGTGCGATTTCTTACCCCTTGATAGTATCTAAGCGGCTGATTTGTAATATTTGTAATATCTGAAAACAAGCGTAAATTTTTATTGATGGCAAAAGTCACATTAAAGTCTAAGAAAAATTGCTCGTCATAGTATCTGTCCTCAAAATCATTACCTCCTAGTTCATCTAGGTATGCGTCAGAATAGTTGGCAGATAGTCTTGCAGTAAATCTTTTATTATCATATCCTAATGATGCGTTAAACATATTAGGAGTAGCTCCTGGCAATGCTAAATCACCTCTTTGGTCACCATCTTCATTTCTTATTCCGTTGGCTCTAGAATCTAGGTAAGTATAGTTAAGATATATTCCAAAGTTTTTTGCAAATCCAGGTAAAAAATCTAGTTGACGTTGAAAAGCAAATTCAGCTCCTACAACATAAGCGTCATCACCGTTTTGAGGTTGAAAGGTTTCAAAACCTTCATTAACTTCACCTGCAGCTACCTCGCCTATTTGTGTGTAAACAAAATTATTAATGCGCTTATAAAAAACACCTCCAGAAAGAATACCTACATTATCAAAATAATGCTCTGCCATCAAATCAAAGTTCATAGAAGTAGTTGGGTCTAATTCAGAATTTCCTAAGACTACCTCTCTGTCATCTACCAGCACATCTATGGTAGGCACTAGGTCTACATAATTAGGTCTTGCAAGGGTATTGGTCCACGCTAGTCTAAATACCGTATTATCACTCAAATCATATTTTAAGTGTGCACCTGGTAGAATGTTTACATAAGAACTTTCATCTGTTACCTGACCTAATAGTTCTTCTTCATCAACAATTTGATTTCCTGTAGCAGTTATTGTAGTAGCTTCTAGACGCACACCAGCGAGAACACTCAGTTTTTCAGACACTTTTTGATTTGCCATTACATAACCAGCATACACATCTTCAGACACATTATAGTTAGCTCTTAAGTATTCATCAGGTATATCTTCTCTATCAAATAAAGAAGCATTGTTTAAATCTAGGCTTCCCAAAAACCCTGCGGTTGCAAAAGCTCCTGCGCGGTACTGGCTGCCTGGTAAATATCCAGGGTCTGTATAGTCTCTAGTAGGGACATCTGCCAAAGTATTAAAACCTTGTGGATTTGAATCTGTAGGCTCAAATTCAAAAAAGTTGTTGTCTCTAAATTTATCTTTTAATCTTAAACGGGTACCAAATTTAAATGTACCATCACCATATCCAAACCAGTCTTGTGGAATGGTAAAATTGAGAAAGGCATTAACATCTTCTTCTTCTGTATATTGGTTCTCTTCAGAAATGGAATTTAAGTTAAATCGATCCAGAGTTACCTGACTGGCAGTAGTAGGCCTGAATGAAGGAAATCTAGGGTTACCAAAATCACCAAATAAATCAATATTACTTCCTGTTCTATAGGATGCATACCTTTCATTGTTTCGCTCTTCAGAAGCTTTTGCTACAGAGGTCATCCATTCCATTTGAACATTTCCAAATAAATGCTCTCCAGACAGGGTAAAGTTATACATTCTTTGATCTTCTAGCCTAGTGTTTTTACGTCTATCATCGTCTATACCACCTTTAGTCTGGCGGCGCATCCTTCCTGTGTAACCGCTTATATTTTCTGTACCACTATCAAAAACTGGTTCAATATTATCATAACGCAGCCTGAACCTGTTCTCTCTATCATCCCGCCAGTTATACATAGATTTAAAGAATATTTTATTATTAGCATTAAAGGCATAATCAAAATTTGCTGAAAAACTTCTTCTTATACGTTGTACTAAATAAACACGAATATCGCTTTCCTCTAGATAAGGATTAACGGTAATATCTTCACCAGTAAGTGGACTTTCAGCTTCATTAACCCAAACTCCTTCTACGTTATCAGATCCAAAATCATTATCATTTATTGACGCAGATACCATCCAGCCAAATTTTTTGTCTTTTGAGCGATCTCCTAAAATAAAAGATCCAGTAAGTATGCGCTTGTTAGTTAAAAAGTTAACACCTGATCCGGCAGTGGCAGATAGTCTAAATTTTTGTGGTGAAGACCTCGTGATCAAATTTACCGATCCTCCCAGTGCGTCGCCATCCATATCTGGTGTTACGGCTTTATTTACCTCTATAGTCTGAATCATGTCAGATGGTATCAAGTCCATCTGTACATTTCTGTTATCACCCTCAGCCGAGGGTATTCTACTACCATTTAAAGTCACACTATTCAATTGTGGGGCCAGACCTCGCACAATAATATTTCTGGATTCACCTTGGTCTACTTGCATAGTAATCCCCGGTATTCTTCGCATAGCATCACCTATATTTGCATCAGGAAACTTACCTATCTGGTCTGTAGACACTATATTGGTAACGTTTATTTTATTGCGTTGTGTGTTTAAAGCTTTGGCCTGACTGTTTAAAGAAAAGCCGGTGACCATAACCTCATCTAGTTGCTCGGCATCTTCTAATAAATTGATATTTGAAACTTGGGTTTTTCCAGCTTCTATAGTTACGGTTATTTTTACATCTTTAAAACCTAGGTACTGGATGAATACTTCATGGGTACCCTCGATGACATTATATATGATATATTCTCCATTGGCATCACTTACCGCACCCTTATTTAAAGATGGAATATAAACATTTGCACCAGGCACAAAAAGGCCATAACCATCAGTAATTACACCTTTTAAATTTCCTGTTTGAGCAATGGTTGTAACTGTCACTAAAAACAGTAAAAGAATTAATAATTTTGTTTTCATAATATAGAGTGATTGTTTAAAACAAAACTATAGGCTTATGATTAAAGGTAGGTTAGGCTAATTTTATTTGTTCTTTACTACAATGTTAACTAATTTTTTAAAAAGATCTATTTGTGAAATAATTGTGAACTAAGGTTGCGTCACTGATTTAACTAGTGTGGTAAAAGCTTATTTAGAAAAAACCTCTTTGAATTGATAAAAGAAACGATTTATTAAACGTAAATCCTAAGTTACAGTTTCTGCAATGACGCTGGTTTCTTGTTGCAATTGTATTTCCTTTTTGTAAGACGTTATCAAAGTATCTTGCAGGGAAACTTGTACATAATAAAATCCATCGGCATCTGGTACCTGGGAAATGGTAGCTACTTTTCCTTCCAGCACACCTAACTCTGTTACTGGGAAGTTTTGCAGTTTTAAAAAGGTTTTTGGTCCTGCTTGTATTTTACCAGAATTTAATACTGGTGTTTTAAGAATAGCGATGTAAGATTGATCGTCTTCTGGAAAGACGGTAAATAAAAGATCTCCTTGCGCCACTTGTTGGTTTTCGCTCCAGTTTTGGGTATAGCTCAACCTGCCCTTTAAGCTCGCTCTTAAAATGTACAATTGCTCGTAATTACGCACGGCCTTTTGGAGTTGAGTAAAGGATTGGATCACCGATTTATACAATTGCAACTCTTCTTTGGTACGGTTGATTTTAATTTCTTCTAGCGAGCTGGAGGTATTGCTCAACTGATTCCTGAGCTGGGAAATGCTCGCACCAACACTTTGATAAGCCCTTTCGTTTTGCGCATATTCCAGTTGTTTTAACTCGTACTCTTGAGCCGACACCACTCCTTTTTCAAAAAGTGCTTTGCTGCGATCCAGTTCTTTCTTTTTAAAGTCCAACTCTGTTTTTTGTATCCGCTTTCGCGAAAGCGAATTGCAGCTATCTCTTTCTTCACTCATTGATTGCTGAAATCGATCGCTATGTGAATGCTCAAGGGGATACAACACCCAGTTGTTGTAAACATCAACTCTGCAGTAACTAATGTTTACCGCACCTAATGGTGTAGCTAGTTGATGTACTACCGCAGCTGCGAATCTTACTTCTTCATGTAATTGATCTGAAAATTAATTTCACAAGGAGTGAACTCCTACTGTTTATGTATTTGATATGAGGTATTGTTTGAAGGTGTTCTGTTGTTGAATGACGCCTATAGATTTTGGCAGATTTCAAGCAATTAAAGATCTGCCAAATTGAACATAGTATAGGTTTTCAGACGATTCAAAAAATACGTTAATGTTTGCATTAAAATTAAAAAAACTTAGATGCTCTTCATTTCAATTTCTGATTGAATATTTAGCGTATGAATACCCTTTTCTAAAATCTGAAGAAGTTCCATCACTAAAACCGCTTCTTTTTGTTTCTCTAATTGAGAATCTTTAGTTGCTATGGACACCTCATTGATAAGGTCATTAATAAAATCTATATAAAATATTTTTTGTTCTATTTGTATTTCAAAAAAATCAAATTTTTTATGGCTTGAAGCTTGGTTCCAACTAATTTTATCCTCGATTAACGCTATGTTTTTTTGAAATAATGCAACACAAGCAACACCACATGCCTCTTCATTAAAAATTTGTTGACCATCCAGTAATAATGTTTTAAATCGGTGCACCAATCTTTTGTCAAATTGCTTGAATAAGGTTTGAAAGGAGTCGCATTCCATATCGTGCAACAACCTATTTCTTATCATCATCATCAGTTCAAAGTCCGAATACTCTTCCATCGACAACACCCCAATCGCATCTAATAAATCAACTTTATTTTGAAAACTGATTTTTGAATTATTTCTAAAAAGTTTAGTTGTTCTCTTATCACTAAATAGTAGTAAATTCTGAATAAGCAAGTTATTGATTGAGCTCTCGATAAATAAAGAGTATTCTAATATTCTGCTCCTTAGATCCATGTTTAGATGTTTTTCTAGACTCATTTAGTTTGTTTTATAGGTTGATTGTTTGCTATGTTATTCTAAAAGTAGGTTTTTACTTACAATTTTATTACGGGAAACCGTAAAACAAGTGCTTTTAATTAGAATTTCAAGCTTTCGTTAAACATAAGTGCATTTATCTGTCCTTTCACCGATTAATTTTAAAAGTGAAAATGGTATAACCACTATTCATAACATAACATTATTGTAGCTGGTCAACCTGCAGTGGAGTAGGTTTAAAATATCATTTAAGGAACCACGGAAAACCTCATGAATGGGTTAAGACATAGAGTTGGAAATAAAGGGTTTGTAGCTTCTTTGAAGCCAGGTGGAGCATGAAGCAAAAACACACCGGATATAGCCAATCAAGATGAAAATGGGTTAAAAGGGAGCAGTAGCGGTTACTAGTAGAAATTATTAATAGAAATCTGGATTACTGTTCATTAGATTCTTTAACTAAAGACAAGTTAAATAAGTCGTAGCCGATTCCAAATCCGAACCACATATTACCATTACTTTTCCATTGATAATTACTTTGATTATTGATATTGTCAACACCCATATAGACCCCAGCCTGAACTTTATTGTATTGCAGCATGATCCCTGTCAAAAATGTTATTGTAGATACATCTTGCGCTTCGTCATCTTCAAGTCCAAGTGAATTACTGGTATTAAGACCCACGGTTCCAATACCTGCCCCAATTTGCCAATTAATAGAAACATTATTGGTGTAAGCAAAAGACCAATTTAATGTAGAATTAAAATTGAATTCGGTATCGAACGTAAATTCATTTTGAGGCCGAGCTTTAAATGGCAGTGTCAATAACCCGATACTTAATCGCTCCCTAGGTTCGGACAGGATCGCATTCGCATCAAAATCAGCCCTGTCAATCGTATAAATTTTATAATTATAAATTTCACTTAAATCTTTTTTCCCTCGTTCCTTTTGTTTGCTGGAAAGGTTACCAAAATTTAGCGCTTGAAGTTTGACGACGCTATCGTTTTTGCTAACCACTTTAAACTTGATACCTGATTGAAGAAAATCAGCGTTGTTCGTCCATCTCTCATCTGATATCAAGGATTGTACCTTTGTAACAGATGTAGGCACATCAAGCCGTACTATGTCGCCTTTTTCTTGTGCAGTCGTGAATAAACTAATAAGAGCAACAATAAACAAAAAAATAATTTTAAAATTTTTCATATGCTGTTAATATTAAATGAGCTTTTAAGTAGTTCTATCAGTGAACTAGTATAGCACTGCTATTCGGGGAGTATCAATTGACTATTCTGATGAATGCTGGACAGATGTTGCTTACTTCTCTTTATAGTTGATTTCCTGGTTCCAAGTAAAAAAAGGGATGGCCTTCGCTACAGTACTTGAACCGTTCATTTTAGAACACAATGCCACTCTGATATGTATCGTCCAAACACAAGCAATGCGAACCCTTCTTTAAAATTCGCAACACTAAAAATCACTAACACTCAACGCAATAATACCCTAAAGTACTTATTATCATTTATATACACAAGAAAAGTTACAAAATACGTGATCTAAAGCTCCCTATTGTTAACCGCCATTCTTTCTACAGCTGCTTCAAAAAACTCAAAAAAATACGCGTTAACAATCACAACAATACTAATGATACGCAGGAACACCCTGTACTTCCAAACAATGCAGGTGACCGACAAAATTACAGGGGCATCCCATTATATAGGAACCGGTGTTGATTTTTTTTAATTATCAAATTTGTTTTTAATCGCTTTTTCTACTCTAAAAAATAATATCACCACCATAAAGATGATAAAAGAAAGACCTAGAAAGATTCCTAGCATATCATTTGTATTGATTAGAAAGCCGAGAAACCCGCTACATATTAAGCCAATCGATAGTTTCAGCATTTCTATCGAAGAAAATTTTTGAGCAAAATCCCATCTTTGCTGATTTTTCATCGAACTATTGGTTCGATACCCATAAAGAGCGTTTATTTTTTTAGGTGGAAATTGATGCATTAATAATCCAGCCACTAAAAAAATCACCCCGGCTGAAATAGGAATTAAAATAAGCGGGTTTTGGTCTAGCATGTCCATTCTAATAACTACGTTACTTTAAATTAATCAAAATTTAAAATTAATAACATCGGTTGTATAAACCCCTTGGTTTTAGAAAAGATCACAAATTTAGGTGATTTCAGTGCTGTTGTAAAATGAATAGACATTCCATATAATCAAGTCCTCTCAGAAAAAAAATAGCAGATTTAAAGAAAAACAACCTTTTAAATGTATCTTTATATCAGTTGGTTTTCAGATAGATACATATTAATATCATAGAATTAAAGATTTCAACGACAATGACACAAGATGATTCCCTATCATTTTCTATAAAAAATACAAATCTAAAAATGACTGGAATATGGGAGGTGATAGAAAAATTATTGGAATTTTTTTGCTTTTTTTTGGTTGTTATTTTGCTTGTGGACAAGAGCAAGAGTATACTTTAAAAAATAAATCATTTGATGAATTATTTACAGCTACAAGTAAAACGAAATCTTTTGATCTAGCAAATAAAGTCGAAAACCAACTAATTCAAAAATTAAAAATTGAAAATAACTTTAAATTTCAAATAGATGGCTACCATACTCAAGCAATCATCAGAAATGATAAGTCCATATGGCGTTTTTGTGAGCGCGTGATCAACTTAATCAAGTTGAAAACAGGTATCGTATACCCAAGAGAAGCCTATCTACTAAAAGCCGATTATTTTTTTAACAACAGTATTTTGGATAAGGCCTTAAAAAATTATTTAAAAGTTTCCTTTTATTCTCAAATGAACAATGATCCGGAAAATATAATAAAATCAAAATATGATATCGAGACATTAAAAAGAAGAATTAATGAAACGGAAGAAGTATTAAGCCTGTATAAGGAAAGTTGTAAGTATTTGTTCACCACAGAAAATAAAATCGATACGCCATTATACTTTACTGTTCTAGCTGCAATAGCAAGCGTATATAACTACTTAGGACAACATGATTATTCTTCACATTATAATAAATTAGGCCATTTCAAGGCACTTAAGGATGAAAAAGAATCGCATACTGAGTATTTTGCACTTAACCAAGGAGCGTCTTTATATCATATGAGCCAACCATATCAAGAAGGGATTGATAGCCTAGCAAAAGACCTGCCATATTACGAAAGGAACGCGAAACAGACGAACCTATCTCTTGCTTATTATTATTGCGCAAAATCTTATTCCCATCTAGGCCAATTTGAAAAGTCAATAAACTACTATAAAAAAGTGGATACTATTTTTCAAATAAAAAGGAGTATTGATCCAATTTCTATAGCATCTTATCATGAATTGATTCAATATTATAAAAATAAAAATGACCTAGAAAATGAATTATTATATGTAAATCAATTAATTCAAGTAAATCGTGTATTGCAAAATGAAAATCTTTCTTTAAGTAAAGACATGTCAAAAGAATACGATATCCCTCAATTAAAATCTGAGAAAGAGCAAATTGTAAAACAGATGTACACTAACGATGCTTCTTTTAAACAAGTTCTCGCAACAGGGTTTATCATGTTATTCATTAGCCTTAACGTTCTCGTATATCAGTACCAGAAAAAAAATAGTTACAAAAAGAAGTTTGAGGCTTTAATGAATCCTATAGAAAAAAAGGCGCACGCGATAAAAATTGGGAAGAAAGGGAAGCAATTCAGAGAAACTATAAATAAGGGGGTCCGTAAGAAGTTAGCAAAAGAAAAATCTTTAGATATTTCTCCAGAAATAGTAGCTAGTATTTTAGAGGGTTTAAAATTATTTGAACAAGAACAACAATTTTTATCGGACACAATAACACTTCACTCCCTAGCCAAAAAGTTACATACCAATAGCAACTACTTATCAAGAGTTGTGAATACTTACAAAAAAAAATCTTTTGCAAATTACTTAAATCTGTTACGAATCAAACACTTTATACGATATGCTAAAAAAGACCCCGATGTAAGGAAGTTTACAATTAAGGCTATTGCAAGTGAAGTAGGATTCCGAAATACAGAGTCCTTTTCTAAAGCCTTTTTTAAATATAAAAGGATTAGGCCCTCCTATTTCCTTCAAGGACTACAAAAAAAATCAAAAAACTTAGTCCTTAAACAGAAACATCCCAATAGAACCATAGTTAGCAGATAAATTTTTAGAAATGTTTATTATAAGTTATTGCGATTCATTGCGATGGTTGATGCACTTCTCTTTTTAAAAGGATGGCCATTAGCCATTTTTATAAGCATTCTTTCAAGTACCAGTATCTTCCTAATATATCCTGCGCTAAGTCATTTTTCACATCTTATTATAGCGTTAACTTGTTCCTCATTTCATTAGGTAGATGGCTCAGAAGCACCTTTTTAAATCGCAACACTCAATTAAGTGATCTTTTAAAATGGGCTGCAACGTTAGTGTTCTTAGGATGCCTTGCTCCCTTTGTAAACAAGTTAAAAAATAGTATACAACTATAGAGATACTTCTTAAGAGCATTGAAAACACCTGAGATACGTGTGACACAATTTAAAATTAATAACCAAATGACTAGGTAGAAAAATTTTGAAGAGTGGCTAGTCATAATTAGAAAGTAGGCTCTCAAATATTGAAGAGCTTGCTTTGCATCCACCTTGCTCCAATTAAAAATCTTGTGAATAATCACTTAAAAAGCTATTATGAAAACAATCACAATCATTGCGGTACTTATGATCTCATTACTCAGTACGGCACAATTTGGTATCTCTTTACAAAAAAAAGAGCAGTTTCTTATTTCTACACATGTAGATGTAGGTGCTAGTATTGGAGAAAACGGCATGAATCAGGTATTAGAATTTGAATATACAGGAGCCTTTGGTTATGTAAAAGGCGGTTTTGAATACTTTTTAGGAACACCAGTAACTGATTATTATGAATGGCATGGCGCATTTGGCTTCAATATAGTGTCTGGTTATAACGAATTATTCCGTTTCTATAGCGGTATCAGGCTAGGTCGTATCTATAGACCTGATTATGGGGAAGCTGCCTTCTACGGTTTTGAACTTGGTGGTACTATCAAATTAAATAACAATTTACGACTGGGTTTAAGGGTTACCTCTGATAAACGCACTGATCAAGATTTACTGAATGACCCTATATTTTGGAGAAATAGTGGTTTTGTCTCAATGACATGGACTGTAAAGAACTTGAGGTGAGTTTTCCATGTTTCTATGTGTTAAGAGCATTATTTGAGGAGTTACCTATCAACACTATGGGTATCTATAACGAGCTCTCTTTTACTGTAGCATAAGTATAGGATGAGCTTCCTTCTTAGTAAAATTAACTATAAAGATGCTCTTTTTACTTTTCTCATTCGTTTAGGTCCATACCAGAGCCAAAATCCAGTAATGGTAAACATCAATAAAGAACTGCCCATTATGGAAGTATAGCACAATTTAATCTGATCGCCTGTAGTTCCCAAGTAATAGTCGAGTATGCTACCGTCATGTACTTTTTCAATAAAGTCAGAACGCCTTTCTTCTATGTGTAACAGTTTTCCTGTGGTTCCATCAAGTTGAATGCCCCAAAAATCTTCTACAAAGATGAACTTGATCATTCCCTTATCCTTTTTGATATCAATTCTATCGAGCTCCTGTGATAAGTCTGGTGACACCGAATCTCTAAGAACATTACAAGCAATGGCATGTAAACTATCTACCGGAAGCCAATGTTTAAAATCTGTAGAAATACCCGCATATGATTTGGCCTGAATGATGCCCCCTGTATTTTTTTTCCACCCTAATAAAACACCTGTTATAGAAATAAAGAAGAAAAAAATAAATAACACCGCTCCTAGAGTTCTGTGTATCTTCCTGATGCCTCTTAAAAATGCCGCTTGTTTCTTCACCTTACTACTCTTCTTCATATACTTGCTTATCAAATTTTATTAAAATGTTCCTATAGAACAGGTGTTCTATTTCTTTATAAAAGGATCATCAGTTGTCACGGGAAATTGGCCTTTATTTTAGAACATACAGCGCCAAAATACCTCCCAAAACTTACCTGTTCTGGATAGGAAAATAAAAATAAGGCTCCTCCTCTATGAATGGGAAGCGATTCGCTGTTGTTGATTCATCTAGTAGCGTTTTATATCTTATCATTTCATTTAGGATTCTTTGAGTTTGAGCACATCATAAAGGAAGATCAAGGTCGATAAGTCAGAAGGATCTTTCATCACAGGGATACCCTAATGTATGCCTTCTCTAATCTTGCTATTTCCACAAGCTGAAGGTTATAAAAGCCTCCTATTTATGCTTATGGATCCCTAAGGAGTACTCGCACTCACTTGGAGGGTTTTCCCATTATAGAAGGTATTGCCAGTAAGTGCAAAATCCATGATATAACTGGCCATTTCTATTGCAGTTAAAGGTGCTTTATACCCTGGAAATGCTTCTTCTAACATCTCGGTTTGCACCGCTCCTAAAGCAAGTGTGTTGAAGGATGGTCCGTTTTCTTTGTATTCTTCAGCTAGAAGTTCAAATAAGGTGATGACCGCTGCTTTGGCACTGGAATAGGCCGCAAGTCCAGGAAATTTAGCACTTCCTTGAATACCCCCCATAGAACTGATAGCAACCACATGAGTTTGTTGATTCATAGCAGGCATTAAAGCTTGGGTCAAAGCTGCTACTCCAAAAACATTTACCGCATAGCATTGCTGAAAATCTGCTGTAGTGAGTTCTTCAAAAGACTTGTTCACTAACATTCCTGCGTTGTGAATCAACACATCTATGTGATCCCATTTATCCAATACTTTCTTAGCCACTGCGTCTATACTAGAGGAATCACTCAAATCGATGGAAATTGCGTGTATCAAATTATTTTCTAGAGATTGAATGCCTTCTATTTTTCGCGAAAGCGCTACAACCTCATGTCCAGCATTTGCTAATAATTGGGCCAGTTCAAATCCTATTCCACGACTGGTTCCTGTAAGAACTATTCTTTTACTCATTAGTACTAGGGGTTAACTTCAATTGGTCTCCATTCACTACTTTAAAAACACCAGGCATTACTGCGTCAACTAACTCTGCCATATGAGTGGCGTTTATTTGAGAAATATTGTCTCCTACTTGATGGTAGTGATCAAAATTGGTAAAGTCAAAAGTGCTAAACGTTTGTGACGGCACATTAAATTCTTGAAAAAATGCGTAGTTATCAGATCTCATGAACAAGTTAAATTGAGCTGCCTGATCTAACTTTCCAGTCACGACACGGTCTTTGTTTGCCTCATTAAAAACAGCCGCCATATCAGAACTATCATGTCCCGTAAGATATGCGATGTAAGGACGGTTGACCATCGGGGTCCCTGTCATCTCAAAATTAAGCATTGCTACGACATTTAGGCCTTCCTTTTTCATACGTTGGGCCAAATGTTTAGAACCCAATAAGCCTTTTTCTTCGGCAGAGAAGAGAGCAAAAACAACTGTTCTTCTATTAAAATCTAGTTTTCTAAAATTTGCTGCAATAGCCAGCACTGTTGCCGTTCCTGTAGCATTATCATTGGCACCATTAGCGATACTGTCGCCAGCAACGGCTTGTATCATTCCTATATGATCATAATGCGCACCTATCACTACAACCTCATCCATAAGACTCTTGTCAGAGCCAGGAATCTCAGCGACTACATTAAAAGCTTCTGTTTCTTCAACTTCAAAATGATCCATATAGGACCCTCGATAAGGTAAAATTCCTATCTGAGCAAAACGCTCCGTAAGATAAACAGCTGCTTGTTCTATGCCTTCAGATCCCGTGTCGCGTCCTTTTAATTCATCACTGGCTAAATATTCTACATCTAATGCTAATTGAACCGCACTTGCTTTTGGCATTTTAATTTCTGTCAGTTGGTTCATGCTATTTAACGCCTGTCCCATCTTGTCAATTCCCTTGGAAGAACTACAAGCACTTATAAATGCTGCGATGAATAGAAAGAATACCGTGTTTTTCATAATGATCTTTTAAAGAGGAGTAAAGATAGCATATTGACTTTATTGGAAGAAACTAATCAAATGCGATTATTAACAGTGCTATTTTCTTTATTTCTACAATAACATAAAAGTCCTCTGTATTTTAAAGAACTTAAAGGAAGTGATTCGCCATGCCCACAACTTGTTCTTAACTTATAATGGTTTTTTATGTGGTTAACTAACAGAAATAAAAAAGCCGAATCTACAGATCCGGCTCCAATATAAAATTGAGATTTACTAGTTTAAACGTACATCACAATAGGGTTTTCAATATACGACTTGAAGGTTTGTAAAAATGCGGCTCCTGTTGCTCCATCTACGGTTCGGTGATCACAAGCAAGTGTGATTTTCATCACGTTACCTACAACGATCTGTCCTTCTTTTACTACTGGTTTTTGTACAATCGCACCTATAGACATAATAGCGCTATTAGGCTGATTGATAATAGAAGTAAACTCTGTTATACCGAACATTCCTAAATTAGAAATGGTGAAGGTACTTCCTTCCATTTCTTTAGGTTGTAACTTCTTGTTACGCGCTTTTCCAGCAAGTTCTCTTACTTGATCACCTATTTGTTGCATACTCATCTGATCTGCAAATGGCAATACAGGTACTAAAAGACCATCCTCAACTGCTACAGCAACTCCTATATGTATATGCTTGGCAATAATGGTGTTTTTTTCTGTCCATTGTGTATTCACTCTAGGATGCAATCTCAAAGCCATAGCTGCTGCTTTGATCACCATATCGTTAAAGCTAATTTTTGTATTCGGCAATTCATTAATTGCTTTTCTACTTGCGATTGCATTATCCATATCCAAGTCAAGACCCAGATAATAGTGAGGTGCTGTAAATTTAGATTCCCCTAAGCGTTTTGCAATCGTCTTGCGCATTTGCGAATTAGGAACTTCTTCAAAAGTCTCTGTTCCTACCGCCACAAATGAACTTGCAGCAGCAGCTGTAGGAGCTTTAGCCGTACTAGGGTTAAAACTTTCTATATCGCTTTTTACAATACGACCATTCTCTCCAGAACCAGAAACCCGACCTAAGTCAATACCTTTCTCTTCTGCCATTTTTTTAGCTAATGGAGATACAAATATTCTTCCAGAGGAACTTGAATTTGAATCTGAACTCGAACTTGAAGAAGGTGTTGCTGGTACAGCTTCCTTTTTAACTTCAGCTTTTGGAGCCTCATTTGGAGCCTCTTTTTGATCTTCTTTAGTTGTTTCTTTCTTGGGAGCAGCTGTTTTACCCATGCTTATTCCAGAAACATCGGTTCCTTTAGGACCTATAATAGCGAGAAGTGCATCCACCTTGGCAGTTTCTCCTTCTTGAATTCCTATTTTTAGTAAAGTACCTGAATTGAAAGATTCAAATTCCATAGTAGCCTTATCGGTCTCAATCTCTGCAAGAATATCGCCTTCTTCTACTAGATCTCCTTCTTTCTTCAACCAAGAAGCAACCGTTCCCTCTTCCATGGTATCACTTAAACGTGGCATATTTACTATCACCACCCCTTCAGGAAGATCTGAGTCTGAGTCAGTATCTTGTTCTTTAGAATCTTTAGAAGATGCTTCCTCTTGGTCTGTATCCTCGTCTTCTGACTTGGCATCTTTTTTAGCATCCTTTTCAGTATCTGAAGAAGCGTCTCCTTCTAGCAAGCTAGAAATATCTTCTCCTTCTTCGCCTATGATACACAATAGTTGATCTACAGGAGCCGTTTCTCCTTCTTGAACACCTATGTACAAAAGCGTACCATTTTGAAAAGATTCAAATTCCATGGTTGCTTTATCGGTCTCGATTTCGGCCAGGATATCTCCTTCTTCAACTTTATCTCCTACTTGTTTCAACCACGCTGCAACAACACCTTCTTCCATGGTATCGCTCAATCGTGGCATGTTAATTACCTCTGCCATCAGTTATAGTTTTGCTGGTAAAAATGGATAATCCTCTTGTTCATATACAGCGTCGTACATCACATTCTTATCTGGGAATGGAGAGTCTTCTGCAAACTTCTCACATTCTGCTACACGCGCTTTAACACGTTTAGCTATTGCTTTAAAATCTTCTTCACTCACATTATGATCCTTTACCAAACGATCTTTGACCTGAGTGATAGGATCAATTTTTTGATATTCGGCTACTTCGTCTTTAGTTCTATATTTTTGAGCATCACTCATGGAGTGACCTCTATATCTATAGGTCTTTAACTCAAGGAATGTAGGACCTCCACCAGATCGAGCTCTTTCAATTGCTTCATGCATGGCTTCAGCTACTTTTTCTGGATCCATTGCGTCCACTGGCCCACAAGGCATTTCATAACCTAATCCTAGCTTCCATATGTCCGTATGATTTGCGGTACGAGCTACACTAGTACCCATAGCATACCCGTTGTTCTCTACACAAAATACTACTGGAAGGTTCCAGAGCATGGCCAGGTTAAATGCCTCATGTAACGAACCTTGACGTGCTGCTCCATCTCCAAAAAATGTAAGCGTTACGGCATCTACACCGTGGTATTTATCACCAAAGGCTATTCCAGCTCCCAGAGGTATCTGTCCACCTACAATACCGTGACCCCCATAAAAACGATGTTCTTTAGAGAAGATGTGCATGGATCCACCTAGACCTTGAGAAGTACCAGTGGCTTTTCCATAAAGCTCTGCCATCACCCGTTTAGGATCCACACCCATTCCTATAGGTTGTACGTGATTGCGGTAAGCCGTGATCATTTTGTCTTTAGTCAAGTCCATGGCATGCAGGGAACCTGCAAGTATGGCTTCTTGACCATTGTACAGGTGCAAAAATCCGCGTACTTTTTGTTGGATATAAACTTGTGCTAATTTATCCTCAAACTTTCTCCAGAAAAGCATTTCCTCGTACCAGTTGAGTAAGACGTCTTTAGTGACTTTTTTCATGTAATTGCTCGTTAAGTAGTCCGCTTTCGCGAAAGCGGAAC
The DNA here is from genome assembly GCF_018401815.1 of Nonlabens sp. Taxonomy (GTDB): domain Bacteria; phylum Bacteroidota; class Bacteroidia; order Flavobacteriales; family Flavobacteriaceae; genus Nonlabens. Next base: position 436,885 of record NZ_JAGYKG010000001.1, read on the forward strand.
ATAAGGGTCAAATATAAAGATCCTAGCCCAACTTCGCACCAAGCGAGGAGCAAAAATAGACGAAAAAATGCTAAGGAAAAACCTATTTTAGGGTTAAAATAGAACGCAAACGTTATAGATATTTCTTATCAAAAACAAGAGGGAGCAAATCCCGTAAGGAATGAGCCTTCATAACCTTACCTGCAGCACCCATAAAATAAAGCTCGATATCCTTATCTTGATTGTTTTCATACTCGGCAATAGATTGCCTGCAGGCACCACATGGTGGTACGGGTTGTTGAAAAGAATCATCTTTAGGACTTGCTGTAATAGCCAGTTTCAAAACCGCTACACCTGGGTATTGTGCTCCAGCTGCAAAAATCGCAACACGCTCTGCACAAAGCCCTGAGGGATAAGCAGCGTTTTCTTGATTGTTGCCAGTAACGATCTCACCGTTCTCTAACAGCAAGGCACAACCTACCGTAAAATTAGAATAAGGTGCATAGGCGCGTTGGCGTGCTTTTATTGCCACTTCCATCAAGGAGAAGTCGTTTTCAGCCAGCTCCTCTTTGTTGTCATAGACCTCTAGGGTCGCGCGTAATTCTAGCTTTTTGATGATCTAGTATTCTGTAAATTCATCACCAAAATTAAAAGTAAGACCAAATCTCAGAGTGCCTTCTAGCGGGCTGTTAATACGACTGGTGGAAAACAAATAAGAAAGGTCAATATTGATTTGTGAGAATTCAAATCCGGTACCTAGGGCTAAAAATTTTCGAGCGCCCTTGTCGTCGGCCTCATTAAAATATCCAGCTCGTAATGCAAAAGCTTCATTATACGTATACTCCACTCCTAATGCCCACGTAAACTCTCTAAGCTCTTCACTAAAACCTCCAGGAGCATCACCAAAGGACTGAAACATTCCAGTAATAAAAGTTACATTGTCGTCCTGCCCTTCTATGATTTCGCGGGGTATCCCATTGCCATTGGCATCTCCATCTTCTCTAATTGGTGGTGTGGGAACCAGTAATTTGTTCACTTCGGCAGTCACTCCTATTTTACTAAATCCGTCGTTAAGGATAAAGTCAAAACCTCCCCCTAAAGCCATGTTGGTAGGAATAAAGTTTTCTTGTCCCCCGGCGTCGTAAGATACTTTTGGACCTATATTACTAATATTAAAACCCCCTCTCCAACGGCCGTTGAAGTTATCATAGGCTTCTTCTTCTGATTGGTAATAACCAGAAACATCTACTCCAAAACTATTTGCCGCACTAGCATCACTATCCACTCCCTGAATACGCAAATCAGATCTTAAAAAACGACCCGTTACCGCCATAGCAAACTGTTCGCTTAATTTGAGTGAGTAGGTACCGTCTAAGACAAATTCATTCGGATTCTCTTCTCTACCTGGGTCTGCTGCGTCCTGACGCAAGATAATAGACCCCAAGGAAAAATACCTTAAACTTCCCGCAAAAGCACTTTGCTCGTTGATTCGATTAGAATAAACCAATTGTGCAATAGCAATATCATCCACAAGATTTCCTAAATACGGTGTGTAAGCAACACCAAATTTGTGTTGTCTTGTACTAAAGGCATACTTAGCAGGATTCCACTGTTGTGACCAGGCATCTGGACTGGTTGCAACACCCATATCACCCATACCAGCAGCTCTAGGATCTCCAGCAATTCTCAAAAAAGGCAAGGCTGTGGTGATGACTCTGGTATCGTTATCCTGGGCCTTACTTAGTTTAGGAAATGCAAAGGATACTACTACAAAAAGTAAAAATATATTCTTCATTAATCAATTTTATGGGATCGCAAATATATGTTAATCCCTATTATTATAAAATAACGAGCTTTTCAATTTTGCTCGCTGACTTGTTAGTTAACGTAGATTTTACGGTAATCTTATACACATAAACTCCTTTTCCTAATCGTTGACCAAAATCATCTCTTCCATCCCAAGTAATTTCTCGAGACGTAAAACCAGTCGTAGTAAGATTTTGATTCTTAGTCCAGACTACTTTACCACTTACGGTCATTACTTGTACTTGTGCATCTAACGGCTCAAAAGGGCGGTTGTGATTGAACCAAAACTCTGTGTAGGTGGTAAACGGATTGGGGTAATTCAACACTCTAGACAGCTCCACTCCATCAGATTCTGACACGACAAATTGAATCTCATTCATCGCACTATTATTATAAGTGTCCCAAGCTGTTACTTTTAAGGTATGAAGTCCCGGCGCTATATCTCTTAATGGGAACAACACTTTTCCTTTTGTAAAATCGTCCTCATTGGCTTCATAATAATCATTCAATATAAACGGATTGGTTTCATCCCCATCTAATATTCCAGTGATATCGTGACCTATACCACTAGAGGTATTGATCCCGTTATCATCATTTAAAAAGGCTAATAAAAAAGGATCGCTGTCTGTGATGCCGCCAGAAACAAAGTTGGTGTCGTTCATAAACAAGCCTACTTCTGGCCCTATATCATCTATAGGAGCATTGAGATTCACACCCCCTATTTGTATATCTTGAGAAAAGCCGTTTTGATCTTCTAGCCGGTTGGTTCTTTTTGCATAAAAGGATACTCTCCCGTTACCTAAAGGAATTTGTGTGTCCCTAGGCATGATAAAATCAAATTCAAATTGCCCATTAGTAATGGTTGACTGACCTCTGAATAAGGCTTCCCCCAACTGATTAAATCGCAACTTAATAATTTCCCCAGGAGGAGAGCCTGAGCCTGTTTGTTCTCTGGTATCGTCATTCCCCAGTGTTTCCCGATTGATCTCTTTATCGTATACCGTCACAAACAACGTCCCCTGATAATCATTGATACGCGTACCAGATAAGGTTTGTACCTCACCACTTAATGTCACTTTATCTAATGCTTTAAGCACATCGGTATTGGTCGCAATCGGATTTCCATTTACAGAACTCAATACAACACGAGGCTTTGGGAAAGCTAGTTTTAAAGCAGGATCACCTACAAAAGCTATAACACGGCGCGTAGAATTAGATTGAAAACGGGGATCAGTTTTAGAAAGCCGCAACGCCTCGGCCATAGAAGTAGGCGCTACATTATCGTAACTGAATAAATATTCATCTATAATGTTGTTAAACCCTGCTCCTACATTTACAAAAATCAATCGGTTAGTGGCCACTAATGAAATTGCTCCACCCTCTGGATTTAAATAAGTTAACTCCCCACCACTAACACGTAACGGATTATCATAGCGTGTAAATTCACAAGTCACCGTTATAAATAAAGGAAGTGTGTTGGGGTTGCGCAGATTTTCTACCAAGGATTGGGTAATAACAAATTCTCGAGCCAAACCATCTTCATTTCCGTGGCCAAAATAATTGATTACCAAGGACCCTTGTTCAAAAGCATCCTTTATATCATTTACCGCATCAGGATATTTAGGCCCTCCTGCAGTACTGAACTGCTGATAGCTATCCAATAGGATTTTATTGATGTTGTAATCTGGTCGGTTAGTGAAAATTTCATCTGCGAGATCATTGACGCTTTCTTGTAAAATACCATCAGAAGCAACATCAACATCGTCTCCTATGAGCGTTAAATTATTCCTCCATTTATTAAAAGCCGGCGCTGCCGTATAACTAATGACCTTGTCTACCATTTCCCTAGCTTCTTGTAGGTCACTCACAATCATGCGACCTACCGCTAGATCCATCAAGTTATTTGCTGTAACCCCTCCTTCTCCGTTGTCCATAAAAACGAAAAAATCATCGGTACAATAAGAAGTGGTCAGAGAAGTACTCTCCAGTGAAAAATAGGAAGGCACAATATTATCCCGTATCCTAATCCTGTCTTTATAATCATAACTTGTATCTCCAAAGAGATTTAAGTATTGAATCCTATTTGCTGGAGAAGAAGCATTGTCATAGATATACCGAACAAAATTTCTGATCGCACTGATGTCTTGTCTTCCTTCAGAGAATTCATTGTAGATTTCTTCTAGAGTCACCACTTTAGTGTTCAGGTTGCTTTCCGTGATGTGATAGTTGGCCAGTCGTTGTGCCTCAGATCTCAAAAATTGAGGGGCTACAATAAGGTAATCGATATCACTAAAGTTTCCAGAAGGATCATCAAATATGGTCCCCTTCAGATTTTGATTGGCGACACGACTGTTACTTACAGCAACAACATTGTAGTAATCATTAGGATCGACAGCTATATATTCCTTGTCCTGACCACCGTTATCTGCAAAAGAAAAAGCTGCACTTTGAGAAGTATTGACCGCCTTGCGCACATTATAAGGATCGGTAACATCCCAAACCTCATTGATCGCTGAAGCATTGGAGAACTGGTAAGCGACCACCCCAGCTTGAGATGAAGCGTTGGGAACCCTAAACCTAAACTGTTCTCCCACCCCAGTAAGGCGTTGCGGCACTTCAAGACCTATATAATCAAGATAACCAGAAGCACCTGGATTTCCATTATTATTGAAAGAAACACTAACTGCTACCGCACTGGAACTAATATTGGTGCTATTATTTAAAAAGATAGCACGACTCGCAGCCCGTATGTTTTGACCACCTATCCCAGAGAGATTGGAACTTCCTAAAGTCTGCCCGTTTACGCTAAAGGACATAGAAGTAGCATTATCGGCGACAGCACCTGTAGTAATTCTAATTCTTGCTGGTAAGCTACTGACTACATTTTTAAACTCAAAGTCAAAAGATTGCTCTGGCTCAAAGTCAAAACGCTCTCCATACCAAATGCGACCTATAGAAGCAATATTTCTTTCATCTACTTCATGATGCTGCTTGGCATAATAATAGTCATAAGTCACCGCAGCCACTCCAGTAGGTTGAATAAGCGGTAGAATACGCTTCCCTACCCCACCATCTACAGTAAGGTAGTAATAAGAAACATCAGTATAGGGATTGACATAACTATCATTTTCTGCCACATAATCAGAATCTGTAGAGACCCCGTAAAATAGTATTTGATCATTGTTATCAAAACGCCCATCGGCAGCTCCAGTTACCGTAATAGCAATCTCTGGAGCATCGTACAACTGCTCATCGCTATTGACCAATGGTAAAGATGTACCGCCATGACCATATATTTTAATTCGAGCAGGATCAACGCGACTTACATCTATTCCTAAGCTAGAAAGAAAAGACCTATTGATACGGTTGACTCCTGTTTTATCTACTTTAAATCGGTACCAGTCTCCAGAGGCTAAAACAGAGTTGCCAAAACTGGCATTCTTAACTGCTGTGGTAAAAGGAGCGTATGCATAGGTATAATTAAACGACAGCACCTTTTTATATTGATTTCCTTCTTTATATATGGGGGAAAGGCTCAATTGAGCATAATTGCGCTTTCGCGAAAGCGCATTTCTCAAGGTATATTGTAATCCATTGGGAATCTGTGAACGATCCAACTTCCCTAATTCTGAACTCCTGAGGTTTTGGGTCCTTAAATTGGTAATGTTGATAGAAAATTCGTCCACTCGTTGATTGACCTGATAACTTTTTGACCAAAGTAGATTTTCACCATCAAAAACGTGATTTTGCTTAAAAAAAGGGACCTCAAATTGCTGGTCACCTATGTCAAAAGACTTAAACCCCTGCCATTCAACAGATTCGCTACCGCTCTGGGCAAGCGCCACACCACATATAAAGAAGATTATAAAGAATAAAAAATGCCTCATCCTTAGTTTAACGGTCGTTACGAGTAATTAGTATATCCATAAAATGGTGTAAATAAAATGGAATCAAATAATAAAACCCTTTCATCGGCGTTTAATATGCTTAAACGACAAATGTAATGCGAATAATGTTAATTAATGCTTTCGTATTTGAGGGAAATAATTATATTGCGACTCATTTTTCAAAACAAATTTCCAAAATGAAGAAGTACGTTGCAGTAAAAGCAGTCTTTGGTCTCTTAGCCGGTATGGCAATAATAGGTTGTGGTAGTGGAAACGATTACACTAACACCTCTCGTGGAACCGGTTGGGATGTAACCGGTAAAAACGGATTTGAATTAAGTACCAATTATAAAGAACAAGACACGGGACCGGGTCTCGTATTTATAGAAGGAGGTACATTCACTATGGGCCGTGTAAAAGACGACCCCATGCATGATTGGAACAACACCCCTAATCAACAGCATGTGCAATCCTTTTACATGGATGAAACCGAAGTGACTAACGCTATGTATCTGGAGATGCTAGAATACATCAAAGCGGTTTTCCCTGCTGATGACGAAGCTTACAGCAAAATTTATAACGGAGCTGTTCCTGATACGCTCGTGTGGAGAAATCGTTTAGGATACAATGAAGAGATGACCAAAAACTACCTGCGCCATCCTGCATACCAAAACTACCCGGTTGTTGGAGTAACATGGATTCAAGCAGTTGAATTTGCTAACTGGAGAACCGATCGTGTAAATGAACTTATTCTTAACGAGCAAGGCTATACTTCAAAAAATGCCCTTACTGCAAATCAAGGGTCACAAGAAGTATTCAATACAGAAACTTACCTAGCTGCTCCTACTTTGGTTTATAAAGGAGATTCTACTATCACAATGGGTGGTAAAAGATCTGAATCAGTTGTGAAAAGGAAAGAAGCTAGAGCCGCAAAAGACAGCACCCTACAAGTTAAAGGGCTTTATGTAACAAGAAAAGATGGAATTCTTTTACCTGCTTACAGATTACCTACAGAAGCAGAGTGGGAATATGCTGCCTTAGGATTAGGAAGTATAAGAGAATACAACTCTTACAGAGGTAGAAAAAAATACCCATGGGACGGACAGTACACGAGAAGTGGAAAACGCAAAACACGTGGTGATCATTTAGCTAATTTTAAGCAAGGTGATGGAGATTACGGAGGTATTGCTGGTTGGAGTGATGATGGTGCCGATATAACTGCACCTGTAAAATTCTACGAGCCTAATGATTTTGGGGTTTATGAAATGGCTGGAAACGTATCAGAGTGGGTTGCTGATGTATACCGACCAATGATAGATGACGAGTTTAACGATTTCAACTACTACAGAGGTAACGTGTACACCAGAAATAAAATTGACAATAGCGGTAAAGTAGCTATAGTAGACAAAGTTGATATTGACGAAATTCCTTATCAAACTTTGAGTAACGGTAAAGTAATTGCCCGCGCATTACCAGGTGAAATTGAACAAGAAGCTATCGATGAAGACGAAACTTATTTGAGAACCAATTTTGATAGAAGCGATAACCGTGATTTCCGGGATGGTGATGCACAATCTACAAGATATTTTGCTTCAGATAAGACAACTCAAGAAAATCCTGATAACAGAATGTACAACTCTCCAGTGCACAGTGCGACTGTAAATGATGACGGTACTCTAAATCGACAATACGACACAGACTCTAATCGAACTTCGCTCATCAACAATGAAGTTAGAGTTATTAAAGGTGGCTCATGGAGAGACCGAGCCTATTGGTTAGACCCTGCTTCTAGAAGGTCTTACCCACAAGACATGGCTAAGGACGACTTAGGTTTCCGTTGCGCAATGTCTAGAGTTGGGTCAAAAGCTAAAAAGACCAAAACTCCTAGATAATTCAAACCAATACTTTTATAGTTTCAAAGAAGCCCTTACTTTTAAGGGCTTTTTTAATACCCAAAAACAACCTTTATGATCGACCAACTTCATCAAATATTTCTTAATTCTACCGGGGTAAACACAGATACCCGAACCATAGAAAAAGGACAGCTATTTTTTGCCTTATCTGGGGAGAATTTTGATGGCAATCTTTATGTAGAGGAAGCTCTTCAACAAGGTGCGATTCATGTAGTGAGCAAGGATTCCAAATGGATAGGAAATGATAAAGTTACTGTGGTAAAACAGGTCCTAAACTGTTTACAGCAACTCGCAAGCTTTCATAGGCAACATCTGAATATACCTATCATAGGTCTGACAGGCAGCAACGGAAAAACGACCACAAAAGAGCTCATCATAGCTGTTTTATCAACTCAATTCACAGTAAAAGGAACTGAAGGGAACCTTAACAACCATATAGGTGTACCGCTAACCCTTCTCTCATTCAACTCCAGTCATCAAATAGGAGTTGTTGAAATGGGTGCCAACCACCCTAAAGAAATCGCCACTTTGTGTGAGATTGCACAACCCAATTTTGGCCTGATTACTAATTATGGAAAAGCCCATTTAGAAGGCTTTGGAGGTCTAGAAGGAGTGAAAACCAGTAAAAGCGAACTTTATACTTATTTGCGAAAATCTAAGGGCACCGCTATAATCGGAAGATGGGATCCAGAACAAATCGTTAGATCCACTGGGATTCCACAATTATATACCCCTGAAAATACCAGTTTATATTCTGAAACACCATTTATCACGTTTATTACAGAAGGTCATTTGATTAAAACACAGCTTACAGGGAGGTATAATTACCACAACGCACTCTTTGCTTTTACTATTGGGAAGATAATGGAAATGGCCCCAGAAAAGATAGTTAAAGGGATAGAAAGCTACATCCCAAGCAACAATCGCTCACAGATTATTAAAATTAAAAACACAAAAATTATTCTCGATGCCTATAATGCAAATCCAAGCAGTATGAACGTGGCTATAGAAAATCTGGCTGCTCAAGAATGCGCTCACAAAGTGGCTATCTTAGGAGACATGCTTGAACTAGGAGCATACACCTTAATAGAACATCAAAGCATTTCCGAGCTTACAGAAGAGTTAAAAATAAATGATGTTTTCTTACTGGGAGAGCACTTTAGTAAAGTCGTAGCGAGACATGCGACACAATTTAGAAACCTAGATTCTTTCTGTAATTTTTATAAAATACACACTGACAAAGAGCAAGTTATATTAATAAAAGGGTCTAGAGCAATGGGGCTAGAGCGACTTTTAAATAACCAAGATTGGATGCCGTAAAAATCTTTTTTAAAAAAAATAGAAAAAAGCTTTTATCAGATCAATAATTATGTAAATTTGCCACCGCTTACGAGCAAATGGTACCTTAGCTCAGTTGGTAGAGCAAAGGACTGAAAATCCTTGTGTCCCTGGTTCGATTCCTGGAGGTACCACAAAGCCCGATCTGAAGATCGGGCTTTTTGCTTTTAAAATCGATTTGATTTAATAACGTAAATTGATACTCTTATGATTATAGCTGTAGACATAGGGAACACTTCCATCAAGATTGCTGTAATGGATCATTTAAATATATATAAAGCCAAACGATCCAGTAGTAGTAATTTTAGAACCGATTTGCAGGACCTATTAACTATTTATCCAGATATTTATGAACTGGCGTTATGCAATGTAAGCATACTCCCAAAAGATTTAGTACGCTACCTCAAAGTAAAATTTCAAAGCGTTTTTGAGGTGAACAGCAGCATACACTTGCCGTTTAACAATCATTATCAAAGCTTAACATTGGGTAACGACCGCTTGGCTCTGGCCGCAGGGGCGCTTTATCTAGCACCGAAAAACAAGCCTGTATTAGTTATAGATGCTGGCACCTGCGTGACTTACGACTTTGTAGACCATGAAAAAAATTACTGTGGTGGCGCTATTTCACCTGGATTAAGGTTGCGTTATGAATCCCTCCATAATTTTACAGCCAACCTGCCGTTATTAGAACCTCAACACGTAAAAGATATAGTTGGAAATACCACCGAAACATCCATTCACAGTGGAGTTATAAACGGATTGAGTTTAGAAATAAAAGGAGTAATCAAGGAATATAAAAAATCTCATAAAGATTTAGAAGTATTTATAACCGGTGGTGATAGCGAGCTCTTGATAAAACAACTAAAAAACCGTTTCTTTGCCACGCCTTTTTTGATGCTACATGGCATCTATAATTTGTATTTATTTAATAAAAACCTATGATAAGAAGTTTAATAATCGCGGTAGTGATTTTAACCAGCATAAACGGCTTTGCTCAATCGCGCACTTCATCACCTTATTCCTTCTTTGGACTGGGACAACAAACCTTTAAAGGCACGATAGAGAATCGCAGTATGGGGAGCATGCGTACCTACGTAGATAGCGTACATATCAATTTAAGAAATCCTGCAGCTTATGGTAACCTAAGAGTTACCACCTATACCCTAGGAGCGGTTCATTCTAAAACATGGGCATCTACAGAAGAACAGAGTGATTCCTACGACGCTACCACTATTGAATATGTTAGTATAGGTATTCCTTTAGGTAAAAAAGCGGGCTTCGGCTTTGGTCTTGTACCCTTCCAATCTGTAGGTTATGAAATAGGAAGTGTAAATAACAACTTGTATTCTAGGTTCACTGGAGAAGGAAGTATCACAAGAGCGTATTTCGGCTTTGGCTATAAATTAACTTCAGAGTTAAGTGTAGGTGGAGAATTTAGATACAACTTTGGTGAAGAAACAAACTCTTCTAGCGTTGCGACTAACAGCGTGCAATTTGGCACTAATGAAGTGAATGAAACAGATTTTAGTGGCGCTTCTTTTAATTTGGGATTGCATTATCAAAAGATGATCAATGACCGTCTAGAACTCCAAGCTAGTGCTGTATATAGTCCAGGAAGTGACTTGAATGCCAAAAACGAACGCACCTTATCAACTTTCATACTTAGCCCAAGTCTAGATGAGAATATAGTGAGCACTAGAGACACTGAATTTGGTGAGCAAGACCTTAAACTACCTTCAGAATTAACATTTGGAGTAACTATTGGTCAACCGCTCAAATGGAATTTAGGAGCAGAATACAGCATTCAAGGAAGCAGTGCCATAAGCTCCAGATCCTTTGCTCCAGAAGGAACTACATTTGACGACGCGGCATCTTATAGAATTGGTGGGTTTTACATTCCTAACTACAATAGCATCACTAAATATTGGGATCGCGTGGTTTACAGAGGCGGTATGCGATATGAAGAGCTAGGTCTAGAGGTAAGCGGCGACGGCGTAAATTCCTCGAGCATTAATGAATTTGGCATATCTTTTGGTCTAGGATTGCCTATTGGGCGTAGAACTGGATTTTCCAACGCTAACGTCGGGTTGGAACTTGGTCAAAGAGGTACACAAGATGCAGGGCTGATTAGAGAAACATTTTTTAACTTCTCCGTTGGACTATCCCTAAACGACACTTGGTTCATCAAAAGAAAATATAATTAAGAACAACACAAATCACTATTATGAGACTTAAAAATTTCCTACTTATAAGCTTAACTGTTTTTAGTTTCGCTTTCGCAAAAGCACAAGAACCAGGGGACTGTAACATCATGTTGAGCATCTTTGCAGAAAATGCAAAATCAAAAAATTACAATGAAGCCTATAAACAATTAGGACCCCTAGTTGAAAATTGTCCAGACGCCAGTCTGGCCATTTACCAGTATGGGGAGCAACTATTTGAACACCGACTGAAGAAAAAAATAGGTGTCGAAAAGGACAATGTTACAGGCCTATTGTCTATGTTACACACTCAAGTCACTAAATACCCAGGCCAGGTAGATGTTACCAGAAAAAAGATTGAAATCGCGAGAAACATGCAGAAGTACACTATTGGTACCTCTGAAGAGCAGTTTCAAATCCTTCATGAACTTTTTACTCAGGACAAAGAAAACTTTACTGATCCTAATGGAATGATTGTTTATTTTAAACTTGCTGAAATACAGTTTAAAGAATCTCAAATCAGTCTTAAAGATCTTTTTAAAATCTATGACGAATTAACCACGCATTTAGAATCCCTTCAGGATGAAAGATCCAAAGTAGTAGCAGATTTGTTATCCAAACAAGAAACTGTTGCGCTAACTGATAAAGAAATTAAGACCATAGGATACCAAGAATCCAACCTTAAAAATTACGGTATTGTAATGGGCAGTGTGAATGGTACATTGGGAGAGCTGGCCAACTGCGAGAAATTAATCCCTTTGTACGAAGAAGAATTTGAGGCAAATCAAATGAGTAAAGAATGGTTGAGCAACGTGTTAGTCAGATTACAAAAGAAAGACTGTACAGATGCGCCTCTTTACATCAAATCTGTAAAAGCCTTACACGCTATTAATCCAAGTGCTAAAACAGCACTAGGATTAGGCAATATTGCAAAAAATACTAAAGAGAAGTTTCAATATTGGGATCAAGCTATTGAATTGGGAATCGATAACGATTCCAAAGCAACTATCTACTACAAAAAAGGTAACACCTATAGAAGTCAAGGTCAATATGCCAGCGCTAGAAGAGAATACCTGAACGCGACAGCTTTAAGACCTTCTTTTGGACTACCCTATTTGAGAATTGCAGATATGGTTGCAAAGAGCACCGGTAGCTGTGGCTCCAATCCATTTGAAAAGAGAGCTGTGAATTGGATCGCTGCTCGATATGCAGAAAAAGCGGCAAGAGTAGACCCTTCTTTAAAAAATAATGCGACAAGAGCTGCTGCTGCCTATAATGGTGCTGCACCTGGTAAAAGAGATGTGTTCTCTAACAGTAATTATAATACTGGTGATACCATCACTTTTAACTGTTGGGTCGGAGAATCTGTAAGAATACCAAACTTTTAATGAGATATAAGTTTCACATATTTAAAATAACAATCACGGCAATAGCCGTGATCTGTTTTTTAGCATCATGTGATAATAATCTTAAAGAGATCCAAAAAATGGAAATAGCCTCTAACGAACCTATAGGCGAAGTAGAAAATATGCTATTGAAACATACCGACAGCGGAAAATTAAAATTAACGCTTCAGGGAGAGAAAATGTTAGACTTCTCTAATGACGAGTTTCCCTACACGCAGTTTCCTAATGGAATAAAAGTAGAGGTCTATGAATACCAAAACGATTCAATAGAAGTGACGACTATTACAGCAAACGCTGGCACCTTGTATGACCAAACTAATTTGGTCGATTTAAAAGGAAATGTAAAAATCACTACTAGTGATGGAAACACTTTCACTGGAGAACAGTTGTACTGGGACCAGACTGCAAAATGGATTTTTACCAACCACCCCCCCTTTGAGATTGTTTTAAAAGACCCAACAACAAAAGAAGAAATAGGTCGCATTACCGCTAGGGTTCTCGACGCGAGCGAAGATCTTAAAATTTACCAAGCGAGAAATCCAGACGACACCTTTATATCAAAATCAAAACAATGAGCAAATTTTTCAAATATTTCGAGTATGCTTATTTAATTTTTGCGGGCATGTTTATCATTACGGGCTTTATAGAATTAAGTAAAAACACCAATCAAGCCTATATGCTTTTTGGAATGGCGGCAGTAGCTATATTTATGTTCTTCTTTAAACGACGTTTTCGTCGTAGATTTGAGGAACGCAACAAATAACAATGCTCCTACAAATTCTTATTATCGTTTTAATGCTGGTCTTGAGTGCTTTTTTCTCAGGAATGGAAATCGCATACGTCTCTTCTAATAAAATTCATATCGAATTAGAAAAAAGACAAAACGACCTTATAGGACGCGTGCTGCGTAACCTTACGGTGCAGCCTTCTAGATTTATTATCACCATGCTTATAGGCAATAGCATCTCGCTAGTTATCTATGGGTTTACAATGGAGGCATTTATGAGTGGTTTTTTAGTAGAAGCATTTCCAAAATATGCTGGTGTTTTAAACAACCTATTTACTCAAACGGTGTTCACCACTTTGATAATTTTACTTACTGCAGAGTTTTTACCCAAGGTATTTTTCCAAATTTACGCCAATGAATTATTGAAGTTTTTTGCTGTCCCTGCTTACCTCTTTTTGATCTTATCCTGGCCTTTCTCATGGTTTTGTATTCAAATATCAGATTTTATACTCAAAGCATTTTTTAAATCTAACGGAGATGCATTGCAGCTAACCTTTTCTAAACTAGAGCTGGGTAATTACATCACCGAGCAAATGGAAAGTGTTCAACTTCAAGAAGATCTGGATACCGAAATTCAAATATTTCAAAATGCTCTCGATTTTGGTGGCCTAAAAGCCCGAGAAGTTATGGTGCCTAGAACAGAAATGATATCCGTGCATCAGGATACCGAAATAAAAGAACTCAATAAAAAGTTTGTAGCTACCGGTTTGTCAAAAATTTTAATTCATGAGGACACTATAGATGATATTACAGGGTATGTGCACAGTTTTGACCTATTTAAATCACCAAAAAGTCTCCGAGAGGTCAAACGCAACGTGATCAATGTTCCAGAAACAATGCTCGCAAAAGATGTGTTAAGCCTTCTTACAAAAAGACATAAAAGTATTGCCATCGTATTAGATGAATACGGAGGTACCAGTGGCTTGATTACCGTAGAGGACATCATTGAAGAACTGTTTGGAGAAATTGAAGATGAGCACGACTCAGACCTATTGATCGATCAACAAATCAATGAAAGGGAATTCAAATTAAGTGCTCGCCTAGAAGTAGACCAAATTAACGAAAACTATAAACTGGACTTGCCAGAAAGTGATCAGTACGAGACCTTGGGAGGTCTCATAGTCAATGAAACCGCAGGAATTCCAGAAGAAGGAGACATTGTAATTATCAATGGAAACACGTTTAAAATACTAGAAAAATCAGATAATAAGATAGATCTAGTGCACCTCACCATAGGAGGACCTGAGTAATCCACAAGCTTATAAAACAAATCACAAGCAGGCTATTTTCAAAAGTGAAAAAGAAGCATCCCGCTTTCGCGAAAGCGAAAAAAACAGCATTCTAACGATCTATTATATGCAATAGTTAAAATCATAGTTTTAATGCAGTCTGATGCTTTAATTATTAGGTGGAAAACACTATTTTCGCCCCCATTAAAAATTTTAAATAAACGACCATGGCGATATTAGGTAAAATTAGAAATCAAGGAGTTATTCTGATTTTAGTAATTGCACTAGCATTATTTGCATTTATTATTCAAGGGGTTCTTACCTCAAACGGACAAAAGCAATCGGATGCAGTGGGTTATGTAGGGGAAACAGAAATTGATAGGGAGGTTTTTGCAAGAAAAGTAGAAAATGCTTCTCAACGCGGAGGTGCTAACGTATCCCAATTGCAAGCGGTAAATTCTGTTTGGGATCAAGAAGTGAGAAATGCCGTCCTAGATCAACAAATTAAAGCTGCTGGCATTGAAGTAACAGACGAAAAAGTAGCAGAACTTGTAAAAGCCAATTATAAGAGCAATCCACAATTTCAAAATGCTGATGGCTCCTTCTCTGAAGAAGCTTTTAAAGCGGAAGTAGACCGAATCAATCCTGCTTTATGGAACGAATACGTTCTAGATATAGCTGCAAACGCAAGACAAGAGCAGTTTTTTAATTTATTAAAATCTGGCCTCATCGCTACTAATGCTGATGGCGAGATGGAATACCGAATGGAAAACGACAAGCGTTCTTTTACTTTCGTAAACATCCCATACAACACTATTGCAGACGACCTAGTTGAAGTTTCAAAATCTGAAATTGACGCCTATGTAAGCAAGCACAAAGACCAGTTTAAGGTAGCTGCACAAAGAGATATAGCGTTTGTTATTTTTGAAGATAAGGCATCAAGAGAAGACAAAGAAGCCCTTAAAGCCGACTTGAAAAAATTACTTACCACACAAACCCAACGCAATCTAAGTACTAATAAAGATTATAGCATTCCAGCAATTACCGAAGCGACAAATCTTGAAGCTTATGTAGCCCAAAACAGTGACTTACCTTATAACAAGCGCTATACGATGGTAGCTAAATTACCTGCCGCAGCAACAGAGGTAGCCTCCTTGGAGGTAGGACAAACATTTGGCCCTTATGAGGATGGAGATTACTTGAAATTATCACTTGTTGAAAAGAAAAAAGTGATCAATGACAGCGTTAAAAATAGACGTATAGTAATCGATTATGTAGGTGCTCAAAGATCTTCTTCTTCTGTAACAAGAAACAAAGAAGCTGCCAAGAAAACAGCAGACAGTATCTTCAACCTGATAGGACAAAACAAAAACAACTTTGATTCTAAATTTGAGGATTTTAAAGAAAATAAAGAAGTAGCCAATTCGCAAGACATCGGTTGGGTGACGTATTTTGGTAATGCAACAAATTATTCACCTGAATTTACCGAGTTTTTATACGACAATGATAATGGAACTATAGGCATGATAGAGACCGTATTCGGTTATCAAATTGTAAGAATAGACGAGGTTACCGGTGCAACAGACGCCATACAACTAGCCACTGTTGCCAAAAGAATACTTGCTTCTAAACAAACTGGAAAAGATGTTTATACCAAAACAGTAAAATTTCAGCAAGCTGCAAAATCAGGAGACTTTACTGCTCTCGCAAAAGAAAATGGAGTCGCTGTAACGCCTGTTGAAAATCTAAAAGAACTTGATGAAACACTACCTACGATAGGTAAAAACAGAAGTATTGTTAAATGGGCATTCAATGAAGACCGTTCTACGGGAGACATCGATCGTTTTGAAACTTCCAAAGGATATGTTATTGTAAAGCTTACCAAAAAGCGAGAAGAAGGCAATATGTCTAGTGAAGAAGCCAGCTCTAAAGTAACACCAATCCTAAGAAAAAAGAAAAAAGCACAGCTGATTATGGCTAAAATCAACTCGACAGATCTTGCTGAGATTGCGAAAAGTCAAGGACAAACTAGTAAAACAGCTCCTTCAGTAAACCGCAAAAATCCTACGATCCCTAGTATTGGTGAGGAACCTCTAGTGGTAGGTACCGCATTTGGCCTTGCACAAGGAGCTACCTCTAAGCCTATAGCTGGAGTAAGTGGTGTATTTGTTATTCAAGTAACAGCTATTGAAACTGCTCCAGACTTACAGAGCTATACAGCAAACGCAAATACGATAGCAACACAAGCTGCAAATCAATCCACCTCTCAACTTGTTGAAGCGCTGAAGAAATCTATAGAGATTGAAGATAATAGAGCTGAATTTTATTAACAAATTATTCCATAACAACAAAAACGCCATTCTGAGAGTGGCGTTTTTGTTGTTAAATGGTTTTTTAAAGCTACACAACTACTGCATCCCATTCGAAAATCTTGTCGTATCCCTTGTTCTTAAAATAATCTCGAGCAGCAAGATCCCCAGTTGCCATTATAAAATCGCCCCCCCAACCACCTAAAGATTTGATTGCACCCTCATAATCTTTAAAGAATTGGCTCTTTATAGGCTCTAAACCTATCACGATAGAGATGATCTCTTCATGCCTTTCCAAGACCTTATTAAATTGAGAAAGATCTGTTGAGGCCCTTATCAATCCTTTTGGCATGTTGCTCAATTCTTCTCGCAACTCATCTGTTAACTTTTCCTGTATGAACATCCCTATAGAATCTCTACTGTCTTGCTTGCGATTGAGGTATACAAAGAAAATTTGATCTTTAATAATTGGCTCAAAGTGGACTTCTTCCACAAGAGGAAGAGCATTGTTGTAATTGTAAACTAGTGCTCGATCTGCAGTCGCGCAGGCCACATCATAACCACTACCTCCAAAACACTTGAATTGCAATTGGTATGGGTCACATCCCAACCATTGTGATACTAAGGAAATCAAAGTAGAACTTGTTCCCATTCCTGAATGACGATCAAAATCCAATGTCATTACCGCATCAAAACCTCGTAAAGAATCCTTAGCAGTAAGCTCCAAAGCGGTGTTTAAAACCTCTCGTAGTTTAGATGTAACCGGATGAGAACAACGGATCCTATTGGAATACAGATCCTTTACATTAGTAGCTAATTGATACCATAAAACCCCATCATTATTATAGCTTTTCCAAGTGATCTCCTGGTCATCTCTATAAGAGATTTCTAAATACTGATTTAATTTTAAAGGCATAGCCAGCGCAGGAACATTGTTCAACACAGCGTATTCACCGGTTATTAAAAACTTACCATGCGCTTTAAATTTCTTTTTCTGTACCACGATGACTTGCTTTAACTCTTTAATCATTAATAAATTTCACGGTGTTCTGCCGCTCTCTGTTCACTTGTAACTGTGTCACATCTGGACGAGAATAATGACCTACAGGATCAAAATTTTGGCGCTCTTCCAACACCTTATTCAAGTCTAAAGTGGCATAAATAAGCTCTTCTTTTCCTATTTGAGGCGCAACGATCCATTCTCCATCAGGTCCAGCAATGGCACTACCACCATTGGCAAGCACCGCTGGTGCATTTTTTAATAATTCTTCCATATGTGGTGTACCTTCTGGAAAATCTTCTTTAAACATAGTGCTAGACACTGAAAGCACATAACAACGCCCTTCTCGCGCAATAAATCTAGTAATATCCTTGGTATTGTGATCACTACCAGGCCAGCAGGCTACGTGCAAATTAGTTCCTTGCGCATACATACTGGCACGAACTAAAGGCATCCAATTTTCCCAACAATTGAGACCACTCAAGGTAAACTCTTTAAGTTGATGTGTCACCAGTCCGTTTCCGTCACCAGAAGACCAAGTGAGTCGCTCATCGTAGGTGGGTTGTAGTTTTCTGTGCACACTCTGAATTATTCCTTTTTGATCTATATAAACCATACTCGCATAAAGGCTATGCCCGCCGCGGTCCTCCGGTCGTTCTATAATACCTAGATAGATGGATATGTGTTTCGCTTTCGCGAAAGCGCAAACAGCATCCAAATCTCCTTTTTCTATAACAACTGCATTCAGTGCATAATGCCTGTGCAACTCTTTTACTTCTTTTTTATTCCAAGAAGCTCCATCCATAAGAGCCAGCCAAAATGGATACCCGGGCAACAATCCCTCTCCAAAGACAACCAACTCGGCTTGTTCTTTTGTAGCTTCTTCCAGCACAACTAATATCTTATCTAAGGTCGCTTTTTTATCGAGCCATACGGGAGAAATCTGAGCCAAAGCAACTTTTATAATTGAATTCATTAGTTAAAAATGGTTTGTAATCTTGATATGATTTCAGGTAAATCAATTAATAAAATAGAGAATACTCCCGCGCCAATAATAATTTTAAGAATAAAATGTATCAATAAATACTCTCGCTTTCGTCTGGAAGACCAAATCAATGGTAAACACACGAGCAATGCTCCTACAATTAATGCAAAATAATACTGCATATAGCCTATTTCAAAATAAATAATTAACCCAGCAATAGGAACAATAGTTAAAAATGTAAGTAAGGTGTAAAACTGCTTGCTTAATTTCTCTCCTAAGACAACCGGTATGGTTCTATAATTTTGAGCCAAATCACCTCTTAAATTTTCTAAATCTTTGACCAACTCTCGCATTCCTAAAATCAAAAATAGAAATCCGCCGTGAACAAATATCACTGGATAAAAATTTTTATAGTACATAAAAAGTACAAAAAATGGAAGCACAGCAAGTAATGCCGCCATTAAATTGCCCAAAAATAAAATGCGCTTTAATTTATGAGAATAGAACCACATCGCAAAAATATAGGCTGCAAAAAATAGTCCCGCGCGCCAAGACACTATGCTACCCAAAATAAAAGCGACTCCGTTAACTATAAAATACACCGACCATAATGTAGAACGACGCACCTGGTTCTCCAATAACGTTTTCTGAGGTCTATTGATCAAGTCCTTTTCTCGATCATAAAAATTATTAATAATATACCCGCCCGCAATTGCAGCACTACTGGCTAGAATAATAAGCCATAGTTTGTAATCTGACAAAATGGATGAAACAGAAAGCCCTGGTGCCATAATAAAGATAGCTGCTAAAAACTGAGCGATAGCCACAATAGTAATGTTGTATAGGCGCACGCTAGAAAAAAGACTTAGTGACTTTATCAAAAGTGTCTTTACCCCTGCCCGCTTATTCTGTGGATATGCTTGTTTCATTTTCACAAAGCTAAGGTAAGACATGAATCTTACCAATGATAACTATTAATAAAAGCTTGTATGCGTGGTGCTTTTATTTTTAAAACGGCAGGATGAAGCTGCCCCAAAAAGAGCCTAACTACTTGTATAAATCAACAAAAACTAAATACCTTGAAAAGCGAACTTCTTTACACATTATTGAATTAGTTTTTAATATTTTTGTTGGATGATTAGGATGTTACTCACACTATTATTATTAACGAGCACAATTGTTTGTGGTCAGTCCGCTTTCGCGAAAGCGGAACAACTATATAGAGTAGAACAATACGACAAAGCACAGGCGTCATTTGTTAAAATGTACGAACAAGATAGTGATGACTTAAAGGTTATCGAGCGTTTAGGCGATATAGCTGGTCATAAAAAAGACTTTGCGACAGCAATGAGCTATTACAAAATTCTCTTAGAAAATCAACCAGAAGACGCCCATTACAATTTTAAATATGGTGGCGCTATGGGACTTTATGCCAAAAGCTGCTCTAAATTTCAAGCCTTAAGCATGCTGGATGACATTAAGATGTATCTTAAAAGAGCTGCAAGACTAAATCCCAATCACGTAGAATCAAGACACGCGTTATCTCAATTATATTGTGAATTACCTGGTATAGTAGGTGGCTCTATTAAAAAAAGTCGCTCCTATGCCAATGAACTTTTAAAATTATCTCCGGTAGATGGACATCTTGCCCATGGGTTTATCGACGAATATGAAGAAGATTATGACAAGGCGTTGGCATCCTACAATAAGGCAGTAGAAACTGGTGGCTCTTTAGTTACCTACAGAAAACTAGCAGCAGTCTACCAAGATAAATTAAAGAACTATAAAAAAGCCTTAAAGATTCTCAAACGCGCCCAACAAAAACACCAAGACCAACAACTCGCTCTAGATATCGCTGCATTAGAAACGCAAATACTAATAAGCGAGTAACTTCAATTAAGTTTTATAACTTGCCAAAAACTCATTTTATGCGCGTACACTTTATCGCGATAGGCGGCAGCGCCATGCACAATCTTGCTCTCGCTTTACATCACAAAGGTGATCATGTAACAGGCAGTGACGATACCATTTTTGAACCAAGTAAATCCAGACTAGATAAGTACGGTTTACTTCCTAAAGAATGCGGCTGGTTAACAGAGAACATCACCACAGATCTGGATGCCGTAATTTTAGGAATGCACGCAAAAGAGGACAATCCAGAATTACTAAAGGCTCAAGAATTAGGTCTTAAAATTTATTCTTATCCAGAATACCTCTACGAACAGTCTAAAAATAAAACACGTGTTGTTATAGGTGGCTCCCACGGAAAGACCACCATTACTTCCATGATTCTTCATGTCATGCATTATCATGAAAAAGAAGTGGATTACATGGTAGGGGCACAACTCGAAGGTTTTGACACCATGGTACATCTTACTGATGAAAATGAATTTATGGTTTTAGAAGGTGATGAATACCTGTCAAGCCCTATAGATAGAAGACCTAAGTTTCATTTATATCAGCCTAATATCGCATTGATTTCTGGTATTGCATGGGACCACATTAATGTGTTCCCTACTTGGGAAAATTATTTAAGCCAGTTTGAACAGTTTGTTGAATTGATGAAGGACGGTAGTATTCTCGTCTATAATCAAGACGATCCAGCAGTTGCAACGATATCTGAAGCAGCTACAAAACCCACTAGAAAACATTCTTATACGGTTCCAGATCATCAAATCATCAATGGAACTACCTATCTGGAAACTCCTGAAGGAGCGATGCCTATTGAAATTTTTGGTAAACACAACTTAAGCAATCTCGCTGGTGCTAAATGGATGTGTCAACACATGGGCATCGATGAAGACGATTTTTATGAAGCTATTGCAACCTTTAAAGGAGCCTCTAAACGCCTTGAAAAAATAGCCGAAAATTCAGATGTGGTTATTTATAAAGATTTTGCACATTCTCCTAGTAAGGTTGCTGCGACAACTGCGGCAGTTGCAGCACAATACCAAGGACGTAAGATAATCGCTTGCTTGGAGTTGCATACTTATTCTAGCCTAAATCCAGAATTTTTAGTACAGTACAAAAACGCGCTTGATCCAGCTACAGTAGCGGTGGTCTTTTACAGTCCAAATGCCGCTGAGATTAAAAAGTTAGACCCCGTTTCTAAGGAGCAAATCCTCAACGCTTTTGATCGTGATGATCTTATCGTAATGACAGACCCCACAGACTTTAAAGAATGGCTTTTACAACAACAATTAGCGCATAGCGCCTTACTACTAATGAGCAGCGGCAACTATGGTGGACTTGATTTTGAGGAAGTTAAAAAATTGATCGACTAATTTCAACTTGATGGTATAGCCAACAAAAAAATGCGACCCGCAAGGATCGCATTTTTTATGATATGCATAATAGAAGGCTTACTTAGTAATAAGCACCTTTTTAACTGTTCTTGAAGCGCCTTGTTGTACTTGTAATAAGTACAATCCACTGGTCAAGTTTTGAACATCTATGGTTTCGTTTAACCTGGAGGCATCTTGCACTTCTTTAGTAAATACAATACGGCCATTAAGGTCAAGAAGGTGAATAACGGCATCGTCAGTATTCACATTATTTAATCCCGCAACAACACTAAACAATCCATTTGATGGGTTAGGATAAACGGCAAACTCTAATTTGTCAACGATTTCATTACTTAAGACCGCTGGAGTTTCACAAAAAGTAATTTTCCAATTATCTAAGGTACCTAAATCTGCTGGACCACGATCACTCACGGTAAGTGTCCAATCACCGTTGATGGTTTCTCCATTAAATAAGGTCAAATCTCCTACTGGTGCTACTACACCTGTATAACCAGGAGATCCTGCTGTTGTATTACAACTAAAGACTGCGGCGTCATTATCAAAAACTACATCTAAATTAGGTGTTGCACACCCATTAGGGCTGGTTAAAGAAACTACAGTTCCGGCAGGTGAAGTCAGTGTGATGTTGAGGTCACCAGAATACTCGTGAGTACTCACTACTTGCACCGTTAACTTTCCTATGGCTATGTTATTAGCTTCATTAACCGTTAGTGTGCTTTGTATCCCAGTATTGTTGTTGTCTGGTAAACTAATAGGAGCTGCTAGAGCAGCATCAATGTCATTACATTGAAAGGTAGTAAAAGAATATGCCGTATAAGTTCCCGTTCCACAGTCATTTATAGGTTGTACTCTCCAATAAAATAAAGTTCCTGGACTCAACAATGATGGAGCTACCATATAAGATGAAGTGTTTATTACTTCATCTATAAAAGGCCTGTCGAATAAAATGCTTCTTGCTATTTGAATTCTATATTGCTGCGCGTTTAACTCGTCATCCCAATCTAAACGAGGAGTATTGATAATTCGTACCGCTTGATTTGCAGGGAAAGTTAAGTTCACTGCACTAAAATTGTCGCTCAGTATTCTTAAAGTAAGAACAATTGCTCGCTGTTCTGAAGGTGAAGTTGCGTTAACTGTTATTTCATAAGTTCCATCTGCAGCAGCAGATAAGTTACTAAGATCTAAAGTCGTGCTACCAGTGCTTGTAAAATTAGTAGTAGATATCACCGCATTTACCCCACTTGGAACATTTGACAACGAAAGAGTCACTGAATCACTAAATCCAGTATTGGCCAAGTACTCTAAAGGGAAAGAGACCACTTGATCGTTACAAGCTTCTATTCTATTTTGGGTAGAAGTAATTGCAAAATCATTATCCTCACCGGTTACAATTAAACTAAATGCCTGTGAGCCTGTTACTAAAGAACCTTTGTGAGTAACTGTAATAGTGTAAGTCCCTGAAGCATTTACAACATCAACTCTTTCAAAATTATCTACACTATTATCCCCTGTTCCATTAGCAGTTACGCTCGTTAATTTCCAAGGTTCAAAGGATGTTCCATTTTGAGTGATTCTAACGTCTAAATCATTCACTAAAGAAGGTGTACCATCGTTTGCTCCATTGTTATTTACAGCACCAGGAAGATCGGTCCATGAAATAGAAGCCATTAAGGTAGAAATGTTATCAGATTCTACCGTGATAGAATAGGACTGCCCGTTCATTAATTCTTCTTCTACTATTCTCGAGGTTATTCTGTTTTCAGAAATGGTGTTGGCAGCTTCCATAGTATTCATTAATCCCCACCCAAAAGAAGGATCAGGACCAACAGCTCCTGCATCATCTGCAGTATGGAGGGTTAAACCTTTCAAGGTGGCCGCTCTCATAAAAACACCATTTTTTTCTTTGTAATGTTGTTGTAACAACAACATAGATCCAGCTACATTTGGTGAAGCCATGGAAGTACCACTCAAACTACCGTAGCTCGTGGTACTGGTATCAAAGGTACTAGTTAATTGGGTGCCATTTCCAGTGATATCTGGTTTGATTCTCAAATCGTCCGAAGGACCTTGACTGCTTCCTCCGTTAATAAAAACAGAATTTAGTGATCCATCTGCGTTGATCACTGCGTCTTGTGCATTTGCAACGGTCATGATGTTCTTACCCAATTTATCTCCAGTTAATTTATCATAACTTGCATTAAAGTCTAAAGGTTCACTATTTGCTGTGCTGTTGGCACCATCGTTACCCGCAGAAAATACAGGTAAATAATAGGGTGCATTATAGGTAATTTGATCAACGGTTCTGGCATCTTGGAGGTATTTACCTATAAGTTCTGGAACAGTAGAAAAGGAACTCACAGGAATTCCATAAGAGTGATTTGATATAAGTGCTCCGGCAGCAGCAAAGCCAGCCATTTCAGAAGAATCAGAATTCCAATCGTTGGTAATTACCTCTGCCTGTGGCGCCATACCCTTTGCACTTGCGTTGATACCAGATGCTGCTATGGTTCCACTAACGTGAGTAGCGTGAAAACTGTTTCCATTTAGAGTAGACTGCCCATCCCCAGTAGTGGCTCTTGAACCACCAGCAAATTCCTGATGGTCAATTCTGGTGGGTCCTCCATCCCAAACATAGGCTGTCATTCCCTGGCCTTCTACGTTTAGTCCTAGCAGCCCTAAATTATGTAAGGTATTAGTTCTAGTGCTTATCGCTGCATCTAGATTGTCAAGACTATAATACATGGGGATACCGCCTTCTGTGACTCTCATTAATTGGTCAAAAGAGCCATTCTCTTTTTCTATAAACATAGGTATGTTATTCTGTCGAGCAAAGTCAACAGCGTCTTCTTGGTCTTTTAACTCTTTTGCCCTAAGTGCTACTATCAAATTTTCTAATTCTTCTTGATTGTTTGCTTTAACAATTTGAGCTCTTTCTTCAGCAGTTTGAGCAGTAACAAAAAGCATGCTAAAAAGCAATGCAACTAAAGTTATTCTTATCTTCATCTTTAACTATTTAAAAGGGTCTGCTAAAATATGGAATCCTTATCTTAATTCTGTATTATTCGAAAATTTATTGGTAAAAAATCAAAGATATCTCTGTAAAATCATTGTTTTTTCTACAGGTGTTTGATATTATTCTTTACAGTTTAAAAAATGCTTCATCAACATTTGTACCGCAGACCTAGTTACAAGTAGTTCATAAAAGTCTCTATTAATTACAAATTCTGAAAAACTTTAACCAATTCAATTAATTACTTTTGCACTTTCCCAAACAAAACAACATACGACATGAGTAACATCACAGCAAAAAGTGCCTTAATTTCAGTTTTCAGTAAAGAAGGTCTCGCACCTATCGTTAAAAAGATGAACGATTTAGGCATTACCATCTATTCCACAGGAGGAACTGAAAAGTTTATTAAGGATCTGGCTATTGAAGTCATTCCTGTAGAAGATATCACTTCTTATCCATCCATTTTGGGAGGTCGTGTAAAAACACTACACCCTAAGGTTTTTGGAGGTATTTTAAACAGGCGCGATCATTCAAGTGATCAAGAACAATTAGCAGCGTTCGACATCCCTCAAATAGATATTGTAATTGTAGATTTATATCCTTTTGAAAAAACGGTTGCTAGTGGTGCAACAGAACAAGATATTATTGAAAAAATAGATATAGGCGGGATTTCATTGATACGCGCTGGAGCAAAAAACTACAAGGATACCCTCTGTGTTGGTAGCGTAGACGATTACTCGAAATTATTAGATATCCTAGAATCTGGTCATGGAACCACTTCTCTTGATCAACGCAAGGAGTTTGCGACTACGTGTTTTAATGTATCTTCTCATTATGACAGTGCGATTTACAATTACTTTTCTGGCAACTCTGAAGTAAAAACCCTTAAAATAAGTGAGCAACATGTCATGCCATTGCGTTATGGAGAAAACCCACATCAACGAGGATGGTTTTATGGGGATTTTGATGAAATGTTCATCAAACATCACGGGAAAGAGTTATCCTACAACAATTTACTCGATGTGGATGCTGCCGTTAATTTAATGAGTGAATTTGTCAATGACGCTCCAACATTCGGCGTATTCAAACACAACAACGCTTGTGGTGTGGCACAAAGAAAAACCATTCGTCAAGCATATATAGACGCTCTTGCTGGGGACCCAGTTTCTGCTTTTGGAGGTGTTTTAATCTCTAACGTAGAAATTGATGCAGTGACGGCTCAGGAGATTCATAAATTATTCTGTGAAGTGGTGATTGCTCCTTCTTTTTCGAGTGATGCTTTAGAAATTTTAAAAGGGAAAAAGAATAGAATCATGCTAGAGCTAGTTGAAGGTGCGCTTTCGCGAAAGCGAGATACCAACAAACTAGAAGTGCGCGCTTCATTGAATGGTTACTTGGTTCAAGACCCTAATCTAAAGACTGATCAGAAAGAAGACTTAAAAACAGCTACCCAATTAAGTCCTACTGATGAACAAATTGAAGATTTATTATTTGCTTCTAAATTGTGTAAGCACACCAAATCCAACACTATTGTTCTCGCAAAAAACAAACAACTTTGTGCTAGTGGAACCGGTCAGACTTCTCGAGTAGACGCTTTAAACCAAGCCATTCATAAAGCCCAATCTTTTAAATTTGACTTAAAAGGTGCTGTCATGGCAAGTGATGCCTTTTTCCCTTTTCCAGATTGTGTAGAAATCGCTGACCACGCGGGAGTTACAGCTGTAATACAACCTGGTGGATCTATTAAAGATGAGCTTTCAATCGATTATTGTAATAAAAATAATATTGCGATGGTTTTCACGGGTACAAGACACTTTAAACACTAGAATTGTGCTAACTTTACAGCAGTCTTATTATTAACCTATTTCCACTGCACATTTATGGGATTTTTCGACTTTCTTACAGAAGACATTGCTATCGACCTAGGTACAGCAAACACGCTCATTGTTCATAACGGTAAAGTCGTTGTAGACAGCCCATCTATTGTGGCGAGAGATAGAACAACCGGTAAAATTATTGCTGTCGGAAAAGAGGCCGCAATGATGCAAGGCAAAACCCATGAAAATATTAAAACTATCAGACCGTTAAAAGATGGTGTGATTGCAGATTTTGATGCCAGTGAAAAAATGATTTCTATGTTCATCAAAGAGATCCCCGCTTTGAAGAAAAAATGGTTTACCCCATCTTTACGTATGGTGATTTGTATTCCTTCTGGAATTACGGAAGTGGAAATGCGGGCGGTAAAGGACAGTGCTGAAAGAGTTAACGGTAAAGAGGTTTACCTCATTCATGAACCTATGGCAGCTGCTATAGGAATAGGTGTGGATATTATGCAGCCTAAGGGAAATATGATTGTGGATATAGGTGGGGGAACGACTGAGATTGCGGTTATTGCTTTAGGAGGTATCGTTTGTGATAAATCAGTTAAAATTGCAGGTGATGTATTTACCAATGATATCGTGTACTACATGCGCACGCAGCACAACCTTTATGTAGGAGAGCGCACTGCCGAGAGAATTAAGATTCAGATAGGTTCGGCTACAGAAGACCTAGAAGTACCCCCAGAAGAAATGGGTGTGCAGGGTCGTGACCTTTTAACTGGAAAACCTAAAGAAGTAAAAATAGGTTACCGAGAAATCGCAAAAGCATTGGACAAATCTATTCTACGTGTAGAAGATGCCGTTATGGAAACCTTGTCTCAAACACCGCCAGAACTGGCTGCAGATATATATAATACAGGAATCTACCTGGCAGGTGGTGGCTCTATGCTTCGTGGCCTAGACAAACGCCTGTCACAAAAAACGGACCTACCTGTTTATATTGCTGAAGATCCTTTAAGAGCAGTTGTGCGCGGTACGGGAATCACTCTTAAAAATCTTGATAAATATAAAAGTGTACTCGCTAACAAGTACTAAAACCTTACTCTTAAACTATTGAAATAACCACATGCAACAAATAGTCAATTTTCTGATCAAGTACAGAAACTTGTTGTTGTACCTATTTTTAATGGTTACTGCACTTACTTTTACTATACAAACTCACGAATACCATCGCAATACCACCATACATTCCACAGGATATGTTACCGGAAAATTATTAAACACTAGAAATAAAATCTATGATTACTTCGATCTCAAAAATCAAAACAATAAATTAAGTAAAGAAAATGCAAGTTTAAGAATGCGCCTTCTAGAAATAGGAGATACCCTTTTAGGAAAAGAAGCTACATTCGTATTTTCAGACAGCATTCCTTACCGCATGTTCCCAGCGAGAGTGATCAAAAATGACTTTTATAAAACAGATAATTATATCACTATAGACATAGGAACAGATCAAGGAATAACCTCAGATATGGGGGTGATATCTCCTAAAGGAATAGTAGGTATCGTCGATAAAAGTAGCACCCAATTTTCTCGAGTGATTTCCATATTAAATTCCCAAATATCTTTGAATGCTCAAATAAAGGGAACTTCGACCATTGGCTCTTTAAAATGGAACGGTAATGATCCTTACATAATGAGCCTAGAAGATGTACCTAGACTTGCCAAAATTTCTAACGGAGACACTATAATTACTGGAAAACAATCCACCATGTTCCCCTCTGATATTTTAATAGGAAGAATTAAAAACGCGCAACTAATTGAAAACGGTTCTCGATATAAAATTGATGTCACGTTATTTAATGACATGACCGATTTGGACTATGTAAACGTTATTAAAAATAGAGATAGAACAGCACTACATGTCATAGACACCCTTGGAAACAATGAATAGAACCCTTTTAAATAATGTTCTTCGATTTATAGGCTTTCTTGTTCTACAACTATTCTTGTTGGATCGGATTAATTTTTTAGGCTATATAAATCCGATGATTTATATTCTTTTCATCATATTGTTTCCAGTCGAGAACAAAAGATGGAGTTTTATGCTACTCGCTTTTACTATAGGCATTATTCTAGATACTTTTCAAGATACGGGTGGTGCTCACGCTGCCGCTTGTTTGACTCTAGCTTATACGAGACCTATGTGGTTGAGTCTGGTTTATGGAGAAAGTTATAAAATGAAAAACGTGAAGATCCTAAAGACCCCTATGGACAAACTTGCAGTCCTAATGGTTTTATGTATTGCTCTTCATCACTTGGTCTTTTTTAGCTTGGTTATTTTTAACACTTCACAAATACTTTATACCTTAAAACTGACGTTGAGCGTAGGGCTAGCATCACTGCTATTAAACAGCTTTTTATTACTCCTTTTTAAACATCGAATTAAAGCATGAAAAAATTACTGCTTTTATCCATTGTCACTTTAGTTGGAATCACCTTCCTAGGAAGGGTGATTTATCTACAGGTGATCCTATCGGATACATTGCAAATGGAAGCAGAAAATAATGCCATTACAACCATCTACGATTATCCAGAACGCGGTTTTATTTACGACCGTAACGGCAAATTAATGGTAGCCAATCAGGTTGCTTACGATGTGATGGTCATTCCTAGAGAGACTGGAGATGTCGATATCAATAAGCTCGCTGAGTTGTTAAAAATTCATGAATCACGACTAGAAAAAAAACTAAAAGACGCTAGAACATGGTCTGCTGTACAAGCCAGTGTGGTGGTACCCCAGCTCACTCAAATAGAATATGCACCCTTACAAGAACAACTTAGAAAATTTCCAGGGTTTTATATTCAAAGACGGTCCTTACGTAAATACATGGTGGATCATAGCGCCAGTGTTTTAGGATACATCAGAGAAGTAAATCAAAACAGTATTAAAAACGACGACTACTATGTTCAAGGCGACTTAGCGGGAAAAAGCGGTATTGAACTTCAGTATGAAGAAGAGCTAAGAGGGGTTAAAGGCTATAAAAAATACACCAGAGATCATTACGGTCGCGCTATAGAATCTTATAAAAATGGCTCTAGCGACAAGGCTCCTATTGCAGGGACTGATCTTACTATCACTTTAGATAAGGAGTTACAAGAGTATGCTGAAAAATTAATGATCAACAAACGAGGTGGCGTTGTTGCCATTGAACCCCAAACAGGAGAAATCTTAACTTTAGTGACCGCTCCCAATTATGACCCAAGTTTATTGATGGGGAGAGATCGCTCCAAAAACATCAATGCTATTTTACGAGATACCGTAAGACTTCCAGATGTCAATAGAGTTTTACAAGGACAGTATGCCCCAGGATCTCCTTTTAAAGTGATCAATGCATTAGTAGCCCTTCAGGAAGGGGTTGTTACCCCACAAGAGCATTTTAGTTGTAATAATGGCTATAACTATGGGGGTAAAAAACCTCTTGGCTGTCACTCACATGCAAGTCCGCTAGCGATGAATAGAGGTATTGCAGAAAGCTGCAACGCTTACTTTGCTCAAGTGTACCGAAGAATCATTGAGAATGAAAAGGATCCCGCAAAAGGGATGGATATCTGGCATGATCATGTAACTAGTTTTGGATTAGGTGATTTTTTGGGTTACGACTTGCCTGTAGGACAACCTGGAAGGATCCCTGATGGAGATTATTACACCTCTCGTTACCGATATAAATGGTACGCTCCTGCAACTATTTCCAATGCTATAGGTCAGGGAGAAGTTGCCGTAACACCCATACAGCTGGCTAACATGACGGCCGCTATAGCTAACAGAGGCTATTTTTACCGGCCCCACATTATTAAAGAAATAAATGGCACCCCCATTGATATTCTCAAGTATACCGAAAAAAATTACACCACTATAGAGGCTAAACATTTTAAACCTGTTGTAGAGGGTATGAATGAAGTATATCGTTCTGGAACAGCAAAATACGTTCAAATTCCGGGAATTGAAATCTGTGGTAAAACGGGGACGGTAGAAAATTTCACAAAAGTAAATGGAGAACGTAAGCAACTCACCGATCACTCCGTTTTTATTGCCTTTGCACCAAAAGATGATCCTAAAATAGCAGTAGCGGTATTTATTGAAAACGGCTATTGGGGGTCCAGGTATGCCGCAAAAATTGCAAGCTTGTTAATTGAAAAACATTTAAAAGGTGCGATTACAAGAACAGACCTTGAAAATTATTTGCTTACACATAGTTTAGAATATGAATACGTGAAAAAATTAAGCAAAGCTCCTTTTAAGGTGAATGAAGCTATAGATCAAGGTTTAATAACCTTAGAAAAGGAAAAAAAACTGAGAAAACTGGTCGATAGCCTGCAGCCTAATACTCTATATTAATATGGGAATAGGAGATAAACCCAAATATGACCTTGCCTCAATACTTATCTATACGGCACTAGTTTTCATAGGATTAATAAGTGTTTATAGTGCTGCACCTGTTATAGAATATACTTCCATAACTGATATCAATGAGGTTTATGGGAAACAACTCCTTTTCATTGGAGTTTGCGCCATACTCATCATTGTCATACTTGCTATAGAAGTTAAATTTTACGAGCGATTTGCTGGTCTTATTTATGTGATTTCAATACTCTCGCTAGCTGGACTATTCGTTTTTGGTAAAGAAGTAAATGGCGCCACATCTTGGTATCCTTTAGGACCCTTTACCTTTCAGCCAAGTGAATTTGCAAAATTTGCCACCGCACTTGCTGTGGCAAAATTTTTAAGCCAACTCAATGTCTCCTTAAAAAATGTTAGGGATTTTATGATTATTTCAGGAATCATCGCCTTACCTGCACTTCTTATCACGCTTCAACCAGACCCTGGAAGCGCTTTGATTTACACCGCTTTTTTCTTTGCCTTACAAAGAGAAGGCTTATCACTTTGGTATTTAACTTTAGGGCTTATAGCCTTGGTGTTATTCTTTAGCGCCTTAGTCATTAACATTGGGTGGATCATACTGGCTATTCTGGTCAGTATTACTGGTATCT
This sequence comes from Nonlabens sp., assembly GCF_018401815.1. Taxonomy (GTDB): domain Bacteria; phylum Bacteroidota; class Bacteroidia; order Flavobacteriales; family Flavobacteriaceae; genus Nonlabens. The sequence goes on from NZ_JAGYKG010000001.1 coordinate 468,912, forward strand.
ATTTGCTTTCGCGAAAGCGAAAACACAAAAAACACTTGGCCAAGCCTCGAGTTTATCTTTTTGTAATAGCAGCACTAACTTGCATTGCTTATACCTTTTCTACCAGCTATATATTTAATAATCTTTTAGAAGACAGACACAGAAACCGCATTAATATTGTGTTAGGAAAAGTGCAAGACGATGCAGGTATAGGCTACAACATCAATCAAAGCATGATTGCTATTGGAAATGGGGGTTGGACCGGAAAACCCCTTCAAGAAGCTACTCAAACCAGAGGAGGCTATGTGCCAGAACAGCATACAGATTTTATTTTTAGTGCAATAGGAGAAGTTTCTGGACTTGTTGGGACCAGCACTACCATCATACTTTTCATGCTGCTCCTCTATAGACTCATCATTATGGCCGAAAGACAACGCAATCAATTTGCGAGAGTCTATGGATATGGAGTTGCTGGAATATTTTTTCTTCACTTCTTTGTAAATATTGGAATGGTCATAGGGCTTCTGCCTACAGTGGGAATACCTTTGCCTTTTATGAGTTATGGTGGTAGTGGTCTTATGGGATTTACTATTTTATTATTTCTCTTTATTAAACTCGATGCCCATAGAATGAGTTATGATCATTGATCATCAATAATTGCCTGATAGACATACCTTGAAACACGTAGCGACATTATGAAGATTTTATGAACCCTATTCACGTCTTATAAGTAAATCCATATCCCTATCCCTATGGTACTATCACATACTCACCATACTTTTGCCGCATTTGAGCTTGCAAAAAGTGCACAAATCCAAATAGAAGTAGTTGCATTAAATAAAATTAGTGCAGAGTTCGTACTATTGTAGTTCTAATACAGATCTATGTTTTTCCTTCCTCAACATCTTGATGATTACATTGTCGCTCATTCTGAAGACGAACCACAAATCCTTCAAGACCTTGCCAGAGAAACCCATCAAAAAGTATTGCAGCCTATCATGTTGTCTGGACCATATCAAGGTAGGGTTTTGAGCATGATCTCCCATTTAAAAGCGCCTCTTAGGGTTCTAGAAATAGGAACTTTTACGGGTTATTCGGCACTATGCATTGCAGAAGGGATGCCGGCAAATAGTGAACTGATCACTATTGATATCAATGAAGAATTGGAAGATTTTGCAGCCAACTATTTTACACGCTTTCGCGAAAGCGGAAACAATAACATCTCTATTACCCAAAAAATAGGTGATGCGATACAACTGCTTCCAGGGTTAGAAGGAACTTTTGATCTTATTTTTATAGATGCTGATAAACCCAATTACGTAAACTATTTTCATCTTATTATGGACAAAGTACACTCTGGAAGTTTAATCATTTCTGACAATGTGCTATGGCACGGTAAAGTGGTGGAAGATCTGAATGAAAAGGACAAATCAACACCTGTACTACTGGAATACAATAAGCTATTAAAAGAAGACCCCCGATTGCAAACCGTATTATTGTCTGTTCGTGATGGACTGAGCTTAAGCAGAGTGTTGTAGTCTTTTTTATGTTATAGAAAACAGCATAAAACATCCTTACTCGATACAAGACCTGCTTGCCTAACTGCAAAAATAGCTCCCGGATAATGAGGCACTATACCTATTCTAGAAAGCATAAAAAATTACTGGCTTAGGCACTTTTTTAAAAGAAGGTATCAAAGCACCTATAACGATCGACAGTTTTTTATACGCGTAACAAAAGGCCAAAATAGTGACAGTTTTCCTTTGATCCAGCCGTGAAAGCATTTGAAAAGATCTTGATCAATTTCATTAAGAGCTTGAAACACTTAGAACTTCCGTTTAATCGACCCAGAATCTTCTATCTGATCTTTCACTTCTTCTATTTGTTTGGTAATTTCTTTGACATCTACATTAAATCCATGCTCGTCGGCACTTTTTGTAATTTCGTTTTTGATGTCATCGGTTGCATTTCGAACGGTTTTCATTGCTTTACCTATACCTCGCGCAATTTCCGGCAACTTATCTGAGCCAAAGACTAATATCACCACCAAGCCTACTATCATAAGCTCTGGAGTACTGATAAATAAAGGGATCATTTTCATGGTGCAAATATACGATAGGACAATTTTTTAATAGAGTTTGAACCTACAGATAATTAAAAAATTCAAATGTGGTGGCAGTAAACCCAGATTCCGTTTTTGTTATTTCACGCGCATTAGGAAACAGATCCTCTTGCAATGAATACCTATACAAAAATGAACGATCTGCGATAAAGTTTCCAGATACTGAGGTATAATCTATTCTACTGCTGGGTAAATATCTAGTGTAGGGAATAAATTCAGGAAATATAATAAGACGTAAAACATCATTCATATCCCTAAATGGGTTGTTATTCAACTCATAAGTAAACTCACTGTAACCCATCAACGTTGAGCCATTAATATCTATCCGATCAATGCGACTCACATTAAAGTTTGTGGTGTATTGATAACGCAAATCTTCTGTTTGCGTGGTAATGCCTGATCCATTAGTAATCCTAGTCACTATTCTATTTATCCTATTTTGTAGGTCGATATACAGCTGTTTCTGCACCTGCTCCCCATTTGAATCTGTGTAATCAAGGAACACAGAGTCGGAGGTATAGGTAAAATTATATACAATGGGGCTTCCGGCTACTTTAGTGGCTGTTATCAATCTATTATTGGCTGTATACTCAAAATCATAAACCACATTTGTTGTCCCAATAAAGGATACTTGACTGATCAGTTCCTCTTCATTATAGACCATACTTACATTTTCTGTAATGTTAGCCATTACATTTTGGGCTACTTGAATACTACTCAACCTAACTAGATCTCGTATAGGTACCACCTCTCCATCAGTTCCATTGTTTTGTTGATCCAGAGAAGGGTCATCACAGGAAGTGAAAAGAATAGAAAAAACACACAAATAGTAAAGGTATTTCATGTTACAAAGGTATTTATTAACAACGCCAATTAAATCTTAAAATATTCCATTCCAATTGAATAGGTAACAAAAAAAACCAGATTCTTTGCGAATCTGGTTTTAAAGTTATCTCGAAAAGGTGATTCTTACTTTTTCATTTGCTCAAACTTGCTTACCTCAGCAGCAGTTGGCCAAGTGTTGTTAGAAGTATCAACATCTGCAGTTTCTAATTTAGGGTCAATTACTATTTTAGTAATCTCCTTAGTACTTGCTTTGCTTAAGCCCACTTCTTTATCGTTTAATCTCCAGATTTCTGCAGGGTGTGTAACGGTTTCTGTAGTACCATCTGCAAAAGTATACTCAATAATGATAGGCATTACAAGTCCACCTGGCTTCTCTACTGTTATTTCATAGAAGTATTTAGGAGATTTCATAGCGGCTCTTTCTGCTGCTGTAAAGTTATCCATCATAAAGGTTTTTAACTCTCCTACTACTTCAGCAGGTTCTTTACCTTTAAGATCTTCATTATAATCTTCACTTCCTTCCTTCACCATATAAACTAAAGCAGGCACTCTACTTTCGTCTATATTTCTTTCCTTCATCATATCTTTCATAGCTTGATTTTTTTCGCTAGAGACAAAGTATTTATCTACAGATTTAATACCCATATCATTAAACTGAGTAGTGTAAAACCATCCTCTCCAAAACCAATCCAAATCTATAGCACTTGCGTCTTCCATGGTACGGAAGAAATCTTCAGGTGTTGGATGTTTAAACATCCATCTTTGAGAATAGGTTCGGAATGCATAATCAAATAATTCTCGACCCATTACCGTCTCTCTTAGGATATTAAGAGCCGTACCTGGCTTACCATAAGCATTAGAACCGAACTGGTAGGTATTCAGACCTTTACTCATAATAGGAGCAATATACCTTTGGTCTCCGGCCATATAGGGAACAATATTAGCTGCAGGCCCACGTCTTGATGGGTATGCGTCTAATCCTTCTATTGCAGCTGGATAATTTTCTCCCATATCTTGCTCTGCGACATACTGAACAAAAGTATTCAAACCTTCGTCCATCCAGGTCCACTGGCGTTCATCAGAATTTACGATCATAGGAAAGTAATTATGACCTACTTCATGAATAATTACAGAAATCATCCCAAACTTTACTCGATCTGAATAATCCCCATTCTCATCAGGACGTCCATAATTCCAGCAAATCATAGGATATTCCATCCCTTGATTCTTTGCGTGAACAGATATTGCTTTGTGATAAGGATAATCAAATGTCATTCTGGAATAAGACTTTAAGGTCTGTGCTACCGCCTTTGTAGACCACTGTTCCCATAATGGATTACCTTCTGGGGGATAAATAGACACTGCCATGATATCCTTTCCTCCTACCTTTACTGCCATAGCATCTGCTACATAACGTCGAGATGATGTCCATCCAAAGTCACGAACGTAATCTGCTTTTAATTTCCAAGTCTTCATAGCTTTGGCACCAGGCATCATTGCAAGTTTTTCAGCCTCTTGCTGAGTCCTAATCACCACTGGATTTTCAAAAGATTTTTGTGCTTGCTCATAACGTGCTAATTCTGTACTAGAATATACCTCCTTTCGATTGGTCAATTTTCCAGTACCATCCAACCAGTGATCTTCTGGTACGGTGATGTTTACTTCAAAAGTACCAAACGGCAATGCAAATTCATCGCGACCCCAAAATTGACTGTTTTGCCATCCTTCTACGTCATTATAAACCGCCATTCTAGGATAGAATTGCGCAATAACATAAGCTCTGTGCCCATCAGGAAACTGCTCGTAACCACTACGCCCACGGCCTTCTACGTGGTTGTTAATAGTGTAATCCCACTCAATATCAAATTCAAAATTCTTTCCTGGCTTCAGTTGCTCTGGCATCTCTACACGCATCATCGTTTGATTGATCATGTATTTTAAAGGGTTGCCATTTTTATCTAGCACTTTTTTGATATTGAAACCCCCGTCAAAAGGTTCTTGCAAATAGGCACTTGCAAAACCTGAAGGCTGCATAAAAGGCTGTACGCCTCCACCCTCAATAAGAGGAGTTTTAGAGTCTTTAGCACGCATATTTTGATCTAGCTGTACCCATAAATAGTCCAAAATGTCTGGAGAATTATTGGTGTAAGTAATCGTTTCATAACCATAAATATGATGATTTTCATCATCCAATCTGATGTCCATCTCATAGTCAGCGCGTTGCTGGTAATACTTAGGACCCGGGGCACCACTGGCGCTGCGGTATTGATTAGGTGTAGAAAATTCCTGATACAACTGACGGAATTTATTGATGTTAGTATGTTCTTGAGCCTTAGCCTCTTCTTTCTGAACTTCTTCTTGTGCAAAAGAACCATAAGAAACCAGCATCATACTGATAAACAATAGTTTAATAGCTTTCATGTATTTATTTTAAATTAATCGTTGCTAAATTAACAATAATGAATAAGTTATACAGCTTTTAACTAAAACTTTACAGTATCGGTTAATTTGTTTTTGTCCATAAGCAGGCTGCGACGTTCACCGCCGATTTTCATATGAACCAAGTTTTTCTGTTCTTCAAACAGCTCTATAAATGCATTGAATCGCATCGTTATCACCTCAGGCATCTTTGGAGAAGGCAGTTCAATATAAAGCACTATTTGATCTGACTCATACTCGGCACCTATAAAACTAGGAATAGCGTTTACGCCATCGATTTGCACTTCTAATTTTTGGGTGATATAACTTTTTAAAAGTGGGTACACCTGCTCTATGCTGGACTTATCTCCTAATGCGATAGGGTTTTCCATTCGAGAATTGAGCACCTCCTCCATATCATCTATAAAAAATCGAGTAACCATCTGTACGCTTTTGGCATTTTTACTATAAGTAGCGTTAGATACCGATATGTAGTATTTATGAAGCGTGTTATCCTCCCTATTACAAGAGATTTGAAGTTGACCTAATGAAAAAACTAACTGCTCCACACCGGTATCCACTTGTCCAGAAGCTAGAGCATGATCCTTTTTGGCAAAAGAAACCAGCAGGAAACCCACCAAAACTAATAAAGGAAAGCTTTTCATGTTAATAATCATTTTTTTGTTTTTAAATCCATGTTCCGCTTGGAGTTTTTTTTAAAAAAACACCGCACCGTAACATATAGATTTTTATAATAGTATAAGGTCCCCTAAATAAATACCGTGAAAACGATCTCCATTTAAGTCTTCACCGTCTATTTCTATAGCATATCCCGTTTGATAAGGAGTAACACTAACGTAACCAGAAACTAATGGTAATGGGCGATTTAATGAATTGTTAGAGTCATAATCTATGTCATAAGCAACATAAGCATTCCCTGAATTTTGATCGGCGTTTATGGTATACGTGCCCGTTTGTAAGGCAGTCTCCTGATTTCCATAGAGCACTACATCCAACAGCACACCTAATCCTTGAAATTCACTATTAACATCTAAGGTAAGGTTTTCATCTGTAACAAAAGCAGTTGTTCTATAGACCTCGGATCGCACTTGTACAACATCATTATAATAAGCAGCAGTAGACTCAAACGAGTTTACAGGCTCTGGCCCATAAAAAAAGGTGTTCACTACTATTGTCGGACCCGAAGGCAGGTCATCATCTCCCTCACAAGATGTGGCACTCAATAAAAATAGAGTGATCAAACTATAAAATGTGTTTTTTAGTAAACTATTTTTCATTGCTTTTTTCTTTTTGAGAAGGCAAGAGGCCTTCTGTTTCTTTGTAATAATTTTTCTTTGATTTGAACAAAGTTACTTGATTTGAAAGGAATTGAAGCAAATCGAGCTCTCTTTCTGGTTCAAACATGGAGGCATTGAGTCCGTTATCTTTTGAAAAATACATAAACTCAAAAAGGTGTTCTTCAGGTATTTTTAAATACTCTAGCAAGTATTCTGTACGGTACTTGTTCTTTAACATATAAACGTCAAACTTTTCCTTATCTACCTTAGGCGGAGAACCAGTGTTCACATCGAGTCCTTCAAGGGTACCCAAAAGCGCCAGAGAAGCAAGTGCTCCAAATATATTACTCATATTAAATCGTGGCTGGCTTTGATTAAAAGCTTCATTCCTTACGGCATATTCTTCTGGTTGTTTGATGCGGTCAGACATAGTGTTTTCCATGCGGTCTACAGCTCTTGTTTTCACGTTAAACTCGCTTACCTCATCAATTTTAGGGTCTACATAGGTCGTTTTTTTAACCTTAATACGCATCAAACCATCGACTAAAACTACTTCATCGAGCTGGTTCACACCTTCACTGAGAGAAATAATAATTTTTCTATCCTCTATTACGTTCTTAGTAATTGTTAAAGAAAAGGATTCTAATTGTACCGCTTTAAAAGAAAGTTGATCCTTCTCTCGAGCATGAATAAAAAAACCTCCTTCTTCATTTGTCACAGTACCTTCAAGTGAACTTAAATTAAAAACAGTAACCCCTTCCAACGGCTCATTGGTGGTACTATTTATAACACCTTGTATCTGTATGCGTTCTTTTTGAGCACTAACCAATCCACCGACTAACAATAGAAACAGTAACATCTTTTTCATAATATGGAGGTATCCGTTGACTTAAAATAATGTCAAAACAACTTTAATCTACACAAATAACGTTCAAATAATCCTATCATTGTTGGAGTTTAACGATGTTTAACCAAGTAAAATCAAATCATGAGAAACATGATCATTGCCAGCACCTCTACTATTCATGGCACCGAATACCTTTCCTATTTACTCCCGACTCTATTAGAAGCTTTTCATAAAAATCATATACAACAACTTCTATTCCTACCGTATGCGCGTCCAGGCGGCATTTCTCATATGGAATATACCGAAAAAGTTAGTACTGCTTTTCAAAAAACCCCTATTACAGTAAAAGGAATACACGAATTTGAAAATCCGCAGAAGGCCATAGAAAATGCTGAAGCTATTTTCACTGGAGGCGGCAACACATTTGTATTAGTAAAAATGCTTCACGACTTGGATCTCATGTCCTTGCTGCGCAAAAAAATATATGCAGGAACCTGTTATATAGGAACTAGTGCAGGAAGTAATATTTGCGGTCTCAATATGAGAAACACCAATGACATGCCGATAGTCATACCGTCAAGCTTTAAAACCACAGGAGCCGTAGCTTATAACATCAATGCCCATTACCTTGACCCAGACCCTAACTCCACCCATATGGGAGAAACTAGAGAGCAACGTATCAAAGAATTTCACTGCTATAATGATCTGGCCGTAGTTGGACTGCGTGAAGGGAGTTATATCAGGGTACAAGGCAACGAAGAGATTTTATGCGGGACAACAACTGCAAGAGTTTTTACAAAAGACAAGGATGCCATAGAAGTGAACCCCGGGTATGATTTTAGTACACTTTTTAAAGCACACTAAAACCTTTTTAGAGCAATTTAAGATTAACCCATTATCTTTAGGCTTGATTGATACTGCATCATTTATTAGAAACCCGAATATTATGGCACCTATTCCACATAACGAAAACGACTCTAAAGGTATTTTCTACCTAAAAGAAAACAAAATCTCAGCAGCCTTGACTTTCTTTTTAAAGGTCAATGCCATGACTATAAATTATACTGAAGCAGACCCTAAGCAGGAAGGAAAAGGCTTAAAAACGGCACTAGTAAGAGAAAGTTGCCATTTTGCAAAAGAAAAAGGCCGAAAAATACATCCGCTTTACCTGTTTGCTGAAGTTCTTTTTGACAAAAATGACTATTGGAATAGGTTTAGCGCATGATATTAGAAACAAAACGTTTGTATCTAAGGCCTTTTCAAGAGGAAGACGCTCCTTTTCTTTTTGACCTCAATAGCGACGAAGAAGTGATGCGATACACGGGAGACCATGCGTTTAAAAACCTAGAGGCCGCAAGAAAATTTGCAGTTGATTATGTTACAAATACGCAGGGACCTTGTGTATTATACGGTATGGGAAGAAAGGCCGTAATCAGAAAAGAGGATGAGGCCTTTTTAGGTTGGTCCGGATTAAAGAAACATCAAGAAGAAGCTTTTGTGGACATAGGGTACCGCTTCCTAAAAAAATATTGGAACAAAGGCTATGCAACAGAGGCTGGGGTTGAAGTGTTAAGGCATGGCTTTCAGGACCACGGATTGGATAAAATAGTAGCTCATGTTCATGAACTCAATTATGGCTCGCAAGCAGTAGCAGAAAAGCTAGGAATGCATTTAGAATATCGATTTTTATGGGAGGGTAGAAAAGCGGCCAGACGCTATGAAATCAGTAGAAAAACCTACCTCAATAATTCAAATTAAGTAAAAATGATTGACATACAAACAGTCACCGCAAGAGAAACTTTTCCTGTAAGGCATCCAGTTCTTAGAAATGGAAGACCATTAGAGGACTGCCATTTCTCTGGAGATGAATTGGGGACCACATTTCATCTAGGCGCTTTTGAGAAGGATAAAATAATAGGTGTGATCACTTGTTTAATGAATAAAGATGTGCACCTTGAAAAAATTGCAGCGTTTCAACTACACCAATGCTACCAGCTAAGAGGTATGGCGGTTTTAGAAAGCATGCAAGAAAAGGGAGTGGGGAAGAAATTACTCAAAAAAGCAGAACAATTACTCAAAGAAAAAAATATTCGAGCGATTTGGTTCCATGCTCGTATTGTGGCAGTGCCTTTTTATGAAAAAATGGGCTATAAAATTGCTAGCGGCGTATTTGTCATTCCTAACGTAGGAGATCACTTTAAAATGATAAAAGTATTATGATGCGATTCATCGGGCTGGTGCTGATTGTAACAATAATTGCAGCTTCACAAAAAGATCCTAAAGAACTCACTGGACAAAGCCCTAACCCTAGTCGTCTATTAGAGAAAGAAGCTCAAGCGGCGTTGGATCTAATGAAAACTGCGGCGGCAAAAGAAGGCATTCAACTCAAGGTGGTATCTGGTTACCGGAGTTTTACTCGACAAAAACAACTATGGAATAGCAAGTATAAAAAATACGAACTGCAAGGACTTGAACCAGAAGCGATTTTTGATAAAATCGTAGAATACAGCACCATCCCTGGCACCTCTAGACATCATTGGGGAACGGATATCGACATAATTGATGCACATGCAAGCTACAGCGGTGATGTATTAGTCCCTTCAAATTTTCATGGTACTGGTCCTTTTTGTAAACTCAAAGAATGGATGGAACAACAGGCTTCCAATTACGGCTTTGAACTGGTCTATACCGATAACGATCGGCGCACTGGTTTTAAATATGAGCCATGGCATTATAGCTATGCCCCGCTTTCGCGAAAGCGTTATCAGGATTATTTAAAAAACATCGATCTGGTTTCATTCTTAAGGGCAGAAGCTATTATGGGAATGGATCAAATCAGTGAAGAACGCCTCCACCGTTATCTAGAAGAGCATATAAAAGGAATCAACCCTCAATTAAAAGGCTGATTCCATCAGCGAATTTACTAGTTATTTGAATAAATCAGTAAGGGAAATCCAATAACAAAAAACGCCCAACTTTTCAGCTGGGCGTTATTGTAGGAATCTTTATTTTTTAAAAAGAATACACCACTTCTAGTTGGTAATCTTCTAAAGTTTTTTTGGCCTTTTCTAGATCTTCTGTAAAGCCTAAGATATAGCCTCCACCACCAGAACCGCAAAGTTTTAAATAGTAATCCCCTGAGTCGAGCCCTTGCTTCCACAATTCATGAAATTGAGCAGGAATCATAGGTTTGAAATTATCTAGAACGATATGTGATAGGTTCTTTACGTTCCCAAAAAGTCTATTTACATCACCAGACAAAAAGTCTTCTACACACCTATCTGTATATTTAACAAACTTATCTTTTAACATAGAACGGAACCCTTCTTGCTTCATATTTTCCATAAAAATATTCACCATAGGTGCCGTTTCTCCAACTATTCCCGAATCTAATAGAAAAACAGCCCCTCTTCCTGTCGCTAGTTGGGATGGAATTCCAGCAGGTTCTATGTCTTGTTGGGAATTGATCAGTATAGGCAGACTTAAATAAGAGTTTAGTGGATCTAAACCTGAGCTTTTTCCATGAAAGAAACTCTCTATTTTTCCAAAAACATCTTTTAAAATCAGTAATTTTTCTCTAGTTAGGTTCTCTAAAACCGTAATTTTATCAATGGCATATTTGTCATAAATCGCGGCAACTAAAGCGCCACTGCTTCCTACTCCATAACCTTGAGGAATGCTGGAGTCAAAATACATCCCGGCATTCACATCACTTTTAAGACTTAGAATATCAAACTGAGGGAAATCCTTATCAGTATCCTGAAGATATTGTATATGAGTGGCTAGGCGGTCTAAATTCTTATTCGACTGTGCTGAAGCATCAGTTAATTCTTCACTAATCTTCAAGGCTCCTTTATAAAAATTATAAGGAATGGAAAGGCCTTTGGAATCTTTAATAATACCGTACTCGCCAAAGAGTAGAATTTTGGAATAAAATAATGGTCCTTTCATATGACTAAGTTAGCATTTTTTTGCTCCTGTACCAATTTCATCACAAATATAGTGAGAGTTTTGACAATAGGACGCTAATTTGTTGTTCATCAGCTCATCGAGCTCCATTTTATATGCACTAGGAAATAACATATGCACATTTGCGCCGGCATCCAGTGTAAAACAAACAGGAATTTTTGTTTCTTTTCTAAAAGCCCAAATTTCATCAATAATCGACAAGGTGTGCGGCTTCATCAATATAAAATAAGGGTGTGAAGTCATCATCATGGCGTGTAGGGTCAATGCCTCACTTTCCGTAATCTTGATAAAAGTATCTAAATCCCCTTCTTGTAATGCCTTCTTTATAGTAGTTAAATTCTTTTGAGCTTGTTCAAACCTCGCTTTCGCGAAAGCGTGATCATTCATCAAGTCGTGACCAACGCTAGAGCTGACTACTTTCTCGCCTTTATCCACCAGCAAAATGGTGTCCTGAAAGTCCTGAAAGACAGGATGCAACAACTGGGTTTGATCTACTCCATAAAAATTAGAACTGTTTGCGGTATCTTTATGTGCACCCCATAAAACAGCTGCTCCTTGAATACTGCGGCAAGCGCTTCCAGAACCTAAACGAGATAAAAACGACATTTTATGATAATCCAGCGCAGTGCCCGTAAGCTCGCTTTCAAAGTCCATAATGCAGGCACTTAAAGCGGCCATACTACTCGCACTACTAGCTATCCCAGAACTATGCGGAAACGTATTGTGGGTATCGATATCAAAATAATAATTGCGTACCCATGGACAATAATCAACAACACGCTCCAAGTAGGCCTTGATTTTTGATGCAAAATCAGGCTTTGGCATCCCGTCATAACTGATGTTAAAGCCCGGCTCTCCTTTGGTAGCTTTTACACTAGTAATGGTGCGACAAGCGTTGAGGGTAAAACTAATAGAAGGATTTGCTGGTAGTTGCATCCCGTACTTTCCCCAATATTTTACCAAAGCAATATTAGAAGGCGCTTGCCATGTTGTAGCTAGCGATTCCTTTAATTCTACCTGACTTATAAGCTTAAAATTCTCTTCCAATGGTCAACCGTATTTAAAGGTCAAAGATAAGATAGGAAATGTTTTTAGAAAATCTTTGAGGTGCTGCTTTCCGTTGTTAAGAGAAAAAAGACTTTTTTTTTAAAAATTTGGTTCCTTGACCAAAGGGAATAAAAACTTTCTTATCTGTAACAAATAAGCTTCTTAGGTGTCCAATGAAAAAGCGTATTTTTAATAAGCCGAAAATCTAAACCCAGTACATGCTCATTTATCTTAGAGTTTTAAAGGAAAGTTTCTTTTTTGCCATTAATGCGTTACGCACCAATTTGCTGCGTACTTTTCTGTCCCTTTTAGGGGTTACTATAGGTATTTTTTCTATCATAGGTGTTCTAGCGGCCATTGATTCTTTAGAAAACGAGATAAGTGAGGGTCTGAGTTCTTTAGATATTTCTACTATTTATTTAACCAGTCAGTCTTTTGGCCCTACCGAGTTAGAACCATACCAATACGAGAGTTTTCCAAAAGTTACCTATGACGAGTTCCAGATGCTGGAGCGCAGTATGGGAGACATCGATGTCATGACCTACACTGTTTTTTCTGGTCCAGAAAACATAAAATTTGAGGATAAAACAGCCACAGGAGTGAGTATTGTACCGGGGACAGACAGTTATTACGACATTGATAATTTAAAATTAAAAGAAGGTCGCTTTTTTAATGGCGCCGAATCTAACAATGGCAGCCCGGTGGTCGTATTAGGTAGCGAGGTGGCAACAAGTCTTTTTGGAACTTCCGATCCTATAGGAAAAAGGTTAAGGCTTTATGGAAATAAATTTACCGTTATTGGAGTTCTAGAAAAAGTAGGCCAGGGTTTTAATATAGGACCGTCTAAAGATGGTAGTGCATACGTGCCTGTTAGTTTTGTTAGAAAAATTTATGGGGACAACAACAAATTTAGATTGCCCGCAATAATCTTAAAACCTAAAAAAGGAGTTGACACAGAAGAATTTAACGCTGTATTAGAACAAAAAATGAGAGTTTACAGGGGTTTAAGACAAGATGAACTATCCAACTTTTTTATCAACCCCATCAAAGGACTTGCTGATTTAATTGATCAAATAACTTCCGTATTAACCATTATTGGAGTTATCATTTCTGGTTTTTCAATGTTGGTAGGTGGTTTTGGGATTGCCAACATCATGTTTGTAAGTGTCAAGGAGCGAACGAACTTGATCGGGATTCAAAAATCTTTAGGGGCAAAAAGAAGGTTCATCCTTTCTCAATTTTTATTTGAATCCATCATCCTTGCTTTATTTGGAGGACTATTTGGACTGCTCTTTGTCTGGATTGCCGCGTTAATTGCAAATACCTTCGTAGAAGATTTTACTTTTATTCTATCTTCTTCCAACGTGATTCTAGGAACTAGTGTGAGTGCAATAATCGGCCTTTTGGCAGGCATAATTCCGGCTATTATAGCTGCACGACTTGATCCAGTAGAGGCTATAAGAACTGGAATATAGGTCAGAGATCTTCTTAAAACACCCAAGGCCTTCTTTTGGTTAGGTCCAGATGCTTTTGATAGTTGCCTTTTATTGACCTCGAGTAAGAAGCACTTGAGTAATGCCATGTATGAAATTACTGGTTGTACTTTTAATTTTAGTAAAAAAAAACACATGACAAATGGCTTTATAAGTACTAATCAAGTAGATTTTAAATTAAAAAACAACTTGATTTTCAAATAACTAAAAGGCTATCTTTGCAAAAAAATTCACAGGATGAGTAAAGGTAACGAAGGATCAAAAGGTAAAGGTAGCGGCCGCCGTGATGGCAAAAGCGCTGGTGCTTCAAAAAACAATGACAGGCGTAATGATCAATCATTTGACAACAAAGGGGGGGCTTCTTCTCGCAGCAAAGATTCTAATGACCGTCCTACTACTCGTGGAGGTAAAAATCAAGTAGTTGGAACTTCTCGTTCAGGTAATCCTGTTACCAAAAAAGAATACATCGACCGTAAAAAGTCAGAAAGTTTTACCAAAAGAAAGACAGACAAAGCTGGTACTAGGCTTAACAAATACATTGCCAACTCCGGTCTTTGCAGCCGTCGTGATGCCGATATTTACATCAAAGCAGGTAGTGTAAGTGTCAATGGAAAACCTGTTATCGAAATGGGCTACCAAGTGATGCCTGGAGATGAAGTGCGTTTTGATGACCGGCCTATACAGGCTACAAAAAAAGAATATTTTATTCTCAATAAGCCTAAAGGATTTAATTCTCCGCGTAAAGGAGAAGGCTCTACAAGAACCGTCCTGGACCTCATGGAAAACGCTAGTCCCAATAGCCTACATTTTGTAGGGCGCCTTGGAAGAACTTCCTTAGGGGTAATGTTGTTCACTAGTGATCTAGAACTTGCTAACAAACTGAACAACCCTAAACAAAAGTTACGCAAAATCTACCAAGTTGCTTTAGATCGCAGTTTTAAACACGAAGATTTAATGAAATTGCGTAATGGTATTCTCCTTGACCGTGAAGAAGTGGAGATTAAAGAAATCAACTACGTAGAGAATGGTAAAAATAATGAGGTTGGAATTGAAATTCACAGCGGGAAGGACAACATCGTGCAACGTGTATTTGAATCTGTAGGATATGAAATAAAAGTTCTTGATAGAGTGGTATTAGGCGGGCTTACTAAAAAAGATTTACCACGTGGTCATTATCGCAGATTGACCGATCAAGAGGTGATTAATTTGAAAATGATTCGATAAAAAAATTAACATCTCGTTAACAAATACTGATTTACATTTAAGCAATTTTGTGGGTAGGCACCGCTGCCTTAGCATATAAATTAATTTGTAATTTGAATACAAAATACATAGATCTCATCGATCAGACTTATTACTTCCCGACGGAAGAGTTTGAACTACAAGATGGGCAACTGCAGTTTCACGGTATTGACCTTATGGCTCTTGTTGAGCAATACGGGTCACCCTTAAAATTCACTTATTTACCAAAAATTTCAGATAATATAAATCGAGCAAAGGGCTGGTTCAATTCAGCTTTCGCGAAAGCGGACTACCAGGCAAAATACCATTACTGTTATTGCACCAAAAGCTCGCATTTTAAACATGTACTGGATGAGGCTTTATCCAATGACATTCATATTGAAACTTCTAGTGCTTTTGATATCAATATCGTTAACAAGTTAAGAGAAGAAGGTAAAATCCATAAAAATACCTTTGTTATTTGTAATGGTTTTAAACGAGACCAATACATAGAAAACATCGCAAACTTAATTGACTCTGGTCAAAATTGTATTCCTATCATAGACAACTATGAAGAATTAACGCTGTTGACTGATGCTACCAAGAAAAAATTCCATTGTGGGATACGCATCGCGAGTGAAGAAGAACCTAAATTTGAATTTTACACCAGCAGGCTAGGAATAGGCTATAAGAATATTCTTAGTTTTTATAAAACCCAAATAGAATCCAATGATCAAGTACGGCTGAAAATGCTGCACTTTTTCATCAATACAGGAATCAGGGATAATGCGTATTACTGGAACGAATTGCATAAATGCCTGAAGGTGTACATCAGTCTTAAAAAAATATGTCCTTCTCTGGACAGTTTAAATATAGGTGGAGGTTTTCCTATTAAAAACTCCTTAGTTTTTGATTTTGACTACGAGTACATCATCGATGAAATTGTTGGTCAGATCAAACAAGTTTGCGATGAAGCAGGAGTGAATGTACCGCATATTTTTACAGAATTTGGATCCTTTACGGTTGGGGAAAGCGGTGGAGCGATTTATAAAGTATTGTATCAAAAACAACAAAATGATCGGGAGAAGTGGAACATGATCAATAGCTCTTTTATTACAACCTTACCAGACTCTTGGGCAATTAATAAGCGTTTTATTATGCTTGCACTCAACCGTTGGAATGAGGAATACGAGCGTGTTTTACTAGGGGGGTTAACATGTGATAGTGATGATTACTACAATAGCGAGCAAAATGTAAACGCCATTTACTTGCCTAAATACCATAAAGAAAACCCTTTATACATAGGCTTTTTTAATACAGGAGCTTATCAAGAAAGCATAGGTGGTTTTGGAGGCATACAACACTGCCTGATTCCGGCACCTAAGCATATTTTAATACAGCGAGATACAGATGGAGAGATTCAAACTCGGGTTTTTAAGGAACAACAAACTTCAGAGCAAATGCTAGGTATTTTAGGCTATTAAAAACGCAATAGAAATCAAAACTATGGAAGGGATGGAAAAGTCAATTAAAACATACGGCAGGAAGACAGCAACTCGGTCTAGTCACCACCTCTTCAAAGTATTTTATGTATAATTGTTGAAATAAATACTAAAAAAACGCAACTTTTAAAACAACCTCTTAACTTCACCACATGAGCAATTCAAATTATGCAGGAATCCCAGATGAAAATGCCGGATTAGATAGTGCATCTATTGTTTTAATTCCAGTTCCTTATGATGGAACTAGTACCTGGCAAAAAGGAGCCGATAAAGGTCCTCAGGCATTTTTAGACGCTAGTGCTAACATGGAATTGTACGATATTGAAACCGATACAGAAGTGTATCATCACGGCATTTTTCTAGCCGATGCTGTTACCGAAAACAGTTCTCCAGAGGCGATGGTAGCTGCCGTGCATGCTGACACAAAAAAGTACATCAAGAAAAATAAATTTGTTACTCTTTTTGGTGGAGAACACTCCGTTTCTATAGGTAGTATTCGTGCCTTTAATGAAATGTATGAAAATTTGAGTGTACTTCAAATCGATGCTCATGCCGACTTGAGAAAAGAATACGAAGGCAGTAGGTGCAACCACGCTTGCGCGGTATATGAAGCAAGTCAAACCACCAATCTCGTTCAAGTAGGTATCCGATCTATGGACAGTATAGAAGTAGGTGTAAATGATGAAGAAAAGATTTTTTACAGTCACGAAATGCTTCAAGACGACTACTGGCCAGAAAAAGCTACAGAAGCACTGACCGAAAATGTTTTTATTACTATAGATCTGGACGCATTTGACCCCTCCATATGCCCCTCTACTGGAACACCAGAGCCTGGAGGAATGTTTTGGTACGAAACACTAGATTTCTTGAAAATGGTTTTTACAGAAAAAAACGTGGTAGGTTTTGACATCGTAGAATTATGCCCCAATCCAGCCGATAAATCGTCTGACTTTCTTGCAGCAAAATTGTATTATAAAATGCTGAGTTATAAATTTAAAAATATCGCTCTTGCAGGAGAAGATGGATATGACTCTGACAATACTTTTGCAAAAGCAGGATTAAAAAAAATGAAAAATATCGAAGATTAGTCTTCAAAAAAAACATGGCAAAACCAATAACAGATTTTATAGAAAAATACTTTTTACACTTTAACAGCGCTGCTCTAGTAGATGCTGCCAAAGGTTATGATGCGCAACTACATCAAGGATCAAAAATGCTGGTTTCCCTAGCTGGAGCTATGAGTACTGCCGAAATAGGCAAGATTTTTGGCGAGATGATACGCCGTGATAAAGTACATATCATTTCTTGTACTGGAGCTAACCTTGAGGAAGACTTGATGAATCTAGTAGCACACAGTCACTATAAAAGAGTGCCTAATTACAGGGATTTAACACCACAAGATGAGTGGGAGTTACTTGAAAAAGGACTTAATCGAGTCACCGATACATGCATACCAGAAGAAGAAGCCTTTAGAAGATTACAAGAACATATTGTTAAGATATGGAAAGATGCCGAGGCAAAGGGTGAGCGTTATTTCCCGCATGAATACATGTATAAATTATTGCTTAGCGGTGTTTTAGAACAGTACTATGAAATTCCTATTGAGAATTCATGGATGTATGCAGCGGCAAAAGCTAATTTACCTATCGTAGTTCCAGGATGGGAAGACAGTACTATGGGCAATATCTTTGCGAGCTACGTGCTCAAGGGAGAACTAAAAGCAAGCACCGTAAAAAGTGGTATTGAATACATGACTTTTCTTGCAGATTGGTATACCGACAACTCTCAAAAAGGAATAGGGTTTTTCCAGATAGGTGGAGGAATAGCAGGAGATTTCCCAATTTGCGTCGTGCCTATGTTGTATCAAGATATGGAGCGCACCGACACACCGTTTTGGAGCTACTTCTGTCAGATATCAGATTCTACAACTAGTTATGGGAGTTATTCTGGAGCCGTTCCCAATGAAAAAATTACCTGGGGAAAATTAGACCAAGACACCCCTAAATTTATTGTAGAAAGCGATGCCACTATTGTAGCGCCTTTGATATTTGCCTATTTGTTAGAAATGTAGTTGTAAGCGCCCTTAGTCAGTAAGGTAGAACAGTGACTCAAAATAATGGAAGTAGGATGGCAGGTGCTGCATATTTTGAATCTTGCCCAGACTGATAACCAAACTAGAAGGGAGATATTTAAAAAAGTCTGATCTTAAAGAACTATAGAATTCTATAATGCTAATTGCGGTTAACACAGTGTAAATAAAAAAATTGCTTTCGCGAAAGCGAAACACCAATCAAAACCTGTAAGTTGCTTTAAGTAAAGTGGCTTACAGGTTTTTTAGAATAAAAATTTAACGAAATCTCCAACTTAAACATTTAGAAAACGCAGTATATTGAGAAATAACAAAAAACTATGAGTGACTTTGACGTGAGTAAAATTGATAATTTGAATCTGGAGTTTTTACAACTTAAAGATTATGAAGAGCTGAAACATGCGATGATCGATTCTTATAGCAATCTGCCAGATTCCTACTGGAAAGAGGAGCAAATAAAAACCTTAGTAGAAAAGTTTCCGGAAGGTCAAGTCGTACTCAAGGTAAATGAAGAAATCGTTGCTTGCGCACTGAGTATTGTGGTAAAGTATGAAGACTTCAGTGGGCAGTATACCTACGAGCAAGTTACCGGGAATTATAAATTTACAACCCATGATGATGAAGGTGATGTTCTCTATGGAATTGAAGTCTTTATAAAACCTCAATATCGAGGGATGCGACTAGGACGCCGTTTGTACGACTACCGCAAAGAACTGTGTGAAAATTTAAATTTAAGAGGCATCGCTTTTGGCGGTAGAATACCCAACTATCACAATCATGCTAGTGAGATGACTCCCAAGGAGTACATTGAAAAAGTGCGCAATAAGGAGATTTTGGACTCTGTTTTAAACTTCCAATTGTCTAATGATTTTCATGTATCTCGCGTACTCAAAAACTACTTGGATGGAGATGCCGCTTCCAAGGAGTATGCCGTACTTCTGGAATGGGATAATATTTACTACACCAAGCCTATCACTAAAACCAGTGCCTTAAAAAGCACGGTGCGACTGGGATTGATTCAATGGCAAATGCGTCCATATCCTGGTTTTGAAGAGCTCATGCAACAAGTAGAGTATTTTGTAGATGCTGTTGCTGCTTATAGATCTGATTTTGCGTTATTTCCAGAGTATTTTAACGCGCCTTTAATGGCCGCCTATAACAACTTGAGCGTGAGTCAATCTATTAGAGAACTGGCGAAGTACACTGAAATGATCAGAAATCGCTTTTCTGAATTATCAATCAAATACAACATCAACATCATCACTGGTTCTATGCCTGAGATTGTTGATGGCCAGTTGTTCAACACCGGAAACCTATGCCGCCGCGACGGAACTATCGAACGTTATGAGAAAATCCACGTAACGCCAGATGAGCAAAAAGTATGGGGACTTCAAGGAGGGAATAACATACAAACCTTTGACACCGATTGTGGCACTATAGGGGTTTTAATTTGTTACGACAGTGAATTTCCCGAGCTAAGCCGTATTATGGCTCAAGAAGGCTTGCAAATACTTTTTGTACCCTTTCTTACCGATACACAGAATGCGTACGCCAGGGTGCGTCTGTGCTCTCAAGCTCGTGCTGTTGAAAATGAATGTTATGTGGCGATCGCAGGAAGCGTAGGCAATCTTCCAGCAGTAGAAAACATGGATATTTCTTATGCGCAAAGTGCGGTATTCACCCCCTGTGATTTTGCTTTTCCTTCCAACGGTGTCAAAGCTGAAGCTACCGCAAATACCGAGATGATTCTCGTAGCCGATGTGGATCTTGATCTATTAAAAGAGCTACACAATTATGGCGCAGTAAAAAACATCAAAGACCGCAGGACGGATCTTTATGAAGTGATTAAAAAGTAAACAAGCTTACTAAAAAAACAAAAGGTTTTCTAAATGTCTAACATATAGAAAGCCTTTTTTATTGAATCATAGGAATGACACTAGGGTAAGTGATTTGTTTGCCTCGACGGTTTGCTACAGCTAATATGATAGCCGCAATTCCATTCAAAGAAGCTAAGAGAAATACGATTTCAAGACCATATGAGCTTATAAAATTACCTTTATGCATTATTTTAAAAACAACCGCCGCCATAAAGATTATAAACCCAACTGCCTGAAATATAATCTGAAAATTCAATAACCTAGCTCCTACCTTTTGTAGGCCTTGAATTTTATCCTTTTTAGTCAACCACAAAACTAGGGGTAAAATGATATTCCCAATTGGGATAAATATTCCTGCTAGCACCGACAAATGAAAAAACATCAGGAACTGTAGGTCTTCCTTTTTATCATAGTCTAACAGCTCTTCAATAGGAATTCCTAAGGACTCGCAAATCAATTGCATGGTCTTCCCTCGAGGTTCATTCTCGTTATTTTCTATGCGCTGTATGGTGCGAAGACTTACCTGAGACTTCTCAGCTAACTCCTCTTGAGACATACCTTTTTTAAGACGTATCTCTTTAATTTTACTTCCAATAGGATTCATAGTTTTGGTTTTTGATTTGTTTGGAACCAATCTAATAAGGATGACTATTTACCTTCAAATTTAAGTATTGACTTGTTTACGTCATTCTTATGACAAAGATGTCAACATCCTGTTTTAAACGCTTTTAAGTTTTTTTTGGAGGTTATTTTTCTTGAAATATAGAATCTCCCATAAAAACACAGCGCCAACAACTGCATATTCTAATCCCACTACTACTAAATTCTCTGTAAATTGACTATTGGAATAAGTGTAATAACTTAGAAAAACCACAAAACTCCACACGAGCATAAATCGGTACCTGGTAAAAATAGAAAACAGCAATGGAATGGTGAGGTACCAAGGATGCACAGTCGTGGACAGGAGTAGGTAAATGAAAAATGAGAATACGATGCTGCTCAACAGCACTTCTGGAATTTCATTTTTTCGCTTCAATGCTATGAACAAGACCGATAAGAACGTAATCATAGGCAGTAGGACACCTGCCGTCTCGATCACATTATACCCGGTAAACTCATAACCTATAGCTCTTATCACATAAAAAACACTGGCGTTGAATTCAAAATTTCCAAACCACAACGCTACAGAAGCAGAATACTTTTCTATTAAGTCATTGCTGTAAAAAGGAAGGAAGCCTATAAGGACAATGGCACCTACCGCTAGGTAAAGGAAGCTGGCCCTCTTCCAGTCTAGCTTTCTAAACAATAAGGGCAGTACGATAAGCGGCGTCAGCTTTAACAGCACCCCATAAGCCAGAAACAAAGCCGTTTTAATTTGTTGTGATTTCAACAAATAATACACCGACAAAAGCAATAAAAAAGCCACCATGCCATCAAAATGCAAATTCCCTGTCAGCTCAATAACCACAAAAGGATTCAGAAAATATAAGAGGATCAAATAAGGCGATTTACCTAAAAGTTTCAATAGTTTTATTCCATAGAAAAAAATACCAACATCTGCTATGATAATAAAGACCCGCATCCACAGCATCGTAGCAAAGACACTTTTACCTCCTAAAAAAGCAGCTGCCGCAAAGAATAACTGATTCAGTGGCGGGTAATTAGTATAATGACCACTGGACAACTCCCCCATATTTGCATGTAAGTATGCTGCATTAGGAATAGACGTATCTGACCTCATCACCTCATCAGGCAGGTACAAATAGGGATTGTAGCCTTCTAGCAATTGCCTTCCATCCCATATAAATCTAAAGAAGTCTTGTGAAAGATTGGGCGTATAAGTAAGCAGCAGTAACCTACACATAACTCCAACTGCAAGAACCAACACCAACACATCAGAGTTAAAAAACCTACCCGTCCATTTCTTGGATAAGAGTCGATAATTCATTTGAAAAGCCTGCTTGCTCACTTTATAACATGCATATAAACATAGGAAAAGGAAGCTATAGACGAAGAGTGTTTCTGTGAATTGCTTTCGCGAAAGCGAGAAAAAGACAGCGTAAAGAACCGCACTAATGATGCTGATAATACCAAAAATATTACCGAGCTTTTGTTTCATTACTGCTTATCCGTAATACTGCGTATAAAGACGAATCCAAAACCAATAAAAAGCATTAAATGAAAAGGAAACAGTCCAAAATCACCCCCTTGATCACCTACCACAAAGGCAGAGTACATACCAAATGCAAAATAAAGCATGAGGATGCCTTCAATAATAACATTAGGATTGACTTTTTTAAGTACATACTTATTTGTTTTCCAGTTGCCACCCATGGCTTTTAGGTTGAATTTAGGCGTTCTTACAAACTCACTTCGCTTGCCTAAATGACCTTCTAATACTGCGACAGAATTATGAAAGGAAAAACCCATCGCAATAGAAAAGAACGTAAAAAACATACCTATATAGGATATAAAGTTTTGGAATCCGCCCCCGTAGGTTTTCTTATACATATACCAGTAACACACAAAAAAGATAATGGTGCTGATCACAAAGAAACTCATCACAATAAAATACTCACGCAAATGGCCGTATTCATTTTTTATATAGAGCATAGGAACGCTCAATAAAGCAACGATCAACACATTTAGAAACATTGTACTGTTTAACAAATGTAGTATTCCATGAATTTTGGAACGAAAGGACATGTCTGAAAAGATCACTCTTTTAAACATCTTTCTAAAATTCTCTGCACCACCTTTATTCCAACGGAACTGTTGTGAACGTGCAGCGCTAATAATGATAGGAAGCTCTGCTGGAGTAGTAACGTGCTCTAAATACTTGAACTTCCATTTTTTTAATTGTGCTCGATAACTTAAATCCAAGTCTTCTGTCAAGGTATCTCCTTCCCAATTACCCGCATCGTAGATGGTCTCTTTGCGCCATACTCCTGCTGTTCCATTAAAGTTGATGAAGTGGCCTTTAGAATTACGCCCTACTTGTTCTAAGGTAAAATGAGCGTCTAAGGCAAATGCTTGTATTTGTGTCAGTATGGAATAATCTCGGTTAAGATGTGCCCATCTGGTTTGTACTACCCCTATTTCTGGATCCTTAAAGTAAGGCAGGGTGTTATACAACCAATCGGCATTTGGAAGGAAATCGGCATCAAAAATTGCTATAAGCTCTCCTTTTGCTATTTTAAGACCTTCTTTCAGTGCCCCAGCTTTAAAGCCGCTGCGATCAATTCTTGTAATGTGTACCATGTCCAGCCCCGTTGCTGCCAATCTTTTTACATGAGCGGCGGTTGTCTCTACGGTTTCGTCGGTAGAGTCATCAAGTACCTGAATTTCTAACTTTTCTCTAGGGTAATCGATAAGAGAAATATTGTCTAAAAGTCGCTCCATAACATAAGCCTCATTAAAAACAGGCAATTGTATGGTCACGTAAGGAATTTCTTCTGGGTTGCTCAAATCCAATTGAGGAGATTGATCTACTAATTTTTGAGCCTTAACATAATTGAGCAACAGATTGAGTTGCGCAAATGCATAGAACAAAATCAGTAGAAGCGCTATAGAATAAACGACGATACAAATCCAAACTAATATCATTTTTTAAAACCGTATTTGAAAATCCATATCAATATCTTAACGCCTGCAAATATAGCACCTTTCATTGTGCCTGAAACCTTTGAAACACCTATTCGATTTCGGTACTTCATAGGCACTTCTCCGTACCTCATTCCCTTTTTTAACACCTTTAACTGCATCTCTACGGTCCATCCATAAGTGCGGTCTTGCATTTCCAGCTCCAGAAGTTGATCGTATTTAATGGCTCTAAAAGGGCCTAAATCTGTAAATGTAGACTTAAAAAAAAACCGCATCAGGGTAGTAGCTAGCCCATTACCAAAAATCTGAGGAATGGTCATGGATCCCTTTTCTCTCCATTTCTTTACTCGAGCCCCTAATACAAAATCCAAGTTATCTTCTACAATAGGTACTACTAACTGGGTAAGTTGCTCAGGATAATCACTGTAATCTCCGTCTAAAAAAACGATAATATCGGTAGGACTAGTTAAAGCTGCCACATATTCCATTCCTTTTAGACAGGCATTTCCATATCCTGGGGTTGCCTCTTCTACCACCGTTGCTCCGGCATCACGGGCATTAATCACGGTATCGTCGTTAGAATTATTGCTGCAAACAATGACCTCTGTCACTATAGACGGTATGTCTTTAATGACCAGAGGTATGGATTCGGCTTCATTATAAGCAGGAATCAATACTCTTATGATGGGTGTTGCGTTCAGTATAACGTATTTGAAAAGTGCTGCAATTTAAGGATTATGAATGAGTTGAACTGTACATAAATGCATATTATTCTTTTTAAATATCTTACATAAAACTCTTGGAGTCGCTTTAAATTTACAAGAGCTGGTTGCTTCTCCTCCTTTTCTTTTTTACTTTGAACTCTTTTACACTAAAAAGACTGGAAGACTTTTAATAAGGCCAAAATTCATCACAAAGAGTGTGAAAATCTTTCCAACCGTAGCTGCGTAATTATGGAAAGAGAAGTATTGTTCTAAAGGTACTTGATGTTGTTCCGCTTTCGCGAAAGCGAGATTCTTTTCCAGCTTGATGTATTAAAACCCGTTATCGTTATTATTAGGGTCTTTACCACCAAATTTTGAAAACTTATAGGTAAAACTAAGCATGAAATATTGTTGAAGCACAAGACTACTGGTATCTGCCACAAAATCTTGATTTACAGAGCGTCTGGTATCAATAATTTGATTTAAGATATCATAAGCCTTGAGTTTTATGGTTGCTTTATCCTTAGCAAATTTGTATCCCAGACTACCTATCAAAACAAAGGAGTCATCATCAAAATCACCAGTTATGTTCCCAAATTTATTGTACTCTCCTCTTATTCCAAGAATCACATGTTCTGGCCAGAAAGTAGTAATATCTATTGCCGCTCGATGATTGACAAACTCCTGATTTTTAATATTAGTAACGTCAAATTGAGTTCTGTTAGCACTAATTTCATAACCTAGCTCTACATCAACATAATCTTTTAATGAATATTCAAAGGTGAGCTCTGGAGAAAAAACATAGCTTTCTGACTGAAACGCAAGCTCGTTTGTAAAACCTTTGTTTAAGGATAAGTTTCCATTTATCCCAAAATCAAAACCTATTTCTCTATCGTCTTTTTTCCATGTTTTAGCAAAGCTGGCGTATAGATAACCGTTGTATTCACCATCTATATTTGTGTAAGTCGTGGTTCTTATCAAATCTTCATCTGTATCAGTAATTGCCGCTACACTATTATCTGTGTATGTAAAACCTCCACCAGAATAAAATCCTGATCCTTTCTCCCAGTCATAATTACTTAAATTAAAATAAAGGTTATGTCGCTGGCTGGCATCTAAATCTGGATTACCTATGACTATATTTTGTGGATTGGTTCTATCTTCCACCGGTTGTAATTGTCTCACCCTAGGAATATTGATGCTATTACTGTAATTAACATACATCCTACCGAATTTCCCGAATTTATAATTTAAATAAGCTCTTATATAGGGATCTGTAAATTCTTTATCAAAACTTGTATTCAGCAGCACATCTTCACTTTCTAAAGTTTGATGTATAATTCCTGCGCTTAAATCCATTCTTAAATCACCTTTATTATAACGCAAGCCTAAGCTAGGTATTTGCTGGGTGTTTTTAACTTCATAGTCATTACTTAAAGTCGTATTAAGGACTATACTTCCAGAGGCATCCCGATCAAAAATACTTCTCTTGTTTTCTTCATTACCGCTTTCTACATTGTAATTGATGGAAAGCCCTAATGCGTCTGTTAATTTTTTAGTGACGTAAGGAGTAAATGAAAGGTTATTTCTTTCTGTATTGTTATTGATCAACTGATCTTGAATCACCGGAGTTTCTGGATTACCCATATCATCAAAGGTGGTACGTGTACTATTAAAATCGCTTTGAGAGTTATTTTTATTTTTAGTTACATTCCCATAAAAGCCAAAATAGGTTCCTTTTTCTAGTGTTCGCCTAGAGAAATAAAAATTAGCTGCCAATGACTGGTTGTCAGAATCTGATGTACTGGAAGTACTCACCTCGTTTATAGCAGCGCCACTTTCATCACTTGAGGCAGAACTGCTTGTGTTGTCATCAAAGTTAGTAGAAAAGTTAATGTTAGGCCTGATATTAAAAGTAGTAAGTGTGTCTGGCTTTACTTCTATACGACCACTTATTCTATGACTGTCTCCAGTTCTATTGCCTCGATTAGAGTCTTCTGTGATAAAGATTCTATCAGGAAGAAATGTTTGTCTGCGACTATCAGAAGCTGACACTGTTTCATTACCTCCATAAAAATAATTTACAGATGCGCTTAAGGTTTTGCCCCAATCGTTAGAAATGTTTAAGCCTGCACTATCACTAGAAGTAATACCACCGCTACCTCCAAAATTTTGTCCGTTGATACCAAAACTTCCATTGCTGTTTCTAGAAATAGAGTAAGCGCTGCTTCCCATAGCGTCGTAGATTTCATCAAATGAAAAACCTGGACTATTGATATTATTGCTACTTCCTAAAACACTTAATTTAAAATCATTGTTGAAGTAGTTGGCTATTCCGCTCATGGAATATCGATCATCAGTTCCACCACCTGCGGTAAGTCTGGAAAACCAACCTTTATTTTTGTCTTCATCAATAGTGATATTGATTTCGCTTGCATTTGCATCACCGGCTTCCCCAGTGGCCTTTTGAGTATCGGTTTTTGACTCGGTTACTTGAATTTTATCAATGATTTCTTTAGGTAAGTTTTTAAGTGCTATTTGAGGATCATCGCCAAAAAACTCTTTTCCATTCACTAGAATCTTAGAAACCTCTTTACCATTTACGGTAATCTTGCCGTCTTTATCCACTTCCACTCCGGGCAATTCTTTCATAACGTCTTCCAAGGTAGCATCTGCTTTTGTATTAAAGGACTTGGCATTAAATTCAAGAGTATCTTTTTTAACAGTAATAGGTGCTTTACGAGCCTTTACAACGATACTACTCAAAGACTCTATATCGTTACTCAAACTTATAATTCCTAAATCTAGATCACGACCCTCTTTTAGGTTTATAGTTTTTGTGTAATTTTTATATCCCTGAAAAGAAGCGATAAAAGAAACTTCTTCAAAATCCGTGTTTCCCTTTAGATTAAAAACGCCTGAAGCATCGGTGATCGAATAGGTGATTAAGGTAGAATCTTGGATGCTTTCTAAATAAATCGTAGCGCTTAATAGAGTTTCTTGAGAAATAGAGTCTTGCACTACTCCTTTAATATGAAACTGTTGAGCTTGTAATGAAAAAGTACACAGCATCACAAAAATGGCAACAAGAAATAACCTCATGAAGATTAGTTTGATAGGTTGGTATTAATTAACCTAGGGAGAACGTAATAATATTAGTAAAATTTTATGGCTAGGAGCCTCTTAACACTTTGTTAAGAAAACAACTGATCGAGTAGTTACCTGCTTAAAAAAATGGTATAAAAAAGCATCTATAACAAGATGCTTTTTTAGAATAATCTCAAAACTGATTATTTCTTTCTCATATAAACGCTGATGGGCACACCGTTAAAATCAAAATGCTTTCTAAGTTGATTCTCTAGGTATCTTTTATAACTATCTCTTACGTATTGAGGTAAGTTACAGAAGAAGGCAAACTGCGGCTGTGGCGTAGGCAATTGTGTAATGAACTTAATTTTTACAAACTTCCCTTTTAAGGAAGGCGGGGGATACTTCTCTATTAATGGAAGCAATAGCTCATTAAGCTGGCTGGTTTTTATTTTTTTAGTTCGGTTGTTATAAACCGTAACTGCCGTTTCTATAGCTTTATGTATACGTTGTTTATTCAGTACTGAAATAAAGACAATAGGCACATCGGTAAACGGCTCCATTTCCTTTCTGATCTTCTCTTCGTACTCCTTAGCCGTATTGGTCTCCTTATCTACCAGGTCCCATTTATTCACCAGTACCACAATACCTTTTCTGTTGCGCTCTGCCAGCCAAAATATATTTTGTACCTGTCCGTCAAAACCTCTTGTGGCATCTAGCATAACGATACACACATCACAATGTTCAATAGCTCTTACGCTGCGCATCACACTGTAAAACTCCAAATCTTCACGTACTTTCTTTTTTCTTCTAATTCCAGCGGTATCCACCAAGTTAAAATCAAAGCCAAAACGATTGTACTTGGTGTCTATAGAATCCCGAGTCGTACCTGCAATATCGGTTACTATATACCTGTTTTCACCTATCAAGGCATTGATAAAAGAGCTCTTACCAGCGTTAGGTCTTCCTACTACAGCAAATCGCGGTAAATCATCTCTTACTTCCTCTTCGGTTTCTGGCAGTATTTTTACTAGGTCATCAAGTAAGTCTCCAGTACCACTTCCATTCATACTAGAAATCGAGTAATACTCGCCTAGACCTAAGTTGTAAAACTCATAAGCATCCTGCTCTCTCTGGTTGTTATCTACTTTATTCACCACTAGAAAAACAGGCTTGGTCACTTTTCGCAATAACTTAGCAACATCTTCATCCATAGGGGTGATGCCATCTTCTGCATTGACCATAAAAAGAATGGCATCTGCTTCATCTATGGCCAGTTCTACTTGGTGATCGATTTCGGTTTCAAAAACGTCTTCACTACCTATCACATAACCACCGGTATCGATCAGAGAAAATTCTTTCCCATTCCAGTCACTTCTTCCATAGTGTCGGTCTCTGGTGACCCCACTTACAGAATCGGTAATCGCCTCTCTTCTTTGAATCATTCGATTAAAAAGAGTTGACTTCCCTACATTAGGTCTTCCTACAATTGCTACTATACTCATGATGCGTTTTTTGCGTTTGCAAAGGTAGTTTTTTATTGAGTATCAGAGCAGTTGCTGGCAGAAGATGTTTTTATAAATGTTCCGCTTTCGCGAAAGCGGAATAAATACCAACTACGCCCGCCTATAGAAATGTTGCTTTTTTATTTAAAACTTGTTTTAATCGCAACAAAATGGATATCCGACAGCGGAATGTGACTTTTTATGAGAGAATAGAATTCCTTACTTTTTGCGGTCGATCACGTAATCCACCATCTTCAAAAGCGACTCTTTATATACCGAATGTGGGTAGGTGTTTAATATCTTCAATGCTTCTTGCTTGTACCGGTACATTGCCGTGATAGCATAATCCAGTCCTCCATTGTCTTTTACATAATCAATCACTTGGCGTACTCTTACTTTATCTCGATTGTGTTTTTTAACAGAGTTGATCAACCATTTTTTATTTTTTGGAGTGGCTGTTTGCAGGCAATGAATAAGTGGTAAGGTCATTTTTTGCTCCTTAATATCAATACCTGTAGGCTTCCCTATACGCTGGTTGCCATAATCAAAAAGGTCGTCCTTGATTTGAAAGGCAACCCCTATAAGCGCTCCAAATTTGCGCATTTTCTCTACATCCTCACTATCTGGAGCAACAGAGCAAGCGCCCAGACTGCAACAGGCAGCAATTAAAGTAGCTGTTTTTTTACCTATAATGTCGTAATACACCTCTTCGGTGATATCTAATCTTCTCGCTTTTTCTATTTGTAGCAATTCTCCTTCACTCATCTCACGTACGGCGACACTTATAATTTGCAACAAATCGAAGTCTTTATTATCAATGCTGAGCAATAACCCTTTAGAGAGTAAATAATCACCTACCAAAACAGCGATTTTATTTTTCCATAACGCATTTACCGAGAAGAACCCCCTGCGTTTTAAGCTATCATCCACCACATCATCGTGAACTAAGGTAGCAGTATGAATTAATTCAATAACAGATGCTCCGCGATAGGTGCGCTCATTTACCTGTCCTTTGCCTACCATTTTTGCCACTAGAAAAACAAACATGGGACGCATTTGCTTTCCTTTACGGTTGACTATAAAATGAGTAATGCGATTGAGCAATGCGATACGAGAGGCCATGGAAAGGTGAAACTTCTTTTCAAAAAGTTCCATTTCATGAGCTATAGGCTCCTTAATTTGCTCCACAATTTTCATAAGCTGCAAATATAATGATAGTCAAAATGCAATCCTTGTACTGTAACTTAACATTTAGACTTAAGTTAACAATTACATACAAATGCAATCGGCCAAATAAAAAAGGTAGCCTTAAAAAAAGGCTACCTTTTAAAATTGTTAATTTATAGGATTCGTATGAACTTATTCCTTGATAAACTTTCTAGAGATAGTTCCTTCCTTATTGGAAATGTTCAAAATATAAAGTCCTGGTTTCAACTCCTGAACATTAGTAGTTACGTTGTTAGCATCTACCTCAAGTGATTTGATCAACCTTCCATTAAGATCAACGATATCTACAGCCGTGAATGGTTGAGTATCACTAGTAATATTAAGGATATCTGTAGTTGGGTTAGGATATACTCTTACACTAACATCATTTAATAACTCTTCACTAGTAGTTAATAAATCGCTAGTAACTACTGCCTCTGCTTTAAAATCAAAAAATGATGTAGTTGCAGCAAGTGCATTAGGAGTTGTTGGTGGAGTTGCAGTTGCACTAAATGGAGCTGCGGTTACTACGAAATTTAATTCAATAGGAACTAAACCTGATAAATAAACTGCAGAATTAACACTAATATTACCTGCAGTAGGATCTAACTTCCATAACACTTCACCAGTTACAACATTGTAAGACATACCTAATGAATAGGTTGTGTTTGCCATTAAAGATAATCCTCCTGTAGCAAAATTGATATTAAAGTTACCAATACTACCACCGTTATTTAACCTAGCCTGACCTGTTAGTATCCCAGTGTCTGTGGAATAAAAATAACCTACTATAGGGTTAAATGCAGAATCATATAGAGTCATACCTACTCTAGTTCTACTTGTAGTTACAGGTCCCGTATTAAAGGTATATTCAATATCAATTACATCATTACCAGCAGTTCTTGCTGTCCAACTTGTATCTAAACCTGCTTGCCATAAAAACCTACCACCTTCATTACCGTTAGGTCCAGTTATGTCAACAGTTTGATTTGCAGCACCTGCGGCAGAAGCTATAATAAAATTGCTATTACCTGCATTGGTAGTTGTAGTGGTAGTAGAAGTTGCGGCGCCATTACTTGCAAAGGTAAGAAAACTAGCTTGACCTGCTGTTGAACCGTCAAAGGCTGTTCCGACATTACCCAAGGTAAGATTGTCAAATGTTTCTTGTTGTAACACCTGACCAGAAGAGATCAGACTAACAGCAAACGCTCCAATTAAGAGTAGTGTTTTTTTCATTGTTTTGGATTTTACTGTAAAAATAATAAAATAAAGAGCTTACTCCTAAAAGTTATGTTAAAAAATGTGAACAATGCTTTGAAATTCAATAGCTAAGAAACCTTTAAAAACCTCCTAAAAAAGATGGTATTCGCCTGCTTAAAGGTGTGGTATGCATTTATAAATCATTACTCCAAAGGCTAAGTTAAAGGAAGAATAGAATTGAAATGTAAAATTCTATTAACTATTCCTTAATATTGTAAATCAAATGCCTTAAATACCAAACTGAAAAATGATCCAATTGTTACCCTTTAAAATCTCTGGCGCCTATACTAACGTTCTTGTTTTACTATTGTGTTGCGTAATGCTGTATTCTTGTAAAAATGATGATGATGTAGTGATTCCTGCACCTGTTGTGCAAACCACACCTAACATCACTGTATTTGATTCGGACAGATTAACAGACGATTATGTTTTAATATCTCCCTTTAGAGGTAATTCTACTTTTTTAATAAATCGAGCAGGGAATATATTACATCGTTGGTCCAGTGCGGAATCTACCTTAATGGGGTATTTAAGAGAAGATGGCGCTGTAGTACGTTCTGTCGTTACCGGTGTAGATAACGGCATTACTATAGGTGGAAAAACTGGAGCTATTGAAATCATTGATAAAAACAACAATCAACTTTGGAAATGGACTTTAGACAGTAGTACCGAAGCCTTACATCACGATATCGCTTTAATGCCTAACGGGAATATTTTAGCTTCCGTATGGGTGGTTAAAGATCGAGCGAGCTGTATTGCAAATGGTAGAGACCCCAGTTCTATAATAGCAGACCGACTGGTCATCGATAAAGTCATAGAAATAGAACCCGTAGGCACGGATCAAGCAAACATTGTTTGGGAATGGTCGTTATGGGATCATTTGGTACAGGATTTTGATGCTTCCCAACTCAATTTTGGAGACGCAAGTAATGGAAGCTTATTTGACATTAATCAATCCTCAGAAGGAGATAATTACACTCATGTCAATGGCTTGGACTACATCCCTTCCTTAGATCAAATTATTTTAAACAGTAGAGTCCTCGACGAATTTATCATCATAGATCACAATTTAACAACTGCTGAGGCTGCTTCTAATACTGGCGGAAGGTATAACAAAGGTGGAGAAATTCTTTATAGATGGGGAAATCCGGAATCTTACAATTCTGGAACAAGCCTTGACCAACAATTACATGAGCAACATGATGCGACCTTTGTAGGATCTAACAGCTTATCTCGAGGTACTTTTTTAGTTTTTGACAATCAAGACGGTGCAAATTTCTCTACGATTAAAGAAATTAGCATCCCTGTGAGCGCAGATGGGGTTTACGATCCCATACCAGCTACAGGAAATAGTCCTGCGGCTCCTATATGGAGTTACTCTGCCGAAGCTATTTATTCCCCTAGAACTTCAGGAGTACAAAGATTATCATCTGGAAATACGTTGATAACCAGCAACTCTGGAGATATTATCAGAGAAGTAAATTATGAAAATGAAGTGCTTTGGGAGTTTGATGCGAGGATAGCAGTTGATGGTGTTTTGGAAATAGATTCTTCGGGATTTAAATCTAGAAGTTATGAGAAAAATTACCCAGGTGTTACAGCATTAGGACTTTAAAATACCCCCAGTAAACAAACAAGCTGGAAGCGTTCTTTAGATAAGAATAGTTCCAGCTTTTATATTTTAATAAGCTACTGTTTATTTGCTAATTGGCCACAAGCAGCGTCTATATCTTTACCTCTACTACGCCTTACGTTAACTACGATGCGGTTGCGTTCTAAGAGGGTTTTATACATATCAATGGCTTTGCTACTGGCTTGTTCAAACCTGTCATCATCTATGGAGTTGTACTCAATGATATTTACTTTACATGGAATCACCTTACAGAATTTTATGAGCTCGTGTACATCTTCTTCGGTATCGTTGATGCCTTTCCAAACCACATATTCATAAGTAACCCTAGTTCCTGTTTTTTCATACCAGTACTTCAATGCTTCCTTGATATCAGCAAGTGGGAACTGCTCATTAAAAGGCATGATTTTAGTTCTTTTTTCATCTATAGCACTGTGTAAGGATAGCGCTAGATTGAACTTAGGACCATCGTCAGCCAGCTTCATCATCATTTTAGGAACACCACTTGTAGAAAGGGTGATACGTTTAGGAGACATTCCTAACCCATCTTCACTGGTTATTTTCTCGATGGACTTTAGTACATTATTGTAATTCATCAAAGGCTCTCCCATTCCCATGAAAACTATATTTGATAAAGGAATGTTGTGATACAACCTACTTTGTTGATCTATAGCAATGACTTGATCATATATCTCATCAGGTTGCAAATTACGCATGCGTTTTAGTCTCGCAGTAGCACAAAAGGCACAATTTAAGCTACAGCCTACTTGGGAAGAAACACAGGCAGTAGTTCTAGTGTCTGTTGGGATCAATACCGACTCCACGGTTAAGCCGTCGTGTAGCTTCACAGCATTTTTTATAGTGCCATCTTTACTTCTTTGCATGTCATCCACCTTGATATGATTGATGGTAAAATGCTCTTCTAGGAAGGCTCTGGTTTCTTTAGAAAGATTAGTCATCGCGTCAAAAGAATGAGCGCCTTTTTTCCATAACCATTCATATATCTGGTTACCTCTAAAAGCCTTATCGCCATTTTCTACAAAAAAGTCTCTTAACTGATCTTTAGTTAAAGCTCTGATATCTTTCTTCTTCTCTTTCAACATAGGGTATAAAAAAACGCATTGCAAAACTACATGATTTGCAACGCGTTTGGTATGAATATTTAGTTTATTATTTCTTGATGAATAACACCTGATGAATGAACTCTTATCTATATTTTAGAAATCTTCTCTGTAACTGTTCTCTTTCCATCATTTACTTTTAAAAAGTAAATACCATTAGACAAGTCTTTAATTTCAAGTTGATTTTCCATAAATTCAAATGATCCAGAACGTATGAGCTTACCTGAAAGGTCATAAAGGCGATAATCTGCCGGATTTTCTATCATAACATTTATTATTCCAGTAGAAGGGTTTGGATAAAGGTTGATCTCTAAACTATCGACACTAGCAACACTTAGGGCTGAAGCATAAGCCCCATTTTGAAACGAAGAAGCAGTATTTGCAGGGTCTAACCAAGGGCTCAATCGTCTCGCATTGTTTGTAAAACTATTCCAACTAGCATCCATTCTACCATAAATATCAAATTGATTGTTATCATTAACACCATTACATGCTGCTGCTCCACCAGATAACACACCAATAATTTGACCAGAAGTGTTTAATAGACAACTACCTGAAGAACCTCCTTCTGTAACACCATAATCCCAATCTGCTACAAACCAAACTCTAGTTGCTGGATTACCATTAAAATTAAAATTTTGTGTAGTAGCAGCTTGATCATTCCTACTTAACTTCATAATATCCCCACTTGGATGGTGCATTCCTAGCTGGCCGTTAGAAGAATTTACTAGGTTATTCCATCCTGCATAATACAAATCCCATGAAGCGACAGGTGATTGATTGAGCTCAAACAAGGCAAAATCTGCAATATCATCATTAGCTCTTAATACGGCTCCTGTTAAAACTCTAGTAGGATTAAAGGGACCTGATGTATTTGTAAAAGTGGCACATTGAGGTGTATTGGTAAACCACTGAAATCCAAATGACCAATTATTCCCATTATAACTAGACCCAGCACCATTAGATACATTGCCGAGACAGTGATTTGCTGTTAGAAAATAAGGCGTAGCATCGAGATCTGTATTATTAACTAAAGATCCTGTACATAAACCATTCCCATTGATAATAATTCTCGCCACCGAGTCTTTGTAATTATCTCTAATCGTTGTCCAATCCACACCGTTAGTAGAACCTTGATTAGGATTACATTGTACATCAACATTACAGGAACCTGATTCATTTAATTTACGAAAATCATCTTCTGCCTTTCCAAAGCCTCGGTAACCATGAACCACCTGCTCGATAGAAATTCTTCCTTGATTTTTAACAGCGGCTGGCTCGTAATATTCTAACCATAAATTATCTCCGTAGATAATCCAAGATCCTAGAACACCATCCTCTTGATTTTCCTTGTGAGTATAAGGACCTATTTTATCTGTATGATCATTATTGTATAAAAATAATTCAGCACCAACGGGAAGGTCATAACGATCAAATAGAAAATTAATAGTTCTTGCGCCTGTAGACTCGATGTTCAATCTCCATATGCGATCGCCATTTTCTAATTCTGTCCACTGTCCTGAATTGAATAAATTCAAATCAACTGGTATTTTTTCTCCAAATTTATATGGCTTTGCAAGAGACTGACTCGTCAGCTCGTCCTCCTGCTCTATAGCCTCTATATCAATAGGAGGCATTACTATTTTTAAAGGCTGGCTTTTAAAAGCAAAATCCCACCCACGTGGTGTTGCTTCATTTGTTACTTGGGCTAGTATGGTTTGCCCGACAAGCAATAATAGAAAGAAAGTAATTTTTTTCATGTTAAGGATTTTAAGGTGACAAGATAAGAAACAATCATAAAAAAACCCTAAAGAATTAATATTCAATAGGGCTTTAAATAAAAATGCAAGAATTCACCTGCTAAATCGATGGAGCAAAGTGTGAAAACCTTAAATTAATGCGTTGATCAACTAATTAATCGATAATCAACATAGCGTCTCCATAGGTACTGAATTTATAACCCTCTTTTAAAGCTACTTGATAAGCTTCATTTAGAAAATCATAACCTGCAAAGGCTGCGGCTTGCATCATCAAAGTAGACTTAGGATGATGAAAGTTAGTGATCATGCTATTTGCTATGGTAAAAACATATGGAGGAAAAATAAATTTATTGGTCCATTCGTTAAATGTATTCAAATGGCCATCGCTACTCACAGCACTTTCTAACGTACGCATGGTAGTTGTTCCTACAGCACAAACGTTTTTTCTAGTATCAATAGCGTGGTTGACAATATCACAAGTTTCTTGAGTGATAAAGGCTTGCTCGCTATCCATTTTGTGCTTAGATAGATCTTCTACTTCAACCGGAGCAAAGGTTCCTAGTCCTATGTGCATGGTTACAGCAGTTCTTTTGATTCCTTTAATTTCAAGTCTTTTTAATAGGTGTTTTGAAAAGTGAAGTCCAGCAACTGGTGCAGCTACAGCACCTTCTTTTTCTGCAAAAATAGTCTGGTAACGCTCCTCATCTTCAGGCTCGACATCTCTATTTAACTCTTTAGGCAAAGGAGTTTCTCCTAATTCTTTAAGTGCTTGTCTGAATTCTTCATAACTACCGTCATAAAGAAAACGCAACGTACGACCTCTAGAGGTAGTGTTATCGATCACCTCAGCCACTAGATTTTCATCCTCGCCAAAGTATAATTTATTTCCTATTCTTATTTTTCTAGCAGGATCTACAAGAACGTCCCACAATTTTGTCTCTGGATTTAATTCTCTAAGAAGAAAAACTTCTATTCTTGCCCCTGTTTTTTCTTTATTACCATATAACCTAGCTGGGAAAACTTTGGTATCATTCATCACAAAGATGTCATCTTCATTAAAGTAATCGATAACGTCCTTGAACATTTTATGTTCAATTTCACCTGTTTTCCTGTGCAAAACCATCAACTTAGACTCGTCTCTGTTTTCTGCTGGATGTTGTGCGATGCGATCTTCTGGAAGCTCGTATCCAAATTGTGATAACTTCATTAATTCATTTTTATGATAAGCTGCAAATATACAATTTGAGCATAGGCCTTGTCAAGTAAAAAGCGAGTTAAATTTCTGTAATACTTACATTTACCTTTTTAAGATCATTATAGAAGCTTTTATAACTCTTAGTGACGACCATAGCATCCTTAATAATCACATCGGTCTTCATAGAAAGTGGCGCAAAAGACATTGCCATTCTATGATCTTTGTAAGTATCTACCACCACCTCTTTATGAAAAGCTGTTGGAGATGTAAAATGTAGTTGTATGGAATGATCTGTTGTTTTTATGACGCTTTCGCGAAAGCGGGATCCCACTAACTTCATAGCCTCTATACGGTCTGTCTCTTTTATTTTAAGCGTGTGTAAGCCTGTTAAATGAGCATTAACTCCCAATCCTATGCAAGTTGCAAATACAGTTTGCGCTTGATCTGGCTCGTTAGTCAGGTCCAGCATGACGGTATCTGGCAACTGCTGGTCCACTTTAATGAGCTGGACTCCTTTTGTATCAAAAGCAGTTGTGACACCAAGTGGTTTGTAAATAGAGACCAGTTCGCTATCTCCCTGTAAGGAGTCTTTCTTGTAAAAAGACAGATGCATTTTATAACCCGGCTCTTGCATGGCTACCCAACTGTACCAATACCCAGCGCTACTCCAATCGCTTTCCACCCTAGCCTCCTCTAAAGCAGTTTGTAAAAGTGGCTGTACTTGAACCACTTCATTGGTGATCTCTAACTCTTTATTATTGGCAGACCTCTTCATTACCGTGGTGATCGATTCAAAGCTGATGCTGACACCTAGTTGTTTTAGAATATCTATGGTCATCTCTAGATAAGGTCTAGAGGTGAGTTGATCATAGATGTTGAGTTCTAACCCATTTTCAAAGCTAGGTGCCACCAGTAATAAAGCGGTTAAAAATTGACTGGAAACACTTCCGTCTATAGAAAGTTTGCCTCCTTTTATTTTTTTACCTTTTATTTTTAAAGGAGGAAAACCTTCCTTTTCTAGATAAGAAATATCGGCCCCTAATTTATTGAGAGCCTCTACTAGTATGCCTATGGGGCGCTGTTTCATACGATCGCTTCCCGTAAGTGTAATCTCTCTTCCTTCTTGAATGGCAAAAAAAGCGGTTCCAAAACGCATTGCCGTACCCGCATGACCTATGTCTAGAACAGCGTCCTGACTTTGAAGCACCTGGCTTAAGTGGTCGCTATCATCACTGTCCGATAGGTTTTGAATGTTAAAATTTTTATAAAGCGCCTGAAGGATCAACCAGCGATTGCTTTCACTTTTAGAACCAGAAATTAGGAGCTCTATGTTGCTTTTAGGCGAGGATACTTGAGACAATCTTACATCCATCAGTTAAGATTTTATTTTGGAATTATTGTGATGCCTGTCGTGATCGCGCTCGGTTTTTATTTGAAGTTTTTTATGAAACGCGGCTTCCAGATCTGTGCCTGTTTGATTAGCGAGGCAAAGCACGACAAACATAACATCTGCCAGCTCTTCTCCAAGATCCTTGTTTTTGTCGCTCTCTTTTTCACTTTGCTCTCCATAACGTCGGGCAATAATACGCGCTACTTCCCCTACCTCTTCGGTAAGCTGTGCCATATTAGTGAGTTCGTTAAAATAACGCACTCCATGGTTTTTAATCCACTCGTCAACTTGTTCTTGTGATTTTTTTATGCTCATGTTAGATTTTTCTGAGAACTATTTATTAGGTCACTGCATTGGCATTTACTGTTAATTCATCTGGAATGGTGGAAGATTGAAATCACTCCTCTTGTGATAAAGCTACCGGAACTAGTATCAGACAAACCGCTAAAACAGTACTTTTTTTCATACTACCTCAAAGAACGTAAATTTTGAGGTACTTTCAATCAAAATTACCTTTTGATCAGCCAAAAAATAGCTTACTTGCTTTTACTATCTAATACAATAGTCACAGGACCGTCATTGATCAATTGTACTTTCATATCAGCTCCAAATATTCCTGTAACTATTTCCTTGTTCAGCTTTCGCGAAAGTGTGTTGATAAAAGCATCGTACAATGGCACGGCTACCTCTGGCCTGGCAGCCTCTATATAGCTAGGACGGTTGCCTTTTTTTGTGTTGGCAAATAAGGTAAACTGGGAAATGACTAAGACCTCTGCATCTAAGTCTTGAACACTTAAATTCATCTGGCCATTTGCATCAGAAAAAATTCTCATACCTGCTGTTTTACCCACCAGCCAGTCGATGTCTTCCTGAGCGTCTTCATGGGTAACGCCTAATAATATAAGTAAGCCGTTTTTAATGGCTCCATGAACACTTCCATCTATAGTTACACTTGCTTCACTAACTCGTTGAACAACTATTCTCACGGCTGTATTTGATGTTTATCCTGACGGTAATTATCTTCATCACCTTTGATGATTTGTACATAACTCTCATAACGGCTCAATACCATATCGCCCTGTTCTACCGCCTCTTTTACGGCACATTTAGGTTCTTCTACATGCATGCAATTGTGAAATTTACATTGCTGCTTCAACTCGTGAATTTCAGGGAAGTAATCGCCTATTTCCTCTTTTTCCATATCTACTACACCAAAGCCTTTGACACCAGGTGTATCGATCAAGCGTGCGCCAAAGTCCAAATCAAACATCTCTGCAAACGTAGTAGTATGTTGTCCCTGCTTGTGTTGTTCTGATATTTGCTTGGTTTTTAACTGCAATCCAGGCTGCACCGCATTAGCTAGGGTGCTTTTTCCAGCCCCACTATGACCGGCAAACATGCTGGTCTTGCCTGTCATCTTTTCTTTAATGATATCTATATTCTTCCCCGTCTCAGCACTTATGGCTATACATTCATAACCTATGGATTTATAAAGACTCATCAAGTACCTTACCTCATCCAGCTCTGTCATAGTTAGTAATTCTTCTCCAGTTTCTGGATCGATCATGACAGCGCCTTGATCATCGTTATAGGTGTCTACTTTGTTAAAGGCAAGTACTACAGGAATATGATAAGCCTCTGCAGTGACTAGGACTCGATCTATAAAGGAAGTAAAGGTAGGCGGATTGTTTAAGGTGACCAGTAAAAAAACCTGATCTACATTTGCCGCAATAATATGGGTTTGCTTGGATAAATTCACCGACTTCCTGACGATGTAATTGTCGCGCTCATGAATCACATTGATGATTCCTATTTCTTCGTCTCCTTTTTTCTCAATTTCAAAATCTACCTCATCCCCTACAGCAACAGGATTGGTGCTTTTAATTCCTTGTAAACGGAATTTACCCTTAATCCTACAGGAGTAAAATGCCCCGTCGGTACCTTTTACTTCATACCAACTTCCAGTAGATCTATATACGGTTCCAGTCATTAATTGAGTTGTGTGTTCTTCATCAAACAAAATTAAGGTTTTTAGAGGTAGTAGAGGGTTTGAAAATAAAAAGGGGCAGAATTAATTCTGCCCCTTTTTGTAATTCTAATAATTAATTATTGATCACCTTTTCTTGGTGTATAATAGATTCTTGATGCACCGCTTTAAAAACTCGGAGAATAAACTCTTCACTTAATCCGTGTTCTTCACCAGCAAGTATCATCTTACCTAGAATCTCATTCCATCTTTTGGATTGTAAAACAGCTACGTTACGTTCTTTTTTCAACGCGCCAATCGCATCTGCAGTTTTCATTCTCTTACCTAATGTTTCAATAATAGTATTGTCAATCACATCTATTTGAGCTCTTAAAACACCTAATTTAGACTGGTATCCAGCTTCATCATCTTGCTCTTTTCTAATGCGTAAATCTTTAAAAATTTGCATCAAGGCGGTTGGTGTTACTTGTTGAGCGGCATCGCTCCAAGCGTTATCTGGATCATAATGTGTTTCAATCATCAAACCGTCAAAATTTAAGTCGAGAGCGGTTTGAGAAACTTCAAGAATCATATCTCTTTTTCCAGTAATATGCGAAGGATCACAAATCAATGGAATATCTGGATAACGCGTCTGGAAATCTACCGCTATTTGCCATTCTGGATTGTTGCGGTATTTTGATTTATCATAGGTAGAAAAGCCTCTATGGATCACCCCTAATTTTTTAATATTTGCTGTATGCAACCGCTCCACAGCTCCAATCCACAAGGCCAAATCAGGATTAACTGGGTTTTTTACCAGCACTACCTTATCCGTTCCTTGTAACGCATCAGCAATTTCTTGAACGATAAATGGACTAACGGTAGATCGAGCACCTATCCATAAAAGATCGATGTCGTGTTTTAAGGCTAGCTCTACATGAGCTCGGTTGGCTACTTCAGTGGCGGTTAAAAGACCTGTTTCTGCTTTGGCCTTTTGCAACCATTTAAGCCCCATCGCTCCAACTCCTTCAAAGTTTCCTGGACGTGTTCTGGGCTTCCATATTCCTGCACGTAAATAAGTAACGTCTGTATCTTTTAATTCATGTGCAATTTTAAGCACTTGGCTTTCCGTTTCTGCGCTGCATGGTCCAGCAATAACTATGGGATGCTCCAGTTGGTGAGCGTCTAACCAGGTTCTGAATTCCTTCTTATTTTCCATTTTCTATTCCTTTCAGTATCGTTTTAATTCTATTTATTTGTTCCATATCATTAAATATGGCACTGTGATCGTCTTTTTTACGCTTTCGCGAAAGCGATACAAATTCTCAATATAGCCCTCCCGACTCGTTAAAGCATGCTTCTATATTCTTTGCAAATATAGGCGCCCAAGTGGTCAGCAAACGCTTTGCTATTGAAAAGATGCATTCAAAACCACTGCTGTCCGAATCAAAGAAATCCCGTTCATTTTTTCCTCCTACAGCAACGTCTTCCCCAGCATAAACTGGATTGTCAGATAATACAACAATAGGCTGATCGCAAATCGCTCGTGTGATGCACCACAATTGCATCGTCAGAGGTTCAAAAACCAGTTTTGAAATTCCCTGCAAGTTAAAAGAGGTTTTCTCTACCTCACATACAATTATGGTTTTCTTGACAAATAAAATTGGATCTTGCCTTTTCTAGTGGAGGAACATCAGTGCCAGAAATGGGATGTGCTAGAAAAAATTGCCATTTGTTTTTATGAGGTGCTACCCCTTCACTGATAGCTTCTTTGTTAGCCCCTAAAGCTTTCAGCTATCCCCTCTAGTACCCGAGTTAATAAACCTAAGGCACCTATCTCAGCATTGAGAATAGGTTTACGCAATAAGCGCCTGTTTTTTTACCTGACCCAGCTTTATTGCCAAGTAATCTACTGAAACCCTATGCTGTCTTTTGCCTGTTTTAGGATAGTTGAAGTGATTTATAAATACCTTATACCTTCAAAAATTCTGCGAGAATCCCTCTTTCTAATTGCGCTGCCTCAAATGCAGCGAGGTCTTGAAAATCTAGATCTGAACAAAGGAAGTAAAAAAGGGGGCTCAATGAATAGGTGGCGGTTGTATTTTAAAAAGTGTGCTATCCAAGCCAGCCAATGCGGTGAAGCGCTTTCCCAAATTTCCTGGATCATGCCCAGATGTCAAATGAATAGTCGCCTTATTGTTAACTATATTTTCAATTATTAGCATACCGGCCTTCCTTGCATAAGTTAACCTACATACGTACCAGAAATAAGTTGTTGTACTCATCAATTACAACTAAAATAAAATAGAATTTTATAAATATCTCAATTTTCGGAGCCATTTATAGGAGATTTAGAGCCCTATAATTATAGCAGCTTAAAGCTGTGTTCTCGCTTTCGCGAAAGCGGCTCAAAAAACAGATAGTAACATACTTACATTTCTTATCTTTACCCCAATGTCTATAGAAGTAACCACCATATCCAAATATTACGGACAGCAAAAAGCGCTGGACGAAGTTAGTTTTTCCATCAAAGCTGGAGAAATAGTAGGTTTCTTAGGCCCTAATGGAGCAGGGAAATCTACGATGATGCGCATTTTAACTACTTATTTAAACGCTGATGAGGGAAGCGCAACAGTAAACGGTCATGATGTTATCCAGGAGCAACGCCAGGTGCAAAAGTCCATAGGATACTTACCAGAGAACAATCCGCTGTATCCAGATATGTATGTAAGGGAATACCTTACTTTTAGCGCAGAGGTTTATAAAGTAACCGATTCTAAAAAACGCATTGATGAAGTTATAAAAGAAACTGGACTGAATTCTCATGTAGGTAAAAAGATTCAAGAACTTTCTAAAGGATACAAACAACGTGTAGGACTTGCAAATGCACTGTTGCACCGACCTAAAGTATTAATTCTAGACGAGCCCACTACAGGCCTTGACCCCAATCAACTGGTAGAAATACGCCAGCTGATTAGAAAAGTAGGTGAAAACACGACCATTTTACTCTCTACCCACATCATGCAAGAAGTAGAAGCCATGTGCGATCGAGTGATCATTATCAATAAAGGAAAAATAGTCGCAGATGATTATTTAAAGAACCTTAAAAGTGAGGCGGCTCAATTGATTGAAGTAGAATTTGACTATAAAGTAGAGCCTGAATTGTTACAGCAAATTGATCGGGTAAGAGAAGTTACAGATCTTATCCACTCCCCTGGGTTTATTTACAGCTTGCGATTTGAAACAAAAGAAGACATGCGTAGTGCCGTGTTTGACTTTGCACATGATCATGAATTGAAGATCTTATCGCTTAATAAGAGAAATAAGAATCTGGAGACGATGTTTACGGAGTTGACGAAAGAGTAGCTGTGAGTTTGTGAGTTAAAATTAAAAAAGCACTTCTTCTGGAGCAAATACAGGAATGGTGGAGTGTTTAAAACCTTTTAAATCTCTTGTAATAATCCCGTTCATATCACTGATTCTCAAGGCACATTGAAACTGAATAGCATCTTCATAATCATTAATTTTTGATGAAACGGCAGTTTTTAGAACTAGTCTATCTGCTGGAATGATTTCTATAAAACCTAAAAGACCATTAATAATG
This sequence comes from Nonlabens sp., assembly GCF_018401815.1. Classification (GTDB taxonomy): domain Bacteria; phylum Bacteroidota; class Bacteroidia; order Flavobacteriales; family Flavobacteriaceae; genus Nonlabens. The sequence goes on from NZ_JAGYKG010000001.1 coordinate 513,651, forward strand.
TTTTTAGCGTTTTCAGTTCCTTCTGTTCTTGATGCTATATAATAAGTAGTTGAAATACTGATAGCCGAGGTATAAAATTTCCAGTTTTCAGATTTAGCCTTTTCAAATAACTTAACAGCATTTGTTCCAAAAGGCTCTCTTAATGTGATCAAATCAATAAGAACATTAGTATCTACGAAATATTTCATTTCAAATATTTGGAATATCGTTCTTCCCTAATCTTCTCTCGGTCTCTAACATAATCAATATCTGCATCTACAGAGCCTGCAATACCTAGTAACCAATCTGGAATTAGAAATGGTGCATTATCAATTTGATCCTTTCCATAAACAGTTCCTGATTCACTGATTTGATTAGGGTTTGTTATTTTACTCAAATAACTCTCTATCAATTCAGAAAGGCTGCGACCAGTTTCTTTTGCATAAGTCTTTGCTCTTATTATTACTTCTTCGTCTATAGTGAGCGTCAATTTAGTTTTCATCATACGTATCTTTAAATCAAAAATACGTATAATCTTATAAATACCTAAATATCAACTACATTTACTTAAATAATACTGATAAATTTCATCAATGGATGCACCTTTATATTTTTTCCAATAGATCATAATATAAAACCACTGCAAGCGAAAAACACCTTTTTTATGGTAACGTCGAGCGCTGGTTTTCAACCATTTTGGAATAACATGGTAGTGACCGCGTTCATAAAGTCTTGTGATCAAATCATAATCCTCATAAATAGGAATCTGAGTATTATAGCCTCCTATTTCATTATACAAATCCCGAGTAATATATTGAGATTGATCACCCCCACGACAAGCTTTCCATGAAAACCTTGTGAACCAGCCTATGATTATTAACCATGGGTGCCAGCTTTCAAACTTCATTCTAAAACAGCCAGCAGGATTCCCCTCTTTAACTGCCTTAGCAATATGTGCGTCATAATTTCTAGGCGGGTAGGAATCTGCGTGAAGAAAATACAGCAGTTCCCCTGTTGCCACTGTGGTACCATGTTGCAATTGCTTGCCACGACCCTTTTCTGAAGAATAAATTTTAATGATAGGCTTGTGTATCGCCAAAGCAAAGTCAGTAATTAGTGGAACAGTGCCATCCGTACTGCCACCATCCACTAGAATGACCTCTAACGAGTTTGCGTTTTGAGCATATTCTTTAAGGTAAAGCAGTAACTTTAAAATGGACGCTTCTTCATTAAGAACCGGAATGATAATGCTTGTCATACTTTCAAATATACGTAAGGCACAGGCATAGCGTGGTATTTTTACTTATTAAAGGCCATACACAATTGATGCAGGAGTCTAGTTCCCTTTTTTCAATATTGGTGTCGGCTACTTTAATGCATACCCTCAACCCTACTTGTCCCAATGGTCCATCAATATCCTTAATGCTGCCTTGCAGGTCGTGATCAAAATATGCTATACCGTATCGGAGTTCACCTACTTTTAAGCAACACACCCCTTTACGGTGGTCTGGTTGCCCATTCTCATAAGGCATCACTTAATGTTCTGTTGAGGTTCTGTATTAAAGGTACACGCTACCTATACCAAAGTTTGTCACTGCGATACGTATACAAATTAGCTCGGATTTATAAGGTAATAGGTAGCCAAAGTTCCGACAAAAGGAGGGGACAACTTCCGTTTTTTCATAACATAACTATAAAAACCAGTTTTTAAAAAATAACCAGCACTGAAAAGCGGTTAAGCAAAAGTCAGCTTTAACAAAGCTGTAACAGGGATTCCTAAGACTAAAATTAAAGCAGCTCTATCAAGCCTTTGAATAAAGCTACCATTTTAGGCTCTGCTTTTCCTGCTATTGCAATGATGTCATTGATATTAACAGGTTCTAAGTTTTCTGGATCGCATTCGTCTGTAAGTACAGAAATGGCACTTACAGGAAGATTCAAATGATTTGCGACAATAATTTCTGGCACCGTACTCATTCCTACCGCATCAGCTCCTAATATTTTAAGCATCCGGTATTCTGCTCTGGTTTCTAATTGAGGGCCAACTACACTGGCATAAACACCTTCTTTAAGAGCAATGCCTTGATTTACCGCAAGAACTTTTAACTGCTCGTTCATATTCTTGTCATAAGGTGCGCTCATATCTGTAAATCGCTCGCCAAATTCACTTACCCCTTTAAAAGCTAGCGGACTCCCTCCTTGTAAATTGATATGATCTTCTACAAGCATCAAGTCGCCTTTTTTCATATCTAAATTAACTGCTCCAGCGGCATTGGACACCAATAGGTTTTTAATCCCTAATCCGTGCATCACTCTAATTGGATAGGTAATATCAATAAAGTCATAACCTTCATAAAGGTGAAAACGACCTTGCATCACCACTACTTTTTTACCTCCTAGATCTCCATAAATCAACTTCCCAGAATGGAACTCTACTGTTGCGAGTGGAAATGAAGGTATTTGATTGTAGTGTGCTACTTTTTGGTTTTCAATACTATCGACCAGTTGCCCTAAGCCCGTACCCAGAACGATGCCTACTTCTGGAGCTTCAAATCCTTGAGCTTTTAAGTATTCTACAGATTGATTAAGTTGTTTTTTATTAAGCATTAGAGGTGTTTTAAAAAAGGTTGAAATGCTGGAATGTTTTTTATATCGTCGTAGCAATCCACATCATTACGTTCTTCCAGCAAAGCATAATTATAATCTTTAAGATTTTCAAGTGTTTTTTCTAGTACGGCGGAGGTGCCCCATTCTTTATTTTCAAATATACCAGAGACGACTTTTTTAGTCAATCCCAGTAGGTAATATCCGCCATCTTCTGCAGGTCCTATAACGGCATCATGAGTATGTAGCTTTTTAAAAGCCTTTTCTAAGTCGGTAGTATTCATATCGTGCATATCAGATCCTATAATAACGACATGATCATGTGTTTTAAATGCGTCTAGAAAAGCGATTTTCATACGCACTCCTAAATCTTCCCCTTCTTGTGTGTATTTATGATAGAGCGCATCGTCCCAATCGTCATTTTTTGGCACTTCGTCACTGTACCACACTTTTTTAGTAGCTTGAAGATCTTTAGTAATCTTGAGAGTATGTGCTAAAAGAAACTTATAAATCTCCAGTGCCGCTTGATCTCCTACGGTTGCCGCCAGACGTCGTTTGCCCTTTCCTAATTTAGGGTTGCGGGTAAAAATGATAAGACAATCAGTGTTTTTAGGATTCAAAAGAAGTAGTTTGTTACTACAATAATAAAGCAAACTAATCACGATCTGGTAACTGCTATCCTAAATTTAACGTTGTATTGATAGATGTTATTAGAGACGACTTTAAAAATTGATACATAAGTTATTAAATATAATGAAATAACCGTATTTTTGCAGGCGCTAAGAGAATGAATCTCGAGGCACCGTCAGATCGACTGACATACATAATATTCATTATATACTAATTTTGGCATGTATTTAGCACCAGAAAAAAAAGCGGAAATTTTCGCAAAATACGGTAAAGACGTAAAGGATACAGGTAACACTGATTCACAAATCGCATTGTTTACTTACCGCATCAACTATTTAACAGGACACTTAAAAAACAACCGTCACGACTACAACACAGAGCGTAGTTTGGTGAAATTGGTAGGAAAGCGTCGTTCCCTTCTTGATTACAAGATGAAGAAAGACGTGGTTGCTTATCGTGAGTTGATTAAAGAATTAGGTATTAGAAAGTAATAAATTGGGGGCCTCGCGTCCCCTTTTTTATTTTATCAAAAGTAGGAGAGCTTATCTCTATTCCGCTTTCGCGAAAGCAGAATTAAAACAAATCATCGCGACATAACAAAAGCTGGTTTCTCATAAAGTAACAGTTCTTATTCATTGAATCGCCTATCGAGAGCCCTAAGGCTCGAGTAGAAATTAAATTTCAACGTTTGATTTCAGGTTCAAGTTCAAGTTCTAAACACCTTCTCTACCACACACAACTTGAGATTAATGTTTAACTATATTTATGAAACCACAAGTTTTTAAACAAGTGATCAAAATGGCCAATGGGCCTGATATCACTATCGAAACTGGAGCGCTTGCAAAACAAGCACATGGATCTGTTGTGATCACATGTGGGAAAGCAATGCTTCTAGGAACTGTAGTATCCAGCTACAAATCAACTGGATTAGATTTCCTTCCACTTACTGTAGATTACCGTGAGAAATTTGCCGCTGCCGGTAAATATCCAGGCGGATTCTTCAAACGTGAGGCGCGTCCTAACGATGGAGAAGTACTTACTATGCGTCTTGTAGACCGTGTATTGCGTCCCCTATTCCCTAAAGATTACCATGCAGAAGTGCAAGTAATGATTCAATTAATGTCTCATGATGACGAAGTGATGCCAGATGCTATGGCGGGTCTTGCTGCAAGTGCTGCTATTCAGCTTTCTGATATTCCATTTGAATGTGCGATTTCTGAAGTACGTGTAGCGCGAGTGAACGGTGAATTTATTGTCAATCCAAGTTACTCACAGTTAGCAGAAGCAGACCTTGAAATGATGATAGGTGCTAGTGCTGACTCTGTAATGATGGTAGAAGGTGAGATGAGCGAAGTATCTGAAGAAGATATGATCGCTGCAATCAAAGCCGCTCATGAAGCTATTAAAGATCAGTGTGCTGCTCAAATTACCCTTGCTGAAGCAGTAGGTAAAAAAGTAGTGCGTGAGTACGAGGGTGAAAAAGAAGATGCAGATATCGAAGCTAAGGTAGCAGAACTTGCTTACCAAAAAGTGTATGATGTCGCTAAAAAAGGAAGCGCTAAGACAGAACGCAGCGCAGCTTTCTCTGAAATCAAAGAAGAGATCAAAGCTACTTTCTCTGAAGAAGATCAAGCAGAGAACAGCGATCTGATCTCTAAATATTTCAACAAGACCCATAAAAAAGCAGTACGTGATGTACTCCTTAATGAAGGTATACGTCTTGATGGTCGTAAGACTACAGACATACGTGATATCTGGTGTGAGGTAGATTACCTTCCGTCCACACACGGTAGTGCCATTTTCTCCCGTGGAGAAACTCAAGCACTAGCAACAGTAACCTTGGGTACTTCTAGAGATGCCAATGTGATCGACATGGCTTCACAAGAAGGAGAAGAACGTTTTTACTTGCATTACAACTTCCCACCATTCTGTACAGGAGAAGCTCGTCCGTTACGTGGTACTTCCCGTCGTGAAGTAGGTCACGGTAACCTAGCTCAACGTGCATTGAAACGAATGCTTCCAGATGATCTTCCTTATACGGTAAGAATTGTATCTGAAGTATTAGAATCTAACGGTTCTTCTTCTATGGCAACCGTTTGTGCCGGTACTATGGCGATGATGGATGCAGGTCTACCTATGAAAAAACCAGTTTCTGGTATCGCTATGGGATTGATCACAGATGGTGAGAAATATGCTGTCTTATCTGATATTTTAGGTGATGAAGATCACTTGGGAGACATGGACTTTAAAGTCACTGGTACAGAAGATGGAATCACCGCTTGTCAAATGGATATTAAAGTTAAAGGCCTTTCTTATGAAATCCTTACTAATGCTTTAATGCAGGCTAAAGAGGGCCGCATGCACATCCTAGGTAAACTAACAGACACTATTGCTGCTCCAGCTGCAGATGTGAAGCCCCACGCTCCTAAGATGGAATCTATGGAAATTGAAGGAAAATTCATTGGAGCTGTTATAGGACCTGGTGGAAAAGTAATTCAAGAAATGCAAAAAGAAACTGATACCGTGATCAACATCAAAGAAGATGGTGAGATGGGAATCATTGAAATTGCAGGTACAGATCGCGCTAAAATTGAAGCTGCTTTAGAACGTATCAGGAATATCATTTTTGAACCAGAAGTAGGCTCTGTCTATGAAGTGAAGGTTGTTAAAATGTTAGACTTTGGTGCCGTAGTAGAATTAAGGCCTGGTAAAGAAACCTTACTTCACGTAAGTGAGTTTGATTACAAGCGTATTGAAGATCCATCTACCGTTCTTAAAGTAGGAGATGTACTAGATGTGAAATACATGGGTATAGACCCACGTACGAAGAAGCAAAAAGTATCTCGTAAAGAATGTCTTCCTAAACCAGAAGGTTGGGTAGAGCGTCCAGCACGTGAACGTGATGATCGCAGAGCTCCACGTCGTGACGACCGTCCACGTAGAGATAACGACTCTAAGTCTGAGTAATAACAACCGCATTTCGAGCGCAGATCGACTAGCTCTGTGTGACAATTCAATGCTCGCTATAATGTTATAAATCTAAAATGCCTCTTGAAGTTTCAAGAGGCATTTTTTATTGTTGGTTATTTTATGTTCTAGCTTATAAGTCAACTAGAAGTGAAAGCTGAGGCATTTCAAGGCAAAAGTAGGAATACTATTTAGTTCCTCTCGTAAGTAGTTACACTTTTATGAGTAGTTCCGCCAGCAATCACTAAAATCATTGCACTTCGATGTAAGCTCGTCGCAACTATAAGTGAACTTGAAGTGTTTATTCCTGCCACTATTTTGAGTTCTAAATGCACAAAGTAGACAGGGGAAAATGTAGGCTTCCCCTTTTTGTAGGCTTCCCTTAACTAGTACACCTTAAAAAAAATGTGAAAAAGAATTTAAATTCTTCACCTAATATATCGCGATAAACACCTGTTATATGCTGATTATAACTTGGAGAGGAACTCATTTTTATGAATTTCACAAAGCGCATTTTCAACTTTTAAGTAATAATTGTATTCCGCTTTCGCGAAAGCGGAATCAAAAAGCTAAATTTGCACAACCTTTAAAAACAAAAGATGTCTCAACTTATCGCTCCATCCGTTCTTGCCGCAGACTTTGCTAACCTACAACGCGATGTAGAAATGATTAATAGATCTGAGGCTGACTGGTTTCATATAGATATTATGGACGGTGTTTTTGTACCTAATATTTCATTTGGAATGCCCGTATTACGTGACATTGTAAAACACGCGACCAAAACCATAGACTGCCACTTGATGATTGTAGATCCAGACCGTTACGTGGAGACTTTTGCAAAATTAGGATGTCATATTCTTACGGTGCATTATGAGGCTTGTATCCACCTGCATAGAACACTACAATTAATCAAATCCCACGGCATGAAAGCTGGAGTCGCTTTGAATCCACATACCAGTGTTCATTTACTTACTGATGTGATTCAGGATATAGACCTAGTGTGCTTAATGAGTGTCAACCCAGGCTTTGGTGGACAGAGTTTTATCGAGAATACCTATGATAAAATTACACAGCTCAAAAAAATAATTGACTATAAAAAGTCGGATACCCTGATAGAAATAGACGGTGGTGTGACTGATAACAATGCCAAACAACTGGTAGATGCTGGAGCAGATGTGTTAGTAGCTGGCAGCTATGTGTTTAAATCTGCAGATCAAGAGGCAACTATTAAGAGTTTAAGAGCTTTAGCTAATTCCTAGATCATCCGCAGTCTATTGGGTCCTTTCTTTTCTTGAAGATAAACAGAATCCTTTTATTAGTTCAATGACCTTTTTTCACTTTTCGTTGTTCCTGTTAGTTAAAAATACCTGTCCTATTTTCTAAATTACAAAACTGCATTTCCAATCGATATTGTTGAAAGCTACTCGCCTTAAAGGCCTATAATACCAACAGATTTAATGTTTATTTAACCTATGTCATGACCTATCTACCTGCTCATTAGAGCTACTTTTGCACGCTGAAGAAACAAACCTCATGGAACATAATGCTTTAGTAAACTTTTTTACTGCCTTTAATTTTAAAGAGGCTTTTACAGCAGGAATGATTCTTTTTGCAGTCATCGATATCATAGGTAGTATTCCAATTATCGTTGATTTAAGGCGTAAAGTAGGTCATGTTCAAAGCGAAAAAGCATCCATTGTAGCTGGTATTTTGATGATCGTTTTTATGTATGTGGGAGAAAGCATATTGGGTCTTATAGGAATTGATGTCAACTCCTTTGCTGTGGCCGGTGCGTTTATTATTTTCTTTATTGCTCTTGAAATGATCTTGGGCATCCAATTGTATAAAGATGATGCTCCAGAAACGGCTGCGATCATACCCATTGCTTTTCCCTTAATTGCGGGTGCTGGAACGCTTACTTCAGTACTCTCTTTAAGAGCTGAATACTCCGCCATTAATATCATTATTGCAATTATCGTGAACATAGGTTTTGTTTACGCAGTATTAAAAAACTCTGGACGTTTAGAAAAATTATTTGGCAAACAAGGAATTAATGTGATTAGAAAAATCTTTGGGGTCATCTTGCTAGCCATTGCAGTAAAACTATTTACTTCCAACATCAAAGAATTATTCTAATAAAGCACCCTAGTGGTTTGCCCGGTCAGAGCGGTGAGGCGTTTATAAAACTGCTGTTTACTGACCAATAGAACGAAGTGTGCTTTTTATGGAGTTCTAAAACAGGTTAGTTCCAACCATTTTATTTTCTATCTGATGCTTTTAATAGTTTAAAAACAAGATTTCTTTAACTAGACCAATAGCTTAAAAATCATACCTTGCTGCGGCTTATCCTAGCATCTTTTTTAATTGAAGCAAACTATTATGAAATACGTATTTTACTCTATCGGAATATTAGCAGTTGCCAGCATCGTTTTCAATGCGTTTAAACTCAACTTCAATCACCTTCTTCAAGGCGATAGCCAGATCGCTGCTATAAGCATTCTAGCTGCTTTATGCGTAGTGGCTTTAATGGGAATTATGATTGTCTCTAAAAAAATATCTCAGAAATACGAAGAAAATTAAGAACCGCTATTGTGGGATCGACTTTAGTGACTTGAAAGCTTTATTTGACTATTCATTCATTTTTTTGACTCCATTCGAGCAACTTCTTAATCATGAGATCTTCTTGATTCAGCAATTTTACTTTTAATTCTGTAGTGAACAATTGTTCGGCCATAGCAGACTTTATAATCAGTGCAATTTCGTTTCTATATCCTGGTAATTTGATGCTCGTATTGTACAGCTGTGCATATTGTATAAACTCTTCCATCAGGTGTCCTGAGATCTGATAATCGGTTATAAAGGCTTCTTGCGAAAGGGTTCTTAAGGTACGTCCTTCCTCCTGAAGGTATTTATTCACAAACTGGTCTGCAAAGCCAGTTCTACCGAAGTAATCCAGTGTTTGTAAAACATAACCCTCTGGACTGGCCACAAAAACATCAGGAATAATACCACCACCTCCATAAACTACCTTGCCAGCTGGAGTAACTTTTTTAAGAGAATCGATCACTTCAATATTGGCAGCATTTTCTAACTCTCCATTATGGTAACGATCTATATATTCTTTAAAATAGTCTTCATTACCGTTGTCATAAGGCCTTTGTATGCTTCTTCCAGTAGGCGTATAATACCTCGCAATGGTAAGTCGTACTGCACTACCATCCCCCAGCTTGATCTCTTGTTGAACCAATCCTTTACCAAAACTCCTGCGACCTATAATAGTCCCTGTATCATTATCCTGTAATGCTCCAGCTACCACCTCGCTAGCGCTGGCACTATTTTCATTGATCAATATAAACACCTTGCTATTTTCAAAAGAACCTCTTGGAGTAGCATAACTGTCTTTACGTTTATTATTCCTGTCTTTTTGAAAGAGAATAAGCTGGTCTTCTTCCAGAAACTCGTCTGCGATGGCTATCGCTGCACTTAAAACACCCCCTGGATTATCTCTTAAGTCCAACGCGATTTGTGTGGCTCCAGCTCTTTTTAAATTTTTGATCGCTTTTTTAAATTCTGCTACTGTGGTCTCCGAAAAGCGATTGATTTTTATATAACCAAGATTGTCGCTTAACATATAACTCGCGTCCACACTTTTAATGGCAACGTTCCCTCTTGTCACTGGAATATAGATAATATCTTTGTCACCAGGTCTTAAAACACCTAACAAGACTTTGGATCCTTTTGCTCCTTTAAGCGCATCGGTAGAAACTGCATTTATTCCAAAAAGTGGCTTTCCATCGGCATATAGGATTTTATCCCCTCCTTGAATACCTGCCTTATCACTAGGCCCATTTTCAATGGCTCTCAACACAGAAATAGAATCTTGGTTCACAAAAAAGCGAATTCCAATACCCACAAAATCGCCTCGCATGCTGTTCTCCACATCTTCTGTTTGGTCACTAGGAATATATACCGAATGCGGGTCAAGGTTTTGCATGATCTCATTTACCGTAACATCTACAATGCTGTCCGTATTGATTTGATCTACATAACGTTGATCGATAAGGTCAATTAATCTATTGAGTTTGCGTTTTTTTTGACTGCTAGAAGAGGCTATATAGTCATTACCTAAACTATTTTGGTTAAGAACACTGCCTAACCATATCCCTATGGCAAAAAGGATTCCTAAAAATAAGGGGTAGTATAGGTATCGCTTTTTCATTGATCAAATGCTTGAATTTGCTCTATAGTAACTCCTGCTTTTTCAAGAAATTGCAACCCACTATCGTCTTTATAAGCTTGCAGGTAAACAACGCGATTTATACCGCTTTGATGTATTAATTTACTACACTCTTTACAAGGTGACATAGTAATGTATAAAGTAGCTCCACGACAGCTTTGTGTAGAACCCGCTACTTTTAAAATGGCATTAGCCTCGGCATGAAGCACGTACCATTTGGTATAGCCTTCTTCATCTTCACAGAAGTTTTCAAAACCGCTAGGGGTTCCATTATAACCATCACTTATGATCATGCGATCTCTTACTATCAGAGCGCCTACTTGACGCCTCTTGCAATGTGAAAGTTTCCCCCACTCTGCCGCCATTTTTAAATAAGCGACATCGTATCTATGTTGTTTTTCCTTTTTCAATTTTTTTTCTAGATCTAAGAAGTCAACTTCTTGGAAGCAGTTGATTTTCTTCTATTAGGTTAATGTGACAGCGTTACTCTTTAAGGTTCTACTTTCGCCTAACATGAATCTCGCCCTCTTGATGCACGTGCATCGATTATAGATTTGGTACTGTTTAGCTTTCGCGAAAGCGAGATCTAAAAAATCCACCTTACGATCAATAAAGGTATCACCATTCCTAAAACTATGGACGATATGATTTGTACCCATTCTTTTTTATTAAAACGAAAGATCCCCGTAAAGATAAAATTGAGTAGAAGCACCACTAGAATCACTAGTAATTGGCCCAGTTCAATTCCCAATGCAAATTCCAAAAGCATCAGCAGTTTACTTTCTGCCCCTGCAGCTAACATTTTAAAACCGTTTGCAAATCCAAAACCATGAACAATCCCAAAAAATGATGCGATGACTATGGTGATCCAATGCTGATGATCTCGATGCCGATTTCCCGCTGTAAATATATTATACAAGGCAGCCACCACTATGGTTACAACGATCAAAAACTCTATATACGAACTATTAAAAGTAACCTCACCGTAGCTTACTAATAACAGAGATAAAATATGACCTCCCGTAAACGCCAGACTTAAACCAATTAACTTTTTCCAACTGTTAAAAAGAAAAGGAACCGCTACAAGAATAAAAAATAACACATGATCATATGCGCCTACATTAAAATTCATGACGTGGTAAAAACCTTCCGTCACGTATAAGATAAAATCGTCCATTAGTAAAGAATACATTTAAATCATCGTGATCAAAAATAAGCTTTAGACCCAAAGGATGAAAGCCTATTGTGAAGGAGTTTGCATAAATACCTCAAAACAAGCCCTTAAAAAGGAGCTTTAAACAAAACTAAAATCGACGAACTGTAACTTTTTGTGCTAAAAGTTACACTTATATGCGCCTTAAGAAGCATTAATTAAAAATATACATATCTTAGTATCCATATAATTATAATGATCCCTATCAAATATACTTATACTCTTTTTCTTGTGTTTGTAAATTTTTGCTTGAATGCACAAGTAGTTACAACACCAGCCTCGCAAAAGCTTCCCACAGAGTTCCTTCTTATGGAACCTTTGTTAAATGGGTCTTACCAACTATCAAACAACCTAGTTGGTCAAGAGTCTTTTAACCATCATCTAAAAACGTTGAAAATTGGACGAGTAAAAGAAGCTTTTTGGCACGCCAGTAGCACGTATGGTTCTTTGGGAAGTGATTTCTTTGATACCAGTAATGACAAAACAAGCAACAAATACACACTTAAAGCTGTTGAAAAAAACAGTCCCGTTGTTACCTATCAATTAGATCTCTATAAAAAAGAATTGGAAAAATCTGTAAAAGAAAATGCGCTTCAGCATGAAAAAATTAGAAAAACCAACTTTTTAAATTATGGCCTTATCGCCCTCTTTTTTATGGCGATTTTAGGGCTTTTATTCACATTAAGTCGTTACAAAGAACAAAAACGACTCAACCTAACGCTTCAAAAAAAGGCCCGGCTCTATCTCGACCAAAAGACCAAAACAGAAAAAACGGCTCATGCAAAAAGCAATTTCTTCAACACCATATGCCATGAATTGCGCACCCCTTTGTATGGAGTTATTGGATTGAGCGCTATTTTATTAGAAAACAATAAGGAGAAGGGTCTTCAAGAAGACTTAAAATCGCTTCAATTTTCGGCCGATTACTTACTTGCTTTGATCAATAATGTGTTGCAAATCAACAAAATGGATGCCGACCAAATAGGCAATGAACAGGTTGATTTTAATATGCGAGATTTAATAGATCAACTAGTCACCACATTTAAGTACATGCTTAAGCAAAACAAAAACATCATCAATGTGACCTTACCTCATGATATGCCCTTTCTTCTTTACGGAAATCCTACGAGACTATCTCAAATACTGATGAATTTAATAGGTAATGCCAATAAGTTTACCAATAATGGTATTATCGATATTAACGTAACCACAATTAAAATTGATGCTGATCAAATAAGTCTTGAATTTTCGGTAAAGGATAACGGTATAGGTATCTCCCAAAATAAAAAAGAGCACATCTTTGAAGAATTCAAACAGGGTGACTCTCTGCGCTACGACTATCAAGGAACTGGATTAGGTTTGCCTATAGTTAAGCGATTATTACACTTATCTGGTTCTGATATTCGATTAGAATCAGAAATAGGTAAAGGTTCTATATTTAGTTTTAAATTGGATTATCCAATCACACAAAGAGCAAGTCATCAAAATTTTACCAGTCACCAAGCAGCTGTATTAAATACAACTGTTTTAAAAGGGAAAAAAATCCTTATCGTAGAAGACAATCGCATTAATCAAATGGTTACTAAAAAGATTCTTGAAAAGGAAGGCGCCTTGTGCACTATTGCCGAGAATGGCAAAGAGGCTTTAAATGCGGTACAATCAAATGTATACCATCTTATTCTTATGGATATGAACATGCCTGTAATGAACGGAACAGAAGCTGCAAGGCTTATTAAAAGAGATCATCATGTACCCATAATAGCGCTTACAGCATCAGAAATTGCCGAAGTGCGGCAGAATATTCTAGATGCAGGTATGGACGACATCATCATAAAACCTTATGATATGGACACTTTTAAAAAAGTGATACTTAAAAATATACAGAATCACAAAATAAAGCAGCCCACCTGTTCATCTGCTTAGCGCCACTGATTCCCTTTAAGTTTGGTTGCCGCAATAATGACATCCATTCTAGAGATCTGCCCTATTAACTTTCCGTCCTTAGTCACAGGAAACCTTCTATGTCCAGTTTTAAGAAATCTAGAAGCCGCATCAAAAATATCTGCTTCTTGATCTATGGTAGTAGGATGTTCAGACATATAGTCGCTCACCTTTCTACCGCCTATTGGCATGTTGTGGTAGCGACTCTCTCCTATGACATGCATCAAATCTGTATCACTTATAATACCAACTAGGTTTTTATTGGCATCCACTACCGGTCCACCGGTAATTCTGTATTTGAGTAAGGTTTCCATAACTTCTGTAATTCCTTGATCTGCAGAAAAAGTAATCAATTTACGAGTCATGTAGTCCTTCACTTGAACTAGTTGTGGAACATGACTACTTATGACCTCTCTTTTCCCCATAAAGTTCTTAATTCCCATAACCTATTGATTTTAAATGTGGTAGGAAGATAGTAAAATTTTTGCTATGTTTTACACATGGCTTAGTACTAATATAAAATGTACCCAGGATTTTTAAGAGCTAATAAAAATGCTAGCAAATCCAAATAGTACTGGATCATTTCAAGTCATTTTTTTAATTTCACACAAATGATATATATTTATCACAATTTAGTTTTATGAGATCTTTATATACTATTTGTTACGTCAGTAAAGGGGCGCCCGAGCTACAAGAAAAAGACATAGAGGAGTTGTTCCACTACACATCCACAGCAAATAATAAGAACGCAGTAAGCGGGATTCTTTTATATTCCCTTGGGAATTTTTTTCAGGTTTTAGAAGGAAATGAAAAACACCTGTTACAATTGTACCAAAAGATCAAAGAAGACCCCAGACATTTAGAAATTTACGAGGTATATAACAAACCCACTCATCGCCCCGTCTTTGAGAATTACAAATCAACCTTTGATATTGTAAAAAATTCAAAAGACCTAAAAAAGCTTATTGCTTACCTCAATCAAGATCAATCGAATAGTACTAATCACAAGCTAAAAAGACTTCTCCGACCTTTTGATATGTTAGATGAATTGTAAATAGCCTGATTTATCTGATAGATAAAAAACAAGCAACACCTGTGTAACGGTTCATCTGTCTTTTGATTTTTATTGCGAGGATACCACTTATAAGGGCTCTACTTTATTTCCTATTTCATAAATTCAACCCTTGGAAATAGCTCAGCAGGCGTTACAATAAAAAATACGGCTTATGAATTTATCTTATTGGGAAATAAAGTCTTGGCTTACCGACGTAGATTTTACTGTGGTCGGTAGCGGAATCGTTGGTCTTAATTGTGCTTTAAGTCTGAGAAAACGCTTCCCAAAAGCGGCCATATTGATCTTAGAAAAAGGTGTTTTACCTCAGGGCGCCAGTACTAAAAATGCTGGTTTTGCTTGCTTTGGAAGTTTGAGCGAACTCATAGATGATTTAGAAAACCACCCTCCAGAAGAGGTCTTACAACTGGTAAAACAACGCATAGCTGGATTGCAGTTGATGCGTACCACTTTGGGTGACAAGGCTATAGGCTATCAAGAATTAGGTGGTTACGAGCTCTTTTTAAAATCTGATGAAGAACTCTATGCCACTTGCCTTCATCAAAGAGATGAAGTCAATAAGCTATTACACCCCCTTTTTAAGGCTCCTGTATTTTCGCTCAAAGAGAACAGCTTTCACTTTAACCATATCAAAGAGCATTACAGCTTTAATCCTTTTGAAGGCCAAATTGACACAGGTAAAATGATGACCTCCTTATTAGCGCTGGTGTACAAAAGGAACATTAAGATTTTAAACAATATCACGGTAGAAGATATCTCACAACATGGAAGTCAGGTACAAATTAAAACTGATCACTTTGAATTTTCAAGCTCCAAAGTCTTTATAGCGACTAATGGATTTGCCTCGCAACTTTTAAATGAAAGCGTTCAACCCGCCAGAGCGCAAGTGCTCATTACACAACCTATAAAAAACTTACCTATCAAAGGAACCTTTCATCTGGATAGAGGTTATTATTATTTTAGAAATATAGAAAACAGGATCCTATTAGGTGGCGGTAGAAATCTCGATTTTAAAGGGGAAGAAACTACAGATTTTAATCAAACAGCGCTCATTCAAAACAAACTAGAAGAGCTTCTTAAAACCATCATTTTACCAAACACTCCTTTTAAAATAGACCATCGCTGGACGGGCATTATGGGCATAGGAACGACTAAAAAGCCTATTGTAAAACAACTCAACGACCATGTGTTTTGTGGCGTGCGATTAGGCGGGATGGGAGTTGCTATAGGAAGTTTAGTAGGTAAAGAACTGGCCGATCTTTTGGATGGATAACACAAGACTCCAAGATTTCTAAAGTAAAAATACTATTAAAACCACCCTCTATAGCAGTATAGATGACTAAGCAGTTATCAAAAAAGTATCATTAGATAGCCCATATGGAGCGAGTTTAAGGTGTTTGGAGAAATTAAGTGAAAATCACTTGTTTTTCACCTCAGTTCGGTGTTATAGGTAGTATTATAAATCAATCAAATTGTCTATGCTCATTATTTCCCATTCATTCTTATTTTTCATAAATTTCAATACTCTTTCTGAACCACCTTTACTCAGCTCGCTATTTTTATTTTTGAACTTAACTATGCTGTGAAACTGTCCTAAGAAAAGGGGTGACTATAATGAGACATTGGCAATGAAGGTTTCTTTTTTTAGTTTTCTGTTTTGGGTTACCACTAACTGTCAAGTATATGGCTCGTAGCGAGCAAAATAGCGATTACTTTTCGGTTAAGCTAAAGCCGAATTTTTAGATTTACTAATTATTTTAGTTTTGAGAACTTGTCAAATTTAGAAATATGACGACTTTTCAAAAACCCTCAAATCATTGATTAGGAAATAATTTGGGCTGTTTTTTACGCATCTTGTTATAGGTATTTTACAATTTAATTATGTTCTGAATATTCTATTTTTTTTACTAAATTATCTTCCATATGAAGTCTTAATTTAATTATTCTAAAATCTCCCCAACTACGACCAATAAGCTCATATTCTATTATTTCTTTTTCAGAATCAATTTTTAATGGCTTTCCAAAAACACTTTCAACAGTGTCTTTTTCTTTACCAATCAAATAATTGGATTGAACTAAATCGTCAATCATTTTATATCTTTCGCTTACATTATTTTTCCAAATTGATTTATCAAATTTTCTTTGAGGAATTTTAGTAATGTGAAATAATAGTGAGACTGATAATATTAAATATAGAAAAATTGACAATATTGCTGATACAATATTCGCACCTATTTTTCTTTCTTTGAAATAACTTACTTTTTTAATTTGCTTTTTTACTAATAAAAAAAGCAAAAAGATCATTCCAGCTAGAATCGCTAAACTCAGTATTATCGAAATCATAATTTATAAATTTGTTGGAACAAGAATACCGGAACTGTTGATATACTTAAAACTCCCATTAAAAACGGCTTGTAGTATGGCTGTTGAAATTGTCGCTTCACTAGTTAAAAAGCTGTAATTTTCACGAAGGACTCTTCCCTTATGGTTATTATAAAAGTCCATAGTAACTGGTAAACCAGTTTCCCCCCATTCATGTGCATCTGCAAAGTACTTCATTATTCTTGAACCAAATTCAGCTGTTCCAAGTGCGTTCCAAAATGCATGCCTAAAAGCATCAGCTTTTCCATCCTCTATGCCAGTAAGCGTATTGTTAGTTACAAGCTCCCAGGATCTATCTAGTGCGGTATTGCTATTTTCAACATGAAGTATAGCTTGAGCAGGGTACGCAGCAAAAACGATAACTTCTCTTCCATTAGGTCTTTCATCATCAATATCAAAATTGCCAGAATTTATAATAAAATCTTCATCGTTCCACCAATTAAAAGGCAAGCCATTTGCTGATCCGGGATAATTTGATAGGGTAAAGTTCATGTGATTGTCAATCGCAATAACCACAAGTTCATCATATAGATTTTGGTCATAGTAACTACCTTGTTCTAAAAAGTTATTTAATTCATATATCAATGAAATATTCCGCGTTGTATTAATCCAGTTTATTTGGGCTTCTAATAGTTGTGCACCTAATGATTGAATCAGATTACCTCTTTCAATATCATCAGCACTAGTTATACATTCATCACTACCAGTAATTCCCGTGTCGCCTAGTGAAGATTCGCATGTGTCTGATGGAAGAGGGGCAGTTGGTGTAGGATCACCAGCTCCACCACCAGTTCCGCTACCAGTTCCTGTTCCGCTTGAACCTTCACCCCCACTACTACTGCAACCAGCATCTATAAAAACAGTTTCTGTCCACATGTAAGCAGGTGTACAAGTTGCTCCAGCTACATGATATCCGTCCTCAGGGTCATCATAAGGCCAACTACAAAAAGTCAAAATAATAGTCTCTACACAATCTCCTGTTTTTGCAGAAGTTCTAGATGCAGAAGAATCGTTTAGACTTAAAGGTTCGTATTCAATTGCACCTTCGAAAGGTGTCTGATGGTCATTAACAAATTCGTTAAGATATTCTTGTGTTGGTGAATAATTTAAAATAAAAGAGTTGACTTCGATATCATTTACAGTTTTTATAATAAGATTACTAAAGCTAAAGTTAACCTGGTTTTCTCTGCGAACAGGTATTGTGTATGTAGTTGTCCCGGTAGAATCTGTATAAACATAAATATCACTATTTTCAATAACTGTAAAATTGTTTGAGTTAGCATCTGCTCCTGTCTTAAACAGTGTGCTTTGATTTTTCAATCGTGAGACGTAAGAATTAATATTTTGAAAATCGCCAATGCTACCTTTTTTGATAAATGGGTTGTTTCCATTTTCAATTAATGTTTGATTGTCAATATCAACTGTCTCATTTTCACAAGAGACTGCCAATAGGCAAATTCCAACCAACAAAGTTGTTAGTTTAAGTAAGTTTTTAAAATTGTTTTTCATTTTTACCATTGTTTAAACTTATTAAATTAAGTTTAATGTCAGGGGATATTGCCTACAACGGTCTAGTATAACCGTCAGTTACGGGTTAATATGCCTTAATTTTCGGTTTGGTACAGACTTTAGCAATTCCGAGTGGATTCGGACGCAGTCGAATCCGCCGTAATTGCGGTTATACATTGTTGGCAAATCGTTTTTTATTTTCTTTCCAGAATTAAATCAGGTCCGTCAACATAAGATTTTCCCAATTTCATTTTTCCATTAGTTAAGTTATATGTCCATTTAGAGTCATTAATTTTAACTAACAAGACTTTTGGGTCAGTCGTTCCTCCTCCAAGATAGTCTTCACCAAAAAAGTATTCATATTCTCCTTCTGGATAACCAGCGTTTTGTCCTTCAGTCACTTTCAAAATTCCACTTGACTGAAAGTTGTAAATTATATTTTCATTTGAATAATCAGTTGAACTCTGTCCTCCAAAATTGAAAATTTGAGCCTCCATTAATTTCCATTCACCTATTATTTCATTATTCATAGAGTTGTCATCGTCGTTTGAACAACTTGAAAATATTCCAATTGAGATAATTAAGATTATAATTTTTTTCATAATAAAAGTATTTGTTTTTTAATAGATAGATTCATTCCCAATTGGTTGCGCCAAAATGTTTGCCAACTATTTATATGAACACTATGTAATACATATCCTACCGTATGATATGGGTAAGGTTAACTTTTCGCGATAGTAGCCTTTCCAATTTGTTGTCACAAGGAAGAAACATTCTTGATATTCGTTAAAGTATTATATACTTGTTTTGTTGATGATGGAGTTGTGAACAGGTCATTGAGTCAACAAATAAAACGCTATTCATTTAATTTAGGTTACGGGTTTCCTTATTCCTTGACATATTGATCTAAATCAATATGAAAAACTTATGTCAGTAATCTTCTTATTATTTCAATTCTAGACATTGACATGGAAGGTTTCTTTTTCACTTTTTTTAGCGATTGATATAATTGGACATCGGTAGTTATCATTTTATGAAGTTTTCCCATTTCCTTGTCCGATAATTCCTTAGCAATTTGATATACAGATGCAGCGGTTAACATAAATTTTCCTTGGATCTAAAATAAGGCTCTAGAATCCAATAAATGGATCTAAGAGCCTAGCATAATAATGTCTCAAATATTGAAGAAAAGAGTTGTTTTTCACCTCAGTTCGTTGTTATAGGTAGTATTATAAATCAATCAAATTGTCTACGCTCATTATTTCCCATTCATTCTTATTTTTCATAAATTTAAATACCCTTTCTGAACCACCTTTACTCAGCTCGCTATTTTTATTTTTAAATTCAATTCTGTTGAAAATGAGAATTGTGTTGTTATCAATTTGATATGGCTCCGAAAAAGTATATACTATTTTTGTTTTAGATGATTTACTAATTTTAGAATTTGATATTATCTTGAGATTTTTTACAGATAATTCTTTACTATAATTTAAGTTTAATTGATTACTTGACAAGTTTTTAATTTTATTAGCATCAATCAAACCAATTAAAGTTATTGAAGATTTGATGTCATCTGTTAAAACAAAATTTTTGTCAATATCATAACTTATATAAAACATATCGATATCAACTTTTTCGAGTTCATTAAAAATTAAATCGTAGAAATTAATTTTATTTTGACTTTGAGCATATATTGTCAAATCAGATTCATTTTTATCTTTACAATTAAAGAGTAGAATAAGTGTGATTAAGATGTATTTCATTTTATAGATTTTTAAGTATAATTTCTGCATTTTGTATCCAAACACTTTGTCCGTAAACATCATTTTCAAATAATAATCCTTCTTCTTGTGGATATTGCCATGCGTCTCCGTTGTTATTATAGTCTCCATAGTGTACAAATTCATGTAATATTGTAACTCCAATAAGAAAAGCCATTGCATCAGCTAAATCTGTACCACTAGTCGAAGTTTCTAAAAGATTTACTAAATCTATATCTAGATATAAACTATCAGGATCAACACTTTTTTTAAACATTCCGTAAGCACTGCCCAATTGTTCAACTTTAATTACAGTACCTCTGCCCCATTGTAAATTTTCTTGAATTTGAGCAGTAGTTAAATTGGTGTAAGTTTTTATAGATTTTATAATAGTAGTATTGTTTTTTAACGTAGGAAGTTGATTTTTTAAATATTCTGTTAATTTTGGATATAATGTAGCATAATTACTGCCAGTAGGATACTTTACGAATGGAAATGCTGTAACCAAAGTTCTATTTATAGCAGAATCGATAATTTCAGCAGCTTGATTTTGATAGGCGTTTTGATTTGAAAAGTTACCCGCCTCTATGAAATCATTTAAATTATAAATCAATGCTATATTACGCGTTGTATTAATCCAGTTTATTTGGGCTTCTGATAGTTGTGCACCTAATGATTGAATCAGATTACCTCTTTCAATATCATCAGCACTAGTTATACATTCATCACTACCAGTAATTCCCGTGTCGCCTAGTGAAGATTCGCATGTGTCTGATGGAAGAGGGGCAGTTGGTGTAGGATCACCAGCTCCACCACCAGTTCCGCTAGCAGTTCCGCTACCAGTTCCTGTTCCGCTCGAACCTTCACCTCCACTACTACTGCAACCAGCATCTATAAAAACAGTTTCTGTCCACATGTAAGCAGGTGTACAAGTTGCTCCAGCTACATGATATCCGTCCTCAGGGTCATCATAAGGCCAACTACAAAAAGTCAAAATAATAGTCTCTCCACAATCTCCTGTTTTTGCAGAAGTTCTAGATGCAGAAGAATCGTTTAGACTTAAAGGTTCGTATTCAATTGCACCTTCGAAAGGTGTCTGATGGTCATTAACAAATTCGTTAAGATATTCTTGTGTTGGTGAATAATTTAAAATAAAAGAGTTGACTTCGATATCATTTACAGTTTTATAATAAGATTACTAAAGCTAAAGTTAACCTGGTTTTCTCTGCGAACAGGTATTGTGTATGTAGTTGTCCCGGTAGAATCTGTATAAACATAAATATCACTATTTTCAATAACTGTAAAATTGTTTGAGTTAGCATCTGCTCCTGTCTTAAACTGTGTGCTTTGATTTTTTAATCGTGAGACGTAAGAATTAATATTTTGAAAATCGCCAATGCTACCTTTTTTGATAAATGGGTTGTTTCCATTTTCAATTAATGTTTGATTGTCAATATCAACTGTCTCATTTTCACAAGAGACTGCCAATAGGCAAATTCCAACCAACAAAGTTGTTAGTTTAAGTAAGTTTTTAAAATTGTTTTTCATTTTTACCATTGTTTAAACTTATTAAATTAAGTTTAATGTCAGGGG
The DNA here is from genome assembly GCF_018401815.1 of Nonlabens sp. Lineage (GTDB taxonomy): Bacteria > Bacteroidota > Bacteroidia > Flavobacteriales > Flavobacteriaceae > Nonlabens. The sequence goes on from NZ_JAGYKG010000001.1 coordinate 535,538, forward strand.
ATATTGCCTACAACGATCATGTATAAACGCAGTAGCGGATTTTATTTAGCTTCTTTTTAGTTGATAAAATAAATTATTCAAAACAATAGCGGTTCAGGTGCAAGCCTGAACCGCTATTGCGTTTATACCATGTTGTAAACAGTTTATGGCACTCTAACTAGTCTAAATTTGCATCCTTCAAAACAGGCATAATTTAAAGGCGTTATTTCTAAAATATCGCTTGAGAGAATGTAACTGTATTTAAAGGTACCGTCAGGATCCTCATAACCCATGGAAAAGTTAGGGCATTCGTAATCCAAAGTAATTTCTTCATTCGTTGTAGAAACTATCCCTGTCGAACAATTCATGTATTGATTAGAGGTAAAGGTGTTATTAGTCAAAAATTCGATTGTAAACATTTCGTCTGTTTCAGCATTTCTCCATCCGGAGCCGTTAGGTGGATGGACAAAAACTTCTGTTAAAACCCATTTTCCATTTATTTTTTTATCTGATGAGGTGCTGCTCTCTTCGGTTTCGGAGCATCCTAGAATAAAAAGTAATGATAATAAACTTATAATCATCGATTTCATAATATTAGTATTTAAATTAATCATTTCCGGCAGGGCCGATATATAAATCATCGTCTCCTAGCTCTTGTTCAACAGTGTAATAATTAGTTATCCAGTCGCTACAACCACAGATATTCTTTGCTCTTACTTTGTATGGCCATACACCTTCTTGTGTTGGATAAACACTTATCACTTTATTTCTTGGTGGATTGAAACGAAATTGGACATAAGGCATTTGCCATTCATAAGAAAGCTTACCATGTTCTGGATAGTTAAAGTTTTGATGATCCGCTGTAAATTGATACCAACGATGAGTGCTAATTTCAAAATTACCAGAGCTGTAGAAATATAACCCGTAAGTTCTTGGCTCGCCTATCCAAAAGTCTTCCCTGATAACCTCACCATTCGAAAGAGTTGCTTCCACCCATCCAGCTTCTCCATTATTTCCTAGTAAATTCGGTGATATATCTATTGTACTTTGGTTTGAAGAGTTAATTTGTAAATTATTTGAGACAACCCATGATGAAGCATTAAGACTTGTATTACAATTTTGAACAATTGATACCGTATAAGCGCTTCCAAGGCATAAAAAGTCTAAAACCGTTAATTCTATATTTTTAATTGGATTAGATCCATATATTGTTTGTATTCCATTGATGTCGTCAATATCCAAAAAGCGATGTGAACCAGTATAGAATGCATACATCAATGCATTTGTATCAGTTGAATGATCTAAACCTAGAGAATGACCTATTTCATGAGCTGCAACTGTTACCAAATCTATAGGTTGGAAAGAATTTGTCTGAATAGCATCCGTCCAAGTCTCATCATCATCAAAATGAATATCTCCTGCAATAGCACCTCCATTCGGCGGTGGGTAAAAGGCATGGGCAAGAACACCATTGCTTCCATCAAATGGAAAGTCATCGCCATGATTATTTGTTCCCCAAAGTATTACAATATCGGCTGTTGAAGCAGAATTAACTTGTGTAAAGGTTAATGGTGTGTAACATGACCAAATCTCAAAAGCTTCAACAATTGCAGTATTTTCCAAAGTACCAGCTATGTCAGATGTTCCGTTTTGTATGAAATACGTTAAATCGTTACTATTCCATTTATTGCCTTGAATAGTGAAGTTTTTTGATCCAAAATATATTGGGCCATCATCATACCTAATTTGACCGTATGACCATGTGGCAAGTAAAATTGTTAAGAGAAGTAAAAGTTTTTTCATTTTTCCTTGTACTAAGTTAGTTAAAATTGTTTACAACTATTTATATGAACACTATGTAATACATATCCTACCGTATGATATGGGTAAGGTTAACTTTTCGCGATAGGAGCCTTTCCAATTTGTTGTCACAAGGAAGAAACATTCTTGATATTCGTTAAAGTATTATATACTTGTTTTGTTGATGATGGAGTTGTGAACAGGTCATTGAGTCAACAAATAAAACGCTATTCATTTAATTTAGGTTACGGGTTTCCTCATTCCTTGCCATATTGATCTAAATCAATATGAAAAACTTATGTCAGTAATCTTCTTATTATTTCAATTCTAGACATTGACATAGAAGGTTTCTTTTTCACAGTAAGCAGGAATTATCTTTAAGGATTAAAATTCCAATTCACAACTTAAAAACGAAGTTAGATGAGGGTAGTGAAATTAATGTGGAATAGGTTTCACGAGTTCATTGAACAATTACGGGAGTTTTTTTAGCCTTTGCGACAGAGGCAAATAAGAAAATAACTTATGAAGTATTTTTATGGTTTCTATGTTATGATAACCATTACAGTGAGATAGGTAGCGCTTACTTTATGCCCCTTAAAAAATAAAAACCTCATAAACAGTTGTTTATGAGGTTCAAAGCAGAGAGGAAGGGATTCGAACCCTCGAAACGTTGCCGTTTACACGCTTTCCAGGCGTGCGCCTTCGACCACTCGGCCACCTCTCTAGTTTTTGGTTAGCGTTTGCAATAATAAGGCAATATACCTATTGAAGCCAATTTTTTTATCTGAAAGTCTATTCGGTTATTTCCCCTCTTAAGGAGGTCTCAAAGTATCTTTTAAAACTTTCGGGACTATCGGTATGCTGCAATAAATACATCATTTTTGCTAATGCTGCCTCGGTGGTGATGTCCTTACCAGACACCAGTCCTATTTTCTGGAGCTGTATACTTGTTTCATATTTCCCCATAGCTACAGCACCGCCTATACACTGAGTCACATTTACCATTCGGATTCCCTTTTCTAAAGCCTCTTTTAGAATGGTTACCAACCATTTTTGAGTAGGTGCGTTACCACTTCCATAAGTTTCTAAAACAATACCTTCTAATCCATTGATCTGGCATATCGCACGCACTACTTCCTGGGTAATTCCTGGAAAGAGTTTTAAAACGACCACACGATCCACCAACCTAGGGCGGTACCTCATTAGGTTGGGATCTGGTACAGGTGTTTTTTCTTGTTCCGCTTTCGCGAAAGCGGGATCCTCTACCTGCCATTTCCACAATAAGCTCCTATCTATAGTTAAATTCACCCCACTAATTGCTAGTGGCGGATAGTTAGGCGAGCTAAAAGCTTCAAATTGTTCAGCATTCATCTTTGCCGTTCGGTTAGCTCGATACAATTGGTATTCAAAATAAATACAAACCTCTTTAATAATAGGTCCATCCTGATCCTGTTCTACCGCAAGTTGCAGACTGGTGATCAAGTTCTCCTTGGCATCGGTACGTAAATCACCTATAGGCAATTGGGAACCTGTAAGTATAATGGGCTTGGTAAGATTCTCAAACATAAAACTGAGCGTGCTCCCCGTATAAGACATGGTATCACTACCATGAAGTACTACAAAGCCGTGGTAATCGTCATAATTCTTATGGATCACATCACCTAGTTTGCGCCACTCTTCTAGGTTCATGTCTGAAGAATCTATAGGATGATCAAAGGAACACGTATCTATCTCACAATCCAACTGTTTTATTTCTGGAATATGCACCAGTAATTTTGAAAAGTCAAAAGCCCTTAAAGCTTTGGTCTCCGGATCTTTCATCATACCAATGGTTCCACCAGTATAAATCAATAGTATCTTAGGCTTCATTAGTGACGGCCAGTTTTTCTTTGTTCAATACAGGTCGTGCATACATGTTTAAGAAGCTTTCTACTGCTTTACGGTCTTCTACATTAACTCGTAAACGCAACCTGCGTTCAAACTGCTGCATGTCGTGGTCGGAATAATGCGCTTTGTATTTAGCACTGTTTGCTAGTAAATCATGGGCGACATAATTAGTAGGCCAAAGCTTGTAATTGGTTTGTATTTCTCTATCCAGGTGTTGCACTATGCGCTGCAATACTTGATTAGTGCTTTGCTCTTCTAGAGTTTCTATATGAAAGGGCTTTGCCGCGTGGATGTGAATGTGCTTTTTCTGACCTAAAGCTCCTTTTAAAATACTATTAAAATCTTCATTTTCAGATTTGATGTATTCTTCATCTGCTTCTTTGGCAAGTAATTCGGGCACTTTTAAAATATCCGTAGGATCATACTCATAAGAAATGGATACCGGGACAATACGCAAATTATTTAAATAATTCTCTAAACCTTCTTTACCTGCAGCGAGTGCAATCATTTTAAGCACCCCTTGCTCTGTGATATCGTTACCGTCTTTTGTGCGACCTTGACGTTGCGCTATCCATACACTTCTATTATCTTCATGAGTTAAGGACTTGATGTACTCGCTGAGTTTCTTGCTACTCATTAAAATCTCCCTAGGACTTACTCCTCTTTTTACTATAAAATTACGAGTAAGGCGGCTTAGCGCATTGACAAATGGACGTTGTACTAGGTTATCTCCTATAGCACTTGCGGTTCTTATCAGGCCTTTATTAAAAAGGGTGAGGTTGATCAAAGAAGTATCTAAAACAATGTCCCGATGGTTAGATATAAAGAGGTAACTCTTATTAGGGTCCAACTGATCAAAACCTGAAGTAGTAAAACCTGCACTAGATTCTGCCAATACCCTCTCTACGGTTCTACAAATCACATCACGTTGAAAATCATTGATCGACTTACAAGAGAGTATGATTTTTTTTGCCTCTTCATAGTCCATGTCTTTAAACGTGTACTGAAAAAGTGATTTTATCATGGGATGGCGCACTGCGCTTTGAAGTGCTATTTGCACTTCAGCGTCATTAAAAAATCGTATGTCGTCGTATCTATTCAAATCTTTGAGCTAGAAAACAAATGTAATGATCTCCTTTTTATATTCCGAAGACTTCGCGTGAATTTACAGTTGTAATTTCTGCAATTTCTCGAATCTCTTTATTGTAAATAGTGGCTAACTTCTTTGCTACTTGAATTAAATAGGCACTTTCATTGCGCTTGCCGCGGTAAGGGACTGGCGCCAGATAAGGGGCATCTGTCTCTAATACGATTTCAGAAAGTGGAATTTGATCGAGAAACTGATCTATTTTACCGTTCTTAAAAGTAACCACACCGCCTATTCCCAATTTCATTTTTAATTCTACAGCGCGTTGTGCTTGTTCCAAATTACCCGTAAAACAATGAAATATGCCATGAAGTGAACTGCCTTTATAATCGTCTAAGACCTCAAACACTTCGTCAAATGCAGCCCTACAGTGAATTGCAATAGGGAGTTTCTTATCTATAGACCACTGTATTTGTGTATGAAAAGCTTCTTGTTGTTGCGATTGAAAACTCCTATCCCAATACAGGTCCATACCGATCTCCCCCACCGCTATATAAGATTCCTTTTCTAGCATTTCAGCTACATGAGCGAGCTCTTCCTTATAATGCTCTTTTACATGTGTAGGGTGTAAGCCGCACATTAAATGAACTTGCGATGGATATTTATTCTTGAGATGCAGCATCGCATTGGTATAGCTCGAGTCTATGGCTGGTACAAAAAAACGTTCTACTCCAGCGTCAAGAGCGCGTTGTATCATCGCTTCTTGGTCTTCATCAAAAGCATCACTGTATAAATGCGTATGGGTATCTGTTAATATCATCAGACAAAAATAAGGATTGCTATAGGCATGCTTTCTCTTTTTTAAAAGAAGTTTGCTACACTAGTATTCTTATTTCTTTTAAAGAAGTTCCTACAGTACTTGTTGACCTACAAAAGCAGAATTATATTTACCCTTTAAACCTATCTCATGGCATCACTTAAAAAATTACTTTATTCCCAAGGCTATATAGCGCACCAACTGAGGGTGGCGCCAAAAAGTGGCCATATAGTTACCAAAGCATCCATAAACGGACATCCGGGAAGGTTTATCATAGATACCGGTGCCAGTGCTACTTGCGTGAATCAAGCCATGTATAAAGAATTCCAACTAGAAACTGAATTTATGGACCGAAAAATAGGAACCGCTAGTGGCTCTCTACGACCTCGTATTTCTCATCACAATACCTTAGAATTGAGTGATTGGTCTGATGAGGATGTCACCTTGTTAAGTATGGATATGAGTTTTATCAATAAGGCTTTGAAAACAGAAGGAATGCGTGCTATCCAAGGACTATTAGGAGCCGACTTCTTAATCGCTTCAAAAGCGATTATAGATTATAATAGCAAAAAGATGTTTTTAAAGCCATAAAAAATGCCTTGATAGTGACCTCAAGGCATTTTTTTTAAATGGGGTTGTAATTAATAAGAAACACTAAAGGCGCCGTTAGTGATATCAAAATTATTTGGTGGACCAGTCACAAAATTAAAAGTTCCTGAAAGCGTACTTGCGGCAGCATCTGCTGTTACAACTTCTAGAGTGCCGGTTACAGAAGTAGCACTAGCGCCACCGCTAGTAGTATACGTAGCCGTATAATCACCACTAGAAGCAAACGAATAAGACCCAGGAGTTACCGCCACTGGAATACTTAAGGTAATCGCAGCTGAACTGTTGGAACCACTTACTAAAATAACTCCAGAAGAATCCACCGCAGCTACCGTTTGGGGATTAAGAGCTACACCATCCACGTTAGCGTTAAAGCTATTAGAAGAGGAACCACCACCGGTTCCTAATGGACCATCAAATGGCACTTGAAAAATAACACCCTTTCTCATATAAAGAGAGTCTGCATTATTTGCTAAATAACTTACAAAACTAAAGGTTCCTGTAACACCACTTAGAGCATTAACTGAGGTAAGACGTACTTCTCCAGTTCCATTTCCCAAGTTAGAAGAAAAACTCTCCGACCCACTAAAAGTGTAAATAGCCTCGCTTTGAGAACCTGCTCCTAGTCTATAAATTCCAACTCCGTCATCCTCCAAATTGAACTCTAATCGTTCTAGGGAATTCTGTCCAATTACAGAAAGTGTTCCGTCGGCATTTACCGTAGCACTCATTTGTGAAGACTTAAAGAATTCTCCGTTACGAACTGCTTGAATCGCAGGTACATTGTCCTCTTCTAAATTTTCAGAACAAGATCCAAAAGTAACGATCGCTAGAGCTATTAACAGGTATTTACTAATCCGTTTCATAAAAATAAAATATGTGTTGCAACAAATGTAAATAAAATATAAAGATATGATGTAGATAATTAAATAAATGATATTTTTGCATCCTCAAATTAATAATCAGGGTCGGGCACCCATAAACTTTAATAGTTATGCCAGTAAAAATTAGATTACAAAGACACGGTAAAAAAGGAAAACCATTTTATTGGATCGTTGCAGCAGATGCGCGTTCAAAAAGAGATGGTAAATATCTGGAAAAATTAGGTACTTACAACCCTAACACCAACCCAGCAACAGTACATCTCGATGTAGATGGAACAGTAACTTGGTTAGAAAATGGTGCACAACCTACAGATACAGCGCGTAACTTATTAAGCTACAAAGGTGTGATGATGAAGAAACATCTTAAAGGTGGTGTGCGTAAAGGTGCATTCACTGAAGAACAAGCTGAAGAAAAATTCAATGCGTGGTTATCTGAAAAAGAAGGTAAGATTGCTGGTAAGGCATCGGGTCTCCAAGCAGATGCTGAAGCCATGGCTGCAAAAGCTCTAGAAGCTGAAAAATCAGTTAATGAAGCTCGTATTGCGGCAAATACTCCAGTAGTAGTGGAAGAACCAGCTGCTGAGAGTGCTGATGCAACAGGAGAAGAAGAGTAAAAACTTAGGTCATGCGTAAAGAAAAATGTTTTTACGTAGGTACCGTAGTTAATAAATTTAGCTTTAAAGGGGAGTTATTAGTTAAACTAGACACAGACGAACCAGAGCTTTTTACAGAAATGGAATCAGTTTTTATCGAGATCGGTAAAAATTTGGTTCCATTTTTTATTGAATCTAGTCAGTTGCACAAGTCACTTCTTCTAAGAATAAAAATAGAAGATATAGATGATGAAGCTGCAGCAGACGCCATGATGAAGAGAGATCTTTATCTACCTCTTTCTTTTCTTCCTGCACTAGAAGGGAATAAATTTTACTTCCATGAGGTCATTAATTATAAAATGATAGATACCCATCATGGTGAGATAGGAACCATTACAGGTATCAACGATATGACCACTCAAGCTCTTTTTGTAGTAGATCACAACGGAGATGAAATACTAATACCGGTCAATGACTATTTTATAGATCAAGTAGACCGGGAGCACCAGACCGTTACAGTTACCACACCAGAAGGGTTGATCGACCTGTATCTTTCTTAAACTTTATGAATTGCCCTAAATCATGAGCCTATTCAAATTCAAAGAATTTACCGTAGCTCAAGATCGATGTGCTCAAAAAATAGGTACTGATGCTGTTTTATTAGGCGCCTGGGTAACCCCCCATCAAGAACCTAGAAGCATCCTTGATATAGGAAGTGGTACCGGAGTTATTTCTTTAATGCTCGCACAACGATTCCACCACTCCAATATAGAAGCCCTAGAAATAGATGTAGATGCCTATGAGCAAGCAACAGAGAACTTTGAAAACAGTCCATGGGGCGATCGTTTATTTTGCTTTCATGCTGCATTCCAAGAGTTTTATGAAGAAGTAGAAGAGCGTTACGATCTCATTGTAAGCAACCCACCCTTTTATGATGCGGTTAGCGTCAAGAATGAAGAACAAATTGAAGACAAACGCCAGCAGGCCAGATTTGATGACGCCTTACCTTTTGAAGAACTGGTATATGGGGTATATCAATTGCTGGAAAAGGATGGGACTTTTGCCTGTATCATTCCTAAAGATCGAGAAGAGCGTTTTTTAGAAATAACTGCTCATTTTCAGTTGGAACCAGTGCGTACCACCTACATTAAAGGCACTAAAGACAGCAAAGTAAAAAGGGGATTGATAGAATTTCGCTTTCGCGAAAGCGTGCAAAACAATCCAGCCATTCCTAAAACAGAAATGCTGGTCATTGAAAAATCAAGACACGATTATACAGAAGACTATATAAGTCTTACCAAAGACTTTTACTTAAAAATGTAATTTTACTTGGTCTGCTAAGGCTTTGTAAATGAGCATTAGAAGAGTTCCTACACAAACAATACGCAATCGATGGAAAGATTAAAAATAATTAGTTCTGATTCCTTAAGAATCAATTATTTTTACGACCAAAACACTTTAATAACAAAAGCTTTAAATTTTATATTTTTAGTTTTGTATTTAACATCTAAAGAATGAAACCAGATTTATTTGAAGCACCAGATTATTATAACCTGGACGACCTTTTAACTGAAGAACATAAAATGATTCGCGATGCTGCCCGTGCATGGGTAAAACGCGACGTATCCCCAATTATAGAGCAAGCAGCGCAAGACGCAAAATTCCCTAAAAGCATTATTCCAGGCTTGGCTTCTATTGGAGCTTTCGGCCCGTATATTCCTGAGGAATACGGCGGTGCTGGACTGGATCAAATTTCTTACGGATTGATCATGCAAGAGATCGAGCGCGGTGATAGTGGTGTGCGATCCACAGCATCTGTACAATCTTCTCTAGTGATGTATCCGATATGGAAATACGGTAGTGAAGAACAACGTCAAAAATTTCTTCCCAAACTTGCTAGCGGTGAGTTCATGGGATCCTTTGGTCTTACAGAGCCCGATCACGGTTCTAACCCTGGAGGTATGACTACAAATTATAAAGAGGCTGGAGATGGAGCGCATGTCATTCTTAATGGAGCAAAACTTTGGATTTCTAATAGTCCTTTTTGTGACGTTGCTGTCGTATGGGCAAAAAATGAAGAGGGACGCATACATGGAATTATTGTGGAACGTGGTATGGAAGGGTTTTCAACTCCAGAAACACACAACAAATGGTCTTTAAGGGCTAGTGCCACTGGAGAGCTGATCTTTCAAGATGTCAAAGTACCTAAAAGCAATATTTTACCTAACAAATCTGGATTAGGAGCACCATTAGGATGTTTGGATTCGGCGCGTTTTGGAATAGCTTGGGGAGCCATAGGAGCGGCAATGGATTGTTATGATACCGCCTTGAGATATGCTAAGCAGCGCATTCAGTTTGGTAAGCCTATTGCTGCATTCCAATTGCAACAAAAGAAACTTGCCGAAATGATTACCGAAATCACCAAAGCACAATTGCTCGCATTGCGTTTGGGACAACTTAAAAATGAAGATCGCGCTACTTCAGCACAAATTTCTATGGCAAAACGAAATAATGTAGATATGGCCATCAAAATTGCTCGTGAAGCCCGACAAATTTTAGGTGGTATGGGAATTACAGGAGAATACAGCATCATGCGTCACATGATGAACTTAGAAAGTGTGATCACTTATGAAGGCACTCATGATATACACCTACTTATCACCGGACTAGATATCACTGGTGAGAATGCCTTTAAGTAAGCATCACCTTATGTACACATCCCATCAAATCCTTTTAAGCAATTAAAAGGATTTTTTTAGAACTCCACTCTTTGTGAAGCAGCTAGTACGTGCTGTTTTATTTATTCTGCTCTTGCTAGGACTAACCAAACGATATAATAACGGGGCAGGCGCTCTAATAAATGGAAAAGAAATACACCCCGTTTATTTGACAATGAAACAGCTGTAAGGATACCAAATGAAGTTAATACTTTATTAATTCCATCTTGTAAGTAGCAATGCTATTGCTGCGGTGTTTATTTTTGTACCTTAATAAGTAGTCATGAAAGAAAACATCATATCTAGTGAAATTAGCGACGTGCGTAACCGATTATTACATCATCAACTCTATACAGAAATAAAAACTGATGAAGACCTACGCACATTTATGTCTTCTCATATTTATGCGGTATGGGACTTTATGTCGCTATTAAAGGCCTTACAAAATTCACTTACCTGTACTTCTACTCCATGGGTGCCTAAAGGAAATCCAGACCTAAGATACCTCATCAATGAAATAGTGCTCGCTGAAGAAACCGATCAGGACCAACATGGCAACAGAATGAGCCATTATGAAATGTACCTCAACGCAATGAATGCTGCTGGAGTTGCTACAGAAAAGGCTCAAGATAACATTACAAAATTATCTCAGTCCGATCATATTCTTGATGAGATAGACAGCTCTGCATTAGCTTCCCATATTAAACAGTTCTTAACATCCACGTTTAGCATCATCCAAAGAGGGAAAGATCACGAGATTGCAGCCGCCTTTACTTATGGTAGAGAAGACTTGATTCCTGAAATGTTTACAGAAATTCTTAGCGGATTAGCTACAACACAAATAGCAACTGATCTGGAACCGATTACCTACTATTTTGACAGGCATATTGAATTAGACGGCGATGAACACGGACCTATGGCACATAAAATGGTAGCCATGCTCTGTGGAGATGACCCTATAAAATGGCAAGAAGCAGCTCAAGTTTCTAAAGAAGCTCTTGAATCAAGAATTACATTATTTGACGGTATTTTAGAGCAGATCCAGTCGCCAGCATTAGAATTGGCTTAAACCCCAACAAAAAAACCGATTCTTAAGAATCGGTTTTTTTTAGCTGCTCAATAAAACTATTACAGTTTTAATTGATCTCTGTTATCTTCTTCTAAGGTTTGCCCAGAAATATCTATCACCGTCTCAATTTGTGGAGCGTGTTTTTTGATCGTGAGTTCCACACCAGATTTAAGGGTCATTTGATTGACATGACACCCCACACAGGTACCTAATAAACGAACTTTTACAAACTTATCTTGATCTATAGAAACCAATTCTATACCTCCTTGATCTCTTTGTAAAAAAGGTCTGATTTCCTCTAAACCTGCTTCTACAGCGGCTGTCAACTCTTCTCCTGTCATCATTGTTTTTTAGTTACGGCGCTACAACCTGCCATAGTAGTAATTTTAATTGCCTGTGTAGGTGGCAAGGCGTCATTTCTACGCACCGTTTCTGAAACTACTTTTTTAGTGATTTCGATAAATGCTTTTTCTATGTCTGTCCCCTCTTGCATGGCTGCTGGTCGCCCTACATCTCCTGCTTCTCTTATAGATTGTATCAATGGCAATTCGCCTAAAAACGGAATGTCTAAATCTTCAGCGAGATTTCTTGCTCCGTCTTTACCAAAAATATGGTACCTGTTTTCTGGTAATTCTGGCGGTGAGAAATAAGCCATGTTCTCAATAATTCCTAAAACAGGCACATTAATGCTTTCTTGTTGAAACATCGCGACTCCTTTACGAGCATCAGCTAGTGCAACTGTTTGAGGTGTAGAAACTACTACTGCACCTGTTAAGGGTAAGGACTGCATAATACTTAAATGAATGTCTCCTGTTCCTGGAGGTAAGTCAACAACTAAAAAGTCAAGGTCTCCCCAAGCCGCATCAAAAATCATTTGATTCAATGCTTTTGATGCCATAGGCCCACGCCATACGACCGCCTGATCTGGTTGTGTAAAGAAACCTATAGAAAGCACTTTTACTCCGTAACTTTCGACCGGCTTCATTTTTGATTTACCGTCGACGTTTACAGAAAGTGGTTTTTCATTTACAATGTCAAACATTATAGTGGCACTAGGACCGTAAATATCCGCGTCTAGAAGACCTACTTTAAAACCCATTTTTGCAAGAGTTACTGCAATATTTGCAGTAACCGTAGACTTACCTACGCCACCTTTACCAGATGCTACTGCAATAATATTATCAATACCTGGAATGGCTTTTCCTTTGATCTCTGGTTTCTTATCGGCCGTTTCTGGAGCCTCTACTTTAAGGTTAACCTTAATCTGTGCTTTTGCATACACTTCTTTATGAATCGCCTGTAGAATAGAAACCTCTGTTTTTTTCTTTGCTTGCAGACTGTGGTTATTGATGGTTACATCGACTACGACCTCATCTCCAAAAACAAGTACATTTTTAATTGCACCGCTTTCTACCATGTTTTTACCTTCACCTGGAACCGAAATGGTTTCCAATGCTTTAAAAACGTCTTTCTTTTCTATTTTCATTTTGAATTTTAGAGTATTATTCTATGAGTCATTTCAAACGTATTTTAAGTAATACAAATAACATTACAAAGGTACTACTCAAAGCTCGTAATTAAAAACCATTCTAAATAAAAGGAATAGATAATCATTATACCGCTTTAGCCCCGCATCGATTGCGCATCATTTGCTATTTTAAAATGATAAAGCGATCTAGAGCACTTTTTCCAATTACTTAAATGGCCGTCCCGTATGTTATGTCTTCTGTGTAAAGCGTCCTGTTCTCGCCTCCTAATTTAAAATCAACGGTCCCTCCTACTTTTGCCCCTATAATTGCTCGAGCGATAGGCGTGGTAAAAGCTATTTTTCCCTGAGCGACATTTGGTTCGTCTACTCCTGTAATGGTAAACACCTGATGCGTTTTTAGTTTTAAATTGTTAACTGTTACAGTGGCGCCAAAACGTATTTCATCTTGAGGTTGCTCTTCTAAAAGAATGGGACGGGCCGATTTTATTCGCTCGTTAAGTAATTTTATCCTTCCAAGAACTAAAGTTTGTTCGCGCCTTCTTTCCTTCTCATCTTCTACCGCGATTCCAGCAACATTTTTTTCTAATGCATCTAGTTCTTTTCTTAACAGGATTATACCGCTAGGAGTGACCTAATTGATCACTTGATCAGGCAACACTGCTCTTTGAGGTATGACTACCGGTTCTTCTTGATCTCCTTCTCTGACATATCCTCTACTCATCTAGTCTGTATTTCTTCAACATTTCTAAAGTCGTATACTCTAGTGCCTTGTCATCAGTTGAGGCAAGTGAAATCTTAGGAGCAACACCAGCTTTTTCAGCTTCTAACCATCTTAAAATACACAAGCACCATTTATCTCCTGCCTTTAAACCAGGGAACTGGTATGCAGGAATAGCACGAGTAAGATCGTTTCCTTTTGATTTGGTATACTCTAGAAATTCTTCCGTCATGACTGCACAAACTACATGAGTCCCTTGATCTTCAGTTGCCGTGCGACAAAAACCATCTCTCCAATAACCCGTCATAGGGTCATTGCAGCAAGATTCTAATGCAGTGCCAAGCACGTTTAAAGCGATAGATTTTTCAGTAGTTTGTGACATAGTATAAAGCGGTATTGAACATATGAGTAGAAATAAATAATTCGACATTATTCTGTTTTTAGTTAAGTCTCTATTGATGAATAAAAATGACACCATCTGTCTTAAAATGAACTGCTATTCCCGTAAAGGATATTTTGACCTTAGTGGCTACCTACTTGAACCGTTTGTTAATCCAGCTTGTTATGAGCTGCAAGGTCTCTGGATCAAAGGTCTCTTCTATCTGATCGTATTCTACGCCACTACCAGTTGTTGCATTTTGAAATAAATGGTTGAGGCCTGGTAGTGTGGTTAAGGTGACGTCTTTATTTTTCGCTTTCGCGAAAGCGGATTTCATACCAGCTAAATTGATTTCAGGAATCACTTGATAATCTAACGAGCCATTGATCGCCAGCACTGGGCAGGTTACTTGTTCCAAGTTAATAGCGGGATCATAAGTTAAAAAGAAGCGCATCCAGTTGCCAGAAAATTGCTTGCTTACCTCTGTGATATATTGTTCAGAATATTTAGACTCTAATGCATCAGGTGCTTTAGTTGCTGCAGCCGTCATCATTATTTTAAGTTCTTGTTGAAGAGCTTGGTTGGTAGCGTTTTTAGAAGCTAAAATCTTTTGGAATAGTTGATCCATTAAGTTCATTTCAAAATTCAGCTCTTTTTCTGGTGCGCTTTGAAGCTCGGCTCCTTTTCTCATTTGTGGTAAGAGTACTTGATCACCTCGCAAACCTGGTCCTGCCAAAGAAACAAAGAAAGCCACGTCTTTTTTATTGGTTGCAATTACTATGGGGGCAATCAAACCCCCTTCACTATGCCCTATAAGACCTATTTGTTTTTTATTGATATCCTTACGATTCTTAAGGTAATTCACCGCCGCTTCTACGTCAGTAGCAAAATCGGCACTAGTGGCATCTTGGTGTATTCCTTCAGATTGCGCGACACCACGATCATCATACCTCAACACGGCTATTCCATTTCTGGTTAAATAATCTGCAAGTACTAAAAAAGGTTGGTGACCTAATAACTCTTCATTTCTGTCTTGAGGTCCAGAGCCAGAAATCAAAATCGCTACCGGCGGATTCTTCGCTTCTGAAGGCAGTGTTAAGGTTCCTGCTAATTTGATGTTGTTTGCCTTTGGATTGGTAAAAAAGACATCTTCTGTTTTATAAGGAAAAGGGGCTTTAGGTTCTTGAGGTCTGTTGGGTTGTACTTCTACATAGGCCTTCTTCTCTAGATTCATCTCTGCAGAAAAACCACCTTGATTAAAGGTCCCTATGATTTTACCTCCTTTTAGTTCGCCTTCGTATTTTATTTGATAAGCATTAAGTACTAGGGTGATTTTACTTCCTTCTACAACTGCCGTATCCATAGGTAAAAAGGTTTTAGATTGCGAAGGGCTTTGCATTTTTGCCTTATACACATCATCTGTAGTTGAAATATCAAACACCAGTGGCATTCCTTGAATTCCTCCCGTCCAAGAACCTACAAATTCTTGTGCTTTTGATTCTAAAGAATGGAGTAAAACTATGATCCAAAAAGTAATGTTGAGTATTGTTTTCATGTGTTCAATTGTTATGTAAATTCAAAACTATATTTTAAAGATACTGTTAATTAAGGAGCACTTAAAAGCCTCTGCCCACAAAGAACACAAAGCTTTTAAGCTTTCTCAATCTGAGCTTTCAACTCATGAAGAGGTTGCACACCAGCGCCTTTCCAGACTTGTTTACCGTTTTTAAAAATCAGGAATGCAGGCACGCCTCTAATAGAGAATTTTGCAGCCAGCGCTTTGTTTTTATCCACGTCGATTTTAAGAATACGCACCTGATCTCCTAAGTCCTGTTTTAGTTGTTCTAGAACGGGCATCATGGTTTGACAAGGGCCACACCAAGTGGCAAAAAAGTCTATTAATACGGGTGTATCGCTGTTTGTAAGTTCTTTAAAGCTAGCCATAAGGTTTGGTTTTTTACAAATAAATCTCAATAAGCTGTATTGAAGCAGCTTGAAACAATACCTTGTCTATTCCCACTGGCAATAAAATACATTCTCCTTTATTAATCGAGTAAGACTCCTTTTCATAAATCAATAAGGCACTTCCTTTTACACACATATATATCATAAAAGAATTGATTTGAGTAAGGTCCCGCTCGTGTTCTCCTGTTATATTTAAAAAATTAGTTTTAAAATAAGGAGAATTGATCAACTCATTAGCTTGGTTCTTTTTTCTAGTGTATTCGGTATGGTAGGTATCGTGAAGTTCAAAATCAATGGCTTCCAAAGCCATTTCAGTATGAAGCTCTCTGGTTTTCCCTGTTTTTAGATCTTTGCGGTCGTAATCGTAAATGCGGTAAGTAACATCAGAAGATTGCTGTATTTCAGCAAGTACCACTCCTGCGCCTATGGCATGAACTCTTCCTGTAGGAATATAAAAAGCGTCTCCCTCTTTTACTGGAAACTCATTTAAAACCTCAGTAATGGTATTGTTCTTTAGATATTCTTGATAAGAATGTTGATCGAGTTGTTTTTTAAAACCTACGGTGATCACAGCATCTTCATAAGATGGCATGATGTACCACATCTCGTTTTTACCAAAAGAATTATGACGTTCTCTAGCAAGTTCATCACTAGGGTGTACTTGAATAGAAAGTGGTTTTTTGGCATCTATAAATTTGATCAGTAAGGGGAATTCCCCACCATACTGATGAAAAACTTCTTCTCCTAGAAAATCAGATTGATATAAGGCTATAAGTTCATTGATTGTTTTTCCTTTATACAATCCTTGCTTTACTAGAGTTTCACTTCCAGGCACTGCGCTTATTTCCCAAGACTCTCCTATGGATTCTTGATCGTAATTTTTATTAAAATCTGTTTTGAGCTTTTCTCCACCCCAAATACGATAGTGAAAAACAGGCTCGAATTTCAAAGGATACACTTTCATTAATGAGTTCGTGACTGAATGAACCTGCAATTTAAGATAACCACATCAAAATAGCTAGTTTACCCCCTTCAAATTAAACTTTTGAAGATCAAAGAGATGTGTATTTTAGTGTTGTTATGGGTTATCGCTAAATGAGTTATTGAACTTTGAAAAAGATATGTTTCTATAAAATTATAAAAAAAAGGATGCCAAATCACCATAATCCCTATCTTTACTGAGCTATGGAATTACCACCTTTAGAGGTTCAAATCAAAACCTTGCCGTTGTTGCCAGGAGTCTATTTGTATTTTGACAAAAAAGACAAGTTGCTTTATGTAGGAAAAGCGAAAAAGCTGAAAAAACGAGTTTCCTCTTACTTTACAAAAAGCCACGACAGTTTCCGCATCAAAACGATGGTTAAAAATATCCACCGTATTGAACATATAGTAGTCGATACAGAAACTGACGCGCTGCTATTAGAAAACAGCTTGATTAAAAGTCGCAACCCGCGATACAATATCATGCTAAGAGATGATAAAACATACCCTTGGTTAGTGATTAAAAAAGAACGATTCCCCCGAGTTTTTCTAACCCGTAAAATGATCAAAGATGGTAGTGAATATTTCGGACCTTATACCAGTGTTAGAACCGTAAGAACGTTGCTAGAATTAGTAAAAACACTCTACCCCATACGCACTTGTAATTACGATTTACAACAAGACAAAATTAATGAGGGAAAGTTTAAATTATGCCTGGAATACCATATAGGTAATTGTAAAGGGCCTTGCACAGGGCTGCAACATGAAGTAGCATACAACCGAAGTATAGAAGCGATAAGAGGAATTGTAAAGGGGGACTTTAAAGTAGCTGTTTCTTATTTTACAGAATTGATGCAAGTCCATGCGGTCAACATGGAGTTTGAAGAAGCTCAGCAGTTAAAAGAAAAGTTAGAAATTCTTACGAGATACCAAGCCAAATCTACCGTAGTCAATCCTAATATTTCAAACGTAGATGTCTTTACCATTGTAAGCGACGAGGCCGCTGGTTATGTGAATTATCTTCAAATCAACTATGGAGCAATCACACGCTCCCATACCATGGAACTTAAAAAACAACTGGATGAAGATGATCAACAATTACTAGAACTAGCCATTATAGAATTGCGTACTAGATTTGACTCTCAATCCACAGAGGTTTACACGCAGTTTGAGGTAGAGCTTGGAGAAAACCTCAAAGTAACCGTTCCGAAACTAGGAGACAAAAAACGAGTAATCGATTTGTCAGAACGCAACGCCAAATTCTTTAGACAAGAACAGTTCAAAACTATTAAAATTGTAGATCCAGATCGTCATACCAACAGGCTCATGGTGCAGATGAAAGCCGACTTGCATCTGGATGAAGAACCTAGACATCTAGAGTGTTTTGACAATTCAAATATTCAAGGAACTAACCCTGTTGCGGCATGTGTAGTCTTTAAAAATGGTAAACCCAGTAAAAAAGAATACCGGAATTTCAATATAAAAACAGTTGAAGGACCAGATGATTTTGCTAGTATGGAAGAGGTGGTTTACCGAAGGTACCGCAGGTTGCTAGAAGAAGACCAGCCCTTACCTCAACTGATTATTGTTGATGGAGGAAAAGGACAACTTTCTAGTGGAGTTACAGCCTTAGAACGACTAGGTTTAAGAGGAAAAATACCCATCATTGGTATTGCAAAAAGACTGGAAGAGCTTTTTTATCCCAACGATCCTGTACCTTTATACCTGGATAAACGCTCTGAAACCTTAAAAGTCATACAGCAAATGCGTAATGAAGCGCACCGTTTTGGAATCACACATCACAGAAATAAACGCAGCAAACAAGCCATTGAAACCGAACTAGACAAGATTTCAGGAGTGGGAGAAAAAACAGTGGTAGATTTACTCAAGCACTTTAGAAGCGTTAAACGCGTTAAAACAGCCTCAAAAACAGAACTTGCTGAAGTAGTGGGAGCCTCTAAGGCTCAAAAGATTATAGATTTTTATAAAGATGAAAAAAAGTAACTTCCTTTTGTTTTTAATCGTTATCGCTTTCGCGAAAGCGAATCATCTACAAGCGCAAAATGACCATCCTACTCCCAGACCAAAAATCGGACTAGTACTATCTGGTGGCGGGGCAAAAGGTCTAGCCCATATTGGAACTTTAAAGATTATTGATTCCCTTGGAGTAAAGGTGGATTACGTGGCGGGAACCAGCATGGGGGCAATCGTAGGCTCTCTTTATGCCTCTGGATATACAGGGAGACAAATCGATTCTATTTTTAATATTATTGATTTTGACAAGATTATTTCTGATGATATCCCGCGTAGCTCAAAATCTTATTATGAACGCAAAAGCAATGAACGCTATGCGGTAAGTTTGCCTTTTAAAAACTTTAAAGTACTGTTCCCCTCTTCTTTAAGTAAAGGTCAAAACATCTATGACTTACTTTCAAAATTGCTTTCTCACGTAAAAGACACAGATGATTTTAGCAACCTACCCATTCCATTTTTATGTATTGCAACCGACATCACTACTGGTGAAGAAGTAGTCTTAGAAAGAGGTTATTTACCAAAAGCTGTAAACGCAAGTGGTGCCTTACCTTCTCTTTTTGCCCCTGTAACTATAAATGACCAATTGTTAATAGACGGAGGAGTTACCGATAATTATCCCATCAGTAAATTGAAAGAGCGCGGCATGGACATTATTATAGGTGTTGATGTACAAGACGATTTAAAGTCGCTAGAAGAATTGCGCAGTGCTCTCGATATACTTTCACAGATCAATAATTTCCGTACGATCAACGATATGAAGGACAAAGCTCCACAGACAGATATTTATATAGTTCCTGATATAGCAGCATACACAGTAATCTCTTTTGATCAAGGAAGGGAGGTTATTCAAAAAGGGGAAGAGGCGGCTAGAACACATGCCGACCAACTTCAAAGACTCGCCTTTGATCCGTATTCCAAACCAGAACTGTTCGTCCAAATGGCCGATAGTATTTATCTCAACACGATCAATATAAAGGGAAACAAGAATTATAGCAGAGCTTTTATTGCAGGTAGATTTAAGGTGAAAACACCTGGAATGGTGGCTTATACAGACTTAAATATTGGAATCAATAATTTACAGGCAACTGATAATTTTGCTAAAATTAATTATGAAATCATCACAGACCAAAATGGCGGCCATGTATTAGATATAGATGTAGTGGAAAGCGATGTGCGTAATTATTTGCGTCTGGGTCTTCATTATGATGAACTGTTGCGCAGTGGAGCCCTTATCAATCTAACTCGAAAAAATGTGCTTTTTGATAATGATATTATATCTGCTGATGCTATTATAGGGGATAATCTCAGGTATAGTTTGGACTATTATATAGATAATGGTCGTTACTGGTCTATAGGGTTGCACAGTGAATTTGTAAGATTTGAACAAGATGTCAGCGCCGTATTTGTAGAAAATGTTATCAACATATCATCCCTAAGTGTGAATAGTCTTAGGTTACAATATAGCGACTGGACACAACAAGCATTTTTACAAACGAGAATTAACAAATCGATAAATTTTGTTGTAGGCCTTGAAGTAAAGTCACTTCATGTTTTTACAGAAACTTTGATCACCGATGACCCCACTAACGATACTACCGATTTTTCTAACGGGAGTATGGGAAGTTTTTATGGTAAAGTATTAGTCGACTCCTATGATAACGCTCTATTTCCTTCTTCTGGCTGGAAGGTAGAAGGTGATTTCCATCTATACGCTTTCAATACAGAATTTGGAGAGCGGTTTAAGGAATTCTCTATGGCGCAAATCGAAGTAGGGCATGCACAGCGTTTTGGAAATTTCACAGTTCGGGGAGCTGCACATATAGGAATTACTATAGGGGACACCGACAACTCTGCCATGGATTTTTATTTAGGAGGATATGGCTCTCGCAGGATCAATAATCTCATTCCATTTTACGGATATGATTTTATAAGTATTAGTGGTGGGTCCATAATTAAGGTGCTTTTTGAAGCCGATTATGAAGTGTTTAAAAAAAACCATATTGTGTTCAGTGCTAATTATGCAAACGCACAAGACAATTTATTTGAACAGAACAACTTGTTTGACAATGCGAGGTACACTGGTTATGCCATAGGATATGGTTTAGAAACCTTTTTAGGTCCATTAGAATTCAAATATAGCTTCTCTCCCCAACAGAAAAACGGACAGATCTTTGTTAATTTAGGTTTTAAATTTTAATCAAAGCTATCTTTGTTTTTTTAACATAAGTGCCAATAGCTCGCTAGCTGGGGAAAAAGCAATTTGATAAGGGATTGAACAACAAATAAAAGCTTGCTGATTATTTAAAAATAAATAATACCATTTAATCATGGAATGGTCTAAAGAATTTCCGAAATTTGAGAGATTTAATTTCTAGCTATGCCTTTTTACCATAAACTGGGTAAAATACCACCCAAAAGACACACGCAATTTAGAAAACCCGATGGTTCTCTTTATTCAGAACAACTTTTTGGAACCATAGGTTTTGAAGGGACGTCCACAAATTCTTATCATATGTACCGTCCTACTATGGTGAAAGAAATTAAAAACCAATACAGTGTCAAACCAGTAATAGCACTGAAAAACCACCTTAAATCTTACCGACTAAAAGGCTTTCAAATACAACCTGAAGCCGACTATCTAGAAAGTCGTAAAACCGTTTTGATGAATAGTGACGTGGCTATTATTCTTGCTGCGCCAAAAGAATCTACTAAGGATTATTTCTATAAAAACAGCGATGCCGACGAATTGCTTTTTGTTCATAAAGGAACAGGAACCTTGCGTACTCATTTAGGGAATTTAGAATTTAAATACGGAGATTACTTGTTGATCCCTAGAGGTATTATTTATAAAATTGATTTTGACACTACTGACAATAGACTCTTTATTGTGGAGAGTAGACGCCCCATATACACTCCCAAACGCTACAGAAATTGGTTTGGTCAATTGTTAGAACATGCGCCTTTTTGTGAACGAGACTTGAGAAGGCCTGAAACTCTAGAAACACATGACGAAAAAGGTGAATTTTTAATTAAAGTGAAAAAACAAGATGATATATTTGATATTGTCTATGCATCACACCCTTTTGATGTTGTAGGCTACGACGGTTACAATTTCCCATACGCTTTTTCTATTCATGATTTTGAACCTATAACTGGACGCATTCATCAGCCGCCACCTGTACATCAAACCTTTGAAACAGACGCTTTTGTGGTTTGTAGTTTTGTACCTCGATTATACGATTACCATCCCAATAGCATTCCTGCACCTTATAATCATAGCAATATAGATAGCGATGAAGTGCTTTATTATGTAGATGGTGATTTTATGAGTCGCAATGACATTGAGGCGGGACACATCAGCTTGCATCCTGCTGGTATTCCCCATGGACCTCACCCAGGAACTGTCGAAAAAAGTATCGGAAAAACAAAGACAGAAGAACTTGCTGTTATGGTAGATACTTTTAAACCTTTAATGGTTACTAAAGAAGGATTAAAAATTGCCGATGAAAATTATCATAAAAGTTGGCTGGATTAATTTAACTGCAGCAAAAAATAACAGTGAAAAAGAACAAACCAAAATATTCTTATCCATCGCAGCAGTCTACTTTTTTCCCGTGGCAATACCAAGGGGTTAACTCGTTTAGTGATCCAAATGGAAAATTGACTTAAAATTGGAGATAAGCAATGGCAATGTGATTACGAAAATGTCACTTGGGGTTATGAAAAAAAGTCTAAAGAAACAAAAGAGTATAGCACCGAAGAGAAATGGAAGTAGGATGACGAAATAGACTCATTTAAAACAATAACCGATTCAACTATACCAATAGTAGAGGTACTACTTAAAGGAACTTCTCAAAAAGATAGCAATTATGATAGTTAACAGGATGGATATAACCCCCCACTTAAGAGCCATGTGGTAGCAAAGATGTCTCTTACTCCTACTAGATTCCTTTATTTATTACATTAAAAAAATACATTATGCCAGCAGATATAAAAAACCTAAAAGACCTACAAAATACGGAGTATTCCCTTAAGAAACTTTTTAAAGAAGCCGAAGATTTCCTTCCCCTTCTAGGAACTGATCATGTAGAACTCTATGTAGGTAATGCCAAACAAAGTGCTCATTTTTATAAAACTGCTTTTGGCTTTCAATCAGAAGCGTATGCGGGTCTAGAGACAGGACTTAAAGATCGCGTTTCTTATGTATTGAGACAAGGTAAGATAAGACTCGTTCTCACCACTCCTCTACAAAAAAATGGAGAACTCAACGATCACATCAACCTTCACGGTGATGGAGTAAAAGTAGTCGCCCTATGGGTAGAAGACGCTCGAAAAGCATTTGAAGAAACTATTAAAAGAGGTGCTAAGCCTTACCTAGAGCCTACCGTATATCAAGACGATCATGGTGAAGTGGTAAAATCAGGGATTTACACCTATGGAGAGACCGTTCACCTGTTTATTGAACGCAACAACTATAATGGAATTTTCCTTCCTGGATTTAAAAAATGGGAATCTCATTATAACCCGGAACCTGTAGGCCTTAAATTTATAGACCATATGGTAGGAAATGTAGGATGGGATGAAATGAATACCTGGTGTAAATTTTATGGAGAAGTTATGGGGTTTGCACAAATCATTTCCTTTGCCGATGATGATATTGCAACCGAATACACTGCCTTAATGAGTAAAGTAATGAGCAATGGAAACGGTAGAGTGAAGTTTCCAATCAATGAGCCTGCCAAAGGAAAAAAGAAATCCCAAATTGAAGAATACCTAGACTTTTACAATGGTCCAGGTGTACAACATATTGCCGTTGCTACTGATGATATTGTAGCTACTGTAAGCGCAATGAGAGACCGAGGTGTAGAGTTTCTATACGTCCCTGAAGAATATTATGACGATCTTATAGAACGTGTAGGAGAAATAGACGAAGATGTAGAAGTACTAAAAAAACACGGTATTCTTATAGACCGAGATGAAGAAGGTTATTTATTACAACTATTTACTAAGACTGTTGTCGATCGACCAACGATGTTTATAGAAGTAATACAGCGCAAAGGAGCCCAATCTTTTGGAGTGGGAAACTTTAAAGCACTGTTTGAAGCTATTGAAAGAGAACAAGCGTTAAGAGGTACTTTATAATAAAACGATAATCAATTAATTCCCATTTTGGAATAGACTTTGCAGTAGAGGGTGGTGGTACTAATTCACGATCAATTCTTATGAATATGAAAAAGATTGTTTTTTTAATGGTGGCCGTTTTTGTAACGACTACTGCTTTTACTCCTGGCACTGTTACAACAAGTGCCTCAAAGCAAATGGCCTTTGAAAATGGGGAGTGGTTTAAATTCAGAATTCACTATGGTGTATTTAATGCTAGCTACGCAGAGCTCAAGGTAAATAATGCAAGACTTAAGGGAAAACCAGTTTACCACATTAAAGGAAAAGGAAAATCTACTGGGTTACTTCACCTATTCTTTAAAGTAGATGATACATATGAGACTTATATAGATCGAGAAACGGTAAAACCCTATCGTTTTATCCGTGAAATAGACGAAGGTGGTCATACCAAAGATATACAAATCGACTTTGATCATGAAGCCGGTACTGCTTTAGTAAACGATAAAAAGAATAAACAACAAACCCTGGTTAACATCGAGCCTTATACCCAAGATATGGTAAGCGCATTTTATCATTTGAGAAATATGGTAACCATTGAAACGCTGCGATTAGGAGATGAATTCACTTTGCCGATGTTTTTTGACAAAGAAAATTTTGAATTTAAATTGAAATATCTTGGGGAAGAAATTATAAAAACAAAATTTGGTGAAGTCACTTCGTTAAAGTTTCGGCCTTACGTGCAGTCTGGTCGTGTTTTTAAAGAAGAAGAAAGCCTCACCGTATGGATCTCTAAAGATGCTAATAAAATCCCCTTAAAAATTAAAGCAAAGCTTGCCGTTGGATCCCTAACCGCTGACCTTGAATCATTTAAAGGACTTAAACATTCTTTCCAAATTTTAGCTAGCAAATAACACTCTTAAAACCTTGGTAATCCCAAAAATAAGTTCAAATTGTGTTTAAGTTAAATATAGTTAAGACAACGGCTCTAAGAATTGATAGAAACCACAAGGTTCATTACTTTTGCGAGTCTACTTAAATGAACCACATGTCCGAAGAAATCAGCCCAGAGATTGCCCAGCGCATTAAGTTGTTAGAGGATAAGTTTAAAAACTCTGGTCAAGACATGCTTTCCTATTTAGATGGATTGCTCTACGACACGTATACCACGTACTGGGATTATATAAGATTAGACACCTTGCTAAGTCTTCAAGTGCCGTCTACAGCGTTTCCTGACGAGATGATATTTATAAGCTATCATCAAATTACAGAATTGTATTTTAAGTTAATCATTCATGAACAACTACAGATTATAGAAAGCACCTTGCTTACCGCTGCGTTTTTTGAAGAAAAGATAAGACGTATCAACAGGTATTACAGCGTCTTGATCAATTCCTTTGAAGTAATGATCCAAGGTATGGAACGCGAGCAATTTCTTAAATTCAGAATGTCTTTACTTCCTGCCAGTGGATTTCAAAGCGCTCAGTTTAGAATGATAGAGTTGTATAGTAGTGATTTGGTTCATTTAGTTCATCCCTCTGTTAGGTCCCGCTTTCGCGAAAGCGAAATAGACCACACCCAAAAAGAATTATTTGAAAACATCTATTGGAAAAAGGGTGGTATCGATATGCATACTGGAGAAAAAACCCTCACACTAAGGCAGTTTGAAAAGCGGTATACCCCTAGATTTCTAAGAATTGCAAAAGAAGTAGAACACACTAATTTAAATCAGCGTTATCTATCATTACCAAAAGAAGAGCAGACGCAAGAACTCCAAGATGCCTTGCGTCGATTAGATCAAAATGCAAACATCAACTGGCTGCTCATGCATATGGGAGCAGCACACAGGTATTTGCGTAAAGAAGGAACAGCAGTGCAGGCAACTGGAGGGACCAACTGGAAAGAATTTCTACCACCTAGCTTTCAAAAAATCTCCTTCTTTCCATCGCTATGGACACAAGAGGAGCACGAAAATTGGGGAAAACAATGGGTAGATCACGCATTAAATACAAAATAAATGATCCATAAGTATTTCATCGCCGGCGCCATCGCATTGGCATTGAGCATTAAGGCTTGTAAAAATAATACCGACACGTCTCAACAAAAAGAGGTAGCGACTTCTAATGAGATAGGAGGTCCTATCATGAAGTACGGCTTTGACCTCAATGAATATGAAATCGTTGCAGACACTGTTAAAAACGGAGCGACCTTCAATGATTTAATTATCAATCATATAGTCAAAGGTCAAAGTGCTTTTCAAATAGCAAACAAACTCAATGAAATTTATGACTTACGCAAAATACAAGCCGGGAAACCATTTAAGATTCTAAAAAGAAGAGACAGCCTTCGCACTCCTGAAGCCTTCATTTACGAGTTGAGTAGAATGGATTATGTAGTAGTTAATTTTAATGATACGCTAGCAGCTTACAAAGACCAACATCCTATTTCCTTTAAAAGAAAAACAGCAAGCGGCATCATCAACGCTACACTATCGGAAGCAATGCAAGAAGAAGGCCTAAGCATCAGTGCTATTTATGAACTTTCTGACATTTATAGATGGTCTATAGATTTCTTTAAACTTCAAAAAGGCGATCGCTTTAAGATGATTTACAACGAGCGCTATATCAATGACTCTATTTATGCAGGAATCGAATCTATAGAAGCGGCTGTTTTTGAAACTGATCAAACCCCATTTTACGCCTTTGATTATGTCACCGATACGGTAACTCAAATGAGCGATTATTATGACGAAAAAGGCAAAACACTACGAAGTTTTTTCCTAAAAGCTCCTGTGAACTATTCCAGAATCTCTTCTCGATTTACCAAAAGAAGATTTCACCCAGTACAGAAAAGATGGAAAGCACACCAAGGAACCGATTACGCCGCAGGTTATGGAACTCCGATAGTGGCTACCGCAAATGGGATAGTGACCAAGTCCGGCTACACTGGTGGCAACGGTAATTATGTAAAAATAAAACACAACGCCACCTACTCTACTCAATACTTGCACATGACCAAGCGCAAGGTAAAAGTAGGACAGCGTGTAAAACAGGGTCAAGTTATAGGTACCGTAGGGAGTACAGGACTTGCTACTGGCCCACATGTTTGTTATCGATTTTGGGTTAATGGGAAACAGGTCGACCCCTACAAACAAAATTTACCTAGCGCAGCACCCTTACCTCAATCAAAAATGAAGGAATACTTGCAGTTTATAGCTCCATTAAAAGTAGAAATAGATCAAGTTCCTTTTAAAGAAGAAGATCCTATTATTTAAATTTTTTCCTAAGCACCAACTTGATTATCCCCCAAGACCTTTTAGAATCCATTACATCATGAAAAACATCAACCCTACTTCTACTGCGGCATGGAAAGCACTTGAAGATCATTACCAGACCATAAAGAACTTCAACTTAAGAGAAGCTTTTCAAAACAACCCAGAGCGTGCAAAAGAGCTCACTATACAAGAAGGAGACTTTTATGTAGACCTTTCAAAAAATTTGATTCTTAAAGAGACAAAGCAAAAATTAGTATCCCTCGCTAACGAGTGTCATTTAACTGAAGCTATAGCATCTTATTTTAATGGTGAACAAATAAATGCGACTGAAAATCGTGCGGTATTACATACCGCATTGCGCACCACAGAGAGCAACGCCGAGGTAGAAGAAAAAGTCACTGCTGCTCTCGCTAGTAAAAACAAAATGTTTGCTTTTGTTGACGCCGTAAATAACGGAACCATCACTACGGCAACAGGAAAAAAATTTGACACCGTAGTCAATATAGGAATAGGCGGTAGTGATTTAGGACCTGAGATGATCTATGAGGCCATGCAAGCTTATAAAAATGAGCTCACTCTTCATTTTGTCTCTAATATAGAAGGAGATCATATAGAAGAAACCTTAAAAAAGATTCAACCAGAAACAACACTCTTCGTAATTGTTTCTAAGTCTTTTGGAACACAAGAAACACTTACTAACTCAACAACCATAAGAAATTGGTTTACCGATAAAGTAGGTGACTCAGCGGTAGCAAAGCACTTTATTGCAGTAAGCAGCAATGTACAACGCGCTATAGATTTTGGAATTGATAAAGAAAATATCTTTCCAATGTTTGACTGGGTAGGTGGACGTTTTTCGTTATGGAGCACGGTAGGTATGTCTGTTGCCTTGGGAATAGGTTCTAAAAATTTTCAAGATTTACTGAATGGTGCTCATGATATGGATACACATTTCAGGGACACTTCTTTTGAAAAAAATATTCCTGTCGTTTTAGCATTGCTTACCATATGGTACAACAACTTTTTTCAAGCGCAAAGTGAAGCTGTAATACCCTACACCCAATACCTTCATCGACTTCCCGCTTATTTGCAACAAGCCATAATGGAAAGTAATGGGAAAAGTGTAGACCGCAATGGAAATCGAGTGAATTATGAAACTGGGAACATCGTTTGGGGAGAGCCAGGTACCAACGCACAACATGCCTTTTTTCAATTGATTCATCAAGGAACCAAATTAATTCCTGCTCAATTTATCGCTTTCGCGAAAACTAAATACAACCACCCAGACCATCAAAACAAGCTTATGGCAAATTTCTTTGCACAAACAGAAGCTTTGATGAATGGAAAAACTAGTCAAGAAGCGGCAAAAGATTTAGCCTCCTCAGGAAAATCAAAAACCGAAATCGACCAACTAGTTCCTTTTAAGGTTTTTGAAGGAAACAAACCAACAACTACGATATTAATAGATGAACTTACCCCAAGGAGTTTAGGTAAGCTAGTAGCCATGTATGAACATAAAATTTTTGTAGAAGGAGTCCTCTGGAACATCTATAGCTATGATCAATGGGGAGTAGAATTAGGAAAGGTCTTAGCCGATGCTATACTTACTGACATTAAAAGCTCAAAATCTGACAATCACGACGCCAGTACAAAGGCTCTTTTACAAAAATTTTTTGAGATAAATAATTAGTTTATTGTTTTTCAGTTAATTAACGTTAATAAGCCGTTCACTTCTTAATGATAGCTTAATATTGGTTTACTCATTTTACTTGTATTTTTGCTGCATCAAACTAAACTCATTCTGAAATGAACAGAAAATTACACATTTTATTTGCAATCGGGCTTTTCTTAAGCTGCATCTCAGTTAGTGCGCAGGTTACTACCTCAAGCATTAACGGCCGTATCATGGAGACCATAGATACAGCACAAGAACCTCTTCTAGGAGTAACCATTGTAGCAGTACATGGTCCTACAGGAACTAATTATGGTACTTCTACTGACATAGAAGGTTATTACCGTATCCCAAACATGCGTGTAGGTGGACCTTACACGATTACTATTTCTTATGTAGGTAAGAAAGAAGAAACATTAGAAAACATCTTTCTTCAATTAGGTCAGTCTGAAAGGATCAGCTTAACAATGACAGATGAATCTAATGCTCTTGACGCTGTTGTTGTTAATGCGGTAAGGGATGGAATTTTTGATTCTGGTAAAACAGGGACAGAAACAAACGTTTCGCTGCGTGACATCAATACCATGCCTTCTGTAACTAGAGGGATAGGAGATTTCTTAAGAAAAACTCCTCAAGCTCAGGTTTCTGAAAATGGAGCGATCTCTATTGCTGGTCAGAACAACCGTTACAACTCTATCTTTATTGACGGTGCAGTAAACAATGACGTTTTTGGTCTTGCTGGTTCTGGTACTAATGGTGGTCAAATAGGTGTCAACCCTATCTCCATTGATGCCATTGAATCGTTTCAAGTAAACGTTGCGCCTTTTGATGTAAGACAATCTGGATTTACAGGTGGTGCGATTAACGCAATTACTCGTTCTGGTACTAATGAAGTAAAAGGAAGTGCTTATTTCTATACCCGCAACCAAAATCTTGCTGGAAAGACCCCAGTAGGAATCAGTGAAGACAACCGTGAAAAATTAGACGATTTTACTGCAAACCTTTATGGGGTGCGTGTAGGAGGACCTATCATCAAGGATAAATTGTTCTTCTTTGTAAATGCTGAAGTGCAAAGAGAAGAAGAGCCTAGACCATTTGACTCTAGTCTTTACAATGGAGATAGCAGCATTGCTGAAATCAATACTTTAAGAGACAACATTATCAACACCTTCGGATACAATCCTGGTGGCTATGAGAACACAATCACAGAGTTAAATAGTGAGAAATTTACGATCAAGTTAGACTATAACATTGATGATAAAAACAGCATCACTGCAAAGCACAATTATGTAAAAGGAGAATCTATATCTCCTAGTCAGAGCAGCAATAGAAACATCAACTTTGCTAATGCTGGTATCTTTTTCCCATCAGAAACTAACTTTACTACTCTAGAATGGAACACCACCAACGGAAAAAATTTATCTAACAATTTAATTGTTAGTTATACTTCTGTAAATGACAATCGTGATCCTCTAGGAAACCCGTTCCCAAGAGTACAAATTAATGATGGTGATGGTCGCATTACTTTTGGTTCAGAAGCGTTTTCAACAGCTAACATTCTTGAGCAAAATATCTTTACTGTTACCAACAATTTTGAGGTATCCAAAGGAGCTCACAACATGACTTTCGGAGGTAACTTTGAAAACTATGATATCAGAAACGTATTTGTAAGACAAAACTTTGGTCAATATACCTTTAACTCTCTTGCAGACTTCAATACGTACTTTGATAATGACGCGACGAATGACGCTCTTGCAGACTCCTATTTCCATTCTTATTCTTTAGTTGATCCAGCTGGAACCTCCGGGGATGATATTCAAAATGCAGCAGCCTCTTTCCAATATTCTCAATTAGGGCTTTATGCGCAAGATCAATGGAGTATTGCAGATAATTTTAAATTAACTTATGGTGTTCGTTTTGATGTTCCTTTCTGGGAAGATGGAGCAGCAAATGACGACTTCAACAACAGAACCGTTGGGTTAATTGAGGCTGAAGGTTACGACCTAGAAGGTGCACGAGTTGGTAAGAAAGTTAAAAGTCAAGTACACATTTCTCCACGTGCTGGTTTTAACTGGGATGTGAAGGGTGATAGAACGACTCAAATACGCGGTGGATTAGGAATATTTACTTCAAGAATTCCTTTAGTATGGCCAGGTGGTGCCTATAACAACAATGGACTAAGTATTGGTGAAGCTAATGCATTTGATAGTCAGACGTTTGTAGCTGACCCAAGCAACCAGCCTCTTAACGGTGCTCCTGCTCCAGGTAGTGGTGCTGTAGGAGGTCAAATTGACATCTTTGCTCCAGACTTCAAGTTACCACAAGTAATGAAGTACAACATCGGTGTTGATCAAAAAACTGATATTTGGGGATTAGTGGTAAGTGCAGACTTCTTGTACAATGAAACCATCAACAACGTGTTTTACCAAAACTTAAACCTAGCACCATCAACGCAATCATTGAACAATGCAGATGGACGTCCATTCTATAATCGCAGTGCCGAAATAGACGACACTTACTCTAGAATTATATTAGCTACTAATACAAATGAAGGATGGTCTTACAACGGTACTTTTAGTATCAGTAAGCCTTTTGAAAATGGTTTTGGAGGTCAGGTTTCTTATTCTTACGGACAAGGAAAATCTGTTTTTGAAGGTACATCTTCACAAAACAGCTCGCAATGGAGAGGTGTAGCTACGGTTAACGGTAAAAATACTGCTGGTATTGGTAACTCGCAATTTGCTTTTGGGCACAGAGTTTCTGCTAATGCTTCTTATGAAATCGAGTGGAACGAGAATATCAAAACTACTTTTGGTATGTTCTACAATGGACAACAAGGGGGTACCATTAACTATATCTATCAAGGACGTGACCTTTTAAATGATGACTCTAGCGATAACGCATTGTTCTACATCCCAAGAGATCAAAGTGAAATCAATTTAGTAGAGAACAACGGTATCTCTGCTGCAGATCAGTGGGCAGCTCTTGATGCTTACATAGACAGCAACGATTACTTAAGTGAGCGTCGTGGTCAGTATGCAGAACGCAACGGAGATCGCGGACCATGGAATCACATCGTTGATTTAAAAGTTCTTCAAGATTTTAGTTTAAACTTTAATGATAAAGAACATACCTTCCAACTTTCTCTTGACATCTTCAACTTCTTCAACTTCTTGAATAAAGATTGGGGAGAGCAAAGATTCATTAGTTCTAATGTAGGTATTGTAGAGGTAGAAAGAAATGGAGTTAATCCAGAATTCTCTTTCAACCCTAACTTTGCTGAAGGACTTGAGATTATTGATGACGCAGGTACTCGTTCTTCAAGATGGCAAATGCAAGTAGGTCTTAGATACATCTTTAACTAAGAGTTACTTTCAACATAATTTCAAGAACCCTACTCAAAACGAGTGGGGTTCTTTGTTTTTAAAGTATTTTTGAACTAAATATTTTTACTTATGTACAGCATTTTAAAATCAGCTCACTCTGGATGGGCTTACCTCCTTTTACTAGTTCTATTAATAGCTGCGATCAACGCTATAAGTGGTTATTTTGGGAAGAAAGAGTTTGGCAATAAAGATTTCAGCCTTGCATTGGTTGGTCTTATCGTGACACATATTCAATTATTAATAGGACTTGCTTTATACTTTACGCCAGAAAATCTAGGTCGTTGGGAAGGGTTTGAAATGAGCAACTCACCTATACGACTTCTGTTAATTGAACACCCATTAATGATGATCATAGCAGTCGCATTACTTACCATAGGTTATTCCAAACACAAAAAGAAAATCGTTAGTAATGGCAAATTCAAAATGCTCGCTATTTTCTATAGCCTTGCATTTCTAGTGGTACTTTCTAGATTACCCTGGAGTCAGTGGTTGTAGTCATCAAACCAACCGCTTTTTCACTTCTGCTTTTGCCTCATGTCTAACGGGTATTGAGAAAGTGACATTCATACAAACGCCTGGATCAAATTAATGATCCAGGCGTTTTTATGATGCGTAATTAGGAAATGATTCAGGGATCTTAACACAGTTCAAAAGTTATCTAAGATGAGTGCACGGCTTTAAAATAGCTGCCTCAGCAATTTACTTTCACTTACCTCTTAATGAAAGTTGATTGGTGATTTCATACAAGGATATAGCCAAACTATGTATGACGTTCATACTAGAGTTGATGCCAAACATAGGTATAGAAACGGTATGATCTACTAGGTCTATTTGTTCAATCCCGCTTCTTTCACTACCCAAAAGCAAAACTATTTTCTCATACTTTTTGAAGTCAAACTCTTGAATATTGATGCTTTGATCGGTAATTTCTAGCCCTATAATGGTATGCCCGTCCTGTTTTAATTGAGTGATGATTTCTGTAAAACCTACATAGGTTTCATAGGCAATTTGATGGATCGTAGTTCTGGCTGTTTTCTTGACAACCCTATTAGATACAGCTGGCGATTTTTCATGAAAATAGATCTTTTCAACTCCAAAACTTTCAGAAATACGAAAACACATACCTATATTTTCAGGAGTTCTTATGGCATCACAAACAATTGTAATGGGAAATTGCTTTTGATGGTTTGTGATATCGTAATGTGTTAATTGCTTCAAAGTTTTGTTTTATGGCGACCTTATAAATGTATGTTGACATTACTCACTACTTCATGCGCTTACTGGCATAATAGCATTTAAAATGTCATAAACCCGATCTACACTGTTTACATGTTCTACCCTAAGGATCAATCGCAATCCTGAACGAGTTTGTTTTTCTTTCATCCTCAAAACCTTAGGATTAGTCTGTACGGCTTGTAATACTCTAGAGAACGATTCACTTTGATAAAACCCACTTTGTTGATCAGAGATAAAGTATCCTATAAATGTACCTTGTTGCATCACAATCTTTTCTAATCCCAATCGGGTAGCCACCCATTTGATTCTTACACTAGTCAGTAAATTCTCTGCTTCTTCAGGAAGCTCCCCAAATCGATCTATTAGCTCTTTCTTATAAATCTCTAAAGCTTTTTCATCTTCTACTTCATTAAGCTTAGAATACAACGAGAGACGCTCTGTAATGGAGTTGATATAATCATCTGGAAAGAGCAATTCAAAATCAGAGTCCACAGTGACATCAGTGACGTGTTTCTTCTCCTTATCGTTGGTTTCATAAAGATCAGCAAACTCGTTTTCTTTTAATTCCGTAATGGCTTCACTTAATATTTTTTGATACGTATCAAAACCTATTTCATTAATAAAACCACTTTGCTCACCCCCTAATATATCTCCAGAGCCTCTTATTTCAAGATCCTTCATAGCGATATTAAAACCGCTACCTAAATCTGAGAACATTTCTAATGCCTGTATACGTTTTCTTGCCTCTTCTGTCATCACCTCATAAGGTGGTGTAATGAAGTAACAAAACGCTTTCTTGTTGCTACGCCCCACCCGACCGCGCATCTGGTGCAAGTCTGAAAGTCCAAAATTATTAGCGTGGTTGATGAAAATCGTATTGGCGTTAGGAACATCTAAACCGCTTTCAATAATCGTAGTAGAAACCAGTACATCAAACTCGCCATTGATAAAAGCAAGCATTAAGTTTTCTAGTTTTTTTCCTTCCATCTGTCCATGCCCTATACCTATTTTTGCATCTGGAACAGATCGCTGAATCATTCCAGCTACTTCTTTGATATTCTCAATACGGTTATGTACAAAAAAGACTTGGCCTCCACGAGAAATCTCATAACTAATAGCATCGCGTATGGTTTCTTCACTAAAGCGCACCACTTTAGTCTCTACTGGATGTCGGTTAGGTGGCGGTGTTTTAATCACACTTAAATCACGTGCCGCCATTAAAGAAAACTGTAAAGTTCTGGGGATAGGAGTTGCTGTCAGTGTAAGCGTATCTATATTTTCTTTAAGTGTTTTGAGTTTGTCTTTCACCGCAACACCAAATTTCTGTTCTTCATCAATAATCAGCAATCCAAGGTCTTTAAAAACAATAGACTTACTCACCAATTGATGCGTACCTATAACAATATCAATAGAGCCATTTTCTAATCCTTCTAAAACAGCTTTGCGTTCTTTGGCAGTTCTAAATCGATTTAAATAATCCACTTTTACAGGAAGGTTTGCAAGTCGTTCATTAAATGTTTTTGCATGTTGAAAAGCAAGTATAGTAGTGGGTACTAGCACAGCCACTTGTTTCCCATTAACGGCTGCCTTAAAAGCTGCTCTTATAGCTACCTCTGTTTTTCCAAACCCTACATCACCACAAACGAGGCGGTCCATAGGGCGATCGCTCTCCATATCTTTCTTAACATCATCCGTAACAATGCTTTGATCTGGAGTGTCTTCATAGATAAAACTTGCTTCCAGCTCGTTTTGTAAATACCCATCTGGCGCAAATTGGAATCCCTTTTGCGCACGGCGTTTGGCATATAATTTAATCAGGTCAAAGGCAATTTGCTTTACTCTAGTCTTAGTCTTGGCCTTTAATTTTTTCCATGCTGGACTTCCCAGTTTATAGACTTTAGGGGGCTTGCCATCCTTACTGCTGTATCTGGCTATTTTATGTAAAGAATGTATGGAAACATATAAGATATCCCGCTCCCCATAAATCAGCTTGATCGCTTCTTGTTTTTTACCGCTCACCTCTATCTTTTGTAATCCGCCAAATTTCCCAATTCCGTGGTCAATATGTGTTACATAATCCCCTATGACTAGTGTGTTGAGTTCCTTTAAAGTGATTGCCTGCTTTTTAGCATAACCATTCTTTAAATGGAACTTATGGTACCTATCAAATATTTGATGATCGGTATAACAAACCACTCTCAAATCGTGACTTATAAAACCGCGATAGAGAGGCATCACTACTGTTTCATAATGCACCTCCGCTTTCATATCGTCAAAGATGTCATGAAAACGTTTGGCTTGCTGCTCACTACTACAAAAAAGAAAGTTTTTATATCCGTCTGCCTCGTTTTGCCTTAAATTTTCAATCAGTAAATCAAACTGCTTATTAAAACTAGGCTGAGGAGATGTATTATAAACCACTACCCCACTTGAGCTAGTGAATTCTATATGATTGTATTCTTTAAGCTGTGTTTTGATCAACTTGCTATTGCTGAAGATTTCGTGAGGGGTCAATTGCCTTACTTCTCCTTGCAATTCATTGTATGCTTGTTCCGCTTTCGCGAAAAGCGAATCCACACGACCATATAACAAATCCATATTCATTGTGAAGATGACCGTATTATTAGAAAGGTATTTTAAAAAGCTCTCCCGAGATTCTTCCGACTGCTTATTTTCTACATTAGGTATGATGGAGATTTTTTTTGTTTGCTCTTTAGAGAGTTGGGTTTCCACATCAAATACGCGTATGGAATCGATCTCATTTCCAAAAAACTCTAGTCGATAAGGTTCATCATTTGAAAACGAAAACACGTCTAGAATACCCCCTCTTAGAGAAAACTCTCCAGGCTCTGTTACAAAATCGACTCGTTTGAATTTATACTCAAACAAGACTTCATTAGCAAACTCAATAGATAGTTGATCACCAACTGCAATTTTAAGCGTGTTCTTTTCCAACTCTTTACGAGTGACTACTTTTTCAAAAAGCGCATCTGGATAAGTAACAATCACGGCTGGCTTTTTGCGCGAGTTGATGCGGTTAAGCACCTCAGCACGCAAGAGAACGTTTGCGTTATCCGTTTCTTCTATTTGATACGGACGTCGGTAACTGCCGGGGTAGAACAGTACGTTTGGTTCCCCGACCATTTTTTCCAAGTCGTTCAAATAAAATGCAGCTTCTTCCTTGTCGTTGCAAATCAACATAAAAGGCTTGTCTGCATCTTTAAAAACAGAGTTAAGAACAATGGAAATGGAACTCCCGTTGAGTCCGCTTATCGTAGACGATCCTTGAGACTGGGCCACGATTTTTCTCAAGCTTTGCGTTGGTGCCGCTTGTGAAAATTGGTTTTGAATAGTAGTAAAACTCATAATAGGATCGCAAAGATACGTTCTACTTAAAGTTTATCTAGAATATTGAGCTTACTTTAATAGAAGTTGGGTGTACTTGCACTAATGCCTTATCAAAAAAGCTCCTAACCGATTAAAAGAAACGACTAACGGCTCTGCCTTCCAAAAATTTCTTAACCGGATTGGTTTTGGCATTCATCGCGCCATGAACTACAGTTTGAATAAATAATGCAATCGCAAAACCTAATGAAGTATAAGAGATTAACTGAGCACTAGATGCATCCAGTAGTGTTTCTGATTGAAAGCGAACGAAAATAGCAACAAGCGCCCAAACACCTACTAGGGCAAATTCGCGCATGTTACGCTTCCAGATCATAAGCGAGTTGATCACAAATGCGATAACAATCATTAGGAGAGTTACCACGACTTGAGTCTCTACAGCAATTTCATAGGTCCCATTTAACCAAGCAGCAATATTTGCGATAGTGGCCACACTTATCCAGCCTGAATACAAACACAGAGGCCACCAGACAAATGCGATAATAGGAAATGGCGCATCCCAAATCTCCATGTCCAACTGACGTACGCACATTAATAAGCAAAATAAGATTCCCAGCATCATTACTACCGAAGCAGCAATGTGCTCATCCAACCATAAGGCAACCCATAAACCGCAAAAAATATTGGCCGCAAGAAACCAAGGGCTTGTAGTTTTTATAACATCCGTTGTATACTCCTTCTTTTCTGTCTGGTGTTTTTTAGAAAAGGAAACGTACACTCCATAAATACCAAAAACCGTCAACATTAAGAAAATAACCCCCCAAATGGAAAAGGCATATGAAGCAGGAGTGAATAGATTGTCATACTCCGCACTTAGCTCGCCAACACTTTTACCATTGTAATTTCCTGTGTTAGCATAGGCATTCCAAGCAATAAGTAGGATGACGCTTAATACATTTAAAATGGAAGTAAGTTTTCTTGACATCTGCTAAAGATAATAGTACTGATATAAAAATGCACCTGTAAGGTCAAATTTAAAAAATTTAAGACTGATTAATCTACTCTTTTTTTACCCATAACAAGCATCAACTTAATTCTATCACCTCATCATCTGCTATGGCAAAGACTCTATTTCCCTTTTTAGGCTGTAGCGTATAGGTACCTGTAAAATCTCCAAAAGCGGGCAATATCATTCCGTAATCTGTACAAAAGAAACAAGAAAGTTTTATTTTTTGCCGTCCTATGCCCTGTAGTTTTACCGATGGATGTATATGACCTGCAATATTGTATTTGCCTTCTATTTCTTCTGGATGATGTGTCAGAAATACATCTCCCATTTGGAGCAGATCGTAAGTTTTAA
This sequence comes from Nonlabens sp., assembly GCF_018401815.1. Lineage (GTDB taxonomy): Bacteria > Bacteroidota > Bacteroidia > Flavobacteriales > Flavobacteriaceae > Nonlabens. The sequence continues at coordinate 573,934 of NZ_JAGYKG010000001.1, forward strand.
CTCCCAAGTGCTCAAAAGAATCTCTAGAAATAACATCATGGTTTCCCATAACTAATGAGATTTCTATATCTTGAGAACGCTTCCATTGTTCAAAAAAATGCCATTCTGTATTTCTATAAGAATGAAATAAGTCCCCTAAAAACCACAATCTAGAAGGCTGAAATTCTTCAATGATTTGGTTGAGTTTATCGTACTCTTGACCATCTGCTTGAGAAGGAACGGCCATACCGTACTTTCTGAAATGAGCGCTCTTGCCCAAGTGCACATCTGCCAGGAGGATCACATCTTGCTGTACCCAATAGCACGCACCACTGCGGTGCAATTGAAAGGTTTGGTTTTGTAAAGTAACTTCTAATGCCAACTGGCTGTATGATTAATTGATGTATGTATAAAGTCCTCTATTAGTAGTTGGAAGGGTATGTCGCTTTCGCGAAAGCGAGCATACCATCCTCCTTTTTCTAAAAAGCATATCTTAAGGAAAGAATTAAATTACGTCCAGCAGCAGTAATTCCTGAAGAATAGGTGCGGTAGCGCTGATCGGTTATATTTTCTAAAATAGCCGTAACGGTTAACCCTTCGTTGATTTTGTAACTGGACCTCAAATTCATTGTATACCATCTGGGCGAGTATGGATTCCCGTCCTCATCCAAGGCATACAAATAAGGACGGGATTGCTGGCTAGGTGCCAAGTCATTAAATTCAAACTGACCGTTAAACATCACAAAGGCATCCCATTGGAATCGGTCATTTTGATACACTAGGTGCGCATCACCAAAACTAGGGGATACATGGCGCACGGCCACTTTAGATCCATCTATTTCCTTTTGCTCCCCGTTGAGCCAGTTGTAATGGCCGTAGATACGCAACTGCTCATTGATCTCGTACTGAGCTCCTATTTCTAGACCATAAACAACGCTGCTTTCGGCATTTTGTATGGCTTGCACCCGGCTTAATTCTCCGTGATACAAAATCAGGTCCTCCCCGTTAAGTTGGTAATTTCTAGGAACCAAAGCATCTTTCAAATACGTATAGTAACCAGAAATATCAAAAGTAAATTGATCATTGACGCGTTTTTTAACCCCTAATTCAGAGTTATAGGAATACTCTGATTCCAGATCTGGATTAGGAACAATCACAGTCCCAGGACTGGGGTCAAAAATCTTACCTATATCATCCACGTTCGGAGCTCTAAAGGCCGTGCTGAAATTAGCCCTAAATTCCCAAGTTTCCTCTGGAAGATAGGTGGCTCCAAGCGCACCTGTTAATGCACCTGTACTCAAATGTGCCTCTTCAAAAGGAAAATCATAAAACTGGTCATCAAATGGAGCCTCTAACCATATATGATTGTATCGCAACCCGGACTGTATCACCAATTTAGAATCTACTTTCCATTGGTAATTTGCGTACGCAGCTAGTGATCTCCAAGAAGAGCCATCTGGATACCTGCTCGGCGCAGCTTCTCGTTGCCGGGTGTCAATATCAAATACGCTACCTATAGAACCTACGCGATTATGAATGAATTCTGTACCATAAAACAACACATTATTCTCTCGGTTGCGTCTTTCAAAATCAATAGAAGTCGTCCAAACATCTACTTGCTCTTTAGTCTGAAACAAATCAGGCTCTTGAAAAGAACGGTTGTTTCGGCTTTCTTGAAACTGCTGATATGCCTGAGAGAATATAACTTTATCGTACCATTTTCCATCACCTCTATGTGTAGCTTTGACATTTGCCATCAACCATTTCTGAGGACCGTAGTACCATTGAGCGCTACGGGGATTCCCATCAGCTCTAAATCTGGTCAACGCATCATATCTGGAGAAATTTCCAGTAGCTGTATAAATTAATCCCAAATCAAATTCCCAACGTTGATTAGGTTGGTAACTGAATTTTTGCAATAAATTAATTTGATCGTAAGCTGTAGGGATTTGTTTTTCTGGATCATCGTTATTGATTACAACGTCTTGTCCATCAATTCTATCTACATACTGGTTTCTAAGGTATTCATCCGGTCCATGAGAACCCATCTTCAAATCTCCAAAAGAATTCATGCTTATACTGGTTGCAGCAGCAAACTTCTGTGTGCCATAATTAGCATCTAAATGCGCAGTGTTTTCATTATTAGCAGCAGCATATCTTACCACTGCATTCCCAGAAAACAAGGTAGAATCTGAGGCAAATTGAGGTTTTTTGGTGTAAAAATTCATGACACCCCCTATTGCATCACTACCATAAACAACGCTACCTGGACCTAAAATTACCTCTGTGTGATCAATACTTAAGGGGTCAATAGAAATTACATTCTGAAGATTTCCACCTCTAAAAATGGCATTGTTCATACGCACTCCATCCACAGTGATCAACAATCTGTTGGTTGAAAAACCTCTGATTAACGGACTTCCACCACCTTGTTGTGATTTTTGAACGTAAACTTGGCCAGACTGTTGTAATAAGTCGGCACTGGTCTGTGGGTTACTCAAGAGTACTTCCGCAGCACTTTGGGATATGATTTTTTGAGGAATGTCTTGTTTGCGTTGTTCAAATTTAGATACAGAAATAACAATCGGATTTATTTTTTCTGATCGTGGAGTCATGAATATTAGCTGGCCTTGACTTTTTATTTCTATTTTATCTATAGCATAAGTTTCAAAGGCCATACTTTGAAAATAGATGCGGTCAAATTTTGAAAACTTATTTAGAGAAACCCGACCTTCCAAATCGGTGATGTTACTGACACTTTTATCTTTGTTATATACCAGAACGGAAGCTAACTTCTCTTTAGTCTTATTATTTAAAACCGTAACTGTTTGTGCAGCACTATAAATGCTTGAAAAAACAAACATAAAAAGTACCAATTTCAATGGTCGAAAAGTTGCTTTAAAATTAATAACGAATTGGGTTTTTTAAAAGTTTGCAAATGTATCTGAAAATACTCCATAACCAAATTTAATAGGCCGTTACGCTGTTCTCGATTCATTTTTATTTGATGAACCTTATCAAAATTCGTGCCTATAAAGGTTTTTAATTGCTCACTTTCTACATCAGTTAAGTGATGTGGTTGTAAACCATTTTCATCAAAGGTACCATTCCACATATTAAAGTAGGTAGCACCCGAGGTCGTTACATCTGGTTGAAAACCTAAAAACAGGGTCATATCCAGTAGTATTTTAATGGAGAAGTTGGCAACATGATCCGATTGGTCTACGTATTGAAAAACAGATGAAAGGTATTCAAACAACTCTTGGTCTGGCTGTTGCTCGGTAAGGAGTTGTGAAAGGACTTCAGAAAAAAACAAGGTCATGCTGCTTTTTACAATATCCTTATGTATGCTTTGATAAGGAACTATAACTCGTGCCTCTTTAATGTATTCCAGCGTTCCCTTTCCTCGGTGCTGGGTTTCTATTTCTAATTGGGTTAACGGCTGAAAGAAAGAACTGCGCAATTTTCCTTTTCTAGATTTACGGATTCCTTTAAGAATAAAGGATTGTGTGCCCAATTCTCTGGTGTATAATTTTGCGATGAGATCTGACTCACTATATTTTATTGTAGATAATACTATAGCTGGTGTTGTTATAAGCATTTATCTAACGATCATCAATTTAGAAACAGCAGTTTCTATGTTATCACTAGTAGAAATAAATAAAAAATAGACCCCAGAAGCGACTTTATTCCCTGAAAAGCTTCGGGTATCCCACAGAATACTTCCTCCTTGAGAAATGGCTTCATAAACAAGGTTCCCTTCAATATCTGTGATTTTTACTCGAGCCCTATCAGTCAACCCATCAATTGTAACATTGCCATTAAAACCTGGCCGCACTGGATTGGGAAAAGCTCTAACGTTTTCCAAATCTTCTTGTGGTTTACTGGATCGTTCTCCTTGAAAAGCGACAATACCTTTATCGGTCGCAAAGTAAATTTTCCCCGTCGACTCATCAATAGCGATATCGTTGACCGAATTTGTAGGCAGCGGTGAATTATCTGTTGTGAATTGAAAAAGGGTTTCTCTACCAGAAGGAGAGAATAAAAAGGCCCCAGAACTAGCGGTCGCAATCCATTTGTTATTATTTCCATCTATTTCGATATCCGTCACAGCCTCATCTGCTAGTAACTCGCGTGGTATTCCGTTGGTATCTTCTATGATTATAGATCGTGCATCACTAGGATTTTCTGAAAACATAGAGTTGGGATTAAACAGAACTCTTAACCCTCGATTAGAGCCTATCCACAATTGATTGTTTAAATCTAATCTCAAGGTAGTGACATAACTATTCACTAAGTTTCCTAAACCAACGTCATCAACTAGATGGGCAAACTGATTTGCAGCAGGATCAAATCCTACCAGTCCATTTGCAATGGTGCCGAAAAAAATAGTTCCCGTATTATTTGCTACTACTCTAGTTATTCCTTGATCAGCAGCTATACTAGCTACTTCTTCACTCACGTCAAAACTGGTCCATTGTCCAGAAGGAGTTCTCCTATTGAGAGCATTGTCTACTTTATTAGCCAGACTCCATAAGTTCCCTTGATTGTCAAAAACACTGTTAGAGATTCTTACAAAGTCAGTTGCCGGAGGAAGTATGCTTTCTAACGTGCTGTTGTTGACCCCGTATAAAGTAGTAGCAACACCATCCGTAAACTCTAATAATCCATCATGCATAGAATTGAGGTATACCTCATCTGTATTATCTGGGTTGATAGTGATGGAAGAAATACTGGCAATATTTAAAACATCGGCAGCTTCAAAATTCGTCCACCCTTCCTCAGCTACTAAATGGCTTACTCCCAATCGTTCTAACGGGAAAGGATCGTATAACTCATCGTGATCTCCATAAGCTACCCATAACTCATCTGGGGAGGCTGCAATAGAAAACGCTCTGTTTCTAGTAGGTCCATCGGCTGCGATAAATTCAAAGTCGGTCTGGTCTTGAATATTTACTCTAATCATTCCGTTTTCTTCAGTGCCTATAAATAAATCACCTCCTACTGTTATAGCTTGGGTAAAATTATAAGACTCCCCGTTTATAGTAGTTACAACAACAAGTTCATTAATACCTGTATCATAAATTAAAACTCTGTTATTAAAAGTTAGTGTAAGGAACTCATCTGTAGCAAAGGCATCTCGTACTCTTGATGGAAAACGGGTTCCATTACTGACAAATAATGTTCCGTTGAACTCGGTAAAAAAACCTCCCACGGTTATTGCAAATAACCGGTTATCAAATGATATGACTTCATCCCAAATATCAGGATTCACTTGAATCCAGTTGGAAAAATCAATTAAAAAGGGATCTGCGATTGGCGCCCTTCTTATCGCACTAGAAACATCTAATGTTGCGGCATATAAAAAACCTTGAAAAATTTCAATAGAATTTATGGGTACCTGAACACCATTATCCCCTATAAAATAGGTGTCGTCAAACTCGAGTCTTGACAGATTATAGATGGCAATCCCGAAGTCAGTAGCAATATAAAGAAGGTCCCCACTTTCTTTAAACTCATTAATTCTTTTATCATCTGGAGGAATGACTTGCTTATCTTTAATAGCCACTACGTCTATTACTGATCCATCTTGATCGACAATTTGAAGCAAACCGTTTTCATAACCTATAACTAATAGCGATTTTTCTTCACTGTAGTGGATCTGACTTATCTCATCTCCACTAAGACCGTTGATAGTTGTTAAAGTAGTATAGGTTCTAGAGTTGAGGTCGTATATAAAGACAGCATTTTCACTGGCAGCGTAAACCGATGTTGCCGATTCCTCAATATCTACTATAGTAGTAAACGAGAACAGGCCCTCCCAAGAATCTGAAAAATCTTGAGCAACTGTGAAGTTACAAACCAATAAAACAATAAAGACAACTTTTTTCATACACCTATAACGTACCCATCTTTAGTATATGATGAATACGCACAAAAATAAACTTAATTTAAGGCATTAAAAAACCTCTGTAGCTTTTACAGAGGTTGGTATTGTTTTAATTTCGGTTTAGCACAGAATCAATTGATACTTGAACTTCTAATTCCTCAAGAAATCAGAAAGTGAAACCTATATAAATCTTAAAATACTACACAATTCCTTGCGCTAACATGGCGTCTGCAACTTTAACGAAACCAGCAATATTTGCTCCTTTCACATAGTCTACAAATCCATCCTTATCTTTTCCGTAAGTTACACAAGCCTCGTGAATATCATTCATGATGCTGTGAAGTTTACTATCGACCTCTTCGGCAGTCCAGCTATAACGCATAGAATTTTGTGACATTTCAAGACCCGACGTAGCAACACCACCAGCGTTAGATGCCTTTCCAGGTGAAAATAAGATTTTCTTTTTTAAGAAAACTTCAATTGCTTCTGGAGTGCAAGGCATGTTGGCTCCTTCACCTACACAAATGCATCCATTAGATACTAGTGTATTAGCTTCATCGCCATTCAACTCATTTTGAGTAGCGCATGGTAAAGCGATATCACATGTTACCGACCAAGGACGTGCTCCTTCATGATAGCTTGCACTAGAATAAGTAGCTGTATATTCAGAAATACGACCACGCTGATTATTTTTAAGATCCATTATAAATGCAAGTTTATTGGCATCAATACCGGCTTTATCATAAATATAACCTCCAGAATCTGACATTGTAACTACCTTACCTCCCAATTGAATGATTTTCTCTGCCGCATATTGCGCCACATTTCCCGATCCAGAAATCACGACTGTTTTTCCTGCTATTTTTTCCCCACGAGTCTTCAACATATTTTCAGCAAAATACACATTACCGTAACCTGTTGCTTCTGGGCGTATTAATGAACCACCATAAGAGCGGCCTTTACCAGTTAGAATACCTGTAAATTCATTTCTCAATTTTTTATAATAGCCAAAAAGATATCCTATTTCACGTCCACCTACACCTATATCACCTGCTGGCACATCAGTATCAGCTCCTATGACACGCTGTAATTCTACCATAAAAGACTGGCAAAAACGCATCACTTCACGGTCTGATTTCCCTTTGGGATTAAAATCCGAACCCCCTTTTCCACCACCCATAGGCAATGTGGTCAAACTATTTTTAAATACTTGTTCGAAAGCAAGAAATTTAAGAATGCTCAAGTTCACAGAAGGGTGAAATCTCAATCCCCCTTTATAAGGACCGATAGCGCTATTCATTTGAATGCGGTACCCTCTATTGACCTGTACTTCTCCACTATCATCTGTCCATGGCACACGAAACATGGTGACGCGTTCTGGTTCTGCCATACGTTCTAACAGTTTATCGCTAGCGTATTTGGGGTGATTCTCGATAAAAGGTATAACCGCTTCAGCCACCTCTGTTACTGCCTGTATGAATTCTGGTTCATTAGGGTTTTTACTTTTTATCAAATCGATAAAATCTTGGATGCTTTTTTCCATTATCTTTAATTTGTTCCTTTAAGAAAACGTTTTCGTTAAAGCTGCAAATATAATATTATCGCGTATGGTGTAGATTTTTTTACCAAAATATTTGCACTTGAAAGTATAGCTTTAACAATCAATGCCGAAGTAAAAATTGCATTACGTCTAATACTTAAGGCATTATGCCCAACGTTTAGGGTATGTGTGGATCACATTTTATTATATTTACCCCGAGCATAAAGGCTTTTTAATGATGCACCCACAAAAACACATTACTACACTCTTGTTTTTTTTTGCAATGACACTGATTAGTAATGCACAATTAGGCTTTTCACATGAACTAGGTTTTATTACTGGGCCAGTGGCTTTTCAAAGTGACTATGGAGAACGGTACGACTTTAATACCAACAAAGGAAACGTAGGAATAGGTTTGGGAATAGTGCACTACATCAACTTTGCATATCGTGCAGATTGTGATTGCTATAGTGCGGACACCTACTGGAATGACCACTTTAAGATAAGAAGTGAGATTGCTTATCATGAAACAAAATTAAATCATCTAGGGCCAGAATCGGATAAATTATCCCTAGGCGGATTACAACTTAGATCCATGGAAGGTAAAGCAAAGGTGTTTGAAGCTGGCGCACAAATTGAATGGTACCCATTAAGCATCAGAGATTTTCAGTTAGGAAAACCTAAAATAGCTCCCTATATAGGCATCGGAGCTCGTTATGTAAACTATAGACCTGAAGCTACCAGTAGTTTAGGACCTTTAGGGAATCCAATAACTACATTCCCAACTTTTATTGATCGCATTGATACCTCACAGGGAAGTGCTTTAGCCATTACAGGAGATATTGGTTTTAGATATAAAGTAGGGCCATTAAGTGACCTTTTAATTTCTTCTAAGTGGCATTACTATCTAGACAGCAACTATGTAGATGGATTGAGCCCTAACAATGTAAACAACAGAGCAAACGACTGGATCTGGTGGTTTAACTTAGGATATATTTTCTATTTATAAGTTCCTTTCTACACCATTAAAAGGGAAAGTAAAATTCAATAGCCTCTTTTATTCTGCATATTGAGTAATGTCATTGGATCCCAAAAGTTTTCTTTAAAATTTTTAATTTGATCTTCTTCTAGTATCAAACCCTCACTTTCTAACAATTGTCGCATAAGATTTGTTCCTGGAAAATGATGCTTGCCTGTAAGAATGCCATTGCGGTTTACCACTCTATGAGCAGGCACCTCAGGGTCGTTATGTGATGCATTCATGGCATAACCAACGGCTCTACTACTTCTGGGTGTGCCTAGAACTCTTGCAATAGCTCCATAACTGGTAACTTTACCATAAGGGATTTGTTTGACCACCTCGTATACTCTCCCAAAGAAGTCGTCACTGCTCATCCATATATTCTAATAATTGTAAAAATAGCAATCAGTAAGGTAAGTCCACTTAAAATAAAATTAATCTTACGCGCAAAGGTATCGCTGTCAAAAGCAAATTTCTTGACATATTTGATATAAGCCAGTAACATTAAAAAAGTCCCACAAGAGGCTCCTATTATAAATAGATGAGCCGTGGGATAGGTAAATATGAACAATCCTTTACCCGCCAAAAAAGAGCTAAATCCAATGTAAAAAGGTATTGGAAAAATATTTAACCCCGATAAGATAATTCCCTGAGCAACTAATTTTGCTGCAGACCTGTTGATCTCTTTAACCTCTGGGGTTCCAGAATCAAGAGAAGCCCTTATAAAAAAGAAAATGGACAGCCCAATAAAAGCAATAATCGCAAACTGCTCTAAAAGCAACAACGTTTCTGGGTTATCGTTCAACAATTTGGAGAAAAAAACACCTATATACACCTGTCCTATCACCACAAAAGACGCACCTAATGCAAAAATTATTGCCGCTTTCCTGTTTTGTTTAACACTTATTTTAGCTGCAGTTAAGTTTAATAATCCTGGAGGAATAACTCCAACAAACCCTATTACCAGACCAAAAATCAAGTGAAATACTCCTGTCATTACTTCAATTTAAACTTGATATAAGTAATTGCTTTTCCTGTTTCTAAATAGTGCTTTTCATAAAAAGTTTGAGTTCCTGTAACCTCTTCAGGAGACTCGGTATTAGAATAAACATCGTGATGAGCGTATAAGATTTCTTCACCTCTCGCTTGTAATAAGCCTAAGGTATAACCGTGCATAAACTCTGAGTCTGTTTTAAGATTCATAACACCATCTGGTTGTAAGATGTGTTTATATTTGGATAAAAAGTCAGGGTTGGTCATTCTATGCTTGGTGCGTTTGTACTTGATTTGAGGGTCTGGAAATGTGATCCATATTTCTTGAATTTCCGCTTTCGCGAAAGCGGAATCAACCAATTCAATCTGAGTTCTTATAAAAGCAACATTGTCAAGACCTTCTTGTAAGGCCGTTTTTGCTCCCCGCCAAAAACGTGCGCCTTTAATATCAATACCTATAAAATTGCGCTCGGGATATTTACGTGCTAACGCAACAGTATATTCTCCTTTACCACACCCCAACTCAAGAGTGATAGGATTTGTGTTTCCAAAAAACTTCTGCCATTTCCCCTGATATTTAAAGCCAGAAACCACCTCTTCACGAGAAGGCTGTAGGACATTTTTAAATGTTTCGTTTTCGTTAAATCGTTTGAGTTTATTCTTACTTCCCAATACAATTATTTAAAGGTTAATTAATGAGTACAAATATACCTGATTACAAAGTCATTGTATATTTACTACATGCAAAAATCAAAAAACATTTTGATTGCCCCGTTAAACTGGGGGCTAGGACACGCCACAAGGTGCATTCCTATTATAAATGCCATTATTAATAATGGTGACCACCCTATTATTGCTAGTGATGGAGAAGCACTCGAGCTACTTAAAAAAGAATATTCTAAACAAACTTTTATAGAACTCCCTTCTTATGATATAGAGTATGCAAAGGAAGGACAAAATTTAAGGCTCAAGATGCTCAAAGATTCTCCTAAAATATGGATGGCCATACGTAATGAGCAACAAATGCTTCAAGAAATCATTCCGAAATACACTATCTCAGGCATCATCTCTGACAATAGATTGGGACTTTATAGCAACCTGGTTCCCTCTGTAATTATAACCCATCAACTGCAGGTATTATCTGGCAGTACGACCTGGTTAAGCACGCAATTACACTTGCATTATATAAAAAAATACGACTATTGCTGGATTCCTGATTTTGATAGCCCAAACAACCTTACCGGCAAGCTTTCCTATAACGAGGATTTTGAAATTGAGAAAGTATTTTTAGGGCCTCTTTCTAGATTTCAGAATACGGGTAATTATCAAAAAAAATATGATTTAATGGTATTGCTATCTGGTCCAGAACCACAAAGAGGTATTTTAGAGAAAAAGCTTCTTACAGAGCTTAAATCATATAAAGGAAAGGTGTTATTTATTGCAGGCAAGGTAGAAAAGGAACAAAAGGTAGAGAAAAAAGGACGCCTTACTTATTACAATTATCTTTCTACAGATGGCTTACAAAAGGCACTAGATCGTTCTGAAATGGTATTGAGCAGGAGTGGTTATACCACTATTATGGACCTACAAAAAATGGGTAAAAAAGCATTTTTTATTCCCACCCCAGGCCAGTTTGAACAAGAATACCTCGCAGAATTGTTAGATCAAAAAGGAATTGTTCCTTACGCTACTCAAGAAGATTTTCAGATACAAATGTTATCTCGCGTGGAACTCTATAAAGGATGGGAATGTAGTCAGCCTTCTTCAAGTTCGCCTTCTTCCATTTTGAAAGGAACTTTTTCTAACGTGAATGAAAACTCAGAACCTATGCCTAGCTCACTATCCACATAAATACGCTCTCCATGAGCCTCTACGATATGTTTAACAATAGCTAGTCCTAACCCAGAGCCACCTTCTTTACGTGACCCCGTTCTATCTACCCTAAAGAACCGTTCAAACAATCTAGGAACATACTCCGGTTTAATTCCCTCACCATTATCTGTTACCCTTAAAATAATTTTATTATTGATAAGATCTTCAACAGCTACTTCGGTAGTTCCATTTTGTTTACCATACTTAATAGAATTCATAATAAGATTTGAAATCACTTGAAGTATTCTTTCTTGATCTGCATGTACCATAATAGGTTGATCATATTTCATATCAAAAACTAATGAAATATTTTTTTTTGATGCCTTCATTTCAAACTGATCAAAAACCTGTTTTACCAAGTTAATGACATCAATATGTTCCTTGTCCAGACTCATATCGCCTACTTCAAGTCTTGTGATCATGTCCATATCCCTAACGATATAAGTAAGTCGCTCCACTCCTTTTTGAGCTCGTTCCAGGTATTTCTTGCGTATCACTTTATCCTTGTGCGCGCCATCTATAAGCGTGTCTATATAACCTTGTACTGTAAACAACGGCGTTTTTAATTCATGAGATATATTTCCTAAAAATTCTTTTCTGTAGTTTTCTCGTATTTGAAGTGTTTCTATTTCTATTTTTTTATTACGAGCAAACCGTTCTACTTGCTCCTTGAGTGTGCGCATGTCAGTGGCAATCTCACGGTCAGAAAAATTGCTGGACTCTAAAAGTGAAACATCTTCATAGATCTTTTTGATGCGGCGGTAAATAAATCTCTGTACGCGGTACTGAATAATCACAAAACACAAAATAAAAACACTAATGATTATTCCTAAAAGAATAGGTGCAGGAAGTTGTACCCCGTCAATAAAGGTAACCAGAAGTAGAATTAAAAATAATAAAAAGGTAATATAGATCGATGATCTAATTGCAAAACGGTAACTTTTTCTTTGTGATGTCGATTGCGTATTATTTGACATACTTATAACCTACACCTTTTACCGTTTTAAAACTATCGTCCCCCAGTTTTTCTCGCAACTTCCTAATATGAACGTCTATTGTACGACCCCCTACAATAACTTCGTTACCCCATACGATGTCTAGAATTTCTTCTCGCTTAAACACCTTACCTGGTTTTGTAGTAAGTAAAGAAAGTAATTCAAATTCCTTGCGAGGCAAGATCATTTCTTCTTTCTTAAAGATTATTTTATATTGATCTCTATCAATGATCAAATCACCTAATTTTACAATATTTGAGGCAGATGGCGCTTCATTTTCTCGGCGCCTCAAGAGTGACTTTACCTTAGAAACCAAAACACGTGGCTTTACTGGTTTTGTAATATAATCATCTGCTCCTACGTCAAAACCAGCAATCATAGAATAATCTTCTCCTCTAGCGGTAAGAAAAGTAATGATAGTACCATCTAGTTCAGGCAATTTACGCATTTTCTCACAAGCTTCAATTCCATCCATTACTGGCATCATGACATCTAAGATAATGAGGTCAGGCCTTTTCTTTTTTGCTTTTTTGAGTGCTTCTTCACCATTTTCTGCCGTATAAACCTGATACCCTTCGTTTTTTAGGTTATACCCAACAATCTCTAGGATATCCGGCTCATCATCAACTAATAGAATTTTGGCTTTAGCGTCTTTCATTTCGTCTTTCATATGCTTAGGAGGCTAAGTTAATAAGATAGTTACTCAATGATTTTAAATTCATGTTAGCTTTAGGTTAACTCCGTGGTCCAAAAGATGAAGTTATGAAAATAATTGATAATTCCACTTTCGCGGAAGCAGAATACCCCAAACTTTAAAAATAAAGCTTCAATTAGGAATCAACAAATATATGCTTTTGTTCAGATCAATCTGCTGTAGTTCATCAACACAAATAAGTCAACCCTTATGAAAACACATAGCTTTAAAAAAAATGCACAATTCATAAACCAATACCGATTGGTCAATACAAAGAGTAATAGCATGCCCAAATGCGATAAAATGACTGTTTCACTTTAAATAAGGTTTGTGAAGACCTGACTTTAAATGCTGTTAGCAAGGGCATGATAGGAGTTAATGCTGCTTTTTTATTTACTTTTACATCAAATAATCCATGTGAAGTTCACCGTATTTGATATACATTCTAATGAAGCATTTGAAAAAATGGCTTTGAAAATTTATCGTTATCAATTGCGAAAAAATGTTGTTTATCAACAGTACTGTGAATACCTCCACAAGACTCGAGCTTCTCGCATAGAAGAGATCCCATTTTTGCCCATACAATTTTTTAAATCACATACCGTGTTAAGCGATCAACGACCCGCACAAATCACTTTTACCAGCAGCGGAACTACAGGTAATAATGTTTCAAAACACCTAGTAACCGACTTAGAAGTGTACAACAAAAGCCTAGATCACAGCTTTAAGAAAACCTATGGAGAAGCCAAAGACTACGTTATACTGGCACTGCTCCCTCACTATTTAGATCGCAGTGGCTCTTCACTAGTGTATATGGCACAACGCTGGATCAAGGCATCCCAGAGAGCAGAGAGTGGCTTTTACCTCAATGATCTCGCAGCACTTTCCAAAGTCCTTAAAAGTTTCGAAAATAGTTCTCAAAAAATAATCCTTATAGGAGTGACTTTTGCGCTTTTACAGCTCGCAGATGAATATGCGATGCCCTTAGATAATGTGATTATTATAGAAACAGGGGGGATGAAAGGAATGCGCAAAGAAATTATTAAACCAGAATTACACGGTATCCTCCAAACAGCTTTTACACAAGCGAGTATTCAAAGTGAATACGGAATGACCGAATTACTTTCTCAAGCCTATGCTAATGATGGGATTACCTTTACAACGCCACCATGGATGAGAGTAAGCACAAGAGACACTAACGATCCTCTATCTGCGATAGACCATGGAAAAACCGGAGGGCTAAACGTTATAGACTTGGCCAACTACAATTCTTGCTCTTTTATAGCAACTCAAGATCTGGGAAAAAGCTTTACCGATGGAAGCTTTCAGGTTTTAGGAAGGTTTGATCACTCCGATATAAGAGGTTGCAATTTGATGGCAGTAGGCAGTAGGCAGTAGGCAGTAGGCAGTAGGCAGTAGGCAGTAGGCAGTAGGCAGTAGGCAGTAGGCAGTAGGCAGAAAACCTTATGACTTTTTAAAAAAAGTCATAAGGTTTTTTTATCTAGATTAAGTACTACGACTACTTCAACACCACTAAAAAATAATTCTTCTTACCGCGTTGGAGCAAGATCATATTACCAGCGATCACATCTTCTATAGTGATCATTTTATCTTCAGAGATCTTGTTTTTATTAATACTCAGACTATTCTCATTAAGCGCTCTACGCACCTCAGCATTGGAACTTAAAAAACCTGTGATTTCATTCATAAACGTAACAACATCTACTCCATTTTCAATTACAGCTCTATCAATTTCTACTTGTGGCACACCTTCAAAAATCTCTAATAAAGTCGCCTGATCCATTTTACCCCATTGCTCTGGTGTTACCTTTTTAGAAAACAAAATTCCAGAAGCCTCAACAGCAGTTTCATAAGCTTCTTTACCGTGAACCATAATGGTTACTTCTTGAGCGAGTCGTTTTTGAAGGGCTCTATAGCCTGGATCTTTTTGATGTTCTTCAATAAGAGCATCACAAGTTTTTTGATCTAAGAACGTAAAAATCTTGATCCAATTTATAGCGTCATCATCTGTTGCTGTAATCCAGAATTGATAGAATTTGTAAACGCTGGTTTTAGCTGTATCCAGCCAGATATTTCCCCCTTCGGTCTTTCCAAATTTTGTACCGTCTGCTTTTGTTACTAGTGGTGTGGTAATCGCATAAGCTTTACCTCTCGCTTTGCGCCTTATCAATTCTGTTCCAGTGGTGATGTTTCCCCATTGATCAGAGCCCCCTATTTGAAGTTTACAAGCTTCCTTTTCATAAAGATGTAAATAATCATAGCCTTGAAACAACTGGTAAGTGAATTCGGTAAAACTCATTCCCTCCCCCTCACCAGAGACACGTTTTTTTACCGATTCTTTTGCCATCATGTAATTAACGGTAATGTGTTTCCCTATATCGCGAGCAAAATCAATAAGGCTGAAGTCCTTCATCCAGTCATAATTGTTAACCAGCTTGGCTCGTGTCGCCTCTTCACCGCCTTCAAAATCTATAAATCTAGCAATCACACTTTTTACACCAGCAATATTTTTATCAAGAATATCTTGAGTGAGCAAGTTACGCTCGGCACTCTTCCCGCTAGGATCACCAATCATGCCCGTGGCTCCACCAACCAATGCAATAGGTCGATGACCCGCCCGCTGCAAATGCATGAGTAATATGATCTGCACAAGACTTCCTATGTGAAGAGAATCTGCCGTAGGGTCAAAACCTATATAACCAGAAACAACTTCACTTTGAAGCATTTCTTCTGTATCTGGCATGATATCATGTATCATCCCACGCCATTTTAATTCTTGTACAAAGTTGTAAGCCATAATTAAAGTTTTACGCCTGCAAATATATGTGGTTTGGGTGTTTTTAAAGGATTTTTAAGTCTCGTATTGTTTATTTTTACAGCATGATTTTAATCACAGGAGCCACAGGATTAGTAGGAGGACATTTGTTATACCGCTTTCGCGAAAGCGGAAAAAATATCATTGCTACCTATCGCGAATTGAAAAGTCTAGATAAAACAAGGGAGATTTTTGAGTCTTATGAAAAAGGTGCTGGTGCCCAAGTGGATTCTTTTCAATGGAAACAGTCAGACATTCTTGATATACCAAGCCTAGAAATGGCCATGCAACAGGTAACAACAGTGTATCATTGTGCTGCTGCCATAGATGATCTTCCTTTTGAAGAAATGAAAAATAGCAACATGCGCGGTACAGAAAATGTAATCAATGTAGCTCTTGCTATGGGGGTTAAGAAGTTTTGCCACGTAAGTAGTATTGCAGCACTAGGGGAGGCTGTGGGAGACAGGTCAGTAAATGAAGACGATTTTTTTAATCTGGACGGACTCAATACCGATTATGCGATTACCAAATTTGGAGCAGAAATGGAAGCCTGGAGAGGAACTCAAGAAGATATGATGGTTAACATCGTCAACCCGGGTATTATCCTAGGAGAAGGGAATTGGGAATGCGGCTCTGGGCAACTGATTAGTAAAACAGCCTCTGGGAATAAATTTTATACCTGCGGTAGTAGCGGTTTTATAGACGTGCGAGATGTCACACGAGCCATGCAAGAACTCACTGAAAGTGATCATAAAAACGAGCGGTATATTCTCGTTTCAGAAAACAAAACCTATAAAGAAGTTTTAGATTTAATAGCAATTAGCTTGCAGAAACGAAAGCCCTATATTCCCCTTAAAAGTGGTGTTTTAAAATTGATTTCTTACCTGCTTAAAATTCCTAACCTATTTGGTTTTTTACCTAAGCTAAGTATGGCAAAGGTGCAGTCCATGACTTCAAAAACTAAGTACTCTAATGCTAAAATTAAAAAGGTCTTAAACTTTGAGTTGACTCCTGTACAAGAGGCTATTGATCGAGTGGCTACTTTTTATGGGCAAAGAAACTAATTTAAATTTCTTCATCAGGATCTAAGTCCTCAAGATCTTTGATGTAATCCTTAGGTGTATTTTTAGAAACACGACTCTGCTCTTCTTTATTAATTCTTTCCTGTCTTGCGTTTAGAGAATCTTGAAGGGATTTAAAGTTTTCTTGAACCTCATCCATAATCAAAAGATACTCTTCTACTCGGTCTGTATAATAATTCAAATTCTCTTGAAAAGTAATGCTATCCATATCATACTTTTCATATAAGAAAGAACTGGGCTGGACACCCGTTTTAAGATAAGCCGTTTTATTAGAAGAGATAGCTCCCTCAATTAAATATAAGTCGGTTATTAATGCGGCCATTTTATCTTTGGAAAACAGATTTTCAGGTGGAGGAGATTTCTCCACATTAGAACATGATGAGATAAAAATCGCAAAAAGGACAACTACTATTTTTTTCATCTTACAAATGATAGTTCCTGGGCATTTTTATTTTCGGACACTTTAAAATTCTTATACGCCAATTCTCCATTTACAAAAGTTTGCATGACGCGACTTTTAAAAGTTACTCCTTCAAATGGGGACCAGCCACATTTTGCAAGCACATTTTCCTTGGTAACCGTCCATGGATTATTGGTATCTACAACAACAAGGTCTGCTTTGTAACCTTCCCTGATATAACCTCTTTTCTCTATGTCAAATAACAAGGCTGGATTGTGACACATTTTCTGGACTACTTTCTCTATAGTTATTTTTTCGTCATGCACAAATTGCAACATCGCAGGCAATGCGTGCTGCACTAAAGGACCTCCACTAGGGCAAGAAGTGTAAGGGTTGGACTTCTCTTCTAAAGTATGTGGCGCATGATCTGTTGCGATCACATCTATGCGATCATCCAGTAGGGCTTCCCATAATTGTTCTCTGTCAGCAGCTGTTTTAACTGAAGGATTCCACTTGATAAACGTTCCTTTAGCTGCATAATCTTCATCACTAAACCACAAATGATGTATACAGACTTCAGAGGTAATTTGTTTGTCTACTATAGCTTGCTTATTCGAAAAAAGGGCTGTTTCTTTCCCCGTTGATAAATGGAATACATGTATTCTCGCGCCAGTTTCTCTTGCTAATTTTATAGCACTGCTACTACTAATATAACAAGCTTGCTCATCTCTTATTACAGGGTGCTGATCCATCGGGATATCATCTCCATATTTGTCAAAAGCTTTTTTAAAATTTGCGGTGATCGTAGCCTCATCTTCACAGTGAAGGGCGATTCGCAGTTTTACATTCGAAAAAATCTCTCGCAGCACTTCTTTATCATCGACAAGCATATTACCTGTTGAAGACCCTAAGAAAAGTTTTAATGCGGGTACTCTAGAAGTATCCACTTTTAAAATCTCTTTTAAATTGTCATTTGTACCACCAAACATGAAGGCATAATTTGCGTGACTATCTCGTTGCGCTATTGCCATTTTACTTTCCCATTCTTCAATAGTTGTAGTTTGGGGATTGGTATTCGGCATTTCCATAAATGTAGTGATCCCACCAGCGACAGCAGCAGCACTTTCTGTTGCAATAGTGGCTTTATGGGTAAGACCTGGCTCTCTAAAATGCACTTGATCGTCAATAACTCCAGGCAACAAATAATTCCCCTCTATATCAATAATTACAGTATCTGCATTTTTAGCACTGATGCTTTCAGCAATTTCAATAATGGTATCTCCTTCTATATAAACATCACCTTCTTTTGTTACACCATCCGTAACAATTTTTGCGTTTTTAATTAACGTTTTTTTCATATCTCTAGTTGTCCTAACAAACTTTCCATTTTCATTTTCATTACCCCTAATACAGCTTCATTTATGATGCTGCTGCTCATCTTAGATTGCCCACGAGACCTGTCCGTAAAAATAACAGGCAGTTCCACGATTGTTGCTTTCAATAAAAATGCTTTAAACTTCATTTCTATTTGAAATGCATAGCCGACAAATTTAATCTTATCCAAGTTAATTTTCCTTAAAAGAGAGGCTCGATAACAAATAAATCCAGCTGTAGTATCATGAATATTCATTCTAGTTACCATTCTTACATATTTTGAGGCAAAATAAGACAAGAGAATTCTAGACATAGGCCAGTTTACCACATTTACTCCTTTGACATACCTGCTTCCAATAACAAGGTCAGCGCCTTGTTTTGCACAAACATCATACAAGTCAGGAAGGTCGTTAGGATCATGGGAGAAGTCGGCGTCCATTTCAAATATAAACTCGTAATCCCTTTTTAAAGCCCATTTAAAACCATGAATGTATGCGGTTCCTAAACCTTGTTTTCCTTCACGTTCTTCTAAAAACAACCGGTTAGCGTATCGCACTAAATTATTTTTCACCACTTCAGCCGTGCCATCTGGCGAAGAATCATCCACAACAAGAAGATGTAAGTACTGGTTTTGATTTAAAACAGCATCTATCATCAATTGGATATTCTCCAATTCGTTAAACGTAGGAATAATAATTAGCGTATTTTTCATATTCTTCGGCTAAAATAAACAATAAAACAACCAGCTTTGTGAACGTTTGTTAAATCATATTATTTTTACCCTTTGAAATGAACTTAGAACCGCGCTATACAGAACTCAACGATTGGATCAGCATCACCATATTATTTTGTGTGGCGATTCTCGCGGTTACCAAATGGTTTTCTAAATATCAAATTACGGATATATTAAGTTCTTACTACAACAACCGATTTGTCAAAATCTCAAGGAATAGAGAAAACGGTTCTTCTTTCTTGATTACAGCAAGTGTTATTGTGTATACCATCAATATAGCTTTATTCATATATGTTTATTATCAGAAGCAGCAACAACTTCCAATAGCACTAAATGGGTTTTTACTTAGTTTAACAATTACATCTGTTTTTTTCCTCAGCCAACATGTTATTGGGAAACTAATTGCCACCCTCTGTAATTTTGAAGAATTACTATTTGTGGTTCAACATCATAGAAATATTCATAGAGCTATGTTGGCATATGCCCTCTTAATCACCAACTGTATAGTTATTTATGTATGCCACAGCAGTGCGTCAGCACTTCTCACTGCGCTGATTTTCATTGGATTTATACTATTTACATACCATTTGGTGTTAATTTACACCTGTAGGAGCCTGCTTTTTTCTACTCATTTGTATTTTATTTTGTACCTTTGCACGCTAGAAATCATACCCTATCTACTTTTATATAAGTATTTTATGTTGTGAAATCTTGACTCTAATAGAAAACATATATATATATGAAAGTGAAAACAATTTTAGTTTCCCAACCTGAACCTAAAATGGAAAATTCACCATACCAGAATTTGGTGGATAGAACAAAGGTGAAAATCGATTTTCGCTCTTTCATACATGTTGAAGGAGCTGCTGCAAAAGAAGTGCGAGAGCAAAAAATTGACCTAGCCAAGTTCACTGCGATTGTTTTGACAAGTCGCAATGCGGTAGATCATTTCTTTAGAGTAGCCGAAGAAATGCGTTTTAAAATTCCAGAATCTTTAAAATACTTTTGTCAAAGCGAAGCGGTTGCTTATTATTTGCAGAAGTATGTGGTGTACCGCAAACGCAAAATCTATGTGGGGAAAAGAACGTTCCCTGAGTTGTGTACTCTTATAAAAAAACACAAAAACGAGACCTTTCTAGTTCCTAGTTCTGATAAATTGGGAGATTCTACTCCTACAGAGTTAGATAAACTAGGCGTAAAATGGACAAGCGGTACTTTTTTTAGAACGGTGATTAGCGATCTGTCAGATCTTGCAGATGTAAAGTATGATGTTTTAGTGTTTTTTAGCCCTAGTGGGATTGAATCGCTTTTTCAAAATTTCCCAAAGTTTACACAAGAGCAAACTCGTATTGCTGTATTTGGCAACACCACTATGAAAGCTGCTCAGGATAAAGGTTTGAGAATTGATATTCAAGCACCAACTCCTGAGTCTCCATCGATGACTATGGCTATAGAAAATTATATTAAGGATAAGAGTTAAGTATGCATTCTTTTTTCGCCCTGAGCTGCTAGCATAGATTACAAGCAACACAACAACAAACAAAAACGTCCTGAATTAGTTATTCAGGACGTTTTTTATAATTGCGCCTTTTACAATTTATAGCTTTCTTGGTGGACCACCAGCAAGAATTTCTTCTGAGGCCTGCTCTTCAAACTTTTTAAAGTTATCAATAAAGAACTGTCTCAGTTTTTCGGCAGTTTCATAATAAGCTTTGTCGTTATTCCAAGATTTACGCGGACTCAAAACTTCTTTAGGTACATTAGGGCAAGTTACCGGTTGCGCCACACCAAACATAGAGTGATAGTGATAATTCCCTTTGTTAGCTTCTTCCAAAGAACCATCAAGAGCCGCAGTAATCATAGCGCGGGTATACTTCAATTTCATACGACTTCCCACGCCATAAGGACCCCCTGTCCAACCAGTATTTACGAGCCATACCGTAACGCCAGACTCCTTCATCTTTTTACTCAACATATCTGCATATACTGTAGGATGTAACGGCATAAAAGGAGCGCCAAAACATGCCGAAAAACTAGGGTCTGGCTCGGTAACCCCAGCCTCCGTACCAGCAACTTTTGCTGTATAACCGCTTATAAAATGATAGGCTGCTTGACCCGGAGTCAATTTCGATATGGGAGGTAATACCCCAAAAGCATCTGCCGTAAGGAAAAAGATATTCTTAGGGTTTTTACCAACTGATGGCTCCCTAATATTTTCAATGTGGAAAATGGGATAACTTACTCGTGTATTTTGGGTAATAGATGTATCTGCAAAATTAACACTGTCATCTTCCTTAAAAATAACATTTTCTAGTAGCGCACCAGCCTTGATCGCATTATAAATTTCTGGCTCTCCTTCCGGATCTAAGTTGATCACTTTTGCATAACAACCTCCTTCAAAATTAAAAACTTCATTATCTTCTGTCCATCCGTGCTCGTCATCTCCTATTAGTGCTCTTTCTGGATCTGTAGATAGAGTTGTTTTACCAGTTCCGCTTAAACCAAAGAAAATAGCGGTAGTACCATCTTTACCTACATTGGCACTACAGTGCATAGGTAAAGTCTTTTTATAAACCGGCAAAATAAAATTCAAAGCACTAAACACTCCTTTTTTGATCTCCCCAGTATAACCGGTACCTCCTATAAGTGCAATTTTTCTGGAGAAATTTAGAATAGCAAAATTGTGCTGTCTTGTTCCGTCTTCATCGGGAACAGCTCTAAACCCAGGTGCATTGATGACTGTCCATTCTGGATCAAATTGATCGAGTTCCTCTTCAGAAGGTCTTATAAACATATTATAGGCAAACATATTAGACCATGGATACTCAGTAATGACTCTCAGCTGAAGCCGGTAATCTTCGTGAGCACATGCATAAGCATCGCGTACAAAAAGCTCTTTGCCGTCTAGGTAGGAGGTCACCTTATCAAGTAGCGCATCAAATTTATCTGATTCAAAAGGAATATTGATCTTGCCCCACAAGACTTTGTCTTCCGTCACTTCATCTTTTACAATGAAACGATCCATAGGAGAACGACCAGTAAACTCTCCTGTATGAACCGCTAAGGTGCCATTATCAGTTTCTTTACCGCCATAATTTGCTACAGATATTTTTTGTAGAATTTCAGGCGTGAGTTGGTAATTGATTTTGGAATTTTTGATTCCCCATTCGGTTAACGCAATCGATTGCGAAATAAAGGTGTTTGAACCCATGATAATCCGTTTAGTTAGATATCGCACAAAAATATAACACTAAAATGGGTCTCACTAATTATTCATAGAATTATGTGAAATGATTTTCCACAAAGCAAAAAACCAACCCGAAATCAAACTTAAACCACCCAAAGGGGTTACAGGTCCTAGGAATTTTAAATTTACTTGTAGCCATTTGGACAAAGAAAGTCCATAGATACTAAAAGAAAAAAGTAGCATTCCGATAACAAAAAGGTACAATAAAATATTTTTTGAAGCATCGGTTAGTAAGGTTACTTGTGAAAAAGCAATCAAAGCAATCGCATGAAATAATTGATACCGCACACCGGTTTCAAAACTTTTAACTTGTTGAGGTTCTAGTACTTTTTCAAGGGCGTGTGCCCCCAACGCTCCTAAAATCACAGCCATTACAGCAAAAGTACACCCCGCGATTAACAACTTTCTTTCCATTGTATTTTAAATTTAGCTTAAGACGCTTAACTTGGCACTAAAATACAACACCCATGCGACACATCTTAATTATAGGTGCCGGAAAATCTACTGGTGTACTGGTAGATCATCTTTTAAGTAAATCTAAAGAACAACACATACAGCTCATTATAGCAGATATAAATTTACAAAGCGCTCAATTCCTGAGTAAAGGTCATGAAAATGCCACAGCGGTGAAATTGGATATTTTTGAGCCAGAGCAACGCAAACTACACATTCAAAAAGCAGACCTCGTGATTTCAATGCTCCCTGCTAGATTTCATATAGAAGTTGCTAGAGACTGTGTGGCTTTTAATAAAAACATGGTCACTGCTAGCTACGTCAGTCCAGAAATGGAATCTCTTGATCAAGAGGTAAAAGAAAAAGGGCTCATTTTTATGAATGAAATAGGCGTGGATCCAGGAGTAGACCACATGAGCGCTATGAAAATTATTGATCGCATTACCAGTCAAGGGGGTAACCTATTACTTTTTGAATCTTTTACTGGTGGACTGGTCGCCCCAGAAGATGATAACAATCTTTGGAATTATAAATTTACCTGGAATCCTCGCAATGTAGTAACCGCAGGTCAAGGTGGTGCTGCAAAATTTATTCAAGAGGGAAAATACAAATACATACCGTATCACCGACTTTTTAGAAGAACAGAATTGCTTGAAATAGAAGGCTACGGACGCTTTGAAGCACTAGCAAATAGAAATAGTCTTAAATATAGAGAGATATACGGCCTCGACGATATTCTTACCCTGTATAGAGGTACGATGCGACGGGTAGGCTTTAGCAAAGCATGGAATATGTTTGTACAACTAGGACTCACTGACGATACCTATACTTTAGAAGGCTCTGAAAACATGACGTATCGTGATTTTATCAATAGTTTCCTTCCTTATTCTCCTACGGACAGTGTGGAATTAAAAATGCGGCACGAACTAAAAATAGATCAAGACGACATTATGTGGCTTAAATTGGAAGAACTGGATATTTTTAATAATAAGAAGAAAACAGGACTTAAAGACGCGACTCCAGCACAAATGCTACAATTCATATTAGAAGATTCTTGGACACTTCAACCAGGTGAAAAAGATATGATCGTGATGTACCATAAATTTGGCTATGAACTAAATGGTGAAAAAAAACAAATAGACAGTACCATGGTATGTCTAGGGGACGGGGGGTTACAAACCGCCATGGCCAAAACAGTAGGACTTCCTGTTGCGATTGCCGCCTTGAAAATTTTAAATGGAGAATTTACAGAACCAGGCGTACAAATCCCTATTAAGGCCTCTGTATATCAACCTATACTTACAGAACTAGAAAATCACGGGATTCGCTTTCGCGAAAGCGAGACAGAATATCTAGGGTATAATAAATTACAAGTATAGATAACTAGAAAAAACTATTAAAACCAAAAAATTAAGACCTAACTACCTAAAGAGGATATTCAAATTCTAGTAGCCAATTTTATAAAAAAAAGATCTGAAGATACTCTGTCACCCATTTTTTAACTAAGCGATAAAGAACTGACCTGCTCATCTAGATCACATCACTGACTTTTTGGAAAACACCTTATTCCTTACTAAAGGCTTTCAAAGGAACCCTGTAACAGCTCATCAAAAACTAAAGCAACAAGAGAAAAGAATCATTTTAGTATGTGGATCGACCTCTAGGCAGCGACCATAAATGAATGGGGTGTAGGTCCAATAGCAGATCTCGCCATAAGACGAGCACGTAACATGGCGAGTATCTTATTTATAAAAATAATTGAGGCCAGAGCTAATTAACGATCAATCGGTTATCTATCAAATGACCAATTCATAATATCAGTACGCAACCCAATATTGAGCCACATGGTACTTTCACCGCGAACAACATCATTAGTATACCGCGGATTCTGACTGCGGTAAATCATTTGGCTAAAAACTTTTAACCTACTGGCAGGATTAATCACATAGCCAGCTTCTAGATGTCCATAAAAGAAATTGGAGATATTACCTTGTACGGTTTCATTACCATTATCAGCAACACGATCATCTTCAGAACCATAAATATTCCCTCCATAAAACGCATTATCTCCATTTTGAAGAATATCATACCCTCGTTCTCCATAAATAGCTTTAGCAATTCCATACCAGCGGTCTTTTGTATAACGCCCAATTAATATGGCCTCATAAAAGTTGGCTCCCCAAGGATGTGCTAGTGCTTGATTGCTATTACCATAATTGAGCACTACAGAATTATGAGAATACGTATAAGGTCGCACCCTATTGTATTCTAATTGCATCATTAAGTTAGGAACCTTAAATGCATTTTGCCATTTCACACCCAATTGATAAGCACTTTTATTTTGATAACCTCCATCCCCACTAACTACAGAAGCTCCTGAGAATTCATCTAAAGTTAATTGTCCATAACCCGTTAAACGGTCACTAAATTTATATTTTGCCGTGAAACCTAATAACGCATTTCCTCCACGCGAGCCTGTTTGTAATTCTACTGATTGATAAAAAATAACTGGGTTTACATAATTGAAATCAAATCCCCTCTGATTATCATCTTGCCAAAGTACACTTTCAAAAAGTCCTATGTTTAATCTTTTTGTGGCATTCCAGCTTAAGTAATGATGAGTCATAAACTTTGTTCGAAAAGAATCATCAGCGGTTACTTCAGACCGCACATCTCTTAAAGAAGTATATAATACCGTATAATCTAGTTTCCAAAATTTGGCGTTAAGCTTAACATATGGAAATGGTTGCGAGTTATCACTCAAAACTAAGGAGCGGTATCCATCCCCTATAAAATGCTGTCCATGACCTAATTGTAAATCAAAATATTTACTGGGCTTATAATTGATATACCCTGTCGCTACTGGATAATCAAAGATGTTTTCACCACCATCTTCGGCTATCCCTCTTCCTGGAACGATCCCAGGATTACCACCATCTGGAGCACGCAGTCGTACTTCTCGTTCAAAATAACCTGGAAATCTGGCTTGAGATTCTTGTATGTTCATACCAAAGGTGATCTGGGCTCCTATTCCACCACTGACATTTACTAATCTAGTATTGTTATAGGTAGTTATATCGTCTCTAGAATCTTTACCAATTTGTAGATCTACACCTGGGTCTACAACAAACCAATAGTCTTCTCCAGCTACTTCAAAAAAGTGTTCGTTATACCATTTGCGACCTAACCATGTCCTTTGATCCTTGAGAAGCGACTCTCTTTCTGCTTCCAAATCAAAATACTGATCCACGTAATTAAAGGTATAAGGTTTTACAGCGGTATGCGCATTATTCCCTACTCGATTCATAGCTGCTTCGTATCGATGGTATCGTTGATAGGAGAGTGGAATAATGGCATCAGACCTCAGTTGATTTCTCTCGTAGCGGTCGCTTATAATGCTCTTGAAATCTTCATTCGCTTTCGCGAAAGCGAGACTATCTTCGGTCTCTTTCTTTATTTGCTTCTTTTTTATCTCCTTATCCGAATTGCTATAGAGTTGAAAAGAACCTGAATCCTTCATAGGAACTGGAATATGAATTACGAACTGCATGTAAGTAGGATTCCCGTTAAAAGTGGGGGCTCCCACTTTAGGGAGCTTTTCAAAGGCCTTAATCATCGGCTCCTTTAAAGAGGCTTTTAAGGCATCTGCTCGTATCAAAACAAAACTACCTTCACGATCTACTTCAAATCGTATGGTAACTGATTGATTAGGGATACTATCGTTGTTCACTGGATGCTGGTAGCTGTCTTTAAGTTGTGCATAAAGCCTATTGTAAAAGCAACTTTCTAATTGGTCAAGAGTTTTTTCTTTACACTCTTCAAAAACAGGGAATCTCTCCATGCCTGACTGTGCAAAAACAACACTTGATAATGTCAAGAAAAATAACGTGTACAGAAATTTCATAGCTTCTTAATAAACAACAAATATACTTGTTTTAGTAAGCGTCTCGAAAATAGAAAAGCCGTGAAAGTTCACGGCTTTAAAAATAATTAAAACGACTGTCTCAATGATTTATTTGAAATCGAATAGGCAATGCATAAGTAACCTTAACCGGCATGTGATCGACCTTACCTGGCGTCATTTCTGGCAACCTAGAAATTACTTGGTATGCTTCTCTTTCCAACTCTTTATTAGGTGCTTTTACTACTATATCCTTAGGGAACCCATCTATACCTATCGTAAACTGAACATAAATAATCATCATATCTGTTCCTTTTATAGCGTTTGCCAGCCCTGTATTAAACTTGCGCTGTATAAAACGAGCCATTTTTCTATTCAGGCAGCTTACTCGTTCTTCTCGATCCATTGACGCACTACATCCAGGAAATAGAGGCACCTCATGAACAGAAGCGAGCACCTCATTTTTAGGGATTACTGGAGTTGGTTTTGCTTCTGTTGTACCTGATTTCAAAAAAGTAGTTGTAACTAGAGTTACTGGTTTATTCTTTGTGTCTGGAAGATCTGGAGTGTTGTTTTTTATTACTTCAGGTGGTTTATTAGCATCTGCCTTAATAGTTACAGCCTCAGTCTTTTTAATTTCAGGCTTAGGTGCTTCGTTTGGTACAATCTTAACTTCACCTATAAGAGGATATTCAGAAGGCACATGTACCGTATGTGGTGTTGGAACCCTTTTTAGCGGCATTGCCGTAGTTAGTTCCATAATAAGGAATGCAGCGACCAGCGCAGCAATAAGTCCTATCTGGAAATTAATAACAGGGTTAACTTGGGTGTTCACAGCTTTTTTATCAGCTCTGCGAGTGTTGTGAGGTGTTGCAGTGCCTCTTTCCTCTTTTGACATCTTCATAATAAATGGTTTATGTTATTTTAAAGAGAAATCAAGAAACATACCAAAAAAAATCCCCAACCTGTTTTGGTTGGGGATTCTATCTAGTAATGAGGAGTGTTCATTAATCTTGCACTGAAAATATAATTGGCAATGCGTAGATAACCCCTACTGGCTTGCCTCTTTGCTTTCCTGGAGTCATAGATGGCAATCTATTAATAACTCTAGCTGCTTCCGCTTGTAGCTTTGGATGCTTTGCTTTAGACTGTATACCTACGACATTTCCTTTAGAATCGATTTTAAATTGAACAGCTATCTTCTGTTTTCCAGAAAGGCCTAATTCGTTTGCAAGACCTGTATTAAACTCTCTATTTACAAATTTGGTAATTTTTTCACTCATACATTTCTTGCGATCTGCATTGTTTTTCATGCCTTCACAACCGGGATAGATCGGCACGTTTTCAATAATTGCAAAAGGAACGTCAGCTATGACTACATCGACACCGGCTTCTTCAGAAACCTCGTCAATCTCAACGATTTCTTCTTGCTCGTCCGTTTCTGTATCTTCAATGATTACTTCTTCGATCTCCACTTCATCTTTAACTACCTCGATGATTTCAGGCGCTGGTGGCGGTGGTGGTGGTGGTGGTGGGGTGTCAAGCATTTGAGTAATAGGAATTTCCTCTTCAATGAAGAGCTCGTCTGGTTCCTGAAAAACCTCTTCTATTTCTACAGTTCTAGACTCATACTCTAATCCTTGCCACGACAGCAATAGCATGAACGCTAAGCCTGACAGGGCGTATAGCGTAATATTTTTACGTAAATCTGCTTTTTCTGATTTTTTTACTTCCATGATGGTTGTATTTGAGAGGTTAAAAATAACTAAATCTTTTTGCTAACAAAAGATTTATGTTGTTTTCTGTTGGTTAAAAATGAATAGAATTAATACTGCAAGAATAATGCCAGCAAAATTAGCCAGCACATCCATAACATCCATAGTTCTATTTACCGAAAGATATTCCTGCCCAAACTCAACTAGGACCCCCAACAAAAGCGAAAAAACTGCTGCTCCAATAGCAATGGTGCGGGACCCATTCTTAAGAATGGAGAACGCTCCAATAGAATTAAGACGCTGTTTATTCAGGTAACGTGTGTAAAAATAGAAGTACCAAACCAAGGTCATGATGAAATAAGCAAGAGCATGGTAGATTTTATCTATGTTGGAAATAGCTATTGATGGCGCATGATTTTTAATCAATGATGCTATTACAATAACAGCCGTGTATAAAGGCGCTAACCAATAAACAAGCCTTTGCATTATCCTACTAGCTCCTTGTAGGCGTCAGCATTGAGTAATCCTTCTATTTCAGAAGCATCTGTCAATTTCATTTTAATCATCCATCCTTCACCATAAGGATCTGAATTTACCAACTCTGGCTCATCTTCAAGCTTCTCATTAAAGTCAGTAATCTTGCCCGTTAATGGAAGAAATAAATCAGAAACCGTTTTAACTGCTTCTACGGTTCCAAAAACTTCTTCCTGATCAAGTGTCTCGTCTAATGTTTCTACTTCTACGTAAACGATATCACCTAACTCGCTTTGAGCAAAATCTGTGATACCTACAGTAGCAACGTCTCCGTCTATTTTGATCCATTCGTGATCCTTAGTGTACTTTAATTCTGATGGGATATTCATTATATATATTTTTGAAAGCGTAAATTTAAGATAACTCTTTCTATTAATTCAGAAGCTAAAAGGTTTATTTATGACTACTGTATCTTTTGTTTTATAAATCAAATTAGATTCAGAATGATTCAAGAGAAATTTGAAAATTACTTCCCTACCCTACCTGAGCATCATCACCCAAATTTGCTGAAATTTTAATTACCAAATGTATATCTCAACGTAAATCCACTACGTATAGTCGTTTGTGGAAATGCCGTAGAAATAGCAAATTCAGAAAACGTGTGATCGTAATAAAAAATCGCCGTGAAAGCCGTACTTAGATTATAGTCTGCTGTGAACTTAAGACCGTAAATAGTCTGACCAGCAGTTGCCTGACTGTTATCCAAATCCAGGTATCTTACAATAGTTATATTGTCTCTAACTGAACCATCCAACCTCAAGTTCAAATCACTCTTGATAACGGTACTTCTCCCTCCTACCTTGGTTTTAAACCTCAAGTCTTTGATACGATAACCCAGTCCTAGTATCAATTCATTACCATTGATCTCTGTAAGTAAGTTGTTATCAAAGCTTAAGGAAATAGCACGATCTCTTCTCAATTCGGCAGCAACAGAAACTGAATTCTTCATTTCAAAATCCAATTTAATAAGCGGACTGAACTGTTCTGCAAGGTTGATGTTGAAGTATAAATCTCTAGATTTAAAATCGCCGTTTTGATTCAATGCATTAGTTCCAACTTGATCTTGGTAGGTCAAAGCACCATTACCTTGTGCATAATCCAGATTGGTTTGGAACTGATTGATGGTAAAACTAGAACGGTATCCGTGGTTGATCGAAAACCTTCGGAAACGTTTCTTAAACCAATTTAAATTCATCAATCCAGTATATTTCACCGTCCAATTGGGTAAGGGAATATCACTAAATGCATTAGCGTCCTGCTTGCCTACGTCCCTGCCTTCATAAGCAGCTAAAAATGCTGGCAATAAGACTTGCTGACTATTTCTAGAAAAGCCTTCTGGATAACCATCTATATCTCTGGTAAACGTATTCGTACCGTAAAACTCTGTTGCGAGTCTGTCAGCAACAGCCAGTCTATTGCTTCTAAATGTATCAAAAGTAGGAGAACCTTCTATGGTGCTTTTTTGAAAAGCGGTTCCTATCATTAAATTGGTAATATTAAAGTTACCAAAATTGTTAGGAGTAAGCGATTGGTAAGTTAAATCGTTCTCATCTACTCTGTAATTTTCGGTGTACGTCTCTTGGTAGGCGCGATTTCCTAAAATATCAATAGAAAGGTCTTTTAATACATCCACTTTAAAATTGAAATCCAATTGTCGGGTTTCTACCTCACTGTATTGCTGATTAAAATCTTGGTAAAGTGTTAACCAACCACGTCTTGCCGCAAGGTCTCGTACTTCTGCTTGACTACCGAAAACAAAACCTGATGTAGGTTGTAAAGTACCTATAAAACCTATATCTGGAGTGTAGCCTGGCAGGAAAATACCATTTGTTTCTTGATAATTGATTTGTGCTCTTTTTACCGAAGTCACTATTCCTATCAAGGTGTTGTATGCTTGATTCCCAAAATTCTTTTTAGGGATTTTTGGTTGATCAGTCTTTTTTTCTTCTGTTTGAGGGGTGGGCTTTCTACTTCTTGTCCTGGACTTATCTCTAGATCTACCGGCATTATTTGCAACAAAACCAAATTTCTTTTTTTCTAAACCAACATACTTGTACAATTTATCTAAGTCTAAAGTTCCATTCATGCGATGCGTATTAGCATTTTGAATCGAATTCCCTAAATCTGGAATACCATCCAACTGAGCAAACTGCTGTGCATTGCGCGTCCAATTAAAATTAGAGGTGTAGGTGTAGTTCGCTTTCGCGAAAGCGAGAAAAGGAAACTTATCAAAAGGCAACTTATAGGTGAGTTGCAATTGTTGTGAATGCGAGTTGGGAATTCCCTCATCAAAGAAGTCGGTCCATAAAGTATAACTCTCGTCAATGGTACTGTCTTCATTGACATAGCTGCGTATCAAACGATCGTTATTTGCAGAAAGATTGACCTGTAAGGACTTAGTGAGGTCCCAATTAATGGCATATTGATGATTCATGGTAAAGTTACGGTTGGTCAAAGGTGCCAGCGTAATATTTTGAGCGTCTGGAAGGCCGTCGCCATCCAAATCTACTGGGTTGGTATCCAACTGTAAATCGCGAAATTTTTGAGTATTATATTGACGAAGTACATTTAACCCCGCAGAAAAATTATTGGGAAACGGATTAAAATTAACATCTTTTACAAACTTTAAATACTTATTATTTAACCAATCTGCCTTTTTAAAAGGTTCTAACTCTATCTTAGGAAATGCGTAATTATAAGTACCTCCTATGTTGACAGATTGATCTTGAAACTTCTCTACTTCAAAATTGCGTTGATCGGTCTGATTATAAGAACCAGAAAATGTAAAATTCTCTATATCATAAGGCATAGGTATCGCTTCCCCAGTGCGTTCTTTGCGCACACCTATTAGATTGACACTTTGCCTTCTGGTATAATCCTCTGACTGTTCCCTAATGGCATCTCGCTCTGCATCGCTAGTTGCATTATCTAGCCGTGTTTCTAACTCGATGTCTTCAAATTGAGGATCAAATTGTGGTGTAATGGTTTCTTCCCCTAGGCTATATGAAAAAGGCAAGGAAACTCCCCATTTAGCCGGCAATAACTTACCAAGACTTACATTTGTAGTAATGTCGTATTGAGTTAGGTTTTCTCGACTCCTTTCTTGTGGACCTTGCTCAATAGCTCCAAAACCTATAGTACTTCTTCTACCTGTCGCACTAACACTGGCAAAATCTGCAATGTTAGCATCCATATTCATCACCGCTGCATAACCGCCTTGATTTTTCAATCCAGCTAGACGCATTTCATTGAACCATACCTCACCACAAATATTACTATTGGTAGCATTTCGAACTCCTATCATCATGGCGCGAATATCACCGAAGTTAGGGTTTCCTTTAATACCATACTTTTGTTGATTTTCCTCTCCAGCACTACTAGGATCAAGATCTGCCTGATCAAAGAAATTAAGGTCACTTATATTTAAGTTATTGTCTCCTAAAACTCGAGCTTTAATTTCTTGAAGTACGGCAAGGTCGATATCAAAATTATTGGCTTGAGGCCAGATTTCTTCCCGCACATCTGTACCAAATGCTGTAGGTTGTAATGGAAGTCGAATTTCATAAAAGTTTTGAGTATAGTCAACACCAATTCGAATAAAAGCCTCCAACTCATCATCGCCAACAGACATTTCATTCACCAAAGATTCTGCATGTACAAACATTTGAAGTGCTTCATACTGACGCATATCTATTCGAATGTTTTTAAAAACCCCTCGAGCATCACCAGCTTCTAAATCACAAACCCTGAGTGCAAGAGATTGTTCATTCTGACGTATGTTTTGATTTTGTGTTCTTAACTCTTCCCTTTCTACTCCGGGAGGCAACCTATACGGAATAGGTGTACGAGCTTCATT
Source organism: Nonlabens sp. (assembly GCF_018401815.1). Taxonomy (GTDB): domain Bacteria; phylum Bacteroidota; class Bacteroidia; order Flavobacteriales; family Flavobacteriaceae; genus Nonlabens. The sequence continues at coordinate 607,049 of NZ_JAGYKG010000001.1, forward strand.
ATTCTCAATATTTACTCCTTCTACTTCAAAAACGGTAGGATCATCTGATGCGATGGGGTCTGTATCGTCCAACGAGTCTGTAAATCTTCTGTAATCACCTCGTACCAAATCCAATGAACCAAATCTCAAATAGGTGTCCACTTCAAAATCTGAAAGGTACATTCTCATAAAGCGTATCGCTCTAAAGTCCGCGATTCCTCCTATTTCTTCTCGATTTGGATCACTTAATGGCACTCTAAATTGAACCCATCTTGTACTAATTTGATTGCCGTTAGGTAGGGTGGTCTGAACTGTTTTTGTATCAAAAATGTACTCGCTGTTTGTCACATCCATTCCTGGATAAATATCAATATCATATTCATAATAACTATCAATAGTATTCATGGTATTATCCCGATTGATGTCTTCTACATCGGGCAAGGTGGTGGCACCACGATTATCTTGAGTAACTACTGTAGGTGAATTCCCTTCCGTACCGTTGTAATTCTTATAGCGCATTGGAATATCTCCACTTGCCGCTAAAAAAAATTCATAATTATCCCCAGCTGGATCCACAGGTCCAAAAGCTGGAAACGCTATTATTTCTTCATTATCGCTATACCCATCTAAACCAATATCTTGATTAGTACGCTCAGCTCCTTGGGTGTCAAATGCATAGACTAAGGATTGGTTTACTGGAACTTTTCCATAAGCCGTATTCGTAGTAAGTTCTGTACCACCGTCATTAGGCAGTCCATTTTCAAATTGCTTTCTATTATCCTTTAAAACATCTTCAGAGATGCTTCCTAAGTTAATAGATATAGTTCCTCCATCATTAGCAGCATCATATTGAAACGGATCCATAATCCAGAATTGAACGTATTCCACATTAGTCTGCTCAAAATCTGTACTGGAGAAGGAACGCATGATCCCACCCCAATTACTTTGTGGGTTGGGAAGTATATTGGTACCTGCTGCTTGCGGATTATAATTGTACTGACCGCGCTCGCTAGGGTAATAAGCCAGATCCAAGGTATTGATGACTTGCTGTTGTCCTTGTTGCAAATCTACATTAGGTAAAATTTCATCTATAAAAACACGTCTAGTTCGGTAATCAGAAACATCTTGATCTGTAATCCCAGCTGGACGCTGATTTCCATAAAAGATAGGATCGATGGAGTACCAAGCGATTTTGGCACGATTAAAATTATAAGCCAGTGGATTTGCAGTACTACCTGCTCCTTCAAAAGCTTTAGGAGTACTGGCAAGTGACCAAGAAAATGGGGTTAAAATATCAATAGAAGTTTGTGAGCCTTCAAAATCGTCCACATAAGCGGCGGCTTGTCCTCCAAAATTATCCCCAGCTGGGGATCCAGGAAATAAATAAGCAAACTCTCCTCTTAATGATAAATTTGAAACCACATCTGTATCTACATTAGGAAGCTTATTTGCTAACCTGGTCAAAAAAGGAACTTCTGTATTGTACAAGAAGTTGATGCCCATAATGGTATTATTGATAGGCTCGAATCCATAAGTCGATTTTTGAGTAATCGGTCGTTCCTTTAAGTTTAAGAATGTTCCTCCTAGAATAAAGTCCTCGCTAAATTTGTGTTCTACATTGATTCCCGTAAAACGTTTGGTTTGCTGGTTAAAGACAGAATTGTTTTCCGTAGAAACTTGGATGGGGGTATTGGAATTTAATAAAGCTTGATCGAGTATGATCACTCGACCCAACTGATAATCTACTGTATAATCAATTCCTTCTTGAAGTGTTCTTCCTCCAGCGGTAACTGTTACAGAACCTCTAGGAACATTAAAACCACCTATTGGAATTCCTTCCTGACCTGTTGCTTTATATTCCCCTTTAATTAAGTACTTGTTTTTATCGGCGCTTTGTAAAGCTTGCGCTTTGGTGGTGCGGTACATATCTCGATACACATACTGTGCTTGGTTAGCATTATAAGTAGTAGGATCATTATAATCTTCTGGCCCAGCACCTGGCGTGTTATCAAGTTTTCTAAACAAATGACTACCAAAGGGCTCGACCGTAGTAAAGATAATACGCCCGTTTTGAGGATCTATAGTAATTCCTGGAACAAAATCAAAGAAACCGTCTCCCGCAGGTTGTGGATCTTGCTGTTGATTTAATCTGTCGAGGTTAAAAACCCGTATCAATGTCGTTTGATCCACATCGGCTGGTAGAGCAACTGCTGGGTTCGTCAAAGTTCCTTCTGCTGCAGTGATATAATTGAGCTCAGGCGGATATTGATAAAAGATGTTTAGTTTAAAATCTTCTGGAGTCAGTTGAAAACCACCTAGATTATAAATATTTTTCATCATTAAATCCCAGATAGGCTCGCTCACGTTGGTGAGGTTACTCTTCAATAATTTAACCACTAGACTTTGATTGTTTACTGGCGGCTGATTAGGATTAGGGTTTGCTACTACGTCTGTAGCAACAACACCATCGTTTGCAAATTCTCCCACTTGATAGACCTTTCCGGCCACCGTATATTGAAAAGATACTGCAAGAACTTCATCATTGTTCAACCGTTGTCTTAGGGAAATATATCCCAGCTGGGTATTTAATGTGTATTCTTGAGGCGTTAATTTACGAGCGTTTTCTAAGGTGACATAGTCAAACCCTTCGTTCACGTTTGTTCCACCAAAACCAGATTGTACTGTTGCTATGTCTCGAATTTGCGAATTTAAAATTGTTTGGGCACCACCACTGATTCCTACTGGATTAAAATCGTTGTTAGCATTATCTGGAAAACTTCCAGCCGGCGCGTTCAAAAAGCCACTTGGAGCGTTGTCTAATCCAATGTTAGAAGGATCTGATTCTCCTATATCCTGAATGGCTACCAAGTTACGCACATCTTGAGTCCTGTTCCCTCTGTTCGTGATCCACACTTCGGCGCGTGTGATCTGTATATTGTTATTAATGAATGGGTAATTTTGTAAGGATGTGTCATAATTATCTCTAAAATAATGCGATAAGAAATAGTGTCTGTTCTCATCGTAATCTAAAGAGAAAAAATCAAAATCGTTTACTGTTGCCCCTCCGGCTGCCTGCACGGTTGTTGACTCTGATTGTTGTTCTGAAAATACAGCAGTAATTCTGGTTTTACCGAATTGCAATTCTGTTTTAATACCAAAAAGACTTTGTGCACCTCGTATCAATTGAGAATTAAGGGGCATTGCAACATTACCTACTTCTATACTTTGAAGAATGTCATCCTCCGTAGGAGTATAGTCCAGCTTGATTTGGTTTTGAAAGTTAAACGTACTTTGCGTATCATAGTTGGCATTTACCTGTAATCGCGTTCCTACCTTACCTACTAAACTTAAATTGATGCGTTGATTGAAATCAAAAGTAAGGTTCTGTCGGTTGCGAGGGGAAAAACTTGGGTTGTCAGAACGGTTGAATAACAACCCTAAATCTACTTCTACAGAACCTTGAGGGTCTATATCAATTTCTGAACCTCCAAAAATAGATGCAAAAAGATCCGAATTCACGTAAAAGTTAGGAAGTAAGTCTTTTTGTTTTGCTTTATCTTCTTCAGATTTACCGGCGATTGCAGCCGCTTTTTCTCTGAAGTAATCCATCATTTGTTGCTTGAGCACGATCTCTAGGTACTGCTCACGAGTTAGAATGAATGGGTAATCAATGTTATAGCCATTAAAAGAACTGGAATACACGTAACGGTCGAGATTAGCATCATAGGTGTATAAAGATGTAATGCTTGGTGGATCTGGCAATTTTAAGGAACCCAACCGCACCCCTGTTTTAATAGAGTCTTGAGGAGTTTCTGTTGGGTCTTGCGCTTTCGCGAAAGCGAAAACAAATAAAGACAAAAGAAAGACAACAGCCCTCAGATTAGTATTGCAATATCTCAAATCTTATAATTGTTTAAGTGCTTGTTTTATAAGTTGTTCTGTAGTGGCATCTGGTTGAGTCGATAGAATTTTGTCCACCACATTCTGAGCTTGTTTGCGCATATATCCTAAGGTTTCTAAAGCAGATAACGCTTCTTCTCTTCCAGTATTGCTTGAAACCATCGTTAATTGCGGATTATCGAGTACTTGCACTATTTTATCTTTCAAATCTAAAATGACTCGTTGTGCCCCTTTTGCACCTATACCTTTGATACTTTGAATGGTTCTCACATCTCCAGAAGCAATAGCTTGTGCAATTTGATTGGGATCTAAGCTCGATAGCATGGTCCGAGCAGTGTTGGCACCAATACCGGAAACAGAGAGTAATAATTTAAAAACCTCTCGCTCCGTTTTTTCAGCAAAACCAAAAAGTCGGTGCGCATCTTCCCGGACTAATTGATAGGTAAATAATTTGATCGCTTCCCCTTCTGGAATCAAAGAATACGTGTGCAAAGAAATTTCCACTAGATAGCCTACACCAGCACAATCAATGACAACATCTGTCATGTTTTTTTCCACTAATTTTCCTTGCAGTTGTGCAATCATTATTCAACAAATTTTAAAAAGTCAAATGTAAGAAAATATAAACGAGCAAATGTCCGGACTTATAAAGGCTTTTATTGCTTTTTACTGGCGTGTTTTTCTTTTTGCTGTGCATCGATTACGGCCACCGCAGCCATATTAACAATCTCATCCACACTTGCTCCTAGCTGTAAGATATGAACCGGCTTTTGCATTCCCATCATAATCGGACCTATGGAGTCGATACCGTTCAATTCTTTGAGCATTTTGTAGCTACTGTTAGCACTTTCCAAATTAGGAAAGATCAAAGTGTTCACTTTTTTACCTGCAAGCTTTGAAAAAGGGAATTTACTTTGTAACAATTCTGGATTTAAAGCAAAATCTGTTTGCAATTCTCCATCTACTACTAGATCTGGATAGTACTTATGCAAGTATTTTACCGCCTCAGTAACCTTTGTAGCGTTGGGATGTTTTGAAGAGCCGAAATTGGCATAAGAAGTCATCGCAATGACTGGAGAAATTCCAAACATAGCCGCAGTGCGGCCTGTCATTTGTGCAATTTTGGCCAGTTCTAATGCATCTGGATTGATATTTATAGAGGTATCTGACACAAATAAAGGACCTCGAGAAGTAATCATGAGGTTAGTGGTAGCAATTTTATCAACTCCTGGAGCTTTCCCTATTATTTCCATCATAGGGCGCACTGATATAGGATAGGATTGAGCCACTCCAGTGATCAGGGCATCTGCATCTCCTAATTTTACCATCATGGCAGCAAAATAATTGCGTTGCCTTAATGTTTTTCCCGCGTCAAATTCTGTTGTTCCTTTTCTATGTCTTAGTTTCCAGAATTCACCAGCATATCGATCTCTACGAGATTTTTCTTCATCAGATTTAGGGTCGATAATCATACAAGGCTGATCAAAACCTAGATCCTCCATTAATTCTTCAATGATATCGCGACGGCCCAATAAAATTGGAATCCCTATTCCCTCCTCTAATACAATTTGTGCTGCTTTAAGCACGTCGATGTTGTCTGCTTCAGCAAATACAATCCTTTTAGGGTTGGTACGTGCGCGATTCAATAACAAACGCACCAGTTTGTTATCTGATCCCATACGACTCAACAATTGCTCTGTATATTTATCCCAATCGGTAATAGGCTCTTGAGCCACACCACTCTCCATGGCCGCTCTTGCAACTGCTGGAGGGATGGTGGCTATTAACCTAGGGTCAAATGGCTTAGGAATGATATAATCTCTACCAAAGGCTATCTTCAGTTCCCCATAAGCAATATTCACTTGTTCAGGTACTGGCTCTTTAGCTAATTGAGCAATGGCATAGGTAGCCGCCAATTTCATTTCTTCATTAATTTTGGTAGCTCGCACGTCCATAGCACCTCTAAAAATATATGGGAAACCAAGAACATTATTCACCTGATTAGGATGATCGCTTCTTCCAGTTGCCATAATGATATCTTCTCGAGAAGCCATTGCGGTGTGGTAATCTATTTCGGGGGTAGGATTTGCCATAGCAAAAACAATAGGAGAATCATTCATAGATTTCAACATATCGCCATCAACAATATTACCAGCTGAAAGTCCCAAGAAAACATCGGTACCTTTAAAGGCTTCCCGTAAATTAATTTTAGGTTGATCTGTAGCAAATTGCATCTGTTCTGGTCCTAAGTCTACCCGGTCTTTAGTAATTAGACCGTCAATATCAAACATCATAATGTTTTCTTTCCTCGCGCCTAGTTTTACATAAAGACTCGTACAAGAAATAGCGGCGCTACCCGCTCCAGAAATAAGGATTTTGACATCTTCTATTTTCTTTTCTGCTATTTCTAGGGCATTTAGTAAGGCTGCACTAGAAATGATTGCCGTCCCATGTTGATCATCGTGCATGACTGGAATGTCCAGCTCTTCTTTGAGTCTTCTTTCTATTTCAAAAGCTTCGGGAGCTTTGATATCTTCTAGGTTGATCCCTCCAAAAGTAGGAGCAATATTTTTTACTGTTGTTATAAATTCATCTACATCTTTAGTGTCTACCTCAATATCAAAACAATCTAAATCTGCAAAAATCTTGAATAACAACCCTTTTCCTTCCATTACAGGCTTAGAAGCTTCAGGACCTATATCACCGAGTCCCAGAACAGCTGTTCCGTTAGAAATTACCGCGACTAGATTTCCCTTGGCAGTGTATTTATACACGTTTGATTTGTCTTTTGCAATCTCTAGGCAAGGTGCTGCCACACCAGGACTGTAGGCAAGAGCCAAATCTCGCTGACTGCTGTGTTTTTTAGTAGGTACTACTTTTATCTTTCCAGGAGTAGGCTTTGCATGATAAACTAATGCCTCTCTTCTCTTACTTTCTTCGCTCATAAATCCGTTAGAATAATCAAAACAAAGGTAAGGTTATTGTGGCGTTTAGTATTTACCATCCTCACAATATTGCAAGTTGATTTCTACAACCTATATGCATTGAGGTACCTATTTTATAATTCCGCTTTCGCGAAAGCGAGATCGTAAAACGGCTCATTATTTTTCATCATAAAAAACTGCAAAATCAATCACAGCTCCTTCTTCAAAAAAAATAGCATGCCTAAACTAAATCATTAATAATATTTTTTAACCCTATCATATCAGGCAATCGACCTACGTTCTGTAACTTTATAGCGGCCAGTTTTTGCGCTATTGTAATAGATTCCATAAGCGATTTATCGTTGATCTGCGCGTATAAAAATCCTGTCCAAAAAGCATCTCCAGCTCCAGTAACGTCATTTATAACATTAATTTTTATGGCTTCCTGTTGAATTAATCCAGTCTCACGATCAGAAACGGCAACACCATCTTTACCTTTAGTAAGACAAATGGTGGAGACTCCCATGGCGTGGAAATAGTCAAAAATTTCTTGATCGGTTTTATAAGCATTAAAATACCTATGGCAATCATCTTCACTCAACTTAAGTAATGGGTTATAGGAAAGGTATTCTCTTACAACCTCTTTGGCCTCTTGGCGATTAGGCCATATTTTTTCTGAGTAATTAAGGTCAATACTCAACTGTAATCCTAGTTTACTGGCCTGCTGGGCTCCTTTTAAGATGGTAGACCTAGCTGGATTTTTACTTAAGGCAAAACAAGTGGTGTGGTAAATCTTTGAAGAGTTCAATAAACTCTTGGTAATTAAGGTGTCTGGAATAACACAATCTGCTTCTCTATAGGCTGTAAAATCAGGTGTTTCTGAAGATTTTGAGACCAATATAATAGAGGTAGGTAAATTAGATTCTCTATTAATCAGGGACGTAATCACATTGTCCTCTTCCAATTTTTTGATGATATAATCTCCTAAACCATCTTTACCACAGGATGCAACAAGTGCAGATTTCAATCCTAATATAGCGGCATTCACAGCTACATTTGTAGGGGATCCACCTAGAAATCGATGATAGTTTTTAGTATCCAAAATAGTGGCGTTCTTCTCATGGCCTATAAAGTCAATCAATACTTCTCCGATGCTTAATATGTCAATAGTCTTCACTAGTCTATTAAAAATTTATAGTTAGTATTTAATGTTTGATGCAACATGACTGATGCAGCGGCACTCCAAGCGCATTTTGGCACACCATTAGGCTCTCCTGTTAGCGTATTAAAATTTTCATAGAAGGAATACTCTTTTTGAGCATTTAAATAATTGATTTGCTCCAATAACTTTTGAGCCTCGTTGTGATAACCTTTCCTACTCAGAGCTATTCCATAGAATCCATTTACCATAGGCCAGCTGCCCCCATTATGGAATTCATAAGGGAAATTCCTAAAGTCGTACTTGCAATTATCCTTTAGCAAACTCCATTCTTCATCTTGTTCCATTACTGGTGGCCAGAAGGCTGGCAATACTTGAAGTTTATTATTATTTACTACATTCTGACTGAAAGAGATAATATTTTCCTGGATTTTTGAGCTTCCAAAGTCTAAAATTAAAAATAAGCTGTTTGCAAATGCGTCAAATTGCATCTTATATCCAGATGGAGAAAATGAAGCTGGAACATAATTCCTTTGAGGCATGGCATCATAGGCTCTAGGATGAATTTTTTCCACTTTAGAATCTGGCAAATAATTTATGGTTATTTGCTCCTGTATGTTATTTATTTTTTGGTTGATTTCATCACTTTTTTTAAAATGATTATAAGACTTTAATGCCCACAACCTCAAAAGCTGATCGTATAACACATAACCGTCTGTAATATATTCGTCGGCCCAATTACCTGATAAGGGAACATATATTAAGTGTTTGTTATTAAACTCCCAAGCCGTCAATAGAAATAGGCATTTTTCAATTGAAGATCTATAACGCTCTATAATACGATGATCTTGTTTGTAATACGCCAGTTGACAAACTCCAATAATAAACCAGGTAACGGCATCTACTCTGCCTGCTAGACCGCCATAACTCACCTCTACATCATCCCCATTAAAAGCGACATTAGAAGGAATAGTTCCTATCTCATGTTGATGAGTAGCTAAGGTTTTAATAGTCTTTTCAAATGTATGAACGAGCTGCTCATCACCAGATGCAAGTGCTGCAAGTCCACAAATAACTCCATCTCTAGCCCACACTCTTTTATAATTTGAGATATCTAAGGCACTGGCTAGAAAACCTTCTGTTGACGTTGCTTTTCTGAGCAGCTCAATGGCTTGTATGTACGAATTAGTACTCATTAATAATTGTTTTTTTAGTTGAAATAAACAAGGTAGCTATAGCTGCCAAAATTAATAACACCCCCGCAAAAGTGACCGCATTGCGAGGATCATTTCCTAAAAAGTTTTTTAGTATATATCCAAAAGATAGGGTTTGAAAAATCATTGGTATAACGATCATCATATTGATGATTCCCATATAAACTCCATAACGCTTCTTAGGAATATTTGAAATTACCATTAAGTATGGAATCCCCATCATACTTGCCCAACCTATACCAAACCCAGTTATTGCAAACAGCAGTAAGTTTTTGTCTGCAATATGAGGGAAGGCAAGGAACCCTAATGCTGCAAATAATAAACAGCTCGCGTGGACCAGTTTAGGGCTGTACTTTTTTGCAAGCCCTACAAGTGCAAAGGCAACTAAAAATGTAACTACGTTGTACCATCCATTTACTAAAGCGGTCCAACTTACTGCTTCTTCATAGGCAGCTTCATTAGTTAAAGGTGTAGCATTCCAAACTGAAAGCGCAACACTTTTTGAAGAGTTTTGCCAGTAACAGAATAACGCATACCATTGAAAAAGGTAAACTAAGGCGAGTTGCCACATCACTTTAGGCATGTCTTTAATAGCAGCTGCTATTTCTATAAGAGGTCCAAGAACAGATCTTTTTTTACTTTTCAATAGAACGAGTTCTTCAACTGTAGGAGGGATTTCTTTTGTTTTACTAATACTCCATAATATAGTCGCAATAGAACAAAACGCTCCAAGGAAAAAAGAAGCATATACCCAAGTAGGTAAAGAACCTGTTTTACCCACAATAAAAAGAGGGAAAATAAAAATAGATAGGTTTGCGAGTACCTGACCTAAACCGGTAAAGAAGCTTTGCATTTGAAATCCTGTAGGTTGTTGTTCAGGAATCAATTTATCTGCAATAAGCGCCCTATAGGGTTCCATCGCTGTATTGTTTCCAGCATCTAAAATCCATAAAAGACCAGCTGCCATCCACAAAGAACTACTAAATGGAAATAATATTAAACTTAAACTACATAATAATGCACCTATAAGAAAGTAGGGTTTCCGCCTACCCAATTTTGGGGACCAGGTTTTATCACTCATTGCTCCTATTAAAGGTTGGACAATCAGTCCAGTTACTGGTCCTGCAAGATGTAAAATAGGAATTTGATCAGGCGCAGCTCCTAAGAAATCGTAAATAGGCGTTACTGCACTTTGTTGCAAACCAAAACTATATTGAATACCAAAAAACCCCACATTCATGTTCAATATTTGCCAAAAGTTTAATTTAATTTTACCGAACATTTTTTATTATTTGATTTCAATCATCATTTAAATTTCTTGTAAATTCCATCACATTTAGAGTTTGTTAAAATAAAATTGGCATTATTAAAATAATGCCAACTTTATTCTACTGTTATAATAAGAACTCCATCTAGACCATGTTATCATTGATCCTCCGTTTTAAAAAGGGGTTAGTTCCATTTATTGAAAGCGAAACAAATGCCCTAGACTTGAGGATGAGTCTTAAAATTGGTAGGTCAACCCTAAAGAAACCGACCTTCCTGGTAAAGCTCTTGCTCTTAAAATATTATTTTGGCCTTCCGTGATCGCACCTTCTTCAGATTCTGTAATCCCTAAGGTATCAAACAAATTATTTGCAGATAAGTTTGCATTTAGATCCTTAGTGATACCAATATTCACAAAACTATTTACAATTACAAAACCAGGCATGATTAACTCGTTAGTGTCTTGTGCAAAAGCTTTGGTCTGACCTATAAAACTTAGGCCTATAGAGTTCTGCTTGTTAACACCAAAGTTATAAGATGGAATTAGGTTATAAATAAAATCTGGTTGTCTCCTTGGAGCATTCCCTTGATTATCACCTGATTCTAAACTCGCTTTTGTATAAGTTACAGCACCTCTTACTGTAAAGTTATTCATTCGATAAGAACCTTCTATTTCAACACCAAAGGACTTGTAATCGTTATCAATGATCAAATCTGGATTAGTCGCTTCAAAACCTGCTTGCTCTGTAGTTGTTGAATAGAAACCAGTTACATATAAAGCTCCATTATTGAAACCTTGTTTATATCCAATTTCTGCTTGATTAAGAAAATCTAAAGCGTTAATTCTATCAGAGTTTTGATAATCCAATCCTGAAAATAGAATGCGATCTGCCTTTGCAGACGCTCCTCTACTATATCTAGCAAAAACAGCTTGCCTATCTTGAAGTTTATAATTCAACCCTAAAGAGTAAGAAACATAATCGTAATTATAGTCTACTGCAGTAGGTGCTGCATTGTTAACACTATATACACTTTGCTCAGGAGCAGATATCATCCCATCATTATTGATATCTATTGAAGACTCAACACCGCTTGAAAACGTACCATCTACTTTACCCATGTCAAAACGAACACTCGCGTCGATATTTAATTTGTCTGTAGCCTCTAAAGCAAGGTTTAAATAAGGAGCAGAAACATTGTATTGTGTATCGTAATTTCTTGCCAGATTACCCCAGAATGGAGTTCCGTAGGCATACAATCCATTTTCACTCAAAGGATTATTAGAGGCATCAAATGCGTTGATCAATCTTGCATTCTCGCCTTGTACTTCTTGTAAATAAGAATTCCAAGTCCAGTTCATTGAAACATTTTGAATAGATTTAAAATAACCAAGAGTTACCTCTAAATTATCGTAAGACTTAGAGAGTTTAATATCATTCATAAAGTTATTAAAATTTTCTAACTCAACATCAAACATATGTATACGAGCTACGAGACTATTTCCTGCAACAGCTGTTCCGTCCGTAAATTGTAATGTAGATCCAGCGCCAAAAGAACTTGCTATATCTGTTCCCGTTCCTATCTGGGAAGGAAATGGAGAAATAAAAGCGCCATTATTTGAAGAGAACCTTCCATTATTAGAAATTTTATATCCATCTCCTAAATCAAAATTAGCAGATATCCCAACAGATGTTGATACTGGATGCATCCCATCGGTCACATCTCCCCTTGAAGGCTGCCCATCAGCACCTAGCCTTAAAGTTTGGGTAAGATGGGGAGTATGCAAGGAACCTGTTGTAGCATCAAAGTTAGGAGCATTTTCCCAAGTAGGATTAGAATTAGTTCCCGAAACTTGAATAGGAGCTGGTAAATAGGCAATAGCTCTATCATTTAAATATTTGGCATAAACTCTAACCGATCCTTTCTCAAATTGCTTCATTAAGCTCAACTTAAATTGACCCCCATTATTAGCTGTAAAACCAGCATCCCTAATTCCTTCACCTACTCTGTAAAAACCTCCAGCATGCATATATAATTTATCTGCAATTTCGGTTCCGTAAGCAAAATCAGTTCTGAAAGAATCATAGTTAGCACCAAAAGTAGTACCTATCATTCCTCCTTCTGATTTACCTGTTTTAGTAATTATATTGATGATTCCACCAGGAGCATTAGATGTTTGTGTGGAAGCAGATCCCCCACGTATAGCTTCTATACGAGAAACATTTGCATCAAATCTTGTAAAAATATCTGCAGTAGCAAAAGACATGTCTCCATATAAAAGAACTGGTAACCCATCTTCTTGTATTTGAACATACTTAGAACCTCCGGACGAAATAGGCACACCTCTTACAGATATGTTAGAGTTACCTTCACCACCTGAGGATTCTGAACGTATTCCAGGAATAGTTCTAAAGATTTCAGCAGTTGTTCTAGGAGCCGACTGTGCTATTGTTTCTGTTCTCAAAGTAGTTACCGATACGCTAGATTCAATCTTAGCCTTAGGATTAGAAACACCGGTTACAATAATCGCTTCTAGAGACTCTGCATTTTCTTTAATCAAAAAATTTACTGTTAGATCAGATCCTTTAACGATTATTTTTTGATAGGACTTGTCATATCCTAAGCTAGAAGCTACTAGAGTGTATTCACCATCCAAAACATTGGTAAGTGTATAATTTCCATCAAAATCTGTAACGGCACCCTTTTCAGTACCTTTTAAAACAACATTTACGCCTAAAACAGTTTCACCTTGTGCGTCTTTAATAGTTCCAGAAATAGTAGACTGTGCGACCACCGTGGTAACTGCAAATAAAATTGTGAGTATCAAACTCCACGTAATTTTGGTAATATTCATCTGAGTAAAATTTAGTTAATATAAAAAGTTGGTTACTGAGGACCAAAGTAAAACTAGTTCTCATTATTGAAGATTTAATTTTAACGAAAACGTTTTCGATAATACCGAAAACCTTTTCGTTCTTAGTATTTTACGTATTTTAGCATTGCCATTATTAAAAATTACGTTATGAAACCTGTTACTTTAAGAGAAATTGCTGACCAACTGAATATTTCAATCACCACGGTCTCCAAAGCACTTAAAGACTATCCCGATGTAAGTCCTAAAACCAAGGCACAAGTGAGAGAGCTAGCTTCCACTCTCAATTATAAGCCCAATACCTTTGCAGTTAACCTTAGGACTAACGAGTCGAAGACAATAGGTCTCATTATTCCAGTGATTGTGCACCACTTCTTTTCAAATGTAATTAAAGGCATTATCGCTCAAGCAGAAAAAAAAGGTTATTTAGTTGTTATCCTGCAGTCTAACGAATCCTATGAACTAGAAAAAAAACAAATTGATCTTTTAATGAACCAAAGGGTGGATGGAATTATTATATCTCTTGCAAATGATACCGTAGATTTCAAACATTTAACAGATGTTATTAGTTCAGGCAAGCCATTAGTAATGTTTGATAAAATTGCGAAGATCGTGAATTGCTCGAAAGTGATCATCGATGATAGAAAGGCAGCTTATGAGGCGACTAAGCATCTTATTGATATAGGTTGTAAACGTATTGCACATTTTAGAGGTTCCCTACTTCCACAAAATTCTATAGATAGATTTCTCGGGTATCGAAAAGCACTTTTTGATAATGGAATTGCTTATGATCCCTCTTTAGTATACATCTGTGAATGTGATGAAAAAAGTTTTGAAGAGGGACAAAAAAATACACGTTTACTACTGGAGCAACATAAGGATGTAGACGGGATATTTATCAATACCGACCTAGTTGCAATAGGAGCTATCTCAGAATTCAAAAAGGCTGGTGTAAAAATACCCGAAGAGATTGCCATAGTAGGTTTTAGTAATTGGTTCGTGTCATCCATCATTTCTCCTTCCTTATCTACGATTAAGCAACCAGGCTTTAAAATGGGAAAAGAGGCTTTTAAACAATTGTACAAAGAGATTCAGTCGATAAAAAAGAATGAACCTATAGATTTTAAACAAATAGTTTTAAAAACCAAATTAATACAACGGGAGTCTACTAAAATATAAATCGCTTAGCATGTTTCTGACAATAACAAACGAAATGCTATCGACTATTTAATCTAGCTATTTTTTACTGAAGATCAAATCGGCACCCCGAGGCTTTAAAGTAATCAACGGGTGGTAATCGATAGAATCATGGACCGGAGTAATTTCAAAACGCTCTAACATTCTGGCGATAACGAGAATCATTTCAAAAACGGCAAAATTATTCCCTACGCACATGCGAGGACCCGCACCAAAGGGAAAATAAAAATCTCTGTATGCTTTAGCCTTGTCCGGCGCAAAACGATCTGGATTAAAACCCTCTGGATCTTCCCAGAGATCTTTCCTGCGATGCATTTCATAAAAGGAAATCAGCCAGATGCTGCCCTTTGCAATTGCTATATCTTCACAGCTGTCTGCGGCTATGGCCACACGATCGGTGACATAAGCGGGTGGATACATTCTCAAGGTTTCATCTACGCATTGTTTGATGTAAGGCATCTGCATTAAACCGGTCATGAGATCTTTATTATCCAGATGGCTGATCTCTTTATTGGCTTTAGCGATAGTTTCTGGATGATGGGCGAGCAGCTGCGCTGCAAAACTCAGCGCATTTGCTGTGGTTTCATGACCCGCAATAAACAATACCAATATCTCATCGACCAACTGGTCGTCTTCCATGTAAGAACCATCTTCATAGGTGCTGTGCAATAACATATCGAGAAGGTCTCCAGGTTCTCTATCGCTGGACCTGCGGTTGTTGATGATGTTTCTAAGAATCTCACGAGCTTCTTCAATAAGCTCTAAAGCATGCGGCACACTGTTTTCTCCAGAAAGCCATGCTCTATCAAAGTACCATTTCATCCATGGAATTCTCAATTCTTTGATGAGCATTTTTTGTGCTTTCTCGGTAATGAATTGAAGTCTAAAAATTTTCTCCTCTAAGTCATCAATGTCGGCTAAATCAAAGAGGCTTCTAGCGACTACCTTAAATGCAAGGTCATTAAAGACCTCATAAACATCAATCGCTTCATCCGTTTTGATTTTGCTAAATTCTTCTTGAATGACTTCGTCCATGGTTCTCATCAGAGACGAAATTGATTTTTTATAAAAGGCTGGCTGTATCAGCTTGCGATTTGCACGCCATTTTTCCCCGTTCTCTGTTAGTAAGCCGTGACCTATGTATTTTCCAAGATCTTCAGTTTGTAAAGTGGATTTATTGAAGTTTTTTTGGTTTTTTTGAAGTATGTGCTGAGTGATTTTTTCGTCACAAGTAAAGTGAATCATCAAGCCTGGCTTTGGACTTATTTTAAAGGTATTGCCGTACTTTTGAAAATTTTCTCTATGAAATGGCAGTGGGTTTTTATAAATCTGTCTGGATTTTGCTAGAAATGTAAGCGCCGGTATTTGTTCTATTTTTCTCATTATTGATTAAACAACCCCCCCATACTACTTCCTTTCACTCTGCCTAAGTGCTTATAGGCGTGTTCAGTCACCTCACGCCCTCTAGGAGTTCTAATAATAAAACCTTGTTGTATCAGGAAGGGCTCGTATACTTCTTCAATCGTTTCGGCACTTTCTGAGACTGCGGTGGACAGGGTCGTAATACCTACTGGGCCACCTTTGAATTTATCGATAATGGTCGTAAGAATTTTATTGTCCATCTCGTCGAGACCATGCGCATCCACGTTTAATGCCTCTAGGGCATATTTTGCTATAGGCATGTCTATAGTTCCATTACCTTTGATTTGGGCAAAATCTCTCACTCGTCTCAATAATGCATTTGCAATACGTGGAGTACCACGACTGCGACCAGCAATCTCAATCGCCGCGTCGTGATCTATAGGAACATTCAGTATCTCTGCACTTCTAATAACTATAGTAGAAAGTATTTCAGTGTTATAGTATTGCAATCTAGAAGCGATACCAAACCTGGCTCTCATAGGCGCTGTAAGTAATCCTGATCTCGTAGTAGCGCCGATTAAGGTAAACGGAGCCAGATTGATTTGTACCGTTCGGGCATTGGGACCGGTCTCAATCATGATATCGATCTTATAATCCTCCATCGCACTGTATAGATACTCTTCTACAATAGGACTTAATCGATGGATCTCATCTATAAAAAGCACATCGCGTTCGTCTAGGTTAGTAAGCAATCCCGCAAGGTCTCCTGGCTTATCTAATACAGGTCCAGAAGTGACCTTTATCCCTACACCTAGCTCGTTAGCAAGAATATGTGCCAAAGTTGTTTTACCAAGTCCAGGGGGGCCATGAAAAAGCGTATGATCCAGTGCTTCTTCCCTACCATTAGCCGCAGCAACAAAAATCTTTAAGTTTTCTAACACTTGATCTTGCCCCGCAAAATCATCAAAAGACAACGGCCTTAAAGCTCTGTCTAAGTCGTTTTCCTCATTGGAAAAATGGTCGCCGCTAGGATCAAGATTTTCATTCATATCTCAAAGATACTACTCAATAGGCAGTGAGTTGTAATATTTTTATAATAAGTAGGTACCTATTGTAATATAGGAGTTATGATAACTGTTTCGCTTTCGCGAAAGCGAAATACCAACACCCATTTTTTTTATAAATGACCTATAATAACAAATTGATGTAAAAGCGTTGCGAGTTTTAATAAGACCTTGTGAAGGTCAAGCACTATAGTATTGTATATTGAAATAAAAAATGAAACCAAGAGAAAAAACACCTCAATTAGAGTTATCCCTAATCAATAACACCAATTGGTCCTTAAAAAAGCAAGAAGCAGAGAAATACACCCTTATCCTATTTTATAGAGGGTACCATTGCCCTGTTTGCAGAAAGCAATTAGAGGAAGTAACCGATAATATCAGCCGACTCATAGAAAGAGGAATACACGTGATAGGAATCAGTATGGATAGTGAAGAGAAGGCTAAAAAGAGTGGAAAAGAGTGGAATATAGCAGAGTTACCTATTGGTTATGGACTTACAAAAGAACAAGCCAAAGAATGGGGACTGTACCTTTCCAAGGGAATTAATGAAAAGGAACCAGAGTTATTTTCTGAACCAGGAATGTTTTTAATAAAAGCTGACCAAAGCTTATACTTCTCGTCTGTACAAACCATGCCTTTTACTCGACCTAAAATAGATGATGTGATACAGGCAGTAGATTATATAGAAAATAATGATTATCCTGCACGAGGAGAGGCTTGATATTTCTTATATATATAAAATCAAAAATGCCGCTCTTAGAGCGGCATTTTTGATTTTATAATCCCCTTTTTTATCTAATGATTCATTTCCTCTTCACCCTTCTGAATAGGAATGTGTTGAGGTACATAATCTTGTCCAGCGATCACGTAGTCTCCATCTTCATTCAACTTACTGTAATCGTAAGGCCATCTGTAAACAGTAGGAATAGGTCCGTCCCAGTTCCCGTGTATGTGTTTATCGCCTGTTGTCCATTCTAATGTATTAGAACTCCACGGGTTTGCAGGTGCTTTCTTACCGTAAAATATGGACTTTACAAAATTGTAAACGAAGAACAGTTGCGCAAAAGCAGTTGCTATAGCAAAATAAGTAATCAATTGATTGGTATCTGCTAAATCATCGAAGTACGGGAAGTTAGTATTGGTATAGTAACGCCTTGGTAGACCAGCCATACCTACAAAATGCATTGGGAAGAATACTCCATATGCCCCTATGGCAGTTAACCAAAAGTGTACATATCCCAAGCTTTTGTTCATCATGCGATTGAACATTTTTGGGAACCAATGATACACACCAGCAAACAACCCATATAACGCTGAAATACCCATTACCAAGTGGAAGTGAGCTACTACAAAATACGTATCATGTACATTGATATCTAGCGTACTATCACCTAAGATAATACCTGTAAGCCCCCCTGTAATAAACGTAGAAACCAGTCCTATGGAGAATAAC
Source organism: Nonlabens sp. (assembly GCF_018401815.1). Lineage (GTDB taxonomy): Bacteria > Bacteroidota > Bacteroidia > Flavobacteriales > Flavobacteriaceae > Nonlabens. Next base: position 625,439 of record NZ_JAGYKG010000001.1, read on the forward strand.
ATTCCTGGATTCATCTGTAGATTACCTTTCCAGAGGGTAGTGATATAATTAAAAGCTTTTACCGCTGAAGGAATAGCAATTAAGAGGGTTGTAAAAGTAAAGACAGATCCAAGGAACGGATTCATACCTGATACAAACATATGATGTCCCCATACGATAGTAGATAAGAAAGCAATGGCTAAAATAGATGCAATCATCGCACGATATCCAAAAATTGGTTTACGTGAGTTGGTTGCAATCACCTCAGAGGTAATTCCTAATGCTGGTAGTAAGACGATGTACACTTCTGGATGACCTAAAAACCAGAATAAATGCTCAAAAAGAACCGGAGAACCCCCTTGATGTGCGAGTACTTCACCTTTAATATAAATGTCTGATAAGAAGAAAGAAGTTCCAAAGCTTCTATCCATGATCAACAGTAATGCTGCTGATAAAAGTACCGGGAAAGAAACAACTCCAATGATTGCTGTTACAAAAAATGCCCAAATCGTTAATGGAAGACGCGTCATCGACATTCCCTTGGTTCTTAAGTTAATGACAGTAACAATGTAATTTAAGGAACCCAGTAAGGAAGATGCAATAAAGATTGCCATAGAAACCAGCCATAGGGTCATTCCCAGTCCAGAACCACCCATGGCTTGAGGGAGCGCACTTAATGGCGGATAAATAGTCCATCCCGCAGCCGCAGGTCCTAATTCTACAAACAACGATCCTATCATGATGGTTGCTGAAATAAAGAACAACCAATAAGACACCATATTAAGGAATCCGGATGCCATATCACGTGCACCAATTTGTAATGGTATCAAAAAGTTAGAAAAAGTACCACTCAATCCAGCGGTAAGCACAAAGAACACCATGATCGTACCATGTATAGTAACTAAGGCAAGGTACATATTAGGATCCATGACTCCATCAGGAGCCCACTTACCTAATAATGCTTGAAATACCATGCTCGGCTCGCCAGGGTTTGCCAATTGCATTCTCATAAGTACCGACATAGCAATACCTATGGCTCCCATAATAAGACCCGTGATCAAGTATTGCTTTGCAATCATCTTGTGATCTTGAGAGAAAATATATTTAGTAACAAAGGTTTCTTTGTGATGGTGGTGTCCATCCTCGTGTCCTTGATCTGCAGTAACAGCGATAGCTTGTCCCATAATTCTAATTTTCAGCGTTAGCTAAAGTTTTTTCAAAAGTTGTTTGTGTTTCTAACCACGTGTTGTAATCATCTTCACTTTCTACTACAATTTTCATTTGCATGTTATAGTGTGAAGCGCCACATATTTTATTACAAAGAAGATAGTATTCAAATTCATATGGATCTAAAGCCACATCACCATCAGCTATCAGCTCTTTACTTTTCTGTCGTCTAATTTCATTAATCTTACGAACTTTTTCAGTCATAAATTCAGTTGATTTGTAATCTTCTGAAGTTACGGTAGGAGTGAACTTAAATTGAGTTACCATTCCTGGAACCACATTCATTTGAGCTCTAAAATGGGGCATGTAGGCAGAATGTAAAACGTCCTGACTTCTAAATTTAAAGATCACCGGTCTATTTACTGGTAAATGTAACTCTGTTGCTACTTGATCATCCATGCCGTCTTGATCTGTAGGATCAATACCCAATATATTTTGGCCTTCAATAAAACGCACATTAGCATCACCTAAGGTATTGTCAGAACCACTGTAACGCACTTTCCAGCCAAATTGGTAGGCGTAAACTTCAACCACTAATGGATCATCATCCATATTGGCATCCATAATATCATTCCAGGAAAATAATCCCCAGAGAATTAAACCTGCTAAAACAACTACAGGAATAGCGGTCCAAATAAACTCTAGTCGATCGTTATCAGCATAAAATAGAGCTCTTTGACCTTTTCTGCCGTGATATTTATAAGAAAACCAGTGCAGTAAGCCTTGTGTCAAGACCTGAACCACCATAATAACCACCGTGGTAAGTAAAAGCAGATCATCATACTCCCCTCCATGCTCGGAAGCGGCATCTGGTAAAAAATAATCCTTGTAGCCTACAAAACAAGCAATCATTAAAGCGTATAGCCCAATACCAAAGAGAAGCATGTACTGTCCTTGGCGTTTATTATCGCCATCATTAGCCACTTCAACTGCATCAGAATCCGGCTCTGGTGCTTTACCGAGAGATACAATCTTAGAAATTTGCCAAATTGAAATGGCAAAGAGGGCTGCTATAAATATGATTAGAAATGCTGTCATTACAGTTGTCTTCTATTGATTTTAATAATGAAAATGTTTACTCTCTCCTAGAAAAGGATCCCCTTTTGGTATTAAAGGAGCTTTAGAAATCGTACGGAATATGTAGAATATAAATAATCCAGCAAAGAATAAGAACGCACCTATTTCAGGGAACCCTATAAACCATGATACCCCTACGGTTGCCGGCATCACCATAACAAATATGTCCAAATAATGCCCCACAATGATAAATAATCCTGCCGTTACTACAAACCAATTGACACGTTTGAAGTCAGAATTCATGAGTATCAGTAAAGGAAATAAGAAGTTGATCGCCACCATACCGAAGAAAAGGATGTTATAATCTTGAATACGGGTTACAAAATAAGTTACTTCTTCTGGAATATTGGAGTACCAAATCAACATAAACTGAGAGAACCATAAATAAGTCCAAAAAATACTAATACCAAACATAAATTTAGCCAAATCATGAATATGAGAGTCGTTTACGAACTCTAAATAACCCTTCGACTTCAGGAAAATAGTTACTAAGGCTATAGTCGTAATACCGGAGACGAACATACTGGCAAATACATACCATCCGAATAAAGTAGAAAACCAATGTGGATCAAAACTCATGATCCAGTCCCATGACATGATAGATTCTGTAACTATAAAAAACACCAAGAACATAGCACTGTGCTTAAATCCTTTTTTATACCAAGCGATATCACCATCTTTTGCTTCATCTTGTTTTAAACCGAATCGTCTAATGTTCCATCTATACAAGTTCCATCCTACTATAAATGCGCCTGCTCTAAACAACCAAAACGGTACGTTTAAGTATCCTGTTTTACCAGCAATGATTGCGTCATAGTTTTCATTTCCTAAAACATCAACTCCTTCTTCCATCCAAACAAAAATGTGATTGAAGTGCAACCCAGAAAGCAGCAAGAGGATAAACATGATAATTCCACCAGGTAGAATATAACTACCAATGCCCTCCATAACTCTAAAGAGTAATGGTGACCATCCAGCTTGTGAAACTTTTTGTAGGGCAAGGAAAACAAGTGAACCCAAACCTATCATAAAAAAGAAAAAGGAAGCGATATACACCGCTGACCAAGGTCTGTTTTGTAGTTGGTGATATAAGTGCTCTACGTGCTCGTCATTATGACCACCAGCATGAGCATCATCTATCGCAGGCTCATCTGTATTATGAGCAGCTGCATGACCCGATTGCTGATGTGCTTCCTCTGCTGCACCACCGTGATCCTTTGATTCTGTCTCATGTGCACCACCGTGTGCTGCAGCATCGCTATCGATCATCTGTTGCACTGCGGCTTGTGAACTTGGAACTGACCAGAATCCCACCGCAGTAAACAATGCTCCAACAACCATTAGTACGATTGCGAAAATCTTTAATTTGCTAGTTACCTTATACATATTACAATATCTTCTAGGGCTTAATGGCCTTCAGTTGTTGTTTCTATTTCTGTCGTGTGTTGATCACCCTCTTGACTATCTTCCATAATCAAATCAGAAACATTAATTTCATCATTTACAGTTACAAACTCTTGACGAGGCTGTCCTTTTAAATCTCTTGTAAGCGCGTCCACATGATGAGCTATTTGCCATCTTTCCTCAATAGAGGTCTGGGACGCATAAGAACCCATATAATTGATTCCGTAATACATCACATGATATATAGAGCCTTGTGAGATCTCGCGGGCATCATAACTAGGAACCCCAAGAATTTTTTCAGTAGTTACTAAATGCCCTTTTCCATTTCCATTAGTACCATGACAAATGGCACAGTAAATATTATAAAGTTCCGCGCCAATTTCAAGATTTGCCTCTGTGTAAGGAAGTGGGTTTTTTAAATTCGCTTTCGCGGAAGCGTACCCATCATTATTATTTTCATAATCATACGGCATCCATCCACGAGAAACAGAACCATTTACCGGAGACTGAGCTTCCACATTTCCAGGAAATATTTTCCCTTCTTGATAGGTCTCATATCCTACGGACTCATACATATTTGGAAAGTATTGTACACTTCTGTTTGTACCAGTTGCAACCGACTTATCATCTCCACCACAGGAACCGATAAGCAAAGCAGCAAAAGCAAAAAAGAAGGTTTTTAATAATCTATTCATCAGTGTGCTTCTTTGTCAATTAATTTTATCTCTACAGCTCCAGTGTCATAAAGAAACTTGGTAACTTCTTCTTCATCTGCTCCATGAGCATCTATTTCCATAAGAAAATGGTCATCTGTAGTTCTTACGTCAGGATTTTCTGCTTTTTTAAATGGCCATAACCTACTTCTCATATAAAAAGTGATTACCATTAAGTGAGCGGCAAAAAATACCGTTAATTCAAACATGATAGGTACAAAAGCCGGCATGTTTTCTAGATAAGAAAAACTAGGCTTCCCTCCTATGTCTTGTGGCCAGTCTTCTATCATAATATAATTCATCATTGCCGTAGCAACACATAAACCTACTATTCCATATAAGAAAGCGTTGATCGCAAGACGGGTGTCTGCAATTCCCATAGCTTTTTCAAGGCCATGAACTGGAAAAGGTGTGAACACCTCTTCAATATGGTAATGCTTGTCTCTAACTTGCTTTACTGCACTCAGTAAAACATCATCGTCAGTATATAAAGCGTGTATCATTTTTGTTGACATAATATCTTAGTTCTACTCGCTAGGATGTGCGATAGGATCTCCCGAAGAAGCCCCTTCATTAGACGTCATTTTATTTTCTCTTAACTTCTTGTACTTGCTACCACTAACTTTTAAAATAGATTTCACCTCGGCTTGAGCAATAACGGGGAATGTTCTGGAGTACAATAAGAAAAGTACAAAGAAGAACCCTATGGTACCAATAAAGATTCCTATATCTACAAAAGTTGGAGAAAACATCGTCCAAGAAGAAGGAAGGTAATCCCTGTGTAGTGATGTAACAATAATTACAAAACGTTCAAACCACATACCTATGTTCACCACAATGGAGATCGCAAAGGAGAACATAATACTCGTTCTTAATTTTTTGAACCACATAAATTGTGGAGAGAATACATTACAAGTCATCATCGACCAGTAAGCCCACCAATAAGGTCCCGTAGCTCTGTTCAGGAAAGCGTACTGCTCGTATTCCACTCCGGAATACCAAGCCACAAATAACTCCGTGATATAAGCAACCCCTACTATAGATCCTGTAATCATAATTACGATATTCATCAACTCAATGTGTTGTATCGTGATATAATTTTCAAGACTTACTACTTTTCTCATAACAATAAGTAAGGTGTTTACCATTGCAAATCCAGAGAAAACAGCTCCCGCAACAAAGTAAGGAGGAAAGATCGTCGTGTGCCAACCAGGTATAACAGAGGTGGCAAAGTCAAAAGATACAATCGTGTGAACCGAAAGTACTAATGGTGTTGCGAGTCCTGCAAGAACAAGAGACACCTCTTCAAAACGTTGCCAGTCTTTTGCGCGACCTGACCAACCGAAGGAAAGGATTCCGTAGATTTTTTTATTAAACGGCGTAATTGCTCGATCTCTGATCATTGCAAAATCAGGCAATAAACCAGTCCACCAGAATACTAATGATACCGAAAGGTACGTAGAAATAGCAAATACATCCCAAAGAAGCGGTGAGTTAAAGTTAACCCACAAAGAACCAAATTGGTTAGGAATAGGCAATACCCAGTAAGCTAACCATGGGCGACCCATGTGAATAATAGGAAACAAACCTGCTTGAATTACAGAGAAGATAGTCATCGCCTCTGCAGAGCGGTTGATCGCCATTCTCCATTTCTGACGGAATAATAATAGTACGGCAGAAATAAGTGTTCCTGCGTGGCCTATACCCACCCACCATACAAAGTTAGTAATATCCCAAGCCCATCCAATGGTCTTGTTTAATCCCCAAACACCGATACCGGTAGATATTGTATAAGTAATACATCCTAATCCATAAAGAAAGGCAATGAGAGCGATTGTAAAAACAATCCACCACTGCTTATTTGCTTCACCTTCTACAGGTGCTGCAATGTCTCTTGTTACATCAGAATAGGTCTTATCTCCTGTAACGAGAGGTCTTCTTATGGACGCTTCATAATGAGCCATAATGTCTTGATTAGTTTTCCTAGTTAATTATATGTTTCTCACTTTAACCTGATACATCACGTTAGGTTCAGTTCCCACTTCTTCTAACAGGTGATACATACGGTCTTGTTGTTTTACTTGAAAGATCTCCGATTCCTTGTCGTTGATATCACCAAAGGTAATAGCTCCGTTAGAACAAGCATTAGAACATGCCGTAGCAAACTCGCCATCTTTGATCATGCGACCATCTTTCTTAGCCTCCAAAATAGTCATTTGCGTCATTTGGATACAAAGAGAACATTTCTCCATTACCCCACGACTTCTTACGGTAACATCTGGGTTGATCACCATACGACCTAAGTCATTATTCATGTGGTAATCAAACTCATCATTTCCATTGTAAAGGAACCAGTTGAAACGACGTACCTTATAAGGACAGTTGTTAGCACAATAACGAGTACCTACACAACGGTTATAAGCCATGTGATTTTGACCTTGACGACCATGAGAAGATGCTGCTACTGGACAAACTGTTTCACATGGTGCGTGATTACAATGCTGACACATCACTGGCATGAAAGATACTTCTGGATTATCTGCTGGAATTTCCAACTCTCCAAAACCACCTAATGAACCATTGTCCCCAAATAATCCATCAAAACCATCTTTTTTGGCCTCATCGGCTTCAAAACTATCCGTAGAAGAATAATACCTATCGATACGCAACCAGTGCATATCCCGAGATTTTCTTACTTCTGCTTTACCTACAACAGGCACGTTATTCTCTGCATGACAAGCTACTACACATGCACCACAACCGGTACAAGCGTTTAAGTCTATAGACATATTGAAGTGATGCCCAACAGATCTATCAAAACTTTCCCAAAGATCAACATCTGGAGAAGTTACTGCGGTTTCAATGTGATTCAAAGAAACTTCAGGCATCGGATTAAATTGGTCCTTATTTCCTGTTCTATAAGTAGTTAAATCTGTTTCACGAATAATATCGCGACCCATCATGGTATTTTGTAATTGTGTACAGGCAAACTGGTGATTTCCACCAGCATCTTTAACAGTAACCGCTTGTACTGCAACGCCATTCTTATAGAATGGGTAGGCGTTGACACCGGTTTGCATTTCTTCTTGAATAGAAGCAGTCTGTCCGTAACCTAAGGCAATTCCTATTGTTCCAGCAGCCTGTCCTGGTTGGATAAGTGCAGGAAACTTTCTTTCTACACCGTCTAGAGTTACTAGTACATGAGTACCATCTAAGGCACCGTTTGCTACATTCTCATTCACAACACCTAGCGCATCGGCATCTGCTTGCGAAATTGTAACGTAGTTATCCCAAGTGGTTCTTGTGATAGGATCTGGCAATTCTTGCAGCCACGGGTTGTTTGCCATGCTACCATCACCTAGTCCTGTTTTGGTATATAAAGTAAGTTCGTATCCAGAAGGTTTTTTAGCATTTGCCAAAGCACGTAATGCATCAGCATTACTAATTTCTCTTACTTCTGCTACTGTAACATTAACATCAGAAGCAGTTGTACTATAAAAACCGTCTTGTAACGACTGATTCCAACTTGCTCCAGTAGCACTAGTAGTTTCTTTTAAGAAGTCCTTGTAAGACTGTTCATTACCCGACCACTTTAATAGAGACTCTTGTAATTGACGGGTCTTAAATATAGGGTTGATAGTAGGCTGCGTTAAGAACACATAACCTTTTTTAATTTCGGTATCAGCCCAAGACTCTAAGAAATGAGGCGTAGTTGCTACGTAGTCTACTTTAGCCGCTGTTGCATTCATGGAAGAAGCAAAAGATACGCTAAGGGCTACTTTTTCTATCGCTTTCGCGAAAGCGTCACTATCATCATAACTGTACAGAGGATCAACACCAGCGATGAAAATAGCACCAACTTTACCGGCATTCATATCACTTACTAATTGACCTACTGCCTTACGATTACCTTGACGAGTCATTATTGGTAAAGCCGTATCCACAATAGAAGAATTCAAAGCCTCATTAATAGCAATAGTTAATTGTTGTGCCGCTTGGTCAGGAACACCACATAATAGTACCCCATTGTTGCCAGCTCTTTTCAAGCTTATAGCAGTTTGCTCTACAGATTTGGCCACTTTATCAGATAAGGAAACATTTATTGCGCCCCCAACAATTTTGCCATAAAGAGCAGCAATAATTTGCTTTTGCTCTGTAGGAGTAACTGGGTAACGTCTATCAGCATTTGCACCAGAAAGAGTCAAGTTAGCCTCATATTGAATATGATGAGACATCTTACCATCCTTAGGTACACGTGATTTTGCATACCCTTTATCAAATCCTCCACCTTGCCAGTCACCTACAAAATCAGCGCCTACAGAAACTATAGTTTCTGCATTTGTAAAATCATAATCTGCAAGAGCTCTAGTGCCGTACTTAGCTTCAAAAGCATTTAACGCAGCATCTTCACTAATCGTATCATAAGTAACCACACGCACATTGGTATAGGTATCCTTAAGTTGAGCGATGATTTTATACATGGATGGGCTGGCATAAGTTTGTGCGAGCACCACCAATTCTTTACCATTTAATTGAGCTAATTGAGCAGCAACTTGTTGATCAAGTTCTTCCCAAGTAGACTCCACCCCTTTAATCATAGGCGCTTTTAAACGGTTGTTATCATATAAAGACAACACAGACGCATGTACACGGGCATTTGCATGACCTCTATATGCCGCATCCCTATTGCTTTCTATTTTAATCGGACGACCTTCACGTGTTTTCACCAGTACACTCGCATAATCATAACCATTTGCAATTGTTGTTGCATAATAGTTAGCCATTCCAGGAATGATTTGCTCCGGTTGGTTTACATAAGGTACGGAGTAGATAACTGGACCCTCACATGCTGCTAGCGATGCTGCAGCAGTGCTGAATCCAACATACTTTAAGAAGTCACGACGCGAGGTATTTGATTCCTCCATCGCCTGATCGTTTCCTAAAAACTCATCGGTAGGAATAGCGCTCGCAAACTCGTTCTGCTCAAGATCTTTTACCATCTTGTTGCTGTCATCTAGTTGCGCAGTACTTTTCCAGTATTTTTTAGTAGTAGCCATAAATCTCTAAAACTATTTTATTAGTAGTGGCATTTACCACATTCAAGTCCTCCTAAATCTGCGATAGTCAGTTGACGACCACCACGAGCTTCAGAAAGTTCTTTGTGAATTTTTTCATAATAGCCATTCCCCTGAAGATCTACGTTAGTCTCCCGGTGACAGTTGATACACCATCCCATTGTTAATGGTGAATATTGATACATCACTTCCATTTCTTCTACTGGACCGTGACATGTTTGACACTCGATTTTACCTGCTGTTACGTGTTGTGCGTGATTGAAATAGGCAAGATCAGGCAAATTGTGAATACGCACCCATCTTACTGGCTGCTCTTCCCCAACAAATGCTTGTTCGTCGGTATCCCATCCTGTTGCGGCATACAATTTTTCAATTTCTTTATTGTAGTCAATACCGTACTCCTCAATACCTTCTTGATAGGTTGTCTCTGCCACTTCAGCAATAGACTTGTGACAGTTCATACATACGTTAAGGGAAGGGATTCCTGAATGCTTTGATTCACGGGCACTAGAGTGACAATACTTACATTCAATCTGGCTGGTACCAGCGTGAATTCTGTGAGAGTAGTGAATAGGTTGCACTGGTGCATACCCTTGATCAACACCTACGCTCATTAAAGCTCCATAGCCAAAGTAGGCACTAGCTAGCAATAAGAATATCGCAGTCACTAGAACCAAGAATTGATTTTGAGCAAAAGCTTTCCATATAGGGGTGCGCTCTTCAGTCGCTTCATCAAAGACCGTTTGAATTCCGTTAGCTTCTGCAAATCGTCTTAGCGTCTTGTTTACTACGATAAGAAGAACCACCAATAACAACAACACAAGAGCCAGCGCTCCTAAAATGATATTATTTGTCACCGAATTATCTCCTGATCCAGCAACCGCAGTTCCTTCTGCACCGGCAACGTCAACAACAGCAGCAGGCTTCTCTGTATCTGTATAAGCAAGAATGTTATCAATATCCACAGTAGAAAGCTGTGGAAAAGCATTCATATTGGACTGATTGTACTCGTTGTAAATCGCATTTGCTCTAGCATCTCCACTAGCTATTAATTCTGCTGAATTTACGATCCATTTGTACAACCATTCCTTTTCGTATTTCTGAGAAACACCATATAGAGCAGGTCCAACTTGTTTCTTATACAACTTGTGGCATGAGGCACAATTTGCTTTAAAGAGTTCTTCCCCTTTTGCTGCGTCAGCACCACTGACAGCATCTACAGGTACCGCAGGCTCACCATCTGAGGTGGTAGCATCCTGTTGCGCGTATACACTTAACGAATTAAGCACAACGAATACAAACGCTAGCAAAAACTGCCATGCGGAAAAATGTAATTTCCTATTTGTCATCTTCTTTAATGAATATTACAATAACTTTGGCACAATAATTACGGTATTTTACCGCATCGTAAATGCTGCTGCAAAAATAGGTCATAAAACGTTTATTTTTGCTTCTAATAAACGAAGAAAATAATTTATAATTAGTCTAAATTAGAATTTTTAAAAATGCCTAAAATCGACACAACTCTTACTATATCTATGAAAAAAGTGACAACGCTTCTCCTAAACTTGGGATTGTTTTCTATTGCATTTCAAGGAATTGCGCAAGAATACCACCCGGTAAATAAGCAAAAAATCGATCAATTGATTTCTACCAAAATAGCCATGGATCGCTCAGGAGATTTTAAAGATAGATTTACCATTCAATTATTTTATGGAGAACGCGATCAAGCAATTACCACTAAAGAAACCTACGATCAACTAGATCTACCATGGAAAGCCGAATTAAAATGGGAATCTCCCTACCACAAGATATGGGTAGGAACTTACCGAAGTCGACTAGAAGCAGATCGAGCGCTACTAAAAATTAAGGAAGAGTATAAAGATGCTTTTATCTTAAAGCCTTAGCAAAAATACCCCATAAAAAAAGCGTCTTCATTAAAATGAAGACGCTTTTTATTTATATAAGACAGACTCTTGTTATTTTAAGGTCTTTTTTACTTCTACTTCTCTGAAAGATTCCATAATATCACCTTCCTGCAAGTCGTTGTAATTCTTTATTTGCATACCACATTCATAACCTTTAGCCACTTCTTTGACATCGTCTTTGAAACGCTTAAGCGCTGTGAGTTCGCCTGTATAAATCACTACGCCGTCTCTGATAAGTCTTACCCCACCATTTCTAAATACCTTACCATCTGTGACCATACAACCTGCAATAGTACCGATTTTGGATATTTTAAAGGTTTGTCTTACTTCAGCGTTACCAGTAATTTCTTCTTTAAGCTCTGGAGAAAGCATTCCTTCCATTGCATCTTTAAGATCATTGATCGCATCATAAATAATAGAATACGTGCGTATATCCACTTCTTCTCTATCGGCGACAACTCTTGCATTCCCTTGAGGGCGTACATTAAATCCGATAATTATTGCATTAGAAGCTGTTGCAAGTAACACATCAGTCTCAGTTATCGCACCTACACCTTTGTGAATAATATTTACCTGAATTTCTTCAGTAGATAGTTTCTGGAATGAATCGGTTAAAGCTTCTACAGAACCATCAACATCCCCCTTAAGAATTAAGTTCAATTCTTTAAAGTCTCCTAATGCGATACGTCGCCCAATTTCGTCAAGAGATAGGGTTTTTTGTGTTCGAACAGATTGTTCACGTTGAAGTTGCGTTCGTCTTGCTGCAATAGACTTTGCCTCACGTTCATCTTCAAATACGTTAAACTTGTCACCCGCTTGAGGGGCACCGTCCAAACCTAACACAGATACTGGAGTTGCAGGACCTGCTGCTAGAACCTCGTTTCCACGCTCATCTTGCATTGCCTTGATTTTACCATGCCTAGGGCCGGCAAGAACATAATCCCCTACTCTTAGAGTACCTGCTTGCACTAAAATTGTAGAGACATATCCACGACCTTTGTCCAAGAATGCTTCAACGACAGTTCCAGTAGCAGGCTTGTTAGGATTGGCTTTTAAGTCGAGTAATTCTGCTTCAAGCAACACTTTTTCAAGTAATTCTTTTACCCCTGTACCTACTTTAGCAGAAATATCATGGGATTGTATTTTACCTCCCCAGTCTTCCACCAATAAGTTCATTTGAGCGAGACCTTCTTTGATCTTCTCTGGATTGGCATGAGGTTTATCAATTTTATTGATCGCAAATACTATAGGAACTCCTGCGGCTTGCGCATGCGAAATTGCTTCTTTAGTTTGAGGCATGATATCATCATCGGCAGCAGCAACAATAATAGCTATATCTGTTAATTGCGCACCACGTGCACGCATCGCTGTAAATGCTTCGTGACCTGGTGTATCTAAAAATGCAATCTTTTGTCCATTTTCTAATTCTACTCCATAAGCACCAATATGTTGTGTAATCCCTCCACTTTCTCCAGCAATTACATTTTCTTTTCTGATATAATCTAAAAGGGATGTTTTACCGTGATCTACGTGACCCATTACGGTTACAATTGGAGCTCGTGTTACTAAGTCTTCTTCCTTATCTTCAAGCTCTGCGATGCTTTCTTCAATATCTGCATTAACAAATTCTACTTCAAAACCAAACTCTTCAGCAACTATAGACATCGTTTCAGCATCCAGTCTTTGATTCATAGTCACCATCATTCCAAGAGACATACAAGCACCGATAACTTTATTAACCGGTACGTCCATCATAATGGATAAATCACTAACAGTAACGAACTCAGTTACTTGCAAGCTTTTATCTTCTGCTTGCGCTTGCTCTGCAGCATCCACTTTATCACGGTGACTATCTCTCTTGTCTCTACGGTATCGGGCAGCCTTAGACTTAGAAGATTTACCTTGAAGCTTTTCAAGAGTCTCTCTTACCTGCTTTTGAATTTCTTCATCAGTAGGCTCTTCTTTGACAATGTTTTTTCGACCAGGCCCACCAGAAGCTGGCGCAGCTCGTCTAGTATTACTACTGCGTTTAGCGGCAGTGCCTCCAGCAGCAGGGGCAGGAGCACCTGGCTTAGAAATACGTTTACGTTTACCTCTATTGGTATCTGCTGCCTTCTTCTTGGGCTTTGCAAATTGTGAAAGGTCAATTTTTTCTCCAGTAACTTTAAGACCCCCGAGTTTTTTATACTCTGTTTTGATCACTTCAGACTCTGGGTTTTCAGAAACTACTTTATCAGTCAATTGTTTCTCAGCGGTTTCTGTTGAGTCAACTGGTACTCCAACTTCTTCCGGCTTTTTAACTTCTTGAACCGCATCTGCTGTCTTCAGAGTTTCCTTTTCGTCCTTTTTAAGGACCTCTTCTTTTTTCTTAGGCTTAGATGAAACATTATTACTAAGATCTATTTTCCCCATTAAGGTAGTCCCTATAGATTTAGGTCTATTAGAAACTTGCAAAACTGGTGCGGTCGCGGTCTCTTTAGGTAGTTCTACTGGCTCTACCTTCGTTTCTTGAGACTCCTTCTCTACCTCAGCAGCAGCAGCATCCTTATTAACGGGTACTTCAGCTTTCTCCAGTTGATCAGTAGATTTCTCTGCCTTTTTACCTGCCGTAAGATCTACCTTACCCACCTGTTTAGTGCCATCAAGAGTGGCTTTAGCCTTAATAACTTCTTGCCTTTTCTGTTTGTCCTCAAGTTCTTTTTCTCGCTGCATTCGCAATTCTTCTTGTTCCTTGCGACGTTCAGCACCTACTTCCTTTGAGGCAACTTTTTTGCTTTTATCAGTTTGAAACTCATCAGCAAGTGCTTGATAGACGCTTTCGTCTATTTTTGTGGTAGGGCGAGCCTCTATCTCAATTCCTTTAGAATTAAGATACTCCACAGCACGGTCTAAAGAGATGTTGAATTCTCTTAGAACTTTGTTGAGTCTCATGTTTTTTACTTCAGCCATAAAATGGTTCAGGATTGACTTTAATTTCTAATCTAATCTTCAAATTCTGCTCTTAGGATTCTAACCAGTTCTAACACGGTTTCCTCCTCAAGATCTGTACGTTTTATCAAGTCGGCAACGTCTTGCTCTAGAACACTTTTGGCAGTATCCAGTCCTATCTTACTCAATTCTTCAATAACCCAACCGTCGATCACATCGGTAAACTCGGTCAACTCTACATCTTCCTCACCACCTTCTCTAATCACATCAATGTCATAACCAGTTAATTTACCAGCTAATCTAATATTGTGGCCTCTACGACCTATGGCTTTAGACACTTCTTCAGGGCTCAAGCGAACTTCAGCTTTTTTAGTTTCTTCGTTGATGGTAATAGAAGTTATCTTAGCAGGACTCAACGCTCTCGCGATGTATAACTGCATGTTAGAAGTGTAATTAATTACATCAATGTTTTCATTTCCTAATTCACGAACAATACCGTGAATACGGGAACCTTTAACCCCTACACAAGCTCCTACAGGATCGATGCGATCATCATAGCTATCTACAGCTACTTTTGCTTTTTCCCCTGGCTCCCTTACGACTGCTTTTATAGAAATAACTCCGTCAAAAACTTCTGGAATTTCCTGTTCAAACAATTTTTCTAAAAACTTAGGAGAGGTTCTTGATAGAATGATGTTAGGCTTATTCCCCCTTAACTCTACGCTTTCAATAATACCTCGTACATTCTCCCCTTTTCTAAAGAAGTCAGATGGAATCTGTCGGTCTTTAGGCATGATGATTTCATTGCCATCATCGTCTAATAAAATGATCGCCCTGTGTCTTATGTGGTGTACTTCTGCACTGTAGAGTTCTCCTTCTAATTCTTTAAAATGTTTAAAGATATTGGTATTGTCGTGTTCGTGAATCTTAGCAATAAGGTTCTGTCTCAATGCCAAGATAGCACGACGCCCTAACTGAATCAACTTCACTTCTTCTGCAACATCTTCACCTACCTCGTAATCCGGCTCGATTTTTTGAGCCTCTGTTAGAGATATTTCAGAATTATCGTCTTCTACTTCGTCATCTGCAACAACAACGCGGTTACGCCAGATCTCTAAATCACCTTTATCTGGATTAATAATAATATCAAAGTTGTCATCTTCACCGTACTTTCTTTTCAAAGCGGCTCTAAATACATCTTCTAAGATCGCCATCAAGGTGACACGATCTATCATTTTATCATCTTTAAACTCAGAAAAAGACTCGATCAATGCGAGATTTTCCATATTACTTTCTAATTAAATTTTACAACAACTTTTGCTTGCTTAATGTCCTCATATTTTAAGGTCCACTCTTTTTCCACAGTAACTTTACCCTTACCTATAGGCTTAGGCTCTCGAGCTTTCCAAGTAATCGTCACACCTTCAGTGTCTGCCTGTTTTAAAAGGCCTGTTTCAGATCTTTTTTCTCTGTCAACGATTTGAAGGTCTCTACCCAAGTTTTTGATAAACTGACGTGGAAAATTCAAAGGAGAGGAAGCACCAGCACTTAACACTTCAATAGAAAAATCATATTCTTCTCTATCTAAATTATGCTCTACTGCTCTAGAAAAAAACATACAGTCTGACAATTTAACACCGTCATCTCCATCAATAATGACCTGGATCTCGTTACCAGAACCCATTTTGAAGTCAATCAAAAATAAGTCTGGACGCTCTTCAAACGCCTCGTTTAATAATTTTTCTACCTTCTCTTTCAACATATTTATAAAAAGAGGGGACTTTAGTCCCCTCGTGTTTGTTTAAATACTTTGCAAATATACTATTTTTTTAAGTATTTCCAAAGGCTTAAAAAACAGCCTGCTAAAGTTATATTTTTTTGTATCTTTAAATGATTCAAAACCAACATTATGAACAAGGTAATTGTGCCAACAGACTTTTCAGTACAGGCAGAAAACGCATTGAGAGTCGCTGCTGATATTGTACGTGAAAATAATGGGGAATTATTTTTACTACACCAGCTGGACCTCCCCTTACATCTCGCAAATAATGCGAGCTCTAACCTGCCAGAAGCCTTGTTTTTTATGAAGCTCGCCAAAAAAAAATTCGATAATTTACTTAAGAAAGATTTTCTTCAAGGAATTACAATTCATGGAGATGTAGAAACTGGAGCTGCCTTTAGTGGTATTATGAACACGGTAAAACGTCATAGTGCTGACCTGATCGTCATGGGAAGTCATGGGACAGAAGGAATAGGCAATCTATTTATAGGTTCCAATGCAGAGAAAGTCGTACGAAACTCTGAAGTCCCTGTTCTAGTTGTAAAAGACAGAAAAAAGCAATTAGATGTAAACGATTTTGTTTTTGCTACAGATTTAGACCCAAATGCTACCAGCGCTCTAAAAGAGGCCGACTTGTTTGCCAAAAAAACAAAATGCAAGCTTCATCTTCTTTATGTTAACACTCCTTCTAATTTTTTGAGCACTAGAGAAGCTGAAGCAAAGATGGCCGAGTATTTAAAAAATGTCAACGTAGAGCTAGCAGATTATATCATATACAATGACAATTCTGTAGAGGAAGGAGTCTTCAACTACACCAAGGATGTTAAAGGTGATATTATCGGAATGGCAAATCACGGCCGTAAAGGTTTGTCCCATTTTTTTAACGGCAGCGTTAGTGAGGATGTGGTGAACCACTCCAGCTTGCCTGTGATCACCTTCAGGATCAAGTAACTATTAAAGTTTGCCGAAATACTGCTTGCTTTTACTTTATAGCATCTTGCAGCCGACTGATTTTATTGATCTGTGATGGTTCCTTTATGGAGCACCATCCACGAGAACTGATGCTGTATTAGAATTCAAGAGACTCGACATTTGTTACCCAGCTAGGGAAACAATCAATAGTTGCAAGGGTATTGATTTAGTAGATTCTTATTTTAATGACATTTATCAACTTCAAAAAATTAGAGACAACTAGAGAGGATTACAATTACAACCACCCGCATAAGTCTTTAGGAAACATATCTCCTAAAGAATATATACCCAGATTTGATGAAGAATTTAAATTCTTCATCAAATCTGACCTAAACAATAATTATTTGTCGAATTTTAAGGTGTCCTGATTAAGGGAAGCTTACATAAGTCTTAAAACGATTGTAGTACCGATCACTATTATGTTGTGAGACTGTCCGAGAAATAATAGCTGAAGGGAGTAACTTTAAAAGTTGTTTGATTATTGGCTGTCCACTAAAGTTATTACTTTTGTTCATATCTGGTTTTGTAGTAAAAACAAGATATAAAATAAGCGGGAAATCTTAAATTGGAAATCCCGCTTTTAAAAATGTGTGTGGGACACTAATAATTTTTTTTATCATTTTCAATTTAATTAATTTCTCGATTTAATTAAAACAAAGTCTATAGTTGTCTTCTATGGATTGTATATCGTCATTTGTAAGTCCAACAAATTCTTTTTCTTTTGCTCTATTTGAAATAAGACCATTATTTTGCTCTAAAAAACGGATTAAAAGTGCGACCTTCTTATCTGGCATTTGATAATGGTCATCTAACCATGCCTTCATTTCATCATATTTTTGTAGGTAATCAACTTCATCAGGAATAATTCTATTAATAGTATCGTCAATACATTCAGACAAAAACTCTGCTTGTTTTGTAGCTTCAAAATAGCGATAAAAATCGATAGTGTCATTGCCAACTTTTACATTATTGTCCTTAGTTTTTTCCCATTCAATAAAATTAAGTAAAGGATGAGAATAATGTTCTAAAACTTTTCTGTAATCATTAATACGTTCTAAAATAGAGGCTGAAATTGGAAAAATTATACCTTGTGGTGTAAATTTCATCACGGCGAGTAAATGATGTATTAAATATCTGTGTAATCTTCCATTTCCATCTTCAAAAGGGTGAATAAATACAAAGCCAAAAGCAATACTTGTAGCGGTTAAAACAGGTGATAATTAGAGGTTATCATTTTATTAGAGGTTTTCAATAATCCCTCCATTAACTTTTCAATGTCTTTATGTTTTGCAGAAATGTGTTCAGGAATAGGTGTTCCGTTTATTCGGTCGTGTTCTCCAACAAAACCGCCTTCTAAACGATAACCCATTTTAGTGAATTTACTATTACCAATAACAATATGCTGTAATCGCTCTAATTCCTCCTTACTTAAAGTGTCTCTGCCTGCCTGTCCAATTGCCTTACCCCACCTAATAGCCCTACTTTGTGTAGGCGTCTCCCCTTCTATGTTGAAGGATGCTTTTGAGTCTTTCAATAGTAAAAACGATGATGTTCGTAATAAAATATCTTTATGAATCCCTTTTACATTTCCCTGAATAGTATCTTGTGGGTTGAGAGCAAGGTAGGTGTCTAATTTTTTTGTTCGTCTAATTAAAGGACAGAACTCTGAAGTACCCGGACAATTGTTCTTTACACGATGTCTCTTTGAGTTCTCGGATTCAGGTATTGTATATTGTAGTTTATCATCAATGAGCATGATAAAATTGCCGGTATCCAAATCAGGTATAGGTAAAGTTGTTTTCATCAACCATTCATACAAAAACCATATTCTTCTACTGTATTGGCCTTGCGGTTCTTCTTGAACTAAAGCGATAATATCTTCTTGGGGTAGTTTTTCAAATAGTTTTTTAAAAAACAATACGTGAATGCCCTCATATTTTAATGCAAATACCAATTGATGATATAATGTCTCCTTGGGTTGATAACGTGGTGTTAATACCTGAAAATCCTCCGTTTTATATTTTCTATTCTTTAAACTTATTAAAGTTAAATAATCAGGTGTAGGGACTTCCAATGAAAAATAATCGATTAAAACCGCGTAACCGACCAAGTATCCCTCTTCCGGCATTTTAATCCCGTGAAAAACACTTAATCTTTGTGAAAAACACTTATTATCCATTTGGTTTTTGTGATTTATAATTACTCAAAGATAGTGAAAAACACTTACACTTTATGAAAAACACTTTATTTAAGATGTTTTTACGAAAAACAATTATATTTTACTAGTTATAAAAAAATGAATTTTATATACATAACAGGTTGGATGTAATAAAATTTTACAATTTCCTTATCATAACTAAATGATTATAGTTGGTATTAATTTTAAGACTCACAAATCAAGCCTAAACTTCAATAAGATGGTGCAGAAGAAATTTGGAAAAGATATTGAACTTAAGTTCAGTGGAATTTCTGTTGTAAGTGGCCGACAAGTAATTTAAAATATTAGATGTTTTTATTATGATAAAGTTTACTTGTTTTCACGAGAACCAATTGACAACGATAGAATAAAAGAAATTCAATCCTTTATTTTGACAACATATAATGAAATATCTAAAAGTCTTTACTACCGGCAATACTTCCGATTAAAAAGGATTCAACTTATTATCGTTGTCAAGAAATAACCTCATTACATTCTAACGAAGTCCCCCTCCTTGAGTCTATCCCCTCCCCTCCGTCCGTATCCCTCGTCATTTTACCCTCAAATAGGTCGTTCATTGGGGATAATCCTTTTGCAAAACCTCTTGAAAATTTTTCTGAAAAATTTTAGAATACGATAATGGTTTAACCCCTAATAAGTTAGGAGTGATATTATTTTGAAATTAATATTTTGAAAATATGGTTTTACTTTTTAATAAATGTTAAAATCAAAAAAAATGTAAATTATCACAATCAATTTAAACATTTTAAACAATGATAATTTATTTCTCAATAGGTCTGATTTACTTATTTCTTCACTTTATTTTTACAGGTTTCAAACATTCTTTAAAAAGATATGTTATTTTTGTCTTTTGGTTTTGTTCTTCTCTGGCCAATATTTCTTTTTAATTCAATTGGGCTTTGTTTTAAAATTGGAAAACATCTAACAATTAAAGGAAGGTGGAACTTATTTTCCTACTAGAAAAACTAGCAAAAACGGATCCGTAAATAATTTCGATAGTTCAGACGTGAGTGGTTTTTGATGAAACTGATAATGATACATCTGTCCCCCTTTTAACTAATAATGTAAAGTATAGATGTTTAAAGGGCCCGTTTCGTTAGCCTTATCCAGAAAAAAGTCTAGGCTTTCATTTTTAAATGCCTTGTTGTTTATAAGGTACCATTGAATATAACGCCTTTACCTCCTTAGATAAAATGACAGCTCTCTGTTTTTACAATGATTGTACTACCAATAAATTAGAAAAATAATTTACATCTATCTTCCCCATCATTATACAATGGGAACTCTTCATCAAATTCACGTCCGTCCTCACTATATTACGCCTTCTCATTTTTAATCTCAATAATAAATACCCCAGCTGGCGCGAGCCTCCCGCTCGTGATTTACACAACAAGAGTTAAGAAAAAAGGAACGTTAGAAATAGCTTTCCTTTTTTATGCTCTAGAATTAAAGAAACGAGACATTTTTTACCTAGCTGGGGAAACAATCAATAGTTGTAAGGGTATTGATTAATTCAATAGTTGATTAGTATTGATTAAATACTCTGGTAAGATCTAATAGTTAGATTATATTGATTAATTAAAGTTACCGTACAATAATCGTACAATTTAAAGCATAAAAAAACCTCAATCTATTTATTATCAAATAGTTAAGGTTTAATTTTGTTGTCCCACTAGGACTCGAACCTAGAATGACGATACCAAAAACCGGAGTGTTACCATTACACCATGGGACAAAATCGGTTGCAAATTTATAACAATTCTCAATTTCAACAAATAAAAATCGTATAAATTTAAATGGAGCCTTATTTAATCCAAAAATCTAGCGATCATCAGCCTTAAAACCAGAGGGAAGCCTTGGCTTTTATGAAATCAAAGCTGCTTGACATACGCTAATTTCCTATTTGACGTTTAGAAAAGTTAGGTTCAATGGCTGTCCTAAAAGAAAAACACTTGCCACAACCTATTCTTTAAACAACGCAGAATGAAAAAAAAGCCATGTTTTGTAGTAATAAATTCAGATCATACATCATATTTTATGGGTAGTAAGGTCATAAAATCTTATTTTCGCTTCAGTAAATCACAACTATGACATTCAACTACGCACAATTAAATAAAATCATAGGCTGGGCTGTATTTGCCATAGCATTATTCGTTTTTTGGAGTACGGTAGAGCCTACCGTGAGTTACTGGGATGCCGGTGAATATATCGCCACCTCTTCTAAACTGGAAGTAGGACACCCACCAGGAGCCCCTCTTTACCAGATGATGGGTGCTGTTTTTTCCATATTCGCCCTAGAAGCAACAGCTATTGCTTATACCGTTAACCTTTTGGCCGTATTCTCTAGTGCGTTTACCATATTATTCATGTTTTGGTCGCTCACCCTTTTATTAAAAAGACATGTCTTAAAGGAAAAAGCAAATGAGGTTATGGTTTTAGGAGCTGCAGCAGTAGGTTCTCTTGCCTTTGCAGTCACCGACAGCTTTTGGTACAACGCCGTTGAGGCTGAAGTCTATGCCCCAGCTGCATTGCTTATGAGTGTCTTGTTTTATATAGGATTATTATGGGAGCGCGACATGTTATTACCACGTGGCGACCGCTGGCTTATTCTTATTTCTTTTGTCGTAGGTCTTTCTTTCGGAATTCACTTTATGGGAATTCTTACCATTCCTGCCATAGGATTGCTTTGGTACTTTAAACATTATAAAAAAATCACCTTATTCAACTTTATTGTGGCCAATGTTGCAGTTATTGCAGTATTGCTTTTTGTGTTTAAATTATTGCTCCCCTACACCCTTAGTATTTTCGGTTACTTAGAAGTATTTTTTGTCAATGATATCGGCCTTCCTTTTAACTCAGGTACCATTATCGCCTTTTTACTAATTGTCGGCTTATTTATTTTTTTAATCTCGCTTTCGCGAAAGCGCAACCAACCGCTCCTCAACACCATCACGCTCTGCATCATGTTTGTTTTAATAGGATTTTCTTCCTGGACCATGTTGCCTATAAGAGCAAATGCAGGAACACCTATCAATGAGAATGCCCCTGATGATGCGCGTGCCTTACTGGCTTATTACAATCGAGAGCAGTACCCATCACCTGGATTATTTTATGGTGAATCCTTTACCGATAGGTATGCGGGATACAATCCGGATGATCCCACCACAGAAGATAACGAGGCTTTTAAAGACGAAAAGCCGAAGTATGAAAAAGATGAAAACTTAGGGAAATATGTCATCGTTAATAATTATAAAGATGCTATTCCTAACACCAACGACCGACATAAAGGATTTTTTCCTCGCATGACTGATCCTTCCCGAGCTAACAATTATATAGAGTTTATGGGCGGGCTCGATTATACGGTCAAAAAAGAGTATAAGAACAACCAAGAACTCCTGTCGGTACTCGATGATTACGAGCGCAGGCTGCAACGAGGCACCATTGATATAGATGAATATATAGAAGTGCTGGTCTCTCTTCGTGAGGCCGTAGCTATAGACAAACCTAGTTTTGTGAATAACATGAAGTATATGGCAAACTACCAGATCAGTTATATGTACATGCGTTACTTTATGTGGAATTTCACTGGTAGACAAAACGATGTGCAAGGAGAATGGGATTCCTATGACGGTAACTGGCTGAGCGGTATCCGATTTATTGATGAATGGAGACTAGGTACTCAAGATGAATTAAGTGATGACATGCTGAATAATAAAAGCCGCAACACATACTTTTTCTTGCCACTCCTTTTAGGAATCTTAGGTGCTGTTTTTCATGCGCGTAAAGATTTAAAATCTTTTTATGTGACTTTAGCTTTATTTCTTTTTACCGGGCTGGCCATTATCGTTTACCTGAACCAAGCGATGTTTCAAGTAAGAGAACGAGATTATGCTTATGTTGGATCCTTTCTGGTATTTAGTATGTGGATAGGTATGGGCTGTTATGCCGTTTATGAACTGCTCTGCGACCTTATGAAATCTAAACTAGCACAGGTACTTTCCTTGACCGCTTGTTTTGCCGCAGCACCACTTCTAATGGGATATCAAAACTGGGACGATCACGACAGATCTGAAAAATACACCGCTCTTGCTAGTGCCAAAAAATACTTGGACAGCTGCTTGCCCAATGCCTTGATCTTTACTATAGGAGATAATGATACCTTCCCATTATGGTATGCACAAGAGGTAGAAGGTTACCGTACGGACGTGCGTGTGGTTTGCACATCGCTGTTAAGTACGGACTGGTATATGGACGATATGAAAAAGAAAGCTTGGGATAGTGAACCTGTTCCATCTACGCTTACGCACAGCAAATACAGATTTGGAACACGAGATGCTCTATATTATACGGATAAAGAACGCATACAACAACGCATGCGAGACTTAAATCAAGATGACACCTACAGGTTTCCTGACACCATGAAATTGGATCAATGGATGGAGTGGGTCGCTAGTGATAATAAGGTTACCCAAGAGGAAATGAGAAATGATCACTTCGAGCATACCTTTCCTACAAAATATATTTCTATACCGGTAAATAAAGAAGCGGTCCTCAAAAATGGTGTGGTGTCACAAAAAGATGCAGATCAAATTGTAGATGAAATTGTCATTCATATAAAAGACGATGTGATCTATAAAAACAGAATGCTCATGCTGGACATTATCAATGCCAATAACTGGGAACGCCCTATCTATTTTTCTGGTGGTGCCTTTGGTGATGAGGATTATATATGGATGAAAGAGTATTTACAACTCGATGGTTGTGCGTACCGATTGATCCCTATCAAGTACACTCCAGAAGATGCGCGTGATCCATTTGATATGGGAAGAGTAGATCCTGATTATGCCTATCAAGTGATTAAAAACTGGGAGTGGGGCAATAGTGGTTCACCAACTATTTATCACGATGTAGAAACCAGACGCAACAGTGTGGGTTATAGAAGTAATATTGCTCGTGCCTCTGAGGCTTTGGCTAAAGACGGTCAATTTGATAAGGCAGAAGAGCTTTTAGATCTGGGAATGGAACACATGCCTTTAGAATACTATGGCAACTACTCCATGCTGGAACCTTTTGTTTCTGGCTATTACGAACTGGATAAAAAGGAAAAAGCAAGAGACTTAATGAACCAGATTATTTTAAAATATCAAGATGAATTGGATCATTACAACGCGCTGACACTCGCTGAGCAAGAAGTGAACTACTCGCGCATACAACAAGCAGTGGTTAGATACAACTCGATCACTGAAGTTGCTGTTTTTTACGAGGATCAAGAAATGATCGATAAGCATGTCGACACCTATAACGACTACTTTGAACCTTTTGTTAGGTATTTAAATGAAGCCTATTACATCCGTAAAGATGGTGCAGACACAGAGGAAGTCTTTCCAGATCCTGAAGCAGCAACAGAGCTGAGAGATCTTCTTGATAATTCGGTTGAACAGGTTACCACCGCAAGAGAAGAATTACCTATAGATACGCTGGAATAAATATGGGGTTATATCCAGATCGCATTCCCTATTGGTTTTCTAAGCTTTTTTCAAGTTACTTTTGGCATGGCGATCGCCAAAATAAAAGAGTCTATCTTACTTTTGATGATGGCCCTACCCCAGAGGCAACTGATTTTGTATTGCGCGAACTTGCCAAACAGCAGTTTCAGGCGACTTTTTTCTGTATAGGGGATCAAGTAGCTAAAAACCCTGAAATCTATGACCTTATACAAGAAAAAGGTCATCGTGTGGGAAATCATACTTTCCATCATTTAAACGCTTGGACAGCTAGTACAGATGAATACCTCAACAATGTTGATCAATGCGCAGAACTGGTTAGCTCCAACCTATTTAGACCACCTTATGGCCGCATAACTGGTAAACTAACTAAAGGCTTAAAAGAAAAAGGCTATAAGATCATTCTTTGGGATGTTCTTTCAGGGGATTTTGATCCTAATAGAACTTCAGGTTCTTGTTTAACAGCTCTTAAAAAGAATACTCGTAACGGTAGTGTTATTGTCTTTCACGATAGTGAAAAGTCCTTTCAACAACTACAAAAGATCTTACCTCCGTACTTGGAATTCCTTAGAGAAAATGGATGGGCCAGTAAGGCAATCTCTGTATCCTAACATCAGGTCAAATGTATAGGGTTTGGTAACCTAACCTTTTATATAATTGGAGTTGTAGTCGTGGTTACCAAACCTTGCAGCAGAGCGGTTTTATGGATCTCGATCCACAACAGGCTAATGAAATTTTTGTAATTGGTGGATCAATGTGTTATCATCTTGTGCGCCACTTTGTCGCCATTTCATCTCTCCGTTTTTATAAATAATGAATGTAGGAACCCCTTTGATTCTAAGCGCCTCGGAAAGCTCTTGATTTTTATCAATATCAATTTTAATGACCTTGGCCTTATCCCCTAGAGCAGCGGCAACATTTCGAAGCACTTCATTCATTGCAACCGTATCTTCGTTCCAGTTCGTAAAAAAGTTGAACAACACTGGAACATTTGCACTAATCAGCTCACCGAACTTTGACATAATCACCAATTAAATATTTTCAAATGTACATAAAAACGACAATAGAAACACCAATCAATTTCTAACAAGCCTTTTAAACCTTAATTTTTGTACTATTTAGCTCTTTTCTTTAAGGTAATCACGGTAATTTCTGGCCATATTCCTGCGCGACCCGAATATCCTAAAAAGCCAAAACCTCTATTCACATTTAAAAACTGACCCGCTTCTTTATAGATTCCAGCCCATTTTTTATAAACAAACCAAGCCGGACTCAATTTGATAACCCCAGGAATTTCTATACCAAATTGCATTCCGTGTGTGTGACCGCTTAAGGTAAGCTGGTACTTTTTCGCATCTCCTTTGACCTGTAAATCCCAGTGCGTAGGATCGTGACTCAATAGGATTTTAAACTCTTCATTAGTCAACCCAGTAGCCGCTTTTTGAAGATCTCCATATTTAGGAAAACGACCTCCTCCCCAGTTTTGAACTCCTACTATTTGAATGGAATCGGAACCACGTGTTATCTTTTCATTCTCATCGAGCAACAGTCTCCAGCCCATATCTTTCTGAACTCGGTACAATTGCTGCATGTTTTCTTCTTTGGCTTCCTCAGACTCCCACTGCACATAATCTCCATAATCGTGATTCCCTAATATGGAATACACTCCATCTTTTGCAGTTAGTGAACCAAAAAGATCTTCCCAACCTTCCATTTCTCTCGCTTCATTATTTACTAGGTCTCCAGTAAACAAGATGACATCGCCTTGTTGTTGATTAGCAAGATCTACTGCGTACTCCACTTCTTCCCTATCGTCAAAACTCCCAACGTGGATATCGCTCAACTGCGTAATTTTATACCCGTCAAAAGCCTCTGGAAGATCATCAAAAGACAGTTCGTATTCTCTAACTTGGTAGTCGTATTTACCTCGCCAAGCACCGTATAAAATAGCACCAAAGGGAAGTGCAGCCACCGCTAAACCTACTTTTGCTATAAAGGCTCTTCGACTAGGTAAAAATGATGCCTCCTGGTCTTTTTTTTCTCTAAAGCTACTGATCAACCCTTCTATACTTCTGTAAATATCCTCACTACACATGAACATAAAAAACACCAGCTTCAACACAAAGAAGGCCAGCGCTAGCGTAATAGCAATATCTCTGGAATCTGACACTTGAGCTCGATCTGGATGCCATAAAAACTGTAAAATCACATTTAGAATCACCCCTATAGAAACAGTTAAATAAATCCATTTCCACCAATGCCCTACTGACAAGGTACGTATTAACTGAAAAGCATAAATTTCTAGTGCGATAAAAATCGCTAGGACAATTAGGAGTCTAGTCATACCGCAAAATTAATGCGATTTTATTTTTAAAATGTTGGTATAGCGTTAAAGCCTTTAAAAGAAATAGGTGCTTGATCATCAAAATTTTATTACTCCTTTTCACCCTTTAAAAAACATGATGTGAATTTTTTATTTACCCTAGTTACTAATAATTATGGATAACCCTAGTCAGCCCTTGTCATTTTATAAACGCCACCCTAAACATAATACTGAATACCTCCAATACTTGAATGAATTTAAATTTGAGAATTGGCAGGCTTCGCAATTCTTTACCCTAATTAAATGCATTTAAAAACGCAACTTGTTTTAGTTTTGCGACTTCATTCAACCCGCTCAACACTTGATAGATTTTGACAAAAAACGATCCCTACGCAGCATTACGTTTTAGAGAATTTAATATTTTCTTACTCATGCGATTTTTACTGGTGTTTGGTTGGTCCATGCAGTTCATTGTGATTGAATGGCAAGTCTATTCCCTTACCAAAGACCCTTGGTCTCTAGCTGTCATAGGTCTTATGGAGTTTGCACCTGCTTTTTCCATGGCCTTGTTTGCAGGTCATATTGTAGATCAAAGAGAAAAGCGCAACCTTCTAGCGCTTTGCATTGGTGCTTTTTCATTAATTAGTTTGGGATTGTTTTTATTGACTTGGCCAGAAGTCGTTAGCGATTGGCCTACGGATACTGTTTTGTATTCCATCTATGCTTTGGTCTTCTTCGGCGGATTTTTAAGATCCTTTTTCGGGCCTATATTATTTTCACTGATCGCACTTATTGTCCCTAAGAAAGTATATCCCAATGCGGCAACTTGGAGCAGTTCGGCCTGGCAAATTGCCTCTGTAGTTGGCCTCGCCTTTTCTGGGTTTGCGATCAGCTGGTTTGGTGTGCATTGGTCCTTGTGTATGGTATTTAGTTTGGTCGTGCTTTCCTTTTGTAGCGTTTTTCTAATTTCTAAAAAACCCATCTTAAACACTAAAGTAAATGAGCCTATTCTACAAAGTTTAAAAGAAGGGCTGACTTTTGTTTATAACACCAAAGCCATTTTAGGAGCGCTAACTCTCGATATGGTTTCCGTGCTTTTTGGAGGTGCGGTTATTTTACTGCCCATTTTTGCTCAGGATATATTGTTTGTAGGTAGTGAAGGCTTTGGAGTACTGCGCGCCGCTCCTTCAGTAGGTGCGATACTCACCATGATTGCCACCGCTTACATTCCTATTAGCAAGAATGCCGGTATAAAACTACTCGCAGCTATTTTTGGTTTTGGTGTCTGTATTATTGTTTTTGGCTTGTCCTCTATTTTTTGGGTATCGGTAGTTGCCTTGTTTTTTAGCGGTGTTACTGATGGTGTTTCTATGGTCATACGCCAGACGATCCTTCAACTTAAAACACCAGATCACATGAGGGGCCGCGTCGCTTCTGTAAACTCCATGTTTGTAGGTTCTTCCAATGAGTTAGGAGCTTTTGAAAGTGGTGTGACTGCAAAATTAATGGGAACCGTTACCGCAGTAGTCTTCGGCGGTACCATGACTTTAATTACCGTTGTTGCCACAGCACTCGTTTCTCCTACCTTTAGAAATCTGGATTTGAGAAAGGATTTTGAGGATAATGATGCGGTCTAAGTTTCCTCCTTTTGGGCAGGTTTTTATGACTATTCCGCTTTCGCGAAAGCGAAACACCTACCCACCTATTTGCCCTAATTAAAACACCTAAAGATTCCGTCCTCGTCATTTTTATGTGTATAAAAAATGAGTTTTATATAAAAGGAACTGCATTTAAGTCTGCTGAGAATTTTATCTTTAACCTCTACAATATTTTACCATGACAAATAACGGTACAGACGATAAACGATTATTCCTCCTAGATGCTTATGCCTTGATTTTTAGAGGTTATTACGCACTAATTAAAAACCCACGAATCAATAGTGCAGGTATGGATACCAGTGCGATTATGGGTTTTACCAACTCGTTATTTGACGTAATAAGGAGAGAACAACCAGAATATCTAGCCGTTGCTTTTGACAAAGGAGGCAGTCAAGAACGTGTAGAACTTTATGGAGACTATAAAGCAAATCGCGACGAGACACCAGAGGCTATAAAAATAGCCGTTCCTTATATTCAGCGTATTTTAAAAGCCATGCATATTCCTATTGTGGTAGAAGAAGGAATTGAGGCCGATGACTTGATAGGAACCCTTGCAAAACAAGCCGAAAAAGAAGGTTTCACCACTTATATGGTGACCCCAGATAAGGATTATGCACAGCTGGTGTCTGAAAATATTTTTATGTACAAACCCGCCCGAATGGGTAATGGTATCGAAATATGGGGGATTCCTGAGGTGCAAAAGAAGTTTGAAGTGGAACGTCCAGAGCAAGTGATCGATTACCTCGGTATGATGGGCGATGCCAGTGATAATATTCCTGGTTTACCTGGCGTAGGAGATAAAACAGCTAAGAAATTTATAGCCGCTTATGGTTCTATGGAAGGTCTTCTTGCAAACGTTGAAGATCTTAAAGGAAAAATGAAAGAGAAGGTGCGCGATAATGCAGCCTTAGGACTTCTTTCTAAAAAATTAGCTACCATACGACTGGATTGTCCAGTAACCTTTAATGCCAAGAACTACGAGCTAGACGATCCCAACGTAGAGGCAGTTCATGAGATTTTTGACGAATTGGAATTTCGTCGTGCGAAGGAAACCATGGCGAAGATTTTTTCTAAAGAAATCGCGTCAGAGAGTTCTTCAAATTCGAGTACGAGTACAGGTTCCAGTGCTTCTGCAGGAGCAGGACAATTTTCTCTTTTTGATGCTCCAGGTTCAGGAACAGCGGCAGAAGCTGAAACAACTGGTCGCAAAACACTTGCTACAAGCGATCATTTCTACCAGCTGGTAGAAGAAGGTATGGGAACCAAGTTGTTCTTACAATCCTTAATGCAACAATCCAGTGTTTGTTTTGATACCGAAACTACAGGCTTGGATCCGCTAGCAGCAGAGCTGGTAGGGATTGCCTTTTCATGGGAAAAAGGAAAAGGGTTTTACCTTCCTATTCCCAAAGATCAAGAGGCTGCACAAAACATAGTAGACCAGTTAAAACCATTTTTTGAAAGTGAGCAGATTGAAAAAATTGGTCAGAATTTAAAATATGATATTAAAGTATTGCACAAATACGGCGTTCGTGTTAAAGCCCCCATGTTTGACACCATGCTGGCTCATTACCTGATCAATCCAGACATGCGCCACAATATGGACGTGCTCGCAGAAACCTACCTCAATTATACCCCACAATCTATTGTAGAGTTGATAGGGAAAAAAGGCAAAAACCAACGTTCCATGCGCGATGTGGAACTGGAAAAACAAAAAGAATACGCCGTTGAAGATGCTGATATCACCTTTCAATTAAAAGAAGACTTCACACCCGAACTTGCTAGTGCTGGAACGGACCGCCTTTTTAAAGATATAGAAATGCCTTTACTCCAGGTACTGGCTGCCATGGAAATAGAAGGAATCAATCTGGACGAAAGCTTTTTAAGTTCGCTTTCTGGAGCATTGGAAACAGATATTGCCCAACTGGAGGCAGCTATTTATGAAGCAGCTGGAGAAGAGTTCAACATAGGTTCCCCTAAGCAATTAGGAATTATTCTTTTTGAAAAACTTCAACTGGTAGACAAACCTAAAAAGACCAAAACCGGTCAGTATTCCACTGCCGAAGATGTGTTGAGTTATCTGTCTAAAGATCATGCGATCATTCAAAATGTATTGGATTACAGAGGCCTGGCAAAATTAAAATCAACTTATGTGGATGCACTCCCAAGTCAGGTAAATCCTAAAACAAAGCGCATTCACACCAATTATATGCAAACCGTGGCTGCCACTGGACGTTTGAGTTCCACAGACCCTAACTTACAGAACATTCCTATCAGAACAGAGCGCGGGAGACAAGTACGTAAAGCATTTGTTCCTAGAGATGACAACTACACACTACTGGCAGCAGATTATTCTCAGATAGAATTGAGAATCATTGCTGCATTGAGCGAAGAAGAAACTATGATGGCCGCTTTTCAAAACGGGGAAGATATTCACGCTTCTACCGCGGCAAAAGTTTTTAATGTAGCCTTAGAAGATGTTACCAGAGAACAACGTAGTAATGCCAAAACAGTCAACTTCGGGATCATCTATGGAGTGAGTGCTTTTGGACTGAGCAATCAAACCGATTTATCTCGTGGTGAGGCTAAAGAACTCATCGATACTTATTATGCGACCTATCCCAAGCTACGCGCGTACATGGATGATCAAGTTAATTTTGCGCGTGAAAACGGCTACGTAGAGACCGTATTGGGAAGGCGTCGTTATTTGAAAGACATCAACAGTTCTAACGCGGTGGTGCGAGGCGCAGCCGAGCGCAATGCAGTAAATGCACCTATACAAGGAAGCGCAGCAGACATTATCAAAATTGCGATGATCAATATCTATAAAAAGTTTGAAGAGATGAATTGCAAATCAAAAATGCTATTGCAGGTGCATGATGAATTGGTTTTTGACATTCATAATGACGAGCTGGAAGACATGAAAAAACTCATCCAAGAGGAGATGCAAAACGCTTATAAATTATCGGTCCCACTAGATGTGGAAGTAGGTATAGGACAGAATTGGCTAGAAGCGCATTGATAGTAGGCAGTAGGCAGTAGGCAGTAGGCAGTAGGCAGTAGGCAGTAGGCAGTAGGCAGTAGGCAGTAGGCAGTAGGCAGTAGGCAAAAAACCTCCAAATCAATTCATTGATTTGGAGGTTTTTTAATAGGGAGATCTAGGTCTGCCTTAAAAAATATTACTGTACCACCAGCTTTTTATTGATGATGATACCATTAGAGTACACCTTAAGTATATAGATTCCCGTTTTTACAGCACTAATATCTAATGAGTTTGTTTCTTCTGTCTCTGAAAGTAGTAATTGGCCTGACAGGTCAAACACATCAACTTGATCTATGGCTTGTGAAAATTGTAAATTCACTACATTGATTGCTGGATTAGGATAAACTTTTAGATCCGATTCATTGGTGTTTTCCTCTGTGATACTCAAGGTATTTTGATATACCCGTACGTAATCAATGACCATGCTGCTTTGTGTAAAGTTAGGATCTATAGGCCCAGCTACACCTCCCATGGCTACATTTAATAATAAGTATTGATCCTCAAAAAATGGATAGGTATCCACATCTTTAATAACCGGGTTATAGGTGTAAAATGGTTGGCCATCTATTAAAAAAGTGATTTGTTGTGGCGACCAGTTCATGGAATACACATGAAAATTGTTAGCCACATCTTGTAATGTGGTCGATTGAAAATTACGGGTATTTCCAGAGCAACCAGCGCAATTGGTATGTAAAGCGGCAGACACATGATTTAAGGCCCCTAACCCGTGTTCCATAATGTCGATCTCTCCACAAAGTGGCCAGTTGGTTGTGCCATAGGTACTGTCCCAATAACCGCCATCTTCATCAATATTTTTTCCTAAGGTCCATATCGCAGGCCAGGTTCCATCACCAAAAGGCAATTTTGCTCTCACTTCTACCCTACCATAAGTAAAAGCAAACTTGGAATTCAATCGAGCCGAGGTGAATTGTTTGGTATGACCTTGATCGGTATAGACTTCCCTTTTAGCAACAATATTTAAAAACCCATTGGCTACATAAGAGTTGTCTAGCCTATCGGTATAATGTTGTTGCTCTCCATTGAACCAACTTCCCCCAGAAGGCAATTGCGTTTGATGGAACCATTTGGTCGCATCAATAGGATTATTAGTTCCAGCCGTGTTGAACTCATCTGACCAAACCAAATCTGTGTACACCACATCAATAGGGTTAGGAGGCACGGCTACCGCACCGTTGTTAATTTCGTCTATTAAATAAGTCCCCGCTGTATTTACTCCATAATCTATAAAAATGGTCACTCGGCTGTACTGTCCCATAGCAGAAACAACATTTCCAGTTCCGCTTTCGGTAGCATTAGAGAAATCAAAACTGATATCCGACCAAGTGTTGGCATTTCCTGTAGTTTGTTGTAGTACTTCTACATCGGCTTGGGAGCCGTTTTCAAATTTTAAAAGTATGTTGTGTATATTGGGATCAAAGGCATAAAACCTTAAGGTTACATTTTGGTCTGCACTCAAGTCAACCGCAGTAGATACGTCCCTAAAAAATCCTTGATTAGCCTGACTTCCATTATTAAAAAACTGCCCTACATTATTTGTGGCCTGAATAGGATCACTTCTAAAAGAAAAGGAAGAGCCAGAAAAACCTGTAAATGGGAATTGATTGTTTTCAAAATCTATGGGAAACTGCTGCGCATGAGCTACAGGTATGACACAGCAAAGCCATAAAAAAAAACGCAAGTGATACATTATAATTTTTTTGTGAAATTAAGGCACAATCAACAAAGAATAAAATAAAAGAACGCAACAAATACTATACACTAGGACAGTTGCTTTTGAATTAGTAAGAGGTATAACTAATCTAGCCCCTTTTAATCGCTGCATTTCATTGGTTATTTTCCCAAAAATACAGCCCGAAAAATATAAAACATAACATTACAGCTTGAACGCAAACAACCTATTGTGCTTTATAGATCCAAAACCTCTAACAATCGATTCAGATCTGCCTCTGTATTGAAATAAGAAAAGCTTATTCTGATACCATCACCACGCAATGAAGTAATGATGTGATGTGCTTTTAATTTCTCGTATAATTCTT
The DNA here is from genome assembly GCF_018401815.1 of Nonlabens sp. Taxonomy (GTDB): domain Bacteria; phylum Bacteroidota; class Bacteroidia; order Flavobacteriales; family Flavobacteriaceae; genus Nonlabens. The sequence goes on from NZ_JAGYKG010000001.1 coordinate 659,322, forward strand.
GATCTCCTTTGATATTAAAAATAGAAGAATGATTTTTTCTAGAGCAAACTGCAGGAGTAAGAAGACCGCGTTTTTCAAAAGCAGCTTTAGCTTTTATTGACAACTCTTTTACTGAAGCTGACACCTTCTTCCAGCCCAATTCATGAACCTTTAAAATAGCTTGTTGCAAGGTTCCAAAAGCAATCATATCTTGATGTCCAGGTTCAAACCTACTTATAAAAGTAACATTAGAATTCATCACATTACGCGCACTTCTAAAACCGATCTCCTTAGGAAAAATATGTTTCTGCACTTCTTCTTTTACGCATATAAAACCATTCCCATCTCCGGCATGCAACCATTTATAGCAGGACGCAAGTAGGATGTCTATTCCGCTTTCGCGAAAGCGAAACTCTTCAGAACCCACATATTGAGTAGCATCTGCTATCATAATCATATTAGGAAAACGCTTCTTTAAATCGTTTAAAAAATTAAGATCCATTTGAATACCTGAAATGTATTGCACTATGGAAAAACAGAAAAAATCAGGTCGTTGTTTTTCACAAACGCTGATAATGTGCTCCTCCATTTTCTCGTCAATAGCCACATAATGCGTTTGAAAACCTCTGGTCTCTACCGGCCAGTTGACCGAAGGATAATCCTCTTTTAAGAGTAAGACCACAGCCTTAGGATCTATACCATTGATCAACGTATTGAAACCCGTGGAAAAATTGGGAATCACTGCAGTAAAATCTGGATCAGCATCCATAAAATTAGCGATACTATGACGTACCTCATCGATAAAAGCATTGCGATGATTGGTAAACATAGAAGCTTCATCGCGCATCTTCTCATTGAGCGACCTTCGGTAATCAATCAAATCCTGAGAAACTAATCCGTGATTTGCCGTATTGAGATAGGTGTATTTTTTGAGGATTGGAAATTGATCTGTCATTTTATCTTGTTGCTAAGAATGTCTATGTGAATAATACCGTAAATTTGAGTATAAAAATAACGAGAATGTTCGGTACGAAGAAAAAAGATACTCCGGGAATTGATTTGGAGCAAAAAGAAATGATTGAGAATGCGCAAAAACGCATCAAGCAAAAGCGCGGCCTTTTTAGTCATTTTGTCATCTTTCTAATAGGCTCGGTAGGCTTAATTATCATTGCCAACCGTCCTAACGTACAAGAAATCACAACCTTATTGGGCTTAGAATGGTGGATTTGGGCCATTTTTGCCTGGTTGTTGCTGCTTGCGTATCACGCCTTTAATGTTTTTATCACCGAAAGACTTCTAGGTCCAGAATGGGAAAAAAATCAGTACGACAAACTGGTTAGAAAACAAAAGGAACGCATCGCACAATTGGAAAAGAAAGTGGAAAAAGAATATGTAGCTCCCCATGCGACACTTTCTATGGATACTTCTGCATCCCATCGTAAAATAACCATGATCGCAGCGGCAGGTCAAAACAATGAGTTAGGAAAAGATGGAGACCTCGTATGGCATCTACCCGATGACTTTAAAAGATTCAAAGCTTTAACTACAGGTCATCACATCATTATGGGACGTAAAACTTTTGAAAGTTTTCCAAAACCATTACCTAATCGCACACACATCATTCTTACTAGAGATAAAAATTACAAAACTGAAGGTGGCATTGTCGTTCATGATCTAGAGACAGCGCTGGCCACAACTTCTGGTGATGAGAATCCGTTTATTATAGGTGGTGGCGAGATTTATCAACTAGGTATGAAAGTAGCTGATGAAATCGAGCTTACAAGAGTTCATGGAACATTTGATGTAGACACTTACTTCCCTGAAATAGACGAGAGCAAATGGAAAATTAAAACCTCCTTGCACCACCCAGCAGATGATCAACACAAGTATTCTTTTGATTATGAGACTTGGGTGAGGAAGTAGTTTGCAGTCGCAGTTTGCAGTCACAGTATTAGTTAGTTGTTTGAATTTAGTCGCAGTCGCAGTTTGCAGTCGCAGTTTACAGTCGCAGTTTGCAGTCGCAGTATTAGTTAGTTGTTTGAATTTAGTCGCAGTTTGCAGTTTGCAGTCGCAGTTTTTAGCTTTGCTAAAAACTGATTTTTACTGTTTCTTGTTCACTGTAAACTGAGACCGCTACTGAAAAACTGATTATACCACTTTTAAATACTATTTATGGACTTCAAAAATTTGATAGCTTATCAAAAAGCATTTGAAAACGCAATGGCAATATTTGAATTAAGTAAAGTTTTTCCAAAAGAGGAACGTTATTCACTGACGGATCAAATAAGAAGGTCTTCTCGCAGTGTCAATGCAAATATTGCTGAAGCTTATAGAAAACGTAGGTATCCCAAACATTTTACCAGCAAACTAACCGATGCCGATGGAGAAAATTCTGAAACTGTGGTATGGTTAGACTATGCTTTAGCTTGTAAATATACCAGCCACGAACAATATGTACCATTACAAGAAGTAGCTTTAGAAGTTGGTAAATTGATTAATTATATGATTAATAACCCAAGTAAATTTGGCGTAGGCGACTTATAAATCCATTCTCATATTTCAAAAAATTAAGGAGTAAAAAATAAAACTGCAAATTATTTCTGAGACTGAGCACTGCGACTGAAAACTGAGACTTTCAGGAAGTTCATTTACTAATTAATAGTTATTACATTATTTTTACCACATTAACTAACGCAAACAAAATGAAAGCATACGTTTTTCCAGGTCAAGGAGCTCAATTCATAGGAATGGGTAAAGACTTATATGATACCTACCCAGAAGCAAAAGAATTGTTTCATCAAGCAGATGAAATCCTAGGTTTTGAGATTTCTAAAATCATGTTTGAAGGAACTGCTGAGCAGTTAAAAGAAACAAAGGTTACCCAACCGGCTATTTTTATTCACTCCGTGATACTCGCAAAAATGATGGGGGCCGATTTTGCTCCAGATATGGTCGCAGGACATTCTTTAGGAGAATTAAGTGCGCTTACCGCAGCTGGTTCTTTATCATTTGCAGATGGCTTGAAAATCGTTTCAGCTCGCGCCCTAGCCATGCAGGCCGCTTGTGAAGCTCAAGCAAGTACCATGGCAGCCATCATAGGAATGGCAGATGATGTGGTTGAAGAGGTGTGTAAAGCTGTAGACGGTGTGGTCGTAGCAGCTAATTACAATTGTCCTGGACAGCTCGTTATTTCAGGAGCCATTCCAGCAGTAGAAAAAGCTTGTGAGGTCCTAAAAGAAAAAGGAGCCAAAAGAGCCTTACTGCTTCCTGTAGGTGGGGCATTCCACTCTCCATTAATGGAACCGGCTAGAGAAGAACTGGCTAAAGCTATACAAGACACCGAATTTAAAAAACCTATGTGTCCTATCTATCAAAACGTAGCTGCTTTTGCGGTTGAGAATACAGACGATATCAAAACCAATTTGATTTACCAACTGACAGCTCCGGTAAAATGGACACAATCCATTCAACAAATGATCAAAGACGGAGCAACAGAATTTATAGAAGTAGGACCAGGAAAAGCATTGCAAGGGTTGATCAAGAAGATTGATCGTGAGGCGCAAGTAAGTCAGGGAACTGTGGCTTCATAAGATTATGGAGAATGGAATATAGATGCATTCTCTGTAAAAAAAACCTCCCTTAGAAAACTGCGTTTTCTAAGGGAGGTTTTTTATTATAACTAATTGAAAAACTCGTACTCGATCAAAGTAATAGTATTTGTAATAGTAGTATAGCTTATTCTTATAACTTCAGAACCGATACGGAAAACAACTTTTTTTTCTCCTGTAGCAGGATTATTCATCGTGTTTACATTACCTAAAACACTTATATTATCACCTATTTTGACTATTAAACCGTTTATAAATAAAGTCTTTGAATCGTCTTTAATTCTTAAATTAGTTAATTGATAATCAGTTACATTATTACGAAATTCATCTTGGACTCCATTCTGAAATAAGCAATACATAGAGGACGATTCAAATTGTTTCCAATAACCAGGTTCATTTCCGTTTTCAATTGTAAAATTATCTGAAAATAAATTTTGTAATGAAGAACTATCTCCACCTGTGCCTAGAATATCTGATAAATAAATATTTTGTATCTTAATATTTTGATACTGATAAGCTGTTAAATTATTTGTCTGACTATTACAAGAGATTGAAATAATAGTAATAAGAATTATAAATAGTTTTTTCATAGTTTTAATTAATTACAACCAGAGCTTGTGACCGCGCCCGTTGTTTAGTTAAAAGTCGTTTTAAAATAATCAACAGGATTTACTGTTGCTCCATTTTTCTTGAGCTTAATATGAACATGAGATTCAGTAGTACCTTCGTCAATACCTGCTTGTAAATTACCTGAATTTCCTTGATAACCAATAATATCACCAGCTTTTACAGATCCAGACACACGTGTCCCTTGTACCATATGGAAATACATTGTAGTGATTGAATCATCTCCAACTGAAGAAATAAGTTTAACATAATAACCAGCTCCTACCGTACCATCGCCTTGTTGTTTTAGGCTTGCAACACCATCAAACATAGCATAAATTGCATTTCCTTGTGTATTTGATATATCCATACCTCCATGGGTTTGAGTCGCGCATCCTCCTCCCACACCTCTAGTTTTTCCATACATTCCACCTTTTGTACCGCATGCGGTAAGCTGAGCTTGAATTTCTGGACTAGGAACGGGATCTCCGTGCGTACAATCGCTGCATGGCTTTACGGAATCATAATCCGGATTTCCTGGACGATTTCCCTTTGGACAATCCAAGTATTCAACTGGATAATAATTAGAAGTAGCTATTGTACCATCTAACTTAGTATAGCTTCTTACTTCAACTGGACCTGTAACCTCAACTTCACTTCCAGAATCTATTTTACCACTATCGCAATTAGTTTCTTCAATAATTTCACCATTTGAATCTCTAAAATTATCTTGATTTGAAATTGTATTCTCACCTTCCTCTGCTGTATTATTTGTAAAAGCACCTTCATGCAGATATCCAGTTTTATACTCGCAATTTTCAGGTATACATTCACATTTATTGGCATCCAGTGTTTCATTATCACCACATGTTAAAACACATTCTTCATCCTCCACGGGCACTACTGGAACCACAACACTACTACCTCCGGTACCTGCAGTACTTCCAGTACTTCCTGCACCACCGCATGAGCCTTCTGTAACCATAGTCGCCCTAGAACTGCAAGTAACATATGACCTAAGAACACCATCATTACATACTTGACCAGGCGGATGATTACCTTCAAGACCACAATCCACGTCATAACAGTAAGTTGCTTCTACAATACTCGTTGTACATTTTAAAAAATTAGGAACTAATTCATCTCCTGATACCGTAGTGATCTGTATATTATCCATATTGTAAGTACCATCTGACATTACTTCATAGTTAATTAAATGTTGAATGGTTGTCGTGTCATTCACAATAGTAATCATGTAGTTTCTTAACAAACTTTGCCTTTCCATGCTATCCTGTACAATTCGAAAAGTGTACGATTTATAATCGACACTTTCTATTACTTGTATACGACTTGTATCTATTTGTATGCCTGAAGCATTGTTAGATTTACTAACCACATTTGAAGATAGTGAATTTATTTTATCTCCTATAATAGCGGTTTGTAATAAGTCTTTACCATGTACAAATCTTCCTTTTATTTCTGGAAAATTGAGTTCGTTTGGAGCTTCTTCAAAAACTTCATCTTTCTCACAAGAAGAAATGGAAATAATTGCAATCGTAAGAACGATTATAGATACATAATAAAAATAGGTTTTCCTGAACATAGAATACGGTATTGTTGTCATTTGAGATAATGACAGGTTAATGATTTGTACAATTCAGGGAATGTGAAGGTAAGCGGATAAATAGATAGATAGATAACTAGTTTTTTAATATTTATTTAACTTTATAAGTCTTACAAAATATATCTTAAAAAATAACAGTCCAGCTTACAATACTTGTAACTGTTATTATATCAATTTTTTAAGAAATGAATCATTAGAGATGGGTTCGATTACCGTTAATACGATTGAATCTAGGAAATCTGTAAACAGTCTTGATCGAGCTCGACCTGACAATTTTCATAAAATTTAAAAATTATCACAAACAAAAAATACCAAGCCATTTCTAGCTTGGTATTTTTATATGAAAATCAATAGTTGTTAATTAAAAACGGGAAATTAAAGCTCCAGCGCCTTTTTCACATCTCCATCCATCAATAAATTGATAGGATCTTCTAATGCTTCTTTAATAGCTACTAAGAAACCTACAGATTCTTTACCGTCAATGATTCTATGATCATAAGAAACGGCTAGGTACATCATAGGTCTGGCTACAATGTTACCATCTACTACAACAGGACGCTCGATAATGTTGTGCATTCCTAAAATCGCACTTTGTGGCGGATTGATAATAGGAGTACTCATCATACTTCCAAAAACACCACCGTTAGTGATTGTAAAGGTACCACCAGTCATTTCGTCCACAGTAATATCTCCATCTCTAGCACGTAGGGCTAATCTTTTCACTTCTTGCTCTACTCCTCTAAAAGATAGGTTTTCTGCATTTCTAATTACAGGAACCATCAGACCTTTAGGTCCAGATACTGCAATAGAAATATCTTTATAATCATAAGTAAGCATTTCCTTACCGTCAATCATGGAGTTCACTGCTGGATATAGATCCAGTGCTCTAGTTACTGCTTTAGTAAAGAAAGACATGAATCCTAGAGAAACACCGTGCTTTGCTTTAAACGCATCTTTATATTCGGTACGCAACGCAAAAATAGCATGCATGTCAGCCTCGTTAAAGGTGGTCAGCATGGCTGTTTCATTCTTGACACTTACCAGACGTTCTGCTACTTTACGTCGCAACATAGAAAGTTTAGAACGTGACTCACCGCGAGAACCAGTTCCCGGAGATCCCATAGATGGTTTTGCATTTACAGCATCTTCTTTTGTTATGCGTCCATCACGACCAGTTCCAGATACAGAGGTAACGTCCATTCCTTTTTCGTCGAGAATTTTCTTAGCTGCAGGACTTGGAGTACCGCTAGCATAGGTTTCTTTTGCTTGAGCAGGTTGTGGCGCTTTTGAATCGGCAGTGGTATCTTTTCCTGCGTTATCCTTTTTCATTTCTTTTACGACATCTCCATCGTTTCCACCTTTGTCACCGCCACCCATACTGGATGGTGCGTTGTCCACGTCTTTAGAACCAGCGTTAGGATTTGGAGCTTCTGTGTCTATAAGACATACTACGGCTCCTACTTCTACGGCATCTCCTTCTTCAGCCATTAAGGTAATGATACCACTAGCTTCAGCTGGTAATTCTAGAGTAGCTTTATCGCTATCTACCTCAGCAATGGCTTGATCTTTCTCAACCCAATCGCCAGTGGCAACTAACCATTCTGCTATTTCTACTTCTGTAATCGACTCGCCTGGTGAAGGCACTTTCATTTCTAGAGCCATAATTTATTTGTTGGTATTAAATACATCTTCTATTATTCTTGCCTGTCTTCTCTTCGATCTTGTGGAACTTCCTGAAGCAGGGGCTGCGTACATACTTCTTGAGCACACGCGCCATGTTCTTGTTTCTGGCATGTGTAACATCAAGTGGGAATATGCTCCCATATTTCTAGGTTCTTCTTGTGCCCAAACGACATCTTTAGAACCGTATTTTTTTATTATTTCTTGCATTTGTTCTACTGGAAGCGGGAATAATTGTTCCAGTCTCACTAAGGCAACATCTGTTCGGTCATGTTCTTCTCTGTATTCTAAAAGATCATAATAGAATTTTCCTGATACAAATACTAATGTTTTCGCTTTCGCGAAAGCGGACTCACCACTAGCACTGAGCTTTGTCGAAGTGTCAACATCAATAACCTCTTGAAAACTTCCTTTCTCTAGTTCAGAAACTTTGCTTACTGCTCTAGGAGAACGCAACAAAGATTTAGGAGTAAACACCACCAAAGGCTTGCGATAATTCACCAACATCTGACGACGTAATAGGTGAAACAGGTTTGCTGGCGTGGTACAATTAGCCATAAACATATTATCCTTTGCACACAACTGTAAATAACGTTCTATACGCGCACTAGAATGCTCTGCGCCTTGACCTTCATAACCGTGCGGCAATAATTTTACAAGACCGTTTTGATTTTTCCACTTGTCTTCTCCAGCACTGATGTACTGGTCCATCATGATCTGCGCACCGTTAGAGAAATCACCGAATTGTGCTTCCCATATGGTCAGTGTATTAGGTCTAGCTAAGGCATAACCGTATTCAAAACCAACCACTCCATATTCAGATAAGTGGGAGTTATAAATATCCATATGTCCTTTTACACCGTCTATATGATTGTGTAAAATGAATTCGTTTTCATGGTTTTCTGATTTCACTACGGCATGACGGTGAGAAAAAGTTCCCCTTTCCACATCCTGACCACTCATGCGCACATCAAAGCCTTCCATCATCAAACTACCGTAAGCAAGGTGCTCGCCCATTGCCCAGTCCAGGATATCATCATCAAACATGGCCTGACGGGATTCGATAATCTTTTTTACTTTTCTAATAAAAGTTTCTCCTTTTGGGAGTTGGGAAATGGTTTTAGTTATTTTTTCTAAAGTAGCGCGATCTACACCGGTAGCTACTTTTTTCATCATCTCTACTTCTGTAGCCTGCTCAAAACCTTCCCATTCATCCTGCATAAATGGAGTAATCAAGGTATTCTCCATTTGTCTAGAGGTCACTAATTCCTCTTCGAGTCTGTTTTTATATTGACTTTCTAATTCTTTAACCTTAGAGTTATTAATCACTCCTTCTTGAAGCAATCTATCCGCATAAATATCACATGGATTCTTTTGCTTAGCGATCGCTTTGTATAATTGTGGTTGGGTAAAACGAGGCTCATCACCTTCATTATGACCGTATTTTCTATATCCTAATAAATCAATAAACACATCCCTACCAAATTCCATACGGTAATCCAGTGCAAAATTCATCGCGTGAACCACTGCTTCAGCATCGTCTGCATTGACGTGAAGTACGGGTGATAAAGTTACCTTAGCCACATCTGTACAGTAGGTACTAGATCTTGCATCTAGATAATTAGTAGTAAACCCTACTTGATTGTTCACCACTAAATGTATGGTTCCTGCTGTTTTATAAGCGTCTAATTGTGCCATTTGCACTACCTCATAAACGATTCCTTGACCTGCAATAGCTGCGTCACCGTGCACGATTATTGGAAGTACTTTAGAGAAGTTCTCTGGAGTATGTCGGTCTTGTTTAGCACGAGCTATTCCTTCTACCACTGCACCTACCGCTTCTAGGTGAGATGGATTAGGAACTATGTTGATATTGATATCGTTACCGTTATCTGTTTTTCTTTTGCTGGTGTATCCCAAGTGGTACTTTACATCACCATCAAAAATATCTTGCTCATAATCTTTACCGTCAAATTCTGAGAAGATATCCTTTACAGGCTTCCCAAAAATATTAGTCAATACATTTAATCGACCGCGGTGCGCCATTCCCAATACAAATTGATCTACTCCCTTATCAGCAGCATTTTCAATTAGGGCATCAAGTGCAGGTATTAAGGATTCATTTCCTTCTAGTGAAAAACGTTTCTGTCCGACGTATTTAGTATGAAGAAAGGTTTCAAAGGAAACGGCTTCATTCAGTTTCTTAAGAATCTGTATTTTTTGATCGTTGGTAAAGGTAGGATGATTGTCATTTTTGTGCAACCAGTTTTGGATCCATTTAACCTCATCTGGTTTGCGTATGTACATATACTCCACTCCTATACTCTCACAGTACACCTTGTTAAGGTGAGCTACGATGTTCCTAAGGCTGGTTCTTCCTAGATCTATCAATTCTCCAGACTTAAAAAGAGTGTCTAAATCTGAATCGGAAAGACCAAAATTAACTAATTCCAGCTTAGGCTCGTAATTGCGGCGTTCTCGTACTGGATTTGTTTTAGTAAACAAATGACCTCTTGATCGATACGCATCAATTAATTTTACAACTTGAAATTCTTTCTGTAAATTTTCTGGAATACCCACGGAAGCACCTTCGTGCTCTACTACTAAATCGCCCTCATGAGCGCTCTCCATTCCAAAATCAAAACCTTGAAAAAAGGCACGCCATGAAGGCTCTACCTGGTCGGGATTAATTAGATATTCGTCATAAAGTTGTGCGAAGTATGCAGTATGTGCTGCATTTAGAAATGAAAACTTGTCCATATATGGAAGGAAATTTATCCTTTTTATCAATTGTGGTTGCAAAAATAAAGAAATGAGCCGTCATGTCATAAGCTTTTGTAATTTTATAACAGTGAACTTGTTAAAACCCTTTCTATAAACTCCTATATTTGATTTTAAAAATTCAAATAATCCCTATATGTAGAGGTCTAAAGATGCTGTCCAAGAATTAAAAAACCTTGCTTTATTTAGAAATTAACTATTTTTCATTCCTACGTAAGATAATTTAAATAATTCCGAACCAATTATTAAAACCAAAAAAATGAAAGCCTATTCCATTAAAAACATCAGCGTCATCTTCGTATTTGGTCTCTTTTGTTGCCTTTCTTTTAGTCAGCAACTACAAGAGTCTAAGTTTTGGGACCGGGTTCTGTTTGGAGGTAATATAGGTGCTACCTTCGGGAATAACTTCAGCTCGGTGCTTATTGCTCCACAAGCTATTTATCAAGTGACCGACTATATAGGTTTAGGAGTTGGTTTAAATTACAGCTATTCAGAAAGAGACCTGAATAGATCTGACGACTTTAAATCCACTATTGCTGGTGGTAGTTTTATTGCTCTTGCACAACCTATAGACTTCCTTCAGGTCAGTGCAGACTTTGAATACCTCAACGTGAATAGAAACTTTGCCGACTCCAGTTTTGACGATAACTATTGGGTGCCTGCCTTTTTCTTAGGAGCTGGTTATCAACAAGGAAATTTTGTACTAGGAGCGAGATATGATGTGCTTTTTAATGAAAGACGCAGCGTTTATCAAAACGGGATACAGCCATTTATCAGGGTGTTGTTTTAGCTGGTTGTTTCGCTTTCGCGAAAACGATTAGAATAGAGGAATGATTACTGCCGCAACCTGAACTGGATCTTACTCCATTCTCTCATCATAAACCCTAGTATGATTCCCTGTTCCAAGTTTTTTTCTTGCACGTCTGCCAGGTAATACAATTGCTGTAGTTTAGGATCACTGTCTTCGATAGCTTCATTTAATAAAGAAACAAGAGCCTCTAAAAATTCTTTAGGCTCATTCCATTCAATCGCCTCAAAACCAGAACGCTCGAGATCTTTGTTGACTTGGCTTTTATACACCATAAAGACATGATGTCTATCTTCTAGTTTATCCTGTAAAACGCTAAGCTTTTCTGACATGTGATTTCTTTAAAAACCAAATTTAAAAGTTTGCTAACACAAGTCGGCGGTTTTATGATGTATTCTTACAGTTCATTTATTAGTTTGTAGTTTTCGCACCCTTTAGGGTTGGGGAACGAAAACAGGCAGACGAACTCAAAAGAGTCGGGTCTTGTTCAAAATGGCAACTATTAAAGTTTCTTTTACGACCCTGTTTCCGTTGGAAAGAATTGTGGGCAGAACAGCTCAAAAGGCGGTGGAGAGAGAAAAGAGAAAAGAGAAATTAACTAAAAGATTTCCCCCTGCGCGGAAATTGGTGCATGACTAAAAAAGAACTGTTTCATATAGCCGAAGACTACTTCCAGCAACAAGGCTGGACGGCTTTCCCATTCCAAAAACAAACTTGGGATGCCTTTATCTCTGGAAAAAACGGATTGCTCAACGCACCCACTGGAAGTGGTAAAACCTATGCGCTATGGGTAGCTATCGTTTTGAACTACATCAAATCAAATCCAGATTACAAGACCAAAAATAATAAAGGCTTAAAAGCGATCTGGATCACTCCGTTAAGGTCGCTTTCGCAAGAAATTGCGCAAACATCCCAAAAATTTGTAGATGGAATCGGATTGCCATTTACCGTAGGAATACGCTCTGGAGATACCTCCACAAAAGAAAGAGCCGCTCAAAAAAAGTCCCTACCCGACTTGTTAATCACCACACCAGAAAGTTTACACTTACTCCTCGCCACGAAGGATCACGCCCATCTCCTTAAAGATTGTAATGCTATTATTGTTGATGAATGGCATGAACTCTTAGGTACCAAACGTGGCGTCCAAATGGAATTGGGACTTTCGCGTCTTGCTGGTATCAATAACAACCTACGTATTTGGGGAATCAGTGCCACCATCGGTAATCTCGAGCAAGCCAGACAGGTGTTATTAGGGGTAGATTCTTCTCGCTTTCGCGAAAGCGTACTCATCAAATCAAATCTGAAAAAAAAGATACAAGTGCGATCCATCATACCAGAAACCATGGATAAATTTCCATGGCGTGGTCACCTGGGTTTGCATTTACTGGAGGATGTTGTCAAGATCATCCATAAAAGCAGGTCTACACTTATTTTTACCAATACAAGAGCACAGTGTGAACTTTGGTTTCAAGCGCTAATGCACAGCCATCCTGAATTTGCCGGAGAAGTAGCGATGCACCACGGCTCTATCAATAAAGAAACGCGTATTTGGGTAGAAAATGCAATCAGAAATGAATCCTTAAAAGCTTGTATTTGTACCTCCTCGCTAGATTTAGGAGTAGACTTTGCGCCTGTAGAAACCATTATACAAATAGGTGGCCCCAAAGGTGTTGCTCGATTTTTACAACGCGCTGGAAGATCTGGACACCAGCCTGGAGAAACTTCTGTGATCTACTTTTTACCAACTCATGCCCTAGAGTTAATAGAAGCCAGCGCATTACAAAAAGCAGTGACCACGCAAGCCGTAGAAGATCGTTTGCCCTATTTGAACTGCTATGACGTACTGATTCAATATTTGTGTACCCTAGCGGTTTCTGGCGGTTTTGATCCCATAGAAATTTACCCCGAGGTGAAAGGAACTTTTTGTTATCAAGAGTTGACTTATGAAGAATTTGAATGGTGTTTAAAATTTATCGTTTATGGAAGTTCTTCTTTAGCTTCTTATGACGAGTATAAAAAGGTTTCTATAGATGAAGACGGCAGGTACTTTATAGACGATCGCGGTATCGCTATGAGACACCGATTGCAAATGGGAACCATAGTCACCGGAACTGATATTACTGTAAAATACCTCACTGGCGGTTACATAGGCTCTATTGAAGAGTACTTTATAAGCCAGCTATCCCGTGGAGAGGTATTTGTTTTTGCTGGTCGCACCTTAGAATTCATACGATTCAAAGGGATGGTGGCACAAGTACGCAATTCTACTAGAAAAAAAGGCAAAGTAACCAACTGGATGGGAAGTCGCATGCCATTGAGCTCCCAACTAGGGGAGCTATTAAGAGAGGAGATGCAAAATTTCCAAACCGGAAGCCAACGCACTCCAGAAGTCAAGGCTTTAAATGACATTATCGCAAGACAGCAAGAAGAAAGCACGGTGCCTCAAAAGCATGAATTTCTTATTGAAACCTTTAAAACCAGAGAAGGATACCATGCTGTTTTTTATCCTTTTGAGGGCAGACTGGTTCATATGGCAATGGCAGGATTGATCGCTTATCGCATCAGTTTGCTACAGCCTATAAGCTTTTCACTTGCGTATAATGATTACGGATTTGAAATTTTAAGCGATCAAGAATTTGATATGCACAACGTGCTGGATAATAATTTAATCACATCAGAAATGATCCTGGAAGATTTAGAAGCCAGTGTGAATGCTACCGAACTTGCCAAAAGAAAATTTAGAGACATCGCCGTGATTGCAGGACTTGTTTTTACTGGTTATCCCAATAAGGCTGTAAAAGTAAAACACCTGCAAAGCAGCAGCCAATTGCTTTTTGAAGTCTTTAGAGATCATGAACCAGATAATTTACTCTTCCGTCAAGCCTATACAGAAACCTATGAGCAGGAAATAGAAGAATACCGATTGCGAGAAGCCTTTGAACGTATAGAAAATCAAACTATCGTCTGGAAAGCTTGTGAGCGACCTACGCCTTTCTCTTTCCCTATTATTACCGACCGCTTAAGAGAAAAGCTGAGTAGTGAACAACTAGCCGATCGCATCAAAAGAATGCAGTTGAAATGGGATTAAGCTCGTTATTAGATATACTTACAAAAGCAAAGCCAAACTAGAAGTTTGGCTTTGCTTTTGTACTACTTATGATGGCTAAAGGAATCTTATTCCTCTTCTTCTACGTAATCAGGATATAAAAAAGAGTTATAAGGAAAACGTTCAATGTGAATCTCACGTACCTTGTCATAAACTTTCTTTTTAAAATCTTCCATATTCTCTTTTTCTGTAGCAGAAATAAAAATAACGTTTTCTCCTAATTTTGCCATCCAAGTATCGCGCCACTCCTCTAAAGAATAATGAGCAGAAGTGCGTTCTTCCATTAAATCGGTCTCGTCATAATCTTGAGCTTGATACGCATCAATCTTATTAAAAACCATTATGGTAGGTTTATCTATAGCGCCTATCTCTCCTAAAATCCGATTTACTGAAGCAATGTGATCTTCAAAAGACTCATGAGATATATCAACGATATGAAGCAACAGGTCAGACTCCCTCACCTCGTCAAGTGTAGACTTAAAAGACTCTACCAATTGGGTAGGTAATTTTCTAATAAACCCTACCGTATCTGTTAACAAGAAAGGCAAATTGCCTATGACCACTTTTCTAACGGTAGTGTCTAAGGTCGCAAAGAGTTTGTTCTCAGCAAATACCTCACTTTTAGAAACCACATTCATTAACGTGCTCTTCCCAACATTGGTGTAACCTACTAATGAAACACGCACTAGTTGTCCCCTGTTACCCCTTTGAGTCGACATTTGCTTGTCTATGGTGAGTAGTTTTTTCTTGAGTAAAGTGATGCGGTCGCGCACGATACGCCTATCGGTCTCAATTTCCGTTTCTCCAGGACCACGCATCCCTATCCCCCCTTTTTGTCGCTCCAAGTGAGTCCACAAACCTACTAATCGAGGTAATAAATACTCGTATTGAGCCAGTTCTACTTGAGTTCTTGCATAACTGGTTTGCGCTCGTTGGGCAAAAATGTCAAGAATCAAATAGGTTCTATCGATAATTTTTGCCTCGAGTATTTTTTCAATGTTCTTTTGCTGTGCAGGAGAAAGCTCGTCATCAAAAATGATGGTTCCTATGTTGTTTGCTCGCACATATGCAGCAACTTCTTCCATTTTACCTTTTCCTATAAAGGTTTTAGGATTGGGTTTTTGCATTTTTTGATGGAAACGTTTGCTAACGCTTGCACCAGCGGTATAAGCTAGAAACTCCAACTCATCCATATATTCATTAAGCTTTTCCTCGTTTTGTTGTTGTGTGATAACACCTACAAGAATTGCTTTTTCGTATTCGTGATTTTCTAATTCTAACATAAAAGTTTTTAGATGGTCACAAAGATACTTTTTTCCCTTCAAGCGATGCGTTAATTAGTATGAGCTTGTGAAAGCTAAAGTGAAATTTAAAGCCCTAACAGTTCATGAGCACCATAAATGACCGGATAACATCTACAACATTCAGGTAGAAACAATGACCTTGATATAAACAAGAAGCAACACAGACCTATTTGCGTTTAAACTGATTACTTCTTCAACAACTCTCGCGCTTTTTCAATAGCGAGCATGGTTCTTTCTTTAAGTTGAACGATTTCTTTTACTTCTTGTTCTAAAATAGGTAGTTTTTCATCTAAAGCCTCTTGAGTATCTGGAGTTGGTTCTCCGTAGGGAAACTTTTCAGAATAATCTTGCATCCATGACATCATAGCATCATGTGAGGCCTTTAGGTTTTCTGAAGCAACCGCTACTTCTGATAACTCATTAGCATGTTCATTAACGACTAACTCTCCTTTTAACTCCATTAATACTCCCATTTTAGGCATGATTTCGTCGTGGACGTTCATCGCCTCTGCCTTGAGTAAATTATAGGATTCCATTTGTGCTTGTATAGCAGCTTCTTCTGGAGTCGGGACGTTTTTACAAGCTGTTAAAGTGAATAAAACAATTGCGATGAAGTATAAGGTCTTTTTCATTATTCCGTTTTAATGACAAAGATAGTGGACAGAAAGTAACGTCACTCCTTGGACTCCAGATAAATTTCCTTCTCTTGCAATTGGATCAAACTTTCAAAGACTTATTTTTGAGAGCTGATTTTTACCTTTTTATTATAAACCACAAGCCTATTGTTTCCCATTGCCTTCCATCCTATCTATCAGCACCCCTTGCCAGACGGTCACCGCTTCCCGATGCTCAAATATGAATTACTACCGCAACAATTACTGCATGAAGGTACTGCCATTGCAACCGACTTTTTTGAACCCAGTAAACCATGTGATGACCAAGATGTTTTAAGAGTACATACCGCCTCATACCTTCAAGAATTGAAAGATATTTCCTTGGATAAACGAGCCGCTAGAAAGCTGGGCTTCCCTTTAAGTGAACAATTGGTAGCACGCGAACTGCGCATTGCACAAGGAACTATTGAAGGCTGTCTAAAAGCTTACGAGTACCGTGTCGCTATGAATATTGCAGGAGGCACTCATCATGCTTATACCGACCATGGAGAGGCCTTTTGTTTGTTGAACGATCAAGCTATTGCAGCGAGGTACTTGCAACATCAGGGGCTTGCTGAAAAGATTCTGATAGTAGATCTAGACGTACATCAAGGGAATGGAACTGCTGAAATTTTCCAAAATGACGATAGTGTTTTTACCTTTTCTATGCACGGCGCTGGTAATTATCCGTTTAAAAAGGAACTTTCAGATCTAGATATAGCTGTTCCTGACGGTTCAGGAGATGAGGATTACCTCAGCCTACTCCAAAACACGCTGCCTGATTTGATCGCCCAAGAACAACCAGACTTTATTTTCTATTTGTGTGGTGTGGACGTTTTGGAGAGTGACAAGCTAGGCAAGCTGAGTATGACTCTTAACGGCTGTAAAGAACGCGATCTTTTTGCCTTGTCCGCTTTCGCGAAAGCGAGATCAAAAAACAACTCCTTCATACCTGTTCAATGCAGTATGGGCGGAGGCTATTCTCCAGAAATTAAGACCATCATTGAAGCTCATGCCAATACCTTTAGAGTCGCTAGATCTATTTTTAACTAAAACGTTTCCTTTGAAAAGCAACTTGCTTTTTAGTGACCTTATTTTTACGACAGCCAGCCTTTAAAGCGCACGTTGCGAGCAAAAACCCATAATAACAATCCCAATAAAGGAATTGTTATAAATAAAAATCGATCTGGCTCACTCATTATGTTCCAGGCTCCAATACTGATGTAATATCCCGTAGAAATAAAAATACATAGTAAAGAGATCAATGAAAGTAAAACAGCCATTTTACGCTTAAACAGTAGGGCTACAGTAGCAAAAAGCCCCGTTAATACTGCTATCCCATAATTAAAAAGATACCAAGAAGGTCTATTATTATAAAGTTCTAACTGTTCTTCATTCATAAGATCAGTTACCACTTCTGGGGCGAGTATTTCTGCAGTTAGAAAGCCTAATCCTATAAGATTCCATAATAAAAAAATAATCACAACAGCCCAGAACCATATTTTAGGTCGATTAGAATAAGTCATCACGCAAGGTTTTAAGAAGAAGAAAATAAAGTTAGTAAAAATTAAACCTATCGCGATCAGCATTTGTAACCATTTATCAAATAGGTGTTGATAAAAATAGCCTTCGAAATCGTTTGAAGTATCAAAAAAAATTAACTTGCACCTTCAAAAGACCCAAAACATGAGCAATCGATCTATGAAACCAGAAAGTCTAATGATGTCTTATGGTTATAAACCAGAATTATCTGAGGGCGCTATAAAATGCCCAATTTTTTTAACCTCTACGTTTGTATTTAAAAGCGCAGAAGAAGGAAAAGCCTTTTTTGAGTTGGCGTACGGTAAAAGAGAGCAACTTCCTGGTGAAGAAATGGGATTGATTTACAGTCGTATTAACAATCCAGATTTAGAAGTACTAGAAAATAGACTGCGTCTTTGGGATCAAGCAGATGATTGCGCCGTATTTTCAAGCGGAATGAGTGCTATTTCTACGGTTCTTTTAGAATTTTTAAAGCCTGGAGACTTATTGTTATTTAGCTCTCCTACTTACGGGGGTACCGATCATTTTATCAATCATTTCCTACCTAAAATAGGCGTTCATACGTTAGGGTTTACCTCAGAAATGACAGAAGATGAATTATATGATACTATTGCAAATTCAGGTCAAGCAGACCGGTTAACTCATGTTCACCTAGAAACCCCTGCAAATCCTACCAATTCACTTATTGATATAGAAATGGTGCGTCGCGTGGTAGATCGATTTAAAACAGAAGAAAAAGTAAGTGTTGCTGTGGACAATACCTACATGGGCCCCTTATGGCAGCATCCTTTAAAACACGGCGCTGATTTGGTGATGTATAGCGCTACTAAATATATAGGAGGCCATAGTGATTTGATTGCTGGAGCAGTTTTGGGAAGTGCCGAGTTGATGGTGCGTGTGAAAACACTGCGTACCTTTCTAGGAAACATGGCCTCACCCCACACTGGCTGGATGTTGTTACGTAGTCTAGAAACTTTGAAAATTAGAATGGAGGCTATGCAAGCTAATGCTATTCAGGTAGCCAATTTCTTAAAAGACCACAAGAAAGTAGCTCAAATTAAATACTTAGGACTTATCCAAGAGGGGACTCGCAATTACGAAATTTATAAACAGCAATGCTCTGGTCCAGGAGCCATGGTTAGTTTTTATATTAAAGGTGGTGAAAAGGAAGCTTTTAAATTTCTCAATTCTTTAAGGCTCGTAAAACTTGCAGTGAGTCTGGGCGGTACAGAAAGCCTTGCGGAACATCCTAAAAGCATGACACATGCCGGCGTTGACGAGCAACACTTAGAAAATATAGGAGTAACAGATGCGTTAGTAAGATTATCCATAGGTGTCGAAAATTATGAAGATTTAATATGGGATGTTTCTCAAGCCTTAGATCAAGTTGTTGTAAACGATCATGCCATGGCAGAGTAATATCCATGAGCTGCATAGCCTTTTATAAATGGCCTGTTTGAGAAAAAAATCTCTTTTAGGTCTTTCTTTCATTGTAATTATGCGAACTTTGCATAAGCTCCGTTACTATACTATGAAATTAAGATTAGCTCTTTTATTACTGTTTATAAGTCTTGGTTTTTTAAGTCCCGCACAAGAACATGTGATTAGCGCAGCAACCACATTAAGTGATGATTGCAGCAGCTTATTAGATAAGAAATTAGATTTTCTAATAGATGGAAGTTTTCAAGATGAATCTTCCTTAAAGAAAGAAATCGAGAGGTTGAAAGAATGTGGTCTAGACGATTTTGATGTGAAATTTTTTGGCCGTATGGAATCCATGTCAGCCATGTTGCGCAAGATGACCAAAGAAAAAGAACTCGAGCAACTGAGCTTTGAAGATCTAGTTACTCAAATAGAAAAAATAAAAGCGACTAGTGGTTTTTTAAAAATAAAGAACATTACCTTATTATCAGAAACCCTTGCTACTCGTACAGGAAATTTAAAAAACTGGAATGAGGATATTAAAATTTTTCAAGAATTGGGCGCTTCCAAAAATGTGATCTCACAAGTATTTGAATATTTAGAAGCCCATCCCGAGAATACAAAAAGCTATCAGGAGATTTTAAAGTCTTTAAAGAAGTAAAAAATAGGAGCTGCGTGTTCAAATAAAACTTATCAAACAAGTTATCACCCGAGTAAAACGGTTTAATGGCATAGTTATGAGTAATCATTACTATGATAGGGTTCTCAAAATGAGAGAGGCAAGTTTTATTTTAAAAAACGCCACCTTAATTCATGTCGCTACTTATAAAGACTTAAAAAACAGCCTTTATTTGTGATTCAATACAATAGCATCACTCAATTTTTTCACTTCTGCAAAAGTAGTCTTGTGCAATTTCTTGTTTGGACTACTCATGTAATTGAACTCAGAAAGCAATGCTTCTATCAACTCTTTTGCTTCTTTTGGCTTTTCCCTTTCTAATAAAAATTGGGCAAATACCAATCGCTCTTGATAATTGGAATAACGCACATCAAGAGCCTTAAAGCTCTTCTCTGCATTATTAAATTTACCCAATGCTTTGTAAGACAACCCTAAATAAAATAAAATTTTAGAGGCTTTGAATTCTGAATTGGCTTTAAGAGACGTTGCTGCTGCCACAACCTTCTCATAATTATTTAAAAAGTAATATGTCACGACCAGTTGTTCTTGGACATACACATCATTTTTGTGAGGGCCGTCTAGAACTGTTTGATAGTTCAAAAGAGCTTCTTGGTACTCTGTACTTTTAAAATAGGCGTCAGCAAGTGCAACCCTACTTGCAAAAGTATCTGAAAATTCGACCTTTTCAATGAGCTCCTTGATCCTTTTAGAAGGATTGATCGCTGTGGTGATTTCATTGCTTATTTCTTGAGCATCTTTAGTGATAAAAACATTCATAAATAAATAGATCAACGCACCAATTACTGGTAGAAATAAAACAATAGCATACCAATAGACCTCTCTTTTGTTTTTATAAGCGTCATAACAGCAATATACTTGTAAGGCAATGGTGAGGTAATAATATATCATTGATAAATTGGCTCTAAAGAATTGATTATTTTATAAAACGTTGACTTCGATTTTCCCAATTCTTGCGAGCCAGCAGCTGCATGTCTTCAACGTTATCACTTTCGTCCATAATTTCAAGACCCAACATGGTTTCAATAATATCTTCCATAGTCGCCAGCCCTTGAACACTTCCGTAATCATCAACAACAAGGGCCATGTGTTCTTTAGTAGCAATCATGGTTTCAAATAATTTAGGTATGGGTAAGTTTGCAGGAACCATAGCTATTTCTCTACTTAAATCTTCTAAAGTATCTGCTGGCTTATCATAAATGATGTCTGCTAGGATGTGATCTTTAAGGACATAACCTTTAATATCATCCCGATTTGCCCCATAAACAGGAATACGAGAGAATCTCAAATCTTGATTTTGCTCAAAAAACACTTTAATCTTCATGCTTTGAGGAGCCATAAACATGACCGATCGAGGTGTCATAATATCCTTAACCTCAATCTTATTAAAGTTCATCAAACTTTTAATATACTGGCCCTCGCTAGGTGCCACAACCCCTTCCTGCTCAGCAGTTTCTGTTATTGCCACAAAATCCTCACGAGTCATCGCATTCATGTGAGCACTTTTCCCTATAGCTTTGGTAGTTAACTGTAAAACCCACAGGATACCTAACCACTTTAAAGGAAAAATCATCAAATTCAACGCGCCAGTGGTAAACCCAGCTAGGCTTTTCCAGTAGGTAGCGCCTATAGTTTTCGGAATAATTTCCGACACTACAAGAATTAAAAAGGTCATGATACCAGAGACAATTCCCACGAAAGGAATGCCCAAATAACTGCTGTTATAGCCACTACTCCTTACCATATTTTCCGCTTGTACCCCTACCAAAATAGCCCCTACCGTATGCGCTAAGGTATTCAAGGTGAGAATAGCAATCAATGGCTTATCTACATCCTCTTTTAATAACTTAAGAGAACCTATATAAGAAGCCCCTTCTTGTTCCTTAACTTTTATAAAAGTCGAAGTAACGCTCAAAAGAACCGCCTCCAAAATGGAACATAAAAAAGAAAAGAATATTGAAATGACTACATAGATAACAAGTAATCCCATAATTGGTTAATTTACTCTTGTAAAAATAGACTATTCTATTTCTTTGGTTATTAATTTGTTACTAAGAACTTACTTATCTGTTATTATTGACTCGCTCCAATTATTCTCTAATAATCAAATAAACACTATTTGTATAAGTAAGAGGCGTCTTTTAAGCATCATTAAAGCTCATAACTTTGTACAAGCTCCCCCAAATAGAAGCTGTATTGTCATTGTGACTGTAAGAAATAAAGCTGTTTCCAAAAACTGTTTCAAACCACTTAGTACCCTTTTGGCTCTGTTGCGATCTCTTCTTCCATATCAAGAAGCCTGGCAGTATCCTTTTGTTTAAAAATAAGGACTGTATGCACCCACTATCTTATTCTATAAGTCGAAATGTGGTGAGCTACAATTGACCTCCTTGAAGAAGCAGGAGGTAGTTCATCATAGTAACATGGGCTATTTTATTTAGGCAGTTTTCCTGTAAACAACCAAGCTTTATCAAAACCTAGTGCTCTTACTTTATTGAGCTCGTTAATCGCATCATTACGTTCTACAAAACTGGAAAAAGCAACATTGTGAAGACCATACTTATTCACTCCTATGCGTTTTGCATCAAAACCTTTACGCTTTAATTGAGCGACGCGTTTATCTGCGTTTTCAGAAATTCTAAAAGCACCAGCAACTACATGGTAGTTTCTTTCTAAAGGCGCTACACTTATATTAATTTTAGGTAGGGGATCACTGATAAGAAAACTAGCACGTTCTATTTTAGCATCTACTAACTCTTCTGCCATTTGATCTACAACTACGGCATCTTTTTCTACTTGCACTACATAGCCGGTAAAACCTGCGTAACTCAGTCCCAAAAGAATTGCACCTACCGCAGCATAACGCACCCAAGAACCAGAAGTAGCATGTTGTGTTTCTAACACAACAGGAAGCTCTTCACTCAATTCTTTGTTGGAGGCTACCTCTGGAACAACTGGAATGCGATCTATCGCATAAGTTTCATGAGAAGAAAGACCAAAAGCCTCTGGTAAATAATTAACCAAGTACATCGGGGTAAACTGCAATGCCTTTTCTTCATTACGGGAAAATCTACCTACCTTATGAATGGTAACAGAGCCGTTATCATCTATTTCCTGATCTAGAAATCGCACATAATTGCGTATTTCTTGAACGGCTTCTTCATAAGAAAGATGTGAGGCACTAGCTACATAATTAGCTAATAATCCATCATTTTGTGTGATTTGAGCATTAAAACTCAACCCCTTTTTAGGTGGGTATATGGTATGACTACTTGCAAAATGCTGAGCAGGAACACGGCGCGAGATAAATGCCCCAAAGTCTGGAATAACGACACATTCCTGTCGGTACAATAAATCGGATATGTAAAAAGGCATTTGCATAATACAAACATAAAAATTAAAATAAAACGATCAGCCACCTTGACCAACTAGTTATTAAGAATTTTAAGAATTATTCACTAATTCCTTACTTGCCCGCTTTATATCATTTTCAGCTCTCTATATACACCCAGTAAAAAACCTATTAGTTCATGCCATTAGAAAGGTTGTCTACCATTCCTATAACCCTCCGCTACTTAGACGGTGGTATAGCAACTGCTTCCTTTCTTAGTTTTTGCAGGCTCACTAGCCTAAGCACAAGGCTACTATATAATTGATTTTTACACCATTTCCAGTTAGTGAAAGAGGTTCCTTGAAAAAGGATGGATAAAAGTTTAAAATCAAATTTTTGTATACAAGAACTCCTTGGCTATGCCATAGCTTTGGTAGTTTTACTGTGTTTTTCTTAACGAGGTACCTGCTGAACAACGATAATTCAGAACGACATATGATTAGAAAGAACCTTAAAAATGATTAAATTTGCTCCCTTATAACGGGAGACCATGCTGGAAAAAGTAAAAGAACATATTGATAACGTACAAGCCTTCAAAGCCGATTCTAAAGAGGCTATTGAGGCTTTCAGAATACAATATTTGGGTAAGAAAGGCTTGTTAAAAGACTTTTTTGATGCCTTTAAAGAAGTTCCTAATGAACAAAAGAAAGCCTTCGGTCAGGCTATTAATGAGCTTAAGGAACTTGCTAAAGAAAAAATAAATTCTCTTAAAGAAAGTGTAGCATCTCAAGAAGAAGAAGCTGGGATTTATGGTGACCTTACGCGTACGGGTTACCCTATGGAAATAGGTGCGAGACACCCCATTTCTATTGTGAAAAACCAGATCATAGAGGTATTCTCTCGTATAGGATTTAATGTCAGTGAAGGTCCAGAGATCGAAGACGACTGGCATAATTTTACAGCGCTCAACTTGCCTGCGCACCACCCAGCGCGCGACATGCAAGACACCTTCTTTATACAAACAGATCCAGACGTGCTGTTAAGAACCCATACGTCCAGTGTACAAGTGCGCTATATGGAAGAGAACAAACCGCCTATTAGAACTATTTCTCCTGGCCGCGTTTTTCGTAATGAAGCGATAAGTGCTCGAGCACACTGTATTTTTCATCAAGTAGAAGGCCTTTACATTGATAAAGAGGTGAGCTTTGCAGACATGAAGCAGACGTTGTTATATTTCACTCAAGAGATGTTTGGTAAATCTAAAATACGCTTGCGACCTTCCTATTTTCCTTTTACAGAACCTAGTGCAGAAATTGATATTTATTGGGGCCTAAAAACAGAAACAGACTACAGAATTACTAAAGGAACTGGCTGGCTCGAAATAGGTGGCTGCGGCATGGTAGATCCTGCCGTAATGACTAATTGCGGTATAGACCCTGAAGAATACAGCGGTTTTGCATTTGGTATGGGTGTAGAACGTATCGCAATGTTGTTATATCAAATAGGCGACATTCGCATGTTTTTTGAAAATGACGTGCGCTTTTTAAAGCAATTCTCTAACGCACTTTAACTTTTTATTTCCCATCAAAGTGGCGTAACTGAATTGGTTTTTTCTCAATTGCACAAGTCAAAAAGAGATTCGATTCATTTAAATGACCTTTTAAAATTAAATTGGTAAGATGATTTCTAAACTCATTATTGTTTACAATGCCAACTCGGGAACGCTAAATGCGATTCTAGATAGTGCCCATAAAATAATCCGCCCAGACACTTACGCTTGTCAATTATGTGAGCTTACTTTTGGTGTGTTTAAAGCAAATAAATTATGGGTACGCTTTCGCGAAAGCCTAACAACTACCCACCCGCTCCTAAAATTAGAATTCCTGCATAGAAATGAGTTTGAAAAACACTACTGGTCGAAGTGGTTGCCTAACTACAGTTATCCCATCATATTAAGTGTGAGCGACCAGGTACAGGATTACAATGATGGTTTTGGTACCAATTCTGGTATGGATATATTTTTAAGCACTGAAGAAATACATCAAATTACAGAAACAGAAGCGCTCATTGAAATCATTCAAGAAAGATTGAACCCATGAAAAAAGACATTAGTATACCTGTAGTAAAAGACGTTTATATTGCCATTGTTAAGGAATGGAATAAGGACTTCACTTCTCATGATTGGTTGGTATATTTAATCAATGACAGCCTTGACCCGCTAGAATCAGTAATGATTATGAGTCGCGGCAAGCATAAAGATGGTCGCAAGACCTCTACCTTTAGGCATGCTTTTAAATTAGTAGCTGCAAAATCAGCCATAAAAGTAGAGCTGATTATGGAAGAAGTGTTTGCTTTTGAGAACGAATTTGTCCTTACCTATTTTATAGGCCCTATATTATACGACCACGTATACACGGCTGCAGCATTTAGTATTTCTGAAGAATCGTTGAAAACCTTACCCGTCATGGATCAAGAAGGTGTTTTATTGAAGTAATACTCTTTTGCACCCCTTCTTCTTTTCTTATGTACCGTATAAAAAACCTTTTTACCTTATAGAAATCAAAAGTGTTTTCCTAAATCAAATGGACCTGAACCTATTTTTTTAAAAGAACCACTTACAGCAAAATTCCCAATTTCCCTTAAAAAAAGCTCTTTATCGTTAATACGAAGTTAAACGCGGTTAGTTCTATGAAGCTTGGTGCACTAAGGTGCTAGATATAAATCACTAACTAATTAACAAGATTTCAAATTATGAAAAATTTAAATTTTATGAGCGTTGCTCTAATTGCAATGGTTTTCTTTACAGGATCTATTGCTACTGCACAAACCACTAACATTGTAGAAGCTGCTGTAGCCTCAGAAGATCACACCACTCTAGTTGCTGCTGTAAAAGCTGCAGATTTAGTAGGTGTTTTAACTGGTGAAGGACCATTTACGGTATTTGCTCCTACTAACGCTGCTTTTGATGCATTACCAGAAGGAACTGTAGCAACATTATTACAACCAGAAAATAAAGCGGCTCTTGCAGGAGTGCTTACGTACCACGTAGTTGCTGGAAAATTTAATGCAGAAGATGTTATAGGACTTATCAATAAGAATTATGGAAAAGCAACTGTAGCTACTGTAGCAGGAGGAGCGCTTATCTTATCTTTAGAAGATGGAAATGTAATAGTAACTGATGTAAATGGAAACAGCGCAACAGTGACTGCTGCAGATTTAAACCAATCTAATGGAGTGATTCATGTAATTGATACGGTACTACTTCCAAAAATGTAACCTGAGAATTTGCGTTTTAAGAATAAGAAACCCCAAGCTTTGACTTGGGGTTTTGTTTTTTAATAGGTGTCTTACTCCGTAAACCTTTGGTCGGTTTCCATAATAGTACCACATTGATCACAAGTTCTCATTTCTTGAGAACTGTAATATTCCTTAAACCTCGGTAAAAAATCTTTCTCTATATCTTCTAAAACAAAAAAGGTCTCGTGAAGCTTGTGGTTACAGTTGTCACAATACCACAACAAACCGTCCATAGCTCCAGAATCTAATCGTTTGCGCTCAATAACAAGACCAATAGAGTTTTCATGTCTTACAGGAGAATGCGGAACTTTGGAAGGATGTAAATACAGGTCCCCTGGACCTAATTTCATCGTTCGCTTTTTCCCGTCTTCTTGAATATGTACTTCGATCTCTCCTTCTAATTGATAGAACAGTTCTTCCGTTTCATTGTAATGATAATCTTTACGAGCATTAGGACCAGCAACAATCATAACGATGAAGTCTCCTGCATCTTTATACAAATTTTTATTACCAACAGGAGGTTTTAAAAGATCTCGATGATCTTCTATCCATTTATTAAGATTGAAAGGTGCTTGAATAGACATTTGAATAGCTTTTGAAATTTAAAGGTAAGGAATTGTTCTCAGAAATATCATAAGTTCTTGACCCCTATGAATAGGAATTTTATCAGAAGCTCTTGCTATTTTAAAGACTGCTTGATCTCGGCCATTAGTAATCCTCCTCCTTGAGAGAGAATTTTTTGTGATTGCGCTTTCGCGAAAGCGAGACATTCTTCCATTTCTATATGATCAAACCATGGCATGGAATCATTCACGTCGATGCGTTGCTTTCCATCGAGACTCAACAAGGTTCCTTTAAAAGACAGCTGACCATTATGAATTGTAGCAATGCCTCCTATAGGGGCTGTACATCCTCCTTCCAGCTCGCGAAGAAAGGCGCGTTCCATATCCACACAAATGGCTGTTTGCTGGTGGTTTAATGCAGAGACTGCTTGAAGTACGTCTTTATTTTCTTTCATAGCAGCAATCATCATAGCACCTTGAGCTGGTGCTGAAATAAAGCTATCTAGATCGGTATATTCAAAACCATAATTGCCCCGCAATTGAGATAGCAAACCTATACGGTCTAATCCAGCTTTTGCAAAAATTGCTGCGCTCCAGTCTTTATTGCTATGTAATTTTGACAATCTTGTGTTTACATTACCTCGTAGATCCACCACTTTGTGATGACTATACATATTCAACCACTGCGACTTGCGACGCAAACTTCCCGTAGCAATGGTCATATCCTCATCAGGATGAAAGCCTTTTTTGTAGACTAAAATATCCTTAAAAGAAGCCCGCTCCATAACTGCAGCCTGCACCATTCCTTTAGGCAACTGTGTAGGAACGTCTTTAAGACTATGAACTGCTATATCAATTTCTCCTTTTATCAAAGCCACGTCCAGTGTTTTGGTAAAAATACCAGTAATGCCCATTTCATATAATGGCTCTGTAAGATTAAGATCGCCTTGAGATTTTACAGGATGCAAGACCGTTTGATGCCCTAATGCTTCCAACTGAGCTTGCACGGTTTTTGCTTGCCACATCGCTAACTCACTATCTCTGGTTCCTATTTTTATAATTCTAGACATAAATTTACAATTGTTAAAAAATCTGGTTATTAATGATTCTCTTATCATTATACCATTTTATCCAAGAACTTGTAAGAACAAAGATAATGGGAAGTAATAGGCACTGAGCTATGTTACTTAGCAAAGATTTAAACTACCCTCTGGGATTTATTAGCCAACTTAGAACTAATTCCCCCAACGCCAAAAGCCTTTAACAAATTGGTGACGCTAGATTAACGAAAGCATAATAATCCTTCCTTTTTTAAAAATAACTTTTGAAAATTCTGGGTATTGAAGAATTATGCACCTTATTAAAGAGTTGCGATAATGGTCAAATGACCCGTTCTAGCTTGAAAATTTTGTTTAATAACTCTATTGCTTCTTCGGTATTTTCTTCTTCGTCACGGAGGTGATTTGCAAAATGACCCGCAATTTTTTGTATGATACGCTCAGCTATAAAGTCGGCTTGCTCTTGATTAAAATCTATAATTTTAGTGCGATGACTTTTAATCTCTGCCGCTTTAAGTGTAGCGAGCTTTGTCTTTAAGGCATTCATTGTAGGTGCAAAACGTCGTGATTCCTGCCAAAGCTTAAATTCTGTATGAATTTCAGAAATGATCGCATGCGCCTGTGGAATAAAATTCTCCCTGTTACCGATTGTGCGGTTGGTTACTTTTGAAAGTTCGTCCAGATGCACAAGGGTAACATTATCAAGTTCCCTAACGTCTTCTTTTACATTCTTAGGAATAGAGAGATCCAAAATTAATAAAGGTTTGTTCGTACAGATCAAGTCTTTAGAAACCGTAGGGTTTTGTGCTCCTGTTGCCACAATTAGAATATCACTTTGAGCGATTTGTTCTTCTAGTTGTGCATAATCTTTTACTACAAGATCAAATTTACCAGCAATAAGCTCTGCCTTATTCTTGGTGCGATTGATTAACGTAATTTCTTTATTATCGGTATGCTTGATCAAGTTTTCACAAGTATTACGGCCTATTTTACCCGTTCCAAACAAGGTGATGCGCTGACTCGAATTTCTTTCAAAATTTTCTAAGATGTATTGTACACTTGCAAAACTCACTGAAGTCGCACCACTGCTTAAATCAGTCTCTGTTTTGATCCGTTTACTGGCTTGAATCACCGCATTAATCAATCGCTCCATATAAGGATTGATCAATTGTTGCGCTTTTGATTTCTTAAAAGCCAATTTCAATTGCCCTATAATTTCAAAATCTCCTAAGATCTGACTGTCCAATCCAGTGCCTACATTAAAAAGGTGATCGTTTGCCTTTTCATTTTTATGAACATAAGCGACCTTTTCAAATTCCTCTACCGTTCCATTAGAATGCGCACACAATAATGTCATCAACTGAAATGGGTGCTGCGCAAAACCATACAACTCTGTGCGGTTGCATGTAGAAATTACAGCAAGCGATGGAATGCCTTCTGCTTTGGCTTGTGCTAACAAGTTATCAATCGCATCTGCGCTTAAGGAGAAGGAACCACGCATCTCAGCATCTGCCTTTCGGTAGCTGATTCCTATTGCGTAAAATGTATGATAAATTGCTGCTGCCGCGGCCATAAATTACTTTTAGTAGTAGTCGGCAAAATTAGTGGAGCTTTTAGTTTAAAAATAACGCTACAGGTTCCTTTTTCGTCGCTATGAGTTACATTTGCAATATTAAACTGTAGAATCGACTATTAGTGGTGTTTGTATCGCTTTCGCGAAAGCAAAACAGGCGCTATTTAGAGTCGTTTTAAATAAGAATGCTTATGGAAAATATCGCTAAAGGTGCTGCTGAAATTACAATTATAGAAGATGGATTTCA
Source organism: Nonlabens sp. (assembly GCF_018401815.1). GTDB lineage: Bacteria > Bacteroidota > Bacteroidia > Flavobacteriales > Flavobacteriaceae > Nonlabens. The sequence goes on from NZ_JAGYKG010000001.1 coordinate 689,201, forward strand.
CATTATTAGATTAAAAAATGACCGTGCTGATCAAACCTCCTTTTTACATCATGTAGATCGTAGTTTTTTGCAATTCCACTATTGCCTTAAAGGAAATCTGCAACTGGCTTTTAATGAGGGGAGTTACCAACTAGATTTAAAGGAACAAAACTCGTATTTACTTTACAATCCCTCAAGAGATTTACCTATGAACCTGAATATCGAACCTCAAACTTGGTTCATTTCTGTGCTCATTTCTATCAAAAAATTTCACTCTCTTTTTTCTCCAGATGCACAGCACGTGAGCTTTTTAAGTCCTGAAAACAAGGATAAAAAATACTATGTTGATGGTAAGATATCGCCCTCTATGGCGGTAGCACTGCACCAACTCATGAATTACAACCTCAACGACACCATCAAACAATTGTACTTTAAAGGAAAATCATATGAATTGCTTTCTCTTTATTTTAACACTGAGGAAGATGCCAATATAGATGCCTGTCCCTTTCTAGCCGACGAAGAAAACATGCGCAAGATCAAACGAGCTAAAGAAATTATTATTGATCGCCTGACGGACCCTCCTTCCCTTAATGATCTCTCCCGAGAAATAGGCCTCTCGCTTAAAAAATTAAAAGAAGGATTTAAAGAAGTTTATGGGGCTACCGTTTATGGTTTTGCCTTAGACCATAAAATGGATTACGCACGACAACTGCTCGACAGCGGCCAGTATAATGTCAACGAAGTAGGCTTAAAAGTAGGCTACAGTACTGGAAGTCATTTTATCAGTGCCTTTAAAAAGAAATATGGAACTACTCCTAAAAAGTATCTTACTAAATAATTTAAGTTTAAAAAAATGAATAGAAATTCCAAATAGTTTTTAACTCTTTAAAAGGGTGCAATATAACTACCACGCATGCTTCAACTAGTTTTCTCAAATTGAAAAAGAGTTGTATTAGTTGAAATTCAATATCAATTGAACCCCTTACATCTTTTATTACTTTTTACAAATTTACTTGCATTTAAAAGGCTAAGAAAGGAAATAAAAAAAACCGCCTGTAAGCAAAGAAGCTCCACAGACGGTTTCCAACCAACCAAAATTATATCGACCTAAGCCGATAGTATTTATTTTTCAAAGTTCCTTGAACACAAGTAATTGGTTTAGTAAACGCTCTTGAAATCGTTTAATTGTATATCAACTATGTTTCAATTAACCGATATAATAGTTCTAGTAAGTTGCAAAGATCGAAAAAAACATTCCCTATAAAATCACAACCCAAAGTTAATTGCTTGTTAAGACTTATAGAAAACCGTTTTAAGAAGTTCCACTTTATAGGTATCTAAAAGTATTCTAGATAAAATAGCCTATTAATATCTGTAGTGCTTACACAAATAGGACCTTAATTTCTTGAAAAAACATCATGTAGTTACCAATTATAAAAATATTCAACAGGACGATACTAGGTTTTTTAAAGCTTGAATGTTATGGTACATACTTACATGAATTCCTATTATAGCGATCAAAATAGCCTCTCGTAAAGGGGTAGTGATTTTCTATATCAAAACACCATCAAATACATATTTCTTAAATGTAGAAATATTAAATTTAGAAAAAACTGAACCCTGTAGAGTCTTTTGGTTGCTCGAGATCTTCTTGGTCTACCTCCATATCTTTAACATCATCCCCGCGCAATTGTCTATCCACACGATCTGCTTCTTCAAGAATTTTAGGCAATAAAAAAGGTGCAAGTGGTTCAATGTGCCCATAAACGATGCTTTTATTTTGAGTGTCCTTACTTATAATGTTCAACTCACCGCTAGCCGAATTGATGAACATTAAAATCACACTAGCTAAAAAGCCCATTTTTATAAGCCCAAAAGCGGCTCCTGCAATTTTATTGATAAAACTAAGGTTAACGGTTTTAATCACTTTGGTAATCAGCTTCCCCACATAGGTGATAACAAAAATAATCACTAAGAATGTCACTATAAAGCTGGCGACGGTACTGTAAACATCATCCCACTTTACCTGTTCTCGCAACCAATCACCTGCAAAATTTGAAAAATAGATCGAGCCATAAATAGCGGCTATAAGAGCAATTAAAGAAGTTAACTCAACAAAAAAGCCATTCAAGTATCCTTTATAAAGACCTATTAATAAAACAATACAAATAATTATGTCCAACCAATTCATAAGGCTAAGTTAGGGAAAATTACCTGTTTTTAATTCATCACTTCACAACTGAATTTATAATTGCCCATTGTTCGTTTTACACAGGAAGCTATTAATTTATCAACTTATATAGTTTCCGTTCCTCAACCCTAAAGTAAGAACCTTAAGTTGAGCTCGTTTTTAAAGTTCAAATTCAAGTTCGAGTTCAAATTCGAGTTCTCTGGCCTATCCTAAATCCTTTCCAAAGGAAAGGACCGCTATTTTCTTTATACTTGTTTTTGAGAATAGATTCAGGCTCAAGTTCGAGTTCAAGTTCAAGTTCAAGTTCGAGTTCAAATTCGAGTTCGAATTCAAGTTCAAGTTCAAAAAGGGTTCCTGTTTCCGTTCCCCAACCCTAAAGGGTGGAAGTTTATCTTTTTATTACTTCATACATGGCCAACACCCATCCCCGCCTTCCCTCAAGGGAAGGAGTTTACCTGTTTTAAAGCTTTTGAGAAACCTAGCTCTAAAGGCTGCGGAATCAAAAGAATTTTAGGGGTCAAAATTTAAATCAACTAAAAACATTTCCCTTAATTTCAAAGGGAAAACAGAGCTTGTGCTTATGAATATAGGTATTGGCGACGATCGTGGCAATGCATGTGATCAACTAAAAGGGTTTTACAGTTATTGCTCACCCCACCAAAATTAAAAACCCTCAAAGATCAAAGATCTTTGAGGTTAACTTTTACTAATCACCAACTGGTCGGTCTTGTCATTTTAAATCTTACGCAACCAAGTACTCATGCTTACACGAGATTCCAAGTAATTCTTTAACTCTTTAATCGCCACACGTTCTTGTTGCATCGTATCTCGATCTCTAACCGTTACAGAATGATCTTCTTTAGTGTCGTGATCTATAGTCACACAATAAGGGGTTCCATTTAAATCGTGGCGTGCGTAACGTTTTCCAATAGAATCTTTTTCTTCATAGGCTACTTTCATAGACCATTTTAATTCGTCTATGATTTCGTTTGCAATTTCTGGAAGTCCGTCTTTCTTCAATAAAGGTAAAATCGCTGCTTTTACTGGAGCAAGAACTGCTGGCAATTTGAGTACGGTACGCTCACCACCACCTTCTAATTTTTCATCCACTAAAGAATTAGAAAAAACGGCAAGAAACATTCTGTCCAAACCTATTGAAGTTTCAAGAACGTAAGGCACATAATTTTTGTTTTCTTCATGATCAAAGAACTGTAGTTTTTTACCACTGTATTCTTCATGCGCTTTTAAGTCAAAATCAGTTCGTGAATGAATACCTTCCAGTTCTTTAAAACCAAACGGAAAATTAAACTCAATATCAGTAGCAGCGTTGGCATAGTGCGCTAGCTTTTCATGATCGTGGAAGCGGTAATTCTCATCACCCATTCCTAAGGATCTATGCCATGCCATGCGCTTTTCTTTCCAAATTTCAAACCATTCCAATTCGGTTCCTGGCTTTACAAAATATTGCATTTCCATTTGTTCAAACTCCCGCTGGCGGAAGATGAATTGGCGAGCAACAATCTCGTTTCTAAAAGCCTTTCCGGTTTGTGCAATTCCAAAAGGAATCTTCATACGACCTGACTTTTGCACGTTTAAGAAATTGACAAAAATTCCCTGAGCTGTTTCTGGTCTTAAAAATAATTCAGTAGCGGTGTCTGCACTGGCACCTATTTTAGTGCCGAACATTAGGTTGAACTGACGCACATCCGTCCAGTTTTTAGAACCAGTATCTGGATCTGCTATTTCTAGTTCTTCTATGAGCGCTTTTACACCAGCTAAATCTTCTTTTTGAAGCAACTCAGCCAGTCTTGCAGTAGGCTCTGTGGCATTTTTCATATAACCCATCACTCGCGGATTGGTCGCACGGTACATAGCTGCATCAAAGTCTTCACCAAAGCGTTTTGCGGCTTTCTCGATCTCTTTATTGGCTTTTTGAAGGTTTTTCTCGCAATAATCTTCTACAAGAACATCAGCACGATAGCGTTTTTTAGAATCTTTATTATCAATCAAGGGATCGTTAAACGCATCGACGTGACCAGAAGCTTTCCATACCGTAGGGTGCATAAAAATAGCTGTATCTATTCCTACTATATCTTGATTGAGCTGCGTCATTGCTTGCCACCAGTACTCTCTGATGTTTTTCTTTAACTCGACTCCATTCTGTCCGTAATCATAAACAGCACTTAAACCGTCATAAATTTCACTAGATTGAAATACATATCCGTACTCTTTTGCATGGGAGAGTACTTTTTTAAACTGATCGTCGTTGTTGTTTGCCATAGCTGCAAAAATAGAAAAAGCCTTGGAATGGTTGAGCTATTTTTAAGTATTTCGCTTTCGCGAAAGCGAGAACCTTACAATCCCCATTAACTAGCCTCAAAAATCCTAATAAAAACATCCCCCGCATTTATAAAATCCTATTTTAAAGCACGACGTTTATAAATGAGCTGATTTAAAACACAAGATAATGGGGCATAAAAGAAACTGAAATAAACACCTGCTTACCTCAACGTCATCTCGCTGCTACTTATAAGTACAGGACCATTATAAAGGTTGATTCTATAACGTCCATCTACAATGTTGTCTTCATTTACTCCTACTACCTCACAAAGGTCTAGTTCTTTACCCTGGTAGTTGAATTGGATGACCTTTGAATAGGTCAACTTCTGACCGTCAAATTCTTCTGTTTTATTTGCTCCTAACACATTGTTCTCTGGATTGATCACTTGAAGATAAAATGAAGTCACACCTACCGTTGCTAATGGGTTTTCTGGAAGCGTAAAACATACTTTGATATCGTCTACTCGACGTGCTCTATCATTTTCTATTTGTTTACCAGAGTTTCTGACGATAATCCCTACCGGAGTGAAATTAACAGGAATCAATGCCGATCCCCGAGCCATGTTAGAATTCAGATTAGCTATAGTCGAATTTTGATCTTGACTTTTTATAATCTCGGTGTTTAACGCGGCTAAGGTGTTTTCATTTTCTAAAGCCAGGTTCTGATTCACTACTTCTAGCGTATTGATACGGTCTTGAAGTAATTGACGATCTTTTTTAATATTGCTTAATTCCCTACGCAATATGGAAATCACTTTTAGATCGGTTTTTAGTTTGCTCACACTATCCACCAATCGTATAATGCGATCCCTCGCATCGGTAAGATCGGCACTTAGTGCATTTCCTTTTTCAATCTCCATGCTATATTCTGATGAGATGTTGTCGAGTTCCTTTTGAATCTGTGCTTTTTCATCGTTCAATGCGATCTTAATGCCTTCATTTTCTTGATAGGTATTGTAGGACCATACTCCTAATCCTAAAAGGGATAGAATAAAAATTCCTAGTAAAACCTTGAGAATACGGTTGTCTTTTTGCTCTGCCATGTGGGGTTGTTTATCTTTATAACGTACGAATCTATAAAATAATTTGTTCTGACGTGGTTTTCTGACTTTATTAACTTATTCTTTCCTGTAGTTTGCATGGGTTGCACTCATAGCTTAACAACGGGAGAGCAAGTGATATGCACTACTTGCAGGTCTGAAATCCCTATCGCTCTCAATCATTTGGAAAAAGACGATAAAGTGAAAGAACTCTTCTTTGCTCGCGCAGATGTACAAACGGCCACCAGCTTGTTTTATTATGAAAAAATAGGAGTCGTACAGCAATTGATCCATCAATTGAAATACCAAGGCCGGGAAGAAGTCAGTGCATTTCTAGGGAAATGGCTGGCTGCAGCACTTCAAAACGATCCAGCTTTTCAAGAAATAGATCTGGTAATTCCAGTACCTGTGCATCCTCAACGACGTGCAAAAAGAGGCTATAATCAAGTAGATGGTTTTGGGAAAGAACTAGCAATTGCATTGGGGGCCCGCTTTCGCGAAAGCGTGCTCATCAAAAGCCGCAACACGATCAACCAAGCTCAGTTAGGGCAGGTAAAACGCAGTGACGAGACCCAATCCCCCTACAAACTTATGGAATCGATTGCTCCTGGTACGCATGTTCTTCTTGTAGACGATGTGATTACTACAGGAACAACACTTGCTCTTTGCGCTAAAGAGTTACACAAAAATCCAGGTATTCAACTATACATTGCCACTATGGCCATATCGGTTTAAAAGTAAAATGGAATCAGGCTTAGTTGTATGAGGTCCCTCTAGTAGAGGGGACAGCTTCTAAATCTATGACTAGCTCAGAAAAACTCAAAAGACTCATCAACTCATCGGCTCATCGACTCAAAGACTAGCAGCTCATATCAACCAAGCATTGTAAAATTTGCTTTATTTTTGAAGTAATCAAAATAAAAACAATTTCTGATGAATAATATTCTAGTTGCTACCGAAAATAAAATAACTACGATTACTATTAATAGACCTCATAAACTCAATGCCCTCAACAAGGAGACCATTGAAGAGTTGAGTCAAGCTATTTCTGCAGCTGAAGAAGATGTAGATACTCGAGTAATTATACTGACAGGAAGTGGAGAAAAAGCATTTGTAGCTGGAGCAGACATCTCAGAATTTGCTGATTACTCTCCAGATGAAGGAAAAAGACTGGCTGGAAAAGGACAGGAATCACTTTTTGATGCGATAGAAAATTGTTCTACACCAGTGATTGCCGCTGTTAATGGTTTTGCGCTAGGTGGCGGACTCGAATTGGCTATGGCGGCACATTTTAGAGTGGCCAGCGACAATGCAAAACTAGGACTTCCAGAAGTTTCCCTTGGAGTGATTCCAGGTTATGGAGGTACGCAACGTCTACCTCAACTGGTAGGAAAAGGTCGGGCTATGGAAATGATCATGACGGCAGGAATGATAGACGCTGCAACAGCCCATTCCTACGGGCTGGTGAATCATGTAGTAACTTTAGAAGAGTTGATCCCAACTTGTGAAAAACTAGCTTCTAAGATCATGAGAAATAGCCCAATGGCCATAAGCGCTGCCATAGATGCGGTCAACGCTGGTTATATTGATGGCACCGATGGGTATCAAGTAGAGATCGATAACTTCGGCTCTTGTTTTGGCACAGATCAATTTACAGAAGGAACTACCGCATTTTTAGAAAAACGCAAGGCAGCGTTTTAGAAATATAAAGAATCTTTTTTTTTAACATCACTAGGGGGCGGAATTAATTCCGCCCCCTAGTGATATCCATATTTTCCCATTTGCAATTACCATAATAAAACAACAGAATAAAATGAAACCATACTTACTAGGCTTTTGATTTTGACTTTAATAATGGCTTGTGAACAAATAAAAATGATCAAAGATCATTTTTTAACATCATAAGGGGCGGAATTAATTCCGCCTCTTATGATAAATTGTAATCGTGATTTAATTTATTTATTTTTAAAACATGTCTCGCAACAATATTCATGCATACTACCACATGGTGTTTTCTACAAAACACAGAGAACCTGTTTTGAGAAAAGAAATCCAAGCTTCTTTATATAAAATGTTATGGAATAAGTGCTTAGAAATAGGATGTGAACCTGTCATGATTAATGGAATGGAAGATCATATTCATATTCTTCTTCATGCAAATCCGCTAGTTTCCATCTCAAAAATATTGAAGGATATCAAAGGTTCTAGCTCTAGATGGATTAATGAAAATTGAGATTTTCTAGAACCTTTTTCATGGCAAAGAGGCTATGGCTTATTTACGGTAAGCCCTAAAGAAGTTCCTAAAATCGGGAGTTACATTCAAAATCAAAAAACACATCATGCAAATGATTCTATAATTGATGAATTTGAAAGCGGTTAATTTTTAATACAATTGGTTGAAATGATCTTCGATCATTTATATCACAAGGGGCGGAATTAATTCCGCCCCTTGTGATATATCGTGCGTATCCACTGATCTATCCTCTAAACAAAAAGAAATCGTTTTTCATGTCCTCGATTTTTTCATCCTTATTGGTAATGATATAATCCAGTGCTTTTTCTGTAAATTCCAATCCTTTTTTAGTGAGAAAAACGACTTGGTTCTGAACGTTAATCATGTTGTTTTTTTCAGCTAAATCTAGAACGGTTTGAGACCGTACTTTCCCCCAGTTGATATGTTCTTGTAAATGACCTACTCTCCTTTCTTCTTCGCTATCGTGATTGTTCAGGTGAAGTAAAAACGTCAATAGGGAAACTTCAATACGCTGCCTCTTCTGTCGGAAGAGTACTGCGATCAACCCTTTAGAAGGGGCAAAAAGATATACCAGTAAAAATATCAATCCTAAGACCGTAGTAATAGACCCGCTGATAGAAGCGTCCAGCCATACGGCAAAATAATACCCTCCTACCGCGCTCACAATTCCGAACAGTACAGAAAGTAAGATCATTTTATTTAAATCGGTGGTCAGCAAATAGGCAGCTGCAGCTGGTGCAATCATCAAAGCAACTACCAAAATAGCTCCAACGGCATCAAAAGAAACCACAGTAGTTACCGAAGCTATACTCATCAACCCATAATGCATCAAAACAGGAGAAAAGCCTAAAGCAGACGATAGCCCTATATCAAATGTACTTAGTTTTAGTTCTTTATAAAAAGCAAAAAGCAGTGCTAAGGTGATCAATAAAGTAGTAGAAATAGTCCACATGCTTTTGGGCCCATAGCTCTCATTTCCAATCATCAATTGATCAAAAGCAGCGTACTCCAGCCTTCCTACAAGAACAGCGTCTGCATCCAGGTGAATATCGCTGGCATAAATAGCGATCAATAACACTCCAATACTGAACAAAGCTGGGAAAACCAGCCCGATGGCTGTATCTTCTTTTACCAATCCTGTTTTCTGTATGGCTTCTACAAGAACAACGGTTATAATACCGCTAAAGGCAGCTAATAAGATCAACCAAGGTGAAGCAAGGTCTTCTGTTATAAAAAAACCAATGACAATACCAGGTAGAATAGAATGGCTGATCGCATCACTTATCAACGCCATTTTACGCAATACTAGAAATACTCCAGGTATGGCACATGCGACCGAAGTAAGACAAGCAATCAATATAATGGCTAGCTCTGAATTCATGACTCTGGAATATTAGTATTGTATAAGTTTTGGGCCGTTTCAAACCCTTCTTCTGTAAGAGACCAATCCTGACCTTTAATTTCTATCCAGTTCTTATCGGCAAGTGCCCGTAACGTACCTTTAGTAAAACCTTGAAAACTGTTCAGGATTCTAATAGCATGAGGTCTGGAAATATCTTCGTGTTTTTCAACGATACCATACATAAAGTACAGTGTTTTTTTAAGCTCTAAATCTCTACGGTTTCTTATCAATCGTATTTGTTTAAATAATATTCCACGACCCGGAGAAAAGATAAAAGAAATCACTACAAAAACCGCCGCGACGAGCACAATGACCGGGCCTGTAGAGAGGTTGTTATAAGTGGCACTTATCGCTGTTCCAAAAACTCCTGAAAACATACCAAATACAGCTGCTAGCAACACCATCATACCAAGACTGTTGGTCCATTGTCTTGCGGCTGCAGCAGGAGCGAGCAACATAGCGCTCATCAATACAACACCTACGGTTTGTAACCCTATCACTATGGCAAGAACAATAAAAAAACTGATCAGGCCGTCTATAAAACGGGTGTTAAAGCCTAATGTAGACGCATAATTTTTATCAAATAGCAACAACTTAAATTCTTTCCAAAACAACAACATCACCGCAAGACTAATTCCGGTGACAATAACCATGAGCATCACATCACTTTCTACCAAGGTCGCTGCTTGACCAAACAAATATTTATCTAGCCCTGCTTGATTTGCATCTGGTTGTTTTTTTAAATAACTCAATACCAACTCACCAAACCCAAAGAACAAACTCAATATCAATCCCAGGGCCGTATCTGTTTTTAAATGTGTTTTAGTCACGATTCCACGTATCCAAACGGTACCAATTAGGCCGCTGATGAGTGCTCCTAAAAGCAACACATTAGAATCTTTAAGACCTGTAAACAAAAATGCTAAGGCAATTCCAGGTAAGGCCGCATGAGAAATAGCATCTCCTAAAAGGCTTTGCTTTCTCAATACCGCAAAACTTCCTAACATACCACAAATAGCTCCCAAAACTGCTGTTCCCAGTGTAATGGTGCGTAGGGTATAATCGGTAAAGAAATCTGTTAGTTCCATTTAAAATCAAAATCAAAAAGAAAACTAAAATCAAGTTTAGTCTTCCATTTATGTATGTTATTTATTGCTGTTCCGCTTTCGCGAAAGCGAGACGATTACAATTATTTTACCTTATCAAAAGAATTTCTGAACTCCTATCTATTTTTGTACTGCTACTTTATAATTGATCCCATAGGTTTTGGTCAAATTATCATCATTAAAAATATCTTTTACTGGACCAGTTGCGATGTGTTTTACGTTTAAGAACGTCACCCAATCAAAATACTCAGGTACCGTTTGTAAATCGTGATGCACAACGATGACCGTTTTTCCAGCTTTTCGCAATTCCTTTAAAATATTGATAATCGCAATTTCAGTAGTCGCATCTACTCCTTGAAATGGCTCGTCCATAAAGTAAATGGCGGCATGTTGCACCAATGCTCTTGCGAGAAAAATACGTTGTTGCTGGCCACCAGAAAGTTGTGAGATTTGCCTTCCTTTAAAAGCTAACATCCCTACCTTTTCCAATGCTTCTAGGGCTTGCTTTTTTTGTTTAGCCCCTGGCCTTTTGATCCATCCCAGTGCTCCGTAGGTTCCCATCATCACTACATCTAATGCCGTCGTTGGGAAATCCCAATCTACACTGCCTTTTTGAGGCACATACGCCACCTTATCCCGTTGCTTGTTATAAGGTTTTCCATAAATAGAAACAGAACCAGCAATTGGGTTGATAATACCAAGAATAGCCTTGATCAACGTCGACTTTCCTGCACCATTAGGACCTACAATAGCCATCAACACGCCTTCTGGAATAGAAAGGTCTATATCCCAAAGTACGGGCTTGTAGTTATAAGCTACGGTAAGGTCATCTACTGCAACAGCTATTTTTTCTCCCATTATTTAAGTGCGTTTACAATCGTGTTCACATTGTGTTTATACATTCCAATATAGGTTCCTTCTGCTGTTCCGGCACTTCCTAAGGCATCGCTAAACAACTCCCCACCTATGATAACGTCATGATTCTGTGCGTTTACAGCCGCTTGTAAAGCTTCTACCGTACGTCTCGGAACACTACTTTCTATAAAAATGGCTTTAATCTTATTCTCGATAATAAATTCCGTAATGCGCTGTACATCTTTTACACCAGCTTCTGTTGCTGTAGAAATTCCTTGGAGCCCGACTACTTCAAAGTCAAAGGTTCTCCCAAAATAATTAAAAGCATCGTGAGCGGTAACGAGAATTCTTTTTTCTTTAGGCAACTCTTCTATCTTTTTGTCCAGATCTATTTTGAGCTCTTTTAATTTCTTTAAATAATCATCTCGATTTACTTCGAAAGCTGCTGCATTTTCTGGGTCTAATTCTGAAAGCCTTTTAGTTACATAAACGCTAATATCGTTCCAGTAAGCTAAATCAAACCATATATGCGGATCGTAATTACTTGCAAAATACTCACTGCCTATTAAGGTGTTTTCTGCTACTCCGTCGCTTATCGCAATGGTGGTTTTTGCTTGTTCGTTCATCTTTTCAAAAACCTCTACCAGTTTGCCTTCTAGGTGTAAGCCATTGTAAAAAATAACATCTGCTCGGTCGAGTTTTCTAAAATCTCCCTGACTGGCTTTGTATAAATGCGGATCTATACCACTACCCATCAGACCATTTATTTCAATCAGATCGCCACCTATATGCTCCACAAGATCTGTAATCATCGTAGTGGTAGTGACTACCTTGAGCTTGCCATTTTCTTCTTTTTTATCTCCACAACTTATCAGTACTAATACTGTTAAGAGACACATTATTTTTTTCATGAAATTTTATTTTATTGTTTCGCTTTCGCGAAAGCGAGATTGTATTTAGATATCAAATGATTCATAAAGAATACATTCTTATATATTCCTGATTTAGCATTAAATAAATTGGTTTAATATTTTAGTGACTTCCTGTTCATCTAAAAACCCTGAATACTGGTAAAGTATTTCAAGGTCTTTATTTATAATTACAAGTACTGGGTATGATTTGTCTTCGTTTTGACTCAACAACTCTTGAGCTATTTCGTGGATTCCAGTTCTATAACCAGTAGGTTTGTAACTAAATTTTACATTTTTAAAAATGACATCTTCTTTACTTTCTGCATCAAAAGGGACGTAATAGAAATTCTGATTCATTATTGCTGTTAGTTTTTTATCTGTAAAGGTGTCTTCCATCATTGCTTTGCAGTATTTACACCATTGTGTGTGTAAAAAAATAACAGCTGGTTTATCTTCTTGCTCAAATACTAAGTCCAATTCTTCAAAACTATAGTTTTTTATAGTGCTGTTTTTTTGGGCAACCATTACTAATGGAAGCAAACAAACTAATATGATAAGAAAAACAGTTTTCATAAACTTCATGTTACTAAATACGGAATCTAAAACCTAAAAAGCCTCTTACTCCTTGATTACTAGCATACACATAACTTGGGTCAAAGGTAAGTGCGTTAGGGTTGTTAGGTGTGGCAACAGCCTGTCCACTTTGATCAAATTGTACACCTTCATCAAATGGGTCAAATGCTCTTGCTATACTATTAGATGCTGGAGTAAAATTAAGCAGGTTCTTAACACCCCCATAAACTTCCCATTGGGTCCCAAAAGTTTTAGAAAGCTGGATGTTTTGAACGCTAAATACTGGTGAAAATTCATCTCTAGGATCTGTATTACTTATAAGAGGTAATCTCATAGGTCCATAAAGGTTTCCTGTATAATCAATATTCAAATCCCAAGGTTTTATCTTGTAACTAATGCTCCAGACCCCACTATATCCTTCAGTTAATAATTGTCGTGTACGCACTCCATCTTCCTTTATGGACACGTCTTGTAACGTTGCACCAGCTAGAACTTTTAAACCGTTTCTAAAGACAACATCTGCATTTAATGACACCCCTTGAGAAACTGAAAATCCATCTAGATTGCTATAAATAATCCTGTTAAAATCAGTTTCGTAATCTGGCAGTATTCTATTTGTAAAATAGGTGTAGAATGCTGTTGCATCCAAGTTAAAAAAGGTATTGTTTTTAGTTCTAAAGGTTTTTACATAATTCACATTTGCATTCCAAGACGTTTCTGGCTCTAGTTCTCCTTCAAAAACAACTTCTCTAGCACCAGTGAGTGCCGCGTGATCTTCTGTAAATACATTTGCTGCTCTAAAACCGTTACCAGCACTTAGCCTTAAGACGTTAGATTTATCTCTAGAAGACCACTTGTAATTTACACGTGGTGAAAACACATTTCCATGAATACTATTGTAATCATATCGCACACCTAACAATAATTTTTTGCGATCTGTAATAGCTATTTCATCTTGTACAAATACTCCTGGTAAATGAATTACAGATGGTTGGTCTCCAAAACCGTCAGCGGTTGCGGTCGCAAAAGTATTGTCGTTATAATAGGTATAACGATAAGCGGCGCCTGCAAGTAAATCATGTGAAGAACCTAGTTTTTTACTCCAAGTTAATTGACCAAATCCTATGTATTGATCTGCATCATAAGAAGTGGTTCCATAAAATGAATCTTGTGAATGTCCATTCCCACTAAATTGAAAGCTCAAATCCTCATCAGTAGGCAAATCATATCTTCCAAAGGTTTCCCATCTACTGGTATAAATACTTTCTCCATAAACCTCATCTCCACCTCGGTCTGCGCTAGTCCAGTCCATCTCGCCGCCCCATCTATCTTCATAAACATACCTTCCTGCAATGGAGAATAACTTACCATCTTCTCTATCAAAGTTTATTTTATTAAAAATAGAAATTCTATTCTGCAAAGTCATGTCTGTAAATCCGTCACCGTTATTATCAATTGGATTCTGATAATTAAAATAACTAACCCCTAAAACACCAGAGGTCTTATCTGACAATTGATAACCTGTTCCAACATCTGTACTTACTTCACCCCATGATGTTGTGAAATTATCAAAGCTTAGCTTATTTGCTCCTGTTGGTTTTTTAGTTATTACATTGATCACTCCACCTACTGCTTCAGAACCATATAATGTAGATGCCGGACCTTTCACAATCTCCACTCTCTCTATAAGCGCTTGGGGAATACCCGTAAGACCATATACGGTAGACAGACCACTTACTATAGGCAATCCATCAATCAACACCATGGTATAAGGACCTTCTAGACCATTTATGTGTATATCTCCCGTATTACAAACACTACAATTAAGTTGTGGTCTGATACCATTTACATTTTGTAAGGATTCAAAGATAGATGGTGTTGGGTTTTTCTTAAAAAAACTTTGAGTATACACCTCAACTGGCACTGGGCTTTCTAATTTTCTGACTGGCTTGAGAGTACCTGTAATAACTATTTGATCTAAAGATCCTAGGTCTTCTTTTAAATTTACTTTGAGGATAAATGGTTTTTTATCGTCACTTAAATTCACCTCTACAACAGAACTTTGATAGCCTATTGCACTTACGCTAATTTTAAGGAGTCCTTGTGGTAAATTTTCTAATTTAAAAACTCCATTTTGATCAGAAGAAGTTCCTTTTTTCAGTTTTGGCACATATATGTTTGCAAATGGAACTACTTTGTTTGCACTAGTAATTACACCTTCTATGGTAAAAGTGTTTTTAATTTCCTTTTGTTCAAATTCTTGTGCAGAACTCAAATTTGAAAAAAAAACTAAAGCAATAAAATTCCATGTTAATTTCTCCATCATTTAATTTTGACAAATAAACTTTCTACTGTCTGCTTTGATATATATAATTCTCGACCATCTGACTTAACGCGGCAAGAGCCGTCAAATTCTTCTATTTCTAATAATTGAATTTGAGCACCTAGCTTGATCTCGTGTTTATCTAAGTACCGTAAAAAGTCTCTTGAAGTATTCACAACCCCTGTTAAAACACCTTGCTGCCCTATTTCTAAATCCCCTAAAGCTACTTGAGTATATTTCTCATAATTACCTTTAGAGTCTGGAATTGGATCTCCATGTGGGTCATGTTTAGGATAATTCAAAAACTTATCCAGCTCATTAGTTAATTTAGGAGACTGAATGTGCTCTAATTGCTCTGCTACATCATGCACTTCATCCCAAGAAAAATCCAGTTTCTCAACTAGAAAAACTTCCCAAAGACGGTGTTTCCTAATAATCTGATTAGCACATAGCACTCCATTTTCTGTGAGTCTTGCTCCTTTATAAGGAATATATTCTGCAAGCTTTTTATCTGCAAGCTTTTTAAGCATATCTGTAACTGACGATGCTTTGGTCTTCATACGTCCAGCAATATCATTTGTAGAAACGAGCGCTTGACCTTCTTGAAGGTGGTAAATAGCTTTGATATAGTTCTCTTCAGAAATAGAATGCATTTGGCAAAGGTAAAATATTATTTTTATAAAGGTAAACTAATTTTTAGGTTTGCCTAAAAATAGATATATAGAAAATCTATACTCATTTTTAACTTGTCTATTGTCTATTTATAGAAATGCATTTCTTCTACATATTCCTGCACTTGATGGTGCATAAAATATCGAAGATCTTTCCCTTCTGCAATGCTCTTGCGTATCATGGTAGAAGAAATTTCCATGACAGGAGCAGGAATGTTTTTTATCCTGGGGTGATTTTCAAATTCTTTAGGGATTTCACCATTTGAAACTCTTGGGTAGACAATAATGTTATAATCTTCAAGAAGCACTTCGTAATTTTTCCATTTATGAAGACTTTTTAGGTTGTCTGCTCCCATAATAAGCGTGAATTCCTTATCCGGATATTTTTCAGAAAGGTGCGCTAGGGTGTTTACAGTATAATTAGGCTGCGGAAGACCAAATTCAATATTACTAGCTTTGATTTTATCATAATCATCAGTAGCTAGATGTACCATATGAAGTCTTTGGTAATCGTCCAGTAATGTTTTTTTCTTCTTAAAAGGATTATGAGGCGTAATGACCATCCAGATTTCGTCGAGATCACTATTTTCCACTATATAATTTGCAATCGCAAGATGACCTATGTGTACCGGATTAAAAGTTCCGAAATATAAACCTATGTTATTTTGCTTTGTCATCACTGACTTTCTTATTTATAAATTCCAGAACCGTCTGATATGCCAAAGCTTTTGCTTCGGATAAGTCGTCGTTTTTTATAATGACATCAAATTGTGGCGCTGTTGCCATTTCTGTGCTGGCTTTTGCTACGCGCATGGCAATTTTCTCTGCTGTTTCAGTCTTGCGCTTTTTTAATCGTATTTGAAGCTCATTGATAGATGGTGGCTTCACAAAAATAGTCAGTGTACGATTGGGGAATTTTTCTTTCAAACGCAATCCACCTACTACATCTATATCAAAAATGACATTTTTTCCTTGGCCCCAAAGTCGTTCCACTTCTTCTTTTAAAGTGCCGTAGAATTGGTCTTGATACACCTCTTCAAATTCTAAAAAATCTTTTGCTTTGATGCGGTTCTTAAATTCCTTAGTCCCTAAGAAATAATAATCTTTTCCATCCACTTCTCCTTCGCGAGCTTCTCTAGAAGCCGCACTTATGGAAAAGGCTAGGTTGAGATCGTCTTTAGTTAATAAGTGTTTTACTAAAGTGGTTTTCCCCGCACCTGAAGGCGCACTAAAAACAATCAGTTTAGGCAATACTTCCATTACAATACGTTAAGGAGTTGTTCTTTAATTTTCTCTAATTCGTCTTTCATCTGTACGACCATTTGTTGCATGCTCGCGTGATTTGCTTTGCTTCCTATGGTATTTACCTCGCGGCCTATTTCTTGAGATATAAAAGCGAGTTTTTTACCTTGAGATTCTGGAATGGACATGGTCTCCATAAAATAATTCAAATGATTTTCTAAACGTACCTTTTCTTCAGTGATATCATATTTTTCTAGATAATAGATAAGCTCTTGTTCAAATCTATTTTGATCCACTTTTTCTTTTAAATCAGACACGGCTTTTTCTAAACGTGTTCTGACCTCTGCAAGCCTATCCTTATCCTCTTCAATAACTTGTTCTAGAAGTTCTTTGATATTAGCAATGCGTTTATTGAATTCAAGCTCTAAGACATTGCCTTCTTCATCCCTATATTCTTGGACAGCAGTTATGGCCATCTCTGCCGTTTTTTGAATAGCTGCGATATCCTCTTTTGGAGCCTCATTACTTTCTTGTGAAAAGACATCTGGGAATCGAGTGGCCATTTCTAACAACTTCATTTTATGCCTTGAATTTTCAAACAGCACCCCTTCTAGTTGCGCCATTTGTTTCATATAACCCTCTACTAATTCTAGATTCAACTTAGAATTTGCTGTGACGCCTGTTTGTTCTATATGAACAGAAAAATCTATTTTACCGCGCAATAAAGACTTGGCAACGACTTGTCTTAAAGGTAACTCTTGCTGCCTGTATAACGAAGAGAGTCTTATATTAAGATCTAGATTTTTACTGTTGAGTGTTCGTATCTCAACTGTTATTTTTTTATCTGATAATTGATGGACGGCTTTACCGTAACCCGTCATAGAAGTAATCATTCTCTACACTTTTAGTGCAAAGATAATGATTAAGAATAGTAGAAGATTTGATCAATGGGCTATATCGTCCATTTTACCGCGCAATCTACTTAGAGATTGTTGTCTGATTCCTAAAAAAGAAGCAATTTCCTTGAGTGGAAGCCGGTCTACAATACGTGCATAACGCTCGATAAATTTGACATAACGAATGGTAGCATCATGACTTATCATGCGAGACTTTTCATCTAACATGCTGTGATAGCGCTTCAACATAAGTTTATAAAAAGATGGGGAAAGACCTGGGTACAATTTACTCATGTATTCAAAATCTTGAAATTTAAAACATAATATTTCACCTGTTTCAATGCATTCAATTTGTAAATTTGAGGGTGTTTGATCTATAAAGCTGTACATAGAGGTCATTACATCACCATCTGCTACAAATCTCACCGTATGCATTTTCCCCTTTTCATCCATTATACTGCCCTTCAGCACCCCTGATTTAACAATATAAATACTATCAGCGATATCACCTAAATGCAATAAAACTTGTTTTTTATGCATCTTTACCACCTCCAACATACTAAAAACCTCACTAACATATTCCAATGATGGTTGATCACCCTCTCCTGTTAAATCATATAAAAACGATGGTAATTCCATAATAATAAATTTAATTATTGTGCTATTTCCCTAGTAAATTCCCTCTCACTCCGTGTTAATCAAATTTACACAAAAAAAACTCCTTAATAATATATATCTACCATTATCATAAATGTGACTCTAGATAAACCCCATATCTATACCTGTTTTTAAAACTTAAAAATAGATAACCCTTATCTTGACAAACATTCTCTTCCTAAAAACAAGCATGCCCTTTATAAAAAAGGCTCTAAAAATAAAACGTAAAGCCTGCCTACAAGTAATAATGCATTAACATCAAGTAGAGTTACACACAATTTAATAGAGTAAACGCTTACTTTTCAACGCCAAAATAATATATTGCTAGTATTATGAAGGACAGCATTCTCTCCACAAAAAGATTAACGGAACCACAAGTAGAACTCGTTCTAAATACGGGCTATAGTCTTACCCACTATGACTTGTTAAAAATTCAACCCATTGGAATTGATTCTATTGAAAACTGGGATCAAGTTATTGTTTCAAGCCAGAATGCTATTCCAGCGTTAGTAGCCCATCGTAAATTCCTAAAAAATGTTTACTGCGTGGGTGAGGTTACCGCCTTTTATTTAAAAAAAAAAGGCATCCATCCTATACATATTGCTAATAACGCAGTAGATCTTGCAAAAACATTAATTAATAACTATCCAGATAAAAGCTTCCTATATTTATGTAGTGAACAACGTAGAGATGAACTTCCATCGTTATTTCTTAAAGAAAATATACCTTTAAAAGAACTTTTTGTTTACCGATCTATTGCCGTCATGAAAAGCTTTGATCGTATTTTTGCAGCGGTAATTTTCTATAGTCCTAGAGGTGTACACGCTTTCGCGAAAGCGAATCCCCACAACCAACCTCTTAACGCAATTTGTATAGGAAAGACCACCGCTAGTACTGCTGCTTCCTACTATAACAACGTAACAATAGCAACAAAGCAAACCGTAGAAAACACACTGATAACCGCAATAAAAGCGTTACGCAATGATTAAAAATGATCTTTTTTTAAAAGCATTAAGAGGTGAAGAAGTAGCACGTCCACCAGTATGGATGATGAGACAGGCAGGAAGGTATTTACCGGATTTCATGAAACTCAAGTCAAAATATGACTTTTTTACCAGATGTCAGACCCCTGAACTTGCTACAGAAATCACCGTCATGCCTATCGATCAGATAGGTCCAGATGCAGCCATACTTTTCTCTGATATTCTTGTGATACCACAAGCTATGAATATTGAGGTAGAAATGAAAAATGGAATAGGCCCCTGGTTACCTAAGCCTATTAGAACGGTTAAAGACCTGGATCGAGTAATCGTTCCCGACGTGAAAGACTCCTTAAGTTATGTGTTTGAAGCTATAGACATGACTAAAAAAGTATTGGATAACCGTGTGCCTTTAATAGGCTTTGCAGGATCTCCATGGACTATTTTGTGTTATTGTGTACAAGGACAGGGAAGTAAAAACTTTGATAAGGCAAAAGAATTTTGTTTTACACAGCCTGAAGCAGCACATATCTTATTGCAAAAAATTACAGATACTACTATTTCTTATCTTAAAGAAAAAGTAACTCACGGAGTGGATGCAGTTCAGGTTTTTGATTCTTGGGGTGGCATGCTTTCTCCTACTGATTATCAAGAATTCTCTTGGAAGTACCTACAGCAAATTATTGATGCCTTGAAACCGCATACGGAAGTAATCGTTTTCGGTAAAGGATGCTGGTTTGCTTTAGGGGATATGGCAAAAAGTGGCGCGAGTGCTCTAGGAGTGGACTGGACCTGTAGCGCTAGAAACGCACGTTACCTCTCGGGTGGAAATATTACACTACAAGGTAATTTTGATCCATCAAGACTGTTCTCTCCACCAGCTGAAATCAAGAAAATGGTTACTCAAATGATCAATGAATTTGGTAAAGACCGTTTTATTGCTAATCTAGGACATGGGATTTTACCTAATATCCCAGTAGAAAATGCCCAAGCATTTGTGGATGCGGTAAAGGAATACGGTCAATAAATTTGATTTATGCTTAAAAAAATCCTGACAGGACTACTATCTTATAGAGACAGTTTTAAACTGATCAATGAATTAAAGCTTTGGCCGTTTTTCTTTGTTCCTATGGCCATAAGTTTGCTTTTTGGGATTGCTATTTTTTTTGCAGCTTATGGACTATCAGACCATCTAGGTAGATTTTTTGCAAAAGCCTGGGTATGGGAATGGGGAAGTAAACCCTTTACATCTATAGCTACCTGGCTAGGTGCTCTTGTCATTCTAATTTTAGGTTTTATTCTTTACAAACATTTGGTGATGGCTTTGAGCGCACCATTTATGTCACCAGTTTCTGAGCGTATAGAAAAATACCTCTACCCCGAACTTCACCATCCTCATACACATAGAAAAACAAGCAATACCCAGCAATTAATACGTAGTTTACGCATCAACATTAGGAACTTATTTTATGAGATAGGCATTAGTATCCCGCTCCTGATTCTTTCATTTATACCGGTGGTAAATTTTGTGACCACTCCACTCCTGTTTTTTGTACAGGCTTATTATGCAGGTTTTGGAAATATGGATTACACCTTAGAACGACATTATGAATACAGTGATAGTGTTTCCTTTATAAAGAAGAATAAAGGCTATGCCATAGGAAACGGAATCATTTTTATGGCCCTGCTTTTCATACCTGTTGTAGGAATTATTCTTGTTTTACCAGTTGCCGTTACCGCAGCGAGTACAACCACATTAAAATTATTAAAAGAACAGCAGATACGAATGCCCCATCAGCAATAAGCATTTGCTACAAAACTAGAATCTTGAAAGAACAATTTTATTCCTTTATAGTAGGCCTTCAAAACACCATTACCTCCACATTAGAAGCCATGGATGGGAAGGCAACATTCCTTCAAGATGAATGGCATCGTGAAGAAGGTGGTGGAGGTTTGTCTCGCATCATACAAGAGGGAAACCTATTTGAAAAAGGAGGTGTTAGCATAAGTGCCGTTCATGGTGACCTGCCCGCAGCAATGCAAGCTTATTTTAAGGTAGAAGACTGTAATTTCTACGCTACTGGATTGAGCCTGGTGCTACATCCAGAAAATCCGATGGTTCCTACCGTACATGCTAATTTCCGATACTTTGAATTGTATGATGCTACAGGGAAAATGGTTGATTCTTGGTTCGGTGGTGGGCTGGATTTGACTCCTTATTATTTATTTGAAGAAGATGCGCGTCATTTCCATCAAGTATGCAAAGACGTTTGCGATCGACATGAAATAGCTGACTACGCTATTTTTAAGAAAAAATGTGATGCCTATTTCCACAACTCCCATCGAGATGAAGCCCGCGGAATAGGTGGTTTATTCTACGATTATTGCAAGGCTTCAGAACAGTTTTCTATGGAAGATTGGTTGGCTTTTCAAACCGATATGGCAAGTCATTTTCTGGACGCTTATGTTCCCATAGTAGAAAAGAGAAAAGATTTACCCTATACGAAAGAACAACGCAACTGGCAAGAAATACGTCGTGGTCGTTATGTAGAATTCAATCTGGTACATGATAAAGGAACCCTTTTTGGACTTAAAACAAATGGCCGTATCGAGAGCATTTTAATGAGCCTTCCACCACATGTTCAATGGGTGTACGACCACCATCCAGAAGCTGGAAGTGAAGAAGAAAAGTTGCTTCGGGTATTACAAAATCCGATGGATTGGGTGTAGCCTATTCCTAAGCCTTTCTAGAGGAAATAGAGCCCCAAGTATTTTAGGTTGTAAGTCAACAGGCCTTATCCTAGGACTCGCTGCCGGTAACTAATGATTCATTCTCCTTATTGGAACTCGTTTAAATATTCCGCTTTCTATTGTGAAAAAAAGAAGTTGATGTGGAACTCGATTCAGTGAGAATGCGAAAACCTTATACTTATTGATTCAAATTCGCAAAATAAACAATCGCTCCCATAACAATCAAAGCAGTTAGAATCGCTAAGAATATTTTCCAAAAAGAATAAGGTCTAGTTCCATGAATTTTTCCTGTCTGTCCATTCACATAAAAGGTATAGCGTTTGCTATTAAATTTATAGGAACTGATGTACACTGGTAATAAAATGTGCTTAAAAGTCTCGTCGCTCAGCTGCATTTCTATTCTATGAACACGTTGCGTATCGCCTCCTATATCACGCCGTGCCCATGCTGTGGCTATATCCCTAGCTTTTTCTTTTGCCTCCAAGTGTCCGTCTTGTAAAGGAATCGTATATTTTTCAGTGACATAGCCGGCAAGAAATCTGGTGTCAAAAGTTTTTAATTCCTCTAAGTTCCAAAAAGCGATTTGCTGTGGAATTTGTCCTCCTTTTTGAATGGATCCTTTTACAAGAGTATCATCTACAAAGCCAGAAACGTCTCCACTCGCTGGATACCACCTGGTGCGACGTTCTCGCCTTGTCCTTTTGTTTTTACCTGATCCAGAAGTAACGGTTACATAATAATATTCTCCTCTTTGCCCTTCATATTGTGCATACAACTCTGCATCAAAAGTCCAATAAGGAACATAAAGTCCTTTAGTGTTTTCTGGGCTCAGACTAGCGCGTTGTAAATTATTAGGTGCCCACCATAGTCCTGCTACCCATTTCTTAAAAATCTGATGTGCCTTGTCTTGTTTAAAACTAAATGGAACCACAGCTCCTGGTAAAATCCAATCGTCCTGGTAAGCATCTTCAATAATCAATGGCATGGTACAATACACACAATGCAAGGATTTGTAGCTTTCCTCTACGTGCTGGTTGGCCCCACAATTTCTACAATGCAGCATAGAAATCTCCATCGAATGGGATTGAGCACCCATATGCTTTAAATAATTATGGAGTTCTAATTCTTGAAATTGCTGTTCAGACGAAGCTATAACTTCTTTATGACCACAGTAATCACAAGTTATCAGATCTGTACCTGGCTCATAGGTAAGCGCAGCACCGCAGTTGATACAAGATTTTTTACGCTCAGAGTGTGCAGCGGGTTCTATATTCAAAGTATGAAGTTTTCAATTATTGTTTATCAAATCATTCCCTTGCTTATTGCCAATTGAAAAAGGTCATCTTCCAAAATTGATCATCGGCAATTAAAAATTTGCAACTCAGATGACAATTAGGCGATTTTATGGTAATGGTGGCGGCGTATTACCACCTAAAAATCCTTTTAATTCTTCCACCTCACTAAGTGCCTTCCAACCATCCATACCAGCTTTCCAGACTAAAGTGTCTTTGTTAACCGTTCGACTGGCAAACAAAGAACGCAATTGTTCGTATGGAACTGGACCGGTTTGCGCACCGTTCAATGCATAGAAATAACTGGTTGCTTGTGGCATAGGTGGTGGCATGGCCGAAGCTTGATTTTGTTGTTGTGGCGCTTGTTGCTGCCCGCCCATTTGAGGAGACATCATGTTGCCCATTTGTTGAGCGAGGACAAATCCCATCCCCATCCCCATTCCTGCACCAGCCGTTCCGCCTTCATTTTTTGCAGCTGCTTCAATGGCCTTAGCCGTTTTAAATTTGGTCAACTTATCCAAATCGATTTTGTCCAGACGGCTGTATTCAAAGATCTCTTTCTTGAGTTCTTCTGGCATAGAAACATTCTCGATATAGAATTTCTCTAACGAAATTCCTACGCTTAAAAACTCTGATTTCATCACTTCTTGACAAGTTTCAGAAAGCTCTGATGTATTTGCAGCATACAACTCTATAGGAAGGTTGGCCTCCCCTACCGTATCTGTAAATCGAGTAGCAATCAAACTTTTAAGGTGCTCATTGATCTCAAAATTGGTAAAATTATTGTCCGTTCCTACAATGTCAACAATAAATTTACCTGAGTCAGCTATTTTAAATGCATACGTACCAAATGCTCTGATTTCGACCAAACCGAAGCGGTCATCACTTAACGTAATAGGGTTTTTAGTACCCCATTTTTCATCAGTAAACAAAGTCGTATTGACAAAATAAACCTCAGCTTTAAAAGGAGAGTTAAAGCCGTATTTCCATCCCTTTAAGGTAGAAAGAATAGGTAAATTTTGTGTGGTCAGGTCATAAGTTCCTGGTTCAAAAACATCTGCCAATTGGCCTTCATTTATAAAGACGGCCGTTTGTCCTTCCCGTACAATGAGTTTTGCTCCATTTTTGATTTCGTTTTGATAACGCTCGAACCTGTAGGCAATCGTATCATCTGTAAAATCCAGCCACTCGATAATGTCTATAAATTCGTGGCTTAATTTTTCTTTAATCTTATCAAATATTCCCATTGTGGTCGGTTTTAAATTTGAATATGAAGGTACAAATTTTAAGGAAAATGCTGCTTTATAATTTTTAAAATACAGCATTTGCAACGGCACTGCATTCTTTTTGAACGTCAAAAGACAACCGACTCCTTTGAATAGGTAGTTACAGATATGAAATTGTTACCATTTAGATCTAGCTTTTTACCCCGAAAGCGGGTTGTCATCCTATAGCAATAAATGCTTACCAATAAACATCTAAAATTTGATTTAACCATACGACGATGGCTATTGATGTCGTATTCCTTTTGCTATTCGTCAGTCTAATGGTCTATAACGGGGTCCTGATTATGGGCTTTTTGAATAAATTCTAGATGTGTAAAGCTGCTGTTATCAGTAATTTTTTTATGTCCAAAGTTACAATTTAACCACTTGATTTACAGTAGTTTAATAATTTTATGACACAAGACATTCATGAAAACAGACTCTTTATTCATGAATCTAGACTAGTATAATTTGCATAATACTTAAACAATACTCTATATTTAATATGTTGTTAATGAATGATTTACGTAAAAGTTTAAATCATGAGTTACCAATAATCTCAAATTACAATGTAAGAACTTATTAAAGCAGGAAGTCCTTTATACGCTAAAGTACCTCCAAGGTTAAACTGAGATAACACCATTGTAATTTTAGAAGTAGCGCTACATAACACACTAACTATAAATTATGGAGTCTGCTTTCACACTGAATCCAATCCAGTATCAACTTTAATTTAAACAAAATTATGAAAACCATATACCTATTACTCATAGCATTACTAGCCACCGCTTGCAACAGCGACGACTCAGTAGATCCAGCATCCTTATTACCACCCATTACCATGACGGGGGAAAATACCTTTGGCTGTTTGATAGACGGCAAGTTCTTTAGACCTCGAGATGGCAGAAGCACGATTAATAGTGATAATAAAGGACTAAGAATAATAACTACAGAGACTACAAATGTTGAATATGACATTAGAGATTTTGCAAGCGAAAGAACGTCTAGTTTACTTATTCATCTTGAAAACTTCCAAAACAATTCATCAAGTACTTATGAGTTTCAAGAGTCTAATGGATTAAGCGGTATTGATGGGTTAAATAATAATTATGCTCATTGTAGGATATGGAAAAATACAGAGCTTGGCTATCAACGCTATGTAACTTATCCTAATTCTGGAATAATACAGTTAAATAATCAAATAATTCAAAGTCAAGCAGACTACCATAACTCGACCTTCCAGTTAAAATTAATCAATACTCAAATTTCCAATGATACCATATTTATTGAATTGGGAAGGTTTGATCTTGAATCATTCTCACTTCAATGGAAAGATTGGGATTAAAATAGGCTACCTGCCATTGGAGCGGCAGTCTATAAATATTTAACAACTAACACACATTTTATAAAACAATCCAATTATTCAAAAGAATGCTGACAATAACGCTTTCGCGAAAGCCTAAAAAACACCAATTATGAAAACCATATACCTATTACTCATAGCATTACTAGCCACCGCTTGCAACAGCGATGACCCAGTAGATCCAGCATCCTTATTACCACCCATTACCATGACAGGAGAAAATACTTTTGGGTGTTTGATCGACGGGAAGTTTTTTAGACCTCGAGATGGTAGAAGTACGATTAATAGTGATAATAGGGGTTTGCGAGTTGTTCAAACAGAAACAGACAACTGGGAAATTCATGTGTTTGATCGAAAAAGCGAAAGGACTGGCTCTCTTTATATTCATATCGAAGATTTTTTCGTAAACTCAATAGGTATTTATCCGATTAATTCTGCTAATGGGCTTCGAGGTTTAGACGGCCCAAACAATTCTTACATTTATGGAAGGTTCTGGAATAGCGAAACACAAAATTATTCAAATTATCATTCCTTTATTGATTCAGGTTTTATAGAAATTCTTGCAGATAACCATAACCCTGGAAGTTACTATATCATTTCCGGAACATTTAACGCTAGTCTAGTTAACATCGATAACGCAGCAGATAGTTTATATATAAGCAAAGGAAGATTTGATATAGACTCTATATCCTTGCAGTTTACATCTTTCGATTAAAATAGACTGTCGCACCGACTATAGCCATTCAATAACATATAAGAACTAATGCAAAAATTAGGAACCAGTAAACCAACTTATTGATGACATTTCTACTTCGCTCAGCATAAAAAAGAATTATTCTAAGCATAGGAATAGCATTTACAATAACGCTTTCGCGAAAGCCTAAAAAACACCAATTATGAAAACCATGTACCTATTACTCATAGCACTACTGGTCACTACTTGCAACAGCGATGACCCAGTAGATCCAGCATCCTTATTACCACCCATTACCATGACTGGAGAAAACACCTTTGGCTGTTTGATCGACGGCAAGTTCTTTAGACCTCGAGATGGTAGAAGTACCATTAATAGCGATAATAAGGGGTTACGAGTTGTTCAAACAGAAACAGACAACTGGGAAATTCATGTGTTTGATCGAAAAAGCGATAAAACTGGGTCATTGTTTATTCACCTAGAAGATTTATTTGTCTTGAACGAAGGCTTGTACCACATAAAAACAGCTACTGGCCTAAGAGGATTGGATGGACCAAATCAAAATTATATATATGGTAGATTTTGGAAAAATTCCGAAGTAGGCTATCAAAATTATGTGTCTTTCGAAGATTCTGGTATTGTCGAGATTACGAAAAGAGAATATACCCCAAATGTATCACATATATATTCAGGAACATTTGACGCTGAGTTGATTAATTTCAATGACGTCAACGACACTTTAAAAATAAAATTAGGACGATTTGATTTAGACGCGTTTAGTTTGCAACAACATAACTGGGAATAAAAAAGACTGCCGTTAGAGCTGCAGTCTATAAATATTTAACAACTAACACACATTTTATAAAACATTCCAATTATTCAAAAGAATGCTGACAATAACGCTTTCGCGAAAGCCTAAAAAACACCAATTATGAAAACCATGTACCTATTACTCATAGCACTACTGGTCACTGCTTGCAACAGCGATGACACAGTAGATCCAGCATCCTTATTACCACCCATCACCATGACTGGAGAAAACACCTTTGGCTGCCTTATTGATGGTAAGTTCTTTAGACCTCGAGATGGTGGAAGTACAATTAATAGTGATAATAAAGGGCTGATTTTAAGGAGTTCAGGGGATAATAGTATTGAAATAGACGCTCACGACTATAAAAGTTCTAAAGTCTCTAGTATATTAATTCGTGTAAAAGATATAGATATTCATCGGGTTGGCACATATGTTATAGATGAATCAAACGGCCTTAGAGGAATAGATGGTATGGACAATAGTTATATCCATTGTAGAATTTGGAATAATGAAGTAGGTAGTTATCAAACTTATTTATCTTATGAAAACTCCGGCTTACTCAATGTTTCTCGATTAGAAAGAAGCCCTGGAATTTACTTTTATCATTCAGGGACCTTTGAAACCAAATTAATTAATTCTCAAAATCAAAATGATACAATTAAGGTAACTCTCGGAAGATTTGACATTGACACTGTCAAATTACTTCAAACCAATTTTAATTAAGAAAACTACCGTTAGAGCGGCAGTCTATAAATATTTAACAACTAACACACATTTATAAAACATTCCAATTTTTCAAAAGATTACTGACAGTAACGCTTTCGCGAAAGCCTAAAAACACCAATTATGAAAACCATATACCTATTACTCATAGCAATACTGGTCACTGCTTGCAACAGCGATGACACAGTAGATCCCGCATCCTTATTACCACCCATTACCACCACTGGAGAAAACACCTTTGGCTGCTTGATCGACGGCAAGTTCTTTAGACCTCGAGATGGCAGAAGCACGATTAATAGTGATAATAGGGGGTTAAGAGTTGTATTATCTGAAGACAGTAATATTGAACTATTAGTTACAGATTTTAAGTCGCAAAACACAGGTAGTTTAGATTTACATATTGAAGATTTACTTAACATAGGTGAAGGAACTTATCAAGTTGATGATTCTAATAGTCTTTTGAACATTGATGGAAATAATAATACATATGTACATGGAAGAATTTATAATAGTAATACTAATAGGCTTGAGTGGTATGTCTCTTATGAAAACAGTGGCATTATTGAAGTAAATCGCATTACTAGAAACTCTAGCACAGGTAATATCATTTCAGGAACTTTTGAAGTCCAAATGATATCAATTGCAAATCCACAAGACACAGTAAGGATTCAATCAGGTAGATTTGATATCAATACCATCACTTTATTACAAACAGATTTTAATTAAAAAGACTGCCGTTAGAGCTACAGTCTATAAATATTTAACAACTAACACACATTTTATAAAACATTCCAATTATTCAAAAGATTGCTGACAGTAACGCTTTCGCGAAAGCCTAAAAAACACCAATTATGAAAACCATATACCTATTACTCCTAACCATACTATTCACCGCTTGCAACAGCGATGACACAGTAGATCCAGCATCCTTATTACCTCCCATTACCATGACTGGAGAAAACACCTTTGGCTGCTTGATCGACGGGAAGTTTTTTAGACCTCGAGATGGTAGAAGTACGATTAATAGTGATAATAGAGGGTTAACAACATTAAGGTCAGAGGACAGTAATTGGGAAATTCACGCATATGATCGAAAAAGTAATCGCACTACATCGTTGATCATACATATGGAAAACTTATTCGGAAATCCAGATGGCGATACCGGTGTATATCCCATAAGATTGGCAAATGGCTTAAGAGAGTTAGATGGTCCCAATCACACTTATATTTATGCAAGAGTTTGGAGTGAAGAGTTTAATTCATATCAACTTTATTTGTCAAAAGATAATTCTGGTTCAATCGATATAACAAAACTCCAGAGGTCACCAGGAGAATTTTCTATTCATGCAGGAACATTTCAAGCTATTCTTTACAATAGTCAATCAGAAACTGACAGTTTAATAATTGACTTAGGTCGATTTGATATAGACAGTATTTCACTTCCAACAACACCTTTTAATTAAAACAAGACTGCCGTTGGAGCGGCAGTCTATAAATATTTAACAACTAACAAGCATTTTTATTAACCATTAAACACTCAAATTTATGAAAAGAATTCTTCTTAGCATAGGAATAGGATTATCCTTATGCAACGCTACGGCACAAAATCAAGAAAAAACCCTTGATGATGCCCTAGTTAACGTCAACCAGGCTAGTGTTACTAGCGGTATCATTTATGAACGAGTAGTACAATTTGCAAATCTCTACAACTTTAACAGGGAACCAGACTTTGACACTGCCGACTATACTTATTTTAAACAAGCACTAAGCGAGATGCATCGTGCGAGTAATGAAGTGCTCTTTATGAATGCATCAGCATTAGATAGTCTGATGCAACAAGAAACAAATCATGTAGTTCCCTTAGGTATATTGAATACCGATTTTCAACTACTGAATTACCGTTTTGAAGAGGTACAGCAAGGTGGTTTAACCTATGATGAAAACACCCAAGAATTTTCTCAAATTGCTGGGCAGCCCCCTTTCTATACCTTACATACTACGGTTATTGCACCGCTGCACAAAGCTATTGCAGGAACTGGAATCACCTATAAAATTGATCCAACCTATCTTTTTCAAAATCAACAGCAACGTATCAAGACGCTAACAGCAGATTTTGGGGATGGAGTTCCTAGAAATCTGATCAATAACTATAATTTACAGACGCAACAAATACAAGTTAATTATAACACTGATGGAGATAAGATAGCTACCTATCAAATAGTTTATGAGGACAATACGAGCATCACTACAAAATCCAGTATTTATTTCAAATACCAAACACAAATAGGACCTAAAACATTATCCCCTTATTGCGCAGGAGATGCGTATAAGGAAAATGGCAGAATAATAGCAGATATTCCGTTTACGGGTTATGAGGTCAATGACCCTACTATTTTAGCTGAAATTGATTACCGTATTTTCTATTCAGAAAATGATGCCGGGAACAACCAACTAGACAACCCCATCATTATTCTCGATGGCTTTGATCCAGGAGATAAACGCAAAATAGAAGACTGCGATTGTGGTCAAGATCTTGACTGCGCAGCAGTAAATAAAGAAAATGGGCAATTTGATCCTGCTTTGCATGACAGCATGTACGATTTTCAATACTTCCAAAACACACAAGGGAATCCAGAAAACGCACTAGAAAAACTAAGAGCAGAAGGCTTTGACGTCATCATGGTCAACCATCCTACCTATGATACCGTAGATATAAACACTGGCGAGATGTTCACTATAGATGGTGGTGCTTATTATATAGAAAGCAATGCCATGGCATTGATCAAATTGCTTCAAGAAACGAAGTCAAGAATGGCATCTACAGGAAGTACCGCTCAAATAAAGCTCGTAGGACCTAGTATGGGAGGACAGATATCTCGTTATGCTCTGGCTTATATGGAAGCCATGGAAGAGCAAACGCAAGACAGTAGCACATGGGATCATAACGTATCGCATTGGGTAAGTATAGATAGTCCGCATCTAGGTGCGAATATTCCTTTAGGAGATCAAGCATTAATTTTCTTAATAAAGGAAATGTTGTCCGACGAAGATAATAATGCTGCCGAAGATTTTTACGATAAACAATTATCCTCTCCTGCTGCAAAGCAACAACTCATTGAATTTCATAGACAAGCTCCTGGGCAGTCGCATCATCATGTAGACCAAAATTTATTGAATGCACAAACACTATTACAAGGATTTAGTCAAGACAGAGGAAATTCTTCTTTTACTGAGCATTTTAATAATCAAGCCGTAAATGGACTACCCAATTCTAATGGCTTTCCTACTAAATCTAAAAACTTGGCCATTATTAACGGCTCTCTTACCGGAAGTAGGTTATCTACCTTACCAAATGAAGATGGAGGTTTTTATTCCTATGCTGCTGATGGTGAAAAAGTATTGGGTGTGAAAAGTTTTGCCAGAGTCAAAATCGAGTTGCCAATAGGAAGCGTTGTTTTCAGAACGCATATTGCTTCCCTAGACTCGCACTTTATGTCTTCTGGTGCTAATGAGCGTGTAGCAAAGTTTTATAAAATTCCGACAACTAAAACAGTAATAGCACCCAACAATAATCAACGCGGTAATATGGACAACGTTCCTGGCGGATGGTTTTTAGCACAACAAGAACTTGCAGACGCCATTACTGGAAGACGAAGCTTATACCTCACTTCAAATATACCTGACTACGGCACAGCAGGAACAGATATGATCAGATGGTTTAATGATAACATTATTGGTACTTCTGCTACCGATGATACACAAGTAAGGACATTGAATCCTATAAATTCCTTTATCCCTTCGTTTTCAGCGATTGCACATCTTAATCCTGATCAAAACTGGAATAACCCATTAAATTTTGATTTAACCTGTGACTCCAATAGGCTCACTCCATTTGATAGCTATTATGGCGAGTCTGTAAATACTAGACATACTAGTTTTAATCAAGATAGTATAAATTGGTTAATTGAAAGTTTAAAACTCCCAAATGGTCAAGTATTACCTCCTCAATTCCCTGTGGATATGTCCTCTTTCTCCAGTCCATCAACCATGTGTGTAGGAGATATTGTTACTATGGGATTTGAAAATGAATGTAAAGTGGCTGTGCAACCTACTTACGTGATTAGTGATAATCTGGCAATTATCTCTAGAAATGGATACTCTGCTCAATTTGAGGCTTTAGAAAACGGGCCAGCTTACGTACAAGTAATTTTAGACAACGGCGTAGGACCGAGCCAAAGTTTTAGTCGTCAACTGTATATTGGAACTCCT
The DNA here is from genome assembly GCF_018401815.1 of Nonlabens sp. Taxonomy (GTDB): domain Bacteria; phylum Bacteroidota; class Bacteroidia; order Flavobacteriales; family Flavobacteriaceae; genus Nonlabens. Next base: position 721,789 of record NZ_JAGYKG010000001.1, read on the forward strand.
AATCTTGATAATGCTTTTGTTACAGAAATAGATTCTAATACTTTTCTATCCGTATATCCCACAAATGGCTTTTATGATCTAGTTGCGTTACGTATAAATGAAATAGAGCGTTATGATCTAGTAGATGACATAGAAATGCAAAAACTACCTACATCTATTGCCTATTGGGATCGCGATCAAAGAACTGGAAGAGATAACACGGTTGGTATCTATCCAGACTGTAATGAATTATTTCGATTTCAAGTAAGAGCAAGAAATGCTTGTGGCTGGTCAGAATGGGTAGAGTTTGTAAAAGACTTAGACAGCTTTAGCGACGATTGTTCTACAACAAACCCAAGCGGCATCGTTAGTAGCAATTTTGTGATTTCGCCAGTTCCTGCCAGCACCATAATTGCTGTTGATATGGTACAAAATCCGGAGTGGACTTTTTACTCCAGATCCTGTAGCGATGGAATAACTGACGTAGGAGGAACAAGTCTTTGCACTTATTTGGTGAGTCTTCAACTATATGACTTTAGTGGCAATCAAGTGTTGAACATCACTAGGCATGAGTTGGGAACTTCATTTGATGTTTCACATTTAACTACAGGAACTTATGTCATGCATATCACTCACGCCGGACAAACTGAAGTCCATCAAGTCCCTATCAATTAAGTTCATTAACTGTTTAAATGAAGAAAAGAGCTTGTTTTGAAATTCAAAACAAGCTCTTTTGCATCAACACTTTGAAAAAGTATCCAGCTTCTAATTCCTACCAGTCTCCTCTGGATAAAAAGTGTACACTGGATCACTTTGCCAAAGTTCTTTTGTCTCTACACACATAGCCGTTAATGGTCCTTTGTAAGCAGCTGCCGTATCGAGATTCCAAACATTTGCTGCGTTCATAGGTTCGTACTCATTCCAACTGTGGGTAGGGGTATGACCTATAAAAATCTCTTTATAAAGTTTCAATCTATTGGGATACCTGTCGTGATCCTCTTTTAAATTTGGATCTAGCACCAATGCCATTTCCCATAAGGTGCGGTCCCAATAGGTAATACTTTTAAAATATTCATATCCTGGACCTTTTAGGTTGTGAAAACCTGCATGAAAAAATCCATTCCCATTCAGTTCATAATAATTGTAAAGATCGTTCTTGAGAAAATCAAAATGCAGCTCGATTTCTTCCTTGGTTTTACTTGCATAACTGTCCACAGTACTTTTTCCCCCATGAAGCAACCACATTTTATGCGGGTGTCTGGCCTGTAAGTTTTCTACCACTAACTCATCGTGATTGCCTCTGAGGTAAATAGGGGGCGTTTGTTTGTATTGTTTCCGCTTTCGCGAAAGCGAGATTAAAAAATCGATCACCTCATAACTTTGTGACCAGCCATCAACATAATCTCCTAAGAAAATAAGCTGGTCGTCATCTTTTAATTTTATTTGATCTATTAATTGAACGAGGGCTTTGTACCCGCCGTGAATGTCTCCTATTGCAATGGTTCTCATTAATTATGAATTGTATTTTACCTTGCGCAGTACGCGCAAAGCTTCTTTGTAAGCTTTATATGTGTCAGGATAAGCCTTGAGCAAATCTTTATGCGCCTTCATTTTTTCTATTGGCTCCCCTACGTTGTTGAATTGACAAATCAACATGGTTTCTGGCAATTGTCTTAAATCTATTAATTCTTGCTCTTTGAGGTGGATCCCGTTTGTCATCTTATTCAAAAGAGATAAGTTCGTATTGTATATGTGATGTAAGGTCTTGCGGTCATAATAGGGCGGATTAAAAAGGATCTTGTTCTCTAATTGGTAGGTCCCGTTAGGGAAAAACCGCAAAGTCTGTCGCTCCAGTGGGTGATACTTTTGATGATTCCCTATTCCTAATTCCACAAATTCTAAAATGCTAAAACTATCTTCATCAAAATAAATTTGCACCTCATCAAAGGTGCTATAAAATAGTCGTACTTGTTCATTGACCATTTCAATATCTACCCTAGAATAATAGGTTTCTCCTTTTTTGTGCTTTAATTTTCCTGACCAGCAAATAACAAATTGTTCTTTAAAAACCTTGTATTGCGTCTCCAGTCCTTGATTTTTACGTGCTAGAAATTCCACCACACTGTCTAAAGTGTGCTCAATATTATTACTTGCCTTTTTTTCTAGTTGTTCGACAATTTGAGAATTTATATCTTTGATTTCTACATCATAAGCTTTAGGCATAGAAATGCTTCCGTCTCTAAAGAAAACAGTACCCCCATAATATTTCCAAATATTTTTGCGCAATGCCGTAAGTCCGTCCTGAGCTCTAATAGTTACTAAACCCACTACTTTACCTATTTCCAAATGAGGGAAAGCAATATTCTCGTATTGTATAATGGGAGCATTAGTCAGGTAGGCATTGATCAGGTTTTGCAATTTAGAATCATCAAAGAAATCCACACCTACTATCCCATTGACCTCATCGTCAATTCCTATGACTATGTAGCTGTTGTTTTTGGGATTGGTGTTGGAAAGGGCGCAAATGTGTTTGAGAAACTTAGCTTTCCCTTCTTTATTGCTCAGATCAATACGCAACTTTTTATCATAAAAACTATTCTCGTCGTTATGCGCCAGCAAGTTTTTAACCAGAAGACGTTTATTGATCATAGCCCCTAATATAGCTAAAAAGTTAGAAGATTCCCACACAAAATAAGCTCAGAATTAGAGGCCTTAACTACCAATTTGAGATACCCTTTATAGCAAACAGCTATTGGCAATCCAACGGCCCAGCCGTAGAGTACTTCATCCCATCTGTAGTATAAAAAGACTCTGTTCCACTGCTGTAAATAAAGAGGAATTAAAAAGTCCTTGGGTTTTTTAGGCAATCATTAATAAAAAAGCCTTTAAATTTTAGAGAAAAACATGAAGTACATTAAATAGAAACTAGAATACTATCTTTGCTTCTATGCAAATTCCCGAAGGAAAAAAAATATACTTCTCTAGTGATAACCACTTAGGTGCGCCAACTCAAGAATTGAGCAAACCTCGTGAAAGAAAATTTTTAGCTTGGTTGGATCAAGTTAAGGAAGATGCTGCTGCTATATTTTTATTGGGAGACTTGTTTGATTTTTGGTTTGAGTATAAGTCGGTAGTTCCTAAAAATCAAGTACGCATCCTAGGGAAAATGGCCGAAATTGTTGATAGTGGTATTCCCATCTATTTTTTTGTAGGTAATCACGATTTATGGATGTTCGGTTATTTTGAAGAAGAATTGGGTATCCCTGTTTATCATGAGCCTCAGACATTTGAATTTAATAACAAAAAGTTCCTTATCGGTCATGGCGACGGGTTAGGTCCTGGTGATAAAGGTTATAAACGTATGAAAAAAGTGTTTACCAGCCCTTTTTTCCAATGGTGTTTCCGATGGATACATCCAGATATAGGGGTGCGTATTGCACGACACCTATCCGTAAAAAATAAACTCATCTCAGGTGAAGAGGACGCTCAATTTTTAGGGGAAGAAAACGAATGGCTTGCTCAGTATGCGAGACGTAAACTGGAAAAAGAACATTTTGATTATTTTATTTTTGGCCATAGGCACTTACCTATGGAAATCAAAGTAGGGGAAGCATCTACCTACATCAATCTAGGGGATTGGATTTCTCAATACCGATATGGGGTCTTTGACGGGAAAGATTTTCAGCTTGTTCAGTTTTAAGGCTCCCTGATAATTTAGATAAGCTTTTATAAAAATACTCCCCCCTTTTTAGAAACTCAACTTTTGTTATAAGGATGCTTATAATCGCATTCTCTACTAAATAAGTTCATAAATTTATGGGTAGGATTCATAGTACCAGAGAGGAAGCTGCACTACACTTAAATTACTTACTTTTCTAGATAAAGTGAGCAGTCTCCCTCTATTCTTTAAGAATTGAGATCTCTTAATCGCAACTGTAGAGAGGTAGTTCCTTGCCATTCATTTTCATCTATAGAATAAGCTATATCGAACTTTTTACCATCAGTTATTTGCTCCCATTTACTCCCCATATTAAAACCTATAGCATTAAATGCATTGTGATCCCCCTTTTTTTCGGCTACCTTGATTTTAAGATGGTCTTCCTCTTTACCTACACATTTACCAAAACCTGTATCCACCACATTTTCTGTCATAAAAACTGGAGTCATATTTCCTGGACCGAATGGTGCCATTTGTTGTAGAATGCGATAAAACTTAGGTGTAATATGCTCTAATGGAAGTTTAGAGTCTATATGAACCTCTGGTGTCAAGTGTTTGTTTTCTATAGTAGCAGCAACTACTTCTTCAAAGCGGGCTTTGAATTTATCGTAGTTCTCCGGTAATAACGTCAGTCCAGCGGCATACATGTGTCCACCAAATTGCTCGATATAATCAGCACATTGTTCTAGTGCATTGTACACATCAAAACCTTTAACGCTGCGAGCACTTGCCGCGAGTCGATCTCCAGATTTAGTAAAGACTAATGTAGGTCGGTAATACTTTTCTATTAATCTAGAGGCTACTATTCCTATCACCCCTTTATGCCAGCTTTCGTGGTAAACCACGCTTGTAAATTGATCTTCTTCTTTATTAGTTATGATTTGCTGTATGGCTTCTTGAGTTATGGATTGGTCCAGTTCTCTCCTATCAGAATTATAATTCTCAATGGATGCTGCAAATTCTTGTGCTTTTTCTAGATCTGTTTCTTTGAGAAGCGCTACGGCATGAAGTCCATGCTTCATTCTTCCAGCAGCATTGATACGAGGTGCAATGATAAAAACGACATCGGTAATCGTAAGTTTTGTTTTATTTAACTGAGCTATTATCGCCTCAAAACCTGCTCGCGGACTCGTGTTAATCACATTAAGACCGTGATATGCAAGAATTCTATTTTCCCCAGTCATAGGCACAATATCGGCTCCTATTGCCGTAGCTACTAAATCTAAATAAGGAATCAAAATTTCAAATTCCCAGTCGTTTGCCATCGTTAAGGCTTGGCACAATTTAAAGCCTACGCCACAACCGCACAATTCGTCATAAGGATACGAGCAGTCGGGGCGTTTAGGATCGAGAACTGCTACAGCGTCGGGCAATTCTTTCCCTGGTCTGTGGTGATCGCAAATAATAAAGTCGATCCCTTTTTCTTTAGCATAAGCGACTTTATCTACTGCTTTTACACCACAGTCTAGCGCAATGATCAATGAAAAATCGTTGTCTGCCGCAAAATCAACTCCTTTAAAACTCACTCCATAGCCTTCCTCATAGCGGTCGGGAATATAAGTAGAAACGCGATCGTAAAAACTTTCTAAAAATGTGGACATCAATGCCACACTAGTGGTTCCATCTACATCGTAGTCTCCGTAAACAAGAATGTTTTCATTGTTTCCCACTGCTTTTTGAATCCGCTTTACTGCTAGATCCATATCTTTCATAAGATAAGGGTCGTGGAGCTCTTCTAGATCAGGTCTGAAATAGGATCTCGCTTTCGCGAAAGCGTCCACACCACGCTGCACCAACAAACCTGCAAGAAAAGGATCAATGCCTAATTCTTGAGCAAGTTGCTGTTGTTTTTGAGAATCTGGTATGGGTTTAATAGTCCAGCGCATTTGGTAAAGATAAGATCTAAAAAAGAGTTCTGGAATAGAAATAGGAATTACCTGCGTCCATTTTACGAGCTTTCGAGTATCTTTAATAGGTAAATTAAATAAACCCTTACAACATTACACGAATGCCATTAGTCAACCCATTAGACCCAAGTCACGACTCTGAAACAGCAGCATTAGCCGATTTCTTCAACGAAACTTTAGGATTTTGTCCTAATTCTGTATTGACCATGCAGCACCGCCCAACCATATCAAAAGCTTTTATCAACCTAAACAAAGCCGTCATGGCAAACGAGGGTCGTGTCACCAGCGCATTGAAAAGAATGATCGCGTGGGTTTCTAGCAATGCTACAGGATGCAAGTACTGTCAAGCGCACGCCATACGCGCCGCAGAACGTTATGGAGCAGAACACGAACAACTGGATAACATCTGGGAATACCGCACCCATCCTGCTTTTAATGAAGCCGAACGCGTTGCTTTAGATTTTTCTTTAGCGGCTAGCCAAATCCCTAACGCTGTGGATCAAACTATAAAAGAACGTTTACACCAGTATTGGAATGAAGGGGAAATAGTAGAAATGCTCGGAGTAATATCGCTTTTCGGTTACCTCAACAGGTGGAACGACTCTATGGCTACCACTTTGGAAAATGATGCCATAATGAGCGGTAATCAATATTTAGGGAAACATGGCTTTGAAGTGGGAAAACATAATTAATCAAAAGGCTTTACTGATTCACAAACTCTATCACCTGATCTTTTCCATCAGTAGTGTGCTCAATAGAAATACCGCCTGCAGTTTTATAACCTATCCCTATAAAGTTAGTCGCTACTGCAAGGTAACAACCTCCCTTACTCTTTTTTAAAGTTCCTATAACCATATCCCCTTTAAAAATACTATAGCCTTCAGAAGAGCTCCTTAGTGAAAAAGTGTTGTCTGTGGTTGAATAGTCCTTTTTTAGTAGGGTTACTTGAGATTTCTCCTCAACTGTCGTTGCATCTGTAACTTGACGGTCCTTTACTCGCGTGTCAAATCCAGGGACTTTTTCAGCACTAGTAGTGACTCCTTTGAATTGCTGATTTCCTGGTTTTTCAATAGTAACCACTTGCTCATCTATTACATCTTTAGGCGTGTACTTATAATCTACCTCATCAAAAGAGGTCATTGCATCTCGTAGTGCTTCAAAATAGGCTCTATCGTTAGATTTGACAGTCCCTACTCCCTTTTTACTAGTAAAAACAACAGTTCCTGAACAATCCACTAATTCCATTACCATGTAAATCCTAAGAGTTCCTGATTTATCCAGTTTTAATTGAAGTGCGTTGCACTCGCCACGATTTAAATCTGCAGGAAGAATTTCAGAATTTCTGAATGCCGTAAAGTTCTGTTTTTTAAGTTCAAATACAATCAGCTCATTAAAGTGGTATTCATTAGCTTCATTTTGAAACTCGTACTGGTTATTTACAATAATATACTTGTACTGATTCAAAGCAACATCTTGTGCGTTTACCAATAGTGATGTTGAAATAAGTAAAAATAAGAGTAGTAGTTTCATAAGACTTGTGACTTCCATTATTAAGGATTTTCTAGAACGATTCCAATCAATTGGTATTGTTGAAAATATAGATTTATAGTTACTTAAAGGATAACAGTTGATGCTGCCCTAACGCAGATCCAAAAGTGGCAAAATACAAATTAACTAAATACTTAAGAGTATTTCTTGCTTCATAAATATCATTTCCCTTTCTAATCAACCTCTTCAATTTATGAACAAAACTTCGTAAAAATATGCTGAAACCCTACCTTTGAGACTTGCATTCCATTCCAACCAATCTTATGAAAAAATTAGAGCTCCTTAAAAAATATTTTGGGTATGACAGTTTCCGACCACTGCAAGAACAAGTTATAGACGATGTTATTGCTGGTAAAGACCTTATGGTAGTCATGCCCACAGGAGGAGGAAAATCTATGTGTTTTCAGTTACCGGCCTTATTTTTAGATGGAATTACTTTAGTGGTATCACCATTAATTGCCTTGATGAAAGATCAGGTAGATGCGTTGCGGGCTAATGGTATCCCTGCTTCTTATTTTAACAGCTCGCAAGATACCTCTCAACAACAAGAACTGCTGAAAGAATTGCGATCTGGGAGCTTAAAACTAATATATGTCGCTCCAGAAAGCATCGGGCTGCTCAACAATCACTTAAAAGAAATACCCGTTTCTTTAATCGCAGTAGATGAGGCGCACTGCATTTCTGCATGGGGACATGATTTCAGACCTGCCTACACACAACTTGCTTATTTTAAAACCAGCTTTCCAAAAGCGAATCTTATTGCTTTAACCGCGACGGCAGATCGAGCCACGAGAGCCGATATCAAAAAGCAATTGGGGATTCAACATGCAAAAGAATATGTCGCGTCTTTTGATAGACCTAATCTAACCTTAGAAGTACGCCCTGGAAACAATCGGTTACAACAAATACGTCGCTTTCTTCAAAAGAATAAGGACAAGTCTGGAATTATTTATTGTTTAAGCAGAAAAACCTGTGAAAGCCTTGCTAGTAAAATTACAGCTTACGGATTTGACGCAGCCGCTTACCATGCAGGCTTGAGTCATGAAGAGCGAGAGAATATACAAGAAACATTTATCAAAGACGATCTTAAAATAGTATGTGCGACCATTGCATTTGGAATGGGAATAGATAAATCCAATGTGCGATTTGTACTGCATTACAACATGCCTAAAAATATAGAAGGCTATTATCAAGAAATAGGTCGTGCTGGTAGAGATGGCATTGATTCTCATGCGTTGTTATTTCATAGTTATGCAGATATGATACAACTGCGCAAATTTGCCGAAGGCAGCGGTAATGTAGAAGTTCAGATAGCAAAACTAGAACGCATGAAACAATTTGCTGAGGCGTTGACTTGTAGAAGAAAGATGTTGCTTTCTTACTTTAATGAATATCTAGACGAAGACTGCGGCAATTGTGATGTTTGCCTCAATAAACCAGACTTTTTTGACGCCACGTTGTCTGCGCAAAAAGCCTTAAGTGCAATAATTAGAACTGAAGAAAAAGCATCTCTTAATCTTCTTATAGATGTGTTGCGGGGAGCGCAAAATGCAGCAGTTATAGAAAGTGGGTTCCAGCAAATCAAAACCTATGGTGCTGGAAAAGATATCTCTTGGAACGACTGGCAACAATATATTGTGCAAATGATCAATCAAGGACTGATAGAAATTGCTTTTCATGAATTCAATCATTTAAAATTGACTCCTCAAGGGAAAGAAGTGCTTTTTGATGGACGCAAGGTATCACTGGCTGTGATTCCTAAACCAGAAGAACTGGCCGCCAAAAGAGCACAACACACCAAAGAAGAACTACCTACAGAGGTCAACCGCGATCTCTACGAGGCATTGCGCAAAACTAGACTCCAACTCGCAAACGCTAGTAATCTAGCTCCTTATATGATTTTTAGTGATGCAACATTAAAGGATATGGCAACTAGAATACCACTAGACGATAATGAATTTGCAGATATTACAGGTGTAGGAAGCCATAAGCACGATACGTATGGCGTAGCATTCCTTAAAATAATCTCTGGATTCAAAGATTCCCGTACAGATGATTTCGTCTATAGGGAGGAAATCATAAAGCCTAAACGTAAAAAGAAAAAAGGATCAGGCCCTAAAAAAGATACGGTTATGGAGAGTGTCGAGCTTTTTTGGGATGGGAAAACAATCAAAGACATTGCCGAAATAAGAGGCTTCCAACCGTCTACCATCATGGCACACCTAACGAAAAGATATGAATCCCATAACGATATTGATCTAGAAAAATTAATCGATGGTAAAGACTACAACCGTATGGCTGAAGACTTTAATAAGATAAAAGATGAAGAAAGCCTGAAATCCATCTTTGAACATTTTGAGGGTAAAATAGATTATGGAACGTTGCGTATTGGCCTGACTTTATTGAAAGAGAAGAAGGAGGTTTGAAATAGTAATTAAATATTAGCTTAATCAAATTTAAAAATTATAATAACCACAAAAGCCAGAATTATAATTCTGGCTTTTGTGGTTTTAAAACTATCCACCTACTAAGGCAGGATTCACCCAACTAAATGTTGCCGACTCGCTTGGGATTTTAATTCTTTGTGAAACGCGTTCCATACGAGCTGGAAGTTTCATTAAGTAGTCCCTTGCTTTTTCTGCTTCTTCGGTTAAATTGGTCATCTTAGCAATATCCCATTGTTCAATCAGCTTTTGCATAATGTCTATATAGTCCTGAGCGGTATAAACACCTATACGCTGTGCACTGTTTGAAAAATCCTCAAAAGCAGCTCCTATAGACTGTCCAGATTCTCTAAGGAACATCGCCGGCATTACAATTTTGTGAACCATCATTTCCTTAAATGCTACCATCATATTGCTAGGGTCTACTTTGAAAATCTCACTTACAAAGGTGCTATAAGCCTTGTGGTGACGCATCTCATCTCCTGATATGATGCGACACATTTTAGAAAGCGCTGTGTTTCCATAGCCACGGGCTAATTTTGCTACACGGTTGTGAGAAATATAAGTCGCAAGTTCTTGAAAACTGGTATAAATAAAATTCTTATAAGGATCGCGATCGGTCCCAATATCAAATCCATCTGTAATCAAGTGATGTGTAGTAATTTCTACCTCCCGCATGTTGACACGACCAGATAAGTACAAATATTTGTTAAGTGTATCACCATGGCGGTTTTCTTCACCCGTCCACTGGCGCACCCATTTGGACCAAATATTCCCCTTGCCTTCTACCTGATTAATACCTTCTACATCCATTAACCATGATTCATAAGTAGGTAATGCCTCCTCAGTGATCGTATCTCCTACAAGTGCTACCCAAAAGTCGTAGGGCAACTCTTTTGCAAGCTCTCTTAGTTCTCGTACTTCTTCAAAAAAAGTATCTTCTTGAGAGTTGGGTAAAAAATCAGAAGGCTGCCAAATTTTATCTACTGGAATTAGGTATTCATCCATGAAGGACTCTACTTTGCTTTCCAAAGATTGCATCACCTCAATGCGTATATTCTTAAGTGGTTTATTCATAGGGCAAATTGTATGGTAAAGGTAGTCGTTTTGAAATTGTTCTGCTTTCGCGAAAGCAACATTATTATTTAACTCTTAAACGCAGTAGAAGTAATGCTATTGTGAACTATTTCTTGAGTTTCTAAAATTAGCTCATCGTGATCTCTTCCTTGAATAGAAATAGGCTCGTGAATGGTAAGCTCTATTTTATTGCCTATTCCGTAAGGAAACTTACCGTAGCGATCTATCTTCCAACTGTTATTTATGGTTACAGGAACAACGACAGCATCTGGCACATATTTAAATATGGTTTTTAAACCATTTGTCTGAAAAGGTCTTGGAACTCCCGTCCTGCTTCGAGTACCTTCTGCAAAAATCACTACGCTGCGTTTTTTTTCATGCACATTTTTCGCAAATTTTATCAAAGCGGTAATTGCTTGTATACGGTCTTTGCGGTCTATAGAACAATTCTCTCCTATCCTTAAATTTAAGGAAATGCTAGGAATTCCTTTGGACAACTCTTTTTTGGCAATGAATTTTGCATGGTACTGTCTCAAATAATAAATTAATGGCGGTATATCAAACATACTTTGGTGATTGCACACAAAAATATAAGATGGCCCAAGCGGCAAATCAGTTGTATAATTGATGCTAAAAGTATTCCATAGCGGCAATTGAGACTGTATTAAAAACCAATTGAGTATATAAACACTTTTGCGGTGGGCGTTATAGCCACCTAACTTATAACATACCAACTGAATGGGATGAAAAACGAGTAATAACAAAAAGAAAACGATGATGTGAATAACCGTTAACGGATATGAGATAATTTTTTGCATCATACAAAGGTAAATGCTTAAATTATATGAAAGATAGAGATCTAGCGAAATCTATATGCGTGCATAGTAATTAGGGATTAGGGAAAATAAATTTTGCTCAGGCAGGTCAAAAAACTGTCTGTGCTAATTTTAAAAAAACAAACTGAAAACTAAAAAAGTGCTTTTATCTCAAGACAAAAGCACTTTACATTTTAAAACTAAAACTGATTAACAGTTCTCGTTGTAAGCTTCTTTCAGGTTTTCAGCAATCATTTCAGCTGGTCTTCCTTCAATATGATGACGTTCTAACATATGAACCAATTCGCCATTCTTGAACAAAGCCATGCTTGGTGAACTAGGTGGAAAAGGAATCATTGCTGCTCTCGCTGCATCTACTGCATCACGATCTACTCCTGCAAAAACCGTTACAATATGATCTGGTTTTTTTGCATTATCTAAAGACATTTTTGCTCCAGGACGTGCATTAGCAGCAGCACATCCACAAACCGAATTCACCACTACTAAAGTAGTCCCCTCTTTGCTTAGCGCCTCTTTTACGTCGTTTGCTGTATATAAGTGTTCAAATCCTGCGGTGCCTAAATCGTCACGCATTGGTTGAACTAATTCTGATGGGTACATAATATTAATTTTTTACAAAGGTAAAGACTTCTAGTGCTTTATAAAACAACTGTGGTATCAATTAAGTTTATTATAAGAACGATTTTTTGAATGGAAAGTCTTTCAGTAGGTAAAAACAAATATGAAGACAAGAGCATATGGGATTTGTACATACTTTAATTTCCATAAAGACTAGTGAACTTGAAAGTAAAGGCGCATAAAAATCTAACAGGCATTACTAAAATAATAAACCCTGCTATATTGGCAATGAGGGCTTTCCATTTACAAATGTTTAGTACCTTTAAGACGTTCTCTTAATGCCTAATAGTGATGACCAAAAGAAAATGTATTGAATGTGATGAAGAAGTACGCGGTAGAGCCGATAAAGTTTATTGCAGTGACTACTGTCGGAACGTAGCGAATAATAAATTAAATAAAGACACCAATGCCTTAATGCGCAATATCAATAATAGACTGCGTAAAAACCATCGCATCTTACAAATGCTCAATCCTAAAGATAAAATTAAGGTAAGTAGAAATAAACTACTTGCTAACGGCTTTGACTTTAACTTCTTTACCAGTATATACACTACCAAAAAAGGTAGCAATTATTATTTTGTTTACGATCAAGGATACTTATCTATGGAAGACGACTACTACCTGATTGTTAAGAGAGATTAAGAATGCCATATACTAACAACACTTGCGTTATGATGCCTTATTAAACACAATTTCCCCAATGAACTTTACTTCAAATAAAAATAACTTTAGGTGGATCATGATTGTCATGGCCGTGCTGATCACCTTCTTGATTTTATGGAATACTTATGATTTTTTACAGCAATTGAAAGAAAATGAACGTAAAAATATTCAGGAATTTGGAATCTCTCAAAAAGACCTTGCTAATCAAGGTTTAGGGGCAGACTTAGGTGAGTTAGGCTTTACTGTAGCGAGCAATACCACTACAGTACCTATGATTTTAATCGATTATAAAGGAGGTATTGAAACGCGCAACCTCCCTGAAAACATAAGTAACGATTCTATTAAGATAAAAAAGCTGATTGAAATTTACAAAGAAGAAAACGAACCTATCATAACTCAATTTGAAGGAAAACCTTTTAGTACTATATACTATGGTAATAGCGATATTATAACCAAAACCAAATATTACCCTATGGCTTTGGTTATAATTATGCTGTTGTTCTTTTTTGTTATTTGGTTTTTTTACAGGTCAAATAAGGCAAGCGAACAAAACAAACTTTGGGCTGGTATGGCAAAAGAAAGTGCACATCAAATAGGCACTCCCCTTTCTTCTCTTGTGGGCTGGACTACCATTTTAAAAGATACCGATGTTGACCCGTCCTATATTGTTGAAATGGAAAAAGACATCAACCGTCTGAAAATGATTACAGATCGATTTTCTAAAATAGGCTCCATTCCAAAACTCACCGAAGTAGATATCGTAGATCAAACTCAAAAAGCAACGGACTATATTGCACATCGATCCTCCAAATTGGTCAACTTTAAAATAGACCTTCCAGATCAACCTATACAAGTCAAATTAAATGAACCTCTATATGAATGGGTGATAGAAAACCTTATTAAAAATGGTATTGATGCTATGAAGGGAAAAGGAACGATTTCTGTATACCTGAAAGCAGATGTCTACAATGTATTTATTCAAATAAAAGACACTGGTAAAGGAATTCCAAAAAGTCAATGGAATCAAATTTTTAAACCAGGGTTTACGACCAAAAGACGTGGTTGGGGCTTGGGACTTTCTCTAGCCAAACGCATCATTAAAGAGTACCACAAAGGTAAAATACGTGTCTTGGAAAGTAAAAAAGACCAAGGAACTATCTTTGAGATTAAATTGAACAAAATTTAGAAACATACCGCATTAAAAACAGGATATCAATAAGGCTTCATTATCGTGTACGACTACACTTAAGACCCGCTACAAAAGAGCTAATTGGATAGATGACTTGACATCAAGAACGTTGAAATCAAAAATGACACTGCATACCGGCAGTTAAATATACCCTAAAAAGGCTAGAGTTATCAATACAGCCTATTCAGGGAATAGGGGCAATTACCATCTTCTAACTTCTAGGTAATATAACAGTAAATGAGGTTCCTTCTCCATAAAAAGTTTTCATTTGAATAGTGCCCCCGAAATTTTCAACAATTTGTTTCACCATGGCTAGACCTAATCCCATACCGCTATTTTTTGTAGTAAACTTGGGCTCAAATATTTTCTTTTCAACTCCTTCAAGTATTCCTGTTCCTTTATCTGATACGGTTAAATAGATCTTTTTATCATCATGCCTAACAGAAACTACAATTTTATTTTCTCGATCTGGATGACTGGCCTGAATAGCATTTTTAACTAGGTTGGTCACCACTCGTATCAACTGGGTCCTATCAAATACTGCCATCAAAGAGTCAGCATCTTCTGTATAATAAATATTGGACTCATTAAAAATATCTAATGCCAATTGGGTCACCATACACACATCTGTTTCCTCATTTTTTTGAGCGGGCATGGTTGCATAGGTAGAGAAAGCACTTGCTATGTTGCTCATCACATCTATTTGCTCTATTAAAGAGTTTGAGTATTCATCGAGTTTTTCTTTAAAATTGGCATCGGCTGGATCAAACCTTCTTTGAAAACTTTGTACGGTAAGGCGCATAGGCGTCAATGGGTTTTTGATCTCGTGCGCCACTTGTTTTGCCATTTCTCTCCATGCTTGTTCTCTTTCACTGGTGGCTAGTTTTATAGCGCTTTCTTCTAACTCGTCTACCATTTTATTATAGGACTCTACCAGGGTATTGATTTCTTCTGTTCCTTTATGATCTATTTCTAGTTTGCGATTGCGTTTGGAAATATCAATATGTTTCAAGTTATCAGAAATACTTCTGATAGATCTAGTGATATACCTTGCTAAAAAATAACCGAGCACTATAGAAATAAAAAACATCAAGGCATAGACTAAGCCTAGCCTTTTTAAAAATTCCTCGAGCTCATAGTTCATAAAGTCATCATTCTCAATATAAGGAAGGTGAAGAATAGCAATATTTTTAAATTGATTATCTGTTAAATAGGAATAACTAGAACGATAACTTTGAGCGTTAATTTCAAATTTTTGTACAAAGCGACCGTCTTCAGAATCTCTTAATTGTTCCAAAATACGTCTAGAGATCTGACTTTTGAGGCTATCATTTCTAAACTGGGCCTTTGAGCTTTTTCTCAATCGCCCTTGAAGATCATATATATAAATAGGCATTTGATGGATAGCGCTTAATCCGTAAATTTCTTCCTTGAAAATATTTTTAAGATTGTCTGTAGTGACCTCAAAGTCTGTTTTTTCAATGACGTAGGATATATTTTCTTTGATGGCTTGTTCTTTGCGTAACAGTCTTTTTTCATGATAGTCTTTGGCTTGTTCTTGGAACTGATAAATCGACATTCCAGCAATAAGAACACTAGCAATAATGGTGAGCACCATCATCGAGAAAAAGATGCGATTTCTAAGGCTATTTGTATACAATCTCATTGAGGTAAAAATAACAATAATTGAGCCATTTGTAACTTCAAGTGGAGTAGAAAGGATCCTTCGCTTAATAATAAAGCACTTACAAAATCACAACCTATTATCAAGCTCCAGACTCCTAAGAGTCTAAATGCAGCCACTGCTTGCATCATGATCATGTTTGATAGAAGCGTAAAAGGAACCAGCACCTACCTAAGTAGCAACGCGGTATGACCTATGTCATTTGTCAGATTATTTTTAATAAATCCTGATTATTAGACCTTTATAGACGTAAAAGTTGTTTACTTTTATGTTTTACTAATTACCATTTATTATAATGAAACAAGGAACTGTAAAATTTTTTAATGAGTCTAAAGGGTTTGGATTCATCACTGAAAAAAAAACAAATCGAGAATGCTTCGTTCATGTTACTGGACTTATTGATGAGATTAAGGAAGGTGATCTCGTAGAATACGAAGAAACAGAAGGTAAAAAAGGGGTGAACGCTATAAATGTAAGAGTAGTTCAATAACTTAAATTTTAAATTTGTAAGTCATCAAATCCCATTTCATAGTATTGAAATGGGATTTTAAATTCCAATGGGAGTTGTAAAATAAAAGCATTCATAGAGGCAAATGTATACGTTATATTTAATAGTTACTTTGAAATAGAACGCATAAAAAAACCGTTTAAGGTAGCTTAAACGGTTTTACTACATTAATAAGTACCCTTTATTTGATCCCTAACGCTGCTTTTACGTCTTGAGTAAGGTCATAGCCGTCAGCCATGATGATACCTGTTCCAGTGGTTGAATCTAATACGTAATCAAAACCTTTTGCCCGGGCTACTTTAAAAATAGCTTCTCTTACCTGCTTGTAAAGAGGCTTTAATAGATCAGTTCTTTTCTGACCCATAGCTTTTTGTGAGTTTTGATAATACTCTTCTAACTTCTTCTGACCTTCTGCCAGCTCTGCAAGAATCCTTTCATTCTCTTCTTGAGTTCTTTGTGGGGCTGCTTCCTGAGCGGTCTGGTATCTCGTCTTCAATTCTTTATCCATTGCGGTCAACTTAGTCTCATAAGTTTTGGCTAGATTTCTCAATTGCTTGTCAGCAGCGATAGCACTGGGCATTGACTCTACTAATTCTTGAGAAGCTACATGACATAATTTTGTAGGTTGTGCATCTTGTGCCTGACCTGATTGAATCCCCGCAAAGAGGAATACAATTACTGCTATTAAGGTTTTTACGTGTTTCATTTTTTTATTAATTGTTATCAATTTCTTTAAAGTGGTGTTTAATCGGCTGCAAATATAAGCAGTTCCTATATTATTCACCGTTAGGTATGCTATTCTTATTATTTTGTGCTTTTCTAGCTTCTGCTTTTCTCTTTTCTATTGCTGCAGCTCTAACTGCAAGAATACTGTCTCTTTTTCGCTGGCGTTCTTCAAGCATATTATCTCTGCGCTCTTTGTATTCTGCTGCTTTTGCGGCTCTTACAGAGTCCCGTATTATTTTTTGTTCATTGCGCGCAGCATCACGTTCAGAAATGACTTGTTGCATCTTCTCTTTCTTTTCTTCTATAGCCTGCACTTTTTCTTCCTTCTGCTCCGCCTCTTCTACAGATAAGTACGGCTCTTCTTTATCCTCTTCTTTCTTATCCAACTCTCTTTTCTTACCCGCTCTTCCTATTGCTCTCAATATTTGATCACTTATATCATGGCGCTCTGCGCTATAAAGCATTGCTACTTCTGAGCTATCTACGATGTAATCATATTTTCTTTGATCACCTATTTTTTGAATTTCATTGAACACCTGATCCTGCACGGGCTGCATTAATTGCTGTTTTTGCAACAAAAAGTCCCCTTGCGCTCCAAATCTTTTTTGTTGGTACTCTGCAAGTTCTTGTTCCTTTACGGCAATGTCTTCTTCTTTTTCTTCAATAAGTTCTTTAGTAAGCAATACTTTCTCATTTTGAAGAGCGGCTTTCATTTGAGAGATGTCGTTTGCTCTCTTATCCATCTCTTGTTTCCACTTCTGCATTTTTTGTTCCAGCTGCTTGGATGCTTCTTGATACTCAGGCACACTTTCTAAAATGTACTCCATATCTATATAGCCTACTCGAATTCCTCTTTGCGCTTTCGCGAAAGCGAAACTAAAAGAGACTAGTATACCGATAATTAAAATCTTATTTTTCATAAGCTTAGTATTTAGAGAAATAATCATGCCATACTTAAAATTGTTGACCAATTATAAAGTGAACGTTCCAACCACTAGGATCGTCGGTCGCTGCATTAGGAACACTGTCAAATCCATAACCAAAATCTACTCCTAGAAGACCGAATGCAGGCATAAATATACGTAATCCTACTCCAGCAGACCTCTGTACATCAAATGGATTATAACTTCTAAAGCGGTCATAGGATCCCGCCGCCTCTGCAAAACTAAGTATGTAAATAGAAGCAGCTTGCTCTAAAGAGATCGGGTAACGCAACTCCATAGAAAATTTATTGTAAACGGTATCACCATCGGCACTATTAGTAAGGGCGCTGTTATCATAACCACGCATTCTAATGATATCGCGACCATCTAATGAAAATGCCCCCAGTCCATCACCCCCAACAAAAAACCTTTCAAACGGTACCAATCCTCGATCATTATTATAGGCTCCTAAAAAACCAAACTCTGTCTTGGTTTGCAAAATTAATTTTTCATAAAGTTGGGTGTACCAAGTACCTTCAAATTTAATTTTATAATACTCTAAAAACTTAAATTTTTCTTGATCTATCTTGCCTCGGTCTGCAATACCATTAGTTTGAAATTCTGGATCATCCTCTAGGCCATCATAGTCTACTCCATTCCAAAGAGAATAAGGAAGTGTCATTTTTGCAGTAAGTGAAAAGGAAGACCCATAAGTAGGGAAAATTGGATTAACACCTACATTATTTCTACTCAATCCTATTGTATAAGCCAGGTTATTAGAAAACCCATTAGGGAAATTAAATAAATTGGTTTGGTAGTTTTTCAAATTGTAATGTTGAAAAGATATGGCCTGAGAGAATTGAAAATATTGATCTGGCCATTCCAGTCTTTTTGCAAGACCCACTGTACCTCCAGTAATTAAAAAACGTTGATTTCTGTCTACTTCTCTAAAATTTTGTTGGTTCACACGATACTGCTCACTATGCGAAAAGGAAACATTAAAGGAAACTGGCTTTTTACCTCCTAACCATGGCTCTGTAA
The DNA here is from genome assembly GCF_018401815.1 of Nonlabens sp. Taxonomy (GTDB): domain Bacteria; phylum Bacteroidota; class Bacteroidia; order Flavobacteriales; family Flavobacteriaceae; genus Nonlabens. Next base: position 740,650 of record NZ_JAGYKG010000001.1, read on the forward strand.
AGTTAAGACTGTAGGTTCTAAAAATAATACTGGCTTGTGCTCTTACAGCAAGCGTCTGACCATCTCCCATTGGCACTGGCTGATAAGCTTTACCATTAAACAAATTTCTCAAGGAAAAATTGTTGAATCTCAAACCTAAAGTACCTACAAATCCTCCTCCTCCATAACCACCTTGCAACTCTATTTGGCTGGCACCCGCCTCTACCAATTCATAGTCTACATCTACAGTGCCATCTTCTTGATTCACATTGGTCAACTGTGGATTGATTTTCTGTGCATCAAAGAACCCCAACTGACCTACTTCCCTTATGGAATTAATAATCTTTTGACGGGAGTATTTTTCTCCTGGAGAGGTCCTGATGGCTCTGTAAATAACATGATCGTTAGTCCTTGTATTGCCACTGACACTAATATTATTGAAGTAGGCTTCCTTACCTTCTACAATCCTAATTTCAAAATCAATCGTATCATTTTGAACACGTGTCTCTACAGCGTTTACACTAGAAAAAAGATACCCGCTATTTTGGTATAAGTTAGTTAAATCCTCAGAATCTGGATCTTCAGGATTGCTAATTCGTTTATCAAAAGCAACACCATTATAAACGTCTCCTTTTTCGATTTTAAGCAGTCGCTTCAATTGTTCATCTGTATAGACCGTATTTCCAATAAACTTAATATCCCCGAAATAATACTTGTTTCCTTCCTCTACCCCTATAGTAATGGCGATAGTTTTCTCGTTCTTTTTAAATAAAGTATCAGAAATAACACGAGCATCTCGGTAACCATTTTCTTTGTATTTATCAACAACAGAAAGTAAATCTTCTTGAAAATCTTCTTCTACATATTTGGATCTTTTAAAGACCCTTAATAAAAACTTCTTTTTAGTATTGGACATTGCACCTCGTAACTCCTTGTCTTGAAGCTGCTCATTTCCATCAAATGTGATGCTAGAAATTTTTACTTTGTTTCCTCTGTCAATATCGATTTTCATATTCACGATATTACTACCTGCGGTGTCTACTACTGTTCTTGTTTTTACCTTAGCATCGGCATAAAGGAATCCTTTTTTACGGTACTTGTCTTCTATAAAAGATCTCGTGGTAGTTACCAAGTTTTCCGTTGCCTTTCTACCTTTTGTAAGTTTTAATTCATTTTTAAGATCTTTGACCTGTCCTTTGCGCAAGCCTTCTATGGTAACATTATTAAGGTTAGGCACCTCGATAATATTAATTTCTAGATTGATGGTGTCAATAATGTCATCATTAGGATCACCAATAATATCTGTAGCAAAGATTCTAATGTCGCTGAACAATTTCAGGTCCCACATTTTTTTCACCACTTGACTTAAACGTTCTCCAGGAACATATAGCTCTTCCCCTTTACGCAATCCTGTAAAAGCAATTACGGTATTCTCATTATAGGTCTGGCTTCCAGCGACCGTAATTTCACCTATTTTATATTTTGTGGCATCACCAATGGCAAGGTCACCTCCCTTTTCTTGAGCGTATGTTGCCGTACTTAAAATTAAGCAGGTTACCAATAATAGCGAGTTTGCTAACTTTTTAATCATTCTATAATTGTTCACTTGTTTTACCAAACCTTCTTTCTCTATCTTGATAATTATGTATCGCTTCTACCAAATGTTCTTTTCTGAAATCTGGCCAAAGCACTTCTGTAAAATATAATTCTGCATAAGCAATTTGCCATAAAAGAAAATTACTAATTCTTTGTTCTCCACTGGTGCGTATCAATAAATCTACATCGGGCATGTAGCTCGTATATAAATGTTGATTGATGACCTCTGTATCGATTTGTTCTATTTCTAATGTCCCCTCCTTTACTTGATTAGCTACATTTTTAATGACGGTTATCAACTCTTCTCTTGAACCGTAACTCAAGGCTAGAGTTAAATTCATCCTATTATTATGTTTAGTCGCTTCTATGACTTCTGCTAATTCTCTTTGTGCTGTTTTGGGTAAAAGCTCTAATACTCCTACTGCCTTAAGAGAGATGTTGTTTTTTTGTAAAGTAGGTAGTTCTTTTTTAAGACTAGAAACCAACAACCTCATCAAGGTATCTATTTCTAACTTGGGCCTTTTCCAGTTTTCTGTGCTAAAAGCATATAAAGTCAAGTGTTCTACACCTAACTCGGCACAGGTCTCTACAGTCTGACGTACCGCCTTAGCTCCTTTTTCATGACCGCGTACTCTCATCAATCCCTGCTTCTTAGCCCACCTACCGTTACCATCCATGATAACTGCAATATGCTTGGGGATTCTGGTAGGATTGAGTAGTTCTTGTGCCATGCTTAAAAGTTACAATAACAAGGCTTACGACCGAAAGCATAAGTAAGTGTCACCCCACTGAATACGTACCAATCATTATTATTGATATTACCAAATCTTAAATTATCAAAATCTTTACTTCTCACTGGGTTACTTCCATCTAAATTATCTGTAAAAGTATATCTAGCACCTACCTCTGCGGCTAGTATTAATTTAGGGGTAATATTTGTCTTTACTCCAAAAATTATAGGGATCGCAATATCTGTAGTTTCACCGTACGCTTCCAACTCATTTGTGTTATTTAGTGCAAACAAGTCATAATGAAATGCAGTAAGTCCTGTATATAAATAAGGAACGATCTGTGGCCTTCCAGAATACAACTCCCATTCCCAAAAGGTGTACTCTAGTCCTATACTAGCCTCTATCATGGAATAATTGTATTTTAACCCTCTTAAGTCTCTAGAGATATCGTCGCTATCATTATCGTCCCCTACCATATTTGCAGAAATCACACTAGCTCTAAAACTGTGTCTAGAACTTCGATTCCACTTAAAAATACCCCCTACAGCGATATCTGTAAACTGAATGTATTGTGTACTTCCTACATCACCTATTACATTTGAGGTGCCTACAAAAACACCCGCTTCATAGGTTTGTGCTTTCGCGAAAGCGAAACTAAAAAAAACAAAAAAAGTAACTAGTAACCGCATGGAATTTTTAAAACGTGCAAATATAACAATTCTCTTTACCCAGCATGATGTTTGTGTGCTCGATTGTCGTATTAGAAAACAAGGAATGCTTGATTTTATTGTTTAATTGCGTTTATCTTCTCCCCAAAGTAGTTTTTCTCTTAGGGTCTTGATAAAACTCTGACCTTTCAACTCGATCAAATCCATGGTGAAATCTGCTTTTTTAAGTGTAAGGACCGTCTCATTAGGAAACGAAGCGATGCGATTGTCTAAGGAAGTAAGAAACTCCTCCTCTCTACCGCTAACTTTTATCACAATCTCTGTATGATCTGGAATCACTAAAGGCCTCGCATTAAGGTTATGCGGTGCAATCGGGGTGATAACAAAAGCATTAGTGTCTGGTGATATAACTGGACCGCCACAACTGAGGCTATACCCTGTAGAACCTGTAGGAGTAGAAATAATTAATCCGTCTGCCCAGTAAACAGTTAATAATTCATTGTTGAGTTTGGTCTCAATCTGCATCATGCTGGTCGTATTCATACGACTAACAGTGACTTCATTCAGGGCAAAATTGTGTGGCGCTGAATGATTTTCTTCATGAGCTGACACCAACGTAATCAATGTGCGTTTGCTCAAGCTATAAGATCCATTACACAACGCTTCTACTGCCTCAGCAAGCTGATATTTATGCAATGTCGCTAGAAAACCCAGCCTGCCCGTATTGATCCCTATTACTGGAATGCCCACATTACCTATGTAGGCAACTGCTCTTAATATAGTCCCGTCTCCACCTATACTTATCAATATATCATAGGACTTATCCAATTGATCAAAGGACTCTTGTTTTAAAGCAATATCATTTTGCTTTAAAAGATGGTGAAAATTAGACTCGATGAGTACTTCAGCATTTTTAAGCTCTAAAAGAGCAATCAATTCCTGACATGTATTGATCGTATCCTCGTGTAAATACCGACCGTATATAGCAACTTTTTTCATTTACATGTTCAAATATTTATTCAAATAATCGGATCTTTCTTTTAAAGTATCTAGGTAGGAGTCTTCTTCTGCTGCACTAACAATCTCATAATTGTACCTTCTGAAAGTTTGAAGAACAGCATTTAATTTTTGCGAGCTCAGTTTTAAAGTAATTTCAGATAAATGATCTTTATAAGCACTCACAAAACACCCATAGATCTTGGAATCATTAGACTCGACTATTTGTGCCACCTCGCTAAAACTATAATCCGTAGATCCTTTTTGTAGAACTACAACAGCTCCTGACTCAAACATAAAAGGAGCATCGTTAAAGAATTCCATAATATCTTTAAGTTCGTAATACCCTAGGTACTCCTTATTCTCTCCCAACACGGGCATGATGTTCGATTGATTTTGAGCAAATGCTACCAAAATATCCAACCAGTGAGTGTCTTCTTTGACATGAAATACCGTGAAGGTGTATTTAACAACTTCTAGTGTTTGATCTGGCTCAAAGCAATGAGCATCATTCTCAGAAAGACATCCTATATAATACCCATTTTCTAAAATAGGAACATGAGAATAGGTGAGTTGAGTAAATATTTCTTGTGCTTTACACATCTGAGATTTGATGTCTAAAGGATCAACATCGTTAATGATATATTGATGGATATTCATTGAAATGAAGTTTATTGCAAATTAATCAATTCTTGACTTATGCGTCTGACCTAATCCTTTGTATTTTTGAAAAAAAAATTGAGTATGGCGATTTTAAGTGTAAATGTCAATAAAATAGCAACCTTACGTAATTCTAGAGGTGGTGATGTGCCTAATTTAATAAAAGTAGCTATTGATCTAGAACGTTTTGGTGCACAAGGAATCACTATTCACCCCAGGCCAGATGAGCGTCATATCAGATATCAAGACGCTCGAGATCTTAAAAAGGTGGTGCAAACAGAACTGAATATAGAAGGCAACCCCATTGAAAGTTTTATCAAGTTAGTGGACGAGGTTCAACCTGCACAAGTAACTCTAGTTCCCGACGGACCCGACGCACTTACTTCTAACGCAGGATGGGACACGATTAAACACCAAGATTTTCTTACAAAAATGGTAAACCATTTTAAAGACCAAGGAATACGCACCAGTATCTTTGTGGATCCTGTCATCGAAATGATAGAGGGAGCGGCACGCACTGGAGTAGACCGAATTGAACTCTACACCGAAGATTTTGCTAGAATGTATCCTAAGGACAAGGACAAAGCAATTGCTCCCTACCTAAAAGCCGTAACTAGAGCTACTGAACTAGGGCTAGGAATTAACGCTGGTCATGACTTATCTCTAGAAAACATTAAATTCTTTAAAGAACAAATTCCAGATTTAATAGAAGTCTCTATAGGTCATGCCTTGATATCAGAAAGTATTTACCTAGGCCTAGAAAATGTGGTCAACATGTACAAAGCAAAACTCGCATAATGCTACACTCTATAATTTTAGGAAAAGGACAGCCTTTTCTAATCCTACATGGATTTTTAGGAATGGCAGATAACTGGAAGACTCTTGGCGCTAAATGGAGTGAAAATGGGTATGAAGTTCACCTTATAGACCAGCGCAATCATGGAAGAAGCCCGCACAGTGAAAGCTTTAGTTACAAAATCATGGCTCAAGATATTAAAGAGTATTGTGACGCTCATCAACTTAAAAACATCATACTTTTAGGACACAGCATGGGTGGTAAAGTAGCGATGAAATTTGCGACCCTTTATGAATCTTATCTTGATAAACTCATCATTGCAGATATCGCCCCTAAAGAATACCCTCCACATCATAGTGACATCATCAACGGCTTGAGAAGTATCAACTTTGATACCGTCAAATCTCGCAATGATGCCGATAAAATATTAGGGAAGGTGATTCCTGATTTTGGTACACGCCAGTTTTTACTTAAAAGTCTCTATAGAGTGGATAAAAATAGATATGGGTGGCGTTTTAATTTAAAAGTTCTAGGCGCAGCGCAAGATCAAGTAGGCACTCATGAACCTATTGTTACTAGCTTACATACGCCTACTCTATTTATAAGAGGCGGGAATTCTGGATATATATTAGACAGTGATATGATGCTTATAGAGCACGCTTTCGCGAAAGCGGAATTAAAAACAATAGAAGGCGCAGGGCATTGGCTTCATGCCGAGAAACCTGAAGAATTTTACTCCTGCGTTGAAGATTTCCTAGCCTAAAGTTTATTATGCTTGCACAATAATAAACGAAAACGCTTGCGTAATATTAAATTAATATTAAATTTGAAAATTACAAATTTAACTTACCTTACAAACCTCTGATTATGAACAAAATAAAAGTTTTTGTTGTTCTTTGTTTGATTTCTACTTTTGCGTATGCAGGAGGGTATCGTGTTAGCACACAAAGTAACAAGCAATTAGCAATGGGACATACCGGTGTTGCCGTTGTGAACAGTGCTGACGTGCTATTTTTCAACCCAGCTGGAATTGTCCATTTGGAAAATAAATTGAATATAAGTGCTGGTGGATTCGGCGTTTTTTCTGATGTGAAATTTCAAAATGAAGATTTTGGAACTTTTTCTGAAACAGATAGTCCAACAGGAACTCCGGTTTATCTTTACGCAACCTACAAAGTAACAGAAGACTTTGCAGTAGGTTTAGGGGTATACACTCCTTATGGTAGTAATGTTACGTGGCCTACAGATTGGTCTGGTTCACATTTAGTGAACGAGATTGAATTAAGTGCTATTTTCATACAACCTACTTTATCTTATCAATTATTTGATAGTGTAAGTATAGGTGGTGGACCTATCCTAGCAATAGGTGGCGTTAACTTTAATAGAAATGCCAGCAGAACCCTTACTGATGAAGAAGGAGATCGTTCTAATATAGAAATTGACGATACAGGAATTACAGCATGGGGTTGGTCGGCAGGACTTATGTTTACGCCAGACGATAGATTTACATTAGGTATTAACTACCGCTCTCTAATTGATGTGGAAAGCACAGAAGGAACAGCAACATTTTCTGATTTCCCGACAAGTACATTGACTCCAGCAAATGGAGAAACAGGTTTTACAGCTACTTTACCATTACCTGCTGAACTTACCGTAGGGGTATCCTATAAATGGGACAAACTCTTACTTGCTTTTGATTACAACAGAGCCATGTGGAGTGAGTACAATAGCTTAGACCTAGAGTTTGGTAACGGGGCAACCTCTATTAACCCAAGAAATTACAAGGATTCATCTACCTGGAGATTAGGGGCTCAATATACGGCAACTGAAAAACTTACCGTAAGAGCTGGATACTACTTTGATGAATCCCCGGTGCAATCTGGTTATTTTGCTCCAGAAACACCAAGAAACGACTCTAATGGTTACACTTTTGGTCTTTCATACCAAGTATCTCCTAAATTATCTATTGATGGATCCATACTTTACCTTAAATTTAAAGAGATTACAGAATCATATGACTTCTTTTCTGATACAGGGTCTCCTGTACCAGCTCCATTTGAAGGAACGTACAAGTCATCGGCATTCATAGCTGGTCTAGGTATAACTTATAGCATGTAAAAAAATACAAAAATGAAAAAATTAAATATAAAATTAATCCCCCTTTTTATTGCAAGTATAGCAATATTAAGTTGTGAGGAAGACTTTGACAACGATATCCAAGACGGTGGTGTTTACACTGCTGGAGAAGCTGACTTCTCTAAATACGTAACTGTTGGTAACTCGCTTACTGCTGGATATGCTGATGGATCTCTATACCTCAACGGTCAATTAAATTCCTACCCAAATATTATTGCTGGACAAATGCAATTTGCTGGTGGCGGAGAATTTAATCAACCTTTAGTAAATGATAACACTGGTGGTATGCTTGCCAATGGCGTGCAGATTTTACCAAATCGGCTTGTGCTTGCCTCTGATGGAATGGGCGCTCCAGCTGGACCAGCTCGCTATACCGGTGCTGCTCCAACTACAGACATAATCAATAAGGTAACTGGGCCATTGAACAACTTCGGTGTTCCTGGTGCAAGAGTATTTCACCTTGCTGCTCCAGGATACGGATCTTTATCAGGTGTAAATACGGGTACGGCAAACCCATATTACGCACGTTTTTCTAGCTCCGAAACTTCTACGGTAATAGGAGACGCTACTGCTGCAAATGCCACATTCTTTACCTTATGGATAGGGAATAACGACATTCTTGGTTATGCTACTAGTGGTGGTGCAGGAGTTGATAATAATGAATTAAATATAGTAGATCCTGCCATGCAAGGCGAAAATAGCATTACTAATAACTTGGTTTTTGGAGGAGTGTATCAACAACTAGTTGCTGGCCTGATGGCAAACGGTGCCAAAGGTGCATTGGTAAATATTCCAGACGTTACTTCTATTCCATATTTTACAACAGTACCTCCTAACCCTATTCCTTTGGATGGACCTACAGCGGCTTTTGTGAATTCAAATTACGCCCAATACAACGGTGGGTTACAACTTGCTGCGGCAAATGGTTTGATAACAGCAACCGAGGCAGCTCAAAGAACAATTAATTTTAGTGCGGGTCAAAATTTTGTGGTGATGGTAGATAACGACTTAACTGACATTTCTGGGTCTCCTATCCCTCTGCCTAACTGGAGACAAACTACCTCAAACGATCTTATCGTTTTTACAGCTGCAGGAGTTTTAGGAACACTTGCTGATCCTTCAAACCCAGCATCTGTTATAGGGGTAGGCGTTCCTTTGACTAATCAACAAGTACTTACAACTACAGAACAAGCTAGGGTCACTAATGCACAACAATCCTATAATGCCACCATTGAAGCTCTTGCTGCTGCTAATGGGTTGGCTTATGTAGATGCTCGTGCTTCCCTTTCACAAGTGGCTACTACAGGAGTTCCTTTTAATGGAGGGTTGTTAACTTCTACTTACGCTACTGGTGGTGGCTTCTCTCTTGATGGAGTGCACCCTACGGCTAGAGGCTATGCTTTTACTGCTAATGTGATCATTGATGCTATCAATGCGCAATACGGCGCTACCCTTCCTAAAGTAGATATAGGAGCTTATTCCACCATTCAATTAAGTGATACCGTTCAATAAATAAAATAAAACTTATTTAAGAATCTGCTGAGGACTCGTTCTTCAGCAGATTTTTTATTTTTACAGAAACCTCTTAGTTATGAAGTTCATTATAAAATTACTGCTCACGGCTGCTTTGGTAATGGGCCTTTCTGAAATATTACCAGGTATAGCAACCACAGATTATGCAAGTGCCATTATGGTAGCACTTTCCTTGTCTATTCTTAATTTTATAGTAAAACCAGTATTAGTACTTCTTACGTTACCTATAACCATGGTCACCTTAGGCCTTTTTTTATTAATGATTAATGTGATTATCATATTTCTTGCTGACTTGCTAGTCACAGGTTTTGAAGTAACCAGTATTTTCTGGGCACTTATTTTTTCGTTATTACTTGCTTTTGCTAGGTCGGTTTTATTTAAAGTGTTAGATAAGGAGGAGGAAAAATAAACCCTTGGAGCAAAACGCCTGCTTTACCATACAAGCCAAATAATAACTAGATAGATCAACTAAAGGCTTCTATCGAATTGCTATTTCTAAAAAGTCCTTTGGAGATTTTCAAGCGAGTGGTTAGTTAAAACAGATGTATTGAAAAGAAGATACCCTTAAGGATTTATTAGGTAATAAAAAGTCCAGCCAATCTTTAAACCCTAATTCAAGAAATAAAATCCCGTAACTTTAGCTTAGACTTGAAAACCAATTACTCTAAATGCCTTAGACTGTTTGTCAAAGTAACTGGATAAGTAAACCCAATAAATAAACGTTTTGATAACTAGTAAATAAAGCCTAATTTTGCAGCCCAATTTTAACAGCATATAAAAGTCTTTCAATGAACATTAAACGTACTGACATTGACGCGCTTAACGCGACACTTACACTAGATATCACCAAAGCAGATTATCAGGGCCAAGTAGATAAGATCTTAACAGACTATCGGAAGACAGCAACTATTCCAGGTTTTAGAAAAGGACATGTTCCTGTGAGCCTGATTAATAAAAAATACCGTATACCCGTGCTAGTCGAGGAAATCAATAAAATGATCCAATCGCAACTTAATGAATACATTACAAAGGAAAAATTAAACCTATTAGGGAACCCACTGCCTAAAGCTCAAGAAGACATCAACTGGGAAGAAGATGACTTCACATTTGAGTTTGAATTGGGCTTTGCTCCAGAATTTGACGTAGATGTAAAAGGCAAAAAAGCAATTACACAATACGAAATCAAAACAGACGATAAAACAATCAACAGTCAGATCGATCGCGTACGTGAAAACTATGGTAAGTTAATTGCAAAGAAAGAAGTTGCCGAAGGAAATGAAATCACTGGAGTTTTCAAAAATGAAGACCAAGGTATCCAAGCAGGCGCTACTTTCTCTACTTCAAAAATTAAAGGAAAAAGCAATCTCAAGAAGTTTATAGGAGCTAAAGTTGGAGACACTTTAGAACTGAAAACAAAAGGCCTTTTTGCCGATGATCAGGATTTGGTGACGTATTTTAAAATAGAAGAAGAAAAAGCAAAAGGACTTGACACTGCCGTAACTTTTGAAATCACCGAAATAAATGAGCGTGAGAAAGCAGCGTTGAACCAAGAGTTCTATAACAAGCTTTTTGGACCTAGTGTTATCAAAAGTGAAGAGGAATTAAGAGAAAAACTACGTGAAGATGCCGCAAAGCAATTTGGTCAGCAAACCGATCAAAAGCTATTAACTGATATCACAGAAGCGCTTATTGCCAATACCAAATTTGATTTACCGGCAGACTTCTTGACCAGATGGATTGCTAGTAATGGTGAGAATGAATTCACCCCAGAAGAAGCTGCAGAAGAGTACAAACGTTCTGAAAAAGGATTGAGGTACCAGTTAATTGAATCTGCTATTGTGAAGAACAATGAAGAGTTACAACTTAAGCTGGAAGACCTACAAGAGTATTCTCGTAGCATGATACGCACACAAATGGCACAATACGGTCATATGGATGCCACTGATGAAGAGGTAGATCAAGTAGTTGCCCGAATCATGAGTAATCAAGACGAAGTAAAACGCATGAGTGAGCAACTTCAAAATGAAAAAATATTGAAGTTTTTTAAAGAAAACGCGAAGCTTAAAAAGAAAGAATTGACTTACGAAGAATTCATTAAAGAGGCCTACAAAGTTTAATATAGTCCTGTCAATAATTCATATATTTAGGCGTCGACTATTTTATCACTTAGTTAACGCCTTTTTTATTCAATACACAGTAATATTACCACATGGATATATCTAAAGAATTTGAGAAATTTGCCGTAAAAGATCAAGGAGTAAATCCTATGTATTACGATAAAATAATGGGTGCGATGTACCCAACTAACCTGACTCCTAACATCATTGAAGAGCGCCAAATGAATGTGGTTGCGATGGACGTGTTTTCACGTTTAATGATGGACCGTATTATTTTTATGGGTCAAGGAGTAAACGATCAAGTAGCAAACATTATACAAGCACAACTGCTTTTTTTAGAAAGTGCAGATGCTAACAAAGACATACAGATCTACATCAACTCGCCAGGCGGTAGCGTTTACGCAGGACTTGGAATTTATGACACCATGCAGTTTATAAAACCAGACGTAGCTACTATTTGCACCGGTATGGCGGCGAGTATGGGGGCTGTTTTATTATGTGCTGGTGCTGCAGGAAAACGTAGCGCTTTGCCGCACAGTCGTGTGATGATTCACCAAGTGTCTAGTGGTGCACAAGGTCAAGCAAGTGATATTGAAATTACCGCTCGAGAAGTAGTGAAGTTAAGAGAAGAATTGTACAACATTATTGCACAACACTCTGGACAAACCTACGATAAAGTATATTCAGACTCTGATCGTGATTACTGGATGAAATCAGATGAGGCTAAGGAATACGGGATGATCGATGAGGTTTTAAGAAGAAGTTAATTCCTTTCACAAAAGCCTAAATCCCTTAAAAATAATTTGAGATCAACGCTATTTATGGTAGTTCCGCTTTCGCGAAAGCGGTAAAAAATAAATTGCCTGATCCTAGACCATGACGGCCGTTCTAATTTTAAAACAGATGCCTACTTTTTAAAAGACAACGTGCCCCGTGTCAAAAACAATATTTATGAGTAAAGAACAACTAGAATGTAGTTTTTGTGGACGCAATAAAGCAGAGACCAACTTGCTTATCGCAGGATTAGATGCACATATTTGTGACCGCTGCATCGAGCAGGCTCATGGAATAGTTTTAGAAGACACTTCAGTAGAACAAACAGGTGTTTCTAATGCAGAGTTAGAACTCAAAAAACCAAAAGCCATAAAAGCTTTTCTTGACGAATACATTATAGGTCAGGATTTTACGAAAAAAGTGATGTCAGTAGCCGTTTATAACCACTATAAAAGACTGTTACAAAAAAATACGGATGACGACGTAGAGATACAGAAATCCAATATCATGATGGTAGGGCAAACTGGGACTGGTAAAACGCTTATTGCAAAGACCATTGCTAGAATGCTTAATGTCCCCCTTGCTATTGTAGACGCCACAGTGTTGACCGAAGCGGGCTATGTAGGAGAAGATGTAGAAAGTATTTTAACCAGATTATTACAAGCTGCCGATTATAACCTAGAAAAAGCACAGACTGGGATTGTCTTTATAGATGAAATTGATAAAATTGCTCGTAAGAGCGATAACCCATCCATCACCAGAGATGTCTCTGGTGAAGGAGTACAACAAGGTTTATTAAAATTATTAGAAGGAACGGTTGTCAACGTACCACCTAAAGGTGGACGAAAACATCCAGACCAGAAGTTTATTGAAGTCAACACAGAAAACATCTTGTTTATCGCAGGTGGCGCTTTTGACGGTATCGAAAAAGTCATACAAAAACGTATGAACATGCAGGCCGTAGGTTTTAGTGCAAGTATGTCTAATGATGGAGTGATTGAAAAAGACAACTTATTACAATACATCATCCCTAAAGACATCAAAGATTTTGGTATGATTCCAGAAATTATAGGGCGTCTTCCTGTATTGACTCATATGAATCCATTGGACGCTAAGACGTTAAGAGCTATTCTTACAGAACCTAAAAACGCCATCATCAAGCAATACAAAAAGCTTTTTGAAATGGACCACATCGACTTTAGCATAACCGATGAGGCACTCACCTTTATAGTAGAACGAGCTATTGAATACAAACTTGGAGCACGTGGTTTGAGATCTTTATGTGAAGCCATTCTAACCGACGCTATGTTTGATATGCCCGGAAGCGATGAGAATAAACTAGAGGTCAGTAAAATTTATGCTGAGTCAAAACTCAACAAAAACACTATTCAAAAATTAAAAGCAGTGAGTTAAATTTCCCCTATAATCCAATACAACTATCCTTTGTCCTTTATAATGTAAAGGATAGTTTTTTTAGTAGGCAATCATCTTAAATTGCACAGGTTAAATAAACTAGTGAAAAAACATCTCATACATATTCTAATCCTCCTTCTGTTAGCCATCACTTTAGTGCAATGTGCTAAAAGAGGTCAACCCACTGGTGGTCCTGTAGATGAAACACCACCCGTAATTTTACGTGCTTATCCTGATAACTATACCCGAAATTTTAAGAATCAGATTATTGAAATTCAGTTTGACGAATTTGTTAAACTCAAAGATTTACAAAAACAACTGGTGATCTCACCTCCTTTGAAGACGCGACCAATAATTACTCCTCAAGGAAGTCCTGCAAAAAAAATAACCATACAAATAACCGACACTTTAAAAGACAACACCACCTATGTTCTTAATTTTGGGCAAAGTATTGTAGACCATAACGAAGAGAATCCTTATCCATTTTACAAATACGTCTTCAGTACTGGTAAAGTGATCGATTCCTTAACCCTAAAAGGTAAAATATCAGACGCACTTCAATTTGAGGCTGACGAATTTGTCAACGTACTGCTTTACGAATTCAATGAAACGTACACCGATAGCATTATTTATAAAGAATCGCCTCGATATGTGCTCAATACTTTAGATAGCCTGACGACGTTCACCATGGAAAATCTCAAAGAAGGGACTTATAAAATGGTCGCTCTAAAAGAAGAAAATAGCGACTTGCGTTTTGACCCTTTAAGAGATAAAATGGGTTTTGTGTCTGAAACAATCAAGGTTCCTAGTGACAACGTTTATGAACTTAAAATGTACCGACAAGAACTTGACCCTAGCATTAAAAAAATCACTCAAGAAGCGCAGTCCAAACTCTATGTAGGGTACACAGGTAATGTGAAAAACCTGAAAATCAACTCAATAGAAAAAAACCTGATTACACAAAGCCGACTCACCCAACTAGATAAAGCAGACACTTTACAATATTGGTATCTACCTGTATTGCAACAAGATTCCTTGATGCTTTCTAGCATTTTAAACGAAGAGGTGCAGGAATTTAAGGTGCGTTTAAAAGAGCTTAAAAAAGATAGTTTAACACTGAGAAAGGAAAACGATTTCTCTTTAAGAAATCCTGCTAGCTTTAGCGCTTCCACTCCAATTGAAGAGCTTGATAGCGGATTTATAAAGCTTATTGATAAAGACAGTATACCACTTTCATTTACTACGAGACTGGACCGTCTTAAAAACCGAAGTTACATCGATTTTGAAAGAAAGGAAGAACAGCGATACCATCTTCGCCTTTTTCCAGGTGCAGTAACAGATTTCTACGGAGAGAAAAACTCGGACACCTTAAGTTACAATTTTAACACATTAAAATCTACACAATTAGGCAACTTTAGTATCACCCTTAAAGGCGGCAGTTCTTTTCCTGTTATCATCCAGGTGACTAAAAAAGACCTTAGCGTAGAAGCTGAAGTGGTGGCAAGTGAAAATGGAACTTATGATATCTTTTATCTCAACCCTGGAGAGTATTATATAAGAGTCATTTACGATACCAACGCTAACGGAAAATACGACCCTGGTAATTTTTTAAAAGGCCTACAACCTGAAGAGGTGGTTTACAATCCTGAGTTGATCAAATTACAAGCCAACTGGGATAGAAACTATACGCTTAATTTAAAGTAAATCTATCTCGATCTTCTAGAAAACGCAATTTAGATCGGTTGTTCTCTATTTCAGATTTGTGGACTTCTACAGTTTGAATTCCTTCTATTTCCCACGGATGAGGAAGTAATTCATGACCCATCACATTATAAACTTGTGAATGCCCATTATAATCCATTCCAGTTCCGTCAGTCCCTATTCGGTTGACTCCTATAGAATAACTCATGTTTTCAATCGCTCGTGCTTTTAAAAGCGCATCCCAGGCATTTACTCTAGGCACAGGCCAGTTGGCTACATAAATAATCACGTCATAATCTTGCGTGTTTCTCGCAAAAACAGGGAAGCGCAAATCATAACAAATTTGCAAGTTAAATTTCCAACCTAGATACGCTGCAATCACTGGTTGTTCTCCACGTTGATAGACCTTGTGCTCCCCGGCTAAAGTAAACGTATGTCGCTTGTCATAAATAGTAGAAGTGCCATCAGGCCGCATAAAAATACCGCGATTTACAAAATGATCTGCCTCCCGAAACATCACACTCCCATAGATAGCAAAACCTCCTTCAATAGCGTGATCTTTTAAGTAATCAAAAATACCGGAATGACAAGCAAGTCCTTCTGGTTTCATAGAAAAACCAGTAGTAAACATTTCTGGAAGTACAACCAGATCCGTTGTTCCGTAAAGAGTTTTCAACTTTTCTGAAAAACGAACTAGGTTAGCTTTAGGTTCTTCCCAAACTAAAGCGGTTTGTATTAAGGATATTTTTAAAGTGCTTTTTTTCATAATTAAAAATTAATAAGCAGCAGGCAGGGTCATTTTAAGGTTGCTGCGCAACTTAAAATGTTAGCAGGCAGTATTCAACACAATCCTTTGCGCCTGTACTGAAAAATATCTCAAATAGTGATAGCAAACTTCTCATTGGACTGCATACTCGTATTTTATTTTTACGAAGTGAAAAATAAAATGAACCTGCCTACTGCATACTCAACTATGAGTTCATGATTTCCTCAATCTCTTCCGCTTCAATTGGAATATCTCTCATCAGATTAAATGGAGCGCCACTATTATTGATCACTAAGTCGTCCTCTAGTCTGACTCCAAAACCTTCTTCGGGTATATAAATCCCAGGCTCCACAGTAAAGACATTTCCTGCCTGCATCGGCTCCCATAGAATCCCATAATCGTGGGTATCCAAACCTATATGATGCGAAGTGCCATGCATAAAATATTTTTTATAAGCTGGCCAGTTCGGATCTTCTTGTTGAACGTCAGCTTTATCTAAAAGGCCTAATTCCAGCAACTCCCTAGTCATGATGTTGCCCACTTCTACATGATACTCCTTCCATAAGGTCCCAGGCACTAGCATTTTGGAGGCTTCGTTTTTTACTGTTAACACAGCGTTGTACACCTGTTTTTGTCTTTCTGTAAAACGTCCATTAATAGGAATGGTCCTGGACATATCACTAGAATAGTTTGCATACTGTGCCCCAGCGTCAATTAACATCAATTCACCACTTTTACACTCTTGATTGTTCTCAATATAATGAAGCACATTTGCATTAGTGCCACTAGCAATAATAGGAGTGTAAGCAAAACCGTCACTGCGTCTTCTTATAAACTCATGTAAAAACTCAGCTTCTACCTCATATTCCATTACGCCTGGCTCTATAAAATTCAGCACACGACGAAATGCCACATTAGTTATATCACAAGCTATTTGCATCAGATCAATCTCGATTTGATCTTTTACCGCTCGTAATCGTTGAAGAATTGGAGCCGACTTTGCATAATTATGTGCTGGAAACTGAGTTTTAGTTTTTTTAATGAACCTATCCTCACGAGTTTCTATCTCCACCGCTTGGCGATAATGTTCATTCGTATTGAAGTAAATGCTATCGCATTGAGTCATCATTTCAAAAAACTTCTTATCAAAATCACTCAACCAATAAATGGTCTTAATACCTGAGACTTCTCTCGCTTTTTCTTTAGTGAGTTTTTCTCCTTCCCAAACAGCAATATGCGCATTTGTCTCTGTCACAAAAAGCACTTCCCTGTGTGCTGGGTCGGGACATTCTGGAAACAACAATAGAATAGTATGTTCCTGATCTGCTCCACTTAAATAAAATAAATCTCTGTTTTGAGAGAAAGGCAACGTACTGTCGGCTCCAGTTGTGAACACATCATTAGAATTAAAAATTGCAAGACTAGAAGGCTGCATTTGAGCCATAAAACTCTTTCGGTTTTTGATAAAAAGATTCGGATTTATAGGATGGTATTTCATTAATAGGGTATGTAAATAGGTTTAAGAAGAGGTAAAAAAACACTTTCCTGCTGAAGTAAGTTCAGCGAGAGCTTCTCTTTAAAAAAATAGAATGCTTCAATAGTGCGGGTAGCAAGGTAACAATAGACCAGCAGATAGCAAAGTAAACCAGAACAGATTAATATAAAAGAGAACAGTCATTTCAAAGATTGCTCTGTTACGAAGGTTTTTTCTTGTTGCGATTCTTGATAAATGTTACTACTAATAATAGCACGACCAGAAGAGTAACCCCTATGATAAAATATCTTGCAATTTCCATAATAATATGATATTGATTGGTGTTTTAAATTTAATTAAAAGTGAGTAATAAAAAGCCCCTTCTAAAAAAAATTGCAAGACCCTCCTTTACAATTGGTTTTGGATCCTCAAGACGGAAATTTCTAAAAACCAAATCCGCCCACTATTCCATCGCTTAAAAAAGTGAAAAGTCATTTCAAATTGCATTTTCTCATTCAAGTTCAGCTTCAAAGTCCTTATCTTTAAGCTCGAAAATAAAAATCACATCATGAAGAAAATGCTGTCTTTTCTCTTTACCAGTTCCTTAGTTATATCTTTTGCCCAAAGTCCGGAAGCAACACCTGCTAGTGAGATTCAAAATAGCTTGGAAAAAATGGAGCAAATGGCCTCCTCTTCTCCATTTAAAAACTTGGAATTTAAAAATATTGGACCCTCAATAATGTCTGGTCGTGTCGTAGACGTGGATGTAAATCCAACAGACCCAACAGAAATGCTCGTTGCTTATGCCAGCGGTGGACTCTGGTATTCCAATAACAATGGAACCAGCTTTACTCCTATTATGGATACTGCTGCAACTATAAATCTAGGAGACATTGCTGTAGATTGGGATTCCAAAACCATCTGGGCAGGAACTGGAGAGAATAACTCGAGTCGTAGTAGTTATGCAGGAATAGGCTTGTTAAAATCTACAGACTGGGGTAAGACCTGGAGCCCACCTATGCTTACCGACTCCCATCATATAGGCCGTATTTTAATCGACCCTAAAAATACCGATCATGTCGTCGTTGCCGTTACTGGACCTTTATATTCTAGCAGTGAAAATCGCGGAATTTACACGTCAGAAGATGGTGGAGCTTCCTGGAAAAAAACTCTTTTTGCTACTGATATGGCAGGTTTTATTGATCTCGATGCTGCACCAGAGAATTTTGATGTTATGTATGCTGCGAGTTGGGAAAAAGACCGTAAAGCGTGGAATTTTGATGGAGATGGTACAGCCAGTGCGATTTATAAGAGTACTGATGCAGGACAAACCTGGACTAAAATAACCACAGAAGCAAGTGGATTCCCTATTGGAACTGGTGTAGGGCGCATAGGTCTTGCTGTATATAATGCAAATACAGTTTATGCCATTCACGATTCTCAATTTAGAAGACCTGAAGAAGGTGCAGAGGTTAAAAAGGAAGGCCTACAAGACCTTTCTAAAGATGATTTTAAATCCATGTCCAAAGAGAATTTTCTTAAACTGGATGATAATCAACTCAATACCTTCTTAAAACAAAACGGCTTTCAAGAAAAATACCGTGCACAAAACGTAAAAAATATGGTGCGTGCGGGAGATGCTACTCCTCTAGATGTAGCAAAGTATTTGGAAAATGCTAATACACAACTTTTTGACACCCCCGTAAAAGGAGCTGAACTCTACCGTTCTAACGATGGTGGAAAAACATGGATTAAAACGCACGAAGGACAAATAGATGATGTATTCTATAGCTATGGATACTACTTTGCTCAAGTAAGAGTAGATCCTAGCGATGTCAATCATGTTTACGTTATGGGTGTACCTATCATCAAATCTGACGATGGTGGTAAAAACTGGAACTCTATTTCTAAAGAAAATGTTCATGCCGACCATCATGCGCTTTGGATCAACCCCAACAAACGCGGGCACCTCATCAACGGTAATGATGGTGGCCTCAACATTTCTTATGATGATGGCAAGACCTGGATCAAAAATAACTCTCCTAGTGTAGGACAATTTTATGCGATTAATTATGATTTAGAACAGCCCTACAATATATACGGTGGCTTACAAGATAATGGAGTTTGGGTAGGTGCCCACGATGCAAAAGAAAACAGAGCTTGGCACCAACAAGGACAGTATCCTTGGAAAACGATTATGGGTGGTGACGGAATGCAAATTCAAATTGATTCTAGAAATAGTAATATCGTTTATACAGGATATCAATTTGGCAATTATTACAGAATTGATAGAGAAAAAGAGAAGCAGACTTACCTACAACCTAAACATGAACTTGGGGAATCTCCTTATCGCTTCAATTGGCAAACTCCTATTCTATTAAGCTCCCACAATCAAGATATTCTTTATCTAGGAGGTAATAAATTACACCGATCTATGAATCAAGGTGACGACTGGACAGCAATATCCCCAGACTTGACTCAAGGTGGTAAAGAAGGAAATGTAGCCTATGGAACGCTGACTACCATCAGTGAATCCCCGTTCCAATTTGGTTTGATATATACCGGATCTGATGATGGGTTGGTTCAATTTACCCAAGATAGCGGTGTGAGCTGGAACGCGATCAAAGGAAACTGGCCAGCAAACTTATGGGTAAGCCGTGTAGTAGCTTCTCAACATAAAAAAGGACGTGTTTATGTCGCTCTTAACGGGTATAGGTTTGATGACTTTAGTCCCTATGTTTACGCGAGTGAGGATTACGGAAAAACATGGCGTTCCTTAGGAAAAACACTTCCAACTTCTCCAGTAAATGTGATTATTGAGCACCCTAAAAAAGAGAACACCTTGTTTTTAGGAACTGATAATGCCAGTTACATCAGTAGCAATACGGGCACTTCTTGGGAATTATTAAACAATGGTATGCCTCCTGTTGCCGTTCACGATATGAAAATACAGCCGATAAGCAATGACTTATTAGTAGGCACACACGGACGGTCTATTTATACAACTAACTTAGATGCTCTCGAATTAATGAGTAAGGGCGATTTCGCTTTCGCGAAAGTGAACAAAATAAAAGCTTCTTCAAGATATGGGGCGCCACGTTTTATGTGGAGTGAAGGCCCAGAGCCTAAAATTAATCTTACATTTTACACAAAAATGGCAGGAAAAGTAAAAATTGAAGTCCTTAATGAGAAAGGACAAACCATATATGAAAATGCTACCACAGGCATTAGTGGGCTTAATTATTACCCCTATAATGGAACGGTAGGTGAATATGCTTTAAAGAAATTTGACAAAGAAAACAGACCTAAAAAAGCAGAAAACGGAAAGTATTACCTGCCTAAAGGAACTTATTCTATCCAATTAACTGGTAATTCTGGAAGCGCTAGTCAAGAATTAATCGTAGAGTAAGCCTATGAAGAACTGCCTTCTCCTTATTGCTGCTGCTAGCATCATGAACAGTTGTATGGAAAAACACAGACCTCTAACAGATACCTTTCTTATGAAAACGACCATACAACTGGAAAACGAACAGGTCTACATCAACCTTTCCAAACCACTAGACATAAGTCTTGCGGTACAACATAAAACTGGCGTTGGTGCCTGGTATATCGACCAACCGGAAATCAGCTATGTAGAGGTAGATGGTTATGTAGGCAATGTAAAATTAGGCGGCTCGACTAATTTTAACAATGTTCATTTTAACCCGCACAGTCATGGGACACATACGGAGTGTATAGGTCATATTACAGAAGAATTCCACAGTGTCAATAAAGCGCTTGATAACACCTTTTTTAAAGCCCAATTGATGAGCGTGACGCCACAAGAATTGGAGGGTGATCTAGTGATCAATGAATCAGTGACTAAGGTTTTAGCAACTGGAATAAAAGCTGTTGTCCTGAGAACTTTACCCAATCCAGAAAGTAAAAAAGGTAAAAATTACTCTAATAGTAACCCCCCCTATATAGATGCTAGATTGATGTTGCGCTTTCGCGAAAGCGGTATTCAACACATTTTAATCGATCTACCCAGTGTAGATAAAGAGAAGGATAATGGTGAGTTACTGGCTCATAAAGAATTTTGGAATTATAATGGGGAGCAACGGCTTAACGCCACCATTACAGAATTGATTTATGTTCCTGACCACATAAAGGATGGGCTGTATATGTTGGACCTTCAAGTAGCTCCTATAGAAAATGATGCTGCACCTTCACGACCTATTCTCTATGAGTTATTGTAGAGTTTTATACGGATCTAATCCCTTTATGAGATTGGCATAAGCGCTTACTGATTTTTTTTACAGCCGTAAGATTTAAAAAATAAAGCAACTTAGAATCCCCTAGATCCTGCTGTAGCTATTGTAAACAATAGGTAAATGCTCTCTAAACCAGAAGAAAGCTGCCAAAATAAAAGATATGCCCCTAGTTAAAAAGCCATAAAGAAACCATCATGCAAATAGACGAGCTTAGAGATTATTGCCTTTCCAAAAAAGGAGTGACAGAAGAGTTTCCCTTTGATGAAGTAACCCTAGTTTTTAAGGTTATGAATAAAATCTTTTGTCTGGCAGCGCTTAAAAAATGGGAGCGTGGAGAAAAAACGATTAATTTAAAATGCGACCCAGTAAAAGCTATAGAACTTCGTGAAAAATACTATGGAACTGTAATCGGCGGTTTTCATTCTAATAAAAAACACTGGAATACTATTTATACAGATCGCGATATGCCTCCAGAAAAACTGAAGCATTGGATCAATCACAGTTACGAGCTTGTAGTATCCAATCTAACGCGAAAGGATAAAGAAATTTTAAAAAATAGTTAGGAACAGATGGTAAAAATCACTTGTATAAATGGCATTTTATAAGTCTAATTCCTTTTATTTATAGCCGGTTCTTTACATCAATCGCTCTAGCTACATTTCAGAATATTACATCCAATAACAAAAAACAAACTCTTGGAATCAAAACTCCACTCTTTTTATAACCAGCGCATTGCTCAATTCACAGATTCTAGCAATCATTTACAAAATCAATTGCGACTTTCTAGTACGATTCGTTTTTTAGTATTTATTGCTGGAGCTTTTTCTATTTACTTCTTTTTTGATTATTGGCAATACGCCATTCTAATTGGATTTATATTTTTTGGAGTCTTTCTGTTTCTGGTTTCTAGACATGAAAATCTGAAACGCAAACGTGATTTTCAAATTGGATTAAGGGATATTAATGGTAAAGAATTACAAATTCTAGATCGAGATTATCAAGGGTTCTCAACGGGCAACGAGTTCTTATCAGATGATCATGAGTACAATCGTGATATTGATCTTTTTGGTACAGGATCTATCTTTCAATACTTAAATAGAAGTGTTACTAAAGATGGTGTGATCTCGCTGGCACAAAAACTCAACAGCAATGACATCAACGACATTGAAAAAAAACAAGAAGCGGTAAAAGAACTGGCGGATAAAGTTGATTTTCGACAAGAGTTTTGGGCAAAAGCCACTTTGCTAGATCAAGATCGCGATCCAAAATCCATGCTGCGTTGGGTTACGGATTACAAAGTTTTTGTACCTAAAATATTTTCTTGGTTATGCTGGTTATGGTTGGCAATCAGTATCCTCACCTTTACGTTGTATTTCTATGGTTTAGTTTCTGGTTATCTTCCATCTGCTGTCTTTTTTATTGGCTTGGGAATTACTGGACAATATATAAAAAGGATCTCTGCCTTTTCTGCTAACATCAGCAGTCTGGAATTGTTTTTTAATCAGTACAGTCAGTTGATTTTAGCTATTGAGCAAGAAAACTTTGAAAGCGAGGTGCTCGTTAGTTTAAAATCACAGATCGCTACGGATGGTCCTCCAGCTTCAGAACGTTTTCACGAGCTTGCCCGAGCTATAGGAAGGCTGGATCAAAGAAATAACATGCTTTTTGGTGTCGTAGCTAATGGGTTAGGCCTATGGGACTTAAAACAAGTATATACCATTGAACAGTGGTTGCAGGAAAACGCCTTGCATGTAGAGCATTGGTTACAAGCTGCAGCAGAAGTTGATGCGATGAGTTCGCTAGGTAATTTTGCCTATAACCATCCTCACTATACCTATCCTACTATTGTAGAAGGAAGTTTTCAGTTAAAAGCTACCCAAGCACATCATCCATTATTGGACCCTAAAAAGTCCATAGGAAATGATATTGACATTTCTTCCGGTGAGTTTTTTATCATTACTGGAGCTAACATGGCTGGGAAAAGCACCTTCTTAAGGACTGTATCCATGAAAATAGTGTTGTCTAATGTAGGATTACCGGTTTGTGCACAAGAAGTAACTTACAGTCCTATAAAGCTTATTACGAGCATGAGAACAAGCGACTCGCTAACAGATGAGGAATCTTACTTTTTTAGCGAGTTAAAGAGGCTGAAATACATGGTAGATAAAATAGAAACGGATCGGTACTTTATAGTTCTAGATGAAATTCTTAAGGGAACCAACAGTCAGGATAAAGCAAACGGTTCACGTAAGTTAATTGAAAAACTCTCCAGAAAACATGCGACAGGAATCATCGCTACGCACGATCTGAGTCTTACCGAAGTGGCTAATGAATACAACAGCATTTCTAACTACTTCTTTGATGCTGACATAACCAATGATGAGCTGATATTTGATTACAAGTTCAAAAATGGCATCGCTACTAATATGAACGCGAGTTTCTTATTGAGAAAAATGGGTATCGTGGATGAGTAGGCAAAAAACCTTATGACTTTTTAAAAAATGTCATAAGGTTTTTTATGTGCGTATGAGCTGTATTGATTTCTTTCTTTAAAGGGACTCATTAATCTTATAGAAGATATCATAAATCACAATCCCTGCGCAAACAGAGATGTTGAGACTGTGTTTTGTACCGTATTGCTCTAACTCAATGACTTCCTTACAAGCATCTACTACCTCTTGTTGTACGCCTTTAACTTCGTTCCCTAAAACAATGGCTACTTTAGCGCCTTTTAAAGGAGAGAATTTGTGTAGGTTTTCAGAACGCTCTGCTTGTTCTATAGCACAGGTAGTATAGCCTTGCAAGTTGAGCTTATTAACTACATCAATAGTGTTCACTGCATACTCCCAATCCACAGTTTCTGTAGCTCCTAGTGCTGTTTTTCTGATATCTTTATGTGGTGGTTGCGCTGTAATGCCGCATAGGTAGATTTTCTCCACACGGTAAGCGTCTGCACTGCGAAAAATTGAACCTATATTATTTAAACTACGCACATTATCCAACACAATAACTAATGGTGTTTTATCACTTTCTTTAAAACCTTCCATAGTCAAGCGGTCCAGTTCTTCATTCAAGAGTTTTCTCATGTGTCAAATATAGTAAGATCTATTTTTGGGAAATCACTTAACCTAAGTTCCAACGCTATTGTAGAATTAATTCAAGCCAATTAAGAGCTACTATAAAACAGCTTATCTCTTCAAAGAGAAGTGCCCACCAAAGGTTTTTATAATTCCGTTTTCTTGATAATTTACTTGAAACCAATAATCCGAAGATGCTAACGGCTGCCCATTATAAGTGCCGTCCCATCCTATTCCTGCCGGATCTATTTGTTTCAATACCTTTCCATACCGATCGAAAATATAAATAGTTGTACCAGCTATTTCATTGAGCCCTACAATATTCCAAGTGTCGTGATAACCATCGTTATTAGGTGTAAAATATAGCGGATACCCAACAACATTCAGTGGTATTTCTACACTAGCACAACCTTCTAAATCTTGTATGACTACTGTATGTGGTCCAGGGGATACATTGTCGAAGCTACCATTATATTGCCATGCACCATCATCAAGTCTAAATATATACTGAAATGCAGGTCCTGTGGCAAATGCTTCTATTCGTTGCCTTTCATCAAAAAAACGAGTAACTACTTGCGCTCCAAAATCATCTGGCGGACCCAATTCTCGCACCTCGATAGTTTGAGAACTATTACAGCCTGTTACTGGATCAGTAACGGTAACCGTGTACCTACCAACTGTTACCGCTGTTAGTGTTGCACTGCTTTCTCCATTTATAATATTGCCGTCTAATTCCCATGTGAAGCTCCAACCATTAGAAAGAAGACCTGTATCTAATACAGGTGGAGAGTCAGAAGTATTTAAAACTCCCCCGGTACTATTGAGACATAAATAATACAAATCAAATAATTGCGGCACAGGAACTTCATTGACAATAATATCAAAACTTGTAGTGTTAACACAGCCGGTGCTATTTTCTGTTCTCACATAAATGGCTTGTGGTGTAGTAGTGTTATCAAAACTAGTAAAATTACCTATTTCATTAATGCCATTAGCAGCATCTGACAGCGAAATGTAATAAGAAACTGTGACACCTGTGTTTTGTCCATTTAGAATCGCAGCTTCATTAACTGTAAGGTTGAAAGCTTCCGTTAAATCACCTGTATTGCTATCATCACAGACTATAATAGAAGGTGGTGCAACCGCTTGAGGGGCCTCTTTTACTTCTAAATCGAGTGTTGTTGAACTCACACAACCCGTGGTGTTATCCTCAACAATTACAAAAAGTGTTTGTGGATTAGAAGTGTTGGTATAAGGACTGCTCAGCTCGTTGACTCTATTAACAGCATCTAATGCTGTGGCATAATAAAATAGGGTCACCCCAGTAGCTCCTCCTGTAATGCTATTGCTTCTAGACGTTAAGTCAAATTCGGTCAATCCATCACCTGTGGCATCATCACATAGTTCATATAATAAAGGCCCTGTAATCGCAGGCGGTGTGTCATTTACAATAATATCAAATGAATTAGCTGTATTAAAACAACCAGAATTGTTTTCCTCTAACCGTACAAAAATGGTCTGTGGATTAGCTGTATTACTATAAGCTTCCGGATTCAAAATAGCTGCCACAGCATTATCTGCATTACTTTGCGAATTGTAATAGCTTATGCTCACATCTGTAAAATCTTGAGTTCCTATGAGATCATTTTCTACGACTCTAAGATCAAAAGTAGCTGTTCCACTGTTTAGAGTTTCATCCTCACATAATATCAAATCACTAGCCGCTTGAGCTGCTTCTGGCTCCACATTAACGACAATGTTAATACTAGTTGTATCAAAACAGCCGGTATCATTTGTAGCAACTACTCTTGCATAAATGGTTTCTGGTGAAATAGAGTTGGTAAAGGTTGCTCCTAATGCATTCATGCCGGCATCAGCATTAGCTTGTGTGGTATAATAACTTATAGTTACGGTTCCTGGGGTGTAGCCTGGTCCTACTAGAGGATCAAAATCTGCCAATGTTACTGTGGTAATTCCATCGGTATCATCGTCACAACCCACAATATCCTGTACTGGAGCTGCAAATACATCATCTACTATTAATTGAAATGGATAAATCACCTCACAACCAAAGAGATTATCTTCTACTCTTACAAATAAGGTTTGTGGATTACTAGTACCTTGATAATTCGTGGTAGTAGGAACGGCATTTGTCTGATTTTGAGCATCTACTTGAGACTCATAAAAAGTAACTGTATAGTCAGTCGCATTCAATGAAGTGAGTAAAAGGCTTTCAATAATAGTTAAATCAAAAGAGCCTACTCCATTTGGATCGCAGGAAATAGCATCTGGTGGACGAGCATCTGGCAGATCCACAAATTCTAAACGTACACTTGAATTTGCAATACAACCATTAGAAAAAGTAATTTCGACCTCGTAAAAACCGTTTTCGGTAACATCCAGGGTAGCATTGGTTTCTCCAAGAATTATAGTTCCTGATTGACTCCATACATATGAAGCACTAATCCCTGGCAACAATGACAATGATGCGTCTAAAACATAAACATCACCATAACAAAGTGGATTGCCCCGACTAATGATTCTACTTCCACCTAAATCTACACTTATATCAAAACTACCTCCTTCAATAAATACAGCAGAATCATATTCGGTATCACTGGCGTCAGCAATAACTAATTTAATATTGTAACTGCGATTAGGAACTACAACACTGGTAGCTGTTAAGACTGTGGTCTGCCCGTTAAATTCAATAGCACTTGTAGCCGCTGGGGCTCCAAGATTAGCTTCTCCAAATGTATTATTACCTAGATTATACTGATCAAAAAAAGCAGGATTGACAGGAGAACAGGCGGTTATTGGTGGATCGCGCACCGTAATAACTTGTACAGGCAAATTGGTTCCAGGAAGAGTTGCTAGATTAGTAACAGCTCCCGTGACACTATCGGTCAAAATAAATGCAAATGCATCTGCAAACTGACATTCAAAATTCCCATTATATTCTTCACTTGCAAAAAGGTAATCAAAAGATATAAAACTTGCGGTAGGCACAAAATCAAAAGAAATCCATGTGGCGTCTGTAGAAATTAATGGGGAACCCGCCGCTGCCATTACACTTTCCAGATCATTATCGTTTCCTGAAAAGAGGTTGTCGCTTCGGTCTCCAAATGAATTAGGCCCATTGGCATTTAAGGCATTCCCTGTCGATAAAATGATTCCATCACTTAATGGAAATGAGGATCCATTATCTTGAAAATAAGCAATCCCATTTGCATTTGCTCCAACACCGGTTCGGGATTGAATATTTGTAATAGGTGTACAGCCTCCTTCAAATAAGACCCCGTCAATAAGCTGATCTACCGTAAACGTTGTATTATCAGTAGTTATTTGTGATAACCCAGTCTGCAACTGCACAAAAGCAATAACAATAACGATATACTTATAAGTAATTTGCAATTTTGTCTGTTTAAAAATATGTCTTCGATATGGGACTTTTACAATATCCTTTTTAATTCTATGCAATTAATAACACCCTCAATAGCCTAATTCATTTACCCATCACCTTGCTTAAAGCAAAAATAATACAAATTAAATATGTATAATGCCCATTCCTATAACTTTTAATTTCAATGATGGACTCTTTGTCCACTGCTTTCCGTTAATGTCTAGTATGGCTATAAGACTATTTCACAAGTGATACATATAGTGAATACTCCATACACATATAGATGTGCTATAAGCTTTGACCAATACCATTTTGATGAAGCTTTCGCGAAAGCAGTAAAATAATAAGGGCAACTTTATTGTTGCCCTTATTAAAAAATATTTTAAGTTGTCTTCTACAAGTTTACCGCAGGACAATTACAACTCCATCTGTCTTTTTTACATAAAAAATCAATCCCTAAAGTAATTTGATGGAAGCCCCCGTTTGCAAATTGAATGTCACCAAACTGGTAACTGTAATTATACCCAAAGGTAAATTCCTTGTGTTTGATGCCAAAAATTGGAGACAAAAGCGACAAATTTTGTTCTTGTACACTATTTCCGTCTAAGTACTCGGCACCATCAAAACTCTGACGGTAAGAAAGTCCCATATACAGCACGCTGTTATCATTTAGATCGTAATATGCTTTTGCATTAACATCTATAAACTGCTCTTCTGTGCGATCTGTGCGCTGGTAAAGCACAGAAGGCTCAAATTGCCACTCACTATTACGTGGAGCAAATAAATGCCCCAAAGTGGCTATATAACGACGCTGATTGGTGCTTTCAAAACCTTCCGAATAAATTTCACGATTTTGGAAAATAGCATTCTTTACCGTAAAATGTGCATAAAATTCTTTGTAAAAATAAGACATTCCTATATCGACATTAAAGTAAGAATCACTTCTAAGAACTCCCGTAATAATCGGGTCAAAATCAGTAAGGTCAAAATCCGACTCATCCAATCTGCTTTGCACCATCCCAACATTCATACCGAAAGAAAGACGATTTAAATCTTCAAATCCTCCTCCTACTTGAAGGTGGTATGCATAAGAAAGGTAAGCCCCTGTCTGTGAGTGATAACCGTTTTTATCGTTAAACAATATAGCACCTATACCACTATTCTCTCCTACACCAGTATTAAAACTTAATGTTTGCAGGTTAGGAGCGTCTTCTTGATCAAACCATTGTTGACGTACAGTACCTCTAACTTTGCCACAAGCTGCTGCTCCCGCCATAGAAGGGTGAAGTAAGTAATAGTTATCCATTAAGTAATCTAAATAAACTGGGACACCTTCTTGTGCCATGGTAAGCTGACCGCTAAAAACGACAGCTAATAAAATGAATAGTTTCTTCATGTTTAGTTTTATGTAACTTCTTAATACAAAAAGCCTTAAAAATGTTTTATCTATGGTGTTTCCTAATTGACGTAATAAAATGAAACAAAATAAATTGTTAGGGCGCATTTTAAAAAACCAAGATTTAATTCAGTACAACATGTAATCATACCAAAAGTTTCAAATATATAAATTTTTGGTATAGGATAGGTATTATTACGAATTATGTTGGAGCTACTATGAATTAATATCATGTTAGAATCAGAACCAGCCCTGATAAGAATAAAAAAATAGCCTTTATAGTAATTATCAATGCCCGGTATCCTTACATGTTATCCTTGCTAGGCTTATCTTTGTAGCAGATCAAAATAATCATGGAGAATCATCAAATTAAAATAGTTCCTACCAGTAATGAAGCGATCATTAAATTTGAAAGCAATCATTTTCTAGTAAAAAATCACAGTTACGAATTTAAAAATATAGATGAAGCAAAGTCTTCGCCTCTTGCGCAGCAGTTGTTTTATCTGCCATTTGTAAAAACGGTTTATATCGCACAAAATTTTATAGCAATAGAACGATATGATATTGTTTCTTGGGAAGATGTGCAGGCTGAAGTTTCAGAACAAATAGAAAACTATCTAAACAGCGGAGAGCTCCTCGTAAAAACAAACGAAGAAAAAAAGAAAGTGCCCGTAACTGTTTACGCTGAAGCTACGCCCAATCCTAATGCCATGAAGTTTGTGGCTAATAAAAAACTCACTGTAAACAGTAAAGAATTTAAAAGCATCAATGATACAGAAATCGACACACTTGCTAGAAATCTCTATTCCTTTCCTTTTATTAAAGAACTTTATGTAGATGAAAATTATATCTCTATTCAAAAGCACGACGTCGTATCCTGGGATGAAGTGACTCATGAAGTGCGTTCTTTTATAAGAGAAGCGTTAGAAAGCGGCTCTTCAATAGGAGAATCAAAACACGAAAGTACCGCTATAGTCAAGGAAAAAGGGGAGTCAGTCGACTTACCCAAATTTGAGAATCTAGACGATATCTCTAAAAAAATAGTTGAAATTCTTGACGAATATATCAAACCAGCCGTCGCCAGTGACGGAGGTAACATTGTTTTTGAAGGTTATGAAGAAAGTAATGGTGAAGTTCGTGTTATTCTACAAGGAGCCTGTAGCGGTTGCCCTTCTTCTACCATGACCTTGCGCAATGGTATTGAAACCATGCTGAAAGAGATGATCCCAGGTAAGATAGAACGTGTAGTCGCCTTAAATGGTTAAAATAATTGCTCTAGTAGCCGCTATAAAAATACCATTATTGCCGTCTAAAAGACAAAAAAGTCCTAGCACCCTGCTAAAACAGATGAATAATAGAACGAAAAACCATTAGAGCGCGCCTGTAAAAATATGGGAAACGCACAATCAGTGCACATCAATAAGTAAAAAACTCAGGTAAAAATATGCTGCCCTATCAGCATATAGTGCGAACTTCAAAATCTCTATAAAGCGAAAGTTTTTTCTTTGGCAAGATATTTGCAAATTATACAATTCATCAATAAAATAACCTTATGAAAAATCACCTGTTACTTGTTTTATTTATAGGTATGTGTTCTTCCATTTTTGCTCAAGGCAACTTTTCTATTTATCGCGATAATGGCAATAATCTAGAAACCAATTTCTACAAAAAGCTATCTACAAATTTAAAAAACAACCGAGGAGATGTTACTGGCAATCCATTTATGGAAGAAAAACTGGAACTCGGCTCCTTAATTTTAAACGGTGGTGTTGCTCAAGTCTTCTATATGAGGTATAATGTTTTAGAACAACGCATAGAATTTAGCGACACTAATAATGTAGAGACATTAAAAATGTTGCCTCGAGAGAATAACATTCTTATTCAACTAGATGGTAAAACCTACCAATATTTAAATCTAGGGAATTTACCCGCTGGATATTATGAAATAGTAACAACCTTTGATGAAGACACGCTCTTACTTGTTCACCACAATAAAAATAGTTATAACATAGAACAAAAAAGCTCTTATAATTCTTCTCAAAAATCAAAACTTAAAAGCAGTCAAAAAATTTACTTTCTCGATAATAAAAATGCCATCGAAATTGACAATCATATAAAGCGTTGTTTAAAAGCTTTTCCAAAATCTACTCAACCTGTTTTAAAAACTTATATCAAAGAAAATAAGCTGAAATTCAATGATGATTACAAAGGACTGATTGCTCTGCTCAACAAGTACATCACTTTATAATTACTTGTTTATCCTGCCTTAAATTCTTTCAGATAAAAAGGTTCAAAATAAGCGACATCCACCGTGTCACTTTTTTTATACTTTTCTATAGCAAGGTCACACAACGTTATTGCGGTAGGATTTGAGGTGATGTACCGGTGCTGTTCTTCTTGAATCAGCTCTCTAAATTTTTCGACTCCAGTACCTATAAATGTTAGATTTCCGCTTTCGCGAAAGCGAGAAAAACTTTCTTTTTCTAATACTACTGCAGACACTTCTTGAACTATTATTTGATGTTCAAAGACAGCCGCATACACTTCCATTCTTCGCGCATCTAACATGGGTATTGTCACGCCCGAAGAGGTATTTTGTTGACTCAAAGACTCTAATGTGCTTATGGCCATCATAGGAATATCTAGCGCATAACACAATCCTTTAACCGAGGCGACGCCTATACGCAATCCTGTATAAGAACCAGGGCCTTCACTTACAGCAATCGCATTAAGATCTTTAGTAGAAAAATTATTGCGAGACAAAATCTCATCTATATATATATGCAACCGTTCTCCATGGCTATAACCGTCACTGTTATCCTCCAATACGTCCAAACAGTGAAGAATTCCGTAATCATTTGGAAATCCCCCGTTTTCGGTCGCAAGCGCTACAGAGCAGTTAGTAGAGGTTGTTTCTACACACAATATTAAAGACATGATTAAGCTTCTTTATCTTCTTCGGAAGAGTTGGTATTAGTGTCTTTATCTTTTTTTACACGTACTGCTTTTCCTGATTTTAAAGTCTTGGTGACCGTTCTATAAGGTCCAGTAATTACTTTTTCTCCTTTTTCAAGGCCCGTCAGTACCACTATGTTTTTATCGTCTTGAATACCTGTAGTGATTACTCTTAATTTGGCTTTCCCATTTTGTTCCAGATAAACACATTCAAATTTTTTATCGCTTATAGTTAGTTCTCTAGACCTGTTATTGTCTTCTACAGTGTCATTTTTAATGACAATAGCACTTATAGGAACTGCAATGGCATCTTTCTTTTCTCTTGTAATAATATCTACCGTTGCGGTCATTCCGGGCTTAAAAGGGCTGTAGTTTTTACCTTTACCTTCTAGAAGTTCGGTATAACTCTTGGGCAAAATCCTTACCTTGACTTTAAAGTTAGTCACTTGATCTGCACTTAATGCTCCAGTAGCAGTGTTGGCAATTTCAGTTACTTCTCCTTGAAATTTTCTTTTTAAATAAGCGTCTACTTCAACAATAGCTTTATCTCCTATTGCTATTTTAACGATATCATTCTCATTTACATCTACCTCAACTTCCATTTGAGAAAGATCTGCAACACGCAGTAATTCTGTTCCTGCCATTTGTTGTGTTCCCACCACTCGCTCACCTAACTCGACGGCAAGTAAAGAAATGGTTCCCGTCATAGGGGCAAAAATACTGGTACGGCCTAAGTTGTCTGTGGACTCAATTACCGTAGCGCTTGCACTTTGCACTGAAAAATAAGCAGAACGTTCTGAAGCTTTTGCTCTTTGATAAGCTGCAGTAGAAGCATCAAATTCTGATTGCGAAATCACTCCTTTTTCAAAGAGCTGAGAAGCACGTTGGTAATTTGCTGTTGCTTCTACAAGACTTGCTTTTGCTTGTTCAAAACCTGCCCTAGCATTAGCCAGTCCAGCTTTTGATCTGCTTACGCTAGACTGTAATAAATCTGGGTTAATCTTTACGAGAAGATCTCCCTTTTGAACTGTTTGACCTTCTCTTATTGGTAATTCGACAATCTCACCAGGCACTTCTGGAGATATGCTTACCTCTACTTCTGGTTTAATTTTTCCAGTGGCACTAACCGTTTCTGTAACATCCATGGCGGTCACTTCCATCACTTCTACTGATATGCCTTCCTCACTACTCGCAGCAAATGCTTTATATCCAAAATAGCCCAATACAGCAACAGCTATTAGTATTACTATAATAATTATTGCTTTCTTCATAATTGATTGATTTATAATCTTAACTCGTTAACTGGTATACCAAAATACAATTCCAATACTTTTAAATTAAATATATACTGGTATTTCGACTGGATCACTTGATTTTCAGCACTTACCACTTGTTGCCTGCTCTGTTCAAAATCAAAGGCATTGAGCAGTCCTACATTATATCTTTCTTGTGAGTATTGAAAAGCAGTTCTTCTAGCTTCGAGTGTTTTTAAGGCACTGGAATAAGCCACTTTAGAACCTTCAGCATCGGTATAAGCTCTATAAACTAATGCTTCTAAATCTAATTTTGCCTGTTGTTCTGCATAATTAGCTCGCTCTAAATTAATTTTTGCTCGTTCTACTTGGTTTCTTGTAGAAAAACCATTGAAAACAGGGACATTCAGTGAGATTCCATAGGAGATTCCATCTAATAAATACAACTGATCTAAAATTTCAAGATCTGTATCTTCTTGAGCATTAGTGTTATAATTTAAAAATCCTGTTACCGTAGGAGCATATCCTGATCTAGCAATTAAAAGGTCTTGGCTAGAAAGCTTTTTATTTATTTCAGCGATCTTGATTTCGCTACGAGTATCTAGGGCATTGTTTACCACAAGATCCACTTCATTATCTAAAATACTGGTAACCGGCAACGAATAATCTACTTGAGCCACATCAAAATTTTCGTAATCTTCTACCATCAGCAGTTGAGCAAGGTTTAATTTTGAAATAGCGAGACTATTCTCTGCGGTGATTATTTGTTGGTTTTCACTCTCATAAGTAGCTTGAATTTCTAATAAATCACCTCTAGGCAAGGACCCTGCTTCTACCAAGTTTTGAGTTTGCTTAATTTGTGAATTAGTAACTTCATGTTGTTTTAATAAGACTTGTAAGTTTTCTCTATTGAAAAGTACATTCAAAAAGGTATTGGCTACATTGAGCGCTGTATTATCAATTAAGTTTTGCAATCTATAATCTGCTGCTTCTGCAGAAAGGTTGGCCCGTTTATACTGTCTAAAGCTTCTCAAGCCGTCGAAGATGGTTACTCCAGAGCTAGCTCCACCAGATAAGTTGGTCCTTTTGTTGTTTTGAAAACCAGAAACTGGATTAAATTGGAACCCCTGAGACACAGTTCTTCTCGCAGATAAGTTCAATGAAGGTAGAAAATTACCTAACGCATCTCGCTTTTCTACTGCCGCAACTTCTTTGTCTAATTCTCCATTTTTTATAGAGATATTTTTGTCTATAGCTTGTTGGATGCACTCTTGTAGGGTCCATCTGTTATTTTGTTGCGCTTTCGCGAAAGCGAAACTAAAAAGAACAATGCTGCAAATTATTAACTTCTTCATAATATAACTATGTCTATATGTAGATCTCAAATGTGATTTGTTACAAAAAATTAACCTCCAAATCCGTTGCGACCTGCAGGAATCTTTAAGGCGTTCCAAACTTTGATATTATCTCCCTCGTTTACTCCAGAAAGCACTTCCACATTGATACCATTGCTCAACCCCAATTCTATATCGCGACGTTCAAACTGCTGGTCGCCTATAAGGATTTCTACAAAGGGTTTTTTGGTTTGTGGATCATACTGAACTAAAGCCTCTTTAATACTCAACACATCATCTCTTCTATCGAGAATAATACTGGCATTTGCACTTAGTCCTGCTCTTATAAAAGTGGGATCTTTTGCTGCTTTAAGAGTTCCTTTAATAGCAAATTGAATAGCTCCATTCTCTGCAATTCCTTTAGGTGCCACATAATCTAAAGTAGCATCAAACTTTTTATTATCAAAAGCTCCTACAGTAATTTCGAGGGCAAGACCTTCTTTAATCTTTCCTACTTCACTTTCATCTACCTTTCCTTCAAAGATCATTTTGTTCACGTCAGCGATCATGGCAATGGAAGTGCCTTCATTAAAGTTATTGGACTCGATAACTTGATTTCCTTCTTTAACAGGAACGTCTAGTACCATCCCAGAAACGGTTGCACGTATAGATGTTTGTGCATAGTTCCCCAAACCAGCAGTAGTACCCGTTCTTATGATATCATAGTTTTGTTGTGTTCCTGTTAACGTTACTTGTTCTTGTTTATACCTTTGTAAGGCATTGTTATAGGAGTTTTGAGCCAAGTCAAATTCATTTGCAGAAATCACTCCTTTATCAAAAAGGGTTTTCTGACGGTTGTAAATAATCTTCTGGTTATCTAGGGCTAGTTTTGCTGTTTCTAAAGATGTTTTAGCTGCTGCAATATTATTTTTAGCACTGGTCAAAGAGGACACGTTAGGGACTACTTTTATATCTGCAATAAGATCTCCCGCTTTTACAAAATCACCTGCATCTACATGTATCTTATCAATTACTCCAGAGATATTAGGCTTAATACTCACCTCTTCTTTAGGCACAATACTTCCTGTTGCAACGGTCTCTTTGATAATAGTTTCCTTAGTAGGTTGCTCTGTAGTATAGCTAATGGGATCTTCTCGATCTTTTTGCCAGATGTAATAAATTCCTGCTGACGCAAGTAGTAAAATTATAATAAGTGTAATGACAGTTCCTGTACGTTTCATTATGATTGCTTAATTATTATTCTGTTCTTAATGCATCTACTGGTTTCATAGTAGTTGCTCGTGATGCTGGTATAAACCCAGCGAGTAATCCTGAAATGGTTAAAATGATTAATGCGATGATAATTACAATAATATTTACGGACGGATTGGCAAAATTATCCATAGGACCACTTTGTTCCAATACATAATTCATGATCCAAATAAATCCAGAGGCAAAAGCAATTCCTGCAAGCCCTGAAATTAAGGTTAACACTATTGATTCTTGAAGAATTTGCGATTTAATATTCCATGGTGTTGCTCCTAATGCTCGGCGCACGCCTATTTCATTAGTGCGTTCTTTAACTACAATTAGCATGATATTACTAATTCCTATTCCCCCTGACAGCAGTACTAATGCTCCCACAAAATAGCCCACAAAAGCAAGTATATTAAATAGCCCATTGAACTTTGCAAACTCCTCAGCGACATCATTATTCCCTATAGCTCTATTATCTGTAGGGTGAACACTATGCTGCTCTCTCATAACGTCAATAATTTGCTCTTTTATAGTGGTAATACTAATGCCATCATAAGCAGTTAACGTCATCCATCTCACTTCATCTGCAGAGTTAAAGGCTTTTCCAAAAGTGGTAAAAGGAATAAAAATAGTGTTAGCTTCTTCCTCACTATCCCCATTGGTATTAGGATTATCAAAAACGCCTACAACCTTAAAATTGACTCCTTGAAGAGTGATATAGGTCCCTATAGGTTCTTCCCCTATATCATATAATGATTTAACGACATCTATACCTATTACGGCACTTTTCATTTCCTTCTGAATATCAGAATAGCTTAACCACCTGCCTTTCAAAATATCCATATATTGTTGGTTAATGAATTCTGGGTAATCCCCATTTACCTGAAAAGCACCCGTTTTTTCATTACGAGTAACGTTGTTAGCGCCTCGGTAACCGCCTAACTGTTGTCTAGGAGATACGTACTTTAAAGCAGGCAATTGTTGCTTAAGAGCCTCTACGTCGGCTAGTTTAAATTGTATTCTACGTCCTTTATTCATCCCCTTGTAAGGAATGGAAGTGCTCTGTCCCCAAATGTACATGGTGTTAGTTGCTCTATTAGCAAATTGAACACTGACCCCTGTTCTCAATCCATTAGTAAGAGCTAGTAATGCAACTAGTATAAAAATCCCCCAAAAAACTCCAAATGCCGTTAATAAGGTTCTCACCTTATTGGCATTGAGCGCCTCTAATATTTCATTCCACCTATCTCTGTTAAACATATTACTCGTCTCTTAATGCTTCAATCGGTTTGATATTTGCTGCTCGTCTTGCAGGTATAAATCCCGCTATAGCACCAGATACTACAAGAATTATCACTGTAGTAATCGCAGTAGTAAAGTCAACTGTAGGATTATCAATAAAATCATTTTGAATATAAGGAGCTGCTATTTCCAGCAGTCCTACTCCCAAAAACAACCCAACCAATCCAGCAAGACTGGTAATAAATATGGATTCTTGTAAAATCATCATAATAATCTCACTAGGTAAAGCCCCTAATGCTTTTCTAATCCCAATTTCTTTAGTTCGTTCTTTGACAACAATAAGCATGATGTTCCCTACTCCTACTACTCCAGCAATAATAGTTCCTAAACCTATAAACCAAAACACTGCTTTGATGACATCAATTAAATCAAAAAATGGCTTTGCTTGTTCTAAAGTATCTTCAACCCTTATAGCAACTCTATCATCTGGAGCTACAATAAATTTTTCTCTCAGATCTTGTTCAATAGATGCTGTCATTTGAGCACTTAACTTTGCGGTCTCATCAAAGTTTTTACCCATGTTCACCGTATATGCAATACGGTTGATGTTTTCCCCTTGATTAAAAACTCGTTGCGCCGTTGTAATTGGAATAAATAGCCTGGACTCTTCTCTAGTTCCTCCAGGATCTGTATAGACGCCTACTATAGTAAAGTTAATATTGTTATTTACTAGTATGGTCTTTCCTACAGGATCACTAAAAGGAAATAAATCCTCTTTCATTTGATAGCCTATTAAAGCCACTTTACGAGATTCTGCTATATCAGATTGGCTAATAAAACGACCATGTGACAGCGTGGCATTTTCAATAAACTGTTGATCTGGAAAAACACCTTCTATACGGTAACTCCCTTGTTTGTCTTTATAATTAATCTGCCCCCCCCAAGTCCTATAAAGACTAGTTTTATATTCTATTTGATCTTCATATTTGTAATTGAGACTTTCAAAATCAGCATTAGTCATTTGAAGTCTGCGACCAGGATTAAGACCTTTAAACTCTTTAGTGGTAGTTCTGGTGCTTATTTGAATTCGGTTGGTAGCATCACTGGAGAATTGTTCTTTTACACCATTGGCTATTCCTGAGGAAACTCCTAAAAGGATCACTAGAATAAAAATTCCAGAAGCCACCGATAAGCTCGTTAAAAAGGTACGAAGTTTATTCTTGCTTATGGTATCAAAGATCTCCTGCCAATGTTCTATGTTAAACATATGCTGAAGCTTTTATTTGGTTTACCAAGGTATCATCTATAATCCTGCCATCTTTAAGGTTCACAATACGTTTAGTCATTTGCGCAATATCAGGCTCGTGAGTTACGACTAGTATGGTCCTTCCTTCTTCGTTAATCCCTTGAATAAGCTCCATCACTTCATAAGAAGTTTTAGTGTCTAGTGCTCCAGTAGGTTCATCGGCAAGAAGTACTTTTGGATCGCTTGCTAGTGCTCTAGCGATAGCAACACGTTGTTTCTGACCGCCAGATAGTTGATTGGGTAAATGAGCCGCCCAATCTGCAAGACCTACTTTTTCCAGATAATGCATCGCTTTTTCATCGCGTTCTTTGCGGGCTACCTTTTGGTAATAAAGAGGTAGTGCTACGTTATCTTTAGCAGATTTATAATTAATCAAGTTAAACGATTGAAAAATAAAGCCTAAAAACTTATTGCGGTATTGAGCTGCAATGGTTTCATTCAAGTTTTTTATTGGGGTACTATCTAAGGTGTAAGAGCCACTATCTGCTTCGTCAAGCATTCCTAAAATATTAAGAAAAGTAGATTTTCCAGAACCGGAAGAACCCATAATAGAAACCAGCTCTCCTTCTTTTACAGAAAAATTAATACCCTTTAAAACATGTAGCGATGAATTTCCTGTCTTGTAGGATTTATGTAAATCGGTTATTTCAATCATGGTTTGTATTTGTTGACCTGATTGCGCAGGACCATATGACAAGACTGCAAATCTCCATACTTGTTACATTAATTCTTACAAATAAATGTTAATTCATCCCCAGCGGTATCCTTAAAATAAGTTAAGTTTTTTTGACGGAATTACTTTTTTGGGTACTCCTATAGATCATGTAGATGATCGCCCCTACTAAAATATATGGAAAAGCCATCAAATAGGTGATTCCATTGTTCAGCCCCTCGGCTGCTGCTGTATCTCCAGAGCTTTCTATAACAGCGCGGCACATGGCACATTGCGCTTTCGCGAAAGCGGGAACACTAAAAACAATGAATACTACAAGAGTCTTTTTCATGATG
Organism: Nonlabens sp.; assembly: GCF_018401815.1. Classification (GTDB taxonomy): domain Bacteria; phylum Bacteroidota; class Bacteroidia; order Flavobacteriales; family Flavobacteriaceae; genus Nonlabens. The sequence goes on from NZ_JAGYKG010000001.1 coordinate 780,474, forward strand.
GTATATTAGTAGTAAGGCTGCATAAAAACATACACTAAAACACCAGTAATTGCTACATATAACCAGATAGGAAAGGTCCACTTTACAATTTTCTTATGCTTTTCAAATTTTTTATTCCAAGCAAAATACATGGTGTACAGCACCAAAGGCAAAATAATTCCAGAAAGAACAATATGTGTGAGTAAAATAAAAAGATATACTGTTTTTAAGGGAGCGTCATCAGGATAAGAAACTGGGTCATTACTGATCTTAGAAATCACATAACTCACTAGAAATATCGCACTGAGGACAAAAGCTGTAGTCATCACCCATCTGTGCGCTACACGATTGTGCTGCTTAATAAGAATAAAACCGCTCACTAATAAAACTGCTGTCATCCCGTTAATAACGGCATGAAATAAAGGCAACTGGCCAGATTCAATACCTAAAAAGTTATACCGCTCTGGCATGAGCATCAATACTACTACAACTAAAGGTACTATAATCGAAATGGCTATAATAATTGCCGGTCCTCTTTTCTCTAACATATCTTACTTATTTAAAAGTGTTTCTGCATCTTCTATAATTTCTTTAATCTGTGCTGGAATTTCATTTTCTTGAACACCGTTGTAGTGGTAAATCCAGTTTTCATTTTGGTCGTCAATTCTCACCTTTCGGGAACGTATGTACCCATTTCTATCTACCAGAGCAAAATTACCACTGTGTTCAAAACGTATAGCCTCATTGTCGCTCTCCCCCACATAAGCATTAAAGCCTTCTCGACTTAATTTATAAGTCGCCTCTTTATCACCAGTGAGAAAATACCAGTTGCTATGAGCATCGTATTTTTTTGCGTACTCTTTTAGTACTGCTGGCTGATCGTGTTCAGGATCTATAGAAATGGAAATAGTTCTAAAATCTTTTTGGCTTTTTAAGGCTTCACTGATTTTAGACATATTCCTGCTCATAGGAGTACAAATGGTCGGGCAAGTAGTAAAAAAGAAATCGATAACATATACCTTGCCTAATAAGTCTTTATTAGTAATTGTATCTCCATTTTGATTGACAAATTGAAAATCAGGTACTTTATTGAATTTCTTCAAAAACTTATCGGCCACAGGAACACGATCTTCAGAGCGATTGCTGTCTACGACTTTATCTTTATTGATATAATGAATAACGTTTGTTATAGCAAAGTATCCAAAAATAATAATAATGATGCCAAGACCAATATAATACGGAGTGTCCTTTTTCTTACTCATCTTTTTGAATTTGTTTGTCTCTGTTTTTCTTAAAAGCAAATCTATACTCTGCTAGTAACACTCTCATATCGTCCATCATCCTTTTATTGAGATTTGCAATCAAGTAAGTGTCGTAACCATAAACCATTCCTAGCTCTTCATCATCTGTACGACCCCTTAAATTTAATTGTTTATCTACTACAAATGCATGTTCTGATGAAAGATCCTTGTTGAGTGTCAAATTAGACTTAAAAGAGTTGAATAGGTTTTGTATGGCTTGATCACTACCTACGAGAAAATGCCAGTCGGCAAGATCTGTTGTTTCGGCCATTTGAGCTTTGATTTCTTCGATATCTTTGACCCCTTCCTCTGGCAAAATACTGATCATTTGATACCCGTCAAATTGATGGAAATCTTTATAAATCTTTTCATTGATATTAGAAACATAACCTATGCGGTTATAAGGATTGCTTCCTAGAAATGTAATAATGGAAACGCTGTCCTTCAACTGAATACTAGGGCCTTTTATGGTTTTAAACGCAGATAGTTCCGACACATTTTCTGTGACTACAGGTAAGGTTTTAAAATGGTGTTCACCGTTTAAAAAAAATAAATAGGTGAGAAGCGGCAGTGCAAAGAGAATAAGCAATACACTGACTATAGCTACTCTACTGGTTTTTTTAATTCCTTCGGCTTTGGGAAAATCTGGCATGGTCTAAAGTGGTGAATTATTTCAAAATAAGGTATAAAAAAGGACGGAAGAACCGTCCATTATTATATGATACTGTAGTCGTCATTAAAAGTCTGTACTTACAGCAGCGTCTCTATATACTTCGTATATATACTCCCCTTCTACCAATAATATAGCGATTAAATAAATAATTAGGAACACCGCTGTCCATACTACCGCTCTTCTTAGACCACTGGTCTCATCACGCATATGCATGAAGTCCCATGTGATATAGTAAGCTTTTACCAGTGTTAAAATAATAAATATCCAGTTGAGATACTTAAGCTTTAGGAATGTTGCATTCAAAAGGTCAGGTTTGATATAACCCAAAGCTACCTCAACGATAGTTACCAAAGAGAGAAATATAAGTACTCCCCAGATCTTTTGCGTGTTGGTTTTGAACTTTACGAGACCTCTAAAAATCTCTAATTTGTGTTCTGCGTGTCCGTCAGTATGTGCTGCGTGCTCTGCCATGTTAATGTCTTAAAAAATTATACTAGGTAGAAGAATGTAAATACAAATACCCAAACTAAATCTACAAAATGCCAGTAAAGACCTACTTTCTCTACCATTTCATAACTGCCTCTTCTTTCATATGTTCCTAGAAGAACGTTGAAGAAGACGAGTAAATTAAATATAACACCTGAAAAAACGTGAAAACCGTGAAAACCAGTAATAAAGAAAAAGAAATCTGCAAAAAGTGGCGCACCATATTCATTCTGTGTCAGATTTGCTCCTTCAACAACACCCACACCATCTTTATTTAACTTTACTAACGCATCTGCTCTGGATAACACAAGCTTTTCACTAGCGCCAGTTTCTTCGTTTACGATAAGCTGCTGCGTTCTGATGGTTATATTAGGGTTGGCTTCAAAGCCTTTTTTAACCTCTTCGAAAGTATAGGTAGCGTCGTATTGACCAGAAGATTGAAACCAGATTCCTTGGCTATTACCATAAGGTGCCACCTCTCTAGTGCCTACTTCTACAAAGTCTTGAAGAGCTACTCTTTTTCCGGTATCTACCTCTAGAAATTGAAGTACTTTACCTCCTTTAGTTGTCACTGCTCCATATTCACCAGCAATAAAATTTTTCCACTCCCAAGCTTGGGAGCCTACAAATATCATACCCCCTATAACGGTAAGCAACATATAGAAAGCGACCTTCTTTTGTTTCATCTGGTGGCCTGCATCCACAGCAAGTACCATAGTTACCGAAGAGCCTATGAGTATAAAGGTCATCAAAGCTACATAAAACATAGGAGCGTCGGTCCCGTGAAGGAATGGGAAGTGATTGAATACCTCATCTGCAAGAGGCCATTCTTCAATAAATTTAAATCTCGAAAAACCATAAGCTGCAAGAAATCCTGTGAAGGTAAGAGCATCCGAAAGGATGAAAAACCACATCATCATTTTTCCATAACTGACATTGAGTGGCTGTGTGCCGCCACCCCATTTTTGTTCTTCGGTACCAGTAGATGCTACTGTTGAATCCATAACTTTAGATTAGTTGTAAGTTCTTGCAAAAATAGGTTAAAAAATATCTTTAGCAAAAACTAAAAACAGAAGAAGGAAAATCCATAACACATCTACAAAGTGCCAGAAAGTAGCTCCCAATTCAAAACCTAACATATGATCATTGGCATATTTTTTAGTCACTACATTAAAAGAAATGACTGTCAAGGAAATAAGTCCCGCAACGATATGCGCTAAATGAGCCATCACCATGATATAGATAAAAGATCCGGCAACACTACTTCCCTGCCCAGTAAAGAAAATACCTGCATCCGTTAAGGAGCCAAAAGCCATAAATTGCATGACTACAAATGTGGTTCCCAATAAAAAAGTGATTAAAGTTAATAAAGAAGCTCCTGAAAGGTTATTGCTTTTTAAACTTTTCTTTGCGAGGATTAAAGTAAGCGAACTCAATAAAATTACTCCCGTGCTGTAATAAAACTCAGTAGGTAGGCTTACTTCTACCCAGTCTCTACGGCTGCTGCTGATAATGTAAGCACTCGTTAAACCAGCAAACATCATCATTAAACTCATGATGGCAAACCACATCATCTGTTTTTTAGATCTTGCGATTTTTTCTTTGATAGGTAGTTGGGTTATATCTGTCATTGTTATCTTAAAAATTTATCTACTACATATATGATTTGTATGAGGGTAATGTAACTCACACTAACTAACATTAATTTTTTAGCAACTGTATTGCTGCGCTTCTTAAAAAGCTTTACGGCATAATACAAAAACCACCCCCCCAACAAGCCAACTACTAAAGAACTCCAAACAGTAATGTACAAGTCTCCTGTTACTCCAAAAACTGGTATTAAGGAAACCATGACCGTCAAGATGGTGTACAATATAATTTGAATGGCCGTTCCTTTATCTGCCGTGCCGGTAGGAAGCATTTTAAATCCTCCTGCTTTGTAGTCGTCTTCTAACATCCATCCTATCGCCCAGAAGTGAGGAAATTGCCAGAAAAACTGCAGCATAAACAAGGTTCCAGGCTCAATACCAAAATTACCGCTAGCGGCTACCCAACCTAGCATATAAGGAATCGCTCCTGGAAAAGCTCCTACAAACACACACAAAGGCGTTCTGGTCTTTAAAGGAGTATAAACTGCAGCGTAAAGCAGTATGCTCAGAGCTCCGAAAAATGCGGTTGCAAAATTGATCAAGTACAACATGTAAATACCGCTCAACGCCATGAGCACTCCATAAATCCACGCATTTTGCACAGATACTCTTCCAGTCGGTAATGGTCTGTTTTGGGTGCGCTTCATCAACGCATCCAAATCCTTTTCAATGATCTGATTAAAAACATTAGAAGAACCCACAAGAAAATAACCTCCTACACAAAGCAATAAAATAGTCCACCAGTCATAAGTGGTGGCGCCTAAAAAGTACCCTGCAGCAGATGAAAAAACAACAACAATAGACAACCTTGGTTTGGTGATCTCGATGTAGTTTTTAAATACACTGGGTGATTTTTCTAATGTAGTTACTTCAGTCAAAAAGCTGTTTTTAATGGAGCGCAAAGATACCTCACAACCACTTTGTTGCAAAGGTTTTAAAAAGCTTTCGCACCTATACGTTATTTATAGTTTTGTTAATACCAATAATTCTTTTGCTGGAGTCGATAACTCACTGGTAAGAGAGACAAAAGCTAGACCCAAAACAAAAAAGAGAGCTGATAAAGCTCTCTTTAGTTTTATAAAAATACTCAACAAATTATCCCACCACAAAATTTACAATCTTACCTGGTACGACAATCGTTTTGCGTAATTGCTTTCCTTCTAATTGCTCTTGCACTTTCTCATTAGCAAGTACCATCTTCTCCAACTCGTCTTTAGAAATAGCTGCTGGCAAATTTAGGGTGAATTTCATCTTCCCGTTAAAGGAGATCGGATAAGTCTTATTGCTCTCTACCAAATACTCTTCTTCAAATACTGGGAAAGGAGCATCGCTTATAGATTCATGACGCCCTAATAAGGACCATAATTCCTCAGCAATATGAGGTGCGTACGGCGAAACCAATATCGCTAGCGGCTCAAGCACTTCACGACTGGTACATTTTTGAGCGGTCAATTCGTTTACGGCAATCATAAAACTACTCACACTAGTATTGAAAGAGAAGTTCTCAATATCATCTTGTACTTTCTTGATGGTTTTATGCAAAGTCTTCATACTGTCTGGGGAAGCTTTCTCATCACTTACTGAAAACCCAACATCGTTATGATACAGCTTCCACAGTTTTTTTATAAACCCATATACTCCGGTAATTCCTGCAGTATTCCAAGGCTTGGCTTGTTCTAGTGGTCCTAAAAACATCTCATACAACCTCAAGGTATCTGCGCCATATTGCTCACAAATGTCGTCTGGACTCACCACATTGTACTTGGACTTGGACATTTTTTCAGGCTCAAAGAAAAGGGGAATTGATTTCAATTCGTTAATTTTTTTCAAACCAGAGTCATCCAAAAAATAGTGGAAGTTTTTAGTTGTATAATAATCTTTTAGAAACTCGGTTCTAATCTCACCATTTACAACATTACTTATTGGGATATTTCCAGATTTTAATATTTCATAGCACAATTCAAATTTTTCATGGTGCTTATTATAAGCTAACGATAAATTGTATTGCCTTTCAAAATCTTTTATAACATCAGGATGTAGATTTTTTAACACATTTGAGCCAAATAATTCTTTTGCAATTTTCTCATTTACAATTATTGTAGGCGGATTTAAATCTATTTTTACTTTATTTTCGAAATCGATAAGTTTTGGTTTAATCATGTAAACAAAAGCACTCTCACCAAGGATCATCCCTTGATTGATCATCTTTTTAAAAGGTTCATTTACGGTAACCTTTCCTAGATCGTGTAATAATTTTACCCAAAACCTACTGTACAACAAGTGTCCGGTCGCATGCTCACTTCCTCCTATATAGAGGTCTACATTTTCCCAGTATTCTTGTGCTTCTTTGGAAAACATTTCGTTTTCATTATTGGCATCCATATATCTGAACATGTACCAAGAACTTCCTGCCCAACCTGGCATGGTGTTGAGTTCTAGAGGATATATATGTTGATCCCATCCTAAATCCTTCCCTGAGGGAAGGACTTCATCTTCATTTTTAAAGAACTCTGGTCGTTGATTTACCTCTTCAGAGATTTTCAAAAGAACAGCTTTTGTGTCATTTATTACCTCTTCATTTGTAAACCTGATGACTTTATATCCAAATTTTTGCTCCAATTTTAAAGTTCGTTGGTCATCTTTATCAACTTGAAATTCATGATACTTACCATCTAACTCAACAATCAACTTACGTGAAAGACATACAAAATCTGGAATAAATTCATCAATAGGATGCTGTTGTGTAAATTTAAAACCTGTTTTTTTACCTTTTAACTCTTTCCAAAGCACAGCTTCTGCTTCGGTTGGGTTTTTACGCATTTCTTGTGCAAGCTGTAATAAAGTGGATGCAATTTCTCGTTTTGCCGTAAAATAACCTGGAGTTGCATTGCTCTCCCTTCTTAAATCCTTAACAGAGGGAAGGTCTTTACTTTTCCCGTCAGAAAAACTTGTTTTTTCTGAAATTCCCTTCCCTTTGGGAAGGGTTAGGGATGGGTTGGCCACCACACAATTATTCTTTTCATCCCAATGCCAGTGTGTCGCACGACCCAAAGGCGGCGCACCATCTTCTGTTGGTAAGTATTCGTCCACCTCTGGCAACTCTACAGGCAAATGCTTGGGGTCTATCATTTGTGGCAAGCCGTCTTTATAGTATACCGGAAAGGGCTCTCCCCAATAACGCTGTCTAGAAAATACGGCATCACGCAATCGGTAATTGGTTTTCCCTTTTCCAGCACCTATTTCTTCTAGCTTTTCAATCGCCGCAGCCATGGCTCCAGACTTGTAGCTCATTCCGTTTAAGAAATCACTATTGCAAATAGGGGTTTTATCCTTAGGGGTATAGGCTTCTTCAGAGATATCTATACCGTCAAATATATTTTTGATGGCAGGCATTCCTTCTTGACCTTCAAAATAGGCAGCAAAGGCATGATCACGCTCATCGCCACATGGTACCGCCATTACAGCTCCTGTTCCATAACCTGCCAGCACATAATCTCCTATCCAAACCGGTACGGCCTCCCCACTTAATGGGTGGGTAGCATAAGCACCAGTAAATACCCCGCTTATGGTCTTCACATCGGCCATGCGTTCTCTTTCTGAACGTGCTGCGGTTGCTTTTTTATAAGTTTCTATCGCCTGTTTTTGCGCAGGGGTCGTAATGATATCTACAAGTTCATGCTCTGGCGCGAGCGTCATAAAAGTTACTCCATAGATCGTATCTGGTCGGGTGGTAAACACGTCAATTTTTGCCCCATTACCTGCGGCATTTCCCCAAAGGGAAAAGTTTTCATTATGCTTAGATTCTAATGGAAAGGATACCATCGCCCCAACAGATTTTCCTATCCAGTTTCTCTGTATTTCCTTAATAGATTCTGACCAATCCAGTCCTTCAAGATCATTCAATAAACGCTCTGCAAATGCACTGATGCGCATCATCCACTGTCGCATTTTTTTGCGCACCACAGGGTGCCCACCACGTTCAGAAACACCATTGACAATTTCGTCATTTGCCAGTACGGTTCCCAATGCAGGACACCAATTAACTTCTGTATTGGCAAGAAAGGTCAATCGATAATCGAGCAATACTTCTTGTTGTTCTTGGTCTGTAAAGGCGTTCCACTCTGCAGCTGTGAACTCTCTCAAGTCCTCGTCTGTGGCAGCGTTGATGTTGTTGGTTCCGCTTTCGCGAAAGCGAGATTCCAACTCGCTTATCAACCTAGCTTTATCGGCATCTTTATCATACCAGCTGTCAAATAACAGGATAAAAATCTCTTGAGTGTACTTGTAATAATCTGGTGAAGAAGTTCTTAACTCACGATCCCAATCAAAACTAAAACCAATGCGATCCATCTGCTTGCGGTAGCCTGCAATCTTATTTCCAGATTTATCTATTCCACCCTCTATATTAGTTTTTGTAGTTTCGGCAGGGTGCTGACCGGTCTGAATCGCATATTGCTCTGCTGGCAATCCAAAACTATCATAACCCATAGGGTGCAATACATTAAAACCTTTATGACGCTTGTAACGGGAGACAATATCACTAGCGATATAACCTAATGGATGACCTACATGTAAACCAGCACCGCTAGGGTATGGAAACATATCAAGTGCGTAGAATTTAGGCTGATCTGAATTATTTACCGCTTTAAAGGTCTTATAAGTCGCCCAATGCTTTTGCCATTTTGCTTCTATTGCTTTGTGATCGTAGAGTAACATAGTTTCTTCTTCTAAGGCGCAAAAATACTAAAGCGCAGGCTATTTGTGGTTGTTAATATGCTTGTAGTACAGTAAAAGGCTTTTGGAAAGTTCCTTATATACGCTACCTGTGCATTATTCCTAAGTAAATCTCGACTCAGCCAAAAGTCAAAAAGCCAGATCAGGTGTTTGAATAAGCCCATTATACCTGCCTTTCTAAATGCTTTTTATATCAAAAGCAGACTAAAAAGTATTGTGGTACGTTTGTGAATTAAAATATCTGTCTGGAACTCGTTCTAGGTGTGTTACTTTGTTATTTTTGTAACTCAATTCACGTAGTCGTAAAATTTATGTCTTCACCGTCCAGTTATCAAAAGCGTCGTTTGTTCAGCTCCTATTTTTGGGTAGTGATCAGCTTATTTTTAGTTCTTTTTATGTTGGGTCTACAAGGCTTTTTCTTGCTCAACAGCCAGAAACTAGCCGATTACTTCCGTGAGCAGGTGCCCATGTCCATTTATTTTAAAGATACCGCTAAGGAAGTAGAAATGCGCCAGCTAGAGAAAACGCTACAAATGGCCGATTATACTAAAAACGCTGTTTTTGTAAGCAGTGAAGAAGGTGCTCAACGCACTAAAGAAGATCTAGGAGAAGATTTTGTAGCCAAACTAGATGGCTTTAATCCGATTCCTAATTCCATAGACGTGCGATTGAATGCAAAATTTGTTACCGCAACAGAAATACAGCAAATCGCTGATGATCTAGCAGCAAAAAATTATGTTCAAGAAGTGAGTTATGATAAGCCACTGGTTTCTTTACTTAACGAAAACGTAAAACGCATCTCTTTCTGGATGCTCATTGTCTCTGGAATATTTATTCTTATTGCTTTTTTACTTATCAATAGCTCTATAAGATTAAGCGTTTATGCCAAACGTTTTACCATAAAAACCATGCAAATGGTAGGCGCCACCAAAGGTTTTATACGCAAGCCTTTTATACTAACCAGTATTAAACTGGGACTAATTGCAGCCCTGCTCGCCTTAGGATTACTAGCCGTAGTGGTCTATTATGCCGACGGTTTTGTGCCAGAATTAGAGATACTTAAAAACTATCAAATGCTTGCGATACTATTTGTAGGTGTTTTAGTTTTTGGGATTTTAATAAGTTTAATCAGCACCTTTTTTGCAACCACTCGTTATTTAAATCTGAGAACAGACCAGTTATATTACTAATGAATTCGAACTTGAACTCGAAATCGAAAACTGAAAAAAGATATAACTTCCAAGTAACAGGTATCAAGAAAAGTTCTAGCCAATTCTAAATTGGGTAAGAAATAACAAAGAAAGCAATTTGTTTCTCCCCCTTTAGGGTTGGGGAATGGAAACTAAAAATATAAGAAATGAAACAAGGAAGAATAAAAAAATCGCAAACTAATACAACAAGCACTGAGGCAAAACCTGCTATTGAAGAAAACATAAAGCCTCATTTTGAATTTATATTCAAAAAGAAAAATTATGTATGGATGCTTATCGGTTTGGCAGTTATCGCATTAGGCTTTGCTCTTATGGCAGGTGGCGGCACAGAAGATCCTGCTGTTTTTAACGAAGCTATTTTTTCATGGAGACGTATAAGGCTTGCCCCTATGCTTGTTTTGACAGGTTTTGGGATTGAAATGTATGCCATCCTGTTAAACCCAGATAAAAAGTAGATGGAAATTTTTGACGCATTCGTATTAGGAGTTGTTCAAGGATTAACCGAATTTTTACCCGTCTCTTCCAGTGGACATATCGAGCTAGGAAAAGCAGTGCTAGGAACAGATATCGGTAATAAAGAGGAAAATTTACTCTTTACAGTAGTCGTTCATTTTGCTACTGCATTGAGTACGATGATCATTTTTAGAAAGGACATTGTAGCTCTATTTAAAGGTCTTTTTTCCTTTAAATGGAACGAGGAAACTCAGTTTACTTTTAAAATCGCCTTGTCCATGGTTCCTGCGGTTATTATTGGATTGCTTTTTGAAAAGGAATTGGAAAAACTATTTGAAGGTCAGATTATTCTTGTGGGTTTTATGCTGATCATTACGGGGTTGTTGTTGTTTCTAGCTGGTAGAGCCAAAAGAACTGAAAAAGGGGTCAGCTGGACAGATGCGCTCATGATAGGAGTGTCTCAAGCCATTGCCATATTACCGGGAATATCTAGAAGTGGGGCCACTATTTCTACCTCTGTCCTTTTAGGAAATGACAGAGCACAAGCGGCTCGTTTCTCTTTTTTAATGGTCGTTCCACTAATTTTTGGAAAAATCGCAAAGGACCTTTTGGAAATTATTAAAGGGGAAGCGGTGATCGAATCTGTCTCTACTATGCCATTAATTGTAGGGTTTTTTGCTGCTTTTATTGTTGGTTTATTGGCTTGTACTTGGATGATATCCTTAGTGCGTAAAGCCAAGCTTCATTATTTTTCTTACTACTGTTTTGTAGTAGGAGTTGTTGCGATAATTGCTGGAGTAGTGAATTCTTAGAATCTGCATCCTAATCTCTACAAGTAAGACTGCTGATTTTCTTGTTACCTTTAACTGTTCAAACATTTGGTATGCAAAAATCACTTCTACTCCTCGCTTTATTTATAAGCTCAATTTCTATAGCTCAGCAGCATACTTTTAAAGGTGCCTTCTTGGAGAAGTGGAACAATTCCCGTGATTACCTCATCGCTGTAGCTGAAGCAATGCCAGAAGAGTATTACGACTTTAAACCTACACAAAGACAAAGATCTTTTAAACAGCAGTTGCTTCACATTCAGGGAAACATCAACTGGCTGGATCAAACCTATTTCTCAAAATCTGAAGAAACTGGTGATCAGCAGAATGACTCTGAATTGGACAAAACCAAAATTATAGCCTTACTACATAAGACTTTTGACACTGCATACAAAGATGTTGAGACCTGCTCAGAAACAGAATTAAGAGAAAGTGTTCGATTCTTTGCAGGTCCCAAATCAAAATTACAGATCATGAATTTGCTACAAGATCATGTAACCCATCATCGAGGTCAATTGCTGGTTTATCTCAACCTTAAAGAAGTCACTCCTCCTAGTTATAGCGGTTGGTGATCTTCACTTTTATCAAATAAAAAACGGCTTCTATTTCTAGAAGCCGTTTTAGTTATTACAACGAGTATGCTCCCGCTTTCGCGAAAGCGGAATACAGATCTATTCCAGTCGATTATTCGAAGTCTGCGTCTTTAACCGTGTTCACTTCTACTTTTTGAACTTTAAACGCCAAGTCTCTACCCATCATTTGTTGGGTGATGGTCATCGGGAATTTTACACCGCTGGTTTCTTCATAGTCGCTGTACTTAATCATACTACTTACTTCCTGACCTTGTGCTTTCACCTTAGACTCTTGACCTAGCATAAGTCCTGTTTTTACATCGTAAAAAGTCTTCTTACTATCGGACCACTTGATCACATAAACTTGGTTATCACCCATCATCTCAGCACCAGCTAAAGTTGCTTTTTCTGGAGTATACAGCTCAGGGAAAAACATAGCTTCTTCTACCGCTGGCTGAGCATCTTCTCCAGTAAGTTCCTGACTACCGCCCATACCACTTACCATAGCTTTACCGTCTGTATAAGTTTGCTTTGCAACAGTGTTACCTCCCATTTTAATGGTTTGGTTCCACTTGTTTCCTTTAGCACGTTTTACGTCAAGAATTAACTCTCCCATAGGCGCCGTATAAACCGCAAAATAAGAAGTAGAGTTCAAAGCTGCTACAGCGTCTTTACCTCCTAAGGCCTCGATATAGTCATCTAGTACCGTTTTTGCTGTTAAGCCCGCAGGAATCTCAATGGTAGATGGACGTTCTGTCTCGTTTGCGTTCTTATCGTAGAATTTAATAGGTACTGTTTTACCATTCAAAGTCATTTTTTCTAATGGTTCCAGTATATCTCTTGCTTTTCCTACTAATACAATACGCAAGTTGTCTGGGTTTAAATACTTATTTGCCACACGCTTTACATCTTCCTTAGTTACCTTATCAATGTTTGCAATAAAGTTTTTGTAGAAATCCTTATCTAAGTCATTCTTTTCAATAGTAATAGCGCGACTGGCAACAACTGCTTTATCTTCAGATTGCATGATGAAATTTCCTAGGTATTTTGCTTTTGCCGTTGCAAGCATTTCATCTTCTACGTATTCATCTCTTATTCTATTCAGTTCTTTAAAGGTTTCTACAACAGCACTATCAGTTACCTCGTTACGGACCTTTGCACTAGCAGAGAAGGTTCCTTTATAGTTTCTACCCGTTCCAATATTAGAACGCGCTCCATAAGTATATCCGTTTTCTTCACGCAAATTCATATTTAAGTAAGACCCGAAAGAACCACCGAACACATAGTTAGCTACAAGAACAGCATAATAATCTGGATCACTCATTTTTAATTCAGAAAGGCTCAATACAGCAAGCTCCGTTTGTACTGCGTTAGGCACATCAATCAAGTTGATTTGAGTTTCGCTTACATCAGAAAGCTCTGGAAGAACAGGCTCTGGAGCAGTTCCTTTTTCCCAATCACCAAAATATTTTTTTACCAGTTTTTTGGCTTCCTTATCCTCGATATCGCCCGTAATAACTAAGTAGCCGTTAGACGGCTTAAAGTAATCCGTATAAAACTTCTTAACATCTTCTAGAGTAACACTGTTGATGGTTTCTTCTGTAGCAAACTCTCCAGCTGGATGATTTTTCCCGTATACCAGAGCCCCACGCACTTTATCAGCAATGGCAGCGGCACTATTTTCGCCTGTTTTTAATCCTTCAATTGCTTGAGATTTTTCAAAATCCAATTCCTTTTGTGTAAAATTAGGTTGGAAGGCTGCTTCAGCAAAAAGGTCAAATATTTCATTTTTATATTTTGAAAGACCTCCGGCAAAACCGCCACCTACTCCTACAAAAATATTAGCCCCTAGAAAGTCTACTTTCTCATTGAATTCTTCTTTAGGAGTTTTTGTAGAACCCTTTCCGATCAAAGAACCCGTTAAAGACTGCACACCAGATTTATCTCCCTCAAAAATAGGAGGGTTGTTCAAATCTAGGTTCATCGTTATGGTAGGTAACTTTTTATCAGTTACTATAAGAACTTGAAGGCCATTCTTTAATTCAAAGGTGTAGGGTTTACCCAAGTTAATTTCTGGAGTAGGACCTGAAGCAGGTATTACCGATCTATCTATTTGTGCAATAGCAGTAATTCCAGTAAGGAACAGTACCATTAATAATATAAGTTGCTTTTTCATTTTAATAATTATTTTTTGGTGATAGTAAATTCGGTTCTTCTAGATTGCTCAAATTCTTCAGTAGTACATTTTTTACTTTCACAATCTATTACGGGATTTTCTTCTCCACGACCCACGGCTTTAACTCTGTTAGCAGAAATTCCTTTTGCAAGCAGATAACCTCTTACCGCATCGGCACGTCTCTGGGATAAAGCTTTGTTGTAAGAGTCACTTCCTCTGATGTCCGTGTAAGTTTCTGCAAGAATTTCCATAGACTCATTTTTAATCATCATAGTTACAATGCGATCTAACTCTTTACCAGCGCTTTCAGTAATCACGGCTTTGTCATTGTCAAAGTAGATGGTATTGATTTGTAGTTTGTTATCAACCACTTTTACGTCTTCCACTACTTCTTTCATTTCTTCTTCAGTAGGAGCCGTTCCTGCTAGGTAATCTAGCTCTAATCTTTGATTCGGCATCAGATATTGGTTTGCTACTCTTTTGATATCCTCACGAGTAATGCTTCTATATACATCCAGCTCTTTATTGATCATGCTGGTATCTCCCATCAACATGTGGTAACGTGCTAATGAAGCCGCAATTCCTTCTACACGTGAATTGGAACTCACATACTGAGCTTCAAACTGATTTTGAAGTTTTTGATACTCTCTTTCAGAAATGAGTTCTGTTTGGAGTTTTACAATTTCTTCATCCATCACCTCAGCTAGTTTACTAAGCCCCACATCGCCTTTAGCTAGGGCTCCCATGGTATAAGTACCGTAATCTTGGTTAGACTGACCGAATGCCAATACTTGAAGTGCTATTTGCTCTTCATCTACCATTCTTTTTTGCATTCTAGAACTTGCTCCTCCAGTAAGAACTGCAGAAATATAATCGATAACATAAGCATCTCTTTCTACGGACTTAGGAGTCACATAGGAAAATATTTTAACAGGAATCTGAATATTAGCATCGTATTCTGTAGCATAACGAGTCGAGGTAATAGGCTCTTCAACGATTATGGCGCGCTTATTTCTAGGTGCTTTATTCTCGATAGGGCCAAAATAATCTTCGATCATTTTCTTAGTTTTATCAATATCAATATCACCAGCAACTACTAAAGTAGCATTGTTGGGATTGTAGTATTTGTCATTAAAAGATTGAAATTCGGACAGCTCAGCAGCATTTAAATCTTCCATAGAACCTATGACACTCTGGCCGTAAGGGTGTTTTTTAAATAAGTGCTTATCAATTCCAGTTCTGTAAATTATAGCCCCGTATGGTGCATTATCAATACGCTGGCGTTTTTCTTCTTTTACTACTTCATTTTGAGTGTCTACCCCTACCTGTTCTATCTTAGGGTGAAGCATGCGTTCACTTTCCATCCACAATCCTATTTCTAAATTGTTAGAAGGAAAAGTTTCATAGTAATATGTTCTGTCCTGAGTTGTATTGGCATTATTACTCCCCCCATTTGCAGAAACAATATCAAACCATTTACCTCTTTCTATATTCTCCGTGCCTTCAAAAAGAAGGTGTTCAAAGAAGTGTGCAAAACCAGTTCTGCCTGGTTCTTCATCTTTAGCTCCAACTTGATACATAACACCTGTAGTGACTACTGGCGCACCATTTTCTTGATGTAAAATAACGTGAAGCCCATTATCTAGATCATACTCGGTATAGGTTACCTCCTGAGCAAAACCTGCTGCCGCTGCAAAAGCGACCGCAAAACTTAAAATATTTTTTTTCATTTGATAGTTTTATGTTTACTTATAGCGTTAGTGTCTTATCCGTTTGAAACGTTACATAAAGTAACACGAGTTCTCTAAAATAATGCTTTAAATAAGTAACAGCGTTAAATTAAAATCAAAATAGCAGTTATTCCTGTTTATTTAACCGAACTTTAGAAGTAAACAAGAATTATGAAAAATCTATCCACCACAAAGTACTCTGTATTGATGGGCTTTGCGCTCATTGCCTATTTTCTTATCATTAATAGTTTTGGGTTGGCAACACAAAGTTACTTGAGCTTCTTTAACGCGATTATTGTCGGTATTGGGATTTTCTTAGTTATACGAGATATCCATAGAAACAAAGATGAATTTGAATATTTTGAAGGGTTTGTTGCTGGCATCAAATCGGGATTTGTGGCAACCCTAATATTTACAGTTTTTATGGCCATTTATCTTTTTGAAATTGATCTAGAATTAGCACAAGAATTAAAAAAACAAATTTCCACTGCTGGAACTGATATAGAGTTTGCTTTATTGATATTTATCCTTTTATCTGGATTTGCTACATCCGTAGTGACTCCTTTACTTATTTTACCCATCTATGAAAAGTCTTGGAACACTAAAGAAACACGAGGCAAACAAAAGCCTCTTGACCTATAATTTAAAATAATAGCTTATAATTTGTTGATAACTTTGGTAGTTAAGCTAATAGAAGTATATTTGCAGCCCGAAATTAATCACATTAATCAACAATTATGTACGCAATCGTAGAGATAGCAGGGCAACAATTCAAGATCGAGAAAGATCAAAAGTTGTTTGTACATCGTTTACAAGAAGAAGAAGGTGCATCGATCCACATCGATAAAGTTCTTCTTTTAGGAAATGGTGACAACATCACACTCGGCGCCCCAGCTATAGAAGGAGCATTTGCTGAAGCAAAAGTTCTGGGTCACCTTAAAGGTGACAAAGTAATCGTTTTTAAGAAAAAACGAAGAAAAGGATACCGTAAGAAAAACGGCCATCGCCAGTATTTAACTCAAATTCAAATTTCTACAATTTCTACTTCCGGTGGAAAGAAATCTGAGGTTAAGAAAGCGACTCCTGCAAAAGAGGAAAAGCCTGTAGCTAAAACTCAAGATGCTCCTAAAGCAAAATCAGAAAATAGCGCTACAGATTTAAGCGGCAACACTGTTGCAGAGCTTAAAGAAATGGCAAAGAATAGAGGACTTGAAGGATATTCAGCATTGAAAAAAGCTGAACTTATCGAATTACTCAGTAAATAATAACCTAAAAATTAGAACAAGATGGCTCATAAGAAAGGAGTAGGTAGTTCGAAAAACGGAAGAGAATCAGAATCAAAACGCTTAGGTGTTAAGATTTTTGGTGGACAAGCTGCAATAGCAGGAAACATCTTAATCCGTCAGCGCGGTATGACTCACCACCCAGGTGAAAACGTATATGCTGGTAAGGACTTTACATTACACGCAAGAGTAGACGGACTCGTGAAGTTTACTAAGAAAAGAAACGATAGATCGTATGTATCTATAGTTCCTGTAGCTGAGGCTTAAGGACTGCTTCTTTTTAACATATAAAATCTCAAATCGATTGACTCGGTTTGAGATTTTTTGTTGCCAAAATTTTAAAAAAAACAACTGTTTACCTGAATTGTCTTTTCCTTAGCACTGTTTAAAGTCGAAGATCGCCAAAAACATATCACTTTAAAGGTCTTTGATTTAGAGAAAATTAACTGACCTACCCTTTATGCTACCCATCCCTATGCTTTTTGGCAGTTAGCATATATCAGTTAAATTATGGTGGCCTAACTACAAGATTATTTACATCGAGTTACTTAGCCAGACCTGCTCTTCCTAGTTCCACTATGAGGGAGTCACAGAAAGCTCCCTCTTCTAGCTCGCCTGTATTTGCTATTTGAATAGTATAAACCTCCGTAAAGCTCGTCTGGTCAACTATAGAAGTGTCCCTTAGTTGATTAAGGCTGCTGACCAATCTAGAGATAGGCCAGTCTTTCATTTTGATGGAATCTCCCGTAATTTTAAGTCCTGCCTTGCCATAAACGCCGGCTGCATTGCCTCCTTGAATAAAGCCGTTGAGATGTTGTGTAACCACTTCTCTTTTAGGAAAATCTGTTGTACAAGATGCAACTAATCCTGATAGCGCAATAAAATAAATAAAATACTTCATGGTGTACGAATTCTCTTTAAATAAACGAATATAAAGTTTCTTTATTCTAATAGCTCTTTGAACTTGTAATGAATAAAATATCACTAATAATTAACTTTTGTAAGCATATAGATGGTCCAGATATAAGATATACAAGTCCATCCAAATTGTTCAACGATTTAACTAGTGCCTTAATAAAAAAGAATAATCTATTCCTTTAAAAATTTCTCTACTAGTATTACTTTTTTATCTACCAGTCGTATAAAATACAATCCTTTTTTTAGAGCCTCAACATTAATTGTTGTTGATGACAGTTTAGAATTTAACACACGTTTGCCATTGACATCAAATACTGAATAAAGAATATGTTCATGGAATGAAGGCAATTTTAAATTGAGAGTACTTCCCACAGGGTTGGGATAAATTAAAACTGAATGATCCTGAGAATCTGATATACCTACAGTGCTATTAGGTTCTGTAATGGTCAATAGATCATTAACACTTTGTGCATTAACGATAGAGATGGCTCCAGATGGCCAGTAAATTGAAATATCTGCGATATTATCGGTTCCCATTCCAAAATGAGCATTTAACGATCCCATATACCTAAAACCTTCTCCACTTCTTATTTCTCTGATTTGAGATCCTATTGAGGCACTGTTCACCTCAATACGCGCACCTATTCCATTAATATTACTTTGCGTGCCTACTAATCTAATTTTAAGATAATTATTGACCCCTCCATTGTTGAGATGGAGATTATTAGCGTTAAACACATCTAGATAACCATCATTATTTAAATCGCCTATTGCTCCATTTGCTGGAATGCTACTGGTATATCTAGTAAAAGTACCGTCTCCATTATTTCCCATAATATTTCCATTGGTAAGAATATCGATGTAACCATCATTATTAAAATCTGCAGGTACATTTTCTATATCTGTTCCTAAAGAACTAATATCTGGACCCATAGTCGCGGTTATGTCCGTAAATGTGCCATCTCCATTATTCTGCATCATTTTATGACCTCCATCAGAAAAACTACTTGCACCTATAAAAACGTCCATATCACCATCGTTATCATAATCTGCCCAAGCGGTGGACCATGTTTGTATAGGATCTGCAAGATTAACCCCTGGCATTGCCGCCACGTTTGTAAAGGTTCCATCACCATTGTTGCGATGCAGTTCATTTATTTTTGCATTAGTACTACCCCCGCGGCACTTAGCGATAAAAAGATCCATATCTCTGTCATTATCATAATCAACCCATACCGTTCCATAATTACCGCCGTTAGATACGATTCCAAGACCACTTGGCACTCCACCCGAATCAGCACCTTGATAAAAGTTAAGGGTTCCACTACCGTCATTAATATAGTACACATTAGGTGCCACATCGTGACAAACAAAAGCATCTAAATGGCCATCATTGTTGATATCAACAAAATTAGATCTTTGGGAAAACACATATTCTGAACCTGAAATCTGAGTATAAGCTGTCCCATTCCCATTAGCTTTCATAAATGTAACTCCGCTTCCTCCTCCGTAAAGGAGATCTGTAAATCCATTCCTATCATAATCTGCAGCAGCCAGACTCCAAAACGGCAAATTTGAAGCACTCGTTGTCGGCACATTTACATTATTAAAACCAGTGGAGGTCTGGTAGTTAATAGAAATATTATTGCTGCTAATACTTACTGTATCGTCTAGTCCATCACCATTCATGTCCACCGTTGCTCTATTATCTCCTACAGTAGATAAGTTTGAAATTGTAAAAGCAAAAGCTGAAGGCAGCGTGGGCGGACTAACACTTATTTGAAAATCAAAACCAGAACTACTCCATCTATTGTCCCAAGCTAAATAATAACTTTCTCCAGCTGTGGCTACAAAGGAAACTGTAGATGCAAAGTTGTTTCCGGAAATATCATCATTTCCTGTTACACAAGATAACGATCCACAAGTTCCAGAATATACATGTAATCGAGTATCTGTCCCAGAATTCTGCGATAGGTCGGAGGTGATATTTACGGTAAAATTTGCCGCGGCAGTATACACATACCATTCTGCATTATTAGCTACATTTGTTGTACTTGTTGTACATATAGTAGTCGTTTGATTCCCATTGATTGCGCCTGCAGTGTAGATTGTATTTGTTACAGGTATGGCATTTAAGCAGCTATCACCGTTTTGTGCATTAAGTAGAAAAGTGCTTAAAATAGCAAAAAGGCAAATAAAGTAGGGTTGTTTCATTTTTGTTTGATTTAATTACAGTTGGTATTTATGGAATTTATCCAGTCTTCTATCAATTCCAAAGCCTCTTCGTCCTTAACTGTCCTGCCTAGAAGTGGCATTCTTTCCGATTCATTATTAGTATTAAATCTATAGTATATGGTGGATCTTGCAGGTATACCAGGCCTAATAAGATGTGTTAACCCATTCCCTAGGTCCTCATCAGGAATTTCACATATTCCTATATTTTCATCAGTGCCGGAACTTGTATAATCAAATCTAATATCTCTATAAGAGCAATGACCCGTATCTTTGTGACAATGGGCACAATTAATTTCTACATAACCTCTTACTCGTTCATTGAGAGATATACTGGGATTCTTCCAGTTGGGTAAAGCAGCAACAGTAGCACTAGTTTCCTCTAGATAGCCTACCTCTTGCCATTTTGAAAGCTGGTTCATATCACCATCTTGGTAGCTCATCACCATATTCATATTTTGTGGTTTTGGCCCTATCGGCATAGATGTATCGTCACTTTTATGACAAACTCTACACTCTAATAAATTAGGAATGCGATAATTTACAGTGCGCTGTACCCCGTCCTTCTCGAAAATTATATCCGTAAAACTCCCGTTCAAATCTAGTGTTGCTTCGGTTTGAGAATCGTTCCATACATAATCAGCAAATTCCCATCCTGCAGTTTTTTTAAATAATAGTCTAGTTTCTATGATACGTCTGGTTCTGTCAGGTAGTACATTATCATAATAAAAGTTTTTAATTAGAACTGTGCCGCGTGGGAAGTCAAGTAAGTTATTGTCGGTTTGATAAACTGCTTTAACATCGTTAGGCATCCATACAAAACGCTTTTTTGTGGAATAATCGGTAAAGAGCTGATTGATTAATGAATATTCAAGGACACCATTTTCTGGTTCCAATAAATTCATGGGAGATTTGAAAAAATTATAGTCGCTTAATTTTTGATAAGGGACATTTTCGATATCTACAATAATAGGGGCGCCTGTTTCTTCTATGGGCAAATACTCGTCATTATCACAAGAATAACTTAATAAAATAGAACCCGTAAGTAAGAATAAAATCTTTGATAAACGCATTGGACTGATTTAAGGAGTGGTAATATAACAAAAAACCAGTTTAGTTTTACAAAAACAATTATTTTGGAAATTTCATAGGTATTGTATTTACATACAGCTAAAATTTAAGGCTTTAAAAAAATCCCGATAAAATGTTTGGAACATCTCATCGGGATTTCTGTTAAATATGTCAGAGCTTTAGGTTCTAATTCCTTTAAGGCGCTTCTCGATCTTTTGCTTCTTTGCGGTAAGCAATTTCATGAGATCCATTAATTTTTCGTCTTTGGTTTCTTTGTACACTTCGTTGATGCCTAGAATAAGCTCTTTAGCTTTTCTTGAAGAATGCACTCTGTCACTTGTTGACATGTTACTCATCGATGCGCCGAGCCATTCATTTGCGTCTTTTATTATATCCATTTTTCTTTCATTTAATTTCGCTTTCGAGAAAGCGTAACAGTAATATTCCCCTAAGTGTCAAAAGTTAAACTATTTTCTGATATTTCCTAACAAACAGGATGAATTTTAAGGAATTCTTAATACCTATAGTATTCTGGCTTAAACGGCCCCTCTACTTTTACACCTATGTAATCGGCTTGATCCTTCTTTAATTCTGTAAGCTCAGCACCCATTCTTTCTAGGTGTAATGCGGCTACTTTTTCATCTAAATGTTTAGGTAACATGTATACTTCATTCTCATAAGCATCTCTATTGTTCCAAAGTTCCATTTGAGCTAACGTTTGATTGGTAAATGAATTGCTCATTACAAAACTAGGGTGTCCCGTTGCACAACCTAAATTAACCAATCGGCCTTCGGCAAGAAGTATGATGTCTTTCCCATCAATGGTATATTTGTCTACCTGTGGCTTGATCTCTACTTTAGTGTTTCCATAATTGGTATTCAGAAAAGCGACATCTATCTCATTGTCAAAGTGGCCGATATTACAAACGATCACTTTATCTCTCATCGACTTAAAGTGTTCCCCCCGTATGATATCCTTGTTCCCGGTGGTGGTAATCACGATGTCTGCATTTGCTACTACATTCTCTAGTTTCTTTACTTCAAAACCATCCATTACGGCTTGTAAAGCACAAATAGGATCAATTTCAGTAACTGTAACTATAGACCCTGCTCCTTTAAAGGAAGAAGCGGTTCCTTTTCCTACATCACCATAACCACAAACCACAACACGCTTGCCAGCAAGCATGGTATCGGTAGCACGACGTACTGCATCAACAGCACTTTCACGACAACCGTATTTGTTATCAAACTTAGATTTAGTGACCGAATCGTTGACGTTGATGGCTGGCATTACCAGTGTTCCATTCTTCATACGCTCATATAGCCGGTGCACTCCCGTAGTGGTCTCTTCAGACAGCCCATTGATTCCTTTAGCTAATTCTGGGAACTGGTCAAAAACCATATTGGTTAAATCTCCACCATCATCTAAAATCATATTCAACTGCTTGCGATCTTCCCCAAAGAAGAGCGTTTGCTCGATACACCAGTTGAACTCCTCCTCGTTCATACCCTTCCAAGCATAAACAGGAACTCCAGCGGCAGCTATAGCAGCAGCAGCGTGATCTTGTGTAGAAAAAATATTACAAGATGACCATGTAACTTCTGCTCCTAAGGCCACAAGTGTTTCAATTAATACAGCAGTTTGTATCGTCATGTGAAGACATCCAGCGATACGCGCCCCTTTAAGCGGCTGCTCTTTTTTGAATTCTTCTCTTAATGACATCAAGCCAGGCATCTCCGCTTCGGCTAATTCTATTTCTAGACGACCATACTCTGCAAGAGACATGTCTTTTACTTTATAAGGAACGTAAGGAACTGTTTTAATACTCATAGACTTATTATTTTTGTAAGCACATTGCTGACTTATTAAAAATCAACAATTTAAATGCCTTTTTATTTATTAAATTGCGGCTGCAAACTTACAAAAAACCAGTCGATTTTCATGCCGCTTTTTCAATCCATTAACAACCGTGAAAACACTCAGATTTTTATTTGGAAAATCACCGAGCCCGAAGCTTTTTTAAGAGCAGACATAGATCTGTCGCAAAACTCGGTAAACCGACTGTCTATTATGAGTTCAGAATTACATAGGCGTGGTTTTTTAAGCATTAGGCACTTATTAAAACATGCAGGATACCGGGATTTAGATCTCTATTATTCAGAGGATGGAAAACCTCACCTCAATGATCACAAGTATATTTCTATCACACATAGTTTTGAATTTACTGCTATTATTGTCAGTGATGTACCTATAGGAATAGATATTGAGAAACAACGTGATAAAATAAAACGCATCGCTTCTAAATTTATAGGTTATGAAGAAGAATTTATTGCATCCCTAGAAGATCCTGTAAAAGAACTTACCGTTGTTTGGGGAGCTAAAGAATCTATGTACAAACTCTACGGCCATAAAGGACTTGGTTTTAAAGCACATTGTCTTGTAGAGCCTTTTAGCATGCAAAGCGATCAAACGCTGGCTCGAATTGTTTTTAAAGATGATCATCTAAATTTTGACGTTTTTTTTAAAGAGGTAGAAAACTTTATGCTCGCATACGTAATTCCATCCCGTAATGCCTGAGTTACTTCAACGTATACAACAAGCAAATCGCAGTCTTGCTGTATTGATTGATCCAGAAAAAATGGAGTTAGATGCTATTGCCGCTTTCGCGAAAGCGATACCTCTAACCATGTCTTCTCTAAAAAAAAAGCTGCACATCGATCAATTTTTCTTCTTGGTGGGTGGCAGTACGATGGGAGATACAGACATTAATCAATGGGTCAAACTACTAAAAGAACACTCTGAAACTGATGTAGTGCTATTTCCAGGGACTCCAGAGCAGCTCACTAAAAATGCCGACGGGCTATTATTTCTAAGCCTTCTTTCTGGGCGTAATCCAAAATTTTTAATCGAGCATCAGGTAGATGCGGCTATGCAGTTAAAAGGAACATCCCTAGAGGTCATTCCAACAGGTTATCTTTTGATCGATGGCGGTAAAGAAACAGCTGTACAGCGTGTTTCTAAAACATTGCCTTTGTCCCAAAAAAATATTCAAAACATTGTGAATCACGCTTATGCTGCTGCGTTAATGGGAAATCAACTGGTCTACCTAGAGGCTGGAAGTGGAGCTGTAAACCCTGTTGCTATAGAGATTGTGCGTGAAGTAAGTGCTCAAATAAATGTTCCTTTAATTGTGGGCGGCGGATTAAGAACTACAGCTCAAATAGAAGCTGTTTACCATGCTGGGGCAAAAATAGTGGTAGTAGGAACGGCAATTGAAGAGAATATCAATTGGAATGGCTAGCTTTGTGACGCTATAACAATCTAAAAAAAAATGAAAGCATCCATAGAACTGACCATGTCACCACTTCAAAGCGATTATGAACAGCACATCATCAATTTTATAAAAGCCCTACGCAACTCAAAATTTACGGTTATGGAGAATCCGCTAGCGACCCAGATTTATGGAGAATTTGTACCCTTGATGGAATTTATAACAAAGGAAATGGCTGCCAGCATGGAAAAAACTAAAGCTGTTCTTTTTTATATCAAAGTTGTAACAACAGATCGTAGCGATTACGAGCCGTTCTTTTAATGGAGGTTGTAGCGTTCATTTTTGGACAGTATAGTGAATACAGCACAACGCACCTACTTCTAGAAGCGATTGCTGTCATAGCTAGCGTCATCAGCGTGCTCTATTCTTTAAAAAATAATGTTCTCGTGTTTCCTTACGGGATCATCAGCACAGTACTATTTGTTTATTTATTAAATGAATGGAACTTGTTGGGTGATATGATCATCAATATTTATTATTTTGTGATGAGTGTCTACGGTTGGTATATTTGGACCAGAAAAGATGAAAATAGAAAAGTCACTCCTATTTCAGTAACAGACCGCTTGGACTGGTTAAAATCATCAGCGATATTTATAGGTTCTGGAATAGTTGTTTATTTCATTTATTGGAAATTTGAAAGGTTTGAAAACTGGGTAAGCTATCTAGACATACTAACCACGAGCATTGCTTTTGTGGGTATGTGGTTAATGGCACTGCGCAAAATGGAATACTGGCTGGTTTTACTAGCGGCTAACGTGATTTCAGTTCCCTTATATTTTTATAAAGGTTATGGATTGACTGGACTTTTATTTATATTCTTATCGATCATTGCCTGGAAAGGTTATCAAGAATGGAAAAAATACCTCAACAAAGAGCCTTTATAGGCATAAAAATCGTTCTCTACGGGCCCGAGAGTACTGGTAAGAGTACACTTGCTTGCGAACTTACAGATCACTTTAAAACAATAAAAGTAGATGAATACGCACGTCCATACCTTCAAGAAAAGCTGGATCGAACTGGGAAGGTATGTGACTATGAAGATTTAGTTCCTATAGCCGTAGGACAAAGAAAAGCGGAAAACCATGCATTAACAACTGCAAAAGGTTATCTTTTTTGTGATACCGATGTACTTGAAACCTATGTATATTCATTAGCTTATTTCGATAAAGCACCTGCAGTACTAGAGAAAGCAGTAAGGAAAAGCGATTATGACTTATATTTACTTTTAGATATTGATATTCCTTGGGTAGCAGACGGATTAAGGGATCGACCAAAGGATAGGAAAGAGATGTTTGGGAGATTTGAAAAAGGACTGCTAGATTTCCAAAAAAACTATAGTATTATCAGTGGGACTGGAGAGGAGCGTTTTAAAAATGCTCTTAACGCCATAAAAAAGCTAGAAGACAAATGAAACTAACTGCAGTACAAGAAAAACAACTTCAGGATAAAGGAATATCAAAGCAAACACTTGAAAAGCAACTCTACCGTTTTAAAAACGGTTTTCCAGGAGTGATTTTGAATAGGGCCGCCACGATCAATGATGGGATCATACCTATCGAACAATTAAATGTGGATACCTTACTATCTAATTATGAATTCATTAAGGATCAACTAGATATGATCAAATTTGTGCCTGCCAGTGGTGCCGCAAGTCGCATGTTTAAATTTCTACATGAATTTCTTAATAATTTTAACCAGCACAAACAGAGCATTAATAGTTATATCAACAACAATAAAGCAAATGATCTCTTTACTTTTTTAGTAGGTAGACGTGATTTACCTTTTTACGATGAAATAATGGAATCTATAAAAAAGAAACATCCAGACTGGTATAACAAATCAAAATCAGAAAAAGAAACCCTTTTTGTCAAGGAAGTACTCACGCCTGACGGCTTTAATTATTCTGCAATGCCTAAAGGTCTTGTACCTTTTCACAAATACGAAGATCGCAGCGCCAGTGCCTTTGAGGAGCACCTTTTTGAAGCAGCTGCATACGCATCAAGTAATGGAAAAGCCAAATTGCATTTTACAATTGCTCCTGCCTTTGAAGAGGCCTTTAGGACAAAGATGGAGCAGATTAAAATTAATGTTGAGAAAAGGGCCAAAACAAAATTTGTAATAGACTTTTCTTACCAATCAGCAGCAACTGATACAATTGCCGTAGACCAAAAAGACAACCCAATAGTCCTTGAAGACGGCACTTTATTTTTCAGACCAGCGGGACATGGAGCCCTGATCAACAACCTTAATACATTAGATGCAGACCTTATTTTTATAAAAAACATAGATAATGTTACCATCTCAAGTTTGGAAAAAGAAACCTCCTATTACAAGAAACTTCTAGCGGGATATCTTTTGCACCTAAGAACTAGGATTTTTGAGTACTTAACTGTTTTAGAGAAAAATGAAGTTGAAGATTCTACAAGGATAAAAATTGAAAAATTCTTGACAGAAGAGCTCTCTGCGGTACTGCCTAAAGACTATTATAAATACAAAACCAATTACCAGCTCGAGCATCTTTACGATCAATTAGACAGACCTTTACGTGTTTGTGGCATGGTAAAAAATGAGGGAGAGGCTGGCGGTGGGCCCTTTTGGGTGTACAATCACCGTGGGGAATTATCCATCGAGATTGTTGAAACTGTACAAATAAACAAAAGCGATCCAAGACAGAAAAAAATTGCTAACGAAGCTACACATTTCAATCCAGTAGACTTAATTTGTAACGTGCGTAATCACAAAGGGGAAAAATATAACCTGTTTAAATATTGCGATGAAGACACTGGTTTTATTACCTACAAATCCCACCAGGGTCAAGAAATCAAAGCTCAAGAACTTCCTGGTTTGTGGAATGGAGGCATGGCGTATTGGAATAGCGTGTTTGTCGAGGTCCCTCTCATTACTTTTAATCCAGTAAAAACAGTAACTGATTTACTAAAATCTACACATCAATTGGACTGATGAATATAGAGCGTTTACATAAAGAAGTAATTTACAAGGCTACTACCAGCAGTGGCCCAGGTGGACAGCACGTCAATAAAGTTGCCACAAAGATACAGTTGACCTTTGATGTTTTAAATAGTCTCGCTTTCGCGAAAGCGGAACATGAAAGGATACTAACCGCATTATCAAAACAACTTACCAAAGAAGGAGTCCTGCAAATCAACTGTCAAGAATCTAGAAGTCAAACAAAAAATAAAGAACTCGCACTTAAAAAACTGCTTGCTATACTTTCAAGAGCTAGTGTAATTCCTAAAATTCGCAAAAAAAGAATCGTTCCCAAAGCCATAAAACGCAAACGCCTTAACGATAAAAAAAAACATAGTGATAAAAAGAAAGACCGAAAATTTAACCCTCTGTAGGGGGTTCCCCATAAAAAGCAATAATTTATCCATCACCAATTTTTCCTTATGAGACATTACGCCTTCTTCATTCTATCCCTTATTTTAATTTCTTGTAACCAAAAAACTGGCCCCTCCTCTACGGACACCAGCCGTTCTAAAACAACTCAACTTCCAGAACCAAAAACTAACGAATTTGCTTTAGTAATTCACGGTGGTGCTGGAACCATAAAAAAGGAGAACATGACTCCAGAATTAGAGCTTCAGTATAGGGAAAAACTATCTGAAGCTATAAAAGCAGGACACGAGATCCTCAAAAATGGTGGAGATGCTATGGATGCTGTAGAAACAAGCATAAGAATTATGGAAGATTCTCCTTTGTTTAATTCTGGTAAGGGTGCTGTATTTACCCATGATGGGATCAACTCTTTAGACGCTAGTTTTATGGATGGAAAGACCTTAAATGCAGGTGCTGTTGCCGGAGTAACCACCGTAAAAAATCCGATTTCTCTTGCCCGGAAAGTAATGACTGACTCAGAACATGTGTTACTGAGTGGCGCAGGAGCAGACGAGTTTGCAAAATCTCTTAGCTACGACAACATTGAATTAGTAGACAATAGCTACTTTTTTACAGAGAATAGGTACCAATCTTTGCAGCGAGTTCTGGCTAAAGAAAAAGAAAATGACCGCAAAACAGCTTTTTTAGAACTGGAAGATCCTTTTATTAAAGACTCTAAATACGGGACTGTAGGTTGTGTTGCTCTAGATAAAAATGGAAATATCGCTGCTGGAACTAGCACTGGTGGTATGACTAATAAAAAATACGGCCGAATAGGTGATTCTCCTATTATAGGCAGCGGTACCTATGCTAACAATGCCACCTGTGGGGTTTCTAGTACTGGACATGGAGAGTATTTTATTAGAGCACAAGTAGCTTATGACATTAGTGCATTAATGGAATATGGAGGTAAAAGACTTGAAGAAGCTACAGAAGAAGTGATCCAAAAAAAACTCGTCGATTTAGGCGGTACTGGTGGTATCGTTGCTTTAGATTATTTGGGCAATATCTCCATGGAGTTTAATACCGAAGGAATGTACCGCGCCATGATGGATGATCAAGGAACACTAACGGTCGGAATGTATAAGGAGTAATCGAAGTATAAAGAATTTTTAAAATTCTGAAATCTTAGATATCAAAAAACTCGGACTTATTAGGCTACACACATAGAACGCCCCAAGCGACACAATAAATTACTACAGGCAGACTTCGGTCTTCTCATTCTAAATTGAAATTGAAATAATACCCCAATGAAAATCATCTCCTACAACGTAAACGGTATCAGAGCCGCAATGAAAAAAGACTTTATAGCATGGCTTACTGCGGCAAATCCGGATGTCCTTTGTTTACAAGAAATAAAAGCTCATAAAGATCAAATAGACACAGAAGCTTTTACTGCTGCTGGATATCAATACCAGTACTATTACAGTGCGCAGAAGAAAGGTTATTCTGGAACGGCCATTATTGCTAAAATAAAACCAGATCATATAGAGTACGGCACTGGTATAAAGACCATGGATCATGAAGGAAGAAATATCAGAGCAGATTTTGGCGATATATCTGTAATGAGCATGTACTTGCCTAGCGGAACTAATGATGCGAGATTGAGCTTTAAATTTGAATATATGGAGCAATTTTTGGAGTATTCTAAAGAATTGAGAAAGAAATATCCCAATGTATTGATTTGTGGTGATTACAACATTTGTCATCAAGCCATCGATATTCACGATCCAGAACGTTTAAAAAACACATCTGGTTTCTTGCCAGAAGAACGTGAGTGGATGGATCGATTTGTAGAAAGTGGTTTTATAGATACGTTTAGAATCTTTAACGATCAGCCAGATCAGTATTCTTGGTGGAGTTATCGCGGTGGTTCTCGAGCGAGAAATAAAGGCTGGAGATTAGATTATCACATGGTCAACGAAAGTTTGCAGGATCGTGTTAAAAGATCTGTAATCCTAAGTGAGGCAGTCCACAGTGATCACTGTCCAGTAATGGTGGAAATTGATTAATTCTGATGGTAAAATATCTCTATAGTCCTAGCTGGTCCAAGACAAATTTAGAAAAGGCTTTATAACACCGTCAGGAGTTCTCAAGCCACTGTTTTTGGAATGACCAATTGCTTCATTATTGGTTTTATATGAAATAAGAATTTACAAATATCCCGGACGGCCTTCTAGGACGACTACAAATTCCCCTTTGGGCTTTTTATGTTCAAAATGAGCAATAGCATTTGTTAGAGTGCCTCTAAAATGTTCTTCATATAGCTTAGTAATCTCTCGAGAAATAGAAACCAGTCGTTCTTCACCGTAGTGCAATTTGAAGTCGGCTAAGGTTCTTAATAGTTTGTGAGGTGATTCATAGAAAACGATAGTTCTAGTTTCTTCTTTTAAAAATTCAAGACGTTTTTGCCTTCCCTTTTTTACGGGAAGAAATCCTTCAAAAACAAATTTATCGCAAGGCATTCCAGAAACTGTAAGTGCAGGGACAAAAGCTGTAGCCCCCGGTAAAGATTGTACTTCTACTCCATTCTCTATGAGTTTTCTTGTCAGTAAAAAACCAGGATCGCTTATTCCTGGGGTACCCGCATCTGTAATTAATGCCATGCTTTCTCCAGATTTGATACGACTTACAATGGTGTCACTTATCTTATGCTCGTTGTGCATATGGTAAGAAAGCATTTGTGTCGCAACGCCATAATGCTGCAATAACTTACCACTTGTTCTCGTATCCTCGGCAAGAATGAGGTCTACCTCTTTCAGTATTTCTACGCCTCGATAAGTCATGTCTTTTAAATTACCAATAGGTGTAGGAACAAGGAAAAGTTTCATGTGTAGCATTTAGAGTGCAAATATAGAAAAGTTAGCATGGAAGAAGGTGCTTTAAAACCCTCTTGATGGCTTTAAATAAAAACTAAACAAGACGTTAAGCCAAAGAAACTTCTTTACTATTTCTTTGGCTGCAGTTCCATATCATAGGACAAATGATCTGTAGTAGCTATTTTAAAGTATGTAATAAAAAGAGAAGAAGAAAAATCCAGAACGCTATTTTGAATTTTAAAGCTACTTGTTAACCTATTTAAGCAGAATTAAATTAGAATGCTGAGGCCAAATAGCTTTCTAGAAGTATCTTTGCCCCATGAGCAGAGATGAGCAATTAAAAGACCGGTGGATGCGCACCGTAGCGTTTTTTCAATCCCGATTTGCAGATGGAGATGAAATGGATCTTGATGCGATTCTATTTATAATAGGGGTGCAAGAATTAGGACAATTGCATCGCAAATTCAAAAAAGATGAAAAATTACAACTCATGCATATAGCTATATGTCGAGTATTAGAACCGTATGGTTACTATGAATTCTCTCATTATGATGATGATAAATGGCCTCATTATGTAGTAAAAGAAAAATTACCTGCACTTAAAGCTGGAGAACAATCCTTATTGATGAAAGAAGCAATTGTCGAATATATGATAGTTAGTGAGGTTATCGATTAGAGCCTCTTCTTCTCCCGAGTGACCAAGACTACCGCAACAATAATTATTGCTGTTGCAATAACTTGCCAAATATTAAACAATTCCCCATCTAAAACCCCCCATGTCAATCCTATCACGGGCATTAAATAAGTAACAGAGCTAGCAAATACTGGAGAAGTCATTTGCACCAACTTATTGAACATCACTTTAGCCGCTACCGTTCCAAAAACACACAAGATAATGATATAAATAAAGCTTTGTTGAACTGCCGAGCTATCAAAATCAATGGAAGCACCATCTGCACTAAAAAAAACAATAGTTGCCAGAGGTACTATAAATACAAAATTACCGGTCGCAATAGCAAGGGGTTGGATGTTTTGCAGGTATCTTTTTATAATATTTACATTACTGGCATAACAAGTACAAGCAACGAGTATCAAGCCTGCAAAAAGATAGTTTTTTTCGGGATGGCTCTCCATACCTGCCAGGACTAATCCTATAGCTCCGACAAGACCAATGATAACCCCTATGAATTGGTTGCGTGAGAAAGAAATACCAAAAAACAGCGCTCCCATAATTAAGGTTATTAATGGAACGGTAGAATTAAGTATGGCGCTTATAGCGCTATCGATTTGGGTTTGCGCGTAGGCAAATAAAAAAGCTGGAAAAAATGTTCCTAATAATCCAGAAAGCGCTAGCCATCGCCAGTCCTTTCTTTGTGTAACAGCAAATGATTTCCAACCTATAGAAATAAGTATAGCCCCAGAAATCATGGTGCGTAAAGCCCCTAATTGCAGAGGTTGCAATACTAAGCTTCCGCTATCTTGACCTAATGCTTTTTTGATTAAGATGAAAGAAGAGCCCCAAATCAAGCTTAGAATAACGAGGTAAAGGTACTTTAACTTAGAGTTGTCCATAGGTTTAAAAAGCGCAAAGGTTACATTTTAAACCATGGTAAATGCAAGGATTTTAACAAAGTGTTGTAAATAATATTTATTCCTTCCACCTCAAGGTTTCCATCATTTTGACCATATCAGCTTTCACATAGTCTACTGCTGGAAGAATAGAGTCATAGTTTGGTTGTGTGTAAAAGTATAAGGAAGCTGTTAGAAAATGCTTGGTACTATCAGTGACATAAAATTGAGCGTTAGAAGCTGCATCACCTTCTATTTCATACATCATACCGTAAGCATTATTAAGCCTATTAGCAAAGGGAAAGTCTACAATAACATCAGCTTTTTGATTGTGCTCATAGGATAGTTTTTGTCCGTCGATAAGCAATTGTCTGAGATTGTTTTCTATGGGTCTATAGTTGAGATATACCGTTGCTTCCATGGCAGGATATTCAATCTTCATAGAACAATCGCTTTTAGAGCGTACTCGTGCATACTCATTTACTTTAAAAGAAAAGGGACAATTCATATCATCTGAACTCACATAATTCCCTTTTGGAAAATCAAGTGCTAACTGGCCACTAGGCTTGGGCAATACTTTTTGGTCATTACAACTGGAAATCCCAAAGACCACCAACATTACCAATAGAATTCTTAAGCTAGTGTACATTTTATTTGTTTAATGCGTTTCTTATCCATGACTTCTACTAAAAAGGTCATGTTGTGAAAAGGTATTTGATCTAATTTTCTAGGAAAGTGACCGGTTTGTTCTAGTAAAAATCCGGCAAGGGTCTCTGATTCTCCTTTGCCATTCTCAAATATGGAGATATCCTCTTCCTCTAAGTCTAAGACTCTATAGAAATCCTTTAATTGTGTTTTACCTTCAAAAACATAATTCTTATCGTCAAGCTTGGAATATATTAAATCTTCCTCGTCAAACTCATCACTGATATCTCCAACGATCTCTTCTATAATATCTTCTAATGAAATCAGACCGCTCGTGCCTCCATATTCATCCACCACTATAGCGATGTGCTTTTTCTTCTCTTGAAATTCTTGTAAAAGATCATCTAACTTTTTATTTTCAGGAACAAAGTAGGCTTCCCTGAGTAACTTTTTCCATTCATAATTTTTACGATCTATATAAGGCAACAGATCTTTAACATACAAGACCCCTGTAATTTGATCTATGCTTTCGTAATAACAGGGTATTCGGGAGTAACCATGCTCAATAACCTGAGGGATGATTTCTTTAAAAGGCAGGCTTTCATCAAGGGCAAAGACGTCAGTGCGATTGCGCATGACATTTTTGGTGTGCGTATTACCAAAGCTTACAATCCCTTGGAGCAGTTGTTGTTCTTCATCGGTAGTATCATTACCATCTGTAAGTTCCAACGCCTGTGATAATTGAGAAACTGTTATGTTGGACTTCTTACTTCCTAAACGGTCTTGTATTTGTAAGGTCACATAACGCATCGGTAGACTAATAAAACTAAATATTTTATCAAGAATATTTAGGGGTATCGCCATAAAACTGGAAAAAGTCTTTGGGTTTCGGTTAGCGTAAACCTTTGGGAAAATCTCACCAAACAATAAAATCAAAAAGGTTACAACGACAACTTCCATCACAAACCTAATATCTAGATCAAACTGAAAGCCAAAATCGATGGCGATAGGCTTCACTTTTTCCAACCAAGTGTCGCTGAGAATCCCAAAAATCAATACCGAAGTGATGTTGATTGTATTATTTGCAATTAAAATAGTGGCCAATAATTTTTTGGGCCTCTTCAGGAGTTTTTTAATAATGCTACGCCGGGGAAAGTCTTGGCTTTCATCCTCTAACTCTGTATTAGAAAGGCTGAAAAAAGCAACCTCTGCCCCGCTGATCAAGGCACTCCCTATAAGCAGTAGTATGAAAACTATTAAATACATCAATTGATCTCCACTGGAAATCATTAAAAGACTAAAAAAATGCGGTGAGTCAATATCCAATTAGAGTGAATTAATTCCTTTTAAATTAAAATGGTAAATCATCGTCTTCACTTACATTACCACTGTCTGTTTGAGGCTGGCTATACGAATTAGGCGATGTATCTTTTTGCTCTGGAGCTTGTTGATGTTTTTGAGTTTCAGGTGTAGAACCACTTTGTGGTGAACTACTAGTTGTCGAGGATTCATTTTTAGGAGTTAAAAAAGTAAACTCTTGTACTTGAATTTCCGTAGTATACCGTTGTTGTCCATCTTCTCCAGTCCACTGTCTATTTTTAATACGTCCTTCTACATAAATTTTATCCCCTCTTTTTAGATACTTTTCACAAACTTCAGCAGCTTTATTTCTTACAACACAATTGTGCCACTCTGTGTTGGAAACGCGTTCTCCTGTGCTGCGATTTACATACTCTTCATTTGTAGCTAGAGGAAATCTACCTATACAATTCCCCCCTTCAAAATATTTCATCTTTACTTCATCTCCTGTGTGACCTATCAAAATCACTTTATTAACAGTGCCTGCCATAATTTAATTTGTATTGAATTTATAGAAATAGTCTTTTGTACGGTATTTAAAAAAGCAACCAAAGATAAGAAAAACGCCCATATCGCTTGAACCTTAGCAGTCCTAATTTACAAAATACTTTTAGTTTCTTTGCCAGAATTTTTTCATAAA
This sequence comes from Nonlabens sp., assembly GCF_018401815.1. GTDB lineage: Bacteria > Bacteroidota > Bacteroidia > Flavobacteriales > Flavobacteriaceae > Nonlabens. Next base: position 815,532 of record NZ_JAGYKG010000001.1, read on the forward strand.
TCGTTCTATTAAGACAGAAACAGGTTTTTGAAATGCTTCTTCAACAAGAACGGCAGTTTCAAGTTCTTCTTCTACCTTCACGACCCAAAAGTAAGCGTGAATCTTTCTATGAGATAGTTTATGAATAATGGGTTGTTGATTGTAGACGCTTTCGCGAAAGCGAGACTTTCCTACAACCTCTTTAAACACATCATGCCCAATAACTTCACTAGATAAAAGAGATCCATTTGCCTCTATGTAAGGAAACTCAAATAATCCTGCCCAAATATTACTGTTATCTCGCTGGTTCATAATTGTTTTTCCTGAGGGAGTTTGCACAACTACATAATGATGGTAAAGACTTTTTACTTTGGCTTTTTTTAATTTTACAGGCAAATCTCTTACGGTATCTTCTTGAAAAGCCACACAATCCAATTTAAAAGGACAAGAACTACAATCAGGATTTTTAGGGGTGCATTGCAATGCTCCAAACTCCATAATGGCTTGATTATGTGTAGCTGGCTCTTTTTTATTCAACAGTTTTGTAGCGAGCTCCTTGAACTGCTTTACTCCAGCAGGCACGTTAATAGGAGTAGAAATGCCATACAATCGAGACAATACTCGATACACATTACCATCCACTACAGGGACCACTTCATGAAAAGCAAAACTTGCAATAGCTGCTGCTGTATAATCTCCAACTCCTTTAAGCCTTAATAAATCCTTATAATTGTCTGGAAACTTTAGGTCGTCCTCCACTATTTGTAAAGCAGCTGCTTGTAAGTTTCTAGCCCTGGAATAATAGCCCAATCCTTGCCATAACTTCAGCACTTCATCTTGGGGCGCAGCAGCTAGTTTCTCTACTGTTGGATAGGTTTTAACAAAACTTTGATAGTAAGGTAGGCCTTGCTGAACCCTTGTTTGCTGTAGAATCACTTCACTTAACCAAATAAAATATGGGTTTTCTGTATCTCTCCAGGGCAGTACTCTTTTGTTAACTATATACCAATCAACAAGTTGTCTTGAAAAGTTCATAAAATGCGTGTATTTTGACCCCTGCAATATATATCTTCTTAAATTTTAATTGGTTAGGGATTTCATATTTAGTTTTTTAAGGTATATTTGCACGCTTATTAAATTTAACCCTAATTAAATTATATCTAACAAATGACTAAAGCAGATATCGTATCCAAAATTTCAGACAAACTGGGAATGGAGAAGACTGATGTGCAGGCAACTGTAGAATCTTTCATGAATGAAGTGAAAGAATCTCTTGAAACTGGAGAAAATGTATATTTAAGAGGTTTCGGTAGCTTTATAGTAAAGACTAGAGCTGAGAAGACTGGACGTAACATTTCAAAGAACACCACTATTAAAATCCCTGCCCACAATATACCAGCATTCAAACCAGCAAAAGTGTTTGTAGATGGAGTAAAATCAAACGTAAAAGTTAAGTAAAAAATATAAGAGATATGCCAAGCGGTAAAAAGAGAAAAAGACATAAGGTTGCAACGCACAAACGTAAAAAACGTCGTCGTGCTAATCGTCACAAAAAGAAAAAGTAGTCTAAGGCTACTTTTTGTATTTTAATAGTTCTTTGAAATAGGGTTGCAAATGACAACTCGTTTAACGTACAAGTACTAGATTGCTTGTACAATTTTAATTATAAACATACTTTACTATTTCTAATCGTTAGAAAAAGTGAGGTTATAAACATTACAGGAATTATGGATAAAGAAATTATTATCCGTTCCAGTGCTACAAAAATCGATTATGCGCTAACTAAAAATGGTAGACTAGTCGAATTACACAAAGATGAAGAAAAAACTAAGTTTGCGGTAAGTGACATATTCATTGCAAAGTCACGAAAGGTTCTTTCAGGGCTCAACGCTACATTTGTAGATGTAGGCTATGAAAAAGACGGGTTTTTACACTATCACGACCTCGGTGTAAAATACCTAACCCAACTTAAATTTACCAGACAAGTTTTGAGCGGTAGACGCAAAAATTTTGCACTTAAAGATATCAAATTTGAAAAAGATATAGAAAAACACGGTGCTATTGAAGATGCTATATCCCCTACACAACCCGTTCTTGTTCAAGTAGTTAAAGAACCTATTTCTACTAAAGGACCTCGCCTAAGTGCTGAGTTGTCTTTACCCGGTAGGTATGTCGTTCTCGTTCCTTTTTCTGACCGGATATCTATATCTCAAAAGATAGAAGATCGAGAAGAAAAAAGCAGACTAAAAAGACTTGTAAAAAGTATTAAACCTGAAGGATTTGGCGTTATTGTGCGCACCGTTGCTAAAGGTAAACTCGTAGCAGAGCTGGACCAAGATTTACAAAATCTTGTTGAAAAATGGGAAACCATGTGTAGTAAAATACACAAGGCACAATTCCCGACAAAGGTTATGACTGAAGTAAGTCGTACCAATTCCCTTATGAGAGATGTTTTTAATGATACGTACACTTCGATTGTCGTTGATGATGAAGAGGTGTTTCAAGAAATTAAAAACTATTTGAAAACTATTGCCCCACATAAAGAGTCCATTGTAAAATACCACAATCCGAGAACATCTGTTTTTGAAAAATTTGGTATCGAACGACAAATCAAAACATCATTTGGACGTACCGTTTCTATGAGTAAAGGTGCTTACCTTGTTATAGAACATACAGAAGCCATGCATGTTATAGACGTCAACTCTGGAAATAGATCTAATAAAGCCGACAGTCAGGAAGACACCGCACTAGAAACCAACATGATCTCTGCAACTGAGATTGCACGCCAGTTAAGGCTTAGAGATATGGGTGGAATCATTGTGGTCGATTTTATCGACATGCGCAAAGCAGAGAATCGCAAGAAACTTTACGAGCACATCAGAGATGAAATGGCAGATGACCGTGCAAAACACAAGATCCTTCCTCCTAGTAAATTTGGTTTGATCCAGATTACTAGACAGCGTGTAAGGCAAGAAGTAAATATCAAAACTCGTGAGGAAAATCCTGACGGAAAAAACGGAGAAGAGATACAAGCTCCAATTCTCGTCATTCAGGAAATTACCGAAACATTAGAACGACACCTTAAAGCTGGTGTAAAAAAGATAACGCTTAATGCACATCCTTTTATTGCCGCTTTTATAACTAAAGGTTATCCTTCTATTAGATCCAAGTGGTTCATGAACCACAAAAAATGGATCAAGGTAGTACCTAGAGATGCCTATACTTATCTAGAATACAATTTCAAAGATAAAGATGGTAACGATCTTACTTAAAAACACAAAACGCCTACAGGCTTTGATCTGTAGGCGTTTTTTTATGGAGTATTTTAAGGTTGTACATTTCCATTTCCCTAAGAAAATAGAAATTGATGCCTAATTTAATTCAGTGAGAAAGAAATAAGCATGTACCTTCCAAGATAGAACCGGTTGATCACAGGTGAATTTGGACACAATATTTTCTAAAATAATCAAATAGCCTCTTTAATAGCGTGTACCTTTGCAAAAAAAATTGAGTGCCATGGATGCTAAAACACCTTCACAGTCATTTACTACGGTTACCGATATGGTATTGCCTAGCGAGACCAATCCGTTGAATAATTTATTTGGCGGTGAGTTGCTGGCACGTATGGATCGCGCTGCAAGTATTGCTGCGAGACGTCATTCCAGGCGTATTGTGGTTACCGCATCTGTCAATCACGTAGCCTTTAATAGAATGGTACCTCTAGGTAGTGTGGTTACTATAGAAGCACAAGTCACCAGATCATTTAAGAGCTCCATGGAAGTTTATATGGACGTGTGGGTAGAAGATCGAGAAAGTGGCGAGCGCACCAAAGCAAACGAAGCCATCTACACTTTTGTGGCGGTAGACGATACTGGAAGACCTATTCAAATCGCTCCAATCACACCAGAAACCGAAATAGAAAAACAACGTTACGACGCGGCCTTAAGACGCAAACAACTCAGCCTTGTTCTTGCTGGAAAAATGAAAGCAAAAGATGCTACAGAATTGAAAGCACTTTTTGAATAGAAATTTTGAATTTCATAAAAATACCCGGTAGACAATAGGTTTTACCGGGTATTCGAAGTTTTTAGTTCCCCATTCTAGCATAGAAGTTTCCTACTACAGCTCGAACAAATATTTGTAGCTTATAATTTAGGCAAGAGGAAACAAATTTGGTTTTTTTGATATTCTATCCTCAACCCTTACTTTCTTGCAATCCATTGTGCTGGGTCCACCGTCTCTGTGTCTTGCATTAAGACAAATTTGAGCTCTGTCTCACCAGAGTTAGAGGTAAATATTTCTCCTATCCTATCTTTGGTCTTCACCCTATCTCCTTTTTCTACGCTTACTAATTTCAAATTGTCGTAAATAGAAGTGTAATTACCGTGTCGTATATGTACCGCTAGAATACCGTATTTACTCTTGGTAATACGGATCACCTCGCCTTCAAAAATAGCGCGCACTTTAGCCCCACTAGGACTTTGCAATCTCAACCCATTGGAATCTATAGTAAGAGATCGCACTACTGGATGTGGTTGTTTCCCATAACGCCTAGACACAAAACCTTCTTCCACTGGCCATGGCAACTTCCCTTTATTACTAATAAAATTATTAGCGAGTAGTTTAGCTTCTGGAGTTAGGAAGAATTTATTGGCAACGGCACCTGTTTTTCCTTTATTGGAAGCTTTGATATCTGCAGCGATTAAAGCTCTTAATTCTCGATCTATTTTATTGCGTTCTCTGGATTTCTCCTTGATGTCTGCGGCGTATTTCTTTTCATTTGCCTTTACCACGGCCAGTAAGTCTACTTGCTCTACTTTATCTGTTTTAAGCGCTGCTCGTTGTCTTTGATTGAGATCCAACACGCGAGTTTTCTCTTTTTTCTCATTTTCTAGTTCTATATTCTTATCTGCTAGTGCAGTTGACTTTAACAAAATCTCATCGGCTTGTTTTTTGCGATAGTTAGCATAAGACTGTAGGTATTGCACTCTTTTATAAGCTTGCAAAAAATCTTCAGAACTCAGTAAAAACATCAAGCGACTTTGATCGTTTTTAGATTTATAGGCTTTAACAATCATTTCAGCATATTCTGCTTTTAATGCTTTAATCTCCACTTCCAGTTTCTTAATCTCAGCAGCATTAGCTTTGATGTTTCTGGTAAGCGTATTGGCCTGTTTGTTGGTAAGATTAATGATCTCTTGCGTTCGCGATATTTTTTTATCAATGGTTTCCACGAGCAATACCATGGTTTTTTCTTCTTTTCTAACGTTCTTCAACAATCTATCGAACTGATTGATTTCTTGTTGAATTTTAGCTTTGCGTTCTTCTAGAGCAGCTTTTTCTGATTGCGCTTTCGCGAAAGCGAAACACAACAACAACAACAACAACAAATAAATATGCTTTTTCATCTACAATTGGAATGGGCTATAGCCTGATGGCATGTTAAACGGAAAGGTCATCTCTTGATCAAAGTCCACACTCTTTAGTTCCATTTCTACCTTAGAGACTCGGTCGCCTTGAAGGGCATCGATTTTAATTTCTGTAGGAATGATTTTTCCATCTACCATTTGATATTCTGGGTAATTTACCTTTAAAAAACTTCCTTCAGAAGGCTTAGAAATGGATTGTTCAGAAACTTTAAAATCTGTAGGTCGCAACTTAAAAATCTTAGCAATCACGGAAATTTGCTGAAACTGATATTCGTTATTTACAATAGCAAAATCCTTCTTACCCAAAGGTTCTACTGCCTGTCCCAACAGCAAATCTTCCAATTGCTGAAAGCTAATTTCTTCACCTAAAAAGTCGCTGATCAAGCTAAAGTCGCCATCAAAAGCTCTTTTATTTAACTTTTCGTAAAACTGAACTCGATCTGGTGTGATGTACACCTTTGCCGCTGTAATCCCAAAAAGCCCAGCGCTCATCCAGATTTGCTTGTCCTTTTCCATACGTAAATTTACCGTAAAGGATCGGGTGGTTATAGAATTGTCATAGCTTACAGAAAGCCGCGAACTCATGGTTTTAAAATCGGTACGTGCCGCTTCGTGGGCTTTTACCACTTTAGACTTTTTGGCTGTTGCCGTTGCATTATTTGCTGCTCGTTGTGTACTGGAGCAGCCTGCAAGTAATAAAAACAAAGCTATAGGGAGGTACTTTAAGTATTTCATTAGGTTTTTTTAGACAGTGCTTTAACTTTAGAACGCATAGTTGCCGCTTTAGTTGTTTCGTTTTTTTGATCGTAGCTCCATGCGAGTTGCTGATACATATCGCTTTCTAGCTTGGGCTCGTCGAGTAAGAAACTCAATCCAGTTTCTAACTGACTAATCGCCTTATCTGGTTCGTTAAGATGGTTATGTGCGACACCACTTAACAAATAAAGTAGGGCTTGTGCAGGGAAAATTTCCAATGCTCGGCCGGTGACTTCTAACGTCTTTTTATAGTCTTTAATGTCGATACTTAAAAGCGCTACTTTTTTGATCAAATCATAATTCTTATCGTCCAGCTCTAGTCCTTTTTCATAGAATGATACGGCTCTTGCAGCCTCTTTTCGCTTCAAATAATAATCTCCCAAAGCACTAAAAGCGTTTACATCTTCTACTTGATCTGCAAAGTCATCTATGGCATGTTGAATTTCTTCATCGTCTAAATCTGCGCCACCAGACTGTATGTAATCGTTGAGTACATTGATTTTAGTCTCTATATCAAACTGAGCCGACTCAAAAATTTTTTGCATGCTTTTGATTCCTTTAGATGTTTTACCATTTTCCAGATAAATCTTGTACAGTGCCAGTTGTGCTTTATCACTTTCAGGCAGATTCTTTTCCAGTGCCTCTGCAACTTCTTGAACTTTCTCTGTATTGTTTTTCTTACTGTAAAGGTAGATCAAGTTGACATAAGCTTTCTCATCTTTAGGGTTTGAAGCAATCGCTCGCTCTAAATCTTCGATGTTACCGTCTCTGGCTTCATTTATATCCAGGCGTGCTTGTATCTGTTCTTTTAACTGAGTGCGTCGTTCCTCTTCCCCTAGACGCCTATCTAGCTTCTCAATGATAGCTAGCGCTTCCTTGTTGTTGTTTGCTCTCGCATACTGATAAGGCAATAACTCCTCGTAATTCTCATTGATTTTTACGAGCTTTTCTAAAACGTTTAAGGATTTATCGTACTGCTTTTGCTTGTCATAGACATCGTATAAGGTTTCCAGCAGCCATTCTGTTTCACCTGCTATTTCTATGGCTCGAGTTATTTTTTGTTCTGCTTTCGCGAAAGCGTCACTCATCAAGTAGTTCTTACCCAATTCAAATTGCACTGCACCATTTTCTGGTTCTAACTTCTCACAAGCCTCTAAATATTGAATTGCCTTGTCGTGATTGCCAATCGCTTTTGCAGCTAGGGCATTGAAAAAATTATCTTTAAATGCGTCAGATACATCTCCCAAGTCGTCCACATTTACCTCATCAGAAAAGACTTCTTCTTGAGCAAAAATGGAGTTGCTCAAGAAAATCATCGCGATAAATGAGAATGTTTTAAATGACCTGTTCATGTGTCGTTATTTTCAAAAGTTGTACCAAATAGCCCTTACAATGATCTGTTAAATTAGGCGTTATTCCAACGTAGAATAATCTCCTATGCTTATTTTAGTATACTTCCCATTGTATTTTACGTGGCTTCCTATCATAGCCTCCTCTAAAATTGCATTTTTAATGATCGAGTTGTTCTGGATCAAGGAGTTGGTTATCGTACAATTTTCAATAATACTTCCTGCGCCTATAGACACATGAGGTCCTACGGTACTGTTTTTAAGTACCACACTACTGTCAATCACACAAGGCTGGATGATTTTAGAATCCTCTAAAATAGGTTGTGAGTTGATTTCTTCACTTCCATCCTTTTCCATAAAAGTCATGATGCGCTGGTTGGTTTCTATCGCAACATTCTTGTTACCACAGTCCATCCACTCGTCTACAGCACCTGTTTTAAAAATATTTCCAGAAGCCATCATCCTTTTGATACCATCATTGATCTGGTATTCGCCTCCGTTAACGATCTCGTTATCGATCACAAACTGAAGTTCTTTTTTAAGGTCTGCAATTTCTTTAAAATAATAGATCCCAATAACTGCCTGATCGCTCACAAATTGTGCAGGCTTTTCTACCAGTTCTACGATTTCTTCTTTGTCGTTTAATTTTACAACTCCATAAGCTTCAGGCTGGTCCACTTGTTTGGTCCAGATCACCGCATCTGCTGCTGGATCCAATTCAAAGCTAGCTCTGATAAGAGTGTCTGCATAAGCAACTACTGCTGGCCCTGAAAGAGATGGCTCGGCACACATGATGGCATGACCGGTGCCTAATGGCTGGAGTTGTCTGTAAATACTGGCTTTGGCGCCTAGGCCATTTGCCAGTTCTTCTAAGCTTTTTACTACATCATCTCCAAAAAATGCTGGATCTCCCAGTATAAAAGCAATTTCTTCTACTGGCTCTGAAAGAATACGTGCAATATCTTTTACCAATCGGTGAACGATGGGCTGATTTGCAATAGGGATTAATGGTTTAGGAACGGTAAGTGAGTGTGGGCGCAATCGTGAACCACGACCTGCCATAGGTACTATTATTTTCATTTTTCTATTGCTTAGTCTAGATTAATATTATTATCAGAACACCTCTTTTTGAAACGTTCTGGTTTATTTACTTCTTCAATCATATCGCATAACTACCGCATTAGCTTTTCTGCATCTGCTGTATATGGGGAGCCAGATTCTATATAAAGTGCTCTTGCGTCGATGGCTTTTTACCTCATCTTCAGTAAAAACCCTGTTCGACTCTTTTTGTTTTATTTTACTCCCGTACTTCCAAAACCACCTGCTCCTCTTTCTGTGCTGCTCAATTCTTCTACTTTATACCAGTCTGCACGCTCGTGTTTTGCGATTACTAGTTGCGCGATACGTTCTCCGTCTTCTACGGTAAAGGCCTCGTTTGATAAGTTCACTAATATGACTCCTATTTCTCCTCTATAATCTGCATCTATAGTTCCAGGCGCATTGAGTACCGTAACCCCTTTTTTGGCAGCCAGACCACTTCTAGGTCTTACTTGAGCTTCCGTTCCTATAGGAAGTTCTATAAATAGCCCTGTTTTTATAATGGCTCGTTCTAGCGGTTGTAAAGTTATGGCTGTTTCAATACTTGCTCGTAAATCCATTCCTGCACTTGCCTCGGTTTCATAATGAGGTAATGCGTGCGCCGATTTATTTATGATCTTAATAGTCATTTTCTTTTGATGATTTTATAAATGATTTCTTTTTCGCGTAAGCTCACTACTGCTATAATTATAAGTGTCATTAAAGCTCCTACAAGATAGGTTTGCCAGCTTTCTATACCAAATCCCTCTCTTACACTATAGAAAAATACCAATGATAAGCTGATCGATAAAGTTAAGTATAGTAAAATATTTTTAACCTCATAAGGAACCGCAAGGTGTTTCCTTCCTATCAAATAAGAAACAACCATCATCAAAGCATAGGCAGCACAAGTCGCATAAGCACTCGCCATATAACCTATATGCGGAATCAATAGTACATTCACTAGAATGGTAAGTACTGCTGCGGTAATAGAAATATAAGCACCATACCTGGTTTTATCTTGGATTTTATACCAGACAGAAAGGGTTTGATAAATCCCTGAAAAGAAATAAGCGATAAGAATCAATGGTACCACTTCCATAGCAGTTTCAAAGCCGTCTTTAACAATATAAGGCCTTATTAAATCTACCAAAACCACATAAGCCATCAAGGCCACTGATCCAAAAGCAACAAAGGCCTTGGTAATCAACGCATATTGTTGTGTCGCATTTTGATCTCCTGACTGACTAAAGAAAAAAGGTTCGACTCCTAATCTAAAGGCTTGTGCGTACAACGTCATTCCTACCGCAAGTCGGTATCCAGCAGTGTATACTCCTACAATCCCTTCTGCCTCTTCTTCGCCTACTGGCAGTAATTTTTGAAGCAATATTTTATCCACAGTTTCATTAATGGCAAAAGCAAATCCAGCCAAAAGAATAGGCCAGCCATAAGTAAACATCTTCTTCCATAGTTCTATATCAAATTCCCATGTCATAAAATAGGGTTTGATCACAATTAGAAACGTGATAAAGCTGGCTGCCAGGAAGGCGATGAAAAAGAGCTCAATTCTATCTTCTGGAAGAAAGCGTTCTATTGCAGGGAAATATTTCAATGCTGTAAAAAACAAAAAACTGGTTCCTACAGAAACAACTACGTTGAATAATTTAATCAACGCATAGCTGGTCGATTTTCCCTGTACACGCATATAGGCAAACGGAATAACCATTAAAGTATCAAATACGATAATGGCAATGACCCATTTCCAATATTGAGCAGATAATTCTGTTGCTACTTCTATTTGATCTATAAACAAATAGGCCGCTGCTCCAAATACAATAGTGGTAACCAATAATGATATTAACGCAGTACTGAGTGTTTTCACTTTTGTGGAAGCATCATTATAAAACCTAAAGAATGCTGTTTCCATACCATAAGTAAGGATAACGTTTGCAAAAATGATGTAAGAAAAAATGATGGAAACCTCACCAAATTCTACTTTTCCTGGTAAGTACTCGGTCAGTAATTTAGTTAATAAAACCGTCAGCAAACGAGGCAATACCGTGGCTAGCCCGTAGATAAAGGTATTCTTAAAAAGATTTTTTATGGAACTCAAAAACGCGCTTTATTTTAATGAACTCATTTGCTTTCAAATGTACGATTATGTATGGATTTTCAAGTGTCTTTAATAAGGAAGCCCGCTATAATAAATCTTGACCTAAATACCAATATCACAGCTACTGTTTCTACCGTAGGCAGGGCAAAAAATTTCGTTCACAGGTTTTAGAAAGTGAGCCTTCGACCTGTGGTAACAATTATAAACTCCTTGATATAGCGGTCAAGTGAGTACCTTCAATCAATGCATACTTAGTTAATAGCAGGTCTTCTCAATAGAGATAAGGCGATCTCCTTATCTGCTTGCTGAAATTTAATTATCCCCGCCTTGTGGTGGTGCACTAGGGTAAGCAATGCTTTCCTTTTGGGTGATACCTTCCAGTTTTACCAGTTTTGTTTTTCCGTCTACTTCAAAAGCAATTACCGCTTCATTTTTAAGTAATTTAATGGGCAATCCCTCCATTTGAGGTGCTTCATTACCGTATTCGTTTTTAGGATCCAAACTCATCTCCCTGTCCGTATTTGGAAAACTAAAGCGAGTGACTAACATTTGCTTATCGTTTGAAGTAAAGCTCGCACTGTGATTCTCCATACCACGAAAGTAAACCGATTCTAACTGATGTCCTTCTATAACTGAAGTGGGAAAATAAAGGCTTACCCCACTTCCAGAACCTGGTGCGCCCCCAGTCCATTCTTTATAATAAGGCTGCTCTCCTGCTTTAAAATCAGCGCTGGACAAGGTTTTGGAGATTTTTTGAGAGCTACAAGAACTGAAAATAATTGCTATAAATAACGTGAGGTATTTCATGAGGTATTTTATTTGATGAATTCAACAAATATGCCGAATTATAAAGATAGCGTTTTGATAGGTTTCTCAATAGAGTTTACGTTCTCATCTCCTTAGAAAGCTGAAAACTCCTCTTTTATTACCAACGACAATCTTCCTTAAGCCAAGAGAAGTGACAGCGCGGAAAAAGGTTGGAGAACATACTCTTACCAACTATTCAAAATCTTAGCCGCGGCAATAATCTCTTCATCTTTCTTTGCAAAGCAAAAACGCAACATTTTAGGATCCTTTCCATTCATAAAAACAGAAATTGGAATGCTGGCTATTTTATGTTCCACGGTCAGTCTTTTAGCAAAATCCACATCTTGCTCCTCAGTAATTGCACTGTAATCCAATAACTGAAAATAAGAGCCGTGAGCAGGTGTAAAAGCAAACTTGCTATCCTTTATTAAATTTAAGAAAAGATCGCGTTTGCGCTGATAAAAAGCACCTAATTCTCGATATCTATGGGGTTCTTGAATGTAATCGGCTATGGCATCTTGTACGGGATGATTCACACAATAAACCATGTATTGATGTACTTTATAAAACTCTTTCATTAAATGTTGAGGCGCGAGGCAATAGCCACTTTTCCATCCGGTAACATGAAAGGTTTTTCCAAAACTCCCGGTTATAAAACTGCGATCACGCAAGCCTTCATATCTTGCAGCACTGAGATGTTCTCTTCCGTCAAAAGAAATATGTTCATAGACCTCATCGCTTAACAACAACAAGTTATTGTTTACTACTATTTTCTCTAACTCCACCATATCCTCATGTGTCAACATGTTACCACTAGGATTGTGAGGGGTATTGATCACCATCATTTTGGTTTTAGAAGTGATTTTATCACGCACTTCTTGCCAGTCTATCCTAAAGTCTGGCAGTGTCATCGCTATAGGGACTGCTTTTCCGCCAGCGAGTTGAATGGCTGGTTCATAGCAATCATAAGCTGGGGTAAACAGGATCACTTCGTCACCAGAATGTACCATTGCTTGTAGGGCACAAAAAATTGCTTGAGTCGCTCCTGCAGTTATACAAATTTCATTTTCTGGATGATAAAAAGCATGGTGCTGTTGTTGCGTCATGTTAGAAATCCCAACGCGTAATGACATCAGTCCTGGCATGGGCGCATATTGATTTTTATTCTCTTGAATCGCCTTTACTACCAAGTCTTTTAAAATAGGGTCTGCTGGAAAATTAGGAAATCCTTGAGAGAGGTTGAGCGCATTATGCTCATGCGCGAGCCTGCTCATAGTTGTAAAAATGGAGTCGGTGACCTTAGGAAGCTTTGAAATCATGCCAGTAAATTACAAAATAGCTTGATATATTAAGAACATTAAAGCCACTATTCGAGCATAAAAAATCCCTCTTCAGTTAACTAAAGAGGGATTTTTAAAATTCTATTAGGAACAACTATCCTAAAGTTTCTGCTTTTAAATACTCGCGGTTCATACGAGCAATGTTTTCTAATTTAATTCCTTTAGGACACTCGATCATACAAGCTCCTGTATTGGTACAGTTACCAAAACCTTCAATATCCATTTGGCGTACCATGTTCATCACACGATCAGTAGCCTCTATCTCACCTTGTGGTAACAAAGCGTATTGAGAAACCTTAGCGCTGGTAAATAACATAGCACTCGCATTCTTACATGCCGCAACACAAGCTCCACAACCTATACAAGTTGCTGAGTGAAATGCCTCATCTGCGTCGGCTTTCTTAATCGGAATTGAGTTGGCATCTTGAGTATTACCTGAGGTATTCACCGATACATAAGCACCAGCCTGCTGGATTCTATCAAAAGAAGATCGATCGACAATTAAATCTTTGATCACTGGAAAAGCGGCTGCTCTCCATGGCTCAATAGTAATGGTATCTCCATCATTAAACTTTCTCATATGCAATTGACAAGTAGTTGTCAATTTTTGCGGTCCGTGAGGTTGTCCATTAATCATCATGTTACAAGATCCACAGATTCCTTCACGACAGTCGTGATCAAATTCTACGGGAACTTCTCCTTGATTGATCAAATTCTCATTTAAGATATCCATCATCTCAAGGAAAGACATATCACCATCTATACCATCAAGTGGATAAGTAACCATTTTTCCTTTGGCTTCAGGACCAGCCTGTCTCCATATTTTTAAAGTAAGTTTCATACTTTTTATATTTAGTTCGTTCTGCTTTCGCGAAAGCGGAACATTTAAAATTCAATTATTTATAACTACGAGTCTTCAATTCCACATTTTCAAAGACCAATTCTTCTTTGTGCAATTTAGCATCACGAGGGTTCTCATTATATTCCCAAGCACTCACGTAAGCATAGTTCACATCATCACGCAATGCTTCACCATCTGCGGTTTGATATTCCTCACGGAAGTGACCACCACAACTTTCGTTTCTTTCAAGTGCATCTTTTGCAAACAATTCTCCCAATTCAAGGAAGTCGGCAACTCGGCCAGCTTTCTCTAGCTCTTGGTTTTTAGTATCTGCTGTTCCTGGAACTTTTACATTCTTCCAGAAATCTGCTCTCAACTCCGCGATTTCATCCATGGCTGCTTGTAAGTCTGTCGCATTACGAGACATACCACATTTATTCCACATGATCAAACCTAATTTCTTATGGTAGTAATCTACAGAATGAGTTCCTGCACCATTCATCAATTTCTCGATGCGGGCACGTGTATCCTTTTCTGCTTGATCAAACTCAGCTGTTTCTGTAGAAATAGCTCCAGTTCCAATTTCGTCTGCTAGGTAATCACCAATGGTATAGGGTAAAACAAAGTATCCATCAGCTAGACCTTGCATTAAAGCGCTTGCTCCTAAACGGTTAGCACCGTGATCAGAGAAATTTGCTTCGCCAGCTGCAAAACATCCAGGTATGGAGGTTTGTAGGTTATAATCTACCCAAAGTCCGCCCATGGTATAGTGCACTGCTGGAAAAATTTTCATAGGTACCTCATATGGATTTTCATCTGCGATATTACGGTACATATCAAAGAGGTTTCCGTATTTCTTCTCGATCACTTTCTTACCTAAGGCGATCATTTCTTCTTTGCTAGCATCCTTTTGACCGTGTGTTAGGGCCTCTATTTTTCCATATCGTAAGAATGACGCTTCAAAGTCTAGATAAACCGCATTACCTGTTTTATTAACACCATAACCGGCATCACAACGCTCTTTTGCAGCTCGGGATGCGACATCACGTGGCACCAAGTTACCAAATGCAGGATACCTTCTTTCTAAGTAATAATCTCTATCTTCTTCTTTAAGGTTGACACCTTTCAACTTCCCTTCACGTATAGCTTTTGCGTCTTCTAAGTTTTTAGGAACCCAAATACGTCCATCATTACGTAAAGACTCCGACATTAATGTCAGCTTAGACTGATGTTCTCCAGAAACTGGAATACAAGTTGGGTGAATTTGTGTATAACATGGGTTTGCGAAATAAGCACCACGACGGTGTGTTCTCCACGCAGCCATTACGTTACTTCCCATAGCGTTTGTAGAAAGGAAAAATACATTGCCATAACCCCCAGAGGCAATCACTACGGCATGAGCTCCATGTCTTTCTATCTCACCGGTAACTAAGTTACGGGCAATAATACCACGTGCTTTACCGTCCACCTTAACAAGATCTAACATCTCATGACGGTTAAACGGAGTTACTTTACCACGGTTGATCTGTCTGTTTAAAGCAGAATATGCTCCTAGCAATAACTGCTGTCCAGTTTGACCTGCAGCATAAAAAGTTCTTGAAACAAGTACACCACCAAAAGAACGGTTGTCTAACAATCCACCATACTCACGAGCAAAAGGAACTCCTTGTGCCACGCACTGGTCGATAATGTTAGAAGAAACTTCAGCAAGTCTATGAACGTTTGCTTCACGAGATCTATAGTCCCCTCCCTTTATGGTATCGTAAAACAGGCGGTAATTAGAATCTCCATCTCCTTGATAGTTTTTGGCAGCGTTAATTCCTCCTTGTGCAGCAATGGAATGCGCACGACGCGGAGAATCATTATAACAAAATGTCTTTACATTGTAACCTAGTTCAGCAAGAGTGGCTGCAGCAGATCCACCTGCCAATCCAGTTCCCACAACAATAACATCTATGTTACGTTTGTTTACTGGGTTGACCAGATTAATGTGATTTTTATGATTGACCCACTTCTCTGCAAGAGGTCCTTTAGGTACTTTAGAATCTAATACTGACATAATTTATATATTATGAGTGAGTAAAATAGTGGTACAACGCAATGAAAATAAACCCTGCAGGTATCAATACGGACCACGCATAAGTTGCTTTTCTCAAACGGTCTCCTTGATTAACGGCCTTTGCTCCCATAGACTGGAAAGAGCTGTTAAACCCGTGCCATAAGTGCATGGCTAATAGAATAAAGGAAACAACGTAAATACCCACTCTCACTGGATTAACAAATTTCTCTTTCAATTCTGGTAAGTAACGAGTCGCATCTTCAGGTTGAACATTTATATATTTCACAGTCATTTCATGAACCCAAAAATCATACATATGCAATCCTAAAAAAGCAAGTACTACAAGACCTGTAATGATCATGTTGCGAGAAACCCAAGAAGAATTTGAATTACCAGAGAATTTAGCATATTTGATAGGGCGTGCTTTTCTATTTTGAAAGTCAAGAACGATCCCCATAATAAAGTGTATGATCAACCCGCCTATTAATATAGGCTGAGCAACAAACTGTACTAATGGATTATACCCCATAAAATGCGACCACTCGTTAAAAGTATCTGGTGCGATGACAGAAGTAATGTTAATTACAAAATGCTGTGTTAAGAATATAACTAGGAATAATCCTGAAAGTGCCATTACCCACTTTCTAGCAAGCGATGATTTTACTAATGCGCTCATGTATAATTTTTTAATTTACTGCAAAGATAACTTTCAGACGCCTCAATATCAATCGTAATAGTTAAAAGGCCTTATACTTTACCTTATTTGGATTGAGTCTTAATAGTTTCTAGGCACATTCGTTTGTACTTAGTAGTAATTGGTGGCTCCTCCTTTCAATGAAAGGGTAAAGAAACTGTTGTTTTTTGTTTGCTTAAAATATATATTCATTACCATAAGCACACAGCCCTAAGTTTACTTTTTCATCCCTAAAGAGGAGTTGACAGGCACCGACAAATAATTATATTTCGCTTTCGCGAAAGCGAGCATAAAAAAGCCACTCCTTTGTAAGAGTGGCTTAATAATCGTTTAACTATTGATATTCTAGATACAACCAGGGTTAGGGTTCACTGGAACATCAGTAGTAAGCGTATGATACCAAGCCAGTGCTGGATCGTTTCCTTGCACCGTGCGTAACACCATTCTATTTGCAGTTAGTTCTAATATTTCATATTCACTACTTCCAACGTACCAACTGATAAAACTATCATTGGCTAAGAGCATCGTAGTTTTTCTAGATTGATCCACTGGAACGTCTGTATCCAGTGTAGGAAGAAAGGTCACCTCACCAGGCGCTGGAGCTGTAAATGGCAAGCATTCATCAGCATTATTAGGATTAAGAGCCGAAGGGCCTCCAAATTGACTTAAATAGGTATTGTGAAAATAAGTACCCCCAAAGTTATTCAATTCGTAAACGACATCATTTCCTACTTTGGTAAATACCATCTCATCTTCATAAAAACATTCGGTCAACTCATTACAATACCTGCCAAATGCTGGAACTGGAAAAAATGCCGGAGTATAATAAGCATCTGGCGACTGTCCACCTATCAAGTTTGTAGGTCCTACTCCCCAATGACCGTTTTCAGCTACAGACCAATACCAAGTTTTAGACGACCCTCCTGTTAAAAAATCCTTAGCTTCTGCATCGTCAAAGGTGCTCAAAACATCAATTACTACAGTTTGTGTTGTTGCCGCTCCTCCGGTACCAGTAGCTGTTACAGTTACACTGTAACTAATCACCCCTAATTCTACAAAACGGTGTTCGATACTTCCACTAAAAGAAGACCCCGTGCGACCATCACCAAAATCATAGGTATAATTAATTGCATTATCTGCTGTAGCATTAAAAACTACTATACCCGTTCCATCTCCATTGGGATCTGTTGTACTTTGGCCTTGTATAGCAATTGTTAGTTCCAAATTAGTGGGCGCAGTTACTGGACCAAAGTCTGTATCATCATCTTGACACGCCTGAAAGGAGGCTCCCAGCATCAAGATTATTAAAAGCTTAAAGTAATATTTCATTTTTATTAGTTTAGTTAGTTTTAATTAGGTCATCAATGTAAATGGTCTCTGCAGAAGATGTTGCTGATAGAGGGTCAAAGAAAATAACAACATTTCTTAAATCAGCTGTAGTAGGACCCGTAAATCCATTAAAGGTTAACTCTTCCCAACCGTTAGCTACCGTAGTAGTAACACTTGTCACTTCTTGAAACAAGCCCCCGTTACCAATTCTCTCGATTTTTAGCCATACAGGTAACCCTACTCTAGGAGAATACACTTTTAAAGTAAATGAGGTTGTTGCACTAAATACAACAGGTTGATCTACAACAATGGCAACTAAAGAAAAATTATTAGGCCCCGTAGCAGGTCTAACAAATTGCATCACCGTACTAGAATTATTGACCATATCTGGTACAGGGTTCGGAATTATAGAAAATGCTCCATTATTCGTTCCTATGTTATAGATTCTATTAGGATCTTCAAAAGTTAAAGGCAATAGTATTGGAGGACCATCAGCTAGTTCAATATCATCAAAATAGTTCACGTCATTAGTAGGGGCTGCTCCTAAATCAAAAAATACTACAAAACGACTGAATGGTTGTGTTGTATCTAGGCCTGTAGTATCAAAGAAAAGTGTTTCCCATTCTCCTATTCTAGTTGTAAAAGCTTCATAATCAGCTGAAGCAATAGAACCGTCGGCATTTTCTAATTTAACGGTAACCTTTGTTCCAATAGGCATTGGAGACCAGGTTTTCATCCTCAAACTTTGTGGCCCAGAGAAGTCTATAGGACCTCCTAGCGGCACTACAACACCTCCGTAGGTTTGTGAACCAGTCTTTACAATGCTGACTACTTTAGCGCTATTATTACCTAAGCTAACATCAGGATTATTGATGATACTCACGTTTGATTCAAAGTTGATTAAATTGTAATTTAAAGTAGTGGATTCAAAAGTCAAAGGTAAAATTACTGGGTCTTCAATCATAACTACTTCGGTTACGGAAGTAATAGCAGCGCCACCACTCAAGGCAGTAACCGTTATGTCATAAGTTCCCGTACTTGAATAATCATAAATAACCTCCTCACCTTCCATAAAAACAACAGCCGCTAATGCTGGATCTTCCCCAAAAGTAACTTCAAAAGCAGTCTCAAAGTCTGCTGTAGCACTTACGGAAATACCAAAATTAGAAGCAGCACTTTCTGTAATAGTTACCACTAGATTCTCTGGTGGTCTAAAAGACACCTCGAGGTTTTTAGTAAACTCTGTAGTTTTACCGCTTAAATTAGTGGCAATAACTCGCACGGGGTAAGTACCTTCTACATAATTGCGTTGTGCATTTTCTCCTAATGACAGTAGAGTAGATTCTCCAGTACCATCAGCATAGAACACTTCAAAGCTTGTCACATCAACACCTGTAGGTGAAATGGTCACTAAACCAGAATTATCTTGAGTAATATTAAAAACGAGATCAAGATCACTTGGCGCTTCAAGCGCTAAGCTTAAGTCTGCATCATCATTACTATCACAACTCCACAGTGCCGTGGTGGTTACTATTAGAGCAACAACTAAAAATTTAATGTTTTTCATTTCAAATCGTATTAATAATTAGGATTTTGTTCCCATCGGTCTCCAGCAAGTAAAATCTCTTCTAATGGGATTGGGAAAACTTCATGTTTACCAGTTACAAAACCGGGTATTTCAGCAGCTGCACGACCAGTTCTAACCAAATCAAAGAAATGGTGTCCTTCTCCTACTAACTCAAGCCTGCGTTCAAGAAATATGGCGTCTTCTAAGGCTGTTCCAGAAACTTGGACATCAGGTAATCCAACCCTATTGCGCACCTCGTTTAAATAAGTCCGTGCTTGTCCGTCACCCAAACTCCCGCTATTATATGCTTCTGCAGCCATAAGGTACACGTCTGCAAGTCTTATAGCTCTGTAATTATTAGGATTGGTCAGGTTGGCATCGCCAGTATTCAAATCACCTTGTCTAGCTATATATTTTCTATTGTAATACCCCGTATGTTCAAAGCCTACACTAAAGGTAGCGTTGTTAGCTGCCGCGAAAGCGTCTATATCTAAAATTGCGGTGTCTTTACGTGGATCTGCAGGGTCAAATAAATCTACGATTTCTTGTGTAGGGACATTAAAACTAAATCCAGAATCAAAAATAGGACCGTTGTAATTTCTAATACCATTAAATCCTACTGCGACATTACCTTCACTACATTGCAAACATCCGAAACTGGCACCTTCTGCATCTGAATATTGGACTTCAAAAACAGATTCTGAATTGTTTTCATTATCGTTTTCAAAGATAGTAGCGTAGTCCGTTACCAAACTATATGGCCCCATAAGGATGAGCTCATCCAGGACATCAGCAGCCTCTATATATTTCTCTTGAAACAAATATACCTTACCCAATAATGCTTGTGCGCTTCCTTTCGTAGCTCGACCCACATCAGGAGTGGTGTATTCTAAATTGTCAATTGCAAATATCAAATCCCGTTCAATCTGTGCGTAAACTTCTGCTTTAGGTGTGCGGTCTACTTCAAACTGATCTCCAAATAGAAATCGCTTATCAACTGCTAAAGGAACATCTCCAAAAAATTTAACCAATTCAAAATAGTAGTAAGCTCTTAGAAAACGAGTTTCCCCTAGAACTCTGGGCTTATCAGGAAAATTAGTATTATTTTGGAATTCCATGATATAATTTGCTCTGTTCACACCAGCAAACATCCACCTCCATAAATCTGTTAATTGAGCGTTTACAGGAGTATGAATCATATCGTCAATTTGCTGTATTCCTATCACGTCAGTTGCACTCTCACCACCAGCTAAGGTATTATCTGAAGCTATCTCACCTAACATCACGTTAATATAACTGGACTGCAACATGTCATACGCAGCAATTAGAGCATTTTCGTAATCAGCTTGTGTATTAAAAAAGTTTTCTGAATTAGCATCCTCACTAACAACCTCTACATAATCCTCGCTACATGAGTTAAAGCCTGCCGCTGCGACGAATAATAGTATATATATCTTATAAATTTTCATCTTGATTATTTTTTAAAATTTTGCATTTATTCCAACTAAAAAGGTTCTCGCCACTGGATAAAATCCATTGTCTATACCACTTGATAACGGGTCTCCAGAGCTAGCGCTAGGATCATACCCTCTGTACTTTGTAAGTGTAAAGGCATTATTTACAGATGCATAAACCCTCAATTTACTCAACTTCAAATTATCAAGTGACGACTCGTTTAAGGTATAACCAATTTGCATGTTTTGAGCTCTTAAAAAAGAGGCATCTTCTACAAAAAAGTCTGAAAACACTTGATTTGCTGTTGCCCCTGTAGTCACTCGCGGTACAGAATTGGTTGATCCCTCGCCGGTCCAACGGCCTAACGCGTTAGTCGTTAAGTTGGTTAAAGGCTGGTTTCGTTCATAATTGCGCACCATATCATTCCCTATTGAAGCGTACAAATAGGTTTGTAGGTCCCAGTTTTTATAATTGAAACTAAGGTTGAACCCCATGGTGAAATCTGGTAAAGCATCACCCAATTCGGTACGGTCATCGGTGTCTATAACTCCGTCATTATTTAAATCTCTATATCTGAAATCTCCAGGCTGTGCATTAGCGCCCAAGGCGATTTGCGATGGATGAGCTGCCACTTCGGCGGCATTTTGAAAAATTCCATCGGTTTGATACCCGTAAAAATATCCAATAGTAAATCCTTCTTGAAATCTGGTAATAGGGGGCTGCCCAACACCAAAGCCTCCGGCCTCAATAAAACCATTTTCGTTGTTTACAGAAAGGACTTCATTATCCAGAGTGGCCAAATTGTAACTTACATTAAAACTAAAATCATCTGTAACCTGATCTGAATACCCCACCGAGAATTCTATACCCCGATTACGTATATCCCCCCCATTTATGAATGGTGCAGCCGAACCAGGTGCCCCAGAACCCAATATCCCAGATACTGCTGGAGAAATCAATAAGTCATTAGTCTCCCTATTGTAATAATCTAAAGTAACGTTTAATTTAGATGATAAGAATTTCATATCCAATCCAACATTAGTGGTAAATTGTTCTTCCCACTTAATTTCCGGATTACTCAAAGCTCCACTAGCGGTTCCGTTGAAAATTTGACCATTAAATACATACTGTCCTTCTCCATTAAGTAGAGATACATATCCAAAAGCAGGAATACGGTCGTTACCTATGATACCAGCAGATGCTCGTACTTTAAGGAAGTCTATAACTTTACTGTCCTTTAGGAAAGATTCGTCTGAAGCGATCCAACCTACACTACCTGAAGGGAAGATACCAAATCTATTTTCAGGTCCAAATATGGTACTCCCATCACGTCTAACAACAGCGGAAAGCAAATACTTCCCCTTATAATCGTACTGAACACGAAGGAAATGAGAAAGCAACCTCTGATCAAAACGACGCGCTCCATTGAGATCTCCATTAATAACACGTTCTGCCCCCGCTATACTTACCTCATTATAATCATTGCTTACATTACCAAAACCGGTAAGGTCATTAAAGTCCCCTCGAGTTCTAAAGGCACTCATCCCTATGGTAGCCTCTAAATTGTGTTTATCAGCAAATGTATTGTCGTATTTTAAAAACGCATCATAGGTATAATCACTGAAATAATTGTTATACGTACTAAATACATTTTCAGTTAAATTGAATACTTTACCTGAACCATAAAATGCTCTAGGATTAAAATTATTCCCGTAAGCTTCAGAATAATTCGCTTGTATACGAGCTGTAGCTTCAAAATGATCTAGAAAAGAATAGGTCAACCCAAAGTTACCACTGATCTTCCCTACTTTATTTTTATTAAATGTGTTTGCTAGTTGGGCCTCAGGATTAATAACTTCATTTCCCAAACCTTCTGCCAATGAAAATTCACCGGCTTGATCTCTAACCGGAATCGTAGGCGCCATGTTTAACGCATTAAAAAGAACAGATCCTAGACCACCGTCGTTGATGTTCTTATTACTTGTATACGAATAAAGGAACCCTGTTTTCATTTCCAAGTTTTTAGTCCATTTACGATCAAAATTTCCTCGCATAGTAAAACGATCAAAATCAGACTTATCACTCCCTACTATACCATCTTGACTTAACACTGAAACACCAAAAGCATAAATAGATTTTTCTGTACCTCCTCGTATAGAAATATCATTATTAAGGATCAACGCATCATCAAACACCTCATCTTGATAGTTGGTATTGGTTAAATTAGATATATCCGTAAAAGGTAAAGCTTCGCCGTTATTTGCAAATGCTTCATTTTTAATCAAGGCATACTGCTGTGAATTCAATGTAGGAAGCCTTCTAGTGGTTTCTTGAAAACCTCCCCAAGAATTGTATTCAACAGTTAATGGCTGGTTTTTGCGACCGCCTTTTGTAGTGATAATAATCACCCCATTTGCAGCCCTTACCCCATATATACCAGCCGTTGCATCTTTCAAAACAGACAAGCTTTCGATATCCCCAGGGTTGATAACGCTTAAGTCTTCAATAATGTTTCCGTCTACTAATATTAAAGGACGGTTATCGCCATTAGTAGAAATACCGCGTATCCTAATGTTTAAACCTGCTCCAGGAG
This sequence comes from Nonlabens sp., assembly GCF_018401815.1. Lineage (GTDB taxonomy): Bacteria > Bacteroidota > Bacteroidia > Flavobacteriales > Flavobacteriaceae > Nonlabens. The sequence continues at coordinate 838,920 of NZ_JAGYKG010000001.1, forward strand.
ATCCCGATGAAGAGGTCACATTAACTCCAGCCACTTGGCCCTGAAGTGCTTGCTCTACTCTAGTTGGCTTCAAGTTTTCAATTACTTTACTGTCCACTACACTCACTGCCCCCGTAACTTCTCTAACCGCTTGAGTGCCGTATCCAACGACTACCACCTCTTCAAGTGCAGCTACATCTGCCTGTAAGCTTACGTTTATAGTAGCGGTATTAGCTACTGTAACTTGTTGAGTTATCGTACCTATGTAAGAAAATTTAAGGATATCCCCTGGTGAAGCAGCTATGGTGTAGAGACCATCAAAATCTGTGGTAGTACCCTTATTCGTGTTTAGGTTGAGAACAGTGGCTCCCAATAAAGCCTCTCCTGTAGATTGTTCAAGGACCTTTCCTGAGATGATACCTTCTTGCGCGAAGCTGAAAGCTGCGACAAAATAAAATAGTAAAAATGTAAATTTATTCATGAAAATCGCTTTATTTCATAATTAAAAAGAGTTTCTATAACGTTGTAGGTTAAGATCCTCTTAAAGTTAGAATTCAAATTTAAAAAAAGTTAATTGATTTTGTCATAAAATTCGTTACAGCAATAGTGCTACGTTGACAAAATATAGTTATTTTATTTATTATCAGTTATTTACAGTTTTTTTTGTAAGGTAAATTCAACGGATAATGATCAATTGATGTGGAAATGTATAGTGAAAAATAATTAAAAAGATGTTTCTTATTTTTTACTTAGGTTAATGACGAGGAAGGCTTTTAAACTATCCGTACTACCAATAGTTATAAAAACATGATGAGAACAATATCATTAATAACTAATCAAGTGCTCCTATTGCATAAAACCAACTACAACAGATCAATAATGCAGCTGTGGATTTCATCTTTGAGTGTCAAATAAACAACTATCTTAGTGATCAAAGCCACCCTAAAAATAGTCGCTCAAAATTTAATAATGTCTAGCAGTACTCCCACATATAACATAAGTAAAGATATTAGTCTGGATAGAAAACAACAAACTAACAACAGTTTGCTATTTAGTTACATGGATTCTTTTAAATTGCACCTCAATAGAACGCCTTTAACAGGTGTGCGCTTTTCATAGAGTTTTGATTTAAGATTATAGTACTACATGCACTTTAAAGAACAAAAACAATGCTACTTTGCTTTTTTTATCATCGCACTTGGTGGGGCTCTTTTCTATGTCACAAAACCCTATTTGCCGAATAACGTATTTGTAGAAGGTAATAGCTCTGCTCATAGTGTCGTAGATCGTCTTATGATCGAAGCAATGAATGACTTGGAAATTGGGGGAGCACCTGTAACAGCCATTCAGGATTCTAATCAATTAAAAAAAGCGGTAACCCAACCTATAAGCTCAACAAAAGCGGTTTCTAACAAAACTTCATTGGAAACTTTAAACGACACCTTCTATCAACACCTTATAAGTGCTTCGGATTTCGATTTTAACCTGGAATATCGTCCCACAGACTCATCGCGTATAATTGCTATTCCAAAACCTTTTCCTTTAAAAAGTTATACCGGTATCAATCACTTGAATCGTTTTTTTGAAAAGCTTTACGAACTGGAACAATCAAAAAAAGCAAAAGTACGCATCGCTTATTACGGCGACTCAATGATCGATGGCGATTTGATAGTTCAAGATTTTAGGAGCGCATTACAAAACCGTTTTGGGGGTCTTGGAGTTGGATTTGTTCCTATACAATCAGAAAGTGCGCGATCCCGTTACTCTGTTAAGCATTATACATTAGGAAACTGGAAGGAGGACAACTTTATGAAAGGTAGCGCAGATAGTATTCCCTATGGAATAAATGGCGCTGTTTTTTTTCCAGTAGACGCTACCGCACGAGTACACTATGTTGCCAGTGGTATTAAAAACGCTTACCAACTCAACTCGCCACGCCTCTTTTACGGCTCCGGTAATAAAGACGCTGTCCTTAAAGTAACCGAAGAAAAAGACAATAGCGCTACCTATATTCTGTTGAACGGTACACAAAGCTTTAATTCAGTTCCTATATCCACAAGTAACCTACGAAAAATCCAATTGGACTTTTCAAATGCGCAAAACACTCCTATCTATGGAATGGATTTTTCAAATCATACAGGAATAGCTGTAGACGGTTTTTCTAACCGTGGTAATTCTGGATTGCCATTGAGTTTACTAAATATTTCTCAAATGCAAAAGTTTGACCAAAGCTTAAGCTATGACTTGATCATCCTTCAATTTGGAGCTAATGTACTCACTAGAAAATCTAAAAATTACAATTGGTATTACAACCGAATGACTCAAGTGGTACATCATTTGAAACAAGCGTTCCCAGAAGCTGATGTTTTAATACTAGGTACTGCAGATAAAGGAACAAAACTTGACGATATTGTAAAAACAGATAGCAGTGTTGTAAAGTTATTGAGGTCCCAACAACAATATGCATTAAAAACGCAGTCCAGCTTTATAAGCCTCTTTCATTTGATGGGAGGCGTCAATACAATGCCTATCTGGAGCGATCAAAAGCTAGCAAATAAAGATTTTATTCATTTTAGCCCTCAGGGTTCCCGTAAAATAGGTGGGATGATTTATGAAGAATTGATGAATGGGTATTCCGCTTTCGCGAAAGCGAGAATACAGCAAAATATGTTACAACAAAAGGCAGATAGCCTATACATAAAAGCTGTAAACGACAGTATTTCTTACCTGCGAAGACCATGATCAAAGCTCATATTTTTCTATGGATCGGTCTTTTGACGTTAACATCATATGGGCAACAAATAGAAGATGTACCAATCAACCCCTTATTGATAGATCGCAGTTTTCAAGAGATAAAAAACCCCTTGGTATTGAATGATTTTTTTCAAAAACTCCAAGAACTAGAGAGCGGCAATAGAAGTCAAGTAACTGTGCTACAACTAGGGGACTCTCATGTTCAAGGACCTTATTTCCCACAATATATAAGACAAGGTTTGCAGAATAAATTTGGTAATGCAGGCCGAGGTTTTGTATTCCCTTATCGAGTTGCTGGCACTAATGGGGCAGTAGATGTCAAGTTTAAAGCAAGCGGCGACTGGAAGGCAGTGCGCAATGTAAAAAGTAATGGAGATGATGATATCGGACTGAGCGGTATCAACCTAGAAACCGCAAACAATGATTTTCTGATGGAAATTAATCTGAGTGAATCATTAGAAGAGGTTACTGAAATAAAAATAGTTTCCCCACATCCCGATCGTTTTAAAATAAGCCTTGCTGACAAACGTGATCTTCTCCTAAAAGTCAACATCAACAAAACCTATAACGTAATTTCTGGAGATTACCTAGGTAAAATCGCCGCTCAATTCCATACTTCCATTCAGAAAATTCAACAAGTAAACGGGATGAAAAACACACATTTACGAGCTGGACAAACTCTTGAAATACCAACGGGGAATACACAAAATAAAGTCCTATCTGAAGCGAGTTTTACCGATCTTGCCTCGTTAGATGGAATCACTTATCAAATTCCTAAAGGAGTGAATCAGCTTTATTTGAGACCTGCTCAAAAGGAATCAAAGTACCTTCTCGACGGACTCTTATTGAGCACTGGAAAGAACGGTATCAACTTTCACGGCATAGGTGTCAACGGGACCAAATTTAGTGATTACAATATATTTCCTAGATTTTTTGATCAGATGGCGGCCTTAAATCCGGACTTGATCATCATCTCTTTAGGAACTAACGAGAGTTTTTACGATACCTATACAGAAGAGAAGCTAAAGGAAGCTATGGACGTATTCAATCGCGAAATGATCCAACGTGAAATGACGGGGAGTGTGTTGTTAACCAGCCCACCGCCATCAATGAAGAATCGCAAACAAATCAATTCTACCGCAACAGCATATGCCTATGAAATGGGCGTCTTTGCCAACTTAAATTCTTGGGCATTCTACGATTTACATTCGGTTTCTAAAACAAGTCGTGCGATGCCCTATTGGCACGATGCAAACTTAACCTCGAGTGATAAAATTCATTTCTTAGAAAAAGGCTATCAGCTACAAGCACTACTACTTGTGGAGTCCATCATTAACTCCTATGCCGATTATAAAAAATGATGGAATGGAACGATATATGGAGCTGGTTAAGTTATGATCCACAAAGCCCATTACTATTTAATAGTGAGGCTTTTTTATATCTGTTTCTAGGTTTTTATCTGTTGTATATTTTTATGTCCGATGCTCGTAAAATGCGCATCTTATATGTTATCGCCTTTTCTTTATTTTTCTATTACAAATGTAGTGGGGTGTACTTTATACTGCTTATATTTTCTTCGTTTGTAGATTATTACTTATCTGAATTGATTTACAAAAGCGATGATAAAAGAAAAAGAAAATGGCTGCTTATTCTTTCCTGTATTATCAATTTAGGACTGCTCGCTTACTTTAAATACACCGGCTTCCTCACCGCTAATTTTAATGCTCTTTTTTCAGGTGATTTAAGTTTTGGGACTGTATTTCTACCTGTAGGCATCTCATTTTATACTTTTCAAACCATGTCTTACACTATAGACGTTTACAGAAAAGAATTAGAACCGGCTAGAAATATTTGGGATTTTATGTTTTTTGTTTCTTTTTTTCCACAATTAGTTGCGGGACCTATTGTAAGAGCAAAAGATTTTATACCTCAGATTTATGAAAAACTACAACTTTCTAAAAAGGAGTTGAGTTATGCCTTGTTTCTGATTATGGGTGGATTACTTAAAAAAACAGTCCTCTCAGATTTCATTAGTGTTAACTTTGTAGATCGTGTTTTTGAGTTTCCAGATAATTACGGTGCTTTTGAAAACTTACTTGCCGTTTATGGGTATACCCTGCAAATTTATTGTGATTTCTCCGGCTATTCCGACATTGCTATAGGTCTTGCACTTTTGATGGGTTTTACATTACCTCCTAACTTTAAAACACCCTATAAAAGTAGCAGCGTTACCGAATTCTGGCGCAGGTGGCACATCTCTCTTTCAAGCTGGCTAAGAGATTACCTCTACATATCTATGGGCGGTAATCGCCAGGGTAAAATACGCACGTACTTCAACCTTTTTATGACCATGTTACTCGGTGGATTATGGCACGGTGCCTCTTGGAAGTTTATTCTTTGGGGAGGGATGCATGGAACCGTTCTCATTATCGAAAAGGCCTTCAACATCCCAAAATTAACTGGTAGGAGCTTTCCTTTAAAACTCATCGCAGGAATACTGACGTTTCACTTTGTAGCTTTTTGTTGGATTTTCTTTAGAGCATCAGACTTTAACAATGCCTTGAATGTCATTTCTAATATAGGCCGTATAGAATGGAACCCTCAGATCTGGTGGACCGTATTAAAGGGCTATCAAAATATAGCTATTGTTTTATTGATAGGTTACCTATGGCATTTTATACCTCAAAAAGTGCAGGACAAGCAACTGGAATTATTTCATAGAATACCAGTTGCAGGTAAGGTACTTTTATTTGCTGCAGTCATCTGGGTAATAAGTGCTACAGCTAGTAGTGAAGTGCAACCTTTTATTTATTTTCAGTTTTAAAATGAAGATCAAATAATCCTTGTTTTAAGGTATTGCTACTAAAAAAATAAAAAACCCATTAAATGTTCTCGTTTGGAACAGGAAATCAAATAACTATACCTCCCGCTTGGAGGTATTATAAAATTAACTGGTTGGTGTCCAAACTAAAATCAGAATGCACAAAGAATACCCAATAGTTTAACTCAGCAACTATTATGACCCCTATATCGAGGTTTTGTGAAACTACAGAGGTATAAATTGGTGTTCAAATAAAACAAAATAGATCACCCAACAATTTAGAATCATCACTCAACTCCACTTAACTCAAATTCACCATAAACAATTCACTTGCAATTCCATCGCTAAGAAACTTCCCTTTTCTAGTCACAAATAAGGTATCGCCGTCTAGGTAAAGCAAGTGGTCTTTTAAATATTCATCGGCTTGTTTTAAAAGGTATTGTTTAAAATTTAGCCCGTAATCTGTTTCTATTTTCTGAAGAGAAACCCCATAAATAGTTCGCAAACCGGTCATGATGTATTCATTATAACGATCTACCAAAGTCAGCTCTTCTGTTTCCATAGGCAATTCTCCTGCTTGAATAGACTTGATGTATTTTACATTGTTATTGATGTTCCAGCCACGCCTATTTCCATCAAAGCTATGCGCACTTGGGCCAATGCCTATATAACTTTTTCCGGTCCAATAAGCCGTGTTGTTTTGGGAGAAGAAACCTTCCTTGCCAAAATTGGAGAATTCATAATTTTTAAAATGATACAACTCCATAAGGTCTAGCAGAATCTCAAAATGTTCTTGTGCTACCTCATCTTCTACTGGAGCCACAATTCCTTTTTCTATAAACGATTTAAGGGCTGTATTTTCTTCTATAGTAAGTGCATAACTGGAAATGTGTGGCACTTTTAAATCTATGGCTTTGTTTAAATTTTCTCGCCATCTTTCATTGCTCATTCCTGGAATACCATAAATAAGATCAATTGAAATATTAGGGAAATACCGCACTGCTTGCTGGATGCATTGATACGCTTCAGTAGCATTATGAGCGCGATTCATCAGTTGGAGATCTTCTTCAAAAAAACTTTGCACGCCTATAGAAAGACGGTTGACTCGTGTTTTTGAAAAAGAAATGAGTTTTTCTTCGGTCAAATCATCGGGGTTTGCCTCCAAAGTAATTTCTGGTTGTGCTACCACGGTATAGTGATCAAAAATAGTTTGGATGATCTTTTCTATCTCTTGAACTTCTAAGACACTAGGAGTTCCCCCTCCAAAATAAATGGTTTGCACTGCAATATTTTTAAACTCGCTTTCGCGAAAGCGTAATTCATCACAAATAGCATCAATCATATTGATTTTATGTTTCAGATTAGTGCTGAAATGGAAGTCGCAATAATGACAAGCCTGCTTGCAAAAGGGAATATGTATATAAATACCGCTCATTGAAACAAAAGTAAGTCTTAAAACACTAGCAAAATATGGCACTTATGACAAAATATATGACTTGACCAAAAGTGACTTGTTTTGTTTTCAAGCTTAAGACTGCTTTGGACGTACTTATTTAGCACCCATAATTTAAAACAGTCTTTGTTTTGTAATAAGACTCTTGTATGTCCTAAATAAAGAAAGCAGCTCTTGATTCAAGAGCTGCTTTAAAGTTAATCAAGTTGATGCCTTACAAATCATATCGCACTTGTAAATACACATAACGTGGTTGCACCGTATAAAACTGAGTACTAGTAGCAATCTGACCAAAAGAGTTGTTGTTCAATGCCTCTGTATTTAACAAGTTAGTAGCAGCAACTTTATATTCCCATTTGGAATCTGGTTGGTTATAAAATAGGGCAGCTTCTAGGAAATCATAATTATTCTCCACATTTTGAGAAGTAGAGAACAGATTTAAATCATAATCCACATCAAAAAACCAAGCTTTATTGATTTGCCAATCTGCATTAAGAGTTATGGTTTGTCTAGTTGAATTATTGGTAAATCCCCCATTGTCAGAATTATTAAAACTCACGTCATAACCTACTTCAAAATTCACTCCTTCTTGATAATTACTTCGAGTGCTTATTCCATAGTTATGAATAATGTTGTCAGATTCACTTGGCGCGCCATTAATTACATTGTTAAATGTGCTCCAGTTTAAACCTGCATTTACACTAGCTCTAATTTTCCCAAATTCTCTAGAAAAACTTCCAGAACCACTCGCGGTTTCATTTGCAAATGGGGAATTGATCAAGTTACTTTGCTGATTAATATCTTGAATATTTACGCTGCTTTGTATGGCATCTGTAGTTCTTGAATAAGATAGTTGAGCGCGTATATTTGTGTAATTAAACATATTAAAATTGAAGTAATTTAAACTGTAACGATCGTTTAAGGCTCCTGTTAATTGATTATTACCACTGAACAAAGAATTGTAGTTATTAAAAACTGTTCCTAGCGCATAGTTTTCTACATCTGTAAAACTTACAGTCCTACGGTAATCAAAGTTGATGTTCTCGCTAGACCTTAAGGCAAAACGCACATTAAAATCTGGAAGTATTTCTTGAAAATCTAACTCGTTAGTATTGCCTAGCTGTGTGTCTTCTATATGAAAACTATGGGCGGTTACTCCTGGGGTAATCGTAAACTTCCCGGTGATAAATTTATAATGCACTGCGCCAAATAAGTCTCTGAATTTATAATTCACATCGTTTCCTAATGTTGGGTCTGTTAGGTCGTTTTGAGAGCCGTCGTTACGTATTTGAAATATATTGGTGTTGTACTCTTGATTTACAATAGATGTTCCAACAGTAAAGTTGATGTTGCTTTTCTTGTTAAGTACTCTCCAATAATCCACCTTAGTGTCTAATTTTTGGCTTTCCACAAATTTTTGTTGATTGATATTGTATGGGTCTGCTGGGTCGAGTCCTAAGTTACCTTGAAAAGGTTCTGGATCTGCAACACCTTGTCGATCTCTAATAGCGTTATAAAATGGATCTTCTTCAGCATCTACATACCTACCTTCAAAAGCAAAAATGTCTTTATCGCTCAATGTATAATACATATTGATCGATTGATCTAATGTAACAGGTTTTTGAGATTCATTTTGGTCTATATCTTCTACAAAACCACTACGAGAAGAAGTAAAGTCATTGAACTGACTTACATCACTCAGATTTATTTGTCCATCATATTCAAAAGTAAAATTTTCATTAGGCTTATAATCTGCTCCTAATTTGAAAATCCCTATTTGATTGCGTTGAAAGGATCTGTCTTCGGTATTTTCCACAACACCAGTCTCAATAAATGTTCTACTTGCTATAGTTTCTTGTTCCGTATCGGTACTTGAGAAAATAGCAAACCCGTCTAAACTTAAAGCTTTATTTACTTGCCATGAGCCGTTAAATGCACCAAATTTACTTTCGATTTCTTTAGCGCGATTTGCTTGAAGGTTTAAAATTCCTCCTGCGCCTACTCCTACATTTATGGATGATCCAGACGCTCTTGTATTGCCTCTATTAAAACCTGTAAAACGCAAGTATTCTCTAAACGTAAATGACTGTAATCCTAGATTATTAAAATCTGTAAGAATGTTTATAGAAACATCTGGACTGTAATAAAAAGCTTTAGGCTTTGCTTGATAACGCACTGCATCATCCCCTTGACCTATCGCACCAGTCACTTCTCCAAACCAGAAGTTCTTCTTTCCTTCTTTTAATCTAATGTTAATCGCAATGCGATCATCATCATTCCCGAGTCCTTTCAATTGACTTTGATTGTTAAAGTTTTTTAATACCTCAACTTTCCCAACTGCATCTGCAGGAATGTTTTTTGTGGCCAATCTGGAGTCTCCTTCAAAGAACTCTTTTCCATCTACAAAAACCCGCTCGACTGTTTTTCCCTCTACTTGAATATCTCCATCCTCATTTACTTCCATACCAGGAAGTTTTTTGAGTACATCACCTAATTTACGTTCTGTTCCATTCGTAAAACTATCTGCATTATACGTAATCGTGTCCCCTTTAATAGTAACTGGCATGTCATAAACGATGTTCACCGCATCTAGCATGTTTTCATCTTCTAGCATGACATAATTTTTATTTAAGTCATCTTGAATATTTTTTACGGTATCTACGATGGTTTTAAGACCTAAAAAAGATACTTTAAGAACGTAAGTGCTGTCTTTTTTAAGATTGAGTAGTTGGTATTTTCCAGCATCATTAGTAATACCAAAAGCACCCAAATTCTTATCCTTTTGATAAGCAATCACATTGGCCATTTGAAGTGGAGTACCTGTACTATCTACTACTACACCATATATTTTTACCGACTGAGCGCCAGCTAGGGAAAACACAAAACAAGCTAGAAGTGTTACGAGTAAGTTTTTTTTCATTTTAGTTTTTTGATTAAAAAATGCGAGAACAGTGGTTAGCATACTCTCGCATATCATTAGTAGTTAATAGTGGGTATTACTCTCCACGACCTCCACGCCCGCGACCCCATCGCTCTGACATTTCTTTCATTTTTTCTTTGAATAGGCTATTGTATTCTTCTTCGGTAGTTTCTTTTCCTTTAATAGCAGGTTTGATCTCCTCCTTTTCTTCTGGGTTGACTACGATCTTACTACAAAGTAAGGTGGTATTCCCAGCACTTACTTCAAGAATTAATCCTGGAAGACCCGAATATTCTGCCGGACCATGCTGCACTGGAATTTGAGGTGTGAACCATGCGGTAATTTCTACTTGTGGATCTTGTTCAAAAACCTCTTCTATATTCCCATTTGCAAGTGCTAGGCTGTCCTTCTTTTTCTCTTCTGCACTTTCACCTCTACGTCTTCTAAAAGATGACCAGTCCAGTTCATTGTTCTTTTTATTTGCTACGGCTTTTATCGCTTGATACTGACCTATCATTCTAGTTTCTCCTGTGATTTTCCAGTCTAATTGAGGAATGCTGTCTTTTATTAAAAACATCTTTCCCATCATATCACGCTGCTCAATCCACTGACCTTCTTTTAGATTTTTATATTTCTCTCCCCCCATAGAAGTCCCCATAAAGTTTCCCCAACCACCACCTTGCCCAGGTGCAGCAAGTTCTTTTTCTTCTTTATAAATAGATTCATTACGGTTGAATTTCAACACGTAAGTCTTCTCACCCATTTTCTTCATACGCTCCTCTATCCGCTTTTTTTGTTGTGGCGACATCTCACGACCTTCTGGCATCCAGCTCATATCGGTTTTAGTCTTAGACATATAAGTCGCCTCACCATAAAATTCCTGAGCATTTAAGACTCCGGCAAACATTACAGCAAGCGTTAATACAATTGATTTTTTCATCTTTGATTTAATTTTAAAGCAGCCTCCAATTAGCAAGCCCTGGAATAAGACTGAGTAAAACTGGATTAGTTTCAAGTTAAGAGAACTTTAACAACTATTAGTTAAAATCCTATGGTCTCAATGTAAACTCCTTTACCATTACCACGATTTTCCATCCTCTCCTCCATTTTCTTTTTTTGAAGCGCATCAAAGTCTTTTTGATTGATTTTTTTTCCAGCCTTTGGCTTTTTTAGTTCTAAACCTTCTTTAGGGTTGATCTCAATACCTTTTAATAAAATAGTAGTTTCATTAATTTGGATTTCTACGATAAGTCCTGGTAATCCATGAAATTCTCCAGGACCATTGCTTACTGGAATATCTGGAGTATACCATGCTGTAATCGTACGATCACTTTCTTTTACCATAGAAAGAAGACTTGTGCCAGACTCTTCTTCTTCACCATCTTCCAGTTCTTCTTCCTCATCTATTTCTTGTTCTTTTTTAATAGGGAGATAAATTGCTTTGAAACAATTGTATTTACCTATCATTTTAGACTCACTTAATAATTGCCATTCATAGGAAGGCAGCACGTCTTTTATGACAAAATCTTTGCCCATTATATTCCCTTGTTTGATATAGGTTTTTTCTAATAGGTTTTTATAAACAGTACTTCCTACGCCACCAGTTGCCGAAAATGATATAGACATTCCACTTGGTCCACCTGGTTTTTTAAGTTCTTTTACTTTATCATAAGAAGATTCTGTTCTTGTAAATTCTAAGATATATTCTTGTGTACTTCCTTTTTTAAGTTGCTCCATAAGTTGCTTAATCATGGGGTTACTTTCTGCTTTTTTATTATTAGTACTGTCCTCAGGTATATTAATTTTGGTCAAAGCTACATAGGTTGCCTTTGCTTTAAAGTCATTTTGAGCTTGTAAAGTATAGGCTTTCGCGAAAGCGAAAACAACAAAAAGCAACATACTAAGATTATAATTTTTCATGTCAAATGGTTTTTAAAATCACTCAAATATCAACTATTTTTATAGTTATACAACTTAAGCTGAGTTAATATTTGTTAACCGACTTCCTACTGTAGAGGGAATAGCGCACCTTTGAATTATGAATGAAAGAAAATATCACTTTATTCTTGTCTTGATAAGTGTAGTGATCGCCGCTACGCTAGCTATACAATTGTACTGGAATTACAACAATTTTCAAGAGTCTAAAAGGAACTTGGTCTCTGACTTACAAATAAGTCTGGATAAAAGTGTTGATGTATACTATGAGCTCTTAGTTAAAGAAAATAATATAGGTATTATTGTTAAAGAGACTACTAATCGCAAACCAGAGTTTGATAGACTATTTAGAACCACGGACAGTTTGATGCGTGCCGCTGGACAACGCGGATTTAACCTAGACAACAATATCGCTAGTAATATGAGCGAAATTTTTATTGCACAAGGTGGGGACATGGAGACTCTAAACTCTATGGAACCTATGAAAGATCTTTGGAACTTTCCTAACTATAATATCAATAAGCCTGATGGTAATTTCATTGAGGTAGAAACGTTTTTTACGGATCAAATCAATCTACAAAAAACGATGTCAACACTCACTGCAAAAGTAGTAAGAGCTATTCAAGAAAAGGAAATGAATCTGGCACGTATGGATAGTCTCTTTTCTATAAGTCTAGAAAAACAAGGTTGGAAAGTAAATTACAAACTTAACATTGCAAAAGCAGATGTTAACAATGAACTAACTAACGAAATAAATGATAACGTACTTAGAGCAAATTCTAAGTTAATCAAAAAAGGAGATGCCCTTTTACTTCGTTATTCTGGTCTTTCTCCAGAGATTTACAGACTCAACTTAACTGGTATTATTCTCAGTGCATTACTTATCACAGCAGTAGTTTTTTGCCTTTTTTATCTATTGCAAATTATTAGAAAACAAAAGGCGCTAGGAGAGATGAAAAACGATCTTATTTCTAATATCACTCACGAATTTAAAACACCTATCGCTACTGCAAGTGCCGCCTTAGAAGGAGTACAAAGCTTTACTAATAGTGGTGATCAAGTTAAAACAGACCGTTATTTGAGTATGGGCCGCGACCAACTCGTGAAACTTAATGGTATGGTAGAGCGCATCCTTGAAACGGCTACTTTGGACAGTGATGAGTTAATGTTGCAAAAAAGCGGCGTAGTAATCAATGAACTGATTGAAGTGATTATACTCAAACACCAAAACCAAACTTCTAAAAAGATCTCTTTTATAGAAGAAAGCAACGCAGTGGTGATCAATGCCGATGCTTTTCATCTAGAAAACGCCATTAACAACCTTATTGATAATGCGATAAAATATGGTGGTGATCATATTGAAGTACAGCTTTGTATGTATGCAGAATCTATAAGCATAACGGTTACTGATGACGGGAACAATTTGAGTTCTAAAGACGTGCGGCTTATTTTTGATAAATTCTACCGAGTAGGGAAAGGAAACCAACACGATGTAAAAGGCTTTGGGATAGGGTTATTCTATACCAAATCCATCATTGAAAAACACAAGGGTAGCATTACCGCAACTGTACATCCACAAACCTCTTTTAAAATTACTTTGCCTTATGAATAAAAACAGCATCAACATCATACTTGCCGAAGACGAACCTGCTCTAGGAATGATCGTAAAAGAAAGTTTAGAAACTAGAGGTTTTAACGTGCGTCATGAATTAAATGGCGTTCTAGCCTTGGAGGCATTTCATGAAAAACAACCCGATATTCTTGTTCTCGATGTCATGATGCCTAAATTAGATGGCTTTGAGTTAGCAAAAAAAATACGAATGGAAAATGAGGAAATTCCTATCATTTTTCTGACTGCAAAATCACAAACAGAAGATGTGTTAGAAGGGTTTCACGTAGGTGGAAACGACTACCTTAAAAAGCCCTTTTCCATGGAAGAGCTCATTGTGCGCATAGAGAATTTACTCAGCAGGCAAACAGTACAAAAAACAGCAGCTATTTATGAGTTGGGCGATTTTACCTTTAATTTTCCAAAGCAGCAACTTTTATACAAAGGGGAGGTTACAAAACTGACTCATAGAGAGGCTCATTTGCTCTATCACTTAGTTTTAAAGAAAAACAACGTGCTGGACCGCACCTTTATTCTTAAAAAACTGTGGGGTAATGACGATTTTTTCTCTGGCCGAAGTATGGATGTCTTTATCACAAAATTGCGCAAAAAATTAGCGTTAGACGATCAACTAGAAATAGTAAATGTGCGCGGATATGGCTATAAATTAATAACCCCTTAATCACCTCCTCTTTTTTAGTTCTTATAGCTAGTTATTAGCCTAACAAGGCCCCTTGTTTTCTCGATGAAGAACCTACTTAATGGTAGTAATGGCTTTTTTTCTTCTGATCAAATGATCACTTAAAAGAACTTTTAAAACCTAATAATTAATTTTTGGTTCCATGCTTTTAAATAAATTGCTAGAAATATCCACGACATAGTTGTAATTTGCTTTCTATGAAGTGGTCCTATTTCTTATTTTTCATTGGTAGTATCGTACAAGGCCAACAAGTGTACAAAAGTGTTGCCCTCAATGCAGACTATTTTTATGGAGTTGACGACTTTGAAGCACTTTATTACGGCAAAAATGGTGCGTTTATTCAACAAGAAGGAAAAGAAACACAAGAGTTTTATGATATACAATTAGGGGATATTACCGAAGTAGATTTGCTCAATCCGTTGAGCATATTATTATTTTATAAAGATACCCAAACCGTGGTATTACTGGATAATCGCCTTAATGAAAAGCAGCGTATTTCTTTAAACCAGCTCTCTCCATCTCGGTTTTTTGAACATGCGAGACTTGCTGGTGAACGACGTCTTTGGCTTCACGATCTGGATCAAAATAGATTGGAACTGCATGATTACATCAATAACAAGACGCTTATTAGCACCGCGGTATTAAAAGATAAGGTATCTCAATTGTTGAGTGATTACAATTTTTGCCATGTGGTGAGTAAGCACCACATAGAGACCTATAATTCTTACGGTAGTAAGACTGCGGTCATGCGGTATGAACAAGGCTCCCTGCTTGATTATGATTTTGGAAGACTCATTAGCCTTAAAGAGGGGCAAATTAAGGTGTTGACAATGGACAAAGAATACCGCTTTCGCGAAAGCGAGATCACAAATAGAAGGATATCAGAAAAGGAAGTGAATTCCCTTTATCTAAAGAACGGAAAACTTTATATTTGGACCGGTAAACGTGTAGACGTGTATACCATCAACCCCTTTAAGAATTAAACATGCATATAGCCGTTGCTGGAAATATAGGCGCAGGTAAAACCACACTTACTCAATTGCTTGCCAAGCATTACAAGTGGACTCCTCAATTTGAGGATGTGCTAGAAAACCCCTACTTAGAAGATTTCTATCAAGACATGGAACGCTGGTCGTTTAATCTACAGGTGTATTTCTTAAATAGCCGTTTCCGACAAATTTTAGAGATCCGGGAAAGTGGTAAAAAGATCATTCAAGACCGAACGATATACGAAGACGCCAGCATTTTTGCGCCCAATCTTCATGCAATGGGATTGTTATCACAACGTGATTTTGATAATTACAGCTCATTATTTGACCTTATGGAAAAAGTAGTTGCTGCCCCAGATTTATTGATCTACTTGCGCAGTTCTATCCCTAACTTAGTAAATCAAATCCACAAACGGGGTCGCGATTATGAAAACAGCATTTCTATAGATTATCTAAGCCGATTAAACGAACGTTATGAAGGATGGGTTCATGGTTATAAGAAGGGGAACCTATTGATCATCGATGTAGATGATATTGATTTTGTGAATCATCCTGAAGATTTAGGAGGGATTATCAATAAAATAGATGCGGAGATGACGGGGCTTTTTGCTTAATAATTACTGAATTAAAAATAACAAAGGCTGTTCTGATAATTTAGAACAGCCTTTGTTATTTATAAAGTTTTCCAACTTTCCAGAATCTCCAATCACGTAGTTAAATGCTATCTCTATACACTAGTGCTTTTCGCTAAAGGCAGAGTCGAGAACTTCTATACAAAAGGGAAAACACGTAAACTCCCATTGTGGCTCACTAAAAAGGTGATTGCTGTGGTAGAGAACCAGTTCAATTGATGGATTTAAAACCGCTTATTAATATCCCACTTTAGAACGCACCCTTTTCAATACAGCATCTGCAATATGACGTGCTTTAAAAGCTCCTTCTTCAAGTGCCATATCTAATTCATGCCTATTCTCCATTAAGTAATCATAACGCTTTCTAGCCTCGTTAAAACGTTCACATAGGGCTTCAAACAGGGCCTGCTTTGCATGACCGTAACCATAATTTCCAGCAGCATAATTATTGCGCATTTCTTGAATCTTTTGCTCTGGAGCAATTAATTGATATAAGGAAAAGACATTACAACTTTCTGTATTTTTAGGCTCTTCAAGTGGTGTGCTATCAGTTTCTATAGACATACACTGCTTGCGCAACTTTTTATCTGATTGAAAAATATCAATGATATTCCCTCTAGATTTGCTCATTTTACCCCCATCGGTTCCAGGAACAAGGAGCCCGTCTTTTTGAATTTTGGCCTCAGGCTCTATAAAAGTAGTCCCCATTTTATTATTGAATCTCCCCGCAACATCGCGTGTTATTTCCACGTGTTGCAATTGATCCTTACCCACAGGAACCACTTCTGCATCATAAAGTAGGATATCTGCAGCCATTAACATAGGATAGGTAAAAAGACCTGCATTTACGTCTTCCAATCGGCCTGCCTTATCCTTAAAGCTATGTGCAAGAGTGAGCCTTTGATAAGGGTAAAAACAAGCCAGGTACCAGTTCAATTCGGTTACCTGTGGTATATCACTCTGTCTGTAAAACACAGTTTTACTGATGTCTAGTCCACATGCCAGCCAAGCCGCTGCTGTTGAATACGTATTTTCTCTTAATAATGCTCCATCTTTAATTTGAGTTAGAGAATGCATGTCTGCGATAAAAAGAAAGGAATCATTCTTCTGATCTTTGGACATTTCTATCGCTGGTAAAATAGCACCTAGAAGATTCCCCAAGTGAGGTGTACCAGTAGATTGAACTCCAGTAAGTATTCTTGCCATGATTTTTAATTGAAGACCAAAGATAATTAGTAATCGGTATTCCCCATATAGGAATGTCTAATAATCCCGCTTAAAGTCTGGAAGTATACTGTTTTAAGCGAGATCCTTAAAATAAGATGTCTATGAAGTGATAAATTCGTCTATTTTTGATAACTTGAAATGGATACGCTACATATTAATGCCTCTATACCGAGTATGGTTTTACCTACTCATGGGCATTCCTATTCTTATTTTCTTTCCGCTGCTATTGATTCTAACTATTTCAGAAAAAACCTATCCTCTATTTTTTAAAGTTGCCCGTCTTTGGGCCGTTTTCGTTCTGTACGGAATGGGGTTTTGGCCTTCTATTAAAAGAGCCGAACCTATGAAAAAGTATCAAAGTTATATGCTGGTAGCCAACCATACCAGCATGAGTGATATTATGATGATGTTACTGATCTCCAAGAACCCTTTTGTTTTTGTAGGAAAAAAAGAACTGGCTAAAATTCCGGTTTTTGGTTTTTTCTATAAACGCACGTGTATCCTCGTCGATAGAAACAATCCTAAAAGTCGTACTGAAGTTTTTAACCGCGCTAGAAAGCGCATGCAGGATGGCGTAAGCATATGCATCTTTCCAGAAGGTGGTGTTACAGACGATCTCAACATCGTATTGGACACCTTTAAGGATGGTGCATTTAGACTTGCCATAGAGCATCAAATCCCAGTTCTTCCGGTTACCTTATTTGACAGCAAAAAACGTTTCCCTTTTTATTTTTTTAAAGGAGGTCCGGGAATCATGAGAGCGCAGGTACATACAGCTCTAGAAACAACAGGGATGAATGTTAACGGAGATAAAGTGCGTTTGCGAGAAAAGGTCAGAACTATCATTCTTCATTCCTTAGAAAAAGAATCCTAAAAATCTAAAAACAGAAAAACCGTTCCATGTTACAGAAACGGCTTCTCATCATCATTGCAAATAATTGAGTTTAATTAAATCACCCTCAACACTCTTGTTTTCCTTTTTCACGAAAAATATTAACTGACGTACAATGATTGTCAGCAAATTAAAATCTGTAAATAACACCGCTATGAATACCTATGGTGTAAGGTCTAAAGGCTGCTGCGTTATTTCTTAATGTACTTAGCTGGTATTTAAATGTAGGCTCTATAAAAGCTCCTAATTGATTGGTAAAGTCATATCCAAATCCTAACCCAAAATTAGCACTCTGATTAAAGTCATTAAAATTAGTATCTTCCCCTAGCTCCAACCGCTGATTAGCATTTTGAACGGCTACTGTATTATCAGTTAAAAAAAGAGCACTGACGCCGCCTAATACACTTATTTTAAACTTCCTATTTATCAGGTTGTACTGCAATTCTAATGGTACTTCTAAATAACCTAGTTGCTGAAAAATCTCTCCTTTAATTCCTTGAAATTGATTGCTTACCAATTCTTGTTCGGTAAAGCCAGTCTCAAACGTTTCATTGAATAAATCACTAGTATTAGTGGAGGCGTCACTTACTGCACTAGCGTTATAAACTTGATCCAACTGCTGATCTCGAGAAGCTATACTTAAATTGACCTGATAATTAATGCCTTGTGTATTATAAGTCATGTTGATCTGATGGACTCCGGTTCTAAAACTTAATCGAGGTGATAATTCATAACTAAAACCTATTCCATAACTTAGTTGAACACCCGGATTTTTACCATTATCACTAACTTCATTATTGACCGAGCTACCGCTTAAGCTGTTAGAGTAAACCGGCCCTGCCTGAGTAGTAGCCGCCCACCTTCCTTTAAAAACATTCTCCTTAATACTGTCTTCCTTTTTCTCTTGAGCAGCAATATCTTCTAAAGTTGGTAGATTCTTTTTAGTGGAATCTATAGCTGCAATAGCATTCTCAATTACATCATCCTCCACGGTTTGAACTGGGCCACGGTCTATGGAAGTATTATTTACAACAGCCTCTTTTCTAGGGTCAGGAGTCTCCAGTACAGGCTCTTTTATAGAAGGCTTTGTACTATTCTCTGAGCTGGCTATACCGGCTTCTTGTTCTTTAATCGGTGCTGCTATAAAATTATCTTTTAAAGCACTAGCCCCTAAAGGCTTTTTATTGTTCCCCTTAGAAGTGGAATAAAGCTGCTTTGGTTGTTCTTGGGCATTATACGAGCCATCTGAAGACTTCTCAGCTGCCAAGTCGCTCGACTTTAAAGGAAGCTTTGCTCTAGTGTTCACATTAGAATTCTCCTTTAAATTATTCAAGGGTTCTGAGCCAACTTTTGTGTCCTCAGTTGCTAACTGGGTATCATTAGTTCTTTTCTTAAGGTATGGTACTGCACCTTTATTAAAATACGCTTCATTATTTTTTAGAGCGTTTTGAGGTGTTGTCTTTGTTTGACTGGGTCTTTCAGAATTAACAAACGGCTGTTGTTTGTTACTCAACTCCTTATCCATACCTACATATAAGCACGTTAATAAGATCGAAAGTCCCGCAGCGACCCCACCTAGTACCCACCAGAATGGAATAACCCTAGCCTTCTTGTTCTTATCAAGATCTTTTTCAATAGCCTCCCAAACCCTTGATGGTGGTTGCGCCTCAAAGTCTTTGAATTCTTCTTGAAAAAGTTTATCTATATTTTTCTTTTTACTCATAATTAGCCGGCATTAGAATTGTGAGATTCCCGCCATGTTTGAACCATTAATTGCAAGTGTTTTCTTGCTCGTGCAAGATTAGATTTTGATGTACCCGTGGTGATCTTCATCATCTCTGCTATTTCTTTGTGACTGTACCCATCCATGACGTACATAGTAAAGACGAGCCGGTATCTTTCTGGCAACTCTTGCACCATAAATAACAACTTTTGAAGCGGCACATCATCTGACTCCTCTACCTCAACTACTTCTGTATCTTTTAATTGGTCTTCATTTACCAAGTCGTATACTTTTGCACCTCTAAAACGCTGCAGCGCAGTGTTCACTGCTATTCTTTTACACCATCCTTCAAAAGAGCCTTTGAATTTAAACTGATCTATTTTTTTAAATATGATGATAAAAGTGTCTTGCAAGATGTCCTGAGCTTCTGCTTTATTAGGAGCATATCTCAAACAAGATCCATAAAGCTTGGGAGAAATTGCGTGATACAGTTCCTTTTGAGCCTTAGGATCATTTTTTTGACATAATTTAATTAACTTTTTATTTGGCACAATTTAAAGTTCGATCATTCTTCAACAGGAATGGTGTATTCTAAATATGTTGCTTGATTAGTTACATCTAAACCATTAAAAAATTTAAATACATAAGTACCATTACTCGCTGCTAGAAAGCTTAGATCTCTTTGTGTTCTTACTAAACCCTCCTCACAATCAGTATACGTTGTAGAAGCTACTACAGTAATAATCCTCTCATTAAGATTAGAGCTTACCTCAAAACCTGCAAACTGTTGACAATTATTTGTAAAATCAAATATCACCGGAATCGTATGGGTCTGTCCAAAAGTGAATGCTTGTGGTAGTTCTACACTAACTACAGGAATCACTTCATAATTAACAACCGGTACCTCACCATCATCAATACTACAAGCATATAGCATAAGCGTTGAGATGGCTAGGACCGTTAAGATTTTATAGTTCATATTCATTTTAGTATTACATAAGGGAGATGCCTCCTTTTACAAAAGGTTGCGTCAGTATCTGAAAAAACCGCTAGCGATAAACGCTAGCGGTTTTAAAAGTGAATAGTACTAGTATTTTAATCGTTTACTGCTTTTATAGCAGCCATAATTTTAACTTCCAGTTCCTCTACGAGCTCAGGATTATCTATAAGAATTGATTTTACAGCATCTCTCCCTTGTCCTAATTTAGTGTCTTCATAAGAGAACCAAGAGCCTGCTTTGTTTATGATTTCATAATTCACACCTAGATCGATGATCTCTCCTAATTTAGAAACTCCTTCACCGTACATGATATCAAACTCCGCCATTCTAAAAGGCGGGGCCACTTTATTCTTAACCACCTTAACACGAGTTTTATTCCCTAAAATGGCACCAGCGCTATCTTTAATCTGTGTAGATCTTCTAATATCCAATCTCACAGATGCATAGAATTTCAAGGCGTTCCCACCGGTAGTTGTCTCTGGATTACCGAACATCACTCCTATCTTTTCACGTAACTGGTTGATAAAAATAACTGTACAATTGGTTTTTGAAATAGAGCTGGTTAATTTTCTACAGGCTTGAGACATTAAACGAGCGTGAAGTCCCATTTTACTATCTCCCATTTCTCCTTCAATTTCACTTTTAGGAGTTAAGGCTGCAACAGAGTCAATTACAATAATATCTATTGCTCCAGACCGGATCAAATTATCTGCTATTTCTAGTGCTTGTTCTCCGTTATCTGGTTGCGAGATAATTAAGTTTTCCAAATCAACACCTAATTTCTCTGCATAAAAGCGATCAAATGCGTGCTCTGCATCAATAAATGCGGCAATCCCACCGGTTTTTTGCGCTTCAGCAATGGCGTGTAGGGTTAAAGTCGTTTTCCCAGAAGATTCTGGACCGTATATTTCAATAACTCTACCACGAGGGTACCCACCTACCCCTAAGGCTGCATTTAAGGCAAGAGATCCTGTAGAAATGGAATCTACTTCAACCACTTGCTTATCCCCCATTTTCATAACTGTTCCTTTACCATAGGCCTTATCCAGCTTATCTAAGGTTAGTTTAAGGGCTTTTAATTTTGCTTCTTTCTCTTTATCGTCTGCCATTGTGATTATTTTAGGTAAAAATACGTTCTAGAAAAAATAGAAACAACAGGATTCAGATTAGGTTATTAACGATGTTGCTTTTTCTGTTATTTTCTTTTGTCTCGCTTTCGCGAAAGCGGAATTTACGAATTCCTTATCCATAAAAAAAGGGAATCTCATAACGAGATTCCCTTTTCTATAGTACTAATAGAGATTATTTACTCTTTTATAAACTTTAAAGTGGCTTGTTGACTGCTACTAGTAACTTTAACAAAATACATCCCATTAGATAAACTAGAGATATTGTCAATGTTGATCGTATGATTTACTTGATCAAAAGATCTTGTCATTACTTGCTGTCCTAACGTATTGAATACGGCAACTTCAATAGAAGAAGCGCTAGTCTGTCCCATGCTGATCGTCACCACATCTCCAGTTACTGGATTAGGATACAGACTTAAAGTGGATGCAAAAACATCTTCATTTCCGGCCGTTCCATCAATGATAAACATACCTACGTGGAAATCATAATCTTCTGTATCATTTACAGTTCCATCACTAGCAAAGAAGGCAAACTGTACGGTTCCTGTATAAGAGCTTAAATCAATAAACTCTCTTGTACCAGTCACAGATGGTTGGTTTGCTGCCGTCCATGTCATTAAAGAAGTCCATGTCATACCTGCGTCAGTGGTAATTAATAAATCTACCTGATCATCAGAACCCATAGTATCTGTATCTGTTGCATCAGAAGCTCCTGAACTAGTCCAGTTAGTTACTGCAACTTCTATAGAAAGCACATCGTTAGATGTTCCTGTCATATCATACTGCTCTGAAAGCAACCATTCACGGTCTGTATTTCCAGCATATAAATTAATGGCGTTACTAGGAATTACAGTACCTGCAAAATTCTCATAAGACCTACTTGCTCTCCAATCAGAAGAACCTACTGTCATAGGGCCATCCACTATTTCTCCAGATCCAGCTTCATCCCAACAAGCGTTAGGAACGTTTGTTGTAAAGTCTGTGATGTATGGATAGGTAGCAACTGTAGCACAATTGGTAAAAAAGTTTAAAGGACTAGATATCCATGCACTTTCGTCACCTGCTCCACAAACCTCTCTCACATGTATAAAGTATTCTGTAGCTGCTGTTAAACCAGTTATCGTATAAGTCACATTAGGAGTTGCCCCAGCAACATCAGACCAAGATCCAGAAACAGCAGGAGTTGCTCCTGAAACTGTAGTTAACGAGTATTCATAATTACCTGCACTCGTAGGATTACCGCTATCAAAATTGATAGTTGCCGTTACATCTGTATTACTAACTAAAGTAAGGTTAGAAGTGTCAGGACAAGATGGAATTGCTTCCCAAACTATATTATCTAAGTACATAGAGTCAAAAGTGCCTACAAAAATGTGCCTGAATGCAATATATTGATCTGTTCCTGTATAGGAGTCAAAGTTTACAATAAACTCACTGTGAGTTGTTGTAGGAGCAAGAGCACTCAATAATGTAAATGTACTCGGATCAGTAGGATCTGTTATAGTTCCTACCTCAAGTGTGCTTGTAGATGTTCCTGCGTCTGCAAAAAACTTAACCCTGTGAGTACCTGCCGAAAGGTTGTTGAGTTGAGGAGTTATTAATATAGTCTCTCCTTCATTTGTTGTACCACTCCCAATGTTTCCAGTTAAACTACCACTGTAGAGTCTCACTCCATTAGGGGCTGTTTCATCAGCTAAAGTACTGGTTTGAACATATGGCTGTGTTCCTGATCCTAATACCGTAGAAAAAGAGCTCCAACAATTTGCTAAATTTGGAGTAGAAACTGCATCAAAGTTTTCATTGAAATCGGCTACAGCTGAACAGTCTGTAGTAAAACTAAAAGGTCCTACCCAAGCCGTTATATCCCCCATCCCACAATCACTCTGTAAATAATAATCATAGGTAGTTCCGCTCATTAGACCTGTAAGTGAAAAAGGAATCGTTGTATAAGATAGAGAAGTACCGGTTCCTTGAACAAATCCTAAAGCACCATATTCAATATTTGTATTTGTGGAGGTGTTGCTATTGGTATAATCAATAGTTGCTCCGTCAGTTGAAGTCGCTGTTACCACTACATTAGTTGGAGCAAAACAAGAAGGCGCTTCATCAAAGCTTACATCGTCTATAGCAAAGTCATCATCAAAATCAGTTCCGTTGTTTTCATCTACTACAAAGCGAGCTTGAACTGGTCCTGTAATTGTATATACCGAAAGATCTACCAGGCCTTGAGCCCATCCATTGGTATTGGAGTTGCTCGTATAGACACCAATATTCCAAGCGGCACCATCCCAAAAATCAACTGAAAACTGCACGTTTGTAGAATCTTCTCTATCACTATTGATCCAAAAGGACAAAGCAGGAGAAGTTAATCCACTTACATCAACTAAAACTGACTCTAAACTTGTCCCTGTACTATGAGGGCTTGAGTCATCGACCCATGCAAAGAATCCTGTACCTGAGGTATGATCTACTATGGCTCCGTTATTCCCTCCATGTGCCGGTTCAAAAGCAGTACCATCTGCAAACAACCAGTTTTCTGAATTTTGTATTCCTTGATTCCAACATGCTGGTATTGCACCTGCATTATCAAAATTTTCTGTATAAGGAGCTACAACAGGAGAACATAAAGTTGTTAAACTTGTTGGTCCGACAAAAGTAGTGCTACAATCTGCTCTTACATACACATCATATGAGGTGTTTGATGTTAAAGAAGTAATGGTATAAGGATTTGTAGTAGCATTACTTGTTCCTGCAACTGGTGCTGGATCTCCTCCTGGCACTGCTACAACTTCCCAAGCAGTTCCTGCTGGTATGTTGTTCTCTGACCAGCTTACTGTTGTAGCGTCTGATGTTACAGAATCGATTGTAACGCTAGAAACATCGATACAACTAGGTCGAGGTGTGCAGGTATAATTTGCCTCCCATCCAGCTCTATTTACAGAACTATCCGAATTAAACTCAACGGTTATAGCCCCAGCTGGATTTAAAGCCGAAAAGACTGCCGGACCTTGTAAATCTGCTGCTAAAACTGGAGCGCTGGTATCTGAACCGTCGTAGATGGTTAAGGTGTCACAACAATTTTCTAAATCAACTAAAATAAAATCTAAGGTTACCACATTGGCTGCAGTGTCTGGTAAATAGGTAATGGTATAAGACTCATTATCGGAATAATTACTTGCAGCGCCACCGGTGTCATACACCGTATCTCCACATGCTGCTGAGGTAGAAAACACAATTGGCCCTAACCAAGAGCTCGTTCCTGTTGCTCCACAATCAGTTCTTATGTAAAAGTCATAAGATGTTGATGAAGTTAATCCTATAACAGATGCTACAAGAGCCCCAGAGGCAGTTGTACCGCTGTCAACGACATTTGTACCTTGAGGATCACCTTGAGGCACCACTTCCCAGATATAACCTCCTGTTTCAGAAGCAGAAGCTGTCCAAGATAAATCTGCAGAAACAGCTGTGATATTACTTGAAACTACTGCTGTAGGCTGGGGGCAAGAGGGCGGACTAGGTACAACTATCATAAAAGATGCCTCTAATTCGTCTGCGGGAGTTTCCCAGCCAGAAGTAGCATCATTATCTGTACCGTCGTTAGGTGAAACACCTCCATTATTACCTATGGATGCTCCATAAGCAGTAACATCAATTAAAGTACCGTCCCAACCGTCGGCATACCTGTCATAGCAATTCACCCAATAGGTTCCGGGTGCAAGCATGATGTCTTGATTGATGAGTCCCTGTGCGTTACCGTAAGTACCGTCACCTTGACCCCAAATTTGAGTTCCTGCACCACCCGCTGTATCGGTAATGTTGACCCATTTTTCTGAAGCATAACTACCGCCTGAAGTAGTAATGTTAATAGTAGATTGTGCATTGGTAAAAAGACCAATCGAACAAACTAAAAAAGTTGTTAGGAGTAATTTTAATTTCATAATGATAGTTTTAGAAAAAGACTGATTTAATTATAGGGGTAAAAATTAAGTAAAATTTAAGACATTTTAAGGTTTTAAGCTGTTTAAATGTTTTATTATTTTTTAATTATCTCAATAATAAGGAGTTAAAATTTAATATGTTTTATATTTGCGTCAAAACATTCACCTATTTATAATTAACATAAATAACTTGATCACCAACTTCACACCTTCATGCCTAATGAATCACTAGTTAAAGAGGGAAAAATTATTTGAAATTATTAAGTTGAAATAAGCCTTCTAAAAGATTTAATGGTGCTACATTTAATAATACCCTGACTTTAAAATGGAGCGCCCTTCTTAAGTAACATTCTTTTCATTCTCACTACCTTTGCAAACACATTCAACACCTAAACTGTTTATAGCATGCAACTGTATAACAAATTAAGTGCTGAAGAAAGGCGCGTTTTAATACGTGAGGCGGGAAAAAAACGCCTCACCATTTCTTTCTATCAGTACCACAACATTGGTAACCCTCAATTGTTAAGAGACCATTTATTCTTGCACTGGCATCCTATGGATGTTCTAGGAAGAATTTATGTCGCCCTTGAAGGAATCAATGCCCAACTCTCCATTCCAGCAGATCGTTTTGAAGAATTCAAAACCTTCCTAGACGGTATTGATTTCTTAGAAAACGTGCGCCTCAACATCGCCCGAGAACATGACAATGAAAGTTTTTTAAAACTCAAAGTTAAAGTACGCGACAAAATTGTTGCTGATGGTCTAGAAGATGCCACTTTTGATGTCACTAATAAGGGGATTCATGTAGACGCTATTGCATTTAATCAACTTATTGAAGACCCCAATACGGTCCTAGTGGATATGCGCAATCACTATGAATCTGAAATAGGTCATTTTAAAAACGCTTGGACTCCTGATGTTGATACCTTTAGAGAAAGCCTTGATTACATAGAAGAAAAGCTCCAAAACCAGAAAGAAGGTAAAAAACTAGTCATGTATTGCACCGGTGGTATACGTTGTGAAAAAGCGAGCGCTTACTACAAGCACAAAGGTTTTGAAAACGTCTATCAACTAGAAGGCGGCATTATAGAATACCACAGACAAGTTACAGAGCTAGGTCTTGAAAACAAATTCAAAGGGAAAAACTTTGTTTTTGACCATAGATTCTCAGAAAAAATAGGAGAAGAAGTCATTGCCCACTGTCATCAATGTGGTGCTTCGTGTGATGCACATACCAATTGTGCTAATGATGCTTGCCACTTGCTTTTTATTCAATGTGATTCCTGCAAAACAGCATTTGAAAATTGCTGTAGCCAAGAATGTAATGATGTCATACAACTGCCTTTTGAAGTACAAAAATCATTAAGGGCTGGAAACTACAACAGCAATAATATATTCAAAAAAGGCCGTTCAGAAAAACTGGTTTTTAAGAAACATCAGAAAATTAACGAGTAGCTCTTAAATAATCCCGCTTTCGCGAAAGCGAGATCAACAACACCTCTTACCTTTGCAACATGGTTAAAATAGGCAACATAGAATTACCAGACTTTCCACTACTACTTGCTCCTATGGAAGATGTGAGTGATCCCCCTTTCCGCACGTTATGTAAAGAAAACGGCGCTGACGTCGTCTTTACAGAATTTATTTCTAGTGAAGGGTTGATACGTGATGCGGCAAAAAGCACCATGAAGCTGGATATTTACGAGACAGAACGTCCTGTAGGAATACAAATTTTTGGAGCCAATTTAGAATCTATGCTTCAATCTGTAGAGATTGTAGAACGTACTCGACCTGATATCATAGATATCAACTTCGGTTGTCCAGTAAAAAAAGTAGTGTCTAAAGGTGCCGGTGCGGGGATTCTAAAAGACATAGACCTTATGGTATCGCTTACCGAAGCTATGGTAAAACACACCTCTTTGCCTATTACAGTTAAAACCAGATTGGGTTGGGATGACGATTCTATTAAAATTGTAGAAGTAGCCGAACGTTTACAAGACGTAGGTATTAAAGCCATTTCTATTCACGGTCGTACCAGAGCTCAAATGTACAAAGGAAGTGCTAATTGGGCCCCTATAGCAGCGGTCAAGAACAATCCTCGCATGCACATTCCTGTTTTTGGAAATGGGGATGTAACCACACCAGAGCTGGCCATGAAAATGCGCGATGAATACGGGCTCGACGGCTGTATGGTAGGTCGGGCGAGTATAGGGTATCCCTGGTTTTTTAGAGAAGTAAAACATTTCTTTGAACACGGCACACATAGGGCAAAACCTACTATGGCAGAACGTGTTGAAGTAGCTCGTAGACACCTACAAATGGCTATAGACTGGAAAGGAGAACAACTAGGTGTTTTTGAAACAAGACGACATTACACCAACTATTTTAAGGGCATTCCTGATTTTAAAGAATACCGTATGAAAATGGTCACTAGTGATCAATCAGAAGGAGTATTTGAAGCGTTTGAAGAGGTTTTAGAGAACTTTGGCGATTATAGCTTTGCTTGAGACAGCAACTTGTCGTTAATTCTACGGGAGCCTATATAACTAGCTATACAACCCAAAACAGTAATTGTAGCAAGAGAAACAATGACGTTCCATATATCCATGGCAAACGGATATGGAATTCCTGGCGCTATATAAATCAAGTTGTATTTTACTTGTAACACTACAAAAGTGACTCCTATTGCAAGACCTATAATACCCCCCGAAAGAGTCATCAAGCTTCCTTGAATAAAAAAGATTTGACGCAAAGACTTCACTGATGCTCCTAAGTCAAGTAGCGTCTTCATGTTTTTCTTCTTATCGAGAATCATCATGATAATACTGCCTACCACATTAAACAAAGCGATGATCAATATCAGTGTAAAGATCAAATAAACCACTAAGTTTTCTGAATTGAGCATTTTATAAAGCGCATCATTCATCTGGAATTTATCCTTGATTTTTACAGGTTGTTCAAAGATATCTTGAATGGCAGCTCTTACCTCATTTTCATTTGCGGCGGGAGTTAATTTAATTTCTACCGCACTTGCCGTAGAATCATTCATTCCTAACAACTCCCGCGCTGCGCTTAGTCTAGTGAAAATATAGTTGCTGTCCAGGGTCTCATTAACACTAAAAGTTCCTACAGGAATAGCATCGAGTCTAGAAAACGAGCTGTTCAAGTTTAATTTATTGATGGCGTTAGCACCTGGTTTAGGAACCATGATTTGCATATAACTCCCATAATTATTTACCGTAAGAGAAAGCCTAGAAGCTAGTGAATAACCAGGAACTACTTGTACATCACTTTGAGAAAGCCAGCTGCCATAATAAAGAATGGAATCCGTGCGAATCATGTTTACGTAATCATCTGGAACCCCTTTGATAAAAGCAATATCATTTTTTTCCTCATAATTTAAGAAGGCCTTTTCCTCTATCACCGCACAAACTAATGCTACTCCAGGTATTTTTTCTAGTTCTCGCTTTCGCGAAAGCGGAATACCAACAGTCTTACCATTTATAGGCAAAACCTTCAAGTCTGGATCAAAATAATTGGAAAACTCCGTACTAAAGTCCTTAAGGCCTGAGAAACCAGAAAGCACAATAAAAAGTGCTGCGGTGCCTACTACGGTGATGATAAAACTAAGGATATTGATGATGTTAATGGCGTTTTTGCCATTTTTTGAAACTAAATAACGCTTTGCTATGTAAAAGGAAAAATTCACTAAGACTTCTTACGTCGTGGCAGGATACCTGGATTTTCTATAGGATTGTTTTCACCTTTGAGTTCACGGTCTATTTGATCCATGTATTCTAAGGAGTCGTCATTAAAGAACTGAAGCTCCGGCATGCGACGGAACTGATGACGCACTCTAGAAGCCACTTCATAACGTATCTCATCACCCATTTCGACAATTTCCTTCACAACAGTACTGGCCTTATCTGCTGGAAAAACAGATAGGTATACTTTTGCGTACCCTAAATCTGGAGTAACCGTAACTTTAGTAACGGAGACTATTAAATTAGTCACGGCATTCTTTCTCATTACGTCTTGAATAACCGCAGATAAGTCTTCCTGTAAGACTCCGGCAATTTTTTTCTGTCTATTACTTTCTTCCATACTGCAAAGGTAAGTAGTTCCTCATGAATAGTTGATAGTCCATTGGTTAATATGACCATAGAAAACCATTCTTGTCGTCTAACTGTACTAACTTTGTAAGGTAAAACAACAAAATATGTTTGGCAAAATAGAACACCTAGGTATAGCCGTTAAAAACCTGGAAGAGGCAAATGAAGTATACACCAAGCTTCTAGGCCGTAAACCCTATAAAACAGAAACAGTAGCAAGCGAGTCTGTGGATACTAGTTTTTTTCAAAGTGGTGACAACAAAATTGAGCTATTGAGTGCCACTAGTGACGACAGCGCGATAGCCAAATACATTTCCAAAAAAGGAGAAGGAATCCATCATGTAGCATTTGCTGTGGAAGACATTAAAGCCGAACTGCTGAGATTAGAAAAAGAAGGCTTTCAAATCCTCAATAAAGAACCCAAACGAGGCGCCGACAATAAGTGGGTAGCCTTTTTACATCCTAAAGGAACAAATGGTGTCCTCATAGAATTATGTCAAGAAATTAAAGAATAGTTTGCCGGTATGAATGAATAGTTTAAATTTGCGAACTTTTTAGATAAGGTAATGCCAGCATTTATCTTATTGGGCCTATAACTCAGCTGGTTAGAGTATCTGACTCATAATCAGAAAGTCCCTGGTTCGAGCCCAGGTGGGCCCACAATATCAACCTCAACAAAAGTTGGGGTTTTTTTGTGCTTGTAAATTAGATAGTGATTTTATAGAACCTCCCAGCTGGGCGAGAAGCCTGTGCCGTGCTAGCCAGGCTAAGCCCAGAGTTTATTCCGATTTTTTTCGGAATGGGCCCACAACAAGACCTTAGTTAAAGCTAATTTATTTAAAAAAATACTTCAAAAATTGTTTGCTGATATGTTTACATTCTAATCCATCAAACATTCAAAATAAAACTTTACAGAATTATATTTCTTTTACTTAGTTGTACTTCATGCACCACGGAAGAAAATTTAGAGATCGAATCTAAAATTAGCTATGAATATGCCTCAAACCGTACTTCGGAAGAACAAAAGGAACGTTGTAACGCGTTTAGCACTGCAGACAAAACTAAATTTATAAAAAAATAATCGATAATTTTTAGGTTATAGTAATCTAAATAAAAATCAAAAAGTTACAGGTTTAGAGTTAAGGTCATTTTTGACCACTGAAATTTTTGAGGATTGTGATTATTTGATTAATTTCTATAGCAACGAGGTTCAAGTTAGGTACTCCAAAGCTATTAAAGAACTCAACCAAATTCAGGTTAATCATATCGCAGCAGGGGCGATAATAAAAGTTGTAGACACTATCACTATAAAATTTGCCAGTGATTGTAGTTGTAATTACTGCACTACATTTGGATGTACTAAAAAGACAATATCAAGTATTAGGAGTAGGTGGTAACAGACCAAATGAAAGCATAACTGTAGCACCTGTTGCTTGTGAAACAGCCTGAGATAGCGGCTGTAATCTAGAATATAATGAAAATGACGATGGAACCGAATCCATAAAATAGGATGTGGTTTCTTTGGAATGTATTCGTGTAAAGGGGGCTGTTAAAAAAATGGACAACTGGCTCGTGTAATTGTAAAGGCTATCATTAGTTTACTTTTGGTGGGTACCTGGCCTATTAATGGTTTTGATTGATGAAGATACGGCAAGAGATGTAATTATGGCTTCACGAGTAGCATTTAGAACGACTGATGCGCTTGATGAATTGTTCATGGCTTTTTTTGTTGGCCCCCACCATTCTAGTAAAAAGTTGATAAATACAAAAAGCCACTCTTGAAAAAAGAGCGGCTTTTCCCTACTTAAAAATTAATTTAGTGCTTTATTAAACGCTTTGTAATCATCCCTTGTATTCCTTCGATTGTGATGAAATACAATCCAGGAGCTAGTTGAGAAATATCCAACTGTTTTTCAATCGCTACATCAGTAAGATCGAATTCGTAGATTGTTTTCCCGCTAAGATCTGTAATAATGGCTCGCTTTAATCCAGTATTACTTCTATTTAAAAGAGTAACAGACTTCATCGCGGGATTCGGGAACAAAATAACACTATTTTCAAGAGAGGCATCGTCTGTAGAAGCTGTCGAACTTACGAGATCTATTCCTACCAAGACAGGATCGTGATCTGATGCTCTAAAGGCATTTGCCTCGTAAATAGGAAGCGCACTCGATTTTCTTTGGAAAGAGGCTTCTCCTATGTCTTGGATATCATCATTATAGTCGAACAGGGATATTTCGTCTGCATTAATGTGCCAAACAGTGGTTCCTGTTATTTGACTTGATAAGCTAGCAGTAGCTAGCGCATAATCTAAGTATCCTAACTGTCCATCAAAAAGATAGCTATACCCATTTGCTCCCTGGTAATCGTCTATTAGATTATTGTAGTCATCTGCAGAACCGCTAGTATCATCGCTTCCTAAAAGTATATTGTCAATTGGGTCTTCGTTTTTATATGCATTTAAATCTCCAATAATTAAATAATCAGGATCACCGCTAGAAGTAGGGTCTGTAGCTAACCAATCTACTAGTGCAGCAGCAGCTTCAGCTCTTGTAAGGTTACAATTTGCTGCTCCATCATTTAAATTTGAATCGCCATCACTTGCACATGAAGAACCTTTTGACTTCAAATGATTCACAACTACAGTAAGTTGACCTTGATTAGAAATTTGTCTAAATGTTTGTGCCAAGGCAGGACGGTTTCTATTATCATCAAAGCGTGGATCGACAGAAGAGTCAAGAACTGCAAATGCACCTTCCAGACTAACAGTTGCTGTGTTATAAATAAAAGCAACGGCGATTTGATCTGTTCCTATCACTCCAGTATCTAGGGCAGCATAGGTGCTCCCGCATAATGCATTAATACCATTGCTGCCGTTCAACAGATCATTGATCGCTACAATACCATTGTTTTCTATTTCAATTAGACCAACAATATCAGCATTCAGACCACAAATAGCTGCAGCAATCTTCTCTCGCTGGCGATCTAATTCTGCAGGAGAATTTGCTCCTCTTTCATTTAAAGTCGTAAAGTAGTTAAGCACATTGAAGCTGGCTACTTTTAAGCTACCTCCAACATTTTCTGGCAAAGATGTTCTTGGGTTGCTACTTGTAAAGACATAGGAAAACTCATTTACTACAGGTCTGATTCTCCACGCATCTGTACCGTTTTGTCCTGCAAAAGACCAATGCATAATTCCCGTAAGATTACTTATTTGATCACCACCACGGATAAAGTTAGTATTACTCAGTCCTCCTGGTAATGGCCAAAAATAAGGCACGTCAGTTGAACCACTAATATTACTATTCTGGATATTATTATCATCATCTAAGATAATGCGTGACGACTCTAATTGCGATAAGTAAGCGGCGTATCCTGCAACATCTGGTTCATTGTTATCAGTAAACTGTCTCGCTCTATTGTTTGCATTCAGCACTAATTCGCCATAACGTGCAAGATTATAATATTCACTTACTACTAGATCAGTGGTGTAGGTGATTAACATATTTTCCACATTTTCATAAGTGGCTTCCATATCCGTGCCTGCAGGCGCTGGTAACGTAAGCGATGTTGAAGTTGGTAGCGGATTCGAATTACTTATAATCGTTACACTTCCGCTTCCAGTAACATCGATTTGCGTTGTTCCTGAGAACTCGACAACTCTTCCAGACACCTCTACCCGGTCCCCAACAGCTACATCTACCGCACAAGACGGACAAAACACAAATAGCCCTTCCGAAGTCGACAGATCTGCATCTGCATCTGCATCTTCTTCTTGAATAAAAAATCCTCGTAACTGACTGTCTGTTTGATAATCGCCAATTACAATAGCATCTACTAAAACAGAGGTGTTTTCTAGCGGACTAGTACTTGAATTTCCTTGCACGGCACTAATAAATACAGGAGTTACGGCAACATCTCCACAACCATTCAATAGTCCAGCAGTAGAGGGAGAAGTACACCACGTATTTCCAAGGTCTTCTGAGGTTTCATCATTGCCATTTACACCATTACCACCAGTGGTTAGTTCATTGCCTTCTGTCAGATCTTCACGCTGATAAGAATCTCCAATACCGTGGGCAGATGCTGCCACCACCACTTGATTTGCAATGGGCGTATCATTTGCGTAGGTACTAGTTAAAGCATCAGCATCTGGGCCATCTATGCTCACTCCTGTTTTGTCAACTGCTTCTGCGGTATCTCCCCAAATAACATAGTCCAAGTCAGTTACTAAATCGGTTGTACCATCCCAATAAAAAAGAATAGCGACTTCACCACTGTTGGTTAAACCACCTTGGCCGTTAATAGAACCTTGAAGTCCTTCAAGCATATCTGGGATAGCATCTGCGGTACTTCCGTCTTCATACAACTCGTAGGTTGGATTCGTTCCATAAGTTGTATTATAATTATTCGAACCACTAATAGCGAGCGTTTGGTATTCTCTAGCCCCAATTGTCGCACCACTTGGGAAACGTGCTAAAAAGTCTCCAAAACCACCACCCCCAGCGTTGGCTCCTGTAACAATATTATAATAGTATGTAGCCGTGGTTCCTGCA
Organism: Nonlabens sp.; assembly: GCF_018401815.1. GTDB lineage: Bacteria > Bacteroidota > Bacteroidia > Flavobacteriales > Flavobacteriaceae > Nonlabens. The sequence goes on from NZ_JAGYKG010000001.1 coordinate 873,290, forward strand.
AATGTTGCATCGGTAATATATACGTTTGTTAAATCTACTGTTGTCGAGTTAGGGTTATATATTTCTATAAACTCTCCAGCTGTTGGTGTTACCGTAATTTCACTAATTAATAATGGAAGCACATCGCTTAAGGTTCCTTTAATCCTAATATCGTCAATGCCCATAGGTTCAGAGCCACTAGGGGATCCCGCCCAGCTCAAACGAATGCTCACTGAAGCAGCTGCCGTTCCGTTTAATAGAGTAGATGTATAGGTGTCAAAAGCACCAGTGGTCGGATTGGATTTGTCCAAAAATCCTACAGCCGTAGGACTACCATCTATAAACAATTCTAATGGATCATTTAATTGTGGAACAAAACCTCCATCTAGTGCACGGTATGTTTTTGAAGCACTCTCATTTGTTCTTGCTCTAAACAGTTCTTGAAATGCACCGCCGTCTACAGAGGCTTCAATAATAAAACCATCACTAGAACTAGCTTCAAAATCACCAATAGCAGCAAGGTTAATCTCTATAGAACTCAATATTGCACCACCCCAGCCGTTAAAAGTCCAAGTTGCGTTATTTGGAGCACCTTGTACACCGTTTGCATCGTTTAGCGCAAAAAAAGCTGTTGTGTTTTGGCCAGAAAGTCCAGAAGTATCACTAGGAAAGTTACTCCCCAATCGTGCACCACTTACATCTGCACCAGTATCATCCGCAACATCATACGGCATTCCGGTGCCGCCTAACTGACCATCTACACGTCCAAATACATCACCTCCAGTTCCTCCTGCAACGCCAAAATCAGATACGTTTGCTGTGGAATTAAGGTTTATCGAGTTGCCATCGAAACCTTCAAACCCTAAGGTTGTTTGTGCGATCGTAGCCGATCCCCCAAAAAATAAGATGAATACATAGCATAAGGGAAGTTTTCTTTTCATTTGGAATCTTTTCTAAAAATTTAGTGACCGCCTAATACTTATTATTTAGTAAGGCCTATTGGATCCAAAAATATAGCTATTGCATTAGAAGTTATTGGAGGTAGCAGAAGGTTAACCTAGAGTTAATGTTTGGGTGTTTTTGAGATACCTCTTTGATGATTTGTTGTAATTCTATGGCATAAAAATAGGGGCCTCTGTGCGGTCTGTTAAAATAAAATAGTCCTAATTTCTAGACCATTTTTCCTTAAAAGAACTCGACGGGCTGTTGCAGCAATTCTAATGTGACCTGGTAAATGGGCTTTTTTTGCATTTTAGCTTTTAAATACGCATAAAAGCTCATGACAAAAATATCCTCTCGAGCAGCTGTTTTCCTCTTAAAGGCTTGTTGCACCTTATTTTGAAAACCCTCTTCCGTAATCTCACAAGGGCGATCGTAATAGCTTTGCAGCAACTTGATAAACACAAGAACTCGTTGTTCGTTTAAGTCTTCTAAACGTCCTTTAAAGCGCCTTATAAAGCTCCTCATTTTTGAAGCCACCAAGTCTGGTTGTTGTAATTCTATATAAATCAAAATTTCTAGTAGGTTCTTTTGTATGACCCATAATATCCCTTCTTTTTTTTCATAAAACTGATCGCTATGATAAAAATTGTTCATCATTTTACGTGCTCTAATAAAGCTTTGTTGTTGAAACAAAAAAGTAATATGAACCAGTTGTGCAGATAAATCAGGCTTTTGAATTTGCTGTATATCTTCCATAGCTCTTTCAGGTTCCCCTGTATAATTACGATTCAACGCCTTTAGTAAAAGAGCACGTCCTAGAAATTGCTTTTTGTAGGCTCCTTTATTTTTCTGCATTTCTAGTTGCAGTTCACCTACTAATTGTTGGGATCGTATAAAATCCTTATTCCTAAAACAAGTTCCCGCCATGAGGTTAAGGATCTCCAAATGGTAATACAAATGCTTATCTGCCAAGTGTTTTTTATGTTCTACCACTTCATAGATATGATTCATAAAAATGGAAATCCCTGCGTAATCTGATGTTAAAGTTGCTGCATCTGTTACGACTCGCATTAATTGATAAAGCGACTTAAAAGACAAGTTGTGATCTATAGAAATATCAAAAACGGCCAATTGTTGTTGGATCACTTGATACACATTTGCTGGGTGCGACTTCAAGGTTTTTTTAAGGGTCGCGTAAGCCATTACTAATCTGGACTCGATCAAGTATCTTTTTTCATTCTCTTGATAGGCGGTTATGACTTCTTCTATAGTTGTTTTAGGGTCTAAGTGTGCATATTGTACATGCGTATGATAAATCTCTTGCAGAATAGCGTATGATTCTAAAGATATTGCTTTGGCAGTAGCTTTTTTCAACGTTTTAAATCCTATCGCATAGTGTTCTTGTTCTAAGAAAATTCGCGCTGCCAATACAAATTTAAAAAGTTGCATTTCTTCCTGTGAGTCGCTAGAAAAGCCTCTGGTGGCTGTAAAGTCAATTAGGTTTTCTTTTAAACGGTTTTGAAGTGCATGCAAGGCGTTTTTATTGGCCTTCCCATAGATTTTTAGATCGAGATCTACTCGTACATCTTTGCGTAAGAGTTGAAATAATTGGATGTTTTTCACATCTGTTCGTTGGTTTTTCGCTTTCGCGAAAGCGAGAAAAGCAGCCACCTCATCACTACTTAAAGAGTTTATCAAAGTAATTAAATCATTCATATATCACATTTAATATCTTATTTATCAATATTTTATATAAGTTATATAAACTTTGAATCGTAAGAATAAGTCAAAAATAGGTTATTTGCTGCTAAGAACCTGCCACATATTTGCAGTATCAAAACAAACAAATATGGAACATCAAGTAACTTTTAAAACCGAAAAAAAAAAGTCCAAAAATCAGAGGCTTTTACCGGAAAACCAACTGCGGCATTTATCGCTGCATCATGGACAGCACTACTCGTGGGAATGGTTTCCTTTTGCGTAGGCTTGTGGCGATCTGATATGCTGCTCAACGAGCGCGGGTATTATTTTGTCATCCTGCTCTTCGGACTCTTCTCTGTGATTTCTGTACAAAAAGCGGTAAGAGACAAGCAGGAAGGAATAGCGGTAACTGACCTGTATTACGGTATCAGCTGGTTTGTGAGCATCGCATCTATCGTATTGCTCGTCATAGGCCTGTGGAATGCCGATTTATGGCCTAGTGAAAAAGGGTTTTACGGCATGTCCTTTTTATTGAGCCTATTTGCCGCCATTGCCGTACAAAAGAACACGAGAGATGTTGCCTTTATAGACGAAAACTGGAAGTGATAAAAAATAGTAAAAGCCTAGTGATCGCAAGTGTATAGAATGTCCTTACGGTCTTTGTAACAAATTAAATAAAAACCAACAAAATTATTATAATCATGAAATTAAACAACCTATCTGCCTTTATAGCCATTTCAATTCTCGGAATGTTATCTATCATCCTTCCCTTATTTATTCTAGGGGATTTAAAACCTTATGAATCCCCTTTATTTCCTTTAATTAGAACTGGAATCGAAGGAATATCCCTTTACAGTATAAGCTTCCTTTTCTTATCCGGCTTTATTGTTAAATTATTGAGTAAGCTTTCCTTTTGGAAAATTGGATTAATGAGTATGGCTTTATTTCCATTAGCTACTTTCTGTGAAATGATATTCGATTCGACTTCTCATACTATGTTTCCATTTGAATTCATAGGATATGCTATTTACACCATTCCAGCAATAATGGGAGCTGCTGCATCTCAATTTTTGAAACCTTTTATTATAAAAAAAGAAGTGAAAACTGGCTACAGCAAAATGTAAAAAACAATAGACCATTGCAGTGCAAAAGAACGTTAGAGATATTACATTTATAGATGAAAAATGGATGTGAAAAAGCTCAGGCTTAGGAGTGAAGTTTCGTGAAAAAAAACAGATCATTAAAAGAAGTACAATGAAAAAGTATCCAGTCTTATTCATCGCAAGTATTTTGAACGCTGTATTCTTTGTCTTGATTGATATCCTACAGATTTATGAAATCACCTGGACCATCGTTGGAGTATTTTATGAATTGCTCATCATTCCTATGATGTTACTCGCACCAACTCTATTAGTCTTGTCTGCCATCCAAATCAAGAAGAAGGGTTTACAGCTTCCAAGCTTCATCTCTTTACTGCTTTCTGCAGGGGTGACAGTAACCTTGGTAATCCTCTTCATCATGGATTTAAAATAGCAAAACAGGCTGCTTACAAATGGAGCAGCCTGTTTTGATCATAGGAACGACCTTTTCAACATGAAAAGGTCGTTTTTTATTTGGCTTTTATTCAATCCCAAAGGGTTGTAATTCTTGGAATTTTAAAGGTGACTAGTAACCTATTAAACCAGTCTAAACAACTTACCTGGCAAGGGCTGAACCACTCCTTTGAGCTCCATGCTCATCAATTGGCTAGCCACTTTATGAACCGGCTGGTTAATGTTTAGAGCGATAATATCCAGCAGTGCTTTTTCCTTTTCTTTAAGGTACCTGTAGATTAACTTTTCTTCATCTGTGAGTTCTACAAAAAGTTGTTTCTGTACCGTAATATCGTGCACCTGCCAGCCTAGAATATAGGGAACATCGGCAGTTTTTGTAAGCATGTGGGCTTTTGCTTGTTTGATCAGGTCATTACAGCCCTTAGCATATTTATCATTGACCCGTCCAGGCACCGCAAAGACTTCCCGATTGTAACTACAGGCAAGATCTGCAGTGACTAGAGAGCCACCTTTAGAAGCGCTTTCTATTACGACAGTTGCCTCACTCATACCTGCAATGATGCGGTTGCGCCCTAAGAAATTATTTCTATCAAAAGCGTCGGTATGCCAAAAATCTGTCATAAAGCCGCCGTTTTTCATCATGTCTTCATTGTACGCCGCATGATTACGCGGGTAGGTTTGTTGGAGTCCATGAGCCATAACCGCTATGGTCTGTAACCCATTTTCTATAGCCATTTTATGTGCTAAAATATCCACTCCATAAGCATAACCACTCACAATAATAGGTTGTAGAGGAGCAATTTCATTAATAAATTTTTCTAAAAAAGCAGCTCCAACGCTGGTAATTTGCCTAGTCCCAACAATGCTCAAGATATACGGATGGTCTAAATTGATCTTCCCTTTTTCAAAATAGATAATAGGCCCATCGACACAATATTTCAACCGTTCTGGATAATCCTCATTGTAATAAACGCGGTACTTGATCTTGTTCTCTTGTATAAACCTCAACTCTTGTGTCGCTTTAGAAAACAAGCCATTTTTGTTTCTTATAAACTGAGCCTTCTTCTCTCCAATTCCTTCTATGGATGCGATATCACGATACTGATATTCAAAAACACCCGCTGCACTTCCAAAAGTACGAATGAGCTTTTTGGCCATAATATCTCCTATAAGCGGTGCTTTTTTAAGTGCCAGAAGAGAAAGGAGTTCTTGTTCATCCATGAATAAATATAAAACTAAAAATAAAAGGGAAAGTAAATCTAAACTTAAATCTAAGCTTAAATTTAAAAAAAGATTTTTAGGCCCCTTTGTCTTGAGACATTTCCCTAGAGGGGGAAGTTTCAAAAGCTAGCTGTTTAATAGTTGAGAAAGTTCGCTAACCCAATTGCTTAAAATTTCTTTGCGCGAAAAATGTTTTAAAACGTATTCTCGAGCTTCTTTACCCATAGATGTTCTCAAATCAGGATCTTGTCTCCAGGCCTCTAATTGATCTATAGCGGTTGATACATCTGGTTGTGAGAAATACAGTCCTGCATTTGCATTTTCCAGGACGGTTTTTACTTCGCTCGCTGGATTACCTAAAACTAGTGAAGGTTTCCCACTCGCCATCATACCGAGTAATTTAGAAGGCATTACCGTATCGAGCACCTCAGTTTTTTGGAAAAGGAAATGTGCATCGGCACTGCATAAAAGATCAGATAATTCAGCAAAAGGGACTGGGCCATAAAACGAGATGTTTTCCTGATCTACAGCTTGCATTACTTGCTGGTATTTTGCTCCTGCACCTACAATAATGATTTGGTAAAGGTCTTGCGGTAGCGCTTTCGCGAAAGCGAGAAAATAATCCCAATCTTGCTTATCACCTACATTACCGCTATACAGCAACTTGAATTTATCACCTTGTAAATAAGAGTGTTGCTTTGCCGTAGATGGATCTACTTGATGCGCGTCAATCCAATTAGGCAAATAATAAGTAGGCTGATTGGTCTTGGTTTGTAGCTTTGCAATCATCTGGTGACTGATGGTGCTTATGGTAGTTGCTTTACCTAAAATGCTGCGCTCTAAACTAAAAAGAAAATTAAAAATAAGCTTCTTGCTCCCGCTAGAAAGTCCTGATTGCAATGCTGCATCAAATTCAAAGTCCTGAATATGAATCCAGCTTGGTACTTTGTGTTTTCTCGCATGATAGCCACCAAGCCATGCACTGGCTGTAAATGGGATAATGGAAATCACCAAGTCTGCTTTTTTAATCGTTCTCAAATTAAAACAACTTCCTTTTGTAAAACTGAGAATATGAAGGATACGCTTTAAAAAAGTAGGGTTTTCTGGAACGTACTGTTTATAGCGATAGAGAGTTGCACCGTTGTATTCTTCTTGTAAATACTTAGGTTGGGACTGGTATTCTTGGGCAATGTTCCATTGCGGATAATAGGGAAAAGCCGTCACCACACTTACCATTGCACCAGCATCAACAAGCGCCTCCACCATTTGAGTAGAATATAATCCTATGGCAGTGTCTTCTGGAGCATAATTAAGCCCTATGAATGTGATGTGTTTTCCTTTCAAGATTATCGGTCTTTAACAACTTGAGCAGGAGTACCCAAACATATTTTTCCTGCTGGAAGATCTTTAAAAACACTGCTACGTGCGCCCACTAATGTACCACGACCTATGGTTATTCCTGGTGCTACATAAACATCTGTAGCGATCCAGCACTGATCTTCTATAATGACCTTATGTGCGTAGATATCAAATTTTTCCGCTGTTGAATCGTGTGTTCCTGTGCAGATATAGGATTTTTGAGATATCACCACATGGGCACCGATCTCGATCTCTCCAAGACTGTATAGGACCACATCGTCTCCTATCCAGCTGTGATCACCTATACTCACTTTCCAAGGAAATTGTGTTCTTACGGTAGGTCTTATGATTACATTTTTACCAATTTTTGCTCCGAACGCCCGTAGTAGAAACCTGCGCCAGGCGTACATAAAGTGTGGAGACCAGGCAAAAAGTGTGCTTTGAACCAGCCACCATAATTGCACAGTAACTGCTCCTTTCCCACGGAAGTTTTGTGGCAATTGGAATTTATCGAGTTGTTGGTATTTTTTCAAATAGTACTGGTTTGTTAAAATCAAAGATAAATTTTTTAGTTCAGGAACACTGTCATAGAATGTTCACTATTCTTCACTTGTTTGTATGGCAGCTATAAAGTGGGTCATCAAAATATGTTCTAAAAGTAGTTTTCCATCATCATTAGGATGAATACCATCTCTTAATAAGTCTTGAGGCGCCACTTGCTTATTTAGCTCTAGAAATTTATGCCACTCACTACGTAAATCAATAAAACCAAAAGAATATTTTACAGCCAATTTTTCCATTTCTATTGAAGTTTTATCTTCTAGATCGGTTAGCTTTTTATTGTGTTTTTTATCTTCTGGATACGACAAGTGATGATTAAAGATAATGACCTCTCCCGTGAAACGGGTTTTTAAGTTTTTAAAGAACTGTTCCAATTCACCGGTTTCTGTGCCGCCATAGGCATGAAAAAATAGTACATCAGCATGTTGCGGATAAATATCTTCTGCCATTAAAGGTAATAATTGTGGCACTTGAAGACCACTGCGAGCAGTGTTTATAATTTCAAAATTAATGACTGGAACAGCATCTGCTAAGGTTTGCTTAATACGTTTTTCTTTGATTCCTTTGACAATGGACTGACCGTGAAATTGGATTTTAAATAAAGTTGTTTTTGAGGACTTATCGTTATCAGTTATCATCTTGCGAGAATCGTTAAGCGCTGTTACAAGAATTTGCGATGGAGTGATTTCCGGAAGTTGATATTTTTTCAGTTCCTCGTTAGAACAGTTACTTAAAAACAGCAGGCTACCAATGAGGTACAAAAGTTTTTTCATCTCATAGATGTATAAAGAGCTTCCCATTTAGGTTTATTGACTTTCCACGAATACTCTTGAATTATGAAATTACGCAGATGTTCCCCATTAAGATCGCGCTTTTTTAAATCCCATTTTGACACTTCTTGAAGAACTGATTGCAACTCTTCAAAATTAGGATTAATAAGCCTGCCACCATTATGGCTCCATTCATTTAGAAGTCCTGTTTGATGTGTTGTAATTACAGGTGTTCCCATCATGGCAGCTTCTAGGTTTACCATTCCAACCACTTCAGAATAACTGGGTGCAATAAACACGTGCGCATTTCTAAAGAGTTGCTTTTTTTCTAGTCCGCGTACGGCTCCTAAAAATTCAATTCTAGAATCCTGAAGTTGCTTTACTTTTTCCTTTAATTGCGATGCATATGCATTTTCAGGACCTGCAATTTTTAAGTCAAAATCAAGCGTTTTAAGCGATGCAAAAACATCGATCAATAATTCTAGACCTTTCTTAGGGTGAATACGTCCTAAGAACAAGAAATACGGTCTTGGCGGCTCTTTTCTTTCTAGCATCTCTTCTATTTCTATCGCATTGGGAATACAGACTACTTCCGTTTTAGGAAATAGCTTTTGCAGGTTCTTTTGTTCCTCTGGTGTTATGGCGTGAATATATCTCGCTTTCGCGAAAGCGGAACGAGAAACCATATTAAAATACAGCTTTTTTTTCAGTGTGCCATCCTTCCAAAGCCAAGGTTCCAACATACCATGTGGAGAAAGTACAAAAGGAATATTTTTCTTTGAAGCGATTTTCGCAGCCGTATACTGCGCATGCATCCACACCCCATGCAAATGAAAAACAGAAGTGTTATTTAAGCTATTTAAATGCTTGTTCAAGCTGCTGGAATACAGCCAAGGTCCTTTCTTAGAAAACTCCTGAATATCGAGGTCGTCTTGATTTTTTAAGGTCGTTAGAATTTTAGAGTCTGGAAATTCTGTTTGAATATCTTTAACAACAGTTCGCACTCCGCCGCTAGCTCTAGAAACATCTTCTGCTATGTGGTAGAGGTTTTTCAAGGTGACGTTTTAAAATTATCTAAAGGCGGTGACATTTGTCGCTTCTTATCAAAATTATAATCCAACATTAAAAATAGATTTATAAAAAAAGAAAAGAAAAGCACTCCGTTTTCCCTTTCTAAAATGTTTTCTGAGAACATCACGATACAATAGAAAAGAAGTATTGCAATAAATAAATAGTTCTTTTTATAAAATGCTCTAATAAGGTGGTAGAGCAGGAATAATGTGAAAAACAACAATCCTAGATAGCCTACATTTAAAATGATGCCTAAAAACTGATTGTGAGAATTATAGCGATGGGAGGCTAAAAACGCTGCGTCTTCATTGTAGCAATCTATGAGCTGATTTTTTCCGTCTCCTATACCATAACCGAAAACACCAGCATCAGGAATAACGCTGGTAACGCATTTATAAATGGAATACCTGATGTTAGTAGAGTTGGTTAAAGAGGCATCTGCATCTTGCACTTGTAACAGTTCAGAAAAACGCTCATTCACTTTAGGATTAAATACAATCACGGATAATAAGCCTATTGCCCCTAGACCAAAGACGTAGTATAACTTCTTATTTTTAAACATAAGCACTAGATATGCAGCAACAAGAACTAATGCGATAATAGGTCCTTTTTTAATCATTATTAATAGGAATCCTATAAATACAATATTAATGATAAGAAGTAAAATAAGTTTTTTCCAATCAAGTCCCTTTTGAACTAAAAACAAGGAAAATATCATGGCAACACCTATGTGCATACTGAGGTATATGGGATGAATTTTCCATCCTGAAATGTCTGATCTAATGATATTAATAAAATGTAAAATTACCTCGTCAAAACTATAGCGCTGACTAAATATGACAAATGCTCCTATAGTGACCATCAAGGTGGCTGTAATAAAAAACCACATTAAGGTATAACGCTTTTCTAGGACATAGGACAGGCATCTTTTGCTCATGCTTGCAGTAATTAATGGAAAGATAATTAAGGCAGCTCCTGTAGAAATCTTACGGAACCCATAAGATAAGTCTTCGGTGTAAAATAAGCTGATCAAATAGAAGAAAAACAGACTAGAACTAAGTAAAAAGTAATTCCATTTAAAACGCTCTCGGTCAATTATTTGACTAGAAATTGCTGCGATTGTATAAAGGCCTATTAAAACAGGCCTTGCACCCCTTGGGATCATAGGCATGAGAAACATAGCTGCAGTCATGTAAAAAAGCAGTTGAGGTAAATGAGATTTTAGCTTTTCCTTGAAACCCATATTTTTTGTTCAAAAATGAATGATGATACTCTGATAAAGAATTTAGGTATGACATAGAGACCTATTAGCGTACCTATAAAGTAAGAATATCCATTGGTAAAGTCTCCACGTAACAAGAATAATAAATGCATTGCAAAATAAAAAGCAACTGCCCTCTTGAGATAATCTGCACTTCGCAACCAAGTTAAAAAGAAAATCATGGAACACGCCAGCATCAAAGCCATGAAAACAACCCCTAAAAGACCAAAGTTCATATACCCTTCTGTTACCAATGGGTTAGAAAGATTAGCAAAGTAATACTCATAATTTTCAATAAGGTGATCACCTACGATCTTTCCTGAAGCATCTGGTTTTCCTTCCCAGAGTCCTCTAGGAATAAAAAATAACAAGGCACTAAGCAATTGAAAACCATAGAAAAAACCATCTTTTTCAACGATTTCAATTACTATTCCCATATTACAAAAGGCATCGTAGTTTAAAGACATAAACCCCTTACTAAGAGACCCCTTATCAATAACGTTAGAGAAAAGACTGGGGTTTTCTATCATCTCTGAAATTCCATAATCAGAATGTGTAATGATTTGAGCAAGTGGAAAGAAAATGATCATGATGACAAATAAGGTAAGGCTCATCTTCACATTGTTATTAAAAAGTCTAGGGTAAAATAAAAAGATAAGCAATAGGTAAATAGGTCCTAACGCGTTTCTTTTTTCCACCAAGGGGTTTTTAAAATACAATAGTAATATCAACAATACTCCAGTTAAGGCAAGATTGATGACCCATGTTTGAGTCGAGATTCCTTTGCGGTCAAACAAATATTTACACAGCACTATTCCCGCAAGAGGAATGACAAATAATATTTTCTTTTGTATAAGCTGTGCACCAGGTGAAAATGAGGAGGGTATATATTCTGGTCTTGCCAGTTCTTCAATTATAAAAGGATAGGAGATAACAACAACAATAACCGATATTAAAATGAGGAGAATACTATCTCTTAAACAGCTAGAAGTACTAGGAGTGTAGTCTACTATTTGATTTTTTTTCTTTTTTATGTAGCCTTTTAAGCCTACATAAAAAAAGAAAAATGATATGTGAAAAATAGCAACAAGACCATTTGCTTTTAAAAACAACTCTTCTTTATAGGGAAAATAATGATCAAAAATTCCATTTTCTAATGGCGCCAAAACATTTGCTTGAGTCACCGGAGCTACTAAGAAAAAAAGAAAGCTAAAAACAATATAAGCACTAAGAAATGGACTGAATGTTTTCTCAATAAATATGTGATAATAAGTAATAAAGCTCAGCAATACGGCATTGCCAAAAAATGCCAACCATAATTCCAACGTCGCCTCAAATGTTGCAAACAACAATACAAGTATAACTAGATAAAAAAAGATGAAACTATTTCTTAAAATCATTAGGCGGCGTTAAGGCTAGGATAGAGCATAAATCTCCACATTAGTTTTATATTTTCTGGAGCTGATTTAAATCTTTGTAATAATAAAATACCGATACTAGCAGCATCAAAAGCTCTGTCGTAATAGCTGTTATAACAGTACCTTCTAAACCTAAGCTAGGTACAATTGAAAATGCTAAAATTAAATTGAATACAGTACCCGCAATCATGACATTCATTCTTTGTTTAAACAATTTTCTAGATGGTGCGTACAGATTTGTAAATAAAAGATTTAATCCAGTAAATAAAGCGATGAGTCCCATCCATTGTAACAAATTTGCATTGAGATAAATTTCAGGATCTTTAAACAGTAAATCTACCACCCATTTTCCCAAAAACACAATTCCTAATAAGCCAATAAAACCTACAGAAGCAACAGCTGGTATAAGCTTATTCATCATCTTGATTTTTTCTGATTTACTTTTTCTAGACATGTAAGGGTACATCGCCTGATAAAAAGGTAAATACATCTTTTTTGCAGCAATCATTAATCGATCAAATGCACCAAAAACACCTACTACAGAGTCCCCAGCAAACAACCCTAATACAAGTCCGTTTGCTGCAAAAGTTAGTTGTGAAGAAACATCAGAGATAAAAATTTGAAAACTTTGCTGATACAACTCTTTTGAATCTTTAAAATTAGGCCACTGCCAATTCACGTATTTTAGGCTCAACGTAAACATAATAATTCCAGCAACCAAAAAACCTATAGAATTGAAAATAGGAACGTACATATAGTCCGAAGGACTAGAAATAAAAACAAAGAGAAGAATTGTAAAGAGTATTTTTGCAAAAGCGTTAATAATAGTAAGAAGCTGCATTCTCTCAATACCTTGAAAAAACCAATCTCCTAAAATAGTTTGGCCTATGACAATTCCATAGCTCAATAAATAGATGGGCCATTCTATCCTAAACCTTTCTATACTAAACACAAACAAACACAATAATAAGAACACCAAGAATAATAAAATGATTCGAGCCCAAAACACTTTAAAATAAACAGTAGAATAATCGCCTTTCTTCTCTCGTATCAAACTAATTTCTCTGGTTGCAGTAGTGCTAAAACCAAAGTCTGCAGCTGCTATACAAAAAGCCATGAGGTATTGTGCAAGCATTATAAGACCAAATTTTTCAAGTCCTAATTGACGCTCCAAAAAAGGGATAATCAAAAACGGGAGTAAATAATTAAGTGCTTGAAGAATAGTAAGCGCCCCATAGTTTTTAGCCACAGTTTTTTCTTCTCCAGAAAATTTTTTAGAAAGCTTACTCATTTTTTGGTTGGGTTACTTTGACCAACGCTAAAATAGCCATTTTAGTGCGCTTGTGAATTCAAATAAGCCTCATACATCATCTCCACTCCTTTTTCTAGCGCCACCTCGTGTTTCCAACCCAGTTCATGGAGCTTGGATACATCTGTAAGTTTGCGTGGGGTACCGTCTGGTTTGGAAGCATCCCAATCGAGATTGCCTTGATAACCTACTGTTTTTTTGATCAGCGCTGCCAAATCTTTAATAGCAATATCTTCTCCAGTCCCTATGTTTAAGTGGGTGTTACTAATGTCTTTATCGGTTCCTTTTACATCTTCAAAGTCCTTGTTTTCCATTAAGTAAACACAAGCTTTGGCCATATCATGGGACCATAAAAACTCCCGCTTAGGAGTTCCTGTTCCCCATAAAGAAATACTGTTTTCTGTGATGCCGTTTTTATGTAATTCTGCTTTCACTTCGACAAGCTCAGTACGGAGCGCGATTTTATAGTCCACACCTAACTCCTCACATAAAGCTTGCTCTTTGCCTTGCATCAACAATTTGCCTAAATGCATTTTACGAATCAATGCCGGTAATACATGAGATTTTTGTAAATCAAAATTATCATTAGGACCATACAAATTTGTAGGCATCACCGAAATGAAGTTAGTGCCGTATTGCAAATTATAGCTTTCACACATCTTGATACCCGCAATTTTTGCAATCGCATAAGGTTCGTTGGTATATTCTAAAGGCCCGGTCAGCAAACTGTCTTCTGGCATAGGTTGTGGCGCCATTTTAGGATAAATACAGGTGCTTCCTAAGAACAATAATTTCTTTACCCCATTCAAATAACTCTGATGTATCACATTGTTCTGAATCATCAAGTTTTTATAAATAAAGTCGGCTCTAAAGGTGTTGTTTGCTACAATACCTCCTACACTAGCTGCTGCAAGAAATACATATTCTGGCTTTTCAGTAGCAAAAAAATGGGCTGTGGCTTGTTGGTTGGTAAGGTCTAATTCCTTGTGAGTTCTTAAAACGAAATTAGTATATCCTAAGTCTTTTAGCTCCGTCACAATAGCGCTTCCTACTAGACCACGATGTCCAGCGATATATATTTTTGAAGATTTTTCCATTTGCCTCACCTAAATCCTCTCCAGCGGAGAGGACTTTTTACTTAATGATTAATATTTATATGTCCTTTATAATAACTTTTCCAATCCTAAGTACTTCTCTTTGGAATGAACTTCTATATTCCATATTCCTTAATCGATATTCTTTATTCAAAAGCCTTTTAGCCTATCCTAAATCCTTTCCAGAGGAAAAGACCACTTCTAGATTGTTTATTGCTTTCATCTTAAATTAAAGCTGTTTTCTTATAAAACACCCATCCCAACCTTCCCTCAAGGGAAGGAGTTGTTTGTTTTTCAATCACAACTTCTATAATCGATATTCTTTATTCAAAAGCCTCTTAGCCTATCCTAAATCCTTTCCAAAGGAAAGGACCTCTTCTCGATTGCTTATTGCTTTCATCTTATATTAGAGCTATTTATTTTCTAATTACTCCATTAAGAACTATTTCAATTTTCGAGTTCAAGTTCAAGTTCAAATTCAAGTTCCCATGGAAAGGGCCAGGCTTATTCAAAATAGTTATTGATGCGGTAACCGCCTTTTTTCAAATATTCCTCACGGGACATGAGTTGTAAATCACTTTGCATCATGTCATTCACAAGTTCTTGCAATGCAATTTCTGGAACCCAACCTAATTTTTCTTTGGCTTTTGTAGGATCTCCTATCAATAAATCTACCTCTGTAGGACGGAAGTATCGCGGGTCTACGGCTACGACTTCTTTACCTATTTCTAATTGGTAGTCTGGATTGGAGCAAGATTTTATTGTTCCTTTTTCCTCCACGCCTTCGCCTGTAAACTCTAAGCCTATACCTACATACTGAAATGCCATATGTACAAAATCTCTCACGCTAGTCGTAGTTCCTGTAGCGATCACCCAATCTTCTGGCTCATCGTGTTGTAGGATCATCCACATCATGCGCACATAATCTTTGGCGTGTCCCCAATCTCTTTTGGCATCTAGGTTTCCTAAATAGACTTTGTCTTGAAGACCTTTTACGATCTTAGAAGTCGCACGAGTAATTTTACGAGTTACAAAGGTCTCTCCACGTACTGGAGATTCATGGTTAAAAAGAATTCCGTTACAAGCAAACATACCATAAGCTTCCCGGTAATTTACCGTTGCCCAATACGCATACATTTTTGCTACGGCATAAGGACTACGCGGGTAAAATGGCGTAGTTTCTGATTGTGGTATTTCTTGCACCTTACCATACAATTCTGAGGTAGATGCTTGATAGATTTTAGTTTTCTTTTCCAAACCAAGTATACGTACTGATTCTAGAATGCGCAGCGCTCCTATACCATCTGCATTTGCGGTGTATTCAGGCATTTCAAAAGAAACTTGTACATGTGACATGGCTGCGAGGTTATAAATCTCATCTGGCTGTGTTTCTTTGATGATTCTGGTAAGGTTAGTCGTATCTGTAAGGTCCCCATAATGCAATTTGAACTTTACATCTCTATCATGCGGATCTTGATACAAATGATCAATACGATCTGTGTTAAATAAAGAGGCTCGGCGTTTGATACCGTGAACTATATATCCCTTTTTTAATAAAAACTCGCTTAAATAAGCGCCGTCTTGACCGGTTACTCCAGTAATTAATGCTACTTTATGTTGCTGTACAGACATATTTTTTTGTGTAATACTGTAAAAATAAGGTTTTGGAGTCGTTTTTTTAAAGATTGTGATTAGGAACTCTGTGATCTCTTTTTTAAAACCTATGACTGGAGGAGGTAATGTGAAGCCACCTCATCCAAGCCTTCTTCAATAGAAGGAATCTGATAATCAAAAACACTTGCTGTTTTATCACAATTCATCACACTATAAACGGGTCGTTTTGCGGCGGTTTTAAACTCTGAAACTGGGTTTATTTTTTTGTCAAGACTTAGTTTTGTATTAATCGCTTGTGCAAAATCAAACCAGGTCCACGCTCCTTGATTGGTAAAATGATAGGTTCCATAAGCTTTGGGATCGTTTTTAAGGACGTGATGTATAAAAGCAGCTACCTCTAGCGCACTGGTAGGAGAACCGGTTTGAGAATCTACTATTTTCAATTCCTTAATGTCTGTCCCTGCAACCCATTTAAAAAAATTGTTACCGTGTGGTGCATACAGCCAAGAAATTCTAAAAATATAATGTTTGCCATCTATTTGAGTAATAGCCTTTTCTCCTGCAAGTTTACTCGCGCCATACACATTTATAGGATCTGTTTCTTGATCCGTCTCGTAGGGTGTTGCAGCATCACCTTTAAAAACATAGTCTGTAGAAAAATGTATGAATGTGGCGTTGTATTGTTTTGAGATTTGCGCCATTTTTTGAACAGCAAGTGCGTTTATTTTAAAAGCTTTTTCTTGCACGGTCTCTGCTGCGTCCACCGCTGTGTAGGCCGCGCAGTTGATAATATAATCTGGTCGTATATTTTTGACCTTTTGATCCAATTGAAAACTACAGCTTATATCCAATTCCTTACTAGAAAAACAGAAGAGTTCTTGTTCTAACAAGGCTGCTTTTATCGCAGTTCCCAACATGCCATTAGCACCAGTAATAAGAATTTTCAATACGATAAGATTTAATAGTTATTTGAGGAAGCCCAATTTCTCATCCCTTTCAGAAAGGATCATATCTTCTTTAGGGAGTTGCCAGTCTATGTTTAATGTTGGGTCATCGTACCTCAAGCCCACTTCCATTTCTGGCTGGTAGGCATTGTCTATCTGATAATTTACTATAGCCGTTTTGGAAAGTACGGAAAAACCGTGTAAAAAGCCTCTAGGAACAAGAAGCTGTTTGTGGTTATCTCCTGATAATTCTATAGTAAAATGTTTTAAATAAGTAGGTGATTCTGGTCTAAAATCAACTGCAACGTCTAGTATATGGCCTTGTATGCACCTCACCAGCTTTGTTTGTGCTGCGGCTCCTTTTTGTGCGTGTAACCCCCTTAAAACGCCGTAAGTTGACGTGCTTTCATTTATAGTAATAAAAGGTTCTTGTTGAGGTAATGCTTTCGCGAAAGCGATACGGTCAAAAGCAATACAAAATTTACCTCGAGCATCTTTAAAAACAACAGGTTCAATAATTTTACAGTCCAGAAGTGGTGTATCAATTATATTCACTTAAAAACTCCTTTTTGATAGTTATTTAAAAATCGCAAAACCACTGGTATCAATGCTATAAGAAGACCTAAGCCAAAAAATATCAAAGCGTAAGTAAGCGTCAGGTGCTTTTTCTCTATCACTCCTTTTTTAACAAAATAAGAAACGATATTTACAGTGTTTTCGTAACTGTATTTTTTTTCTCGTTCATTTTCCAAGTTAAAGAAGATTCTAGATTTTTCGTCAAACAACTCTTTAAACACCTCTGTTTTATTTTGCCCATTAACAAACACGCTAGTTGCTTGAGAGGTATTAGAATCGGTATTTTTAATGGACACTTGAAATGCCTTAATTAAAGAATCCAGTTCATGCAACTGATACTCCATATTGCTAAGGTTAAAGGCTGTGGTTTCCTTACTAGCTAGGCGTTGTGCCTTGATCAACGGGTTGTCCTCTACTTGAACCGCTGCTGAAGCTGCTTTTTCTAAAGCTGCTCGTTCCTCAGAAACTATTTCTACTTTATAAAACTGGTAATCAATAGCTCTTTTTGCCTCTTTAAAGCCTTCAAAAGTATAGTTTTCTAGCGCAATAGTGTCTGCACGGCGCGCCATATAATCGTATTCCTTAAGAAGCTCTGTATCGTTAAAATCGGCTTCTATCTCAAAACTTTTAAGTTGGCTTGCTTCTGCTGTAGAAATGTTCAATTCTTTACCGAGAGTTGTGAAATCTTCTTGATCTACTAAGGAGTTGTAGTATTCGAGATTAGAAATTAATTGTCCGGCGCTTTCGAAATTAGGTTGTACTCTTAACTGTGCCGTAAAGTTCTTTTTACTTTCTCTACTGGTATACATCCCAAGTCCTCCTCCTATAACCAATAGAATCCCTAACAAAATGATGTTGTTTTTTATAAAAATTAAAAACAAAATAAGGAAGTGGGCAATTCCTTTAAAGAATCCACTAATGGCACTAAACAGATTCTTAAATCCATTGCTGATCCATACAAAGACAGGTACTAAATCTACCTCTTGTTCTTGGTTGTTGTTGGGTTGGTTATCCATGAAGCTATAGTTTTTTCAAGTCTTCAAATATAATTGAAGTCTATGAATTGTTTAAACGTTTGGTTTTCAGTAAAATTATTACTCTTTTTCTTCCTCCTGTTGCGGTACTGCTTTGATACTACTTTCTATAATTTGTTCTAATATTTTTTCGGTAATCACATAAACAGGCTTCACCCCTATCAATCCCAAACCACCACTTGCCAGCGTGTGTCCTGTTTTTAATGGGTTGTCACTTGCATAATAGGCGTACCGA
The DNA here is from genome assembly GCF_018401815.1 of Nonlabens sp. Classification (GTDB taxonomy): domain Bacteria; phylum Bacteroidota; class Bacteroidia; order Flavobacteriales; family Flavobacteriaceae; genus Nonlabens. The sequence goes on from NZ_JAGYKG010000001.1 coordinate 891,932, forward strand.
ACTTTTACTTTTTTACGTATGCTACGCCTTACTCGAGATGCTGCCTGTATGGCTTTTTGATAATGGGCTCCTTCCATTTCTAGACCTATAACTTTCCAACTAGAATTATAGAAAAAATCTAATAAATCTTTATTTTGTAAGGAAGTCCCTAAAACAGTCACCATAGAGCCCGTAACAACTTTGATGTCATCGCTCTCGAGATCTTTTTTAGAAAGTCTATTTTTAAAAGGATAATTATCTGCTGTTCCTTCAAAAACGTGTGCATCTGGCACCATGATATCACCTTTATCGCCTTCCAGAATACCTGCTTTACCCATAATGTTGATGGATTGAACATTCATTTGCTGTTCTTTTCCTTGCTCATCTTTAAAAGGCTTGAGCAACTCGTCCATGGTTTCATAAGCCTGTTCTCCAAAAGCATAATCCATCACGATAAGCACGGGTTTTGCATCGTTCTCGCTTTCGCGAAAGCGCACATCACAAAAGTCTACTTTTTCAAATACACAAGCTGCGAGATCAAAAATCTGTACATCTATATTGGTTCCACTTTTATCATTAAGCTCGGTCATTCCATTGGATAGCGCATGTTTCTTGATCAAGTCTCGGTTTTTCTTCCCGCTATCGTTGCTTAAATCTGCAAAGATTTGCATCCGGCTTTTCTTTGCCATTTGGGAGGTCAAAGCTACAGGGCCATACAGTGAATTCATAACACTGTGAAGGTTAGCGCTAATAATATGCAAGGGTCTTTCAAAAAGTCCTTTTTCTACCAAATGTTTTTTAATTCGCAATGCCCAGGCATCACCGTGAATGTGATGACCTAATCGTTCTCTTAATACTGGAGAAAAGGTCACAAGACGTTTTTCTTCATCGAGAACTTCTTGTTTTGCAAGTTTGCCCAAATGGTAAATGATGCTTAAAAATCTATTAGGATTTCCTTCGGTAGCAAAGTCTGCATAAACAGAAGTTACCTCATCAAAGGTGCGCCCTAGAATATTTGCTACATGAGTAATAGCAACTTCTTTCTCTTCTTGGGTGAGTTTTTTCTTTAAAACAGCTGTTTCTAGACTTTTCCAATCTCTTGTGGTACTTCCGTTATCCCCGACGATCACTTGTTTCATGATTTTATGAGATTCGATCATCAAAAAAGTAAGGTGTGTTAAAATATCATAAATTTCAGACCTTCCTCGAGTCACTTCGACATTCATTTGCTGCTCATCAATACGGTAGCAATTTCGTCTTCTTTTTTTAGGAATTATCGCCTTAAAATGAGATCTTTCATAACCTTCATTACTGGTAAGGTTGATGTAAGTACATTCTTCTATTCCCACTGGAAGTCGGTCCATGACGTAAAGCAACCCGTTTAATTCTATCTTATCTTCAGCAATGGAACCGTAGATTTCTGGTCTTAATGTGAGTAGGGATTCTCTTAAAGATGCACCACTCACTCCCATAGGTTTGTAAAAGCCTCTATTAAAAAGATGTCGCATGGTGATGTACATGCGCTCTATGGCATTAGTGCTTTCTTGAGCTCTGGTACGTGGCTCTACATTTATTATAGGCATAAATATTCTTTCGTAGCAAAGATACATCTTTGTAGAATCCTCTTAAGAAAGATTCTTATTCATTTAGATAGGGGCTAGATAATAATTTTAAGACATTTTTTCTTCACTGTAATATGAAATGGAGATTTTAGTACCACAGGTTCTCCATCGAGCTGCGCTGGACAACTGTCATTGCTTCTTAATACAACTTCACTAACTGAATTGGCAAAATTACTCTTAAAAAAAACAGAAGCTCCCATTTTTAAAACAAGGCCTACTCTTGAATGTGCAAAAACCATATCTAACAATCCGTTATTGATCTCTGCCTTAGGAGTAAGGGATACGTTATAGCCTAAATATTTGGTATTGGAAACCAGCACACAAAATTTGGGTTTATCTGAGCTTTCTAGCATAATCAGATCTTTCTTTTTACTAAAAAAAGATTTCAGACTGTGCATCACATAAGTAGAAAAACCTCTTTTAGTATCCTTGTTGTATCGGTGTATCACATCAGCTGGGAAGCCTAGAGCAAAGTTGGAGAAAAAATAAGTTCCATTTACTTCTCCACAGTCTATGTGAATGGTCTCAGCCCGCTTTATAGAAAAGCAGAGTTGTTTTATAGATTTTGACAACCCCAAATGACTTGCGAGACCATTGCCTGACCCTCTAGGAAGTATGGCCAATCTAATACTTGAATGGATAAGGAATTTTGCAATGGTATTTACCGTACCATCCCCTCCAGAAGCAACAATAATATCGCACCCATTATCAATACACTCTTTTGTCAATTTTTCTAAATCGCTTTTAGAAGAAGAATAGCGTATTTCAATTTCATACTGATCTTGATCAAAGAAAGTATTAATTTGCTTGAACTCTAATTTATTTCCGTTTTTACCAGAAATAGGATTTACTAAAAAGGTGATTTTAATCACTTGTTAATTTGCTTTAAAGTTCCAGTCATCAGCATGCATGATGCCATAAACAGAACCCAATTCATATTCAACTACGTATTTTTCATTCTTCCCTACTTGAAAATTTAAGCGGTACACAAAAGCTTTACCTCCTTCTTGACAAAATTGCTTTAACAACTTTTTATTTTTACTGATCGGTTCTTTAAAAAAACAACCTCCTTTATATAATGCTCTTTGACGTATTCTAATGTGATATCCTTGAGGTTGTTAAAAAGGTGTTCTGATAACATGGCCGCTACAACAGCAGCAGCCTTCATACTACCAGGAAAAGCACCTATTCATTCACAATAAGATCAATTAGAACTATAGGAATAATAAATCAAGACTTTTGCTGGATGATCTTCTCTAGTACCTGAGCTATTTTCCGGTCGTTTGACAGTCTTGGGAGTTTATTCTGCCCTCCTAGTTTGCCAATGATTTTCATATAATCCTTGAAACCGTTTTCTGGTACAGGAGTTACTTTTAAAGGTTGAAGTATTTTTCCAGTAATTAAATCGTCGTAATAGGAGTTTTGTTCCCTCATTTTGAGGTCCAAAACTTGAGATAACTGAGGCAGGTCTAAGTCAGCAGTAGAGCCAAATTCCACAAACCACTCGTGGTAAGGAAGCGCATCGCTTTCAGGACTCAATTGGGGGGCTACGGTGAACTCATTGATGACAATACCTAATTGAGTAGATGCAGATTTCATAGCTTCTTCTACCTCTTTGCCTATAACATGCTCACCGCTCGCACTGATGTAATGTTTGATGCGACCAGTCACCACTATTTTATAAGGACTTGTACTGGTAAAAGCAATAGTGTCACCTATGTTGTAGGCCCACAATCCCGCGTTAGTAGAAATAATCATGACATAATTGATTCCTATTTCAACTTCTCCTATAGTTAATCGAGGCGGGTGTTCCTCATGGAACTGATTTGCAGGAATGAATTCATAAAAAATACCTGCATCCAGTAGCAATAACATTCCTTTCTCCTTTTGCTTATCTTGATAAGCAAAGAACCCCTCACTTGCAGGGAATAACTCTATACTGTCTACTTGACGGCCTATGAGTTGATTAAATTTAGCGCGGTAAGGTTCAAAATTAACCCCTCCATAAATAAATAAATTAAAGTCTGGAAAAACCTCGCCTACTTTTTTACCTGTACGTTGTACGATGCGCTCAAAATACATTTGCACCCAACTCGGAATTCCAGAAATTACGCTCATTTTTTCTGATAAAGTTTCATCGATAACAGCCTCTACTTTTGTTTCCCAATCATCTATGCAATTGGTTTTCATAGAGGGCAATCTGTTTTTCTGTAGGTAATTAGGCACATAATGTGCAACAATACCGCTCAATCTGCCGAGTTGTATGCCATTTTTAGACTGCATTTCTGGACTTCCTTGAAGAAAAATCATCTTAGCATCCACAAACTTTGCTTTACCAGTCTCATGAATGTAACTCAATATGGCATTGCGAGCTGCCTTGATATGCTCAGGCATGGACTCCTTGGTAAGGGGAATGTATTTTGCACCACTGGTGGTTCCAGAGGTTTTGGCAAAGTAAAGGGGCTTTCCTGGCCATAAAATATCACTTTCTCCGGCGACTACTCGGTCTATAAACGGGCGTAACTGCTCGTAATCTCTTACTGGAACCTGTTGTATAAAATCTTTATGGGTTTGGATGCTGGAAAAGGAGTGCGCTTTCGCGAAAGCGGTACCCGCAGCAGTCTTTAATAAATTTTTAAAAACCTTATCCTGTGAGCCTACCGGATCTGTAGCCCATTTTTTAGTTTTTCTATCAGTTATTGCGGCAAAAATCTTTGCGCCGAGTGACTTTAACGACATTTATTCAAAATTGATAAAGTTAGTAGGATCTAGCGGATACCCATCGCTCCAAATTTCAAAATGCAGGTGAGGCCCTGTGGTCAGTTCTCCCGTATTTCCAACGCTAGCGATCACCTCTCCTGCGAGTACCTGATCGTTTTGCTCTTTAAGAAGACTTCCAGCGTGCTTATAAACCGTAATTAAACCATAAGCATGCTCTATAAGCATGGTGTAACCAGTTTCTGCACTCCAGCTAGCAAACACTACCGTCCCATCAGCAGCGGCTTTTATAGGGGTGCCTGTAGTTGCTGCCACGTCTACTGCATAGTGTTTGATCTCTGCATCGTAGTCTCCAGAAATAATACCTTTTACTGGTGGGAAGAAGACAAAGTTCGTTTTGGCCTTTGCTCCGGCAATGACACTGTAGCGGTCTTCTTGTGCCACTTCTTCTCTTAAAAGACTGTCTTCCTTGATGGGGGTAAGGTTGGTGATTTCTAGATCCGTTTCTACTTTTGCGATGCTGTCAATACGCTCGTATTCTTCAGAAGTAATGTCACCATTGAGCAGCATTTTAATACGACCATAAAACTCTTCATTAGAGCGCAATACTTGTTTTATAGAATCGGTTTCCCTAATAAGTTGTAAGGAGTTTTTCTTCGTAGTTACATCAGCATATCCAGGGATGAATTCTCGTATAGGTGTAAATGCAATAAGAATTGTGGTTACTCCTATCAATAAAACAGCGCTTATCAGGGTTACTATAAATACGTTGAGCCTGTTTAATTTAAGACTGAAACGTTCTTCAAAAGTATCGTCATTAAGCACCACCATTCGGTAATGGTGTGTCCATTTATTTTTTTGGTTCTTTTTTTTCTTTTTTGCCATGTTTTTATACCGTGTAACAAATATAATTAGTTTTTATAGGTATGAGGTAGGTCCAATGAGGTAATCCTTTATTAGGGGTAAAGAATGCTCCTAGATTAGTTGGGATGTGGGATGTGGGATGTGGGATGTGGGATGTGGGATGTGGGATGTGGGATGTGGGATGTGGGATGTGGGATGTGGGATGTGGGAAAATAAATTTTTTGAGCTTATAAGGCAAATAATGAATTGATTATTAAGTTTTGATTTTACCATGCCTTGTCCTTAATCCTTTCCTGCGAAAAGGACTTCTCTAGATACGGGTTGCATCTTCACTTATTTCTAATTAATCAGCTCCATAACAACATCGTTTTTCAAGTTCAAGTTCAAGTTCGAGTTCATATTCAGGTTCAAGTTGTATTTTTTTAGTTTTAAAGATTAACAGCCTTAATAGGTCTTGTTTTGCGGCTTGTTGTATCTTTGTGCTCTATTAAAACTGAAATCATGATAGCAAATTTCTTTTTGGCAATGCCAGGCTTATGGAGTATCATACTAATTGTAGTAGTGATTCTTCTTATTTTCGGAGGTAAGAAAATACCAGAATTGATGCGCGGTCTAGGCGGCGGAATCAAAGAATTTAAAGAAGCCTCGAAAGAGGACGATCATAAAAAAGAGGATTCTAAAAATCTGAACAACTAGTTAAAGGCACTAGAAACAAAAAATCCGCATCATTTTGAAATGATGCGGATTTTTTGTTGTTACAAACTGATGTTAGCCTTCCTCTTTATCTACAAACTTCACACTTTTCAAAATAGCTTCTATTTCAAATAAGTAATTGCGCTGCTTACTGCTCGGGGCACTTACATATCCTTCTATGATCAACCAGTTGTCTTTTTCTTTATTGTAAATCGCATAGTTGACAAATGGTCCTGCCATAAACATGTTTTTTACTTCCCAAGTTCCCTTGGTTTCAAAGGCAAAATTTCCATCGATCTGACTTTCATTTAGATAGGGTGAAAAAGCAGGCTCTGTCTGGAATGGGCCACCATCTGTTAAGATTTTAACTGCTCCTATAGAATCCCTCACCTTTACAATATCCATTACCGTACTATCACTGCGCTTAATTCTGTTGCGATCTACTTCATAAATCATCAAGTCCATAGTACCTTCATTAATACTTCTTCGCAACCAGAAAAAATTATTGTCTATTTCTCCGTTATAAGTAGCAAAATGATACGCTCGAGGTACAATGATTTCAAAGCCAAAACGCTCTGTCAACCTATCGGTATTCAAGGCGACTTTATCCATGAGGTATTGCTTGCGCTCTACTTCTCCTTGATTGAAAAGGGCAATCATGTTATCAGCATTTTCTGAGATCACCTGAGCGATTTCTTTCTTATTTTGACCTCTTACTATAATTCCCAACTGAGGGTTTGCATACACGTCTTTCTTAACACTCACCCCGCTGCTATCTGATTGTTTTAAGAGCAAATAATTACGTGACTTTTTAAGCATTCCTTTAAATGCCGTAGGTTTTACATGATTTAATGTAAATATGGGCTCTTCTCTCACGATACCGTCTAATGGCCTCGCAAACTCCTTTCTAATCGAATCTCCTAGGGGTCCATCCCAATCGTTATTTTCTATAACTACTAGGATATCGTTAAGTCTTCCCGCGCTATCTTGAACAACAATTGCTTGATCATTGCAACTTATAAAAGCCAGAGATATGGTGAGAATTAGGTATAATTTATTCATGTTACTTTAGTTTTAAAGTGACCCCTATTTTGAGGTCCTCTGACGTGGTAGGATTCATTTTGCGTATACTAGCAATAGATATGCCATATTTATTGGCTATTTTCCATAAGCTATCACCACTTTTTACTTGGTAAGAAGACGGTGTATCAGTAGGTAGTGAACTCGAGGTGATTACCGGGTTCCTAGAGTGGATGTACAGCCTTTGTCCAATGCGCAAATTATTACTTCTCAAGCTGTTCCATCGCTTGATTTCGCTCACCCTCACACCATATCTGTTGGCTATTTTACCTAGGTAATCTCCACTTTTAACTCGGTATACCGTTCGGCTTTCTGCTTTGAGAAGTTCTGGTATTGGTTTTTCTATTTTTTCAAATTCCGCTTTCGCGAAAGCGTACACAGCCTCCTCATTACTAACAAATTTTGCCGCGTCTCTTATAGGTAATCTCAAATTATAAGTTTTGCCCTCTACTACCGGGATGATATCCAATTTATAAGAGGGGTTATGAAATTGGATCACTTCCAGATCCTGATCGGTAAACTGAGCCACGTGTTCTAAAGAAATCATTCTTTTAACACTGATCGTGTCGGTAGCAATTGTTTTATATAAGGTCTGTTGTGGCTGAAACCCGTGCTCTGGTGCGTATTTAAACAAATACATCATCGCCTGAAAAGCAGGCACATAACCAGCCGTTTCTCGTGGAAGATACGGCCTGATGTTCCAGTAATTTTTATACCCACCGCTGCGGCGTATGGCTTTATTCACATTTCCTGGACCTGAATTATAGGCTGCCAAGACCAAGTCCCAATCCCCATAGATATTGTACAAACTGCGCATAAATTTACAGGCGGCTTGAGTAGATTTTATAGGATCCATGCGCTCATCTACATAAGAATTCACTTCCAGATCAAAACTACGACCTGTGGTAAACATAAATTGCCACAATCCTGTCGCTCCTACCCGACTCTTGATACGCGAGTCTAGAGCACTTTCTACAACGGCCAGGTATTTCATCTCCAAGGGGATATCGTACTGATCCAGATACGGTTCAAATAATGGGAAATAATAATCACTCAAAGTCATCAAGCGCTCCATATATACGCGTTGATAACTAAGCTTTTTATTGATAAGCTTTTCCAGTACTGGATTGTAATCTATCTGAAAAGGGGTGGTTTCATTGATGGCCGCTAGCCTTGCTTTAAGCGTGTCTGTAGGAAGTGTTTGTTTTACGGTTTCACTATAATCCATTTGCACCAATTCCTTATACATATAATCATATAAGTCATTGTTATACAGTTCATTAAGTAGGTTCTCGTCAAAATCGTCTGCCTCTGGATATAGCTTTAAAGGCGCTCCAGTCACCGCGGTATCCACTGCTATTTCTTGAACAGGTATTTCTATGACTACCTTTATTCCTAATTCTAGCGAATCCTTTTCAGCTTGCTGCTTTTCAAGCTCTTTATCAACAAGTACTTGTTCTAGAGTTCTTGTAGGGTCGTTCTTTACTTGCGCTGATAGCGGTAGAAGGCAAAAAGAGACAACGATTAGAAACAAAGCATATTTAATCATGTACGTTTTTTAGAATTTAAGAGGAATAACTACTTCTTCATTGCCGCAATACCAGGAAGTTCTTTTCCTTCCAGCATTTCTAGCATCGCGCCACCACCGGTAGACACATAGCTTACTTGATCCTCAAAACCAAACTGTTTTACTGCAGCTACAGAATCACCACCACCTACTAACGAGAAGGCACCGTTTTTTGTTGCCATCGCGACAGATGTACCTAAAGCAATCGTTCCTTTTGCAAAAGGTTCCATTTCAAATACTCCTGCTGGACCATTCCAAAGAATAGTTTTGGCACCTTGGAGTATGTTGTGGAACTCCTGACGAGATTTTTCACCTATATCAAGACCCATCCAGCCATCTGGAATTTCATTGATCGCAGATGTATCAATGGATGCCAATTCTGAAAAAGAATTGGCAATAACTACATCTACTGGTAAATGTATATTGGTATTAGTCTCCTTTGCTTTAGCAAGGATTTCCAGTGCTAGTTTTTGTTTATCGTCTTCTACTAGAGAGTCTCCTATTTTTCCTCCTTGAGCTTTGATGAAGGTATAAGCCATTCCGCCAGCAATGATCAGGTCATCTACTTTAGTTAATATGTTCTCGATGACGGTGATTTTAGAGGACACCTTTGCGCCACCTAAAATCGCTACCAATGGTCTTTCTGGAGTTTTCAAAACTTTATCGAGGCTTTGGATCTCCCGATTCATGAGCATACCAAAACATTTTTCTTTAAAGAATTGGGCAATTATTGCCGTACTCGCATGGGCTCTGTGAGCAGTACCAAAAGCATCATTGATATAGACATCGCCTAGTTGTGATAGCGCTTTCGCGAAAGCGGTATTTCCAGCAGTCTCTTCACTATAATATCTAAGATTCTCTAATAAAAGCACCTCGCCTGGTTCCAGATCTTGCGCTGCCTTTTGAGCCAGCTCTCCTTTACAATCTTCTACAAACTTTACCTGTACTCCTAAAATATCACTGGCCTTCTCTACTACATGACGCAGTGAAAACTCTTCTTCTCTATTCTTAGGACGACCTAAATGCGACATTAAAATCACTGAACCACCCTGTTCTAAAACATAAATAATGGTGTCTTTTGCGGCCTCAATTCTATTCGCATCAGTTACATTAAAGTCTTCGTCTAGTGGAACATTAAAATCTACTCGTATTAAAGCCTTTTTATTCTCAAAGTTAATTTGGTCTATAGTCATCTTACAATATTCAAAATGGATTAAAAACAAATATAACGGATATGTAATTACCACAAGAATTAATGGCATTTAAAGAATAGCAAAATAAATAGTCCTTATGGTAATTTCAAAGATCAATTATAACGTGTAGAAATATTTAGAAAAAGTATTTGATACCTAGAATTAACCTTCTAGGCATGATATTATTGAGTATTTCGGTTCTAGTAAAAGAATCTTGTAGTATTCTATTATTTGTACCAGATTGAAGGAAGTTAATAGCCAATAAACTAATATCCATAGTTTTTAATTTATTAGTGTATCTGAATTCAAAGTTCTGATTATTTAAAGTCTTACGGCTGTCAAGAGTGACATAATTGATTGAGTATTTTACATAATAATGTTTTAACAAGTTATGATCTACTTTAAAATTAACTGATCTAGCATTAAATATATTTGTTTCATTTTCTATTTCAAGCGTGTTTTTAGACCAAGCAACTGAGAGATTAAAATTTGGAAAACTTTTAAAGGTTGTTCTTAAATATGGAGAATATTGATAGGTTCTAGAAATGGCTTTTGAAAAACGATCATTTATAGATATATTTCTCTCATTCCATCTAAATTTAATATTATTTCCAAATTCAACCTTATCTAAAATGTAAGTGAAATTATTATTTGAATTAAAGTACCGCGCAGAATTACGCTGTAAAAAGTACTGATTGATTTGATTGATTTCTTCTAGATCTATTTTTGTATTAAAGCCTTGATCTTCTATTTCATAGGAGTTATTACTTGAAAAAGAATAGCTTTTAAGCAAATTAATATTGGAATATCTTAATTGAAAAATATGATTATGAGTATTAGATAAGTTAGTATCCCCTTGAGTTATGGAATAGTAATTTTGTACTCTTAGAGAAGTGTCCAACTGATCATCTGATGGTAAACGTATTTGCTGACGGTATTTAAATTGAAACTCATTTTTTGTGTTAGGATTGTAAACCAGCTCGGCTTTAGGTAAAATCATACCTTTCGAAACAGTATTTTTCACATCTCGATCAAAACTATTAGAGTAAAAAAAAGTGGAAAAGCCAACTAATACATCTATTTTACTTTTCTTGTAAAAATAAGACAGTCCATTATCTGATGTATAAGTCTCATTTGTGTAGTTACTTTGAAACACTTGGTCTAGCAAGATGTCATTTAATTCCAGTGCTTGAAATTGTTCAGAATCAACCTTTATATGTGAAAAACTATTACTAGAGCCGATTATTAGCTTGCTATAATCAGTTAAATGATAAAATACATTAACTGCCAATTTTGTTTTGAACTGATTTTTTATAAGTCTTTTATCTATAATAAAATCATCACTTTGTTGCCATGATATGACATCCTCTAAAAAAAACTCGTTACTTCCTAAAAGTCCATTAGAATCTCTTTTCTCAATTGAACTTTGAATACCATATGTTATATTAATTTTACTGTTGATTTTATCGGTTTGCTCTAAAAGACCGTTTATAATAAATTGATTCCTGTCATTTGTGGCTTTGTAATCTCTTGAAGTAATAGAGGAGTTAGAGAGCGTAGTGTTTAATGAGTTTTCATTATTAAAATTAAACATGAGCGCAAAAACACGCTCTTTATTTTCTGATTGTAAATAATTAGTTGTTCTTAAATAGATGTCACTTAACTTGGTTGTTGTATTTGAATTTGTGTTATCAAAACCGTTATTATTGAGAAAAGTTAAATTACTTTCTTCCTTTTTTAATGTAAAATGATCATTATAAGAAAAAAGGAAGTCCCAATCACTTTTCTTTGCTTTACGTCTTAATTGCATTAGATAAGACTGATCTTTAATTTCTAAGAATTCTTGATCAGAATCAAAAGAGCTTAAATTGTTTTGAGGCAATCTAAAAAGTTCTGAGTCAACTATTCTCATTGCAGAGTAATCGTTATAACCTAAAGTACTAATACCTAAGTTATTATTATTAATGATAATATTGTTTTGCTTTTTTATTTTGAAATTGAAAAGTGAAGCGTATAGTTTATAAAAGGCAGTGAAATCTGTTGCTATTTCTGCATCTCCAAATACAATTGCTTTTTTCTTGTTTTTTAAAATGAGATTTATGACCTGCTCGTTTGTGCGTCGGTCATTTTTAAGGATTTTAGACTTAGAATAATTAGAAATAATCTCTAATTTTTTTAATGCGTCTGCTGGTATATTATCAATACCTATCTTAGTTCCTCCACCAAAAAACGGTTCTCCTTCAACAAATAACCGACTAATTATTTGACCTTTAAAATACAAACTGCCATCAGGATTTATGGTCAAGCCAGGTATTTTTTCTAATAAATCTTTTAATTTTCGGTCATTAGGATCAATATAATTGCTCAAATTAAAGGAAGTGGTATCTGACTTTATTTCTATTTTAGGCTTAATATGTTTAATTACAATCTCACTAAGTTCATCATAATCTTCTGATAGAATAATTTTACTAGGTAAGAAAGGAGCTTTAAAAGTAATAACGGTATCAACGTATGACAAATGTTTAATTGCAATAGCATAAGAAATATCTTTTTTTACTGGTAAACTAAATTTACCGTCAAAGGAACTTATTGTAATATTAACAATTGAGGTTGTGTCTTTTGCTAAAGTGCATTTGATTACACCTTGGGAAATAGGCTGTAAATTACTATCAAAAAGACCCGATTTAACAGTTATTTGAGCACCAGAAACGTTAGATAGTAAGAGTATAAAAAATATGAGTCTTAACAATAGAAATTAATTGATGGTAAATTAGTAATTATTCATTGTTTTAAATAATAATTTATAGCTCCCTAACTGTAAAAAATATAAAACACTTATTTGTTGCCTGATATTATTAATCTCTTAGCAACCTTTCTCATGTCGCCTTTTTTTTCTAAATATTCTTTTACCGTAAACATTCTTTTTGCGCTCTCAATCATCACAACATCGTTAGATAGTGGTCTTAAATTTATATGAACTGCGATCATACTTATATTATTTTCTATTAATTCTAGAATAAGCCCTGGCAAACCTCCATATCCTGCTGGCCCATAAGGTACTGGGATTTCAGGAGTGAACCATGCATAGATAGGTTCAGAAGTTGAATTATGTTTAGAAGATAAACCCTTGTATTTTGCATAATAACATTTATAACCATCAATAGTTTTAGTTCTGGAATAGTCTATTTTCCAAGCATTTTGATGGTTTCTAGTTAAGGCAATCAAATCTCCTGCAAAATTTAATAAAGATGTATTTATTCCTGTTTTGTTGTTATAAGAATGCATCATATTATCATCCATCTGTGTAACACCAAAGTTTAACAAGTCATCTTCAGAATCCGCAACGAAGTGTGTGCTTCCATAAGATTTATCTCCTTGAAAACTAACAGAATACCTAGCCTCAGAAAGTAAGCTATCTATTTTTAAACTTTCTTTATACTCATTAGGATAACCATCTATAAATTCTTGGTTGTAAACCTTGTTTTTTATCCAATTTGCATGATATAAAACAGATCCCTCGTTCTTGTCTTTTAATAAAGACTCAGAAAGAGGGAATGTAAATAACATGAAAAGAATTATTGAAGTAATTATTTTCATTATTTAAAATTTGATTTACTACGTTAGTTAGCAGGTTCAATTGACGCACACATTCTTGCCTCACAAGTTCGACGATCTCTATTCCATCTTATCAGATCTCTATCGTTATATCCATCATTCATATCAATGTGATCAGCATAAGCTATGCATGCGTCCTCACAAGTTCCAAAATCTTCAACTACTAAATCGTTCGTATTTAAAGTAGCAAACCCACTACTCAACATAAATACTCCAGCAAGTGCTGCAAAAACTAATTTTCTCATAATAAAATGTTTTAAATGATTAATACGAGTGCTAAGAAACGAAGAAACGAAGAAACGAAGAAAATTCCTACTTTTATCTGAGGTGTTTTCTTAAAGAGGTGTTTTTTTTACTTTCTCTCTTACAAAACGGGAATTGAAATTATTTTTTTTCTTCATCTTTAAATTGCAAAGCCTAAAACAACTCCAAGGTAGTAGTTATTTAAGGTAATGTGGCAGTAGAGGCGGTAGCCTCAGAACCTACTTCTTTTGTTCTATTCATAAGTTTTGCTTTCATCCCTCTTCATTTCTTTTCCATTTGAGCATTTTTAATCTATAAGGATGTTTTTAAACGCCTAAAGAATTAAAGTTTTTGATTTTTTAAGCTTTCGAATAGAACGTAGCAAAGTATGCTTCACAAGTTTCCTGACCTACTGGGTTCCTCTTATATTTGCACTATGCAATATCAAGACGTTTTAGGACTGGAACATATCAAAAAGCACCTGCAATCTACGGTGCAAAACGATCGTATAGCTCATGCTCAGTTATTAGTAGGTCCCACTGGAAGCGGTGTTTTACCTCTCGCTGTTGCTTATGCAAGGCAGATTTTATGTGGTGCTTCTAATGAAAGTTGTCATGCACAGCTCAATAACCTAGCGCATCCAGATTTACACTTTTCTTTTCCCATGCCATCTTCTGTTGGAAGTAGTACTACAAAAGCAACATCAGATATATTCTTAAAGGAGTGGCGCACTTTTTTACTTTCTAACCCTTATGGAAGCCTCCCAGACTGGTATAAAGCCATCGATATAGAAAAAAAGAATGCTGAAATACGGGTAGCAGAAGCACAACTCATCATGAAAAAACTGAGCTTAAAATCTTATGAAGGAGGTTTTAAGGTAGTCATCATTTGGGGAGCTGATAAAATGAATACCGAAGCGGCCAACAAACTGCTCAAGCTTATAGAAGAGCCGCCAGCAAAGACGATTATCCTTCTTGTTGCCGAATCTGAGGATCGAATTATCAATACTATTAAGTCCAGGTGTCAAATTATCAATGTGCCTAAACTCCATGCTGCTGTTATCGCTCAAGGACTACAAAAAAACCTTCAATTATCTGAAAGTCAAAGTTCTACAGTTGCTAGACAAGCAGATGGAGATTACAGAAAAGCCGTACAGTTTTCACAAAATAGCGCTGAGGACCTACAATTTGAACAGTGGTTTGTGGAGTGGGTACGAACAGCTTTTGTAGCTAAAACAAAAATTACGGCTATCAACGACCTTATGGAATGGGCTGATAATATAGCCTCAGTCAACCGAGAAACGCAGATACGTTTTCTACTATATTGTATGGAATTCTTTAGACAAGCCATGTTGAAAAACTATCAAGCAGATACTGCTGTATATCTATCTCCTCAAAGCGGTTTTGACTTAAGTAAATTTGCCCCTTTTGTAGATGGAAATAGAATGATGGAAATACAGAAACAACTTCAAGAAGCCATTTATCATATAGAACGTAATGCAAATGGCAAGATTGTACTTACTGATTTGAGTATAGGAATGACGCGTATTTTACACTCTAAATAGGTCTATCATACCTATTTTAAGCTCTATATAGTTCAAAGCTAAGCACATTGTATTACATTAGATAAAAAAATGATGATGGCCTATTCTGGAATTATCCTTATTCTTATTTTTTTGATAGTTACTTATCTGCTGTCTGCTTATGAAAAGATGATGGATTGGAAAAAAACAGTGGAAGACTACTGTCATATGTATCAAGACGTATTTAATCCTATGCTTGTTAAGTTAAGTATCATTATCATCTTAGGCATAGAAATTACACTGAGTACCCTAATCGGTATTGCCTTATATGAAATTATAAGCGTTCAAAGTTTTTTCTACGCTCCATACGCATTTGTACTTTCAGGCTTTCTTATTATAATTTTGCTAGTTGGTTTGCGACTTATAAAAGATTACTCCGGATCTTCAGGATTAGGAATCTACTTTATCATTAGCATGATGGGACTCTTTTGGTCTCAATATATTTAACATCTATAGTAATTATTATTTGTATAAGTAAAAACTATAGATTTTCAAGCAAAATCATGCGTTTTAAGCTGGTTTAAAGGAAATAGGAACAAAGATGTTGTTTAACTAAAAAAGCGCTTTTAAATGGTTTTAAAAGCGCTTTTTTAGTATGTAAGTGATGGAGCTGGGTTCTTTAGTACTCATTGCGATCAAATTAGAGAGGAAACCAATGAACGTTCCAGATAAAAAGGGAAAAAGTGATTTTTTATATTTAGAGGATAACATCGAAACATAAAAACTATCAAACCACATAGGTTGCATTTTTATAATTTCAAATTCCTTTTCAAATAACCTTCTTACCGCTTTTTTATTAAAGTGAAATAAATGTCTAGGCACATCATAGCCTGCCCAATACTTTCCATAAAACTTAGCATCATAGGATTCGTAATTAGGTAAGGCTAGAATTAAAACACCATTGGGTTGCAACAGCTCAAGGATTTTTTCTTTCTGTTTTTCTACATCTAGAACATGTTCTAATACATGATACATAGAAATTAAATCAAAAGAGTGTGGGTCAAATACTTCAAGGCTTGCATGCAAATCAATTCCCTTTTCTTGAGCTACCAACCTTGCCTTAGCACTAGGTTCAAAACCGGTACTGTCCATTCCGCAATTTTCTAATGCTCTAACCAGGTCTCCTACCCCAGCACCTATATCCAAAACCTTCCCTTGTAAAGCAAATTTCTTAATTAAGGAAGTCTTTGACTTTAAATTAAAACCCTTAGCAACATTATAGCATCGAGCAAAAAAAGAAGTGGAAGTATCATCATGAGAAAGATAATCTTCACTTTCATAATATGGATCTAACACCTTTGGTTGAGGAGTGGTTTTTATCAATTCTGTATCTGGATCCTGATACAGCTCAAACTTTTCCTGGGTCAGAAAGTAGTCGTTAAGTGTCAGAAAGTGTTTGGAGAAATTCAAATTCATTAATTGTTTCACGTGAAACTATCGGCCCATGTGTACTAATAACACAGAAATATCACTTGGCGAAACACCGGAAATACGACTCGCTTGTGAAACCGTCACTGGCTGTATTTTCGTTAGTTTTTCCCTAGCCTCATAAGAAAGTGACTTGATGCTTTTAAAATCATAGTTAGAAGGGATCTTTACATTTTCTAATCTGTGGAGTTTATCTGCATTGTCTTTTTCCTTAGAAATATACCCTGCGTACTTTACATGAACCTCTACCTGCTCCAGAATATCATCATCCAATTCGTTCTCATCTAAATAAGTCTTTACCTGAGAAATAGTTTTAATATCCTCCAAGTTGATCTGCGGACGAGAAAAGACTTTAAATAACTTGTCATTTTGGGTGACTACTTTACTTCCTTTTGACTCAAGCAACGGATTCATTTCCTTATAATCATAACTGGTATCACGTAAAAACTGAACCATTTTTTCTGATTCATTAGCTTTCCGTTCTACGCGATTCAAAGCTTCATCGGTGACGATTCCTAACTCTACCGCTCTAGGTGTTAATCTTAAATCGGCATTATCTTGTCTTAAAAGTGTTCGATATTCAGCACGAGAAGTAAACATTCTATAAGGCTCCTCGGTTCCTTTTGTAATCAAATCATCTACAAGAACACCTATATACGCTTCGTCTCTTTTAAGTATAAAAGACTCTTCCTCTCTGATTTTACGCACGGCATTTATACCCGCCATTAACCCCTGAGAGGCGGCTTCTTCATATCCAGTAGTACCGTTAATCTGACCCGCAAAATACAAATTGCTAATCAACTTGGTTTCTAGTGTATGCTTTAATTGTGTAGGCGGAAAATAGTCATACTCAATAGCATAACCTGGTCTGAAAAACTTCACCTTTTCAAATCCTACCACACTGCGCAATGCTTTAAACTGAACATCTTCTGGCAAAGAGGTACTGAACCCATTTACATACACCTCACAAGTATTCCATCCCTCTGGTTCTACAAATATTTGATGCCTGTCTTTGGTTGCAAAACGATCTATTTTATCTTCTATACTTGGACAATACCTAGGACCTACAGATTTAATTCTACCATTAAACATAGGAGATCTATCAAAACCTTCTCGGAGTAAATCGTGTACCTCTGGACTGGTGTAGGTCATATGACAATCCCGCTGATGTTTTAACGAGCTGGTCAAGTTGCTGTAACTAAACTTTGACGTAATCGCATCACCCGGTTGAGGCTCCATTCTGCTATAATCTAAAGACCTTCCATCTACCCTTGGCGGAGTCCCTGTTTTCATCCTTCCAGACTCAAAACCTAACTCTACTAATTGACCTGTAATTCCTGTAGAAGCTCTTTCACCCGCTCGACCTCCGCCAAAGTTCTTATCCCCTATATGAATTAAACCATTAAGAAAAGTTCCATTAGTGAGCACCACTGCTTTAGATCTAATTTCAATACCTAAAGAGGTGCGCACGCCTACAACTTTTTCGCCTTCGATGATCAACCCTAAAACCATTTCCTGATAGAAATCCAATAGCGGAATAGCTTCCAACTGCATTCTCCATTCCTCAGAAAATCTCATGCGATCATTTTGAGTTCTTGGCGACCACATCGCAGGACCTTTAGATTGATTGAGCATTTTAAATTGAATGGCACTCTTGTCAGAAACAATACCACTCAATCCTCCTAACGCATCTATCTCCCGAACAATTTGCCCCTTTGCAATGCCTCCCATCGCAGGATTACAAGACATCTGCCCTATGGTTTCCAAATTCATAGTAACCAATAAAGTTCTAGAACCCATGTTGGCAGCGACAGCCGCGGCTTCACTCCCAGCGTGTCCAGCACCTACTACTATTACGTCGTATTCCTTATCAAACATTTTTTATTGTTTCACGTGAAACATACCGATTTTTTCATTTTCCTTATCCCGCATTAATTGCGCCTCAGCCTCCGACTTGTCTCCATAACCACAAAGATGTAAAAGGCCATGTGCCATTACCCTATGCAATTCGTTTATTACACTCACACCAAAACTACTGGCATTCTCCTTAACTCTATCCGTACTGATATATATTTCACCATTAATTAACCCCTCCTCACAATAATCAAAAGTGATGATATCTGTAAAGGTATCATGATTTAAATAGTCCTGATTGATCTTTAACAAAAACTCATCAGAGCAAAAAACATACGAAATTTCTCCTATGGTCTTTGATTCCGACTCGGCAACTAACTCCAACCACCTGGTATAAGTCCACTCCTCTATAGGTTCGAAATCATTCTGATAATTAAATTCAATCATTAACTTTAAAATAGTCCTTTACCTTATTGAGATATTGAGGCTGCAAAGGTAATACTTGTCTATTTAAAATCTCCTTGTTATTGAAGTACTTAGAAGCTTCAAGAATTTGAGCGTTAATGTTATTAATAAATTCCCGAGTATTCGTTCGTGCCTCTCTTTTATTCTCCTCACCCTGCTCTAATCCAGCATCTTGTAATTTCAACAAATCCTGCTGTATGTCCATCATTCTTTGTTGTACTTCTCTATTAAAGCCTTGATCCAAAAGTTGCCGCTCCACGGCTTTCATTTTATCTGTGATATCTCCTACCTTTTCTTCTAAACCTTCTCGCCTTATCATGTCTTCCAAATCATTACGCAACTCTTGCTGCTGCTTGTAGATTTCATATATACGCTTTGATTCTTCTTCGCTTTCTCTATAACGTTGACTGTCGCCTTCCTGCCTTGCACCGCCAACAGCATTACCTGAACCATTCTCACCCGAGCTTCCGCTTTTTCCTCCACTACCTTCTGCTTCACCAGCATCTCCATCTTCTCCAGACTGCCCACCTTCACCACTTTTACCCGACTCCCCTGATTCACCCCCTTCACCACTCTCACCGTTTTTACCAGTCGCTCCTGACTCACCGCTTTCACCAGAGGACCCTTTCTCCCCCTCTTTACCTTCCTCACCATCCGAGCCTGGTTGATCTCCTTCACCAGATTTGGAAAGACTCTCTTGCTTCTTAATAATGTTGGGTAATTGAAACCCCGGACCTCCATCCTTTGATTCTCCCATTCCTGGCATAGGTATCGCATTGTTCATAGCGTCTAACGAATTACTAAGCATCACTGCCAGTGTATTGGCGCCCTTAAATACAAATTGCTGAGAACCTTGACCCTCTTGCATTTGAAACTCCGCCATCTGTTCCAATGATTTTTCTAGGTAATAATAAATCCCTGTAACCTCCTTATTAATTTCCTGACCTATTTTCGGATTGCGCGCTGCCAAAGCAAATAGACTGTCGTCTACATGTTCAAAAGCTCGCTCTAAATCCTTTTGCGCTTTAAGCTTGTTACCCAGATTAGGACTGAGCCTATTCATTTGCTTCATAGACTCCATAAGCGCCTCTTCTTCTATAGAGAATACCATCAAATTATCTAATATTTGACGCAAACTTTCAGCATCTTCTTTTTCACCTTCTTGAGACATAGCAGACATTTGTGAAGCCATACTTGCCGCTTGTTGTTGCATTTTTTGAGCTGCTTTCTTCTGTTTCTTTTTAGCTTCAGCTATTTTAGATTTTTTTAAATCCTGACTAGCTTTCTCTTGCTCTTCTATAATTTCTTGAGATTCTTCAGGCTCAAAATCCATGTTCAAGGGTTTCTTAAGACCGTCATTTTCATCTTCCAATTCCTTCAATTCCTTTTCCCAATCTTTATACTCTTCGTTAAGCTTATCTTGATCTTCCTTTTTATTATCTGAACCCTCCTTTTCTGATTGCTCCTTCTGCTTTTGAGCTATCTTTTCTAGTTCTCTTCCCAACTGCTCCAACTTTTGCTTTACATAATACCTTTTGGTGAGCTCTACGAGCTGCTCTAAATTTCTCTTCTGCTGCTTGGCCCTTTTCTTAGACTGGTCCATCTTCTCTTTTAATTCCTCTGGAGAAAGTTTATCCTGATACTCTCGAAGTTCTTTAAGCAACTCTTCATTCTTTTTTAATTCTTCAGCACTCTTCTGCATTCGATCTTCCAACAGTTCCTTCATTGGGTCCTTTTGCGCAGTTGACTTTTGAAGATTATCTTTCATCTTCTCCAGTTCTTGACGCATTTTTTGCTCTTGCTGCTGTTGATTCTTTAAGGCTTGATCTAGACTGCGCTTATCATTAAAACTGCGATCCTTTTTTTGAAGTTGATCTTTGGAGATGTCATCCAACTTCTCCTGTTGGATTTGTTGCTCTTTTACGGCTTCCTCTAATTTGGAAAAGGATTCCTTTTGCTTAGCAAATTGTTGATCCTCAAGCTCTTCATTAGATGACTTGCGGTAAGAAAAAACTTCAGATATAGTAGATTTATAGTTGTTAACTATATCATTATCAATGACTTCAAAATATAATTGATAACTTGATCCCGATTTTAAAGGAATATCGCCAGGAAACCTGAGTAAAAACTGGTCAAAAGTACCCCGATTGGCACCCAAGTCGTAACTCTTAATCTTCGAAACATCTTCTGACGGATAATACACCAATTGTGTCTTACGTATACCATAATCATCGGCAACTTGACCTTTAAAGTACATTACGTCCGATTCTATAGAATCTCTCTTCATTTCTACATCCAATTCTGGATACTCATCTTTAACCACATCAATTTTGAAATTAAGAGTTTCGTATTCTTTGATATAATCATTAGAAGTGGATATGGCGTATTTAAATGGTTGCATTACCGCTTTCGCGAAAGTGAAACTACCATCCACCTCCTTGAACCTGTTCCTGTCTTCCTGGGTATTAAAGCCTACATGAGTAGTTTTTGTTGCATTCAAAGTCCAAGTAATTTGAGTTCCTTGTGGAACAATTGCATTACCCGTACTTGCCAATTTCTCATCTGCTTTACCTGTGTGAGGTGGGTAATTCAAAAAAAGTTCAAAACCATTGATAACAGGAACATCGTCTACATTTAAAACGTACTTCTTGCTCATCACCTCGTTTGCAATCAACTGAAATTGAATAGCTTCTAAAGGTTTAGAAAATATAAAACTGAATGTTCCCGGAGCTTCGGGAGTCAAAAAATAAGTCTGATCGTTATAATTAATAGTGACATTCTCTGGGATTTTACGCCCACTTACCTGTACCTGAAGCTTAAAATCCCTCCGTTGCAAAGTAGTCAACTCTTTATTGATAACGGAAAAAGTAAAAGGCGCTGGCGGAATGTACTCGTTATTGAAGTCGGCAACCCGTTTTGCACCATCTGTTAGTACTTCATTATTTCCTGTAAAAAATAGGCCCGCTATAATAGCAACAGGAATGGCTAAGTACGGTAAAAACTTTTTGTTCTTTTTGTAATCTATAGCAAGGCTGAAAGGAATGGGTTTAAGGTCCTCACTCTTTTGATTGATACTCGCCCATGTCAACTCATCATCTCCCCCATTTTGATGAAGCTGTAGCACATTGATCAATTTATCAGAAACTTCAGGAAAATGGGCTCCAATAATTGTACTTGCATCTCTAAAATTAATTCCTCTAGACAATTTCCATAGTCGCGCTAGCGGAACCCCAACAAAGCGAATCAAAAGAAATAGTTCCATGATCATAAATAAACCAAACAAAATAGTTCTTCCCAACGGATTGAGCCATAAGAAATACTCGATAACTACAGTTACTAAAAAATACAACAGGCCTAGAGCAGCAAATAAAATCACTCCGCGTATTAAAGCGTTGCGGTAGTATTTACTGATAAATCGTTGGAGCTTTTGCTCTATAATCTCAAAGTTTGTCATGGCTTATATAGTCGCGTACTTACCGTAAATATAACGGATTAGAACGACCTTTATGATATGTGAGTGACCATGGATTAAAAATTGATCCTAAGACTTGGCATAGCGTTTATGATAAGTCCATTCCGCAGAGTGTTCTAAGAGATCATTAACAATTGAAGTAATCGTTAGTATAGTAGAATTACGTAATGCTCAGGTTGCGTCCCTTAAGATTGCAAGTCGTCTAAATAAAAACATCATAAAACATAAGATTGGTTCTTTAGCCAAATGAAACCCTACTAGGTTGTTCTCGGCTCTTTCTTACTCCTAACTAATCCATATCTTTGCAGCACATTAAAAAATGCTAAGAAATGAGTACAGATGTACGTGTAAGATTTGCTCCTAGTCCCACGGGGCCACTTCATATAGGTGGTGTAAGAACAGCGCTTTTCAACTATTTATTTGCCAAAAAGCACAACGGAACCTTTATCCTACGTATAGAAGATACCGATCAAAACAGGTATGTAGAAAGCGCGGAAGAGTATATAATAGAAGCATTGAACTGGTGTAATATTCCTTATGATGAGGGACCAGGAAAAGAAGGCAATTGCGGACCTTACCGTCAGAGCGAGCGCAAAAACATGTACCGAGCTTATGCTGAAGAATTGGTGGAAAAAGATGCCGCTTATTATGCATTTGACACAGCTGAAGAATTAGCGCAAGCAAGAGCTAGTTGTGAAGCAACTACCGAGACCTTTATTTATAATCATAACAATAGATTGAACTTTACTAACTCTTTAACTTTAAATCCAGAAGAAGTAAAAAAGCGATTGGATCGCGGTGATGAATTTGCGGTGCGTTTCAAGCCAGAATTAAAAATCTTAAACATGTACGACGAAATCCGTAAAGGAATAGAAATCGATACTGCTTTACTAGATGATAAAGTTCTTTTTAAAAGTGATGGTATGCCTACTTATCACCTAGCAAATGTGGTAGATGATCATACCATGAAGATTTCTCACGTTATTCGTGGAGAAGAATGGCTGCCTAGCATGGCTTTGCATGTATTGTTATATGAGAGTTTTGGTTGGGATCGACCTAAATTCGCACATTTACCCTTGATATTAAAACCTACTGGTAAAGGAAAATTGAGTAAGCGCGATGGAGACAAAATGGGGTTTTCTGTATTTCCATTGGAGTGGAAAGACCCTCAAACTGGTGAGGTTTCAACTGGATTTAGAGAAGATGGCTTTCTACCAGAAGCGATGGTAAACATTTTAGCATTTTTAGGTTGGAATCCTGGATCAGATCAAGAGATATTTAGTTTAGAAGAATTGGTTCAAGCTTTTAGCCTAGCTAAGGTCAACAGCTCTGGTGCAAAGTATGATCCTGAAAAGGCAAAGTGGTTTCAACAACAATGGTATGTACATCAAGATGATGCTGTTGTAGGTGCCGCTTTCGCGAAAGCGTTACAAGAAAAAAACATCCCTTACGGTTCTAAAGATTATGTAAGCATAGTCGCTGGAATGGTAAAGGAACGAGCTGTATTTACAAAAGATTTATTTGAGCTGGCTGGATTCTTTTTCACAGCGCCACCTAATTATGATGAAAAAGCAGTAAAAAAATCTTGGAAAGAAGACACGAATCAAATCATGTCTGACGTCATTCAAGTGATAAAAGGTACCGAAGATGATACTGCTGCTGGATTAAGTACTGCAATTAAAGGCTGGATTACTTCTCAAGAAATGGGATTTGGTAAAGTGATGATGCCCTTAAGACTAGCACTAGTTGGTAGCCTTATGGGACCAGATGTATTTGAAATTGCTGCCATAATAGGTAAAAAAGAAACTATAAGTCGGATCAACACGGCGAAGGAAAAATTGGGATAACCCTTTTTACACCAATAAGAAGCCTGCTAAAATTAAGTTACGGATCATGGGTACATAATAGTAATGTAACTGCTCTTAGCTTCGGGACTTTCCACTTTATCCACCCCTATGTGTCCATTTCAAAATTTATAAAGAATCCTCTAGTAGTTCTTATGCATAGCTCATAACAACCGAAGCAAACAACACGGATAAAAGGAACGTATTCTTCATAATAACTGTAACAAACAGAACAAACATAGTAATTAGCTATAATAAACGAGTGCTATCCGTTTTATAATAGGATCTTACTGCCTTAATAAGGCATAACTTGATTATATTTATAGATAATTATTATTAACCTTTATAAATAAACACCATGGGCGGATTTGGAATATTTCTAATACCTGTATTACTAGTGATCGGATTTTTTTTATTAGTAGGCACATTTTTCACCGTAAAACAACAAACTGCTGCAGTAGTAGAGCGTTTTGGTAAATTTACCACAATGCGACAATCGGGATTACAACTTAAAATACCCGTAATTGATAAAATAGCTGGGAGGATCAATTTAAAAATCCAACAACTCGATGTAATTGTAGAGACCAAAACTAAAGATGATGTATTTGTTCGTCTTAAAATTTCGGTACAATTTCAAGTAAGAAGAGAAAAAGTATACGATGCATTTTATAGACTTCAGAATCCGCATGATCAGATTACCGCTTATGTATTTGATGTAGTGCGTGCCGAAGTTCCTAAAATGAAACTGGATTACGTGTTTGAAAAGAAAGATGATATTGCGATTGCTGTAAAACGCGAATTAAACGAAGCCATGATGGATTATGGTTACGACATCATTAAAACACTTGTAACGGACATTGATCCTGATATACAAGTAAAGGCAGCTATGAATAGAATTAATGCCGCAGAGCGCGAGAAAACAGCTGCTGAATACGAAGCAGAAGCAGATCGTATCAAGATAGTTGCAAAAGCACGTGCAGAAGCAGAGTCCAAACGTCTACAAGGGCAAGGTATCGCAGATCAACGACGTGAGATCGCTCGAGGTTTGGAAGAAAGTGTGGATGTGCTTAACAATGTTGGTATCAATTCTCAAGAAGCGAGTGCATTGATCGTTGTTACGCAACATTATGACACGCTTCAGTCTATTGGTGAAGCAACACAGTCCAACTTGATCCTACTTCCTAACTCACCACAAGCAGGTAGCGATATGTTGAATAACATGATTGCAAGCTTTACTGCTAGTGCTCAGATAGGAGAACAGATGAAAAAAACAAATGCTACCAAAGAAGCAAAAGTGAAAAGAGAATCTCGATCTCAAAGAGACGATTCAAACTATGAAGAAGATCGGAATAAAGAATAATCTTTGATAAACACTCATTTATAAAAAACATAAACGCGATCCTTTCAGATCGCGTTTATTATGATTTATCTTTTTAAAAGAAGTTACTTTTTTGAGCCTAAAAGCTTATCCACTATTTTAAGAACCACTGCTTTTTTAGCTATAGAACTAATGATATTTGTTAATATTGATGCGGCAGACAGTCTATCTTTAACTTCATTTACTTGAAGCTTCATCATCTCTTGTTGTACTTGTTGCTGCAGTTTAAGATATCTTAAATCGCTATCTATCTCTTCAAAACTATTATATACCCTCATGATTCTTTAGCATTTTTATCTTCATTATGATTAAAAAATTGGGTGCTTGCTTTTTTTACTAAAATCTTTTCTAAAGTTCCCTTCATAAAAAAAGAACATATAATCATTACAAAAAGATAAAAACCACCCACTATTAAATATCCTAAAGCGGTACTATCCAATAACTCACCTAGGAACATAGCTAAAGCTAGGCTTAAAAAAAATAACGCAATAAGAAGAAAAAAACTTAAAATGAGTTGGTAACTTCCAGCTACGACCCCTTTCATAATTTTTTTAAAAAGATCTAATTTATGATAGCGTATCGAAGATTCTATGTAATCCTCGGCAGCCTTAGTAAATTCTCGAAAATTATCAGATAAGTTAGTTCCCAAAATATAGATTTATGCTTTCTCTTTTGAAGCGTTTGACTTTTGCAATTTTGCATTTTGTTCACGTAATTGCTCGAGTTTAGCTTCTAATGCTAATATAGCTTCATCGGCCTTATAACTTGCGCTAGATAAAGCTGTTTCGATACGATCCTCTATACTGCCTTTTAATTCTGTAGCTGTAGAATTTAAAGAAGACGTAAATTGAGCAGCTTTTTGTGAAACTTCTGCATAAGTTTTACGAGCTTGTTCGTCCATATCTCGCTGAGCTTTTCGAGCTTGCTTTTTAATCTTCTTTCTAGTTTTCTCTCCACTCTCTGGTGCATACAACAATCCGGCTGTAGCTCCTATTGCCGCGCCTACGGCTAATGCTATTAATGTAGTTGCTGATTTAGACATGTTTTCCATTTTTTACGTTGAACTCAAAGATACTTGTAAACCACACCCATCTAAGTTAATAACGAGTTAAGCTTAGAGGTATTAATATTAAATCATTCCTAATTAAGTAATATTAACCATAAATTTAGTTAAATTTATGCATATTTGATAACATACTATCAAAAAAGCTCACTTGTAGGTGAGCTTTTTGTTGTCGCATAACTTTATTTTTCATTCGGCAGTAGGTACCGGTTTTTTTACCTGTAAAAGTTAGGGCATACCCTTTTGTCACAGTAAAGTAGGAAGCGGTACCTCCTCTATATCCCTTGATCTACGTATCTAACTTCGCCCACGTATCCCTTAAGGTTACTGTACGATTGAATACCATTAGATCTTCAGTACTATCTGGATCTACACAAAAGTATCCCATACGTTGAAACTGTACCGTATCTCCTGCCGCTAAGTTTTTCATAGCAGGCTCTGCCATAGCTGTAATCACTTCCAATGATTCTGGATTAACAAATTCCATAAAATCTTTTTCCTTATCTGTATCAGGTGACGCAACGGTAAATAAGCGGTCGTAAAGTCTTACTTCCACTGGTAATGCATGAGCAACACTCACCCAGTGCAGGGTTCCTTTAACTTTACGCATACTAGCGTCTGTGCCACTACTGCTGCGAGAATCTGGATCATATGTAGCATGAATTTCTGTAATATTACCGTCAGCATCTTTAATACACCTTTCCCCTTTTATGATATAGGCATTTTTAAGGCGTACTTCTTTTCCATTCTTAAGTCGGAAAAACTTCTTGTTTCCTTCCTCTTTATAATCTTCTCGTTCAATAAAGACCTCCCTTGAAAAGGGAACTTCTCTATACCCTCTAGACACATCTTCCTGACTATTCTCTGCCTCTAACATTTCCACTTTCCCCTCTGGATAGTTGGTAATTATCAATTTAATAGGATCAAGAACACACATAACTCGATCTGCAGCCTTATTCAAATCATCGCGTAAATGAAATTCCAAATGATTCATATCTACTAGATTATCTCGTTTACCTATACCTATAGATTCTGCAAAATTTTTAATTGCATTTGCGGTATAACCCCGACGACGCAATCCGGAAATCGTAGTCATACGCGGATCATCCCAGCCTGTAACAATTCCTTGTTCTACTAGTTGCTGGAGTTTTCGCTTACTGGTAACTGTATGAGAAACGTTTCTACGAGCAAATTCTCTTTGTTTAGGACGAAGCTTATTAGGAGCTACAATTTGATCTAAAAACCAATCGTATAACTCTCTGTGGGGTAGAAATTCTAAGGTGCAAAAAGAATGAGAAATTTGTTCTAAATAATCACTTTCCCCATGTGTCCAATCGTACATAGGATAAATCTTCCAGGCTTCCCCTGTTCTATGATGTGAGCGATTTACTACTCGATACATGATGGGATCACGCATCAACATATTAGTGGACTGCATATTTATTTTGGCTCTTAAAACATGCTCTGACTCCCCATACTCACCATTTTTCATTCCTTTAAAAAGCGCTAGGTTTTCCTCTACACTTCTATCGCGAAAGGGTCCGTTTACACCTGGTTGTGTCGGTGTTCCTTTTTGATCGGCAATTTCTTCACTGGACTGAGAATCTACATAAGCTTTACCATCTTTTATCATTTGAACGGCCCAATCGTATAATTCTTGAAAATAGTCTGATGCAAAACACAGCTCATCCCATTGATAACCTAGCCATTCCACATCCTTTTTAATGGCATCTACGTATTTAGCTTCTTCCTTTGCAGGATTAGTATCATCAAAACGCAAGTTCACCGGTTGACCAAACTTCTCTCCTAACCCAAAATTGAGACATATAGCGCTTGCGTGCCCAATGTGCAAAAACCCATTAGGTTCTGGTGGGAAACGAAAACGCAATTTATCTTTAGAAAGCCCATTATTCAAATCATCTTCAATAATGTCTTCTATAAAATTATTAGGTTTTTTATCTTCACTCATTTGTATCCTTTTTACCAATACAAATTTACTGTTTATTTTACTCCTATCGTTGTACAGACTATCTTTGTTCCATGCATAAAATTCAATTAAATAACGTAAGAGTTTATACCAATCATGGCTGTCTTCACGAAGAAAAATTAATAGGTAGTGAATATCGAGTAGATTTGGAAATAACAGCAAACCTTTCTAAGAGCGCACTTACAGATGATCTTTCCGATACAGTAGATTATGTGTCTCTTAATGCCATTATAGTAGAAGAAATGGCGGTTCGCTCTAAACTTTTAGAGCATGTAGCCCAACGTATTCTACATCGTATTTTTGAGGAAGAATTGTTAGTTCAACAAGCAGAAGTTAAAGTGGCTAAAATCAATCCACCAATAGGAGGAGATGTAGAAAGTGTTATTATTATTATGAGTCAACATAGAAATTAGATATCGTCTTAACTAAAAAGAGTCAAAACTGGGATAGAAAAAACATCATAAAAGTACTGGAATACTCCCTCTAAGAAACATTTTAATTCATTCAGGATAGGAAACGAGTAAATAATTGTTATTTTTGCCAACCATCTTTGGTACCATGGCCGAGCGGCTAGGCATGGGTCTGCAAAACCTAGTACAGCGGTTCGAATCCGCTTGGTACCTCTAAATCCTCTTTCTTCATTGATAGAGGATTTTTAATTTTTAAAAAGATGCTTATTTATTATTGGTATCCTTAACAGATGTTCTCTTTTCTTTAAATTCTTGAATGCCTTTTAATTCTGGATCAACAGGCTCCATTTCTTCTGGAACCAATTGAAATTGATTCTCAATTTGTTGCGTAGCATTTGGGAAAGTTCCCTTAAAAATCAAAACTACTCCACATATAAACATGACAACCGCAATAAATCGTTTTAACCAATAAATACGCAATACTGTAAGATGTTTATTTAAACTTTTAGCCAGTATGATCTTGCCTAAATCAATAATAAAATAAGTGGCTAACACCGACGAAAAAAAGACCATAATGCGTTCACTATTATTATCTAGTTGGGGACTAAACACAACTATCAAACCCAACCAAAAACCCAATACACCAATATTTATAAAATTAAGAAGGAAGCCTTTTATGAATAAAGTTAAATAGTTATTTTTTTGAACAATGAAAACCTTGGTGTGAACCTCTTTTAGGAATGTTTTTTTTGTTTTTACAAATGATACTATTCCATAAATGCAAAGTATACTTCCTCCGAACACAAAAAGCCCAGGGTCATCTTGAAGCTTTTTAAGTATGCTAGATGTCATGAAATAAGCTGCGAGTAAAAAGATAATATCAGCAATAATAACTCCTGCATCCAACGCAATAGCTGCTCTAAAGCCTTTAATAGCACTAGTTTCTAGCAATGCGAAGAATACGGGCCCTATAAGGAAAGCCATCACCAAACCTATAGGTAAAGCTGTAAGAATATCGTCAAGCATTTAAAAGGGTGTTGATTTTCAAAGGTAGGAAAACACTAAAGGTTTTCAAATACAGAAAACTATTTGTTATTTTCTTATTTGAATGCTCAATCTGCGTGAGGTAAACTCTTAACTCAACTAAGTATTAATCCTTATCTACTATGTTTATTCTACCACCGAATAAGATGTTTTTCTTCACTTTTAAAGGATTGCCATAAACCGTAACCGTTCCTCCAGCCCTTACATTAATATCAACTCTTTTAGTGGCGTATACCGCTATCTCTCCACCCGCTTGAACTTGTACTTTGGTATAATCTGATAGTAACCGATCATTTTCTATAATTCCGCCAGTATTTACCACTATAATTTGATCTTCTACCTGACCTGATAACTGCAACATACCGCCAGTTACAGCTCTTACATCAAGATTTTTAACACTTAATCC
Organism: Nonlabens sp.; assembly: GCF_018401815.1. GTDB lineage: Bacteria > Bacteroidota > Bacteroidia > Flavobacteriales > Flavobacteriaceae > Nonlabens. The sequence continues at coordinate 922,439 of NZ_JAGYKG010000001.1, forward strand.
AGCTCGCACACTAGCACCCTCTTGTACTCGTATCTCTAATCGATCTTGTTCTATCAATTCATTAGACACAATTAATGAGCCTTCATTTGCATCTATAACTGCAAGTTCTTTATAATACACATGAACAAAGGTCTCTGTACCATCAAATGATTTTTCTGCTCGCATACGTATTTTTAAAATATCATTTTTTTGAACGTATTCTACATCTTGTGCATCCCTACCAGATATAATAATTTTATTTTCTGAAGATTTAACCAGATTTACGGTAACCAAATCGTAAGTCTTTATGGTGTCAAAATCAGAAACTACTGTTTCAATAGGGTTTTGTGCTAAAGTTAGTAAAGAGAAAAGAATTGCTGTGGTAAGTACGAATTGTTTCATGATGCTATTTTTTAAAAGACTCTTCCTATTATAATATGTTACAGTTCATTTCATACACTAAAGAAAAAGCAGCACTTATTTCTAAATACCGCTTTTTACTAACCAACCAAAAAACCTAAAAGTATGACTCTTAGTAAACCTTTTTTTGATCGTCAAATCCTGTGCCAAAATTATGATTTGCAACTCTTCTAATGTCTATTACCTTTCCAGGTACCACCGTATTTATAATCTGCTATGGATTGATACTGTTCTGTGCAAGATTTGCAACAAAAAACCCATTGTTTGTTAGCATCTATTTGCACTCGATACATAAGCGTGTCTTGTTTTTGACAAGTAGCACAAATTTTAGTTTTCATGAATTATGACTTAGGTAGTAATTTCAAACAAATTGCTGCCTGCTGTTCATTTTTAAACACTATTACAAATAGATAGAGTTAGTTGTTCTCAACTCGTTCTTTACTACCTATCATCCAAAAATCTAAGTGTTTCTTAACAAGGTCTGCATTTTTTACTTTTACATAAACCTCATCTCCTAATGTATAGGTATTTTTTGTCTTACGGCCTACCACAGCAAATTCTTCTTCTACATATTCATAACTATCATCGTCGAGATCGCCTAATCGTATCATTCCTTCACACTTATTTGCCATGATCTCTACATATATACCCCAATCGGTAACTCCTGTGATTACACCTATAAATTCCTCATCAGAATGATCTTTCATATACTTAACCTGCATGTACTTGATAGAATCACGTTCTGCTTTCGAAGCTAGTATTTCCATTTCTGAAGAATGCTCACATTTTTCTTCAAAAAGTGCTTCACTTGCTGTTTTACCACCGTCTAGATAATGTTGCAATAATCGATGTACCATCACATCTGGATAACGGCGTATAGGACTAGTAAAATGTGAGTAATAGTCAAATGCAAGACCATAATGGCCTATATTATTAGTGGAATATACAGCTTTAGACATGGTGCGAATCGCTAAGGTATCTACCATATTTTGTTCTTTATTCCCTTTTACATCACTGAGTAATTTATTTAATGATTGAGTTACGGTATTGCGATCTCTTAAATCCAATCTGTGACCAAATTTCACAACAATATTTGCCAATGCACTTAATTTTTCATCATTTGGCTCATCGTGAATACGATATATAAAAGTCTTTTTAGGTTGTTGCTTACCTATAAAACCTGCTACTTTCTTATTGGCTAGTAACATGAATTCTTCAATTAGTTTATTAGCATCTTTAGACGTTTTAAAATAAACTCCTACAGGTTCTGCTTTTTCATTTAAATTGAATTTTACTTCTGACTTATCAAAACTTAAAGCTCCATCAACCATACGTTGAGCGCGCATTTTCTTAGCTAGTTCATCTAATTTTAACGTAGCTTCTACGATCGCTGGCTGTATAGTGGTTTGCTTTCGCGAAAGCGATATATCAGCAGGTAGTTCTCCTTTGCTAGTTTCTATAATATACTGTGCTTCTTCATAGGCAAATCGCTGGTCAGAATGAATTAACGTACGACCAAACCACTCGTTATGAATCTTACAATTGTTATCCATTTCAAAAACAGCAGAAAAACACAATTTATCCTCATGTGGGTTTAACGAACAAACACCATTAGAGAGCACTTCTGGAAGCATAGGGACTACTCGATCAACAAGGTAAACTGAAGTTGCGCGTTCATAAGCTTCATCATCTAGGGGCGTCCCTTCTTTTACAAAATGAGAAACATCAGCAATATGAATTCCTATCTCGTAATTTCCATTTTCTAAAACTTTAAATGATAAAGCATCATCAAAATCTTTAGCATCTGCGGGATCAATTGTATACGTAAGCGTATCTCGCATATCGCGACGCTGTTCTACTTCTTTTTGAGAAATAGTTTTATCTAATTTTTCTGTATATTCTTCTACTTCGGCTGGAAATTCATAAGGGAGACCGTACTGTGCTAAAATAGCGTGAATCTCAGTATCGTGTTCCCCAGGTTCTCCTAAAATATCTTTTACTCGCCCATTAGGAGAATCTTGTTTATCGTTCCATTCTACAAATTCTACAAGAACTACTTGACCATCCTTTGCTCCATTAATCTCACGACCTGGAATAAAAAAATCAGTTTGAATTTTAGGATCGGTAACTTTTACAAAAGCAAATTTTTCATGTACCTGGATCTCCCCTACAAACTCTGTCTTTTTACGCTTGATCACTCTGGTAATCTCTCCCTCTGGTTGAGCACCTCGTTTTCTATTATAAACATACACTTCTACTTCATCACCATTGAGTGCTTGACCTAGAGAACGTTTTGGAATCATGATATCTTCATCCAGTTCTTCAGTAATCACATAACCCGTACCACGTGTACTGACATCTATTCTCCCTATGTAATAGTCAATAGCTTTAATGATTTTAAATTTACCGCGATCTATCTCTTCTATTTTTCCTTTAGATTTAAGCTGGTGTAATTTTTTTATAACTTGATTACGACCACTAGAATCGGTAATATTAAGTTGAGCGCAAATTTGCTTGTAATTATAACTCTTATCTGGATCTTGCTTAATGGCATTGAGAACCGACTGACTCAAATTTGGAAACTTCGCATTTGAGTTTCTTTTTTTATCTTTATTCATATATCCTACAAAGTTAATCTTTTAGTATTGCTGAGTACTAAATACTTCTAAAAACCAATAAAATAACAGGTTAGTTAACTTATATTAACATTAAATTAAGAAATTACTTTAAATTTGTACTGCAAATTCAGTTTATTTAACGATGACGATTTTCTTATGAGAATTAAAAAACCATTATTATCTACATTTATATTTACAGGAATTTTTCTTGTAGGTATTATAATATTGTATATACTTACCTATAAGGCGTTACAAACCGACACAAGTACCTTAACTGATGGGACTATTCATTATATGAGTCTAATAAAATCTACTTATTAATTTTTTTATACCTCTACAGTTCATAAGAGATATAAAACTTTAAGACATATTCCTTTATAACAGCTCTGATTTTTCAAATGTTCTATTATACTCTTATCAACACATATTAACAATATCATTTTTTATTTTTAAAAATTTAAATCAAATTGATGATGATGATGTAGTGTGAATAGCGGTATAACTTTTCTAATCAAAATTTGTAATTTCCAGTATCTCCAATTTATACTAATTTATACACAAGTTATGTAAAAGTTAATACACTGTTAAGTAACAGTATACTGTTATAAATTAATGGTTGTACACATTTGTTGATAAACCTTATTTCTAATAAATTGTAAAGAACTAAATATCATAGTTCTTGTTTATTTCTATCCATTTTAGTCTTAAAACTCTTTTAAAAATACCTTAGTTATATTTAGGTATTTTTAAATAAAAATGGATATGAACTATTTCTTTCTATATTCCTAATACAATTTTTAATTTTCTATTAACAGGTTATATGTAGTTTATGAATTATTAAATGAAGAGATTGTTAACAAGGTTAAATAGGAAGGATTTTACATTCAATCAAGTGTTTAATATATTTAGTTATTTTATAAAATTATCTTTTAAAAATTTGATAGTTAATGTATTCTACTTTTTATAGCTATTATTAACAAGTTTCTTTTATTTAAATACTTATACTTATGAATAAATCAAAAATTAATCAATACGTGTTTATGAAAGAGACGTTTATTTATTAGGTGTTTCTGTCTATTAAAATTTACTTTTGTGCAAATACACTTTATATGAAAATATCTATAGGAAACGATCATGCAGGACCTGATTATAAACAAGCGATTGTAAAAATGCTTCAACAACGCGGTATCCAAATTATTAATCATGGTACTGATACTTTTGACAGTGTTGATTATCCAGATTTTGCACACAAAGTAGCTCAAGATGTAGCTGCCTCAACTACTGCGTTTGGAATAGTTATTTGTGGTAGTGCACAAGGTGTTTCTATGACGGTTAATAAATATCAAAATGTACGTGGTGCGGTTAGTTGGATAAAAGAAATTGCAGGACTTGCTAGGGAACACAACGATGCTAATATCATATGTATTCCAGCGCGATTTACTTCTATTCCACAAGCGGTAGCTATGGTAGAAACCTTTTTAGATACTGATTTTGTTGGTGGACGACATGCAAATCGTGTAAATAAGATCGCTTGTTCTTAATAACGAGTTGTAGCTGATTTGTCATCTTTAATAATGTTGCTTCTACAAAATGCTATCAATTTTACGGTTAACTTCAGTATCACAGAAATGAATCTTAATAAACGTCAACAATATTTTGATTTAGGTAATCAATTACCTAATATACATAGACATCTCAATTTTGATAACCATTGTTACTGGCGCATCGCATTGGATAATACTTTGTTTGCAAAATGGAAGGATGTGGTGCCAGCTCCAGCTTACAGAAATATTACTGAAGAACAATTGGATTATGTAATCCATTTATTAAGGAATTATATCAAGGACGAACAATTGCTATTAGCACACAACAGGATTTCTTTGGCTTATCGAGCTAAGAATTAGTATTATTTTTAGGTGTATTAAAAAAGAGATTATTTCTACTTAGGTAGGGATTGGTAATTAATTTTAAAAAAGGGGTGACTCGATGAGATCACCATCCGTGTCAGAATACATGAAAAAAGAAGCTTCCATAATTATTCATCAACTCAGAACTGCGGTACACCCAGAAAAAAAATTAATGGAAATATGGCGCGAGCTAGAGTTTTATGAAGACGATGAAAAAGAAGACACTTTAGATGATCTAGATGTTATAAGACAAGCTCTTATGGCACAAGGCGATGAAGAATTTGGTAATATGTTGGAAAAGATCATTACTGATATAAGAATTGGAGTCAAGCCTCCACAACCTAAAAATGTTCCCAAAAGGTTTTAATAATGGAAATAACTGTAAAATCTTTCTCAGAACTTTCTACTCAAGAGTTATACGCACTGCTTCAATTGCGTTCAGAAGTTTTTGTTGTAGAACAAGATTGTGTCTATCAAGATCTAGATGGAAAAGATCAAAAAGCCTTTCATGTTTTAGGGTACGAACAGGGTCAATTTGTCGCTTATACTAGAATATTTAGGCCTGGTGATTACTTTGAACAGTCCAGTATAGGAAGGGTAGTCGTAAGTCCTCAGCATAGAGGAAAATCTTATGGTCAGGAAATTATGAAGGCGAGTCTCGCTTTCGCGAAAGCGGAACACTATACCTCTGTAAAGATTTCTGCACAGTGTTATTTGGATAAATTTTATATAGATTTAGGTTTTGTAGTTACAGGAGATAAATATCTGGAAGACGGGATACCTCATCAAGCCATGCTTTTAGAATTTTAATAGAACATCAAAACAAGCTGGTTTCTTCTAAAAAGAATCTTTTTTTGTATGGTATAAAAGCAATAAATAAACAGAAACTATTATTTACAACTTTTTTATGCGCACTACCTTATTATTTGGTAGCTCGTTCTAGACGATCATTAATAGACTTTCCTAAACCCGTATCTGGCAATCGTTGTGCTACAATCATGTCTAAGTCCCATTTATCCAGTTCGTGCATAGCACTATACAATTTAGAAGCGGCTTCTTTTAAATCTCCAGTTTCAGTTAAATAGATGGTTTTTTCAACTCCATGATCTTTAGGCTCTTTTATATGAAGCAGCAATCCTATTTTTTGATCCGGATGTTGCGCAACAAAATGGGCTATGTTTTCAACAAGATATGTTTTTGTTCGTGGCGCATAGTGTTTTTCTAGCATTCCAGGGGCATTAGGAGCTTTCTCTTTATTGTTTTTAAGAGTTACATTACCCACTACTGCTCTAATGTCTTCTATAGAAATAGACCCTAATCTATAGACCACAGGTTCCTCATTTTCAAAACCGACTATGGTAGATTCAATCCCATTTTTACAGTCACCGCCATCGAGCACCATTTCTAAGGCACCATTAAAATAATTTTTTACATGTTGGGCAGAGGTAGGACTGATGTGCGTAAACGGATTTGCACTGGGCGCAGCCACTGGAAAAGGAAGGCTTTTTAGTAATTCAAGGGTTAGATCATGTTGAGGCATTCTTATTCCTACGGTATCATTTCCCGCGGTGATAAGGTCTGGAACAGCTGCTTGCTTTTTTAAAATCAACGTCAGGGAACCTGGCCAAAATGCTTTAGCCAATAATTGTGCCTTTTCTGGAAAATCAACAGCCAGCTCCATTACTTGTTCCATACTGTGAATATGTACAATAAGCGGATTAAAAAAAGGCCGTTTTTTTAATTCAAAAATCTTTTTAATTGCTGTATCGCTATAGATATTAGCAGCTAGTCCATAAACGGTTTCGGTAGGAATAGCAACCAGTTCATTACGAGAAAGAATTTCAGCTGCTTTTAAGATGTCTTTTGAAACAAGTGTCATGTGTGATGTTCCTAAATGTTTTTAGGCGCTGCAAATATCGGCGTAATTAAGGAATTTTATTGGTTTATTTCTGTTCAAAACTGCGGACTTAAGGCTGCAGCTTTGAACAGCATTTTGAATAAAGAATTTATAGTATTCTTTCTAAATCATTAGATTGAACAGGTTTAATAATACTTCTTCTTCAACCAAAAAGAAACCCGTACTAATAAAATCAAAGCAGGAACTTCTACTAGTGGTCCGATAACCCCAGTAAATGCCTGACCAGAATTGAGTCCAAAAACCGCAATAGCTACTGCAATGGCTAGTTCAAAGTTATTACCAGCGGCGGTAAATGAAATTGCTGCATTTTGTCCATAGGTAGCTCCTCGGTATTTACTGATAAAAAAGCCAATTAAAAACATAATAATAAAGTAGCTCAATAAAGGTACAGCGATCAATAAGACATCATAAGGAATCTCTACAATCAACTCCCCTTTTAAGGAAAACATCAATACAATAGTAAGCAGCAAGGCGATTAAAGTAACAGGGGAAATTGCGGGGATAAAAACATGTTCATACCAGTCCTTACCTTTAGCTTTTACTATAAAATAACGACTTAAAATACCCAGTAAAAATGGAATTCCTAAGTAGATGGCAACACTTTCGGCAATGGTGGCGATAGAGATATCTACAATGGCACCGTCAAAGCCAAAATAAGGAGGTAATACGGTGATAAATATCCAGGCATAGAACGAATAGGCAAACACTTGAAATATGCTATTTAAAGCGACTAGACCAGCTCCGTATTCTGGTGAGCCGTCTGCGAGGTCATTCCAGACCAGTACCATTGCAATGCAACGTGCAAGTCCTATTAAAATAAGCCCCACCATATATTCTGGATAGTCATGTAAGAAGGTGATGGCCAGTATAAACATCAAAACGGGACCTATCACCCAGTTGAGAAGTAATGAAATACTCAAAACCTTTGTATTCTTAAATACAACAGGTAAGAGTTGGTAATCTGCTTTTGCCAGTGGCGGATACATCATTAATATTAAGCCTATAGCTATAGGTATATTAGTTGTCCCGCTGCTCATATTATTGATGGAAGTTGCGATGCTGGGTATCCAATAACCTAATCCTACACCTATAGCCATAGCGATAAAAATCCATAGGGTTAAGTACTGATTGAGGAAAGAGAGTTTTTTTTTCATAAACGGAATTAAAGGGAGTTTTAAAAGGAGTGATTTTTAATCAATCATTTTGAAGTTTACTAGGTGTCACATGAGAGAAGACATATTTCATTTCGGTAGCGATTTGAAGGCTGCGTTCTTCATAAACTGCTTCTTGTTCTGGTGTTCCATCACTTATTTTTGGGTCTAAATAGGTAATTGAGATGCGTTTTTCTGCCCCAGGAACTATAGGACAGTTTTCAGAAGCATGGTCACAAGTCATTAGTGCTCCAAATTGTTGTGACGGATTTACCTTATCATCAAAGAGTTTTGAAAACACCTTTAAAGGCGGCATAACTTCACTGTATTCTACATAGTACACCGGATTTTCTTTAGGCTTGCTTTTAGTAATTTCTAAGCCTTGTCTTTTGAGTGTTTTGATGATTTTAGAATAAACAGCTGTAGTTTCTGTTCCGCCAGAATAGCAATGTATATCTCCTATTTGATAATATCTAGCTGCGATTTGTGCCCAAATTTGGCATAGATGGCTGCGCCTAGAATTATGGGTACAAATAAAAGTGAGTTGAGTTTTGTTGTGATGTTGAAGACTGTAATTGATATAGTCTGAAAGTTGATGGAGTTCTCGCTTTCGCGAAAGCGGAATGGCAGTTACATCTAGGCCATCCAGTAGGTTTTTGATTGGTAAAAACATATAAAAAATTAATTAACAACAACCAGAATCTGGTGTACATGAATTTTGAACTTCTGAAAGCCTTACTTGTGGTTTTTCTTGAGGGATGCCACAACTGTCTTTAGCCAGGCAATCGGTCAGTTTGTTAGTGAGTACAAAGTGACCTTCATTAAAATCTATACCAAACTTCCCTATGGTTCCTGCTTGATATTCTACCTCTATCTCTACATCTGGAAGTCCTAACCGAGACTGAGACAGTTCAATGATTTGCTGTAGTTTTTCAGGATGAAGCCTGTGATCGTAATCGCTTGCTTCCCAAAGTTGGAAGTTGACAACTGTTTCTAGTCGCTCGGTACCGCCGCAATCTATAAAATGTTTTACGACCTTCCCTACTTCAGTAATGTGAAAATGGGAGGGCACTAGCGTACCATTTGGAAGTGTAAATGCGATTTTATCTAGTTGTGACAACTGGTTTTTAAATTCAGATAGTTTCATTTTTCATTTTTTAAATGCAATATTACGATGAATACTTTTAAATTTTTTTAGCAGCATTTATTTAAAGTAGCAGCGTCGAGGTTTAAAATAGGGGAAAGCAAGTTTTTCATTAATGACCAATTATGATAATCAATACAATAACAAACACTTGTACCCTCAACGCTGCCTTTTATGAGTCCTACAGACTTTAATTCTTTTAAATGTTGTGAAATAGTGGGTTGTGCTAAACCAATTTCATTTACGATGTCTCCACATACGCAAGAATCTATGGAAAACAAATACTGAATGATAGCTATTCTAGCGGGATGCCCGATTGCTTTTGTCATGCGAGCGATTTTATTTTGCTCTTCAGTAAATTTTTCACTTTTAGTAACTCCCATATCTTTCATTGCAAAGTTACGATAAACACATCAATTTATTATGCTATAAATAGCATTTTATTTATTTTTACGGAGTCAAGAGGTGTTTCATATGTAGCCACTTCAAAATCAATGGAAACATGTCTACTGATTCTTCACGAGTTTTTGATTTATTGCATAGAACGCCTTATTTTTTTAAAGCAATAGCAGCCTTTTTTAAGCCCATTGATTTGGGAGTTTCTACAGAATTATTTTAAGATTCTTTTGTGCAGTCTCAGCACAAGAGATAGACAGAAACAATAGTATAGAGGAATATATATATAGGGTTTCATTAGAGAGAAGAAAGCCTGCTTTTTTAAATTAATCAGTATCGATTTTAGTGATATACAATTCTACGCGACGGTCCAACTTATCGAGACCTCCTAAGGGTTTGGTACGACCATAGCCTTTGTATTTCATCCTGCGGTAGCTCACACCACGTTTTTTTAGAGTTTCAAAAATGGATTTGGCCCTGGCGTAAGAAAGGTTGGATTTTTTGGTATCTCGATTGTAAGCATCGTCATAAACAGGGTTGATGCAACACACATGACCATGAATTTCAAAGTGAATGTCTTTACGTGCCACGAGTATTTCTGCTACACGATCTAAAAGGGGTTGAGATTCTTCAAGAACAACAGACCTTCCCCTATAAAAGAGTATGTTGTCTAGCCTAATGACTTGGCCTTTTTTAAGGTTTTTATTTAATAAAGATTTAAAGGGTTCTGTTGAATTATCAATTAAAGTGTCCAGTAACGTAGGTATATCTAAATACTCTTCTGCCACTTCTACTAGGTTTTTTAAAGGAATACTTTTTAAGTTTTTAGATACAGGAATAACGGCGGTGCTTGTCGTATCTTTTAGAATTGCTTTAACTACTTTATCCTCATAGGTTTTTATCTCTTCTAACTCTGCTTCTGTAAGGTCGTTTACATCTAGCTTTTTAATTTCTAGTCGCTGGGTAATGGTTTCTTTTAGCGAAAAAACAACATCAACTCGTCGATTTTGAGCGCGTTCTTCTTCTAAAGTTAATTTTTCAGCACCTTCTTCTAAAGCGACTTCGCCTCTACCTTCAATAGTTTTGGAAATGTGTTCTATGGTAATAGCGTGTTCCTGTAACCATTTAGAAACGGTTTCTACTCGCCTGTTGGAAAGATCCAGGTTGTAATTATAAGAACCACGATCATCACAGTAGCCCAGTATTTTTACATCTAGAAGAGGTTTGTATAACAAGTCATCAAAAAAGGAATTCAGTTGATTGCCGTCGCTGACTGAAAATTGGTCTTTATCAAGATCAAAGTAAACCGAATGCTTTTCAGTAAGTTGTCCTTTCATTAATAAACTCACGAGTACTAAAAGAAGGGCTATGTGTTTTTTAATAATCATTATTTTAAAATACGTTGGTATTTACTTTTATCATTAAGCACTTCAATAGCCGCTTTGATCTCCGGGTTGTATTTGATTTGGTGTTTGTAAAGGCCCTCTTTATAAAAATATCGTTTTACGATTTCATCGGTAAGTAGGCTTTTAATTTCGGCTTTTTTATTTATGATTTCTTTTCTTTTAGCATTTTTAATGGTTTCCAGTATAGAGTTGTAGGAATTCATAATATCATCATCTAATTCTTCGTTAGCAGCTGTTTGATACGCTTTCGCGAAAGCGGACTCCGTAACCGTTTCAAATTCAAACCCACGTTTTTCTATCCAGGAAACAAACTCTTGGAAGTCAGCATCTGAAAATTGAATCTCATCTAGAGAAGTAAATTGGTGTTGGTAGTAATATGCTGTGGCATAATCAAAAATGGAGTTTTCTTTAAGAAGAGCTGTAGTAACTGGAGAATACGCGGCAGATGCGATCGTAATATCAGGTGCTACGCCACCGCCATCATACACGGTACGACCGCTGTTTACGGTTTGAAAAGCTTGATAATTTTCTTTTTTGGTTCGAATAGCGTCCCCATTTTCATCTCGGTTCCAATAATCTAAAGCTTGTATACAGCGACCACTAGGGGTGTAATACCTGGAAATAGTAATTTTCACCTGGGTTCCATAAGACAATGGTTTAGGGCGTTGTACCAGTCCTTTACCAAAACTTCTTGCCCCTACTATGACAGCGCGATCATAGTCTTGCAGACTGCCACTCACAATCTCGCTTGCACTCGCGCTACGGCCATTGATCAAGACCGCCACGGGCATTCCTTTAAATTCTTCATCGCGATTGGTCAGGTAGGTTTTGTTATACTTCGCTACAACAGATTGTGTGCTGGTGATGAGTTTTCCTTTTGGAATAAATAAGTTGGATACATTTACAGCTTCACTTAACAAGCCGCCAGGGTTCCCTCGTAAGTCAAGAATTATTTTGGCAGCTCCTTTTTCTTTTAATTCTTTAATCGCTGCTTTAGTTTCTTTAGAGGCTTTTTCATTGAATTTAGAAAGAACCACGTATCCTATATCTGGAGTTGCCATGTCATAAAAAGGAACCGCATTTACTTCAATACCTTCTCTTTTAAGTGTTGTCTTTATTGTTTTTCCTTGACGTATATAGGTAATACTTAGCGCTGTACCTGAAGAACCTTGCAACAAATCCCCAGCATTATCTTTATAATCGGCTACTTTGATACCATCTATTTCTATGATATCGTCCCCAGCTTTAAGCCCAGCTTTATCTGCTGGATAATCTTTCCAGGGCTCTATAATAGTGATGGCTTCTTTTTTTGTACGCACATTTGCGCCTATGCCGGTATAAGCTCCACGACGGTTGATATTAGATTTTTCTACCTCTTGTTCTGTCCAGTATACGGTATAGGGATCCAGTCCTTCCAGCATTCCTTCTATGGCATTATCCATAAGTTCTGCGGGGTTTGTATCGTCCACATAGTTCATATGGAGTTGTTTGTACATTTCTGTAAAAATCTCAATCTGTTTTGCAATCTCAAAAAAGTCATTTTGAAAACTAGCGGTTGTAAGTAATAACCCAGCTGCTGCTATAGGAAGCAGGATCTGTCTTTTTATATTTATTCTTTTACTCATTTTTTTTATTTGAGGTTGCCATTAAACACCATTAAATATAGGATAAATACTCAGAAGCACCATAACAGTTGTAACGAGATTACGGCTAACGAATTGTATAGAAGCACAATGCCTATTATTAGAGAGTAACAAGGAGGAAAAAGCCTAGAATATAGAGGGTGAAAAAAGATTGTATACATGTATAAGGTTGTTACTGTGACTTAAATTAGTAAGTGAACCCATATTCCTACTCTGAGGACTCTAGTCTTATGAAGTTACTTTTTTAGTAAGTTCTTTCAATAGCTTTTTAGTCAGGCTTTCTATATAGTCGTAATCGGGCATTTTACCAGATTGATAGATAAACATGGCCTTTAAATGAACAGCTTCAGAAATGGGTAGTAATTCTTGGTGCAATCGATAGGACTCTCTCATCAATCTTTTAATGCGATTGCGATCCACGGCACGTTTAAAAAAACGCTTTCCTACGCTTACTCCTATTTGATGCTCACCAGCTTGAGTTTCTATAAAATAAACTACACGCAAAGGTCCTTTTCTTATGGACGAACCATTGGAGAAAAGCTGGTCGGTAGCCTTTTTGCTTTTTAGCTTTTTATTTCTGCTTAAAGTGAGTTTCATTGTAGTGCAAAGATATGTTATTAGTTTGCAGTCTCGGTCTCGGTTTTCAGCAGGTGGGTGTTAAGTTCTCGCTTTCGCGAAAGCGGAACACAAATAGATCATATTCATAAAAATAGGCAGTAATTCTATTTAAAGAACTACTGCCTACTAAAATTTCAAACTTGTTTGAAATCAATCTGCTTCGTGTGACGGTTGACTACAACCTATTCCTCTATTGGAAACGTATTATTAGCCTTATTCACATCTGCCATCATTTCTTTAGGATCGATGGTCACACTTTTTAGGTTATTTACATCTATACCTTCAAGAGTTAGTTTATAAGTGGGATATGCCCAAGCCCAGTCTGAAGCCGTAATTACATTTCTGCCGACTTCTTTTTCTCCGCGCATTTCTTCAAGAGGGATGTAATACATTTTTGTACTGCCATCATTCAAGGTTACTTCTATGTCTAGTGGCATAGGCATAAGGCCTTTTCGCGAAAGCGAAATTACCGCCTTACCATCTAGATTGCTCACATTTTCAATAGAATAATCGATCCTATTTGTAGTCATGGTCCAATCTCTTAAATACCATTCCAAATCAAAACCACTCACACGTTCAGCTACCCTTTTGAAGTCATTAGGGTCAGGATGTTTGAATTTCCAAGTATTGAAATATTCTTTAATAATTTGGTCTCGTACGTCATCTCCTACCACATAACCTAGTTGTGCCATAAAAACAGCTCCTTTAGAATATGCACTAGTTCCATAAGCACCATTGTATTCATAACGATCTGCATGGGTGGTTTGTGGTTGTTCTTTACCAGACATAGCAAGTCCTATATAACCTCTGTAAGAACCAGCATTAGGATTTTCTTTTCCTTCTTTGAAAACTTCATTCATGGCTAGGTTAGAAATATAGGTGGTAAAACCTTCATCCATCCACTCATCTTTAGACTCGTTAGTAGCCAGAATGTGATTGAACCACGAGTGTGCAAATTCATGAGCCGTAACTCCCGCAAGACTGCCAAATCTTCGTTCTCCAGTTATCAAGGTACACATGGCATATTCCATACCGCCATCACCACCTTGAATTATGGAGTATTGTTGGTAAGGGTAATTGCCTATATGCTCGTTGAAGTATTTTAAAAACTCATTAGTTACTGGCTGTAATTGGTTCCAGTTTTCTCTGATGGCATCGTTATCCTTGTAGAAGAAGTGAAGGTCCACTCCGTTTGCACCTTTGTAGATATCGTGGACATAATCTTTGTCTGCGGCAAATGCAAAATCATGTACTTGAGGTGCTTTAAAATGCCATTTTAATTTTCCGTCTTTACCTTTTGCAGGGCCAGAATTTGCTTGGTCATAACCATGACCTATTTCTTTAGGATTTTGAAGGTATCCCGTGCCACCGATTGTATACTCTTTATCAATAGTTAGTTTCACATCAAAATCTCCCCAAACGCCGTGAAATTCACGTGCGATATACGGACTTGTGTTCCAACCGTACTTATCAAACTCTGCCATTTTAGGATACCATTGCGTCATAGAAAGCGCAACTCCTTCGGCATTATTACGTCCACTTCTTCTTATTTGTACAGGAACCTGACCGTTAAAATCCAGTTCTAGAGTAGTAGACTGTCCTGGCGCAATTGCTTTTGCAAGCTTTACTACGAGCACCGTTCCTTCTTCGTCTGCTAGTACTGGTTGACCGTCTTGTTTCATACTGCTCACGTGCAAATACCCTATTTCATTAGGCTTTAAAGCTACAATACGAGAACCTACTCGTGGATCAGGATCTGCAATAGTACGAGAACGTTCATCCATTTCGCTACCAGGTTGGAAAGCGTTATAGAATAGGTGGTAGTAAACTCGATCTATGGTTTCTGGCGAATTGTTCGTGTATATTAGCTTTTGTTGACCGGTGTATTGGTAACGATCTGCATCTATATTCACATCCATATCATAGTTGACATGTTGTTGCCAGTAAGTACCAGAATCAAATGATCGGCTAGCCACTACATTTTTAGAAGAGTTACAACCAGCTAAAGCAACTGCAACTGTAAGAATTAAAGCAATTTTTTTCATAGGAATTTTTTGTTGCTGCTAATATAAGGATTTACCAATTTTCAATTGTGAAGGAAATCTTATCTCTTGGTAAAGAGCAAGAGGATAAATGGGTATTTCTTTATTCCATACGTTGATTTTACCTTATTTGATCGGATGTTATTGGAGTTTGGTCTCGTAAAGGGGTTATTGATGCAGCCCAAAAATCTATAATACTCAAGTCAGTTGGATATCAATAATACTAATCGTGAAATCATATAAGATGCAGATTATATGCTCAGAAATAAAGGGCAATGTATAGAGCTGGTGAGGTAAGGAAAATTACTTGGAAGGGAATAACCTAAAAACCTGTAAAGCAGAAGGAGAATATAATTTTGGAAAATTTTGAACCTGTAATTATTTTAGCTTCATGATAAAGATGTTTAGTAAACAGTTTTGGGTTATTTCTTTAGGTTGGGGAATCCTTATGGCAATCGTCATGACATTGTTTTATACGATAACGGAGGGTTTTTCTGTTACATGGCTTTTAATTAATTCTATAGCTTATGTGATGATCGGAGGACCATTATTTGCAATTGGTATGACGCTTTTTGCTCAATATGCATTTAAAAAAGTGACAATTGCTATCCCAGAAAATGAAATTTTAATCAAAGAATATGGAGCAAATTTGTATAGAGGCAAAGAAGGTGTAGGAGGTAAAATAGCCCTTACTAATAAAAGTGTGATCTTTAAATCTCATCAAGTAAATATTCAAACAGGAGAAACGCTTATTCCTATTCAAGACATCTCAGGTTTTAAGATTAACAACCGAATATTTAATTTTTTAAATAACGAGCTAATACTAATTACCACAGAGAAAGACTATAGATTTATTATTCAAGGACGAGATGAGCTTATGGAAGAATTAAAGAGGTTAAATTCTAGTTTATTGTAATAGATAGTTCATGCAACCCTCATTCTGCTGTATAGCAGAACCGCTTAGAATAGTCCGTCGCTAGGAGTCAAGAACTTCGTTCAACCTATCTACAACAGCTTTCACTTCTATGGTATTAGTGATGTGTTCGTAAGGCTTCACCTTTTTATTGCCAAAAATAGAAGTAGGCACTAATGGAAACTGCTCTCTATCTACCCTTAGTTGGTTTTCCATAGGTTGTGCATAGGGCGCAAAGCCCGCATAAGGATGGGTATTTCCCCACAATGTAATTACAGGAATTCCATACAAAGCGGCGAGATGTCCGTTACCGCTGTCCATAGCAATCATGGCGTCTAGATTAGAAATCACGGCTAGTTCGTTTTTAAAATCTGTGGTGCTAGCGAGATTGATCACGTTTTTATAAGAATTGGCGATCTCTTGTAATTGTTCTGTTTCTTTTTTCCCTCCACCGAAAAGTAAGATGCTCAAATGATCTTTTTTTGCTAGTTCTTCGACGATTTCTTTAGCCTTTTCTAGGGTAATTGATTTATTTTGATGTGCAGCAAAAGGCGCAAAACCTATACATTTAGAAGAATTAAGGCCTATTTGTTCCTGAATTTGAGGTGAAAGGCCCTGTTTAGGTAAGAACTCGGTTCCTTTTAATTCTATGTCAAAACCAAGGTCTCGCAGCACATCTGCATAGCGTTCTGTGTTGTGCTTTAAGGGCTGGAAAAAATTTGGGTCACTTATAAGTCGTTTCTTATCAGAGCGGCCTTTGTCGATTTTGGCTTTAGGAATTCCTTTAAGAAAAGCACCTAGTAGGTTACTGCGTAGCACATTGTGAAAATCGGCTATACCATGTATTTCAAGTGCTTTTATTTCTTTAGAAAGTTTATAAAGTCCAGAAATGCCTTTATGGACTCCATCCACATCTGCTTCTATACAACTACTATCAGAAAGCGGCTCTAGGATGGAACGGAACCTTTTTCGCGTAAGCGCTAGTATTTCAACACTTGGGTAATCCCTTTTTAAAGCCAGTAAAACAGGGACGCACATCGCCACATCGCCCATAGCGCTTAGTCTGATGACAAGTATGCGTTGAGGTAGCGGCATGAATTATTTTAAAGCTCTGAGGACTGGGTTAAGTTCGTCATCATTGTACATTTTCATTTGCTTATACACTTTCATGTATTTGTTTCCTTTAGAGATATCTTCTAATAATTGATCAAGTGCGGTGGATAAATCAATGCGTTGCTCTAGAAGAATGTCCAGTTTCTTTTGACAGGCGTTGATATGTTCTGGTGAAGCATCGGTACGAGTTGCCTCTTCATTCATATGGTATATTTTCAATGCCAGTATAGACATGCGATCTACTGCCCATGCAGGACTTTCTGTATTGATCGTAGCCCCATCTTTAATGGGTACATCGCTGTATTGATCTAGAAAATAACCATCCACAAATTCTACCATATCGGTGCGATCTTGATTGCTCGCGTCGATTTTTCTTTTAAGAGTCAGTGCGGCAACTGGATCAATTTGCGGATCTCTAATAATGTCTTCATAATGCCATTGAACGGTATCAATCCAGCATTTGCGATACAATAAATGCTCGATAAGATGCGTATTGCGGTCGTAAGGATTTTCAAAACTCTGATCTACTGTGTTTACAACGTGGTATTTATCAATAACCGTTTGAAAAATTTTATTGGCTTTATCTGAAAACATAATTATGATTTTATAATGCAAATATAAAGATTTACAAGCGCTCTAGAATTTAAGAAAAAAGAGAATCAACATGCTGATAAGCGGAATCCATAAAAGAGTCTCTTTAATGATCTTATCGTCAGTTTCTTGTATAAACCTAGCTGTAAATATAGCTATGACTGGTAGTACAAATAACGCGATACCTTCGATCACTAAAAATACAGATCCACAAACACCGGCAAAGCCTAATATAGAAAATCGCGATCGCGCACTTAATGAAATGTTGGGAAAACCCAGTAATATTGCTGCCGAAAAAAGAAAGCCAACGGACCCAAAAATTAAAGAAACGATTGCAGACAGCGACCATTCATTAGTCAAGTAATCAAAGGTATAATCAAAGCCTTCCAGTATTTTTAAAAGGGAATCAGTTCCAGTATATAAGTCAAGAGTAAAAGTGAGTAATCCCACCCCACTAATAGCAATTAAAGGAACCGTCCAGTATTTTATATTAGTAAAAGCATAAAGAATAATACTTATAAAAACAATTAAGATCAATAAGAACGTCCACGAATAAAATAGCGCAGCAGTGGCGATCCAAAAAGAAGCATCAAATATTTTTTTTATGAGACCCAGTCCACTACGCATACTGAGTAAGCTTCTCAAAGCGAGAAGAAATAATAAATAAGCAGTAAAAACCTCTATACTAGCCGAATATAAAGCTGCTATAATAAGTAAACAGCTGTGAATCCATATGGAATAAGAGTTGTTTTGAGTGAGTTCATTTTGCAGAGTGGTAAATTGGAAAAGCGCTATAGATCCTAAAGCCACCATAGGAATCCATATCACACTCCAACCTAAATCGGGTTGCTGGACCAAAAAATACCCAAGCAGGAGCCCTACCATCAAAAAAGTGATGATGAAATGAATGGGTCTACTGGTTTTAAAAAAACTGGTAAGCATAGAGATTTTTGACTATTTTTGCAGTCGCAACAAGCAATTTACAGAAATGGAAACTTTATTAGACGCAATAGTAAGCTTATTTGAACTTATCTTAATTCCTTTTGATGCTCTGAGAGCATTAGAGACTGAAAGTTGGTTTGCAGCAAATGCTATATCATGGATCGCAATTCTTATCCTAGTGGCAGCTGTTGTTTACTGGATGTTACAACTTAAAGAGTACGATAAGGATGAGGATAAAACTCAAACGGGTCACTCTTTCTTAGGTTAATCACTTACTTGTTAAAGGTCAAAACCTATATCTTTACGATAATAGATCTTATCAAAATGTAGTTTTTCTACATTTTGGTAGGATTTTTTTAGTGCCTGTTTGAAATCATTTCCGTAGCTAGTTACCGCCATAACGCGCCCACCATTAGTTATCACCTTACCTTCTTTTAGAGCCGTACCCGCATGAAAGACGATGCTGTCCTCTACATTTTCTAAGCCTGAAATTTCCATTCCTTTTTCGTAGTTTTCTGGGTAGCCACCCGCTACACACATTACTGTGGTGGCACTTCTAGAATCTATGGTTAGCTTTTCTTTGTGTAGTTCCGCTTTCGCGAAAGCATGCAAATGAGCCAGTAAATCACTAGATATACGAGGCAAGACGACTTCGGTCTCTGGATCACCCATTCTTACATTATACTCGATGACTTCAGGCGCTCCATTTACGATCATTAAACCTATAAACACAAAACCTTTGTAAATAAGATTTTCTTTTGCAAAACCCTCAATAGTAGGTTGTATCACAAGATCTTCTATTTTTTGCATCAACTCATCGTTTGCAAAAGGAACCGGAGAGACGGCGCCCATACCCCCAGTATTCAGTCCTGTGTCGCCTTCTCCTATACGTTTGTAATCTTTTGCGGTAGGCATCACTTTATAAGAGTTACCGTCGGTCATGACAAAAACACTCATTTCAATTCCATCTAGAAATTCTTCTATGACTACTTTATTAGATGCAGCACCAAATTTCCCGCCTACTAGCATTTCCTTAAGAGATTCTTTTGCTTCTTCAGCTTGCGGGATGATAAGTACTCCTTTACCTCCAGCAAGTCCATCTGCTTTAAGTACGTAGGGGGGGTTCAAGCTATCTATAAAAGATATTCCTTCTTTTAAGGTTTCTTTTGTAAAACTTTGATAAGCTGCTGTAGGTATGTTGTTGCGCAGCATAAATTCTTTTGCAAATTCTTTAGAACCTTCTAGAACTGCAGCTTGTTTGGAGGGGCCTATAACATTGACATGTTGTAACTCCTCTGTTTGGAAATAATCGTAAATACCTTCTACAAGAGGCGCTTCTGGACCTACGATAACCATAGAAATATCATTCTCAATGACAAAGGATTTGATTGCAGGAAAGTCGGTAATTCCGAGATCTACATTTGTTGCAATTTCATGAGTTCCAGCATTTCCTGGAGCGACAAATAACTTGGTAAGAAGAGGACTTTTAATAATCGAGTATGCAAAAGCGTGCTCGCGGCCACCGCTTCCTAAAATGAGAACATTCATAGGTTGTGTTTATAGAATGCAAAAATAAGTTTTTGTCAAACTGAATAGCAAAGATGCAGCATACTTTATTCAAGAGTTATAGTAATGATATGAATGTAGTCGGAGAATAAAGGTATCTTCCATAAAGTTCAGGGTTCTAAAAACTCAAAAACCCTGCGGGAGTTCTTAGATGTGGTTCAGTTGTTCGGATATTAGAAAAATTTGGTATGCGTTTGAATGGGAAATCTAAGAGCGCATCATATCTTGGTCTAAATAAACGATCTTTGATTCAAAACTATATCAATTGCCTCTACAACTCTTCGATACCACATTAAAACTACAAGGTTTTGAGATCGACAAGGCTCGTGCCGAGTTTGATGTATTAGATTTAGGCGGTATAGAAAACCGCCAACAAGCTCTAGTAAAATACCATTTTACCAACAATCATTTTTACAATAGCCTTGTAACTGATCAATCAGTTTCTTGGGAAGAATTACCTGTTTTAACCAAACAAAATTTACAGCAAGCCTTACACAAGCGACTGAGTAAAGGCTTTACCACAAAAAACATCTTTAAAGGCAAAACAAGTGGTTCCAGCGGTCACCCTTTTACTTTTGGTAAAGATAACTATGCCCATGCCATGACTTGGGCAGCTTTTCATAAGGCCTATAGCCAACATGGAATTGACCTAAACACTTCATTACAAGCACGTTTTTACGGAATTCCACTAACAGGAAAAGCAAGGTATGTAGAGCTTGTTAAAGACTTTTTGAGTTATCGCAAACGCTTTCCTATTTTTAATATGAATGAGGAAGTCCTGCAAGGCTTTGTCCAAGTGTTCTCAAAAAATGACTTTGAATACATCAATGGGTATACCAGCAGTATTGTGTTACTGGCAAAATACTGCCAAAGTAAAAATATAGTTCTCAAAAGTAGTTGCCCAACACTCAAAATAGGCATCGTCACCAGTGAAATGCTCTTTCCAGACGATCGCTTGCTATTAGAAAAATGGCTGGGAATTCCAATATTTAATGAATACGGAGCAAGTGAAGTAGGATTGATTGCCATGCAAAATACCCGTGGAGATTTTGAAATTAACCAACAGAATCTTTATGTTGAAGTAGTAAATGAAGAGAACAGGCAAGTTGCTGATGGAGAAATAGGCAGAATTCTAGTCACGGATCTGTACAACAAAGCATGCCCTATGATACGTTATGAAATAGGAGATTTGGGTAGTTTAAAAACGCTAGATAATGGAACACGAGTTTTAAAAGACTTGCAAGGACGTACCAGCGACGTCGCTTTATTACCCAGTGGTAAAGTAGTTCCTGGCCTGACTTTTTATTATGTGACTAAAGCCATCATTAAAGAAGATTTGGATATTCTTGAATTTATAGTCGTCCAGAAACAACCTGCTTTTTTTGAAATTCAATATGTAAGTAAAAGCGATATGAATGCAGGAATTAAAAAGAACATTCAAAAAGCCATGGATGACTATTTAGAACCCGGATTATCATTAGAGTTCACAAAACTAGAAGTTCTCGACAGGAGTAAACGCGGGAAATTGAAGCAGTTTATGAGTGAGGCCTAAGCTTGAGTTTCATGCTTCCCTTTACATAGAACTGTTCATAAAAAAAGCGGCACAGCATCCAACTACTTTTTAGGCTAGAATATCCCAAATGTTTCTTGTAAACCGCGTAATTAAAGGGAATCAAATTAAGTTTGTTAGAAGATAACCCATCATCTGTTAGTCGGTAACTGGCAACAGGTTCTTGAATTCCTATGGCAACACCTGCATGTTGAATCACGTCTAGCCACATGGCCCAATCTTGTCGTTTACGCAAGGCTGGCATATAGAATTTACCTAGTTTTTTTGCGTTATAAATTCCAGTAAGGTTCCCTAGGTAATTAGCTTTTAAGAGTTTTTGAAACGTCAATTTTTCAAAGGCTTTATGAATAAAGTCGGGTTGCTCTGGGGAGGATTTAAAAATTTCATAAGCACCATAACAACAAGAAGCCTTATGCTTTTTCATCGCATATAGCTGCACTTCTAGTTTATGAGGCTTCCATAAATCGTCTGCATCTAGGAAGGCTATATAGGTGCCGGTTGCGGCTTCTATTCCTTTGTTGCGGGTGGTTCCAGCGCCAGAGTTTGAAGCATTTTTTAAGATGACAAAAGTGAGTTCTAAAGAAGTGTTTTTCGCTGCATAGGCTTTCGCGAAAGCGTAACTAGCATCAGTACTGCCATCATCTACAACAATGACTTCTAAGGGTCGATGCGTTTGTGCTAAAAGGCTGTCCAAGGATTCTTCAAGCGTTGTAAGGCTATTAAACGTAGGCGTTATGATAGAAACCAGGCTCATTTAGTAGGCCTTTTCTTCACCCTGAAACACATTGGCAATGGTCTTGAAAATGATTCTTATATCTAAAGCGATGTTCCAATTTTCGATGTAATAAATATCATTGCGTACACGGCCTTTGATGTCTTCTTCTGTTTCTACTTCGCCTCGGTAACCACTTACTTGAGCAAGTCCCGTAATACCAGGTTTTACAAAGTGACGTACCATAAATTTATCAATCCGCTCAGCATACATATGCGTGTGACTCACCATATGCGGTCGCGGTCCTACCACACTCATATCTCCTAAAAGCACATTGAAAAATTGCGGCAATTCATCAACACTAGTCTTGCGTAAAAACCGGCCTATCTTGGTAATTCTATGGTCACCTCGCTTGACTTGATGCAAGTGCGCGGTGGTATTAGGAACCATAGAACGAAACTTAAAACAAGTGAACTCTTTGTAGTCCAATCCATTGCGAGGTTGTTTAAAAAAAACAGGACCTTTAGATTCCATCTTTATAATGATAGCTACCAAAGGAGTAAGCCAAGACAACACACAAGTAATTACGAATAAAGAGAATACAATATCAAAGGTTCTTTTTGCAAACTTATGAGCGATATCATCCAGTGGGATTTCTCTTAAAGATAGTACAGGGGTTAAACCGTAATAGTCGTATTGTAGATGCTTAGAGAGTACCGCTGCTGTATCAGGAATGAATTTAAGTGTCCTTAAATTATTGTCTGCAAAATCGGTAAGGGCTAAGAGCTGTTCGTTACTTAATTCGGTAACAGAGCAAAAAATTTCATCTATTTTCTCTTGAATTACCCAATTCTTAAATTCAGATAGAGAAAAGGAACTAGTAGTGACGTCTATTAAATTTTTAGAACGGTAGCCGAGGTCTGTATGTGTTTTGAAAAAATCAAGGAGTTGCTGCGTGTCTTTGTTTTTACCCAAAATCACCACATTTCTATAATTACCTCCTAGCGCCTTGCGATAGTTTTTAAGTATAAAAAATAAGGATATTTTTACTAAGGAAATACCCATAACAGTAGCCCCTATATAATTGAAAATATAGGTAGATGCTCTGTTCAATTCATAGTAGTAGCCGAAAAATGCAAATACCATAAATGCAAAAAATACAGACTGCTTAGCTAGACGGGACAGTAAAGTCATGAATTTTGTGTTCCTGCGTATTCTATAAAAATCCAGTTGCATGGAGACAATTACCCAACAAATACCTATAAAAATACTATAGGTAAGTAAGTCAAAACTTTCTTTGAAAAAATAAGACGCAGCAAAAATGATAAGACTCAAATCTACTAGGTAGGAAATGGGTCGTATAAAACCAGAAAAACGGCCATTGCGATAGGCGATACTATCTGCGGATATGTTTTGTAAAGTCTTTGTGGTCACGTTTGTTTAAATCTTCTCTAGAAAGTGATTTGAAATAGTCATAAGTTAATTTCATTCCCTCTTCACGACCTACTTTAGGTTCCCAATCGAGGATTTTTTTAGCAAGTGAAATATCTGGACGTCTTTTCAATGGATCGTCTTGTGGAAGATCTCTATAGACTACTTTCTGGTCGGTTCCTGTAAGTGCAATAATTTCTTCAGCAAAATCTCTTATGGTGATTTCATTAGGGTTCCCAATATTTACTGGGTCTGAATAATCACTAAGCAATAATCTATAAATTCCTTCTATTTGATCGTCCACATAACAGAACGATCTTGTTTGTGATCCATCACCAAAAACAGTAATATCTTCTCCTCTCAGTGCCTGACCCATAAAAGCGGGAATCACACGACCATCATTGAGTCGCATTCTCGGTCCATAAGTGTTAAAAATACGCACGATGCGAGTTTCTAGCCCATGAAATCTGTGGTAAGCCATGGTTAAGGATTCTTGAAAACGCTTTGCCTCATCATAAACGCCTCGAGGCCCTATGGTATTTACATTACCATAATAACTTTCATCTTGAGGGTGTACTAAAGGATCACCGTAAATCTCACTTGTAGAAGCGATAAGTAGTCGGGCATTTTTTGCTTTTGCCAGACCTAAAAGGTTATGCGTTCCTAGAGAACCTACTTTTAAGGTTTGTATAGGAATCTTTAAATAGTCTATGGGACTTGCTGGGCTCGCAAAGTGTAAAATATAATCTAGATCTCCAGCTACATGCACATAATTAGAGACATCGTGGTGGTAAAATTCAAAATCTTCATAAGGGAACAGGTGTTCGATATTCTTAAGATCGCCCGTGATCAAGTTATCCATTGCTATCACTCGGTAGCCTTCTTTTATAAAACGATCGCAAAGGTGCGAACCTAAAAACCCTGCAGCACCAGTAATAAGAACTCTTTTTTTCATGTAAAACGCAGATCAGTTATTAGTGTTCAAAGATAGGAAAATTGAACGCGTGCTGACCCAGCTTTATTGAGAACAGCTAAACAAGTTTTTAGATTACCGCATTCCCAAAAATAAATGGATTGGGATCGAGAATAATCTTCTTATAATTTTCTAGCTCTTCTGTTGCAGCAACACCTGGGAAGTCTCCTTTATAAGTTTTCATATCGGTCATGATTTGAAAGTGCAGGTGTGGAGAATAACCACCGTTTTCTTCTGGTTTTCCTAGGTGTGCTATGATCTCGCTTTCGCGAAAGCGGAGTCCCACAGACCACTTTTTCATATCACTTATAGAGAGGTGGCCATAAAGGGAATAGATTTTTTTAGCCTTGAAATCGTGTTCCAAAATTAAGGTAGGACCGTAATTGCCTGGGTCGTCGTTGTGAGCAAAACTGTGTACAATGCCATCCATAAATGCGTGAACGCTGGTCCCTGCAGGAGCCCAAAGATCCATACCCATATGAACATCTCGTACCACGCCAGACTGAAATCGAGCCGATTTTCTATACAAAGCACGCTGTTCTAAGTAACCACCGTGAGCCACATATTTACCAGTACGATCCCGTTGTTCTTGCAGGTACTTTTCAAAAACAGGAATGTCACTCACCTCATTCTCATCCCAAAAGGAATTTGCAACCGACAGGTTGATAGGGAAATAGTCCTCTGAACTGTATTTGGGATCGATAAGCTGTTTAAATGTCATGATAATGAATGCTTCAATTTTATAGCAATTTAATGAAATACCTAGCTTCATATTGCCGATAAGTGCTTTAAATCCTCAATAAATTGGCGTATTTTTAAACCAAAGAAATTTGATATGATCAATAGAACGGTAAAAGGTGTGGAAGAAGCACTGGAAGGCGTTAAAAGCGGTATGACTTTGATGGTAGGTGGTTTTGGACTGTCTGGAATTCCTGAAAATAGTATTGCTCAACTGGTAAAAAATGGAG
Source organism: Nonlabens sp. (assembly GCF_018401815.1). Taxonomy (GTDB): domain Bacteria; phylum Bacteroidota; class Bacteroidia; order Flavobacteriales; family Flavobacteriaceae; genus Nonlabens. The sequence continues at coordinate 948,460 of NZ_JAGYKG010000001.1, forward strand.
TGAGCAACCTGACGTGTATTTCAAATAATGCAGGTGTAGATGGTTTTGGCTTAGGCTTACTACTTAAAGGAAAACAAATCAAGAAAATGATTTCTTCTTATGTAGGAGAAAATGACGAGTTTGAACGCCAGATGTTAAGCGGTGAGTTGGAAGTAGATTTGATCCCTCAAGGGACACTAGCCGAAAGATGTCGCGCAGCACAAGCCGGTATTCCAGCATTTTTTACACCAGCAGGTTATGGTACTGAAGTAGCTGAAGGAAAGGAAGTCAGAGACTTTAACGGAAAGCCACATATTCTAGAACAAGCCTTCAAAGCAGATTTTGCCTTTGTAAAAGCATGGAAAGGAGACGAGGCTGGAAATTTAATTTTCAAAGGAACGGCTCGTAACTTTAATCCAGTAATGGCTGGTGCAGCGACTATCACTGTTGCTGAGGTAGAAGAACTGGTTCCTGCAGGGGAATTAGATCCCAATGAGATTCATATTCCAGGAATATTTGTAAAACGAATTTTTCAAGGAGAGAAGTATGAAAAGAGGATTGAGCAACTTACGGTGAGAAAACGAGAATAAATAATTTGCTGATGTGACAATTTGTTAATTTGATAATACTTAAAAATACAGTATGAGAAATATAAAGGATAATGCTATAGTTAGTCTGACTTTTAATTTTTCGCTACAAATTATTGATTTTGTCCAGCAACTAAAAAGTCAGAAAGATTGGGATTTAGCATCGCAACTCTTCAGATCTGGAACGAGTATAGGGGCAAACGTCTGGGAAGCTCAAAACGCAGAAAGTTCCAAGGACTTTATACATAAATTTAAAATTGCTGCAAAGGAGAGCGACGAATCTGAATACTGGTTAGAATTGTGCAAAGCATCAAAACATTTACCAACCCCTGAAGAACAAATTTTTAAAGACAGAGCATCTATATCAAAAGTCCTGTCTAAAATTATAGGAACCACAAAACGTAATAGGAATGGATAATTTGATCATCAAATCATCATCAAATTATCTCATCATCAAATCATCAAATTAATCATGTTAGACAAAGTAGGAATAGCAAAAAGAATCGCCCAAGAAGTAAAAGACGGGTATTATGTCAATTTAGGAATAGGAATACCAACCTTGGTAGCTAACTATGTTCCAGAAGGGATTGATGTAGAGTTCCAGTCAGAAAACGGTGTACTAGGAATGGGGCCTTTTCCCTTTGAGGGAGAAGAGGATCCAGATGTGATCAATGCAGGTAAACAAACCATCACCACATTGCCAGGCGCCAGCTTTTTTGATAGTGCCATGAGTTTTGGGATGATAAGAGGACAACATGTTGACCTTACTATTTTAGGAGCTATGGAAGTAGCTGAAAATGGCGATATAGCCAACTGGAAAATACCAGGTAAAATGGTAAAAGGAATGGGTGGTGCCATGGATCTAGTAGCCAGTGCTGAGAACATTATCGTTGCAATGATGCATACCAATAGAGCAGGAGAATCTAAACTTTTAAAAAGATGTTCTTTGCCGTTAACTGGTGTGAATTGCATCAACAAAGTTGTCACCAACCTTGCTGTTCTAGAAGTAACTGAAAAAGGTTTTAAATTATTAGAACGCGCTCCAGGAGTTAGCGTAGAAGAAATTCAAAATGCTACAGAAGGAACTTTGATTATTGATGGAGCGATTCCTGAGATGAACATTTATGAATAATTGCTTTGAGATCTTCTTCTCTTACACTTCATCAAAATTCAAGACTAATTTAGGGCTAGTGGCATAGGCTTGGCAAGCTAAAGAAAAACCAGCAGCGACTTCTTTGTCGGTTAGTATCGCGTTTTTTGCCATTAGTGCGGTTCCTTCTTGTATTTTACAAATGCAAGAGCTACAAATACCGCCTTGACAGCTATAAGGGGCGTCGATGTCGTTCTTGAGCATTACGTCCAGTAAGTTATCACTGCGTTTTACAGTAAGTTGATACTCTTCGTCATCGAGAATAACGGTGAGCTCGGTCAGGTGACTGTCTTCCGTAATCTCCATGTCATTTTCTTTGGTTGTAAAAAGCTCAAAATAGATGTGTTCTTTAGAAAGCACTTCTTTTTCTACCAGATTAGCTGTTGCCATAGCAATCATTTCTTCTGGTCCACATAAGTAGGCTTTTGCAAAAACGAGATCACTTACCACTTGTTTTAAGAAAAAGTTGAGGTTAGATTTACTTACACGACCAAATAATGCCTCATCGCGTTCCTCTCGAGAAAAACAATAGTTAAGAAAAAATCGATCTGCATAGTGATCTTTAAGATCATTGAACTGCTCGTAATAAATGGTTTGCGCTACAGACTGATTTCCATAGATCAAGGCTACTTTGCTATCTGGTTCTTGAGTAAGAATATCGTTGATAATAGAGGTAATGGGAGTGATGCCACTACCTGCTGCAATCATTAAATAATGCTGCGCGCTGTTCGCTTTTTTATGAATAAAAAGACCTTCAGGAGAGGCGACGTCTAGTTGGTCACCAGCGCGTAATGTCATGGCATAGTTAGAAAACACTCCTTTTTCTACGGCTTTGATCACGACTTTTAGGTCTTTTTCATGTGGTGCGCTAGAAAGAGAATAGGCACGACGCACCTCATTTCCGTTTATCGTGGCTTTAAGAGTTAAGTATTGGCCAGCGGTATAGGTAAAGTCAGTTTTAAGGTTCTCAGGAATCTCAAATAGTATTTCTACCGCTTGAGAAGTGACTTTAGTAACTTGTTTTATAGTAAGTTTATGAAAAATCATGACGTGTTTTTAAAGTTGCAAAAGTAATAAAGGAAAATCGAGCTGTAACATTTTTATAATATTTGTAACTAACACGTCAAATTCATTGACCATGATCCAACAATTTATCCATCTAGAATGGAAAAGCTTTATTAGAAGTGCAGCATTTAAACAAAATCTTGCAATTAAGATTTTGATGGGCTTTGGGGCTTTGTATTTTATTGCAATTTTTGGATTCCTAGGTGCAGGTAGTTATTTCATTATAGAAGAGTTTATTGAAGAGGGGAAAATCGACGCAGGCAATCCTTTTCAAGTCATTAATCAGTTTTTAATCTATTGGATTTTTGCAGATATCGCTTATCGTTATATGCTTCAAAAAATGCCAGTGGCCAATATAAAACCGCTGCTATACCTGCCTTTTAAGAAAGGAAAAATAGTCAACTATGCCTTAGGCAAAACAGTGGTATCCTTTTTCAATTTCTTACCTGCGTTTTTCTTTATTCCGTTTAGTGTGGTCTTAATAATTGAAGGCTACAGTATTACCGGGGTTATCAGCTGGCACCTCGCCATGTTGTTGATCACTCTAGCGACTAATTTCCTCAACGTTTTTATGAATAACATCGATAAAGTTTTTTATCCAGTTGTTGCGGTAATGGCAGCTCTAGCCTTGTCTCAGTTCTATGGCATATTTGATATTACCCTATATACAGGTCCGGTATTTATGTTCTTTTATGAAAACGCATGGGCATTTATAATTCCGCTATTGCTTTTGATAGGTGCAGCATATTACGCATATCATTATTTTGAAAAGCAGTTGTATTTAGATGAAGGATTAAAAGCTGCAGCTCAAGAAGCGAGTACAGAGGATTTAAGTTTTCTGGATCGTTTTGGCAAACTGTCTACTTATTTAAAGAATGATATCAAATTGATCAAACGCAATAAACGCGCAAAAATGACCTTTTTTATGGGATTCTTTTTTGTGCTTTACGGCTTGTTTTTTATGCAAGACGTGTATGCTGATATCAATGGGATGAAGGTTTTTGCAGGTTTGTTTTGTACCGGCGGATTTCTATTCAGTTTTGGTGGTCTGGTTCCTAGTTGGGACAGTAGCTATTACAAATTAATGATGGCACAAAACATACCTTACCGGGAGTTTTTGTTGAGTAAATGGTGGCTTATGGTGGCCGCTACGGTAATCAGCACACTATTGTGCTCGTTTTACATCTATTTTGGATGGGACTGGTGGTTTGGAATATTGGCGGGAGCTGTTTACAACATCGGTTTTAATAGTTCTGTGGTTTTATGGGGTGGCGCTTTTGTAAAAACACCTATTGATTTAATGACGACTAAAAAAGCTTTTGGCGATTCCAAGGCTTTTAATGCAAAAACACTACTCTTACTTCTTCCTAAATTGGTCTTACCAGTAGTTATTTATTATGCCTTTGCACTGACCATCAACGAGACTGCTGGGTTTATTGCGATTGCGGCAACCGGAGTTTTAGGATTGCTTTTTAGGAATAAAATTTTCGATCTGATTGAAGATATTTATAAAAATGAGAAGTACGACACTATAGCAGCTTATGCACAAAAGGACTAAGCGGAGCACGTGGATTATATGAATTACGCTTTCGCGAAAGCGAAATTAAAACCAACAACTAACACTATATCATTATGATTACTATAAATAAGCTTTCAAAACAATACAATGGGACGAGCGTACTAGACATAGAACATCTTGAAATCCCTAAAGGTCAGGCCATAGGATTAGTAGGAAACAACGGTGCTGGAAAAACCACTCTGTTTTCCCTGTTACTAGATTTGATTCAGCCCTCTACAGGTCATATCGTTTCAAGCGATGTGAGAATAGATCAAAGTGAAGACTGGAAACCTTTTACAAGTGCTTTTATAGATGAGAGCTTTTTAATAGGCTACCTCACACCAGAAGAATATTTCTATTTCATCGGAGAATTGCGGGGCCAAAACAAAGCAGCTATTGATGCTCTTATCGCTAGCTACAGTGATTTCTTTAACGGTGAAGCGGTAGGACAAAAAAAATACTTGCGTGACCTTTCTAAAGGAAACCAGAAAAAAGTAGGAATTATAGCCGCGTTAATAGGTAACCCACGAGTAGTTATTCTTGATGAACCCTTTGCAAACCTTGACCCTTCTACCCAAATCAGATTAAAGAAAATCATTAAAGAACTCGCCAACGATCCTGAGGTGACTGTATTGGTTTCAAGTCATGATTTGATTCATGTGACAGAGGTTGCTCAACGGGTGGTGCTTTTAGAAAAAGGGAAAGTGGTAAAAGATATTGAAAAGAGCAGCGCTACGTTTAAAGAGTTAGAAGATTATTTTATTGGTATCTCAGAAAGTCATGCGCCAGTGGCAGCAATCTTAGAAGAAGAATAGTTATGAATCCTAGATATAAAATGTTAGGCATTCATGTGATTATTTTCTTAACAGCTTTTTTACTAGCGCGATTTATAATGATGCAGTTGGTTATGGAGGCTTCTCTTTGGACTACTATCGTCCCTTTGACCTGTGCGTGGTTGATTGCTCCTAGACCTCATGTAGTACAAATGCAATCTGGCAAGGAATACGGTTTGAAATCAATTTTCAGCAAGAAGGTATTTAAGGTCTAATGATATACCTTTAGAAAAAATTAATTGCCATGAGTCCTAAAATTAGAGTTTTCCTTATTTACGGAGTTTGTTTTACTGCGTTATTCTTAATTACTAGATTCATACTACTTCAATTTATCGAGCAAGGAGTTTGGACAACTTTTGTGCCTATAGGAATTGCTATGGTATGTTCTCCAAAACCTCATATAGAAGAAACCGAAAAGGGAAGAGAATACGGTTTAAAATCTATATTTTTAAAAACCCCTTTTAAGTTGTAAATAATGAATCACGGTGACGCCATGCAGTTCATTATTCTTTTATAAGGGCACCGTTTGGGAGATATGTTTTTTGACCAGTGTTGTACAGCCTTTTTATTTGTATAGGGTTAACCCTATGGGTTGTTGAGTACAGCACACTTGCTCTCTAATTCAATGGGAACACACCTGATGTGTTTTTTATCGTAAGAGCGTTATTTATTTTTAAATAAAAAACATAAAGAGCTTCTGTTCTCTTTTTATTAAGTTGTGGGGTTGTTTTCTTTTTAAAGGGAATGTGCCTTTTAATAAGGTTTCTAGCATTTTATTTTTTGATTCGGCGGCCCTTTTTCACTATCCTTAAACGAGACACCTCTGGGGGATAAATATGTTTGTAGAACTTTCTTTTTCTATTTAAGATTGCTATTTTGATGGGGAAATTAAAATTTAATGCCCGAGCATATATAGTATTAGCCCATATTTGGGTGGGATCATATTACAAAGCCAGAGCATCTATTTTTCAAGAAATTTAGAAATATAGTTCAGTTTAAAAGGCCGTTCCCTACTTCACCTTTATGCTCTTGTAAAGAACGGAAGGTTTTTCAGATAGTTACTAGTAATTTCTTATGGGATGAATAATAGTACAATGTCAATCAGCATGTGGGGATCACTAAAACACAAAGAATATTTTTAATAGGCAATAAAACGAAAGATGTGCCGAGAACTTTACTTACGAGAAGCTCAGAAGGAGGCCCTTGTATTTTAAATAAAGCTTTAAACAACGTTCTTCAATCAAAATGTGTATAAATTTACCATCTTCGGGTTGTAAACTTCATCGGCAGTAAAAAATCCTTATTTTTACGATCTTTTACAATATCAACACGGTATTTGGAGTTATTGAAATTCGTTTAAAACCTATTTTTTGAAACAGTTTTTCTACAATATATGCATTGCATTTTTTCTTACAGCGGTTGTAGCCGCTTGTAGCAGGAAAAAGAATTCCTTTGTAAGCCGCAATCTGCATGCTGTAGGGACAGAGTATAACGTCTTGTATAATGGTAATCTCGCTTTACAAGCGGGGCTTGACGGCTTGGAACAAACTTATAAAGAGAATTACTGGGAGGTATTACCCGTAGAACGCATGACGCTAAAAGATCAAGTCTTTTTGCCAGGTGATAAACCAATAGACCCCAATTTTGAGCGAGCTGAAGAAAAAGCGGTTAAAGCGGTACAAAAACACTCCATGCTTATCAATGAGACGGAATACAACCCTCAAATTGATGAGTCTTATATGCTTTTAGGCAAGGCGCGATATTACGACCAGCGTTTTATCCCCGCATTAGAGGCTTTCAACTATATCTTACAATTTATGCCTGAAAGTGACCAGATCAATCAGGCCAAAGTGTGGCGTGAGAAAACAAATATGAGGCTGGATAATAATGAAACTGCGATAAAGAATTTAAGTCAGTTGCTTAAGGAAGAAGAGGGAGCTATAGAAGTGGAAGATCTCGCTATTGCAAATGCTACTTTATCTCAAGCATTTTTAAATTTGGAGCAAGTAGATAGCGCTCTGTTTTATATGAATCGGGCAGAGCAACAGACTAAAAATAAAGAAATTCAAGCCCGTTATAAGTTCATTACTGCACAACTATTTGCTAAGTCTGGTCAGCGTGATAGCGCTTTTGCGCATTATGATGAGATTATAGAAATGCATCGCAACATACCTCGTCGGTACTACATCAATGCCTTTATAGAAAAGATCAAAAACTTTGACCCTTCTATAGACAATAAAGAAGAATTGCTATCGACGATCGTCGATTTGGAAGACAACCGAGAAAACAGACCTTGGTTGGACGCTATTTACTCTCGAAAAGCCATATATTATGAGAGAGAAGACCGAATAGAAGAAGCAGTAGCATATTACAATAAATCTTTGCGCGTAAAAAACGGTCAGGATGTCTACTTGAGAGCAAACAATTATGCTGCTTTAGGTAAGATAAGTTTTGATCAATCCAAATTTGTGAATGCGGGTAAATATTTTGATAGCGCTATTGCAAATTACGTCGAGCGCACAAATGAGTACCGACTGTTTACTAAAAAGAGAAATAACCTAGACGATGTAATTCTATATGAAGGAAGACGTCGCAGTGCTGATAGTATTCTTATGGTTGTCGGTATGTCGATAGAACAGCAAGCACAATATTATCAAGAGTATATAGACCGTTTAAAAGAGGAAGAAGAACGCATTGCAAAAGAAGCTGAAGTAGCAGCAGCAAAAGAAGCTCAAGAGCAGAATGCGTTTCAAAAAAATACTAACAACAATGTTGCTAAACGCGGTAATGTAGGGCCTGCTTTTGGAAAACCTAGGTCCGATATAGGCTCTAAAACTCCTGGAGGGAGTTCTTTCTATTTCTTTAATCAGCAGACAGTTGCTCGTGGTAAGTTGGATTTTAGAAGAAAATGGGGAAAACGAAACCTTACGGACAATTGGAGGCGCAAAAATAAAAAAGAGGAGCTGCAAACAGAAGAGGAACAAGAGGTCGTTGTTCAAGAAGTGGAAGTACGACCAGAATTTACTACAGAGTTTTATACCAGTAGACTTCCAGAAGGCGCACTCTTGCTGGACAGTATTGCAAAGGCTAGAAGCTTTGCTTATTATCAACTAGGTGTTATTTATAAGGAGAAATTTAAGCGCAACGATCTTGCCATCAGTCGTTTTGATACTTTATTGACGCACGACCCGGCTGAAAAACTTTTATTACCAGCCCTCTATAACTTGTATCTAATTTACAAGGAAGACCCTAGTAGTAATGCTTTCGCGAAAGCAGAACAGTTAAAAAAGAGAATTATAACAGATCATCCAGACACGAGATATGCTCAAATATTGAGAAATCCCGACGCACAACTAGACGACAGTGCGAGTCCGCTGGCAATTTATAATCGATTGTATAAGGAATATGAGAAGGAAAACTACGATTTAGTAATTACCAGCGCTGAGAAGTATTCCACATTATTTAATGGAGACGATATCGTACCAAGACTGGAGTTGTTAAAAGCATTTGCTGCTGGAAGACTTTATGGTTTTCAAGAGTATAAAAAAGGTATAGATTACGTAGCTTTAAACTTCCCTAATACAGAAGTGGGTAAAAGTGCTCAAAAGCTTGCCGTCAGTGCTGAAACGCTTCAAATACCAAAGGTGTTTCTTCCAGAAAATGGGCTTACGGATTTTAAATTACTTTACAGATTTAAAAATACAGAGGTTGCCGATATGGATGACCTAAAGGAAAAACTAGAGGAAGCCATTAAAAAGGAACACTTTACTTTTAGAGTTTCTATAGATACTTACAATATCAACGAAAAGCTTGTGGTGGTGCATGGGTTAAGTTCCAAATTGGGAGCAAAAGGTCTAGGTGCTCTTATGGCAAAAACCGAAAATACTTATAGAGTTTTAAAACCTTACTTAGCTATAGCTTCAGAAAATTATAAAATTATTCAGGTCTATAAAAGTTTAGATAACTACGAGAAAGAATCGTTATAAAAGAACAATAATATGTTGAATTATAAAAAGCAAAGCAACACTTATATGGAGTCTGGTAAATCGCAAAACAGAATAAGTTATGGAACAACTATCCATGGAGATGTAGTTAGTGAAGGGGGTTTCAGAATAGATGGAACTATAAACGGCACTCTTAAAACAACAGCAAAAGTGGTGATTGGAAAAGACGGTAAAGTAGAGGGCGCCTTAAATTGTAATAATGCCGATATTGAAGGGGTGTTTTCTGGAAAGCTAATCGTTCAAGGATTACTTTCTTTAAAGGCTACGGCACAGATTACAGGGGAGGTAACCACACAAAAACTTGCAGTAGAGCCAGGGGCGTCTTTTAATGCCAGTTGTAAGATGGAGTCAGGTATAAAATCCACAAACAATAGTAAAAAAGAACAACCTGTTTAGTCGCACTTTTTAAACCCCTATGCGTATTATGAATTTTTACCTCAAAGCGTTTTTACTTATTCTAGCATTGGCTGTGGTAGGTTTTGGACTGCATTATTTTATAGAAGAATCTCCAGTATTCAAGCTATATCAGCTTTATATATTTTTAGGCTCTGCTACATTTGCCTCAGTTTGTGGCATGCACTATTTATATGAATTAGTTCCTAATCAATTAGGCTATGTTTTTTTAGTAACGGTATTTGTAAAATTTGGTGCTGCCTTGATTTTATTTCCTCAATTATTAAGTCAGGAACCCCCCTTGACCAAAGCTCAAATACTTTCTTTTCTAATTCCTTATTTTACCTTTCTTGCCGTAGAAGCTTTTGTGGTAATCAAGTGGCTCACTAATACTACTTTAGAGTCTTTTGAAAATTAAAAATTCCTTTAAAAAATTTACTAATAAAAGGCTGTTTTTTAATTTCATTTTTGTCGTACATTTGCAGCCGAATTAAAGAACCTAACTTTTTAAGGTGTATTACATGTATAGAGCTTACCTAAAAACAGCTTTTTTTGCTTTGGTTTTTTTTGCTTTCGCGAAAGCGAATGGACAAAATGAACACGAGAAACAATTCACAGAGGGGGAAAAAATTGTCTTTGATGAAGTTGACGAGGGGGAGTATGGCGAAGGAGATGCTGTAAATACCAAAGCCGAAGTAGATAATTTCATTTCACACCACCTCAAGGATTCCCACTATTTTACTCTTTTTGAAAAGGCTGAAGACCACTTTTTTGTAAGCCTACCGCTACCTGTCATTATATGGGATAATGGATTAAGGGTGTTTATGTCATCTGTATTCCATCATGGTGAGGAGATTGCAGAAATTGACGGTAACTATTATCAGTTGCACCACAGCAAAATATATAAAGTTAATGGGCCAAAAGATTTTATAGCGTCAGATGTTCATCATCCTGATAATATAAAGCCTTTTGATATTTCTATTACTAAGAATGTGGCAACCTCCATCTTGGTGGGACTGATTATTTTCTTGATTTTTGGAGGCTTAGCCAAGCAGTATAAAAAACGCGCTATTCCTAAAGGTTTTGGTCGTGTTTTAGAACCTTTGGTAATTTATGTTCGAGATGAGATTGCAAAGCCTAATGTGGGAGAGAAGAAGTACCGCAAGTTTATGGGGTTCTTATTGACAGTTTTCTTTTTTATATGGATAGCAAACTTGTTAGGGCTTACTCCTTTAGGGACCAATTTAACGGGTAATATAGCAGTAACGGTTTGTTTAGCTTTATTGACTTATATCATTACTACCTTTAGTGCTAACAAAGATTATTGGAAACACATTTTTTGGATGCCAGGTGTTCACCCAATAATGAAAATTTTCTTTATACCCATTGAATTATTAGGGACATTGACCAAGCCATTTGCGCTTTTAGTACGTTTATATGCAAACATCACTGCAGGTCATGTGGTACTTTTTACCTTATTAGGAGCAATTACAGTTGCCAAAACAGATTTAAACATTGGAACTGGTGCAAGTATAGGATACGGTGTCTTTTACTTTATTCTTGCTTTGTTTATCACATTAATTGAATTATTAGTAGCTTTTCTACAAGCATATATTTTCACCTTACTTTCTGCCTTATTCATAGGTATGGCAGTTGCAGAACATGATCATCCCGAACATGAAGGTGCTGAAGAAGATGACATAGATGAAGTGAGAGAACGTTTTGTTTAATTTTTAAATTAGTTTATTATGGAAATCCCAACTATTGTAGGTGCAGGACTTATTGCAATCGGAGCTGGTATCGGTCTTGGAATGATCGGTGGAAAAGCAATGGAAGCAATCGCTAGACAGCCAGAGGCTGCTGCTAAAATCCAAACAGCGATGATTATCATCGCAGCACTTCTTGAAGGTTTTGCTTTTGCTGCGCTTCTTTTAGGATAGGCTCAGTAAAAACAACCACATAAATCACTTACCTATAACGGTTGGTTATAGGAGGTGATTTATAAATTAAAGATTAAAAACAATTATTTTAAATACAGATCATGGATCAGTTAATTAATGATTTTTCGTTGGGCCTTTTTTTCTGGCAACTTGTTATCTTCATAGGATTAATATTCCTTATTGCAAAATTTGCATGGAAGCCTATATTGAGTAGCTTAGATGCGCGTGAGCAAGGAATTGTAGAAGCACTTGCTGCTGCGGAAAATGCAAAACTAGAGATGTCAAATTTAGAAGCGTCCAATCAAGCGGCTGCTCAAGAGGCTCGTCTTCAAAGAGACGAAATGATCAAAGAGGCTCGTGAGATCAAAGAAAAAATGATCGCAGATGCTGCTGGTCAGGCTCAAGAAAAAGCAGATAAAATTATTGCTAGTGCTCAAGAAGCTATAGAATCAGAGAAAAAAGCTGCACTTGCAGACATTAAATCTCAAGTTGCAGAGCTTTCTTTAAACATAGCGGAGAAATTAACTCGCAAGGAGCTTTCTGAAAAAGATGCTCAATTGGCACTTATCGATAAAATGCTTGCAGAAGCAAACATCTAGTAACTATGAAATTATCAAGAGCTGCCTCCCGTTACGCAAAAGCTATTCTCTCTCTAGCCATAGACGAGAATAAAGCTGCCGCTGTAAATGAAGATATGAAAAGCATCCTTGTTACTGTTACTAAAAACAAGGAGTTACGCAATTTTCTTTCTAGCCCGTTGGTTAAGGCCGATCAAAAACGTGCCGGATTGCGCGAAGTGTTCAAGGACGCAAATGAGGTGACTATGAAAACTTTTGACTTACTTGTGGCTAACAAGCGTACAGACATTGTTCTTGACGTAGCAACAAGCTTTATCATTCTTTTTGAAGAAATGAATAAGCGTGAGATTGCAACGGTTACAACAGCTGTAGAAATCACAGCAGACCTTGAGAAGAAAGTACTTGCTAAGGCTATAGAATTAGCAGGTAAAGAAGTAACACTTGAGAAAGTTATCGACCCGAGTATTTTAGGAGGTTTTGTACTAAGAGTTGGGGATAGAGAAATCAATGCAAGTGTGCAAAATAAATTTGGTGAACTAAAAAGAACATTTGCTAGTAATTAGTAAAACGAATTAATAGTTTTCATTCCTTTTATTTCGCTTTCGCGAAAGCGAGACAAAAAGAGGTTAGTGTCATTCTTTACAGAGGCGCCGACTAAATAACAACAAATAAAGATTGTCCAGCAGCGCTTGTCGATGCATAGACATTTAACAAGAATAAAAATAAGAACATGGCAGAAGTAAATCCAGCAGAAGTATCTGCAATACTTAAGCAACAACTATCAGGTTTTGATGCGACAGCATCACTTGATGAAGTGGGAACCGTACTTACCGTAGGTGATGGTATCGCACGTGTTTACGGTCTTTCTAATGCACAATATGGAGAACTTGTTTCTTTTGCAAGTGGGCTGGAAGGAATCGTTCTTAACCTTGAAGAAGACAACGTAGGTGTGGTACTTCTAGGTAAATCACTTGAGGTTAAAGAAGGAGATACTGTTAAGCGCACGGAGCGTATTGCTTCCCTTAAAGTAGGAGAAGGAATTGTAGGTCGTGTGGTCAACACTCTTGGTGAGCCTATAGATGGTAAAGGCGCTATAGAAGGTGATCTTTATGAGATGCCACTAGAGCGTAAAGCTCCTGGAGTAATCTTCCGTGAGCCTGTTACCGAGCCTATGCAAACAGGTATCAAGTCTATAGACGCGATGATTCCTGTAGGTCGCGGACAGCGTGAGTTGGTAATCGGTGACCGTCAGACGGGTAAGTCTACGGTGTGTATCGATACGATCCTCAACCAAAAAGAATTTTATGATGCTGGCGAGCCAGTATATTGTATATACGTTGCGATAGGGCAAAAAGCCTCTAACGTAGCATTAATTGCTAATGTGCTTGAAGAAGCTGGCGCACTTGCTTACACCACTATCGTAGCAGCAAATGCATCTGATCCTGCTCCTATGCAAGTATATGCACCATTTGCTGGTGCAGCGATAGGGGAGTACTTCCGTGATACGGGTCGTCCTGCACTTATTGTTTTTGATGATTTATCGAAGCAAGCAGTTGCTTATCGTGAAGTATCTCTTTTGCTGCGTCGTCCACCAGGACGTGAAGCATACCCTGGAGATGTATTCTTCCTTCACTCTAGATTGTTAGAGCGTGCGGCAAAAGTCATCAACAATGATGAAATTGCAGCAAACATGAACGACTTACCAGACAGTTTGAAGCCTATCGTAAAAGGGGGTGGATCTCTTACGGCACTTCCTATTATTGAAACACAAGCTGGTGATGTATCTGCATATATCCCAACTAACGTGATCTCTATTACAGACGGACAGATTTTCTTAGATGGAGATTTGTTTAACTCAGGTGTACGTCCAGCGATTAACGTAGGTATCTCGGTATCTCGTGTAGGGGGTAACGCACAGATCAAGTCGATGAAGAAAGTATCTGGTACCTTAAAACTAGATCAAGCAGCTTACCGTGAATTAGAAGCCTTTGCAAAATTTGGTTCTGATCTTGATGCTGCTACTTTAAGTATCATTGAAAAAGGAAAGAGAAACGTTGAAATCCTTAAGCAATCACAAAACAATCCTTATCCAGTAGAAAATCAAATTGCGATTATCTATGCTGGTTCTAAGAACTTGTTGAGAAATGTGCCTATTGAGAAAGTAAAAGAATTTGAAAGAGACTACCTAGAACTTCTTAATGCTAAGCATAGAGATGTTTTAGATACTCTTAAAGCGGGAAAACTTACTGATGAAGTGATTGATACACTTACAGCAGTAGCTAAGGACCTTTCTTCTCGTTATTAAATGAAATGTAGAGTTCAGAGTTATGAGTTCAGAGTTTTCTGACTGCTAACGCTGAATTCTTAAGATAATCTGTTGAAATGAGTTACAAGGAAAGTCCAATCAGAACGAAGAGTTTTGTTTTTGCTTGTGAGATTGTTCATTTCACAGATCAATTAAAATTAAATAAAGATTTTGAACTGGCATCTCAATTATTAAGAAGTGGAACAAGTATTGGAGCCAATACAAGGGAAGCGCAAAGAGGTGTAAGCACAAAAGATTTTAAAAATAAGTTTGGAATTGCGCTTAAAGAAGCAGATGAAACCATGTATTGGTTAGAAATTCTTGAAGCAACAGGAAGAACAGTACCTAAAGGATTGAAGGATAAATGTGAGGAGCTGATACGTATTTTGGTTGCAATAATCAAAAACTCATAACTCTGAACTCATAACTCTGAACTCAAATCATGGCAAACCTTAAAGAAATAAGAAACAGAATATCGTCCGTATCATCTACTATGCAGATTACTTCTGCCATGAAGATGGTAAGTGCAGCAAAGTTGAAAAAAGCACAAGATGCTATTACAGCAATGCGTCCTTATTCTGATAAGCTTACGGAGCTACTTCAAAATCTTAGTGCTACTATGGAAGGCGATGCCGGAAGTATATATACAGAGCAACGAGATGTAGAAAGAGCTCTTGTAGTTGCAATTACTTCAAATCGTGGTCTTGCAGGTGCTTTTAATACAAATATTATTAAAGAGCTGATTCGTTTAAATGAAAACGAATTAAAAGGTGTGGCTGTTTCTTACATGACTATAGGTAAGAAAGCAAACGACTTTGTAAGTAAGAAATCTCCAGTACAGTCTAATAAAAGCGATTTATTTGAGAATATCTCTTATGATAACGTAGCTGTAATTGCTGAAGAATTGATGGAGCTGTTTAGAACAGGGGAATTTGATAAAATTGTTATTGTGTATAACAGCTTTAAAAATGCCGCTACACAAATCGTAATGACAGAAGACTTCCTTCCTCTTAAGCCAGTGGCAAAAGATGAGGATGCTATTCAAGCGGAAGCCGAGCTGGACTATATTTTTGAGCCTTCTAAGGAAGAAATCGTCGAAGAATTGATTCCTAAGTCACTTAAGATGCAATTGTACAAAGGAGTGCGTGATTCTTGGGCTAGTGAGCACGGTGCACGTATGACAGCAATGCACAAAGCAACAGACAACGCAACAGAGTTAAGAGATCAATTGAAATTGACTTACAACAAAGCACGTCAAGCAGCTATTACTAACGAGATCCTTGAGATCGTGGGTGGTGCTGAGGCATTGAACAACTAATTTTCACACAGACGGAAATATTTATAATTTCATCGAGATATAAAAAAGCCTTTCAGAATTTCTGAAAGGCTTTTTTAATGTGGTGTTTTGAAAAAACTAACTTTTAGGATTTTGGGGTACTAGAAGTTTTGCTTTCTCGAAAGCGAGATACACATCAATTCCTTGTACCAGTAAATAGATTTAAAAAGACAACTTATGAAGTTGTCTAATGTCTTTGCTTTCCGTTCACTGCAGTAACTTGAATCAAGCCTTAGATCTGAATTTATAGAGCACATCAATAATTTTTTTCTACGAGCTCCATAAACCTATTGGCATAGGCATCTTTTCCTTCCCAGTTGTTGTAATCTGGTTTTACCATGCTGTTGATGAAGTTTTGG
>NZ_JAGYKG010000010.1 GCF_018401815.1 Nonlabens sp.
AGGTAACAACGGTTATAATTCATTGCAAATTAAGAGCTAGCCAATGTTTGCTAGTGATTGGATCTACAGCCGCAGCCCTTTTGATTGTTTACTAAAAACTGTCGTCTGTAAAAAAACAGACCACAAATAAAGTAAAAGAGCTGCGCTGCTTTTTGTGGCATCAAGTTTTTGGCTTACTTTCATGCAACGAAATCATAACCGAGACCGTTGTGCGTCAGTGTAAAAACCCACCGCACGTTCAAGCACATTTGGTTTTTGCCGACACGCAAAGCCAACGCTGAAAAACCAAAAGAGCTTGCCCTTTCCCACCGCACCTGAACAGAATATTTACATTATATACACAGTTTTTTGAGATATTTAAAATAAACTGACTAAATTTGCAGCTGACAAAATAACGTCTGACAATGAACAGAATTAAGGAAGTGTTGGAACAGAAAGGAATTAAGCAGACTTGGTTGGCTGAAAAACTTGGGAAAAGCTACAATATGGTAAACGCTTATGCTCAAAACCGACAACAACCACGCTTGGAAACCTTGATGGAAATAGCGGAGATTTTAGATATTGACGTGAAAGAATTGATAATATCAAACAAAGAAAAATAGATGCCAGTAGACTTTTCAAAAATATTAGTGGTTGGAGTTTCTTCGAGAGCACTTTTCAATCTCGAAGAAGAAGAACAAATCTTTAGAGACAAAAATATTCGTGGTTTTCGGGAATACCAATTAGCTAATGAAGATAAGCTACTCGAAAAAGGAACTGCATTCCCATTGGTTGAAGCATTACTAAAACTAAATACACACGTTGATAAGAAAAGCCCAATCGTAGAAGTTGTAGTAATGTCAAGAAACAGCCCCGAAACAGGAGTAAGAGTTTTAAAAGCAATTGAAAACTATAAACTTCCAATAACAAGATGGGCATTTTCAGGTGGCGAACCACTTGCCCCTTTCATTGATGCTTTTGATATTGACTTATTTCTTTCTCGTGACGAAAGTGATGTTCAAAAAATTGCTGACACAGCAAATTGTGCAACTGCATTAATTTACGACCCACCACAAAATTTTGTACCTGAAACGGACAGAGTGAAATTTGCTTTTGATGCAGATGCAGTTGTGTTTTCAGAAGAATCTGAAATCATTTATAAAACCAAAGATATTGACGCATTCCATAAGCACGAAAAGGAAAATGAAGATGTTCCTTTGAATGATGGCCCTTTTGCAGTATTACTAAGAAAACTATCCGATATTCAAGACTTCCTGCCAGTTGAAAAGGAACTTTCACCTTTGCGTATTGCGATAGTTACAGCTCGAAATGCACCAAGCCATATGCGAGTAATCAAAACACTTAGACATTGGAATGTTTATGTTGATGAAGCTTACTTTATGGGCGGACTGCCAAAAGAAAAAGTATTAGAAGCCTTCGGTGCTCATATCTTTTTTGACGACCAACATACTCACCTAAGTGATTCAAGTAAAAAGATTCCTTGCGGACGAGTATTGTATAAAACGAATTCCATTCTCAAAAATTATGAGAAGGAAATTATTATTGAACCAAAGAAAGTAAAAGAGAACTAGTATGCCAACACTCAATTGGATAGGAAAAGATAAAGTGGTTAGCCACCACCAAGATGTACCATACAGAGTTTTGGAACACAAATATAGATTTACAGCCGACAAAGGAGAACAAACCGAAACCACCAACAGCGGAAACAAAATCATACACGGAGACAACCTTGAAGCCTTAAAAAGTTTGTTGCCCGAATACGAAGGAAAAGTAAAGTGTATTTACATTGACCCACCATACAACACAGGAAATGAAGGTTGGACTTACAATGACAACGTAAACCATCCGAAAATAAAAAAGTGGTTAGACGAAACATTAAAAGCTAAAGAACAAGACAGAGTTGCTGCGATTGGTTTAGATGACCTAACAAGACACGACAAATGGTTGTGTATGATGTATCCACGCTTAAAATTACTTCAAAAACTTCTTGACGATAATGGTGCGATTTTCATCAGTATAGATGACAACGAACAAGCGAATCTGAAAATGATTTGTGATGAGATTTTTGGAATTAGGAATTTTGTTGGAACATACTTTTGGTATAAATCAGGAACACCACCTAATTTATCACACAAGATTAAAAGAAATATTGAGTATGTACTTTGCTACACTAAAACCTTAAATTCAAATAAATTTCAAGGGGTTCAAAAAACAAGTAAAAGTGATGACCCAATTACTAAGCCCCAAAATTCATTCAAAGAACTAAGATTTAAACCAAAAAGCTTAAATATCGGATTGAAAGATGGGGTAATAAAAAAAGGAATTTATGGAACTGCAAAATTTCCTAATGAATTACTGAACGACTTAATTATAAAAAATGGAACTAACGAAAATGAAGTAACATTTAAAAATCGATTTATATGGGTTCAAGATAAATTAGATGAAGAACTTGAAAACAACACCTTAGTTAAAATAAACTCTAAATCTCTAGTTATTTCATATAAGAAACAAAACTATGCAAAGGAAGTTCCACCAAACTTCATTGATTCTTCTGTTGGTGTTGATACAACTGAAAATGCAGGGAGAATGCTTCACGAAATTTTCGGAAAGAAAGTTTTTGATTTCCCTAAAACACCTTCTTTAATTGAATATATAATCAATTTCTTATGTAACGAAAATGATATTATCCTCGACTCTTTTGCAGGTTCAGGCACTACGGCACACGCAGTTTTAAACTTGAACAAACAAGACGGTGGCAATCGTAAATTCATTTTGGTAGAAATGGAAGATTACGCCAATGATATTACAGCTGAAAGAGTAAAGCGTGTAACCAAAGGATATGGCACAGGTGCAAAAGCAGTAGCAGGAACAGGCGGAGCATTTGACTTTTACGAACTCGGCTTGCCACTCTTTGACGAAAACCAAAACCTAAACGAGAAAGTTGGCTTAGCGAAAATCAAGGAATACATTTGGTTTTCAGAAACTCGAACTTCATTTAAAGAGCCAAACAAAGAACCTTATTTTTTAGGTAAAAAGGATGAATCGGCATATTATTTCATTTACGAAAAAGACAGACTAACCACATTAGATTATGATGCTTTAGAACTCATAAAAACTAAAGGTGAGCAATATGTAATCTATGCCGACAATTGTTTGTTGCCAAAAGAATTTATGGCAAAGAAGAATATCATTTTCAAAAAAATACCAAGAGACATCACAAGATTTTAAGTTATGGAATTAAAAAGTTATCAGCGAAAAGTAATTGAGAATCTTGAAGAATACTTGGGCTATGTTCAAGAGCATAAAAGCTTGGCAAAAGCATTTAACCAATATTGGGAAGACAAAATAGGGCCTTACAATCCTTTGGATGGTACAGGTATGGAACCCTACAAAAACAACATTCCAAATGCCGCCCACGTTTGTGTAAAAGTGCCAACGGCAGGCGGTAAAACTTTTATCGCGGTTAATGCTTTGCATAGCATTTTTTCAGCTTACGATTCCGCAAAACCAAAGGCGGTTATTTGGTTAGTACCTTGGAGTAATTTGTTGCAACAAACCGTAAATACTCTTTCCAATCCTGAACATCCTTATCGTCAAAAACTCAATTCGCTTTTTAACAACCGAGTAGAAATTTATCAAAAAGAAGATTTGTTGCAAGGTTCAAACTTCAACCCAACGGTGGTAAAAGACCAGTTGAGCATTTTTGTAATGAGTTTTGCCAGCTTAAGAGCAAACAACAAAGAAGATAGAAAGGTATTTCAGGAAAACGGACAGTTAGAAGCCTTTGTGTCGCAATACAAAAACAGCGAACATATTTTGAGTGGTGTAGACAATACTGCACTAATCAATGTTTTACGTTACCTCAATCCTGTCTTAGTAGTGGACGAAAGCCACAACGCAGAAAGCGATTTGAGTGTAGATATGCTCAAAAACTTAAATCCGTCTTTCATTCTTGATTTAACAGCAACGCCAAAAGACAATAGCAATATTGTAAGTCTCGTTCCAGCTATTGAACTGAAAAAGGAACATATGGTAAAACTTCCTGTAATCGTCTACAACAACCACGATAAAACGGAAGTCATAAACAACGCTTTACACTTACAACGCAAATTGGAAAATCTTGCAAAAAAGCAAGAAGCCGAAGGCGGTAAATACATTCGCCCAATTGTATTGTTTCAAGCACAACCCAAAACCAAAGACGACAACACCACATTTGAAAAACTGAAAGAACAATTATTGGGTTTAGGTATTCCCGAAAGTCATATCAAAATCAAAACTGCCAATATTGACGAATTGAAAGGCATTGACTTGATGGGCAAGGAATGTGAAGTTCGTTACATTATTACCATCAACGCATTGAAAGAAGGTTGGGATTGTCCGTTTGCATACATTTTGGCATCATTAGCAGACAAATCAAGTTCGGTAGATGTGGAGCAAATTTTGGGTCGTGTTTTACGTCAACCTTATGTACAGAAACACAAATCATTTCAATTAAATCTTTCTTATGTACTTACTGCATCTGCCAAGTTCAATGAAACTTTACAGAGCATTGTAAAAGGATTGCAAGAATCAGGTTTTAGTGAAAAAGATTATCGCAAAGTCGATAAAATGACCGAAGAAGAGAAGAAAACGGTTACAACTGACCCAGTTGAATCTTTCCTTTTCCCAGAACAACAAGCCGAAGAACAAGAAGAAACGATAGACAAAAACAGAGTTACGTTTGACCCAAATGCAGACGAAGAAGAAACTGAAACAACTTCGGTAATTACAGAAATTGAAACTATTGCGGAAGAGCAAAACCGACAATTGGAAGAGCAAATAAAAGAACAGGAAAAACAACCTGTTGACGAAAATATATTTCAAGAAATGGGTACAAAAGTAAAACGCTATAAAGTCAAGGATTCCAATAAGGATTTCATTGATAAAATTGAGTTTCCGCAGTTCTTCATTAAAGTAACAGCAAGCGACATTTTCGGTACAGAAGAAGAATTGCTTAATCGTGAATCCTTGCTAAAAGATTTTAAACTTTCAGACGAAGACATCAAAATAGACTTTGACCAAATTTCATCTGACTTGTATAAAATTGATTTAGAAGAATCTAAAAAGAACGAATACAGACCGTCTTTTACCAAGATTGAAGACAATATGGTAAAAGACCCAATTGCAGAATACATTTTAGCCAAGCCAAAAGACAACCAAATAACTGACATCACGCATCAAATGATGCAGATTATTGGAAATATGTACCCAATTCCCGACCAAGAAATCAAGGTTTACATTGGGCGTATTTTGAAAAGTATGAACACCGAACAACTTCGAGATATTTTAGTAAGAAAGTGGAGTTATACGGATAAAATAAAAGGTAAAATCCGCCAATTGGCTGATTCGTACGCAGAAGGTCGTTTTATGGACTTATTGAAATCCAAAAAAATAAACACCAAAGCAAATTGGAAATTAGGCAACGAAATTGTGCCAGGAAATACAGGCTCATCCATTGGAAATTCACTTTACGAAAGAGAAGGCTCAATGAACGGATTTGAAGAACGAGTTGCAATGGAAATCGGAACTTCCTCAAATGTTGCGTTTTGGCATAGAAACTTAGAACGTGGAAAAGGATTTTACATCAATGGATTTAAAGCCAACCACTACCCAGATTTTATTATGCAGACAAAATCGGGAAAGACGATTTTAATAGAAACCAAAGGCGACCATTTAGACGGTTCAGACAGTGAAGCAAAATGCAGACTTGGAAACGAATGGGAAAGACAAGCAGGAAATGACTTTGCCTACTTTATGGTTTTTGACAAGAAAGAAATTAAAGGAGCTTATACGTTGGACAAAGCAAAGGAATTGATAAGTAAAATGTAAAGCCCACGCTATTTGTAAGCACATTTAAAAGCCGCACCAGCCAACGCTCGACCAAAGCTTTTAAAAGAGCTTCCAAATCAAACGCAAGACAGATACGACATTGAAAAACGAGATGAAAAAAGAACACCGAACGCACAACATCACCTATACGCAAGCAGGGGTTTCGTGCTTCGTAGGACAGGAAAGTGCTATATTTGAAGTTCAGTTCTTCGTAGGAAGTTCAGTGGTAAAATCCCTGCCTGCGTATAGCTGAAAACCGTTATGGGCAAGTTTAACGGAAAAAATGAAATAAATTGAAAAGTATAGCTAAGCAATAAGAGAAAAAATATGAAATATTTGACAATCATTTATTTAATGACATTCATCCTTCCTTGTGCCGCTCAGGTTGTAAAATCAAAAGACGGTGTTTCATTGGGACAAAGGAGCGAATTCATATCCGCTTGTACAAAAGGTGCGGACAAAAAACTAATGAATATTAATGGAATGGAAATTGAAACCTATAAATACTGTGCATGTGTATGCGACAATTTAATTCCAACAATAAACAGTTGGGAAATGGAAAGAGCAATGAAAGAAAATAAAATGACCGATTTATTTCTAAAAGATGAAAATTTGGAAATATTAATGAAGTGCCTTGAAGGAAATTTTAAAATTAATGATGACTATAAATTTGAATATACTGATAACCCTGAACTACAAAAAAAAATCGGAATAAAAAATTGTGTTAACGAAATATTGAGCGATGATGAAATGAACGAAATATGGACAAAAGAATTAGCTGAGGAATATTGCGACTGTGCAATTAGTAAATTACTATCTGCTGGTTACACGTATAAGGATATTCTTGAAATAGAAGACGAAAATAGTGCCAGTTTCAATGAAATTGCTCTTCCTTGTGTAGCTGAAGTTTTCAAGACAAACACTGAATTCAAATCCTCAAATTCATACAACATTTATGATATAAAAGGAGGGGGATATCGCAGCCTTATTCCATTGGTTGACTATTTGGGTCAAGGATATAAAATTAAAATAAATATTTCAGGTGTGGTAAAATACTACTTATTTGACACTGGTGCAAGTGATTTAATAATTAACAGAGATACGGAGAGAGAATTACTATTGAATGGGGTTTTAAAAAAGGAAAACTATTTGAATAAAACCGAATATACCTTAGCAAATAATCAAACAGTAAAAGCTCAAATGGTAAAACTTGACAATATTATCATTGGCGACTACACCTTAAATAATGTTGTAATTGCTGTAATTGATGAGGGTTCTTTACTTTGTGGTAAGAGTTTTCTTGATAAGTTTAAAAAATGGGAAATAGACAAACAAAATAATGTTTTGATTCTTTATAAATGAAATGAATATGACGAAAACCAGCCCATAACAGCACCTAAAAAAAATGGCGGGGGCAAGTGCGAATATAAACAGTTTAGCAATTAATAAACATTGTGCGTATAGACAGTTTAGAGTTCCAAATCCGCCACTTCTTTTAGCTGCAAAACGTTACCCTTTATTATAGAAAAACCAGCTAATGTTCTTTTTTAGAGAACTATTTTATATATTTGCCTTTTAATTGAGCAAATGAAACGAATAATTGCGAAAAGTACGCTACGAGAATATTGGGAAAAACACGCTGATTCGGAACAGTATTTAAAGACTTGGTACGATACAGCGAAGAGCGCCAAATGGTTCTCGCCAAACGATGTAAAACAAACCTATATTAATGCAAGTATTCTAAAAGATGGTCGTGTTGTTTTTAATATTAAAGGAAACTCGTACCGACTTATTGTGAAATTCAATTACGAAAAACAATGGGCATTTATTCGTTTTATTGGCACACACGCTGAATATGACAAAATTAATGCTGACACAATTTAAAAACGGATATTATGAAACTAAAGCCAATTAAGACGGAAAAAGATTATCGAAATGCTCTTGAGCGTTTAGAAGTGATTTTCGATGCTAAAATTGATACAAAAGAAGGAGATGAAGCGGAAATACTTTCACTTCTCATTGAGAATTATGAAAACGAACATTATCCGATTGAAGCACCAGATCCAATAGAAGCTATTAAAATCCGAATGGAAGAATTAAATATGCGCCAAAAGGATTTAGTCGGAATAATCGGAGGAAAAAGTCGCGTTTCAGAAATTCTGAATAGAAAGAAAAGATTGACTGTAGAAATGATTAGAGAATTGGAAAAGATACTTCAAATTTCAGCTTCAGTTTTAGTCAATAATTATCAACTTGCGCCAAAATAACAAAGGGTAACAGCGCATATAGCAAATAGCGGCCAATCATTGTGAAGAAAGCCGCTACTTGCCATATACGCACACGTTGTAACACATTACAGAAAAATCCTGCTATGAACAAAATCTTACTATTCTTAACAGTAGTATCTTTTACAAATTGTAAATCACAAATGGAATTTAATCTTGACAAAACA
This sequence comes from Nonlabens sp., assembly GCF_018401815.1. Lineage (GTDB taxonomy): Bacteria > Bacteroidota > Bacteroidia > Flavobacteriales > Flavobacteriaceae > Nonlabens. The sequence continues at coordinate 8,321 of NZ_JAGYKG010000010.1, forward strand.
TTAAAAATAGAAAGACGTGATATGATTGTTATGGAAATTGACACATATCTAAATGAAAAATCTGAATACGGAGAAAAAATTGAGAAATTGAATTTTTCTCAACGAACTTTTCTTTTTGTTGAAAATTTAGAACGTGAAATAAATAATGGCGGATTTAATCAATTCTATTTTAATTCGAGTGGAGATTTTAGTCAGGAAACTGTAAAAGCTCTATTGGAAATCGGAGCGGAAAAAACAGCGGAAATTGTAAAAAAAGCAAACTCGGAATTTAAAAACGAAACTGTTTCAAAAGACAGAACGCAAAGACAAAATGAACTCGAACTGATTGAGGAAAAAGCCGAAGAAAACTGGAACAAATGTGATTCGGAATTTTATGAATATCAAGATGATTTAACCGAATTATTAATTGCATTTGTAATTAAGAACAAAACTGAATTTGAAAAATAACGTGTTACAACACCGTATATAATTTATTGCTAGTTCTAGCCTACTTACGAAAATCTTCGCAGATTTTCTATTCGGTTTTTATTTGCTAAATTAGGTGTTTGAAACACGCAACAAATCATATACAATCTCGTTGGCAGTAATTTTGACCCGTCCTGAAATATGTATACACTAAAACAAATGTATATGTATAAAAACGATGGATATGTAAGACGATACAGTGAGAGTTTTAAACTCAAAGTCCTTGATGAACTCACCAAGGAAACCACTCTAAAAGACAGGTAGGACTGCTCTACGGCATCCAACCCAGTACCATTAACGAATGGATAAAAAAGTACAATCGCAAAGATTTAATGAACACCCGTGTACTCAGCAAACAGACGATGAACTTACCTGAATAAAAGCCCTGCAAAAGGAGCTTAAACAGCTAAAGGAACTTTATTAAGAAAGACCTAGACAAGCTTATTGATGATAGTTATCTCAAAGTAGCAGCTAATAAATTAGGCTACAAAGATGTTTTAGAACTTAAAAAAAAACTAAACATCTAGCACTAATGGAAACTATAGACAATAACCCAAAAGAAAGGCCTTTTAGCATCCTTACGATTTGCAATGGATATGACTTGACTCGTGATGCATTTTATAAATACAAAAAGCGATATATCAAGCGAATAACAATTGAAAACCAGGTGTTAGATATCGTCCACAAAAGAAGAAGGACCCTGCCTAGAGAAGGTGCCAGAAAACTGATGAGATCACTAAGATCTGACTTTGAAAGGCACAACATCAAGATAGGAAGAGACCAACTATTACGGATTTTAAGAGACAATGACCTGTTGATTAGACGAAAGAAATATTCGTCCAGAACAACTAATTCACACCATAGGTTTTACAAGTACAAGAATTGTATTAAGGATGTTATAATCAATAGATCAAACCAAGTGTGGGCAGCAGATATAACCTATATAAGAACCATAAATGGGTTCTGTTACTTGGCGCTCTTAACGGATATGTATTCCCGCAAAATAGTTGGCTACGACCTTAGTGACAGTCTTGAGTTGACAGGATGTGTTAGAGCACTTAAAAAAGCTTTGTATCACAATAAAGGATTCGAAAATCTGACTCATCATTCAGACAGAGGAATACAGTATTGCAGCAATGTATACACGAACGAGCTCAAGCTAAAAAGAATCACAATCAGTATGACAGAGGAAAATCATTGCTATGAAAACGCGCTAGCAGAACGAGTAAATGGAATATTAAAAGACGAATTTTATCTCGACCAGACCTTTGCCAGTGTGGAAGAGGCTAAAAAAGCAACCAAAAATGCAATCAAACTTTATAACTCTAAAAGATTACATTTATCTTTAAACTATGAAATACCTAATAACGTGCACCAAAATGCAGCTTAATCTTAATCAATAACCTGTAGACGTATTTTAGGACGAGACATTTAAAACAACAAACAATATGAAGAAATATTTTTACTCTGATGGAAAAGAAAAGTATGGGCCTCTAAGTCTTGATGAACTAAAGCAACAGGGCATTTCTAAACAAACTTTGGTTTGGTTCGAAGGACTTGACGATTGGACACCAGCAGGAGAACTTGATGAAATGAAACCCATTTTAGAACTGCAACCTCCGCCTATTTTAACTGAAGAAAAAACCGAATCAGGTGAACCAGAGGAAAAGACGGTAGAAGCTATTGAGAAGAATGAAAGTCAAAGCAGACCAACTAAGAAAGGAATGTTTTCCAGTCCATTTTCGTTTGACGGACGAATAAGGCGAACAGAGTACGGGATAAGCCTTATTATTTATGTTATAGTTGCAACTTTTGTAAATGCCATTGTAGAATCAGGAGAAGTACCAATTATTGGGCTTGCCTATATTCCAATGCTTTGGTTTTTATGGGCACAAGGTGCAAAGAGATGTCACGATGTTGGAAATAATGGATGGTGGCAGATTATCCCATTCTATGTTTTTTGGTTGTTGTTCCAAGATGGGCAGCCAGGATTGAATGAATACGGTCAAAATCCTAAAGGCTAACCTATGAGAATTGTTGCTTTTATAATACTTTCCTTGTTTGCCCTGCCCATATTCGGGCAATCTTTTTCTGAATCAGACATAAAAGAACTTGCCAATCAGGTCAATGAACAAATAAAGGGTGTAGATATTGGAAATGGCATTACAGCAAAAGGTTGTTTAGCATTGGGTAGAACTTTAATATATCAATATGATGTGCCAGATTATTGGGAGGCCCCCAGTAATATAAAAGAAGAATTGATATCAAATCTGAAAACTGCAGGTGCTGCAAAAAACTACTTTCTGTATGATATTGATGTTGATTTCTATTACTACAAAGGAAACTCCTTGATTAAAAAAGTCAGTGTTAAATCGAATGAATTTTCAACATACAACTTTGAACTTGGAGAATATCTGAGCATTAAAGACCACATAAAATCTAAGGATGTCAATCTAAAGTTGAAAGTCCCACAAGGTTGGGAGGTTAAGGAGGGAGACAGACCGAACATTGTCAAGAAGTTTACTAAAGATGGAAATACCTATTTAATCCTCATAAAAGACAACATGACCTTCTTTTCTCGAAGTGAGAGTAAAGAATTATTGAGTGATAAAAGTTTTGTAAATGAATTCGTTGAAGAATCAAGTTCTTTTATGAAAAATTCAGGTGTCATTGACAAATCTGTTGTAACGATTGACACCTATCCTTCTGTAACCTTTAAAGTAAGAGGTAAGATGGAAAGGTCGGGTATTACCATTCCAATGATAATGAGATGTTGGGTTGTGTTTTATGAAGACAAAATCGTTTTTCTTCAGTCAATGGGGATTGATAATGCCGAGTTCAAGGCACTTGAACAACTTTATTTTCTCATTACTAATTCAGTGATTTTTCCTGACCAATACAATTAAAAATGGGCAAATATTTTTACACAGATGGAAAAGAAAAATATGGTCCTTACTCGAAGGAAGAGTTAAGAAATCAGCCAATTTCTCGAACAACGAAGGTATGGTGTTACGGAATGGATAAATGGACAGAATTATCTCATGTGCCGGAACTGAGTAATGTCCTCAATTCGATTCCTCCAGAACTAAATACAACCCCTCCTATTAAAAAAGAATCAAGTACAGTTGAACCTAAAACTGAAACTGAACCAATTCAGAAAGTAGAACCCAAAACACAACCTTCTAAAGAGATAAAGAAATCCTCAAATTTCTCAAAATGGGTGATAGCAATTATCGCTGTAATCATTATTTCATTATTTGCTTACGCGGTTATTCAAAACCAATCAGAAGTAAATCAATACAATGAAATTGCGGCAAACTCTTATGATTCTGACGAAGACTTTGACATGTATGTACAAAAGTTTTATCGGGACTTAGAGTTCTATGGCATCTATCCTAAAAAACCTAAAGTACAAATCATTAAATTTTCAAAGCTTGACCAACTCGACAATACAACACATATTCATGGACTTTCCTTTGGAAGTGGTGATGACGACAGAATTGAAATTTATATCAATCCCTCAACTTGGAAACAGTTTAACAAACCCATGAGATACTTTTTAATGTATCATGAACTTGCACATGATGTGTTGAATTTGGACGACTTAGAACCAAAATCATGGCATGAAGGCAAACTAATGTACCCAGCAATTTCAAGCTATGAAAACAAGAATATGGATGACTTTATTGAAAGTGCCCATGCTTTATTTGAAGAACAATCAGAGTAAAAAATATAAAAAAACTACCGCCAACATTGGCTATACGTAATGCGGGCGAAAGTGCTGATATGAAAGTAATTACATTAAACAAAATTTTCGGTTAGCGGACAGTAAAGTGCCTTGAAATCCTGCACTACGCATAGCCGAGACCGTTGCCAAGCATA
>NZ_JAGYKG010000011.1 GCF_018401815.1 Nonlabens sp.
CATTCCTGCGATTGCTGAAAATCCTTTACCCTTTTTTATTTCCTTTAGTTTCGGTTTAGATACTTCTTGCGGTGATGAAAGCTGTTGAACTTCCATTTCTCCGTTTATTGATTTAATAAAGTCTTTAACACTCTTAAAACGATTTTCAGCATTTGACTGTAATGCTTTGCTAATTATGTTTTGGGTTTGTTGGTCTGTAACTGACAAAAATTTTAATGGCTTTTTTCTTTCTTCGATAACGGCATCCTCTAACTTTATTGAATCTGCTTTGTATTTTGAAATTTCAACGAACCAAGGTGGTAATCCTTCCAACAAGTGATAATATAATGCACCAACCGAAAACACATCACTTTGAACTGAAAATACTTTGTTGAATGCTTCATTGGCTTGGTAAAATGGATTTAAACCTTCCTTTAAAAAATCCTTATTCGACTGACTTAAAAAACGAGCATATCCAAAATCAATGATTCTAGGAATCGCAACATTGCCTGATAAATCCAACATCACATTCAAGTTTGTAATGTCGTTGTGGATAATTGGATTTTGAAGAGAATGCAAATAGTTCAATCCGTTTAAAACACCTGAAATAATGACTTTAGCTTCATACACATTAATGGTTTGTTCTCTTTTTAATTTGTCCGCCAAGGTTTCACCACTGATGAAATCAAGAATTGCGTAAGCATATTTTTGACCATCTAAAAGAAGTTCGCCACTATCAGAGTATTTAACCAAATTTGGGTGCTTGATATTCTTTAAAACCTGAATCTCTAAAACGTCACCATTTCCATCAAATTGAGTTCTGTGTAACTTTGAATAAGCAAACAGCTTCAATAATTTGGTCTTTCCTTCTTGGTCTTTTATACGATAGGTTTCGGCATAGCTTCCTTTTTTGAGAAAGAAAGTCACCTTGTAATTCTCCTTAATCGTTTGACCTTTAGCTAATATGTGCTCCTTTTGATTCATTTAATTCCTAGAAGTTGAGACGTAAAAACTCCATTCGTACTCATAATTACTTTGCATATTCTCTGTTCCATAATCAGGTAAAACGCCTGGTGCTGATGCTCTGTAAGTATATGAGCCTGATGATAAAGTCAATGTTTTTCTTTCTTGTGGCGAAAAGGTGTACAAATCATTATTCAGCTTTAAAGTAAGCGTAAGACTTGTATTGTTATGTATTTTGATAATTGGTTTTGTAGAACTTGTTTTCCCGACAGGTGTGAAAATACCATTCTCATTTTTGGGTAGCATCTTATCGAGTTGAACAAAACTCGAATGGACAAATCCTTCTTTGTTGGTTTCAATATTTAGAACCTGATAAAATCCGTTTATTTTATCTTTTGAAATAACAAAAAGTGCGGTACCTCTTGGTAAAGATGAGATAATCTCACAGCTAGTATTTGATTCAGTTCTGAAATTCACTTGTTTAGTCACATACCCTAAATAGCTCTGAGCATTTGAAAGGGTAATTATACTCAAGAATAATATCAGCGACAATATGTATTTTTTCATTTCGTATAAATTTTAACCGACCAATACAGAATCATCTCCACTTGGTCTTTCTTCTGTTGGAATCATATCATATAATGGAATTAAAATTTCTCTTAATTCCTCTTTGTCTGGACCATTTGCGATTTTTTCCATACCTGAATTAACCAATTGCCTTGCTTTGGTTGGATTACTCCAAGAGTAATCTCCAAAATTCTCATTGAAGTTTCTTATCATTCCGATAAACTGATATATCTCTGTCAATTTGAAAAAGAACATACCAATCTCTTCTAATAGAACATTTCCAAGTTTAACATCTTTAGCACGAATAACTTCATCCAATTGGGAACGGAACTGATTGACAACTTGGGTGGTTTTTTCATCCCCTAAGTCGTTATTTACTTTTTCAAGGCGATAAAACTCTTCTTTTAAGGTTTCTTCCAATTTTGGCCACTCGGTGGTGACGTTGAGTTCATCAATTGTTTTTAACGACTTTCTCAAATTGGTCAGAACTTCTTGTTTGCCGTCCACATCATTTTTGTTATTCTCAAACGATTTTTCAATTTGCTCTAATTCTGCTTCAACTTTGGCTAATTGACCATTATCAGAGTTACCATCTTCTTTCAATTCCGCAATACTTCCTTTTGCTTTTTTGATTTCATTTTCCAACCAAGATGTTTCGATTGATGTTTGAGTACTGTCAACTTCAATGTCGGTTGAATAATCCAAATAAGGGAAGTAGGCTGTAACCGTTATTTTTTCTGACCTGTCAATATTTATTGTCAAATCCACATCACTATTTTCGGGCAGAAGTGAAGGTAAATCGGCACCACTTATTTTAATATCAGTAACGTGTTCGTTGTAGATTGCTCTTGTTCCTTCGGATGCGTGTTCGCCTTCGTAAACAGGAATTTTGATGAAGTCGGAATCCATTCCTGGACGAATTTGCTTTTGGGTCTTCAATCCATTTCTAGTACCGATTGCTGGTATAGATTGGTTCTTTTCCAAACCTTTGATTGTTTTGAAACGAACTTTTCCTGTTGTTTTATCTTTTAGCTCAATACCCACATTGTAAGGCAATGTTGCACTTCCAATTTTAGAACCTTGAATAACACTGAAATTTGATGGCTCACTTTCTAAAATATTCCCTTTATCGTCAAAAAGAACCACTTCAAAAACATTGGTTTTTCCTTCATTGAGTTGTATTTCTACAACTTCACCAATTGTGTTAATTTCAACCTTTCCGCTTGACCAAGCTTTGTCGCCTCTGGTAACTTCTGCAAATACTTTTTCAGGAATCTCTCCTTCTGTTTTATCAGCTAAAATCTTGATAGGAACAAATTCTTCTGTTTCAACTGTTGATGATTCATTGGCTATTTCCAATTGAATCTTTGTTTTATCTCTGGTTTGTTCTCTTACTTCTTCTGAAACATCAACCGTTGATGCGTACAAGGCTGCACCTTTTGAAACTACCGTCATTGGGTCGGCACTTGTATCAGGTTTACAAATTTGTTCTTCCAACATTTTCCTCAAAACTGGTGAAAACGTTGGTCCACCAACAAGTATGAGTGAATCTAAAGACGAGCCTTTTAAATTATTACGCTCTAACAGTTTTTTGCTTACATCAATTGCTTTTTGGAAAACAGGCGAAACCGCTTTGGCAATGTCATTTTGAGTTACGGTAATGTCTAATTCAAACTCTTCGCCTTCATCATCTTCTCCGGGAATATCTCCCAAATCAGACAAGATATTATGTGTGTCATTGAATGAAAGCTTGATTTTAGTTTCTTCTGCATAAAATTTCATTGCATTACGCAGAATTTGCTTTTTTGTATCATCCGCCAAAATAGAATCAATCACAAAGTTTTCTTGGATGTATGGCAAGATAATTTCATCTACAATTGCGAAGTCCAAGTTTTTACCACCAAGATAATTATCGCCTTCGGTGTCAATTACTTTCATTATCCCTTCTTCAACTTTTAAAAGTGCTGCATCAAAAGTTCCACCACCAAAGTCAAATACCAACCAAAAACCATCTTTTTTATTAGAATCTAATCCGTAAGCCATTGATGCTGCAACAGGTTCTTGTAACAATTCAATATGGTTGAAGCCTGCTAATTTTGCAGCTTCTCTTGTCGCTTCTTTTTGGTTGTTTTTAAAAGCGGCTGGAACTGTGATAACAATTGAATTGACATTCTCATCTTTTACAAAAGACTTCAATGTTTTAAGAACTTCTGCCGATAATTCTTCTGAAGTCAAATCTTTTTCAAGATTAGAACTTGGATACTTTTTATCAGTTCCCATAGTTCTTTTGAATTCAATAAATGCGTTTGACTCAAAGCCGTCAGAACCCTTCATTGATTTCAACTTATCCCGCTTTAAAGCATTATAAGCACTATCTCCAACTTGAATAGCTTTCTTTTTGTTGATATAAACACAAGAAGGCATTGTATCCTTTAGAGTGTCAGTTTTTTTAATGGTTGCTTCTCCATTTTCCATTCTAGAAATAGCGGAATTCGTTGTTCCTAAATCAATTCCGTAGTCAATTTTAGTTCTTGCCATTTGATAATGTTTTTAAGCTTCTGTTACTTCAATTTGTGCTGTTTGAATCATTGTTCCCTTGAAATTCACCTGTGGTTTAATGATTCTTGTTATAATTCTTTTTCCTGCTTCAAAATCTTCGTCTTGAACGAAGTTTACTGTTGCCTTCATTCCTTCGTTGTATTCTTTTCCTAGCATATCTACTAGTTCATAGCCATTGGATGCAAAATTGTCTTGAATCCGTTGTACAGAAGAATTTAACTGTTTAAGACCCTTGGTGCTTTCATCCATTCTGCCCAAATTCTTTTGAATTCGAATAATCTCGTCTGCCACTTTTAAAGCCAAAGAGTGGTCGGCTTTTTCGTTGGAAGCAACTTGCTGTGATTTAGCCGCTTCTTGTTGAAGTTTTAATTGTGTTTCCAAAACTTCTACCAATTTGTTATCCAATTTCACACTTTCTTCTTCAAGTGAAACTTTGGTATTTCTGATTTGGGTTTCGACATCTGTTTTACTTGAGGTGATACGTTTACCCAATAACCAATAAATCAAGGCACCTAATAAAAGTGTTGCCAAAGTGGCGATTATCCAATACAGTCTGTTTTTTTCTACACTACTGTCTAATTGGGCTATTTGAGTGTCCGCTTTTTTTCCTGTTTCTTGGATTTTACTTCCAAGCTCTTTGGAATTGGTTACAATGTTTTGGCTGTTGGTTTGGATTAGTTGGCTTAAACTATCAATTGAAGCATTTAGGCTAGTATTCTGCTCCTGCAAACCTGAAATAGTCTGGCTTTGCTTTCCAATTGTATAACTTTGGTTGACTATCTTTTTAGTCAATGCATCAATCTCTTGCCGTTGCTGAAATACGTTGTTTTTTATGTTTGGTATTTCCTTAACCAAAGTTGAATCCTGTGGCTGTTGTTCTTGAGCAAAAAGATTAGTTGCTCCAAAAAAGAGTGCTACGAGTATAAGTTTCTTCATTATTTTCTGATTGTTTTGATGAACTGGTCTAACCCTTTACGGATTAAAAGATTGATACTTTGTTTATTTTTTAGCCTTTGAACCAAACTTGGTGAATACTTATAATAGAGCTTGATAAAACTTCTACCTAATATTGTTCTGCTAAAGAATCATCTCTGAGACTTTCTCAATTCCAAAACAACGGGTGGTCATAATCACCATAAAAGCCATTGTAGCTATATAGCAACCATCACTTGCGCTACTGATAGTTGAACCAACTTTTCTTTGCTGTAGATTTTGCTTGAGCTCCTCTTACGTCTTTCCAATAACATAGATGCTTTACTTGGTTTTGTTGAATCGGACCAAGAGTTTGCCTAACAAAAAAGAAGTATCTACCAAGGCTTTTATATTCCACCAACTTTGCTTTGGTTGATAACACTGAACTAAGCTTCAACGTCATTTATACCTATGCCATCACTAACAAATTCAACGACTTTATTCCAATTTAACCAATCTGCCTTCATTTATCAACTTTAGAATAGTTGATGGATTCATTATATGACATTCGCATTGTCATTTGAAATTATGGGCTTTAACTTGTTGTCTGATTTGTTGCTCATTAGTTTCATAAGCATCCTTCACGGATTGTAATAAGGCAATTGCTTGTGCGACCTCTCGGTCTTTCATCTCTTCAAGCGTGGCAAGACTATCTTTTGCCCTATCTCTTGTTAACTTTCCAATCGCAATTGACAACGCTGTCTCATTTAATTCCTGGGCTTGTTTTAAGAAATCTTCACTTGAGTCATTTTCTTGACTTTCATTAAAATAATCAATTCCACATTGCATTATTTCATTTGCCAATTGGTCGGCAACTGCCTTGTATTTTAAGTCGCTTGTGCCAAGTAATGATTTGAGAAGTGATAAATCGTCCTTTGTGTTGGTGAATAATTTTAAACCAAATTCATAAGATCTACTTTTGTCTGCTTTTCGTTTCTTTTTGCAGCTTTCAATTTGGCTTTCGATTTTGTGTAATGGTTCTTCTGTGAATTTTTTGGAAAGATACTTTTGAGTAGTTCCGTTGCATCCGCTAAACAATTGCAATGTTTCCGAACTTGAAAACTGATTTTTGAATTGCGTCAGCAATTCATCAATCAATTTTTCAGATTGTTTTTGATTGTCGATTGTATAAGTTTCATCTGCAACAGAATGGACAAAACTTTCAAAGTATTCTGATTCAATGAGCTTGATTTTGGCTTCAATCCCTGTTTTAATATCAGATTTATCCTCGCTTAAAAGTTTGTAGGTACCTAAATTGTTGAATGCAGAGAAATTTTTGGAATTAACATCCTTGTCATTTGTTACTTTTTCCCATATTTCAAGTGCTTTTTCTTCATCACCATTTTTCAGATATTCGATTGCGGTGTTGTCAAATGGACTGGCATTTAAGAACCAAAACAAGGAATAATTTACTTTGTCTTGGTTTTGCTCAACATTTGAAAATGCTTTGATTACAGAATCTTCCGTTCTGTCAATACTCCCGAGAATTTGAAAGTCAAAGTCTGATTTGATTTCTTTGCCAACCTTTGTGTAGGCTTTGATTTTGGTCTTTTGCTTTTGTAGTTCTCTTTCTGTTGCGTTTGAGAGAATACCTGCAATTCGATAAGGGTTATTTTGTATTAACTCCATATTTCTTCGGTTGGCTTTATGTTCCTAAAAATACTATTCATTCTATTTCTTTTTTACGGTTTCCCGTATTCTGTTCAATTTTCGGTCGAGCGTTGGCAAAAAACGGCTCTTTTGGTTTTTTCAGCGTTGGCTTTTGTGTCGGCAAAAACCAAATGTGCTGTTTGTGCGGTTG
>NZ_JAGYKG010000012.1 GCF_018401815.1 Nonlabens sp.
ATTTGCGGTGTAGGTCCCATCGGTATTTAAGCCCGCGCCCGTTTGGGTGGTATCCAGTTCTGATTGCAGTGCGTCGGTATTGGCTGAAGAATTGCTAGCTAAGGTGTCGATATTGGTTTGTAAGGTGGTATCGGCGGTATTGGATGCTGTTTCATTGGCATCTACATCTGCTTGCACACCTGTAATTGCTGCATCTAAATCATCTGTAGCTTCAACGACTGATGTTGATCCGGCAATATAAGTGGCTGTGGCATTTGCGGAATAAGTACCATCGTCATTTAGGCCCGCACCCGTTTGTGTGGTATCCAATTCTGATTGCAGTGCGTCGGTATTGGCTGAAGAAGCGTTAGCTAAGGTGTCGATATTGGTTTGTAAGGCGGTATCCGCGGTATTGGATGCTGTTTCATTGGCATCTACATCTGCTTGCACTGCTGTAACGGCTGCATCCAAAGCATTCGTAGCCTTAACGACTGAGGTTGATCCAGCAATATAAGTTGCCGTGGCATTTGCGGTATAGGTACCATCGGCATTTAAGCCAGCGCCCGTTTGGGTGGTATCTAATTCTGATTGCAGAGCATCGGTATTGGCTGAAGAAGCGTTAGCTAGGTTGTCGATATTGGTTTGTAAGGTGGTATCGGCGGTATTGGATGCTGTTTCATTGGCATCTACATCTTCTTGAACATTAGCGATGGCGGTGTCGCTATCGGCTTCGTTTTGATTCACATCGTCTTGAACACCTTTAACGGCAGCATCTAAATCCTCCGTAGCTATAACGACTGAGGTTGCTCCGGCAATGTAAGTTGCTGTGGCATTTGCGGTATAGGTACCATCGGCATTTAGGCCAGATCCGGTTTGGGTGGTGTCCAGTTCTGATTGCAGAGCGTCGGTATTGGCTGAAGAAGCGTTAGTTAGGGTGTCGATATTGGTTTGTAAGGTGGTATCGGCGGTATTTGATGCAGTTTCATTGGCGTCTACATCGTCTTGAACGCCTTTAACGGCAGCATCTAAATCCTCCGTAGCCTTTACGACTGAGGTTGCTCCGGCAATGTAAGTGGCCGTGGTATTTGCGGTATAGGTACCATCGGCATTTAAGCCAGCGCCCGTTTGTGTGGTGTTCAGTTCTGATTGCAGTGCATCGGTATTGGCTGAAGAAGCGTTAGCTAAGGTGTCGATATTGGTTTGCAAGGTGGTATCGGCGGTATTTGATGCAGTTTCATTGGCGTCTACATCTTCTTGAACATTAGCGATGGCGGTGTCGCTATCGGCTTCGTTTTGATTCACATCGTCTTGAACGCCTTTAACGGCAGCATCTAAATCCTCCGTAGCCTTGACGACTGAGGTTGCTCCGGCAATATAAGTGGCTGTGGTATTTGCGGTATAGGTACCATCGTCATTTAGGCCCGCACCCGTTTGTGTGGTATCCAGTTCTGATTGCAGTGCATCGGTATTGGCTGAAGAATTGCTAGCTAAGGTGTCGATATTGGTTTGTAAGGTGGTATCTGCGGTATTGGATGCTGTTTCATTGGCATCTACATCTGCTTGAACATTAGCAATGGCGGTGTCGCTATCGGCTTCGTTTTGATTCACATCGTCTTGCACGCCTTTAACGGCAGCATCTAAATCTTCTGTAGCCTTTACGACTGAGGTTGACCCGGCAATATAAGTGGCCGTGGCGTTAGCGGTATAGGTACCATCGGTATTTAGGCCCGCACCCGTTTGGGTGGTATCCAGTTCTGATTGCAGTGCGTCGGTATTGTCAGAAGAAGCGTTAGTTAGGTTGTCGATATTGGTTTGTAGGGTGGTATCCGCAGTATTGGATGCTGTTTCATTGGCATCTACATCTGCTTGCACACCTGTAATTGCTGCATCCAAATCATCTGTAGCTTCAACGACTGATGTTGACCCGGCAATATAAGTGGCTGTGGCATTTGCGGTATAAGTACCATCGGCATTTAAGCCAGCGCCCGTTTGGGTGGTATCTAATTCTGATTGCAGAGCATCGGTATTGGCTGAAGAAGCGTTAGTTAGGGTTTCGATATTGGTTTGCAAGGTGGTATCGGCGGTATTGGATGCTGTTTCATTGGCATCTACATCTGCTTGCACTGTTGTAACAGCTGCATCTAACACATCAGTAGCATTAACCACTGAGGTGGCTCCGCCAATATAAGTCGCAGCCGTATTTGCGGTATAGGTACCATTGGCATTTAAGCCGGCACCGGTTTGAGTTGCATCCAACTCTGCTTGCAGTGCGGTAGTATCGCCTGAAGAAGCAGAAGCTAAGTTGTCGATATTGGTTTGTAAGGTCGCATCTGCGGTATTGGATGCTATTTCATTGGCATCTACATCTGCTTGTACTGTTGTAACAGCTGCATCTAACACATCAGTAGCATTAACCACTGAGGTGGCTCCGCCAATATAAGTCGCAGCCGTATTTGCGGTATAGGTACCATTGGCATTTAAGCCGGCACCTGTTTGAGTTGCATCCAACTCTGCTTGTAGTGCGGTAGTATCGCCTGAAGAAGCAGAAGCTAAGTTGTCGATATTGGTTTGTAAGGTCGCATCTGCGGTATTGATGCTATTTCATTGGCATCTACATCTGCTTGTACTGTTGTAACAGCTGCATCCAACACATCAGTAGCATTAACCACTGAGGTGGCTCCGCCAATATAAGTCGCAGCCGTATTTGCGGTATAGGTACCATTGGCATTTAAGCCGGCACCGGTTTGGGTGGTATCCAGTTCTTCTTGAAGATCTAGAATCGCCATTAAGTTGTCTTCAATTAAAGCCGTATTTTCAGAATTTAGAGCATAAAGGGCAAAGGGAACGAAGGTAAATGGCTGATTGCTTATTTCACTAAAATTGGAACAGGTACCATCGACATTTAAATCAACTTTAAGATTTTTTGCATTATTATTCCAAAGAATACCTTGAAAGGTGTTGGCATAGCCAGCAATTTGGGTTCCAGAACCAATAATTAAATTAACCATACCAAAAGCATCAGTGCTTGTGCTAATAGTTTCTTGATATTCAATTACTAAATTTTCATCCAAAATAGAAAACTGTAGACATATATTTTGATTGGATAAAGGGGTGTTAAAATCGTTTATGCCAGGCAATTCTTCTGCTGCAGGGTTTAGAATGACCGCTTGATAGGTAATCCCATTTGTTTGAGAAAAACCAGCCAATGACACAAAAAATATTAAGGTGAGTAATATGCTTTTCATAATTTTTTTGAATGTATTTAATTAGTTTGGTGATGTCAGATTAGAAGACGTATTCATATTGGAATTTGATTTCCAAATCGGAATGTGGATTCCAAATTGAAATTGGCTATTTTTAACTATTAATGTTTCATCGGTGCTGTTAGACAAGTTGTATGCTGTAGAAAAATTATACCCTAAACTCAAACTTATTTTTTCAGAAATAAAATATTTTAAACTAGCCCCTAATAGCGGCTGTATCACTATTCCCGAAAATTCTACGTCATTTTTAATATCGAAATAAGAGGTATTAATAAATTGATCACCGCTAACAATGGTAGCGGTATTGACACCCCCTAAGATTATCACTTCAATACCAGTGGATTTATATAATTGGTAAGACCCTATTTGTTGTATGCCAAGGTAATTTGTTTCCCAATTATAATTATTGCCTAGGTAGGAGGCAGAAGCGTTCCATTCATTATAGGTCAAAGCAATAGAATAAGTTAGTTTTTGATTTTTTAAATTAAAGAGGTATCCGATTTCATAAAACTCACCAGATCCAGACCTGTAGGATATTTCAGGATTGTTATTTGGACTTGAGAAGTCAAATTTGGTCGTGTTTTTACCAGTTTTTAAATAGATCTCTTGAGAATAGAGATTTGAAAAACCTAATAAAAGAAAAATCAAGAGTGTTTTTTTAATCATCATTGGTTGTTGGTTTAGTTGACTAGTATTTTAGAGTAGTAATTTAATTTTGCGCCTTTAATTTTAATCAAATACATCCCCATATCTAAACTAGATACATCTATGCTGATTTGATGATTTTCAATTCTAAGGTTTCGGTTAAAAACCAAGCGCCCGTTTAAATCAAAAAGGTTGAGGTGAATCGGTAGGTCGGTAAGCGTCCCAAAATGCACATATAAAGTATCACTGGCTGGATTAGGATAAAGCTTGATGACATTTGTATCGATCGTATTTTGAGACACTAGAATTTTCCAGAAGCTTTGTTGGTAGCCTTGTTGCACAACTACATCGCCTGAAGAATTTCCGGTTATTGATTGTTGACCAATGGTTTGTGTTATTCTTATTCCGGATTCTGTCACAACAGACGCCCCTTGCGCGCTGATCATTTGATGCTTCAAGTCTTGGGCAACGCTGTTTAAAATGGTGAAAAAGAATACAAGTAGTGTAAGTGATGTGTGTTTCATTTTTGCGCATTTGGGGGGTTACAAAATTACTAAGAAACCGCTATGAGGCTTCCAAACCCGTTGCACAAAATAGGATATTCTATGAAAACAGTAAACTTTCCAATAAAGCAGTAACAATTGTCAACCTCAAAAAATTGCTTATATTTGGCCGTTGTTAATAGAATTAAACCTATGGTTTGAAATAAAACAGACCCTTAGCATGCTGGACCATTTCATTAGTTTCCTATCCTTATTCGTCGGATTTTTAGGATTTCTGGTTATCCTTTTTATTATAATGTCTTTCAAAAAGAGTGCTCTTTTTAATATCTACCTTCTTGTGCTCTTTTTTTTTATTTCCGTTAGGCTTATTCACAATGGTTTATTGGGCATTTATGACACACCAATTATTAATGAGTATTACGTTTACATAGGACCTATTTATTTATTTGCCATCCCCACTTTTTACTTATACTTTGATTCACTTTATGCCGATAGGATATATTTTAACCCAAGACATTTGCTGCATTTAATTTTTCCCTCGGTTAATCTTTTCCTAAATAGTTTTCAACATCATTTTTCAGAAATGTATAGTGCTCATATTGAGACTGTACAAGCTTTTAGTATTCTTGGTTTTATTATAAGTTATAGTTCCATGTGCCTGTACTTGGGGTATAAAAAGTTATGGCGCAAAAGTCCTGTATTTGTGCGATTATCAAGTGAACATGAAGCGAAAATGAGACATTGGACTATGTTTCTCTTTGTGATTATGTGTATACTCTCTTTTAGGTTGGTTTATTCTGTTTTTAGTGAAATTCAAGAGGAAACACGAGTACTGGGTTATCATGGGTCATTAGTAATGAGTGTTATATGGTTGCTTGTATTTGTTAAGGTATTAAGGAGTCCGGAGTTGATCTATGGTTACCCCAAATTAAAAAACATCACAGCTCAAATAGACCAAATACCAACCGAAACAAGTTCTTTGTGGAGCAGGGGTGATGTTGATATCATTAATGTAAAGGATGTTAAATTAAGCGAGTCTATAAGTGC
>NZ_JAGYKG010000013.1 GCF_018401815.1 Nonlabens sp.
CTTAATAGAATTCAATATTGCAATTGCCTGATTAACCTCTCGGTCTTTCATATCGGCAAGGGTTGCAAGACTGTCTTTTGCTCTATCTTTTGTTAGCTTTCCAACTGCAATCGAATCAGCTAATTTTGTTAGCTTTTGAGATGATTCAAGATAATTTTCACTCGAATCATTTTCTTGACTTTCATTAAAATAGTCAATTCCACATTGCATTATCTCATTTGCCAATTGGTCAGCAACTGCCTTGTATTTTAAGTCGCTTGTGCCAAGTAATGATTTTAGAAGTGATAAATCGTCCTTTGTGTTTGTGAATAATTTTAAACCAAATTCATAGGCTCTGCCTTTGGCTGCTTTTCGTTTCTTTTTACAACTCTCAATTTGGCTTTCGATTTTATGTAATGGTTCTTCTGTAAACTTTTTTGAAAGGTACTTTTGAGTAGTTCCGTTGCATCCACTAAACAATTGCAATGTTTCTGAACTTGAATACTGATTTTTGAATTGCGTCAGCAATTCATCAATCAATTTTTCAGATTGTTTTTGATTGTCAATTGTATAGGTTTCATCTGCAACAGAATGCACGAAGCTTTCAAAGTAGTCTGATTCAATGAGCTTGATTTTGGCTTCAATCCCTGTTTTAATATCAGATTTATCCCTGCTTAAAAGTTTGTATGTACCCAAATTGTTGAACGCAGAGAAATTTTTGGAATTAACATCCTTGTCGGTTGTTACTTTTTCCCATATTTCAAGTGCTTTTTCTTCATCACCATTTTTCAGATATTCAATTGCAGTGTTGTCAAATGGACTGGCATTTAAGAACCAAAACAAGGCGTAATTAACTTTGTCTTGGTTTTGCTCAACATTTGAAAATGCTTTGTTTACAGAATCTTCCGTTCTGTCAATACTCCCGAGAATTTGAAAGTCAAAGTCTGATTTGATTTCTTTGCCAACCTTTGTGTAGGCTTTAATTTTCCCTTTTTGCTTTTCAAGTTCCTTTGTCGTTGCGTTTGAGAGAATACCCGCAATTCGATAAGGGTTATTTTGTATTAACTCCATATTTCTTCGGTTGGCTTTGTGTTCCTAAAAATACTATTCATTCTATTTCTTTTTTTACGGTTTCCCGTATTCTGTTCAATTTTCGGTCGAGCGTTGGCAAAAAACAGCTCTTTTGGTTTTTTCAGCGTTGGCTTTGCGTGTCGGCAAAAACCAAATGTGCTGTTTGTGCGGTTGGCTTTTCTTGTATGCCGCACAACTTATTTATAAAGGTAATATTATCTTTATACGCCTATATCAACAACCCTACTAAGTAACTATTTATTAATGAGTTAATCTGTTTTTATAGGCGTTTACTCCATTTATTTTTTGCAAAAAAGCGTTGCCAGCACATGGTGTGCTTACCAGTACAGCTGCTGTTTTCCAGCTCTATGCTCTTTTTGTTTTCAATTTATAAAAAAAATTGGAAATGGGGGGTTGGGTTTTTGGGTTAATGGGGGATTGGGTTTTTGGGGTATTGGGTTTTTGGGTTGTTGGTTATTAGGGCGGGGTCGCTTTGTCATTCCCTGAAATAGGTTGACCGTTTTTAAGCCAAAATAAAAATGATAAAAACGGGAAAAAGGATTAATTCTGTCCGCAAGTATTCTGAAGAATTTAAGCGTAAATTAGTTCAGGATTTTGAAAAAGGTGTAATGTCTGTTCCTCAGATGGAGCAGTATTATGAAGTGAGTAATGCAACTATATATAACTGGATATATAAATACTCCTCATACAATGAGAAAAACGTCAGGATAGTTGAGATGAAAAACAGCCAAACCAACAAAGTCAAAGAGCTTGAAAAAAAAGTACAAGAGCTTGAGCGTAGTGTAGGCCAGAAACAGATTATGATTGATTATCTGGAAAAGATGATTGATTTGGCCAAGGAAACCTACTCAATCGACATTAAAAAAAACTCCGACACCCCACCCTCTGGTGGTTCCAATCTAACCGAGAAATGATGAGCTATTCACTTAACGAACTTTATCGGACGGTTGGGGTGAGCAAACAGTCAGTTCATCAAGCTGAAAAACGTCAGGCATCATTTGACCAAGAGCTTGCTGAGCTTGTGATTTTGGCAGATCAAATTAAAGAGGAGCACCCAGGCTGTGGGGTTGAAAAGATGTATTATACCTTAAAGCCAAAATGTATGGGTAGGGATAAATTTTGTGAAATTTTCCTTCATCTAGGTTATGGGGTCAAACCGATCAGGAACTATCACCGCACTACTTTCAGCGGGGATATATTTTATCCTAATGTGATTGAGGGTATGACAGTAACAAGGCCTTTTCAGGTTATTCAAAGCGATATTACTTATTTTAGTGTGGGTTTAGAGCATTATTATTTGGTGTTCATAATAGATGTGTATACCCGCTTAGTTATAGGGTACGCTGTTAGTAACCACCTGCGAGCTGAAGCAAATGTGAAAGCATTAAAAATGGCCTTGAAGGTAATTGATTACCAGCCATGGGGTTTGATCCATCATTCAGACAGAGGATCTCAGTATAGTAGCAAGATATACACTGACTTGTTAAAAAAGAATCAAATACACATCAGTATGGGAGAAGTTGCTTGGGAAAACCCTTATGCAGAGCGTATTAATGGCATTATAAAAAACGAATACCTTAAAAAATGGGTGATTAGAGATTTTAAAGCCTTAAAGGTCAAAGTTGCAAAAGCGATCGATAACTATAATAATAAGAGACTTCATAGAGCCTTCAATATGAAATATAGCCCTATGCATTTTTATAAAAAATGGGTAGATTTAAGTGCCCAAGAAAGACCGATGGTGATTATTTACACCGAAGGAAAGAGAAACTTCTTAGGGGCATCGAGCCCCTTTGAAGTTTGCCCAAGAGAAGAACCTCAGGCTCATAATTGC
>NZ_JAGYKG010000014.1 GCF_018401815.1 Nonlabens sp.
CATTAGGCTGTACGGGTTCAAGTCCCGTCCCGAGTACAAATTAGAGCAAGCCCTGCGCGAGAATTCGCGCAGGGCTTTTTATTATCTAAACTTTCACCCTATTTATTTAAGGATGTTCTCTTTATCTAAACAAATCGATTTCACTTCAAAATATTTTCTTCTTTTAACTTTAGTATCTTGTAGTTCAAAGCTTCAAAATGTCTGAACTAAATAAAGTCATCAATGAACTCCTAGAATTTCGAGATATTAGAGATTGGAAGCAATTTCACAATCCGAAAGACCTATCACTAGCATTGAGCATAGAGGCCAGCGAACTTTTAGAACAGTTCCTATGGAAAAATGCAGAGGATGCTAACAAGGACAAAATAAAATATGAATTAGCGGACATCTTCGCATATGCCCTTTTACTTGCTAACCACTATGAATTAGATCTTCCTTCTATTATTAGAGAAAAGATGGAAATAAATAATCAAAAATATCCTGTAGAAAAAGCAAAGGGAATAGCTAAAAAGTATACGGATTTATAAATGATTGATCATAAAGTCAAGCTATCTGATTACATCTTTGACGAATCTATTGAAACCCAAATCAAGCAACTCGACTACGCTAAAGAGCTCTGGCCTTTAGTTTATCTTTTGACTGATTCCGAAAAAGACATTGCCTATGTTGGTGAAACCACTGATGTTATTTCACGTCTACAAAGCCACAGAAGAAATAAAACAAAACAAAAACTAAATCAGGTTCATCTAATCACAAGTGACCTATTCAACAAATCGGCAACCCTTGATATTGAGTCGAATCTGATAAGATATTTATCTGCCGATCAAAAATTCGATCTTCTTAATGGAAATATTGGAATCTCCAACCACAATTATTTTCAAAAACAGGAGGTTTACTGGGATCTATTCCAAGATACCTGGAATAAGCTTCAGGCAAAAGGAATCGTTCAGCACTCCTTAAACCACATCAATAATTCAGATCTTTTCAAATATTCTCCATACAAAAGCCTTACTCGAGAACAACAGCAAGGTTTGTACGATATAATGAGCAGCTTAGTTTGCGATGATGCTAAGCACTTTTTAATTGAAGGAGGCGCGGGAACAGGTAAAACAGTTCTAGCCATTTTTCTATTCAAGATTCTATCAGGTGAGTTAGGAGACCTACAGTTTAAAGAATTCGGGGATTATGAGCAAAAATTTGTTGACTTAGCACAACAGATAAAAAAACGCTTCCCCGATCCAAAAATTGCATTAATAGTTCCTATGTCATCCTTTAGAAAGACCCTACAAAAAGTATTTAAAGGAATAAAAGGGCTTAGTCCAAAAATGGTTATTGGTCCTGCCGAGGTTACAAAACAGAATTATGATATAGTGCTCGTAGACGAGGCACACCGCTTAAGAAAACGAGTAAACTTAGGTTCATACTTTGGATCTTTTGACAAAGCCAGTAAAAGTCTTGGTTTAGACCCAAATGAATCTAATGAACTCGAGTGGGTTATTTTACAAAGTAAGCACGCATTATTTTTTTATGACAAAAACCAATCAATTAAGCCGTCTGACATAGAGGCTGATAGATTTGAAACGCTTAGAGAACATAGGCAAACTAAAGAGCTGAAACTTCAGTCTCAAGTAAGGGTTAAAGCGGGCAGTACATATACTCAATTCATTCATGAGATATTAGAAACCAAAATTAAAAATCGAGAGCTTAAAGTATTCAAGGATTATGAATTAAAAATCTTTGGATCTATCCGCGACCTGATAGCAGAAATAAAAGCTAAAGACCACATTTACGGTCTTTCTCGCTTAGTAGCAGGATATGCCTGGAGCTGGAAATCAAAAAAGAATCCGACTGCCTATGATATTGAAATAGAAGACATAAAACTCAGATGGAATAGTACCAATGCAGATTGGATTAATTCCAGTAACGCCTTAGAAGAAGTAGGATGTATACATACCACTCAGGGGTATGATTTAAATTACACAGGTATAATTTTTGGCCCCGAAATTACCTACAACCCACTCACCCATTCTATTGAAATTAGAGCAGAAAACTATAAGGACAGGAATGGCAAAGTTTCCATTAAAAATGAGGCTCGCTTAAAAGAGTATATCAAAAACATCTACTATACCCTCATGATGAGAGGGATAAAAGGAACCTATATTTACGCTTGTGATTCGAATCTCGCATTATACCTTTCTCAACATATTCCATCTTTCGAAAGGCAACAACCAGCTAAAGTAATACCTATTTTACCCTTTGAAAACGCTGTACCCCTCTATCCAATGGAAGTTGCTGCTGGCGGGTTTGAAGAATCCTCAATTGAACAAGCCGAAAGCTGGATTAGTGTACCTAATCATATTAAAATAGATAGCTCATACTATGCCTGTCGAGTTGTTGGTGAATCTATGAATAAAATTATTCCAAATGGTGCTTTATGCCTATTTCAAAAATATACAGGTGGAAGCAGAAATGGATTGATCACCTTGGTTCAATCCTCAGATATCCAAGATGCTGAAACCGGTTTTTCATTTACAGTTAAGGAATACCAAAGCCTAAAAAATGTTTCATCAGAAGGCTGGCATCACGAACAAATAACTCTTTTACCACGATCCTATGATTCTGATTTTAAACCAATATCATTGTCGGAAGATGCCATACAATCTTTGAGTGTAATTGGAATATTTAAAGCGGTACTTGAAGAACAGTAAAACCCAATTTAAAACACCGGAATTTTAGCAAAAACACAGAGATATTGAGGTAAATTTTTTTTGCCTTTAATTGAGTTCTAAAAACAAAATATCATCATAAAAATGATCCTGTA
>NZ_JAGYKG010000015.1 GCF_018401815.1 Nonlabens sp.
TTTAAGAGCGCAGTTTAAGAAAGAGGGGGAGACCTTTCCGAACAATCGAGGGCGAAAGAAACTTTCTAAGAACAAAACTCCCCAGTTAGTAAAAAGTAGCCCCCAAGAAACTAAACCCTCTAAATCTGCTGATTACGATTACCTAATTAATGGCATACAGATTAAGTTTACCCAAAAGCCCAAAACTGTTCGTATAGGTAAGAATCGATTTTTTGTGGAGTTCGATTGAACCTTGAGGATCTTCTCATGCTGTACTTACCTAAGCCTAATTAAATCGGGCGTCTTAAGGCCTACAAAACGGGTTAAGTAGTGTATTGACTATTTCAGATCTAAATGAATGGCCTCGACACTTTCAAGGCTACCTTGCATTGCTTAATTTCACCATTAGTAATGGCAATTAGGCGGTTCAATGGAAGAACAACAGTGGCACGTAATATACTCTAAGCCTAGAAACGAAAAGAAGGTTCACGCGGCTTTAGCAGAGGCAGGTTTTGAGGTGTATTGCCCGCTTAACAAAACTAGGCGCAAATGGAGCGACCGCTATAAAGTCGTTGAAGAACCCCTCTTTCGATCGTATGTGTTTATTAAGATTAACGGCAATCAGCTTTACGATATTCTAAAATTTGATGGGGTTGTACGTTTTCTTTATTGGAACAGAAAGCCCGCCATTGTGCGAGAAGAAGAGATTGAATTAATCAAGCGGTTTTTGGGTGAGCACGAATCTGTTCGTCTGGAGTCTACCGAGTTTCAGGTAGACCAAGCTGTTAACTTCACTGCTTCTAATTTGATGGGGCAACAAGGCAAAGTGTTAGAGGTAAGAAATAAAGAGGTTAAAGTGCTCATAGAAAGCATGGGGTACTATCTTGTAGCTACTGTTGATAAGGCGAAATTAGAACCTTCAAGAGCGAAAAGTATATGAAAGGCATTATTCTCGCAGGAGGCTCAGGTACACGCCTCTATCCCATAACCAAGGCCATAAGTAAGCAACTGATGCCTATTTACGATAAGCCGATGATTTATTATCCGCTTTCTACACTCATGCTCGCGGGCATTCGCGAAATACTCATCATTACTACCCCTGAAGATCAGCCTCAGTTTGTGCGCTTACTGGGCGATGGCACTCCAATCGGATGCCGCATTACCTACGAGGTGCAAGAAGTGCCCAACGGGCTGGCCCAAGCTTTTGTCATTGGCGCTTCATTTATTGGCAACGACAGTGTAGCTTTGGTGCTTGGAGATAATATTTTCTACGGTCAAGGCCTTGGCCGCCAATTAAAACAGCTTATCGAAATAGACGGAGCTTACGTCTTCGCCTATAAAGTTTCAGACCCCGAGCGCTACGGAGTCGTTGAATTCGATTCAAACCACAATGCCGTTAGTATTGAAGAAAAGCCCAAAACCCCTAAATCTCGATTTGCTGTACCAGGGCTTTACTTTTACGATAATAGTGTGGTTACCATAGCCCAGAATTTGCAACCCTCGGCAAGGGGTGAATACGAAATCACAGACGTTAACAAGGCTTATCTTGAACAAGGACAATTGAAAGTGTCTGTATTGCCATCAGGAACCGCATGGCTCGATACAGGTACATTCGAATCGTTGAGCGATGCCAGTGAATTCGTGCGCGTTATCGAACAGCGCCAGGGCAACAAGATCGGGTGCATTGAAGAGATCGCCTACCGAATGGGCTTTATCTCGAAAGAACAGCTTTTAGCTCTTGCTGACGAGCTCAAGAAAAGCGGATACGGTATTTACCTCAAATCTGTTGCAGAGTCTTAATTCGAAAACCGGATAATACTGTAAACACTATTTATATTCATAAAATTTGCGAGTAACTGTCAAAAGGCTAAGCTTAAATGTGTAAGTTTATTACTCAATAATGAGTTAGTCAAAAATTTCTTCTGTGACTGACTGTGGCTTTGCCGTGAATAATCTAAGTTGATCGACACCCTTTTTTCTGGAAAGATAAGAGCTAAGCTTCTCTCACGCTTGCTAGTGAACCCTAATACTATGGTGCATCTTAGGCAGCTTTCTCGGGAGTTAAATGTAAGCTCTAACACTGTTCGCATTGAGCTTAATAAGCTTAAAGAGGCATCTATTATAGCGGAGGTAAACACCAATGATGGCAGAATAAAAAAATACGCTGCAGACACCTCTCACCCTCTCTTTGAAGAATTACGATCAATTCTTCTAAAGTATCTAGGTATTGATCAACTTTTAGAAGTCATTTTTGAAAAAATCGGAAACCTTGAAAGAGTATATATTACTGGAGATCTGGCTCAGGGCAAACCTGTGGCTATAATTGATCTGGTTTTGGTTGGAGATATTGACAGAGTGTATTTTAACAGTTTAGTTTTTAAGGCAGAGGAGCTATTAAAAAAGAAAATTCGGGCTGCTATTTATAGTTCAGTTGAGTTCAATATGGGGGTTTTGGAGGGAGTTCCGTACTTGTTAGTTTTTGATGTTGAGGATTAAATGGGTCTGAATGAAAGTCAAATATCTTTAATGAAATTAGAAAATGCTAGAATTGCTATAATTGGTCTCGGCTACGTAGGCTTACCTTTGGCAGTG
>NZ_JAGYKG010000016.1 GCF_018401815.1 Nonlabens sp.
AAAGCCTCTTTTAATTACAGCAAAAATTAAAAATAATTTAAACAAAATAAATTTATGAAACTTGCTAAAGTAGTAATTACAGTTTTCATGTTGGTGTCAGCTTTATCACACTCTGCATTTGCTCAATTAAGCGATCTTCATTACCTGCCCCCTTTGAAGCAGGAAAGCAACAATATTGGGTTTCAGGTTCAGGCGATTTATTTGTCAACACCAGAAACAACTGAATTTGATGTCAAGGTTTATCAGGGTACAGACCCAACACCTATCAAGACTATTAAGTTGTCTAACCTTAATCCTTACATCTATTCTTTAGGTAACGGCGATAATAACGTAACCTTCGTTGATAATGACAATACTGGAAAGGTTTTGTCTGATAGTGGTTTACGGTTTGAGTCTGAAAATGGCGAGAGATTTTATGTTAACCACCGAGGTGCGCAGTCGGCTCAAGGATCTTCTCTGACCTCAAAAGGACGCGCCGCCCTGGGAAAGCGATTTAGGTGGGGAGGTGGACCGGTTATTTTTGGGGATGATACGAATGCAACCTTAGGCATTATGGCCACAGAAGATGGGACTACGGTTGAAATATCTGGCTATGACCCGAGTATTGTTTTTCGGAAAGGCTCTGATGTAGACGCTATTACAGACGACAGGCTCTCTATCACGTTGAACAAAGGGCAATCATACGTTTTAGAATACGCAATCCGAAATCTTCCAAATTTTAAAACAAATATAACCTATGATGAATGGATGGGTGCATTAATAGCGGCAGATAAGGACATTGCTGTGAGCTTGGGCAATGCATTGTATTCGCCGAGTAATGATGGTGGTCGAGATATCGCGATAGATCAGATCATTCCTGAGAATGTGCTTGGTAATGAATACGTTTTTGTGAGAGGGTATGGTAAAGATGATTTGGAATTCGCCATCATTATTGCCACTCAAAACGGTACAGAGTTATATGTTAATGACGCCTTGACACCTATAACGACAATTGATGCGGGAGAGTATTACATCGTTCCTGGGTCATATTATTCTGGTAGTTCAACAGTCCGGCAGGGCGAAAACATGTATGTAAGGGCATCAAAACAAATCTATGCCTATCACTCGACTGCAGGCGCTAATAACGGCGCTAACGTTGATTATAACTTTATTGCACCTGTTAATTTCCTTCTAGACAAAGAGGTTAATTTTATACCTGGAGTTGATCAACTCGCAACAAAAACACTCTCTGGCGGAGGGGTGAGTATTATCTCGGCGGCTTCTACGCCTGATGCAGAGCTGGAAGTATATGAAAATGGAGTGCTTCAAGATTTGACGGGTAAACGTAAAGTGGTCAGTGGCTCTGAGCTTTGGGTGACCTACTTCTTAGATGGGCTTAAAGGTGACGTTAAGGTGCTTTCCACTAATTCAATTGCGGTCGGATTTATGGGGCAAAGTGGTGTTGTCGGTGTGTCTGGTTATTTTTCTGGCTTTGAGACCATCCCGAGTATTGACGTTGATGTGAATGTGGTTGGAGACTGCCTCCAAGATGGAAATGTTTCGCTTTCAGCTCCGCAAGGTTACTCGATCTATCAATGGTACCTTGAAGGTAATCCTGTATCAGGTGCAACCCAGAGTACTTTGGTTCCAAACTTACCTGGGTCCTATACCATAGGGATTACTCAATCTGCTGATGGTAAAGAGTATGTTTCAGCTCCCGTAGACGTTAGTGACTGCTTACCCGAGATAAAACTGGATGTAACCTCAACGAAACAAACTCCTGAGGTGAACGAGAGTATTACTTTAAGAGTAAATTATAAATACCAGTCTTTTTTTTCGGCATCTAGCGCTGAGGTGTCACTATCAATACCTTCTAATTTTGAAATAACAGCAAACAATCCTTCGGTTGGTTCATGGTCTAATAGCACAAGAAAGTGGACTATTGGAAATGTTAGTCCAGGTGATGAAGAGGTGCTCGAACTTACCTTAAAAGCATTGAGTGTAGGTAATCCAGTGACGGTTTCTGCATCAAATTCTCAGACTGTTTATGGATCTGACAACACAACTTTATTGAATGAAGGAAACAATATAACTGATGATTTAACGGAAGTTTTCAATATTAAAAATACAACAGTTATTTCGGCAAGCTCTCCAATCTCTAAAACTGCTTTAGATGCAGACTTTAACCTTGCTGCAACTTCAAATAATCCAAACCCAATTTCCTATGCTTCGAGTGATGAGGGTGTTGTGCGTGTTGCATCAGATGGTACTGTTTCAATTGTTAGTGAAGGAACGGCTGTAATAACCTTATCTCAACTTGCTTCAAGTTCTTATGGACCAGGAACCAATACGGTTACAATCACTGTCAGTAAAGTTACCCCTACACTCAGTGGATTTCCAGATATTACCAAGACCTTCGGCGATCCGAATTTTCAACTAACAGCGCCCACATCTACTGGAGATGGAACATTTTCCTATACTTCTTCCAATCCCTCGGTAGCTACGGTGAACTCTTCTACGGGAGAGGTCAC
>NZ_JAGYKG010000017.1 GCF_018401815.1 Nonlabens sp.
TTACTTATGGCCTTGGTTATGGGATAGAGGCGCGTACCTGAGCCTCCTGCGAGAATGATTCCTTTCATATACTTTTCGCTCTTGAAGGTTCTAATTTAGCCTTATCAACGGTAGCTACAAGATAGTACCCCATGCTTTCAATGAGCACTTTAACCTCTTTATTTCTTACCTCTAACACTTTGCCTTGTTG
This sequence comes from Nonlabens sp., assembly GCF_018401815.1. Taxonomy (GTDB): domain Bacteria; phylum Bacteroidota; class Bacteroidia; order Flavobacteriales; family Flavobacteriaceae; genus Nonlabens. The sequence goes on from NZ_JAGYKG010000017.1 coordinate 191, forward strand.
CCCCATAAAATTAGAAGCGGTGAAGGTGACGTGTTGGTTCACCTGAAACTCGGCAGATTCCAAACGAACGGATTCATGTTTTCCCAAAAACCGCTTGATTAATTCAATCTCTTCTTCCCGCACAATAGCTGGCTTTCTGTTCCAATACAGAAATCGCACAACGCCATCAAATTTTAGAATATCGTAAAGCTGATTGCCGTTAATCTTAATAAACACATACGATCGAAAGAGGGGCTCTTCCACTACTTTATAGCGGTCGCTCCATTTACGCCTAGTTTTGTTAAGCGGGCAATATACCACAAAGCCCGCCTCGAATAAAGCCGCGTGAACCTTCTTTTCGTGTCTAGGCTTAGAGTATATTACGTGCCATTGTTGTTCTTCCATTGAACCGCCTAATTGCAATTGCCAAAGGTGAAATTAAGCAATGCAAGGTAGCCTTGAAAGTATCGAGTCCATTCATTTAGATCTGAAATAGTCAATACACTACTTAACCTGTTTTGCGCGTCTTAAGACGCCCGTTTAAATAGGCCTAGGCAAGTATAGCATTAGAAGATCAAATAAGGTCAATCGAACTCCACAAAAAATCGATTCTTACCTATACGCACAGTTTTGGGTTTTTGGATAAACTTAATCTGAATACCATTAATCAGGTAATCGTAACCAGCAGATGTTGAAGATTTAATTTCTTGTGGATTACTTTTTTCGAACTGGGGAGTTTTGTTCTTAGAAAGTTTTTTTCGCCCTCGATTGTTCGGAAAGGTCTCCCCCTCTTTCTTAAACTGCGCTCTTAAATTATTAATTGTCGGAGCTGATACGCCCATCTGTTCTGCGCATTGTTCACTAGTATTACCTGCTTTTAGCAGTTTTAAAACTTCTAATTTGTCTTCTGCAGTAAGTCTTTTTCCCATTTCTGTGTGTTGATTATGGGATAAATGTATTATTTAAAAGTTATAATTCCAAAATTCATCTAAATAGATGTATTAGAATAAATTTTATACTTATAAAATTGAAGTCGACTACTTACAGATTATAAGAATTATTTAAATCTTCTATTTCAAATGCTTCATCAACCCCTTACGCAACACCTCGGGATAAAATTCTCTAATATCAGAGAAGATATCGTTGGCAAACATCACGTCGATGCCAGAGAAAGAGAATCCAGAATAGCGGTAAAGCAAGTAGAACTGGTCTTCGGTGCGGGCGCGGATGCGTCCGGGTTTAATGAACTTGGATTGTCCGAAGGGTACGGTCATGGAGAATCCGATGATGGCGGGTTGTTCTGACCCAAATGATCCAGAGCTGGCGAGGTCAGTCCGTGAGTAAAAGAGGCTAAAATAGACTTCGTTGAATTGGCGTTGCACCTGAAATTTGTAGCCGAGATCTGCTGAATCAAAAGTTCCATATGTAAAATTCAAATCAGTGTCATACTTGTTCCATCGGTAGTTGAAGATGGCTTGCCATAGGGCATCACTGTTGCGGTTGTTTTGAACGACCCAGTTCTGGTCGAGGTATCCGGTGCGGGTGACTCCGTAGATGAGCTCTAGGTAGAAGCGCTCCTCATCGAGGTAGTTACGAAAGCGGGTGTACAGACCGAACTTGCCCTGGGGCAGATAGCCCAGGCTGGCGCTTAAAAAGGTGTTTTGGCCGAATCGGGCGCTCTGGGTGACCTTCATGGTCACGGGCGATGAGATGGCGCGGCCAGGTATGTCATTTTGGACGATGTTTAAGAAGTCGAATTCAAATTCGGTTCCTCGGCCGAAAGTGGAAAGCACGCGAGAATTCACGTAGGTTCGGGACTGAAATCCATCTCTGAAATCTCCAAGCAGGTAATCTAAGCGAACCCCAACCGGAACATCAATCTTGTAGAAAGACAGGTTCTCGCGCTCGGCCTCTTTAAAATAGCTCTCTGCCTTATCAATTTCGATAGAGAACTGCATGGATGAAGCTAAGGTGTAGCGATCGATTAATCCGCTCTTATACGCGTTTAAATCGCTTGTAGATAGGGTAGCCATCGCCATCGGAATGTCCTGACTTCTCAGCAAGAAATGAATGCGCTCATAAAGGCTTAAATCGGTCTCGGTGAGCTGGGCGATTATATTAGCTAAACCCTTGGCCTCAAAACGGTAGAGATTATTCTCGTAGGTGATGTAAAGGTCTACACCCTTTTGTACCGCGGCCACATTCTCGAAGCCCTGATCGGCTAACGATTTCACTATAGTTGATTGCTGCGCATGCGCCGTGTAAAGCCCGAAACTTAGCAGGGCATATATAAAGAAAACTCTCATCGGTTTGATAGGTTAAAGCGGTAGGTGAA
>NZ_JAGYKG010000018.1 GCF_018401815.1 Nonlabens sp.
TTGATGAATTAGAAATCATTTATTTAGTGGAGAGTAAAGGCGAACATTTGTTAGGTAATAATGATACTACATATAAAAATAGTGTTTTTCAAAAAATGACAGAACAGCATAAAAAAGGTAATTTAAATACATATCAAATAGAACTGGAGTTCGACAAGTTAAATGAATCAGTTGAAGCCTATTTAATTGAAGGGGAACAAGAAGAACAAAAATTAAAAGAATTAATGAAATAGATTAATTCTAAATTGAATATGAAAGCAAACGAACTACCAATCACCAACTTTTTACAAGCTCCTAATGTACAGTTTGTAATACCTGTATATCAGCGTAATTACGATTGGACAAATAACGAGTGTAAAGAATTAATTAATGATGTTATTGCAGTAGAAATATATAACAGAGGTACGCACTTTATTGGTAGCATTGTTTTTATACACGAAGGTACTTATAGCACAAGTGAGGTTAAAGAATTAGTAATTATTGATGGGCAACAACGCTTAACCACTATTAACATCATATATGTGGCTTTATTTCGTTTTGCTAAAGATAATAGTATGAAAAATGAAGCAGATATGTTGCTCAATATGTTTTTAACCAATCAATATGTGCAGAACGAATCAAGCAAACTCAAATTAAAACAAACAGACACCAACTCATTAGCATTTAAAGCTATTATGAATGGTACAGAAAATGAGTTTAACCACTACTCTAACGTTGTTGAAAACTTCAAATATTTTCAAAGTATCATTACAAAAGAGAGTTTTCATACCGTACTCAATGGACTAAAACGTTTAATTTTTGTTGAAATATCTTTAGAAAGAGGAAAAGACGACCCACAACGCATTTTTGAGAGTTTAAATTCTACAGGTTTAGATTTATCACAGTCTGATTTAATTAGAAACTATATTCTAATGGATTTAGACCCAAAAAATCAGAATAAAATATTTGAGCAAATATGGAATCCTATTGAAGAAAACGCAAGAGATTTACTAAAACAAAAATCTGTAGTATCAGATTATATAAGAGATTATTTAACCTTACGAAATAAAAAAATACCAAATAAAAATAAGGTATATGTTGAGTTTAAAAAGCTATACACCGAAAAAGACGAAACCTACACACAAGAATTAGAAAACATTAAATCACTTTCAATTCATTATAAAAAGTTTATTAATCCTTCTTCAATTCAAGATAATAACATTCGTAGAGAATTAGAATACATTTCACGTCTTGAAATTAATGTAGCTTTCCCTTTTCTTTTACAAGTTTTTGAAGATGCAGAAAATGGTTTAATAAGCAATGATGAGTTAATTAAAATATTAAAATTGATTCAGACTTATACGTGGAGACGTTTTGTTGTAGGCTTACCCACAAACGCATTGAATAAAATATTTATGACTTTATATTCTGAAGTTGATACGGAAGAGTATTATGATTCTATTGCGTTAGCTCTAATAAAGAAACGTGGTAGTGCAAAATTCCCAACCGATGAAGATTTAAAAACAGCATTAAAAGACAAAGATTTATATAATATACAGTCTAAAAACAGAAATTATATGTTCGAGTTGTTAGAGAATTATAACAACAGAGAATATGTAAATACCTCTAATGAAAATATTACCATAGAACACATTTTTCCTCAAACCCCTAATGAAGATTGGAATAAAGCACTTACACCAGACGATTACTTTCAGTTTAAAGAAAAGTATGTGAATACAATAGCTAATTTAACCTTGTCAGGTAATAATGGAGCTTTAAGCAACAAGTCCTTTAAGGATAAAAAAACAATGAATAGACAAGGCGCTGAACAAGGTTATAATTATAGTCGTCTTTGGCTAAATGATTATCTTAAAACTATTGATAATTGGAATATTGCTAACTATAATGAACGCTTTGATTTAATTTATAGTCGCTTTCTTAAAATATGGGAATATCCAGATGTTGTAATACCTGTATCTGAAAATACAGACGAACAAACCTTATATAATGCGGAATCTCCAACACATAAAAAATTAGAGTATTTCATTTTTGAAAACACTAAAGTAGATGAAGAGGTTATCGCTCAAATGTATTTTTATGTTATTGAGAAATTATATGAAAAGAATGCGCAACTATTATTAGAAGCGAAAGATATATTCAAAATAACACGTAATGCATCAGATTTTAGAGCACCACAAGAATTACAAAGCGGTTATTTTATTGAATCAAATATAGATAGCAACTCAAAATTTAGCACGCTTAAAAAACTACTTCCATTATTTGAACTTGAAGATGAATTACTAATAAAATATGCAGATAGTGATAGTGGAAATGTACCTAATCGTTTTGGTGTACGTAAAGAATATTGGAAACAACTATTACCATTAATTGTAGATACAGAACTATTTTCTAATGTAAACCCAACCAAAGACCATTGGTTAAGTTCTGGTGCAG
>NZ_JAGYKG010000019.1 GCF_018401815.1 Nonlabens sp.
TACTGGAAAGGTTTTGTCTGATAGTGGTTTACGGTTTGAGTCTGAAAATGGCGAGAGATTCTATGTTAACCACCGAGGTGCGCAGGCATCTCAAGGATCTTCTCTGACCTCAAAAGGCCGCGCTGCGCTGGGCAAGCGATTTCGTTGGGGAGGGGGACCGGTCATTTATGGGGATGATACTAATGCAACTCTAGGTATCATGGCCACAGAAAATAATACTACAATTGAAATATCTGGCTATGACCCGAGTATTGTTTTTCGGAAAGGCTCTGATGTAGACGCTATTACAGACGACAGGCTTTCTATCACGTTGAACAGAGGACAATCATACGTTTTGGAATACGCAATCCGAAATCTTCCAAATTGGAGTGCATCAAAAACCTATGATGAATGGATGGGTGCATTAATAGTGGCAGATAAGGATGTCGCTGTGAGCTTAGGAAATGCATTGTATTCGCCGAGTAATGATAACGGTCGAGATATTGCGATAGATCAGATCATCCCTGAGAATGTGCTTGGTAATGAATACGTTTTTGTGAGAGGTTATGGTAATGATGATTTGGAATTCGCCATCATTATTGCCACTCAAAATAGTACGGAGATCTATGTTAATGACGCCTTGACACCCTTTAGAACAATTGACGCAGGCGAGTATTGTATCGTTCCTGGGTCATACTATTCTGGTACTGGAACGACTCGAAAGGGAGAAAACATGTATGTAAGGGCATCAAAACAAGTCTATGCTTATCACTCGACTGCAGGCGCTGATAGCGGCGCTAACGTTGATTATAACGTTATTGCACCTGTTAATTTCCTTCTAGACAAGGAGGTTGATTTTATACCTGCAGTTAATTTCCTCTCGACAACAAAAATTTCAGGAGGAGTGAGTATCATTTCAGCGGCTTCTGCAACTGATGCGGAGCTGGAAGTATATAAAAATGGATCGCGAGTTTTGGAAGATAATTTGCCAGATTTGCGAAAAGAGGTCACTGGCTCTGAACTATGGGTTACCTATTTTCTTGATGGGCTAGAAGGTAATATTAGGGTTCGATCAACCAATTCTATCGCTGTAGGTTTCATGGGTCAAAGTGGAGTAATTGGTGCTTCTGGTTACTTCTCAGGCTTTGAGACTATTCCAAGCATAGATGTAGCCGTAAGAGTTGTTGGAGATTGCCTTCGAAATGGCAACATAACCCTTACAGCCCCGCAGGGATATGCAATTTATCAATGGTACCTTGAAGGTAATCCGGTATCAGGCGCAACCCAGAGCACTTTTCAGCCAACATTACCTGGTACTTACACAGTCGGGATCACTCAATCTGTTGACGTGAGAGAGTATGTTTCCGCACCTGTAGATGTCAGTGACTGTTTGCCTGAAGTCAAGTTAGACGTAACTTCAAATGTACAATCCTTATCGGTTGGTGAATCGACTACCCTTCGTGTTAATTATAAGTATCAATCTTTTTTTTCAGCTACCAATGCAAAAGTTAACCTTACGATTCCAAGTAACTTCCAAGTTGCAGCAAACAGCCGCTCAGCCGGAACATGGGATGCTATTACAAAAGAATGGACGATTGGAAATGTTAGTCCAGGCGCTGAAGAGGTGCTTGAACTTACCTTAAAAGCATTGAGTGTAGGTAATCCAGTGACGGTTTCTGCATCAAATTCTCAGACTGTTTATGAATCTGACAACACAACTTTATTGAATGAAGGAAACAACATAACAGATGATCTAACTGAAGTTTTTAATATAAAGGATATAACCGTTATTTCTGCTACTACTCCAATTACAAAAACAGTTTTAGATCCCGATTTTAGCCTTTCGGCAACTTCAAATAATCCAAACCCAATTTCATATACTTCGAGTAATGAGGGTATTGTGCGTGTTGCATCAGATGGCACTGTTTCAATTGTTAGTGAAGGAACGGCTGTAATAACTTTATCTCAACTTGCTTCAAGTTCTTATGGACCAGGAACCAATACGGTTACAATCACTGTCAGTAAAGTTACCCCTACACTTAGTGGATTTCCAGATATCACCAAAACCTTCGGCGATCCGAATTTTCAACTAACAGCGCCCACATCTACTGGAGATGGAACATTTTCCTATACTTCTTCCGATACCTCGGTAGCTACAGTGAACTCTTCTACGGGAGAGATCACTATCAAGGCTGCGGGTTCATCGACGATTACTGCAACGCAAGCAGCAACATCAAATTATAACCCCCAATCGATTCAAGCTGTTTTAACGGTTAAAGAGGCAGACCAGGTTATTTCTGTTGGATCACTACCTGATGGAAAAACG
>NZ_JAGYKG010000002.1 GCF_018401815.1 Nonlabens sp.
ATATTGTTCCGCCAGCCCAAGGATTAATGGTGTATTGCACCAATTGTGGTACGAATGGTGAAGCGCAATTGTATAATGGAGCTGCTTGGGTGACTTTACTGGGTGGCACTGCGGCTGCAGCATCAGGTCCAACCCCAAATGTTATCAACCCAACTACCAATAAAGTATGGATGGACCGCAACTTGGGAGCCACCCAAGTAGCAACAAGCAGTACCGATGCGGATTCTTACGGAGATTTATACCAGTGGGGAAGAGGTGCTGATGGGCATCAATTAAGAGAATCATCTCAAACTACTACACAGAGTGCAACTGATACACCTGGTGATGCTCTTTTTATAACTGAATCTAACGATTGGCGATCTACTCAAAACGATAATTTATGGCAGGGCGTAAACGGCATTAACAACCCATGCCCAAGTGGGTATAGGTTACCAACCGAAACAGAATGGACAGCCGAAATCGCAAGTTGGGGTAGTGATAACGACGATGCAGATGGAGCCTTTGTCTCACCACTTAAATTGCCCATGGCGGGCCGCCGCTTCATCAGCAATGGTTCGCTCCACAATGCTGGTACCCACGGCTTCTATTGGAGCAGTACGGTTAGCAGCACCAAGTCGCGCTTCCTCGACTTCAATAGCAGCACTGCCAATATGAACTCCAACTACCGAGCTAGCGGATACGCTGTTCGTTGCCTTAAGGATTGACACTTTGATTAGCGAAGCGATTTGTCCCGATAGTTATCGGGATTGACACTTTACCATGCCATCCCTTTAGGGTGGCATGGTTTAAATACCGCGCAGCGCCTGCCTGCCGCAGGCAGGGTCGAATTTTTTTTTAAAAAATGACAATAAAAGAAAAAATACAATACAGTGAAGATAAAACAGTATTTACCCTCTTTAAAGAAGGTTTGTTTTACAAGTGTTACAATGCAGATGCCATGGTGTTTGTGCAAAAGATAAAGGAGTATAAAGTAAGCTCAAAATATGTAAAAAGTGCAAGTGCAGAGGTGTTAAGTTTGGGTTTTCCGGTTAGTGAGGTAGAAAAAGGGAAATTGACTTTGGAATTTATCTCGGAAAGAATGGGTGCCTCTCGTTTTGAAGTAAGCGGTAACGATGTTGTTTTTATTTTAGACGAAACGGCAGTCAAAAGCAATTATAAAGTATGGGCAGAAACTTTAAAGAAGGAAAAACCATGTAATTTGGTTAATGAGCCGGAACCATCCTACACGTCAATAGATAATTTGGAAAGTATTGTTACTATCATAAAGAATTTTGACTTAGCCAATAGCACACCTATGCAAAGTCTAGGATTTATTCAGCAGTTGAAAGAAGAAGTTCAACAATTAGAACGAAAAAATGGAAACATTTGAACAACTTTTATATCAATTACATTTATCGTATGTGCAAGCCCGCAAAAACAAACGAAATACCCATAATCAGTTGGCTTTTGAGTTAAATCAGGAAACGAATTTACATCAACTTGCAAAAGCTGTTTTTGAGAGAAAATACACACCTAAACCTTGTATTGCTTTTATCATTCAAAAACCTGTAATGCGCGAGATATTTGCAGCAGATTTTACAGATAGGGTAATCCATCATTTTGTCTATCGATGCATTTATCCTATTATTGATAGCAAACTAATTCACGACACCTATAGCTGCAGAGTAGGTAAAGGCACTCTTTTTGGCATCAATAGAGCCAAAGGTTTTATGCGTTCGTGCAGTCAAGATTTTACAAAGGACACGCATTTTTTAAAATTGGATATTGAGGCGTATTTTATGAATATGAATCATCATATATTGTTTGAGAAGGTATTGAGCATGCTACCCCAAAATAAAATGAGTTTTTTAGGAATAAGCAGAGAAACATTAATTTACCTGATAAGGCAAACGATTTTCAATAATGTTGCTGAAAATTGTCGCATTAAAGGTAATAAATCAGATTGGTTAGGCTTGCCCCCATCAAAGAGTTTGTTTAACAGTCTCGCTAATACAGGTTTGCCAATTGGCAATTTGACTTCGCAAATTTTTGGTAACGTGTATATGAATGACTTTGATTATTCTATAAAAAAGGAATTTAAACTAAGATATTATGGAAGATATGTAGATGATATGCTCTTCTTTCACAACGATAAAAATTATTTAGAATCGTTAATCCCAAAGCTTTCAAATTTTTTACTTTCAAATTTGAAACTAACGGTCCATCCAAACAAAATAATACTTAAATCAATAGAAGAAGGCATCCCGTTTTTAGGTCAAATAATAAATCAACATGCTACTTATGTTGGCAACCGAACAAAAAATAATTTTTATCATGCCATACAAGAAATAAATAAAATTATGGCTGTAGTACCGCAGTTTACTTGGCAACAATTATGCGATATTAGAGCAACACTCAACTCTTATTTAGGCTATGTGCAACATGCCAATTCATACAATTTGAGAAAAGCAATGATGGGTAAGTTAATCAAACGTTTCTATGATTTTTATTTTGTGGAACGGAATTTTAAAAAAGTAATTATTAACGAAGATTTTTGGCAATGGCACTTTTCTCCGAACTACCAGTTTACAAATTAGGCTATGATTTATTAATTCAAACCTATCAGCGAACAGCAGTATTTTCAAGAGAATATAAATATACGCTAGGTGAACGATTAAAGAACGAAACAATAGATATGCTTCTTAATATTTATAAAGCGAATAAAAGTAAAAAAGAAAACCGGGAACAATTTATTGACCAAGCAAGACAGAATGTGGAAGTTATTCGGCTGTTGCTTCGTTTGTGTAAAGACTTAAAAATAATAGGAATAAAAGGGTTTGTAGCTTTAAATATGCAAGTAGAAGAATTGTCGAAGCAATTGGCTTCATGGCAAAAATACACTGCCGGAGTTCGTACGAAAGAATGAAAAACAAAACGTATGGAGTGTGCAGCATTTAATCCTAACATAGCGTCCGCTTTTTCAAAAAGAACGGATACAAGAGCAATCAGTTGTAAAATGAATTTTTGTTTTACGATGTGTAAAAGATATGTTTTATTGCCCATGGCGGGCAACCGCAACAACAGCAATGGTTCGCTCAACAATGCTGGTACCAACGGCAACTATTGGAGCAGTACGGTTAGCAGCACCAATTCGCGCAACCTCAACTTCAATAGCAGCACTGCCAATATGAACACCAACAACCGAGCAAACGGAAACGCTGTTCGTTGCCTTAAGGATTGCAACATAAGTAGGCTACAACCCTTTTTAAATTTAAAATAATGAAAAAAACAATTTTAGCTTTAGTACCACTTCTATTGTACACCAGTTTACTGACTGCCCAAAGCATCACTGGAAATCTAACACAGTTAGCAGGACAAGACATTAGACTCGAAGGCTTCAACGGGCTCAAAACCTACCCTATCGCTTCCGCCACCATCGATGAAAAAGGGAGTTTTAATATGACTTATTCTAAAGCAGATTATGGGGTTGGGTACTTAATATCGGCTGATGATACGCCTTTGTTTGTCATTCTAAGTGGTGAGGCTATAGAACTGTTTGGTGAAACACTGAGCGACACCGAAACTCTTAAAATTATCAAAGGTCAGGAAAACCAATGGTTGGGGCAGTATGCCCAAGAACATCCCAAAAGAGAGCAGGCTCTGAGTGCATGGATGTATTTGGAGAAGATGTACACGCTAGATTCATTATTTTCAGTGCAAGAACGCCCTGCCCATAGCATACAAACTGAAAAGCAACGCATCAAAAATGAGGATGCTGCATTTTTAGCAAAACTTCCCAAAGCCAGCTATGTGAGTTGGTTGTTACCTACGCGTAAGTTGGTGAGCTCTGTGTCAACAGTTGCTCAATACCGCACAGAAGAGATTCCGGCTACGATCGCTGCTTTTAGGGCTTTAGATCATACCGACCAACGCTTGTATAAAAGTGGTTTGTTTAAAGATGCCATGGAGAGCCATTTTTGGCTGATAGAAAACAGTGGTCGCTCATTGGATTCGGTTTTTGTAGAAATGCGTCATTCTATTGATGCCATGATGGTTAATTTGGTAAAAGACGAGCAAAAACTCAATGAAGTTATGGGCTATCTCTTTGATTTATTGGAGCGCCACAGCTTGTTTCAAGCGTCGGAGTATTTGGCTTTAAAAGTGCTAAACCAAACAAGCTGCACCCTAGATACCAATCTTGCCAAGCAATTAGAAAGTTATCGAGCGATGAAGAAGGGGAATACGGCTCCTGATATTGTTTTTGATAAAGAAATCGTTGCTCCTGGCTATAAGGATACGCAACAACCCAGAAAACTCTCTGACATAAAAAGCAACTATACGGTGGTGGTATTTGGTGCGAGCTGGTGCCCCAAGTGTACCGAAGAACTGCCCAAAATAGCCAACTACTATTCAAAATGGAAGCAGCAAGATATTGAAGTGGTCTATGTGTCTTTAGACGAAAATGAGCAACAATTTAAAAGTTTTGCGAGCATCTTTCCTTTTGTAAGCGTCTGTGATTATCAAAAATGGAACAGCATTGCAGTAAAAGAGTATTATGTATTTGCCACCCCTACCATGTTTTTATTAGACAACAACAGAGAACTAATTTTAAGATTACAATCGGTAGAGCAAATGGATGCATGGGTAGATTGGTATTTAGTACAGGGGAATAAATAAAAGGTGCCAGGGAAAAAATAGTTCTGCAAAAAAAAAATGTGGGGGTTGTGCTTTATAAAAAGAAGATTTTTAATTTGTTGTGCACTAAAAGTCCTTGTCAGGTGGGTGCTGGACGTTAGTTTTAGTGTAGGGCTATTTCAGGACTAGACAAATTACCAATAAAAAAAGTCCGATCATCTGATCGGACTTTTTATAGATTGAAGTAAATAGAACGTTTTAGGATCCGCACATTTCGCAATCGTCACCATTGCTGGCTGCTTCTTTAGCGCGTTGAAGAATTAATCGGTATTCTTCTGCACTCATCTCTTCGTTCTCTGTAACTACGTTGGTGTTTACAATAGGCTTAGATTCATTCATCACTTTTGCAGCTGCAGGGGCACTATCTTCTACAAACAATGTTTGTGGAGGAGCCACTGACTGTGCCACCTGTGGTTGCACTGGTATCGCTTCTTGCGCTTGCTTTTGTGTTCTCAAGGTATGGGCAGCTTGAACTGGCGCTGTAGCGTTGATGACAGGAAGTTCTACTGGTGCAGCAACTGCCACTGCCTTCTTTTCTTTAGTAACGGTAAACTTGATAGCATCTACCGCTCCTTTAGTTCTTAAATAGTACATTCCAGTCTTCAAACCACTTTTCCAGGCGTAAAAGTGCATAGAAGTTAACTTAGAGGTAGTCACATTTTCCATAAATAGGTTCAATGATTGAGATTGATCAATAAAGTAACCTCTTTCACGAGACATATCAATAATGTCTTTCATTTTTAGTTCCCAAACGGTCCTATAAAGTTCTTTAATATCTTCTGGAATTCCTTCTATAGCCTGAATAGAGCCATTGTTTCTCATAATGGCATTTTTTAAGCTGTCATCCCAAAGGTCTAAATCAACTAGGTCTTTTAATAAATGCTTATTGACAACGATAAACTCACCAGAAAGTGTTCTACGGGTATAGATGTTAGAAGTATAAGGTTCAAAGGCTTCATTGTTTCCTAGAATTTGAGAGGTACTCGCTGTAGGCATAGGGGCAACAAGTAGCGAGTTTCTCACTCCGTGTTCCATTACCTTATTTCTAAGATCGGCCCAATTCCAACGACCGCTTAATTGGTCATCGTTAACTCCCCACATATTGAATTGGAACTCTCCTTGTGACATTGGAGAGCCAGCAAATGAAGAGTAAGGACCTTCCTCTTGTGCCATTTCCATAGAAGCTTCACAAGCGGCAAAGTACAGTGTTTCAAAAATGTCAGAGTTCAATTTTTTTGCTTCGTCACAGGTAAACGGGAGGCGCAACATAATGAAGGTATCTGCAAGACCTTGAATCCCTAGCCCTACAGGTCTGTGGCGCATGTTAGAATTTTCGGCTTCTTTAACTGGGTAATAGTTGCGATCTATTACTTTGTTTAAATTGCGCGTTACTCTTTTAGTTACTTTATGCAAGGCTTTATGATCAAAGGCGCCGTCTTTTACAAACATAGGTAGCGCAATAGAGGCGAGGTTACACACAGCAACTTCGTCTGGAGAAGTGTACTCCATGATCTCGGTACACAAGTTAGAAGACCTTATGGTACCTAAGTTTTTTTGATTGGACTTTTTGTTTGCGGCATCCTTGTACAACATGTAAGGGGTGCCTGTCTCGATTTGTGATTCTAATATTTTATCCCAAAGCTCACGAGCCTGAATAGTCTTGCGCCCTTTTCCTTCTTCTTCGTATTTGGTATAAAGAGCTTCAAACTCATCTCCGTGAACGTTGTAAAGATTAGGACACTCGTGAGGGCACATTAAAGTCCACGTGCTGTTGGTCTCTACTCTTTTCATAAAAAGGTCTGACATCCACATCGCATAGAATAAGTCACGAGCTCGCATCTCTTCTTTACCATGGTTTTTCTTAAGATCTAAGAAGTCAAAAATATCTGCATGCCAAGGTTCCATATAAATGGCAAAAGAACCTTTACGTTTTCCTCCACCTTGGTCTACATAACGAGCGGTATCATTATATACTTTTAACATTGGAACAATACCATTAGAAGTTCCATTAGTACCTCCTATATAAGAGCCCCTTGCACGTATGTTGTGTATAGATAATCCTATTCCCCCAGCACTTTGGGAAATCTTAGCAGTTTGTTTTAAGGTATCGTAAATGCCTTCGATACTATCATCTTGCATGGTTAATAAAAAGCAAGAAGACATTTGAGGTTTTGGCGTACCTGCATTAAATAGGGTAGGCGTTGCATGAGTAAAGAACTTTTTTGACATCAACTCATAGGTTTCTATGGCGGCATCAAGGTCATCAACATGAATCCCTACAGACACACGCATCAACATGTGTTGTGGGCGCTCGGCAATCTGACCGTTAATCTTTAATAGGTAGCTACGTTCTAATGTTTTAAACCCAAAGTAATCGTACCCAAAATCACGGTTATAGATAATAGCCGAGTTCAAGCGGTCGGCATTATCTTGAATTACTTGATACACCTCATCAGAAATCATAGGTGCTTTTTTCTCTGTACGCGGATTCACATATTCATACAAGTCCGTAATGACGTCAGTAAACGTCTTTTTGGTATTTTTATGTAGGTTAGATACAGAGATACGTGCCGCTAATCTAGCATAATCTGGATGTGCAGTCGTCATGGTAGCCGCAGTCTCTGCAGCGAGGTTATCCAATTCACTTGTAGTAACACCATCGTACAATCCGTCGATAACACGCATGGCAACTTTTACAGGATCCACATGGTCACTTAGTCCATAGCACAATTTACGCACTCTTGCGGTGATTTTGTCAAACATTACTGGCTCCTTGTGGCCGTCTCTTTTTACTACAAACATATTGAACTCGTTTTTGGGTGGAGAGATAAGGAGGGTACTCCCTGTCTCAAACAATTGGGTTAACACTTGTGAAAATACCTTGAAATATTTTCTAAACTACAATGCGACAGTCGGTGGACTGCAAGCTTTTTAAATGAACTTCTTTTTAGAAGTCGGCATCTAAAGAGAACGAGTCCATAGTGCTCTTATCTTCTTTAGTGCTGTTCATGACTCCGGCTTTTTGGTATTCTCCTACTCTTTTTTCAAAGAAGTTGGTTTTACCTTCCATTCCTATTAGATCCATAAAGTCAAACGGATTAGTAACGTTGTATACCGGCTCACATTCTAGCTCAACAAGCAAACGATCGGTCACAAACTCAAGGTATTGTGTCATCAATTTTGCATTCATTCCTATTAGGCTGGCCGGTAGTGACTCGGTAATGAATTCACGCTCAATATTTAAAGCATCAACAATAATTTCTTTGATACGCTCTTTAGGTACTTTATTGATTAAGTGATGGTTGTGAAGGTGTACTGCAAAGTCGCAATGCATACCCTCATCACGAGAGATCAATTCATTAGAAAAAGTAAGTCCAGGCATCAAACCGCGTTTCTTTAACCAGTAAATAGAACAAAAGGCACCAGAAAAGAAAATCCCTTCTACTGCTGCAAAAGCGATCAAACGCTCAGCAAAAGACGGGCTGTCTATCCATTTCATTGCCCAGTCGGCTTTTAATTTAATAGCAGGAAAATTTTCGATAGCTTTAAACAGCTGGTCTTTTTCCTTATCATCTTTTACATAGGTATCTATTAATAACGAGTAGGTCTCTGAATGAATGTTTTCCATCATGATCTGAAAACCATAGAAAAATTTAGCTTCAGAATACTGCACTTCATTCACAAAGTTCTCAGCAAGATTTTCATTAACAATTCCATCACTCGCTGCAAAAAATGCAAGAATATGCTTGATAAAATAGCGTTCGTCAGAGTTAAGGGAGTTTTGCCAGTCCGTTAAATCAACTTGTAAATCAATTTCTTCAGCAGTCCAAATACACGCTTGTTGTTTCTTATACCATTCCCATAAATCATCATGTTGAATAGGGAAAATGACAAATCGGTTGGGGTTGTCTTGTAATATAGGTTCTTGTGTAGTTTGCATGTGTACTTTTTATTTATCGCTGTTACTTTTTAAATCTCGGGATAACAAAGATGAAGAATGTTTAAGGCGTTATGGGCAATTTAACATTTAGCTTTTTCACAAGTTTTCAACATAAGAAGTTTCTTAACAAAATCCAAAATGCAGCGTTCAACTTATTGCTGTACAGCGTGTTGAACTTTTAACGGATTTTTGCATGTATTTGTGAAACAAGAGCTTAAAAATCGCAGTTTTCATCAATGTTCAGCCCAGTTTGGAGGTGGTCTTTAGGATTAAATTTAAAAAAAAGAGGGTAGAAGTTATTCACGCTTTCGCGAAAGCGAAACACCTAAAAATCATTTTTCAAGCGCAGATTTTAAAAAACGTACTTAAAAATCTTTTGCAATTTCTTCGAGTTGGGCATACCACTCTAGACCGAATTTTCTTATCAAAGGTTCTTTTAAAAATTTATAGACAGGAACTCCTAATTCTTCACCTAATTCACAAGCATCGTCACAAATTTGCCATTTGTGGTAATTCACGGCTTTGAAGTCGGTGTATTCTTGAATACGCGCTGGGTATAAATGACAAGAAATGGGTTTGTAGAAAGTAGTTGCACCGTCTCGATAAGCCGATTCGATCCCGCAAAGCGCTGTTCCATCTTTCTTAAAGGTAGCGTAAGCACATTCGGCTCCATTAACCAGTGGTGTTTCTAGTTCACCACTTTCTCGTTCAATCCAGGTGCCCTGCGCTTCAATAGCAGCAATCCCTTCTGGACGTAAAAAAGGTTTTATATTTTCAAACTCACGATCGAGAATGTCCAGTTCTTTCTGTTCCAGGGGGGCTCCTGCTTCTCCAGCGACACAACAAATGCCTTTACATGCCGTAAGATTGCACACAAAGTCTTTTTCAAGAAGGTCATCAGAAATGATGGTTTTTCCTATTTGGAACATATTACCGATTTTAGAGGTCAAAGATACCCTTTGAAAAATTAAATATAAATGTAACATCAAAAACAAGCCTAACTTTAAGTTGATTTCGATGGCATCACTTGAAATGGAATAGGTATAAGGGACTATTTTAAGAATAACTTCTATCGCATGTGATCTGGTTGCGCTGCACTAGAGAACTGTTGGTGAGTGCAATGTCCGGGCAGTGACTAAATAGGGATGTGATGCCACCAAAACAATAAGGCTTTTATACCAGCATTGCCAATTAGCGTAATAAAGGGGTTTTAATTACCTAGCAATCTCCCAATAAAAAATTTAATAGGTTTTCTAATTCATTTATATTTGCAAGACACACAACAACCTTATGAAATACAACCGCATATTATTAAAACTTTCTGGAGAGGCCTTAATGGGCGAGCGACAGTACGGTATAGATCCAAAACGCCTGGCAGAATATGCTGAAGAAATCAAAGAAGTAACCGATCTAGGAGTTGAAGTTGCCGTTGTAATAGGTGGAGGAAATATTTTTAGAGGTGTGGCGGGAGCTAGTAATGGTATGGACCGCGTGCAAGGAGATCACATGGGGATGCTGGCAACGGTGATTAACGGTTTGGCGCTGCAAAGTGCTTTAGAGGACGCTGGCGTGCCTACTAGATTACAAACGGCTATTAAAATAAATGAAGTAGCAGAGCCTTTTATACGACGTAAGGCGATGAGACATTTAGAAAAGGGGCGTGTAGTTATATTCGGTGGTGGAACAGGGAATCCTTATTTCACCACTGATAGTGCCGCTGTTCTAAGGGCTATAGAAATTGAAGCAGATGTTATTCTTAAAGGAACTAGAGTAGATGGAATTTATACAGCAGACCCTGAAAAGGATGCTACTGCAACTAAATTTGACTTCATCACCTTTGAAGATGTCTTGCGTAAAGGTCTTAAAGTAATGGATACCACGGCTTTTACTTTAAGTCAGGAAAATGAATTGCCTATTATTGTCTTTGATATGAATACGCATGGAAATTTAATCAAGCTGTTAAAGGGAGAAAACATAGGAACTAAAGTACAATTATAAATACGGCATTATAGTGCCTAGCATCTTATAAAAATAGTAGTGATGACAGAAGAAATCGATTTCATACTCGATAGCACCAAAGAAAACATGGATAACGCTATCACACATTTAGAAAAACAATTATTGAGTATACGCGCAGGTAAAGCCATGCCTGCTATGTTAAGTACCGTTATGGTAGATTATTACGGCAGTCAGACTCCATTGACTCAAGTGGCTAATATTGCTACTCCAGACGCACGAACTTTAAGTATACAACCTTGGGAAAAAGGAATGATTACCGAAATAGAAAAAGGTATCATGTATGCCAACCTAGGTTTGAACCCAATGAATAATGGAGAGAGTATTATTATAAACGTTCCCGCACTCACAGAAGAACGGCGTAAAGACCTTACCAAACAAGCAAAAGCAGAAGGTGAAGAAGCAAAAATAGGAGTGCGTAACGATCGTAAGGTGGCGATGAACGAACTTAAGAAACTCGATATCTCAGAAGACCTGCTTAAAAATGCGGAAGCAGAGGTGCAAAATCTCACCAACAAGTATGTGATAAAAATTGATGAGCATCTGGTAGTGAAGGAAAAAGAGATCATGACGGTGTAATAAACACGTCCATTTTTTCCTAGAACAAAGGCTCTCAAAAAAGCAACAAAACACTTAAGTGGCAACCGTATCTCGTCTAAAACCTTTAGTACATAAGTACTTATAGACTCGACTTGTTCCTTGTGATAGTACATTATGCCTTTTAGCCAGCCTTTTTGATGCTGTTCATGTTCTCTTAAGAACAACAACTTAATGCTGCACTTGTTCTATTTTTAACATTGCTAAACCAGTCCTAATTTTATGAGGTTATTTTTTGGAATTCTGTTGTTGTTTTTGTGCACTATTACAGCTGCACAGCAGCAAGGTGTGCAAGAGGCAGAGTTGTTAATGACCAAAGTTCTTATTTCTAAAAAGAAAAATGACCCCTCTCATAAGCTTAATTCTTACCGTTATGATGCTTATGAAAACTTAAAAGTCTCTGGAGACCCGGAGGCCTTAACGGGCCCAGGCTATAAAAAAACAGAATTGCGTAAAACGCTCAAGAAAACAGGCGTCCTTTATGCAGAAAAAACATCCCGACATAATTACGATCATATAAAAGGGTATAAAGAAATTATTACTGGGGCAAACATGCCTGGTTTTGAGGAGCCTGTTTATCCTATTTACCATATCGACTTTCAGTCAGAGAATATATATGATGAGAAGTACATCATTTTTGATCAAGAATACATCAGCCCACTGAATGAGAAGTCTATTTCCTTATATCACTTTCAAATAGTTACGGACTCGATCATTGAGGGCAGAACGGTTACTAAATTGAATTTTTTCCCTAGAAAAGAAAATGAATCCAGGTTATTTTCAGGTTTTCTGTACATCGATCAGCACACTTATGCAGTAGCAAAAGCTGTTTTTGAAAAGTCAGGAGCTCTTTATATCAACGCGTATCACGATTTTGTGTACGACGATTTACTTTCGCTATGGTACAACAGTTCAAGAAAGCTTTATGTGCGACAAGAAAAGACCAAAAAAGAGCTAGAGCTCTTTGGGGCAAGATTAGAAGTAGGAATTCAGAAAAGCACCTATGATCAAGAGCAAATTGCCGAAGAGCTCTATCTGATTATTGAAGCGGTTAACTCTAATTTTACCACCAATAAAAGCCTGGATTACGGCAGGCGTGGTCTTAAAATAGATGTTCAGGATTCGGCTATACACCAACAAGAAGCCTACTGGGAAAAAGAGAGAGGAAAAGATGCTTTTTCTACTTCAGAGCTGGCTCAGTTTATGAATTTGGACAGTATTGTAGATGCCACAAAAATCACTCGTAAATTGGAAATGCTAGATAAGTTTAAAATAGGTTATTTCCCAGTAAGTGTCGTGGATGTTGATTTGAAATATCTAGTTAAATACAACGATTATGAAGCTTTTAGATTAGGTATAGGTGGCCAGACTAATGAGAAGCTGAGCGAAAGTTTTAGAATTAATGGCTACTTGGCTTATGGGACTAAAGACGCCGTATTCAAACATAAAATAGGACTAGGTTACCGCATCAGTAAGGAAAAAAACACCTGGCTTACTATGTACAAACAGGACGATATTACGGAGTTTGCGGCAGAGCATTTTTTAACAGACGCTAGGGTATACTCGCTTTTTGAGCCTAGATTGATCAACATCCCTACCTTCTACTTGTATAAAGAATATGGTATGTCCTTACAACAGCGTTTAGTTCCTTCTGTGATTAGTGAGGTCTCGCTTTCGCGAAAGCGAGTTACACCAACAACAAATTACCAATTCATTTTAGAGGATGAGGTTTTTACAGATTATGTGCTAGCGGAGGTTTCTCTAGGAGCAAGGTGGAGCCCGGTAAGTGAATTTATGCGTACACCAAAAGGATATCAAGAAATAACTAGAGGGTATCCTATTTTAAGTGGGCAAATCACACAAGGGATTAAAGGATTTACAGCAAGTAATTTTAATTACCTTAAATTGTCAGGTAAGGTGGAGTATGCTTTTAAAAGAACAGATAAGTCCAGTACAGAACTCCTGTTAGAAGGTCATTACAGTTCAGGAGAAGTGCCTTTAACGCATCTGTACCACGCCTATCCTAATGCCCCTAACAAAGATGAGATCTTACAGCGATTTTCGGTTGCAGGTAGGCGTAGTTTTGAGACCATGTATTTCAATGAATTTTTTTCTGATCAACTCCTGGTAGGTCAAGTCAAGCATCACTTTGCCCCCTTTACTATATTCTCTTTTTTAAAGCCAGAAATGGTTTTAATTTCTAAAGTTGCTTGGGGCGATTTAGACCATGCACAGCGTCATCAAAATGTAACGATCACTACCTTAGAAAAAGGGTATTTTGAGAGTGGTTTTGAGTTGAATAAATTGCTGTTTGGTTTTGGGTTGAGTGCGAGTTACCGTTACGGCGCCTACCATCTTCCAGATTTTGCAGATAATATTGCCATAAAATTTACCTTCTATTTAGAGCTTTAGTTTGCAAAAAGCAGCTGAAAACTCCTTTAAAATTTTCGCCTTTCATTCGGTTCAAATGATATCCAACTCTTCAGGGGGTAGTAAGGGTTCTTAATTTATACGGTGCACCATAGATTAAATAACGAATCGCTAAATAATCACGGGTTTTAAAAGTACCTTTGAAGGCTTTAAAATAATGCATGCAAAAGTTATTTAGTTTTAGATTTTGGAACCGTATTGCAAGACTGATACTTCGAAATAGGGAGGTTATTCTTGGGCTTATTGTGATCATAACTATGGCTTTTGCCACACAGTGGAAGTACATGCAATTCACTCATACGGAAGCCAATCTTCTTCCAAATGATCATCCTGTAAATAACGATTACAACAAATTTCTAGATAAATTTGGCGAAGAGGGCAACCTCATCATCTTGGGGGTAGAAAATAAAAATGTAGACGACTTTGAACGTTTTAACGCTTGGAATGAGTTGGCAGATACCTTAGCCACTTTTAAGGAAGTAGAGCTGGTGCTTTCTACTTCTAATTTACCAACCCTATCAAAGACAGAAGACAATACGCAGTTTATTATAGCACCTGTTCTCCAAGAACCACTTCAAAATAATCAGGAGTTGGCAGCTTTTAAAAAGAAGCTTTTCAATGACTTGCCTTTTTATAAAAACTTGATCTATTCAGAAAATGATAGTGTGATACGTACCGCTATTTACTTAAAGAAAGAGATTGTTAACACAAAGCAGCGTGTGGTTTTTATTATGGATAAATTCCAGCCACTTGTTCAAGAATACTCCAATGCAAACGAGTTGGAGATCAGAACCTCTGGAATGCCTTATATCAGAACACTCAATTCTCAGAATATTGTTGATGAGATAGGAATGTTTTTAATCGCCGCATTGGCAATTACTTCTGGGATTTTCTTCTTTTTCTTCAGGTCTTGGAGAGCGACGTTTATTTCCATCATCACGGTGATCATAGGAGTGATGTGGGCTTTTGGTGTTTTAGGATGGATAGGTTATGAAATTACGGTGCTTACGGCTTTAATCCCACCTTTGATTATTGTGATCGGGATTCCCAATTGTATTTTCTTGATCAATAAATACCAACAAGAAATAAAAAAACACGGGAATCAAGCCTTGTCATTGCAACGTGTTATTACTAAAGTAGGTAATGCCACTTTAATGACTAATCTTACTACTGCCAGCGGGTTTGCGACTTTTATCTTTACAGAAAGTAAGTTGTTGGTAGAATTTGGTGTAGTAGCCAGTATTTGTATTATCGCCATATTCTTACTGAGTTTGATGATTATTCCTATTGTTTATAGTTATTTACCTGTACCTAAGGAGCGACATTTACAACACCTCGGTAAAACTTGGATCAACGGATTTGTGGCCTGGAACGAGCGCATGGTTAAGAAAAAGCGCATTCCTATCTATATCACTAGTGTTGTGGTTCTTATTTTGAGTTTTATAGGGATCTATCAAATCAAAGTCTCCGGTAGTCTCATAGAAGACATGCCTAAAGGAATGCAGTTTTATAAGGATATCAAATTTTTTGAAGAGAGCTTTGACGGCATTATGCCATTGGAACTAGTAGTTTATAGTAAAAACGAAAAAGTAACCGCTCTTAAAACACTCAAAAAACTAAACAAACTAGAAGAGCATATCATTGAAACACCAGAGCTTTCTAGACCTATGTCACTGGTGTCTGCTGTTAAATTCAGTAAGCAGGCTTTTTATGGTGGGGATCCAGAATATTTTGACTTGCCTTCTACTTATGACGCGGTTACCATGTCTCAACTGCTAAAGAAAAGCGCTACGGATAGTTCTTTAATGAAAAGTTTTGTGGACAGTACGGGTCAATATGCACGTATGACTACTTTTATGAAGGACATGGGTACCGATCGCATGCAACGCGTAGAAGAAAACTTGAGAGAGAAAATAAAAACTATTTTTCCCGAAGATCGTTATGAAGTAACCCTGACAGGAAAGGCATTGGTCTTTCAAAAAGGAACGGATTACCTCGTTAATAACTTGATACTTTCTTTATCACTGGCCATTGTCCTCATCGCCCTTTTTATGGCGTGGATGTTCAGGTCCTTACGTATGATTTTTGTATCATTAGTACCTAACTTATTGCCGTTACTCATTACCGCCGGGTTGATGGGTTATATAGGTGTTCCTATAAAGCCATCTACTATTTTAGTGTTTTCCATTGCGTTTGGTATTTCTGTAGACGATACTATTCATTTTTTAGCTAAATACCGTCAAGAGCTCATTGCAAACAACTGGAGAATTAAGAGGTCGGTTTACGCGGCTTTAAAAGAAACGGGTGTGAGTATGTTTTATACTTCTATAGTTCTGTTTTTCGGATTCTTGACTTTCACCTTTTCTAGTTTTGGAGGTACGGTGGCGTTAGGAGCATTAGTGAGTGCTACCTTGCTTTTTGCGATGGCAGCAAATTTATTACTATTGCCTAGTATGTTGCTTTCTTTAGAGAGAAGCATTGCCAACGAGCGCACGTTTAAAAAGCCCGCGATTCCTTTGGTTGAACCAGTTAATGATGAGGAGGAATAGAGAACACCTCCTGTTCCTTTTTTATAAATGCTAAAGTTAATTGTTATATCGCTCAAGGCGAAAGCGAGACCCCCACAAACAGCACCACATTTACCAGCATTATTAATTGCGCTAACGGCTCATAAAAATTATATTTGCCGTACGCAACTGATCAAGAAAACCAATGAAAAGAATAGCAGTCCTACTCCAATCTGACCCTAGTGTGGTCGAGATGACCGTAAAAGGTTGGGTACGTAGTTTTAGAAACGATAGATTTATAGCTCTTAACGATGGTTCTACCATTCATAATTTGCAAGCTGTGATAGCGCCAGAGAATTTTGATCGAGAATTATTAGATCAAATTACTGTTGCCAGCGCTGTTGCTGTCACAGGTCTACTGGTAGAAAGTGAAGGTTCTGGACAGCGAGTAGAACTACAAGCTACTAAAATAGAAGTTCTTGCAGGCGCAGATCCTGAAGAGGTGAAGAAAACAATTTTATCTCCTAAAAGACATAAGCTAGAAACCCTTAGAGAGCAAGCACATTTACGTGTGCGTACCAATACCTTTGGCGCAGTGATGCGTGTACGAGCGGCATTATCTTATGCGGTACATAAATATTTTAATGAGAACGGTTTTTATCAAGCACACACGCCTATCATTACAGGAAGTGATGCTGAAGGTGCAGGAGAAATGTTTAGGGTATCCACTTTAGATCCTAAAAACCTGCCGCTGAATGAAAACGGTACTATCAATTATAAAGAAGATTTCTTTGAAAAGGAATCTAATCTGACTGTTTCTGGGCAACTGGAAGCAGAAACTTATGCCATGGGATTAGGTCAAGTATATACCTTTGGACCAACTTTTAGAGCAGAAAATTCCAATACGTCTCGTCACCTAGCCGAGTTCTGGATGATAGAACCTGAGGTAGCTTTTAACGATCTGGATGCCAACATGGATCTGGCCGAAGATTTTATCAAATACGTGGTCGATTATGCTCTTAAGAATTGTACTGATGACATTGAGTTTCTAGAAAACAGGTTAATAGAAGAGGATAAAAGCAAGCCAGTGCCCGAGCGCAGTCCTATGCCATTAAGAGAGAAACTTGCCTTTATAGGAAAGAACAACTTTAAGCGTGTTTCTTATACAGAAGCAATAGATATCTTAAGAAACTCTAAGCCTAATAAAAAGAAAAAATTCAAATACATCATTGATGAATGGGGGGCAGATCTACAATCAGAACACGAGCGTTATCTGGTAGAAAAGCATTTTGAATGCCCTGTTATTTTATTTGATTATCCCGCAAAAATCAAGGCCTTTTATATGAGGTTAAACGATGCCGATAGTGAAGGTCGTGAAACCGTAAGAGCCATGGATATTCTTTTTCCTGGAATAGGTGAAATAGTAGGAGGGTCGCAACGTGAAGAACGTTATGACGTCCTCAAAGGAAAAATGGATGCGATGGGTATTCCTTTAGAAGAGTTAGGATGGTACCTAGAAATGCGTAAATTCGGTAGTGTGGTGCACAGCGGGTTCGGTCTCGGATTTGAAAGACTGGTTATGTTTGTAACTGGAATGGGGAATGTAAGAGATGTGATCCCTTATCCACGTACGCCCGGGAACGCTTCTTTTTAAAAACAATTCAATTATAAGGAAGTCCTGATTTCTCCACTAGAAATCGGGATTTTCTCTTTGGAAGGAGGCCAAGAGTTTAGGGTTGTCATAAATGTAACAACTTTGTCTCTAATCAAATAGGCTTTTAGTATTTTTACTTAGTCACAAAACAACCATGCTTAAACAGTCACTAAATTTTAAATTGTCCCAGAAGTTATCACCTCAACAAATACAATTGATGAAGTTGATACAATTACCTACGCAGGCTTTTGAGCAACGGGTAAAATCAGAACTGGAAGAAAACCCTGCTTTAGATGACGGAAAAGAAAAAACTGATGATGAGTACGATGAGTTTTCTAACGAAGAAGATTACGAGGATGGAAATGAATCTATTGAAACCGACGATATTAATGTAGATGATTATCTCAGTGATGACGATATCCCTGAATACCGTACCAAAGCAAATAATTACAGCGCAGATGACGATGAGAAAAGCATACCCTATGCTGCTGGAAAGTCATTTACACAAACCTTATTAGAGCAACTCAACACCATAAGATTAACTGAAGAACATCGAGCTATTGCAGAGTTTCTTGTGGGGAGTATTGATGCTAGTGGTTATATAAGAAGATCTTTAGAAGACATTACTGATGATTTAGCTTTTACTATGAACTTGTATACAGAGGTGGGAGAGGTGGAAAAAGTACTTCAAGTAGTTCATGAATTGGACCCTGCGGGGGTAGGCGCTCGTAATTTGCAAGAGTGTTTGCTGTTACAGCTTTCGCGAAAGCGAAAAACAGAAAGTAATGAGATCGCTATAAAGTTAATAAGGGATTCCTTTGATGCCTTTAGTAAAAAGCATTATTCGAAAATAATGACCAAATACGACATTACCGAAGATGAATTAAGGGCTGCTATAGACGACATTGAGCATTTAAATCCCAAGCCTGGAAGTTCTTATGCAGGCGGTAGTACCCGTGTGGTAGAACAAGTAGTACCTGATTTCACTATTAGAATTAAAGATGGAGAATTAGAACTCACTCTTAACGGGCGTAATGCGCCAGAGCTGCATGTATCTAGAGATTATTCTAATATGTTGCGGGGTTATAAAGAAGCTAAAGAAAAAACCAAGTCTCAAAAAGATGCGGTGATGTTTATTAAACAAAAATTAGATGGAGCAAAATGGTTTATAGACGCCATCAAGCAGCGACAAGAAACCTTATTTATTACGATGTCTACCATCATGCATTACCAGCAAGCTTATTTTCAATCTGGAGACGAACGCAATTTAAGACCTATGATCTTAAAAGATATTGCTGACCAAATTAATATGGATGTCTCTACCGTTTCTCGTGTGGCAAATTCTAAATATGTCGATACTCCTTATGGGACTAAATTGATCAAAGAATTCTTTTCAGAATCCATGACCAATACCGATGGAGAGGAAGTTTCTACTAGGGAAATTAAAAAGATCTTGGAAACGGTTATCAATGAAGAAAGCAAGAAAAAGCCGCTTACCGATCAAAGGCTAGCTGAACTTCTCAAAGAAAAAGGATACCCCATTGCTCGTAGAACAGTGGCGAAGTACAGAGAGCAACTGGATATTCCTGTAGCACGTTTAAGAAAAGAGATTTAGAGCCTATGAAGTGGTTTCTAAAACTGTGGAGCTATCTTGTCAATCCCTTGTTTATCCCTTCCTTAGTAGCGCTATGGTATTTTAATTTCAACTATTATAATGATCCAGAGAGCGTGCGCTTAAAATTGTACCTCATTGTTATCCTTACAGCTGCCATTCCCTTACTCGTTTATACGATGCTGAAGATATTAGGCGTGGTAAATAGTGTTCACCTTTCCAGCACAAAGGAGCGCATTACTCCTTTACTGGTCTACATGATATTGTTAATTATATTGTTGCGAGGAGCTTTTGGAGACGGCCTGCATCTATCATTGTATTACTTTTTTATTGGAATCTTAATCGCAACCTTGGTCGCTACTTTAATGACGGCTTTTAGGTATAAAATAAGTCTTCACTTAATGGCTACAGGTGGTGTTTTGGGTTTTTTAATCATGCTTTCCTTTATTCAAGGAATAAATCTTTTATTCCCTATGGCTCTTATGGGGATTGTTTCTGGTCTTACAGCAACCTCTAGGTTGAGTATGGAGGCACATAAAGGTCACGAACTTATTTTTGGCGTTGCAGTAGGATTGATAAGTCAGGTGCTTGCGTTTAGTTATTCTTTACCTTAGAGAAGAATTACTTAAAGCATATAAAATTCAACACCAAATTTGATGGGTTGTAGATCAACTCGCTGATTATCTATTAAAGCATCTTTATCGAATAAAGTGATCAAATCATACTGCACAAAGGCGTTAAAACTTCCATTTCCCACAGTAAGCGTTGCCGCATAGCGCAATCGATTCAATTCTGGAATATCAGTAAGTATACTACTCCTTTCGGCATTTTTAAATATTGCTTTATAATTGTAGATGTAGGAGAGTTTCACTCCAGTATAAATGCGCCAAAAGCTATAATTAGTAGGAGTGGAAGTACGCCATCTCAATTGAATAGGCATCTCCAGAAGGTTGGTGTTAAACCTATTGCGATCTACGTTAGTATTGTCTTCAATAATGCTGAAAGTAGTCGATCCGCTTGGTGTTTCATCTATAAAAAGATTGGAGTTGTAAGTATTAGTAGAAACTCCCAGTCCGACTCCTATTGCTAGATTGCGCCGCTTATTGATAGGCATGTCTCTAATAAAACCTATGTGAACACCTCCAGAAAACCCGTTCTGAGAGAAAGAATTAGGCTTATTACTGATGAGGTTAAAAGAGAGTCCAACATAGAACTGGTCTTCTCTATACAGAGAATCCACTACGCTGGGTATGGCGTTTTCTTCCTGCTTCTTTTCTTGAGCTACGGAAGAGAATGTGCTTAATAAAAACAATAAAAGAAGGGAAATAAACTTCATATGGTATAGCTACAGTTCAAAAGTAAAGGTATAAAAATAGCCGTTCTTACAAGAACGGCTATTTTAAAAATTGTAGGGACCAAAAGACTATTTCTTTAAGTTTTTTAAAGGGTCACCTTCAATAGAAGTATAACTAATCTTAAGAGCCATAGCTTCCCTTAACTCTTGCTTCACGTCTGTCAAGATTCCCACTTGGGAGTTTTGATCTACTTTTAAAGAAACGGTCATGGAATCTTTATCATCTTCATCCATGGCATTTCTCTTAGTGTTGACAAATGTCTGTACATCACTGACTGGAGAGATTTTATCTCCTAGTTGAATCACTTCAGAAATTCCAAATTGCTTGATAAAATTAGGATTAGGTTTACCTATGTAAATAGTAACGATCTTCTTTTTTTCAGCAAGCTTTTCTACTTGATTTGCTTGTGGAAGCCTATTCTCAATTTGAAGCTCATCATCTCTCATTACCGTGGCGACCATAAAAAAGAACAACAACATGAAAACGATATCTGGAAGTGATGCTGTTGAAACCGCAGGTAATTCACCACTCTTTTTCTTCTTAAACTTAGACATAATTATTCTCTATTTTGAGGTTCAGCTTCAGAGAGGTTTCTTGGAAACAATTCTCTTACTTTTTCCAGTTTGTTTTGCAGCTCTAGGTATTCTGGGCTTTCTTTTTCATCTGCTGGCCAATCGTCCGACCTTTTTGTCATAGACTGGTAGGTTTCGTTATACAAACGCTTTGCTTCCCGATCTCTAAGGATGGCATAAGCCCTTACGAGCTCATTAGTAACCGCTACATACATTTTATAGGAGGTCTGTCTGTCATTAACAAGTGAAATTACCGCTTTCTTAGGGTTGTCTGAAGATTCTGGATTTTTTTCACCTCTACAATAGCTACAAACATCTCTAGGGTCCGTTCCTCCACCGTTATCCAAAAACTTTACAGCCGCATCAGTTAGTTTGCCTATTTCCATGTCCTTATCCTCTACAAGAAGACGGTTTTCAGCATTTACAACGACTTGAAAAATATTTTTTTCTTTAATCAGTGGTGGTTTCACATCTTCAGGAAGTGGTGGTGGTAGCTTACTAGCAATACCACTATCTACTTCAATCGTGGTGGTAACCAGGAAGAAGATCAATAGTAGGAATGCGATGTCTGCCATCGATCCCGCGTTTACTTCTGGTGCAGATCTTCTAGCCATAATTTATTTTTTTATGAGTTTGCTTATTCCCGACCACACGACGGTTCCTACAGCAACAATTGCAAGGATGTAGAACATGTACAAAGAAGCTCCAATCCAGCGAGAGGTTCCCGCTGTAAGTAGTTCTCCGTCTTCTAATTCAATTACCTTACCATTGATATCCACAACGCTGTCATCGGCCAATGCATAATAAGAGATCAGCGCTACAACTGCCAATAATCCTATTGATATCCCTGCTTTTTTAAGAGCCGCTGGATTGGTCATTAACCCTTTAATTACAAAGATAAGTACAATAACTACAGTGAGGACGAGCGAAATATACGCAAGATATATAAGAGGAGATACGGTAACCGCTTGGCTGTCTCCCGTATTGAGTTCAATGGCTTCATCACCTAAAGCAAGCGTATAGAAAAAGAATCCCATTGCTATAAGGCTCAAAAGAAGAACTAGGTATTTTAATGCTTTATGTAAAACCATGATTTGTTTTTGTTATGATGAATTACTTACCTTTCTTGTAATCTACAAGAATATCGATAAGAGTGATAGAGGCATCTTCCATATCATTTACAATACTATCGATTTTAGAAACGATGTAATTATAAAAAATCTGAAGAATAATGGCTACGATAAGTCCAAATACGGTTGTTAATAGCGCGACTTTAATACCACCAGCTACTAGAGAAGGCTCCATAGTTCCCGCCTCTTCAATACTGTTAAAGGATCCAATCATACCTATTACGGTACCCATAAATCCAAGCATTGGAGCAAGTGCTATAAATAAAGATACCCATGAAACGTTCTTTTCTAGTTGGCCCATTTGAACCCCACCATAAGCAACAACTGCTTTTTCAGCGGCTTCAATGCTTTCGTCAGCTCTATCAAGTCCTTGATAATAGATAGAAGCAACAGGTCCTTCTGTATTGCGACAAATTTCTTTGGCAGCTTCTATACCCCCATTTTTAAGAGCTTCTTCTACGTCTGCAGCAAGTTTCTTAGAGTTTGTTGTAGAAAGATTTAAATAGATAATTCTTTCAATGGCAATAGCTAGTCCTAATATAAGACAGACTAGAACGATTGCCATAAATCCAGGACCTCCATCAATAAAGTTTTTCTTTAGGACTTGGTGGAAAGTTTCTGTCGTTTTGGTCTCAGTAGCATTTTGTACTAATGCTGAGGCTGAAGCAACACCAGTAACACCTAATGTCATGGCTGCCGTGAATAAAATTGAAAGGGATCGTTTCATTTGACTTATTGAATTAATTTAAATTTTCTGTTTAAGGAGTAAATATATAATTTATGCTGCGAAAATAACACAACATTTTTAAAAGTAGCTTTAAAAATTTAGGGAATAGGGGCATAATGATCACATTTAACAAATCTAATCATTAATAAAACCAGGGCTATGCAGTGGCTAAGAGCCTTCTTGCTACTAGTGTTATCTAATTGTTAACAATAAGAAGCCTTTCATAAACAAAAAAAAGAGCCTTTTTAAAATCAAAAAAGAGCTCTTTTAATGTACCTCAGGCCGGAATCGAACCGGCACGCCGTAAAGCATTGGATTTTGAATCCAACGTGTCTACCAATTCCACCACTGAGGCATTTTTTAAACTGGAGGGACAAAAGTACTAAATAAAAATACTTATTAAATACAAATTGCTTGTTATTTAGAATAGCGTCTCTAAAATTATAAGTACATTTGCAGCCTTAAAATCACGTCTTAAAAGATGTTAATATGAATTACGCTTTACAACAAGATGCCAAATTATTCGGCTGTCGTCAGAGTATGGACCTTGCAGCTGCTATTGCAGACAAGTATGGGGCCGCTTTAGGTAAGGTGAATTTTTCTACTTTTAGTGATGGAGAGTTTCAACCGTCCTTTGAGGAATCTATACGAGGACGTCGCATTTTTATTATTGGCTCTACACAACCTAGTAGTGACCACATTATGGAAATGCTTTTGATGATCGATGCTGCCAAGCGCGCTAGTGCAAGACATATTACAGCGGTGATTCCTTACTTTGGTTGGGCGAGACAAGATCGTAAAGACAAACCTAGGGTGCCTATAGGTGCAAAAATGATCGCTAAAATTTTAGAATCTGCAGGGGCAACTCGCATTATTACTATGGATTTGCATGCCGATCAGATCCAAGGGTTTTTTGAAAAGCCTGTAGACCATCTTTTTGCCAGCTCTTTATTTATACCTTATTTAAAAAGTCTCAATTTAACAGATCTTACGATAGCCTCTCCAGATATGGGAGGTTCTAAGCGCGCTTATGCCTATGCCAAGACCTTAGAAAGTGATGTAGTGGTTTGTTACAAGCAGCGTCAGAAAGCAAATGTGATTTCCCATATGGAGTTGATTGGTAATGTGACTGGAAAAAATGTGGTCTTAGTAGATGACATGGTAGACACTGCTGGTACACTTACTAAAGCTGCGGACGTCATGATGGAAAGAGGAGCAAAAAGCGTTAGAGCTATTTGTACCCATGCGATCCTATCAGGTAAAGCTTATGAGCGTATCAATAATTCGCAATTATTAGAATTAATCGTTACCGATTCGATCCCGTTAAAACAAGAAAGCCCTAAAATTAGAGTGCTTTCCTGCGCGGCATTATTTGCCGGAGTGATGCAAAGTGTGCAAAACAATGAATCAATCAGTGACAACTTTATAATGTAATTTCATTAACTAAATATATATAACATGAAATCAATCACGATCTTAGGATCAAAAAGAGAAAGCGTGGGCAAAAAGTCAACTAAAGCCTTACGTAATGCTGGATTGGTTCCTTGCGTAATTTACGGAGGAGACGAGCCTATACACTTTTCAGCAGAAGAGAAAGCATTTAAAAAATTGGTGTACACTCCAGATGCACATACCGTGGTTATCGATCTAGGTAATGATGGTCAATTCAAAGCAATTGCTCAAGACATGCAATGGCATCCAGTAAGAGAACTTCTTTTACATGCCGATTTCTATCAAATCTTTGATGATAAAATGGTAACAATGGAAGTGCCAGTAGTTCTAGAAGGAGTTTCAAAAGGTGTTCTTAATGGTGGTGTGTTACGTCGTAATAATCGCAAACTAAAAGTAAAAGCATTACCAGCTAACTTGCCTGACTCTATTACTATAGATATTACTCCTATGAAAATAGGAAATAAGAAATACGTACGTGATTTAAGAGTAGCGGAATATGAAATCATGCACCCAGACTCAGTAGTAGTAGTGATGATCAAAACTTCTCGTACTGCGGTCATCGAAGATGACGACAGTGATAATGTTGAAGCAGCAGATGTTCCTTCTTCTCAAGATGAAGAAGCTGCTGAATAACCAATTTTTATATGATATAGAAGCTGCAAGATTTAGTTCTTGCAGCTTTTTTTATTTTTACACCATAGCCTGTTGAATTGGCTTAAAAAAATACTTGTTCGTGAAGCTACCATCACGACTATTCTAAATGAAAAGGATCCCATGAAAAAATTCATGATTATAGGTCTGGGAAATCCAGGCGCAAAATATGTGCAAACCAGGCATAATATAGGTTTTAAAGTACTGGATGAGATCGCTAGTTGCAAGGAAACTGCTTTTGAAACTTTAAAGTTAGGAGAGGTTGCAAGTATTACTCATAAAGGTAAAAGCGTCCTATTATTAAAACCAAATACCTATATGAACTTAAGTGGTAAAGCGATTAAGTTTTATATGAAACAAGAAAACATCGACATAGAAAACATTCTTGTCGTTACAGATGATTTGAACCTTCCATTTGGTACTTTACGCATGAAGGCCAAAGGAACTGATGGAGGTCATAACGGTTTAAAAGACATTCAAATCACATTAAATACTCCTAAATATGCTCGATTGCGTTTTGGAATTTCTGACGAATTTTCAAAGGGGAGCCAGGTAGATTATGTGTTAGGGGAGTGGAATAAGGACGAACAGAAAGCCCTGCCGGAACGCTTGAGCACAGCTGTTGAAATGGCTCTTTCTTTTACGCACGCAGGACTTGCTAACACGATGAACCAGTATAATGGGAAGTGATTTATAGAAAGAGAATAGTTGGATGGAGGTTCCGCTTTCGCGAAAGCGAGACAACAACCAATCAACACATCAAATTACAAGCATTAAAAGGCTCTTAAAAGTCTCCAAATGTGAGGAGATTATCATAATTTGCATGCTTTCAAAGAACATCCTAAATTGAACACCTATACCAACATTGATCAATATAAAGCTTCTAAAGGCGCTGTGGTAACCATAGGCACTTTTGACGGAGTGCATCACGGACACCAAAAAATTCTAAAACGAGTGGTAAGCAGAGCTCAAAGAGATTCTTTGACAAGTGTTCTTCTTACTTTTTTTCCGCATCCTAGAATGGTGTTACAACCAGATCAGGACCTTAAGCTTATCAATTCTATCGATGAGCGTGTGGCCCTTGTAGCAAGTCAAGGGATTGAAAATGTTGTGATCCATCCTTTTTCCCTTATTTTTTCTAGAACTACTGCTATTGACTATGTAAAAGACATCCTTGTGGATCGCTTAAACGCCAAAGTTGTGGTGATAGGTTATGACCACCGATTTGGAATTAATAGGTCGGCAAGCATTAAAGAATTGAAAGAATATGCACGAGAATTTGATTTTGAAGTCGTCGAGATTTCAAAAAAAGAAGTAGAAGAAGTAACGGTAAGTAGCACCAAGATAAGGGCCACATTGGAAAACGGGTCTATTGAAATTACTAATAAATACTTGAATAGGTATTTCAGCCTTCATGGAGTCATTATTATTGGAAAGAAAATAGGACGTACCATTGGCTATCCTACAGCAAACCTATCTGTTAAAGAATCTTATAAAATCATACCAGCACCAGGAGTATACATTACAAGTTCCATAATCAATAACCAGCGTGTTTACGGAATGACTAACATAGGGACCAACCCGACGATTTCTAGCGATGCCTCACAGACTATAGAGACGTATTATTTAGACCTTAAAGAAGATCTTTATGGCAAAGAGATGGAACTTTTCTTTCATAAACGATTGAGAAATGAAGAGAAATTTCCTCACCTTACAGATCTAGTAGCAGCCATGCAGTTGGATGAGAATAACACCAGGCTTTATGCACAGCAACTGGGATAGATGGCTTTTTACACAAGTAGATAATACGGCTCTGGTTCTTTTTAGAATGCTGTTTGGGTTGCTTATTGCTTGTGAGGCTTTTGGCTCTATTGCATTAGGTGCGGTAAACAGGCTTTTTATAGAGCCTGATTTTACCTTTACTTTTATAGGGTTTGAATTCCTAGAACCACTTCCTGGAAATTGGATGTATGTCTTGTATGTCCTTATGGGAATTGCAGGGCTACTGGTCATGTTGGGTTATAAATACCGAATGGCTCTATTGTTCTATGCCATCAGTTGGGCCTATGTGTATTTAATGCAAAAGAGCAGCTATAACAACCATTGCTATTTATTAATGCTTCTCAATTTTTTAATGTTGCTGCTTCCAGCAAATCGATCAGCTTCTTTGGATGCTATACAGCATCCTATGTTCAGAAAAGAGCACATGTCCAGATGGATTTATGTACTTATCATTACATTTTTGGGAATCATCTATGCGTATGCGAGCGTGGCAAAATTTTATCCAGATTGGTTAGATGGTAGTTTTCCTAGATATTTGATGAGCACAAGAGGTAGGAATTTTGATATTCTACAACAGGACTGGGTACATCAAGCCATACTGTATTTTGGATTATTCTTTGATCTCTTGATCGTGCCCATGTTGCTTTGGAAAAAAACAAGATGGTTTGCTGTTAGTGCCTCTGTATTTTTTCATGTATTTAATAGTGTGGTTTTCCAAATCGGCATTTTTCCGTATCTCGCTTTGTCCTTTTTACTCTTTTTCTTTTCTACGGAGCTGTTACATAAAAGATTCCTTTGGAAGAAATCCTATTATGCCGCTGCGGAAGTTATGGTCCCTAAATCAAAGAACTTTGTTGTCCTTTCTGGAACGCTCTTTCTTTTGGTCATGCTCCTATTGCCTTTACGGCATTGGATCATAAAAGATGACGTGCTTTGGACTGAAGAAGGGCATCGATTGAGCTGGCGCATGATGCTGCGCAGTAGAGCTGGATCAGGGACATTTTATATAGTGGAAAAAGATACCGGTAAGAAAACAGCTGTCCGGTTAAAGGATTATTTGAGTCCTAAACAGCAGTCGTCTGTACAATCAAAGCCTGATTTTATTTGGCAATTTGCTCAAGAACTAGAGGAAATATACGCTGAAGAAGGCAAAGCAATCGAGGTTTATGCAGACTTAAAAGTATCTATAAACGGACGAATTAGAAAGCAATTTACGGACCCTACAGTAGATCTTGCTCAGGAAGAATGGAGTCATTTTAAACACCATAACTGGATTTTACCTTCTTCTCTTGATAAAGAAAAGGAGCTGCTTAAAAACTAAGCCACACTTAAGAGTAGTTATGTTACCGATAATCCCTAATTTTACTTTTTATATTTTAAATAAGATCACATGCTTCAAATAGCAGAAATACGTGAAAATAAAGAGGCTTTTGCAAAAGCTTTACAAAAGAGAAACATCGATGCGCTTCCTTTATTGGAAAGTGCCATTGCTGTGGATGAAAATCGCCGTAATCTTCAAGCGCAACTAGATGAAACCCTGTCAAAAAGCAACAAGCTTTCTAAAGAGATTGGAGACTTATTTCAGTCTGGAAATGTCGCTGAAGCAAATGAGCTCAAAGCCCAAACAACTGATCTAAAAGAATCTTCCAAACAGTTGAGTGACCAACTGAGTGCTGTTGTCGAAGAATTACAGACCATTTTATATGCGATTCCCAACATACCTCAAGACAGCGTTCCTGCTGGTAGTAGCGATGAGGATAACGAGGTGGTTTTCCAATATGGAGACCTACCAATATTGCATGAGGGGGCAAAACCGCACTGGGAATTAGTGAAGGATTACGACATCATTGATTTTGAACTAGGGAATAAAATTACTGGAGCTGGGTTTCCGGTATACAAAAATAAAGGCGCGAGATTACAACGTGCGTTGATCAATTATTTCCTAGATAAAAATACGGCTGCTGGTTATGAGGAGATGCAAGTACCCTTATTGGTTAATGAAGCCAGTGGTTATGGAACCGGTCAGTTACCAGATAAAGAAGGACAGATGTATCACGTCGGTATAGATGACCTGTATTTGATCCCAACAGCTGAAGTGCCTATTACCAACTTATATCGCGGCAGTCTTTTAGAGATAAAAGACTTTCCTATTGCTATGACGGGTTATACCCCATGTTTCCGTCGTGAGGCTGGAAGTTATGGAAGTGACGTAAGAGGATTGAACCGTTTGCACCAATTTGATAAAGTAGAAATCTTGCGTATCGAGCATCCGGATCAGAGTGATGCTGCCCTAGATGCCATGGTGGTGCATGTAAAAGGAATTCTTGAAGAGTTGGAATTGCCTTATCGTATTTTAAGACTTTGTGGAGGTGATTTAGGATTTACTTCTACCTTAACTTATGACTTTGAAGTGTACAGTGCCGCTCAAGAAAAATGGTTAGAAGTAAGCAGTGTTTCCAACTTTAAGACCTTTCAAGCAAATCGGTTGAAATTGCGTTACAGAACCGGAGATAAAGGAACAGAACTGGCCCATACTTTAAATGGGAGTTCCTTAGCTTTACCCCGCATTCTTGCCAGTATTCTTGAAAATTTTCAAGTCCATAATGCCCTACATATCCCTAAAGTATTGATCCCTTATTGTGGTTTTGATGCGATAGATTAACTTTTATATCTTATGCGTACTCTCTTTTTAGTTGCTGCAGTGCTTTTTGGTTTCATGGGCTTTGCTCAAGATGTTAAGCTTGCCGAAAACTATATGGATCAAGGAGAATACACCAAAGCCTTAAAAATCTATCAAAAAATCTATGAACTCAATAAGCGTAATCCTAGAAGCGTATTTGCGTTGATAGAGGTTTATCAGCAATTAGAACGCTATAAAAGTGTAGATTCATTAATCGATATCGCTCAGAAAACAGCACCTCGCGATGAGCTGTTTTCCATTGAAAGAGGTTATAACGCTACCTTGCAAGGAAAAGATAGTGTAGCTAACAGGTACTATCAAAAAGCCATAACTGCTATAGATTCCTTACCGCAACTTACCTATCAGATTGCCGATAGATTTGAACAGCGCAATGAACTGGATAGGGCTATTGCCGCCTATGAAAAAGGAATGGCGCTCGATGACCGGCTCAATTACAATTATCAGCTAGCAAGATTATATGGAGAGAAAGGTGATCTGGAAAAGATGTTTGATACCAACATCAAAATGATAGAGCAAAATGCGGTCTATCGTTCTCGTGCTCAAGCACTTTTTGCTCAATATGTCACCGATGATGCAGCTAATGAAGGGAATCAGATATTAAGGAAAGTATTGTTGCTGCGCCTACGTGAACACCCAGACCCTACCTACAATCAGTTGTTGTCATGGCTTTTTGTGCAGCAAAAGGATTTTAAAAAAGCCTTCATTCAAGAAAAGGCGATCTATAGGCGTGATCCAACCAATATGTATAATATTCAAGATCTGGTAGAAACGGCTATTGAAGAGAAGGATCTGGAAGCAGCAGGAGAGATACTGGACTACATGATTGAAGAAACACAAGCTATAAGTGTAAAGTATACCGCCCAAAGCCTTAAGATTAAATTAAAAGCTGCTGCGGCAACCGCTGAAGCCTATGAACAGATCAAACAAGATTACGAACATCTCTTAATCTATTACGGTAGGGGTAAAGAGACGTTTAGATTACAACTGGACTATGCTAACTTCTTAGCATTTAAAATAAATCAACCTCAAGAGGCAATTGATTTACTTGTCGCTTTAGAGAAAACAAGTCTGAGTAAATTTCAAAAAGCAGATGTTAAAATGGTATTGGCTGATATTCTGGTGTTGCAGGAGCAATTCAATAGAGCACTGATCTATTACAGCCAGATTCAGAATGATTTGCCCAATGATTTGCGTTCTCAGGAATCCCAATTTAAAGTAGCGCGTACCAGCTATTTTCAAGGCGATTTTTCTTGGAGCCTTACTCAGTTAAAGGTGCTGCGCAGCGCTGCTAGTAAGCTTATTGCAAACGACGCTATGCAGTTAAGCCTCACTATTGCAGACCACTCTATAGAAGACACTACTTTTGTTGCGTTGAAAGCTTTCGCGAAAGCGGAATTAAAACACTATCAGAACAAAAGAGCAGAAGCCATTACCCTATACGATCAATTACTCCTAAATCATAAAGGAGATCCTATCGAAGATGAGGCCTTGCTTAACCAAGCTCAGCTTTATGAAGTAGAAGGGCGCTTTGAAAAAGCAAGAGGTAATTACCAACTGATTATTGATAATTATGCAGATGGAATCCTTGCAGATGATGCGTATTACCTACTGGGGCTGTTGTATCAACAACAACTTGAAAACCCTCAAAAAGCTAAAGATCTTTTTGAAAAAATAATATTTAACCATGCCGATAGTATTCATTTTGTAGATGCCCGTAGGCGCTATCGCAGGTTGCGTGGGGATGAACAGGAAAAGGCTTTTTAACGCTTATTAAAATCAATCTATTTATGATTATTTATAATGTCACTTGTAATATGGATGCCTCTTTGGAGTCCGAATGGATCCCGTGGATAAGAGAGTATATTGCTAAAGTGTTAGGTACGGGCCTATTTATGGATGCAAGACTTACTAGAGTTCTTGTAGAAGATAAAGATGGCTCCAGCACATTCTCAATCCAGTATAAAGCGATTGATAAAGATGCGCTTCAACAATATTACGACGATTATGCTCCTGCATTAAGGCAAGAAGGTCTTACTAAATTTGGAGAGCGCGTGTTGTCCTTTAGAACAGAGCTGGAATTGATTGATGAATATCATGTAAAACGAAATTAGTAGGTAGTCGTTACCTATAATAAAAAGGGAACTATAATATCCCTTTAATTAATCAACTATACACCAATAACTAAAAAATTTGGCTAAATACAAACCTAAATACACTTCACAAGACAAAGGGGTTACTGCAAAAAAACACTTAGGTCAGCACTTTTTAAAAGATGAAACTGTAGCCATACGAATAGCAGACTGCTTGAGTTACAAAGGCTATGATCAGGTACTAGAAATAGGTCCAGGAACAGGAGTGCTTACCAAGCATGTGATCAGAAAAGAAATCAAAGTTACTGCTCTAGAATTGGATCGAGAATCGGTAGCTTATTTAAAGCAAAGCTTTCCTATAGAACACTCAAAAATTGTCAACGAAAACACCTTTGAAGTGGTAGAAGCAGACTTTCTTAAAAAAGATTTAAGTGATATTTATGGAGAGGGTTCTTTTGCCATCATAGGTAATTTCCCATATAATATCAGTACACAAATCGTCTTTAAGGCGCTTGAAAATAGAGATCAAATTCCAGAATTTGGAGGGATGTTTCAAAAAGAAGTGGCAAAACGTATTTGTGCTTCTCACGGTTCTAAAACATATGGAATACTATCTGTTTTAGCTCAAGCCTACTATCATGCTGAGTACCTTTTTACCGTCGGACCTGAAGTGTTCAATCCGCCACCTAGAGTAGATAGTGGTGTGTTGCGTTTAATTCGAAAAGAAGACTACAACAAGTTACCTTGCTCTTATGCCAAATTGCGGGAGGTGGTTAAATTAGCTTTTCAGCAGCGTCGTAAGACCTTGAGAAACTCATTAAAAACAATGAATTTACCTGATGAAATGCGAGAAATGCAGATTTTTAATCTGAGGCCAGAACAGATCAGTGTGGAGATGTTTGTGGAGTTGGTGCAAGAGATAGAGGCTATTTAGGGATGATATTTTGTCCATATAACAGCTTCTTTTACAAAATGACAACTGCCATATCTTTCACTTTTATATCACAAACATCATAAGATCGACATCCTGCACTGGAACGATCCTTTTATAGAAAATGCTTGGGGTACACAAGTCCTCAGCAGGTTTTTTGTCATGGAAAATCTTAAAATCTATTACTTTATTTTTTATTGAATGCACTTAGAATATAGGTTCATTAAAAACTAAAATATCGATATAAGTAACTACAATACTTGTATTTTGACTATGGGCTTACTTTTGTTTAACTTTGTAGAAACAATAAAGAAAAATATCATGGCTCTAGAAATAACAGATGCAAACTTTGAAGAAACCGTATTAAAAAGTGACAAGCCAGTGCTGGTTGACTTTTGGGCAGCTTGGTGTGGGCCATGTCGCATGGTAGGACCTATCATTGACGAGGTTTCTGCTGAATATGCTGATAAAGCTCTTGTAGGGAAAATGGACGTTGATGCTAATCAAGAATTTGCTGCAAAATACGGCGTGCGTAACATTCCTACCGTATTGGTTTTTCAAAATGGCGAAGTAGTGGGCCGTCAGGTAGGTGTTGCTCCTAAAAATGCGTACACCGATGCTTTAGATGCTCTTTTGAACTAGCTTTAAGTACCTTGCCATAAAGCCTGTTCTTGCTCGATCAGGCTTTTTTTATGCTCTTTTTTCAGATTTGTAGCAGCCTATCTCATTAGTTGATGGTCCACTGGAATTGGCTAGGCATACCTGAATACCACAAATTTAAAATTACCACTAAAAGCAGAAAAGACACCTCCATAATTCCTGCTTTATTTTATTATCTTCACCCTATGGACATACAAAGGGAGCTCAATACAACTACTGGTTTTAAAAACTTACAGTTACTTGCTAGCCAAGTGGTGGAAGGTTATATAAGTGGGATGCATAAATCTCCTTTTCATGGCTTTAGTGCGGAGTTTGCTGAACATAAAATGTACCACCCTGGAGAAAGTACCCGTCATATCGATTGGAAATTATTTGCTAAAACAGATAAGCTGTATACTAAAAGGTATGATGAGGAAACCAACTTGCGTTGTCATCTTATTATAGATAATAGTCCATCGATGCACTATCCACTTATTAAGAAGCAAGAAATAGGATCGCTTAATAAAATAGGGTTTACGGCACTCGCTGCTGCAAGTCTAATGAACTTATTGAAGAAACAACGCGATGCGGTAGGATTGAGTATTTATGCTGACGAGTACGAGTATTACGCTCCAGAAAAAGGAAGTGAGCGGCATCACCATATGTTGTTGGATCAACTTTCTAGAATAAGTAGCAGTACACCTAGTGCCACAACAACAGACACTTATAAATACCTGCATGAAATAGCAGAGAACATCAAACGCAGGTCGCTTATTTTTCTTTTCACAGATATGTTCCAAAGCGATAGGCATGAAGATGAACTCTTTGAAGCTTTAAGGCATTTAAAGTATAATAAACATGATGTAGTTCTTTTTCATACCTACGATAGTGCTACTGAGGTCAACTTTGAATTCTCCAATCGACCCACTCGGTATACAGATGTGGAAACAGGAGAATACGTCAACCTCTATGCAGACAACGTAAGAGAAGAATATAAGAAGGTAGTAAAGGAATATTTTGAGAAATTGAAGATGCGTTGCGGGCAGAATAAGATCAAGTACCTGCCGGTAGACATTCAGCAACATTTTGATGTGGTCATGACCACCTTTCTACTGGAACGACAGCTTTTTAAATAGGCGCTACTTTAACAGAGTTGAATTGTTCCTCTTGAGGGTATCTTATAACTAGATTTTAAAAAAAATAAAAAAGCCTATCTCAAGATAGGCTTAGTGCAACTGGTTGATTGAAAAAACTTCGAGTTGCTGTAAGGAATTGCTGGCTAAATCCTATTGATGGAACAATCATTTTTATTTATTGGGATAAAAATGCCTAGCTCTTGATGAGTTGTTCTACCTGTACTTGATCATCTTGTATCAACTCTACGAAATACATCCCTTGTTGTAAATCACTAATTCCATAATAGCCTTGCGATCCTTCAAAACTTTTTACGAGTTGACCGGATACATTGTAAATGCGTATGCGTTCTACTTCTTCAGATAGCTTAAACGCATCGGTTACTGGATTAGGAAATAACTTAATTAAAGAAGAGGAGAGAAGTACCTCATCGTTACTTAAGGGGTCTTGTAATTGCTGAGTCGTGTATAACTTATATTCTCCAGGTTGTAAATTTATCAAGGCCGTTGGGTTAGTAACGTTGATGGCGGTGTTGTTATTAAAATAATCGTACCAGGTTCCTGTTTGTGAGAAATTAGGATTGACATTTTGAGCAGTAACCGCAAAGTTAGCTACAACAACCGCATCAAATTGAGAGCCGTTAAGATTGATTCTTTTTATGAGTCCACTTACATCAAGGAAGTTATTGGTGCTGTTAAAGGTATCTGGATATAAAGTTTTAAAATTGATCATGGTAGCCGTTACATGATATAAATCCATGCGGTCGGTATCGGTATCATAACCCAAAGTCCACGGAATAGGTTTACGGCCTGTACGGCCATTTAAATTAATATCTAACTCATAACCTAGTTCTCCAAACTGCCATAACATTTTAGGGCCAGGAATGCTATACAACATTGCAGCAATCGCTTCTTGTCTGTCTAAAGCTACTGGCAATGTTCTAACATTATGAGAAGGGTTGGAGTCATTACCGAATTGAAGGTTCTTATACATCAACCTTTGCTCGTCATGACTTTCTGCATAAGCAACTAAGTGTTGATTATTAAAGTTACGGGAGTTGTAATAAGATCGAAAGATATTTGTATTACCGCTGTAGCCCATAGCGTTTTCATTGTATTGGTCTGTCATTTTCCCCCAAAGCATAAAGCCAG
This sequence comes from Nonlabens sp., assembly GCF_018401815.1. GTDB lineage: Bacteria > Bacteroidota > Bacteroidia > Flavobacteriales > Flavobacteriaceae > Nonlabens. The sequence continues at coordinate 35,746 of NZ_JAGYKG010000002.1, forward strand.
CGTCGGCAAGCGCTTTTTCTTCACTATCATCTCCAAGGTGTTCTAGAATCATGTAAATATCTGTGCTGTTGGCGTTCCATATAGTATTGCGGTAATCATTTAATATAGTGACTCTAGAGGCATCAAACGCATTCCAAGCCCCAATATTTCCTAACGTATTGTTTTGAGTAAATCCTTTAGAAAGATCAAACCTGAATCCATCCACTCGGTATTCATCAATTAAAAATTGCAAGGTTTGTTTGACATAGTCACGAGTAAAGGAACTCTCATGATTCATGTCATAGCCTACGTTAAAATCATGACGTGCAGTAACATTCATATAAGGGTTGTTACTTGCTGGTCTAAAGTTAGCTTGATCCCACCACATTTGACACAGAGGACTTTGACTGAAGGCGTGGTTATAGACCACATCAATAATAACTGCAATACCTTTGGAGTGGCATAAATCTATCAGTTCTTTAAATTTTTCCGGAGTACCGTAGGCTTTGTCAATAGCGCCATGAAGTTTAGGATTATAACCCCAACTGTCGCTACCTTCAAATTCGTTAATAGGCATTAATTGAAGCGCATTGATTCCCAAAGTTTCTAAGTAATCCATACGGTCGATTACCTGCTGATAGCTGTCTTGCTCTGAGAAATCTCTTACGAGTAATTCATAGACCACTAGATTTTCTTTATCCGGTCTCGTAAAGTTAGTTGTGGTCCAGTTGTAAGGCGTTTTCTGGTAGGTATATAGGGTAACATCACCTGTAGTTTCATTTAACGGATACACAGGTAGGTTAGGATAATTACCTGTAGGAATAAAGGGATCGCTTCCTGGATCTAAGATCAATTGGCTGTAAGGATCGGCTATTTTGATATCAAAGTCTACAAGATATTGATACATAAACTCGGTATTTGCTGAGAATTCAGTAGCAGGAACAGTGATCCAAAAATAATCTCCGTCTTTATTCATTTGGTAATTGGTGTCCAGATTCCAGTTGGTAAAACTTCCAATTAAAGACACATCATTTTTGAGAGGAGCGGCAAGAAGGAAAGTAACGCTACCGTCGGCATTCTCATTGACTCCATTTTTTAGACCTATCGGACGGGGCAGATTTTGAGTTGCACCAGGTACAAACACGTTTACGGTATCACTTGACGTATCAGTTCCGTTAGTTGCTGTTATGGTGATGTCATAAGAACCAGCCGTAGTAAAGGTATAAGAACCATTAATAGTCATAGCTGTAGTAGTTGCTATACTAGAATTATTAACACTGAGGTCCAGAGCTGTGTTTTGTGAGCAGTCACCTGAAATAGTAATATTTTGATTCAAGTTAAAGATGTCTCCATCTTGAGGTGATGTTATTACGGTGTTCAATCCAGGTAAGAAAACATCTAAAAAAATGTCTGGACTAGTTTGAACAGTTGCCGTGGCATTTCTGATAACCAAGCAAATTTCAGAAACTACATCCCCGGGAGCCACGTTATAAAACTGATTAATACTTGTTCCTAGCGTCAGTTGATAAATGTTACCAACCGTATTCACAAATTGAGGTGCAGTGGTGTTATCGTTAAAACTACTGTTGACTATATTCTGCCACCTAGTTCCATTAATATTCACTCCAGTGTAGGCATAAAGGGTACCTGTAGCATTTTCTAGGGCTGTTCCTGTGGCGTCAAAAGTTAGTGTTACTTGATCTGTTGGAGTTGGTGTGGACGGTGTTGTTGTTACTTGCGCTTTCGCGAAAGTGAAACAAATGAAGGCCATCAAACACAAAGTAAAGTTTTTCATAGCTTGAATTTGTGGTAAAAAAAGGGCTGCTTGCAGCCCTTTTATTAAGTAAATTATAAAATTATTCTTGCGGAATAAGCAAGAAACTTCCGTCTAAATCATTGAAGAATATATCGTAGGTTCCAGCCTTTACCGTAATGTTTGGATCGTTATTATTGTTGCCCTGTCCGGCGTAAGGAGATGTGGCATCACCCCAGCTATTTGTCCAATCGTCGTCTGCTCTGATTTTCATTTCACCAGCTACTAATACAATATCACGACCTACCCATTTGTGAGGGTCAAAAGTAGACTGAGTAAGGTCCGTATCTGGATCATTCCATCCATTAGGAGTAGCGGCACCTATAATCGCCATGCTCGAGTAAGTGGGTGCCGTGGCAGCAGCTGTGTTTGGAACCATGCTAAAGCTTGAAGAACCTTCTGAAGTATTAGTTACTCCTGTTACATCTATAGCGAAGTCATAATACCCAGCTGTAGGAGCAGAAAAAACGTTAGGGTCATTTCCAGCACCATCATTGACACCTACAGCACCATTTCTTTCTCCGTACTGCGGTTGCCACATTCCTAGGTTAGAAAGAATTTTAAATGCATCAGCATTGAAGTAACCTGTGTAATAATGCTTGTTCACATCATTGATATCTACATAAAGAGCTGGGTTAGTTTGCCCATTTCCATCACCGTTATTCCATCCCGGCTCTGTTGCAGCGCCTACTAAGTATAATGGTTTAAAAGGGTAAGCTTCAAACGGAGTAATGACAGCGGTGATTTCATTAGAAAATACTGGATTTACAGCTGTAGACGCCGTAGTGGCTTTTACTCTTAATTTAAAATTACTAGCCGTACCTGGTTCAGCACCTAAACCAAGGGCGGCATCATTTAAAGCATTAAATGTAACTGCGGCATTGGTGCTGTTGTTAGCGCCTAATATGGCCGGTGCACTGAAGTCCCCTGATTCGAGATCCATTTCTAACTGATAATCAATTTGAACAGGAGTTTCAAAAGTGATTCTGTTCCATGAAAATCTTTCGGCAAGATCTGCACCATTTGTCTCTGTCACCTCAAAGGTGTTTACTTCAGGAGATAAAATAATTTCTCCAGAGCTATTCGTGTCTAACGAAAACTCTTCGCTATCGGTATCATCACAAGAGGTAACTGCTGCGATAGCTAAAAACGAAAGTATTAATATTGAAAACTTTTTCATTTGTGTTTGATTTATAAGATTAGTAACCAGTGTTTTGTGGTTGTAGATTAGGATTTTGATTTAATTCTTGTGCTGGAATAGGTAAGACGTTTCTGTAAGCAGCCGTTGTGGTACCATTTCGTACATTTCCTTTCCAAGCCCATACTTTAGAAGTAGTGAACTGACCGAAACGCACTAAGTCTTGACGTCTATGTGATTCCCAGTGTAATTCACGACCTCTTTCATCTAGTATAAAGTCTAAGTCTATTTGTCCAGCGTTGACATTACCACTAGTGTTTCCATAAGCTCTTTCTCTTATGCTATTGATGTAGGTTTCAGCAGTGTTGAGATCTCCACCAGATCCACCTCTCAATACCGCTTCAGCATACATTAAGTAAGCATCAGATAAACGAAATACAGGGAAGTCTATATCCACAAAATCACCTACTTGATCCACACCAGCAGTTCCATCTACGTTGATGTTTTTAAATTTCTGAATAGCAAAGCCATCTTTAAATTGTCCTACGTCATCAATTTCTTTTGTTTGATCATCAGTAAAGAAGGTTTCTCTAGTGTCAGCAGAGTTCTCTTCTCCCGGGAATAATTCAACAAATTCTGGTGTAGTTCTAATACCTCCCCATCCACCATTGATACCAAATTCTGTTGGATCCATGTTCCCACCTACTGGTGCATGAGTTAAATAAGTAGTACCACCAAAAGTTTGTGTGTTTAAGCCGTCATAATTGATGGTCCAGATAAATTCGCTCTCGGCACCATTGCGATTGTTGTCAGCTTGAAAACTGTACGCATAAGGTACTGTAGGAATGCTATATCCAGCCGAGATTACCTTGTTCAATTGGGTAATGGCGTCTGTGTTTCTTTCTGTTCCAGTATAAACTTCAGCATTTAAGTAAATTTTTGATAAAAGCATCCATAAGGCCGCTTTGTCTGCTCGACCATATTCATTCATACGAGCGTCTACCATATCATCTTCTATATCGAGCAATTCTAATTCGATAAATTCAAATAGTTCAGCACGATTTTTCACTTCTGGTAATACCGCAGGATCATAATTCACATCTCTAAACGGTAATTTTCCAAAAAGATCCATTCCATGATAGTAGGAATAAGCTCTAAGAAATCTTGCCTCAGCGCGATACTTTACAACATCTGCTCTGATATCGGCTGGGATATTGTATTCATTTAGTTTTGCATCGGTACTTAAAGCTAAAAACTCATTACAAACGGCGATTTGATAATTTACTCTTGAGAACATGGCATTGATAAATTCATTACCATCTGTCCATACATGACCATGTAAGTCCTTGATGGTACCATCATTCCAAGCGATAATCGCTTCATCTGTAGTCAGTTCTTGCATGTTCCAGTATAATCTGAGATAGTTGGAGAAACCACCATCGATTCCTGAAATATCGGCATCACCGTCACCACCAGATTGGCCGCCAACGGCAAGACCAGCATAAGCTTTGGCAATGATACCACGATAAGTGGCAGGATCTTGAAATAACTCTGCTTCTGTGACCCGGTTATCTCTTGGCTCTACTGTAAGTGCATCTTCACACGCAGTAAATACAAGCATCCCAAGAAATAAAAAGATAATTGATTTGTATATTTTCATAGTATTGCTTTTTTAAAATTTAAACCCTAATCCAAAGATTAGTCCTCGGTTACGAGGGAAAAGATTGTTGTCCACCCCACCGAATACTTCAGGATCCACTCCGTCGTAATCGGTAATAGTTATAAGGTTAGTTCCTGTTACAGAAGCTCTTATGTCTACTTTGTCTCCAGGGAAATTATAACCTAACGAAATGTTGTCCAATTTGATAAAATCAGCTTTCTGAATATAATAGTCAGAGAACAACCTTTGTTGAGAGAAGTTGGTATCTAAAATATCTACAGGAGAATTGATATAAATAGGATTCTGCGTGTTTGTTGGGAACATACTACCGTAGTTAGCCGCATTAGAAGCGACGTTGTTGTAGTTGTACCCACCGGCTGCACCTCTAAGGGTAAAACTTAAATCTAGATTTTTATAATTGAAATTAGAAGTGAATCCAAAATATACATCATGATTTGCTTTTTTGTACCGAACTCGGTCCGCATCGTTGATAATATTATCACCATTAGTGTCTACAAAAACACCATCTAAAGGATTTCCATCTTGGTCGTACACTTGACGGAAAACGTGGAAGGTAGTAGGGTCAAATCCCACAGACCATTCTTGAATTGTGTTTCCAACGCCACCAGAAATTCCTCCTACCTGTACAGGAGCATTTTGAGCTCCAGCAAGATCGGTAATTTCTATTTCTTGTACCGTGGCGTTTGCCGATAGGGTCCAGTTGATGTTTTCAGACTGAATCATTTTTATGGAAATACTCGACTCGATACCTCTACTTAAGGTAGAGCCAGCATTCTGAAAGCTCCCATTTTCTAATCCACCTGCTGGAAGTGGGCCAAAGAGCAACAGGTCACTTGTTTCTCTATAAAAACCATCTACGCTACCAGTAATACGATCGTCAAAGAAACCTAAGTCGATACCGGCATTCCATTGATCAGTAGTTTCCCATTTCAAATCAATAGCTCCTTCTGGGCGTATCGTAGTTACAAATTGATCTCCAAATTGCACCGCTGCCTGAGGTTGTCCTGGCGTAAAAACGGATAAAAATGCAAAAGATACAGGGATATCCTGTTGTCCTGTCTGACCAAATCCACCGCGAATCTTTAATTGTGATAGAAAACCACTATTTTGAACAATAGTAGTATTGGTTAATTTTATCGCTCCGCTAGCTCCATAGAAATCAGCCCATCTGTTCTCTTCAGAAAACCTAGAACTACCGTTACGGGAAGCACTAGCTGATAAAACAAATAAATCCTTAATATCAAATGATGCTCTTGCAAATGCGGTTACTAAGGTAGATTCGTCTATGCCTACTGGGTTTTCTTGTAAGCTGTTGTTTACGGTAGAACGTCCAGTGGTTTGACGAACAAAATCTTGATAACTTCCACCTAAGGTTACCTCCATATCGGTAGCTAGAGACTCTAAAGATCTCTTATAATCAATACGTCCATCGATCAATTGGTTTCTTCTAAACCCTTCACTAAAACTCCTGTTGTTTCCTCGAGCTCCAGCACCAGAGTTGAAGTCTCTAATGGAGTAACTGTCAAATTCGTTATAGTCGATACCTGCATTACCTGTAAATTTCAAACCAGGAATTTTTCTGATGTTGTAAGCAGCATTAAGATTTAATCTGGCTTGAGCATTATCTAATTGAGAATCTAAACTATTCAATAATCCTAATGGATTGCGAGGTGCATTAGGTTCTGGTCCTGTAGTGTTGGTGTATTCAAAATAACCGCCAAAGGCTCCAGTTGTATTGAAAATAGATTGTGTAGGATCAAAAACTACCGCTGCGCCTATAGCACCACCATCGGCATTTCTAATTTCTTCTTGAGACATTTGAGAGGTAAAGTTTAATTTTAAATCACCCTTTAAGAAATCTTGTCTTATGTTAAGTCCTAAGGTAGCTCTTTCATAACCGGATTTTAATAAAGTACCGTGTTCGTTGGTATAACCAAGTGATGCGCGTATAGAAGTCGTCTCATAACCTTTTTCGGCAGTAAAGTTATGTATGGCTCTAGTACCATTTTGGTAAATCTCATTTTGCCAATCAGTGTTGGCAGTACCTAACACTGATGTATCCCTACCTTGATCTATTACCAATTGTCTAAATTCTTCCGCACTTAACACATCAGCGTAGTTTTGAACTTGGTTGACAGCAAATTGAACATCGTATCCTAATTTAAGATCACTATTTAAAGTTGCTTTTTTGGTAGTGATCAGGACGACACCATTAGAAGCCCTGTTACCATATATAGCGGTAGCACTTGCGTCTTTAAGAATAGTGAACGACTCGATATCGGCTGGGTTGATTGTATTAAGGCTAGCATTACGTTGATCTAATGGCACTCCATCTACTACATATAGAGCGTCTTGGTTTCCACCTAAAGTAGATCCAGGGCGCACTCTAATAACTGGTCCGTCGCCAGGGCGACCGGAAGCATCAGTAACTTGCACACCTGCCACTTTACCCGCCAGTAGTTGACCTGGAGAGACTATAGCCCCTTTGTTGAACTCATCGGCTTTTACAGTTGTTTGTGCGGCGGTTACATTTTCTTTTTTAGTGCTACCATATCCTATAAGGACGATAGCGTCTAGTTCAGAAAGATTTTCTTTTAACGTGATATCAATTGAACTCTGTCCAGTAAAAGCTATTTCCTGCGTGGTATACCCTATAAACGAGAATACAATAATGGCATCACTCGGAACATTGTCTAGCTTGTATTTTCCATCAAAATCTGTCGATGTGCCGTTAGATGTTCCTTTTACTGAAACAGTAGCGCCCAAAGCTGGAAGTCCGTTAGATTCGAATACTGTTCCAGTAATTACACTTTGAGCAAATGCAAAAAAGGGTAATAAAAATAACAGTAAAATTACTTTTAATTTTTGATTCATTTTTTTGATTTAATTAATTGTTAGTGTCATCTTCTTCACACACGGCAGCTAAATTATGTAAAGTTAAGGTTAACAAAACCTTTTTTTTATGACATTCTACGAAAACGTTTTCGGTAAAAGATCGTATTTTTTTATACTATCTTCACTTTCGCAAAAGCGATACTTTTAATTATTCATAACCCGGTTATAATGGCTCAAAAGATAACACTCAAGAAAATAGCAAAGGACCTAAAAGTTTCTATATCAACTGTTTCAAAGGCTTTGAGAGATTCTCATGAAATAAGTATGGAAACTCGTGACAAGATCAAAGAGTACGCAAGGGAGTTCAATTACAAGCCTAATAGCATTGCGCTAAGTCTTAAAAATCAGAAGACAAAAAAGATAGGAATCATTATTCCCGAAATAGTTCATCATTTTTTTGCGACAGTTATTTCGGGAGTGGAACGCGTAGCAAATGAAAAGGGCTATCAGGTAATTATTACTTTGTCTGGGGAGAGTTTTGATAAAGAAGTGGTGAACATGGATATGCTTGCAAATGGAAGTATAGACGGTTTTATTATGAGTTTATCAAAAGAGACTATGGAAAAACAGGACTTTCATCATTTAAGAGAGGTAACGAATCAAGGAATGCCTGTTGTCATGTTTGATCGTGTGTCTAATGATATATCTTGTGATAAGGTGATTATTGACGATGTTGCCGCTGGCCATGAAGCGACGGAGTTCCTATTGAGAAAGGGCAGGAAACGCCTAGGAATCATAAGTACGGTAGATTATGTTAATGTAGGTAGGTTGCGTTCTCAAGGCTTTAAGCAAGCATTGCAACAACGGGGTTTTGAAGTAGAAGACCGTCAATTTCTTAAAATAGAAGATATTGATAGTTGTGAAAAGGATATCGAAAACTTTGTAGTAAACAATAATTTTGATGCCATAGTAGCAGTGAATGAGCTATTTGCAGTTATGGCGAGTAAAGCCTTGCAAAAGGCAGGTAAAAAAATACCAGAGGATGTCGCTATTGTTGCATTTACAGATGGGATACTTTCTAAATTTGCAAGTCCTACTTTAACTACCATTGGTCAAAATGGGGAAGAAATGGGAGGCGTTGCTGCTGCAATACTTATTGAAAAGCTGGAGTCCAAAAATCACGATAACGAAATTTACGAAACCGTTATCGTAAAAACTACACTTATAGAAAGAGAATCTACACCTTAAATTAGTAATTTTACACCTCGGTTAAAAGTTATATCTTTGTCGAAGAATTGGAGGGATTTTTTAAAGTTACCATCCTGATCCATCAAAACTTATCTTCTTCACACACGTTATAAGTTTTGATAAGTCATAAGGCTTATCGTCATTAAATCAATAGCGATATGCAAAAACCTAAGTTAGGTTTCTGGGATATTTGGAACATGAGTTTTGGATTTCTCGGTATTCAGTTTGGTTTTGCCCTTCAAGGCTCTACCATGTCACGTATTTTTGAAACATTAGGAGCAGAAGAATCTGAGATTCCATTGTTATGGATCGCAGCACCTCTTGCTGGCCTTATAGTCCAACCGATTATAGGGTACCTCAGCGATAATACTTGGCACAAAAGATTGGGACGTCGTCGTCCTTTTTTCCTTATAGGGGCCATTTTGAGTTCTATTGCCTTACTGTTTATGCCCTATTCTTCCGAAGTATGGATGGCGGCGGGCTTACTACTCGTGTTAGATGCTTCTATTAACATCTCCATGGAGCCGTTCCGAGCACTTGTAGCAGATAAATTACCAGAATCCCAACGCAGCTATGGATTTGTAGTACAAACCTTAATCATAGGTGTCGGGACATGGGTAGCCAGTAATTTGCCTCAATGGGTCAACAATACCTTAGAAATTTCAAATGAAGCGGCTCCTGGAGTGGTTCCTGACTCTGTTAAAGTAGCTTTTGGGGTGGGGGCTTTTGTTTTTATTACTTCTATCCTCATCACTATTTTTACTACAAAAGAATACACTCCTAATGAAATGGCTGCATTTGATGATGCAGGAGTGCCAGAAGAGAAAAAAGGAATGGTAGGTACCATATTAGGCACCTATGCCTTAATGCCTTTGATCATGAAAAAATTGGGAGTGGTTCAATTTTTCTCTTGGTTTGCATTCTTTGCGATGTGGACACTGGCAAACCCAGCATTAACCAGCCATATCTATAACGCCCCTAAACCCGATGTGATGGAGTTTGCCCAATTAACAACTAATGAGGATGGAGAAGAAGTTGCGGTTAGGTCTTCAGAAAATGAAATCATATTTTTAAGTGATGCTTCAAAAGCAGCATACAAAAGCTTAGATAAAGCTTACAATGAAGCTAGTGATGACGTAGGTTCTAAAATGGGTATCTATGGATTAACCTCCATGATTTTTGCACTACTTCTCACCTTCTATACGGCATACAAGTCCATCAATAGAAAATATATTCATATGGGAAGTTTGCTTGCCGGGGGCCTTGGTTTCTTGTATATGGTTTACAGTCCAGGGGCGCCAGACAACCTCTACATATCATTCGGACTCATCGGTATTGCTTGGGGGAGTATTTTATCCATGCCGTATGCGATGCTATCCAGCGCTGTTCCATCCTCTAAAATGGGATTGATGATGGGGGTTTTCAATATGTTTATTGTGATCCCACAAATTATAGCTGCGATAGGAGGAGTGGTTTTATTACATCATTTAATTGGAGAAGAATCCATTCACGCCATGACTATCGCTGGGCTATTTTTAATTATTGCCGCATTCTCTAATTTACTAATTACAAATAAAAAGGCGATTACCTATCAGCCTGCCATTACAAACGAATAAATGAGTAAAAAAGCATTCATATTTGATTTAGATGGCGTTATCGTGGATACAGCAAAGTTTCATTTTATAGCTTGGAAGCGATTAGCGGCATCATTAAACATCAATTTTACAGAAGATGAAAACGAACAACTGAAAGGAGTTTCTAGGGTGAATTCGCTTAAGAAAATCTTAGAATGGGGAGATATAGCAATCTCTCCAGAAGTTTTTCAACAAAAAATGGATCAAAAGAACGAAGAGTATCTGGACCTTATAAAAAGTCTGAGCACTAAAGATATTATGCCAGGAGTGCATGACTTTCTTTTAAACTTAAAAAAGCAAGATCAACCTATAGCTTTAGGTAGTGCCAGTAAAAATGCGCGACCTATTTTACAAAAGCTAGGCATACGAGACCTCTTTGAAGTCATTATAGATGGAACTGACGTGACTAAAGCCAAACCAGATCCAGAAGTATTCCTTAAGGCTTGCCAGCAACTAAATTATACGCCTCAAGACAGTATTGTTTTTGAAGACAGTGTTGCAGGAATACAGGCTGCCAATAGAGCTGGAATGATTTCCATTGGGTTGGGAGAAGAGAACATACTTCATGAGGCAGATGAGGTGTTTACCCACTTTACAGAGATGCCTCAAGATTATATCAACCTATTATTAAGTCGTAAAAAATGAATCAAGAATATATCATTCCCAACGCTTGGTCTATAATTGAAGAGGGCTGGAATCCTTCTCAAGTAAAGTCTAGCGAAAGCCTTTTTTCTATAGGTAACGGTGCCATGGGGCAACGAGCAAATTTTGAAGAAAAATATTCAGGAGCTTCTTTTCAAGGGAGTTACCTAGCTGGCGTTTATTATCCAGACAAAACCAGAGTAGGATGGTGGAAAAATGGCTATCCAGAATATTTTTCCAAAGTGTTAAATGCACCTAACTTTATAGGAATAGATGTGTTTGTAGATGGAGAAGAGTTGGACCTGGCTACAGTTCAAGCAGTGAGCGATTTCCGTCGGGAACTGAATATGAAAGAAGGCTGGTACGAGCGTTCTTTTGTCGCTCATTTTTCTGATGATAAGGCCATTCAAGTAGTTGCGCGCAGGTTGATGAGTTTAAACATAGATGAGCTTGCCGTAATGAACTATCAAGTGACAGCTGTAAAAGGAGATTTAAGAATTTCTTTTCAACCCTATATCGATGCAGGAATTACCAATGAAGATACCAACTGGGATGATCAGTTTTGGGAAGTAGAAGAACTGCTTTCTGAGGGTCATCAAGGCCTGGTGCGCAGTCGAACCAATAAAACCAACTTCTACGTAACGACCTTCATGCAATCGGAGTTGATTAAAAATGGCGAACACCTACAATATGCTGAGCATTTTGACCAGAATGATACCTTGATTAGGCATAAAGCTGTTTGTGATATTGCTCAAGGCGAAAGCGTTACTCTTATTAAGTATGCCGGCTATGTTTCTAGTTTAAATCATGAACATTCGGACCTATTTAACGCTGCAAAGGCTGTTTTACATAAAGCGACTGCATTAGGTTATGAAAGTTTGCTTAAATTGCAGACAGATTCATGGACTCACATCTGGGCCATGGCAGATATCAGTATAGACGGTGATCTCAAAGCGCAGCAAGGGATTCGTTTTAATATCTTCCAATTGAATCAAACTTATTCAGGTAAGGATTCTCGTCTTAACATAGGTCCTAAAGGATTTACTGGAGAGAAATATGGAGGTTCTACCTATTGGGATACAGAGGCTTATTGTATTCCTTTCTACATGGCTACCAAAGATCAACAGGTAGCACGTAATTTATTGAGATATAGATATGAGCAGCTAGACAAGGCCGTTGAAAATGCTAAGAAATTAGGGTTTTCTTCTGGAGCTGCTCTATATCCAATGGTGACTATGAATGGCGAAGAATCTCACAATGAGTGGGAAATTACCTTTGAAGAAATACACCGCAACGGGGCAATGGTTTTTGCTATTTACAATTACATCAGGTATACAGGAGATTACAGGTACGTTCCAGAAATGGGATTGGAGGTGATGATTGCTATTGCAAAATTTTGGCACCAACGTGCTACTTATTCACAACCAGCTAAGAAGTACATGATTCTAGGTGTTACTGGGCCTAATGAGTATGAAAATAATGTCAACAATAACTGGTATACCAATTACTTAGCAAAATGGTGTATCGAGTATGCCGTAGAACATATTCATAAAGTAAAAAAATATTACCCAGCTGATTACGATCGCATCATGGCTAAAACTAAGCTTACAGATCGAGAGACCATTGAATGGCTAGAGGTGGCAGAAAATATGTACATGCCTTTTGATGAAGAGTTAGGAGTCTACTTGCAACAAGACGGATTTTTGGATAAAGAAATCATTCCAGTAAACGAGCTTTCTAAAGAACACAGACCTATCAACCAGAAATGGTCTTGGGACCGTATTTTGAGAAGTTGTTACATCAAACAGGCTGATGTGTTGCAATGCTTTTACTTTTTTGAAGATCATTTTACCAAAGAACAACTGTCCAAACACTTTGACTTTTATGAACCTTTAACCGTTCATGAAAGCTCGCTTTCTCCTTGTGTTCACAGTATACAAGCAGCAAAGTTAGACCGTATGGATCAAGCGTATCAGTTCTATTTAAGAACTTCTCGTCTCGATCTGGATGACTATAATAAAGAAGTGGAAGAGGGTTGTCATATTACCAGTATGGCAGGAACATGGATGAGCATTGTAGAAGGTTTTGGAGGCCTTCAAATTATTGATAACAAGCCTAGTTTCACGACCAAACTTCCTCAGCAATGGACGGGTTTTAGTTTTAAAATCAACTTTAGACATCAGATTATAGAAGTGCAGGTAACTTCTGCTGGAACTAAAGTAAGTTTAGAAGGAAAGCATGCTCAAGAGATCATTCTCAATGGTGAACACATCACTTTGGAGCCTCAATTAGTAAATGCCTAAACCATGAATAAACTGGTTTTTCTTTTAAGTGTTGTTTTTTATTTCGCTTTCGCGAAAGCGGTAACTGCACAAATTACCGAGCTAGAAGGACCTCTAGAACACATAGAACCTCGATTCTGGTGGAGTGGAATGCAACACAACGAAGTAGAAGTCCTGTTTTATGGAGAGAACATCTCTAAATACGACCAGGTACGTAGCGACTTGAGCGTTCTCCACGTTAGAAAAACCGAGAGTCCAAATTATCTGTTGGTTACTTTTGATATGGATCTGGAGCCTAATACCTATCAGATCGAACTGTGTAATGGGGACTGTGAAGAGGGCGATGTGATTCCCATTTCTTATGATATTTTAAAACGGGAGCCAGAAAGCAGCTCAAGAAAAGGGTTTGATTCTAGCGATGCGATTTATTTAATCATGCCCGACCGATTTGCAAACGGCGACCCATCTAATGACAGTGTTGATCAAATGTCTGAGAAGGCAAACCGAGACCTGAAAGGCGGGCGTCATGGAGGCGATATTCAAGGAATGATAGATCATCTGGATTATATAGATGATTTAGGAGCAACTGCCATATGGAGTACGCCCTTGTTAGAAGATAATGACGAGCGTTATTCCTACCATACCTACGCACAGAGCGACTTGTATCGCATCGATCCACGATATGGTACCAACGCCGATTACAAACAACTGGGTGACGAATTGCATAAAAGAGACATGAAATTGATCATGGATTATGTGACCAACCATTGGGGTGCTACCCACTGGATGATGCAAGATTTACCTATGCCCACTTGGATACATCAATTTGACGATAATAAAGGAAAGGATTTTCCAGTTGCAGGATATGCCAACTCATCGTACCGACAGACTACACAAATGGATCCTCATGTGAGTAAAAGAGATGCAATTTATGCAGAGAAAGGCTGGTTTGTAAGCAGCATGCCAGATATCAATCAAAGTGACCCGACGGTTTTGAATTATTTGATTCAAAATACGATCTGGTGGATAGAATATGCGGGATTGGACGGATTGCGAGTAGATACCTATTCTTATAATGAGAAAGAAGGCATTGCAAAATGGACCAAAGCCATCATGGAGGAGTATCCTAACTTTAACATTGTAGGGGAAACCTGGTTGCACGATCAAGCGCAAATTGCTTACTGGCAAAAAGATTCTAAAATCGCTGCCATTCAGGAGTACAATACGCATTTACCTAGTGTGATGGATTTTACGTTACACGATGCGATCACAAGTGCGTTTAACGAAAACGATCAGCAATGGGATAAAGGAATGATAAAAGTCTATGAGAATTTTGTCAATGATTTCTTATATCCAAATAGTGACAATATTTTAGTTTTTGCAGGAAACCACGATACCAACCGAATCAATGGCAGCGGATTATACCAAGGGGACTTAGCCAAATACCAACTGGCCATGACTTTAGTATTGACCACTAGAGGAATTCCGCAATTGTATTATGGTGACGAAATAGGAATGGGGGGCAACCGAGATACCGATGGCGATGGTGACATCAGAAGAGATTTTCCTGGGGGATGGAACGATGATGAGGTAGATGCTTTTAAAAACCCAACTCTAGAGCAAAAAGCCTTTCAAGAATTCACTAAGAAACTCTTGAATTACCGAAAAAATAAAGAGGTGATTCACCATGGAAAATTGCTTCAATACGTGCCGGAGAACAATTGTTATGTCTACTTTAGAGAAAATGGAGTAGATAGTGTAATGGTGATCATCAATAATAATACAGAAGAAGTAACTTTAGACCTTAAACGTTTTGAAGAAGGATTGGCTGGAAGAAAAAAGGGTCAAGATATTTTAACGAACGAACTATTTGATTTGAATAAAAATATAAAGGTCCAAGGAAAAACAAGTTTAGTAATAGACTTGGATAAACTTGGTAGTTGATTTAGACGGTTTTAGATTTCCCCCTTTCTGGCATCCTATAAGTGCAAAGAGAGGAATGCATAATGTTCGACTTGTGCTGAGCTTGTCGAAGTAAGGACAATGGGACTCACGCAAGAGTAAGAACATCGCCAACACCCAACTCATATCTTCCCTCCAGGGAAGACGATACTTTGGGAGTTTGATCATCTTATCGCTTTAGCTTAAAATAAAGGTTTTCCCTTGAGGGAAATGCCGATAGGCAAAGGGTGTTCACGCAAGAGTGAAAAGGAAAAAGTAAAAACACTTCCGTAAAAAAGAAGAAAAAAATATAAAATGAAAAAAATACTTAGTCTGCTTATCATTTTACTTATGATAAGTTGCGATATTAAAAAGGAAGAGGAATTGGCAAAAGCTAGTGTGATCGAGGTGATGACAACTCCTATATACGAATCTTCTCAAGGAAACACCGCTGTTCTATATGCCGATTATTTAGGAACAAGAAAGGTAGATAGTGTTAGTGTAGGTGACGGGATCACAGAGCGGGAGTCCATTCAGGTAGACAGCCTGTATACGTTTGAATTGCAAGAAGACGCCCCGTTTATTTCCTATATCACTTTATGGACAGAAGGGATCAGGAACGATATTCCCGTCTTTAAAAGCAACACTAAGCTTATTGAAATCCCTTATGATGGGAATTTTAAGAATGTCCGTATCAAAGGAGAGTTTACCAATTGGGCCAGTAAAGAATTACAGGATAACGGAGAACAATTGGTTTACAAAGCCACTGTCCCACAAGGCAAGTTTCAATACCTATTCTTAGAAGATGGAAAGGAAGAGACACTAACAGGAAATGAACCTGGTGTCATTAGTAATGGTATGGGTGGTTTTAATCGGTTGTTAGACAACAGTCGCCTGGCAGATCCTGCACAGCTTTTTTATGGGGAAATCTTAGATCAAGCGTTTACTTTTCAAGCTTCTGCGCCACTAGATCAGTTGGTTGTACTTTATGAAAACCAGCTTATAGAAGCGGTAAAAACCACTAACGAAAACACCTATACGGTCCAATTGCCTAAAAAAGATTTCTCCAAGCGCATTTCAAAAACACAATTGGTACGTGTGTATGCCAGCGATGCCAATGGACGTACCAACGACTTATTGATTCCAGTTCAAAATGCACAAGTAGTAGAAGACCCTACTCAATTAGCTCGTAATGATTTTCATGCGCAAGTACTTTATTTTATGATGGTAGATCGTTTCCTTGACGCAGATAAATCCAATACAAAGCCAGTGCCAGATCCAGATATTTTGCCCAAAGCCAACTATATGGGTGGTGATCTTGCGGGTGTTTTGGCAAAGATCAAAGAGGGTTATTTTGAAGACCTGGGAATCAATACGGTTTGGTTATCCCCTATTACTCAAAATCCAGAAGGGGCTTATGGTTTGTGGCCCGAGCCACGCACCAAGTTTAGCGGTTATCACGGCTACTGGCCTATTTCTAATACCAAGATTGATTACAGATTTGGAGATGAGCAACTCCTGAAAGAAATCATTGAAGAAGCGCACCAACGCGATATGAATGTCATTCTAGATTATGTGGCAAATCACGTGCATGAAGAACATCCTTTATATAAAGAACACCCAGAATGGGCGACTAATTTATACCTTGAAGACGGAAGCTTAAACACAGAGCGTTGGGACGACCATAGATTGACGACTTGGTTTGATACGTTTATGCCTACCCTAGACTTCTCTCAACCAGAAGTCGTAGAAAAAATGACCGACTCGGCTTTATATTGGGTAACTGAATACAAATTAGACGGTTTCCGTCATGATGCGACCAAACACGTTCCTGAAACCTATTGGAGAACACTTACTCAAAAAGTACGTAACAATACCGACCGGCCTATTTATCAAATAGGGGAAACCTACGGTTCGTACGATTTGATAAGAGGTTATGTAAGCACAGGAATGTTAGATGCCCAATTTGACTTCAATCAATACGATGCTGCGGTAAGTGCATTTGCTACAAAAGACGGGAATTATGCAAATCTTACGGAGACCCTTCAAAAAGGATTGGAATATTACGGCCACCATCATTTAATGGGAAATATTTCTGGAAATCAAGACCGAGCGAGGTTTATCAGCTATGCGAGTGGTGATGTAACGTTTGATGAAGATGCTAAAAAAGCCGGCTGGACTCGTGACATAGTGATGAGCGATTCTACGGCTTTTGATCGATTGGGAATGTTGCAAGCTTTTAATATGACCATGCCCGGGGTGCCGGTTATTTATTATGGAGACGAGTACGGTTCCATAGGAGCAAACGACCCTGATAATCGCAAGATGATGAAGTTTAACGGACTTTCAGACCGGGAGAAGAACTTGAGACAACTGGTGCAAGAGTTGGTGCATTTGAGACGCAATTCTATGTCTTTACTTTATGGAACTACACAAGTGATGGCAGAAAATAATGGGCTGCTAGTGATCAAACGCAGCTATTTTGGAGAAGAAACCACCGTTTTATTTAATGAAAATGCCATTAGTATGAATATAGCTGGAAATGATGCACGCTTTCGCGAAAGCGGAACCGCCATAAACGCCATAGAAACTGATAAATACCTGCAGATAAAACCTGGCAACTTTATGATTTTACAGATCAAAACTAAGAAAGATAACACGACAAATTAATTAACGAGTACATTTGAATCTGACTTATAAGTGAGAACCAACAAAGACCAAATTAAAAATAAAAGAATGAAAAAATACATTTTAGGATTACTTGCCTTAACAGCTGTTTTTGCTTGTAAGAATGAAGAAAAGGAAGTAGTTGACGTAGCGATTACAGAAGAGTACAGTCCTATTCAGGATCAAGATCTAGAAAACGCTATTATTTATGAGGCAAATATCAGGCAGTATTCTCCAGAAGGAACCTTTAATGAGTTTACTAAAGATATTCCACAGCTTAAAGAATTAGGAGTAAAGGTGATCTGGTTGATGCCCATTTTCCCTATTTCAGAAAAGAATAGAAAGGCAGAAGGAGATCTGCTCGTTGAAGATATCAAGGATCCTAAAGAGCGAGAAAAATATTTAGGCAGTTACTATGCCGTTGCAGACTATAAGAAAATCAATCCAGACTTAGGAACATCAGCAGATCTTACAAGATTAGTAGCAACTGCTCATGATAATGGGATGTATGTGATCTTGGATTGGGTGGCCAATCACACCGGATGGGATCATGTATGGATGGAGGAATATCCGGACTTCTATACCAAAGATGAAAATGGTGAGATGATGCATCCAGCGGGAACCGACTGGACCGATACTGCCGACCTTAATTACGAAAATCGCGATTTATGGGACGCCATGACCTATGCCATGTCTTTTTGGGTTACAGAATACCAAGTGGATGGGTTTAGATGCGATGTAGCTCATGAAGTGCCTACAGAGTTTTGGAACTACGCTAACGCACAGTTACAAGATCAAAAGCCCCTATTTATGTTGGCCGAAAGTGAAAAGAAAGATCTTTTTAAAGAAGCATTTGATATGGGGTACAATTGGGAAGGACATCACATCATGAATGAGTTGGCTCAAGGAAAAACTTCTATTGAAAAATGGGATGCTTATATGGATCGCAATGCTAAGAACTATGAGAAAGATGATATTCTTATGAATTTCATTACCAACCATGATGAAAACTCGTGGAATGGTTCGGTGAAAGAACGAATGGGCGCAACAGCAGAAACCATGTTAGCATTCTCTTATATGATTCCAGGAATGCCATTGATTTATTCTGGTCAGGAATACGATATGGATTATCGCTTAAAGTTTTTTGAAAAGGATACTATTCCAAAAACAAAACAAAAAACTTGGGAACTAATGAAAAAATTAGGAGCTCTTAAAGTGAACAATCCTGCTTTGAACGGCGGTAAAAATGCTGCCAGTTACACGAGACTAAAAACAAGCGACGATAACAGCGTATACGCTATTAAAAGGGAAAAAGATGGAGCGACAGTGTTCTATGTGGCTAACCTTTCAAACGAAAGACTATCGACTGCAGTACAAGGTTTAGAAGGAAAAATATCAGATGCGTTAAGAGGCGGTTCTGTCAACTTTACAGAAGGGACGAGCCTAGATCTTCCTCCTTATGGCTATCGTATTTTTACTTTAGAAAAGTAACAACAATTATATATTAAGAGTTAAAAGCCCTTCTGTTTGGAGGGCTTTTTTGGTCGAAATATAGTCATGTCTAGATAACACCTATAGAAACTTTCTTTTGAAATGAACCGGTTAGATTAATAATTCCCATAGAGATGTATTACTTTCGATTTTTTAAATAAAGCAACATGGAAAAGACGTATTACGATCCTAAAGATCTTAAAAAATTTGGTAAAATTACAGAGTGGAGTGAGGAGTTGGGGACCAAGTTCTTTGACTATTATGGGAAAGTGTTTGAAGAAGGTGCCTTAAGTGCGAGAGAAAAGTCACTCATGGCACTTGCCGTTTCTCATGCCGTACATTGTCCTTATTGTATCGACGCCTACACTAGTGATGCATTAAAAAGAGGCATTACTAAAGAAGAGATGATGGAAGCCGTTCATGTAGCCGGAGCAATTAAAGGTGGAGCTACGCTAGTTCACGGGGTACAAATGATGAATAAAGTCAACAAGCTAGAGATGTAAGCAGGATGTTTAGGCTGCTATACCAAAGTTGTATGTATCGCTTGTCCCTAAAATCTGCTAAAGCAGATTCATCGGCAGCTAAGTCGGTTGAGAAATTATTTTCACTTTGCCATATATTTCAAGTTGCTATCTCAGGAGATCGTGCTAGTAATTTATATTTGATCTAAGTACTAGTGAAAGCTGTTTTTTATTGGTGTCTGTCTAACTGAAAACCAGAGGGACTGCTGGAAAAGGAACAAAAACTACTGTTCAACAACAAAAAGGGCTTTACGGAGTGAAGTAAAGGTGGATTTGACTCAATGAAGCCAAGTCGGAACGCTTGCACTGTTGGGGACTTGAGTTACGGATGAGGCTTGTACCACTCAAAATAACCTGTCGACTTATAAATAGTTCCCATAAAATTATAAATGTTCCCTTAACTAATGTTGTAAAAATGATTTTGTGACAGCTTTTTAAATAATTCTGACTATTTATGTACAACCATATCAAAACGAATGGTCGACCTATAATTTGGTTGACACGAATTTCATAATAATTAAACAAAAGACACCATAATTCATGGCTGTAAATACCAAAACCTCTTTAAAAAAGAGAGAAAGTGATTTAGCAAATATCAATAAGCAAATGGAGATCCTCAATGGCGATCCATTTTCAAACGGAGAGTTGCCATTTTTTGCTAAAAAAATTAAAGAAATAGGCGAGTTGCCTTTACGACCTAATACCTTAGAAATTCTTCAAGTAAATGTGGGTTATATGTGCAATCAAGTTTGCGCTCATTGCCATGTGGATGCAGGTCCAGATCGTCAAGAGATCATGACTAGAGACACGATGAGGTTAATTCTAGACGTAGTTAAAACAACAGGAGCCCACACCTTAGATCTTACCGGTGGGGCGCCAGAAATGAATCCAGATTTCAGATGGTTTGTTGAACAAGCTGCAGATGCCGGAATCAAAGACTTTATCGTTCGTTCTAATTTAACGATCATAAGAGCAAATCCTAAATACCACGACTTACCAGATTTCTTTAAGAAGCATAACATTCACGTGGTTTCTTCCATGCCGCATTGGACCAAAGGAAAAACAGACAAACAACGTGGTGATGGTGTTTTTGATAAGTCCATAAAGGCATTACAAGAACTCAATGAACGCGGTTACGGAATGCCAGGCAGCGACTTAAAGCTCGACTTAGTTTACAATCCTAACGGGGCTTATTTGCCAGGAAATCAAGCAAGTATGGAAAAGGAAATGAAAGCGGCTTTGTTAGCAGATTTTGATATCCAGTTCCACAGCCTTTTTGCCATCACCAATTTGCCGATCGCACGTTTCTTAGACTACTTAGTGGCAAGCGAGAATTATGAAGATTATATGTATGCTCTTGTAGAAGCATATAATCCAGCAGCAGTAGAAAACCTGATGTGTAAAAACACCATTTCTATTTCATGGGATGGCTGGCTGTACGATTGTGATTTCAATCAGATGTTGGACCTTAAAGTTGCTAACAAGATCCAACACATTAAGGATTATAATGAAGATTTATTAAACGATCGTACCATTCAAATTTCGCAACACTGTTACGGCTGTACCGCTGGAGCAGGAAGCAGTTGCCAAGGAGTGGTTGCTTAATATATACGTATCAAAAAACAAGTTTCAAATACCGCCATTCTTCTCTTTGCACAAACTGCAAAGGCAGATGCGTTGCATAAAAAACTGGCTCATCATAGTGGCGTTATGGAGGTGTTGAATACCCGAGTGATGCAAACCGTGAAATCTACTGGTATTGATTATTTTCATTTTACAGAACAGGAGCAGTACGGTTTAAATTTTGGAGAACGACTTTCCAATTCCATACAAGAGGTTTTTGATAAAGGATATGAGTCGGTGATCTGTCTGGGTAATGATACCCCTTTGTTGACCCGTTCACTTATTCAAGATGCGGCAGTAGCATTGAAAAAGGGTACAGCGGTAAACGGAATGTCCCTTGACGGTGGCCTGTATTTGATAGGGTTGCAGAAAAATGGTTTTGATGAAGTTTCTTTCGGAGCATTGCCTTGGCAGTCGTCAGGTTTGGCTCATGCTTTTCACAACTACCAAGCTTCACAAAACCAAAACGTACTCGTTTTAGAACCCCTAGCCGATATAGACACGGAGCAAGATTTGCAAGATTTCCTATCCGGTAAAGATGCCCGTGATGCGATTATAAGACTGCTTTTAATAGGGCTTTCGCGAAAGCGGAATACTTACAAACACCTGAAAGAATCAGCATCTTATATTCTTTTTTCAAAGCCATTAAACAAAGGATCCCCAAAGGCAGCTTGATCTAAAGCTTAAGCCTTTACTGGTATTTCAATCATTTTTTTAAACTTTTACATGAAGAGAATTACTCTATTCATGCTACTTCTATGCAGTTGTATAGGAGCAGCTCAAATTTCTATTACGGGAACAGTTAGCGATACTGCTGGCCATCCCATCGCTTTTGCAAATGTGACGGAGCGGGGTACTTCAAACGGAACTACCACAGATGTTAATGGTTTTTATAGCTTAACAGTTGCAAATGATGCCGTACTGGTATGTTCTTATATAGGGTATCAAACGGCTGTAATTCCTGTTGGAGATGAGGTGATTATTAACCTGACTCTTGAAGAAGGAGATCAACTAGAAGCTGTAGTTGTTACCGCACTAGGGGTTAAACGTAAAGAGCGAGAATTAGGATATGCAGTTCAAACGATAGGTTCTGAACAAATTCAAGAAGTAAAATCAGTCAACCTGGTCGATAATCTACAAGGTAAAATTGCTGGAATCACAGTAACTCCTGGTGCAACAGGGGTGGGATCTTCTTCAAAAATTACCATAAGAGGTGAAGCCAGTTTTTCTAATAACAATCCGCTGTTTATTGTGGATGGCACCCCTATAAATAACAATACTGTTTTCAACTTTTCTAATGAGGCAGCAGCTGGTTTTCAAGAAGTCGATTTTGGAAATGGTGCAGGAGAAGTGAATCAAGACGATATTGAAAGTGTTTCTGTTCTTAAAGGTCCAGCCGCTGCTGCTCTTTATGGAACTCGTGCAGCAAATGGTGCGATCATTATAGAAACTAAAAATGGAGGTAGAACTAGGGGAATGGGTATTTCCTATAACACGAGCTTCTTTGTGGATAGTGCGTTTCAATTACCAGAATTTCAAAATGAATACGGCCAAGGAAACAGCGGTCAGTTTGAATATGTAGACGGTCTAGGCGGTGGTGTCAACGACAACATCAGCTATTCTTGGGGTCCACGACTGGATCAAGGAATTTTGATCCCCCAATTTGATAGTCCGGTGACCTTACCCGATGGATCGACGGTACGTGGTGGAGATACGTCCTTATACAGTGGTTTGCCCATTACAGCGACCCCTTTTAACAGCAATCCTGACAACCTTAAGAATTTTTACCATACGGGTTATACAGCAATCAATAATATAGCGATTACAGATGGTTTTGAAACTGGAAATTACCGTTTGAGCTTTACCGATTTGCGCAGTGAGAGCATCATTCCTGGTGTGGATTTGGATCGACAAACGGTAGCTGCAAAATTGAACTTTACGCCTAACGATAAAACCAAAATCCGGTCCAGTGTCAACTATGTCAATAGTGCTTCTGGAAACCGTCCATCAAACGGATATGGAAGTGAAAATGTAAATTATTCACTGGTCGCTTGGGGTCCGCGATCTTTAAATATGGACAATTTGAGAAATTACTGGCAGCCAGGGTTGGAAGGCGTGCAGCAGTATTCTTTTAATTACACCTTTTTTGATAACCCGTATTTTATACTGCAGGAAAACCGCAATAGTTTTGGTCGTGATCGATTGTTTGGAAATGTCTCGCTTTCGCGAAAGCTAACCCCAGAGCTAACCGCAACGCTACGAACAGGAATGGATTACAGTAATGAAAAACGAAGGTTGATCCGTAATTTTTCTACTAATAGGTTTAGAAACGGAGCCTATGCAGAGCACGATGTATTTTATAGAGAGATCAATACCGACTTCCTATTGAACTATAAAAAGCAGTTGGGAGCGATCAATTTTGATGCAAGTTTAGGAGGTAATCGATTATCACAAACCGGGTCCACCACACAAGTGCAAACCACCAGTCTGGCGCAACCTGGTATTTTTTCTTTGAATAATGCGGCCAGTCCTATAGAGAGTTTTGGCTTTAGAAGTGAGAAGCGTATCAATAGCTTATATGTCTTTGCCAAAGCAGGCTATAAAAATTTCCTTTATCTAGAGGCAACCGCTCGTAACGATTGGTCCAGCGCACTAGCGACACCTTTTAGTGCTGCTAATACATCCTTTTTCTACCCTTCCGTTTCTACAAGTTTTATTTTGAGCAATGTAGTGAATTTGCCTAATGCGATTGACTTTGCCAAGATCAGAGCCAGTTATGCGCAAGTGGGTAATGATACCAACCCATACCAAACTCAAGGAACTTTTATTGCACAAACAAATGTGAACTCGCAACCTACTTTTAGCAATCAAGACTTTATTCCCAATCAAAATTTAAGACCAGAGTTGACATCAAGTGTGGAGCTGGGATTTGATATAAGGTTTTTGAAACAACGCCTTCATCTAGATGTTACCTATTACAACGCCTTAACTAAAGATCAAATTCTTTCATTACCTATAGGTATCGCTTCAGGCTTTAGTCAGCAAGTTGTCAATGCAGGTGCGGTAAGAAACAAAGGTTTTGAAGTGGTCTTCAATGCCATTCCTATAAGAACCACTGATTTTGAGTGGAGTGCTACCGTCAACTTTGCTACTAACCGTGCTGTCGTAGAAGACTTGCCTCAAGACGAGGGACGATTAACACTAGCTTATTCCAGAGTATATGACAGTCAGGACCAAACCGTATGGCATCAAGTAGAAGAAGGTGGCCGAATAGGAGATCTTTATGGAACTGGTTATTTGCGAAATGAAAATGGAGATTTTGTACTCACATCAGAAGGACGTTTTATAGCCGATCCTGATTTGAGGAAATTAGGAAACTACAATGCCGATTTTACCATGGGTTTCAATAATTCATTTACCTATAAAAATTGGGATGCTTCTTTCTTATTGGACTGGAGGCAAGGAGGGATTATCGTTTCAAGAACGCTCGCTCTGGGAGCTGTAGGGGGACAGCTTGCTGAGACAGCTTACAGACCAGATGGAGGAATCGTTGCAAACGGTGTGATCAATACGGGAAGCTCAGCAAATCCTACTTATGTTTCAAATACTACCGCAGTTAGTGCAGAGAGCTATTACCGCCAGTTTTACGACCGCAACCACGAAGAGAATAATGTGTATGATGCGAGTTATTTAAAATTACGTCAGTTCTCCGTAGGTTATAGTTTTGATCTGAATAAAGGGGCGTTGGGACTGTTTGATGATGGAGCGCAAATGAGAGTTTCATTGATAGGTAGGAACCTGTTTGCTTTCAGTGAGATTCCACATTTTGATCCAGAGCAGCTGGCTGTGCAAGGACAAGGATTTATCAACGGCGTGGAAGATATGTCCTATGCGTCAACAAGAAGTATAGGGGTTAAAGCCGGGATACAGTTTTGAGAACTTGAATTTGAACTTGAACTCGAACTCGAACTCGAATTCGAACTCAAATTCGAACTCGAACTTGAACTCGAAAATGAATTCGAATTTGAAAACTCCTTCCCTCTAGGGAAGGTTGGGATGGGTGTTGGGATGTTTGTGAGATGGGTGTCGCGGTGTTGAAGAAATAGAGATAGTAACATCCGATTCCGCTCTGCAGCGGAATGACAAGAAACAAATAGATGGCGCATCAAGTGCGGAATGACGATTAAAAGAATAGCTTCCACCCTTTAGGGCTGGGGAAAGAAGCGGTAAATAAAAAAAAATAAAACTAAAATCAAAATCAAAATCAAAATCAAAACCAAATCGAATTTGAACTTGAAAACCCCTTCCCTTGAGGGAAGGTTGGGATGGGTGTTGTGGTGTTTGTGAGATGGGTGTCGCGGTGTTGAAGAAATAGAGATAGTAACATCCGATTCTGCTCTGCAGCGGAATGACAAGAAACAAATAGATTCCGCATCAAGTGTGGAATGACAATTAAAAGAATAGCTTCCACCCTTTAGGGCTGGGGAAAGAAGCGGTAAAATAAAAATGAACTCGAATTCGAACTTGAACTTGAACTTGAAAAAAGGAGTGAAACTCCTTCCCTTGAGGGAAGGCTGGGATGGGTGTTGCGGTTTTGATGAGATGGGTGTTGTGGTGTTGAAGAAATAGAGATAGTAACATCCGATTCCGCTCTGCAGCGGAATGACAAGAAACAAACAGATTCCGCATCAAGAGCGGAATGACAATTAAAAGAATAGCTTCCACCCTTTAGGGCTGGGGAAAGAAGCGGTAAATAAAAAAAATAAAACTAAAATCAAAATCAAAATCAAAACCAAATCGAATTTGAACTTGAAAACTCCTTCCCTTGAGGGAAGGCTGGGATGGGTGTTGCGGTTTTGATGAGATGGGTGTTGTGGTGTTGAAGAAATAGAGATAGTAACATCCGATTCCGCTCTGCAGCGGAATGACAAGAAACAAACAGATTCCGCATCAAGAGCGGAATGACGATTGAATAAAACAAGCTTCCACCCTTTAGGGTTGGGGAAAGAAGTGGTAAATAAAAATAAAAATAAAACTAAAATCAAAATCAAAATCAAAATCAAAACCAAATCGAATTTGAACTTGAAAACCCCTTCCCTCTAGGGAAGGTTGGGATGGGTGTTGTGGTGTTTGTGAGATGGGTGTCGCGGTGTTGAAGAAATAGAGATAGTAACATCCGATTCCGCTCTGCAGCGGAATGACAACAAACAAATAGATGGCGCATCAAGTGTGGAATGACAATTAAAAGAATAGCTTCCACCCTTTAGGGCTGGGGAAAGAAGTGGTAAATAAAAAAAAATAAAACTAAAATCAAAATCAAAATCAAAATCAAAACCAAATCGAATTTGAACTTGAAAACCCCTTCCCTTGAGGGAAGGTAGGGATGGGTGTTGGGATGTTTGTGAGATGGGTGTCGCGGTGTTGAAGAAATAGAGATAGTAACATCCGATTCCGCTCTGCAGCGGAATGACAAGAAACAAATAGATTCCGCATCAAGTGTGGAATGACAATTAAAAGAATAGCTTCCACCCTTTAGGGCTGGGGAAAGAAGCGGAAAATAAAAATTACAAAATGAAAATAATAATAATATTTACAATACTATCTATTGTATTCGCCATAGGAATTAGTTCCTGTACCAACGATTTTGAAGAAATCAACACCAATCCTAATGCTCCTGTTAGTGTGCAGCCTGGTCTTTTGTTGCGACAGGTGATCTATAATTACGGAGAAGAGATGTCCTATGAAGGTTTTGTCGCAGGGAGCTTGTTAAGTCAGCACATGACCGCATTAGACTTTAACTTATTTGATAGACATGCGTTGAAAAGTCCGCAATTGGGTGGAAATCCTTGGCCTATTTTCTATAGAAATTTAAGAGACAATCAGATCATCATCAATCAATCCAGAGCAACACCTGCCTTTGCCGTTTATGAAGGTCCAGCCTTGATCTTTAAAGCTTATATGACTGCTGGATTGACAGATATTTTTGGGGATGTACCTTATTCTGAAGCCTTCAGAGGACTAGAAGGAATTGTAGAGCCTGCATACGATCTTCAAGAAGATATCTATTTACAACCAGGTGGAATTCTAGATAACCTAGATCAAGGAATCGCTGCCATTGAGAATTACAGCAGTTCTATTGCTCTCCAAGGAGATGTGTTATTCCAAGGAGATCTGGATGCATGGGTGCGGTTTGCAAATAGTTTAAAGATTAAAGCCTTGATGCGCATCTCTGCAAAAGAGAATGTGAGCGCACGTTTACAGGCATTGTATGACCACCAAAATTACATCAGTTCAAACAGTCAAAATGCGGTATTTCATTTCTCGGATTCAGAGCCCAACAACTTTCGTATGGCGCGATTGAGGGCTGGAGATTTTAACAACTTTGTCATGAGCGAAACCATGGAAGAAGTGCTAGAAGCATTAAACGACCAACGTATTGAGGTGCTTTTTAGAGCTAGAGGGAACAATGCAAATGGGGAAGATTTTAATGGACTAATAAACGGTATCGATGCTTCTTCTACTTCAGTAACTTTAGCCGATTACTCTCTTGCGGGAACTATTTTTAGAGAAAACACAGGGATTTTAGACGCCAATTATATGACAGCATGGGAAACCAACTTTATTCTTGCTGAAGCTGCCGAAAAAGGATTGATCACAGCTCCAGCGCAAACGCTTTATGAAACAGGAGTGACCCAAGCTTACGAATACTGGAACACGCCCCTGCCAGCAAACTATTTAACCACTGATGCCGCTTACGCAGCAAACGCTAACGACCCTATAGAGCAAATCATCACTCAAAAATGGATTGCTAGTGTGATCAATGGCTATGAAGGATGGATCGAGTACCGACGTACCGGTTTCCCAGCATTAAAAACCGTATCCGCCAGTTTTAATAACGACCTGATTCCCGTAAGAATGCCTTATCCTGCAGAGGAAGCATCTCTTAATGCCGATAATTATAATGTCGCCGCAGCTGCTACCAATGACAACGATATCAATGTACCAGTATGGTGGGATGAATAGGTGAAGATGAACTCGAACTCGAACTCGAACTTGAAAAAAGGAGTAAAACCCCTTCCCTTGAGGGAAGGTAGGGATGGGTGTTGTGGTGTTTGTGATATGGGTGTCGCGGTGTTGAAGAAATAGAGATAGTAACATCCGATTCCGCTCTGCAGCGGAATGACAAGAAACAAATAGATAGCGCATCAAGAGCGGAATGACAAGAATTAAACGAACAGAATGTTAGAATTTTTAACCCAAATAGCAACTTTACAATGGTTGCTCATCATTGCTAGTAGTGTGATCTTTTTCATACTGTCGCCCTATGCTAAAGATGCAGCCACTTTTTTTAAGGCGCAGCATCGAGGGAAGCAGCCTTCTATGGTCATGCTTACTGGAAGCTTGATCATCTCTTGGATATTTGCCAAAAGCATTACCAATGCGGCAAATTTAGGATTAGAGTTTGGTCTTGTAGGCGGGGTGGCTTATGCAGGTTATTATTTGTCCTTTGCTGTTGCTGGAGTTATTATTTATCAGCTGCGTACTCAAGGTGGTTATACGAGCATCCATCATTTTTTAACCGATAAATACGGTAGAAGAGCTGTTGGTTTGTTCTCTATTTTAATCAGTTTCAGATTGTTCAATGAAGTCTGGTCCAATACGATGGTGATCGGAACCTATTTTGGCGAGATGGGAAGTACGGCTTATTATGCAGCTATTGTAGTTTTTACATTATTGACTCTTGCCTATGCGTTAAAAGGAGGGTTAAGCAGTTCTATTTTTACAGATCTGATTCAAATGGTGTTGTTCTCTGTGTTACTGATCATCATTCTAGCCGTGATCTTTGCAGAGCCTGAGGTACAAGCTGCTGAAATGATCAGCTCTGGAACTTGGTCTATGGAACTGGGGTTGAACTTGTTTTTTGCCGCTATTTTACAAAGTTTTAGTTATCCTTTTCACGATCCGGTATTGACCGACAGAGGATTTATTACAAGTCCTAAAGTGACTCGTAAAAGCTTTTTATGGGCCGCTGTTTTAGGAGGTGTTTGTATTGTTCTTTTTAGTTTGGTAGGGGTATACGCGCAACAAGCAGGATTAAAAGGGCAAGCCGCTGTTGAGGTAGCTAAAAAACTAGGCGTTGTTTTATTACTGATCATCAACTTTATAATGATTACCAGTGCGGCAAGTACGCTAGACAGCACCTTTTCTAGTTTTTCAAAATTACTGACTCTGGATTTAAGATGGGGAAAAACAGTTAGATTTGGTAGACTCATGATGGTTTTTATTGCTGTTTTAGGTACCATCCCTGTATTTTTAAATGCCGAGATTTTAAGTGCTACTACTATAAGCGGCACCATGGTGATAGGACTTACCCCAGTATTTATATTATGGAAAATGAAAGCGCCACAAATCAGTTATTTTTTGTCCGTATTTTGCGGGTTGATTTTTGGCGGATTGCTCATTTTTGAATACTTCCCACAAAGTTTGCTATTCACCACAGGAAAATATGCGTCCCTTTTATGGATCAATGTTTATGGAATACTTACGAGTTTCCTATTATACTTAATACCAATATGGATAAAAAAATCATAGATTTAGGTGAAAAATCGGGGAAAATGCTTCTTTTTGGAGGGATTTACAGCAATTTACAGGCGCTTTCCAGTCTGATACAAATTGCGCAAGAAAAGGGTATTCCGCCAGAAAATTGTATTTGTACGGGTGATATCATCGGTTATTGCGGACAGCCGCAAGAGACGTTGGATACGTTTAAAAAATGGAGAGTACACAGTATTTTAGGGAATGTAGAGATCCAATTGCGAGATGATGAAGACGACTGTGGTTGTGATTTTACCACGGGCTCTCGTTGTGATGGATTTAGTGAGATTTGGTACGCTTTCGCGAAAGCGAACTTACACACCAACACCAGAGACTTTTTCAAGTCCCTACCAGATCATATCATATTGGAGTACGCTGGGAAAAAAATAGGCGTGGTTCATGGAAGCTACGATCAGGTTGCTCAATTAGTATTTAAATCTACCGACTGGAAAGAAAAACAAGCCAGTCTAGCATCATTAGAGGCAGATGTTATTATAGCAGGACACTGTGGTTTGCCATTTATAGATCAACAAAAGGATCACCTTTGGCTCAATCCAGGCGTAATAGGTATGCCGGCAAATGATGGAAATAGCGATACTTGGGCCATGATTTTAGATGATGCAAATGGTTTTGAATACGAGCATATTCCAGTGTCTTACGATTACCTTACTGCTATAGAGGAGATGAAGAAGCACCACCTCCCACAAGAATATGCGCTAACTTTAGAAACTGGTATCTGGGATAATATGGAGATTCTTCCACCTGAGGAGAAGTTGTTGAAAGGGTTACAAGTTTTTCTTTGAAATCATAAATTTTTAAATAAAGTTGTGTTACTACAGCACAAATTCTATTATCCACCTAATCACCTAATCACCTATTCACATGATCCCAAAATGGTTTTATAAATTTCTGATCGCCATGTGCATGATCAGTCTTTCTATCATAGGTTATAAAATAGCCGATGGCGAGCAGGACCGTAGTTTTATATGGTTTGGCTTTTTGTTTTTAATGGCCATTTGGTATGCCTTAAGGCAAATGCGGTCTAAAGATTAAATACCTAGAAATTTATTAACATGGATTCCTGAAAACAGTTCGTTAAAATCCATTATTTTCACGTTATGGCAATCTTTAAACGCGATCCGTGGATTCTTGATATTTATCGCACGTATAGTGCTGGAAATCACTTGTACATACGTGGTCGTGCCTTGGAAGACCAGCCTTTAAAACATTATGAGCAGCAAACACTTTACCAAACCTTGCGCAACACTTGGCGTACTTTTGCCACAGACGAGATTAGAAATGCTCATGTAAAACTTCGCCTTTCTAACGGGAAATTATTTGAGGTAAGAGCAGATCACGAAGGCTATTTTCTCTTTGATCTTAAAACTGATTTTGATTTGCACGAGCTCACTGATAAAGAAGGCTATTTGCCCGTTAAAGTAAGTTTTGATGAGGATAATGCCGCTTTTGCCAAAGCAAAACAACAAAAGCGCCTGAAAGTAAACAGGTTTATAGGAGAGACTTTAGTACCCTTAAAAGATGTGGCTTATGGTGTTATAAGCGATATAGACGACACCATCATGCATACAGGTGTGACCAGTTTTCTGAAATTACGAGTAGCCTTTAATACTTTTTTTAAAAATTATGATCGCAGGCTGCCTTTACATGGAGCTGCCAGCTTTTACCAGTTGTTGCATTGCGGCCCTTCTTCTAAAGGTCAAAACCCCATGTTCTATTTAAGCAAT
The DNA here is from genome assembly GCF_018401815.1 of Nonlabens sp. GTDB lineage: Bacteria > Bacteroidota > Bacteroidia > Flavobacteriales > Flavobacteriaceae > Nonlabens. The sequence continues at coordinate 67,581 of NZ_JAGYKG010000002.1, forward strand.
AGTCCTTGGAATTTATATAAGTATTTAGAGAAATTTCTAGACTTTCACGGTTTTCCTAAAGGTCCTATTTTGCTTCGAGATTTCCCTACTCCATGGGATCGAACGCCTAAACTAAAAACGCCACATAAGGAGAATGAGCTCATCAATATTCTTAAACATTACCCACAAATGAGGTTTATACTTATAGGGGATAGTGGTGAACATGATGTGGTGTATTACAAAAAGGTGGCACAGCAATTTCCAGAGCGCATTATGGCTATTTATTTGAGGTCTGTAGACCACAAAAAGAAAATGAAACGTGTACAATCTATAGCAGATTCTTTTACTATTTGCCCTATGTTGCTTATTAAAGAGTCGGCTGAAGCCGTTGCTCATGCCAGAGAAAATGGGTGGATCGTTTAAAGAAATTGAACTCGAACTTGAACTCGACCTCGAACTCGAAAACTCCTTCCCTCGAGGGAAGGTTGGGATGGGTGTTGTGGTGTTTGTGAGATGGGTGTCGCGGTGTTGAAGAAATAGAGATAGTAACATCCGATTCCGCTCTGCAGCGGAATGACAAGAAACAAATAGATGGCGCATTAAGTGCGGAATGGCAAGAGACCAACAGGTTTTTCATCAAGTGCGGCATGACGATGGAATAGAAGTAGCTTCCACCCTTTAGGGTTGGGGAAAGAAGCGGTAAAATGAACTCGAAATTGAACTCGAACTCGAACTTGAAAACTCCTTCCCTTGAGGGAAGGTTGGGATGGGTGTTGTGGTGTTTGTGAGATGGGTGTCGCGGTGTTGAAGAAATAGAGATAGTAACATCCGATTCCGCTCTGCAGCGGAATGACAAGAAACAAACAGATTGCGCATCAAGTGCGGAATGACGATGGAATAGAAGTAGCTTTCCACCCTTTAGGGTTGGGGAAAGAAGCGGAAAACAAAACTAAAATCAAAATCAAAATCAAAATCAAATCGAACTCGAACTCGAAAACTCCTTCCCTCGAGGGAAGGTTGGGATGGGTGTTGTGGTGTTTGTGAGATGGGTGTCGCGGTGTTGAAGAAATAGAGATAGTAACATCCGATTCCGCTCTGCAGCGGAATGACAAGAAACAAATAGATGGCGCATCAAGTGCGGAATGACAAGAGACCAACAGGTTTTGCATCAAGTGCGGCATGACGATGGAATAGAAGTAGCTTCCACCCTTTAGGGTTGGGGAAAGAAGCGGAAAAATCAAAAATCTTCAATCGTTCATCTGAAATCCTTTACCCCAAAACCCCTTTTTGCTTGTTGTAAAAAGCATCGGCTTGTTTTTGTAGGAGGTCTCTGGCTATTTTCTTTTTGTAGGCGTAGAGCTCGTCCTCATCTGCGATGTCTTTATAGACTCGGTTGTTGAGCTCTTTGTCGGTTTGCACGAGTATGCTTTGCTGTTGTTTTTGCTGGAGGACCCAAGATAGAATCCGGTCCTCGCGTTCTGCAAATTTGTAATCATATGCTCCTCGTGGTGCTATTAATTTGGCAATTATAGGGGAGGTCTCTATGGCTAGAAAGAGCAAGAAGATAAAGAATGAGGTGATAAAAGGCAATTGGTTCAATGCCTCAATGCGGGCCATCAATCCGTCAAAATCTTCGATAATGGGTTGGGATGCTGCAAGCTGTGTGGTCTCACGAGTCTTTAAGTCGGCTAGTTGGAGTTCTATGGCTGCTATTTTCTCCGTATTAATGCTTGTCAATTCTTTAAAATCGGCCAGTGCGGCGTCGTGTTTTTCTCGTTTTTCTTTATAGACAGGCCCTTTTCCTAATTTATTGGTTCCCGATGTTCCTTCAGCTTCTGTAATGTAGGTGGTGTACAGGGCGTCTACTTCGGCTTTTTTTGTGTTGATTTCAGATTTTAATTCTTGTATCGCTTTCGCGAAAGCGGACTCCTCAACAGCAAATAACGCACCTACTTGCTCTTGATTTTCTAAGGTCATCGCATTTTTCTCTTCCAGTAACACCTGATCGATCTCTTTTTCAAAAATCTTCAATTCCAAAGGTTTTGAAATCACCACAGCAATAATAATTGCCAAAACAATACGTGGGAGCGCTTGCCAAAACTCGTTGATTTTACGATCGCTTTTCTTCAGTGTAGAAACAATATAGCGATCCAGATTAAAGATCAATAATCCCCATACAAGGCCAAAAGCAATAGCCATCCAGTAGTTGTCAAAAACGGTATATAAGGCATAACTCGCAGCAAAAAATGCCATTAATGCGGTAAAGAAAACGGTGGCGCCTATTCCAGCATACTTATTACGCTCGCCAGCATTGCACTCGTCAAGCATTGGAGCATCAGCGCCGCTGCAAAAGATAAAAAAAGATTGCATAAGAATGGTTTAGAAAGGGATTGTAACTTAATAAACGTCAAATGCATAGAATTGTTACAGTTTTCAACTTCAACTTCAACTTAAATTTGAATTCGATTTCGAGTTCAAATCCATACGTTCATTCCGCTGCAAAGCGGAGTCGGCTTTAGACATTCTCGTAGCTGGTCGATAGGGTTGGAACGAACAAAAGCCATGGTTACACGGCTTTTGTTGAAAAATGATAAAGGATGAGGTATTTTAGCCTTTGGGATGCATTGGAATTAACAGCCGCGTTTTTGAATTTCCTCTGGACCTACGATCACATCATAGGTGTTGATCATCATAGCAGCTTTGTTATTTATGTTGTCTAAATAGACATTCCAATGTTCATTTTTTGCGACTATTAATAAGGCTTCTTGGTAATTCAAAATATGTCCATCTACGTAATACACATATTTTTCTCTGTTGATGTTAATGACATCGATGGGGTCACCGACAAAATTAGTTCTAGTAGGATTCACTGTTTCGGCACTTCCTGTAGGAGCATATGCTAAAGTCTTCGCTATATCTTTCTGCGATCCACTTTGCAAGCCTACTCTTTTATCATTGGACTTGGTGTACATTTTCAACGAATTCACTCCATTTACCGGCATGATTTGCACGCCATTGTTTCCGTTCTTTTGGATAAACGCCTTTGCTTTTGCAGCATTAACTTTTACACCATCAATGTAGTAGTGGATGTTATCACCCGCATTTTCAATATAATCTAAAGGACTCGCCGGTGGCGGTGGCGGCGGAAGGTCTTCTTCTTTAATATATTCTAAAGTCTTTCCTTTAACGTCAATTTTACTTCCCCATTGATCATAAAAGACTTTATCATTTCCTTTTACAGTATAATACTGGATCTTTCCATCTACTTTGATGTATCCAAAATCGCTAGACGGAGCTGCTGGTGGCAGTGGCGGTGGGATTTGACCTGCTCTAATATCATTTTCCCAGTTTAAATACGGCCATGGTTCATTTTCAGCACGTTGTTTTTCATTCATAGAATTAATAATGAGTTGCATGCGTTTTGTGTCTTCATTATAAAGTACGATATGCCCCTTCTCTTTAATAAACTCTTGGTGTCGCCTAGCTAGAAAATTATACTCCTCAATATCTTTTGAGGTCAGATTCTCGAGTACTTCAACCACTTCAATGATCTCCTCTGCTTTTACAACATCGTATCCTTGACTTTCAAAATCTTGTAATTCACCATTTTGGTTATAAATGTCTATTTGATCGCCGTTGATCTTATAGGTATGTGGTTCACCTTTGATCATAATACGACCTTCTGGATCTGATGGGTCCACAGCAATTATTTTACGGTTAGCTGTTTGTTCTTCTTCAACAACTTCAATGATTTCCTCTATTTCTTGAAATTCTGTTTCTTCTTTACCACAACTCATAACGAGTAATGCAAGAACAGGAATAAGTGCTAGGCTTCTTAAGACCAGGCTTACAGGTGAGGTATGTGTTTTCATAATTTGAAATCTTTTTTTAATGATGGGAAAAGTAAAGGTGTTGGCCATGGCTTGTTGGTAACTGATCGTGGCGTGGTCTAATAATAGTTGTTGGTAGGCTGTAGTAGAAATACCTTGATTTAAAACAGATCGATCTGCAAGGAATTCATGATTCAATTTCATAGAATACCTAATGAGATATAACAGCGGATTGAACCAAAACAAAATCATAAGCAGTTCAATAAACAAGATGTCCAGCGAGTGCTTTTGATCTAGATGTGCTTTTTCATGCTCTAGAATTACAGTAGGAATTTTGCTAGATTCATGGTCTTTTTTAGAGACAAAAATGCGTTTAAGAAAGGAATGAGGTATGGTAAGTTGATGGCGCAGTATAAGCTGGTAGGATTTGTAGGAACTGATTTCGTCTTCTTGTTGGATTCTAAAGGAGTTCAAGTTGTTACCAAATCTCCATATCATGATCGCAAGACCTATGGCATAAACGCCAAGTAGGACATACCACCAATTTACTTCCAAAGCAGGTTCTTGCATCCCAGTCTCTGCCATATTTAACTCATAAGCTGCAAAAGGCGTTTCTTGAATAGGAATCACAATCGTTTCTACCACTATAAAAGGAATACATATGGAACCCATTAACGCACCAAGTAAATACCATCTTTTAAAGGCATGCCAGGACGTATTTTCTAGCAATAACTTATACGCCAGCCAGAGAACAAAAAGACAAACAGAAGAATTGATTAAGAAATGTTCCATGATTACTTATTTTCAATTTGACGGTCTATGATCTTTCTCAATTCTTCCAGTTCTTCTTTACTTAAATCGGTTTCTTTAGTAAAGAAAGAAGCAAATTGTGCAGAGCTGTCATTGAAGAAATTTTTAATCAGACCATTGACATGTTTTGAAAAATACACGCTCTTTTCTACTAGTGGGTAATACTCTCGGCTTTTACCGAAGAGTTCATAACCTACAAAACCTTTATCTGTCATGCGTTTAAGCATGGTGGCGATGGTGGTGTTTGCTGGTTTAGGTTCTGGATAGGCGTCCAGCAAATCTTTCATAAATGCTTTTTTTTGTTCCCACAGCACATTCATCAATTCTTCCTCTGATTTGGATAATTTCATCTCTATAAATTTAGAACTACATCTACAAATGTAGAACAATATTTCAATTCTACAAGTGTAGAGCATTAAAAAGTCAACATAAAAGTAAAATGAAGATTAGGAACTGCTATTGTATAATATTTTAAACTGCTGGATATGATGTTTTTAAGTTTTTTTTCGCTTTCGCGAAAGCGATTTGGTAAAAAAACCAGAACTTTAAAATAAATCACAACATATAACATGTTGCTCAGCAGTAGTGATTGCAGCGGCATCCTTTTATGAAGCCAAAGCGGAATAAAAGATAGAGCGGAAAGCACGGTCATTAGAGAATTCTTGGAGAGGTAGCGAAATGAATTCTCTAGTGAACTGCCCAAAAAAAAGTTCCATTCTTTATTGAATGGAACTTTCTAAATTTATAGTGGAGCCTGTAAATTAAACGCTATCATACAGCTGCTCCATTGCTAAAAAAATTACTTACTCATCTCGGTAAAATGCTTGTAAAAATGAGGAATCGTTTCAATTCCTTTCAAGTAATTCCAGATTCCGAAATGCTCGTTAGGCGAGTGGATGGCATCGCTATCCAGCCCAAATCCCATAAGTATAGACTTAGAATCCAGTTCTTTTTCAAATAATGCTACGATAGGAATTGAGCCACCACTGCGCTGTGGGATAGGCGTCTTGCCAAAGGTATCTTCATAGGCTGCGCTTGCCGCTTTATAGCCCAGACTATCAATAGGCGTCACATAAGCCGTTCCACCATGATGAGGTGTTACTTTAACGGTGACGCTTGCTGGTGCGATGTTTTCAAAGTGTTTCTGGAACAACTCGGTGATCTCATGCCAGTTTTGGTCGGGAACCAGTCGCATGGATATTTTTGCATAAGCTTTACTGGCGATTACGGTTTTGGCACCTTCACCGGTATAGCCGCCCCAAATCCCATTCACGTCTAGGGTAGGCCTAATGCTATTGCGTTCGTTAGTGGTATACCCTTTTTCACCATGTTCTTCAGCGATGTCTAGGGCTTTGTTGTAGGCTTCTTGAGAGAATGGCGCTTTGGCCATTTCGGCACGTTCTTCTTTACTGAGTTCTTCTACTTTATCATAGAACCCTGGAATAGTGATGTGATGATTATCATCATGCAGTTGCGCGATCATGTCGCACAATACATTGATAGGATTTGCTACCGCACCTCCATAAAGTCCGGAGTGCAAGTCGCGATTAGGTCCAGTTACTTCCACTTCTACATAGCTTAAACCACGCAGTCCTGTGGTGATGCTAGGGACGTCTTTAGAGATCATGCCTGTATCAGAAATCAAGATCACGTCGTTAGCTAGTTTTTCTCTATTGCGTTCTAGAAACCAGCCTAAGGACTCGCTTCCCACTTCTTCTTCCCCTTCAATCATGAACTTAACATTACAAGGCAGCTCGTTATTTGCCGTCATGTATTCCATAGCTTTTACGTGCATGTACATTTGTCCTTTGTCATCACAAGCACCACGAGCAAATATGGCTCCGTCTGGATGAAGGGCTGTTTTTTTAATCACCGGCTCAAAAGGTGGGCTGTCCCATAAATTGATAGGATCTGGTGGTTGTACATCGTAATGGCCATAAACAAGAACTGTAGGTAAGTTAGGGTCAATGATCTTCTCCCCGTAAACAATAGGGTAGCCTGGTGTTTCACATATTTCTACATGATCACAACCGGCTTTTTCAAGAGAAGTTTTTATGAGAGCGCTAGTTTTGATCACGTCATTTTTATAAGCAGGATCGGCACTAATGGATGGAATTTTGAGTAAGTCTATGAGTTCGTTTATAAATCGATCTTTGTGTTGATCAACATAAGCTTTCGTATTCATTTAAATAGTATTTGAGGTAAAGATAAGAAAGGAGTAATTTTTATTTGATAAAGAATTTGTAATATGTCAAAAGTATGTATATTTGCCGTCCCAAATAGGGGTTATTAGTAAGCGGATGTGATGGAACTGGTAGACATGCTAGACTTAGGATCTAGTGCTTCACGGCGTGCAGGTTCGATTCCTGTCATCCGCACATATTCTTAAAAGCTCTTCAGAAATGAAGGGCTTTTTTTATATTGGGTTATGATATATGAAGTTTATGCAATTTCCAGTCTTACTAAAAACTATATATATGTGGGTTTTTCTACTGAACTCGAAGTAAGATTAAATAGACATAATAAAGGTCTCAATAAAACTACGGCTCCATATGCTCCTTTCCGATTAATTTACTCAGAAGTAGTAGGAACATCAAGAGAGGAAGCACGACTTAGAGAAAAGTATTGGAAAAGTGGTACAGGTAAAAGAAAACTTAGGATTCTAAGAGATGAATTAGATTAATATTTCACGGCGTGCAGGTTCGACCTGCCTGTCGTGCCTCTGGCAGGCAGGTTCCTGTCATCCGCACATATTCTTAAAAGCTCTTCAGAAATGAAGGGCTTTTTTTATATTGGGTTATGATATATGAAGTTTATGCAATTTCCAGTCTTACTAAAAACTATATATATGTGGGTTTTTCTACTGAACTCGAAGTAAGATTAAATAGACATAATAAAGGTCTCAATAAAACTACGGCTCCATATGCTCCTTTCCGATTAATTTACTCAGAAGTAGTAGGAACATCAAGAGAGGAAGCACGACTTAGAGAAAAGTATTGGAAAAGTGGTACAGGTAAAAGAAAACTTAGGATTCTAAGAGATGAATTAGATTAATATTTCACGGCGTGCAGGTTCGACCTGCCTGTCGTGCCTCTGGCAGGCAGGTTCCTGTCATCCGCACATATTCTTAAAAGCTCTTCAGAAATGAAGGGCTTTTTTTATGATAGCCACTCGCTGTGAGTGCTCCATATTAGGAGTTATTTGCAATTTGATAAAAATTTTGCATTTATACCAGTTTTTGGTATTTTTGATAAAATTTATAATTAAATGAACAAAAACACATCAATATCACTCGGAAATTATTTTGACCAATTCATTCAAAGTCGAATAAGTGAAGGGAGGTTTAAAAACGTTAGCGAAGTAATTCGTGCTGGATTGAGACTTTTAGAGGAAGAAGAAAGTAAAGTTATTGCTTTAAAAATGTCAATACAAGAAGGAATTGACAGTGGAATAGCTCACGGCTTTGACCCAAAAAAACATCTTGAATCTCTAAAAGCGAAAAAGCACTTGAATGGCTGAATATAAACTGACCAACAAAGCTGTCGAGGATTTATCAAAGATTTGGGATTACACGTTTGAGGTTTGGTCTGAACAACAAGCGGATAAATACTACGATGGATTAATTTCCAATTGTGAAGAAATCGCTGAACATCCAGAATTAGGAAAAAACTATGATGGAATTTCAAAACAACTTCTAGGAATGAAAACAAATCGACACATCATATTCTACAGAGCTCTGAATAAAAATTTTGTTGAGATAACGCGAATATTACACGAAAGAATGGATTTGAAGAAAAGAATAACCGAATAAAATCTCCACACACCCACGTCGCGCGCGATTGCATCGCGTTTGAATTAAGTTAAGCATTTGTAATGCGAGTAGTATTATGAGAAAAGGAAAGTTATATTTAGCTTTCCTTTTTTTATGCTACAGAATTAAAGCGAGGCGAACTATTTATTAAAGAAGTCTTTGAACTTCTTTTAAGTAAGCATGGTATCAATGATTTTAAGGAGTCATCCGCACATATTCTTAAAAGCTCTTCAGAAATGAAGGGCTTTTTTGTTGACAAGCTTGTACAGCTTGACATAATTAATGGTAGCTATAAATATTCCATCGTAGCTAATAATACAATCTAAAACCTAGCAACCTACACAATTTACTGTGTTGATCGTACATGTGCTTGACGACTTCTTTAAGGTCGTCATTTTTATAAAACTCGCTAAAAAACAAGCGATCTATGGTAAAGGCACTGGACATACTTTCTGAAGGATATCCATATCCAGAAACGGCTCGAGCACCTGTTACATCAATAAAGTATTGAGACTCTTCATCAGACAGGTCTAAAACCTTTTTATTAGCAAAATGGATGACTTTACCCTCTAACTTCCCTTCAAAAAGCTCAGCGATCTCTTCCATACTATAGTAATAATCATTGATCAAGACATTATTTGCTTCTCCTGGCAAAACGAGATATATGATCTCATAATCTTTAAAATTATGATCGTCGTAAAGTAAATAACTTAGGCTTTCTTCTAGACCCTCTATAGTATCGCATGCTTTGTAGATGCTGGTTATGTTTTGGTTGAAAGCAATGTCCTCAAGTATTTTTACTACTTCTGTTATTTCTGAAGCATCAGCATTAGGAACTACCTCTAGGCAGTAGATAAAATTTTCGACATCTGTTATAGGCAATGCTAACTTACTCATTTACTTCGTTATTTTTTCGATGTAGGTATCTTAATATTGGACGAGTAAGATCACATTCATTACACCCAGCTGGCTCGAGCGTCTCCTTCGTGCTAAGCAATACCAGTATTTGTAATCCGATAAAGCAGGAGCAGGTAATGAACTGGAAATTTATAGTTCAGGGATACTTAAGTACATTGGCTTTGGCTAAAAAACCTAACATGTTCCTAGTAGTTCTTTAGGACCTCTTAAAGAAGCCTCTGAGTTTTTTGTAAATAAAAGCATTGGTTTTAATACCGTACAAGGAAATCAAACAAACGATAATTACAAAAAAAACAGCTCCTATAGTCGCTTGGTAGGGATTGAGCGATTTGCTTAAGAGGATGGATAAGCCAAATCCAGTAAGGCTGCCATAAATAAGAACAAAGTGAATAATATAAATAGAAAGTGTTTTCTGTCCTATTTTAAAAATCAGTTGGTTTTTTAAAAACCTTTCTAAAGCAAAAAATATTCCTAGTAAAATCAATACATTACCTAATCTGATGAATAAGTAATTATAATAAGCTACTTGCTTAAAAAGTAGTATATCGCTCCAATAATAAAGTTTCATCAATAAATAAGAGGAATTATAGATCAATACCGTTCCCACAATTATAAATGCAGAAACAATAATAGGCTTGAACTTTTCTCTTCCGAAATAGCGATAAAATAAGGAAGCGATAAAGGCTCCTATAGACATATATCCTAACCAAGGTATAATGGTGAAAACAGAACCCTTTGATTGGGTTAAATAATTGGCAAATACTAAGGGGATACCACTGGTGTCGAGATCTCTATACCAAGGTTCCATGATAAATATAGAAATGCCTAACACGAGCATGAGTATAGAGAAGATCAAGGATTTCTTAAAAGTCAGGTAATAAATACCTACAGTGATAATGATAGAAAGCCCTATACAATGCAATACATCAACAATTAAAAAGGAATTGTTGAAGGTGCCCGTAAGCCAGTCCCAAATAGGGACTCTAAGCCCATAGCCTATAGCGATAAGCAATAAGCCTCGCATCAAGCCCTTGCGTATGCGCTCTGGTGCCAGTCCCTTTTTTTTGGACTTCATTAAAAGATAGGTAAAGACGATTCCAGAAATAGTGAAAAACGTAGGAGCCGTTATTCCTCTAAAATAGCTCCAAACCTGAAAAATGGAGCTGTCCATGTCTCTGTATTCTGGCGCGAGTAGGGTGTCTACAAAGTGTCCTTGCATCATCATAACGATAGCAAAAGCACGTACGGCGTCTATAAAGAAAAGGCGGTCAGTTTTCAAAGTTGTTGAGTTGGCGTAAAACTAAGGTTTATTTAAAACAAAAAAGCCTCTCCGTTTGGAAAAGCTTCTCAAAAAGTGTCTGATGACACCTTCAAAATCCTCAAGTATTTCTGAGGACACACAACTTGAATTGCATCTCGTTAAATCGAGATTGCGGTCTGGACGGGATTCGAACCCGCGACCCCATGCGTGACAGGCATGTATTCTAACCAGCTGAACTACCAGACCGTGTTCTTATAGAACGATGCTTTCACATTTCTGCGTTAGCGGATGCAAATATACTTTTCATTTATGAATAGGCAAGTCTTTTTTATCTTTTTTTTCCGAAATATAGCATTCATTTTCTTCTAGTAAATTTATCAACCACCTACCTTCTAAAAATCAGTGATTAAGCTGTTTTATTGGTTTTTGTATGACTTAAATTTTGAAGCTGTTGATAATACTTGAAGGGAATTCTACAAGCCAAGGGCTTAGTATTTATCTTTGAAATATGATACAACTTTTTGCTACAGACATAGACGGGACTTTATTAGATGCCAACAGGTTTTTATCTGATCGTACCTGCCAAGAATTAGGAAAACTTCTAGTGCCTAAAATTCTAATATCTGCCAGAATGCCTCAAGCCATGTATTATTTACAGGAGGCACTAGATATCGTTGATTCCCCATTAATTTGTTATAACGGCGCCTTAGTACTGCACGGTTCTGATATTTTATATGAATTGAGTATTCCTTATGAAGAGATTGAAAAGTTAACCGAAATAGGGCAGGAATACGGCCTGCATGTGGCACTCTACCGCAATCAAGAGTGGTTTGTTCCAGCTATGGATCAGTGGGCAAAGCGAGAGGAACACAATACGAGAGTTACGCCTAGCATAGAAGAGACTTCGGTTACCTTAGCTTATTTTAAACAGACCCAAGATCAAGGTGGTGCTCACAAGATCATGTTTATGGGTGAGGAGGTAAAAATGGATGCCGCTTTCGCGAAAGCGGAACAGCTACTCGGTCCTAACGTCCATTTGTACAGATCAAAAAATACCTATACAGAGATTACTCCCAGAGGAACCTCTAAAGAACTAGCACTTAGAAAATTACTAGAATTGAGGTATCCAGAAGTGGGTATGAAGAATGTAGTAGCTTTTGGAGATAATTACAATGATACAGCTATGCTGGCTGCCGTAGGTTATGGGGTTGCTGTAGAAAATGCTCGAGAAGAAGTTAAGAAAGCCGCTAGATTTATAACCGGCCATCATAAAGAAGATGGAGTCGCGCTATGGCTGGAGCAAAATGCGCATAAAAACTCATAAAAAAGGCAGCCCCTCAACGAACCGCCTTCTTCAAAAAAGGTTGTAGTTATTATTCAATAACGATGATGTCTTCAATGGTTAAGCCTGCTGCGCTCATTACTTCATTGTAATTGTTCACATCCACACCAGAGTTTAAAAGATCTACGGGTAGAATCACAATTCTAAAGGTCTGATTAGAAATATCAGCAGGAGCAAGTTGGCTCAGGTCTGTAGTTGCTGGAGCATCTATAAAAATTCGCGCGTCCCCATTAGTTGCATCAAAATTGTATTGAAATTCGCCAAAGTTGGTATAAATAGTCTGTGGTAATAACCTCCATACATCTACGGTACCTCCATTATTACCTGGGACTACATCCCATAAGAGATACACTAAGGTCATGTCATTAGGAAAAACAGTTACGGTTGGTGGGTAATCAATTAATACCTCATAGTCTGGAGCAAAGAAATCTACAGTTCTTTCAATAGATGTTGCGGTAATGTTGACACCATCTACACCATCAAAGCCATCAAATCCTGGAGGTCCCTGTGGTCCTTCACAAGCGGTTAAGGTGATAGCGAGAACAAAAAGGAGTATACTATATTTCATAATTAGTAGTTTAGACTTTCTTTTTTTCAATAAGTGTGCCTAAATTTATAAAATGAAAAAATTTGTTGTTTTAACCCTCTTTATTAGCTCCTTTAAATTGATGGCACAACTTGCCGTAGCAGACAGTCTCGTGCAATTAGGAAACTATCAAGAGGCGATGGAAATCTATAAGGCCGAGCCAGAAAGCGAATTCAAATTGGCTCGGGTATATACACAAATGGGAGCTATTTATGCGGCATTGGACTCCTATCAAGAAGGTTTTAAGAGAGATAGTCTTAGTCTACAACCACGATTGGAATATGCGCGTCTGGCATTGGGTAATAACGATCCAGTAACCGCATTTAATACCTTATTGTCCCTTAGTGCTGAAGAACCAAATAATGCCACTTATCAGTATTATATGGGTAAGACTCATGAGGAATTGAGCCATGATGATGATGCTATTTCCGCTTTCGCGAAAGCGGTATCCTTAAACACATCCTACCGAGCAGCTAGAATGGAGTGGGTAAAATTATTGATCAAAAAGCGAAGGTTTCGAGAAGCAATTCTCCATGTGCAACCCGCATTAGAATGGTATCCCAACGACATAAAAATGAATAGTTTAATCGCGCAGTCCTATCTTGGAGCAAAGAGATACGATAAGGCGATTGAGCATTTTGAACTGCTTTTTAATCTTGGAAATGATACCGAGTTCAATCGTAAACATTTGGCATGGTCCTACTTTAACGATCGGCAATGGCAGCTTGCTATAGATAATTATGAGCGTTACACTAGTGATTATGAAAAAGAAGATGCACTGGTTCACTTTATCATGTCCCAAGCCTATTTAAAATTGGGTAACTTGGAATTGGCACAAGATTATATAGAACGCGCCATAGCTTTTAAGACTCCAGAGTTAGATCAGGAATTCTTACAGCTAGCAACAGTTTATGTGAGACAAGGCGATTATAAAAATGCTTTTTATGCAACCAAAAGAGCAAAAAGAGAAAAGCCAGAGGACGATGTGATCGGCTATCAATACGCACTTGCTGCAGATCAATATTATACAGATAAAAGTAAGAAACTGGAGTTCTATGAAGAGTTTATAAGATCCTATCCTCAGAGTACATATCAAGATATTGCTAAGGCTCGAGCAGAAGATTTGCGCAAGGAACTTTTTCTAGCTGCCAAAAAATAGAAAGGTTGTACATTAGCTTTATGAATAAAGGTTCTGTTGTAATAATAATGCTGCTCGTAGCGCTTTGCTTTTCTTGCCTTTCTGACCAGCAAAAAAAAGTACAGGCAGATGAGCAGGCGATAAAGAAGCTGGAGCAACTGGATATGACTTCTATAGACCGCTATCCATTATTTGATAACTGCGAGGAGATGCTGACTACGGCAGACTGCTTTTACGAACAATTGCACGCTTTAGTCCAGCAAAAATTAAGTAATGGAGAAATTCTTATACATTTAGCTAGGAAAGATAGCATGTACTTATCGATTACAGTAAGTAAAGAAGGTCGTATCACATACGATAGTCTATATAAATCTGCTCCCAGCATCGATAAAGACTATATGCATGAATTGCTGCAAAAGAGATTGAATAACTTCCCTGTTATTAAAAGTGCTCAAAAAAAATCTATACCAGTGGCTACAACCTATAGATTACCTATTGTTTTTAATCCTGTGGACTCCTTGGAGCATTAACAGCTCTTCCCTGCCATTGTGGTTTTGACAAACTACTGAAGGCTATCACCACTACCAGAAACGGATAGATCAAAAAGTTGACAACGGCAAACTTCCATTTTACGCCTTCAAAAAATTGATCTCCTATTACCAGCACAATCATGTCGGTAAAGGCTTTGACAGCGAGTACCCCTATAAACATCTGACTGCTGATGAGTGAAAAGTACCATAATAAAGGGCTCGATATAAACAAGATGCTCATTAGTAACACCTGAAAACTGAGCAGCTTATTCAGCATGCTTTTAGTTGTACTGCCTTTTTGAGCCCATCGAGCTCGTTGGTCAATCATGCTTTTCAGATCGAGTTTTGGAAAGGTGGTGACTATCGCAGTCATAGATTTGAGGTAATGGCACTTCATCACATCTTCTGCAGCGAGTTTCTCTAATAAGAAAATATCATCGCCACTAGAAATATGGCGGTTGCCCTCATATCCATCTACCTCGTAGAACGCTTCTTTAGTAAAGCTCATGTTGGCACCGTTGCACATAAAAGGCTGACGGTAAGAAAAACTCCCAGCGGTAATCAATTGCAAGGCCATCATTTCTTGATGTTGTAAAGCGGTGAGCAAGCTGTTTTCCTGTTGGATGACCACTGGAGCTGCAATAAAGTGAGCTTCTGTATGCTTGTGGTAGATGGCGTTATAGGAGGCAACCCAGTCTGCTGGTAAGATACAGTCGGCATCGGTAGTAAGGATGTGAGGGTGTATAGCCAGTCCTAAGGCCTGAGTAATGCCGTCTTTTTTAGCACTAGCAGATTTTGGTATTCGGTTCAAGAGCACTATTGGAATTTCTGAATGTTGTGCTGTAAAGGATTGAAGGATCTCTAGGCTATGATCTGTCGTCTTGTCGTTTACAAAAATCCACTGGGTTTTTTCAAAGCGGTAGGCCTGTTTCTTTATTGAATCTAATAAGGCAGGCAGGCGGCTTTCTTCATTCCTATAGTTAATGATGATGCTAAAGGGAAGTTGTTCTATGGAGGGGTCTATTTTTGTTGCTGGATAGGTCAATAGTTCCTTAGATAGTAGAAGTATGACCAGTGCATAACCAAAGACAATGATAAAAAACAGCCCACTCATTCTTCTAAAGTTTTGAGTCGTTGAAAGGGAAGTAACGCGCAGCCTAATAAGGTAGGTGCTATAGAATTGGTCAACCAGATGATGCTTGTCGCTGCGATAATAAGTTCGGAATTGAAAAAGGCACCTTCAAAAATATAAGTGGCAGCGGTCCATTTTAAAGCTATATCAAAGATTTGAAAAACGGGGATGATAGAAACTACAAGATAAAATATGCTGACATTTCTCATCGTGATCAAGATAGGAGATTCATAATCGAGTAGCCATAACAGGAGCAGCCAGTTACTAGCAAATAGCAGATACCTCAGTAGTGAAAATAAAATAGTACGGCACCATTTTTTTGTGGTCGGGATCTTATAATTCCATTTTTTGATGAGCCATAAAGAGAGGCCTGCCAGGAGTACGAGCAATAGAATTCCGGCACCAATCAGGTAAAATGCCGTGTCTAATTCAAGACTTTCTTTTAAATAAAACAGGACCCCAGTAATCCCTAGCAAGACGGTGATTAGCATCTGGGAAATGGTACCAGCGAGAATACTGCTCAGGACTTTTTTCCGTAAGGATTTTTTGAAAAATAGCGATTTCATTGCAAATTCTCCAGCTCTGAATGGGGTTATAAAACTTGCTGCTTGTGCGGTGAGGTTTTGTAGGACGCTTTCGCGAAAGCTTAACTCATAAAAATCACTCACTAAATACTGCCATTTTTTACTTTCCACCAGCCAGCTTGCGAGGCTTACAGCGATCATAGCTACCAAAGTGAATCCTTGTAATTTTTGAAGAGCGATCCAAAGCTCATTAAGTTGCAAAGGCCGCTCCATCCACTGGATATAAATTACGTACGCGCAAATCAAGATCACAATGATTTTTATCAACGGAGCTAGGAATTGCTTAGATTTGTGAAGCGCGATAGACATGTGCGAAAAATACAACAATTGGCAACAGAAAAAATCATTCTTGGGATAGATCCCGGTACGGCAATCATGGGTTTTGGGATCATAAAGGTACAAGGGAATGCTATGAGTTTTATACAGATGAATGAGCTGGACATGCGTAAATTAAAAGATCCTTACGTAAAACTACGACGTATTTTTGAACGTACTATAGAGTTGATAGATACCTATCATCCAGATGAAATAGCATTAGAAGCTCCGTTTTTTGGTAAAAATGTTCAGTCCATGCTCAAATTAGGTCGAGCTCAAGGAGTGGCTATGGCGGCAGGACTGTCTCGAGACATTCCTGTTTTTGAATACGCTCCTCTAAAAATAAAACAGTCCATTACTGGAAAAGGAAGTGCCAGTAAAGAACAAGTGGCAAAGATGTTACAAAGCCTTTTAGGATTAAAAGAGTTGCCTAAAAATCTAGACATGACTGATGGGCTTGCTGCTGCCGTTTGCCATTTTTATAATAGTGGTAGCATAGAAATTGGTAAAAGCTATACGGGATGGGAAGCTTTTGTTAAGCAAAATGGGGAACGAATCAAAAAGTAGCTGATGAAGGATAGTTGTTCTGCTTTATTATTATGGATCATTATCATGCTGCCGCTTGCATCAGTGTCTCAAGAAAAGGATATCCCTAGTTTGTTGAGGGAAAATAATAAGCTTACGGTACCTTATATCAGTGTGCAGATGCTTCAAATGAATTACCAAGAGTATACGGTGGTAGATACTCGTAAAAAAGAAGAATACCAAGTAAGCCATTTACCAAAGGCGATTTGGGTAGGAGAGAAATACGATGGAAAAAATTTTCACGGAATCTCTAAAGACACTAAAATTGTCGTGTATTGCAGTGTTGGAATACGGTCAGAAGATTACGGTGAGGACCTGTTGGAAGACGGATTTTCAAAAGTGTATAACCTTTATGGGAGTATCTTTTCCTGGAAGGATGCCGGTTACCAGATAGTAGATCAAAACCAACGACCTACTGAGAATGTTCATGTATATGGAAAAAAATGGGCCAAATACCTGAAGACTGGAGAAAAAGTGTATCAGCCATAGAACTGTTTAGTGACCTTACTAGATTAGAAAGGAGTCATAGGCGCTGATATTTTCAAAAGGTGATCTATAAAAAGGGGTGCTTACCACCTCAGCTCGTAAAGCTGTGCTTGTGAGAGCGCTTCATCTTCTCCCAGTTGGATATTTGTCGCTTCACAAGAGAAGTAATAGACTTCTTTAGTATTCTTTGTGGTCAAATAAGAAATCGCTTCTACTTGTGCACCACCATTGATACTTAGTTCTTGTTTTTCAAGAAATTCAAAAGTGCCATTTTCATAATGTACTTTGAAAACAAAAGGAGTAAGGCTGCTGTTATAACCGCAAAGGAGTACGGTGTTTTTTCCATTAAAGGTAGCCCCAGTAACAAGACCCTTAATATTATACGAACTTACTTTTTCAGCTTTTTGATCTTTTTGATTTTTATTGATTTTGTAGATCACCGTGGTTTGATCTTTCCAGTCTTTAGAAAAGAGGTAGAGGTCTTTTTCAATAGCTACTAGAGATTCAGCATCATAAGGATGATCTTGATCTCCTTTTTCAAAGCTCTTTTGATCTGGATAAGAGAGGTGTAATTTTTCAACCAAGGCGTCTTCATTATTAAGTTCCTTTAGGGCAATTTTATAAATGCTAAGATCTTTACGGTTTCCACGATTGTTACCGGTATCTGCTATATAGAGGTGGGTGTCGTCTTTTGTAATATCCTCCCAGTCTACCGCCTTCATATTCTTATAAGTCTTGCTGTAGAGCAGGGTTCCTTTTTGATCTAAAAAGTATAAGGTAGGTTGATCACCACTATCGTTATGAGTGATGATGAGGTTATTGTAGTATTCTAGTCCAGAGGTTTCTGTCAGGTCATTATCTAGGTTTTTGATAAGCTGGAACTCCAAATCAGTTTCTTTGAAAACCCTTGTTGCCCTATTCGTCTGAGTTTTACAGGATAAACAAGTGAGAACGATCAAGCTAATAAAAACTAGTTTCTTCATGGTATAAATTTCGCTAAGCACCTCTTCATTAGAAATGTATGGGGCAAGATATTATAAATTTGAAAGCAAGAGTAGAGGAAGTGATCATAAGTATCAAAAAAAATCCGACTCATTTTAATGAGTCGGATGTTACAATTTATAAAATGCGTTATTAAGCGATAGAAACTCTTTTGAATCCTACTACTTGTGCATCTTTAGAAGCTACAAACTGAGCGACAGTTTGCTTGTCGTCCATGATATAGTCTTGATCTAATAATGCTTGCTCTTTATCAAGAGAAGTATTGTCAGCAATAAAGCGTTCCATTTTACCAGGTATAATTCTTTCCCAGATAGCTTCTGGTTTCCCTTCTGCTTGAAGTTCAGCTTCATAAGTTGCTTTTGCGGTAGCAAGAGCTTCATCAGTTAACTGAGATCTAGAAATGAACAAAGGAATGTTTAATAGGGTTTTACCTAAACGTCCACGCTCGATGTTATCCTTTTCAATAGCAGCGATTCTTGATTCTGTTTCAGACTGTACAAATGCATCATCAAAATCTTTATAAGAAAGTGTAGTGGCTCCCATAGAAGCTACTTGCATAGATACTGATTTTGCAACTTCTGCAGCGTGATCACTACTAGTAGAAAGACCTGTTAATGCACCAATCTTATTACCGTGTACATAACCACCAACATAAGGAGCTTCAAAAGCTTCAAAACCTCCGATTTCGATTTTCTCACCAATAACACCAGTTTGCTCAATAAGTTTTTCTTCTACAGTCATGCTGTCATCAAATTTTGATGCGAGAATTTCTTCTTTTGAGTTACAGGGTTGTGCAATAGCAGCAATTTTAGTTGCTAACTCTACGTAGGTATCGTTTTTTGCAACGAAGTCAGTCTCACAGTTAAGGGATAAAAGAATCCCTCTCGTGTTAGCATCATTGATATTTGAAACTACAACTCCTTCTGAAGAATCACGATCAGCGCGCTTTGCAGCTACTTTTTGACCTTTTTTTCTAAGGATTTCTATTGCTTTATCAAAATCACCTTCAGCTTCAACAAGGGCCTTTTTACAGTCCATCATTCCAGCTCCAGTTGTCTTTCTTAATTTTCCTACTTCAGCAGCAGATATTTTAGCCATTTTAATAAGTTTTGTACTAGTTACCTAGCGTTATAAGTTTATTCTTCTTCGTCTTTTGCAGTAGTTGCTGCTTTAGCTTTTTCCTTCTTAGCGACTTTTTTCTCGGCTTTAGGAGCTTCATTTTCTTGCTCTTCAGCGTTTTTATCAGACTTGCGATCTTCAAGACCAGCTTGGATAGCGTCAGTAGCTTGTTTTACAATAATGTCTATAGATTTAGAGGCATCATCATTAGAAGGGATTACATAATCGATATCGCGTGGATTGGCATTGGTATCAACCATTGCAAAAATAGGGATACCTAATTTCAAAGCTTCTTTTACTGCGATGTGTTCACGTACCGTGTCAACGATAAAAAGTGCAGCTGGCATGCGAGTCATTTCAGTAATAGAACCTAAGTTCTTTTCTAATTTTGCACGCATACGGTCAACTTGAAGACGTTCTTTCTTAGAAAGAGTTTCATAACGGCCATCTTTTTTCATACGATCTACAGTAGCCATTTTTTTAACAGCTTTACGGATCGTTACAAAGTTAGTAAGCATTCCACCAGGCCATCTTTCTGTGATGTAAGGCATGTTAGCATCACTAGCGTGTTGTGCAACGATGTCTTTTGCCTGCTTCTTAGTAGCTACAAAAAGAACCTTACGTCCAGATGCAGCAATCTTGCGAAGTGCGTCAGTAGCTTCTGTTAACTTTGCAGTTGTTTTGTAAAGATTGATGATATGGATCCCGTTACGTTCCATGTATATATAAGGAGCCATGTTAGGATCCCATTTACGAGTAAGGTGACCAAAATGGACCCCTGCGTCAAGTAAAGACTTGACATCTGTGTTATTTGCCATAATTAAATAGTTTACGTTCTGTCGATAGCAATAATGAAGTGGTCATAAGCCGAAGCGTAATTGCCCTCATTATTTAGATGCTAAACTGAGCTCTGGAGGCAACCAGGCGTGACAGCAAATTAATATGAATAAAAAAAGAACAAATCCCGTTTGATGATAACACCAAAGGGGAGTAATAATAGTGTTGTATTAACGCTTTGAAAATTGGAATTTTTTTCTTGCTTTCTTTTGACCGAATTTTTTACGTTCTACCATTCTTGGATCACGAGTCATCAAACCTTCTGGCTTTAAAGCGATGCGGTTTTCTTCGTCGATAGCTACAAGAGCTCTAGCGATAGCAAGACGTATAGCCTCAGCTTGTCCAGTAATTCCACCACCGCGCACACTAGCCTTTACATCGTAAAGATCAGTTGTATTGGTAAGGGTAAAAGCTTGTTTTACTTTGTACTGCAACATTCCTGTCGTAAAATAGTCGGTAAGATCTTTTTTGTTAATTGTTACGTCACCTTTACCTTCTGTAAGGTAAACACGCGCAACGGCAGTTTTTCTTCTACCTATTTTGTGTAATGTTTCCATATTACTTTACCTCGTTAAGATTAATGGTTTTAGGTTGTTGTGCTTCATGACCGTGCTCAGCACCAGAATACACTTTTAGGTTGCGATAGATGGCGCTTCCTAATTTATTTTTGGGCAACATGCCTTTTACAGCACGTTCTACAACACGAGTTGGATCTTTTGCAAATAATTCATTTGCAGTAAGACTGCGCTGTCCACCAGGATAACCGGTATGTCTGATGTATGTTTTCTCGCTCCATTTGTTGCCACTTAGAGTGATCTTGTCAGCGTTGATAATGATAACATTATCACCACAGTCTACGTGGGGAGTAAAATTTGTCTTGTATTTACCTCTCAAAAACTTTGCAGCTATTGAAGACATACGACCTAGTGGCTGTTCAGCAGCATCTATCAGTACCCATTCTTTGTTTACTGTAGCGCTGTTCGCTGAAACTGTTTTGTAACTTAAAGTATTCACCTTGAAATAGTTTTAATTCTTTGTCTGATTTTACTAACTAAAATCGGGCTGCAAATGTAATCTTTTAATTTAGAATCACAAGCCGCTTTTTTTAATTTTATTTATAAATTTGAAACGTAGAAATATTTTTTGCAATATTAGTTCTTTGTTTTACTTAAGTAGCTTTTTTATTTGTTTAGTTTTATTCCTCTTTGCTTTTGATTAAATACAGATAAGGTAACCCGGGATTGCTGTGCTTGTAATAAAATTTGTTAAATGCTTTAGTTAAAATAGAAATCTGTTTCAAAAAATTACTCAGTGAATTTTGTATATTTATTAAAAATTATAAAGATGAAAAAGCTTTTAGGCATACTAATTATTTTGATAGGTATAGGTTGTCAAACAGAATCTACAAGTAGTAGCGCAGTAAATATGAATATTGCCGGCACTTATATTCTTACGTCGCTTACAGCAAATACTCCAGTTGACTTTAATCAAGACGGAGTGAGTCACACAGAGCTTCTTAATGAGGCGGCTTGCTTTGCTAGTATGGATATTGACTTTTTGGTAAATGGTGATTTCTTTGCCACGGTTGCCGAACCAAATTTTGATCTGAATAACAATTTTACTTGTCTTATAAGCTCCCAAAATGGAACTTATTCTTTAAGCGCTAACTCGGTTTTAACAATTGTTGCGCAAGTTAATGGTGGTTCCATTACTCACAATAAGGCAGTAACTTTTACACCAACTACCTTTGAAGTTTCATTGACAGGACAAGAACTGGATCAATATGTAGGTGGTCGCACTGGAACTCCTGCATCATCTATTACGTCTCTTGATGCGGTCTATACTAAAATATAGTGTTTGGTAAGTAAGTAGTTTTTTTACATCCTAGAATTAGTACACTTTCTACAGATTTAGATTGTAGGTTATTAATTGGTTAGCTATAAGAGGGGTTTTCTCATTCTTCCATCTGTACGCCTTTCCAGAAAGCTACATGGCCTTCAATTTCTTTTGCAGCATGCTTGGTTTCTGCATAATACCAGGCAGCATCTACATTTTTTTTACCATTCACTTCAAGAGAATAGTAGCTAGCAGTGCCTTTCCATGGACATTTTGATGTTGTATTACTGTCTTCGAAGTATTTTTTATTAATACTATTTGCTGGGAAATAGTGATTGTTTTCGATTATTATGGTGGTGTCGCTCTCAGCAATTATTTGATTGTTCCATATAGCTTTCATAAGTAGTTGATTTAGTTGATAAAGCTCTGTAAATAAGTCTTGTTTCTTTAGAAATCTATGTTAAAAGTCTAACGGGTCGTTTTGTTTTTTGATTTAAATGCAGCTTCCAGGAATATAATAGTACTACTAGTTTTGTTCTTTATTGCAACGGTCATAGCAGCACTGATGCTAATGAAGAATCGTAAGATGCTAATAATGAAGGCTTAGGAAACTATATTAGCGTTCGTGGTTCAGGACCCAATTTAATTTGTTGGTCTTATCAGAACTCCTTCAACCCGTATCGAATGCAGAACTAATGGTATTATGAAAAGTACTGCTATTGTTGGTGTAGATGCTGTAGGTTCTTCAAACGCGATGAACACATGCAGGTGTCATACAGGATAGCATTTATTTCTTTTTTTTAAATAGGTAGTCTTTAAAAAGTTTCTTTTCATCTTCAAAAACCTGATAGATTTCAAGCCCAGCTTCTTTGGCGAGCCATTCCACTATCAAGTCGTCGTATTTTTGAGATATTTCGGTATGTATGGTTTCCCATTTATTGAAACAGATCCTTAGATGTAACTTTTTAATGTGTACCTCGCATTTTTCAGTAGCTATCAAGTAGCTTTTTGCCGTTCCAGTTTCTGGATCATAAGCTTCCCAATGTTCAAAGTTGTTGACTTTAAAGTCAGCATCCATTTCACGATTTATTCGATGAAGTAAATTCCGGTTAAACTCTTGTGTAACCCCAGAAGAATCGGCATAGGCAGTTTGAATGGTCAGTGGATCTTTTTTTTGGTCGAAACCCATTAATAACGTATCCTCTGAAGCCATGATTTCTTGAATATTTTTCAAAAAACCTATGGCTTCTACATGGGATAAATTTCCAATATTGGACCCTAATACCAGAATCACTTTTGGTCTTTGGTTGTAGTTGACCAGATTTTTAAGGATCTTAAAATAAGTACCTTGTGCTCCTTGTACCTCCATCTCAGGCCAAACTTTTTTAATAGATACTGTCAACTCATCTATAGCATGTTGACTTATGTCTATAGGGATGTAAGTGAAGTTAGAGTCATGACGATCTAGTTCTTCAAGAAGCACTTTAGTTTTCTTTCCGTCTCCTGCGCCCAACTCTATCAAATCAAATCCTTTATCCTGTTCAAAAAGCATTCTCAAATCACTTTTGTTTTGTTCAATGATATTAAATTCTGCTGTGGTTAAGTAGTATTCTGGCAAGTCCATAATTTGCTGGAATAGCTTATCACCACGATCGTCATAAATATATTTAGAGCTTAAAAACTTAGGGAATTTGCTCAGTCCTATTTTTACGTGTTGTTCAAATTCTTGCTGGAACGATTCTTTTTTTGTCATAATGATTGGGCAAGTCTCAAGCTAGTAAATTGCCATCTAAGTGGCGCATGAAAAAAGTTTCTATAAGTAGGTCGTGCATGATTCGCGGGCGTAGCGATAGAGCTTCCTCGCAGCACTTTCTGGTTGACCATAAATTTACCGTTATACTCTCCTAGAGCACCCTCGGGTTTTTGATAGTTAGGATAGGGAAGGTAGGCACTTTCTGTCCATTCCCAGCGGTTGCCATGGTTGAAATGGGACTGAGCAACTTCCCATTCAAACTCGGTAGGTAAACGCATTCCTTTCCATTGTGCAAAAGCATATGCTTCATAATAGGAGATATGTGTGACTGCCGCAGCTAGATTCACTTCTTTGGAACCGCTTAACAAATACTGCATCCACTTAGCATTTTCAAAATGCCAATACATAGGTGCAATAATGGAGTTTTTTTGTACCCAATCCCATCCCTCGGTATGCCATAGCATCGGGTTAGAATAACCACCGTCATTTATGAATGCGATCCATTCTTGATTAGTTACTAATGAGTTACTTATGGAATACGGCTCTAAAAACACCCGGTGTTTGGGTTGTTCATTATCATAACAAAATCCCTTAGAGTTATGACCTATTTCATAAACGCCCTCTTTTACTTCTGTAAAGCCAACGCTGGTGTTTTCAAGAAGCTCTTCATCGAAAGCGCTGCCATATTTCGGTTGTAACGGATTGTTTCCTAAAATATACTTGATATCGGTGAGCAGTAATTCTTGATGTTGTTTTTCATGATGAATGCCTATTTCTACAATTGGGATAAGCTCTTCTGTCAGGTGATTTTCTATCAACTCTTGCATGTGAGAAGTCACATAGGAGCGATAATCGTAAACTTCTTGAACACTAGGCCTGGAAAGATTACCACGATCAGTACGCACCACGCGTTTCCCTATACTTTCATAATAGCTATTGAATACAAAGGCGTAATTTTTATGATATCTTTTGTAATGGGGTAGGTGTGCATCGAGTAAGAATTCTTCAAAAAACCAAGTGGTATGGCCTAGATGCCACTTGGGCGGCGACACATCTACGATAGGCTGTACTACATAATCTTCTGTTTCTAAGGGTTGACAAATACCTTCTGTTGCGGTTCGTGTTTCAATAAAAAGTTGAAGAAGTTGCTTTGTAGAAATCATGTACTCAAATTTAAGGTGTTTTTACTTATTTCGCTTTCGCGAAAGCGTTAAGCTCCCGTTAAATGGATTTTGAAGATACATTCTTTCATTAAATATTGTTGTACTATTTCAAAAAGAAAGGCAGGTGGAACAAAAGAAAGGCCATAATTCCATACATTATTATCGTTGCGACATCGAGTAGGTAGCAGCCCTTTGGGTTTGGCAAGATAGCTTGAGAGCTAAATGCCAAAAACAATACGTACTGCTGCCACCAAAACAATGACAATCAACACAAAAGCTTTGGGGATAACTACCTGGGCAGATAGGTTTATAACTTCTAGCCATAGCCACTTAGAGACTTGTTTACACAGCAACTACCCCTTTAATAGCAGGATGCGGATCGTAATTTTCTAAAGCAAAATCTTCATATTTAAAATCAAATATATCTTTGATTTCAGGATTGAGTTTCATTTGTGGCAATGCTCTGGGCTCTCTAGTCAATTGGAGCTCTACCTGTTCTCTTAAGTTGTTGTAAATATGTACATCTCCAAAGCTGTGGATAAAATCTCCGTATTCTAAATCGCATACCTGTGCTACCATCATTGTTAATAAGGCATAGCTTGCGATATTAAAAGGAACACCTAAAAATACATCTGCGCTTCTTTGGTACAATTGACAGCTTAGTTTGTTATGGGCAACATAGAATTGGAAAAAGGCATGGCAGGGTGGCAAAGCTGCTTTGCCATTTTCCACATTTTCTGAAAAACTTTTACTCGTATCTGGCAGTACGCTAGGATTCCAAGCACTAACGATCATGCGGCGACTATCGGGGTTGGTCTTTAATGTGTTAATCACCTCTTTGATTTGATCTATTCCTTCATCATTCCAATTGCGCCATTGGTGTCCATAAACTGGTCCAAGATCGCCGTTTTCATCAGCCCATTCATTCCATATTCTTACGTTATGATCTTTCAAGTACTGTATGTTAGTGTCTCCAGATAGCAACCACAGCAATTCGTGAATAATAGATTTTAAATGCACCTTTTTTGTTGTTACTAAAGGGAAGCCTTTTTGAAGATTAAAACGCATTTGATAACCGAAAAGGCTGCGAGTTCCTGTTCCAGTGCGATCACCTTTGTCGATTCCGTTTTCTAAAATATCTTGAAGTAAATCTTGGTATTGTTTCATAATATATACAATGGCTTTGTTGATACTTGTTCCAACTAAACAACACAAATTACTTGAAATCTATAATTAAAAACGAATTAAAGTTACGGAAGATATGAGCTTTTATTAACCAGTTTGATGCTCGTCTTCATTAGGAGAAAATGAATTTGCCCAAGCGATAGCACTTTCTATATTATTAAAAAAGCTAAAAGAACCAGAATATAAAGATTGCTCTGAAACGGCTTGCATTTTTTGTTCTAGAGTAGTTCCAACTATAGCAATTCCTACCATAGTCTTAGCATTCACAAGTTGGTATACCTTGGCGTCTACGTCATGGCCAAATTCGCGATTAGAGATGAACACTATTTTTTCTTTGCCGTAATAGTTGTTGATATCAGTAAGCATGCGCATGGCAATTTCGTTGTTGACGATTACGCTAGAATCTAACAGGCCTATCACATAATGCTCATAGCATGTCATGGAGCCAAAAGAGTAATCAAACTTATGCTTGTAAGGAATGATTTTCAAAAGGTGCTACTGTTTTAAGGATAAGAACTGACACAAATTTAATCATTTTTTTAACAAAAACTTAGGTTTTACAAGTTTATCCAAATAGCATTCCTGCTATCGCGGCTGTAAGCAGTGATGCGCAAGTTCCTCCGATAAGTGCCTTAATACCAAAAGCAGCTAAGGTTTTACGTTGTCCTGGAGCTAGGACACCTATCCCACCTATTTGTATTCCAATTGAGGCAAAGTTTGCAAATCCGCAAAGAGCATAAGTGGCTATAATAATCGATTTAGGATGCATTATTTTACCCGCTTCCTTAAGGTCCTTAAGAGATCCGTATGCAATGAATTCATTGAGGATGGTTTTCTCTCCTAAAAGTTGTCCCACTAAAACAATATCATCTGTGTGAACACCTATCACCCATGCAACAGGTGCAAAGAGGTTCCCTAAAATGTATTGCATAGAAAAACCGTCGTACCTGCCATTACTATAAGATTCTATGATGTTGTTTAAGCCAGTATATTCGCCTATTACATCCTTTAATCCAAAATTCAATACAGCGATTAATGCCGTAAAAACAAGTAGCATGGCGCCTACATTTACAGCCAGTTTCAATCCATCTGTGGTACCACGCGAAATGGCATCTAACAGATTACTCCCTATTTTATCCTTAGAAACTTTAAGAGATCTGTCAATTTTAGTTTTGTTTTCTTCTGGATAAAGCATTTTTGCTATCACGATTGCTGCAGGAGCACTCATTATTGATGCGGTAAGTAAGTGTTTGGTAAACAATATTTGCTGAGCTTCGCTTTCGCCTCCTAAAAACCCTATAAATGCAGCGAGTACACCACCAGCAATAGTCGC
Source organism: Nonlabens sp. (assembly GCF_018401815.1). GTDB lineage: Bacteria > Bacteroidota > Bacteroidia > Flavobacteriales > Flavobacteriaceae > Nonlabens. The sequence goes on from NZ_JAGYKG010000002.1 coordinate 95,116, forward strand.
CATTCCGCCTACCATAAGACATAGCATTTCTGATTTTGTCATTTTTTCTAGATAAGGCTTGACCACTAGAGGCGCTTCTGTCTGTCCAATAAAAATGTTTGCCGCAGCAGCAAGTGATTCTGCACCACTTAATCGCATGGTTTTACTCATGATCCACGCCAGAACATAAACTACCTTTTGAAGGATTCCTAGGTAGTATAATACAGAAGTAAAAGCTGAAAAGAAAACAATAGTTGGGAGTACTTTAAAAGCAAATACATAACCCCAATTTCCACTAGTGTCTATAAAATTACCAAAAACAAACTCTGCTCCAGCTTCACTGACAGCAAGGAACCTGACTACACCAGTTGAAATGGCATCAAAAATATAAGCGACACTCTCAAATTTAAGAACAGAAACAGCAAAAACAACTTGTAACGTAATGCCTACTAAAACCAAACGCCAGTCGATCTTCCTTTTATTCTTACTCAATATAAAACAAAGTCCTAATATAAAAAGGATCCCTAGTAATCCTCTATAAAAGCTTTGAAAGCTGAAGCCTAACTCGTTAGATATTTCCACGTTAGAAGAGATCATCTTTTTCTTGATTAAAAAAGTGTAGGCAACTCTATTGTTTTTTAAGATCAAGCTATCCCCATTTACCTTTTCGAGATCAAACTGTTTCAGTTCTATTTCTGGTTCACTTGGATAAAGAGCGATAAAGTCTCCCTGTAAAATAAACCTTCCCTTAGAATTGAGGCTATCTACTCCAGTGTAGTACTTGTAATTCTGTTTATTAAAGGAAATACTGTCTAGCTGGTGTGCTGTTATTTCGGAAAGATCATCTGCCTTAGCTGAGTGGAGCACCCAGGATCCTTCTATAAGTGTATTATCTTGAGCTTTTGCCAAAAATGAAAAGCCGATAAAAGTTAAGGCAATAAAAAGTCTGGACAGAAAAGGATTCATATGTTTTTGAAAAGGGTTATCGTTTAGAGATTTCATCTCTGATTTGTGCTGCCAGTTCGTAGTTTTCATTAGAAACAGCATCGCTCAGCATCTTTTTAAGCTCGGTTAAGGAGAATTTTCCGTAATCATTTGCTTCTTTAGTGGCTGTGCTGATGAGCTCATCCATCATTTCTTCACTATCTAATTCCCCCATTTCCAGTTCTTTGTCTGGTTTGATGTGTTGTTGGATTCCTGCTTCTTCTAGAATATTCTCATAGGTAAAAACAGGAGCTTTGAACCTGACTGCCAAAGCGATGGCGTCACTAGTTCGGGCATCAATAATTTCTTCAATCTTATCTCTTTCACAGATAAGGCTGCTGTAAAAAACACCATCTACTAACTTGTGAATGATCACTTGTTTTACCGTTATGGAAAATCGTTGTGCAAAACTTTTAAATAAATCGTGGGTGAGAGGTCGCGGCGGACTCAGCTCTTTTTCTAGTGCTATGGCGATGCTTTGCGCTTCAAAGGCTCCAATGACAATAGGTAATTGCCTAGAACCGTCAACTTCTTTGAGAACTAGTGCATAAGCACCATTCTGTGTTTGGCTGTATGAGATGCCGCGTATGTTAAGTCGTTTTAGACTCATGATTAGTTAATTGCTAGAAATAGATATCATTAGGCTCTTTACTATTTACTTAAAAAATAGTTTTTCAAGGGAACCTTTAGTAGTCACTCTTGTGGGGGTACCTTGCAAAGCAAAAACATAGGTTGAACCTGAAATGCTCTATTTTTTTTTTGACTTTAAAAAACCTATGCAAGTTTATAAAAAAAAAGCTGTGCAAAAATGAGGATTTTCTCCAATTGCACAGCTTTAAATTTAGGAAATTCTTAATTAACTTGTAAAGAATTTTATGCGTTTAATGCTTTAAAGGCTTTTAATTTTTCAATTAACACAGGAACTACTTCAAAAGCATCTCCAACTACACCATAATCGGCCGCCTTAAAGAAAGGTGCTTCTGGGTCGGTATTGATGACTACTTTAATCTTTGAAGAGTTGATTCCTGCAAGGTGCTGTATCGCTCCAGAAATACCTATAGCGATGTATAAGTTAGAAGCAACTGGCTTACCAGTCTGTCCTACGTGTTCTCCATGAGGCCTCCATCCCAAGTCGCTAACTGGTTTTGAACAAGCGGTTGCCGCTCCTAAAACCTCTGCAAGCTCTTCAATCATTCCCCAGTTTTCAGGCCCTTTCATACCGCGACCTGCGCTCACTACTACTTCAGCATCGGCTATAGTGACTTTATCAATAGCTTTATCTACAGATTGAACCTGAACATTAAAATCAGTATCATTTAAAGTAGGAGCAAATTCTTGAATAGTACAATCAGTTGCATTTTCTTTAAGGCCATAAGCGTTTTTTGATATTCCTACTAACTTTACCGCTGTAGTAATAGCAGTATCGGCAAATGCTTTATTGGTAAAAACAGTTCTTTTTACGGTAAAAGGTTCTGTGGAAGAAGGCAGTTCGGTTACATTAGAAACGTATCCCGCTTGTAAATGTACGCTTACTAGAGATCCTAAATACTTAGAATTTGCACTAGAACTGATCACAACTACTTTTGCATTTTCAGCTTTTGCAGCTTGTGCAATAGCGTTGGCATATGCGGCAGCATTAAATTGTTCTAATTTGGAATCACTTATATTGTGCAACCTACTCACTCCATAAGTTCCTAAATCTCCAGCATCATTTGCATGAAAAGATATAGCGGCAACATCTGTTCCCATCATATCTGCCACACCTTTTGCATAACTGGCTACTTCATAAGTAGTTTTTTTAAAACTACCGTTTTCTGATTCTGTGTATACGAGTACGGACATATATTTTGTTTTTATGTAGCATCCATAAGGAATGTATGCTTACTTGATTTGTTATTAGTTGACTTTTTTACTGCATTTAAATGTTAATAGCGTGGTTGATTTCGCTTTCGCGAAAGCGAAATACATCACATGATATCCTACAGAATGGAATCATACTGTATTTTTAATCTTTAGTTATTAAATCGCTTTTGCTTCGTTGTGAAGCAAATCGATTAATCTGTCAAGGTCTCCTGCATCTACAAGAGTCACCTGCCCTTTAGGAACTGGTTTCGTAAAAGAAATGCTATTCGTTTCGGTAGTAGCATCTGTTGAAGGTACTACGGTTAAAGGTTTTTTACGTGCCATCATAATTCCACGCATATTAGGAATTCTCAAATCACTTTCTTCAACAAGACCTTTTTGACCGCCTATGACAAGAGGAAGATTTACTGTTACCGTTTCTTTACCTCCGTCGATTTCACGTATGGCAGTGGCCTTAGAGCCATCTATTTCAAGAGAGATACAAGTGTTTACAAAACTAGCACCAGTCATTGCTGCGATCATTCCTGGAACCATTCCACCATTATAATCTATGGATTCTCGACCAGCAATGATCAGGTCATAGCCGCCATCTTTTACAACAGCACTTAATTGCCTGGCAACTTGATAACCGTCGGTAGCTACAGCGTCCACCCTAATAGCCGCATCGGCTCCTATCGCTAATGCTTTTCTCAAGGTAGGCTCTACTTCAGCGCCTCCTACAGAAACTACATCCACACTTGCTCCTTGCTTTTCTTGGAACCACATAGCGCGAGTGAGACCAAATTCATCATTTGGATTGATCACAAATTGAACACCACTGGTGTCGAATTGTGTATCGTTATCTGTAAAATTGATTTTTGAAGTGGTATCTGGCACATGGCTGATACATACTAATATCTTCATATTTTATAGTGTTTAATGTCTTATTCAATCGTTTGCGAAATTACATAAAAAACAACTAATCAACTATGCATGCATAATAAAATTTTGTTTCATCTTTTAGGTCTTAATGCTTTTTAGTAATTTTTATAAGCGTTGAAACCTCAGTGTTTCTTGGGTTTTAAAGTGATAGCTTTAAATTTACATGTTCCTAGTAGGTAATAAAGATATTTTTTAGCCTAAAATTATCGCATACTAAGCTTAGGTAAGTTATTTTTGTTTTCTTGAAATTTGATCACATCCATATCCCATAAATATGAAGACAATACAATTCCGCGAGGCAATTTGCGAAGCGATGAGTGAAGAAATGAGACGCGACGAGACTATTTACCTGATGGGTGAAGAAGTTGCAGAATATAACGGAGCCTATAAAGCTTCTAAAGGAATGTTAGAAGAGTTTGGCGCTAAACGAGTTATTGACACGCCTATTGCCGAGCTTGGATTTGCTGGTGTAGCCATTGGCTCTACGATGACAGGTAACCGACCTATAGTAGAATACATGACTTTTAACTTTTCTCTAGTAGGTATTGACCAGATCATTAATAACGCTGCAAAAATACGTCAGATGTCTGGTGGCCAATTTAAATGTCCTATCGTTTTCCGAGGTCCTACAGCAAGTGCTGGACAACTTGCAGCGACGCATTCCCAAGCTTTTGAAAACTGGTTTGCTAACACTCCGGGTCTTAAAGTAATCGTACCTTCTAATCCATATGACGCTAAAGGGCTTCTCAAAGCCGCAATACGAGACGATGATCCAGTTATTTTTATGGAATCCGAACAAATGTACGGTGATAAAGGGGAGGTTCCAGAAGGGGAATACGTTTTGCCTATAGGAGTTGCAGAGATCAAGAGAGAAGGGACAGATGTCACTATAGTCTCTTTTGGAAAGATTATCAAAGAAGCCTACAAAGCTGCCGAAGAATTAGAGAAAGAAGGGATTTCCTGTGAAATTATCGATTTAAGAACGGTGCGTCCTTATGATAAGGAAGCGATCTTGAAGTCGGTTAAGAAAACCAATCGATTGGTAATTCTTGAAGAGGCATGGCCATTTGGTAACGTATCTACTGAAATTTCTCACATGGTACAGGCAGAGGCCTTTGATTACCTTGATGCTCCTATTTATAAAATCAATACTCAAGATACTCCAGCGCCTTATTCTCCGGCCCTATTTGCAGAGTGGTTGCCTAACTATCAAGATGTAATAGATGGAGTAAAGAAAGTAATGTACAAGAAGTAATTATTTTTATTTAACCTAATTTAAACCCATTTCTCAATGAAATGGGTTTTTTTGTTCGAAACGAGTAAAGATACTTTTATGCTTTAAACACTTCTCTTTATTAATAGTAGTTTTATTTTTGATTTTTAATTTGCTCATGAAAAAAAACACAAATACGCACCCTTTCGCGAAAGCGAGACTTCAACAAGTCCTATTTACAGGTATTCTTATTTTTACTTTAATAGGGAAGGCTCAGACTAAAGTAGGGGGAGTGATCTATGACAATTTTGGCGCTACGGTACCCTTTGCAAACGTAGTCTTTCCAGGTTCTAGCGAAGGAACCATCTCTAACGATAACGGAAGGTTCTATTTGCAATCTGAAAACACCTACCAGGAAGTGGAATTCTCCTTTGTAGGATATAAAACACAAATCTTAACATTGGATGCAAAGATACATCTAGACCTGAAAATTATCTTGCAAACCGATACGGCGGAATTAGATGCTGTAATGGTCTATGCAGGTAAAACTTCAAAAAAGAACAATCCTGCGATCGATATTCTGCGTAAGGTATGGGAAAATAGACGTAAAAACGGACTTTCTCAATTTAGACAGTATCAGTACGATAAATACGAGAAGCTGGAATTTGACATGAATACCATAGACAGTTCCATGATCAACTCCAAGTTGTTTAAAGGTATGGAGTTTGTTTTTAATTATGCCGATACCAGTCGTGTTACAGGCAAAACCTATTTGCCCATTTTTATAAACGAATCTCTTTCTAAAGTCTATGGAGATAATGAGATCAATACAGAATTAGACGATGTCAACGCAAACAAAAACTCTGGTTTTTCCAACAACCAAACATTGATTGCTTTTGTAAAAGACTTGTATAACGATATTGATGTGTATGATCGTTATTTAAAATTCTTTGATAAGAGCTTTACCAGTCCAGTGGGTAAAAGTGGTATTGATACCTATAACTATGTATTAAGAGATACTGCGATAGTCGATGGAGTAGAGGCATACAACATTGTGTATTATCCACGTCGTAAGGGGGAGCTCACTTTTAAAGGAGATTTTTGGGTAGCTACAGATTCCTATGCGATCAAGGAAATCAACATGCAGGCTACCAAAAGCGCCAACATTAACTGGGTAAAAGAAATTTATATTGAGCAAGAGTATGATGTCTTGAATGACAGCTTATTTTTAATAACTCGAGATTACTTTTTAAGTGATTTTGCTTTGAATAAAAAGGAGAAATCAAAAGGTATTTATGGAAAGCGCACTACTTTATTTGATAATTATCAATTTGACATTGCAAAAGAACCAGATTTTTATAGGCGTAGAGTAAACGATTACAACCCAGAAATCTATGATAGAGATGAGGCATACTGGGACAAAAACAGGTTAGAACAACTCAATAAAGATGAGAAGCAAGTGTACACCATGCTGGACACGCTTAAAAAGAATAAGAAATTCAAGCGTCTTTATAATATAGGTACAGTTCTCGCATCTGGATATTATGAGTTTGACGGCTTTGATTTTGGTCCCATTTTTTCCACTTTCGGATTTAATGATGTAGAAGGGGTGCGTTTGCGTGCTGGAGGAAGAACTTTCTTTACAGCTAATGATCCATGGAGAATAGAAGGTTACGGGGCCTATGGTTTTAGCGATCAAAAATTCAAATTTGGAATAGGGGGTAAATACCTATTAGATAAAAAAAGTAGATTGATCGTAAGCGCGGGGTATCGTGATGATGTAGAACAGCTCGCTGCCAGTCTTACCAGAACAAATGATGTTTTAGGACGCAGTCTTGCTTCAAGCGCTTTAGTAAGTGCTGGAAACAACGGCAGGCTCTCTAAAATTAAATTAGGAGTAGCAGCTATAAGTTTTGAACCTTTGTACAATCTAGAATTTAGATTAGGTGCCAGTTATAGAAAAATTGAAACGGCAAACCCAGGCTTTTTTAGTTTAGATTACTTTGATGTAGATGCTCCAGGAGGCATAGGTTCAGAAACCAATCAAGCGGAGATAGATTTTTCTATTACCTATAAGCCAGGTCGTAAAACAACTAATTATGGTGTAGATCGTACCATCATTAATGATGGTGATTACCCAATACTTTTCTTGAATTATGCCAGAGGTTTTAAAGATCTTTTTAGCAGTAATTTTGATTATGATAAAGCCCAATTTTATTACAGCCATCCATTTCAGATCGGGGTTTTTGGAAGATTGACAGCCCGTATAGAAGCAGGGAAAACTTTTGGAGAAGTGCCGCTGGCGTTGCTAGACGTCATTCCAGGAAACCAGACTTATTTCAATATTCCCGGCTCCTTTAATACCATGAATTTTTACGAGTTTGTCACCGATGAGTACCTTATGGTGAACTTAAATCATAATTTTAATGGACGTCTTTTTTCACGTATACCGGGCTTAAGAGATTTAAATTTAAGAGAATTAGTAGGGGTGAAAGCCGCCTACGGTCGCATCAGTGATGAGAATATAGCATTAAATGCAAGCGGTCTCAATTACCTCGCACCAGAAGATATTTTTTGGGAATACAGCGTTGGCGTAGGAAATATATTTAAAGTATTGCGATTAGATGTCAATTTTAGAGGGTGCTATAATTACTTGCCAGATGCCAGACAAATTGCGGTGACGGGTAGTTTTGGTTTTTATTTTTAGAAACGCATTCAAACAGCATCTATACATGGATAGGTCATGCCTCTGCAGAGCGGTATCGGCTGGAAACTATTTCAAAAGCACATTTACTTCCTTATAGCTATTTTTTATAGTTTAAATCTAGCCTCTCAATTAGTTCCAGACGATGCCAACACAAATAATAGGCATGTCGAAACTCAGTTGTTTTTATCAAAATAATTTCAAAAACCAACAGGTCAAGTTGTGGTCTCGGCATGTTGAGTTGGTACAGATGAATCTAGAAATCGTGATTGATCATCTGTTTTAAAGGTTATCCGCTTTCGCGAAAGCGGAATCACATCAATTTTTAAACACACTTATAATTAATCAAATCGCAGTTTATGCTGATGGTAGTTGTTGGATGCATACCTTCCATAACACCTATTTTTCTGGTTCGAACTATCGGAATCGTTTTCTTAGCATTATTTTACTACTTTAGCGAGATTTAAAAAACCAAATACCAATTTTATTTATGGAATCGTATATGATTTATTTGCCAATTCTTTTGGCAGTTTTGGGGCTAGTTTACATGCTCATTAAAAAATCCTGGGTGATGAAACAGGATGCTGGCGACGGCAAAATGAAAGAAATTTCAGATTACATCTATGAAGGCGCTTTGGCCTTTTTAAAAGCAGAATATCGATTACTGGCCATTTTTGTGGCAGTGGTAAGTGTATTACTGGTCATTGTTTCCATGGTTGTTCCTTCTACGCACTGGATGATTGTTATCGCATTTATTTTTGGAGCAATATTTTCCGCTTTTGCAGGGAATATAGGGATGAAAATCGCTACCAAAACCAACGTAAGAACCACACAGGCCGCTCGTACGAGTTTGCCCAAAGCCCTAAGCATCTCTTTTGGAGGAGGCATGGTAATGGGACTAGGCGTTGCTGGTCTTGCCGTTTTAGGTTTAACAGGATTCTTTTTATTGTTCTATCATTTCTTTATGGGTGGAGAATGGACTGATAATGATGCCATGACCGTTGTACTTGAAACACTTGCAGGATTTTCATTAGGTGCAGAATCTATCGCGCTTTTTGCTCGTGTAGGTGGAGGTATTTATACCAAAGCAGCTGATGTAGGTGCTGACCTTGTAGGTAAAGTAGAAGCAGGAATCCCTGAAGACGATCCTCGTAATCCTGCAACAATTGCTGATAATGTAGGAGATAACGTAGGTGATGTAGCTGGAATGGGAGCAGATTTATTTGGTTCTTATGTAGCCACAGTTCTAGCGGCAATGGTTCTCGGTAATTATGTGATCAGAGATATGGGCGGTGATATCGTCAATGAAGGCTTTGGCGGAATAGGACCTATCTTATTGCCAATGTCCATCGCTGGTGTAGGGATTATTATTTCTATGATTGGAATGATGTTAGTAAAGATTAAAAGCAACGATGCTAAAGAAGCTCAGGTTATGAGTGCGCTGAATGTGGGTAACTGGACGTCTATAGTTTTAGTTGCAGTTGCTTGTTACGTTCTTTGTATGTGGATGCTTCCTGAAACCATGCAAATGGAATTTTTTGGTGAAGGGGTGATGGAAATCTCTTCTATGAATGTTTTTTATGCGACATTAGTTGGACTAGTGGTTGGCGCAGTGATCTCATCAGTAACCGAATATTATACCGGTTTAGGAAAAAAACCTATACTTAAAATTGTACAACAATCTTCTACTGGTGCAGGAACAAATATCATTGCGGGTCTTGCGACGGGTATGATTTCAACTTTTCCATCCGTTTTACTCTTTGCAGCTGCCATCTGGTCGTCTTATGCTTTTGCAGGTTTCTACGGAGTGGCGCTGGCAGCAAGTGCGATGATGGCCACTACAGCTATGCAATTAGCAATTGATGCCTTTGGTCCTATATCTGATAATGCCGGTGGTATTGCAGAGATGAGTGAACAAGAACCTATCGTACGAGAGCGTACTGATATTTTAGACGCTGTAGGAAATACAACGGCGGCAACCGGCAAAGGGTTTGCTATTGCTTCGGCAGCCTTGACCTCTTTAGCCTTATTTGCAGCTTATGTAACTTTTACAGGAATAGACGGAATTAATATTTATAAAGCTCCAGTTCTTGCGATGTTATTCGTAGGGGGTATGGTGCCTGTTGTGTTTAGCGCACTAGCAATGAATGCAGTAGGAAAAGCAGCCATGGAAATGGTAGAAGAAGTAAGACGTCAGTTTAGAGAGATTCCAGGAATTATGGAAGGTACTGGCAAACCTCAATACGATAAATGCGTGGATATTTCTACAAAAGCTTCTCTAAAAGAAATGATGTTACCAGGGTTATTGACCATTGGTTTTCCATTGGTCATTGCTTTTGTACCGATGATTTTTGGTATGGATCATCTTGCCATTGCAGAGATGTTAGGAGGCTATATGGCTGGAGTTACGGTAAGTGGTGTCTTGTGGGCAATTTTTCAAAACAACGCAGGTGGCGCATGGGATAACGCAAAGAAATCTTTTGAAGCAGGCGTAGAAATCAATGGGGAGATGACTTATAAAGGCTCTGAGGCTCATAAAGCTGCGGTAACTGGAGACACGGTTGGAGATCCTTTTAAGGATACTTCTGGTCCTTCTATGAATATTTTAATCAAATTAACTTGTTTAATAGGTCTTGTTGTTGCTCCTATATTAGGTGGGCATACAGAAGAAGGTCAGGCAGCATTATCAACGCCTAAACCGGTAGTACAAGAAGTAGTAGTAAATAGCAATGCCAACAATACGATTCAAAATGTTGATATTCAAAAAACAGTAGATGAAGCAACCGGAATCGTTACGGCTAAGGTTACTGTAAAAACCAAAGTAAACGGTGCAACAGTGAGCAAAACTCATAATTTAACCGGTACAAAAACTGAGGTAGATGCAAAAATTGCAAAAATTGATAAGAAAGTAAGTAACTTCAACTAGAGCAACACTTTTTTAAAATTAAATCCCATTGTGATACAGTCGCAATGGGATTTTTTTATGGCTCAAATGCTAGGGTCTTACAACTTTTTAAATGATGCATTTTCTATGATTAGAACCATAGGTTTTCTGTTTCTTGCATAAAGCTAACTCGACATAGTACGGCAAGAGAAATGCACAATACGGCTAAAAAAATGAGGTTGCCATAGCGTTAACACGCAAAGGTTTTTAGTATGGTTAATACCCATCTCTTATCTTTCACTGCGACAATCGCAGCAAATATCCTCAAGGGAATAAGTTGCTAGATGTCTTTACAGGAAGCTTCAAAAGATTCTGGAAAAAGCGTGGTCATGTAACCGTTTTGTGGGCTATCAGAGGCATAGGTATTTGTTGAAACTAGTCTAAAGACGTCTGAGGCGATGACCATATCAATAGGCGTAGACATTAATTCCATCTTCCTTTTTAATTCTGCTTCAGGTTTTAATGGGTTGTTTGTGCGTTTCGTTGACCTCCAAAACAACATAATAAAAATGCGATCAGTATATTTTTCAAGGGGTATGAGCTGTAATGACTTTAAAAATAATTACTAAAAAAACTCTATTGAAGCCCTTGGTTTCCAATAGAGTTTGTAATCTTATGGACGACTTAAATATCTAATCAGCTATACTAAATGCTTTTTTTACTACATCTACATAATCCAATTTTTCCCAAGTAAACAACTCCACTTCACATTCGACTCTTCCGTTATAGGGAGATTCAAATACTAATTTTTCTATTCGAGGGGTCCTGCCCATATGACCATAAGCCGCTGTTTCAGAATAGATAGGATTTCTCAATTTTAATCGAGACTCTATAGCTGCGGGACGCATGTCAAAGATTTGGGCAACTTTTTTAGAAATCTCTCCATCGGTAAGATTTACTGTCGCAGTTCCATAAGTATCCACATTAATAGAAGTAGGTTCTACAACGCCTATAGCATAAGAAACCTGCACCAATACTTCTGTTGCAAGGCCTGCAGCTACTAGGTTTTTAGCAACGTGACGAGAGGCATAAGCAGCACTTCTGTCTACTTTTGAAGGGTCTTTTCCAGAAAAAGCACCACCACCGTGAGCACCTTTACCACCATAAGTGTCTACAATGATCTTACGACCCGTAAGTCCAGTATCCCCGTGTGGGCCACCGATGACAAATTTACCAGTAGGATTAATATGGTAGGTAATGTCATCATTAAACAATTTTTGTGCGTATGCAGGAAGCAATTCCTTGACACGGGGGATCAAGATCTCCAAAAGATCTTTTTTGATTTGTGCCAGCATCGCTTGGTCATCATCATTAAAATCGTCGTGTTGTGTAGAAATAACGATGGCCTCGATACGCTGAGGTACATTGTCATCACTGTATTCAATAGTCACCTGCGATTTGGCATCTGGGCGCAAATAGGTAATGTCTTTCATTTCACGTCTTAATGCCGCTAATTCAATAAGGATTTTATGGGAAATATCTAATGCAAGTGGCATGTAGTTCTCGGTCTCGTTAGTTGCATAACCGAACATCATCCCTTGGTCTCCAGCACCTTGCTCTTCTTTAGTAGCGCGATCTACACCTTGGTTGATGTCCTGAGACTGTTCATGAATCAATGAAATAACCCCACAAGAGTCGCCAGAAAACTGATAAGCACCTTTGGTATAACCAATTTTGTTGATGACGTCCCGAGCAATCTGCGCGGCGTCTATATAGGTATCAGATTTCACTTCGCCCGCAAGTACCACCTGTCCAGTGGTTACAAGTGTCTCACAAGCCACCTTTGATTCTGGATCAAAAGCCAAAAAATTATCTAATAAAGCATCACTGATTTGGTCAGCGACTTTGTCTGGATGTCCTTCACTAACGGACTCTGAAGTAAATAAGTAAGGCATTGAATAGTTGCTCTTTCGCGAAAGCGAAACAAAAACAAACTAATTTTTTAAGATGAACCATCTTTGTAAAACTCGCTTGAATCGTAATACCTCGCGTGATTAATAATAAAAATAGGTAGATGTGGCTGTATTGTTTTGCGCAGTACACTGTTTTAGCGTTTTATGTCTCGAATCTAATTTCGGGACGAGGTCGCAAGCAGCCAAATCTTTCCTCTATAATGAAACGCAAAGGTACTACATGTCATTCTTTAATAATACCAATGGTATAAGATTATTAACAACTGCTATAATCAGATCTTATGGCTAAAACGCACTAGCTGCATTTTTAATAAGCTGCTAAAATCCAAAGGGTCTTTGATTACAAGTAGACGAGGAAAAGATCTTGGACTTATGTTTGATCAAAGACACAGCTAGAGCAGCTCTTATCATTAACTTATAAATTAAATAGAGCAGCCAGAAGCTTTTTTTACCTCGTTAACGGCTATCTATACTGCTATCAGAGCAACAAAAGAAATAAAAACACAGGCTATTAATGATCTTAAAATCAATGGATACCATGTTAACCCAAAAAACCCTACAAAATAAATAGGATAATAAACTCTTAAAAATTTGGAAATAAGAATTAGTTTTGTCCATCTTTGCCATCACGTTCATAGCCTTACTGAAATTATCAAGAAAGGACGAGGGATCAGACCCATCGACTCCTTAGCAACCCTTTATTTATGGATACCATAAATAGAGAAGGTGCTAAATTCTGCTCACAGCTTTTGTGAGAATAGATGATGCAAACAATAGTAGGTTCATACGACCACAAGTTTCTTTTTTGATTTTTATTTCTGAGCCATTGCTCGGAAACTAAATCTGTATTTCTAATTGGTTTTGAGCTTTATATCAGTTTAACAACGATATGGGGTGTTTCAAGTTGCTCGTTTTCGTTTTATGGTATGGTGTTCAATTTTCATAGCTACTTCTATATAAATGGATTCTAGTTACCTAAAACAAAAAAGCAACATGGTTTTATTTACGCCATCCCATTGTTAAAATGATAAGATTTTAATTTTTAATTTATAAAAGAAACTTATTATGTCTCAAAAATTTTCAACAAATGCACTTCATGCAGGTCATGATGTAAAGAATAATGGGGGTACCAGAGCAGTTCCATTGTATCAATCCACTAGTTATGTGTTTAACAATAGCGATCATGCTGCACATCTTTTTGCACTGGCAGAACCTGGATACATTTACACTAGAATTAATAACCCTACAGTAGATGTGCTTGAGCAACGTCTTGCTGCGCTAGAAGGAGGAATAGCTGCAGTGGCAACGGCTTCGGGAACCAGTGCTATTTCTACCACTTTATTAACGCTTTTACGTGCTGGTGATCACATAGTGGCGAGCAATTCTCTATATGGAGGTACGTTCAACTTGCTGTCGGTGACTTTACCTCGTTTTGGAATTACTACCACATTTGTGAATCCTAATGAAGAGGATGCCTTTACAAAGGCAATACAAGAAAACACCCGTGCTATTTTTGTGGAGTCTCTTGGAAATCCAAAACTAGACGTACTCGATCTTAAGAAAATCAGTGCGCAAGCAAAAACAGCTCGTGTTCCGTTTATCGTTGATAACACCGTGGCAACGCCTTACTTATTAAATCCAATTGAGTATGGAGCAACTATTGTGATCCATTCACTTACTAAATACATCAATGGTAATGGAACAGCGCTAGGGGGTATTATCATCGACTCAGGAACCTTTGACTGGACCAATGGCAAGTTTCCAGAATTTACAGAACCTAGTGCAGGGTACCACGGGTTGATCTATAGTGAGGCTCTAGAGGCAGCAGCTTTTATTGCCAAAGTGCGCATCGAAGGACTACGTGATCTAGGTGGAGCGATCTCCCCTTTCAATGCTTGGCAAATTATTCAAGGCCTAGAAACCTTGGCTTTAAGAATCGATAAACATTCTCAAAATGCACTGGAATTGGCTCAATGGTTACAATCTAAAGAAGAAGTAGAATGGGTGAATTATCCAGGTTTAGCAACTAGTGATTACTACGATCTAGCCAAAGAGTATTTGCCTAAAGGGCAAAGCGGTATTGTAACTTTTGGAGTTAAAGGGGGTTATGAAGTTGCAAAAAAAGTAGTAGACAGTACCAAAGTCTTTTCTTTACTGGCTAATATAGGAGACAGCAAATCATTGATCATCCATCCGGCGAGTACCACACACCAGCAGTTAAAAGAAGAAGATCAATTAAGTACTGAGGTGACTAAAGACTTGATCAGACTTTCTGTAGGTCTAGAAGATCTTACGGATCTCACAGCCGATTTAGAACAGGCATTTGCCGCTATTGATAAAAAAATCTTGGTTTAAATGACTGGTGGTCTAAAATATATCGAGCTTCCAGATTTTAAATTAAAGTCGGGAAAAGTACAAGATATTAGTGTTTCCTATCAGATTTTTGGGCGTGCGTTGCATACGGCGCCCATTATTCTGGTCAACCATGCGCTTACAGGGAATTCTTCTGTGATAGACTGGTGGAGCGACCTGATAGGTGAGGAAAAAGTAATTGATACCACCCAGTTTACTGTAGTGGCTTTTGATATACCCGGGAATGGTTTTGATGGATCTATAGATCATTTGATCTTTAATTATCAAGATTGGACCTTGTTTGATGTGGGTTCCGCTTTCGCGAAAGCGCTTCAAGTATTACATATCTCGTTTATAGACCTAGGACTGGGAGGAAGCATAGGAGGTGCCTTATTATGGGAAATGCTAGCGCAACAACCCGAATTATTTGGGACCATAGTGCCAATAGCCGCAGACTGGAAAGCAACCGACTGGGTCGTAGCTTGTTGTCATATTCAAGAATCTATTCTTGCGACCTCAAGCAAACCTGTAGAAGTAGCTAGACAACACGCGATGACTTTTTATAGGTCGCCGCAAGGATTGCGCTATAAATTTAAAAGGAGTAAGGAAAACACCGCTTTTAAGGTCCAAGAATGGTTGGATTTCCATGGTGTCGAATTAAAAAAGCGATTTTCATTACCTGCTTATAGATTGTTAAACCAATTGTTATGTAGCGCCAATGCTGCTATTCATAGCAATGAAAGCATTTTCAAGGCGATCGCTGCATCTCAAACGGCCATCGAGATAGTTGCTATAGATACAGACGGGTTTTTTGTTGCTGATGAAGATCGCAGGACTTATGTTTTGCTGAAAGAAGAACGGGATATCAATTATCATGAAATTTCTTCTATTCACGGCCACGATGCCTTTTTAATCGAGCACGATCAACTTAAGGAGGTACTTTGCAAGGTCATAAAAAACCGATTGTCTAAAACTTCAAAAAGCATTTGTAATAACATCAGCTCACTTCAAAATGCCTAGTGACCTATGTAAAACTTAATAATTTGAAAAACATACACTTATATATATTTGGAATAGGTAATGTGGGGAGTACCTTGATTGATCAAGTACTACAGTCACATACCTTTTTTAGACAGCAACATGGTATAGATCTAAGTATCGTAGGTCTTGCCAATTCCAAACGAGTTTTATTGGATTTAGAAGGAATTTCTAAAAACTGGAAAGATGACTTTGACAATTTATCTGAAGCTCGAGAAGCAGATAGTTTTTATAAGGTTTCCAGTCTTTGTGACGCCACTAAAATTGCTGTAGATGCAACCGCGAGTAAAGAGGTTGCTCAGTGCTACCCAGAGCTTCTAGAAAATAACTTTAATATAGTAACGGCAAATAAAATTGCCAATTCGTTGTCACAAGATTTTTACGATTTGATACGGGTATTATTGATCAAAAAGAACTTATGCTTTGAATATGAAACGAACGTGGGTGCAGGATTACCTATTGTGCAATCGATTCATGATTTGTATAGTAGCGGGGAGCAATTATTTGCGGTAAACGGGGTGTTCTCTGGTTCTTTGAGTTACATCTTTAATCGTTTTAGTGAGGAACAAATACCATTTTCTGAGATTGTTATCGATGCCTTAAAAGGCGGTTATACCGAGCCAGACCCTAGAGAAGATCTTTCTGGGAATGATGTGGCAAGAAAGTTATTGGTTCTAGCTCGTGAAGCAGGATTAAAACTAGAGTTTGATGATATAGAGATACAGAACTTGGTGATTCCATCACTGAGAACAGCTTCGCTATATCAATTTTTGGAAGAGGTAAAGCAACTAGACCCTGTTTTGCAAGAAAAGAAGGAGTCTTTAAAAGAAGGGGAGGTCCTAAGGCATTTAGGCGAATTGGACGTTCTTCATAAAAAACTTAAGGTATCGCTTAAGGCTGTAAAAAAAGAACGTCCTGCGGGTCAGTTAAAAGGCAGTGATGGTTTTTTTGAAATTTATTCAGAAAGCTATGCGGCAAATCCCTTAGTGATCAAAGGTGCTGGTGCTGGAAAGGCGGTTACCGCTCGAGGTTTGTTAGCTGATATTATCAAGGTGAGTAAAGCGTCTCAGGAAGTTTTAGTGTTTAGATAATTTAAATGTATCAAGTGATGGGTCATAATTTCGCTTTCGCGAAAGCGAAATAACTATTAATCTATTGTGCTATACTAAAGGCAAATGTGCTGCTGTGGCATAATTCTGGATGTACTGAAATCACTCCACTCCATTGATGCACTTTTTTTTAGAGCAGCAAGCCCTATTCCATGTCCCTTTTGGCCGTCGCTATTGTATCTACTTGACTTATGTTGTGCAATTTGTAGCGTATGTTGATGGAAAGTTAAGAATCGTATTTCAGACATAGCATAGAATAACAGAAAGCATTAGATTTGATGATGCTCTCAAGAAAAACTAAATACGGTATAAAGGCCCTCGCTTATCTTGCAAAACAGGAAAGCCGCTCTCCCATAGCAATTGCATCTGTAGCAGAGGCTGAGAATATTCCTCATAAATTTCTAGAAGCAATTCTTTTGGAATTGCGAAAGAATAGCATTTTGGCTAGTCGTAAAGGGAAAGGTGGTGGATATTATTTGATGCAAAGTCCAGAAAAAATCAGAATGTCTACGGTTCACCGTATTTTAGAAGGCCCCATTGCAATGCTTCCTTGCGTGAGTCTCAATTTTTATGAAAAATGTGAGGACTGTGTGGATGAAGATGCTTGCTCGGTGAACAGGCTCATGATTCAAGTAAGAGATAATACCCTTGCTGTTTTAGAAAATCAAACGTTACAAGATTTGATTTAATTTCACAAACAAGCTTTTTTTAAAGAGCACCTCTATGCTATTTAGTAGTACATTTTAATGCTTTTATGCAGTTGACCGATGAAATTTGCGCAGCTCTATCCTGTGTTTGTAAATAGTACTCGGGCAACGTGGTGGATCAATTTATTTTAATAGCCTTGCTCTTAAAAACCCTAGTGGCTATCAAACTTTTTATCAATCCCAGCGGCATCAAGACTTTCATGGGTATGGTATAGGGTCTGCAAGATTAGTTTTTAAGGTAAAATGGCGATTTTGTAAATTATACCTGCCTTTATTGAATTAACTTTAATAAGAAGCTTTTAAAATAACTATATGATTTTACCCTATCTGACTTGTAGGGTTTAAATAATGCGGTATATTCGTGGGGTTAAGTTTTAACAAATTGTTTTGGATAGGTCAAATACCGCGAGTTGCTTCTAATATTAAGATGGGCTGTTTTTTTATTTTAAACTCTCGTGGTTGACCGTTCAAAAAATCAATACTCCGTCAATTCTGACGGTTTTTTTGTTGTTATAAGTTTTTGAAAAAACAGCAGTTTCCTCCCTTCTTTCCACAATCATAGAATTCCGTTAATCATTTGCTTAACTAGGGAATGATGACGACCTTTGCGTCGCTAAAATGTTAGCGTTAAAGTTGCTATGAAACAAGATATGATTACGACAGATATATTAATAATAGGTGCTGGACCTACAGGTCTGTTTGCTGTTTTTGAAGCTGGATTATTAAAGCTCAAATGTCATTTAATTGATGCGCTAGCGCAACCAGGGGGTCAGTGTTCAGAATTGTATCCTAAAAAGCCTATTTACGATATTCCAGGCTTTCCAGAAATTCTTGCAGGTGATTTAGTGACTAATTTGATGAAACAGATTGAGCCTTTTCAGCCTGGTTTTACCTTAGGGGAGCGAGCAGAAACTATAGATCAACTCGAGGACGGGACTTTTATAGTGACCACCAGTAAAGGAACCAAGCACCATGCAAAAATAGTCGCTATCGCTGGCGGATTAGGATCTTTTGAACCTCGTAAGCCTGCTATAGAAGGAATTGCCAAGTATGAAGATAAAGGTCTTTCCTACATCATTAAAGACCCGGAAGTTTACAGAGATCAAAAAGTGATTATCGCTGGCGGAGGAGATTCTGCGCTAGATTGGTCAATTTTTCTTGCTGAGGTGGCGTCTGAGGTAACGCTGGTGCACAGAAGGGAAGAATTTAGAGGGGCACTGGATAGTGTGGAGAAAGTACAAAAACTAGTAGACCAAAATAAAATAAGGTTGATCACTCCTGCTGAAATTTTAGATATCAAGGGAGCAGATCAAGTAGAATCTGTTGTACTACAGCATAATGATGAAGCTAAGCGTATGGAAGTTATCGAGTGTGATGCGTTTATACCTTTATTTGGATTGGCTCCTAAATTGGGCCCTATAGCAAAATGGGGACTTGAAATTGAGAAAAATGCGATCAAAGTTGATAATACATTGGACTATCAAACGAACATTCCTGGAATCTATGCCATAGGAGATGTCAATACGTATCCAGGTAAATTAAAATTAATTCTCTGTGGTTTTCATGAAGCGACTTTGATGTGTCAAAGTGCTTACCAACGTATTTTTCCGGAAAAGCGTTATGTTATGAAGTATACAACGGTAGGTGGTATCGATGGTTTTGACGGTTCTCGTAAAGAGGCAGAAAAAGCGGTTGTTAAGAAAATAGGAAACCACTAATGTCTGATGTAACTATTACGATCATTGATAGAGAAGGAGTAGCACACCAAGTACTCGCTCCAACAGATATGAACATGAACCTGATGGAAGTTTGTAAAGCTTACGAGCTGCCGGTACAAGCGGTTTGTGGTGGCATGGCAATGTGTGCCACTTGTCAGTGCTATATCATGAGCGATCACGACTTAGGAGAGCGCAATGATGACGAGCAAGCGATGCTCTGGGAGGCAGAACATGTAAAGGATAACTCTAGATTGGGTTGTCAAATTCCCATTACCGAAAATCTCGAAGGTTTAATTGTCGAACTGGCACCAGAGGATTAATCGCTAGAGATCTAGTGATACAGAACGCACAGATTTTCCATAGAGGAACGTCCTACCAGCGTTAATGTTCAAGAAACATGGCAACGCAGGTTGATTATTCCTAAATAATTACTTCAACACTATAGGAAGCTCTGTTCTGTAAGTGCCCCAACCAGTTTTTAAATGAACGGTGTTGTCATTATTAGGAGAGTAAAGTGTGATGCTTAGATGTTCAAGACTTTCTTCATTCATGGTAACAGGAACACTTACGGTTACTACGTCCATTTCAGTTTGATGAGAATAATTTCCCCACCCATCATTTTCTGAATTGATGTGAAAGGTCCATTCGTTTTCAGTAGGGGTTACCACTACAGAATAACGTCCAGCTTTAATCAATTTCCTACCAATCATCGCGTCTTGCATTAAAAGAAGTTCGGTACTCTCATTAGCACCGAGTCTCCAAGATGCGCCATAAACGGTAATGCCTTCTTTCTTCTTGTCTTCTGTGGTGAAAATGTTGCGACCTTTTAAAGAAGGACGACTGTAAAGAACTCTAATTTTAGGTGCACTTATACCTTCTCTAAAAGCGCGTTTTGCTGCATCTGCAGGAAAGAAAGCAGCATCCATTGGGCTATTGTCTGTTTTGACGAAGTCTTGTGCAAAAAGGGATGAGGTAGATAGAATTACAGCGAGTAATAACATATATGTTTTCATGATTGTGATTTTTTATAAGGCTTTAAAAATAAAGACATCCTATCAGTAAAGAGTCACTTTAACAAATCTATAAGAGTTGAGGTTTACCTGAATTCAGTGGTGTATAGCATCAAACCGCTAGATGGAGCAATGTGTGAAAGATGAATTTTAAGACTTCCATTTAGGGTTTCTTTAAATTCATCTAGAGTGAATTTGTGCATTCCCAAGTCAAATAACATGCCCATCATAAGTCGCACTTGATGGCGTTTAAAACCGGCTCCTTTTACTCTAAAAACAAAACTTTGTTCTGGAAAGAAGCTTGCTGTAAAGAGCTCATTCTTTTCAATCATACAACTTTGTATGGTAGAGGTAGTTTCTGTGTTGTCAGAAGGTTTATAGGTGTAGGACCAGAAATCATGTGTCCCTTCAAAGAGTTGTGCAGCTGTTTTCATGATTGCTATATCGAGTTCACTCTTCATATACACCATCATAGAAGCGCAAAAAGGATGGAACTTCTCTCCATGGGAAAAGAGATAGATGTACTCCTTGATTTTGGGAGCCTGAATAATATTAAAATCCTTATAAGTAGCCTGGACTTCTAAAGCTCTAATGTCACTGGGTAGATTTTGATTGAAGTCTATCAAGAAGGGGCCTATATCTAATTCTTCAGCATCATCTAGAAAGAGTTCGATCCACGTCTCGTTCACAGAAACTTTAGCATCTGTTCTACCGGCAGCAAGTACTTTAAAGTTAGAATGGTCAAATACATACCTCAAGGTTCTTAAGACCATGCGTTCTACTGTTGGTAGGTTATTAGGTTGTTTTTGCCAGCCGTGAAACCTAAACCCCAGGTACTGCATTTTGATCAGAAAAAACTGTCGGTTGTTTTGAGCAAAGGGTCCTGGATTCATAAATCTCCTAAAAAGTCATCAGCATTAAAAGGGATATCATCATCTGGGTCATGGTCATCATAATTCACGCCCGGCGGATTAAAAAGTCCCCAGCGATCAATGATGTAATTCTCTTGATCAAATGTCTTTACCCATTTTGCAAAAAGAACTCTAAACTGATCTACTTCATTACGTAATAGATCTAAATATTCAATATCTGGAAAACCGCTCATTTGCAAACCACGAGCGTCTGTAATAATTTCTCTTGCTGCTTTTCTAATAATCGCAGCGTTTTCCATTCTCAAATCATAGATATCACCACCTTCTGCTCCAGCTATTTTTGCTGGGATCAACATTGCATTTGCCATCATCATGTCTTTGCTGCTTTCAAAGAAATGTTCCATGTATTCTTCATGTTCTTTTGTTTCTTGGGTCTCGACGCGGTCTTCTTTATTACTACCTTTGAGTAAGCTGTCAACTAGATTATACAGCTCTATTGCTTTAATGAAAACAGGAAGTTTCTCGTGGCTCCTTAGATCATAATCATCATCGTCTTCGAACATGGTTGCAGTTTTATCAAGTAAAAATAATCATTTCTCACCATTCCACTCTGCATAGAATTGGTCTAGAAAACTTTGCATATAATCGTGACGTTGTTGTGCGACCTTTCTTCCAGTTTCGGTATTCATGAGGTCTTTTAAAAGCAACAGTTTTTCATAAAAGTGATTGATCGTAGGAGCAGTACTCTTTTTGTATTGCGCTGAGGTCATGTCTAAATCTGCAGGGATGTTAGGGTCATAAATAGCTCTATTCTTAAAACCGCCATAATTAAACGTACGCGCGATTCCTATCGCACCTATAGCGTCCAGTCTATCAGCATCTTGAACGATGTGCAATTCTATACTGCTAAAATCTTTACTTTGATGACCGCCTTTATAGGAAATGTATTTAATAATGTTTGCTACATGTTCCATCACATCTTTTGGGACTTCAAGAGATTCAAGAAACTCTTTTGCTACTCGAGGTCCCACAGTTTCATCTCCGTCGTGAAATTTAGAATCGGCGATGTCGTGTAATAGGGCACCTAATTCCACAATTCCTCGATCACATTTTTCGTCTTGCGCGATCAGTTTTGCATTCTTCCAAACGCGTTCTATATGGAACCAGTCGTGTCCACCTTCAGCATTTTGTAATTGTGTTTTTACGAATTGTACGGTTTGATCTATGATTTGTTGTTGGGTCATGTGGTAAAGGTACTGTGCTTTTTGTTGTTGAGTTTCTCAAAGCTAGTTCAGGACAAGTTTCGCGAAAGCGAAATTATAACCAACGTAACAGATCATTTCAAGAATTGCACAAGTGTTAAATTTTAATTATTTTAACTTCTCTTTCTTCTTATAATTCACATAAAAATCTTCAACAATATCAAATTCAGAAGTTTTAGACGGCAATTTTAGTTTTTGAATCTTGGTAGTAGGCGTGATCCAAGTTTTTTCTCCGTCTATCAAAATTTGGAAGGGCATCTCAAAGCCATCTACCACATTGTTCCAGCGGTAGTACATTTTGTTCTTGCTAATGGAGTACTCTAATTTAGGAATACGAATATCCCGCAAATATTGATCAAATACGGGATCCAGATCTAGTCCCATTTGATCAGAAATATAGTTTTCGATTTGTGCTGTAGTAACCGTTTCATGATAAAATTCGGAATTGAGGCCACGTAGAATTTGCCTCCATTTTTTATCATCGTTTGTGATTTGTCTCAGCGTGTGCAAGAGGTTAGCTCCTTTGTAATACATGTCTCCAGACCCTTCATGATTTACATCATAATCTCCTATAATAGGCCGGTCGTTATTAATACTGCGTCTTGTACCGATCACATATTCAGAGCTGGCTTTTTTACCGTAGTAATAATCTAGAAAAAGACTTTCTGAATAAGCAGTGAAACTTTCATGTATCCACATGTCTGCAATGTCTTTGTCAGTAATATTGTTGGCAAACCATTCATGTCCTGATTCATGGATGATGATAAAGTCAAATTTCATTCCCCAGCCGCTTCCCGAAAGATCGCGACCTAGATAACCATTCCCATATTGGTTACCATAAGTAACAGAGCTTTGATGTTCCATACCTAAATAGGGAACTTCGACTAATTTATAACTGTCTTCATAAAATGGATAAGGCCCAAACCAGTGCTCAAAAGCCTTCATCATTTTAGGCGCATCTTTGAAATGTGTTTTGGCTTTTTCTAGGTGGTCTCTTAGCACGTAATAATTCATATCTAGCGGTCCTTTTTCGCCTTCGTAGACTTCAGAGAAATTTACATAATCACCTATGTTGATGTTGACGCCATAATTGTTGATCGGATTTTTTACTTCCCAAGTATAAGTCGAGCTGCCGTCTTCTTGTATTTCTGTATCAATTAACCTACCGTTAGAAATGTTCATTAAGCCTGCTGGCACGTTTATAGACATGGTCATTCCATCGACTTCTTGATACATGTGGTCTTTGTTAGGCCACCATACACTAGCTCCTAGACCTTGATTAGATGTGGCAATAAAATGCTTTCCATTAGCGTCTTTTTTCCATGAAAAACCTCCATCCCAAGGAGCGTTTCTGGCCTCACGAGGCTGGCCTTCAAAAGTTACTATTATAGCCTTGCTAGCACCAACAGGTTGCTTTTCTTCCAATCTAATAAAATGCGCATTTCCTTCATTTGTTACTTCAAGTTCTTTGTTATTTTGAGTAACGCTAAGGATTTTCATGGGTTCTTGAAGATCGATTTGCATGACTTGATAGGGTTCTAAGACCTCATAAGTAATAGTATTAGAGCCGCTTATGAATTTATCTTCCGGTAGAACCTTCACGTCTAGATCATAATATCTCAAATCCCACCAAGCGCGCTCTGGCGTTATAGAACCTCGTAAAGAATCTTGTCGGGTAAATTGCTTTTTATTGGTGAGCAACTGAGCTGTTGCGAGCTGGCTGGTCCCTAAAAGGATCAGTGCCGCTATGATCATATGTATTCTTTTCATTCTCGTAATTTATTTTCTTTATTAACATTCCCCCACCAGCGGACTGAAGTCCGCCGCTAGGAATTTATGTTGTCGCCTACGGCGTTCTTTTTATTTACCGAATGAATTCGGTTTTTTTTATTCATTTTCATTCCCACCAGCGGACTGAAGTCCGCCGCTAGGAATTTATGTTGTTGCCTTCGGCGTTCTTTTTTTTACCGAATGAATTCGGTTTTTTTATTCATTCTCATTCCCGCCAGCGGACTGAAGTCCGCCGCTAGGAATTTATGTTGTTGCCTTCGGCGTTCTTTTTTTTACCGAATGAACTTGGTTTTTTTTATTCATTTTCCCACCAGCGGACTGAAGTCCGCCGCTAGGAATTTGCGTTGTCGCTTTCGGCGTACTTTTTATTTACCGAATGAATTCGGTTTCCTTATTCATTCTCATTCTTTCCAGCGGACTGAAGTCCGCCGCTAGGAATTTGTGTTGTCGCCTACGGCGTACTTTTTTTTACCGAATGAATTCGGTTTTTTTTATTCATTCTCATTCTTTCCAGCGGACTGAAGTCCGCCGCTAGGAATTTGTGTTGTCGCCTATGGCGTACTTTTTTTACCGAATGAACTTGGTTTTTTTTATTCATTTTCATTCCCACCAGCGGACTGAAGTCAGCCGCTAGGAATTTATGTTGTCGCCTTCGGCGTTCTTTTTATTTACCGAATGAACTTGGTTTTTTTTTATTCATTTTCATTCCCCCCAGCGGACTGAAGTCCGCCGCTAGGAATTTATGTTGTCGCCTTCGGCGTACTTTTTTTTACCGAATGAATTCGGTTTTTTCTTTGTTTTGTGGACTATAATTTTCATTTTACCTCATACCTCATACCTCATACCTCATACCTCATACCTCATACCTCATACCTCATACCTATAGGCTGCGGAACCATCAACTCTGTTTTCAATTTCGAGTTCAAGTTCAAGTTCAAAAGACTCACAGACTCACCCGATACGCCTCCGTAACCGTTGCTTGTGCTTTTTTTCCTTGAGGAGTAAAACGTTTTTCATAGCCTCGGCGTCTGCTTTTTTCAGCGTGATGTTTCCAAATAAAGCCACCAGCCATCCATTCTTCTTGCCAAACGTTATCATAAAGACCTTGAAGCAATACCTGTTGTGCTTCTTCATTTACGGCTCGATCTTCTCCTGCATTTTTCCAAGGCTCTTTACCAGCATAATCAGCGCTGATGTAGCCGTATTCTGAAAATAGGATTTTCTTACCGTATTTTTCAGAAACTCCTTTCATTTCGTTTTTCCACTTTTGCCAGTTCTGTTGAAGAGTGGCAGCATTTGGAGTTTTCTCGTCACTCAATGGGAAATAAGCATCCACTCCTACATAGTCCAAATCATTCCAAAAAGTCACGTGCTTATAGTTATCCCAATTGGCAGCATAGGTCAGTTTTCCGGAGTACACCTCACGTATGTTTTTGATAAGCTGCAGCCAGTATGCTGGTCGTTCTTTTACAAAGGAATCTAATTCTGTACCTATGCAAAACATGCCCACGTTTTCTTTTGCAGCAATATGGACAAATCTCATGATATAATCGGTATAGCTGTCTTCTAAAACCTTCCAAGCTTCTTCAGATTCCAGTTTAATATTCCCTGTATAGTCCCCACGACCTATCCATAGTTGTGGTTTTAAAAGCACCTCAATACCTTGATCTTTCATCTGATTTGCGGTGGATGCCACCCCATGAGGTTTCTCGCCCCACCAACCCCGATCTTCCTCATAATTAACTTGAGGTTGTTCCAGACTTTTCATCCATGCATAGGGAATTATAGCGGCATAGTTAGCATTATAGTTTTTAACTGGTGTAATCGCAGTATGATCAATAGAATCTCGTGTAGCAACAAATGAGATACCGTTGATTTTAGAAAGAGTTTTAATATGACTACCTGTTTGATGCTGCAGATGCTTATTGTTTGGAGAGTTGCAGGAAATTACGCTTACTATTAAAAGAAAATAGAGTGTTTTTTTCATAAATATTTAGAAATCAGAATTTAAGAGGAACGCTTCAGCTTGTCTAATCATCAAAGAAACTGTCATTTCAGTAACGCCTTATAAAATTAATCAAATTTGAACGATTTTAATTCTAATTATTAGAATAGTAACTGCTTAGCAATCTTCTTGTCAGTTTATAGTAGTGGTTATATGTTGGAACTGATCTCGCTTCCCGAAGCTAGCCGGGACAAGTTTCGCGAAAGCGAAACACAAATAGGAGATGCTTTATTTACAAGAACTTAGTTGATCTGAGTGTTGCCTCAGCATATTGGAGGTTAAAGAATAACCCATCTTTATAAAAAGGTGATCTCGATTACTCATAAATGTATAACTTACACTTTTAAATAGCTGAAAAACTATATTTAGGGAACAAGAGTCATTTCAAAGGAAGTTGCTAGTTGTTTTTACCTTTGATATATCAGTTGATTTGTTTGTCTAATAATTTACTACTCATGGACCACATCGTCATTATAGGAAATGGTATCGCTGGAGTTACCGCTGCACGTCACATTAGGAAAAATTCTGATCACCGCATTACGATTATATCTGGGGAGACCGATTATTTTTTCTCTCGTACGGCGCTTATGTATGTCTATATGGGGCATATGAAATTGGAACACACGCAACCCTATGAAAATTGGTTTTGGAAGAAAAACCGAATAGAATTAAAAACTGCTTGGGTAGAAAAGGTATTTGGTACTGAAAAAACCATCCGGTTCACTACAGGAGAGGTCATGAGTTTTGACAAATTGATTCTAGCTACGGGTAGTGTTCCTAATAAATTTGGCTGGCCTGGTCAAGATCTCGATGGGGTTCAAGGCTTGTACCACAAACAAGATCTGGAACAACTTGAAAAAAATGCTCCTGATAATAAGGTGTGTAAACGTGCTGTAATCGTAGGTGGCGGTCTTATAGGAATTGAAATGGCTGAGATGCTGCACTCCCGTCATATTCCAGTTACTTTTTTGGTGCGAGAAGATAGCTTTTGGAATGCTGTGTTGCCAGCTGGAGAGAGTGCGATGGTCAATGAAGAAATTTTGGCAAATGGAATTGATTTGCGCTTAGGAGTTGAGCTGGAAGAAATCATCGATGATGGTAGTGGAACGTGCAAAGCAATCAAAATAAAAGGAACAGGAGAAATCATAGCTTGTGATGTGGTAGGGCTTACCGCAGGAGTCTCTCCTAATGTGAGTTTTTTAAAAGATTCTGATATAGAACTAGGTCGTGGGGTCTTAGTGAATAGGCTGCTGGAAACTAGTGTAAAAGACATTTATGCCATAGGTGATTGTGCAGAGCAACGAGAAGCAATAGGCAGGAGAAGACCTGTAGAAGCGGTATGGTATACGGGGCGTATGATGGGTGAGGCTATTGCACAAACCATTTGCGGGAACCCTATGGAATACAAGCCGGGACACTGGTTCAATAGCGCCAAATTCATAGACATAGAATACCAGACTTATGGATGGGTAAGTGGGGCGCATCAGCCGGAATTTGAAGAGCAATTTCATTGGAGGCATGCTAAAGAGATGATTTGCGTGACTATCGCTTATCATAAAGATACTGATGTGTTTTTAGGTATTAATACTTTTGGAATTAGAATGCGTCACGAGATTTTTGATCGCTGGCTCCATGAAGGTCGTAAGGTAGATGAGGTCATCATGTTTTTAAAGGATGCTAACTTTGATCCAGAATTTTATAAGCTGCATGAGGATGCCATTGTAAAGCACTACAATCAACAAAGAGAAAAACAAATCAAGCCGGTAAAGAAAAGCTGGAAACGCATTTTTGCTTAAACAACACTTGACAAATTACGCTTTATGAAAGCAATACAACATATAGGCATCGCTATTTTTTTAGTGGGCTTTGGAATCTTTATCAGCCTTCCTTTTTTAGGCAACTTTAAACTCGATCAAAAAAGCTTTGACGAGTTGATGGTCAATCAAGGAATAAAAAGCGAAGTTTTTATACAAGACCTACAAGCCAAAATAGTGGGCAAAGATTTTTCTGGTATCACTCCCTTATCCTCTATAGTGGCAGAGGCTACTGAAAAGGCAAATGCCATTCATACCAAGAATAAGGAATGGGATAAAAAAGTCTATGCCAGTGATGATGATCTAGCCACGGCTATAAGAAAAGAGGCTGGTTACGGCTTTATTCCTGAAAATAAAGTTTTGATGTGGTTCCTCACCTTTGGACTTGGGATTTTAGGCGCTTTGATGTTTATTGTACCACAAGTGGTTACTTTAGGTAGAAAAGGAATTAAAAACAATGGTATTTATCACCAAAGTTCTACGAATAGAGGCTGGATCGCTTGGCTGGTTTTTATCTTTTTAGTTAGTTTTTACTTAGTGCTCTATTTTCAGTCAGAATATGCGGTGAACTGGACGTATTTAGTAGATCCATTAAGTAAAAGCTTGAATGGCAATCCCGCAGGGCACTGGTTTGTATATGGTTTTATGTATTGTACCGTAATGACCGTTATGGCCGTTAGAATGTATATCAAATACAGGCATAATAAATACCAAGTGTTGAGAACCACCTCAGTATGGTTCTTTCAAATTGTCTTTGCTTTTTTGATTCCTGAAATCATGGTGCGACTACAATTGTCCTATTCAAAAGGGTATGACTTTAAGAATGCATTCCCATTAGATTATGATTTCTTTTTTAGCTGGAACTTAAAGGAGTTGATCTCCAGTGGTGGACTAGGGTTGTTTATTCTCGTATGGGGAATTCTACTCACCGTGGTGATTGTTCCAGTCATGGTTTATTTCTTTGGAAAAAGGTGGTATTGTTCATGGGTTTGTGGTTGTGGCGGACTGGCCGAAACTTTAGGTGATCCTTACCGTCAGCATTCTAGTAAATCGCTTTTCTCTTGGAAAGTAGAACGCTGGTTGATTCACGGCGTACTGGTTTTTGCATTAGTAATGACTGGCTTTACTCTTTATGGCTTTTTTACCGAGGCTCATGTTGTTCTAGGAATTGAGGTGCAAAGTATTATGAATATCTACAGCTTTTTAATAGGAGCTATTTTTGCCGGAGTGATCGGGACTGGATTCTATCCTATTTTTGGTAATCGGGTGTGGTGTCGTTTTGGTTGCCCACTGGCGGCTTATTTAGGATTTGTACAGCGTTTTAAATCTCGTTTTAGGATTACCACTAATGGTGGCCAGTGCATTTCTTGTGGGAATTGCTCTACTTATTGTGAACAGGGAATAGATGTACGAGCTTATGCTCAAAAAGGAGAAAACATCGTTAGGTCCAGTTGTGTAGGATGTGGTATTTGTAGTGCTGTATGCCCGAGAGGGGTGTTAAAGCTGGAGAACGGTCCAGAATCTGGTCGTATCAATCCTACAGAAGTATTGTTAGGAAATGATGTGAACTTGATGGAGTTATTGAATAAGAATAAATAGAATAAGTGTTCCGCTTTCGCGAAACTTGTCCCGAACTAGCTTCGGGAAGCGAGACCTATACATTGATTGAAGCTAATGACGAGACTCCTTAGAATAGGTATAGATCTAAGTAAAGAAATGGCAAACAAAACTCAACCTAGTAAAGATTCTGTAGCAGATTATTTGAATACTGAGGAACCCTTGCAAAAGGAAGAGGATTGTTTTCAATTTCTTCATTTAATGGAAAAGCTCGTAGGAGAGAAAGCTAAGCTTTTGGGGTAACGTGATAAATGCAGGGACGTACCATTTTTAATATAACACAGGAAGAGAAGGGGATTTTTTTATTATAGGTTTTGCGGCAAGGTCTAAAAACATTAGTATTTATACAACAGCTTACAATGAAGAACTAGATAAGAAAAAGGCCGATTCAGATAACGTAAAATTTATAAAATCTGGTATTTACATCAACAAATGGAGTGAAATAAATAAAGAAATTATACTTTCTGAAAGTATAAGTACCAACAAAGAACATTACTCTGAATTAATTTAGAATGTCGCTATCTTTTGACCAACACAATAACCCCAGTTAGAACGTTCCCTTTTAGGTGGGTTTCTTTAGAGTCTTCATTATAGGATGGAATCTGTTTTTCAACCTCCAGCTCTATATGCAATACTTTTAAAACTGTAAAACCAGGTCGGTAATCAGTTAAGGCTGCCACAAAATCTTTAGGTATAGAAATATCATTACCTGATTCAGGGACAACTATTTTGTCAGTTGATTTTTTTAATTTCACAGTTATAGCTAGCCTTTATGGAGCCTTCTTTAATGTGATTTGCAACTAATTAACTTAAGCTTAAGCTACTACTTTTACCGTTCTATTAAGAATAAGGTTGAGGTATTGATTCACTTTCTTCTTGAGTTGATTTCTAGGGCATATAAAGTCTAAGAACCCTTTTTCTAGAAGGAACTCTGCTGTTTGGAATCCTTCTGGAAGTTCTTTTCCTGTGGTATCTCTAACCACCCGAGGTCCTGCAAAGGCAATTAATGCTCCAGGTTCTCCTATATTGATATCTCCTAACATGGCAAATGAAGCAGTTGTCCCACCTGTAGTGGGGTCGGTACACAAAGAAATATAAGGAATTCCTGCATCGCTCAATTGAGCAAGTTTTGCACTTGTTTTTGCCAGCTGCATTAATGATAATGCAGCTTCCATCATACGTGCACCACCAGATTTAGAAATGATCATAAATGGAATGTTGTTCTTAAGGGAATAGTCTGCTGCGCGAGCAATTTTTTCTCCTACAACACTACCCATAGAACCACCTATAAATGCAAAGTCCATACATGCCACTACAAGATCATTGCCTTCAGATTTACCTACTGCTGTGCGTATGGCATCTTTAAGTCCTGTTTTCTTTTGAGCTGCCTCAATACGATCGGAGTATTTCTTAGTATCCTCAAAATGTAACGGATCTTTAGAAACGATATTAGGGTTGAGTTCTTTGTATTTATTGTCGTCAAACAATATTTCAAAGTATTCATTACTACCTATTCTTACGTGGTATCCATCTTCTGGGCTCACATAAAAATTGTTTTTAAGTTGATCAGTATCTACTATCTTCCCGGTAGGCGATTTGTACCACAATCCCTTAGGGGTATCTTTTTTTGCCTCTGTAGGAGTAGTAATTCCTTTTTTGTCTCTTTTAAACCAAGCCATATCTTTTTCAATAAAAAAACATTAAAATCAATAAGGATTCAAATGCTAGGGTTTGTTTATAATGTATTAATATTATTAAGGTCTTCAAAAGCTTGCTTTAATCGCGCTTTAAAAGACTCTTCTCCTACACGCAACCACTTACGTGGGTCGTAATATTTCTTATTAGGAGAATCGGCACCAGACGAGTTGCCTATTTGAGAATGTAAAAAGTCATCGTTACTATCCATATACTTCTTAATACCTTCAGCAAATGCCCATTGCAAGTCGGTATCTATGTTCATTTTTATAACTCCGTAACCTATAGCTTCTCTTATTTCTTCTAGGGTAGAACCAGAACCACCGTGGAATACAAAATCAATGTGATTATGCGCTACATTGTATTTTTTGGAAATATATTCTTGAGAGTTTTTAAGAATTTTAGGCGTTAACTTTACATTACCAGGCTTATAAACGCCGTGAACGTTACCGAATGCTGCTGCAATAGTAAATTTATCACTCACCTTTTTAAGCTCTTCATAGGCATAAGCCACTTCTTCAGGCTGTGTGTATAGCTTGGATTCATCTACATCGCTATTATCCACACCATCTTCTTCACCACCTGTAATACCCAATTCTATTTCGAGAGTCATGTCCATTTTAGACATTCTTTCTAGGTATCGTTTACAAATCTCTATATTTTCCTCTAATGGTTCTTCACTAAGATCGATCATGTGAGAGGAGTATAAACTTTTCCCGCTTTCGCGAAAGCGTGCCTCACTAGCGTCAAGCAAACCATCAATCCAAGGCAATAAATTTTTTGAACAGTGATCTGTATGTAAAATAACGCTTGCTCCATAGGCTTCAGCAAGTCGGTGCACATGCTCTGCACCAGCGATACCGCCTAAAATTGCTGCTCTTTGGTTATCATTATTCAATCCTTTTCCAGCATTAAAAATAGAACCTCCATTGGAATACTGTATGATTACTGGGGAGTTTAACTCTGCAGCAGTTTCCATAACTGCGTTTACAGTATTAGAACCTACAACGTTTACAGCAGGCAGTGCGTATCCGTTTGCTTTTGCGTGATTGAATATTTCTTGAACTTGGTCGCCAGTGGCAACTCCAGGTTTAATTTTATGACTCATATATATAATGTATTGAATAGCAAAAATAAGCAAAAATAAACGCCTATTTTACATCTTATTAGAAAGGATAATTAATCCCGACGTTAAGGACTGATCTAGAAATTTTAAATTCCTTCAGCCACCTTCTATTTTCTTCTAGAGCAGGGTTGTAGGTTTTAAAGCCCATATCAAATCTCAATACAAAAAAGCCAAAATCATAACGCAAACCAGCACCAGTTCCAAGTGCTAGGTATTGTAAGTCACTGAGATTATTGAACATAGCATCTGGATCAACTTCACTATCGAGTACGTTAAAAATAGTACCGGCATCTGCAAAAAAAGCACCTTTAAAAGCTCCCGCAATAGGAAATCTATACTCTATATTGAAGGCCAGTTTCATGTTTGCTTCATTAAAATCATTAAGCCCCCCGGTCTTCCCTGGGCCTAATTCGTAGGCCTGCCAGGCTCTGTTATCATTAGGACCGCCAGCAAAAAAAGATCTTATAAATGGAATGTTGTCGGAGTTGCCATAAGGAATGGCAACACCGCCAAAGGCTCTGATAGCAAGAACGTGATTATTGATATATTGCCAATGTTTGATGTAGTCTATTTCTGTTTTTACGTATTGACTGTATTCTACTCCAAAAACACGTCTTCTGTTATTGTCATTTTTATTAATTCCAGCCAGGCTTGATATTCCAGAAAGTACATTTCCAGCTGCTTCTATTCTTAAATTTAACCTAGAAAAATCTTCGTCATAAATACCTACTCTATTGTTTCGGGTCCAGCTGTAACTAGAAGATATAATCAAGTTGTTTTGGGATAATCGATCCCTGCGTTCCCTAATATTTCTTAGGACTTCTCTTTGAGCATCATCTGCGCCCAAATCTCCAGCTATCGCATCGTTTATAAATGCTGTAGTACCTTCTGGAATGGTCAAGTTACCGCTATCGTTGACATAAGTGGGATCATTGATGTTCAGGTTGTTTGCCAGATCATTAATGCTTCCATAACTGCTTTGATAGACATTAAAAAAATTGCCTGGATCTAGATTACGTACATATTGCGCGTTGACTAAGTCCAACCTAGTGCTTTTTATAGGCGTCTGTCTCCAATTATAAGTAAGTGCTCCATTAAGACTTTGTTTATCCAGTCCAATATTTGTCTGACTAAAGAAACCAACTGAAAAATTGGTAGTTGGAGACATGTATTTAGGAATGAAACTATCGAGACTAAAAGGTAGGAAAAGACGTGGAAAACTCAAACGTGCATCTGCACCCAATTCTTGTAGATCAAAAAATCTAGAATCTCCATTTGCAGCATTGGTACTGGCGCCAATGTTACCTCTAAAAGAGATGTCTAGCAGCTCGTTACCTCTAAAAAGATTTCTTATCAATAACGAGGTGTTGAGACCTACTCCTATGGCTTGTATGTTGCTATGTGTAGCCTCAACTCCATAGGTGAATTCAAATTTCTTTTTTGAAGTCAACAATACATTTGCAATAAGATCGGTCCCAGTAGAATCTCTAGGATCAGCATCGTATCTAATGGCAGGGTATAAAAAGCTCTGAAGTTCTGTAATTCTTCTGTAGGTTCTGTCTCGATCAAGGTCCCTATAGATATCTCCTTTATGAAAAAAGATCGCATTAGTTAGTGTAGCGTTTTTGTACTTGCGTTTTCCAAAACGCAGGATATTGTAATCCTCGTATTTCAAAGTGTCGGCCGCTTTGTCGTTTGTGGCATTTTGATAATCAGGAATGATGTTGACTTCACTAATCTTATGTACTTTGTAAGGAACCGTAATGGTAGAGTCTCCATCTTTTACCTCACGATCTTTAATGATTAAAGTGATAGTTGCTTTTTGATTGGTATTCACCGTATCTCCTTCAAACCTTATGTTTTCTTTTTCCATATGAAAAGCACCGTGATCTCTAAAATAGGAGTTAAGTCGATCTCTTTCTGCATTGATATCCGGTGTAAAATATTGCTCTCCTTTTTTAATAATACTTTCTGATTTAACGATTTGATATAGGGAATCAATTACAGGAGCAGCTATTTGAGTAATAATGCTATCTATTTTGTAAGGTTGGTTCTTGGTAACGTAATATTCTATCCAGGCTCGTTTTTTGCTCTTATTCTCCTTCACTTTGTGATCGACCTCTGTGTTAAACCACCCTTGATTCCAATGCCAAGCTCTTAATCTTTCTTTAGATTTTTCAATTGCCAGTTCATCAATGATCACTGGTGCTTCTCCTGTTTTTTTTAACCAATTATTAAAGTCGACAAGGCTTTGCCCTAATCTCACAGTTTGTTTCTCCGAAAGTATGGCATTGCGTCTTTTTAAACCTTTGGGATGCTCTTGCATCCATTTGAAATATATAGAATCCCGATGAGGTCTTGCAAGGTTATAAATGTGCAGTCCTAGAGGTATACCGAGTATTTTTTGATTAGGTTGCACTACAGGAAGTGTGTTCACTCTAAGATCCTTGGGGGCAACACTATCAACTAAAACAATACTTTTGGTAAGTAGTTTTTTTCCTTCAGGAACGCGTTGGACAGCGTTACAGGAAACTAATAAGGTAATAAGCACTATAATTAAGCCTATTTTTGCATGAAGTCCTGTCTTTTCCATAATACAATATTCAAAAATACGATTATAAATGGTTACTAAAAGCAAGTTGAAGCTCATCAAATCTCTTAAAAGGAAAAAAATAAGAGAGGAACACCAACTTTTCATTGTAGAAGGATACAAATCTATTAGAGAACTCCTTGATGCTGGTCTTATTGCAGAAGATATTCTTATTGTTTCTGGGAACCATCAACTGGATGATTTAGAACCTAAAATTATATCTGCGAAGGATATGAATATTCTTTCCAACCTTAAAACTGCACCAGGCTACCTAGCAGTTTTTAACATGATTCAAAATCAAGAGCTCCCTACTACAGGTAAAATAATAGCCCTGGATGACGTAAAAGACCCTGGTAATTTAGGAACGATTATACGATTGGCAGATTGGTTTGGTATAGAACATATTGTTTGTAGTCATGAAACAGTAGATGTTTATAATTCAAAGTCGGTCCAGGCAACTATGGCATCTCTAGCAAGAGTTCAAATTCACTATACGAATCTTAAGGAGTACCTCAGTAATGCTGCACTTCCTATTTTTCCTGCCGTAATGGGTGGAACAAGTATTTATACAGAAAAATTGCCAGAACAAGGGATCCTTGTCATGGGCAATGAATCCCACGGAATACGGGAAGAATTAGTAGCCATGGGGACTCCAATAAGTATACCTCCATATGGAAAGTTACAAAACACAGAAAGTCTTAATGTAGCTATGGCGACATCTGTAATTTTAGGAGAATGGCTGCGCTCTTCATCTATATAGATCATATGAGAAAATATCATAACTCAAATGTGGCATAAACAATAGTTCATTGGCGCTTTCGCGAAAGCGGTACAATAGCAGTCTTATACCTCCTATTTTAAAAATGCTCTAAATGAACAGCAGGGTAGTTACACTACAGGTATGCTTAGAGGCTATAATTCTTCGGATCTGAAAATGTTCCAAATTAAGCACAGGATAGGTTACACTATACACGTGTTACTGAAATGTGAAGTTGATAAAAAGGCCCCGAGACTGCATGCTTGTGATATTTCCAGTCCAAGGACTATTAGGGTCGGCGTCACGCACGAGTTCGTCTCCCATGGCAAACACCCCTCTTATGGAAGGAGAGAATTTGAAATAATACAAATAAAGATCTACACCTATTCCCAATTCATAATTAAAAACACTGGTAGTTTGTCTGAATTGTCCTGCACTATTGTCGTCTGGATTATCTTGATTACTACTCAAGTTATTGGACCAAGAAGCTCCAGCCACAATAAATGGTTTCCAATTGTTGGCCCTTTTTGTGGAGAATTTTATTAACAGCGGAACGTGGATGTAGGTGGAAGTCACCTCGCGCTCTATTTCTGCTGCGGTGGTAAGTGAAGGGTTTTGAAAAGTTAAATTTCTAGTGGCAAAAACAATTCCAGGTTCTAGTCTTAAATTGAAGTAATCATTAAGACGTAAATCACCCAAAAGGCCTACATTAAAACCAGCACTGGATTCAGTGATGATATCCTCTGTGATTTCATTATAATCAAATTTGTAATCATAAGAATTGAAACCTAAATAATAACCCCAAGACAAAGTCTTCTGATCAAAGTTTTCTAAGTTTTTAATTTTTTCTTTTGAAAATAATTGAGCACTTGCGGTTTGAATGCCTATTGCTACAACTATGATAACCAGTAGGTGTCTCATATTATGATTTTACTGCTTTATAAATGGTGGATGCACCATGAAATTGCAATTCGTTTTGTACTTCTTTAAACCCTACTTTCTTTAAAATATTGTTGAACTTCTCTCCATAAGGAAATTTAGAAGCACTATTGGATAAATAACGGTAAGCGATTTTATCCTTTGAAAATAATTTCCCAAGTGTAGGTACGATCACACCAGAATAAAAATAATAACCTTGCTTAAAAGGAAACGTTGTAGGTACACTGGTTTCTAAAATCACTAAAATTCCACCAGGTTTTAAAACTCTTAAAATCTCAGTCAATCCTTTTTCAAGATCTTCAAAATTACGCACTCCGTAAGAAACGGTTACGGCGTCTATAGAGGCATCTTCAAATTGCAAATTTTCAGAATCCCCCAATACCATTTTAACACGCTCATCTAAATGCGCTTCTGTTACTTTTACCTTGCCTACCTCTAGCATACCGGAAGAAATATCTAAACCAATTAGCTTTTTTGCGTCAGTTTGTTGTGCCATTTTAATAACCAAATCACCAGTTCCAGTAGCGATATCCATGATCACTTCTGGATGCTGTGCTGCAACTATTTTCACGACATTATCACGCCATTTTTGGTCAAGACCAAGAGAGATCATTCGGTTGAGACCATCATACTCTTTACTTATGGTGTCAAACATCTTAGTGACTTGTTCTTTTTTTCCAGAATCTTCTTTTTGGTAAGGCTTTACTTCTTTTGACACAATTTTCAATTTAAAGGAGCAAATATAATGCAGAGTGTTGAGCTTATTGCTATGCTGCTTTCTAATCTATTTCTTGGAGGGAGGTTGAAGTAAGGACAGCTCAATGCGAAAGCGGTGTATTATTCAATGGATCATTAAAAACTCAGTTTTTTTAAATTTTAGATTACATTCTAGTATCTTTGACTTGTTACAGATACGATTCTATGAAAATCATTATTGCAGGGGCTGGCGAGGTAGGTTTTCATTTAGCAAAACTACTCTCTTATGAGTCACAAGATATTACATTAATTGATCCTGTTCAGGAAAGTTTGCATTACGCAGATACTCATTTAGATATACGAGTGATGCGAGGTGATTCTACATCGATTAAAATTCTTCAAGATGCACGAATAGATCAAGCAGATTTAGTGATAGCGGTGACCAGTAGTGAAACTACCAATATCACTATTTGTGTGCTGGCAAAACAACTGGGCGCAAAACGTACTATTGCACGTATCACCAATACAGAATTTCTAGAACATCAAGATTCTATTGGGTTTGCAGGATTTGGGATTGATGAGTTGATCTCTCCTGAAGCTTTGGCGAGTAAGGAAATTGAACTACTCCTCAATCAAAGTGCTTTTAACGATAGTTATGAGTTTGAGCAAGGAGCACTTACTATGGTAGGGGTGAACCTGCAGCGCACCGCACAATTTGTTGGTAAAACAGTGCAACAGGCAGGAGAAATTTTTCCTGAAATCCATTTTATGCCTATTGCTATACAGCGTTTTGGTACTCAATATACCTTAATCCCTAGAGGGGATACCCAGTTTAAAGAAGGTGATCAAGTGTATTTTATAACCACCACTGGTGGAGTGGAGGAATTGTATAAGCTTACTGGGAAAACAAAACACGTCATGCGTAATGTTATGATATTAGGAGGTAGTAACATAGGTAAACAAAGTGCCATGCAGCTGGCTAAGGCCGGTGTCAATGTGAAATTGATAGAAAAGGATGCCAAAAAAGCATTTGATCTGGCGGATGCATTACCAGAGGTGCTGGTTCTCAACGGCGATGGCCGCAATGTGGAACTGCTTCAAGAAGAAAATATTCATGAAATGGACGCTTTTATCGCAGTTACAGGAAATAGTGAGACCAATATCATTTCCTGTTTGATGGCAAAAAGTAAAAGCGTCAAGAAAACTATATCACTTGTAGAGAATATGGATTATTTTCAATTGTCTCATAGTATTGGAATAGACACACTGATTAATAAAAAATTACTTGCAGCTAATAATATCTTTCGATATGTGCGCAAAGGAGAAGTAGTTGCGATGACAAAACTCAACAACATGAATGCCGAGTTGCTAGAGTTTATCGTACAACCAGATAGTGCAGTATGTGGAAAAAGGATAGCAAATGCAGGGGTGCCTAGAAGCGCAATCATAGGTGGAGTGATAAGAGAAGGGATAGGTAATATAGTTTTGGGAAGTTTTGTTATCGAGGCAGGAGATCGAGTGGTCGTTTGTTGTTTACCACGTTCCATTTCAAAGGTGGAAAAACTTTTCTTATAATGACACAACTTAATTATAAGATCATTGTTTTTATCATGGGACTGCTTTTAGTTTTTAACGGCGGGTTCATGTTACTATCTGCATTAGTTAGCGCTATTTATGCAGAGAGTGAAGGTTTTGATATTCTTGCCGCTGCAGGTGTGGCTGTAACTCTAGGAGGCTTAGTGATGTTCCTGACCCGTAATCATATAAAAGTGCTGAATAAAAAGGATGGTTATCTCATTGTAACTTTAGGCTGGTTGATCATGGCATTTGCCGGTACTATGCCTTATATGTTTACAGGCGCGATCACTAATTATACCGATGCCTTTTTTGAGACCATGAGTGGTTTTACCACTACGGGTGCTAGTATCATGAACGATATAGAAATCATGCCCAAAGGGATTCTATTTTGGCGCAGCCTCACTCACTGGATAGGGGGTATGGGTATTATTGTTCTCGCTGTCGCTATCTTACCTTTATTGGGAATTGGAGGTATGCAGCTTTTTGCTGCAGAGGCTCCTGGTCCAAGTGCCGATAAGTTGCATCCACGCATCACAGATACAGCAAAAAGGCTTTGGTTGATTTATGTAGGTTTTACTACAATAGAAACCTTGTTACTTAGAATTGCTGGAATGGGCTGGTTTGATGCAGTGAATCATTCCTTAAGTACACTTTCTACGGGAGGTTTTTCAACAAAAAATGCGAGTATAGCTTTCTGGAATGACCATCCAGCTATACAATGGATCATCATTACCTTTATGTTTATTGCTGGAGCCAACTTTGTTTTAAGTTACTTTGCTATTAAAGGAAGGTTGAGCAAAATTTTAAATGATACAGAGTTCAAATGGTATACTTTTTTTGTAGTGGGTTTTTCTATTTTAGGAGGAATCCTGATTTACTTTCAGGCAGACCCATTGTCCTCCTCTATTGCACATCCAATGGTGTTGGGAGAAGCTGAAAGTGCCATTAGACACAGTACTTTTCAAGTTTTAGCCGTCATTACAACTACTGGATTTGTTTCGGCAGACTATACCATGTGGACCCCTTTTTTAACCATCATGTTTTTTGGTTTGTTCTTTTTAGGCGGTAGTGCGGGTTCCACTGCTGGCGGAATTAAAGTGATGCGTCATATTATTTTAATACGCAACGGTATTATGGAATTTAAAAGAACACTGCATCCAAATGCTATTTTACCTATACGCTATAATGGTAGCGCTTTACAAAGTGGTATTGTTTTCAATGTACTGGGATTCTTTATTCTTTACATGCTTTCTTTTATAATAGGAGCCACTGTGCTAGCCGCTTTAGGATTAGATTTTGAAACAGCTATTGGTGGTGCTTTAAGTAGTCTAGGGAACGTTGGACCAGCTTTTGGTGACCTATCTCCTGTAGCTAATTTTGCTGGATTACCTCAGTTAGGAAAATGGTGGTGTTGTTTTTTAATGTTGATAGGTAGACTGGAGTTGTTTACTGTGTTAATCCTATTGACCCCTTTTTTCTGGAGGAATAGGTAGTTTTTAATTACCCATTCACAATCCAAATCGCTATTGGGGTAAAATAAAGAATCCATAAACTCGTGGTTGTGCCTTGAGTTTATGGATCGTCTGATTTCTTACATCCTTTAAGCGGTGCTGTTCAAGATTTTTTTATGATAAGAGAAGTTTCCTCTATAGAGGAGAGGCCAAATTGGGGATAGCCTGTTTGATATATTCTTATCAGATCAATTAATTTTATGAAAGCACTTCTTTAATCCTTCTAATAGCCTCTGTTATTTGTTCTGAACTAGCCGCATAAGAAATGCGAATACAATTAGGAGCGCCAAAATCTTCTCCAGAAACGGTAGCTACATTTGCTTCTTCCAATAACATTAAAGAGAAGTCGCTTGAGGTTTTAATTTGATGTCCTTTTACTGTTTTTCCAAACCATTCTGAAATATCTGGAAACACATAAAATGCACCATCAGGAACATCTGTGATAACCCCTTTAAGCTCAGAAAGCAGGTTTAAAATTAAGTCACGGCGTTCTGCAAATGCATCGATCATGTATTGGATTTTTGAAACAGGAGCTTCTAGTGCGGTGATTACAGCTCGTTGTGCGATGCAGTTCGTGCCGCTGGTAATTTGACCTTGCATCTTGTTACATGCCCTAGCAATCCATGTTGGTGCGCCTATATAACCTACCCTCCATCCAGTCATCGCAAATGCCTTACTCACACCGTTTATAGTGACAGTACGATCATACATGCTTGGAATAGCTGCCATGCTTGCATGCTTTCCTGTGTAGTTAATATGTTCATAGATTTCATCG
Source organism: Nonlabens sp. (assembly GCF_018401815.1). GTDB lineage: Bacteria > Bacteroidota > Bacteroidia > Flavobacteriales > Flavobacteriaceae > Nonlabens. Next base: position 136,599 of record NZ_JAGYKG010000002.1, read on the forward strand.
CTTACTACGATGATATTAGGATAGTCAACAAGTACCTCTGCAAATGCTTGTAGTTCTTCTTCTGTGTACAAACTACCGCTTGGGTTGTTAGGGGAAGAAAACAACATCATTTTAGTTTTAGGAGTAATGGCAGCTCTCAATTGTGCTGCGGTAATTTTAAAGTTTTGCTCTACACCAGCGCTTACTTCCACAGGGGTGCCTTCAGCAAGTTCCACTATGGCGGCATAACTCACCCAGTAAGGAGCAGGAAGAATACACTCATCTCCTTTATTGAGCAATACCATAGCAACGTTGGCAATAGATTGTTTTGCTCCCGTAGAGACTACGATCTGACTGCGGTCATAAGTCAAGTGGTTGTCTCTTTTAAATTTGAGTATGATCGCATCTTTGAGTTCGTTGTAGCCGTCTACAGGAGAATAACTGTTGTAATTCTCGTTGATGGCTCTTATGGCGGCATCCTTTACAAAATCTGGAGTATTAAAATCAGGCTCACCTAGGCTTAAACCTATGATGTCTTTACCTTGTTCTTTTAATTCGCGAGCTTTCGCGGCCATTGCTAGTGTTGCACTTACAGGTAAATTGTTAATGCGATCAGAAAGTTGAGAGTTCATAGTCTTTTAATTATAACACAAAAATATCACAACACTTGAATTAACAATCGCATATGGCGACAATTAATATTTTATTTTTGCACAAAATATAAATAGTGCATCAAATTATAAAAGAATACTTCCCACACCTTACAGCTCATCAGTTAGAACAATTTTCAAAACTGGGAGATTTATATACAGAGTGGAACGCGCAGATCAATGTGATTTCTAGAAAAGATATCGATCAGTTATATACCAGACATGTGTTACATTCTTTAGGGATTGTTTCTGTAGTTCGCTTTCGCGAAAGCTTACCCAATACATCAGGCGGGACTAGAGTGTTGGATGTAGGAACAGGTGGGGGCTTTCCTGGGATACCACTGGCCATTATGTTTCCTAAAACAAGTTTTCATCTTATTGACGCAATAGGTAAAAAAATTAAAGTAGTCGACGCTGTTGTGGAGGCTTTGGGATTAGAGAACGTAACTACCGAGCATGGAAGAGCAGAAACAGTGAAAGGGCGTTTTGATTTTATCGTATCAAGAGCAGTTACTAACATGCCCGATTTTGTAACTTGGGTAAAGAATAAAGTCAGGAAGGATAGTTTTCACACCTTGAAAAATGGGATTCTTTATTTAAAAGGGGGCGATCTTACAGAAGAGTTAAAACAATTTCCTAAAGCTCGTGTATACGAGTTAGAAGAAGTTTTTGAAGACCCATTTTTTCAAACAAAAAAAGTAGTGCACTTGGAATTATAGTAAAAAAAAGGAGTTCGAAGGAAGCTCCTTTTTCTATAGAGAGCTATTTTTTTCTAGAAATTAGTGCTTAAGTTTAACGTAAACCCAGTATTTTCTGGAACAAACCTGCAAACACCTCCCACACAAATAAGACCACCACGCTGGCGACCAAAGTTAAGAGCGATCCTACTTCTTCCTTTGGTATAGCTGCCTCCTAATGAATAATAGTGAATATCTGTTTCACTATAATTATATAGATCAAGTGCATAAATGGATAGGGAGGAGCTAAATGCATATTCTAATGTAGCGGCAGCCCAATTGCCTCGATCAGCATCTGCTGCTAGATGTTGTAAATCCAGGCGCATACTTTTGCCATCTTCTAATTCATAAAGAAAATCACCTACTATGGCGGTACCATTAAGTCTAAAAGTAGCTCCTTCAATAATGATTCCATCGTAATAGGTTTGTGTTCCAGTTAACTTTACCGAAAAGCGATCGTTTATTTTTTTATAAACTTCAAGGCTGTATTCTTCAAAGTAACGCTCCCCTCTGGAGAAAAGAGAAGCTTCATAGGTGTTGTTGGCAAGGTCAAAACTTGCCTCTAGGCCACTCCAATTAGAGTAGTTGAATGAAAAAGTTGTTCCTTTTTCACCTCCTAACAAGCTTCCTTTTTTAGCGGTGTAAACGACGTCTAATTGGCCCCCTATTTCACCAGCTTTGTTTTCAGCAGGTGAGAGTAAGGCCTGTGGGGCATATACATATATATTGCTTACCGCATAGCTGCTCTGTTTGGTATAGCCAGGTATGAAGTTAATAGTTTGCTGTAAAAATGCATTTCCTTGTTGTTCACGATCAGAATAAAAACCCATATTTTCAAGAGATCTAACTACTGCGTTTACCCCTAGTCCGGGCACCGCATAACCTGCGGTAAAAAGAAATGCTCTTCCATCGCTATAAGTTCCATTTTGAGCAGTACCACCTAAAATAAATGCATCAGGCTCTTTATAAACGTATTCAAAACCAAAATTTAAGGCTTTCATAAAAACATCAGATCGGATACTGTAGGCATTTACGGTAGCTGGAAAATTTGGATCCGGACTGGTAGACGGCTGGTAACGGCCTACATAACTTGCCCCTACACGTATAGAAGTCTCTAGGTTTAATGCGCTTCCTAGATCTAATTCGGTATTTACACCTTGGACAGTTCCCTCAGATAGCTCAAAAGCAGCTCTTTGGTTTCCTGAAAAGCCTGTAGCCTCAAGATAATCAGTAAACTGATAATTTACTCTTATACCCCTTATGGAATTATCAACACCCAGGGTATGGTCCTCCCATGATCTATAAATCAATCCGCTACCGAATTGATCGTAAAAGTTTCCTGCAGTTACATCTAGTTTTTTATGTCTAAAGTTGGCAAAGAAAGTTGCTATTGCATTATCGGCATAGCCAGGAAAATAACCTAATAACGGAGAGGGTTGGTACATTTCATATTGTGCACCTGCGGTAAACTTGCCGTAGTTGTAATTTAATTTAAAGTAATTATTAGATCTTAATTGGTCTTGAGGTGCTGTAATACCTATTCCATCACCGTCATTATCAAGTCCGGGATCATTTTGATACCATTGTGAGTTGGATTCAAAGCCTCCAGTGAAGTTTCCATTCTGTGCTTTTGAAATATTTAGACAACAAATTGCTGCAGCGGTAAAAAGTAATTTTTTCATAAAGTTAGGGTGGTTTGGATTCGGAATTCTATTAATCAAGATGTTTTTTGAATTCTTCAAATAATTCAAGTTCTGCACCTGGCGTAAAACTGGAATGGCGGTAAACTATTTTATTGTTTTTTACAATCAAGGTCAATGGAATTTGGGGGTTTCCTAAAGATCTGATCAACACATTTTTAGTATCCAATAGAATCTCGTAAGGCCAGTTGCGTCCCATCGATTCTGTTTTTACTCTTTGTTTTGTGCGAGCATCATCTGTCGCAATAGCAACTACCTCAAAGCCAAATTCTTTCTGTTGATATGAATAGTGCTCTTTAATAGCGTCCAATTCCCGCATACAAGGAGTGCACCAAGTTGCCCAAAATGAAAAGACGATAGGGGTCCCTTCAGATAGTTGTTGTATGTTGACTTTTTTTCCTGAAATGTTTCTTAAGATTAATTCTGGTAATTCTGTTTGTGCTTTCGCGAAAGCGAAACTTAAAAAAGCGGTTAAGAATATTAATTGTTTCATAAGTAGGAATAAGGTTTAAGATATGCAATGATAATTATTTCAATCTAATAATAAGGAGAAAGCATCAAAATCAATTTTTTTCGCAAAACTTCCTCAAATAATAATTAAAATATTGAAAAAGGGTTACATTTGAAAAATCCTTAAATAAAAGTTAAAACACAATTTATGAAAACAGCTAATTTTTTAAAGATGTTTGCCTTATTTCTTGCAATTGGCATAACTTCTTGTACCACTGAGCCTACCGATCAAAATGAAGGAGGCAACAACAATGGCAATGGTGAACTTATTTTATCTGCAGACGAGAGCAGGGTTTATGAAAATACTATCGTAACTTTTACAGTAACTGATGCTGCTGGAGCAAATGTTACTTCCAATGCCACCATCTCAGTAGATGGGAATGATATAGGAGGCAATATTTTTAATATGGTGGGAATAGGAACTAAAACAGTTACGGCTGTGGTAGGTTCTGATAATGCAAATTCTCTCACTGTAGAGGTGATTCAGCCTAGTTTTACCACTAAAGCTTTAATTGAAGATTACACTGGTGCATGGTGTGGGTGGTGCCCGCGTATATCTCAAGGAATTATTGATGTTCACAATGCTACAAATGGTGAAAATGTAATTGCAGTTGCAGTTCATAATGGTGACTCTATGCAGTTTCCATTAGAAGCTCAAATGAGATCACAGTTTGGGGTTACTGGTTTTCCGACGGGAATACTAAATAGAGATGCCGAGTGGCAAGCGGTTACAGGAAGCACGATGAATGTTTCACAACCTATGGCTTTACTTAATGGTACTAGACCTCTAGGATTAGCAATTAATTCTACGATGAGTGGAAATTCAGTTTCTGCTACTATTAAGGTTGGTTTTGACTTTGATACCAGCGATATGAAATTAGTGGCTATGTTATTAGAAAATGGTAAAGTAGCCCCGCAAACTAACTATACTAATAATTGGGGTGGTGTGAGCACTATTTCAAATTTTGTTCATAATGACATTTTGAGAGCTGCATTTACAGACATTTTTGGAGATGCAATTCCAGCTGATCAACAAGTAGGTGGTGGTGAGTATTCGGTAACTTTATCTGCTAATATTCCTTCTGGAACAAATACTGCAGATATGGATATTGTTGCTTTTGTTGTAGACGGTTCCGGTAAAGTGGTAAACGTACAGCATGCAGCGGTAGGTGCAACTGTTGATTTTGACTAAAACACTAAATAGTCTGTTTTTAGAAAAGCGCCCGTACAGGGCGCTTTTTTTATGGAACCTATTCTTTAGAAATAACTTAAGACTTTTATTAGGTAGTGGGAAAAGGTTAACACTGTGTAGAAGATGAACAGAAACCAAAACAGCAGCTCTTTTTCTTAGAATAAGAGCTGCTGTTTTGGTTATGATATGGTTGTTCTTACTCTCCCATGAAAGGATATCTGTAATCTGTAGGTGTTACAAATGTTTCTTTAATCATACGGGCAGAAACCCATCGGAGTAAGTTCAATTTAGAACCTGCTTTATCATTGGTTCCAGAGGCACGAGCTCCACCAAATGGTTGTTGTCCAACTACCGCACCGGTGCACTTATCATTGATGTAAAAGTTACCTGCACAATTCTCGAGGGCCTGAGTGGCTTGAGTGACAGCATAACGATCAGATCCTAGTATGGCGCCAGTAAGAGCGTATTCACTAGTTTCATCAACAAGTTTCAACATCGCTGCATACTCCTCATCTTCATACACATAAACAGTAATTACTGGACCGAATAATTCCGTCTCCATGGTTACATATTTAGGGTCTGTGGTTAAAATAACTGTTGGATCTACAAACCATCCTTTAGACTTATCGTAGGTTCCTCCTATGATCACATCAGCATTAGAGTCTTTTTTTGCACCATCAATATAGGATGCTAAGTTGTCAAACGAGCCCTCATGAATCACAGCAGTAATAAAATTACTCATGTCTTCTGGAGATCCTATTTTAAAACTCTCTACATCTTTACGAATGTATTTTTCCACTTCTGGCCACATACTTTTAGGTACATAAGCACGGGAAGCGGCACTACATTTCTGACCTTGAAATTCAAAAGCACCTCTCACTATTGCTGTAGCAACTTGAGCAGGGACAGCGCTTTTATGAGCAACGATAAAGTCTTTACCACCTGTTTCACCTACTATTCTGGGATAGGTCTTATAGGTAGTGATGTTTTCACCTATTTTGGACCATAGGCTTTTAAATACTGTTGTAGAACCGGTGAAGTGAACACCTGCAAAATCTGCATGTGTCATGACCTCGTTAGTCATCATAACCGGATCCGCATTGACCATATTGATCACACCGTCAGGAACACCAGCTTCTTTAAATACTTCTACAATGACTTGTGCGCTTAACATTTGATGGTCACTAGGCTTCCAGACACACACATTACCCATTAATGCAGCGCTAGAAGGAAGGTTGCCCGCAATAGCGGTAAAGTTAAATGGAGAAATACAGTATACAAAACCTTCTAAAGGGCGGTATTCTAATCTATTCCAAGCTCCAGAAGTAGATTCAGGTTGCTCTGCATAAATTTCTGTCATGTACTGCACGTTGAACCTCAAGAAATCTACCAATTCACAAGCAGCATCTATTTCAGCCTGGTAAATCGTTTTGGACTGATTGATCATGGTTGCCGCATTAATACGCGCTCTGTAAGGACCCGCAACTAGCTCTGCTGCTTTTAAAAAAATACCAGCTCTTTGTTCCCATGGCATTTGAGACCACTTTTTACGTGCTTCTAAGGAAGAAGCGATGGCATCTTGAACTTCTTTTTTGCCTCCTCTGTGGTAGTTTCCTACTATATGTTGGTGGTCATGTGGGGGTCTTATAGGTGCAGTATCTCCAGTTTTCACCTCTTTTCCATTGATGTATAAAGGTACTTCTGTGTTGGTATTCCACAATTCTCTGTAAGCTGCTAGCACTTGGTCTCTTTCTGCAGTTCCTGGAGCATATGTTTTAATAGGCTCGTTTACAGCAACTGGGACGTTGAAAAATCCTTTTCCCATGATCTATAGTGTGTTTTAAATTTGTGGGTGAAATTACGAATAATCTAGCGTTTCTCCCCACTCGATAAGGGTAAAGTAATCTTAATCTAGAAGTATAGGTAAAAAGGCAGCTGCCTTTTTACAGGAGAGTGAGTTGGTAATTAACTGTTGTAAAAATAAATGCTGAAAATTATGGAGCCCTAATTTAGTGCAAACGGGGCGCTTAGTTTAAAGGCAGGAATAATAACGCTGAATTGGTTAGAAGTAGTGAAATTAACCATATTGTAAAAACCACTCATGTTGCCAAAAGGAGAAGTCAGTAAGCAACCACTTTGGTAGCTATGCGACTGCCCTGGTTTAAGAACTGGCTTTTTACCTATGACCCCTTCTCCATCGAGGTGCTCTGTGCGACTTAGGCTGTCCTTAATACGCCAGTGTCGAGTGTTGAGTTGTACAGAATCTTTACTTTGATTTTCTATGGTAATGATATAGGCAAAGGCAAAGTGCATCTTATAATTTTTATAAAATGTACCTTCAAAACTCGTCTGTACCGAGATTTTAATACCTCTTGTAACCTGTTGTATCATATATTAATATAGAATAATTCCTATCAAAAGTAATAAAATCCCTCCAAATAATAGTCCTGCTACAAATATAAAGCTTATCACAAAAAATTTAATAATGGTTTTCAAGCGTTTTTGTCCATAAAAATGGCGCAAGGATTTATACAGGTAAAAAGGCCCTATAAACCAAAAAAAGAATGCAGTGAGGTCGATATAATTCCAACTGAGCCACTGGATCAACGTAATAAGAATCATGCACAGAAAGGTAAACGTAAAGGTGTTAAATGTAAAAATCAAGTGCTCCATGTAAGTAAAATCCCTGCGGGTATAAAGCAGCCATAGAAATAGGGTTAACAATGGGGTGAATAGAAAAAGAAACACAGGGAGTTTAGGTAAAATAATATCAACTAGAATGGTAGGGTCAGTACTTATGCGATGGATCAACACATTTTTTTCATAAACGGATTGATTATAAGGCGAATTGTCGTGCTCCATTTGTGCCAACGCCGTTGCAGGGTCTGCTATTTTATGCGCTTTGTAGAAGTCGCTGTAAAATTCTATTTGTTTAAATAAGGAACTGAAAGCACCTAGGCTGTCCATGTCTTTTTGTGTCAGAACGTCTGTAGAGAAGTCTTTTTCTTTTTTTGATTCTTCTACCGCTAGGCTATCTGCGGCCACAACTGTTGCTTGCCCTTTGCGTATTTTCTTAGCTATATACTTACCCACAATAGGTTTTCCCTCAATTTCTTGTAGCTCTTCCTCTGTGAGTTGTACTTTATTATTGTCATCATCAAGATCAACTGAAATGTTGCCGCCACTAAAATCTGTAGCAGCATCGTTATTTTTGACCTCTGCGACTGCCCTCTCTATTTGATCTTCTGTAAAAATTTTTACAAAATTTTGTAATTGTATCATTAAAAAGAAAATAATACATACGCTAAGAAAGAAGCGAAATGGATTGGCATAACTCAATCTTTTACCATGTATAAATTGCCTGCTTACATAACCAGGTTTAAACAACAGGTGCTTGATCGTACGCCAGATGCGGCTGTCGTAAGAAAAGATATTGGAAAAGAACTCGCCAAAGAAATCTTGGAGTGCCAGTTGCTTTTTAGAATTGAGTTGTCCACATTGATGGCAGTATTTATCTTCTACATCAAGTGGTGTAGAGCAGTTGAGGCATTCTTCACCTCTGTATTTAATAAGCGATCTGGTGGTAGGTTTCATGAATCATGCTTAATCACTTATAAAGGTAATCAATTCGTTATATTTTGAGAATTAGCCTCCCCTATTCCTATTAATTGATCGTAACGACCGCCTAATTCTCTGTAATATGCCAACACAGAATATTGGTTTTCTGTTTGCCATTTGTTCCCACTTATAAAACCAGGGTCTTGTGTTCCATCTTCATAAACAACCATATATCTATAATTGTAGAATCCTTGCTTTAACAATATAGTGGCTTCATATTTTCCTGTTTTGGAATTGTAAACCGCTTCGTTTTCTGGTTGGAGTTGGAAGGCGTTGTAATTACCCATGATATATATTTTAGCATCTGGGGGCAATTGTATGTCTTGTGTATCTAGGGCAAAATGAATATTGACATACTCTGCCTGTACGGCGTTATCCTCATTAGTAAGGGTTGTAACCAGGTAGTTACCATTAATGTCTGGATTAAAGGTGTATTCTAGGTTTTTACGAGGGCCATCTACAAATAGGTAGGCATTGTACAAGTCTCCTTTACGTACAAAATCTATGTTCACATTAGGAGATCTAAAATCTCTATTTTCAAAGTTGAGAAATTCATTACCAGCCCAGAAAGAGGTTTGTTCGTCATATCGGTAAACTTGCTTATTTCCTAGATTAAATTGAGGTTTTATGTCGGTGATGATGGTATTTAAGTCGCTGTTTTGTATGATAGCAATTTTGAGTTGGTCGTTGGGGTTGATAAAATTGATCTCTTTAGAATCTATAAAGAACTGCACCCGCTGTTGAGTCAACACATAGTTTAAATCACGGGCGCGTTTGATTTCTACACCTACTACAGATTTTTGATCCAAGACCATAAATTTTCTAGAGAAAACAAGTTCTTGATCAGAATTATAAATATGGATCATGTAATTCCCACTCACTTTAAAGCCTTGGGTGAACTGATTGGGTATTCTTAAATCATAATGAGAATAAGGCTGTATGGTGGTAAAGGAATTGCGGTAATTAAAAATGCGCATGTCATCGATTCCTTTAAGAAACTCATTTTTAAAAAGCTGACTAGGTTTCCAGTCGTAATCATAATGCTCAAAGCGATAATAATAATCAGCCTCGTCTCCTATGACATCGTCAAAACTCATTTCAAACGCCTCTCCTAATTGAAATACAGGCAGCATGTTTTCTGGTGGTTTATTAAAGGTCACCGATTTGATATAATCAGGATCTTGGACCAGTTCTTTTTCGGTCTGAGAATTTGCGTGGAAAAAGATTAAAAAAACTGTAATATAGAATAAAATGTACGACTTCATATTGGAGCGTTAGTAAGGTATAAATATAGTAGAATTGCTGTTAATGTAAATGCTTTCGCGAAAGCGATGCTTTATTAAATAAAACGATCTATTTAGAACATTTCTAAATAATATTAAGAGTATATTATAAAGGCTTTATTGCGTAAATTTGCACACTTTTAAAAAAGATTAAATATAACATCCTATGTCAAAGGACATTAGAGTAAAAAAGGGGCTTGATTTAAAGCTCAAAGGCGAGGCTGACAAGAATATTGTCGCAGCTCCACAGTCTTCCATTTATGCGATAAAACCGGCTGATTTTCATGCGATGGTTCCCAAGTTACTACTTAAGGAAGGAGCAATAGTTAAAGCTGGTGAACCTATTTTTTATTCCAAGTATGATGAGAAGGTAAAGTTTGCTGCTCCAGTAAGTGGTACTATTACTGAAATCTTGCGCGGTGCAAAAAGGCGCATTCTCGAAGTTAGAATTTCTCCTAACACGAGCAATGAAGCTGTGCATCACGAGAATATGGACCTGGCTACTGCAAGTGCAGATCAAGTGCGGGACTTATTGTTAGAAAGTGGCTGCTGGCCATTTATTATACAGCGTCCTTATAGCGTCATAGCAAACTCTGGAGACACGCCTAAGTCTATTTTTATATCTGCCTATGCGACGGCTCCACTTGCTGGAGATCCAGAAGTATATCTCGCAGATAAGATGGGTGATTTTCAAGCCGGTATCACTGCGTTAAGCAAATTGACCAGTGGTAAAGTGCATCTAAGTGTAGGTAAAGGCTCTTCTCTTCAAGGAGTTGAGAATGCTGAGGTGCATACAGTTACAGGACCTCATCCTGCAGGTAACGTAGGGGTGCAAATTCATAAGCTGGATCCCATTAATATGGGAGAACGCGTTTGGACAGTAGGTCCAGAAGATGTAGCTACAATAGGTCATCTTTTTCTGACAGGCGAATTTAAGCCAGAAAGAACAGTTGCATTAGTTGGTACTGATGCAAAAGAATCAGATCGTAAATATTATAACACTATAGTAGGCGCGCAAGTCAATAGTATAATTGGAACAGTAGATACAGATCATACCCGTATTATTTCAGGCGATGTGTTAACTGGAGACCGTTTGAGTAATGATCAGTTTTTAAATTATTATCACAATACGCTCACTTTAATCCCAGAAGGTAATGAATACGCTTTCTTTGGTTGGATGCCATTTACCCGTAATAATGTGCCTTCTAATGCAGGTACTTCTTTTTCTAAATTATTAGGGGGAAAGCGCACTGTAGATACCAATCTTAATGGTGAAGAACGCGCATTAGTGGTGACCGGAGAAATGGAAGAAATGTTGCCTATGGATATCTATCCATTGCAGCTTATAAAAGCCTGTATGGCTGGAAATATCGAACAAATGGAAAATTTAGGAATCTATGAAGTAGCTCCAGAGGATTTTGCGTTAATTGATTTTACAAATACGTCTAAACTAGAGGCTCAAGAAGTGATTCGTCTGGGATTAGATTTAATGATAACAGAAGTAGGATAAATTATGAAATGGGTTAGAAACAAATTAGACCAAGCAAGAAAGCCGTTTGAACCTGGGCAAAAATTTGAAAAATTTGCACCAGCGATCAATGCTTTTGACACGTTTTTATACACTCCTAATCACACCACTAAAAAAGGAGCACATATACGTGATGTGGTGGATTTAAAGCGCACGATGATTACTGTTGTATTTGCTTTAATACCAGCACTTCTTTTTGGTATGTGGAATACAGGTGCTCAATACCTGTATCAAGACTTAGGTCTAGCAAACGTTACCGATGTGCCATTTTGGGATGCTTTTATAGAAGGTGCGATACTAGTGACTCCATTAATTATTGTGAGTTATGTGGTAGGATTAACCATTGAATTTATTTTTGCGATCTATAGAGGTCACGAGGTGAATGAAGGTTATTTAGTAACCGGATTGTTAATTCCTATGATTTTTCCAGTGGATATTCCATTATGGATGCTGGCTATCTCTGTAGCTTTTGCTGTTTTGATAGGTAAAGAAGCTTTTGGAGGTACGGGGATGAATATATTGAACCCAGCACTAACTGCTCGTGCTTTTGCGTTTTTTGCCTATCCGTTATACATGTCAGGTAATGCTATTTGGGTTCACCAAGGGGCGACGGATAGTATTTCTGGAGAAACCATATTAGGGACACTAGCACAAGGTAAATCTGTAGCTTATAGTTTCTTTGATGCCGCTGCGGGTTTTATACCTGGATCTGTATCGGAAACATCAACGATCGCAGTTCTTTTAGGAGCAGCAATATTGATACTTACTAAAGTTGGTAGCTGGAGAATCATTTTAAGTGGTTTTGCTGGTGCGGCAGTGATGGGATTAATTTTCAATGCTTTTGGTCTTAATGCCTTAATGCAATTTGATTGGTACATGCACCTAGTCGTTGGCGGATTAGCCTTTGGTCTTGTGTTTATGGCGACCGATCCAGTTAGTGCTGCTCAGACCATGAAAGGAAAATGGATTTATGGATTCCTTTGTGGATTCTTCGGTGTCATGATACGTGTATTTAATCCAGCATATCCAGAAGGAATCATGCTAGCCATATTATTGATGAATGTATTTGCTCCTACCATAGACCATTATGTGATTCAAGGAAATGTGTCCAAACGTAAAAAACGCCTTGCAAAAGCAAAGGCTCAACTTCAAACAGCTTAGAAATGGATAGAAATTCAAACGCTTATACCTTCTTATTTGTGATACTGCTTATTGCGATAGTGGCAAGTGCTTTAGCTTTAACAGCTACTTCCTTACAGCCAGCACAAGCAGAGAATGTAACGAACGAAAAAATGCAAAATATACTCGGTACCGTAGGTATTGAGGTGGCAAGAGATAGTGCTCAGATACCATTTGACAAATATATAGTGGAACGTATCGCACTGGATAGTAAAGGTCAAGAGCGTAGTGATGTAGATGCTTTTAGCGTGGATCTTAAGAAAGAACTAAAAAAAGATGTTGAAGAGCAATCATTTCCTTTATACGTTGCTGATATTGATGGGGCTAAATATTATATAGTTCCACTTAGAGGTAAGGGTCTTTGGGATGCCATATGGGGTTATGTAGCTCTTAAAGATGATGTGAACACTATTAAAGGTGCTGTTTTTGATCACAAGGGAGAAACTCCCGGCTTAGGTGCTGAGATCACTCAAATGTGGTTCAAGAAAAGTTTTGATGATGAAAAAATCTTAGACAGCTCTGGAAACTTTGTAGGAGTTGACGTGCAAAAAGGATATCAAGGTGGCGATAACAAAGCTGACAATGCAGTAGATGCTATTTCTGGTGCAACCATCACAGGTGACGGCGTAACCAAAATGATTACCGAACGCCTCCAGAATTACCTTCCTTATTTTCAAAATAACACGAACGTTAAAGTGGCATCTAACTAGTTGATAGTTCCGCTTTCGCGAAAGCGATTTAAAAACAACCATAATGGCTGAAAACAAAAAATTAACAAAAAAAGAAGATTTGATTCTTTTTCTATCAGATACTGATGAGAGAGAAGGACTTCTAGGTAAGAAAAACAGGAAATTACTCACTGATCCACTTACAGATAATAACCCTATAACGGTACAAGTTTTGGGTATCTGTAGTGCATTGGCAATTACGGTTAAATTAGAACCTGCAATTGTAATGTCCCTAGCAGTGATGGCGGTAATGGCTTTTAGTAACATGATTATTTCTATGTTGCGTAATTCCATCCCGTCTCGTATTAGAATTATCGTGCAGCTAGTAATAGTGGCAGCCTTAGTAATTCTTGTAGATCAAGTGTTGAGAGCCTACGCATATGATGTCTCTAAACAACTATCGGTCTTTGTAGGACTGATTATTACTAATTGTATCGTAATGGGACGTTTAGAAGCATTTGCTTTGGGTAATGGAGTTTACAAATCCTTTTTAGATGGAATAGGAAATGCAGCGGGATACGCCTTTATACTCATACTTGTAGCTTTCTTTAGAGAGCTCTTAGGTTTTGGAAAATTGTTAGGTGTTCAAATCATCCCAGACTCTTGGTATGAAGCTGGTTATTCTAACAACGGTTTAATGTTGTTATCTCCTATGGCTTTGATTACAGTAGGTCTTATTATATGGGTGCAACGCAGTCGTAGTAGGACATTAATTGAACAAAACTAATTTAAGAAATAGAACTAAATGGACTTAATTAACATTTTTGTAAAAAGTATTTTTATAGAGAACATGGTTTTCGCCTATTTCTTAGGTATGTGTTCTTACTTAGCCGTTTCAAAGTCGGTGAAGACAGCTGTAGGTCTTGGTGCCGCAGTAGTGTTTGTATTAGGTATCACAGTGCCTATTAACTGGTTGCTGGACACCTATTTATTAAAGCCAGGAGCTTTAATATGGTTGGATGCAGAGTATGCAAGTATCGACCTATCCTTTCTTAGTTTTATCATGTTTATAGCGGTAATAGCTAGTATGGTGCAGCTGGTGGAGATGGTAGTAGAGCGTTTTGCTCCAGCATTGTACGGTGCATTGGGTATTTTCTTGCCATTGATCGCTGTTAACTGTGCTATTTTAGGAGGATCATTATTTATGCAACAGAAAGATTTTTCAGGAATCTCAGAAGCTGCGACTTATGGTATAGGAAGTGGTATAGGTTTCTTTCTTGCAATACTTGCTATTGCAGCAATACGCGAGAAGATTACTTACTCTAATGTACCAGCGCCACTGCGCGGACTAGGAATAACATTTATCATCACCGGACTTATGGCTTTAGGTTTCATGAGTTTTATGGGAATAGAAATTTAAAAAGAAAACATCGTTATGGATTCTAACATGATTACAGTTTTAGCAAGTGTTGCAATTTTCTTGACACTTATTTTATTATTAGTATCTCTTTTATTAGGAGCAAAATCTAAATTGCTTCCTTCTGGACCGGTTACTATTAACGTTAACGGAGAAAAAGATATTACTACAGGTTCTGGAAGTACGCTTTTAGGAACTCTGGGAGATAACAAATTATTCTTGCCATCTGCTTGTGGTGGAGGTGGAACATGCGTTCAATGTAAATGTATCGTTACAGAAGGTGGTGGTTCTATTTTGCCTACTGAAGTACCTCACTTTACAAGAAAAGAAATTGCTGCTGGATGGAGACTTGGTTGTCAAGTGAAAGTAAAGCAGGACATGAAGATTGAAATTCCAGAAGAAGTTTTTGGTATTAAAAAATGGGAAGCTGAAGTAGTTCGTAATTACAATGTTGCTTCCTTTATTAAAGAGTTTGTAGTTCGTCTTCCAGAAGATATGCATTATGAAGCTGGTGGATATATTCAAATTGAAATCCCTAAGTGCGAAGTGAAATTTGAAGATATGGACATTACCGCTCACCCAGAAGAGCACGATACTCCAGATAAGTTTAAAGCAGAGTGGGAGAAGTTCAATTTGTGGCCACTAGTAATGAAAAATCCTGAAACAGTAGAAAGAGCATACTCTATGGCTTCTTTCCCTGCAGAAGGTCGCGAGATCATGTTAAACGTACGTATTGCTACGCCGCCATGGGATAGAGCAAAGAACGGATGGATGGACGTTAATCCAGGTATTGCCAGTTCCTATATTTTTAATCAAAAGAAGGGAGATAAAGTAATAGTCTCAGGACCTTACGGGGAGTTTTTCATCAATCACTCAGAAGCAGAAATGCTATATGTAGGTGGTGGAGCTGGAATGGCACCTATGCGATCTCACTTGTACGAGCTTTTTAGAACATTGAAAACCAACCGTAAGGTGACTTATTGGTATGGTGGTCGTTCCAAGGCAGAATTGTTTTACATTGAGCATTTTCGTTCTTTAGAACGCGAATTTCCTAACTTTAAATTCTATTTGGCCCTTTCAGAGCCAGCAGAAAATGATAATTGGAAGGTAAAAGAAGATCTTGATGCCGAAGGTGATGGATTCGTTGGATTCATTCACCAAGTGGTTATTGATCAATATCTAAACAAACACGAGTCTCCTGAAGACTTAGAAGTGTATTTTTGTGGACCACCTTTGATGAACAATGCTGTAGGTAAAATGGCAGAGGACTTTGGAGTTGATCCTGAGAACATACGTTTTGATGACTTTGGAGGATAGATAGAGCGTCATCCTGTGTGTAGTCCTAAATAAACGATACAGATTATTAAAGATTAAATTTATTATTTAAATCTCATTGAAGCTAGCTTCAATGAGATTTTTTGTTTTTACTGTTTCATTTTAAGTTTATTCTGTTCGTGCATCTGCTGTGTTGTATAAGAAAAGCCTGATCTAGTAAGATCAGGCTTTTTTAGCTTCGCATATAGCTTCTACACCAACCCTGTTCTACTTACAATATCTCTATGTTCTGCTCTATTATATCCACGCTGTTTGATTTCAGATAGCTTAAATTGGGCCATGCTCTTATTAATGTTGAATACGTGTATCATCGACTACAGTCTAGATAACCGATCTAAAATGATATTCTTACCTATATGATTTTTTATTTAACAATTAGCGTTAAATTATACCACATTATTTTATGAGACGATTGGTTCAATACGCATCCATTTTTTGATTTTCGATAAATGTTCGGTAGGATGTAGGGTTTTGCGTGGAATGTACTTTTTCCATGGTGTTAGGTAATAGTCATCCCTTATTATCTTTTAAAGAATTATGTTACCCATCTGTTGGTGATTGACTTTTTTAAGTTACCTAACATTTGTTGTTTAAATCGTGGCCACAGCATCATGAACTTATAGGAATACTACTTATTGAGGGTCTCTATAGTGGTGTCATAGACTTAGATACTTTAACCAACTACTTGGGTAACGGGCAAAAAAATCCATCGCATGTACAATGACTTTATAGTATTTCTAAGTTTTAAGTTACACATTTCTTTTAGTGGAGCCGTAGTAAGCAATGTAGGCGTAGCACAATAAAAGAACAAGAAAAGCAATGCTTAAACCTGTGCCAGTAGCCTTTCCATCAACGTCTGTACCAAAAGCATCTGCTATGGTGCCAACTAACTTTGGAATAAACGCACCACCAACTATTCCCATCACCAGAAGACCTGAGGCTTGAGCTTTTAAGTTGTCTAAGCCATCTAAGGCAAGGCTAAATATAGTTGGGAACATGATAGAATTGAATAGACCTACTGCCAGTATAGTAAACATGGCTGTAGTGCCACTACTGCTTATAGAAATCAAAATCATAGTGATAGCGAGTATACCAAAAATCGTCAATAGTTTACCACTGCTTATAAACCTCATTAAAAAGGCTCCGATAAACCTTCCTATCATTGCTCCACCCCAATAAAGGGTTACAAAAGAACCTAGAATAGCATTAGCATCTACCTCGCTAATGTCTTTCCCTATAAGAAGGAAAGAAGATAAGCTACTTAAAAAGTCACTATTTTTTATGGTCGTTATCACGTCCAGCTCCTGAAAATAGTTGACTAAGAAGCTACCTATAGAGACTTCTGCTCCTACATACATGAATATACCTAAGACACCTAGTAAAAACCTTTTGTTAGATAGCAATTTAGAATAGCCGTCTTTAGGAGCTTTTTGTAAGAGAGAAGGTAGTTTTGTAAAGCCAAATATGGCGGCAAGTGTAAAGAGTACCCCAGCAATAATAAGAAAGGGTTCCTGCACTGTTAAAGCCTCCCCAGCGTAATAAGTGATTTTATTTGCCTCTGATAATTTTGAAATACCTTCACTAGACATGACGCTATCACTCAGTAAAAATAATGCGCCAGCTATAGGAGCGAGGAGCGTTCCAAAGCTATTAAATGCCTGTGATAGGTTCAACCTGCTAGAAGCTGTTTTTTCATCACCCAAAAGTGTTACATAAGGGTTTGCAGCAACCTGCAATAAGGTAATTCCAGCGGCTAATGTGAAGAAGGCCGTGATAAAAATCCAAAACTGTCGGTAACTTGCTGCGGGGTAGAATAAGCAACAAGCAACTCCCATAACGATCAGACCGGTAACAATACCTCTTTGATAGCCTATTTTCTCCAATAAAAAACTAGAGGGAATGGCAAAGCAAAAAAACGCACCAAAAAATGCAAACTGAACCATGATAGATTGCCCGTAACTCAATTCAAACACATCTTTTAACCTAGGGACCAGCGCATCTACTAATACCGTTATAAAACCCCACATAAAGAAAAGGGTGGTTAAGAAAGCAAAGGCAGACGTATAATCTTTTTTAGTACTCATATAAATGGGGTGCAATTAAATATGTTAAGACGTTAAATAGGCCTTTGATTCTATTCTAGTATTTACAGAGTTTTTATATTCCATTCGAGCAAACCCAGGATGTATGCAATAACTGCCGGTTTCTCCAGCTTTATTCATGGCAATGTAGGCTACTTGAAAGTGCTCTATTTGATCATTTTTTGATACGATTCTATTTAATGCCTCTTCACAGGCTTCTTGAGGACTTTTACCTTGACGCATGAGCTCGACAATTAAAAAGCTACCCACATTTTTCATGATCTCTTCACCCATACCTGTAGCTGCTGCGCCGCCTATTTCATTATCTATAAATAATCCAGCTCCTATAATAGGTGAGTCTCCTACACGACCTTTCATTTTATAAGAAAGGCCAGATGTGGTACAAGCACCAGCTATATCGCCATTTTGATCCATACACAACATGCCTATGGTATCGTGGTTTTCTATATTGATGATAGGTTTATACTCGCTGTCTTTGAGCCATGCTCGATAGGCTTTTTCAGAAGACTCTGTAAGCAGTTGTTCTTTTTGAAAACCGTATTTATATGCCAGTTCTTCTGCACCTTGAGAAGCGAGCATGACGTGGGGCGTTTCTTCCATCACAATTTTTGCAAGTGCCGCAACATTAGTGATATTTTCTACACAAACTACAGCGCCGCAATCGCCATTAGCATCCATGACACAAGCGTCTAGAGTAACATTGCCTTCGCGATCTGGTGCACCGCCTTTACCTACCGTTGTATTTTTAATGTTTTCTTCTTCAACAGCAACACCTATTATGGCAGCGTCTAGAGCAGTAACTCCTTTATCTAAGGCTTTTCCAGCAGCTTCATTAGCTTTTGTAAAGGCCCAAGTGCATATAGCAATGGGTTGTTTTTTATAGGCCATAGTGGAAGGAGATTTGTCTACACAAGCTAGTAATGTCGCTCCTAAGGAAAGGGCAACACCAGCTTTAGTACTTTTTATTATAAAATTACGTCTGTTCACGAGCTCGAAAAATACGATTTTAGCAATTAAAAACTCGAAACTCTATAAAAGGAATATTAAAGTGGCTTAAAAGCCATTGCTTTAATTTCAATCAATAAGTGAGGATGTGGTAATTGGTGGACAGCAACAGTAGTTCTGGTAGGTCCGTCATAGTCAAAAAACTCACCGTAGGTAGTATTGTAACCACCAAAATCATTCATGTTTACTAAGAAGGTAGTCACATCAACAACATCTTTTAAGGAGGCGCCTTCCGTTTGTAAAATCCCATCTATATTTTCCAGAACCGCTGCGGTTTGCGCTTTGATATCTAGATTGGTTGTTCCCATTTCGTCCACTTCCACACCTGCAAAAGTATTGTCTGCTCTACGACTACTGGTTCCTGAAACAAATAAAAAATCACCTACACGTTTGATATGTGGGTAGTTGCCTCTAGGTGTTGCTTTATCTTTTAATACTGCCATTGTTGTTGTTTTATCTTTTAACTAGCCAAACCCCAAAGATTTCCAAAACCTTTGGGGTTTGGCAGTTTATTTCATTCTAAATCTTTTCTCGATGAAAATAGTTGATAATTTTTAATTCGGCTTGCGTTTTAACACCCTAAAGTTAACACCCCAAAGGTTTTTAAAATTTAATTAGCAATGAGCCTCCCTAAACTCTTCAACTCCATCAAACCACTTCAAAGCAACTTCCTTGTTAATAAAAGTTGGTTTGTTAGATAAATAGTCATGATAAGAAGTCCATGAGTATTCTATAGAGTCATCGAAATAACCATGTTTTACGGGGTTATTATGAATGTAAATTAAGGTGTTTTCTAAATATTGTTTATTTTCAATTTTCTTTCTTCTAAATTTTCTTCTGAACAAGCTACCACTACGTCTTTGTTGCTGATTAAAAGCTTTCGCGTAACTATTAAATAAATTTCCAAACGCTTGAGAAGCTCTCTTTTAATTACAATTCGATTTTATTTGAACTAGAAAATGAAAATGATTAGGCATTAATGCAAATGCATAAATATCAGCGACTGGAACAATATACTTTTCAAATCGTTGTAAAAGGAATAAATAGTTTCCTGCATTTAAGAACAAGTTGATACCATCATTACCTTGGTTGTAAATATGATAAAATTGATCAGGTTCTAAAAGGTCGTATTTTTCCTATTTTTACTTTATTAGATTCAGCAGACTTCAAAGGTTTTTAAAACCTTTGGAGTATATTCCTTAACATTTATCCTCTCAGCCAAAGCACTTCTCTTGTCTTTTCTTGAATTTTACTCAACAAAACATCCAACTCATCGGTTGTTGTGATCTCCTTGTTTTCTAGCAACCACAATATAGCTTTGTCTTGTGCACGTCCTTTAAGCATTGCATCTCGGTAGCTGACTCCTTCTTGCGGAAAGGTGACTAAGGAGTATTTAGATTGGTATTCCGCTTTCGCGAAAGCGGACTCTAATCGCATTTCAATCTGTCGCTTCAACTGGAAGTTAGGATTAGCCACGCTATCTCTCATCTCTACAAAATTGTCTAGAGCAAGATCTGCTATAGCATCAGCATCTGGTTTTCTCTTTTTGGAGAAAGCAGTAAAGGCATCGGCCCAAGATTCGTTTTGGTCGAGCATCTGGTCAAAAACCACTACATCTTCAAAACTAGCATTCATTCCTTGACCGTAAAAGGGTACAATCGCATGTGCCGAATCCCCTATTATCAAACTGGTTCCATAAGCTGTCCAAGGAGAGCAACGCACAGTTCCTAATGGTGGTGCAGGATTGGTATGGTATTGCTCCACTACATCTGGAATGTGTTCTACCACATCCTTAAAGTAGGTATTGAAAAAGTCTTTTATTTCTTGGTCCGTGGTAATGCTATTAAAAGCAGGCCCATCCCCTTCATATTGCATGAATAACGTCAGTGTAAAGCTACCGTCTAGGTTAGGCAAAGCGATCAACATAAAACCACCACGTGGCCAGATGTGTAAAAAGTTTTTTTCTATACGCCATTTTCCATCTGCAGTAGGTGGGATGCTGAGCTCTTTATAGCCATGAGGCAACCAATTCATACTTTGAGAAAACAAAAAGTCGCGTTGTTTCATCATCGCTTTGCGCACCACAGATCCAGCTCCATCAGTTCCTAGAAGGATATCAGCTTTCCATTCTTTCTCTGTGTTTGTTTCTGAATCTTGATAGGTGACGGAGGCATTTTTTAAATCTACGGAAGTGACCTTATCATCAAAGTCTATTTGTACATCCTCGTATTGATCAGCTTCGTCCAGCAGAAGTTTGTTGAGCTCTTCTCGGGAGATCGAATTGATATATTCTCCTTCACGCCCGCTGTAATTAGAGGCGAATGTAGTTCCCTCTATATCGTGAACCAATCTTCCGTTCATGGGGATGCACAGCTTGCGTACTTTTTCTTCAAGTCCAACTAATTTTAATCCAGCCAGACCGCGATCAGAAAGGGCCAGGTTGATAGAACGACCACCAGCTACAGTTGCTTTGCGCATATCGGATCGTTTTTCTAGTATATCTACGTGATATCCTTTTTGCGCTAGTCGCAGTCCTAAAAGAGAGCCGCAAAGTCCAGCTCCTGTGATGAGTACTTTAGTTTTTTTATTCGTTGTTTTCATGTTGTAATTACTAAGAAATTAGTATTAGGTATTAGGACGTTTTAAAAGCAGCCTCTTACAACTCGCTTTTCAACACATCCACAAATCTCCAGCAATCTTCATAGTTGTTATATAAAGGAACAGGTGCTACTCTAATCACATCTGGTTCTCGCCAGTCGGCAATAACCCCTTTTGCGGTGATGGCATCAAAAAGAGATTTATCAGCATTTTTAACGGCTAGGGATAATTGACAACCACGGTCTTTAGGAGTGCTAGGGGTGATAACAGAAATGCGATCACCATCTAATTCGCCTACTAGATATTCCAAGTAGCTGGTGAGTTGTATGGATTTCTCTCTTAAATTTTTAAAACCTGCTTGTGCAAATAAGTCTAAACTAGCCCTTATCGCCACCATACTTAATATAGGAGGGTTGGATAGTTGCCAGCCTTCGGCACCGTATATAGGTTCAAAGTCGTCCCGCATTTTAAAACGGGTGTCTTTATTATGACCCCACCAACCGGTGAATCGCGGCAAGTCTTTATTGTTAGCATGACGTTCATGAACAAAACAACCTCCTAAACTACCTGGTCCAGAGTTCATATATTTATAGGTACACCATACGGCAAAGTCGGCCCCAGAGTCGTGCAATTCTAAATCTACATTTCCAGCTCCGTGCGCACAGTCAAAGCCTACCATGGCTCCCGCAGCATGTCCTATAGAGGCAATTTTTTTAAGATCAAAAAACTGTCCTGTATAATAGTTTACAGCACCTACCATGATCAAAGCAATACTATCGCCTTGTTCTTTTAACAGCTTTTCCAGGTCTTCTATTCTTGGAGTGTGCTCTCCAGCTCTAGGGGTCCATTCTATAAGGTGTTCCTTATCATCATAACCATGAAACTGTACCTGAGAAGCTACCGCATAGCGGTCACTAGGAAAGGCATCGGCCTCGATAATGATTTTAGTGCGTTTGCCCTTAGGTTGATAAAAACTAACCATCATTAAATGTAGGTTAGTCGTCAAGGTATTCATGATAACTACTTCGTGAGCTTTTGCACCTACCACATGAGCAGTAGTTTCGGTTAAAATCTCATGATAAGGCATCCACGGATTTGCGGCATGAAAATGTCCTTCTACACCCAGTCTCGCCCAGTCATCTAGTTCTTGATTGAGATAAGCTTTTGTCTGACGCGGTTGCAGTCCTAAGGAATTACCGCATAAATAGATGGATTCGGTTCCGTCTGTATGTTTTGGAATAAAGA
This sequence comes from Nonlabens sp., assembly GCF_018401815.1. Classification (GTDB taxonomy): domain Bacteria; phylum Bacteroidota; class Bacteroidia; order Flavobacteriales; family Flavobacteriaceae; genus Nonlabens. The sequence continues at coordinate 159,345 of NZ_JAGYKG010000002.1, forward strand.
AGCTTTCGCGAAAGCGAGACAAGGAATCTTCTCGATCTAACTCTAAAGCAAAATCACGGCCTATTTTAAAAATCATTAGTTGGTTTTAGTAATTTCTATGCCAGTAAAATTAATGCTAGTAGCACCATCTGGAGAGCGGTGATCTGTTGCAAAAGTAATACCCTCGATAGTTGTAAACTTTTCAAAACTAGTCATCATAGAAGGAGAGCTGTCATTCCCTCTGCGGTAGACCCATTCTTTAAATTTGTGATTGGCGTCATAATAGATATCGTAAGCATCTCCTGGAGTATAGCCGCGTTCATTGTCATAAACTATGGTAATCAGGTCTAATGTGTCTTTTGAGATAGGCGCGATTTGAGATTTCTTTTCAGTTAAAGTTGTTCCTTGATCCCACACCAATTTAAATTCAGGAATCAACCAATACACATCATTGATAAAAGCACGATCAGAGCTGATTTGAAGACTGTCTAATTTTGAATTGCGGTTGTACTTAATGGTGTCTTCTAAAGCGATCAACTGTACATCGTTGGTCTTAGGGTTCCAAGTCCAGTTTCTGGTCAACACTGTTTTACCTGTCTTGCCTACGTTAAAACTAAATTTAATTTGTTCTATTTCATTCCAGTTCTTGATACCAGCAGTATTTGCCAAACGTTCTGCGCTTGTAAGGGTTGTTGTTTTAGGAGTTCTTATTTCCTTACTCATACTAGTGGAGGGTTCATTTTTACAGCTACTCGTTATAACAATGCCACAAACAATTAAAAAAATATTTTTCATGTAGAATTTATTGGGCTTAAAAATACAAATTATAAGGGGTTATTAAATGGTAAAGCTTTGTGAATAATCTGAATAAAGATTATGCTAAAACGTAGCTTTGCAGCATGAGAGTGAAGTGGGTGGAAAAAAATAAAATGAGTAAAGGGCGTAGAGTAAGTGTTATTCTCGTTTTAGGTACTTTAATTGCGGTAGGTCCATTTTCTATAGACGCCTACTTACCCGCTTTTAAACAAATTGCCGGTGACTTTAATGTGGACACCAGTGCGATAGGTATTACCCTTACTACTTACTTTATAGGTATAGGTTTAGGACAGTTGGCTTATGGCCCGTTAATGGATAGATTCGGTAGAAGAAAGCCTTTGATGTTTGGACTGGTGTTATATATAGTCACTAGTCTTTTAAGCGCTTATGCTTGGGATGTGACTTCTCTAGCTACTTTGAGGTTTTTTACTGCACTTGGCGCTTGCGCGGGAATGGTCGCTAGTAAAGCCATAGTTAGGGACTTATTTGATGAAGAAAAGGTGGCAGATGTGCTCTCTACTTTAATGCTTATAATGGGAGTTGCTCCTATTATAGCGCCCACCATTGGCGGTTTTGTGATCGAGCATTATCATTGGGAAATGATTTTTTATGGATTAGCAGGTTTTGCTACGTTGATGTTGCTCAATGTTATTTTTGTACTTCCCGAAAGCGCTAAACCTAATCGAGCGACCAGTTTACATCCTATTCCTGTGTTGCGGGAATATATAGGTATCTATAAACACAGAGACTTTTTTGTGTTTGCTACCGCTCGTGGTTTTGTAATAGGAATGTTGTTGGGTTATGTGGCAGCGGCACCCTTTATCTTTATGGATTATTTTGAGATGAGTCAAGAGAACTTTGCTTATATCTTTGGTAGTAATGCAGCTGGACTCATTGCGGGTAGTCAGTTGAATCGACTCGCCCTTACCCGATTTACTACCTTTCAAATAACCTATGTGGTCAGTATGTTATTGGTGTTGATTACTGGTTTTGGCTTGTTCTATGTTTGGAATTTTACCCCTGTATTTTGGGTGGTGTATCCTATTTTATTTACGATGATGATGTGTATAGGTTTTCAAAACCCCAATGTTACGGCTCTTGCTTTGAATCCGTTTACCAAACGCGCTGGCAGTGCTAGTGCCTTTGTAGGTGCGGTAAGTATGATCTTTGGTTCGATTGCCAGTTGGTATGTCTCTCGATTTGTAACCATTTCTTTAGTTCCTTTGTTTGCCATGCTTTCAGGTGGTGCGCTGCTAGCTCATATCGCAGTAGAATATTTTAGGATAAATTATGCTCAAGGGTACGCTTTCGCGAAAGCCTACTTAAGGCACCCTTACAAGTTTAAAAAAAGAGAAGACCAATTATCAGACCTCTAGTTATAAAGAGTTACTTTCATTTCCTAGTAGGTGCATTAATTAAAGACCTTTTAACCTCGAAGTAAAGTTTCTTCATAGTTGGTTTATTACAATTGTTTTCATTTAAGAAATGATCGCTACAAATCCTAAAACCAGCAATTTTAATTGATTCAATCAGTTTCAATACATAGAGATGGCCATTCCTACAGATTAGATCGGTCTTAAATTAAATTTTGGAATGGCATCAATACCCTTTTAATTCATAAATAAATGAGGTTGAATAAATGGGTAGTAGCTTTCAGAAATAGGAATCACTATAATTAAGGGTAACATATAACTTACTTTTTATCGCTTTCGGCTGTTTTAATGTATTTAAGATACAGGTATTTATGGAACACTTATGAAGTCACAAAGAAGTAAGGATACGTGACAATCTTAGTTCAGAAGGTTTTCATCGGTTTCATTTTTACATTTTTTATAATTAGTTACCTGTAAATGAGCTTATTGTTTTTTATTTCAAATTATTTTGATTTTTTATCATTAAAAAGTTTGGTTGGTAAGAGAAAGTGTCTGTATATTTGCACCCGCTTAGGAAAACAAGTAGATGTTTAACGAGGCAAATGTTCTTCAAAAAAAGCTGAAAAATCAACAATCAAATCGTGAAGATTTGTTGTAGGATTTTGGTTTTTAGATTTTGAAGATGTTCATTGAGATATTGATTGACAGCACAAATTTAAAGTTATCGCTTTAAGTGATAACGATAGTTATATAATAAATTTAGATAAGCACAATGCTAATTAAGTAGTTTCTGGAAAAGCATCATATATTAAATGATCTTTAAAAAGATTCGACGATGAAGAGTTTGATCCTGGCTCAGGATGAACGCTAGCGGCAGGCTTAACACATGCAAGTCGAGGGGCAGCATATCTAGCTTGCTAGATGATGGCGACCGGCGCACGGGTGCGTAACGCGTATACAATCTACCTATTACTGAGGGATAGCCCGAAGAAATTTGGATTAACACCTCATAGTATTATTGAGTCGCATGATTTGATAATTAAAGGTTACGGTAATAGATGAGTATGCGTCCTATTAGCTAGATGGTGAGGTAAAGGCTCACCATGGCTACGATAGGTAGGGGTCCTGAGAGGGAGATCCCCCACACTGGTACTGAGACACGGACCAGACTCCTACGGGAGGCAGCAGTGAGGAATATTGGACAATGGGCGAGAGCCTGATCCAGCCATGCCGCGTGTAGGAAGACGGCCCTATGGGTTGTAAACTACTTTTGTACAGGAAGAAACCTCTTTACGTGTAGAGAGTTGACGGTACTGTAAGAATAAGCACCGGCTAACTCCGTGCCAGCAGCCGCGGTAATACGGAGGGTGCAAGCGTTATCCGGAATCATTGGGTTTAAAGGGTCCGTAGGCGGGCTGATAAGTCAGTGGTGAAATGCAGGGGCTTAACTCCGGCACTGCCATTGATACTGTTAGTCTTGAATTATTGTGAAGTGGTTAGAATATGTAGTGTAGCGGTGAAATGCTTAGATATTACATAGAATACCGATTGCGAAGGCAGATCACTAACAATATATTGACGCTGATGGACGAAAGCGTGGGTAGCGAACAGGATTAGATACCCTGGTAGTCCACGCCGTAAACGATGGTTACTAGCTGTTCGGTACGATTGAGTACTGAGTGGCCAAGCGAAAGTGATAAGTAACCCACCTGGGGAGTACGTTCGCAAGAATGAAACTCAAAGGAATTGACGGGGGCCCGCACAAGCGGTGGAGCATGTGGTTTAATTCGATGATACGCGAGGAACCTTACCAGGGCTTAAATGCAGGTTGACAGGTTTAGAAATAGACTTTTCTTCGGACAATTTGCAAGGTGCTGCATGGTTGTCGTCAGCTCGTGCCGTGAGGTGTCAGGTTAAGTCCTATAACGAGCGCAACCCCTGTTGCTAGTTGCCAGCGAGTCATGTCGGGGACTCTAGTGAGACTGCCGGTGCAAACCGTGAGGAAGGTGGGGATGACGTCAAATCATCACGGCCCTTACGTCCTGGGCCACACACGTGCTACAATGGTAGGGACAGAGAGCAGCCACTTCGTGAGAAGGAGCGAATCTTCAAACCCTATCTCAGTTCGGATCGTAGTCTGCAACTCGACTACGTGAAGCTGGAATCGCTAGTAATCGCATATCAGCCATGATGCGGTGAATACGTTCCCGGGCCTTGTACACACCGCCCGTCAAGCCATGGAAGCTGGGGGTGCCTGAAGTCGGTGACCGCAAGGAGCTGCCTAGGGTAAAACCGGTAACTGGGGCTAAGTCGTAACAAGGTAGCCGTACCGGAAGGTGCGGCTGGAACACCTCCTTTCTGGAGTTTCTGAAATAATGAAACTACAAGAGTGATGTTTTAAAGAGTTACTTAATTAGTGTGTTTATTTATTTTATATTAAGAATTGTCAATTAAGAGAGACCGCGAGGTTTTGTTCAATGATTTAGAGTCTCATAGCTCAGCTGGTTAGAGCGCTACACTGATAATGTAGAGGTCGGCAGTTCGAGTCTGCCTGAGACTACTTTTTATGTGGTTGTTTACCATATTTGTTCATTTAAAATAATTAGGAAACTTTAGATGTTGAGGATGATATTCCATATTCATAATTTTGGATTTACTTTCTAAATTTCTGAAATGGGGGATTAGCTCAGCTGGCTAGAGCGCCTGCCTTGCACGCAGGAGGTCATCGGTTCGACTCCGATATTCTCCACAGGTGTATTTTATACACAAACGTTCATTGACATATTGAAAAGATTAAACGAGTAACGTAGATTAATTTCTACATTATAATAGTAAAATAAAATAGGTTTTTACTCCCTATCGTTGGGGGGTAAAATTGAATATCATAAGCAAATTAAGGGCGTATGGGGAATGCCTAGGCTCTCAGAGGCGATGAAGGACGTGATAAGCTGCGATAAGTTGCGGGGATCAGCACATGTGAATTGATCCGCAAATTTCCGAATGGGGCAACCCGGTATATTGAAGATATATCATCCGCAAGGAAGCAAACCTGGTGAACTGAAACATCTAAGTAGCCAGAGGAAGAGAAAACAATAGTGATTCCGCTAGTAGTGGCGAGCGAACGCGGAATAGCCCAAACCAATGATGTTACGGCATTGTTGGGGTTGTAGGACCGTAATATTTGATGTGCAATGAATAGGAATCTTTTGGAAAAAAGAACCAAAGAGGGTGATAGTCCTGTACTGGTAAGTTGCATTATTGATAGCGGTATCCTGAGTAGTGCGGGGCACGTGAAACCCTGTATGAATCAAGCGGGACCATCCGCTAAGGCTAAATACTCCTGAGAGACCGATAGTGAACTAGTACCGTGAGGGAAAGGTGAAAAGAACCCTGAATAAGGGAGTGAAATAGATCCTGAAACCATACGCTTACAAGCGGTCGGAGCCCCGACGTTAAGTCGGGGTGACGGCGTGCCTTTTGCATAATGAGCCTACGAGTTACCGTTGTTAGCAAGGTTAAGGATTTCAGATCCGCAGCCGTAGCGAAAGCGAGTCTGAATAGGGCGTATAGTTAGCAGTGGTAGACGCGAAACCGTGTGATCTACCCATGGGCAGGGTGAAGCTGTAGTAACATACAGTGGAGGCCCGAACCGGTTGACGTTGAAAAGTCTTCGGATGACCTGTGGGTAGGGGTGAAAGGCCAATCAAACTCGGAAATAGCTCGTACTCCCCGAAATGCATTTAGGTGCAGCGTTAACTAAGTTTTATAGAGGTAGAGCTACTGATTGGATGCGGGGGCTTCACCGCCTACCAATTCCTGACAAACTCCGAATGCTATAAAATAGTGGTTAGCAGTGAGGGCATGGGTGCTAAGGTCCATGTCCGAAAGGGAAAGAACCCAGATCATCAGCTAAGGTCCCAAAATGTATGTTAAGTTGAATAAACGAGGTTGTACTGCATAGACAGCTAGGATGTTGGCTTGGAAGCAGCCATTCATTTAAAGAGTGCGTAACAGCTCACTAGTCGAGCGGTACGGCATGGATAATAATCGGGCATAAACATACTACCGAAGCTATGAATTCGAAAGAGTGGTAGGGGAGCATTCTATGTACGTTGAAGATGATTCGTGAGAGTTGTTGGAGTGTATAGAAACGAAAATGTAGGCATAAGTAACGATAAAGGGAGCGAGAAACTCCCTCACCGAAAGACCAAGGTTTCCTCAGCTATGCTAATCAGCTGAGGGTTAGTCGGGTCCTAACGCGTACCCGAAGGGGGAAGTGGATGGACAACAGGTTAATATTCCTGTACCTGCTCACAATAAAAGTGACGGAGGTGTAAATCTAGTGCGTACTGACGGAATAGTACGTTGAATCAATTTTTAAGATTGAGATAGTACCATGAGGTTACGACTGATTGGATAATCTAGAGGAGCAACTTCCAAGAAAAACAAGTGAAGCAGCCCGTACCGCAAACCGACACAGGTGGTTGGGATGAGAATTCTAAGGTGCTCGAGTGATTCATGGCTAAGGAATTAGGCAAAATTGACCTGTAACTTCGGGAGAAAGGTCCCCTATATTTATATAGGGCGCAGTGAAAAGATCCAAGCGACTGTTTATCAAAAACACAGGGCTCTGCTAAATCGAAAGATGATGTATAGGGCCTGACACCTGCCCGGTGCCGGAAGGTTAAGAGGAGGGTTTAGCTTCGGCGAAGATCTCAATTGAAGCCCCGGTAAACGGCGGCCGTAACTATAACGGTCCTAAGGTAGCGAAATTCCTTGTCGGGTAAGTTCCGACCTGCACGAATGGTGTAACGATTTGGATACTGTCTCAGCCATGAGCTCGGTGAAATTGTAGTATCGGTGAAGATGCCGATTACCCGCTACGGGACGAAAAGACCCCGTGCACCTTTACTATAGCTTAGTATTGATTTTGGATAAGTAATGTGTAGGATAGGTGGGAGACATCGAAGTATTATCGCTAGGTAGTATGGAGTCATTGTTGAAATACCACCCTTTGCTTATTTGAAATCTAACCTTTCACAAGGGACATTGCTTGGTGGGTAGTTTGACTGGGGTGGTCGCCTCCAAAAGAGTAACGGAGGCTTCTAAAGGTACCCTCAGCACGCTTGGTAACCGTGCGTAGAGTGCAATGGCATAAGGGTGCTTGACTGAGAGACATACAGGTCGATCAGGTTGGAAACAAGAGCATAGTGATCCGGTGGTTCCGCATGGAAGGGCCATCGCTCAAAGGATAAAAGGTACGCCGGGGATAACAGGCTGATCTCCCCCAAGAGCTCACATCGACGGGGGGGTTTGGCACCTCGATGTCGGCTCGTCACATCCTGGGGCTGGAGAAGGTCCCAAGGGTTGGGCTGTTCGCCCATTAAAGTGGCACGCGAGCTGGGTTCAGAACGTCGTGAGACAGTTCGGTCTCTATCTGTAGTGGGCGCAAGAAATTTGAGTGAATCTGACTTTAGTACGAGAGGACCGAGTTGGACTGACCGCTGGTCTACCAGTTGTTCCGCCAGGAGCATTGCTGGGTAGCTACGTCGGGAAGGGATAAGCGCTGAAAGCATATAAGCGCGAAACCCATCACAAGATGAGATTTCTTTAAAGGGTCGTGGGAGACTACCACGTTGATAGGTCACAGGTGTAAAGGCAGTAATGTCATAGCCGAGTGATACTAATTACCCGTAAGCTTAGGTATTCATTCCTTTTTTTATTTACTTGTTTATATTTTCAATATGTCAACTTATACAGTTGACGTTATGTCAGCTGAACCATTAAGGTGGTTATAGCGATGGGGCTCACCTCTTACCTTTCCGAACAGAGAAGTTAAGCCCATTTGCGCAGATGGTACTGCTATTTGTGGGAGAGTATGTCGCCGCCTTCTTTTTAAACCCTTGTCCTAACGGATGAGGGTTTTTTTATGCCATAAATCAAAGCATCAACCAAAAATGAATTGCTGTAAATGAGGCTGTAAAAGGAACCACCTACTTAAATGGTACAACGATACCTTATATTAGCAATGACCTTAGCAGGTTTACCTGCTCTACAATAACAGTTTGAATCGTTATCCTAAAATTTATCTGCCTTCAGAACTTGTATGCAGTTATAGAACCATCTGGAAGCGAGAGCGCTTTTACTTTAACGAACTGGGCCTATGAATTATGGGTGTTGTGATAAATAGTAAGCAGGGTTATAAGTTTTTGTTGGATTTAAGAAAGCATTCCCTTTAGCCGATTTAAAATCAAGGGAACAATTAATTGAAGGCCTTGCCTCATGACTCTATGAAGGATGTAAGAGTCCTTAAATGTAAGAGCCAAAGGTTAAAGCTAACAGACAATACGCACAGGATAGAGCTGATTCACCCATGGTTGCACGAATTCTATAGGTCATCTGCTTATTCGGCCAAATGGGGGGTGTTTTAAAAAGAGCTCGGTGATGCGTAATATGAAACAAGAGATTTTTAGATCTATGTTGTTGAAGTCTTTTAACGCAAATGACGGCTTTTAGGTTATTTTCCTCTTACTGCTTGTTCCCATTTCCAAGAACTTGCAAGAGCTTCTTTCAATGAATAAGTAGATTTCCACCCAAGAACTTGATGTGCCTTATCAGTTTGTGCATAGGCTTCTACCACATCTCCAGCACGGCGCCCTACTATTTTATAGTTCAGTGGTTTTCCGGTTGCTTTTTCAAAAGCAGTGATTACTTCTAATACGGTAGAGCCTGTTCCAGTTCCCACATTAAATACTTCAAAATTTTCTGTCCCTTTTTTCTCGATCAATCGAGAAAGAGCTGCCACATGTGCTTTGGCAAGATCTACTACATGTATGTAATCTCTTACTGCAGTTCCATCACGAGTAGGGTAGTCGTTTCCGTAAACAGAGAGTTGTTCTCTTAATCCTATCGCAGTTTGGGTAATATAAGGGACTAGGTTTTGCGGAATTCCCAAAGGCAACTCACCAATTTTTGCACTCTTATGTGCTCCTATAGGGTTAAAATATCTTAAAGCGATCGCATTTAAATGCGGGGTTACTTTACAAGTGTCTCTAATAATTTCTTCTCCGATTTGCTTTGTGTTTCCGTAAGGAGATTCAGCTGGTTGAATGGGAGCATTTTCGGTAACTGGTAATTCATCAGCCTGGCCATAGACCGTACAGGAAGAGCTAAAAATAAAGCTGGTTTCTTGATCTTGGATGTTTTGAAGCATATAAACTAGGGCATTGATATTGTTTTCGTAATATAACAATGGGTTTTCCACACTTTCTCCTACGGCTTTGGAAGCGGCAAAATGAATGATTCCTTTGATATCAGTATGTTTGGTAAAAAAAGTGGCAAGTGACTCTTTATCTCTGACATCCACCTTTTCAAAAACGGGTGGGATAGTCGTTATAGCGGTAATCTTATCTAGAACATTTAAAGAAGTATTGGATAAATTATCTATTATTAGGACTTCATATCCTTGCTCTTGAAGTTCTACAACAACGTGAGAACCTATATACCCTAAACCACCTGTAACTAATATTTTCATAGAAAGTAAAAATAAACTTTATTATGACAGGAGCTAAACAAAAAGAGCTGCAAAATTGCAGCTCTTTTCGATCTATTTAATGTTTTAATTAATCTCTGAGTAAGCCTCTAGAGATCACTATTTTTTGAATTTCACTAGTTCCTTCATAGATCTGAGTGATTTTAGCATCTCTCATTAAGCGCTCTACATGATATTCTTTTACATAACCATTACCACCAAAAACTTGTACGGCTTCAATCGTGGTGTCCATTGCTGTTTGAGAAGCAAAAAGTTTGGCCATCGCACCGCTCATATCATAGTTACGGCCTTGGTCTTTATCCCAGGCGCTTTGCATTACTAAGTGACGTGCAGCAGCAATATTAGTATGCATGTCGGCTAATTTAAAAGCAATAGCTTGATGGTTACAGATTTCTGTACCAAAGGCCTTTCTCACTTTAGAATAATCTCTGGCTAATTCATAAGCGCCAGAAGCAATTCCTAATGCTTGTGCAGCAATACCTATACGACCACCAGAAAGTGTTTTCATCGCAAATTTAAATCCAAAACCATCTTCGCCTATTCTGTTTTCTTTTGGAACTTTTACATCATTAAAGATCAAAGAGTGGGTATCACTACCGCGTATTCCTAACTTGTCTTCTTTGACACCTACTTCAAATCCGTCCCATCCTTTTTCTACAATAAAGGCATTGATTCCTTTGTGTTTCTTCTCTTTGTCAGTTTGAGCAATAACTAAGTAAAAGTCTGCGCTGTTGCCGTTTGTGATCCAGTTTTTGGTACCGTTCAATACATAATGGTCTCCCTTATCTATAGCTGTAGTTTTTTGAGAAGTGGCATCACTACCTGCTTCTGGCTCAGAAAGGCAAAAAGCGCCTATAGATTCTCCTGTAGTTAATTTAGTAAGGTATTTTTCCTTTTGAGCTTCATTAGCATAGGTGTCAAGACCCCAACATACCAAGGAATTGTTGACAGAAACTATTACAGAAGCACTAGCGTCTATCTTGGAAAGTTCTTCCATAACCAGTACATAGGAAATAGTATCCATTCCGCCACCACCGTACTGAGGAGATGCCATCATACCCAGAAAACCTAGCGCTCCCATTTTTTTAACCTGCTCGGTTGGGAATCGTTGATGGGTATCTCTTTCTATAACGCCAGGTAAAAGTTCTGTTTTTGCAAAATCTCTCGCTGCATCTCTTATCATCAGATGCTCTTCTGTTAAGCCAAAATCCATTTATTCTTTTATTTTTTAGTTATTTTTCCGCTTTGCAAATCTAATGCTATTCTTATCCATTTTCAACACCTTTAACTAATGAATCACCAGTACTATAACGTTTTAGGAATAATGTCAGGCACCTCTCTAGACGGCATCGATATAGCGCACGTCACATTAGTACGTAAAGAGAACTGGAGCTTTCAAATTCACAAGGCACTAACGATCCCATATGCTACCGGAATGAAGCAAGAGCTTGCCAACGCTATTACCTATAATAAAAGAGAGGTTGATCAGCTTAATCGAAAATATACCAGGTACCTTGCAGAAAAAGTGCGCTATTTCATAGATTCTTTTAAAATCGATAACCTAGTAGCAGTTTGCTCTCATGGACATACTATTTTCCATCGACCTCAAGAAAATTACACCTTGCAAATAGGGAATCTTCCCGAGCTTGCCCAACTTATCAATCAGCGAGTAGTTTGTGATTTCAGGGTACAAGATGTTGCTCTAAATGGTCAAGGAGCCCCTTTAGTTCCTATAGGTGATCGACTGTTATTTGGGAGTTATGATTATTGTTTGAATTTAGGGGGTTTTGCCAACTTGAGTTTTGAGCAAAATGCACAACGTATTGCCTACGATATTTGTCCAGTAAACATTGTCCTCAATCATTATGCTTTGAAATTGGGTAAGGAGTATGATACAGGTGGCGCTTTCGCGAAAGCGGGAACTATACAAACCTGCGTGTTAGAGGAGTTGAACTCCTTAGCGTATTACCATCAAAGCGCCCCTAAATCTTTAGGAAAGGAATGGGTAAACGCACATGTTTTTCAAATCTTAGACCAAATAGAAGGTACTTGCGATATCATAGCCACCTATACAGAACATATCGCGGTGCAAATTGCAAAACAGTTACCACCAGAAAAAACCTTGTTCATTACCGGAGGTGGAGCATTCAACACTTATTTACTATGCTCTTTAAGAAGGCACACCACTGCCAAAATAATAATTCCGGAGCCAGAAATTATAGAAAATAAAGAGGCGTTAATTTTTGCGCTTTTGGGAGTTTTGAAACTGCGTAATGAGAATAATTGCCTTTCCAGTGTTACAGGAGCAAATCGGGATCATTGCAGCGGTGAGATTTATGTACCTTAAGAAATTCTAAAAATGTAGCTTTCCACTCGCAGCTGCGTTATATTTGTGCGAACTAATCCATTTTTATGAAGGAGCTTCTTAAACGTTATGAAAACGCCAATCCCGAAATCGTTTTTCACTGGAATGATCCAGAGACGGATGCTGAAGGATGGACGGTTATCAATAGTTTACGCGGTGGTGCCGCCGGCGGTGGTACTCGGATGAGAAAAGGACTTGATAAAAATGAAGTACTCTCCCTTGCTAAAACCATGGAAATTAAGTTTACTGTTTCTGGCCCAGCAATAGGTGGTGCTAAATCTGGAATCAACTTTGACCCAAAAGACTCTCGTAAAAAAGGTGTTTTAGAGCGCTGGTATAAAGCAGTCTCCCCTTTGCTAAAAAGTTACTACGGCACTGGTGGAGACCTCAATGTAGACGAGATCCACGAAGTCATTCCTATGACAGAAGATTGCGGGGTATGGCACCCACAAGAAGGCGTGTTTAACGGGCATTTTTCACCTACAGAGGCCGATAAAATCAACCGAATTGGACAGTTGCGTCAAGGCGTAATAAAAGTGATTGAAAACCCGTTATTTTCTCCAGATGTTTCTAAAAAATACACAGTGGCCGATATGATCACTGGATATGGAGTAGCAGAAGCGGTAAAACACTTCTACGATATTTACGGTGGAGATGTAAAAGGAAAACGCGCTGTCGTGCAAGGATTTGGTAATGTAGGAAGTGCCGCTGCTTTTTATCTCTCGCAAATGGGAGCAAAGGTAGTGGGAATAATCGACCAAGCTGGAGGACTTATCAATGAAGACGGCTTTAGTTTTGAAGAAATTACAGAATTGTTTCTCCATAAAGAGGGAAACAACTTAAGAGCCAAAGAACTCATTCCTTTTGAAAAAGTGAATGATCGCATTTGGACAATAAAAACAGAAATTTTTGCGCCATGTGCCTCCTCTAGATTGATTTCTCGAGAACAGATTGATCAAATGATCTTCTCTGGTTTAGAAGTTATTTCTTGTGGTGCCAATGTGCCTTTTGCAGATAAAGAAATCTTTTTCGGCTCGATCATGGAACATACCGATGAGCAGGTAAGTCTGATACCTGATTTTATATCTAATTGCGGTATGGCAAGAGTTTTTGCCTATTTTATGGAACGTAGAGTGCAAATGACAGATGAGGCGATATTTAACGATACCAGCACTACCATACGCAATGCCATTCAACATATACGTAATAACAATAGCTCTAAAAAACAAATCAGTTCTACTGCATTTGAAATCGCTCTTAAACAACTAGTTTGATGAAATATTTCTTAGGTAACAGCCCTAAATGGTTCAAGTTGACCATGATCTCTTTTTTAATCTTTAACGTCTTAGGTTACTTTACTTTGAGTGGTACGGTGATGGGATGGATTTTTATAGCAGAATTTATCTTCTGTCTTGCCATGGCTCTAAAGTGTTATCCATTACAATCTGGTGGATTACTAGCCATACAAGTACTGGTATTGGGGTTAACACATCCCATGTACAAAATCGACGAAAATACACATGAACCTGTTCTTGATGAATTAGGAAAACATATCATGGGTGGTGTATATGCAGAAGTGTCTCAAAATCTTGAAGTGATTCTCCTTCTTGTTTTTATGGTAGCGGGTATTTATTTTATGAAGCCACTATTGATGTATATTTTTGTAAAACTCTTTACAAAGATCAAATCTAAACTGGTATTATCCCTCGTATTTCTTTTATTAAGTGCGGTATTATCAGCCTTTTTAGATGCTTTAACAGTTACTGCGGTGCTGATAAGTGTCGGAATAGGTTTTTATAATGTGTACCATAAAATTCATTCTAGCGATCTGGATCTTGATAAGGACAATACCTTAGACCGCAAGCAATTAAGCGGGAAGACACTAGAAGAATTCCGTTCTTTTTTACGTAGTTTGGTAATGCATGGTGTGGTAGGGACTGCTTTAGGTGGTGTTTGTACCATCGTAGGAGAACCTCAAAACTTATTGATTGGTTCTAAAATGGGATGGGATTTTATAGAATTCTTTAAAGTAATGACCGTGGTGACTATGCCTGTTCTCGCTGCGGGTATTTTAACCACTATTTTTTTAGAAACGACTAAAACTTTTGGTTTTGGTCAGAAAATGCCTCCAGTAGTAAGACATATTATAAAGGGATGGATGGATCAACGAGATGAAGAGCGCACAGATAAAGAGAAATATGCCCTTGTCGTTCAAGCGATCTCTGCGGTTTTATTAATTACAGGTCTTGCTCTTCACATCGCACCAGTAGGTTTTATTGGGCTAGGTTTGATCGTTATTCAAACGGCCTTTATAGGTATTATTGATGAGCACAGTCTAGGGAAAGCTTTTGAAGAAGCGCTTCCTTTTACCGGTCTATTAGTCGTATTTTTTGTAATTGTTGCCATGATTCATGACCAGCATTTATTTGTTCCTATTATAGAATGGGCATTGAGTCAGGATCCAGCAAGCCAGCCGGCAATTTTCTATCTGGCAAATGGATTCTTAAGCATGATTTCTGATAACGTTTTTGTTGCGACGGTTTATATCAATGAAGTAAGCACCGCTTACCAGGCAGGAACCATTACAAGAGAACAGTACGAGCACCTTGCGGTAGCTATTAATACAGGTACTAACTTACCTAGTGTAGCTACACCTAATGGGCAAGCAGCATTTTTGTTCTTGTTGACTTCTGCTCTAGCACCTTTAATCAACTTATCTTACGGTAAGATGGTAAAGATGGCATTGCCTTATACCATTGTTTTGACCTTGGTAGGTTTGGCGTGTGTGGTGTTCTTTTTGTAATAAAAGAGTATTATTGTAGGAGGTTATTGTAATCTCGCTTTCGCGAAAGCGGAATTTTAAAAATCTAATTCATAGTTCAAGACAATGAAATGTTAAGGAACTGCGTTAACAACCATATTAATTACATATTTTAATGAACCTACTTTTTCAAGAAATCGCAGATATTACAACAGAGGCAACTCCGCTTGTAAATGAAGAATCTCAATCTTTATTAGGCTTAATTACCGCTGGAGGTCCATCTGGAACAGTGATTATAGGCGTTTTAATTCTCTTATTGTTTTTTGCGCTTTACATTTACTTTGAGCGTCTTATGAAAATTAGGGCCAGCTCAAAAATTGACAGTAATTTTATGTTACAAATAAAAGATCATATTTCTAATGGTCGTCTGGACAGTGCAAAAATGCTTTGTGCAAAGGAAGATTCGCCTGTAGCTCGACTTACAGAAAAAGGAATAAGCCGTATAGGCTCTCCTCTCGAGGATATCAATAGTGCCATTGAAAATGCGGGAAGACTTGAAGTGTATAAACTAGAGAAAAATGTAAGCATGCTGGCCACTATAGCCGGTGCTGCTCCTATGATCGGGTTTTTAGGTACCGTTATAGGTATGGTTATCGCTTTTAAAACTCTAGCAGACGCTGGAGGTAGCGCAGACATGGGAAGCCTTGCAGGAGGTATTTACACGGCGATGATTACTACGGTTGCTGGTCTTATAGTAGGTATTATTGCTTATATAGGTTACAACCATTTAGTAGTTAAAACAGATAAAGTGGTACATCAAATGGAAGAAAATGCCTCTGACTTCTTAGACCTTTTAAATGAACCAGCTTAATTATGAACTTAAGAGGTAGAAATAAGGTAAGTCCAGAATTCTCGATGTCGTCCATGACGGATATCGTGTTTTTGTTATTGGTATTCTTTTTGCTTACATCTCCATCGATCACACCAGAGGCTTTGGACCTATTGCTTCCTAGTGCTGGTGGTAAAACGCAAACCCAAGGTAAAGTGACTGTAAGTATATCTAAGGAAGGTGTTTTTTATGTGGATGCAACAGAGGCCACAGAAGAAGATCTAGAAACTAGAATTTTATCGGTACTTCAAGGGAAAGAAAAGCCTACCATCATGTTGCGGTCTGATAAAGACGCTGCGGTAAGCCATTCTGTAAGAGTTATGGATATAGCAAATAGGAATAAAATTCAAATTGTACTTGCTGTAAAAAATAATTAGCCATGAGTTATCTGAAGACAAAAGAGCAAAAAAAATCAGCAACTATCAGTATCTTACTGGTGGTCTTGATCATTCTGTTATTTAGATTTGTCTCTATAATTAATGTCATTGAAGCACCTGAAGATTCTGGGATAGCTATCAATTTTGGTAATACTGCTGTAGGCTCTGGTCCGGTAGAGCCAGCAAAGACGACTAAAGTGTCGCCACAGTCTCATCCAGAACAAGTTACTCAACCAGAAACCCCTCAAGTAGAGGATATAGTGACTCAGGACAATACAGAAGCACCTTCAGTAGTTTCTGATCCAGAAGTAAAACCCACTACAAAACCTACCAAGCCTGCGACAAATCCTGTGGAGCCTCAACCAGATCCAAAACCAGACTCTTCTGTACTCGATGCTTTGAATAGTGTCACCGGCGCCGAAACGGTAGATGGACAAACTAATACAGGTGAAGGGCCAGGAGATGGGCCAGGGAACAAAGGAGATATCAATGGCGATCCTTATGCGAATACGTATTACGGTGCTCCAGGAAGTGGGCAAGGTGGCAAAGGCTATGGACTTAAAGGTCGTGGCAAAGTTGCCGGCCGCGGTATACTTCCCACTTGTGATGAAACCGGTAAAGTGATCGTTGAGATAGAAGTCGATCGAGCAGGAAATGTCAAAAAGGCTACCCCGGGAAAAAGGGGAACAACAAACCGAGCTGAATGTTTACTTATTGCGGCTAAAAAGAGTGCTATGACTTACAGATTTAGCCCTGCTCCACAAGCAAAAGAAATACAAATAGGCTTTATAGAGGTAATATTTAAATTAGGAGAATAACTTTGGTTACCTATAAAAATACCTTGGAGTGGTTGTTCTCTCAGTTACCTATGTATCAACGAGCAGGTAAGGTAGCCTACAAAGCAGATCTGAAAAACAGCATTAGTCTTGATCGACACTTAGCTCATCCTCATACATTTTATAAGTGCATTCATATTGCGGGGACCAATGGGAAAGGTTCTACAAGCCACATGTTGGCAAGTGTGCTGCATGAGGCTGGTTATAAAGTGGGCTTATACACATCACCACATCTCAAAGATTTCAGAGAGCGCATAAGAGTCAATGGAGAAATGTGCTCAGAGCAGTTTGTAGTGGACTTTGTAAATCGCAATACATCTTTTTTCAAAGACCATCAGCTGTCCTTTTTTGAAATGACTGTAGGAATGGCTTTTCAATATTTTAAAGAACAAAAAGTAGATGTCGCAGTTATTGAAACTGGATTAGGAGGTCGACTGGATTCCACAAACATCATTACACCTATAGTGACTGCTATTACTAATATTGATAAAGATCACACCGCCATACTTGGAAATACCCATTTAAAAATTGCAGCAGAAAAAGCTGGAATTATTAAAAGCACTATCCCAATTGTGATTGGAGAAACAAGAGACCATTTAAAAAAGCTATTTAAAGAAAAAGCAACCTCTTTAAATAGTCCCATTTATTTTATCGATCACAGGACTTCCCACCAGGCTACAGACCTGAAAGGGGATTATCAAGCATCCAATGTTAGAGTGGTTGAAAAAGTAATTGAATTATTAAGAAAAGAAGGTTTTACTATTTCTTCAGCTGTTTTGAAAAGCGGCTTGCTTAAAGTGGCTAGAAACACCAATTTAAGAGGCAGGTATGACATTATAAGTGAAACACCTAAGACCATACTAGATACCGCGCATAACGTCGCTGGGATACGACTTCTTATCAATCAAATCAAGGTAGAGAACTATCAAGAGCTTCATATAGTTCTTGGGATGGTAAGTGATAAAGACGCTACTAGTGTCATCAAGCTCTTGCCTAAAACGGCATTTTATTACATTTCTAAGCCAGATATTCCAAGGGGCATGGAAATAGAAGTATTAGGCAATCATCTGAATTCATTTCAACTGAATTTTGAGAGTTTTGATACTATAAATGAGGCATTTAAAACGGCTCAAGAAAGAGCTTCAAAAGAAGATGTTATCTTAGCGACAGGAAGCACATTTGTGGTAGCGGAAATTATTTAAAAAATCTGTTTTTATTTCTTTGCAGAAATAAAAACAGTTGTATATTTGCAACCGCTTTAAAGCGCACAGCTCAGTTGGTTCAGAGCATCCCGATTTAGATCGGGAGAGTCAGGTTTTCGAATCCTGACTATAAATAAAAATCGGGCGCATAGCTCAGTTGGTTCAGAGCATCCCGATTTAGATCGGGAGAGTCAGGTTTCCGAATCCTGACTATAAATAAAAATCGGGCGCATAGCTCAGTTGGTTCAGAGCATCCCGATTTAGATCGGGAGAGTCAGGTTTTCGAATCCTGACTATAAAAAAATATTCGGGCGCATAGCTCAGTTGGTTCAGAGCATCCCGATTTAGATCGGGAGAGTCAGGTTTTCGAACTCGACTATAAAAATATTGCGCATAGCTCAGTTTCGAGCATCCGATTTATCGGATGGTACCTGACTATAAAAAAATATTCGGGCGCATAGCTCAGTTGGTTCAGAGCATCCCGATTTAGATCGGGAGAGTCAGGTTTTCGAATCCTGACTATAAAAAAATATTCGGGCGCATAGCTCAGTTGGTTCAGAGCACTTGGTTTACACCCAAGGGGTCGGGGGTTCGAATCCCTCTGCGCCCACAGAAGGTCTTCAGCAATGAAGGCCTTTTTTTATTTCGATGAAGTACTACACTTACATATTATTCTCTGAAAAGCTTCAACGCTATTACATTGGTTCTACTCAAGATGTAAAAGAGCGCCTCAATAAACATCTTACAAGTACCACAGGATTTACTTCTAAAGCAAAAGATTGGAAGATCAAATATGCGGAGGAGTTTGACACTCGAACAGAAGCCATAAAGAGAGAAAACCAAATCAAAAAGTGGAAAAGCAGCTTGATGATCGAAAAACTAATCGGGGCTTAGCTCAGTTGGTTCAGAGCATCCCGATTTCACATCGGGAGGGTCGGCACAAACCATTCCCTCTGCGCCCACAGAAGGTCTTCAGCAATGAAGGCCTTTTTTTATTTCCATGAAGTACTACACTTACATATTATTCTCTGAAAAGCTTCAACGCTATTACATTGGTTCTACTCAAGATGTAAAAGAGCGCCTCAATAAACATCTTACAAGTACCACAGGATTTACTTCTAAAGCAAAAGATTGGAAGATCAAATATGCGGAGGAGTTTGACACTCGAAGAGAAGCCATAAAGAGAGAAAACCAAATCAAAAAGTGGAAAAGCAGCTTGATGATCGAAAAATTAATCGGCGCTTAGCTCAGTTGGTTCAGAGCATCCCGATTTCACATCGGGAGGGTCGGCACAAACCATTCCCTCTCCGCCCACAGAAGGTCTTCAGCAATGAAGGCCTTTTTTTATTTCCATGATGTCCCGTCCAGCGATACACAAATTAAATAAAAGTCAGTAAAGAAGGTTAAAAAAGAACCCAAAGACTACTCGCGCTTCAAATAGTCGAAGAAATTGAGTCTGGTCAATTAGACAGGTTGTCTGCTCTTAATATGATCGCAGGCAACATTACCATGGCTGAAATAGGTACTGATTGGGGAACCTATCCGTTGTGACCATCAAAAACACCAGAACAAAGAATCAGAACTGAGGCAAAAGTCAAACTTTAGCCTGAGCTGAACATCTTGCAGAAGAGCTGATAAGAAGGTAATCATCTTGATTGCTAGTGATGGCAGAGAATATGACATCGATCAAAATTACACGCCAGTTTTGAACGCTTCAAAGAAGATCAGAAGAAACAATAGTCCACTGTAACTTAGGGCTGACAGAAGTATATTATACCAAAATCTAGAACAAACAACATATTCACAAAGTATTTAGCTATATGTATAATGCCTAAATGGCACTAGAAGTATATCATATGTTGAAAGATAAACTCTGCATAAATGTGGAAGAGATAAATTATTTAGAATATCAGAGCAAATCATGCTTATAAACCTAAGAGATCCTAATACCACAGACTCATCATCGCTTTGACAAAAAAAAGGTATAATAAACAGAGTTGGTAGAACACTATGACAGAGAAACCCATCCATCTAGATTAATAACTGATATTCAAAATAGGATTGCCAGCAAGTCTTTCTGTTAATGAACACTACGCCTTGAAATGGCCTTGAATAAGAAGTTAATCAACCACTTATTCATCATTCTGATAGAGTTACAATATTGCTCAAAATGCACTAAACAGTGCTAAACCGTTGACTGAAAGTACGATCCTAAAAACGGTGAACGAGGAACGAATACTCAAAAAGGTTTGATGTAAAAAAGTCAACTAGAAATAAAGAAAGATGGTAGAAAAGCTGTTGGATTACAATAATATAAGACCACATTTATCAAACTATATCTAACACCACAGCAGATGCAGAACAGAATAAACTAAAACAGAACAAACTATAGTAGCTCAATGAGATAAATAAATAATCTTTAATAATCTGTATCGTTTATTTAGGACTACACATGAAGTACTACACTTACATATTATTCTCTGAAAAGCTTCAACGCTATTACATTGGTTCTACTCAAGATGTAAAAGAGCGCCTCAATAAACATCTTACAAGTACCACAGGATTTACTTCTAAAGCAAAAGATTGGAAGATCAAATTGCGGAGGAGTTTGACACTCGAACAGAAGCCATAAAGAGAGAAAACCAAATCAAAAAGTGGAAAAGCAGCTTGATGATCGAAAACTAATCGGGGCTTAGCTCAGTTGGTTCAGAGCATCCCGATTTCACAGAGGTCGCAAACCATTCTGCGCCCACAGAAGGTCTTCATGAAGGCCTTTTCCATGGTATACACTTATATTCTCTGAAGCAACGCTCATTTTCTACTCAAGATGTAAAAGGCTAATAAACATCTTCTCCACAGGATTTACTAGCAAAGATTGAAGATCAATATGCGAGGTTTGAACGAACAGAAGCCAAAAGAGAGAAAACCAAATCAAAGTGGAAAAGCAGCTTGATGATCGACAATTTAGCTCGTTGGTCAGAGCATCCCGATTTCACATCGGGAGGGTCGGCACAAACCATTCCCTCTGCGCCCACAGAAGGTCTTCAGCAATGAAGGCCTTTTTTTATTTCCATGAAGTACTACACTTACATATTATTCTCTGAAAAGCTTCAACGCTATTACATTGGTTCTACTCAAGATGTAAAAGAGCGCCTCAATAAACATCTTACAAGTACCACAGGATTTACTTCTAAAGCAAAAGATTGGAAGATCAAATATGCGGAGGAGTTTGACACTCGAACAGAAGCCATAAAGAGAGAAAACCAAATCAAAAAGTGGAAAAGCAGCTTGATGATCGAAAAACTAATCGGGGCTTAGCTCAGTTGGTTCAGAGCATCCCGATTTCACATCGGGAGGGTCGGCACAAACCATTCCCTCTGCGCCCACAGAAGGTCTTCAGCAATGAAGGCCTTTTTATTTCCATGAAGTACTACACTTACATATTATTCTCTGAAAAGCTTCAACGCTATTACATTGGTTCTACTCAAGATGTAAAAGAGCGCCTCAATAAACATCTTACAAGTACCACAGGATTTACTTCTAAAGCAAAAGATTGGAAGATCAAATATGCGGAGAGTTTGACACTGAACAGAAGCAAGAGAAACCAAATCAAAAGTGGAAAGCAGTTGATCGAAAACTAATCGGGGCAGCCGTTAGAGACCGATTTCAATGGGAGGGTCGACAACCATTCCCGCCACAGAAGGTCTTCAGAATAATTTTTTATTTCCATGAAGTTACACTTATATTATTCTCTAAAAGTTCAACTTTACATTGTTCTATCAAGATAAAGAGCCTCAATAAACATCTACAAGTACCACAGGATTTACTTCTACAAAAGATTGAAATCAAATATGGAGGAATTTGACACTCGAAGAGAAGCCATAAAGAGAGAAAACCAAATCAAAAAGTGGAAAAGCAGCTTGATGATCGAAAAATTAATCGGCGCTTAGCTCAGTTGGTTCAGAGCATCCCGATTTCACATCGGGAGGGTCGGCACAAACCATTCCCTCTGCGCCCACAGAAGGTCTTCAGCAATGAAGGCCTTTTTTTATTTCCATGAAGTACTACACTTACATATTATTCTCTGAAAAGCTTCAACGCTATTACATTGGTTCTACTCAAGATGTAAAAGAGCGCCTCAATAAACATCTTACAAGTACCACAGGATTTACTTCTAAAGCAAAAGATTGGAAGATCAAATATGTGGAGGAATTTGACACTCGAACAGAAGCCATAAAGAGAGAAAACCAAATCAAAAAAATAGTCGTTAGAAATGCAGAGATAGATTTAATGTCTGGAGTATTTAGATATTGAAAACCTCAAATTCTGGTATTAATTGACTTAAAGATAAAGGGGGGCAATATTTTCATTCAAAAAATTCGGACTGCGTCACTCTTCCGACTCCCAAAATCTTATAATCAATAGAATAGGAGAGTCTTCATTTAATCATTAATAAAAATATATGCAATTAAGTATAATTTAGTGATAAAGTATTATTTTATATTTAATCACATATAATTTAATATATTTGTAAATATTTATATTTAATTGCATATAAAATGAATTTAGCTCAACTGGTGAAAACCAAAAGAAAAACGGTAGGTTTAACACAAGAGGAATTTGCTGAACGTACTGGTGTTGCTTTAACAGTAGTTAGAAAAATAGAACAAGGAAAAACAAATCTTAACATGGAGAAAGTAAACCTTGTTTTGAGAATGTTTGGACATCAACTCATAGCAGCTCCTTTAATAAAAACTGAGAAAAAATGAGACAAGCTAAAATTCTTTATGACAATATACTTGCTGGGATATTAACAGAAACGGATGACGGTTATTATACCTATAAATATGACCAAAACTATATAGCTAATAACTCAGAGTTGTTTATAACATTCACCATGCCTGTTAATGATACGTTGTACAAAGAAAATAGGTTATTTCCTTTTTTTGAAGGTCTTATTCCAGAAGGATGGTTATTAGATATAGCATCTAAGAATTGGAAAATCAACACTAATGATAGAATGGGCTTACTGTTAGCTTGTTGTCAAAACTGCATAGGAGCGGTAAGTGTAGAACCCATAATACATACAACAGATGAATAAGTGCTTATATTGCTATAAAGAAATAGTTCAAGGAAACAACTTTCACAAGCGTTGCGCTTTGGATTTTTTTGGAACTAAAAAAGTACCAGAACTCAACTACTCTTTTAATGAAATGCAAAAACTTGCAATGGATGTGGTTGAAAGAAGTATATCTGTTCCTGGTGTACAACCTAAATTGTCTATGAGCCTTTCAAATAATATAGAAAATGAAAGTAATCAAAGGCTTACAGTAGTAGGTGCTTTAGGTGGTAATTACATTTTCAAACCGCCCAATAGCAACTTTGTTGAAATGCCAGAAAATGAACATCTAACCATGCGTATTGCAGAAGCTTATGGTATCAATGTCGTTAAGTCATCTTTAATATATTTAAAATCAGGAGAATTATCTTATATCACAAAACGTATCGACAGAAAAAATGATGGTTCTAAAATACATATGATTGATATGTTTCAAATTACTGAGGCTTTTGATAAATATAAAAGTTCCATGGAACGTGTGGGAAAAGCTCTAGGAGACTATACTAGTAATACCTTATTAGATAAACTATTTTTATTTGAACTTACCCTATTTTCATTCCTAACTGGAAATAATGATATGCACCTTAAAAACTTCTCGATGATTAAATCCGATTTTGGATGGGCATTATCTCCTGCCTATGACCTACTAAATGTTACAATTGTAAATCCAGAAGATTCTGAGGAATTAGCACTAACCATATCAGGTAAAAAGAAAAATATCACAAAGAATAATTTTGTTGACTTTGGAAGGAAGTTAGGTCTTACTAATAAACAAATAGATAGTGTTTTTTCTCGTTTTTCTAAAAATAAAATCAAAGCGATTCAACTCATTGAAAGCTCATTTTTATCCTCAAAAATGAAAGACAGGTACCTTAGTGTTTTAGAAAAAAGATACAGTAGATTAAATGAAGATTTTTAAAAACTACTTGAATTTGAGATTATTAACCCAATATCTTCCTTTAAAAAGTTCGAATTCCGTCCCTCTGCGCCCACTTTAAAAAACCACCAGCTAACGCTAGGTGGTTTTATTATGCAGTCGGGAGAATCACGGCCGGTGCTACAACTCGCACATTGCTCTCGCAATGTCGTTCTCCGACTCCACTTTAAAAAACAAACCCTTTTAAATCAATTACTTAAAAGGGTTTTTATTTTTTGTAAGGTTTTATTAAGTATTTAATTTAATGCAGTTTAGGGTTCGAACTATTCATTAATATCGATTTTCCAACCTATACCATTTATCATCTCTTTAACTTTTATTACCCCATTTATAAGCTCATCAAAAGATGGACTATCACCATAAATCATTTGCTCTCTCATAATTTTATAATCAGCATCCCACTGACCTAACAAATGATCTGGTGGAATAGGATTAATAGTCTGCGGTTGATGAAGACTATAATCAACGCCACCTACTTTTGTAAATATCATTCTATGATTAACAATAATCTCATACAATAACTTGTCTTTCATTGATTTTAGTGCAAAACCACTTTTATGTAATTGATAAACGTCATATAAATGCCTACTCAGACGCTCTACTCTAATTTTCTCTTTTGGACGCTGAAATTCTTCGTGTAGTAGAAATACCTTTTCTAGAAAAGTTCTTTCTGGGTTAACACATGGGATATTAATGATCTCTTCTACAAAGACAGCATCCGGAAATTCATCGTCAATCGCGGACTGTATTTGTTTTATGGTAAATGGTTCTTGTAATGAGCGACAACCAATTTCAATTTGTACTCTTGGTTTAATATAACCAGGAGATTCTATGACCGTTTGATAATAGACCTCTATTATTCTAGGATCTTGATCACTTGATAAGGGTTCAATAATTTGTATCTCTATTTCTCCTAAATCAGCCTTATTTAATGATTCAATAAACAGAGGTAAGAAAGTATATTCTAAATACTCGCTTGTAGCTTTGCGTAATTTAGTGCGTTCTTTTTTAGTTAAATCACCACTAAAGCCCATAAATTTTCTGTCTATGGCTAGATCTATATCCTCTGAAAAGCGTTCTATTAATTTCCAAGCCTTACTTAAACTTGTTCCGCCTTTGAAAACAAGATGACCACCTATTTCCATTTTAAACAAATGCTTTAAAACTTTATTCACCCACCAATCTTTTTCAATAGCATAAGCAGGAATTCCTGTTCTTACTGCTGTCTGATTCAAGATGTCAACTTTTGCCTCTCGGTCTAATGATGCAAAATTAATTTTATTCATTCTTCAAGGCTTTTGTCATTATTTTTCGAATCCAAACAGGAGCTAAGTCTATATCATGTATCAAATGTTCTTCATTTTCCGATCTGAGTAAATCTAAAATCTGTTGTTCCTCCTTTTTAGACAACTTACCTTTACCAATAACCCTTAAGGCTTGTATAACCAAACTACTAATCTTTCCTTTGGCTTTTAAGTTTTTTGGTGTAGTGCGTTTCAGCTTTATGGATTGTTTTCCTATTTTAATTTCTCTCGCAGCACCATCCGTTAGAAAAGTTAAATTAAGTGGGATCTGCTGACTTAAACCTAAGGCATGCAATGCATAAACTCCTGTCGGTATTATTTTTATTTGATCTCTTTTTGCAATACCATAAGCTACCTCTTCAGCAGATGGCAGCACTTCACCTATATAATCATTATTTTTAGGTCTAACATAGATTCCTTTAGCAATCCTTTTGATAAAATTAGTTTTATAAAGTCTATGCAATGCAAGTCGTACAGCTTCTGAAGACCCTAAATTTTTAAAGTCTTCGGGAAATAAAAGTGTCCCAATGTTGCTAGAGTTGATTTGATTTTTTATCTTTTCTTCTATACTAACCATTCTAATTGATATAATTTATTTGTAACAAAAATAGTAAATATTTGTTACAAATATTACAAGGGTCTTATTTAGAATATTTCTGAACGTATTTCAAAACTATCTGAATTTAAGATAATTAACTCCATATCCTCATTCAAAAAGTTCGAACTCTTTCGCTCCGACTCCACAAAAGGTCTTCAGCAATGAAGACCTTTTTTTATGCCCTTACATTAAGGTTGCTCTACCTTCTGCATCACAGAATTTCCATGAGTATCGTAATATCGATAGAGTGTCTGTTCTGCATCAGATTTGATGAGTAAATAACTGCTGTTATCAAAAGAGCTGGTATTAGTTGCTTTGGCGCCAGATAAGTAATCAAACAAGGCAGGAAAAACTCCTATAGAACTTGTAACTGTTTTTTGAAACGGATCAAAATCCTCAGGTGCTTTTACCGCGTATAAGGCGTTAAAAACACTTTCCTTAAGTGCCAGGTCTTTCTCTGGCTGCGTATAAGCAGCCCCAGTATGGGTATAACCTACAAATCCTCCGTGGTCTGCCACAATTAAAATAATTGCTTCTGGATCATTGAATTCGATGAATTGAACCATATCAATAAGCTGTGACGAAATGGACTTGATCTCTTCGCGGTAGTTGTTTTTTTCAAAGGCGATTGCGTCTTCTCGGTCTTTACTATAGGAGATATGACCTGGATGAAGAATCTCTACAAAGTAAAACTGAGGATCTTCAGAGGTGCTTAAAACTTGGGACTTAAAATCTTCCATATAGTCCTTTCCTAAAAAATAGTTAGGTAACAAAGGGGACAGTTCCCTGCGGTCTACATTATTGGTGTCATAATAAACCTCTGGATAATTGAGCATGAGATAAGAGTGTTCTAAGATCAAATGGGTCTTATATCCATTAGTTACAAAGGTTTTTAATACCGGATTATCTCCAAGAATAATATCTCTAGCATTCATCAGTTCATTATTCATATCTCCATAATGCAAGTAGTGATGTTGCGCGGTAAACAAGGTACTGTTAGAAGCAAGGGTAGTAGGATAATTGCTTCTAAACTCCGCATTAAACTGGAAACCTTGTGCTTTCATAGTATCGTAAAAGCTTTGGTTATCTAATTGGTAGATTTCGTTATTTGCCGCTTGCTCACCTACATATCCATCTGGCTGTAGCAAATACACATTGGGCTTCTGTTGAAAGACACTGGATTCAAAGGCCATAGGTTGCACCCAGTCTTCACTAGAGAGGACCGACGAGCTTATAAAAAAAAGTAATTGGCCTGAAGCAATTAGGCACATGATACTGAGAAGCAAAACAATTTTCTTATAGTGTTTTGCTGTAAAAAAGGAAGCCGCTATTGCTAATAGAGCAACTAATATCAAGGCTTTCCACCTCCATCCTAAATAAATAGAAAGAGAGAAGATAATGGAGAAGTTGATCAGCAAAAAGGACCAGTACAATTGTGCCCTTCTTTCAGGCATCTTTCTTTTAAATAACAAATCAAGTAATAGAAACAGCAAGCTTGGTAACAAGACAAAACAAGCTATAAAACTACTGAGTTGTTGCCATGAATTGACTAAGGTGTAGTTTTTAAGGTATAAATAAATGATCGCGTAACAACCGGGTAGTAGGGTGACTGTCCACCAATAGTGATTTTCACTAGACAGGTATTTTACTATTTTATCCTTCATGTCGTTCAAAAAGAAATAAGGTGCGTTCGGTACCTTCGATTTTCTCTGATTTGATCAATTTAAATTGTTGTTGGTACGCTTTCGCGAAAGCGGAAACACTATAATCATCAAATAAATGACGAGCATCTCGTTTGCTATCCAGTATAAACTTCACCCAGCTGTCTTCTCTGTCCGGAAACTCAATGATCAAATACGGAGATAATTTTGCAAAATAAGCAGCACTCATCTCAAAGGGAACATTTCCCGTCAAGCTGATGTGATGGATCAAAGCAAGAGCCATAGTCACCTCTGGTTGAAAGTCCATCACTCGAGAGGTAAAAGAATCTCGTTCGTTATGATGGAATCCTATAGCCGGTGAAGGCTGCATCAAATCGCAAACCAAAGGAATAAGTTTGTTTTCTTTTGATTTTAATTGGTTCAAATAGCATTGATCTATCGCAGGTTGGTCGATATCACTCACAATGATCTGATCTGCTTGGTCTAGTAATTCCTTGGCAAAGGTACCGTCATTGCCACCTAGGTCGATTATTTTACGCGCTTCTATAGCGGCACACCATTCTTTAATAAGTTTCTTTTTAGTATGAAAGGAATCTGCTTGATAATTGATCTGATCATAGTAACTGGACCACTCTGTATTTTCTTTAGAAGTCATAGCATCTATATACTGTTCTAGAGCTTGCAACATTTTTATCTGAGAAGACTTGGAAAGGTGTGCTTCTGTGCTTTCTGTTTTTTCAGAGTTTTCCTGAGCGTCAGATTTTGAAAGCAAATGGATATGACTAAAAATAATAGGGTGGAATCTAGCGGTAAAAGGCAACTGTCGTTTTACGTCACTTAAGGCCATCCCGTTGATAGAATGTTGCAGGGTTTTTAAATACTGCCCACCGTATTTTTGAGCGAGAAGTAAAGGTCCAAAAAAATGTTCGTTAAATTGCTTTAAGGCTCTCCAAGGCGTATTTGCTTTATATTGCTCGATACTCAAGGTATCTATAAATACGGCTTTACCTTTATAAAAGGCGATGTTAAATGCACTAGCATCTTTTAAAGAAAAGTTATTTTCTAAAAGAAACATTTGAAGCCTAAGGGTGAGTTGTGCAGCGTGTTTGTACTGGCTAAAACTCCATTCATAAGGGTAAGTGATAAAATCCAGTTGCTCTGGAAGAAGAATAATCTTTTCTTCATCGACACTGATTTCCTTATGCGGGATGAGCCATTTTTTATCAAAAAGCTTTTGATAAATCCCAGCATTTTTTGCCGCGTGGTACTCTTCAAAATACACCGGATTGATCTGTCGGTAAAAGACCGCTTTTTCTCTGTATACAAAACCAGAGGGATCTCGGTATGAAGACGGATGCCTAAGCATTAGTTCTCTTCAGAATCTTGTTCATAGTTGCTGTCAAAACTACTGTCTTTTTGTTGTTTTTTTAAACCTATCCAACCTTTTACGGTGGTAATGACTTTTTTGTAGAATAAAACAAATCCGGCTAATGCAGCTATTGCCGCTTGAGCGATCATCATTCCTAGTCCAGGATCAAAATAAAGCAAGTAATTCATACTGGCAATTTAATTAATTATTATGCTATAATAGAATAAAACACACATTTTGCAGTAGGAGAGTAGAAGTATCTTACAGCTGTGCAGCCACCAGCTCATTGACCCACTCCAGAAAACGTTCGTCTTCTGCGTTAAAAGCATGGGCGGTATTGCTATCTATATCGATCTGTCCAATGTTTTTAGCATTCTTAAACATCGGAATAACGATCTCACTTTTCACGTGAATGCTACAAGCGATGTAATTATCTTGTGCATGAACATCATCTACCACAAAATTTGCATTAGAAACAGCCACTTGACCACAAATCCCTTTACCAAATGGAATCACCGTATGGTCGGTAGGCTCTCCAGCTTGATTCCATAAATGTAGCGTTGGTTCTGTTTCATGAGCCATATAAAAACCTACCCAATCATAAGTAGCTATAGCCGATTGAAGTAAGTCACAAATAGCTTGCATTTTATCCTTAATCGCCACTTCTGGCTGATTGATAATGCTACTAACCTGAGGTTTTAATGCGTCTATTGTCATGGGTAAATAATAAGATGCAAAGCTAGTTCATGGTTTTGTTTTAATAACTAACTTTACACAAAATATTGAATATTGAAAGCCTTAATACCCTATTACCCAGTTTTTAAGTTTGTATCTATTTTTGCAATGTTGTACATCCTTTTTTCTATTGGGTATCATTTTTTCTTAGGTGTGGAATGGGATCAACAGCTTTATCCAGACCCCATAACCGCTCAATTAAGTTATCAGACCCAAGAATTATTAAGGTTTGTGGGCTATAACGCGCAGGCCTTAAATTCTCCAGCACACCCTTCGGTAACCATATTTATTGATGAGTTTAAAATATTTCGCATCATAGAAGGTTGTAATTCTGTTAGTGTAATGATCTTATTTACCGCTTTTGTGGTGGCTTTTTCTAGAGGTTGGAAGAAGACACTCTCTTTTTTACTGTTTGGAATAGTATTTATATATATAGTGAATTTAATCCGACTGGCAGTTTTAGGGATCGTTTATTACGACTATTCTGCTTATGCCGATTTTTCTCACGAAATCATATTTCCAAGCGTTATCTATGGAGCGGTAGTATTGCTTTGGATTTATTGGACTAGAAATGTAAAGCCGAAGGAAGTTGAATAAAACCTTATCTATAGTTCTTGTAGTGATCTCGTTGCTAGGTTTAGCATGCGTCCGATTGTTAGAAAATGACTTGTTTTACGATCCCTTTATATCTTTTTTTAAATCTAGCTTTCAATCACAACCGTTACCAGATTTAAATAAGGGGCTTTATCTTATCTCGACACTGTCTCGTTACTTCATCAACTTATTATTTACGGTGGTTATTATTTGGTTATTGTACAAAAATAAAGAGTATGTCAAAGCTACCTTATGGGTTCATTTGTTTGCTTGTATCATTTTATTAGGGGTATTTTTTATTTTAGTGCCTCTAGAGGAGGAATGGGTAAAGATGGCCTTGTTCTATATTAGGAGATTTTTAATACATCCTCTTTTACTATTTATTTTAATTCCGGGCTTTTATTTAGCTTCTAAAACCAATCGCACCACCTAAATACATTTTATTTTTAGACATAAAAAAACTGGTTACCAAGGAGTAACCAGTTTCTAAGAATAAAATTATTTTAATCTTATTTAGGGTCTAGAATCATATCGATTCTTTCTTCTAAATCTCTTAAGTGAATTTTTGATAGTCTATCGCTAGTGCGATTAGTTGCACGAGCAACATCTCTTTTAAGCAGTTCTAATTCAGCACGTACAATAGGTCTGATGTCGCTTTGTGCTACATCAATACTAGTGCCTCCAAAACGTCCACGTGGAGCATCATTAGTCATAATAAAGGCTAATCTTTCTACATAAGCTCTCTGTAAATTACGACGGTAACGATCGATGGTCTGGCCTCTTGCAAGTTCTTTAAAAAGACCTTTTCTCAATTCGGTCATCATGTCTAGTAATCCGTAAGCATCGTCACCGTTTACCTCTTCATTTTCCATAAGACGAGCCATACGACCAAAGTCAAGAACATTGTTCAACGTGCGTTCTTGTATGCTGCGTATTCTTTCGATTCCGCCAGCAGGCTCAATTTTGTTAAAAATGTTTTGATCAATCAACCATTCAGGTGTTTCAAATAACTGAGTGTTTAAGAAAGCCATCGCTCGTTGTTGCTTGTCTTTAGAAGCATGCTCATAAACAGCACCTTCTTGACCGTATGCTTTGTAGGTTTCTTTAATTCCACCTATGTTACCAGCAACATGACCCATATAGCGATTGAACTGTCCTACAAGTTGACCATACATATTATCTAATTCGTCAAAGTTTTCTCCTTCTTCACCAGTCCATGTTCCTAAATTAGGAACGATACGTTTTAGGTTTTTAATACCGTAGTCACTTGCTAGCATAGAGTCATCTCCTAAATCTTCTGTTTGAGAAGTATGGTCTACTACACCAAATTGCTGACGGCCAAATCTATAAACTGGATCCCCAGCTTTTTCAAGAATCCAAGCGTCAAGAGTTTCTTTTTCTTCTTTAGCTGTTTTATCTAAAATAGGCTTGTAACCCCAAGCAATAGAATATTTGTCATAAGGACCTACTTCTGGCATTAAAGCTACATCACCATCTTCTGGTTGTGCTACATAATTAAAACGTGCATAATCCATAATAGAAGGAGCAGTTCCAAATTCTTTTGTAAAAGCAGGATCTCTCAATTTTTCTACTGGATAAGCAATAGAGCTTCCCATATTATGAGGTAGTCCTAAGGTGTGTCCTACTTCATGAGAACTAACAAAACGTATCAAACGTCCCATTACTTCATCATCAAAATTATTCATACGAGCATCAGGATTGATAGCTGCAGTTTGAATAAAGAACCAATTGTGTAATAAAGTCATTACATTGTGATACCAGTTGATATCACTTTCCAGAATTTCTCCAGATCTTGGGTCACTAACGTGAGGTCCATTTGCATTAGGAATAGGAGAGGCTAAATACCTTACAACAGAATAACGCACATCTTCTGGACTCCATTCTGGATCTTCTTCTTTAGTAGGAGCATCTTTTGCGATAATAGCTTCTTTAAAACCAGCAGCTTCAAAGGCAACTTGCCAGTCTTCAATACCTAGTTTGATGTATTTTCTCCACTGTTCAGGTGTCGCAGGATCTATATAGTAAACAATTTGTTTTTTAGGCACTACCAATTCACCCGCTTTGAACTTTGCCAGGTCCTCATCTTTTACTTCCAACCTCCATCGGTCTAGGTAAGTAACTGTTTTCGTTTTTTGATCATTAAGTCCATAGTCCTGTTGTCCTCTAGCAAACCATCCTACGCGTTGATCAAAGTAACGCCTTTTCATAGGCACTTTAGGTAAAAGAATCATAGAGTTGCTCATTTCTAAAGAAATAGACTGAACACTACTATTAGAAGGAGGGTCACTAGATAGGTAGGTTTTTACATGTCTAGACTCAATATTTAGAGGGTAAGAACGCAACGTGTCTATATAAGATCTAGAATCATCTAGCCTACTAACTTTGTAGTTACTTCTGGCTCTTTGTGGGAACCCAATTGCCTTTACGTCTTTAGAAAAGAAGTCAGTAACGTCTATAACGGTATTGTTGGTTACACTATCTTTTTTAAGTGCCTTTATAGGGAAAGAGTAAAGAATAGGTTCAAAATTAGAATTTTCTACCGCAATACTCACTGGCAAAGAATCTGCTGCCACAACTTCGTGAGAAACTACTCTTAAAAGAACGTCTTTGTTGATCTTTTGCCATCTTAAGGTTTGAGTGTTTTGCTTTCCACCACCAAAGCCTATACCTGCAGCGGTTTTTGCGATACGAGTTACCATTAACATCTCTCTGTTAAAAAGGCTGTCTGGAATCTCATAGAACCACTTATCTTCTACATGGTGCACCGTGAATAGCCCTTCATCACTCTTTGCTTCTTTAGTGATGACCTTAGAATAAGGCTGTATATCACCCTTTTTGGGCTTTTCAGTTGTAGCTGTTTTGTTTTCTGTCGCTTTCTTTTTCCCTTGGAAAATCGAGCAGCTAGTTGTTATAGATCCTACAAGAAGCAGTACCATCAACATTTTAATTGTTCGCATTGATTTATAGTTTTTATTGATGTTCTAAATATATTATGATAAAGTTCATTATTTCTTAACAAGGCGTTAACGCGAAAGAAGTTTTCTTCATTTGCACCAAAACAACACTTTAGTTACAATCACATTCCGCTTAGCGAAAGTGATATAGCAATCCATCACATATAATTTCTTACAAATACAGTTGTAATAAGTCAAAAGCTATTTATAATTCCTAGGAGTGTTGGGTTACTTTTGATACATCTATAAATTTCTTTGGGTATAGAGTTCCGAACTTCAATAAAATACAGGTTGCGTTGTGCAGCGCAGTTACTTCTATTTTAGTTCCACGTTCTCTAGAAGTAATAACCTTCCATTTTTTTCAGGTAGTTTATAAATGGAAAAAGAGGCGCGAGGTCTCGATTTTTTTCTAAAGGACTTGATGCCCGCTAGGAATATTTGGTAGCACTAATTGAGGCTGTTTCCTTACAGCTTATAAAAAAGTAAATAGCACGAGAATGTCAAGGTTATGATAGCTAAACTGTTGGAGTAGATTTATATGTTGATCAAAATAGCGTTTTGAGTAATTGAGGGAGCAAATAAAAAAAGCCATCTCTGGAGAGATGGCTTGATTTAAATAAGAATTTTAAAATGAGTTACATCATTCCACCCATGCCGCCTGGCATGCCACCACCTGCACT
The DNA here is from genome assembly GCF_018401815.1 of Nonlabens sp. GTDB lineage: Bacteria > Bacteroidota > Bacteroidia > Flavobacteriales > Flavobacteriaceae > Nonlabens. Next base: position 193,467 of record NZ_JAGYKG010000002.1, read on the forward strand.
GTCTTCCTTAATCTCTATAAGGGCACACTCTGTAGTGAGGATCATTCCAGCAACAGATGCTGCATTTTCTAATGCCACACGAGTTACTTTTTTAGGATCGATAATACCTTCTTTAAGCATGTCTACATACTTATCGTTTTTAGCATCATAACCGTAATTTCCTGAGGATTCTAGTATTTTAGAAACGACAACGCTTCCTTCACCACCTGCGTTTTCTACTATAGTTCTTAAAGGAGCTTCTACAGCACGAGCTACGATAGCGATTCCAGTTTCTTCATCAGCGTTATTTGCTTTTATTTTAGCAAGGACGGCTTTTGCGCGTACAAGAGCCACCCCGCCTCCAGCGACAATTCCTTCTTCTACAGCTGCACGAGTGGCATGAAGAGCATCATCTACACGATCTTTCTTTTCTTTCATCTCTACTTCACTTGCTGCACCTACATAAAGTACGGCAACACCACCAGCAAGTTTTGCCAGACGTTCTTGAAGTTTTTCTTTATCATAATCGGAAGTGGTATTCTCTATTTGGGATTTGATTTGTCCTATACGAGATTTGATATCAGCATTTTTACCAGCTCCATTAACAAGAGTGGTGTTGTCTTTATTGATATCAACTTTTTCACAAGTTCCCAACATTTCTAATGTGGCATTTTCTAGAGTAAATCCTCTTTCTTCACTTATTACAGTTCCACCAGTTAAAATAGCAATATCTTCTAGCATTGCTTTTCTGCGGTCACCAAAACCTGGAGCTTTAACAGCAGCGATTTTTAAAGAACCTCTTAGTTTATTTACTACTAGAGTAGCAAGGGCTTCTCCATCTACGTCTTCAGCAATGATAAGAAGTGGTTTACCAGTTTGAGCTACAGGCTCTAAAACAGGCATCAATTCTTTCATAGTAGAGATTTTCTTGTCAAATAATAAGATATAAGGGTTCTCTAACTCAGTAGTCATCTTTTCAGAATTGGTAACGAAGTACGGAGATAAATACCCGCGGTCGAACTGCATTCCTTCAACAACATCCACATACGTTTCTGTTCCTTTTGCTTCTTCTACGGTGATTACCCCTTCTTTACCTACTTTTCCAAAAGCTTTAGCGATAAGATCACCTACCACTTCGTCATTGTTGGAAGAAATAGAAGCTACTTGTTTGATCATCTCGCTAGAGTCACCTACTTTTTTTGCTTGCTTTTCCAAGTCCTTAACGATGGCTTCCACAGCTTTGTCGATACCTCGTTTTAAGTCCATTGGGTTAGCACCTGCAGCGACGTTTTTCAAGCCTTCTTTTACGATTGCCTGAGCAAGTACTGTAGCGGTAGTAGTTCCATCACCTGCAAGATCGTTCGTTCTTGAAGCAACTTCTTTTACCATTTGAGCACCCATGTTTTCTAGTTCATCTGAAAGCTCAATTTCTTTAGCAACGCTTACCCCGTCTTTAGTTACTATCGGAGCACCAAATGATTTACCGATAATGACGTTGCGACCTTTAGGTCCTAAGGTTACTTTTACTGCATTTGCAAGTGCATCTACTCCACGTTTGATTCCGTCTCTTGCTTCAATATCAAATTTTATGTCTTTTGCCATTTTTTAATGCTTTACGCCTTATGCTAAAGGCTGTTTTATTGATTTAATTTTTGTTTTAAACTGTAAATCTTTCTTTTTATCAAATTAATATTTTTACGAAGCTTTTGAACTTCTTACTAAATATAATCTAAATCATTTGAAAGAATTAAAAGGTTTTCTACCTCACTTGCAGACCCTAATGCTATAGTTAGAAATCTGTTAAATTCAGCGTCACTATCTCTACCGCATCCATCACTATTATTAGTCAGCGTAGAACTAGTTGCTCTTTTTAGTTGAGATAAATTTCAGATTTTGGAAAATCATTTGTAAGACGATAAACCTTTTGCTTCAATTCATGACTTAATTTCCAAATGTCGTATTTTCTAGAATCTCTCATTTACCTTTTGATTTGCTTAAGGCATACAGCTTAGAGCTTGTAGCAGGTTTTTATACGATTGCAAGAATATCCTCCTCGCGCATGATTAAATAATCGCTACCGTCTAATTTTAATTCGGTACCACTGTATTTTCCATAAAGAACTTGGTCCCCAATTTTTACAGTCATCTCGTGATCTTTTTTTCCTTTTCCTACAGCAACAACTTTTCCTTGTTGTGGTTTTTCTTTAGCGGTATCAGGAATATATAAACCTGAAGCTGTTTTTTGTTCAGCGGCAGTTGGTTCTATAACTACTCGATCTGATAAGGGTTGAATATGTAATGCCATTTTAAAAAATGTTTATATGTTTATTATGATCATCATAGTTCCATAAATGTGCCAATTGTCCTTGACTGACAAAACTGCTGTAAATAAAAATATCCAGCTTTAAGGCTGGATATTTTGTCAGTTATTGCTGTTGTATAACGTACTATTTGTCAGTAGGTGTTTCTTCAGTTGAGGTGTTTGCTGGGCTTGATGTTTTTACAGGAGCTTCTACAGGTAGCGGTTCTGTAACTTTAATGGTACTTTGCTCTTTTCCTTGAATAAGTGTTGTACTGGCAAGGAGGATAAGCACTAAGAGAGTTGTAGAAAGAACCCAAGTACTTTTATCTAAAAAATCACCAGTTTTTTTCACACCGCCTAGTTGCTGCGTTCCGCCGCCACCAAAGCTAGATGATAATCCGCCACCTTTAGGGTTTTGTACCATAATCACTACGATTAGTAAAAAGGAAACCAATACTATAAGCGCTAAAAAGATATAAAATGTTGTCATTATGTAGGATTGCTTTGTAAATTCTTAATTTCTTGAATTTGGTCTGCAAAGAAAGCACTTTTTTCTGGATGTTGCAATACTAAAACCTCATAAGCTTTCAGAGCTTTAGAATAGTTGTTCTGAGCGAGATAAACTTTGGCTAAAGTTTCTGTCATGAACTGACTCGGATCTTGAGAGTGACTGGTTATATTTATAGCGGTACTGGGTGATTTCCGAGGCTTGATTTTTGGCTTTTCAGCAAGGAATTGATCAATGCGAGCCATTTTTCTTGCACGCTCATCTCTTTCTTGAATGTCCTCCTTTACCTTTGTAATTGATGTAACAACCTCGTCCACTTCTCTTAGATTTTTTTCTTGGGGTGCTTTCTTTCGGTCTATAGGTGTTAAGGTAGTTAAACGCAACCATTGGGAGAAACTATAGGTTTCATTTTTATCAAACTCTAATGGTTCTTTTTCAATGGAAGTCCTTTTCTTCTTTTCAAAAAGAGCTGCATCGGTGTCTTGATTATGGTTGTTACGGGCGTTAAGATCTTCCTCAACAAAGCGCAGACTAGAAATAGCATCAGAGTCAGATGTCATTTCTTCTTGTTGTAGCAATTTGATGTGTTGACTTACTTTATTTTGACTAAAGGATTCTGAGGTGATAAAATCAAATAAGACCGATCTATCTGTGGTGTGTGCGGCAGTTCGTTGCAGCTCTTTGTTGTACAATGGGCTGCTTTGATTTTTCAGACCTTTGAGGTAGATGATGCGCGCCGCTTGAAAATAAGGGTATTCTTTTAAAATATCGGTTAATGCACTAAGATGGTCCACGTGAATGGTTTCCGGTTGTGCCAAGACGTTGTTTATGGAAATCGCATCTACCATTTTGCTAGGGTATCGTTAAAAATATCTTGAGTAATTTGCTCAAATAGAACTTCTTTTGCCGTTTCTAAAGTGCTGCCCTGTAATTGTGAGTTGGCATCATAATCAAAGAAGAAACTGTATTTTTTTTCAAAACTTTCTTCGTCAATTTTCGTATTGATAAACCTTAAATTTACTTCTAGTGTAACTCTGTTTTGGGCAGCTCTACTATCTGCAGTGGCAGTCATTGGAGCTATGTAAAACCTAGTAATCTCACCTTGGTAGATATAGTCACCGTTTGTAGGTGTCAGACTTAATCTCGACTGATCATTGATAAGATCTTGTAATGCAAGTGTAAAGTCTCGCTCTAATCCGGGTTCTACTAGAACAGCCTGATAACCAAAATAATCCACTTGAAAAGTCTTGATGTCGGCAGGAAGTGTGACACCACTTAAGCTGTAAAAGCTACAGGAAGTCAAGCTTAAAAAAGCAAGTGCGACTAGTAAGAAGTGCAAGTTTTTAAAGATCATATTGTTTGATTTTACGGTAAAGGGTGCGTTCTGAGATTCCAAGATCATCGGCAGCAGCTTTTCTTTTGCCTTTATGTCTTTCTAATGATTTTTTTATCAATTCTATTTCTTTGTCTGCTAGAGAAAGTGATTCTTCTTCTACTATTTCTTGTGCAAAATCATATCGGTCTACTGCTGCTGAAGCTTCTGCAAAATGATTAGTTTCTGAGCTAGAGGTGCTGGATGCAGCTACTGATTCTTCCTGATTAAAATCATAAGCATTGTCAATCACCTCTTCATAATCCTGCTCGCTACTTTCCTGACTGCCATAAATACGTTTGATCAAGCCTGGATTCTCTTCTCTTACGTCTTTGGAATTACCGCTTTCCATGAGTTCGTTGGTCAACTTTTTAAGATCGTTGAGATCATTTTTCATATCAAACAAGACTTTGTATAAGATCTCCCGCTCGTTAGCAAACTCGCTGTCGCTTTTTTTCTTTTCACCGATTACTGCTGGTAAATTTTTTCCTGCATCAGGTAAATAGTGTTGTAACATAGTTGCGGTAATGTTCCGCTCCTTTTCTAAAACACTAATTTGCTCGGCAATGTTGCGCAGCTGCCTGATGTTACCGCTCCATCTGTAATTAGTAAGCATGGAAATGGCATTGTCATCCAGGCGTAGCGTAGGCATTTTATACTTCATAGCAAAGTCACTGGCAAATTTTCTAAAAAGCAAGTGAATGTCCCCTTTGCGTTCTCTTAATGGGGGTAAATCTATTTCTACGGTACTCAATCGGTAATAAAGATCTTCTCTAAATTTACCTTTTTCGATAGCTTCAAATAGTTTTACATTGGTAGCTGCTACGATGCGCACATCGGTTTTTTGTGTTCCTGAAGATCCTACTTTTAGGAATTCTCCATTTTCCAATACGCGCAATAAGCGTACTTGAGTAGGTAGAGGGAGTTCTCCAACTTCATCAAGGAAAATAGTTCCTCCATCAGCTACTTCAAAATAGCCGGATCTAGTGGAAGTAGCGCCTGTAAAAGCTCCTTTCTCATGGCCAAATAATTCAGAGTCTATAGTTCCCTCAGGAATAGCACCACAATTGACTGCGATATATTTTGCGTGTTTTCTAAATGATTGGGAATGAATAATTTTAGGAATACTCTCCTTACCAACACCACTTTCTCCAGTGACGAGCACAGAAATGTCTGTAGGAGCAACCTGTAAGGCTTTTTCTATAGCTCTATTAAAACCAGGATCGTTACCTATAAGTTCAAAACGTTGTTTCACCGATTGTACACTTTCCATATTAGATTGTTTTGTACGTTAATGGCCCTTCCATATCGCTGTAGCCTATGGCTTTTCCTATTAAGGTGGCACTGGTGCAATCCGTAATTTCTACCATAACGTATTCGCCTACTTTATAATTTTCTTTATCAAAAATAGCCACATAATTTTGTGTGTTACGTCCTGCCCAATGTTGATCAGATTTTTTAGATTCTTTTTCTATAAGGCACTCAACAGTTTTACCTACAAAGTATTGTGCTCTTTCATAGCCTGTTCTTCTTTGAACAGCGATGATTTCACTAAGCCTGCGGCTTTTAGTGTCTTCGGGCACATCATCTTCTAATTTGCGGGCCGCCATGGTGCCAGGCCGCTCGGAATAAGCAAACATAAAACCATAGTCGTATTTGACATATTCCATAAGGCTCAATGTATCTAGATGGTCTTCTTCGGTTTCAGTAGGGAATCCAGTAATCATGTCTTGAGAAACGGCACATTCTGGAATAATTGCGTGAACGCGATCGATGAGTCTCATATATTCTTCACGAGTATGCAAGCGGTTCATTTCTTTTAAAATACGATTACTTCCAGATTGAACAGGTAGATGAATGTAGTTGCAAATATTTCTGTGCGCTGCGATAGCATGAAGTACGTCATCACTAATATCTTGAGGATTACTAGTAGAAAAACGCACTCTTAAATGTGGGTGCGCATTAGCTACTTTATGTAATAATTGAGCAAAATCAACCGCCGTAGCTTTGGCCATTTTACTGGCTTTTTTAAAATCTTTTTTGAGTCCACCACCATACCAGAGGTAAGAATCTACATTTTGACCTAATAAGGTGACCTCTTTAAAGCCTTTATTCCATAGATCATTGACTTCTTCCAGAATAGAATGTGGGTCACGGCTGCGTTCCCGGCCACGAGTAAAGGGAACCACACAAAATGTACACATATTATCACATCCTCTGGTGATGGATACAAAAGCAGTTACTCCATTAGAGTTCAATCGCACTGGGGCAATATCTCCGTAGGTTTCATCTTTAGAAAGAAGCACGTTGACCGCTTCGCGACCTTCATCGATCTCTGCGACAAGGTTAGGCAGGTCTTTATAGGCATCTGGTCCTACGACCATATCTACGATCTTTTCTTCTTCTAGAAATTTAGATTTCAAACGTTCGGCCATACAACCTAGAACACCTACTTTCATATTAGGATTTTTCTTATTCTTAACACGGTTGTATTTTTCTAGTCTTTTACGAACGGTTTGCTCTGCCTTATCACGTATGGAACACGTGTTGACCAATACTAGATCTGCTTCTTCCATATTGTTAGTGGTATTGAACCCCTCTTTTGCTAGAATAGAGGCAACAATCTCGCTGTCAGAAAAGTTCATCTGACAGCCGAAACTTTCAATATACAGTTTGCGCGTATTTTTTGCGTTGTGTTCCAATAACACAGCAGTTCCTTGTTTTTCTTCTTCAATAATCTTTTCCATCAGGCGTTATCTTAAATATAACCTTGCAAATATATGTATTTTGAAAGTATTGTGACACAATGTCAGCATGATCTTGATGCCTATTCTTTGATTTTTTCATCGGGCTATCGATTTTAAATTAGGAATTTCAAGTTCTTGAGAAAGAAGGGTTTTTATGGAAATCGCGCTTTCGCGAAAGCAAAATACCAACAATTCCCCACCTCAAATCAAATATATTTATAGGTGAATTGGCATTTGAACTCGACAGCTCGATAATCTAATCACCAAGTCCTGAACGTTTTAAAATAAAAGCATTCTTTTTAACTAGTTGTTTCACAGTTGTTTGCAGGGTTAAAAAAAATAACGCATACCTTTGTAACTCAAAAAATAAAGCTTGATGGCAAAGAATCTTGTTATTGTAGAGTCGCCGGCAAAGGCAAAAACTATAGAAAAATTTCTTGGAAAGGATTTTAAAGTAGAGTCCAGTTTTGGACATATTGCAGATCTTCCATCCAAGGAATTAGGGGTAGATGTGGATAAGAATTTTGCTCCCAAATATGTAGTGAGTAGTGATAAGAAAGATCTCGTCAAAAAACTCAAAAAATTAGCTGCTGAATCAGATATGGTGTGGCTGGCTAGTGATGAAGATCGAGAAGGAGAGGCAATTGCATGGCACCTGTCAGAGCAACTTGATCTTAAAAAGGAAAAAACCAAAAGAATTGTTTTTAACGCTATTACCAAAAGTGCCGTTCAAAATGCCATTGCTAATCCGAGATCCATTGATTACGATTTAGTAAATGCGCAACAGGCACGTCGTATTCTAGACAGAATTGTAGGTTATGAAATATCTCCTATCTTATGGCGGAAGGTAAAAGGTGGTGCTAGTGCAGGTCGGGTTCAGTCAGTGGCTGTGCGATTAATCGTAGAGCGTGAAGATGAAATCTTAAACTTTAACTCTGAAAATTTCTTTAGGGTTGACGCCGATTTTAATACCACAGATGGGTCTTTATTAAAAGCAAAGTTACCGGGTAATTTAAAATCACTTCAAGCAGCTCAAGATTTTCTTTTGGTGAATAAGGGAGCGAAATTTGAGGTAGCTGATCTGGTAAAAAAGCCAGCAAAAAAGTCGCCAGCACCTCCGTTTACGACTTCGACGTTACAACAAGAAGCTTCTCGAAAATTATTTTTTAATGTGAGCCGTACCATGCAACTGGCACAACGCCTTTATGAGGCAGGACTCATTACCTATATGAGAACCGATTCGGTAAACTTAAGCAATGAAGCCAAACAAGGAGCACAAGAGGAAATAGGCAAAGCTTATGGAGCACAATTCCATAAAGAGCGCAATTATAAGGGGAAATCTAAAGGCGCCCAAGAAGCGCATGAAGCGATACGTCCCACTAATTTTGCTATTCACAGTTCGGGTGCAGATCGAGATCAGACCCGTCTGTATGAATTGATTTGGAAAAGAGCCATTGCCAGCCAAATGAGTGATGCTAAATTGGAACGCACCAATGTTAGCATTGCGGCAGACACCCACGATAAGAAATTTACTGCAAGTGGAGAGGTGGTCAAGTTTGAAGGCTTTCTTAAGGTGTATTTAGAAAGTACCGATGATGAAGACTTGGAGCAACAAGGATTATTGCCAGATCTTAAAATAGGTCAACACTTATTATATCATAGAATTACAGCGACTGAGCGTTTTTCAAGACCTCCTTACCGTTACACAGAAGCTTCATTAGTAAAGCAATTAGAAGAATTAGGAATAGGGCGTCCATCAACCTATGCTCCTACGATTACTACTATACAGAATAGAAAATATATCGAAAAAGGCCAATTTGATGGTCTAGAGCGTGATTACGTGCAACTTATTTTAAGTAAAGATAAGATAGCAGAGAAAAAGCTAACCGAGAAAACAGGCTCTGATAAAAATAAAATGATTCCTACAGACGTAGGTCGAGTGGTTAATAATTTTCTAGTAGAACATTTTGGTAGTATTTTAGATTATAACTTCACTGCAAATGTGGAAGAGTCTTTTGATAATATAGCCGAGGGTAAAGAAGAATGGACCGATATGATGCGTCTTTTCTATAAGAATTTTCATCCTACAGTACAAGATGTTGCAGAAAACGCAGAGCGAGAAGTAGGAGAGCGTGTGTTAGGTACCCATCCGGAAAGTGGCAAACCTATAAGTGTGCGATTGGGTAGGTTTGGTGCTATGGCGCAAATCGGAAGTGTGGAAGATGAAGAGAAGCCTGAATTTGCCAGCTTACTACCTACTCAAAACTTGAATACCATCACGCTAGAGGAAGTAATGGAATTGTTCAAGTTACCAAGAACAGTAGGAGAATATAAAGGTCACCCTGTAGAGGTCAATCAAGGGCGTTTTGGTCCTTATGTCAAGTTCAATGAAAATACGTTTGTAAGTCTAGAAAAAGACGATGATCCCATGACGCTTACTTTTGAACGTGCTGCAGCGCTGATACAGATGAAGGAAGAAGCAGATGCTCCTGTTTATATTTATGATGAGCAACCCGTTACCAAAGGTGCCGGTAGATTTGGGCCCTACATCAAATGGGCAGGGATGTTTATATCAGTGAATAAAAAATACGATTTTGATCATCTTTCTAATGACGATATTGAAACCTTAATTAAGGACAAGATTCAGAAAGAGAAAGATAAATTAATTGTAGACTGGGAAGAAGAAGGCATACGTATTGAGAAAGCCCGATGGGGAAGGCACCATATTATTAAGGGTAAAATCAAAGTGGAGATTGCCAAAGAAATCGACCCATTAAAGGTGACCATAGAAAAAGCTCAAGAGCTGATTGCAAAAAAAACGCCAAAGAAAAAAGCTGCTGCTAAAAAGAAAGCCCCTGCTAAGAAAAAAACACCTGTTAAAAAGAAACCAACTAAAAAATAAATGCCAATGGCTTTAGAATTTCTAAAACCTCTTCATGATGATGTGGTAGCTCATGCTAAGTTACAACCAAAGCAAACTATAGCAAAAACGATTCGTTTACATACTGCTGCTGATGGCTTACCAGACCTTAATGGTGTCAATCTGGTTGTGATAGGTGTTTTAGAAAATCGCAGGGATGCAAACGCTTTGTTCCAAGTAGAGGCCTTAGATCAGGTTCGAGAAAAGCTCTACGAGCTGTACCCAGGGAACTGGACCAGCAACATGGCAGATTTAGGTGATGTACACGCTGGGGATACGGTAGACGATACGTATTACGTTGTCCAACAGCTGACCACCTATTTTTTAAAAGCATCTATTATTCCTATTTTTTTAGGAGGCAGCCAAGATTTGATGTATCCCATTTACAGAGCTTTTGATGAGTTTCAACACATGATTAATGTGGTCAATATAGACTGCAGGTTTGATTTAGGAGATATTGATTTACCGATAACCTCTCGCAGTTACATAGGTAAGATGATCACAGAGAAGCCCTATAATTTGTTTAATTACAGCAATCTGGGGTTTCAGACTTATTTTAATTCCCAAGATGAAATTGATCTTTTGGACAGAATGTATTTTGATGCGGTTCGGTTAGGTCATTTGGATAAGGATATTACCCTGGCAGAACCTGTGTTGCGTGATGCCGATGTAGTAGGGGTAGATATGAGTGTGGTGCGAGCAAGTGATATCGCTTTTGCGAAAGCAAACCCCAACGGACTTGATGGAAAGCAGATATGCACTTTATCGAGGTATTCTGGCATCAGTGATCGACTAAAAGCATATGGAGTCTTTGAAATTAATAGCTATGAGAACACTGGTTTACAGTTAGTAGCTGAAATGATCTGGTATTTTGTAGAAGGGTATAATTACCGAAGTTTTGAGTATCCTATCGATGTGTCTAAAAACTGTTTGACGTATAAAGTGCCGGTAGAAAATGAAGTCCTTACCTTTTATAAATCCGTTAATACTGGGCGATGGTGGATAGAATTGCCTTTTATTTCCTTAATTAATAATAAACTGAAGCAACATACGTTATTACCTTGCGATCGACGAGATTATGAAATGGCTTGTGATCAAGTCCTGCCAGATAGATGGTTGAAAGCGAGACGTAAAAACGAAATATAAAAGTTAAAGGCACTTTTGTTTCAATTTAATGAGAAAAAAAAGTTGTGGAATCGAAATCTTTTAAATAGGTTTACGCCCTTAATTCCTAAAGAAAACATAAATACCCTTATGAAAAAGTTATTTATCCTTTTAGCAGTAATTGCCTTTCTTGCAAGTTGTGGTAAAGGAGACCGTGGAATGGTAGTAGGAACCAAAGGAAAGAAATGGCATCCTGAAAAACCCTATGGTATGACGTTAGTGCCTGGTGGTGCTTTTATTATGGGTAAAAGTGATGATGATATCGCTGCCACTCGCAATGCGCCTACAAAAACCGTTACAGTTCCATCCTATTACATGGATGAGACAGAAATTACCAATGCAGAATACCGTCAGTTTGTGCATTGGACAAGAGATTCAATATTCAGAACCGAATTAGCTATAATGGCTGAAAATCAAAGCGCCCTTCCTGGAGATAATGGTATTGGTGAGTTTGCTTTTCTTGATGCAGATGGTGCCAATGGAGCTACTCTTACGCCTTGGCAGGAATATGTGCAAAATACGTATGGAGGATTAGATCGCAAGCTCAATAACGATGTAGATCTGATTTGGGATACAGAAGACATTCCAGATGAGTTCTATGCTGAGGTGTATGATTTGATGTACATTCCTTTTGATCAAGCCTATAACGGAGAACGTACTATCGATACTGAAAAAATCATCTTCACTTATACGGATTTGGACGTCAATGCTGCCGCTAGAAATCGCGATCAAAACAAAACTAGAAAAGATTTTATTTCTCAAACACCTGTAAAAATTTATCCAGATACTACGGTATGGATTCGTGATTTTAACTACAGTTACAACGAGCCGATGCACAATGATTATTTCTATCACGAAGCCTATAGCGATTATCCAGTTGTAGGAGTGAATTGGAATCAAGCTAAGGCATTTTGTCAATGGCGCACTTTGTACCACAATGCGTACCGTAAAAAGAAAAATGTAGAGCGTGTAAATGAATACCGTCTTCCTACCGAGGCAGAGTGGGAATATGCCGCTCGTGGGGGACTAGAAGGGGCTACTTATCCATGGGGAGGTCCTTATGCAAAGAATGACAGAGGTTGTTTCCTCGCTAATTTCAAGCCTCTTAGAGGGGATTACGCTGCAGATCAGGCATTATACACTGTCGAGGCTCAATCTTACGAGCCTAATGAGTACAACTTATACAATATGGCGGGTAATGTGTCCGAATGGGTGAATTCTTCTTATGAAGCTGGAGCCTATGATCAAATGTCTTCTATGAGTCCTATTGTAAACGATAAAAACAATAAACGCAAAGGGGTACGTGGAGGATCGTGGAAAGATGTTTCTTACTTCCTTCAAGTAGGTACCCGCGATTATGAATATCAAGACAGTGCTAGAAGTTATATAGGATTCCGTACCGTACAGTCTTATATGGGTACTGACGTAACTCTTAACGCTGCAACCAATTAAATTTTCCAACAATAAAAAATAACTAAACTAAATTAAAACATAACAACATGGCACAGTCTAAAGCAACAAAGAAATTATTTAACATGGCTTACGGTATCGGAGCCTCCATCGTTATTATTGGTGCACTTTTCAAGATTCTTCACTGGGAACTTGATCTAGGATTCTATAAATTAACTGGTGGTGATTTATTGGCCATCGGTCTAATTGTGGAAGCATTGATTTTCTTTGTATCTGCTTTTGAACCTGTAGAAGATGATCTAGACTGGTCATTAGTTTATCCAGAATTAGCTGGAGGACAAATGGTTGGTGGAAAGTCAAAAAAAGACGCTCCTGAAGACGCTCAAGGGTTATTGTCTAAGAAATTAGATGAAATGCTTAAAGAGGCAAAGTTAGATAGTGAGTTGATGTCAAGTTTAGGAGATAGTATACGTTCTTTTGAAGGAGCCGCAAAAGGAATGGCCCCTACAGCTGAAGCAATGTCTTCCACTAAAAAATATTCTGAAGAAATGGCTCTTGCAGCTGCTCAAATGGAATCTCTAAACAGCCTTTACAAAATACAAGTGGAGAGTTCTTCACGTCAAAACCAAGCAAACGAAGCTATTGCTGAAAACGCGACAAAACTTCAAGAGCAAATGGCTGGTCTTACTAATAACCTGTCCTCTCTCAATGGCGTGTATGGTAACATGCTAGGCGCTATGAAAGGATAATTAGTTTCATACTTTATATACTTTAACAAACTAATTAGAATATTATGGCAGGAGGAAAACAGTCCCCAAGACAGAAGATGATTAACCTTATGTATTTGGTTTTTATCGCTATGCTCGCGTTAAATATGAGTAAAGAAGTGTTACAAGCTTTTGGTCTTATAGAAGAAAACTTAAGCACTAGTAACACAGCTCTAGCTGAGGTCAACTCGGCAGCACTTGCAGATTTAAATCAAAAAGCGCGAACTAATGCTAAGCAGTACGAAGCTGCTGCAGCAACCGCACAGCAGATCTCTAAGCTAAGTAATGATTACAATGATTATTTAGAAAGTGTTAAAATAAAACTTACTTCAACTATTGAGGAAGGTTCTGAAAAAGACTATCAAGTTCAAGATAAAACGGACATATTAGACAATTCCTTTTTCGTCGGTGACAAGCTAAAGCCAGAGGGTAAAGAGTTCAAGGCTAAAATGAATCAGTATAAAAATGATATGATTGCAGCACTTGGCGATGGGTATTCAGCAGTGAAAGCCGAATTAAGTTCTAAGTTTGATACTTCTGAGGAAACCGACCGTGAAGGTTTGAAGAGAGAATATGTAGAGTACAATTACAAAGGGTACCCCTTAATTGCATCCAAGACAAAACTTACCTTACTTCAAAATGAGGTTCGCAACGTACAGTCTGATATCATGAGTCAATTGCTCCAAGGTAAGTTGATACAGATCGCCTCCATGAACAATTATAAATCTATTGTAAATCTCGATAAAACGGCTTTTTTTAATGGGGAAGCAGTTACGGGTTCTGTTGTTTTAGGTCGTTACGATGACACTACAGTACCAAGTAAGGTCGTGATTAATGGAGAAGTGATAAAAAAGGAGGATATTAAAAACGGTCAGATCGCATTGAAATTAGGTTCAGGTAGCGTTGGTGAGAAAAAAATCACCGGGTATATGGAGTTTATTGAGAATGATAGTATTATTAAAATACCTATTGATTCGGAGTATGCGGTAATACCAAAACCTAATTCAGCTACCATCTCCGCAGACAAAATGAACGTGGTTTACAGAGGGGTAGAAAACCCTATGACGGTTGCTTTTGCAGGTGTTCCTGATAACAAAGTTAGTGTTTCTGGTGCGGGTCTTACCAAAGCGGGTACAGGTTATATAATGAAGCCAGGAGCAGGTAAAACAGTTACTATTACAGCTACGGGAACGCTTCCTAACGGTGATAAGGTTTCTGATTCCAAGGAATTTCGTATCAAGAACTTACCTCGCCCTACAGGAATGGTGAGTAAATCATATGAAAACATAGCTAAAACAAGAGCTAATCTAGCGATATCAACCGTTTCTGCCGAATTCTTAGATTTTGATTTTGATTTAACTCCTAAAGTGACTAGTTTTCTATTTAAAGTACCAGGGCAACCATCGGTGCCCGTTTCAGGAACAAAATTGAATGCAAGTGCTACCAATGTACTTAGAAAAGCTCGTAAAGGAGATTTAGTTCAGTTTGCACAAATTAAAGCGGTATTACCTGGAGTAAATGTTCAAAGTGTCTCTGACGTAACTGTAGAGATTACAGATTAATATAAAAATTACTTACATGATGAATAAGATCATAGTTTTATTGGCAGCAGTGGTTCTTTCGGGAACCGCATCTGCTCAAAACAACATTCTTAACGCAAAGAGTCCAAAGGAGTTCGGTACTAAAACTGAAGGACAACTGGCCAATGATAATGACCAGCCATTGCCTTATGGCTTTGTGGGAGATCGTGACATTTTATGGCAACGTACGGTATGGGAAACTATTGATTTAGATGAACGAGTTAATTTCCCACTTTACTATCCTGTGGATACTAATTATGTAGGTAAAGAACGTCGTTCCCTTTATCATGTGTTGACTAAAGCTGCTATGTCTGGTGATATTACCCTTTATGGGGATTCTTATTTTAACGAACCTCGTGAATTTAGTGATATTCAGAGTTCTCTAAAAAGTCAAAAGATCACCAACGCAGGTATCAATATTTTAAATGATAATGGGGTTATTCCTGAGGAGTCAGTAAGTCCTTTGGATATAGATACTACGTATAACATTCCTGGTTTTGATGAGTATATTGAAACAAAAACTATTGGGGCTGATGATGTTAAGGAATATAGAATTAGAGGGCTTTGGTATTTTGACACACGTCAGAGTGATTTGAGATATAGATTATTGGGTATTTGCCCAGTTACTCCTGATGTTAATTTTCCTGACGACCCAAAAGGAGTGGAGTTATTTTGGATTTATTATCCAGATGCTCGACTATTGTTGCACAATGCAAAAGCATTTAATACATTAAACTCAGCTCGTCCTATTTCTTTTGACCATATTCTAAACTCTAGAAGGTTCAATGCATTGATCTACAGAATGGACAATGTACAGGGAGATAGAGACATTAAAAGGTATGTCGCTGATAATTCTATGATGCAATTGTTAGAGTCTGATAGGCTAAAAGAAATTGTTCGTAATTTTGAACTGGATATGTGGAACTATTAATTAGTATCCAATACAATTAAACTAAAGCCTCGCATTTCGTGAGGCTTTTTTTATGAGATTCATTTATTAGTTGATTCTGTTTTTGTATTTTTCCCTCGTCCCTCATCCCTCATCCCACATCGCATGAATACAGAAGTTGATATCATTATAGTAGGATCAGGAATAGCTGGTAGTACCATAGCCTGGCAGTGGTTGCTACAAGGTAAATCGGTGATGATGATTGCCGATGGTGAAAAGGGTTCCTCAGCGGTTGCCGCGGGCGTCTATAATCCGACCATTTTAAAGCGTTTTACGAGCGTTTGGAAAGCTGCTGACCAATTGGAGGTACTCCATGATTTTTACCCTAAAATCGAATCTTTATTAGAAGCTAGGTTTCTGCACCCTATTGATATATTGAGAAGGTTTCATGACGAACGCGAAATAAAATCATGGAACAAAAAGGCGGTAAAGGATGATCTAAAGGATTTTATGTCTGTTGATATAGTTTCTTATGAGAACCCAGCGATTGATGCACCCTTTGATTATGGTAAAGTTTCAGGGACTGGGTGGGTAGATACTGTGGGCTATATGCAATTAACTACCAACTATTTAGAGGCTAAGTCGGCTTACCGTATAGAAGCTTTTGATTTTAAGGAATTGAAGCATTATGACGATCATGTCGTTTATAAACAGATCACTGCCCCAATAATCATTTTTGCAGAGGGGTTCCAAATGCGGTCCAATCCGTTTTTTAATCACCTGCCGTTACAAGGAAATAAAGGCGAAGTCTTTACCATCAAGGTTCCAGACCTTCACCTGGAATACATCATCAAATCTTCGGTATTCTTAATGCCTTATGTGGATGATTTGTTTTGGGTAGGAGCGACCTATAATAGAGACGACGTTACAGACGCACCTACTGAAGAGGCAAAGGAATTTTTAACCTCTAGACTGGAGCGTTTTCTAAAATTACCTTATGAAATTGTGGAGCATAAACAAGGTATACGTCCTACTACCATAGATAGAAGGCCTTTTGTGGGAGCGCATCCGGAGTTTAAAAACTATATGGTTTTTAACGGTATGGGAAGTAGAGCGGTCCTTATGGCGCCATGGGCGGCACAGCAATTGTATCATTCTGTATACAATAATCATCCACTAGATCCAGAAATGGACATTCAGAGATTCCATGAGCTGTGAGGAGCGCTGATCAATTCAAGATATTTTTGTAAAGAAAATGCGGTGGTATCCAAAGGCAAGGCACTTTTTTTATTTTAGCCAACAGCCTACTGCCTTTTCTGATCCTTTTCTTTATCGTAATCCATAAAAATATTGATCCAGATGTTGCGTGATAATCGAATCACAATTGGGAGACTAAAAATGGATATAAAAGCTATGATAAGGAAGATGTTCCATCGAGATAGTTCAAAAACAAAATAGCCCAGTAAAAAAGCAATCATGGCAATCCCTACACCTACACCATAACTCACGTACATGGAGCCATAGAAAAAACTAGGTTCAATCTTGTATTTGGTATCGCAATGACTGCATCGCTCTCTCATTTCTTGCGTTTTGCTAGGATTATAGAGATTGGGACTGGTGTACATGGATTCATTTTGGCACACAGGGCAGGTCCCTGTAAAAATGCTGTATAATTTTGTTCCTTTTAGCATGAGAAAGCTTTAGTGTTAACGTGCAGTTGCGCATCTTTGCAAAGATACAAAACGACTATGCTCAACGTTCACGATTTACATGTTAGTTTCGGTGGAGAACCGTTATTTGAAGAAATTACTTTTAGGCTTAATGGGGGAACCCGCGTGGGTTTGATAGGTAAAAATGGTGCTGGAAAATCCACTCTTTTAAAAGTGATCTCTGGAGATATTCCCTATGATCAGGGCAATATAGCTATTGAGAAAGAAGTCAGTATTGGTTTTTTAAGACAAGATATTGATTTTGAAAAAGGGCGTACCGTTTTAGAAGAGGCGTATACCGCTTTCGCGAAAGCGAGACAAATAGAAGCACAGATTGAGGTCATCAATGAACAATTGACCACTAGAACTGATTACGAATCAGACTCTTATTCCAAGCTTATTGAAGATATTGGAGATCTCAATCATGAATATGAAATTATAGGTGGGTACCAATACAAAGGGGAGACAGAGAAAATTTTAAAAGGCTTGGCGTTTCAACCAGAGCAATTTGATAAGCTCACCGACGCGCTTTCCGGTGGATGGCGCATGCGCATCGAGCTGGCTAAGTTGCTTCTAGAAAAGCACGATATTCTTTTGCTCGATGAGCCTACCAACCACCTGGATATAGATTCTATCTTATGGTTGGAATCCTTTTTACAGACCTATGCAGGAGCGGTGGTGATTGTAAGTCACGATAAAATGTTTCTGGATAACGTCACTAATCGCACCATTGAAATCAGTTTGGGACGCATTTATGACTATCCCAAGCCGTATACCAAATTTCTAGCCCTCCGCGCAGAATTACGTGAGCAACAAGAAGCTACTTTCAAGAATCAGCAAAAGGAGATCGAGCGTACCGAAAAGCTGATACAAAAATTTAAGGCCAAAGCCAGTAAAGCCACTATGGCACAATCTCTGGTAAAAAAATTGGACCGAATGGATGTGGTGGAGATCGAGCAAACGGACAATGCAGCAATGAATATCAACTTTGCACAGTCCATACAGCCAGGTAAAATTGTTTTGGAGGTGGAGCAAGTCAGCAAGTCTTATGGGAATAAGAATGTATTGGACAAAGTCAACCTTACTTTGGAACGCGGTAAAAGGGTTGCTTTTGTAGGTCAGAATGGTATGGGAAAATCTACCCTTGCCAAAATCATAGTAGGAGATGTAAAAGCTCAAGGTCAGGTCCACTTAGGCCACAATGTGCAAATAGGATATTTTGCCCAGAATCAAGCCGAATATATGGACGGGGAGAAGACGGTTTTAGACACCATGATCGACGCCGCAACGGATAGCAATAGAGTACGAGTACGCGATATGCTGGGTTCGTTTCTTTTTAGAGGAGATGAAGCAGAGAAAAAAGTTAAAGTCCTCAGTGGTGGAGAGCGCAACCGACTTGCACTTTGTAAGTTATTGCTGCAACCCTTCAATGTACTGATCATGGATGAGCCTACCAACCACTTGGATATTCAATCTAAGAATGTGCTTAAGGCGGCATTGGTAAAGTTTGAAGGTACCTTAATTGTCGTATCTCACGATAGAGAATTCTTACAAGGTTTAACAGAGCTGGTTTATGAATTCCGCGATCATAAATTAAATCTCTATCTGGGGGATATTGATTATTATCTAGGCCAGAGAAAGGCAGAAGATATGAGAGCGATTGAAAAGGTCGAGGTGGTTAAGGAAACCAAGCTTTCGCGAAAGCAAGACACGGATAAAAACCAACTCTCTTACGAAGATCAGAAAAAGCAAAAGTCCCTTAACAACAGACTGTCTAAAGCAGAATCACAGATCAGCGACCTGGAAAAAAAGATTGCAAAACTCGATGCAGAGCTCGCAGCCAACTACGATGAACTGTCACAAAAAGACGGGTTCTTTGATGGGTATCAGGCTAAGAAACGAGAACTGGATAAGTGGATGAAACAATGGGAAGATGTTTCTGAAGAGTTGGAGCAATTCAGTAGTTAGCTTTAAGGATTATTTATGAACATTCAAAAGCAGACTTAATTAGATTTGAGACGTGATACATTCACACAAAAAAAACACCATGCGTAAAGTCATACTTTCTGTGCTTGCTATAGTACTTGTTATAGCCGCCATCTATGGAGCTAGGGTCATCATTGACAATAAAACAGCACCTAAGCCTAAAATTAAAAAGGATATCAATATCGTAACTACAGATACGGTTCAGAACACCACCATTCCGATTATCATTCCAGCAAACGGGAACTTACAGGCTAAGAAGCGGGTAGAGTTATTTGCAGAGGTGACTGGGGTTTTTAAATCTACCGGTAAACTGTTTAGAACTGGACAGGCCTACCAAGCTGGAGAAACTATTATTGCTATAGACAACACCGAGTTTTACGCCCAGGTTAAAAGTGCTAGAAGCAATTTAAACAATCAAATTACGGCCATCATGCCAGACCTAAGGCTGGACTATCCAGAGTCTTACCCGCAGTGGCAAGATTATCTAGCCGACTTAAATGTAGATCGCAATATTCCGAAGCTTCCAGTCCCTAAAAATGACAAAGAAAAATATTTTATTACAGGAAGAAATATTTATACTACGTACTACTCTATTAAAAACCTGGAAAGTCGTTTAGGCAAATTTAGAATCACAGCCCCGTTTTCAGGAGTCTTGACAGAAACGATGGTGAGCGAAGGAACACTCGTGCGCAATGGTCAGCAATTAGGAGAGTTTATTCAATCAGGAATCTATGAGATCCAGGTAGCAGTAAGTGCTGAATTTGCCGATTTATTACAAATAGGAAAGCGAGTAGAAATGCGCAATATTTCCAATACCAAATCGTACCAAGGAAAAGTGACTCGACTCAATGCCAAAGTAGATCAGGCTTCTCAAACCATTATAACCGTCATCGAAGTAGAACATCCAGATTTAAAGGAAGGAATGTACCTCACGGCAAACATACAAGCGCAAAAGATAGAAAACGCTATAGAGATCAATCGAAGCTTGCTTCAAAATGGGAATCAACTATTTACAGTGAATAAAGGGAAGTTGGTACTTACCGATGTTATTCCAGTTCATTTTTCTGATACCACTGCAGTGCTTAAAGGCTTAGAGAACGGAACAGTGATTGTAGCAAAGTCGATTCCTGGTGCCTATGAAGGAATGATTGTAATCACCGAAGAGCAGGCACAAGCGGATAAAGAGGAAGCTGCCTATTCACATCCTGAATCAAAATAAGCTATGAGAAAAGTTATAGCTTATTTTATCAAGCATCATGTGGCAGTAAATGTCGTTATTGCTGCATTTGTTATTTTTGGTGTTTTAGGAGCTCTTTCTTTAAAATCTTCTTTCTTTCCATTAGTAGATTCTAAAACCATCACTATCAATGTGATCTATCCAGGTGCTGCTCCTCAAGAGATTGAAGAAGGTGTGGTGCTTAAAATTGAAGATAACCTCAAGGGTATAGAAGGGATTGA
Source organism: Nonlabens sp. (assembly GCF_018401815.1). Taxonomy (GTDB): domain Bacteria; phylum Bacteroidota; class Bacteroidia; order Flavobacteriales; family Flavobacteriaceae; genus Nonlabens. Next base: position 214,257 of record NZ_JAGYKG010000002.1, read on the forward strand.
TCGAGTGACTTCGGCATCAAGAGAAAATTCTGGAACCATTACTATAGAGATTATTAAAGGCTATAATATTGACTTTATGTTACTGGAAGTCAAGAACGCTGTAGATCGAGTGTCTTCATTCCCTACAGGTATGGAACCACTGGTGGTGGCAAAAAGAGAAGAATCCCGACCTACGATTACATTTGCGTTAAGTGGGAAAAACGTACCTCTTAAAACGCTTAAACAACTGGCTAGAGATGTAGAAAATGACTTGAGAGCTATAGACGGTATTTCGCAAATCTCGATCACAGGGTATCCTGCTGAAGAAATTGAAATTGCCGTAAATGAAAATACCCTTTTAGCGTACCAAATTAGCTTTCAAGAAATAGCAGATGCCGTTGCCGCTTCTAATATTTTGACGACTGGGGGAAATATTAAAACAGATACAGAAGAATACCTGATACGAGCTAATAACAGAAATTATTATGGGGACGAGCTGAATTATATTCCAGTAAGAACGCAGCCAGATGGCACTATCATCTATCTTAAAGATGTGGCTGAAGTAAGAGACCGCTTTTCTGAAACGCCTAATGCTTCTTATTTTAATGAAGAAAGAGCCGTTAATATTACAGTAACCAGCACAAATGCAGAGGATCTTATCGATAGTGCTGATAAGGTTAAAGAATATATAGCAGTTTATAACCAGCGTTCTAGCAATGTGCAGCTCACCGTGGTTAGAGATCTTTCTATTACCTTAAATCAACGTACAGCATTGCTTACAGAGAATGCGATCGTAGGAATGTTGTTGGTGCTGTTCTTTTTATCCATTTTCTTAAATACCAGATTAGCGTTTTGGGTGGCTTTTGGTTTACCTATAGCCTTCTTAGGGATGTTTATTTTTGCAGGTCAGTTTGATGTGACGATCAACGTGCTTTCTCTTTTTGGAATGATCATCGTTATAGGGATTTTAGTAGATGATGGTATTGTGATTGCAGAGAATATTTACCAGCATTACGAAGATGGCAAGGACCCTATTCAGGCAGCAATTGATGGGACTATGGAGGTGATACCCCCTATTTTAAGTGCTATTATCACTACTATACTGGCTTTTTCTACCTTTTTATTTTTAGACGGCAGGATAGGAGAGTTTTTTGGGGAAGTGTCTGTCATTGTGATTTTGACCCTATTGGTCTCATTGATAGAAGCATTGATCATATTGCCCGCTCACCTAGCGCATTCTAAAGCTTTAAAATCAAGGTCTGATGTCCCTAAGAAAGGAATAGCACAACTGTTTCAAAAAATGCGTTTTGTAAATGATTACGGCGATAAAGCCATGAACTGGATGCGAGACAAAATGTATGCTCCGGCATTGAGGTTTACCTTAAAGTACAAGTTGTTAGCTTTTGCATTTTTTGTTGCGGCATTAATTTTAACCATAGGTTCTGTTAAGGGCGGTGTCGTTGGTGTTACCTTATTTCCTAGTATATCCAGTGATCAAGTATCGGTGACTCTTTCCATGCCTAATGGAACGGCAGAACGCATTACGGACTCTATTATTTCTTCTATTGAAGAAAAGGCCAAGATCGTCAATATAGAATTGACTAAAGAATACTTAACCGACGAGAAATATGGAGATACAGTTCAGTTATTTGAGAACATTATTAGGTCTCAAAGTTCCTCTTCTTCTGCTAGCCTTTCTATCAATTTGCTCCCTGGAGAAACCCGACCTGAAGAATTAAAATCTCCTATTGTGGCAAACCGACTCAGAGAACTGGTAGGAAATGTGCCTGGTGCAGAAAGCCTCACTTTTGGATCTGGAGGTAATTTTGGAGGTAGTCCAGTGGCGGTATCTCTTTTAAGTAATGATATAGAGGAGCTAAAAGCCGCTACGGAAGATTTTAAAGAAATACTAGAACAAAACCCCTTATTAAAAGATATTGAAGATAACGACCCCGCTGGGATCAAAGAGATCAAATTAGAACTCAATGATAACGCCTATGCGTTAGGTCTTAATTCGAGAGCGGTAATGGCTCAGGTAAGAGCTGCGTTTTTTGGTCGTGAGGCCCAGCGTTTTCAACGCGGTCAGGATGAGATAAGAGTTTGGGTGCGTTATGATAGAGATAATCGCAACAGCATTAAAGATTTAGACGAACTTAGAATTAGCACCCCTTCTGGTAGTAAAGTGCCCTTGCGCGATCTAGCAAGTTACTCCATAGAGCGCGGTGATGTAGTGATCAATCATTTAGAAGGGCGTAGAGAGATTTTGATCAGCGCAGACCTGAAAGATCCCAATCAAAGTGCGACAGATATTCTCGACGACATACGTCAAAATATCGTTCCAGAACTACAGAAAAAATATCCTACCGTTGCTCCTAATTACTTGAGTGGACAGGCACGGGAAGCAGAAAAAATTTCCAGCAGTGCTCAATTTATTTTTCCAATTGTATTGCTGCTCATTTATTTTGTGATTGCCTTTACCTTTCGCAGTGGTACGCAACCTATTATGTTGATTTTATTGATTCCATTTAGTTTTACAGCAGTAGCTTGGGGACACTGGATCCATGGTTTTCCAGTTAATATTTTATCCATGTTAGGAATTATCGCGCTTATAGGAATTATGGTCAACGATGGACTTGTTCTTATAGGTAAATTTAATTCGTTAATTAAGGACGGGTTGAAGTTTGATGAGGCTTTAATTGAAGCAGGTAAAAGCAGGTTTAGAGCTATTTTCTTAACTTCTTTAACTACAGTAGCAGGTTTAGCTCCTTTACTATTAGAAAAGAGCAGACAGGCACAATTTTTAAAACCTATGGCGATTTCAATCTCGTACGGAATAGGGATGGCGACATTATTGACCCTCTTATTATTGCCACTTTTCCTTAGTTTTGGAAATAATTTCAAGGTTTGGATACATTGGTTAAAAACGGGAGAAGCTATCGATAAAACGGAGTTGACAAGTGTTGCAAAAGAGCAAAAAGCATTAGAAGATTATGAAAATGAATAAGCTGGTAGTTAGTTTAGGTGTTTTGTTGTGTTTCGCTTTCGCGAAAGCGTACTCGCAACCATCTATAGAAGCCTTATTGAGTAGAGAGCAAGCCATACAGCTGATGCTGGAGAATAATTACGGGATCAAAATAGCAAAAAACACGACTAAAATAGCCGAGAACAATTCTGGTATTTTAAATTCAGGCTACTTGCCTTCTTTACAAGGAAATGCAGGTGCCTCTAGAGATGAAAATGATTCCAATACAGATTTTAACGGGGCAGTGGATCAAAATGGAGCTGTCAGGGAAGATATAACAATTAACAATGCCCAGACGACTCAATACAATGCTGGGCTATCTCTTAATTACACTTTATTTGATGGTTTAGGGCGCTTGTACAATTACAAACGTCTTCAAGAGCAATATCAGTTGAGCCAGTTGGAAGTGCGTTCTACTATAGAAAATACGACTGTTCAATTGATGAGCGTGTACTTAGAAATTGCGCGACTCACAGAAAATGTAAGGGTGCTCGAAGAGAATTTAGAAATCTCTAAGAAACGAGAGCAGCGGGCTGCGTATCAATTTGAATATGGTCAAGTTAATAAGTTAGAGGTTCTCAACGCTCGAGTAGATATTAATACGGATAGCATAACTATTTTGAACACAAAGCAGTTGTTGCGCAATACCAAACGCGATCTCAACCTATTGCTCAACAGTGAGCTTCAGGCTAATTTTGTAGTAGATACCACGGTGGTATTACAAAACATGTTGGTGATGGATAGCTATTTAGAAAAAGTACCCAATAATAACGTGCGTTTATTGCAGTCGGCCTCCAATTTACAAATAAGCGATTACGACATTAGAACCTCCAGAGCGCTGTTATTGCCTAGAATAGGTTTAACAGGTTCTTATGGATGGAATCAATCCATCAACCCACCAACAGCATTTTTCCCCTCGACGACCAGAACAGGTTCCAATATTGCGGTAGGAGCTAATTTAACTTGGGATATTTTTGACGGTGGTCGTTCGATTAACGGCTTGCGCAATGCTAAAATTTCATATGAAAACGAAGCGCTTTTTAAAAGTCAATTGGAACAAGAAGTGGCTCGTGATGTAGCAAATGCCAAAGGAAATTACACCAATGCGTTGGCGATTTATAGCATGCAAGAACAAAATGTACTGACCAATAAAAGCAATTTTGAAAGGTCACAAGAACAATTTAAATTAGGTCAAGTTTCCAGCATTGAATTTCGACAGGCACAAGTGAATCTGCTCAATGCAGCAACCATCAAGAATTTAGCAAAATACGACGCTAAACTAGCAGAGTACCAACTGTTGCAACTCGCGGGGCAACTATTGAATGTTCCTTTATGATAGAGCATTTTTTTACTTGTCCTCATTGTTGGCAAGAAATTTCTATGTTATTAGACCCTGCTTATTCACAGACTTATGTAGAGGATTGTGAGGTATGCTGTAACCCTATAGAGTTAAAAGTTATCTTTGAAGAAGGGGAATTAGCTAGTTTTGATGTTATAGAACTAGGACAGTAAATATTTTATCGAATTCTCTTGTATCAGGATGAAATTGTGTGTATTTTTGCCATCAAATAAAACAGGAAGCCGTCAGTGTAATGATCTGAAGTTTTTACAACAAGTGGCTAGCAGTTTTTATATCGCGAGGTAGAGCAGTAGGTAGCTCGTCGGGCTCATAACCCGAAGGTCGCTGGTTCGAGTCCAGTCCTCGCTACTAAGGTAAAAAGCTCTTGAGAAATCAAGAGCTTTTTTTTGACCTGATTTGACGCTATTTTGCTTGTCGTATACGATACCGCACAGGTTTTGGCTGGAATCGATCTTGATTCATCAAGCATCACTCTGTGAATACCTATACACTCTAACAGAGGTTTTAAATACATCTAGGCAGTAGTTTGATCCAACTGGCGCTCGCAATCCATCATAGTACAAGCTCTTGCCTACACGTATAAGGCTTGTTATGATACCAACGCTCCTATTTCTGTTATTGGATCATCTAAGCCTCCACATTGCTGTCAGGGGTTTGTATAGAAGAGGGTGAGAATACAGCAGCTGGGTGGGTTTCTTTCGCTTTTCCGAGTAGAAATTCAGCTCTATTTTCAATTTCGGTTTCGTTCTATTCGTTCAATTCAAGATAAGGTGCAAGAGATTCAATGCCGCCCGAATAATGAGGTCATTCTATTAAAAACTTTCACATTGGAAACCATTAATTTAAGGAAATAGCCCATGGTGGAAAGATAATTCAACGGTAGTTACTTTGTTTACGGGAAACCCTAACCATTAATTTTACGCATTATTTTAATCACTAGATTGATAGCCGTAAATATTAATAGAGAGTCTTGGTTTATCTTTTTCGTAAAATTCACCAGACATTTTCCATTCGTCAGTTCCATTAAATTTATAATAATAATCGTCTGTTTTACCTTTTTTATCAAACTTTAAAAAAGGATTCAAACTATAATAACGACTATTAGTCATTTTATTCTCAGGAATCGTTCTAGTTATTAAGATATAAAAATTTAATTTTTCTTTTACTTCAAAATCATCAAAATCTAAAACAATCTTTTCATCTAGTACACTTAGATCATCTATTGAAATTAATTCAGTAATAGGGTTATTCAACATAAACTTTGCAGAGTCGGATTCATAAATTTGAAAATTAATAGTACCGTCGCTCAAAAAATGTGGACGTTGTTTGATAGGTAATTCAACACTAGTTATAATTGAATTAGCTGGTATATTTATTTTAAATGCATATGTTCCCATATAGTCTAAACCTAATTGAAAATTTGTTGTGATTTTATCATTAAGTTTCTTATTCTCTCCGTTTGTTAATAGTATTGTTTCAAGTTCAACATGTCTTGGGTTCAAAACTATTGTATCATTTAAATCACTAGATTCAGAAATTAACTCTTGATAGCCAAGCATTCTAAATTCGATCGTATCATTTTTCGAAGTATTTAATTTAAATTTCCCACTATTATCAGTTACAGTAAACTTATGCGTGGAGCGATTGTATATCGAAACAAAGTTCAAAGGATGTTTGTTTTTAGCATCAATAACAATTGAATTTATTGTCTGCCCATATAAAAATGAGTAAACACTTATATATAAAGTAATAAGTATGATTATTTTTTTCATAATTTAAATTTTAATAATTAGGCTGTACGTAATTACAGCCTAATTAATTTAACATGGCTCAGTAGTTGTCCATGAATCACCAAGTTGAACCCAAAGAATAGTTACAGAATGCGTAACGATTCTAAAGCTTGTTCCATCTGGATAATCAACACAGGGTCCAGGTGAGTCTTTTACACCAGTGCCTAAAATTCTTCCTGCTTGTTCAACATTGCCACTAGATTGAGGGATGTACCCATTTGCATCAATAAATAGTGCTCCTGAAACCACCATTAAACCTAACACAGTTTTTTTAAATTTACTTATTAACATAATATAAAGTTATAATTTGAAATACAGATTTTAAAGTCACTGTCTCCAATACTCTGACTTGTTCTCAATCAACTGTTGTCTAATTATGGGTTAACTTTAATGATGTACCTTAAGCAGGTTAGCTTATTTGATCTCAATTTTAGTATTAAAAAATTGATTGTCAAATGATTATGATCATACAGGTATGAAAAATATTTTAATATATGATTTGAGAACTGTTGACTTTTCGATAATTGTAACGCTTTTCATAGTGCTGTTAAGTGGGAGAAACATTTTTTTAAGTATGATAATTTGTCTTTAAATAAGTCCGTTACGACCACATCTATTTCACAGAAGGAATTTTATATAATTGATTTCTTAGAGAAAGCCGCTAAAAAGGATATTCAAGATCGAATTGATAGCGAAATATAGTGGGAAAACCGAAGGTTAAAAGAAATTGAAGAGGCTAGAGTGGCCAAAATAAAAGCAAAAGAGGTTTCAGATTTTAAGCTGTTGATTAATTCATCTGTTAGGTGGCATAAGTCACAACAATTAAGAAATTACTTGAGTACTTATGAAGATAGGATGAAGTCCAACGGAGAGTTAACTGAAGAGGTTATTAATTGGCTCGATTGGGCACGTAAAAAAGCAGATTGGTAGGATCCTTTTATGGAAGCAGAGGAGGACATTTTTCAAGATGTAGATCGGGGTTTGTTCTAGCTTTAGCTAAGAATTTATTTTTTCAATTTTAAGCATTGGTTCAACCATTGGTTTGCTTAATATTGTAACCTAACAAGCGTACACGATATATTTAAACGACTGGCAAATAAGAACCACATCGCCTGGACACCAATGTTGTATGGTGTGGAAGCAGGCGTCGCTGGAATCTCATTAGGAATATTTTTAATTGCTCCGATGATGCAAAAAAGGAGAGCTAAAACAATAGCAGCTGCACCTATTATTTTTTTATAATTTGTAGCGCACACTAATTTAATTTCTTCACTCGTGACAATATCTGCTTGTTGGACAAAGGCACTTAAATAAATACCAACCTCGTCTATGCGTTTGTTTTGATATTCTTGAAGAGCAAAATAAACCTCTTTAATTGAATATTCATGATTAGAGTATCTCTAAATACCTTTTCAATAGTAATTGTTGCTGTCAGCCTTTAAGCAGTCTTAATTTTCATAATCTAACTTTATGATACTGTTCAAATCAAAACTTAATGGCAACTTCACTAAAAGAATTATTTTGGATTGTGTTTGAATTGCAAAATTACCTGAACTTGTTTTTGTGCTAAAAGACGCCCCTTTAAATTCAAAAGATTCATCAAAATACATCAAGACATAGGGAGAAACGTCTGTAAGAAGCAGTTGGGTATTTGTTTTAGAATGTCGAAACCTTAAAAGCAGGGTCTTTTTATTTTTATCAACATGTGGTTTTATGTCAATAATATCTGAATCTGTATCAATTAAGGTATCTATTTTTAGAGAGTGGACATGACCATCAATTAGGTTCAATTTAAGATCAGCCAGCTTTGATCTCAATTCAATTTGATCTAGCTGATTTTCTTGTTTAATTTTTTGAATATGTTCCATAAAGTTTGATTTACATAATTTATACTATGTAAAAGGAACACTAAAAAAAAACTTAGGGTCATTTGTTTTGACGACTGTCCATATACTAAACCACCTTGGCTTTTGTGCTAGGTTGGTATGCTTTTTTGCATTCCTGATACGTTACAAATTTAATTATAATTACTGAAATGGAATGAATGATTATAATTTATTAATAAATTCTAGTTCTGTGTTTGTAGGCTTCCCTAAAAATGTAGGCCGAAGAGTCTATCACATATAGGATGCGGAGCGCGTTATTTAGTATTTAACTGTTGACAATCATCAGCAAATAGAAAAGGATTGCCAACAGTTAAAAACTAAAGCAACATATTCATTATGAATTAATTAAAAATAAAATATTATATTACAGAACTCTAAAAGGGCTTTTCACAGAACACGTTGTTGGAAGCTGGCTTACTATTTTTCTTTGGTTTTAGTTGAACCTTGACACACATCGCCTTCTTCTATTCCGTAGCGCTATTCTTTTAATGTCTTAATCCGGTCTTGGGTTAACTTCTCCAAGTAAATTGAAACACACATCGGATGTATACTTCCATAATATCTAGGCTCAGTTTCTGGATACATAACTTTTAATTCTGCATCACGAAACGTAATCCATATTCTCTCGGATTCTTACAAATTCTCAATGAACGTAGTATCAGCTTTGTAATCAGATAGAATGGTTTTATTTGAAATTACATTCCTGCAGCTGCATATGCCATTTTAGTTGCTAGTTGAGATAATTTAGTAACATATTTTGCATCAGTACAATCAGCAGCATCAGATTGCATAGTAGCCGCATTTGAAGCCATTTCTGCATATTCAGTCATTATAGACATATCTGTTGGATTAGCTTTCATCTTTTTTATGATAACAATGTAGCCATTAACAAATTCTTCGTAATCTTTAATGAATTGGTCGCAATCCTTAGATGTAGAGCTTTCAATCTCGTCATTAGAGTTATCTCCACTTTCTATGGACTGATTAGATGTGTTTTCATCATTAGATTCATAATTAGAATAATTTTCAATTACATCCTCCACATCCTCCACATCCTCAGAAGTTTTTTTGTCGTTTCCTCCGCAGCTTGTTAAAATGGTTGTAGCAAAAATTATTACCCAAAAATTGTCATTAATTTTTTCATTTTTATTTATTTTAAATTTTGTTCCTACTCATAAGGCTTTTCGGAATACGCTCCGTTTTTTAGAGTGGGTTCTGGTCTCCACTTTTACGGTTTATACTACTCTTTTTTGTCACACTTGGTGTTCAGCCTGTTGGCTTTCATAGACCGTATTTGTTTCAACTCAATGCTGATAAAAGTGCTGCACCAAAAATGAGAGCAAAAAGCACGTAAATGCCTATTACAATCGCAAACCATATTAATGCTGCTTTTGCCCAATTTGCTTTACTCTCATTTGAACCACTCCCGAAAGCCCAAACGAATAGCATTATAAACCCTACAACTGGTATTGCGGTGATTAAAAAGGTTAAAACCCATTCGCCTGTTTTTACTGGTACTTGATTTACTGAATTATCCATTTTCTGAAAATTAATTTTTCCTACTCTTAAGGCTTTTCGGAATACGCCCCGTTTTTTAGAGTGGGTTTTGGTCTCCACTTTTTTTGTTACTAATAGTTCTTGTCAGACATAATAAATAAAGAATATAAGCTTTCTTTAAAAAGTTCTCCTCCCTTTGAATTACACTTTAAAAAAAATATAAAAATTCAAAGACTTTATTTAAGTAATATATTGAGATCTATAAACCGAGGGGCATAGCTACGTCAGGACAGCCATCTCTAAAAATTATACGCGCACTTCTTTGCTCATCTTCATTCATACCATCCTTATATTTATCCATTACGTTTTATTTAATTACTTTGATTTATTTTCAAACTTGCCTCTTGAAATCTGTTGATTAATTTCAAATAACTATCCATAAAAGCTTTAAGTTCTTCTTCCGATAGTTCATTTTTCATAATGTCTGCCTCTTTCTCAAGTGCATCCATTTTTTCTAATAATGGTGCCATTTTTATTATAGAACTTGAGGCATTACTTAACATATTCATAGCAGCTCCAAAACCTTTATCATTGCTGTTTTCGGCTTCTTTTGATGCCTCACTCATTTCTTCTATCATAGTGACATATTCATTCACTACTTGATCTAAGGCCGCGAAATATTCTTTTACTGCTTCATTTTTAGACAGTTCAATTGGAATTTCGGTTTTTAGATTGGTTGTTTCATTGTCTTTGTTGGAATCATTACAGCTTATAATGGTCATCAAACAAATTATCTTTAAAAATGTAGTAACCTGTGTTTTTTTCATGTCGTGGCGCCTTAAAAATTAATAATCGTTAAAACAAATAAAGTAAGAAACCGGATTTTAACTAGATTTTAATAGGAAAACTACGTTGTATTATCTAAAGTCACCTAGATTTTCTCGCAGCAATCGTTAGTTTTATTTGCACAGACTAGCCAACTTTGTGTTAATTTTATTAAGTATTATAAAGAGCATTACTTTTTCGTTTGTTCAATAATTCTAATTAATAACCCTAAATTGATAAATTATTGAAATATGATTATATCACGATTAATTCTGTTTTTGGCACTTTTCTTACAAGATGAACCCAAGATATTTTTAGATGATAATGGTGTAACTCTTAAGTGTTCAGTATCAGCTAAAATTGGTGAAAGCTATATATTTAATGACCAACCTTATTTAGTTGTAGATAATGAATTATTAAATGAAATGGCAAGTAAGGGGCAACCGCTGGATAACGTGGTAACAACCTTTGTTACAGACACGAGTTATTTATTTTATCAAAATTATAATTTCAATGGCGACCTGAGTCATTGGGATGTGTCAAACGTAACTAATATGACTTTTATGTTTGGGTTTGCTGCATTATTCAATTCTGATTTAAGTTATTGGAACACAGAAAAAGTCAAGTATTTTAGCGATATGTTTCATGGTACTAAAAACTTTAATTCTGATATATCGAGGTGGAATATAAGTAACGGAAGCCACTTAAATGGGATGTTTCAAAACAGCAATTTTAATAGTCCAATAAATTCATGGGATGTTTCCAATGCAACGCATATGAGCGGAATGTTTGATAATGCAGTTCACTTTAATCAACCTTTATACAAGTGGAATACTTCTGAAGTAATCGACATGGGAGGTATGTTTGCTGAGGCCTTAAACTTTAATCAAGACATTAGCATGTGGAACGTAAATAAAGTTACAATCATGGAAAATATGTTCAGAAATGCAATTAAGTTTTCGCAAAACTTATCTTTATGGACACCTGATATTATTGGTGTTCCAAATGATTTTAATACGAGTAGTTTATTGATCCTGCCTAAATTTAAAGTTGTTAAAAGCTCAATTTATTTACAAATAGCCCTGATGCTAATTCTTTTTTCTTCTTTCAGTTTTTTTCTGTCTGGAAATTCAGGAAAACAACTAGTGCCAAGAGTTATCAGGATATTATTAAGCGCCTTAAAAATATAGCGAAAGAAGATAAGCTTATATCTATGAAGGAGTTACATGAAATTTTTGAAATTAACCATCTTCAATTCGAAGCCCAAAAAGTAAAAAGAGCTTCAATGATTAGGGAAATCAATTTGTGTAAACCAGGTTTGATAAAAAGGGTTCGAAATTTGGAGGATAAGCGCTATTTCCTTTATAAAATCAAAAAATAATATCGGTATTTTCTTGACACAAGTGCCTTGATTAAATTTTCCAAGCATTTTACTCAGATGTTACTTCTAATAGTTTTTTGGGAATTATAAAGAAAATTAAGTTTTATTACCTGATATTACCTTTATTTGAACAGATCAAGACCCCTCTTTTATGTTCCTAATTAATTTGCAAAAATATCAGAACAACATTTTAAATGCATCAGATCAGGTTATATGCTGTTTTTAATTGTTTGAATATATTCACTCGTAATTTGTTTTATCTGGTAATAGGTTTCAGACTTTTGATTCGTTGGCTCATTCAAATAAAGAGCTCTATTGATTTCAAGCATGATGCTTGAAACATTTTTATTTTTCTTGTAATGCTCGAGTGGCACAATAGAACCGGTATAGGGCCAATCAATGCCTAATGTATACCCTGCTTTTTTAAAAAATGAAACCGATAGGTCTATCAACTCCTTGGTGGTATGAAAGGAATCAGTTCCAATATTAAAATCAGGTCGGTTTGGGTTTTTATCGAGGTCTCTTTTTAATGGTTTGCTAGGATATGAATGGCAGTCAATGATGGTAACCTTACCATAATGGTCTAACTGATTATTTACAGCGGTATTGAATTTATTGTGATGTTTCCAATAATAAGAGGTCAATACTTTTTCTTTCAACTCGGGTGTTACAATTCTATTTACTTCACCAGTATCACTTTTTTCGTATAATACGCCCATACCATATTGAGCCATCACTTCTTGTGAATCATCTGTAAATCTCTCAGGATCGCAAAATATTCTAGAAAATTCAGCTACTATCATTTCTTCTTCACTTGAATAAAAAAGGTCATCCGTATACCAATCAGTCAATTTTAAAATCTCTTTTTCAAGAGTGATGGGGTCTACAAGATAACCATCCGACAAAGGGATGTGTGTCGAGGAATGAGGGATATGAAGGATTATTTTTTTGTCCATTGTTTGTTCAGGTTTAATAATGTCTCGTCCTAAAATACCTCTATGGGTTGTTGCTTAAGATGAAGTGGCATTTTGGAGCTATTCTCTTTCAAGTTATAATAAACTTTATGCCAGTGACAACTTCTTAATTTAGCATAACTATGCAATTAAATATAGCACGTGTATTGGGCTTTTATTTTATATATTTTATCAAATCTGCCTTAACTACATTATATTGTTCTTGTGTTATTAACTCCAAATCTAATTTATCTTTTGCTTTCTTTAATTCGGCAAGTGCTTCATCACTTGTCATTCCAAAAGATTTCACCTCTCCTACAGAAATAGCGTTTTCAAGTTGTATGCTATAATTCGACAATCCTGTAAGTCCTTTACATCTTAATGAAGCATAGAACCCTGTTCTTTTGCTGCCGCCTACATCAATTCTCTTTATTTCAACTTGTTCTCCACTTGCATTCACAAATAATTGAGTGATTGGAAGTAAAAAACCATCACCTTCTGTAATGAAAGCAAATGTTTTATTTGATGAAGGAACTCCGATTGTGACTTTTTCTCCTATAGTATATACTGAACCATCCTTACTTTCGTAGGCGGTAAATTTGCCCTTGGGACGTTTTTGAACATCTAAATCGCTGCTTTTTAATACTAATTCTTGCGAAAATAGACTTCCACTAATTAGAATCAGTGTAACGAAACTTAAAAATAATTTTTTCATTCTTTTTCATTTGAAATGTTTTGTTTACTTATGTTTAAAGTCTTTTTTCTGCTACTTCCGACCATTATGTTTTTTAATTACCAACGTTTAGTATATGAAAAGTAGGCGATTTCGAAGCACGAAACTTTCGGTTAAGCACAAAGTTTGATACGAGCCAAAAGCCTTGATTTTACTACTATTTCGCCTATTTTTTATATACATTGTTAGCAACTGGCTTTATTTACTTAATGCCTTTAAAATTCTTTCTTCGTTAATCACTATATCTCTAAATAATACATGTGGAAATTCCTCATATTTTGAAGATTTAAACGCTTCGTGTATTTTAGAAAGAGTAGAAGCTGTCAATAATGATAGATTCATTTCTGTATCCATTTCGCAGTCGTAAACAAAATCATCACTAAATTCTGGTGCTACAAGTAAAATTTTAACTATTCGAAAGTGGTTTTTTAACGCTAAGTTTTGGTATGATTTAAGTTGTCTTGAAACAGAACTAAATTTGTTGTAGCCCTTTTCCTTACTTGTTTTGCATTCGACTATAATAATTTCTTTGTTACCTAAATTCAAAAGTATATCTATCATATCCTTTTGTGTGTTCAGTTGATTTTTAAACTTATCATCTACATTAAATGCTAAATCTTTAAAGATGATTTTGGTTAATTCTTCAAACTTAAGCCCAAGCTCACTTTCCTTTATTATAATTCCGTTTTCCTTAAGTAGATTCAAATTACGGTAAGCTACATTTTCATAATTTTCTAAATACAGGTTTTCAACATCTTTATAATGGTCAAGAATATTTAAAGTGTCGTCTCCTCGCTGTTTTATTCCGTTGTCTTTTATAAATTTTGTAAAGTCAGACTTCTCAAGTAAATCCAAAATATCACGAGGTTTTATGTTGTAATCTAATAAATAGTTTGCCGTTAAAACATATTCATCTTGAAGTTCAAATCTCTCTTTCAAGTCCTTATTTATATTCGGTAATGAAACATTTAACTCCGTTAGCATTTTGTCGAAGCCATCAAGTGAAATTCCAACCTTTTCGTCTTTCTCTACATTTTCAAAGTATTCAATTAAGCTGCTAATTTTATCTTCTAAAGTACTTCCTTTTAAATTTTGGATATTTAAACTCTTTTCACAAAGTTCATTTAGAGTTTTTTTCTTTTCGGTTAGGGTAATACCTTCTTTATAGATATCATTTGAAAGCAACTCCGTAAATGAAATTCCTTCCTTAATTATTTTCTCAATTTTTTGAGTAGCACTTAGTTTCCTGTCAATATTGTGATTTTTGGCAATTTGATTAATTATTGGTTCTCTAAGAAGTTTTAAGGTTCTTCGATAAAATTTGTCGGCTACTTCTTTTTGCCTTACTTTCCTTAAAAGTCTTACCATTTCATCTGCGACATAAATTGTATTTTCCTTTTTCGAATAAAAAGCTATGCCAAGATTTTTGAGATTATTAATTACGTCTTGTATTTCAACTTTTTTAACTGGTAGTATAGAGTAGTTGATTAGCTTAATTTCTTCTTGAGATAAACCTAATTGTTTGGCTAAAGTTAAAATGATAGATAACTCGTCAGAGGTTATTTTAGCTTCTCGGTTATTTGCAATGTCATTTGAGTAAGCGACAGATAAGCAAGACTTATAAATTTTATAATCTCTTTTTCTTGAATCACTCAGTTCAGACTTATCATTTTCTAATTCTGTGTTAAGTGCTTTAATCTTCGTTTTTAGGTTCTTGATTTCATTTTCATACAATCTTGAAAACCAATCTTGTCGCATTATGCAATTTCCGTCACGAATAATAATGTCAATTAAGATATCTAATTGTGAATTAGCTTCTTGAAATTCGCAGTTGATGTGGTCGATAAATTCGGTAGAAATTAATTCAAATATGTTAGAAATGTTTTGATTGTCAACTGTTTTCAAACTCTTGTCAGACGAACTCAATATTTTCTCAATTTCCTTTGCGTTTTTAGGATTTTTTGAAATGATATTGTCAATTATTTTAATGAAAGAGTTCTTTTCAAGAGAACCGAGCTTGTCTAGTATTTTTTCTAACTTCATATTTCTTGTTTTTTTCTTTTTGTTTGTGTTTGTGTTGTATTTTTTGCTTGGTGCCAACTCCTTATATAACCTCCAACCTACGCGATTTCTTGTTTCTATCACGGATAAAAGCATATAGGAAAGTCATTTTTGACCGTGTTGTCTGGTTTAAAAGTAGGTGTTTTTATCTTAGTACTCGTAAGGGAGCCCGTAAAGACGGGTTATTATTATTAAAAGCTCTCACTTTCGCGAAAGCGGGCCAGGAGATGAGGGGTGACATCGATGGCTTGATTGCCTGCATTTAAATGGCTCCAAAATCCAACGAAAGAATATTTGAGTCATTCTTTTGTAAAGGGTTTCATTCTGTTACGCTTTTGTAGATCTTTTTATGGAAGCAGAGGATGACATTTTTCAAGATGTAGATAGGGGTTTGTTCTAGTTCTAGCTAAGAATTTATTTTTTCCATTTTAATCGTTCTATCCCTTTAGTTAGAAAATCTCATCTAACGATATTTTGCAGGATCTTGATGTGTATTAAAAACACTTCTTATTTCTACGATTTTATTTACTTCGTCAAGCGTATAAAAAATGATAAAAGGAAATTTTTTAAGCGGTAAACCTCTCACATTTTTATAACGCACTTTAAAGAAAGGATTTAACTCTAAGGCTGTGTATGCAACTTCTATCTCTTTATCAAAGTCTTTGAGCACTTTCAAAGAAACATCCCCTTAATATTGGTAAGCCTATGTTACATCTAGATCTGCAAGAGGAGAAATAGTAAGTTTAAATCCCATGTCGATGTCTCACCTCATTCAGAGAACTTCTAGCATCTACAAAATCAGCTGTTTTTTCTTCTAGACGTTTATCAAGAAGTTGTTGAAGATCATTATTCTCATTAATAAGCGTATCAATAGCGTCTTGTTTACTGTTTTTAATTGACTGTAGCGTGTTTATTCTGGTCTCATCATTTAAATGGACAAGCCAGTTAATAGGATCCAGTTTTGCTGTGTAAACATTCATAAAACAGACCTACTCAAAAATGTCTTTAGGCTTTTCAGCAGCACCAGCTTTTTTGACTCACCGAAGCGCTCTTGCAGTACATTACTTTTTAAAGCGGTTGAATTGATGCTTATTAGTTAGAAATCGTTGATTCATATTTTTTTAATTTCAACCCTTGGTTCAACCTTCGGTTTGCTTAATATTGTAACCTAACAAGCGTACACGGTACCGTATACGGTTTTGATTACTTAGCGGGTTAAAAGGAACTTTTTGGGTAGGGTATTCCAACTCATAATTTAAGGTCGCTAGTTCGAGTTCTGTCCGCACTACTAACTTTAAAAAGCTCCTGAGAAAACAAGGGCTTTTTTAAGCCGTATTTTAGAGCACTAGATTTGGTATAAATACGTATTTTTATATCTAGAATAAGCAACATGATTTCAAGAACAACTGTAGATGCCGTATTTGACGCCGCTCGTGTAGAAGAGGTGATCGGGGACTTTGTACAGTTAAAAAAATCAGGTGCTAATTTCAAAGGATTGAGTCCTTTTACTGAAGAGCGTTCTCCTAGTTTTATGGTGTCCCCAGTAAAACAAATCTGGAAGGATTTTAGTTCTGGAAAAGGAGGTAATGCAGTGACCTTTATCATGGAACACGAACATTTTACCTTTCCAGAAGCCATCAAGTGGCTGGCTAAAAAATACAATATAGAAGTAGAAGAGACCGAACAGTCAGAGGAGCAAAAACAAGCGCTAGACGAAAAGGAATCCATGTTTCTCGTTTCTAAATTTGCAGCCGAATGGTTTCAAAGCCAACTCCAAACAGAAGAAGGAAAAGCAATAGGATACAGTTATTTTAAAGAGCGGGGTTTTACAGATGAAACTATAGAGTACTTTCAGCTAGGGTACAATCCAGATCAATGGAGTGCCTTTACAGATGCGGCAATCAAAGCGGGATATCAATTAAATTTTCTCGATAAAACTGGTGTTTCTATTGTAAAGGAAGAAAAGCAATTTGACCGATTTAAAGGTCGTGTGATGTTTCCTATACGCAGTCTTTCTGGAAGGGTTCTGGGCTTTGGAGGACGTATTCTCAACAATGAAAAGAAAGCAGCTAAGTATTTGAACTCGCCTCAAAGTGAGATCTATGATAAATCCAACGTGCTTTATGGTATCTATGAGGCAAAGCAATCTATAGCTAAGGAAGATCTGTGTTACCTGGTAGAGGGGTATACCGATGTGATTCAATTGCATCAGGCTGGTGTAAGTAATGTAGTATCTAGTTCTGGAACGGCGTTAACCAGTCAACAAATACGTTTGATACAACGTTTGACCAAAAACATCACCGTACTTTACGATGGTGATGCGGCAGGAATACGCGCAGCTATAAGAGGAACAGACCTTATTTTAGAAGCAGGAATGAACGTGCGTGTTTGTACTTTTCCTGATGGAGAAGATCCTGATTCCTTTGCAAAATCTCATACGACATCTGAAATTAATGAGTTTTTAATTCATAATGCTCAAGATTTTATTTCTTTTAAATCCAACCTACTCAAAAAAGAAGCTGCCGGCGACCCTATTAAAAAGGCGGGAATGATACGGGATATTGTAAATAGTATTGCCAAAATACCTGATGATATTTCTAGAGAAATATACGTTAGAGAAAGTGCCGCTATTCTGGATATAGGAGAAGAGGTCTTGTTCTCCACCCTTGCGCAAGTGCGTAATGCTAGTTTTAATGAACAAAAGAAAAAAGACAGTAGGGCACAAGCACCGCAACCCTTAACCAAAGTCGAAGCTTCTGAAGCAATGGTACATGTAGATAGAAGAGCCCTTTTAGAGCGTTCCATCATTACTATTTTGATTTTGTATGGAGGTAAAGATGAACTCTTTGAAGATGAATACCTTCAAGATGCTAGTGGAGTGGAGGTAGAATACGAAACCGTAAAAACAAAACATCGTGTTTATGAAAAAATCTATATGGATTTACAGGCCGATGAAATCAAATTTGCCAATCCAGATTTTCAGGTGATATATACCAGGATCATTGACGTGTTACTGCTGGAACAGGAAATTGATACACAACTTATCGTCTCTACTTTTGACGGGGAATATGCCCATACTATAGCCGATATTTCCATGTCTGATGAAAAGTATCATTTGCACGATTGGGAGAGGCATAAAATTTTTCCTGTTCAAAAAGATCAAACGATCTCTCAATACACCAGTCAAGTATTATATCACTTAAGACAACTCTTACTTTTTGATATCGTCCATAAAATTAATACCATTATTGCAGCAAATGATCCTGACATAGAGAATGTTGGAGCTTTAGAGCAAATCAATAATTACAATATTTTGCGCAGGAAAATTGATGTAAAAAATAGAACGGTAATTCCTTCAGGTGGTTGGAGTAGGTTCAATTAGCAATTTGAAGCAAACGAGACTGGTGTATCAAATCTGCTATGTTATCAACCTTTAATTTTTTAAGCAATCTGGTTTTGTAGGTGCTTACTGTTTTTTCATTGATAGCAAGTGCTTCGGCAATTTCTTTGTTGCGACGGCCTTTAGAAAGAAAGTTTAAGACCTCTATCTCGCGAGTAGATAATTTTTTAAAGTTAAGAATTTCTTTTTGGTTGGAATGCTGCAATTGGAATTTTATCTCCTCAGAAAGATAGGTTTCCCCTTTAGCAATACTCAAAAGTGATTTTTTAATATCTTTTAAGGATCGAGTTTTTGAGATGTACCCGTCAGCCCCTGCTTTTATGGCACTTACCGCATACATCTCTTCTGGATGGCAGCTCAATATCAGAACTTTTAAATCTGGAAAATGAGTTCTCAGTTCTCTTATCGTAGCCATACCTCGGGTATTCGGTAAGTCTACTTCTAAGATTAATAGGTCTGGATTGCAAAGCTCAATACTTGAGATAAGCTCGTTGCCATCGTCTATTTTTTCTTTGAAGCTAAATTCCTTATGATCTTTCATCATGCTCCTAATTCCTCTTCGGAAAACTGGATGGTGATCTGCAATAATAATGTTCATGTCGCACAAATAGGGGATTACAAATATAATCTCTTTACAACCTATTTTTACGGTTTTTATTGTACGTATTACCTTACAAAACAGTTAATTAACTACTAAATTTGTAATAAATCTGTTGGGATCGTACACACTGGAATAGGTTTTATTTTGTGTTGATTTTTTTTATTAAAAGAGGAGTAGATGCGATAGACTTCTTGTTCTCTAGCACTTAATGTCGCTATATCAATGTTTTTATTAGCTTGGTCCATAGCTCGTTCTAATTCATCATAACTCGCTCCTATTTGGTCCTCATCTGTGCGTTCTGAACCATACAATCCATCACTTGGGGACGCTTTTAGAATGCTTTCAGGAACCTTTAAATATGTTGCGATGGTATAAACTTCGCTTTTTAATAAATCGGCAATAGGACTGACGTCTACACCACCATCGCCGTATTTGGTGTAGAAACCAACGCCAAAGTCTTCTACTTTATTCCCCGTTCCAGCTACAAGTAATGCACGTACTCCTGCATGGTAATATAAGGTGGTCATTCTTAGCCGTGCTCTAGTATTGCCTAAGGCTAGCGCTACTTGAGGACTGTCGGAAACCCTAGGCATTTGATTTTTAAAAATAGTAAACACCGGTGTGAGGTCACTTCTTACGTCGTCTATATTTTTAAAACGGTGTTTTAATTGTATGATATGTTCTTGAGCTCTAGTAACATGATCGTGATGTTGGTGAATAGGCATTTCTACACACAGGACTTCTAGACCAGTCATAGCGCAGAGGGTAGAGGTAACGGCGCTGTCCACTCCACCACTTACTCCTACGACATAACCTTTGACCCCAGCTTTGAAGGCGTAATCTTTCAGCCATTTTACTATGTGATCTGTTACTTTTTCAACTTTCATAATCGTATTTTTGCAAGCTTAAAAATAAATATAAATATACCGAGTTATAAGAGTATGAAGATGCATTTATTTAAGTTTTTTATTATTCTCGCTTTCGCGAAAGCGATGACTTCATGCACTTCTATTCATAAAGTCGAAGAAGAGATTGCCAACATACAAGTGGATGTTGATTTGATCACGTTCCACAAAGAGTTTGCCATGGCAAATGCCGCCGATCTTCCCAGTTTAAAAGAAAAATTCCCTCTCTTTTTTCCGCCTAGAGTTCCAGATAGCCTGTGGATTTTAAAATTAACAGGAAAAGATACCATTCACAACGCATTAGAAAATGCAGTTAAGAATGCTGATTTTAATTATCAAGAAATGGAACGTGACATAAAGGATGTCATGCGACATGTCATTTACTATTTTCCAGAATTTAAGGCCACTCCCATCTTAACTGTGCTTTCTGATGTAAATTACCGTCAGAAGGTGATTCCTACAGCTGACCAATTGATCATCTCTATAGATACTTATCTAGGTAAGGACCACGAATTGTATGCAGGAATCAATAACTACCAGCGGGAGAATTTAAATCGAGAACAACTTCCAGCAGACGTGGCTTTGGCATATGCGACACTTTTTGTGGAGCCTAGCATGGATCGCAGTTTGCTAGGAAGTATGATTTACCACGGGAAGCTTCACTATGTTCAACACCTATTTGCTCCTAAAGCTACAGGTGATCAGTTGTTGAATTACGCACCAGAGAAATATGTGTTTGCAAGAGAAAATGAATCTCAAATGTGGCGTTATTTTATAGCTAATGAGTTGCTGTATGATGCGGATTCTAAGTTGCTTTCCAGGTTCATACTGCCAGCGCCATTTTCAAAGTTTTATTTAGAGGTAGATCAACAAACTCCTGGTGGAGTGGGCCGATATATAGGATACCGAATGGTGAAGTCATTTATGGAAAATAATCAAGTGGAACTGAAAACCATGATCGACTTAAGTGGCGAAGAAATTTTTAAACGTTCTAAATACAAACCTTTACTGTAATGTCAGATAAAAAAATTAGATCTACCATAAAAATCGGAATAGAACTGGATGAAAATCGAGTTCCAGAACACATCAGGTGGAGCGCCCCAGATGGTGGTGTAGACGCGGCAGAGGCAAAAGCCATGATGGTCTCCATGTGGGATAGTGCAGAGAAAGAGTCTTTTAGGATAGACTTATGGACCAAGGATATGCCAGTAGATGAAATGCGTGTTTTCTTTCATCAAACCCTTGTCTCTATGGCCGATACCTACCACCGTGCCACTAATGATGATAAGATGCGCGATACCATGATTGATTTTTGTGATTATTTTGCAGAGAAATTGAATTTGAAGGAAGGCGAGTAGATGTACAGTCTCAGTCTCAGTTTTAGTAGAACTTCCGTTATAATAGTTGTTTAGACTATCTGATTACTAGATTCTAATTTGGTAACATTTGATAATTATTAAGTATTGTAGTTTTTAGTTGGTGAGAATTTTAAAAAATTACTGAACTCTGAACTCTGAACTCTGAACTCTGAACTCTGAACTCTGAACAAATGGAAGAACCCCTTTTTGATCACCACCTACTCATAGAGATGGCCTGGTATAAAATGCCTTTTGGCGCTCATAAGGGTAAGTTCTTAAGTGAAGTGCCTGAGTCTTATTACATCTGGTTCAGACGGCAAGGTTTTCCTGCTGGTAAATTAGGAGCCTATATGCAGTCTGTTTTTGATATGAAGGTCAACGGTATAGAGGGCATGTTAAGAGAAATACGCAGAAACACGGTGAATGACCGGCCTGTTTTTTAAATTCACTATTCACTATTCACTATTCAAATAATACCTATAACGACTCATTGATTTGACCTATATAATTCAGCAATTCTTCTTTACCTTGATTGTTAGAAGCACTGGTAACGAAATAAGGAGGCACTTCTTCCCATATTCCTTCCAGTAAAAACTTTTTATAAGCCTCCACATTGCGTTCTAATGCTTTGGGTTTTAATTTATCTGCTTTTGTAAAAATGATGCTAAAAGGAATGGCGCTTTCACCTAACCACTCCATAAATTCCACATCTATAGGTTGTGGATCATGTCTTACGTCTACCAGTACAAATCCGCATACCAACTGCTCGCGTTTTTCAAAATACTTGGTAATAAATTTTTGAAATTTTGCTTTGCTAGATTTGGAAACTCGTGCGTAGCCATAACCAGGTAAATCCACCAGATGCCATGACTTGTTGATCAAGAAGTGATTGATCAATTGTGTTTTTCCTGGTCTTCCAGAAGTTTTAGCAAGACTTTTTTGATTCACTAACATGTTGATCAATGAAGACTTCCCCACGTTAGACCTACCTATAAATGCATATTCTGGAATTCCAGAATTAGGACATTTAGATACGTCTTGATTGGATATAATAAATTCTGCGCTCGTGATATTCATGTAACAAAGATACTAGTTTGAGGGTAAGCAGTAGGGGAATTTCTTTAAAGGGAAGTTAGTGGAACGATTTGATCTTTTAATCAAAGACCCCTTTTTTCCAACCAGCTATTTAAAATCTCGTTGAATTCGTCTGGGTGTTCCATCATAGCAGCATGGCCACATTTGTCCACCCAATAAAGGTCACTATTAGGTAGTTTTTCATGAAACTCTACAGCGACTTTAGGCGGTGTAACTCCGTCTTGTTTTCCCCAAATAATACAAGTGGGTGTGGTCATATAGGGAAGGTCTTTAGACATATTATGACGTATAGCACTCTTGGCGATAGCCAGCGTTTTAAGTAATTTATTACGGTCGTTTACCGTCGCAAAAACTTCATCTACTAGTTCTTGTGTAGCCACCGCAGGATCATAAAAAACATCCTGACTTTTTGCTTTGATGTATTCATAATCACCTTTTTTTGGATAGCTTTCTCCCATAGCACTTTCGTAAAGTCCCGAACTTCCAGTGATGACCAGTGCTTTAATTTTTTCGGGAAACATCTTTGTAGTAACAAGTCCTATATGTCCACCTAGAGAATTACCTAACAAGATCACTTCATCCCACCCCATATGATTGATAAAAGCATTGATGTGTTTTGCAAAGGTTCCGACGCTAGTCGTAATTAATGGTGTTGAATACAAAGGTAAAGAAGGCACGACTACTTGATATCCTTTAGAAGGGAAATAATCGATGACACCTTGAAAATTACTGAGCCCACCCATCAAACCATGTAATATGATGATAGGGGTACCTTCTCCAGTCGTGTAATACTCAAATTTACCGTCTTTGATAAAATCGTGCGTCATATGGTAATTCTAAGTGGCAAATATAATGGTTTTGGGTATAGGAAAAACAATGTTTTCTAGATGCGATCTTTAAAGCAAATGTTTCCTTTGAAGCAATAGTAAGCATTTTTTATTTCGCTTTCGCGAAAGCGAAACTTATACTAACGCATGAGGCCTTACAGGCGTGCTTAAATTGTTAATAACTAGGGGAGTTATTCAAAAAAACAAGGATTTATCAACAAAGTGGGAAATTGTGGTAAAAAGTGGTATTAATTTCCTTATTTTTGATTCAACAAAGCGTAAAACAGTTATATCCAGTGATCAATTTTATAGGAACATACGAGTGTAAAACCGACTCCAAAGGGCGCTTTATGATGCCAGCTGCTTTAAAGAAGCAGTTGACACCTGTCATGCAAGAAGGTTTTGTTCTTAAAAGGGCGGTTTTTCAACCTTGCTTGGAATTGTATCCGTTAGTGGAGTGGAATAAAATGATGGAAAAATTGAATGGTTTAAATCGATTCAATAGAAAGCACAATGATTTCATACGCCGTTTTACCGCTGGAGTTAAAACTGTTGAGGTGGATGCCAATGGGCGACTGCTCATTCCTAAAGACCTCATCACCATTGCAGGAATCACAAAAGAAGTTACCGTTTCAAGTGCGGTAAATATATTAGAAATCTGGGATAAGGAAAGGTATGAAGCGGCCATTGATGACTCGCTAGATGACTTTGCTGATCTCGCTGAAGAAGTAATGGGAAATGACACCACCGATCTCTTATCATAATCCAGTTCTTTTAAAAGAAGCTGTTGGTGGATTGAACATCCATCCGTCTGGGGTATATGTGGATGTAACTTTTGGAGGGGGTGGACACTCTAGAGAAATACTTGCTCGATTAGGTCCTGAAGGAAGGCTATTTGCTTTTGATCAAGATATAGACGCTGTACAGAACGCGATTGATGACGATCGTTTTATGTTGATTCCTCAGAACTTTGGTTATATGAAGCGCTTTTTAAGGCTTTATGGAATAAAAGAAGTAGATGGAATTTTGGCAGATTTAGGGGTGAGTTCCCATCAATTTGATGAAGCTGCCAGAGGGTTTTCTACTAGGTTTGATGCGCGATTGGATATGCGTATGAACCAAGATCAAGATCTAAACGCGGTTGTTGTACTGAACCAATACACGGAAGAGGATCTTGTTAGAATTTTTAAGAACTATGGAGAATTGCGTATAGCCCTTAAGCTGGCACAACGCATTGTAGCTGCAAGACAAGAATCTGAAATCATTACCGTTGCAGACCTTAAGGAGATTTGTGCTCCTTTAGTTCCAGAGCGTATAGCACATAAACTACTGGCTCAAGTGTTTCAAGCCATACGCATTGAAGTAAATAAGGAGCTGGAAGTGCTGTACGATTTTTTAATACAGTCAGAAGAGCTATTAAAAATAGGTGGCAGGCTGAGTGTGATTTCTTATCACTCCTTGGAAGACCGACCTGTAAAAAGATTTATGAGGAATGGACTTTTTGAAGGAGAGCCAGAGAAAGATGTTTTTGGTAGGTCCAGCGTGCCTTTTAAAAGAATAGGTAAGATGATCGTTCCTTCTCGAGAAGAGATTAAGGAAAATAACCGCGCGAGAAGTGCTAAGCTGCGTATTGCAGAGAAAATAAAAAGAGAATAGATGGCTGCTAAAATCTATGACATATTAAAAGGGAGTTTTTTGACTAATGATGACGCTTTTAAAAACTGGCGGTTTATTCTGTTTGCTCCTTTTCTAGCCATTATCATGATTTACACCGGTCATAGTTACGAGAAGAAGGTGCATCAATTAGCTGCTCTTAAGGAGCAAGTGACAGAGCTACATAGTGAGTATACCGATTTAGAAAGAAGGTTGATGTTCTTGCAAATGGAATCTACTGTAGCGCTAAAAATCAAAAGTAAAGGAATTGCTCCGGCTCAAAATCCGCCGCAGAAGATCATCATCATAAAGAATAACAATGGCGACAACTAGTAAAAACATATTAAATAAAATGTACTTGGTTGGTGCCATTTTTGTTATTGTGGCGGTGCTAGTGGTTGTGCAAATTATCAACATTCAATTTATTGATGGTGATGCTTATAGGAGAAAAGCGGAACAGCGCATATTTAGAAATGATATCATTCCTTCTACAAGGGGAAATTTGTTCGATGCTAATGGCCAGTTACTGGCGACTTCTATCAGTAAATACGATATTCGTTTTGATGCCTTGGCACCATCCAACCGAGATTTTAATGACAATATAGCCGCATTGGCAAAGGCATTGGCAACTAAATTTGAAACTTCAACAGATTATTACCTCCAGAAATTAAGAAAAGCTCACAGCAATCGCAATCGCTATATGCTTATCGCAAAAAACCTAAATTATGGAGATTATAAAGAAATACGAGAGTTTCCTTTATTTGGTATGGGTCCTTACCGAGGGGGGCTTATTATTGAAAAAAGAATCGTTCGGGAACATCCTTTGGGAAAAATGGCTGAGCGCATTGTAGGCTATGACCGTGATGGAAGTGCGCCTGTAGGTTTAGAAGGTGCTTTTGCTCCTTATTTAAGAGGAAGTGATGGAGTGCGTTTAGAGCAAAAAATAGGAAAAAATCAATGGAAGCCTATTTCAAGTGAGAATGAGATCAACCCTAATGATGGTTATGATGTGTATACCACTATAGATGTTAATATGCAAGATGTGGCGCATCACGCCTTATTAGAACAGTTGGAGTATTTTGAAGCAGATCACGGTACTGCCGTGGTTATGGAAGTAGCTTCTGGAGAGATCAAAGCACTTTCTAATCTAGGTAGAGGAGAAAGTGGTAAGTATTTTGAAAAGAGAAACTATGCGGTTTGGGAATCTCATGAGCCAGGTTCTACCTTTAAATTAATGAGTGTTATTGCGGCTTTAGAAGATAAAGTAGTAGATACCAGTACTGTTTTTGATACACAAGGGGGGAAAATTTCCTATTACGGCCGTAATGTGAGGGATTCAAAACAGGGTGGTTATGGGAAAATAAGTGTCGCAAAAGCCTTTGAGGTTTCTTCAAATACGGCATTGGTACAAATGATTCAAAACAATTATAAATCACATCCTGATGATTATGTGAATCGCTTGTACAGCATGAATCTCAATAAAAAATTAGACCTTCCTATTAAAGGGGAAGGCGTTCCTATGATTCCACATCCAGACGATGCCCACTGGAGTGGTCTTTCTTTACCATGGATGGGATTTGGTTATGGGGTGCAATTAACGCCACTTCAAACCTTGACTTTTTACAACGCAGTAGCTAACAATGGTGTGATGGTGAAGCCTCGACTTATAAGAGAAGTGAAGTCTAAGGAACGATTGATTGAACAATTTGACAGAGAAATCATAAATCCAGCCATCTGTTCTCAGAATACCATCAATAAAGTAAAGGTAATGATGGAGAATGTGGTAAAAAGAGGGACAGCAGATAATCTCTATAGCACTAACTTCTCTATGGCGGGTAAAACAGGAACCTGTCAGGCAGAGTACTGGAAAAGCCCTGGAAATTATATCGCTTCTTTTGCTGGATACTTCCCAGCAGATAAGCCAAAGTACAGTTGTATTGTAGTGATACACCAACCAAATACTAAAAAAGGATACTACGGAAACATTGTCGCTGGACCAGTTTTTAAAAAGATTGCACAAAAGATTTATGCTAACAACCCATTACTAGATGAGGTAGAACTACAAAAATCCATTCCTGAACCAATGGCAAGATCAACTAACACTTACTTAAAAACCATACATCAACAAGGGGAAACAGCTGTTCATAAAATGCCCAATTTAATAGGAATGGAGGCTATGGATGCTCTTGCAATAGTCGAAAACCTGGGAGCTAAAGTAGTTCTTATAGGCTCTGGAAAAGTACGTTCTCAAAGTTTACAACCAGGGGCAAAACTGTCTTCTACACATCAACTAACTCTCACATTATTATGATGATGCTTAAAGACCTATTGTATAAGGTAAGTCTGGACGTAGTTATAGGTACTACAAATGTGCAGGTCAATAAGATTCAATTTGATTCCAGGGCGATTCAAAAAGCAGATGTTTTTGTTGCACTTAAAGGCACAGCTGTTGACGGTCATGAGTACATTGAAAAAGCAGTTTCTGCAGGAGCAAAGGCGATCATCCTAGAAGAACTTCCAGATTACCAAGAGAAAGAGGTGACCTATATAAAAGTAGCAAATGCTCATAATGCACTAGCCTTAGTAGCGGCTAACTTTTATCAGAACCCTTCAAGACAGTTAAAATTAGTTGGTGTTACCGGTACCAATGGTAAAACCACTACTACGTCCTTACTATATCAATTATTTAAAAAATTGGGTTTTAAAACGGGATTGATTTCTACGGTAGAGATTTTGATTGATGATAAAGTTGTTCCTACAACGCATACGACACCAGACCCATTGACTATTAATAAGCATCTTGCAGCTATGGTGGCGGTTGGAGTGGATTACTGTTTTATGGAGGTAAGCAGCCATGGAATAGCTCAAGAACGTGTTGCTGGGCTAGAATTTGCAGGAGGAATTTTTACCAACCTTTCCCACGATCATCTTGATTATCACAACAGCTTTGCTGAATATAGAGATGTTAAGAAGAGGTTCTTTGATGAATTGCCTAAAAAGGCTTTTGTGTTAACTAATCTAGACGATAAGAACGGAGTGATGATGCTTCAAAATACTAAGGCTAGAAAGTTGGGGTATGCCTTAAAAACCTATACCGATTACCGTGCCCAAGTCATAGAAAACCAATTTGGTGGTTTGTTGCTGAAAATCAACAAACATGAAGTTTGGTCCAAGATGATAGGTCAGTTCAATGCCTACAATGTTTTGGCTATTTATGCTTGTGCGATAGAATTAGGATTAGAAGAAATGGAGGTGCTTGAGGCGATTTCTCAGTTAGAAGGAGTCTCTGGAAGATTTCAATATTTTACTACGGTTGAAAAAAGAATTACAGCAATAGTAGACTATGCGCATACTCCAGACGCACTTAAAAATGTTTTGGAAACCATCAATTCTATACGTACAAGAAATGAAAAAGTGATTACCGTTATTGGCTGTGGTGGAGATCGAGACGTGACTAAAAGACCTAAGATGGCTCATATAGCTGCAGCGCTGAGCGATCAAGTTATTTTCACAAGTGATAACCCGCGCACCGAAGATCCTCAGAAGATTCTTGACGATATGGAAGCAGGGGTACAACCACAAGACTTTAAAAAAACAATTACCATTTTAAACCGCAAGCAAGCCATAAAAGCTGCTGCAAAAATGGCAGACCAAAATGATATCATCCTTATTGCAGGTAAGGGTCATGAAACTTATCAGGAGATTCAAGGTTTAAGGACCGACTTTGATGATCGAAAATTAATAGCAGAATTTCTTAACCAACTCAACAAATAAGATGTTATATTATATATTCAAATATCTAGAAGAGGAATTTAATATGCCGGGAGCCTCCCTTTTTGGCTTCATCACCTTTAGAGCGGCTATTGCATTTGTTCTTTCGCTAGCTTTTTCGACTATTTATGGTAAGCGCATCATCAACTTTTTACAAAAACAGCAGGTTGGGGAAACGGTACGCGACTTAGGTCTGGCAGGCCAAGCACAAAAAGCTGGTACACCTACAATGGGTGGGATCATCATTATTTTGGCAACCTTGATCCCAGCGTTCCTTTTATGCCAGATCGATAATATATACGTAGTCATGCTAATCATCACCACGATCTGGATGGGATTGATCGGTTTTACAGACGATTATATCAAGATTTTCAAAAAAGATAAAGGTGGTTTAAAAGGGGTTTTCAAGGTGATAGGCCAGGTGGGCTTAGGTGCTATTATTGGTTCTATCATGTTCTTCCACGATGGGATAACCATTAAGGAAAAAATTGTACCAACTACAAATAAACAAGAGCTCGTTTCTCAAAATATTCCAGTTGAATTTGGCGCTGCAATAAAATCCACAAAAACAACGATCCCTTTTGTAAAAGATAATGAGTTGGATTATGCCAATGTAATTGATTGGATCGATCCTAGTCTTGCCAATTGGGCCTGGTTGGTGTTTATACCTGTGGTTATTATTATCGTAACTGCTGTTTCTAATGGGGCTAATCTTACCGATGGAATTGATGGGCTCGCCGCAGGAACTAGTGTTATAGTAGTCATTACTCTGGCGTTATTTGCATGGATTTCTGGGAATATTATTTTCTCCAATTACCTCAATGTGATGTACATCCCTAACTCTGGAGAGATGGTGGTATTTGTCACCGCATTTGCTGGGGCATTAGTGGGCTTTCTTTGGTACAACACTTTTCCAGCACAAGTTTTTATGGGTGATACAGGAAGTCTTACCATAGGAGGCATTATCGCTGTGCTGGCTATTGCGACTAGAAAAGAATTGTTGATCCCTATTCTTTGCGGGATTTTCTTAATGGAAAACCTTTCTGTAGTAATGCAGGTAAGTTGGTTCAAATACACTAAAAAGAGACACGGAGAGGGAAGAAGAATTTTTCTTATGTCTCCATTACACCATCACTATCAAAAACGAGGTATTCACGAAAGCAAGATCGTTGTGCGGTTTTGGATCGTAGGCATATTGCTCGCTATTATCAGTATTGTAACCCTAAAAGTTCGTTAATGAGTGAGTTACAACCACATACCAGTAATAAACGTCTCGTCGTCCTCGGAGGAGGAATTAGTGGCCTAGGCGCCGCTGTATTAGGTGCTCAAAAAGGCTATGATGTTTTTTTAAGTGATGCGGGTGTTTTAGGTCCCGCTTTCGCGAAAGCTTTACAAGAACAAGCTATTTCCTATGAATCAGGAGGGCATACGATAGAGAACATCCTCAACGCTTCCTTAGTAGTAAAAAGCCCTGGAATTCCTGATAACGCGGCACTAATTATAGCGATTAAAACCAAAGGAATTGAAGTGGTATCAGAAATTGAATTTGCCGCTAGTTTCACTGATGAAAATATTATTGCGATCACAGGCTCTAACGGAAAAACTACGGTAACCAGTTTAATCGATCACATCCTTAAGGTCGCTCAACTTGATCACACCACAGGAGGTAACATTGGAAAAAGTTTTGCACAGCAAGTGGCAGAAGGAAGATCGGCAAACAGATTATTAGAAGTAAGTAGTTTTCAGCTGGACGGTATTAGCACTTTTAAACCGCATATAGCTATTATTTTGAACATCACCCCGGATCACCTGGACCGATACGATTACAAATTTGAAAATTATGTAGCCAGTAAAATGCGTATCACCATGAACCAAGATGAGAACGATTACCTCATTTATAATGCAGATGATCAAGCCATTACCGACTCCATAAAACAATTAGATATTAAAGCACAGCTCATTCCTTTTTCTATGGAAAGGAAATTAGAAACAGGAGCTTTTTTACATAACCATCAGATTCATATTCACACCCATAACTCAACATTTACTATGCCTATAGAGCAATTATCAATTAAAGGGAGACACAATACTGCAAACGCTATGGCGGCTTCCACCGCTTCAAAACTGCTACAGATAAGAAAAGAAACCATCAGACAAAGTCTTACTTCCTTTGAAGGAGTAGAACACCGTCTAGAAAAAGTATTGAAAATTAATAAAGTTCAATACATCAATGATTCCAAAGCAACTAATGTAAATGCCACGTATTATGCCCTGGACAGCATGGAGCAACCCACGGTATGGATTGTAGGTGGTGTGGATAAAGGAAACGATTATTCGCAATTATACAGTCTGGTGAATCGCAACGTTAAAGCGATTGTATGTCTCGGAGAAGACAATTCCAAGATCGTGGAGGCTTTTGGCAATTGTGTAGAACATATGGTGGAAACCACTAACATGGAAGATGCAGTAAGAGTGGCATACAAGTTAGCTCAAGCAGGCGACACGGTTTTGTTAAGTCCGGCATGCGCTAGTTTTGATCTTTTTAAGAACTATGAAGACCGAGGACGACAATTTAAACATGCAGTAAGAGGATTGTAAATTGAAAATTAAAAGCTACATATCTGGAGATTCCTTTTTATGGGCGCTGGTAATTATTTTACTGGTGTTTTCCTTCCTTCCTGTGTATAGTGCAAGTGCAAATCTTGCCTATTTAGGAAAGGGAACAGGTAATACCACGCAGTATTTGGTAAAGCATTTTGGTCATGTAGTTATTGGATTAGGTATTTTATACTCGGTGCATAAGATCCCTTACCGCTATTTTAAAGGGTTGAGTGTTTTACTGCTTCCAGTAGTCATTTTGTTACTCATTTATACAGCAATGCAAGGCACAGTTATGGGGGGTGCCAGTGCGAGCAGGTGGATGACTGTTCCTGTAATAGGTATGAAGTTTCAAACCAGCACTTTTGCTTTTGTAGTATTGATGGCATACGTAGCAAAATATCTTGCAGCTATTAAAGATAAAGAGGTCACTTTTAAGCAGTCTTTCATACCATTATGGGTGCCAGTAGGAATCATATTAGCTCTTATTGTGCCTTTTAACTTATCTACAGGAGTCCTCATTTTTAGCATGATACTCATGACTTGTTTTGTGGGGGGCTACCCTATTAAATATTTATTGGGGATTGTAGGAATCGGTTTTGTAGCATTGAGCTTGTTTATGCTTACAGCAAAAGCTTTTCCCGGAGTTTTCCCCAACCGTGTGGATACCTGGGTATCTCGTATTGCCACATTTGGTGGTGAAGGAGATGCCGACACTACTTATCAAGTAGAACGGGCAAAAACAGCCATTGCAAACGGCTATATCGCTGGAGTAGGCCCAGGAAAAAGTGCTACAAAACATGTCTTACCGCAGTCGGCAAGTGATTTTATTTATGCCATTATACTAGAAGAATTTGGGATGATAGGAGGTCTGTTTATACTGGCCTTATACCTGTTTTTCTTATTTCGGTTGATCATCATCTCCACCAAGGCCAGCTCGGTTTTTGGTCAGTTATTGGTTATTGGAGTAGGATTCCCTATTGTTTTTCAAGCATTGACAAATATGGCGGTAGCGGTTAATTTAATTCCAGTGACAGGGCAAACCTTACCATTGATAAGCAGCGGGGGTACTGCTATATTAATGACTTGTATGGCCATAGGAATTGTGTTAAGCGTCAGTGCAAAACGTGAAGAGGCTATTGCCCAAGAAAAAGTAACTGAAGAAGAAATGAATCCTTTAGAGGTACTCAGTGAAGCCATATAAAATAATCATATCAGGTGGAGGAACCGGTGGACATATCTACCCGGCTATTGCTATTGCAAATGAATGTCGGAAAAGATGGGCCGACTGTGAGATATTATTTGTGGGAGCAAAGGATCGCATGGAAATGGAAAAAGTACCAGCCGCAGGGTATCAAATCAAAGGTTTGTGGATCAGTGGAATTCAAAGAAGCTTCTCTCTTAAAAATTTGGCTTTTCCTTTTCAAGTGATCAAGAGTCTTTATGACGCATTCCAAATTATTGGAAAATTCCAACCAGATGTAGCTGTAGGAACAGGAGGTTTTGCCAGTGGGCCGCTTCTTTTTATGGCGCATCAAATGAAAATCCCAACTTTAATTCAAGAACAAAATTCCTATCCAGGAATCACTAATAAATTACTGAGTAAAAGAGTCCATAAAATTTGTGTCGCCAGTACTGGTCTAGAAAAGTTTTTTCCAAAAGAAAAAATCGTTTTGACAGGCAACCCGGTACGCCAGGATTTGTTGGATAGTGCTCATTTAAGAGATGAAGCAATAGCTCACTTTCATTTAGATCCCCTTAAAAAAACCTTATTGGTACTTGGTGGAAGCTTGGGAGCAAGAAGAGTGAATCAATTGATTGAAAGTCAATTGCACGTATTAAAGGAGGACGTGCAAATTATTTGGCAATGCGGAAAATTCTATTATGAAGAGTACCAAACTAGAAACCAAGAAGGTGTGCAAGTTCACGCCTTTTTAAACAGAATGGATTTCGCATACGCCGCAGCAGATTTTATCATCTCGCGTGCTGGAGCTGGTTCGATTTCAGAGCTTTGTATAGCTGGTAAGCCGGTCATTTTTATTCCGTCACCTCATGTGGCTGAAGATCATCAGACTAAAAACGCACAAGCCATAACAGCGCAAAACGCTGCCTTGATGATTAAAGAAGAAGATCTTGATCAGTATTTCACCACAATTTGGGAAGGCTTATATGCTGATCTAGAATTACAGAAAAAACTTTCTGAAAACATAAAAAAGCAAGCGCTTCCAGACGCTACAACATCTATTGTTAACCAATTAGAGCAATTACTCCAATGAAAGAGTTAGAACACCTATCACATTTTTATTTTATCGGGATTGGTGGAATAGGGATGAGTGCGCTGGCTCGTTACCTAAATGAACAAGGTAAAAAAGTAGCCGGCTACGATCGGGTGGCTACTTCATTAACTGAAAAATTAGAGGCAGAGGGTATTGCTATTCATTATGTAGACCATTTTGAAATGATCCCTAAGGAATTCAAAAACGCACAAACGGCACAAGTTATTTATACCCCAGCGGTACCGGTTGACTTTGGAGAATTAGTCCGCTTTCGCGAAAGCGGGGTGACCACTATTAAACGTGCACAACTTCTAGGTCAGATCTCTAGAACCATGACCTGTCTAGCCATAGCTGGAACCCATGGGAAAACAACTACTAGCGCGATGCTGGCTCATTTGCTCTACAAAAGTGATATTAAAGTAACTGCATTTTTAGGGGGGATTTTAGAAGAATACCACACCAATTACATTTGTTCTGGAACAGATGTTATGGTTGTTGAAGCAGACGAATTTGACCGTTCTTTTATGCAATTGGATCCGGATATTGCTGGGATTACTGCTATGGATGCAGATCATCTGGATATTTATGGGGATGCAGCGACTTTTGAAAAGACCTTTCATGATTTTGCGGCTTTATTAAAAGGGAAAACCTTGTTGATCAATGAAAACTTAGATCTAAAAGGACTTCAGATAGGGCTTGACTCTGGGGACTATCAAGCGCTTCACGAAGTGATTATAGACGGTGCGTATCATTTTGACTTGAAAACCCCTAAAGGTATTTTAGAAAATTGCTATTTAAAATTACCTGGCAGGCACAACCTGAGTAATGCACTTATGGCTATGGCGGTAGCTTTAGAATACGGAGTAGATGCAGGAAAACTCCAGCTAGCTTTGGCCTCTTTTCCTGGAGTTGAGCGCAGGTTTACGTATCGTATGGATACCCCAAATAGGGTATTGATAGACGACTATGCACATCACCCTGCAGAAATCAAGGCCGTGTTTCAAGCTATTACAGAAATGTATCCAAAAGAGAAAAAATTAGTGGTGTTTCAACCGCATTTATTCTCTAGAACACGTGATTTTATGGACGAATTTGCGCTAGCATTATCTCAGTTTGATAAAGTGGGCTTGTTAGCGATCTATCCAGCAAGAGAACTTCCGATTGATGGAATTCATTCAGAACTCTTGTGTCAAAAAATAACATCTTTAGAAAATGCACCAGAGGTAGTTAGAGTGATAGAGAAGAAAGATCTCGAAGAATTTATAAAGGAAATGCATATAAGAGTTGTCGTGATGCTAGGTGCTGGGGATATTGGGGTAGAGATCAATCAACTTACTAAAAAATGGAGCGATGCATAACTTAAAGAACATCATAAAGTTGTTGCTGGCTATCTCCTTGGTAATAAGCCTTTACGCATTTGCGTCGAGTAGGTATAAGAACAGAAAACTAAAAGACATAAGCATCACGTTTACAGACTATAGCGATCCGTTGATTTCTGAAAAAAACGTTAATAAATTGTTGATACAAAATAATGATACGGTTAAGAACCTGATCATAGAAAATTTAGATTTGAAGAAGAGTGAAGAGCGACTTGTTCAAAATGTAATGATCAGAGATGCAGAAGTTTCTGTTTCTATCGATGGATTGCTAAAAGCGGTTGTACAACCTAGAAAACCTATTGCAAGGATTATGGGTCAAACAAATGCTTATCTCGATCAAGATAATTTAATCATGCCGCTGTCCAAAGAGCATACCGTTAATGTTCCGTTGATTTATGGGTACAGCAAGAGCGTGCAGAATAAAGCTTTTGAGTTGATCAATTTTATTAAAAATGATGCGTTGTTAAAAGCGTCTTTTACTCAAATAGTCTTTGATAAACAAGACGAGGTAAGCCTAGAGGTAAGAGCTTTTGATTTTAAAGTAAGGTTAGGAAAAGTAGAGAAACTAGAGCATAAGATGATGAATTACAAAGCCTTTCTTGCAAAGATGCAAAAGGATACCGCATGGAGCGAGATCCAGTCAATAGATTTGCGATTTGACAATCAAGTAGTAGTAATAAAAAAGTAGGAAAATGGAACAACAAGAATATGCAGTAGGGCTGGATATAGGTACTACTAAGATTGTAGCTATGATCGGTCGTAAAAATGAATACGGTAAACTTGAGATTCTAGGTGTGGGAAGGTCAAAAAGTTTGGGGGTACACCGCGGGGTGGTCAACAATATTACTCAAACCATAACTTCTATACAACAGGCGGTAAGCCAGGCAGAAGCAGTAAGCGGGATTAAAATAAAAGAGGTGACTGTAGGGATTGCAGGACAGCACATACGAAGTTTGCAACACAGTGATTACATTACTAGAGCAGATAGTGAAGTGGTTATTAATCAAGAAGATATTGCAACCCTTTGTAATCAGGTCTTTAAATTAGTCATGCTTCCTGGAGAGGAAATTATTCACGTGCTCCCTCAAGAATATAAAATTGATGGTCAGTCAGACGTAAAGGAACCTGTAGGAATGTACGGAGGTCGTTTGGAAGCCAATTTTCATGTGGTTGTGGGACAGGTAGCTTCCATACGCAATATTTATAGATGTGTAAAAAGTGCCGATCTGGAATTAAAGACAATTACCCTAGAGCCACTTGCAAGTGCAGATGCAGTTTTGAGTCAAGAAGAAAAAGAAGCTGGTGTTGCTTTAATTGATATAGGTGGGGGAACAACAGACCTTGCTATTTTTAAAGACGGAATTATACGCCATACAGCCGTAATTCCTCAAGGAGGAAACATCATTACTCAAGACATTAAGGAAGGTTGTTCCATCATAGAAAAACATGCAGAGCTGCTCAAAACAAAATTTGGTAGTGCATGGCCTGGTGAGAATAAAGAAAACGAAATAGTCTCCATTCCTGGATTAAGAGGTCGCGAGCCTAAGGAAATCACACTTAAAAATTTGAGTAAGATCATTCACGCTCGTGTGATTGAGATTTTAGAAACGGTTTTTGTAGAGATTAAAAACTACGGTCATGACGAGCCTAAAAAGCAATTGATTGCAGGAGTAGTTTTGACTGGAGGAGGTAGCCAGTTAAAACATATTAAACAACTAGCAGAGTATGTGACAGGAATGCCTAGCAGAATAGGCTACCCCAATGAGCACCTCGCTGGGGATAGCGATACAGAAAGTACCAGTCCATTGTTTGCAACAGCAGTAGGTTTGGTAATGAAAGGTCTGGAAGGACACTTTGATCAAGATGAAGAAAAAGCAGTAGAAGAACCAGTTCTAGAGCAACCAATAGAAGAAGTCGAAGAAACAGAAGAAGAAGCTTCAACTATTTCTGAAGAAATAAAAAAGAAGGGAATTTTTGATGCTTGGGCAACCAAGTTTAAAGAGTTTCTTGACAAAGCAGAGTAATTCAGTTTAGACTACTCGCTTGCAACACTAAATAAGAATATCGTGGTGAAACCACCACAAAGCTTAAACCATAAAGTAGCCATATTATGAGTGAAGAATTTAACAGCATCGCCTTTGATTTGCCTAAAAACAAATCAAACGTCATCAAAGTCATCGGGGTAGGTGGAGGTGGTAGCAATGCCATCAAGCACATGTACCAGCAAGGAATTAAAGGAGTAGATTTTGTCATCTGTAACACAGATTCACAAGCCCTTGAAAACAGTCCTGTACCTAACAAAATACAACTAGGAGTAACCCTAACGGAAGGTTTAGGAGCTGGGGCAAATCCTGAAGTAGGAGAACGCGCAGCTCAAGAAAGTATACAAGACGTTAGAGCGCTTTTAGATTCTAATACCAAAATGGTATTCATTACCGCTGGAATGGGTGGAGGAACTGGAACAGGAGCTGCTCCAGTAATTGCACAAATTGCCCGCGATATGGACATTCTTACCGTAGGTATTGTCACAACACCTTTTCAGTTTGAAGGAAAAGTACGCAATGAGCAGGCACAAAAAGGAATAGAAAAATTCCGTAAAAGTGTAGACTCTCTGATCATTATCAATAACAATAAATTGAGAGATGTTTATGGAAACTTAGGTTTTAAAGCAGGATTCTCTAAAGCTGATGAGGTACTTGCTACTGCCTCAAAAGGTATTGCTGAGGTGATCACAAATCACTACACCCAAAACATTGATTTACATGACGCAAGAACAGTACTCGCAAATAGCGGTACGGCTATTATGGGAAGCGCACAAGCATCCGGCTCTAACCGAGCTCAAGAAGGAATTCTTAAGGCATTAGACTCTCCTTTGTTGAATGATAATAAAATCGATGGTGCTACCAACGTGTTGCTATTGATCGTCTCTGGTACAGAAGAAATTACTATTGATGAAATCGGTGAAATAAATGAACACATACAAAATGAAGCTGGCGGAGTGGCAAACATCATTATGGGTGTAGGAGAAGACGAAGCCTTAGGTAACGCAATTTCCATCACTGTTATCGCCACTGGATTTGATGTAGAACAGCAAAATGAGATATCAAATACAGAAGCCAAGCGTATTATCCATACACTAGAAGAGGAGCAACGTGCTACTGCGATTTTAGAAGAAACCTCCGTCAATGTAATTCCTGGAACGTTGATTATGGATCTGGACGAAGAGGTAGAAGAACATCTCGCTTTCGCGAAAGCGGAACAAGCTTCAGAGCCTGCCGAGCAGTTAATAATCGTTCATGAATTAGGTGATGAAGAGGTGGAGGAAACTATGGTTCCTGTAGCAGAGGAAAACGTATTCATTCCTACTACAGAATTTATACAAAACCTCAACGTGATCTATGAAGAAGTCTTGGATCAAGCTCAGGAATTCATCATTAAAGAGGTAGTTAATAAGGAGGTCACCCCAGAAATTACAGAGGAAGAAGAAAAGGATCAGTTTTTCTTAGATTTTGACATGCCTTTATCAGCTCAATTGGAACAAAAAGAGGTCCCAACCACTACCCATTATCTGGAAGATATTGAAGTAAACGATCCTATTAATGTAGTTCCTGTAACAGAGTTTTCTGACGAAGGTGAAAAAAAGTACTCTTTAGAAGATTATTTGGAAGTTGAAGATCAATTGAATGCTGCAAGACCTCGAGAGCCTAAAGTTAAAGTAAGCACCGAACCAGAAATAAAAATCCTGATAAAAGAAGTGGAGCAAACACCTCAACCTATCGATCAAGAGGCGCGTAAAGAGGTAGATCCTACTGACTTGCCACTTAATGAGGCTTTAGTGCTTAGGGCAGAAGAACGCAAGCGTAAGATGCACGCTTATAATTTTAAGTTTAAAAGTTCCCACCGTATAGAAGAGATAGAAAAACAACCAGCCTATTTAAGGCATGGTGTAGAACTGGATCAATTACCTGAAGAAAGAGATCGATCGAGAACCACACTTTCTACAAATGAGAATGACGAGATCCAATTGCGATCTAATAACAATTCTTTTTTACACGATAATGTAGACTAGTGATAGTGGCTATAAAATAACAACCGCCCAAATACTGTAATGGTATCTGGGTTTTTTTATGTTTTACAAAATGGTATTTTTAATTTTTGTATCAGTGTGCGCAGACGCAATAATCCTACAGTTCCATTTAAGGAGCATTACCAACACCTAAAAAATAAGAATATGAGTTTAGAGAAAGAAATTATGACTGCCATCAAAGAGGCTATGAAAGCAAAAGATCAAACAGCGCTTGCAGCATTAAGAGCCGTAAAAAGCGAGATTTTATTAGCTAAAACATCAGGCACTAGCGAGGAACTGACGGATGAAGAGGAAGTTAAGCTGGTTCAAAAGTTAGTAAAACAACGCAAGGATAGCGCCCGTATATTCTCAGAGCAACATAGAGAAGACCTTTCAGAGCCAGAACTCGCTCAAGCAGCAGTATTAGAGCAGTTTTTACCAGAACAGATGAGTGAAGAAGAAATAACAAAAGCAGTAACTGCTATTATTGCTAACACAGGCGCTTTAGGCATGAAAGATATGGGTAAAGTCATGGGAATGGCAAATAAAGAACTAGCAGGAAAAGCAGATGGGAGAAGTATCAGTGCTGCTGTTAAAGCGCAACTTACCTAAGCCGATCACTCGTTCAATTTCAGATGGCTGCACTAAGATTGCAGCCATTTTATTTAGCACCAATAAGGTCATAATTAGGTTTAATGATGTCTAAAGTGGCTCTATGTAAGATTGTTGCTGACGTATTCTTTAGCAATAGCTCCATAAAAAAAACACGGTTTCTAAAAATATAATGTATATTTAAGTGCCATCTTTAAGCAGAAAGTCGTGATATTTTGACGACTTGGTGTATTCTGAGAGTCTTACTTATTCAAAGTTATTTAAGCAATCAGGAAAAGCAAAGAGAGGTAATGACTGTTGATCAAACTTCAGTTTTGAAAAAGATGATTAATCAATATTTGGAGAACCCTAACAAGGGTAACATAGATCATCAAGTAAATTTGCCTGCGGGACACTTTTATTGTAATGTAAGGTATTGTAAGGGAAAATGATTTAATTTTTATAGCGCAAACAAATTCATCTATTTATGAATATTATTCATATCAGTGCCGAGTGTTATCCAGTAGCCAAAGTAGGTGGGCTTGCGGATGTCGTGGGAGCACTGCCTAAATTTCAAAATGTTCAAGGTGAAAATACGAGTGTCATCATGCCTTTTTATGACTTAGCTTATACAAGAACCAACTCTTTTATTAATAAAGGAAAAGGGGTGGTTAAATTGGCACAACAGACGTATGATTTCCATGTGCTCGAGCTTGTTGGTACAGACTTGGGTTTTCCGCTTTACTTAATTGATATTCCATCATTGCTTTTTAAGGACTATGTATATTCTGTTGATGATTCCAAAAGATTTACTGCCTTTCAAATTGCTGCGTTGCAATGGTTAGGCACACAAAAGAGTCTGCCAGATGTGATTCATTGCCACGATCATCATACGGGACTAATTCCTTTTATGATGTACTATTGTTATGATTTTAAGTTGTTTAAAAACATCGCTTCGGTCTTGAGCATTCACAATGCGCAGTATCAAGGAGGCTTTTCTCACGAACATATAGGATGGATCCCTGCATTTCAACCTGAGCACACCGGATTGTTAGATTGGGATGGCTATATCAACCCACTAGCATGTGGTATTAAATGTGCCTGGCGTGTGAACACCGTTTCTCCTAGTTATATGGAAGAACTAAAACACCACGCCAATGGCCTCGAAGGTTTACTAAGTCATGAGTCTGCCAAATGTGTAGGCATTCTCAATGGTATAGATACACAAGTTTGGGATACGGCCACCGATTCTTATCTTATAAAGAACTATTCAGTAACCACCTATACACGTGGAAAAAAGGCCAATAAGAAATGGTTATGTGATACTTATCACCTAGATATGAATCAACCCTTATTTGTCTTTATAGGTAGGCTGGTTTATGAGAAGGGCTCTGATCTCTTTCCAGAAGTCTTTGATCAAGTCTTGAATCATAAAAATAGTTCCATTTTGTTATTAGGTTCTGGAGATCCTAAAACGGAAGAACAATTAAAGGCCTTAAATGAAAAATTTGAGGGCCAATACAACTCCTATATAGGTTATGATGAAAAACTAGCACACATCGCCTATGCAGGAGCAGATTTTTTACTTATGCCTTCTCGAGTTGAGCCTTGTGGCCTCAACCAGATGTATTCCTTAAGGTATGGAACCATTCCCATTGTTAGTGCTGTAGGTGGTTTAAAAGATACGATAGTGGACATAGGAGATGGCGGTTTTGGACTGATGCACGAGGATACGACGGTGGAGCAAATTGTATCCTCTGTAAAAAGAGCTACCTCTCTTTATAAAGATCAGCTAACAATTAAGAAATTAAGAAAACAGATCATGAACATAGACCATTCTTGGGATCGATCTGCGAAAATCTATATACAACTCTATAACTCATTAACCTACTGATTATGATGAATGACAAAGTTTTAAGTATCATATTAGGTGGAGGGCAAGGAACCAGACTTTATCCACTAACTGAAACAAGAAGTAAGCCTGCAGTAAATATAGCTGGGAAATACCGATTGGTTGATATCCCCATTTCTAATTGCATCAATTCTGGTTTGAAGAGAATGTATGTATTGACACAATTTAATTCTGCTTCATTAAACAGACATATTAAGAATACCTACCATTTTAGTTTCTTTAGTTCGGCATTTGTCGATGTTCTTGCTGCTGAGCAAACTCCAGATAACAAAGGCTGGTTTCAGGGTACTGCCGATGCCGTTAGACAAAGCATGCACCATGTTTTAAGACACAATTTTGAATATGTGTTAATTCTATCCGGGGATCAATTGTATCAAATGGATTTTAATGAAATGCTCCAGGCTCATATAGATGGAGGTGTAGACATATCTCTTGCGACCATTCCTGTAAATGAGAAGGACGCACCTTCTTTTGGTATTCTTAAAACAAATCAGGACAACAACATTACTTCATTTATTGAAAAACCAACAGCAAGTTTATTGCCAGATTGGACCAGTCAGGTAAGTGATGAAATGAAAAAGCAGGGTAAAAATTACTTGGCCAGCATGGGGATCTATATTTTTAATAAAGACCTATTAATAGCGCTTATGAACGATACAAGTACTATTGATTTTGGTAAAGAAATCATACCTCAAGCTATTGGGAAACATAAAATACTAAGCTATCAATTTGAAGGATACTGGACAGATATAGGAAATATAGAGTCGTTTTTTGAAGCTAACTTAGGTCTTACTGACGATATTCCAGAGTTCAATCTTTATGACGACAAACAACGTATTTTTACCAATGCCCGATTGCTGCCTACTTCAAAAATATCAGACACTCATTTACAAAAGGCGGTTATTGCCGAGGGTTGTATTATTCAAGCAGCCAAAATTGAACGTTCAGTTATAGGAATACGCTCTAGAATAGGAAAAGACTCTACAGTAATCAATACCTACATGATGGGTAATGATGAATATGAATCCTTAGAAAAAATTGAAAAATCACATATTAAAATTCTCGCTGGAATTGGAGACCGATGTTATATTAAAAACACGATTATTGATAAAAATGTACGTATCGGAGATGACGTAAAAATCAATGGAGGGTCGCATTTAAAAGATCAAGAAACTGAGTATTTTGTCGTAAAAGATGGTATTGTAGTGATCAAAAAAGACGCCGTTATTCCTCAAGGATTTTCACTTTAAATCA
Source organism: Nonlabens sp. (assembly GCF_018401815.1). Lineage (GTDB taxonomy): Bacteria > Bacteroidota > Bacteroidia > Flavobacteriales > Flavobacteriaceae > Nonlabens. Next base: position 257,430 of record NZ_JAGYKG010000002.1, read on the forward strand.
TGGTTGAGGTAAGAGCACACAGTCGTTTTACAGATTTTGACATCGATTTGTTCAAAAGCGGTAAGCATTATCGATTGTATGAGAAATTTGGTTCTCACGTCATAACACTTGGTGGAGTAGAAGGAACTTATTTTGCGGTTTGGGCACCTAGTGCCAAAAGTGTTTCTGTGATTGGAGACTTTAATTTTTGGACAGAAAATGAACACCAACTCTTTGTCAGGTGGGACAGTAGTGGTATTTGGGAAGGTTTTATTGCGGGAGTAAAACACGGTGCGACCTATAAATATAAAATACACTCTTCACATAACGATAGGGTAACAGAAAAGGCCGATCCCTACGCACGTCGTTATGAACATCCACCTCGTACGGCTAGTGTGGTATATGATTACCAACCCAAATGGAATGATCATAAATGGATGAAGTCGCGCAAGAAAAACAACGCGCTTGATGCCCCCATCTCGGTATATGAGGTTCATTTAGGCAGTTGGAAACGCAAGATAGAGGAAGATAGGAGTTTGAGTTACCACGAGCTGTCGTTGGATTTGGTAGCTTACGCGAAAGAGATGCAATTCACTCATATCGAGTTCATGCCAGTCATGGAGTTCCCTTACGATCCTTCTTGGGGCTATCAAATCACCGGCTATTTTGCCCCTACAGCAAGATTTGGTTATCCAGAAGAATTCCAAGAGCTGGTCAACGCTTGTCACAATGCAGGTCTGGGAGTTATATTAGACTGGGTGCCTTCACATTTTCCTGAAGATGCACATGGCTTAGGTTATTTTGACGGGACACATTTGTACGAGCATCCTGATAAAAAAAGAGGCTACCATCCCGACTGGAAATCCTTGATCTTTAATTATGGCCGCAATGAAGTAAAAAGCTTTCTGATTTCTAATGCACTTTTTTGGCTGGATCACTATCATATTGATGGATTGAGAGTGGATGCGGTTGCCAGTATGCTGTTTTTAGATTACTCCAGAGAAGAAGGAGAGTGGGAACCCAATGGTTACGGCGGAAGAGAAAATCTTGAGGCTATTGCCTTTCTAAAAGAAATGAACGAAGCTGTTTATCTTAATTATCCAGATACTCAAACTATTGCTGAGGAAAGCACGAGTTTTCCTATGGTAAGCACGCCTACTTCAGAAGGAGGACTGGGTTTTGGGATGAAATGGATGATGGGATGGATGCACGATACATTGGAGTATTTCAAAAAAGAACCTATTTACCGGTGTCATCATCAAGACGACTTGACCTTCTCGATGACCTATGCCTTTACAGAGAATTTTATGTTGCCCTTATCTCATGACGAAGTGGTTTACGGTAAAAGCACTATACTGGGAAGAATGCCAGGAGACGAATGGCAGAAATTTGCAAATCTGAGGGTGCTATTTTCTTATATGTTCACGCATCCAGGAGCTAAATTGATGATGATGGGATCTGAATTTGGACAACATGAGGAATGGGATTTTAACAGAAGCCTCGATTGGCACCTGACTCAATACGCACCTCATCAAGGTATTCAAGAACTGGTGAAAGACTTGAACCAACTTTATAAAAATGAAAAGGCCTTGTACGAGAAGCAATTTAGTAGCGACGGCTTTGAATGGATTTCTTATGAAGATCACCAAAATTCTGTGATCAGTTATATCAGGAAAGGGCGAAAATCTCATCTTGTTGTGGTATGTCATATGACCCCCGTGGCAAGAGATCATTACCGCATAGGATTACCTACTAATAAGAAGTATAAATTGCTGTTTAATAGTGATGATTCTAAATATGGTGGCTCCAACTTTAAAGTTAAAAAGTCCCTTACTCCTCAAGAAAAAGAGTGGCAAAATAGAAAGCAATCTGTCGCGTTGCAATTGCCGCCTTTAGGAGTTTTGGTTTATGGAATCTCATAAGGGTGCCATATGTCAAGAGGACTGCCCATAGCACTTCATTTTTTCCTTTTCCTTGAATGCGGTTCGAGAAGTCAATTACATCGCTTTGACCTGCTTTTAAGCAGTCTTTTATGTTGATGGAGTATATTTTTATAGGGAAACCGCCTTATAACCTTGGTTCGTAAGCAAAAGCCTTATGCAAATTTCAATTTTGAATGATGGATATTATCGATTGTTGTGAATCTCATAATTCTAAGTCCTTATTTTGTCAAATCCACAAGGACTAAGCGGGAGTAACTATCTGCTATTTAACAACCTGATTCATCAATATTTTTCATAATTTAGATTTTAGGAGTAGGAGTTAAAGATTATCCTTAAAATATTGAATTTCATCATTTTATGATTACAAATACAGAATTATACAGTCAAGGCAATGTGTTTCCAGGTAAATTAACCTCTTTTGATCATGTCGTAGATACCTTGACCTTTTATGCCGATAATGGGGTGATCTTGCGGGTACAAATCTTTCGGGACAGCTTGATACGTTTTAAATATGGAACGGGTGGAAAACTTGAAAAGGATTTTTCATATGCAGTTGAGGCCACTAGTAATAGAGGGTATAATAAGTTAAGTGTTGTTGAAAAAAATAATTATTACGAAATTATTACTTCAAAGATCGTTTGTCATATTGCAAAAGCAGATTTAAAATCGCGCATTTTTGATTTGACCGGAAAAATTATTTGTGAAGATGAATTAGGCTTTCACTATGAGGAGAGTTATGAGTATGGCGGTGAGGTAGTTAAGATGTCCAAAAAAGCACAACCTGGTGAGAGTTATTACGGTCTTGGCGATAAGCCAGCAGATAATAATTTGCGTGCCAAAAGGTTTGAAATGTGGGGGACAGATCAGTATGCTTTTGGTAAACACACCGACCCACTCTATAAGAACATCCCTTTTTACATAGGGCTTCAAAACAAAATTGCCTACGGGATTTTCTTTGACAATACCTTCAGATCCTTCTTTGATTTTGCACAAGAGCGGCATCATGTCACCAGCTTCTGGGCACAAGGGGGAACTATGGATTATTATTTTATTTATGGCCCAGACTTGAATAGCGTAGTTAGTGGTTATACTGAGCTTACCGGTAAACCAGAATTGCCTCCTTTGTGGGCGCTTGGTTTCCACCAGTGTAAATGGAGTTACTATCCAGAAAGCAATGTAAGGGAAATCACTTCAAAATTTCGAGAGTTACAAATTCCTTGTGATGCGATTTATTTGGATATTGACTATATGGACGGCTTCCGCTGTTTTACTTGGGATAAGGAGAAGTTTCCTAACCCTACAAAGATGATTAGCGACCTAAGAGAAGATGGGTTTAAGACCATCGCGATTATAGATCCAGGAATCAAGGTGGACCCAGACTATTATGTCTATAAAGAAGCTATGGAAAACGATTACTTCTGTAAACGTGCTGATGGTCCTTATATGAAAGGAAAGGTGTGGCCTGGAGAATGTTATTTTCCAGATTATACCAACCCTAAAGTAAGAACTTGGTGGGCAGATTTATTCAAAGGGCTGATTGCAGATAATGGACTTGCCGGAATCTGGAATGATATGAATGAGCCGGCAGTGATGGAAGTTCCTAATAAGACCTTCCCAAATGATGTGCGTCATGATTTTGATGGGCATCCTTGCTCTCACAGAAAAGCCCACAATGTCTATGGTGCGCAAATGGCTCGTGCGACTTATGAAGGCGTTAAAAAATATATATATCCTAAACGTCCGTTTGTGATTACAAGATCGGCTTATTCAGGAACACAGCGTTACACTTCCAGCTGGTTTGGTGATAACGTAGCCACTTGGGAACATTTAAGCATCGCAAATCTTCAAGCACAACGCATGGCGCTATCAGGAATGTCTTTTACAGGATCTGATATAGGTGGTTTTGCAGAGCAGCCTACAGGGGAGCTTTTTGTTAGGTGGATAGCACTTGGTGTTTTTCACCCTTTTTGTCGTGTGCATTCTAGTGGTGATCACGGAGATCAAGAACCGTGGACATTTGATGAAGACGTGACAAATATCACTAGAAAATTTATTGAACTGCGCTATAAGTTACTTCCATACCTTTACACGGCCTTTTGGCAATATGCCGAAGAAGGAACTCCGATGTTGAAATCTCTGGTATTATATGATCAAGAGGATGCACAAACACACTATAGAAATGACGAATTTATTTTCGGAAATCAAATCCTGGTTTGCCCCATATTAGAGCCTAATGCAAAAGGTCGCAGAATGTACATACCTCGAGGAGAATGGTGCAACTTTTGGACTCGTGAAACGATTACTGGTGGAAAAGAGGCCTGGGTGGATGCCGATATCGATGAGATTCCTTTATTTGTTAAAACAGGCTCCATTATTCCGAGATATCCAGTTATGCAGTATGTTGGTGAGAAGAAAATAGATTTTTTAACTTTAGACGTGTATTATACCATAGGCACAGAAAAGTCTATTGTTTATGAAGATGCAGCAGATGGTTATGATTACAAAAAAGGCCGTTTTAGTCTTAGAAATCTAAGTTTTAAAGGCAAGGAAAAGGAAGTCATCATCTCTCAATATAAAGACGGAAAGTATGCAACAGAATATGAAACCCTGCGGTTTAACTTTATAGGATTACCATTTGAAATTAACTATATTGAAGTAGATAATGTAAAAGTTTCATTTAAAGAATTGAAATACGATCCAAAAACTCAAACCCTATATGTGGATAAGAATTTTGGAGAGTTGCATATTGTAGGGAATTAACATTCCCTAGTCTTAATAGCAGAACAGATATACAGAAGTTTCTGTTATTTTACAACTATTTTTGTTCGGTATTTTTGTTGTTCCGCTTTCGCGAAAGCGGAACAACATTTCTAAATGACCTGATATTATTTTATTTAATCGGATACCACCCAATCAAAATATTTTGAGGTAATATGATCTTTATTCTTTAAGAGGTATTCTTTAAAGGCAATCGCGGCTGGGGATAGTTTTTTCTTCTTTAACCAGATGAGGTTCCATTGTGTTTGTATGGGCAGTCCTTTGTAAGGAATAACGCTGATATCCCCTTTTTCTACAGCATTTCTAATGCCAATCATAGGCATGATAGAATAACCTATACCAGCAATTACTGCCTGCTTGAGAGCTTCATTAGAAGTTAATTCTATTTTTTTGTTGGCAAGCAGATTTTTCCCTTGAATAAAATTTTCCATGGCATTCCTAGTGGCAGATCCCTGCTCTCTATACAACAAAGGCTCTTCTGAAAAAATCAACTCTTTTTTTCCTTTCCTGTTTTTTTCCCTATCAGAGCTGCCGACAAGGTATAATTCGTTTTTCATCAGAGGCAAAGTATCTAGATCAAGATGATCAGGCAATACAGATACTAAAGCAAAATCTACTTTATTCTCTTCTAGATCATGAATGACATTTTTTTTATTAGTCACATCCATAGAGAATTCTACGCTTGTATGTTGGTTTAAAAATCCAGAAAGAAAGTAAGGCATTACGTATTTTCCGGTGGAAACAATAGATAGTTTTAGTTTACCCGCTAGTTTGCCTTGATATTGATTGGTCTTATAATCGATAACTTGTACTTCTTCGAGAATACGTAAGGCAACATCGGCAATCTCTTTACCGAAATCAGTCACATAAAGCTGGCGTCCGATCACCTCTGTTAAAGGAATAGGAAACTGATCTTGAAACTTTTTGAGTTGAATAGAAACTGCTGGCTGGGTAAGAAACAAAGCCTCAGAAGCTTTGGTAATACTCCGTTTTTCTACAATTTGAAGAAATATCTGTAGCTGATGTAAGGTATAATGCATAATTAATTCTTATGAACTTCATTACAAATATAAATAAAAATTAATGAGTGTATGTTTGCATATTTGCAGTGTCACTAATTAAAAAGACAACACATGTCGCATCAAATTAATTCAAAAGATACTTCAGAAAGCTCTTTAACAACTGACGATTCATTTAACCGGTTGGCAACTATCTATTTGTACCCCATCACTCAAGTTATGAGGTATCTGGGTATAGTTATTTTGAGTAGTGCATATATTGTGGTGACTGCCGTCTGTTTAATTCAAGGTCACTCCATGTTATCTTATTTGCTATTGCCCATAGGCATAGTTCTTTTGATTCTTTTCATTGGTATGTTATCTAAAATAACAACAAAAATTAATTTAAAATGAAAACCATTAAGGAAGTTATAAATAAAGTACAGCTGGTAGACGGCGTATTCACAGCCTCAGAAGCCTCAGATATTGTAAGTAATCTAATAGAAGAAAAAATTAATTTTCACAAATTACACCGGCTTTCCTTATCTGAAGGCAACATTAACAGTGACACGGGTTATGATGACAGTCGTGTTATCGAGCTAACTGCCGACAGAAAGGAACTGAAGCAGCTATGTCGTGAGGCTCGATTGACGGGTAAGAAGATCAAAATTAACGGAATTCTTGAAATAGAGGTTATTGACTAATTAATACCATCCCAAATATTTTTTATGGATTTACATCTCTTGACAGACAATTTGTCAAACCCCGCGCTGCTATTTTTTATTTTAGGTTTATTTGCTTCCCAAGTCAAAAGTGATCTTGAGATTCCTAAAAATTCTTCAAAGTTCATATCTCTTTATTTATTATTTGCCATTGGTTTTAAGGGGGGTCAAGAGCTTGCTCACAGTGTATTTACAGCTGATATTTATTGGGCTGTTTTTATGGGAATTGGATTAGCGATCATTGTTCCGTTATATACGTTTTTTATTCTCAGGCTTAAATTTTCTATCGAGAATGCAGGGGCCATTGCCGCTGCTTACGGATCTGTAAGCGCGGTGACCTTTGTTACCGCTATAAGTTACTTAGAAATGGAGGGCATACCATTTGGTGGGCATATGGTTGCCGTTATGGCCTTAATGGAAGCACCTTCGATAATTGTTGGGGTGTTATTAATGAGCTTTTGTTCTAAAAAAGAAGAACGTTCTAGGAGTAAAATACTTGGCCTTGTTAGACATGCGCTAACAAATGGTAGTGTGCTTTTAATTTTAGGAAGTTTGCTCATTGGTTATATTGCTAGCGATGCACAAGCCGCGGGTATAGAACCCTTTACCACTGATCTTTTTAAGGGGTTTCTAGCTGTGTTTTTATTGGATATGGGAATCACTAGTGGTAAGAAAATAGGAGTCCTTATTAAGAAAGGATGGTTTGCATTAGTTTTTTCTATTCTCGTACCTCTAGTAAATGGCTGTGCAGTAGCGCTTCTATCTGGTTATTTGATAAGCGAAACAGGAGACCGATTGCTCATATCTATTTTGGCAGCTAGTGCCTCTTATATTGCGGTTCCTGCAGCGATGAGAATTGCCGCCCCTAAGGCTAACCCCAGCCTTTACCTACCCATGGCGTTGGCTATAACATTCCCTTTAAACATTACCATTGGACTTCCGTTGTACTTGTACCTGATACAGTAAGGGGCATACGGCTTTTTGGATGAGATTTTAAACCTGTTTTTTCTACGGTTACTTTTGGTTTGGAGTCCTTGTTACACCCTTCCTTTTCAACCTCTTTGAGGTGATTTTTAAGTTGGGCTTAGAATGCCTTTAATTTTTTCTGTCCAGTAGTCCATACTTGTTGAAGAAACATCTACCGCATTATTCTTTTTCCCATAGGGACGAAATTGTTCCATTCGGCCACTAAACAGTCCCAATGTAGGCACGCCAGAGGCACAAGCAAGGTGCATAATACCGCTATCGGCACCTATAAAGATCTTGCAAGAAGCCATCACTGAAGCCATCTCATTGATGTCTTTGCTGTAAAAAGAAGTAGCTCTAAAATCAATTTGAGAAACATTTTCGTAAGGTAAAATTTCTACAATTTGATGATCAGGAAACGTAATTAATAAGTGCTGATAAAATGTAGCCCACCATTTTTTAGAATAACACTTATCGCCTGTAGCAAATGTGAAAATAGCGATGATGTTTTGAGTTGGTCCCATTAAAGACTCTAAAATATCCTTACCTTTTCTTAGCTCTTTATGGCTGCATTTAATATCTAACATAGGCACCGCTCGAGTCACCTTGGCATGTCCAGATCCATACAGTGCAGTACGCATAGCGATAACAGCTTCTTTTGCATGATGTATAGTTTGGGACGTTGTGTTTTCATCTTCCTTATATTCATAAATCTTATAACGAGCACGAGTAATTTTAGTGAGTAATTTACCTGATGAAGAACATTTAACGGTATTGATGATCAGGTCATATTTCTGAAATGGCATGTTTAACCAGATAGACACGTAACTTAAAATATTGTCAAAAGGCCTTTTGTGAAGAAGTATAAAATTAGTTAGGTTCTCGTAGTTTTTAAAAACAATTGGGGCTAGAGTTCCTTTGGCTAAAAAATCAATAGTAGCATTGGGAAAGGTAGTAGTGATTTCTTGAACAAGTGGAGTTGTGAGTAAAAGGTTTCCCAATCTATGGTTGGGACGTATGATCAATACCTTTTTGATTTTATTCAGATCTATGTTGCTGAGATCTTGTTTCTTTGTTTTGCTGCCTATTTGTCGAGTAATGGATCGAAATAAGTTTCTTCTCAACCTATCTATTGTCTTGGGGACTTTCATGGGTTACTACAATTTTCTAATGTTGTAAATTTAACAGTATTATTAGACACTATCTAAGATAATGTTGAGAGGTTTAAAGGCGGTAAAACAATTGAGATCTCACTATACGCCCTAACTCGCTTTCGCGAAAGCGAGGTTTTTTTAAAAATAAGCAGTCTTTACGGATTCCCATACGTTTACTAAGTTTCGAACACTTACTTTTGAACCAGATCATTATGTAAGAAAATTCGTATAAAATACGTGTCTATAGGGTCTAAATTTTGTGCTCGGTGTGGTAAAGGCTGATACCAGGTGCTATGGCTACAAGAAAAACAAAAACATCAACACAAAAGGACGGAATATGCTGAACAAGTCCATAACAACTGAAGTAGGCGCTAATTAAATGATGACGTAATGAGCAAACATTATTTACAATCGAAAGTAAAATCAACAGGAACCGCATACCTCTTTTTGTTTTTATTAGGAGCACACTATGCTTATCTAGGAAAATGGGGAATACAACTTTTGTATTGGTTTACACTCGGTGGTTTTGGAATCTGGACATTAATTGACCTATTCACAATGTCAGGAAAAGTTAACAACTTCAACGCTGAAATTTTCCGACAAATTGAAGTAATTGAAAAAAAAGAGAACGATGACCAGCACGCTAAAAATATCGCAATGATAGCTGCCGCTAATGGCAATAAAAAATAGGACGACCAATAGTTGTAAATGGGGAATATTTAATGATCATCTTTGTATTTTACAACATAAAACCCTTGACAAGCGAGCTCGTCAAGGGTTTTATGTTGTGCCTCATAAAGCAGTTGTGAGTGATGGTGACTACGACAGGATGAACTTTATTGATCCTGAGTGAAGTCCCTTTTGCAAATACAACTGCCAGCCTTTGCAAGTCTGGTGTCTTAAAACAACAAACCTTGATCAAGCGAGCTTGTCAAGGTTCTTATGTTTAAATCCACAACGCAGTTGTGAGTGATGGTGACTACGACAGGATTCAAACCTGTGACCGCTGGAGCCGAAATCCAGTGCTCTATTCAGCTGAGCTACGTAGCCGATTCTTATGCAAATATAGCTGCCTCTTGTTTCTTTTCCCCATAAAAAACACTTTTAATATTAAAATTAAAGGCCTAATAAGGAATAATCAAAATCGCTCACTGGTTTCTTAGCTTTTCTCAACATCCACAAGCCTTCGGCAGGAGGGATTTCTATATCCAGTTCGCCATCAATTTCATGTTCTATATACCATAAACCGCATATGGCTTTCTTGTCCATATCCAAGGAACCATCGTAAGTGATCTCAACGTGGTGATTCAAATTCTCTGCAGTGAATTTATCTTCTAACATTACTTCATTAGTGTCGTAATGAACTCTTAAGGAAACCATTTCTTCCTCCCAAAAGCCAACCAATTGGACTGTTTTACCTGTAGAGAAAGGGCCTTTTTCTTCGGTGTGTTGTCCGGTTATTTGACCATCTTTAAACTCTAAGTGAGCAAATAGCTTTACTTTTTTACCAAAAAAGGGCAAATCGTAACCTAATCCATAGATGTAATACCCTTCCCAATAACCGCTTAGTTCATCCATGGCTTAGTTCTTTTCCTTATCTATAACCAAATAATCCAACTCCAGTTGATTAAACTCCTCATTAAACTTTTTAATATCAGAATTCAATACGCTATCAAATACAGCCAATTGCTTTTCAATTTCGGTAGTGAGTTCGTTTTTAACCTCTATGCTTTGAGAGGTAGGAGCAAAGTCACCCATTTGTGCAAGGCTATTTAAATGAGCTAGTTTGTTGGTCAATCGTATAGGGAAATTTAATGGGTCTTGACCGCTGCGGTTTTGAGTCTGGTACAAGGCTTTTTCTACAGCATCAAATTTCTTTTTCATTTCTTTAGACATCGCAATCATGTCCTTAATTCCTTGTTCTTCTCTACCGGCATATAATTCTTCAAAGGCACTCAGCTTTTTATTAAAGGAGCGTATATTTTTGATGGACTTGTGTGCTTTATCTACGGTAGCGTTGATCTCACTTACAAAGTTAAATTGTGCTTGCATATCGGCCTCGCTAGCTTCACTAGTAGGAGTAGCGATAATGTGAATAGGTTGGGATTGCTTTTGGCCATTGACGATCAGTTCCACTTTATAAGTTCCAGGTACAGCTTGAGCACCAGAAAGGTCGGCCCACCACAATATCATTCCTGGTAGTTTTTCAGCACCTTCATAAACCGTATCCCAATTAAAGGAATTGGCTCCTTTTTGAACTTCCAATTTATTCTTTTGATCATAAGTAGCGTAAGTTTTAATCAGCTGCTCTTTTGAATCGTAGAACGAAAGCGAAATACTGTCTTTATCAGTTACTTGAGGCAAGTAGTAATGTACTTGTACCCCAGCAGGATGATTTGCTCCAGCGGTAAGTGACCCAGCTTTTCCATTTCCGTCCATGCGATAAGCTGTTTTAGGTTGAAAGAGTTGGTTGGTGTTTTGCTTTCGCGAAAGCGAGCTACTAAAAGCATCTCTAACCAATCCTAGATCATCATGAATCCATAAACTTCTTCCTTGTGTAGCGATAATTAAGTTGTTGTCTTTTACAGCCAAATCCGTTACTGGAACAATTGGTAAATTCAGTTGAAAGGATTTCCATGATTTTCCATCATTAGTTGATAGGTATAAACCAGTTTCGGTACCTGCATAAAGCATTCCTGGTACTTGATCGTCTTCACGTACGACTCTAGTAAAATGCTCTGTAGGAATGCCATCGGTTATTTTTTTCCATGACTTTCCGTAATCTGTTGTTTTGTATAGATACGGATTAAAATCACCTAGTTTGTACCTAGTTGCAGCTACATAGCAAGTTGCTGCATCGTAGCGACTAGGTTCTATGCTGTTGATCTGCGCCCATTCTGGCATTCCCTTAGGAGTGATGTTGACCCAGTTTTTTCCAGCATCTTTAGAAAGGTGAATCAACCCATCATCACTTCCTACCCAAAGTTCGCCAGCATTTAGCGGACTTTCGGCTGCTGCAAAAATGGTACAGTAGTACTCCACTCCGGTATTGTCTTGTGTAATAGGGCCTCCACTAGAAACGAGTTTAGTAGGATCATTTCTTGTTAAATCTGGTGAGATGGTTTCCCAACTTTGACCTTCATTTGTAGTGACGTGAACGTTGTTTGAAAAAGCATAAAGCTTATTAGGTTCATGTTTGGAGAATAAAATAGGGAAGTTCCATTGGAAACGGTATTTCATTCCTTCGGCACCATGTCCCATTGGGTTGTCTGGCCATACATTAACAGCTCGTTGGGATTTAGTTTGGTGATTGTATCGGGTCAAGAAACCGCCATAACTACCACCGTATACGATGTCGTTATTTTTAGGATCTACAGCTATGTGTGCGCTTTCTCCACCAGCTGTTTCTTCCCAGTCGCTATCAGTGATACTGCGGCCAGTGGTGCGGTGGGGTATTCTAATGGTTCCATTATCTTGTTGTGCCACATAGATGCGGTAAGGGAAAGAATCGTCTGTGGTGACTCTGTAATATTGGGCGGTAGGCTGGTTGTGATAGGTGCTCCAGGTTTCTCCACCGTCATAAGTGATTTGTGCACCACCGTCATCTCCCATAATTATGCGATTAGGATCTTCTGGTGCGATCCATAAATCGTGGTGATCTCCATGCGGTGCTCGGGCACTGCTAAAGTTTTTTCCACCATCGGTACTTTTATGGTAGTTCACGTTCACTACGTATAATTTATCGACGTCTTTTGTATCTGCATAAATACGAGAGTAATACCAAGCACGCTGTCGTAGGCTTCTATCATCATTTGTTTTTTTCCAAGTCAACCCAGCATCATCACTGCGGTATAAACCTCCTTGATCTTTATTTTCTACAATAGCATAGACCCGGTCTGAACTTACCGGAGAAACGGTAATTCCCATAATTCCTAGAGTTCCTTTGGCAAAGCCTTCATTAGTTGAAATTTCCTTCCAAGTCTCCCCATAGTCCGTACTTTTCCATAGTGCACTACCATCTCCGCCACTAGACAGGCTATAAGGGGTGCGTTGTACCCTCCACGTACTCGCATACAGTACTCGAGCATTACTAGGATCGATGATTAAATCTACAGCACCGGCCATATCGTTAGCAAACAATGTTTTTCTCCACGACTTACCTCCATCAGTACTTTTATAAACACCGCGCTCGGCAGTAGGGGTATAGATATTTCCTAAAACTGCTGCATAAACGGTATTGTGGTCATTTGGATCAATGGCAATACGCGGGACGTGACGGCTTTGTGGTAACCCAGCAGCAGTCCATGTTTTTCCAGCATCTTCTGTCTTCCATAATCCATAACCGCTGGATACATTTCCACGTACTGTTTTTTCTCCACCCCCTACATAAATTACATTATGATCACTAGGTGCCACACTTACGGCTCCTATAGAACCACCAAAAAAGCCATCAGAGATATTGCTCCAAGTGCGTCCACCATCCAGGGTCTTCCATACACCACCACCCGTACTACCAAAATAGAACAAGTTAGGTGCTCCTGGAACTCCAGTCACTGCGGCACTTCTTCCGCCGCGGAAGGGCCCTAGCAATCTGAATTCTTGTGATTCATATAATTTTTGCTCTTCTGGCAGCTCGGGTAATTGTTGTGATTCCGCTTTCGCGAAAGCGAGAATAGTAAAAACAAACAGGAGGTAATACAGCTTATTCATGGTCAGATAATTTTCTCTAAAGATAATGGATGAATTTGAATTTAGGAAAGAGAAATGTAAAGGAAGAGTTCTTCCTACTTACAACTGATTTGGTTGCTGCTAATTGAATTGCAGTCATTTACAAAAGGATTTAATGAGAAAGGCGCAATTGCTATTAGTGATCTCTATGTGTAGATGTTTAAGGGAAAGTGAAATCAAGCTTAACAAAACCTTTTTTGGATGCCTGTCTATAAACTAGATAAGTAATTTTATTTTTGAATTTATAAGGATACCTTCATAAAGCAAGGCTCTTTTGAAAGTGTAAGAGCTTCTATTTTATAGGATATTTTAATGTTTTATGCGCACTACCTCCATACCATTAATGCTTTATATGCATAGGAGTAATCAGGATAAGGAATCAAAGCTGTTACTATTTTGACTTTTTTTTGAGAACAGATGAGCTGCTTTTTCCTAAATCGGATCGGTATTCTCTAAGGAGAATGATAAATGTCATTTCTTGCTAGGTCAGGCTTCCTTACTTTTAAATTCAAATAATAAGAATGATTATAAGCTTAAACAATAGTCAAAAATCCTTACTACTTAAGACAAATTATATAGGTCACTTAGGTTACCTATGTAATAACCAACTTTTTATTGTTCCCATCACCTATTTTTATAATGAAGAACACAACAATATTATCTGTTATTCTGGTAACGGGCATAAAACAAAAGCTTTAAGAAAAAAGAATACGGTGTCTTTGTATGTGTCGGTGATAGATTCTGTTAAAAGGTGGGAATCGGTTTTAGTGCAAGGCAGTTATGAAGAGCATAACGGAAGCGATGCTAAAGCGATACTTCATCAGTTTTCATCAGGAGTAAAAAATATAATCTGGAACCAAGAACACCGAAATTTAGATTTTATCAATCAATTTTCTAGTAAAATATATGACGATGACATACCTGTCGTATTTACTATTAAAATAGATGTAATTACTGGTAAAAGAAGAGAGTTTCAACTATAAATACCTGGGTTTATTTATTCTTGTTTCCTAAATAACATTGGTGAAACACCAACTTGAGTTTTAAAAAATTTGGAAAAATGACTAGGCTCGTTATAGCCTAGTTCATAAGAGATTTCTTCAACACTTTTATCAGAGTACAAAAGCAGGCTTTTTGCTTCGGCGGCAATGCGTTCATTGATGATTTTTAAGGGGGAGTTTGCACCGTGTTTTTTAAAGAAATTAGAAAGTGTTTTAGGTGATTTAAAAAGCAAGTCGGCATAGTCAACAACTTGATGTTTTTCTTTAAAATGCTGCTCTACTAAAATATTAAATTTTCTAATAAGTTCTACCTGTTTTACTGATAGATCTGCCTGATTAGTTTGTAGTTTAATCAATCGAGTTGAGGTGATCAACATGCGTTTTAAAAGGGTGCGCAACATCTCTCCTTGAATGGGATCTTTAGTGGCCAACTCTTCTTGGAATAACACCAGCATCGCGTTAAAACTACGTTGATCTTTTTCATTTAGTTCAATAACAGGTGCGGTTGAAGAACCGTAAAATAAAAGCCCCATACAAGAAACTTCAGCATCGTTGTGTTGAATGCAGTAAAATTCCCGGTTAAATATAAAAGCGATTAATGTATTCGTGTGTTCAGGAAAAACTATTCTATTTTCGGGCACACAAAATAACACCTGATTGTTTTTAAGAACTACTTCATAGCCATCTATGATTAAACGCTCTTCCCCTTCGGTACACCATATGATTTTATACAATCCTTTTTCTTGAAGGAGTTGCAAGGATGTGCCACATTGAAAACTAGTAACAATAAACCTACCACCCTCTTTAATATTATGATGATCTAATTTCATAAGCTAAATGTAGGAAGAATATACAACTAATTTTAAAGTCACTTTAAAAGGTCGCCTCTATATAAAAACAACCTTTAGGAGGCTATATGGAGCCTTAAGACTTGAGGTGTTTTCTCATGGAGCCTATTCCGCCAGCATTCACTACTTTAAAGCCTTTTGCCTTTAGTTTTGCAGCGGCGATATTACTTCTTCCACCCATGGCGCAATACACGATCACAGGTTTGTTTTTATCCAAACTGTTTATTTTCTGGTCGATGGCCTGAACAGGGATGTTTTTAGAACCTTCGATATGATTTCCATTAAATTCTGAGGAGGTACGCACGTCTAGTAATAAAGCACCTTCCTTAAGGTACTTTTGAATCATCTCTTTTTTCTTGTTGTTAAATAACCCGAACATATTTTTTTATTTTTAAGACGTTTGTTTTTTCATTACTTACTGACAAAGTAGTGAAATGTTATGGGAAGTTTGCTGGAATTTAAGTAGAAAAAAGACCTGAAACAAAAGACTTATAAATCATCTCATTTTAATGCTTAT
Organism: Nonlabens sp.; assembly: GCF_018401815.1. Taxonomy (GTDB): domain Bacteria; phylum Bacteroidota; class Bacteroidia; order Flavobacteriales; family Flavobacteriaceae; genus Nonlabens. The sequence goes on from NZ_JAGYKG010000002.1 coordinate 273,064, forward strand.
TTTAGAATCATGGAAGGAATTATAGGAAATATTTTTATTGGTCTTCTTTTAGGGCTGGTGATTATTTACTTCTTAGCAGCAGCAGATAGAGAGGAGCAAAATGACAGGCGACAGCAAAGAGGACAAGAGCAAAACAGACGTCAACTTCAACGGGACCAAATACTAAAGGAATTAGCTCATAAGCCATCGGAAAACAACCTACCCAAAACGGAGGCGGAAACATTGCTTTATCAATTTGCAGCCACTAAAAACCACTTTACTTTAAAAGACATCGAACAGGGCACTAGACTTCTTCAAAGGCATTATGCACAACGCATTGCAAATGAGTTGGCTTATAAAATCAACTATCCTGAAAAAGAACTTCTCAGTTTTGAGCCTAAAGAAGTGTTACAACTGCTTGCGATCATCAACGAAGGTTTGCACAATGCCATCACGCATTCTCAAGCCAGTTTTGTTTTTAGTATCGCATCGGTAGGACATAGGAAATGTAACATCATCACACACGACAATGGAGTAGGCTATGATCGAAAAGAAATCGCAGATGGTAAAGGCATTCAAACTATTTTAAAAGCAACTCAAAAATTGAAAGGTGATTTGAAATTCACTAGCAGCATAGGCAACGGTACCATAGTCAATGTAGAACTACCTATTTAATAGTGATGAAATGTATAGCAGTAGGCTATAACACCAGTAATAAAATAATACAATGGTTCAATTAAAATAGTGGTTGCATAAGGTGCAGGGGGCTCATTTCGACTAATTGATCAACTCTTCAATTTCTTCAATTAACAACCACTGCTCAGGATAATCCGTTTGTACTTGAGTTTTTAATTTTTCTAATAATGGTTTGTTGATTTTATCCTCTTCTCTGTAATGACGTACCTTCTCGTAAAGTCCTTGAATAGCAATTTGTTCTTTAGTAAAAATAGATTTGATCGTTTTGACCTCACTCTCGTGATATACTTGGTCAAAACTGTAATAGTCGGCAGGACCGGCATAAGCACTTGTTATTTCTTTTCCTACGGCAAGGTTCAATAGACCATCTGCTGGTGAAAAAAGAACCTCATCCCTATAACTTACCGTACAATCAGTAAATTGAATCAGCATTAATTTACCATTTACGTTACGTTGACCGGTGACGTTGAGCCCTTCTACTTTAATACCGCTTTCATAGGTGAATTCAATGCGCTCGTTATCATAGAAATTATAAGCTTGTAAATCTCGTGGTCCCATATCTTCTATGGCTAGATTGATGCCTTTAAGCTTTCCTAACGGTGATAAGAATCCTTGTTGATGTGTAGCTGTTCCATGACCTATAAGTTCTTTTTCTCGATAAGCCAGCGCACTAGGTCCAGAGGTTTCAAAATACACCACATCATTGTCATCATTTGTAATCATGCGTGTAAAAACACCGCTTACTTGGAGTCCAGTGCTGATCTCTATAGTTCCTAAAGACTTAGAGTTAATCAGTTTTTGTAAACCGCGATGTCCACCTTTACGCACTGCCATGGTGTTTGCAAATTCTTCTAAGACTTCACTTAGATGCGCAAAATTAGGAGTCACATAAAGATGAGGTTGTTTTCTAGTAATATCAAAATCTTGATAAGCGGCATCAATGGAATAAGGTCTTTTCTCTACTTCAGGTTCCAGACAACTTTTACTTTCCCCTATACTAGATAGTAAACCAGCTCCGTATAGTTTTGGACGTTCCAGCGTTCCTACCAGCCCGTATTCTACCGTCCACCAGTGCAGGTTTCTGATAAGCGACATTTCGCTAGGGGTTACTTTTTTATGTTGAAGGCGCTCTATTTCAGCCTCTGCGGCTGCGATTTGTTGATCTAATTTGGCATCTTTCTTTTCACTTCGCACTTCTTTAAGAATAGAAATGTTACGTACTGCTTCATACATTTCATGGTCGTGTGCGCTAGAAATAGCCTTGCTACCTATCTCGCCAAAACGTCTTAAATATTCTGCATAATCCGGACTGGCAATAATAGGTGCGTGCCCAGCTGCTTCATGAATAATATCTGGTGCTGGTGTGTATTCTATGTTGTCCAGCTTTCTAATATCGGCTGCGATTACTAGAATTTTATAGGCTTGAAATTCCATAAATGCGGCTGGTGGAATAAACCCATCTACAGCAACAGCTGCCCAACCTATTTCTTTTAAAATGCGATTCATTCCATACATGGACGGAATATGATCTATAGAAATACCGGTTTTCTTTAATCCAGCCAGGTAAGAACCATGAGCTACTTGACTTAAAAATTGCACATTTTTGCGCATGACATGACGCCACACAGCTTGATCTTGATACGTATAAAGCTCATAGTTTTGAGGCTTTATAAATTGCTTAAGATGAGGCGGTAATCGCTCGATAAGCGGATTGGTTTCTATATTCTCTAGCATGGTAACAAGATAAAGTTCAAAGCTAGGCTAAAACTAATTAGTACACTTACAGAACACTGAATTTTAATTAATTTTAAGCAATCCGAGGAGCATGTGGTAACTAGGTCGATGAGTTAGATCATGCTAGGTCTTCTTCTAAAATAGAAAAGTAACCGACTACATCTCTTATATTTGCATCTTATGTCTCGCAAAAAACAAATTCTAAATACGGCTGCCCAATTGTTTAAAGATCGAGGTTATAGCGCTGTGACCATGAGGGATCTAGCTGCCGCTATGGATATGAAAGCGGCCAGTTTATACAACCATATTTCTGGAAAACAAGAGATTCTCGCTACCTTGATACTCGAGGTAGCTCAAGAGTTTACTGCGGGTATGGATGCTGTAGAGGAGAATGATCATTCCGCTTTCGCGAAAGCGGAACAGCTCATCTTATTACACATAAAAATAGCACTTGAATACACCAACGCATTGGCCGTTTTAAATACCGACTGGATGCATCTAGAAGGTGAGCAATACCAGGAATACATTCAGCTGAGAAAGAATTATGAACTCGATTTTAAAAAAATTCTACAAAGCGGTATCGCTACTGGAGAGTTTAAAGAAATGAGTGTGGATACCATGCTTTTTAACCTCTTAAGCACTTTGAGATCCATCTATTTATGGATACCAAAAAAGTCGACTACCGAAGTAGCCGACCTTAAAAAAGAGTTGCCGCAACTATTGCTTAAGGGTATTAGCTCTTAGCTTTTTCTTCTTCTAATGTTGGGTAGTCGGTATACCCTTCACGACCTTGGGAGTAGAAGGTATCTTGATTCCAAGCGGTCAGTGGAGCGTTCAATTCCAATCGATGAGGTAAATCTGGATTGGAAATAAATAGCTTTCCAAAAGCAACCAAATCTGCAGTTCCTTCTTCTATAACGTTATTTCCAGAGTCCTGATCAAATTGATTATTGATCATAAGATTGCCTTTATAAATGGGTCTGTAATGTCTTGCAATATGACTTTCTAGAAATTTGATATCACTCACATCTGTAAAAGGTTCTGATAAATGTACATAAGCAAGATCGTGATCGTTCAAGCGATTGATGAGGTAATCAAAAAACGGAATGGTATCTGGAGTAGCATAAATCCCAAATACACCATTCAAAGAAGGGTTTAAACGACAGCCTATCCTGTTTTCAGGAAAGGATTCTTTTATAGCATCAAGAACTTCAAAAAAGAATCGAGCTTTATTTTCAGGACTACCACCGTACTCATCAGTTCTTAAATTGGATTTATTGTTAAAGAATTGATGTATCAGGTAACCATTAGAACTGTGGATTTCTACACCGTCAAATCCTGCTTTTTTTGCATTGGCAGCTGCTTGACCAAATTCTTTAACCGTTTGATGAATTTCTTCAATAGTCATCGCGTGTGGCGCAACAGTTTGTTTCTTTTCACCTAAGGCGTTTCTAAGTTCTATTTCTGGATTTACCGCACTTGGTGCCCATGGAAGTTCTCCGTTGTGATAGTCTGGTAAAGAAGTACGACCCACGTGCCACAGTTGCAAAAATATCTTGCCATCTGCCTTATGCACACTGTCTACTACTTTTTTCCATCCTTCCACTTGCGCCTCATTGAAAATTCCTGCCACAAAAGGATAACCTCTTGCTTTTTTGGAGACTTCACTACCTTCAGTGATGATGAGTCCAGCTCCTGCACGTTGTGTATAGTAATCTATATGTTTTTGATCTGGTGCTTGATGTTCGTTTGTTGCTCTGCATCTCGTTAATGGAGCCATAACGACTCTATTTTTTAATGCTACGGCACCTATGGTTATTGGCTTTAATAAGGGTTGTTGATCAGTCATAATTTTCTTTTACGCAAAGATATTGTAGGTACAAGTAAAAGGAGTCAAGACTGCGTTAATTGTATTTTATTTATAGTAAAAGCACTTCTGATACCTATTAAAATAAGCTTTTCTTGGAAAAAAAGCTATAGCGCAAACCTATAGACAGTGTAAGAAAATGATCGTTATCATACAACTCTTGTAGTTGCGGGCTAGGGTCAATATCATAATAAAGTTGACGGAATTCTACATCTATAAAACTGGAAATATTGTTGTTCAACTGATAGTTGATGCTAGCTCCAACAATGATCATATCGGCATTTTCTTCCAACTCTTTATTTTGATAGGCTGTTTTCTGATTTAACTTAATAGCTGCATATTTTATATGTGGCGATACGGACCAGATCTCACTTAATGGAATTAAATAACCTATGCCTATAGAGGTTCCAGTCAAATTTATTTGTTCCACTAGGCCAGAAACACTACTATCTAAATTTTTATGATAGGTGTTGAACATACCTAACCCCAATTGAAACGATTTATAAAATTGCCAATCGGCCTGAATATTAAATCCCAATGCAGGCGAGTCTGCACTAGAAATATAACTTTCACCTAAACTAAAGTCGGTTTGAAAACCTGCTTTCAAATGAAATTGTTGTTTTATTTCTGATTCCTTCCACTTCGTATCAAGTGAATCCACAACTTCTTGAGCTATAGAATGGTAGCTGAGTAGGGAAAGACTAATAATTAATAGTAAATACCGCATCTTCTTGATTGATTAGAAATAATTGCTCTTGTTGGATGCCGTCTACTGTATAGGAGACCCGTATTTGAGTATTTAGTAGCACATCATTATTTGTGGTCATGCTGTTAATTCCATCCTCTTTCATTTGACTAAATTCTTGATGACACTCGTTGGATCGGGTTCTGTTTTCATAATCCCTATAATACTCTAAACACTCAGAATTTGTGTAAAATAGTCTTACGTTTTCAAGTAGGTTGGTCGAGTTTTGATCTATAAAATTGACAGTAACAGGCACACCTTGCGTAATAGTAACTTCAGGAAAAATGTAATCTTGGTTGTATTGATAGTCTGCAAATGCAAATACAAAAGAGTGTTGGTAACTAGGATCTTTAAGGCGTACAAGAAAACCATTATCGCCACTTCTAAGATCTCCTGGAAATGCATCAAAACTTCTAAGTCCAGTTTCTAAGAGGATTGCATCAAATTCGCCATTAGTATCTGTGATGGAAGTACCTAGTAAAAGCTTGTTTTGAACGGCTAGAATTTCTATTTCTTCGTTTATAACCGGTTGGCCCGAGGGGTAGATTATTTTACCTTGAACATAGGCTCGATTTTGAGCGCTGTATTCTGCAGCTGGAGACGAACTTTCAGAGCTACAGGAAGTTATAGTGCATACAATCAAAACGAAAAGGTAATAAAAAACGTCTTTTTTCATAGGATCATATTTCTATACTAACGCAAATCTCCTACTTATTATTGTTTTTAGGAATGCCTTTTAGCCAGTTCTTTCTCAATATCTGCTAGTGAGAATCCTTTTGCTTTGAGTAAAACGAGATAGTGATACATCAAATCGCCAGCCTCGTAGATAAAGTCTTCTTCTTTCCCATTAATGGCATCTATAACTGTTTCAACTGCTTCTTCGCCTACTTTTTGAGCGACTTTATTAATGCCTTTTTGAATCAAAGAATAGGTGTAAGAACTTTCTACTTTATCATCAATACGCTGCTGGATTATTTTTTCTAAATCATTGATAGTGAAAGCCTTTTCTGTTTCGCTTTCGCGAAAGCGAGTTTCAGTAACAGCATCAAAACAACTTACAGTTCCTATATGACAAGTAGGCCCATAAGCGTTGGCATGAATCAAAATCGCATCTTGATCACAGTCTATTTCAATAGCTACTACATCTAGAAAGTTGTTAGAGGACTCTCCTTTAGTCCAAAGTCGCTGCTTGCTACGCGAGTAAAAAGTCACTCTGTTTTCAGCTTGTGTTTTTGCAAAGGCTTCTTTATTCATATAGCCCAGCATCAAGACTTTTTTGCTCGTTGCATCTTGAATGATGACTGGTAGTAATTTATCGTTGTTTTTGCTAAAATTAGGCTCCATATAGTTTTAAGAATAAAGATGGTGTGAATACTTTAAGTTTTGAGTTTTTGAACCCTTTTTTGTCTCGTGTAATAATATGTGTGCAATCATTGTGAATGGCACAGGCATTATGCAGGGAATCTTCAAAATCAATAAAATCAGATTCTAATGCCATGTTTAACTGGCTTTGGTTCATGGGTATGATGCTGCATATAGAGTTGATCGTGTTAATTTTATTTTTAGTGATTTTGTTGTTTCTAATTAATTTCTGACTCAAATAGAAGGCGTTTGAGATACATAACGAGTTGGTGGTAATTTTATATTCTTGAGAGATACAAAATGTTATAAAAGCAACTGCAGGTGCATAAAAAGGCTCTCTTTCTAGCATAATATCTATTAAGATATTTGCATCTAAGAAGATTTTCATTCTTCTGTTAATTTTAAATAATCTTCTAATTTACTATCATAAATAGCATCTTTTTCTTCTTTAAGATTTCTGTTTTTTAAGTTATTTAATTTAATATAATCCACTCCAGTTTCCATTGCTTTAAGTGCTGGATGTATAGAAATCTTATAATTATTTTGTTCTGATTGGATTTTATGACGCAAATAATCTTCAATAAATTTAGAAAGACTTGTGCCTTGTTGTGCAACATATTCCTTTGCTAGCTTGATGATCTCCTTATCTAGTTTTAAAGTTAGCTTTGCATCCATGATATTCACTTTTATACAAATGTACGTATTAAAATTAATTAGAACACGTACACCTTTGTTCTATTTATCTTGAGAAGCCGTCGCAAGACGGCCTGTAATTTGTCATTCCGCTACAGAGCAGAATCGCCTTGATCTATCTTAATTCTAATTAACTATTCGACAACTCGCACCTCAACTCCAGCTTCAACCAACTGCTTTTTCAACTCAGGAACTGGCAATTCTCCAAAGTGGAATATACTCGCGGCCAGTCCAGCACTAGCTTCGGTATCTTTAAATAACTCTTCAAAATGAGCTGCTGTGCCACCACCTCCTGAGGCAATTATAGGAATGTTCAATTTCCTGGAAATCAAATCAGTCAATTCTAATGCAAATCCGTTTTTAGTGCCGTCATGATCCATACTGGTTAACAAAATTTCCCCAGCACCTAGGCGTTCTATTTCTTCGCACCAAGCAATGGTTTCTAAAGCTGTTTCTATACGCCCTCCGGCTACAAAAACTTTGTTTGTAAAGCCGTTGAGTGATGATTCTGTAGGATCATTTATTTCGATACGTTTGGTATCCACCGCAACTACAACGCATTGACTTCCTAGTTCTGCCGCTAGTTCACTAATTAATTCAGGTCGTTTAACGGCAGCACTATTGATCGCAACTTTATCGGCTCCAGCTTTAATGATTTCTTTAGCCAGGGCCACGTCATTAATACCGCCTCCTACTGTAAATGGAATGTTTAAAACAGCGGCTATTTCTTTTACTAATGGTACGAGCGTATCTCGTTTTTCAATAGTTGCTGTAATATCTAGAAAACACAACTCATCAGCTCCTTGATCTGCATATTGTTGAGCAAGAGCTACAGGATCACCAGCATCTCTTAATCCAACAAAGTTAATCCCCTTTACAGTGCGTCCGTCCTTGATATCAAGGCATGGTATGATTCTTTTTTTTAGCGCCATTGTCTTGCAAACATTTCCCAAAAGGGAAACTTTTTTTGTCCTTCCGCTGAAGAGCGGAATCGGTTAATATTATATTTTAAACCAGTTTGTCAACCAGCTAGCTTCCCGTTTTTACGGTAATTATTTATTCCAATCTTCCTCTAAAATTCCAAACTCATAATTATCACTCCAGCCACTTTTTAAAGGCAAATTTTTTCTTTGTATTCCTTCTACAACAAAGCCACCTTTTTCTAGCACTCGTTTGGAAGCCTGATTTTCAATGGCACATCCAGCTTCAACTCTATGAAGTTGGTGTTCTTCAAAACAGGCTTTTAAAAGTGTCTGAACGGTCTCCGTAGCATAACCATTATTCCAGAACTTAGGATGAAACTTCATCCACAATTCTGCTTTAGCATATTTTTTAGAGCTCTTTATGATACCGCAAATCCCAATAAAATCCTTAGTCTCTTTCAATTTGATGGAATAGGTGAGTTTGTTGACCTCTTTTTTCTTTTGTTCTTTAATGGCGTCATTTAGTAATTGCTGAGAGACTTCTATACTTCCAGGTATTCCCATGGTATTGAATTGATCTACTTCAGGGATGCTATGCAAGGCATGAAATTCTTGCAGATCACTTACTTTTAAAAGTTGATAGGTCAGCCGGTCGCTATACAAATTCTCTCAATTCTTTAAAGGATATCCTGCCTTCATAAAATGCTTTACCAACAATAGCTCCTTCACACCCCATTTCGCGTAAGCGATGTAAATCATCCACCACCGCAACACCACCAGAAGCGATTAATTTGATCTCATTGCGAACTTGATGTGGTATCTCCTTTGCGCCCTCGCTATGTTTATTTAACTCGAGAATCTTCTCATACAGCTCGTAACTAGCTCCAGCCAGCATGCCGTCTTTTGCAATATCGGTACAAATGATGTATTCGATTCCTTTTTTGTTCCATTCGGTTATAAAGGAAACCACTTCTAATTCACTACTTTCTAACCATCCATGTGTTGCAATCATGCCGTCTTTTGCATCAGCACCCAAGATGATTTTATCACTTCCATAGTTGGAAATCCACCCTTCAAATCTAGCGGCATCTTTAACGGCAATACTGCCGCCAGTAACTTGTTTTGCACCACTTTCAAATACCACGTTGATATCTTCATCGGTTTTTACGCCACCGCCAAAATCAATCTGCAAACCAGTCTGACTAGCGATACGCTCTAATATTTTCCAATTCACCACATGGCTGCTTTTGGCACCATCCAGATCTACTAAGTGCAGGTGTATAATCCCGTTGGCCTCAAATTCTTTAGCCACCTCCAGAGGGTCCTCGTTATAAACCGTTTTTTGGTTGTAATCACCTTGTGAAAGGCGCACGCATTTACCGTCTATGATATCTATTGCTGGTATGATACGCATGCTGCGCGACTTATGACTGCTCTCTTCGCTCGTGACGAATGACGAATGACTATGACTCATGCTCCATATTTATTTAAACTATTCAACTTGCCTGGGGCTCTTTTAATATGATATACGATCTAATTTTTATTTTTAAAGTTTAGATGTCCCTTCCCTAGGAAGGGATTTAGGGTAGGCTTATAAAATTCTTTAAAATCTGCTCACCCACCCCAGCACTTTTCTCTGGGTGAAATTGAGTGGCATAAAAGTTATCCTTTTGCAACATACTGCTAAAAGGTAGGATATAATTACAAATCCCAATCGTATGCTCACAAATTTCAGCATAGTATGAATGCACATAGTACACATCTGCTTGCTTTGCTAGGCCTTGCATCAGGAGCGATCTCGGATCCAGGATTCCTGATTTTAGATTTTCGCTAGGATCAGATTCGTTATGCTCTAACTGATCGTCAGTGTTTAAGAAATTCCATCCCATATGCGGTACTTTTTCGCCTTGAGAGTTGCCACTTGGAGCTTGTCGAAGAGCTCTCGAAGGGCGGAATAATTTAACCGGTGAATCAAAAATGCCTAAACAATCGGTATTCCCTTCTTCACTGTGATGGCACATCAATTGCATTCCCAGACAAATTCCTAATACAGGTTGTTTTAATTCTTTTATGACCTTGTCCAGTCCGCGTTCTCGCAAGTATTTCATGGCTGTTCCAGCTTCACCTACGCCTGGAAAGATCACCTTGTCTGCCGCCTGTAATTCTGCAGGATCATCAGTAACTTTGTTTTCAATGCATAAGCGATGCAGCGCGTTCGTTACGCTACCTATATTACCTGCATTATATTTTACAATCGCAATCATAAAGTTCCTTTTGTGCTGGGTAATTTACCGTCGCCAGTTTGTTTTACGGCCATTTTTATAGCCTTAGCAAATGCTTTGAAAAGGGACTCGATTTTGTGGTGTTCGTTAGCTCCTTCTACTTTCATGTTCAGGTTGCATTTTGCGGCATCGCTGAATGATTTAAAGAAGTGAAAGAACAATTCTGTAGGCATATCGCCCACATATTCGCGTTTAAAATCGGCTTCCCAAACAATCCATGGTCGTCCACCAAAGTCTATTCCCACTTGTGCTAGGGAGTCGTCCATAGGCAGTAAAAAGCCATATCTATTGATTCCTTTTTTTGAGGATAAAGCTTTCGCGAAAGCGTCACCTAAAGCAATCGCCGTATCTTCTATAGTGTGGTGCTCGTCTATTTCTAAATCACCGGTTACCTTAATGTCCAAATCTAGCGATCCATGACGTTGCAATTGCTCCAGCATGTGATCGTAAAATTTTAATCCGGTATCAATGGTTCCGTTTCCAGAGCCATCCAGGTTCAAAACAATGTTGATATCAGTTTCATTGGTTTTACGAGTCACCTGCACTTTACGAGGTTGACCACGTAGAAATTCAAAAACCTCTTTCCAAGAATCCGTTTTTAAAACAACCAACTCATCTTCAAATTCTGTAGTATCCGTAATCGATGGTAATTGAATCCCTTTACAACCTAGATTTTTTGCAAGCTGCATATCGCTGTTGCGATCACCGATAACAAAACTATTCTTCAAGTCGTAATTACCTTTAATGTAATGAGTCATTAAACCAGTTTCTGGCTTGCGAGTAGGCGCATTTTGTTCCGGAAAAGAGCGGTCTATCAATACGTCACTAAAGTGGACGCCCTCATTTTCTAAGACATTCATCATTAAATTATGAACGGGCCAGAAGGTATCTTCAGGAAAACTATCTGTTCCCAAACCATCTTGATTAGTTACCATGACGAGTTCATAATCCAGTTCTCTAGCGATGCGGTGCAATTGAGTGATCGCCATAGGCAAAAACTCCAGCTTCTCATAACTGTCCAGTTGATAATCTACTGGTGGTTCTTTTACAATCGTACCATCTCGGTCTATAAATAATACTTTTTTCATAGGTCAAGCCTTTGTGGAATGGCTTCGGTTTTAATTATTCTAATTCTTTTTAAATGCGCTTAACGCTTGAATCACTTCTTCACATTCTTTTCTGGTTCCTACTGTAAATCTCAATGTATCGGCTATCTGACTGCTGCGATTGCGTATGATCACCTCGTTATCGCGCAGGTAATTATAAACTTCAGTAGCGTTTTCTACTTGTGCTAGTAAGAAGTTTGCTTCACTGGGATAGACTTCTTTGATAAAGTCAAAACTTTTTAAATGTTCAGCAAGAACATCTCTGTTAGTGATGATTTCTTGGATGTCATTTTGAGTTTGATCAAATTGCAGTAGCCTTGCTAAAACAGCTTTCTGTGAGAGTTCATTTACATTATAAGGAGGCTTTGTTCTATTGAACAGCTCTATAATTTCTGTTGAGGCAAAGGCAAAACCCACTCGTGCTCCAGCGAGTCCATGAGCTTTAGACATGGTTTGTAACACTACTAGATTGGGATAATCTTCTAATCTATTAATAAAACTCCTATTCTCTGTAAAATCTTGATAGGCTTCGTCAACGACTATAATACCATTAAAAGCACCAAATAACCGATCCAATTGGCGTTGATTTTCTAGCATTTCAGCTTCAAACTCTGGTGCAAATGGCATGTCCATCATTCCGCCACGGGTGTAGTTTTGTGCTTCCCAGTCGTGCTTTAAATCGGCTTTAAGAAGTGCATTTCCTGTAGGGTTATTAGGAGAACAAATCCATAGTAATTTTGATGTTCCAAAAGCAGGACTGTTCATGATTCCGTCGAGATCAAGTTCAAAAGATTTACTTAAATCAATTTGAACTACTTCTATATTGTTAATTGCGGCACTCACTTCATACATTCCATAAGTAGGAGGGCAGGTAATAACGCTGTCTTTTCCTGGTTCACAGAAAATACGGTACAATAAATCAATGGCCTCGTCGCTCCCATTACCAACAAAAATTTGGCTTGTAGCAATATTTTTCTGTTTTGCGAGTTCTTCTTTAATCGAAGACTGCAATGGGTCTGGGTACCTATTCAAATCTCCTTTAGGATTCTCATTTGCATCCAGTAAGGTCAACTCTTTTTTCCCATTACCATACAGGTTAAATTCGCTACGCGCACTAGAATACGGCTGCAAATTCCAGATATTCTTACGGACTATGTTTTCTAAGTTAAATTTCATTCTATTGTGTCGTTCCGCAGTTGATGCAGAATCTTTTATTTGTTATTCTCAATGCTCTTTAATCGAATAGACACCGCATTTTTATGTGCGTCAAGACCTTCTGCAGCTGCCATTTGCTCAACGGCTGGGCCTAAGTTTTTGATACCTTGAGCGGTGGCTTTTTGATAAGTAACCTTATTTACAAAACTATCCACCGACACACCACTGTAATTGCGGGCATATCCATAAGTAGGCAGGGTATGATTGGTTCCGCTGGCATAATCTCCTAAACTTTCACAGGTATAAGAACCTATAAAAATTGAACCAGCTACTTGAATTTGTTCTGCTACTTCGTCAGCATTTACAGTATTTATAATCAAGTGCTCTGGTGCATAGGCATCCGACCAATTGATGCATTCTTCTATGTTTTCTAAGACTATAGTTTTGCTGTTCTCAATAGCTTTTTCTGCTGTTTGCTTTCGCGAAAGCGTGCTTAGTTGTATTTCTAATGCGGTATTCACAGCCTCGCTTAAACTCAATGAGTCTGTTAAAAGGATGACCTGAGAATCTGGTCCATGTTCTGCCTGGGCAAGAAGATCAGAAGCTACAAATGCTGGATTGGCATCTTTGTCAGCGATGATTAACACTTCTGACGGTCCAGCGGGCATATCGATGGCTACCCCTTGTTGTTGAGCCAGTTCTTTGGCTTTAGTGACGAAGGCATTTCCAGGTCCAAAAATTTTATCTACTGCGGGAATACTCTCCGTTCCATAAGTCATTGCAGCGATAGCTTGCGCTCCACCAGCTTTATAGATCTCCGTTACTCCACAAAGGTTTGCGGTGTACAATACAGCAGGGTTGATGGCGCCAAGAGCATCAGTCGGACTGCATAAAACGACTTTTTTATTACCAGCTATTTTGGCAGGAATCGCCAACATTAAAACCGTTGAAAAAAGAGGAGCAGAGCCACCAGGGATATACAAGCCTACTTTTTGAATAGGTAAGGATTTTCTCCAGCAGGTCATTCCGGGCATGGTTTCTATAACCGGATACTCCTTTGTGTAATTAGCTTCGTGAAATTTGTAAATATTTTGATAAGCCGTTTGAATAGCTGCTTTCAATTCTGGAGCAATTTGTTCGCTCGCTTTTTCAATTTCTTTTTCCGTAACTCTAAGAACACTAAGTGTTGCTTTGTCAAATTTCTCTGCAAAAGCAAATAAGGCCTGGTCACCATTATCTCTAACCAATTGAATGATGTCTTTTACAGCAGTCTCCATTTGAGCGCGTTCTTGTTGAGGACGTTCTAATAATTGCTGTTGTTGCGAATAGTCTGGATTAGAAATAATTTTCATTAGGCAATTAATTTTTCAATTGGACTTACTAATATTCCTTGCGCACCAGCCTCTTTTAACCGATCAATCACATTCCAAAAGTCATTTTCTTCAATAACAGAATGTAAACTTGACCAGCCTTCCTCAGCTAGTGGTAAGACTGTTGGGCTTTTCATACCAGGTAAAAGTGCTGATATTTCATCAATCTTATCATTAGGTGCGTTAAGTAAAATGTACTTGTTTTTTTGAGCATTTTGAACCGCTTCTATTCTGAATAGCAATTTGCCTAACAAGTCGTTTTTCTCGGAGTTCAGGTTGGGATTAGAAATTAAAACAGCTTCACTATACATCACTGTTTCTACTTCTTTAAGTCCATTCATGAGCAGGGTAGAACCCGTAGAAACGATATCACAAATACCTTCGGCCAGCCCTATTCCTGGAGCAATTTCTACAGACCCGCCTATTTCTTCGGTAGTCGCATTGATACCTTTATCGGCAAAGAACTTTTTTACGATGGTCGTATAGCTACTGGCTACTTTTTTACCATGGAACCATTCCAGACCTGTATAAGTCACCTCTTTTGGAACGGCCAGGCACAGCCTACAACCAGCAAAGCCTAGTTGTTTGATCACCTCTACTTTTTGATTTTTTTCTTCTACTTCGTTCAGTCCCAGAATTCCTAAATCTGCAACTCCATTTGCTACATATTGTGGAATATCATCATCACGTAAGAAAAGAATTTCCATAGGAAAATTTTTTGCTTGAGTAGATAATTTGCGACCACCATTGTCAAATTTGATTCCGCAATCTTTTAAAAGTTGCAAAGATTTATCGGATAGTCTTCCTGATTTTTGTACTGCTATTCTGATCATAATTTTTGTTGCCATTCTATAGGAGAATGTTGTTTAAGCTGTATACAGATATGTTAAGGTTTTCTAATTTAAGAAAACAAAAAAAACCGTCTGAAACAGACGGTTTTTAAATATGTTTGAAATACATCCATACCTTTTTACCTCGCCTGATGGTAAGTAAAAGAATGATGATGGTATAGGTTTTTATTTTTCATTAGAGTGCAAACATAAGTCTGAAAAGTGAATATTTAAAGTTTATCCTATTTTATTGGTAGGTTTTAACTCAATTTTAAATAACACCCCCGTTGATCGACTTTTTGAATTATTTGATGGAGGCAACAAAAGTTGCAGCTGCATGAGAAATGTCTTCTACATCGGTTATCTGTCTGATAAACTCACTTCCTATAATAGCACCGTTCACATACTCACAGGCGTCTTGAAAGTTTTGTTTGTTTTTGATGTTAAAACCTGTAAGAATAGGAGTGTTAAGGTTCATTCCCTTGAGTTTACCTAAATAGTCTGCCGCTGCAGAAAAGTCGGTTTTAGAACCTGTCGTACTTGCAGAGCTTACAGCGTAGATAAACCCGTTAGAGTTTTTATCTATTTCTCGAATACGCTTATCTGATGTTTGCGGAGTTACTAAAAATATATTGCTGATGTGGTATTTTTCAAACACTTCTTTAAATTCGGTCTGGTAAATGGACATGGGTAAGTCAGGTACGATCAAACCATCTACTCCAACCTCATGACAGCGCTTGCAAAATGCTTCCAACCCGTATTGCATTACGGGGTTCCAATACCCCATTAACAGCAAAGGTACTTTTACCGTATGCTTTTCTAATTGAGAAAATAATTTCTCTATAGACATACCGTTTTCTAGAGCAATTTTACTACTTTCTTGGATAGTAGGGCCATCAGCTAATGGGTCACTAAATGGTATTCCTATTTCCACTAGGTCTACTTTAGAATATTCTAAGGCAGTTAGTAGGGTAGTGGTATCTTCTAATTGAGGATATCCAGCGGTATAGAATATATTTAATAAGCCTTCAGGCTTGTTTTGGAGCAATTCTGTGAGTTTGTTTTTCATAATGCATTCCTCTTTTTTTACCTGCTCATTACATGGATTCAGGATGAAGTCAGTGACCTTTTTGAAAGGATCACCTGCGATGGATTGATGTGTTTGTTCTTCCTTCACCTAAGGAAGAAATTAGGTTTTTAGAAAGGATAAAAATTTAAAGCAAATTCAACTCCTCCATATAGGTGTTCATATCCTTATCACCACGACCAGATAAGTTGATCACTACTCGGTCGGTAGGTTTTAACTCCAAGTCTTTCAATACCGAAAAGGCATGAGCGGTTTCTAAAGCAGGAATAATTCCTTCCATACGGCTTACTTCTACGGCTGCGATAAGCGCATCGGCATCAGTTACTGCCATATATCGTGCCCGTTCAGATACTTTTAACCAAGCATGAGCAGGACCTATTCCAGGGTAATCTAATCCAGCAGAAATACTGTGCGGCTCGACCACCTGTCCATCTTTATCTTGCATCATGATCGAACGACTGGCGTGTAATACCCCCGGAGTTCCTAAGGTCAAGGTAGCTGCTGTTTTATTGGTATGAATACCTAGACCAGCGGCTTCTACACCTATTAACTGTACTTCTTGATCATCTAGAAAATGATAAAAAGCACCCATGGCATTTGATCCACCACCCACACAGGCAATTACATAATCTGGCAAGCCTTGCATTTGGTTTTTGATCTCTTGAGAAATAACCGATTGGTAACGAGCTACCATATCTGGATATGGATGTGGTCCCACTACAGAACCTATGATATAATGGGTGTTTTCTGGGTTGTTGATCCAGTCGCGCATGGCTTCGTTAGTAGCATCCTTTAAAGTTTTAGAACCACTGGTAGCAGGTCGTACTGTTGCTCCTAGCATTTTCATACGGGCAACATTAGGCGCTTGACGTTTGATGTCTTTTTCACCCATGTAGACGATACACTCCAGGCCCTTTAACGCACAAACCGTAGCAGTGGCTACACCGTGTTGTCCGGCACCTGTCTCTGCAATGATTCTTTTCTTGCCTAGTTGTTCAGCAAGTAGGATCTGTCCAATGGTATTGTTAATTTTATGTGCACCAGTGTGACATAAATCTTCTCGTTTTAACCAGATTTCGGCACCATACTTAGCTGATAACCGTTTTGCTAGGAAGAGTGGTGTAGGCCGACCTACGTAATCTTTAAGCAATTGATGAAACTCTTTTTGAAACTCTGGTGATTTTTCAATCTCCAGATAATTTTCTTGAAGTTCTTCAATATTAGGATAGAGCAATTCTGGAATGAATGCACCACCGAACTCTCCATAAAATCCTTTTTCATCTACTTGATAGCTCATTTTCTTAGTTTTTCTATGAATGTTTTTAATTCTGCTATGTTTTTAAGACCAGGATCTGACTCAAATTTTGAGTTGAGATCTACTCCTAAAAACATTTTGTGGTTTATTTTTTTAATGGGTTCAGCATCACTTTTTGAAATGCCTCCACTTAATAAAAAGGGAACTTCTCCTTTATAGGAGTCGAGAATAAGCCAATTAAATTTCTTGCCACTACCACCATAATCTGGCGTTGCTGTGTCAAACAAAAAGAATAATTTTCCTTGATAGGTTTTTGCGAGCTCTTGCCACTCTGTTAAACCATCAAAATCAAAACCTTCTGTGATTTGAAAGGCTTTAAATATTTTAAGATCTATTTCTAGTAAGGCTTTCGCGAAAGCGACATCTTCATCGCCGTGTAATTGAATAACATCTAATTCTAAAGGGATGATATCTTGAAGGATGTTTTCAAAGGTTTCGTTTACATAAACACCGACCGTTCCTTTGTTCATGGTTTGTTGAGCTATTTTTTCTCTTTGCTCATCAGAGACAAACCTCTTGGATTTTGGGTAACGTATAAGCCCCATGAAGTCTATGTCCAATTCCTGTAACTGGTTGATGTTTTCTATGTCGCGCATACCGCATACTTTAATCATCATGAGTTGATCGCTTTTATAAATTGCTCACAACTTGCTCCAGGCTGCTCTGTTTTCATAAAGTTTTCACCTATTAAAAAGCCTTGAAAGCCTAAAGTCCTAAGTTCCTTCACCACTTCTGGATTTGAAATGCCACTTTCTGATATGGCGATAACACCTGGAGGAAAGTGAGGTAATAGGTTGTTACTGTTTTGAATATCTGTTTGGAATCGTTTCAAATCTCGATTGTTGACACCTATCACATATTTTTCAATAGCAAATGCATCTGTAACCTCTTTTATTCTAGTGAGTTCTTCTAAATCGTGCACTTCATAAAGAATCTCCAATCCTAAATTCATCGCCTCTAACGACATCGTCTTAAGCTCTTCGTTATTCAAACAGGCTGCTATAAGAAGAATAGCGTCTGCACCAAATGCTTTTGCTTCATGAACTTGATATAAATCTATCATGAAATCTTTACGCAATATTGGAATGTTCAATACAGCTCTAGCATTGATTAAATCTTGTAATGTGCCGCCAAAAAAGGGCTGATCGGTCAAACAGCTTATGGCACTTGCTCCAGCCTTTTCATACCCCTTTACGACTTCTTCAAGGCTCCTAGGACATTTAAAAGAACCTTTGCTAGGGCTTTGTCTTTTGTGTTCGGCTATAATACCGCTGCCGTTTTTTAGGCTTTGGTACAATGAAATTACTTTTCTGGAATAGGCGGGCATGTCTCTTAACTCAGAAAGAGAGGTCGTTTTCTTTCTAGCTTTTAGATCTTGAGTGGTTTGAGCAATTATTTTTTTAAGGATGTCTTCCATGTTTTGTTTTTTGGGTAGAACAGCTTCCCCCCTTGATTGTTTTACAAAATGCGTTAGGCCGTTACTAGTTGAGTTCCATTAGTTTTTTAAAGCTTTCCAGAGCTTTCCCAGATTCCAAAGATGTTCTAGCTAGTGCTACTGCTTCTATAATTTCTATATCTTTTGCCACTGAAATAGCTGTTGCAGCATTTGCGATCACTACATTTTTTTGAGGAGCAGTAGCTTTATTATTAAGAACATTCATAAAAATATGAGCAGCGTCTTCAACGGTTTCTCCACCGTAAATATCAGATGGATTTAAAAGATGCATGCCAAAATCTACAGGAGATAAATCGCTTACCCCATTATTTCTAGCAAGTCTCACTTTGCCAGTAAGACTGACTTCATCATAGCCTTCATGTGCGTGTATAATGGCATATTTTTTATCAGTTTCCGATTGAAAAAGGTATTCATAGTTGCGGGCAAGTTGTAAATTGAAAACACCTACGCTTTGTAATTTTGGTTTTGCTGGATTGACTAAAGGTCCTAGCATATTGAAAAAAGTTTTCACACCTAGTTGTTTTCTAATGGGTGCAACTGCTTTCATCGCTGGATGAAAAAGTGGTGCGTGTAAAAATGTAATGTTTGCTGCGCTAATTTGCTTTTTTAAAACATCATGATCATTGGAAAAAACAAATCCTAAGTGTTCCATTACATTTGACGAGCCACTTACTGAACTCACACCGTAGTTACCGTGTTTTGCTACGGGAATACCTGCTCCAGCAGTAACAAAACTAGCGATTGTGCTTATGTTAAAAGAGTTTTTTCCATCACCGCCAGTGCCACATAAATCTATAGGATGGAACTCTTTTAAATCAATGAGATTTGCTTGCTCTAGCATGGCATCTCTAAATCCAGCGAGCTCTTGTACGGTGATACTGCGCATTCCATAAACAGTAAGGAAAGCTGCTATTTGTGCATCGTTAACCGTGCCGCTGGTAATGGCTGTCAGTATATCATAAGCCGCTTTTCTTGAAAGTGTGCCGTGATGAAACAATTCATTTAAGATATCCTTCATTCTATAAGGTTGCTATAAAGTTCTTCAGCATGGTTTTTCCTTGAGGTGTCATGATACTTTCTGGATGGAATTGTAAGCCATATATAGGTAATTCTTTGTGCTTTAATGCCATAATCTGTCCTTGTTGATCGGTGGCAGTGATTTCTAAAACAGCAGGAAAGCTATCATTTTCAGCAGCCCACGAATGGTAACGACCCGCTTCAAAGTCTGCATCTATATCGTTAAAAATTTCATTTCCATAATGTGACATTTGCGTAGCAACCCCATGATATACTTTTTCAAGATTGATGATTTTCCCGCCAAAGACCTCGGTAATGGCTTGATGTCCTAGGCAAATCCCTAAAAGAGGTTTTTTATCTTTCATATGATGAATAATCGATATCAGATTGCCCGCTTCACTTGGGATTCCCGGTCCTGGAGAAAGCACGATAGCGTCATAGGATTCACATTCTTGAGGGGTGATTTTGTCATTGCGCACCACCGTAAGTTGCGTGCCCAATTCCTCTAAGTAGTGAACAAGATTGTACGTAAAAGAATCGTAGTTATCTATTAATAAGATATTCTTACTCATTTTCTAAGGTTTTTATTGACCCATCTTTTTCAATTTGGGCAATTGTTTTTTCACCTTCAGGGCAATAGGTGACAATCCTAAGGTCAGAAGTTATTTTCCCTTCACAGCTTAGATCACCTATGGTAGATGCGATCACCATTTCATCTTTAATTTTGCCATCTTTACTGTACGTTCGAACTAAAAATCCATATTCATTTCTGTTGTCAACAAATTGGCTTCTAGTAAAAACCCTTACTTTTATAATATCATTTTGATAAATAGGCAGGGTCACTTTTATTTCGCTTGTAAAAATTCGGTAGTAATCTTTCTCATCAAAAAGGAATAGTGCGCTATCTTTTATTTCTTTAAACTCCAAATGGGGGAGGTACGTCATGTTTTCTAGGCCATCTTTTTCGATAATTTTGACATCAATAAGGTCTTTCTTATCCGTTTGACAAGAAAAAAGTATTGTTGAAATAAATAAAATGCCACTTACTATTTTAATTGTTTTCATAATTTTAATTTGCTTTGTTTATAGCACTTCTCAGTGCATTGGTTTTATGATAGACTTCTTGAGTTTCGTTTTCTATATTGCTTTCTACTACAACACCGGCTCCCGCTCTAAATAGCAGTTTGTTTTTTCTTGATAAGATACTTCTAATGATAATGGCGTGGTTAAAATTACCATCAAATCCTAAATAACCTAAAGCGCCCCCATAAAATTCTCTCGAAGATTGTTCATAGTGATCGATCAATTGCATGGCCCTGAATTTAGGGGCGCCACTTAAGGTACCCGCTGGAAAGGTATCACCAATAAGTTGAATTTTATCCTTTTCATTTATGAGGCCACTGACTTTACTTACCATATGAATAACATGAGAATAAAAGTGAATATTTTGATAATCCTCTACCACCACATTTTTTGCATGGCGACTCAAGTCATTTCGGGCGAGATCTACCAGCATCATATGTTCTGCTGCTTCTTTGGGATCCTTTTTTAATTCCTCTGCAGCTTTTAAATCAGCGGTATCGTTTCCAGTTCTTTTATAAGTTCCTGCAATAGGTTGAATACTGGCTTTGGTTCCAGAAATTAGTAATTGTGCTTCTGGAGAAGACCCAAATATTCTAAAATCACCGTAATCAAAATAAAATAAATACGGGCTAGGATTAATGGCTCGCAACTGTCGGTACACATTAAAATCATCTCCTTGAAAGGCTTGTTCAAACCTTCTAGAGAGCACGATTTGAAAAACGTCACCTCTATGGCAGTGCTCTTTTCCTTTCCTTACCAGTTCTCTAAAATCATCATCTTTCATTTCTGAAGTCTCCTCTTCGGTACACTTAAAACTGTAGTGAGCTACATCCCTATGATTAATGACCGCTAGTAGCTCTTCTAGTTTGCATTCATGATTAGCATAAGAATGATCAAAAACATACAACTGGTTATGGTAGTGATCAAAAGCCATTACATTTTGAAACACTTGGTAATGAGCGAGAGGGATATTGTCGGTTTCGTTTTCGCGAAAGCGAAATTCCAGTTCTTCAAATAGTTGTACCGCATCATAACTTAGGTAGCCAAAAAGACCATTGGTCGGAAAAGGAAACTCATTTTCAACTTGAGCAAATGAGTTTTTAAATTCATTCAATCCAGAAGTGAGGTCAAAAGCAGATGAATATTCTTGTGATGTGAAGGAGTGGTCTGGGAAACTCGATTTAATTGCTTTCTTATTTACCTCAAAAGTGGCTACTGGATTACAACATATAAAAGAATAACTATTGCTGCGTTGTCCATATTCATTGCTCTCCAAAAGAATACTATTGGGATAGCGATCGCGTAACCTCATGTAGATAGCAACAGGAGTAAGCGTATCTGCAAGGATGACTTGTTGTGTACTGCGAGGTGTAAAGGTGTCTTGAATGTGATTCATTCTTAATGAGGGTTCCATACTAGTTAAAAGAAAAAAGGCCTACCGTTAAGTAGACCTTTTAAGTTTATTAAAAACATACGGGCAACTTTACGGCTGTTGAGCTGTATAATTCCACCACCATGTATGATTAGTTCTTTTCATTATGTGTCAAAAGTAATCACGGTAATTGAAAGGCGCAACTATTTTAGATGATTTTAATAACCTTTGTCGTGAACGCCACTTATTGCACGTCCAGAGGGATCATTCATATGCTTAAATGCTTCATCCCATTCCAAGGCAATCGGTGTAGAGCAAGCTACTGATTTTAAGGAAGGTACACAGTTGGCAGCGGCATCGCTAGGAAAGTGCTCAGAGAAGATACTGCGGTAATAATATTCTTCCTTGCTTTGCGGCGGATTGATCTTAAATTTAAAAGGAGCAGCTTCCATCATCTCATCTGTTACCACATTTTCAACTACTTCTTTTAAAGTATCGATCCAGCTGTACCCCACGCCATCACTGAACTGTTCTTTTTGTCTCCAAGCGACGCTTGTAGGAAGGTCATCTTCAAATGCTTCTCGTAATAGGTGTTTTTCCATTTTGCCATTTCCACACATTTTATCTTTAGGGTTGACACGCATGGCCACATCCATAAACTCTTTATCTAAAAAGGGTACTCTGCCTTCAATTCCCCATGCCGCCAAAGATTTATTTGCTCTTAGGTTGTCATAAAGGTGCAGGGTATCCAGTTTGCGTACAGTTTCTTTGTGGAACTCTTCTGCATTGGGAGCTTTGTGGAAATATAAATAGCCTCCAAATAGTTCATCACTTCCCTCTCCAGAAAGCACCATTTTAATTCCCATTGATTTAATTACTCTTGCGAGTAAATACATAGGAGTAGAGGCTCTGATGGTAGTTACATCATAGGTTTCTAAGAAATAAACGACGTCTTTGATCGCATCGAGTCCTTCTTGAATAGTAAAATTCACACTGTGGTGTACGGTACCTATATGGTCTGCAACTACTTGTGCAGCAGCAAGGTCAGGGCTTCCTTCTAATCCTATAGCAAAAGAGTGCAATTGGGGCCACCAGGCATCTGCATGGTCGCCAGATTCTACTCGTTTAGAAGCGTATTTTTTTGCAACAGCACTAACAATAGAGCTGTCTAGGCCTCCAGAGAGCAATACGCCGTAGGGTACGTCGCTCATTAAATGTCTGTGAACACTTTCTTCCATTGCTTTTTTTAAATCGGCTACAGAGCTTGTATTGTTTTTAACGGCATCATAATCTTTCCAGTCCCTGTCGTACCATTTAGTAAACGCAACAGTGTCACTATAATAATAATGTCCCGGAGGGAATGGAGCGATCTGGTTACAAGTTCCCTCCAGTGCTTTGAGCTCGCTAGCGACGTAAAACTGACCTAGCTCATCATAACCGTAATACAGAGGGATCATTCCTTGATGATCTCTTGCGCACAAGTAAACATCTTTTTCTATATCATAAAGCGCAAAACCGTACATACCGGTGAGCTCATCCATAAAATCAACTCCTTTATCCTGGTATAAAGCAAGAATGACCTCACAGTCAGATTTTGTTTTAAAATCATAATTGGGGTATTGATCACGTATGTTTTGATGGTTATAAATTTCGCCGTTTACTGCCAAAACAACTTTTCCGTCAGGACTGTAAAGGGGTTGCCCTCCAGATTGCGGGTCTACAATAGTTAATCTCTCATGAGCCAGGATCGCATGATCCCCACAATAGATTCCTGACCAATCTGGACCTCTGTGTCTTAATTTTTTAGATAACTCTAAGATTTTTTCTCGCTGCTCTTGACTGTCTTTCTTCAGCCGAAACATTCCTACAATACCACACATAATTTTAATTTTTTAAATGAAAAAAGGCCTACTTGAGAAGTAGACCTTTTGAATATTTTAAATATCAGAGACTACCCTACATTAGCTAAGGATTATTATTAGTTCTGAAATTATTATTTATTGACATAACGAGACAAACATAATTAAAAATCGTTTATAATCAACAGATTCATTAATTTAAAACTATAATATGTAACTATAACGCTTTCGTGTTGAAATGAATGGAGCTTTAATTTCGCTTTCGCGAAAGCGAAATTTAACCAACTCCTCAAAATATTTTTATATTGCTTATATGAATCGATTCTTCAAGGTTTTAGGTCCAGGCTTGCTATTTGCGAGTACTGCTATAGGAGTCAGTCACTTGGTGCAAAGCACTCGTGCTGGAATGATATATGGATTTGGTTTTTTACTGGTGATAGTGGGTATTAATATTTTAAAATACCCATTTTTTGAGTACGGAACCCGTTATGCAGCAGGAACAGGTGAGAGCCTTATCGACGGTTATAGGAGCTTAGGTAAATGGGCTATTCTCACTTATTTTTTGGTGATGGTGGTGAGCTTGTTTTTTGTGAGTGCAGCAGTTTTTCAAGTGACTGCTGTTTTTATGCAGGAACTGTTTCAGCTCCATGAAACTGCTTATAGGTTGTTACCTCTTCTATTGATTATAGGGTCTTCTTTCTTGATACTTGCCTGGGGGAAGTATCAATTTTTGGATGGTTTTATTAAATTAGTTGGTTTGGTAATGATTTTAGGCGTGGCCATTTCTTTTATTCTTGTTCTTTATAAAGGATCGGCTGCGCCATCAGATCAATTTGAAGCTCCTGAAATATGGTCTATTGGCACCCTTCCTTTCGCTATTGCACTTATGGGATGGATGCCTACAGCGGTAGATTTAAGTACATGGAACAGCCTTTGGACGCTGGAGAAGCAAAAAGCCTCTGGTTATCAATCTTCTGTCAAAGAGGCAACTCGTGAATTTGCTTTAGGTTATTGGATCAGTGCGGTTCTTGCAGTGATGTTTCTCACATTGGGTTCTTATTTAGTGTATGGAACGGATACGGTTATTATTTCGGGAAGTGCAGGGTTTGCTAATCAAGTTATTCATTTATTTACTGCTGCCATGGGAGAATGGTCGTATTATGTTATTGCAACTGCTGCTTTTTGTATCATGTACGGTACAAGTCTAGGCGTTTTAGACGGGTATTCTAGGGCCTTAAAAAGAACTAGCGAGGTGCTTTTCAAAGCAGGTGTAGTAACTGATGAAAAGTGGCATCTAGCTGCTTTAAGTGTTACTGCTTTGGGAGGTTTTAGTCTTTGTTATGGGTTAAGTGGTAACCCTAAAGGTTTTCTGTTACTCGTAGATATTGCTACTGTTCTGTCTTTTCTATTTGCACCTATTGTTGCCACTTTAAATTATAGATTGGTAACAAGAAAAAAATTCCCGGAAGAGCATCGACCTAAATTTATCATGAGGGCAATTTCTCTTTTGGGAATCGTTACTTTGAGCATTTTGTCACTTGTGTATATGGGGTACTATTTTGGAATGGTTGATTAGTGCTTGACACTATCTTTAATCAGCTCGGGCATTTTTGCTGCAAACTTTTTAAATCTAGGTATAGAAACACCTCTTATATAGGCTTGAGAAGGATGTAGTTGAGCATAATCTTGGTGATAATCTTCGGCTCTCCAAAACTTAATAAACGGCTTCACTTCAGCAGCCACCTTAAATCCTTCTTGAGTAAGCGCAGCGATTTTAGCTTCAATAATCTTTTTTTCATTATCATTTTGATAAAAAAGGATGCTCCTGTATTGAGAACCGTTATCTGGTCCTTGTCCATTCAATTGCTCGATATTTTGTGAGGCAAAATAAACGTCTACCAGTGTTTTAAAAGAAACGACTTGTGGGTCATAAACGACCTCATTAGCTTCAGCATGACCAGTTTTACCAGTATTGCTGTCTTCATAGGTTGGGTTTTTTGTATGCCCTCCAGAATAGCCAGATATAGATTCATTGACACCTTTTACACCTTCGTATATTTCTTCTACACACCAAAAACACCCACTGGCAAAGTAGGCGCGTTGCATGCCATTTTGAGAAGGCACTTGTATTGGTTCAGTATTTATTGCTTGTTCAATCCCTTTGTCTGAATCAGCGCATGTTGATGCCATGAGCAGCAGCGTGAAGAACGGTATTATTTTCATATCTATGTTATTGTAGGTATAAAAATATGCTGAGAATAACGAGAAGAGTATTAAAAAAGGGTTAAATAACAAAATCCCTTTATCAGAGTAGATAAAGGGATTTTTCAATACAATAAATCGCTGCTATATTTTAGCAAATACTTTATCCATTTGCTCTACTTGTTCATAAGCTAAAGCTGCGTCGACAAGAATCCTTCCTGAGTGTTCGTCAGTGATTATTTTTTTGCGACTTGCAATTTCCACTTGTACTTGAGGTGGAATGGTAAAATAAGAACCACCCGAGGCACCTCTTTCAATAGGGACAACGGCTAGGCCATTTTTCACACTTGTTCTTATTCGAGTGTACGCTTTGATCAATCTTTCTTCTATTGACTGGGAGTAATCGTCACTCATTTTCATAAGTGTTTCTTCTTCTTTTTGAGTTTCTTTAAGAATCTCTGCAAGTTCAGATTTTTTGTGTTTTAAGTGGTTAGCTCTTTCATCAAGGCGTTCCTTGCTTTTGTCGATCACTTCTTTTTGTTGTTCGATTTGCGCTTTGAATTCACGTATGTGCTTTTCAGCAAGCTCCACTTCTAGTTCTTGAAATTCTATTTCTTTAGAAAGAGAGTTGAACTCGCGGTTGTTACGCACATTTTTTTGTTGATCTGTATATTTAGTAACAAGAGCTTTAGACTCCTCGATCAAATTCTTTTTGGACCTAATTTTTTCAATAAGGTCATCAGAATGAGCGTCTAATTTAGACAATCGAGTTTTTAATCCTTCTACTTCATCTTCAAGATCTTGTACTTCTAGAGGTAATTCACCACGCACGTTGCGTATTTCATCAATTCTAGAGTCGATTAATTGTAGGTTGTAAAGTTCTCTTAACTTATCTTCTACAGTAGCCTCGGTCTTTTTTGCCATCTTTTAAAAATAATTAACTGGGTTTGTTCGCGCTTGTGCACAAAGGACTGCAAAATTACTAAATTTTTCTTTAAGATATTCATGTAAAAGGTTTTTTGTAAACTGCTCGCTCTCATAATGTCCTACATCACATAATAAGAGGTCTTGACCTTGAAAAAAATCGTGGTATTTTAGATCGGCAGTGATGTAGGCATCTGCTTCAGATTGCATGGCATGTTTTATTGCAAATGCTCCTGAGCCCCCTAATAAAGCGACTTTTTTGATGGTTTTCTTTTGTGAAAAGGAATGTTTTACAACCCCAGTTTGGAACACAGACTTTGTTTTTATTAAAAAATCCTCTATCGATACGGCTTTTGGTAATTCACCAATAACCCCCATTCCGATGTTTTGATAACTGTTTTCTAAGGTGGAAATCTCAAAAGAGACCTCTTCATAAGGATGAGAATTTATTAAGGCAGCTTTTACGGCAGCTTCTAAATGGGGTAAATAGGTCATAGAAAGTTCCTTTTCTGAAACCGTATTTCTTTTTAATGCCTCCCCTAGTTGAGGATTACTCATTTCATTTCCTCTAAAAGTACCTTGACCAATGCTAGAAAAACTACATTCTGAATAATTGCCTAATGCTCCGGCTCCAGCTGTAAAAAGAGCCTCTTTCACCTTTTCAAAATCGTCCGTGGGTATGTAAGTAACTAGTTTTTTAATGAGTTGGGTCTTGGGAATTAATGTGGTAACATTCTTCAGTCCCATTTCTTGAGCCATCCTATAACTCACCCCGCCCTTTGCAAGGTCTAAAGCGGTATGTGTTGCGTAAATGGCGATATCGTTCTTAATAGCCTTTACAACAGCCTTGCGCACATAGTCATTAGGCTGCAAGTGTTTTAAACCAGAAAATATAATCGGATGAAAACTTACTATAAGGTTACACTTGTTTTCAATCGCTTCATCAACTACATTTTCTAAACAATCTAGTGTTACTAAGATCCCTGTTACATCGGTGGTTTTTTCTCCGGTCAGTAGCCCGGTATTATCAAAGTCTTCTGCATAAAATCTTGGAGCAAGTACTTCTAGATGTGCTATAACATCTTTAATCTTCATAATAGTAATGTTTATGTCTGTTGTAAAATTAACCTACTTTTGAACTCATGCAAGAGTTACGACTTTTATTATATCCTTTTTCTGTTTTTTATGACGGGATCACTTCCTTGCGAAATTATGCTTTTGATAAGGGGATTCTAAAGCAAAAGGAATACGAGGTTCCTATTATAGCTGTTGGTAATCTGAGTACTGGAGGAACAGGCAAGACCCCTATGATTGAGTTTTTTATCAAACATTTTACGGGCAAAAAGATAGGTGTATTGAGTCGGGGGTATGGTAGAACTACTTCTGGCTATTTGGAGATTTCTGAAAATGATTCACCAGAGAAAGCAGGAGATGAGCCGCTACAAATAAAAAGAAAATTTAAAGACTTAATTGTAAGTGCGGTTTGTGAAAAAAGAGTTGAAGGAATTGAAAGGCTTCTTAAAGAACATCGGTTAGAAGTTATATTACTTGATGACGCCTTCCAACACAGATATGTAAAAGCCCATCATTATGTTTTATTGACTAGATATGACCTGTTGTACGTAGATGACCATGTGCTTCCTGCTGGTAATTTAAGAGAATCTAGTAAGGGAGCCCGTCGGGCACAAACCATTATCGTTACTAAATGTCCGCCGGATATTTCTAATCATGAAATACAGCTAATTAAGACAAAACTGAACCTGATTCCAAATCAACAGCTATGTTTTTCTTACATAACGTATTCAAAAACTCTTCAAGGTCAAGATCATGGCCTTTCCATCAATGAACTCAAGGGTAAACAGGTCACCGTTGTCACAGGGATCGCAAATCCAAAACCTCTTTTAAAGTATTTAAAAAATTTCCTGACACTAGAACACTTACAGTATAGTGATCATCATCATTTTTCGTTGCAAGAAGTTGAAACTATTAGGAACAAAAAAATAGTCATCACAACAGAAAAGGATTTTATGAGATTGAAAAAGTATGCACTTAAAAATCTTTACTATTTGCCTATTCAAACAGAATTTGTGGGTAAGGAACCGCTCTTATAAAATTTCGCAATTTGTGAATGCCTTTTGTGTTTTTTAAAGAATTGGTAAATTTTAAAAGGCTAGAGGATGATGTCATCAAGCCCTATCTCGTAAAATTTCTTTTGAGATCCTTTTTTATTTATAGGTTTTGAGGCATCATTTTTTTTCTGTAGTAAGCGTCAGGTATCCCCAAAACTGGAGTAAAAAAAATAATGTTTTGTAGGAGACAAAGAGACAAAACGGAAGTTGATAATTACAAATATATTCAGTTATTTAAAACAGGACATTAACATGCTTTAGTTAAAGGTGGTCGATATGTTGTTCTTAGAACTTAATTTTTGTGTGTGCAGTACCATATCTTTCAGTCGGTTAGCATACCCACTTTCATTATCGTACCAGCCTATGATCTTTACCATTCTGCCTATAACACTAGTCATTTGAGAATCATAAATACAGGAGTAAGGACTTCCTGATATGTCTATGGAAACAAGCGGAATAGTAGTGTAGGAAAAGGTGTTAGGATTCGCTTTCGCGAAAGCGTAAAACGCCTCATTAATTTCCTGAACACTCACATCTTTTTTTACATTGATCGTTAAGTCGGTAAGGCTTCCGTTAGGAACAGGTACGCGTATGCCACAGCCCCCTATTACGTTACTCAATTCAGGGAATATTTTAGTCAGTGCCTTTGCCGCTCCAGTTGTAGTGGGAACTATAGATTGCCCTGCAGCACGTGCTCTGCGTAAATCTTTATGTGGCTGATCGTGCAGGCTTTGGTCTGAAGTATAACTGTGTACTGTGGTGATATAGGCTTGTTCTACACCGCAAAGTTCATTCATTACTTTAATGAGAGGTGCTGCGTTATTTGTGGTACAACTCGCGTTGGAAAAAATAAGGTCTTCGTCAGTCAAAATGTGCTCATTAACACTTAACACCACTGTTTTTATATCGTCCTCAATAGGAGGAGCGCTCAAAATTACTTTAGAAGCTCCAGCGTCTATATGTTTTTGTAGTTCAGGCCTAGTTTTAAACTTTCCAGTGGCTTCAATAACTATATCTACATTTTTCCATTTGAGATCATTGAGATCACTGCAATGTGTAAAGGATATTTGATGTTTATTAATGCTTATAGAGTTTTCATCAAAGCTCACCTCAGCATCGAGGACACCGTGAATGGAATCGTATTTTAACAGATGCGCCATAACTTCATTAGAAGCGAGATCGTTGATAGCCACTACTTCCATTTGTGGATGGTTAAAAACATTCCTTAAAAAAGTACGTCCTATGCGCCCAAATCCGTTGATGCCTACTTTTATTTTTACCATGTATCGTTTAAAGAGGTTTTGATGATTCTTTGTTTTTTGTTTAAATAGGAATAGATCAATAGACCTGCGCTCTTGGCTATTAAGAACCTGAAAAAGATATTAAAATGGGTAAAAAAAGAAAGTGCCATTCCCAATAAAGATTGAAGAGAGTTGTTACTTATTGGAGCAGGCTGTACTTTAATTCTTAAACGCAGCATTTGATCGTTTAATTCTTTTTGTAATATGTGGTGTTATTTGTCGTTGTATTTCAATACGCTGATTTCAAAAAGAAGTTCATTCCATATATAAATTAGAGGGCTTTTTTATTTTCACCCACTACAGGGTAATAATCAATGTGTTCTATGGCTTCTCTATAGTCATTTGATCCTTAGTTTTTAAAGGATTTATAAGGTTATAAATAGCTTACAAGATATGCTTATGCGCTTTATAAGAACTTCTTACTAAGGCACCACTTTCTACGTGTCTAAAGCCCATTTCTAGGCCTATAGTTTCATATTTTTTAAATTGTTCTGGAGTGATAAATTCTTTTACAGGCAAGTGTTTTTTAGAAGGTTGTAAATACTGACCTATGGTAACTATGTCTACATTGTTATCTCTAAGATCTTTCATGGTTTGTATTACCTCTTCTTCAAGTTCCCCTAGTCCTAGCATGATGCCCGATTTGGTGCGTTTAATGCCTTGTTGTTTTAAGTATCTAAGCACTTCTAAGCTGGTATCGTATTTAGCCTGTATACGTACCTCACGAGTAAGTCGTCTTACCGTCTCCATATTGTGAGAAACTACTTCTGGATTTGCTTCTACGATTCGGTCTATGTTTCTGGTATTCCCTTGAAAATCTGGAATCAGTGTTTCTAAGGTTGTTTCTGGATTCATACGTCTTATCGCAGCGACCGTTTCTTTCCAGATAATGGATCCCATATCTTTTAAATCGTCACGATCTACACTGGTTATCACACCGTGTTTGATGCCCATTAATTTAATGCTGCGCGCTACTTTCTCTGGTTCTGCCCAGTCCACGGTATCCGGACGGCCAGTTTTTACCCCACAAAAGCCACAAGAGCGCGTACATGTATTTCCTAAAATCATAAAAGTTGCTGTTCCTTCGGTCCAGCATTCTCCCATGTTAGGACAGCTACCTGAAGTACAAATAGTATGTAAGTCATACTTTTCTACGGTACTTCTTAACTCTTTATATTTTTGGCCTACTGGTAATTTAACTCGCAACCATTTTGGTTTTTTCTGAGTTGGTGCCTCTGATGTTTTTACTGCTTCCATAATACAAAGTTAATGATAATGTAGTCGTATCAATAAGGATTACTAACTAGTTCCATTGTTTTGGTCGATGCACCATGTTAGAAATAAATAGTGCCATTTGAATACCCAATAAAATTAATTCCAATACGGGAAGTAACATGATGATATCGCTTTCGCGAAAACGTGAAAAGCCTTTGCTCATTACCACCCAAAATACCACATATCGCACCAATATTACGGATACAATAAGTATCCAGTTAAGGCCAAAAAACAAGCCCAAAATCACCGAAATAAAAAATCCGATTTGAGAGATGTAAAATAAACCAAGTGAACGCTTATGGGTTTTTTTGTAATGCGACGCTGTATTGATATGTCTTTTTTTCTGTTTCCACCAGGAAGACCAGTTCGTCTTAGGCTGGCTGCTGGTAAAGGAATCCTCATTTAAAGATACGGTAGTGTTTTCAGAGTTCGCAGCTTGGTTGACAAACAAATCGTCATCTCCACCGAGTATTCTCATGTGATCCATAAAACCATTTACTTCATAAAATCGAGTCGCTGTATAGGCTAGATTGCGGCCTACGCCCATATATGGGTTGCCATGTAACGCATAACTGAAATATTGAATTGCGGTCAAGACCGTTTCATATCGGATCAGTTTATTGAGTAGGGAATCGTTAACTTTTTTATAGCCGCTATATCCCAAAACAATTTTTATATCTGTTGTAAAATGTTTAGACATTATGGACAGCCATTGGGAACTGTTTGGAGTGCAGTCAGCATCAATAAAAACTAAGTGATCGTTAACCGCTTTCTTAATCCCTAAGGTTAATGCGTATTTCTTATTCCCCCAGAAGCTTTCGTTATTGACCACATCTACCATTTTGATGCGTTGGTCCTTTACTCTGAAATCCTCAATGACATTTTTGGTGTCATCATGACTGGCGTCATTTATTAAAATGATTTCAAAGTTGGGATGGTCTTGTTCTAATAATTTAGGAATTAATACTTTTAAATTTTCTTGCTCGTTTTTGGAACAAACAATTACAGAGACTGCTTTTTTTAAGCTTCCTTGTGCTTCGGGTTCTTTGTAGTAAGCAACTTTTGATAAAAAAATATGGAACGCAGAATTCAAAATAGCAAAGCCTGCCAAAACATAGAAGAGAGCACCTATTTCCATAAATAGCAATTAGGCTTTTGCTTGATTGTTGTTACAATCTTGTTCTTCGGGTAATTTTCCGCACATGCCACAGGCATCTCCATTTTTGTTAAGATACGGATTTTGACTGGCACAAGTTCCCGCAAATTTACCGTCCTTTTTACTCCATATTTTTATGGCGATACCCGCAAAAGCGAGTGATAGAAGGACAAATGATATAAGTATAAGTTTCAAATCCATAAGGCAAAGATACGTATTAGAGTCAAGGGTTTACAATCAAGAACTATAAATTATCACTTGGTTTTTTATTGGTACTATTTAGTGATCAATTAAATTAACTTCAGTGTCGATCTTTATTCCATAAAGATCATATACTGCATTTTGAACCTTATGGGCTACCTCCAGGATTTCTTTTCCAGTAGCCTTGCCGTGGTTCACTAATACGAGCGCTTGCTTGTCATGAACACCAGCGTCTCCATACCTTTTTCCTTTAAACCCAGACTGATCTATAAGCCAGCCAGCAGGAACTTTTACATGCTCTTCATCTACCTGATAGGAAGGCATTGCTGAATGCATTCTTAACAGGTCTTCATATACAGATCGTTTAATAACGGGGTTCTTAAAAAAGCTACCGCTATTACCTAATATTTTAGGGTCAGGTAATTTAGAACTTCTTATGTGGATCACAGCTTGAGATACTTTTTGAATGCTTGGGTCACCACCCAGTCGGTTCAGCTCTTCTTTCAGATCACCGTAGCCAGTTTTAAGTTGGTAGTCATCCGTCTTGTTAAGGTTGGTAAGTTTAAAAGTTACTGAGGTAATCACATACTTACCAGCAGCCTCATTTTTAAATATGGAATCTCGATAACCAAATTTACAATCGGCTAAAGAAAGTGTTTTTTCTTCTAGTGTTTTAATATCAATGACGTTGCAGCTGTCAAAACTGTCTTGGAGCTCCACCCCATATGCACCTATATTTTGAATAGGGGATGTGCCCACATTACCGGGAATAAGGGATAGGTTTTCTATACCTGCAAAGTTTTTTTCAATACAATAAAGCACAAAGTCATGCCAGTTTTCTCCTGCCATAACATTTACATAAATATGGTTTTCTGTGCTTTTTGTAACCTCTATTCCTTTTAAAAGAACGTGAATAACTGGTTGTTGAACATCATTGATAAGCAACATATTACTTCCACCGCCTAGTAGAAAAATGTCCTGATCGTGATAATAACCTAAGGCTTCTTTTAATTCTTGTACGGATGCTGGTGCTGTGTACGCTTTCGCGAAAGCGGAAATACCAAAAGTATTGTGCTCCTTTAAAGGGAAATGATGTTTGATGACGATCATCCCTTGTAGGCCTTCAAAGCTTGCTCTAAAATACGAATAGATTTTTTAAGCGATTCTTTTTCAAGAACATAAGCGATTCTTATTTGGTTTTTACCCATTCCAGGCGTGCTGTAAAATCCTGCAGCTGGAGCTACCATTATGGTCTCACCATCAAGCTCAAATTCTTCTAGTAGCCATTGTGCAAAAATGTCTGTATCTTCTACTGGAAGTTGAGCAACACAATAAAAAGCGCCTCCTGGATTTGCTACTTGAACTCCTTCTATTTTTTTAAGACCTGCTATAAGAATATCACGACGTTCTATATATTCCGTGATGACTTCATCAAAATATTCTTGTGGAGTGTCTAGGGCAGCTTCGGCAGCTATTTGTGCAAAAGTAGGAGGACTAAGTCTGGCCTGAGCAAACTTCATTGCAGTAGCCATCACTTCTTTGTTCTTGGAAACCATGCAGCCTATTCGAGCACCGCACATACTGTAGCGTTTAGAAACAGAATCAATCATAATGGCATGCTCTTCAAGTCCTGGCATATGCATCACCGATATATGCTCGCGTCCATCGTAAGCAAATTCTCTATATACTTCATCGGAAACGAGGAACAAATCGTGCTTCTTTACAAGAGCAGATAACTGATCCATTTCTTCTGGTGTGTATAAGTATCCTGTAGGGTTCCCTGGGTTACAGATAAGAATGGCTTTTGTTTTATTTGTTATCAGTTTTTCAAATTCGCTTATAGCTGGTAAAGAAAAGTTGTTGTCTATATGAGTTGAAATAGGTTTTACAGTAACACCGCTTGCTGTAGCAAAGCCATTGTAATTAGCATAAAATGGTTCTGGAATAATCACTTCATCTCCATAGTCACAAATACTTCCCATAGCAAAGAGTAACGCCTCACTGCCACCAGTAGAAACAATGATATTCTCACTGGTGATATGCATATTATTTTTATTGTAGTACAGGGCAAGTTTATCTCTATAGGATTGATTTCCTGCACTGTGACTATAAGAAAGCACCTCCATGTCTGCATTTTTAACAGCATTGATTGCATGCTTTGGTGTTTTTATATCAGGTTGACCAATATTAAGTGGATATATGTGTATTCCGCGAGCGGCGGCAGCTTCGGCATAAGGAACCAATTTCCTTACTGGAGAAGAGGGCATACTTTGTCCTTTTTTAGAGATTTGTGGCATAGTAACTTTTTGAATGGCAAAGGTAATACTTGCGTAAGGATAGACAAAAGACTTTGACAATACCTTATATTTATGTGTGATGAAAAGCTTGTTGTTGATAATAGCCTGTATTTGCAGTATTCCTCAAATAATGAATGCACAAGAGGGGTTTTTGTTGGCGCCGGGAATTGAACAAGAGAAAATTTCATTTGAATCTTATTCCAATTTAATCATTGTTCCTGTTAAGGTCAATGATGTTGATTTTAATTTTATTTTAGATACTGGAGCAACTAAAACGATCATTTTTAATCTAAGAGGTATTGACTCTTTGCGTATTAAAAAAGGCAGGTACATTCAAGTCAACGGATATGGTAAAAAAAAATCATTAAAAGCCTATCACTCCCTTGGCAACTTTATTGAAGTGGGGAAGCATATTTTAAATAAGGATGCAGAGGTTTTAGTTCTAAGTGATACAGATATAGACATGTCACCTAAATTGGACATAGAGGTACACGGTTTATTAAGTGTTGATTTTTTAAAGAATTTTATTTCTCATATCGATTATCAAGATTCTTATATCAAAGTCTATAATCATTTTGAGGACTTACCAAATTATTTACGAAGGGCAGAACAATTTGATCTTAACCTAAAGGGCAATAGGCTTTTTATAAATAGTTATCTTGATAATGATTTGGTAAAAGGTGATTATGAATTGCTTATAGATACTGGGAGTGGTGATGCATTGTGGGTGTTAAACGAAGTAGGGAAGGATGTGGTTTTTAAAAACAGTTTTGAGGATTATTTAGGTTTTGGAATAAATGGAGATATATATGGACTTAGGACAAAGGTTCAATCTTTGAAATTGTTTAATTCTACATTAAATAATGTGGCGGTGTCCTATCCGTATAAAGAATATCACAGTAGTAAAAAAACAAGTTTTTCGCATGATGGAAGCCTAGGAGGAGAGCTATTAAGGAGGTTTGATGTAGTTTTGGATTATCCAAATGCAAGCATTATAATGATTCCCAATAAGAGTTTTGACGAGGGTTTTTATTACAACATGAGTGGCATAGGGGTGCAAAAAGGAGACTTGGATTTATTTACCACCTATGTAGGAGAAAAATTTATTCCGAATAAAATAGGTTATGGTAATTCAACCAGCACAGTTACCAGTATTGATCTTTCCCCTAGAGTTCAATTAAGTTATGAATACGTTCCTAAAATATTTGTAGATTATATTAGAGAAGGCTCTCCTGCTGATAAGGCAGGAGTAATGGTGGGAGACCAAATTATTGGTATCAATAGTTACAGTCAGAAAGAGCTTACTTTAAATAAAGTTACCGAGCTATTCTTTAAAAATCCCTACAAGAAATTGAAAATTAGAATTAAAAGAGGGGATAAAATAGTTAAAGTAGAAATTGTGAATATTCCTCTGGTCTTGTAATTAGTTGTTTTTTGGTATCACTTCACCTTTTAGTCTCAATGGAATTGGGTTTTTGTCAATATTGGCATACACCGTAATTGTTTTTACAATAGGTCCAATTTTATGGGTTGCATATTTAATTTTAATTTCTGCGATTTCTCTCGGAGCTACAGGCTTTTCAGGCTTGGATAGAATGTCACAGTTACACGAAGAATAAATCTTGTAGATGATCAATGGATGGTTTCCGGTGTTTTTAAAAGTAAACGATCTAATACCATCACTTCCTTTCTCTATTTTACCGTAGTCCAATGTGGTAGATTCAAATTCTATAGTGGTAAGAGGGTCTTGTGCAGGGTTGCTTTGTCCTACTGCTCCAGTAGCTAGCAATCCTGTAAATAAAATTATGAGTAAATTCTTCATCATTAATTTATTTAAGTCAATAAAAGTAAACTATCCATCTTAAAGTGCTGGTTCATGCTGCTTATATTTTAAGTAAATAGTACTTTTGTCGATGAATTTCAAAAACTAAGCCAAACATGTCCTTAGCGTCAAAATACGATTCCAAAACTACCGAAGAGAAATGGTACAATTACTGGATAGAAAATGATTTTTTCACATCCATACCAGATGAAAGAGAAAGTTATACGATAGTAATTCCGCCACCTAATGTGACTGGAGTTTTGCATATGGGGCACATGCTCAACAACACTATCCAAGACGTGTTGATACGTCGTGCACGCCTTAAAGGATATAATGCTTGTTGGGTTCCTGGGACAGATCATGCTTCTATTGCTACCGAGGCTAAGGTAGTCAAGAAGTTGAAAGATCAAGGAATTGACAAAAACGACTTGACCCGTGAAGAGTTCTTACAACACGCTTGGGACTGGACCGATGAATACGGTGGTATTATTCTCGAGCAACTTAAGAAATTAGGAGCGAGTTGCGATTGGTCTCGTACAAAGTTTACCTTAGATGACGATATGTCTGCATCGGTGATAAAGGTGTTTATTGATTTGTACAACAAAGGATTGATTTACCGCGGTTACCGTATGGTCAACTGGGATCCAGAAGCAAAGACAACGTTAAGCGATGAAGAAGTTATTTATGAAGAGCGTAATGGACATTTATACCATTTAAAATATCAACTTAAAGGAAGCGAAGATTTTGTTAGTATTGCTACTACTCGTCCAGAAACCATTCTGGGGGATACCGCAATTTGTGTACATCCAGATGATGAGCGCTACACGAGCTTGGTAGGTAAAACAGTTATTGTGCCTATAGTAAATCGCGAGATTCCCGTAATTGCAGATCCTTATGTGGATATGGAATTCGGTACAGGAGCTTTAAAAATAACCCCTGCACACGATGAAAATGATAAAATAATAGGAGAGACGCATCATCTAGAGGTGATCGATATTTTTAATGAAGACGCTACGTTAAATAGCTTTGGGTTGCATTATGAAGGCAAAGACCGGTTTGTAGTGCGTAAAGAAATTTCTAAGGAATTAGAAGACCGTGGTTTTCTTATAAAGAAAGAAGACCATGTTCATAAAGTAGGAACCAGTGAGCGCACTAATGCGGTTATTGAACCTCGACTATCTGACCAGTGGTTTCTGAAAATGGACGAATTGGCAAAGCCTGCTATAAAAGCTGTTAAGGAAGATATTGTAGAGTTGTTGCCACCTAAATTTAAAAGCACCTATTTCCATTGGATGGAAAACGTACGCGACTGGAATATCTCGAGACAATTAATGTGGGGACAACGCATTCCTGCTTACTATTACGGTGATGGAAAAGATGATTTTGTTGTAGCGACTAGTCTTGATGAGGCTGTTGCGCTTTCGCGAAAGCGAACTAATAACAACAACTTACTACCAGAAGATTTACGTCAAGAAAATGATGTTCTCGATACTTGGTTCTCGAGTTGGCTGTGGCCTATAAGTGTGTTCAACGGTATTTTAGAACCAGAAAACGAAGAGATCAATTACTATTATCCTACTCGTGACCTAGTTACCGGGCCAGATATTTTATTCTTTTGGGTGGCTCGTATGATTGTTGCGGGTTATGAATTACGCGGTGAAAGGCCTTTTGATAAAGTCTACCTCACTGGATTAGTTAGAGACAAGCAACGTCGTAAGATGTCCAAGTCTTTAGGGAATTCGCCAGATGCGTTAAACTTATTAGAGGAGTATGGTGCTGATGGTGTGCGTGTTGGATTGTTACTAAGTGCTGCAGCAGGAAATGATATTATGTTTGATGAAGATCTTTGCCAGCAAGGTAAAGGCTTTGTAAATAAAATGTGGAATGCCTTTAGGCTCATAAAAGGATGGCAAGTGGACAAATCACTAGAACAGCCGCAACATGCTGCTCAAGGAATTGCGTGGTATACCAGTCGTTTTAATCAAGTATTGTCAGAAATTGAGGATCACTATTCCAAATATAGAATTAGCGATGTGTTGATGACTTCTTATAAATTGATCTATGATGACTTTTGTGGGTGGTTATTAGAAATTATCAAACCAGAATACCAGCAGCCTATTGATCCAAAAACCCTTGCTGAGGTTATTGCGTTATTAGAAGATAACATGAGATTGATGCATCCATTTACTCCATTTATAACAGAGGAAATATGGCAAAGTATTTCTAATCGTAAGGTAGAAGAAGCGTTATGTATCAATACATGGCCAGAAGGAGGAACTTCAGATCAAACAGTATTAACTGATTTTGAACTCGTACAAGAGGTGATATCAGGGATAAGAACGGTGCGTAAAGAAAAGCAAATCGCTTTTAAAAACCAGATCGAGTTGAAGGCCATTAATAATGAAGATTTAGATACAAAATACAACTCATTGATTCAAAAAATGGGTAATGTTATTAGTGTTGAGATAATTTCTGAGCAAGTCGCTGGAGCTGCCAGTTATCGAGTACGATCTAATGAATACTTCATACCTTTAGAAGGGAACATGGATGTGGCTGCAGAGTTAGAAAAACTAGAAGCTGAGCTCAAAAGAGCCAAAGGCTTTTTAATAGGGGTCCAAAAGAAGCTTAGTAACGAGCGCTTTGTAGGCAGTGCGCCAGAACAAGTGGTGGCCATAGAAAAGAAAAAAGAAGCCGACACTCTAGCAAAGATCGAAACGATTGAGGCAAGTATGAAGGCTTTAAAGTAATTCTGGAAACTTGAGAGCTATAGATCGACACTTCTAGTAGCTTTGGAGTGTTTATGAATTATATTTTAAGAAACAAAAACAAATTATGAATCCATTTGTAACTATAGTAATTATTTTAGGTGCTGCTGTTTTATGTTTAACAGCACTCGCGATTTATATTCTTAGAAAAAAGGATTAACTAACGCCTTGTATGTAATTAAAAAAGCCTCCTAAGAGTACTCTTAGGAGGCTTTTTTAATATGGGTTCTTGTCTATATGTATAACTTCATCCAATCGCGATTAGGATAGCTTACCAAGGTTTAGGATAGAGTTTTTCAACGATCTCTATGTACCTTTTTTTTGCTTCGGATTTAGATAGGGATTGCACCTGAATAAGAGCATTCATTTTAAAGGCACTTCTCAAATCGTTTGATTCAAAACTGCGGTTGCTCACGTAAGGTTCATTAATAGCCCTCTTGTAATAGGCATACAAATGTAGTTGCAGGTCTGGTGGCACTAAAGATTGTTCTTCAGAGGACGCTTTCGCGAAAGCCTTATTAAAATCAATATCAAGTTCTTTTTCTGTCATCTAAAAAGTAGCCAGTATGCTTTCTCCTCCTTTTACCTTCTGGTTTAATTTTACGCTGATTAGCGTGTCTACCGGTAGATAAACATCCACGCGACTACCAAATTTAATAAAACCGCTATCATTCCCTTGTATAATCGTATCATTTTCTTGGGCATAGTTAACAATGCGCTTTGCAAGTGCTCCAGCAATCTGTCGGTACATCACTTGTATATTATTATTCTTGTGATTGATAACAACAGTAGTGCGTTCGTTCTCTTCGCTAGCCTTAGGGTGCCATGCCACAAGGTACTTGCCGGGATGGTACTTGCTGTAAGCTATTATGCCAGAAATAGGGTATCTGGTCACATGTACATTGATAGGAGACATGAATACAGATATCATTAAGCGCTCTCCTTTGAAGTACTCATTATCCGTAACTTTTTCTATGACTACTACTTTTCCGTCTACTGGAGAAACGACGGTAGAGTCACTTAAAATAGTATTTCTTTTAGGGTTTCTAAAGAATTGCAGTATGATAAAGAGCAACGTTATAGTGATAGCAGACAGGCTTATTTGCATCCATTGAGGAATGGATACGAGCCATATGGTACTCATTAAAATTACAGTAAGTACACATGCAATTAAGATACTTTGGTTTCCTTCTTTATGAAACATAATTGATAATTAGAAAAGTGGCGTAAGCAAATGGAGCTGCAAATATAATACTGTCCATGCGATCGAAAATCCCACCATGACCAGGCATAATACTACCGCTATCTTTCACTTCTGCTTGTCGTTTTATTTTACTTTGAATTAAATCTCCTATGGTGCCAAAAAAAGCTACGACACAGGCTATGATCATCCAGTCCCAAACACTGTAGTTAATAATTCCTATGGATTTTAAATAATAAAAAAGTCCGGCACCAGCAGCAATGGCCATAACTAAACCTCCAACAAAGCCTTCAATGGTTTTTTTTGGGGAGATGCGTTTCATGAGTTTGTGTTTTCCAAAATTTTTACCAAAGAGGTATGCAAAACTATCATTGGTCCATATAATAACAAAGATCCCTATGATCAGTTCTTCTTGAAATGAATCCTGAACAAAGTTGGTCTTCGCCACGACGTCTGGGATTAAAGCTAAAAACAGACTGCTTCCTATCAAATAGAGCAATGCTATGACGTGTTTCTTAGTATTAAAAAGTGCAATCCTATCCACTAGAACCAGATCTCTTATAAGGTATATGTTGACCAATAAGGTAGCTGTTAGGAGGAAATAAATAAATTCCATGGATACGCTTTTCCATACTAAGAAATAATATGCAATAGGAAGTATAGGATAGATAAACCATTGTCTTAACCTAATCATTGGCATTAATTCCAACAGGCAAATAAAGGCAAAGGCACAAAATAAAATAATAAAGACATCTCTTGAAAATAAGGCGCTTAATACCACAAGAGATACATAAACGATTCCAGAAATGGAACGAGTAATTAATTCTCTCATTTTTTATAGGTCTTCTAAAAGTAGTAGATAAAGTCTTTTATTAGGAGCTCCGTAATTCATTAAATCTTTTTCTTGTTTAGGAGCGGTTTCTTTAAAGTTCTTGAGCGTTGTGATGTTTGTTGGGATGTGTCCTTGACTATTTTGCTTAATGCCCCTCAAACCTTCTCCAATGGATTCTACTATCTGACTAGTGCTTGCTAGAATGACATAAGTTTTAGGGAGTTCTGCTGGTTTAGTTTCTTTTATTTGTCTAGATGAAAAAAGAATGGCGCCATTATTTGAAATGATATATTCACATGTGCCTAAAAAGAACTCCCCATGAAAATTAGTAGGAGAGTAGTTTAAATTAAAACCTTCAAAGCGTTTTGTAAGTGGTTGATCAAAACAAAGCACGTCTTTTTCAAAATAATCATGTTCAACAAGAATGTCTTCAAAATGTTGCTGGATCTCCTTTTCATCAATAGCATAAAGAAATCTTCCTCCTTGATGCTGAAAGTTATGAATAAATTCTTCGTCTAACGGTGGTTTTTCATCGGGCATATATTTAGAACGCTCTTCATCATAGCCCATATTAGGTTCAGAATCAGAAGATTTCTTAAAAAATCGTTTAAATATACTCATTGCCTGTGCATAGCATTTTATTGAACAACCGTAAAGATAGTTACTTAAATCAATGCTAGCAAACTATTCTTCCTCATCAGTCTTTAAAGTTTCATTTAGAATTGGTCGAGTAGAGGATTTTAAGGATACCGCTTGCTCTTTGATAAAAGGGCGTTTTCCAAATATTTTTTCTAAATCATCTTTAAAAATCACCTCTTTTTCCAAAAGAATTTCAGCAAGTTGTGTTAATTTATCTTTATTTTCTTCTAGAATTTTTATAGCTCGATGATATTGTTGTTCAATAATCTTAGAAATTTCTTCATCGATAATAACCGCTGTTTGTTCACTATAAGGTTTAGTCATCGAATATTCCTGTTGACCGCTAGAATCATAATAGGTAATATTTCCTACTTTTTCATTAAGGCCATAAATGGTAACCATAGCACGAGCTTGCTTGGTAACTTTTTCAAGGTCACTTAACGCACCAGTAGAGATATTATTGAAGATCACTTTTTCTGCAGCTCGGCCTCCCATGGTGGCACACATCTCATCCAACATTTGCTCTGGACGCACGATTTGTCTTTCTTCAGGCAAGTACCATGCGGCACCCAAAGATTGTCCTCTAGGGACAATAGTTACTTTAATTAGAGGGGCAGCGTGTTCTGTCATCCAGCTTACAGTGGCATGACCAGCTTCATGATAAGCAATTGTTTTCTTTTCAGAAGGGGTGATTAATTTATTTTTTTTCTCAAGTCCCCCTACGATACGGTCTACTGCATCGAGGAAATCTTGTTTTCCTACTGCTTTTTTACCCTTTCTAGCGGCTATAAGAGCAGCTTCATTACAAACATTTGCAATATCGGCCCCAGAGAATCCAGGTGTTTGTTTTGCTAAGAATGCCGTTTCTAATTCGTTCTCTACCTTTTTTAAAGGTCTTAGGTGAACTTCAAAAATTTCCTCTCGTTCTCTTACGTCTGGCAAGTCGACATAGATTTGTCTGTCAAAACGTCCAGCACGCATCAATGCCTTGTCTAGTATATCGGCACGATTGGTTGCAGCTAGTACAATAACATTAGTATTGGTTCCAAAACCATCCATCTCGGTAAGCAGTTGGTTCAATGTATTTTCCCTCTCGTCATTAGAGCCAGACATGTTAGACTTTCCTCTTGCTCGTCCTATGGCGTCTATTTCATCGATAAAAATGATGGCAGGAGATTTTTCTTTTGCTTGTTTGAATAAATCACGTACTCGACTGGCACCTACACCCACAAACATTTCAACAAAGTCTGATCCACTCAAAGAGAAAAAAGGCACCTTTGCTTCTCCAGCAACAGCTTTTGCTAGGAGTGTTTTACCAGTCCCTGGAGAACCAACTAATAAGGCTCCTTTTGGTATCTTTCCACCTAATGAGGTATATTTTTCAGGATTTTTAAGAAAATCTACGATCTCTTGCACCTCTTCTTTTGCTCCTTCCAGTCCAGCAACATCTTTAAATGTGGTTTTAATATCAGTCTTTTGATCAAATAACTTTGCTTTTGACTTTCCGATATTAAAAATTTGACCGCCGCCACCGCCAGCTCCACCACCGCTCATGCGCTTCATTAAAAACAACCAAATACCAATTATGAATACAAAAGGAAGAATGGAAATTAATAAGTCGGTAAGACCTTCATCTTCTCTATCAAAAACAAGTCTTGTTTGTGGGCTCGAAGTATTAATAGCTTGTTTTAATTGCTCTTCAAAAGATGTTGC
This sequence comes from Nonlabens sp., assembly GCF_018401815.1. Taxonomy (GTDB): domain Bacteria; phylum Bacteroidota; class Bacteroidia; order Flavobacteriales; family Flavobacteriaceae; genus Nonlabens. The sequence continues at coordinate 317,452 of NZ_JAGYKG010000002.1, forward strand.
ATCACCAAATTCTACCGTGTAGTTAGGTAATTTCACCCCGCTGAATGAAGGTGTTTTAGTACTAGGTTTGTATTTGGATAGGGCAAGAGCATCTTTAGTCATGTAAATTTGGGCTTCCCCTCTGTTACTTATAACTACGATACTGTCTACTTCTCGATTTTCAATAGCCTCAAAAAACTCGTTATAGGTTAGTTTTTTAGTCTGATTAAAGTTATTACTCAATAAATTATACCCTACAAAAAGTAAAGCAATAGGAACAACAATCCACCAAATACTAAATTTAGGTTTTCCTTGACCAGGCATTAGATTAGGCTTCCTTTTATCCTGTTGTTTATTATTTTTTTCTGACATCTTTTGTATGTGATCTTAATTAATAAGTACTTTCTATAGAGGTAAATTTTGCATCACCCCACAATTCTTCCAGGTCGTAATATTCTCTTATATGTTTTTGAAATACATGGACTACCACGTTCACATAGTCCATAAGAACCCACTCTGCTTGATCAGTGCCTTCTACGTGCCAAGCGTTTTCACGTAGTTGTTTACTGACATTTCTTTGCACGGAGTTTACAATAGCATTTACTTGCGTATTGGAAGTACCGTTGCATATAATGAAATAGCTGGTTACAGTGTTTTCTAATTCTCGTAAATCAAGTATGGTTATGTTATTTCCTTTTACATCCTCTATTCCAGTTATAATTTGTGTAATAAGCGAATCGGTAGAAACGGTATCTTTTATCATTAAATATTTTTTGTATTCACAAATTTATTCTTTTTTTGATCTAGGTTTATTAAATTACCTATAAACTAACGAATAAATCTTCATTTTGAACATAGTCAAATTACATGCCACTACATCTACCAATGAGGAGTTGAAATCTCGCTTTCGCGAAAGCGCATTGCCGCATCTAACCACCCTCTACACAATGGAACAAACTAATGGTAAAGGACAACAAGGAACGACATGGATTTCTGAAAAAGGTAAAAATCTGACGTTCAGTATTTTATTGACCGAAAATATACAAAATCTAACCCCTTTTTTAATAAATAAGCTACTGTCAGTCACTTTAGTGGAGTGGTTAAAAAAAGAATTACAAGTTCAAGCAACTATTAAATGGCCTAACGACATCTTGTCAGTTCATCACAAACTCGCTGGAATTCTTATTGAAAATAATTTTTCTGGAAAACTCTTAACCTCTTCGGTAGTGGGTATTGGCCTAAATGTAAATCAAGAAACTTTTGAAAATTTACCTAGAGCTATTTCTTTAAAGAATATAACAGGTAGCGCATTTGATTTAGAACGCTTGCTTATCGGTTTTTTAAACTTACTTCAAACCAATTTGCGCGACCCATTAAGAGTCACCCAAGAGTATCACAGGTATCTTTATAAATACAACCAGATGACTTCCTTTAAATCTTCAAAAGGATTTTTTCAGGGGATTGTTAAAGGCACTGATCCAGACGGAAAACTTTTATTACAAGTTAATGATCAGTTGAATGCCTTTGAACTTAAAGAGTTGGAATGGGTGTATTAGATCTTTTCTAATCCGTTAGCCAATTGTTCTAAAAATTTATTGATAGGTCCTTTGATCATCATGGCCATCATGGCATTGAACTCTCCATTAAATACTAATTGTGCTTCAGATCCACTTTCAGATTCACTAATGTCGCAAGTAAGCGTAAAAGCAAGTTTATCGCTTGTAGATCCTAACACCACTTGTGAATAAGGAGTCTTATCGGTCAGCGCTAGTGCTATTTCGGGCATTCCTTTAAGCCCAAAAAGGAACTTGTCTTCCCCTTTTAATTCAAACTTAGTGTCCTCCGGCATTAGGTTTTTAAAATTGTCTACCTGAATCAGGAAATTATATAATTCTTCAGGTTTTTTTTGTGTTTTTGCTACTCGACTTTCTAGATTCATAATATTGAATTAAACGTTCCAGTTGCTAGGATCTTTTCTCCAGCTTTTTAATAATTCTATTTGATCTTCCTTAAAATGACCAGCTTGAGTGGCTTGGTCGATAAGGTGGTCGTAGTCACTTAACGTAGTTAATTCCAAGTCGAACTTTTTAAAATTCTCTACAGCAAACTCAAAGCCATAAGAAAATAGCGCTAGCATACCTTTTACATCAGCGCCGGCTTCTTGAAGAGCGTCTACTGCATTAAGGCTGCTTTTACCAGTACTGATAAGGTCCTCAACAACCACAACTTTTTGTCCTTTATCTAAATGTCCTTCTATCTGATTCTGGCGGCCGTGATTTTTAGCCTCTGGCCTCACATAAATGAAAGGAAGGTTCATGAAGTCAGCAACTAGCATTCCTATTCCTATCGCCCCTGTTGCAACTCCAGCGATTACGTCTGGTTTGCCATAAAGCGCTTCAAGCTGCGTTGCTAGTTGTTCTTTTAAGAAATTTCTAACCTCTGGATAAGAGAGTGTTACTCGATTATCACAGTAAATAGGAGATTTCCATCCACTTGCCCATGTAAAAGGTTCTTGTGGTTGCAATTTTATTGCTTTAATTTGCAATAATAACTCAGCAGTTTTTATTGCTATTTTCTTATCTCTAACCATGGGGCAAATGTATAAAGTTTTTGTGAAAGAGGTTGCTATAATTGTTACCTCTGATAAAAACACTTTCAAAAATCATAATACCTTCAATATTAAAAAGGTAAACTTTAAAGAACTTGTTCAACAAATCGAAAATAAAGAAATCACTGATGTGGTTTTATATTCTAAAAATGAATCCAAGCTTTTAAAAAGACTTCATAAGCTATTGCCTATGGTTATTGCAGGTGGAGGCTTGGTGTTGAATCGAGATAATGATTTTCTTTTTATACACCGAAACGGAAAATGGGACTTGCCTAAAGGAAAAGCAGAAAACGGCGAGACCATAGAACAAACTTCTATACGAGAAGTAGAAGAAGAAACTGGAGTAAGGGGGCTTCAAATCACCGATTACTTAGGACATACCTATCACACTTTTTCTAGAAAAGGAAAACTTAAATTAAAGTTGACCCACTGGTTCATCATGGAAACAGACTTTCATAAAAAGCTGAAACCACAGAAGAAAGAAGGGATTGACAAAGCGGTATGGATCAATAAAGAAATGGCGATTTTGGCTTTAAAGGATTCTTATGCTAACATTAGAGAGCTTTTTCCAGACGACATGTTAGTTGATGATGTGCGATAGATCTAAATAATGAGTCAACTGGTAGGCATCTATCTCTACGATTACTGTTCGATTTAAAAAGTCAAATTCTCTAGGCAAATTCACTTTCTTGGACAGCCTCAAGTTTTTGGAAATTTCACTGTTAAATTGAAAAGCAAGACCGCTGCTTTCAAAGTCTTTAGGGTCAAATTGAAATGCCGTATTGCGTACGTGCTCTATAAATTTATTTTGTAAGTCCCCAGAGGGAATATCAGTTATAAGATTTGCCACGGCTTGTTGTAAGTTAGCATCAAAAATTATTTTCACATCCCCTTGTTTACTTTCTGGAATAAGATCGCTTAAATGAATTTCTTTCAACTCTGGTTTGAGGTAGGTCTTTAAAAGTCTTCCTTTTTCATTAGCTCGGGTATATTCTAATTCATAGCTGGTAAACTTTTCTACATCAGAAACAAAAACAGTAGTTACATCTAGAAGTCCTTCGTTCTTTTGCTCCCTACATACAACCTGCTCTCTTCTGCTGGTAAAGGTGTCAAAAAGATCTTTTAGCGGCGTTCCTTGGGCATAAGTAACATCTATAAAGTCTCTTGTTATCAGGCCCGTAATCGCATGATTTAGAACCTTATCGGCGGGCGTTTTTGAATTGAAATTAGGTATGGAATATGAATAATTCTTCCCGTTGCATGTGAGGTCTTTTTCTAAGAGCTCATAGGAAATGGAGCCCGCCACTTTTATCTCAGTGATTGGAGATTCATCAATTGTATTTTTTTTGTTTTGACAAGATACTAATATGATGCAACTAATAATTAATAGGATTTTATTCATTTTTTGTTCCATTTATAAATAGGGTAAGTTAAATGCGCTTTTTCATAGTTAGGACTGCGTTTATGGATCCAGTCCAGTTGTTGGTAATTACTTTCTCTAAAGTCTTTATTTGCTATTTTCAACGAGTCAAATTCTTTTTTCAAATCGTTGTCCTCACTTAAAATTTTTTGAGCAGTAGATTCAAAGACATAACTAGAAAAGCCCTCTTTTTGTTGAAGTATAGTGTCAAAATAATTCCATTTGAAAAAAGAGTCTTGTCCAGCAGGCTCAAGCGTTTCTATAATATATCGTATACCAGGTTGACGGGTTGGGATGATGATATCGCTTTCGCGAAAGCCTAATACTATAACCTCCTCTTCCACTTGTACATTAGAGTGAGGATAATGTCCTTCGTATGCACTTGTAGCAGTTTTATAGTTAGCAATCCGGTATTTTGTAACATTTAAAGTGGTGTCTTTTGGTAATAACTCCATCTGTATGTGATTGTGCCGCATCAATTCGATGATTTTCCATTGGCTTTGAGGTACTACATAATAATCTGGAATGGAAACACTATCGATTGCTTTGAAGTAATTTTGATAAGCTGTTTTTTTAGTAAAAGGTTGATTGCGATCATAAGTCATCAAGTTGTTTCCCGTCAATTCATTTTTACCAATGACCGCTTCATAACCTAAAAAGTTTAAGGTGTCGGCTATAGAATTATCAATGGAATAGTTCAATGCATAAGAGGTAGCAGCTTTATAAGCAGTAAAAGAATCAGCACGAGCTTGTTTGATTTCTGAAACGTTTTCAGAACCTATAACAATCATTTCTTCCATGATGGCTTGAGTGCCCAATACACGGTCTTTATAAGGCTTTAACATATGCGTTTCAACCATCATTCCTAGTGTGTTCCACAAACTGGTATAACCTGTAGAGTATCTCGGGTAATCCATAAATTGAGAAAAACCATTCTCAGGTGAAGAATTAAAAACATTTACATAGGGGGTAATGGCTAAGTCTCTTGCTGCAAGTCGATTTTCTAATTCTGGCTGTAGCTTTGAGTGAAGGTAATCGCCTGCCGCATTTCCCAACTTGTTGTGTTGTGTGAACAGGTGCGTTAGCGTGTATTGATAATCAGCTCCATTGCTCACGTGATTATCAATAAAAATATCTGGATTGATTTTGTGGTATATTTTATAAAATGCTAAGGCGTTGCGGGAGTCTGCCTTTATAAAGTCTCTATTCAAGTCATAATTACGTGCATTACCTCTAAAACCGTAGGATTCTGGACCGTTTTGATTGGTACGAGTGGAGGTATTGCGGTTTAAAGAACCCCCTACATTATAAATAGCAATAGCGCTAAAAATCAAATTATCAGGAGCGTTTACTTTCCCAGTAGCAAGATCTCTTAAGAGCATCAGGCTAGCATCTATACCGTCACTTTCTCCTGGGTGAATTCCGTTATTGATCAAAATTTTAATTTTGTCCTCGTTAGCACTGCTCCAGTCAATGGACTTTTTTGAAAAGCTGATAAGATGCAAAGGCTTTCCACTATCAGTAAGTCCTATCTCTTCTAATTGTATACTTGCAAAGTCTGCAGCTAACTTTTTATAAAAAGCAATAACTTCTTCATAGGTAGCCGTTTGATTTCCATTTCCATTTTCAAAAGGCGTAAGATATTCTTGAGCATCTTTAATAGCTTGAACAGCTTGCTCTTTACTATCCGTCCCACAAGAAAATAATAAAAAGGCAGTAACTAATAGGATAAAAAATTTGTTCATTTTATATGTTTAGGTTGCTGTACTTTATTCATTTATAGATAGCTCTTTGGTAATGTGAGCATCTTGCATTTCAAGAAGTCTTTGTTTCTATTAATAAGTTCAAACAGTTTAGCTTTTTAAAACTTTGGTTAATAGTGGAGTAGATTGATGAATAGAAAATCGTTCTTTTCTAACTTATAACTTATAACTTCTAACTTCCAATCTCTAAACTTTTTTTCTCCACCCTAAAGTAACCTATATCCTTACCGTATCAGGAACTAAACTGGTGTAATCACCATTGTTTCTGATCACATCTCTAACTATGGAAGAAGAAATATAACTTTTTCCTGAACTGGTGAGTAAAAATACGGTTTCAATTTCAGAGAGTTTTCTGTTGGTATGTGCGATAGCCTTTTCAAATTCAAAGTCGGCTGGATTGCGCAGGCCCCTAAGTATAAAGGCCGCATGTTGTTCTTTGCAAAACTCAATAGTCAACCCAGAATAGGTCATCACTTTTATTTTGTGGTTCTTACCAAAAGCTTCTTCTATAAAGCTTTTGCGATCTTCTAGGGAAAACATATATTTTTTATCGGCATTAATTCCTATAGCTATTATAATTTCATCAAAGAGCCCTAATCCTCTTTCTATAATATCATAGTGGCCTAAAGTTATAGGGTCAAAACTTCCTGGAAAAACGGCTCTTTTCATGAGTTGTGTTGTTTAATGGTGTTTTCAATAATTTGAGTGAATACATTTTTCATAGTACCTCCCGAAGCTTTAATTTGTTGAGGTATGATACTTTCCTCACTCATTCCTGGATTTGTGTTTACTTCAATAAAATGAGGAATATTATTGTGAAAAATAAAGTCGGCTCTGGCAAGACCTTTTAATTTCAAAACTTGATAAATACGTCTTGTAATTTCTTGAACTGCATTGGTGTGCTCTTTACTTATGCGTGCTGGAGTTATTTCTTGTGATTTACCTTGATATTTTGCTTCATAATCAAAGAAATCATTTTCGCTCACGATTTCCGTAGGTAATAATATTTTTATGTCCTTATCAATTTGATAAGCCCCTACAGACACTTCTACGCCATCGAGAAAGGACTCGATAATAATTTCATTGTCAACAGCAAAAGCATTTTCCAATGCCGCATCCATATCTTGAACTGTATAAACTTTAGAAACGCCAAAACTGCTGCCACTGCGATTAGCTTTTACAAAACAAGGCAAGCCTATGTTTCTTGCAATTACTTCGGCATCAATACGATCTCCTTGATTGAAGTACATATGTTTTGCGGTAGTAATGTTCCAAGGCTTAAGTATGGCGATACAATCTCTTTTATTAAAAGTGATGGCACTTTGATAATAATCGCAAGAGGTTTGTGGAATATGTAAAAGTTCTAGCATTGCTTGTAGGATGCCGTCCTCTCCAGGAGTTCCATGTATGGTATTGTAACAACAGTCAAAAGTGACTTTTTTGCCCTCTATAGATAAACTAAAGTCATTTTTATTAATTTCATGCCGCTTTCCAGCGGCGTCTTTGTAATACCAACCCTCTTTTAAAATAGCGACAGTATAGATATGATACAAGTCAGAATCGAGGTTTTCTGCAATGACAGCACCACTCTTCATGGATATTTCCCATTCGTGGGAATAGCCACCCATTAATACAGCAATGTTTTTCATAAGTTGATTTTTCGCTTAAGCGTAAACAACAAAGTTAGAAAAGTTGTCGTTCTAGGAACCTATTCTATCCTTATCTTTGCCGAATATATTAATGGTTTAAGAAAAACAGCAGTTTTTCACCTTAAAAAAACCTTTTAATTCTATGAATTTCTTCAGATTCATTTTTACTAAAACTTTTTGGGTTCAAGTAGTTATAGCTGCTGTGGTCACTATAGCCCTATGTTTTGCTTATTTATTTTGGCTGGATTGGTACACCAACCACGACCAGAAAATAAAAGTCCCTAATCTAGAAAAACTTTCGCTAACACAAGTAGACGAGCAGTTAGAAGTGTTGGATTTGCGCCGTAAAATCATCGATAGTGCGAGCTACAACCCTGCTTATAAGCCTAGAACAGTGATTGAGCAAGATCCACGAGCAGGTAAATTTGTAAAAGAAAACAGACAGATTTATATCAAATTAAACGCATCAGGTTACGGAAAAGTAACCGTACCTAACTTAATTTATAAAACCAGAAGACAAGCGATTCCTACCTTAGAAGCATTAGGATTTAAAATTGGACAGATCACTTATAAGCCTAATATTGCTGAAAACACCGTTTTAGAAATGCGTTATAAAGGGGCAACCTTGGTGCCAGGGTCACAACTGAGTAAAACATCTACCATAGATTTAGTATTAGCAGACGGTAATAACCCAGCAGCAATAGCACAACCTACAAATAATGAATAAAGAGTTGGACCAAGAAGACCTCGACGATCAAGAAAAACACGAGCATTATCATTTTGTAGCAAGTAGTGGGCAAGATCCACTACGTGTGGATAAATATTTAATGAATTTTATTGAGAATGCTACGCGTTCTAAAGTTCAGCAAGGTATTAAGGAGGGTGCTGTCACGGTTAATGGAGAAATTGTAAAATCCAACTACAAAGTAAAAGCTCACGATGATATCAGAGTGTCCTTTGACCATCCACCACACGAGTCACTATTGGTAGCAGAAGCTATATCTTTAGATATAATTTATGAAGATGACCATTTAGTCGTGGTCAATAAACCTGCGGGGATGGTTGTGCATCCTGGTCACGGAAATTATTCAGGAACCTTAATCAATGCATTGATTCATCATTTCGAAAACCTTCCTAACAACTCGAGCAATCGCCCTGGACTCGTTCATAGAATTGATAAAGATACTAGTGGTTTGCTAGTTGTCGCCAAAACGGAAGAAGCAATGGCCTATCTGTCTGCTCAATTTGCTGCCAAAACTAGTGAGAGAGAGTATATAGCCATCGTTTGGGGCAATTTTACAGAGCCTTCTGGAACCGTAGAGGGCAACATAGGGCGCCATCCTAAAAACCGCCTTCAAAACACCGTATGGTTAGATGACGATGCAGATAAAGGGAAGCCTGCCATAACTCATTATAAAGTAGAGGAAGATCTAGGTTATGTGACGGTTATAAGTTGTCGCTTAGAGACTGGGCGCACGCACCAGATACGAGTGCACATGAAGTATATAGGTCACACGCTTTTTAATGACGAGCGTTATGGTGGCGATAGAATTCTTAAAGGAACTAACTTTACTAAATACAAGCAATTTGTAGATAATTGCTTTAAAGTACTGCCTCGTCAGGCGTTGCATGCTAGAACTTTGGGCTTTGAGCATCCACATACTAAAGAATGGATGAGTTTTACCTGCGATGTGCCACAGGATATGGTAGAATGTATTGATAAGTGGCGTGTTTATGCTACTAATTCTAAAGATATGTAAGCAGGTCTTGAGACCGCTCGAGGCGAAAGCAAAATACCAAGTAATTTTACTCCTAGTTTTTATGAATGCTAATTTCATATGCCGGCGTCGCGAATAGGCATCTCGGTGCTTGTCAAGATCGAGAAAGTTCCTAGTGATATAAGCAACTTAACTAGATTTTGAGAGCAAGATTAGATTTTCGATAGTATTTTTACGATCAAAATACAGTCTATGAAAATCTTACTTTCTCCAGCAAAATCATTGGATTACGAAACTAAATTGCCTACCTCCAGAGGAACACAACCTTTATTTGCAGAAGATGCAGCGCAAATAAATGCAAAGTTAGAGCGTATGAGCAAAAAGGAAGTAGGGGAGTTGATGCATATTTCAGATCAGCTAGCTGATTTAAATTTCCAACGCTACAAGAATTTTCAAAAGGACTTTACCAACGAAAATGCACGACCTGCGATCTATGCTTTTGCAGGAGATGTCTACACAGGCTTAGACGCTTATAGTTTACCTACAACTATTTTAGATCATGCCCAAGACAGTATACGTATACTGTCGGGGATGTATGGTTATTTACGGCCGCTGGACTTGTTACAGCCTTACCGACTAGAAATGGGAACATCTTTACCTATTGGAAATAATAAAAACCTATATGAATATTGGAAAGATAAGATTACACCTGCCTTAAATAAGGAGATGAAAAAAGAGGAGTTACTAGTCAATTTAGCCAGTAACGAATACTTTAAAGCAATAGATAAAAAGAATCAGGAGGGAATATTAATCACTCCGGTTTTTAAAGATTATAAAAACGGCAAGCTTAAAGTGATCTCTTTCTTTGCTAAAAAAGCCCGTGGTAGTATGGCTAGGTATTTAATTGAGAATACAATCAATTCTTTAGAAGGGATTCAAGCCTTTGCTAAGGATGATTACCAATTTTCAGAACAAGAGACGGTCAACGAAAACGAGCCTGTCTTTGTAAGGTAAGACCTAACAAAATTTTGGAACTAGTGTAGCGTTTCATAGGTTTAAGTTTTATCTTTCGGCATGAAGGAAGAAAACGCTCATTTTTCTATTAAAGATTGGTCGCTCAATGATAGGCCAAGAGAGAAGCTTTTGCACAAAGGCAGTTCTTCACTTTCTGAAGCAGAATTAATCGCAATTTTAATAGGGAGCGGTACCCATAAAATGAGTGCCGTGGCGTTAAGTCGCATCATTATAAGCGATTCTCAAAATTCATTAGATGTTTTAGGAAAAAAGAGCCTGAAGGAACTCATGAAATACAAAGGGATAGGAGAGGCGAAAGCCATTAGCATTCTGGCAGCAATGGAATTAGGTAAACGCCGTGCTATGGAAATGCCAGCAATACTCCCCAAAATCACATCCAGTACCGATGCTTTTAGAATAATGCAACCTATAATCGGAGATTTGCCTCATGAAGAGTTTTGGGTCTTGCTGCTAGACAACGCTCACAAAGTGTTGGAGAAAAAGAACATCAGCATAGGCGGTATTACCGGCACGCTAGTAGATACTCGACTGGTATTCAAAAAGGCTCTAGAAGCAGGTGCAGTGGCTATGGTATTAACACACAATCATCCCAGTGGTTCTTTACAGCCTAGTGTTCAAGATCAATCCCTTACTCATAAATTAGTAGCAGCAGGTAAATTACTTGATATTAAAATACTCGACCATTTAATTATAACACAACAAAGCTATTTTAGTTTTGCAGACGAAGGACAGCTATCATGATCTTAATTTACTGTGCTACCATCACTTCTAGGAAAGAGTATATCTTCAAACATGTGTTTCGTCGGTTGATGGTACATGATTTTAGATGTACCTCATCGGTGAGTGAGTTTGTTAGTCATTCGGGTGTAAAATTTAGTTATGGGCCTAAACCATTAGGAGAGGAGTTATTTATTTGGTCTTATGGTCTCCTCGATGAAATTGGTATCGACAATCACGACATTGAATTTCATTTGTGGGAGGAGCTTCCAATCTTTTTCAAGGCTCCAGAGCGCAGTGACATACCCTTTGATATTTTTTCGGCCGCCTTTTATTTAATCACCAGATATGAAGAATATTTACCACAGGTAAAAGACGACTTAGGCAGGTATAGTGCTAAAGAAAGTACTGCTGTTAAAGGAGGGTTTATTTTAATGCCCTTGGTAGATCTGTGGGTGAGAAAATTACTCATTCTTTTAAACAGGAATTTTGATACGAGCATTAAACGGGAATTGCAGCTCAAAACTACCGTAACTATTGAGGTATCTTCGTTTTTTAAGTATCAAGGACGCGGTGTGATCGATAACGCCATCATGTTATACGGCCATATCAAACGATTTAAAGTGCGCTACTTATGGAATCAGATCTTAGTTCTTTTAGGTTTAAAAATGGATCCTTATAACAATTATCAGTATTTGATTCATTCCATGAGAGCTAGATGGAAACATGGGAGGAAAACATTTAAAGCAACAGAACATATGATCTTTTTCTTTCACCTAGGAAGATACAACCTTACCGATAATGGTATAAGTCATAGGTCCATAAAGTATAGAGAAGCAATAAAAGAAATAGGGGATTATGTCGATATAGGGTTGCGGTATACTTTTTTTTGTGATGATAATGAAGTGAAGGCACAAGGGAAGAAGTTTGAACAAATATCGAATAGGCCACTGAGTAAAACTATGGCAGCTTACTCTAAGATTGCTACTCCAGGACATTACAAACGACTGGTAGATTTAGAAAAATTAGAAGATTACAGTATGGGTTACGAAACCATGCCTGGTTTTAGAGCAAGTACCAGTCATCCATTTTACTTTTATGACCTGGATTATGAAGTGCAAACTCCATTGCTTATTTATTCTTATGCCTTGCATTACAAAAGCATTTCTAGCAATATGCTCAATGGTCAGAAACAAATAGTACAACAATTAAAAAGAAGAGTAGAAGAGGTGTCAGGCCATTTTATAGTCATGTATGATTATGCTCAATTTGAGCAAGGTTTAAAAAGTCATGCGACTACCATCTTAGAATATATATATGACAAAGAAGTTTAACAATATAGAACACATCTTTTTTGATTTAGATCACACCCTTTGGGATTTTGATCTGAATAGTAAGTTGGCCTATAAACAGATATTTGAAGAGCATCAACTCACTTTAGAGCTGGATAAGTTCATTGAAATTTATGAACCATTGAATTTGCAGTTTTGGCGCATGTTTAGGGAGAATAAGATTTCTAAGGAAAACTTGCGATATCAAAGGTTAAAAACTGCTTTTGACACTTGTAATTATGCTGTAGAAGACGAGAAAATCCATCTCTTTGCAGATTTATATATGGAGTACCTCCCCAAATACAACCACCTTTTTGAGGGGTGTTTGGAGCTGTTAGATCAGCTTCATGGCACTTACCGACTTCACTTGATTACTAATGGATTTAATGGTGTCCAGCAAAATAAAATCAAGAACTCTGGCTTAGAGAAGTATTTTGATGTAGTCTTAACTGCCGAAGCAGCAGGAATGAAGAAACCGGCACCAGAAATTTTTCATAAAGCCCTGCAAATGGCTGATGCAAAAGTGGCAAATAGTCTGATGATAGGAGACAGCTATGAGGCCGATATCAAAGGAGCCCAAAGTATCGGGCTATCCACGATCTGGTTTCAAATAAAAGATGAGGTAGTTCCAGAAGATGAAATATGTGTGCGCCACCTTAGGGATATCTACCCCTTATTGTCATAGTCGTAATGGCCTTTCCATCGTTTTTGTAAAAATTCCTTTTGTGCATTTTCTCTAGGGTTATTGCCAGGTTCGTAGATTATTGTTTTACTGATCTCAGCGGGTAAAAAATCGTAGTGCGCAAAATTTCCAGGATGATCGTGTGCATATTTGTACTCTTCACCATATCCCAACTCCTGCATAAGCTTTGTAGGCGCGTTTCTTAGCCCTAATGGTATGGACAGGTCTCCAGTTTCTTTTACGAGCCGCTGTGCATTGCCTATGGCTATATAACTCGCATTACTTTTTAAAGAAGTCGCTAGATAAATAGCGCACTGACTTAAAATAATACGCGATTCGGGGTAACCAATGGTAGCAACCGCTTGAAAGGTATTGTTTGCCATGACAAGAGCCGTAGGATTTGCGTTTCCTATATCTTCAGATGCCAATATCAACATTCTACGGGCTATGAATTTTAAGTCCTCACCTCCTTCAATCATTCTAGCCAGCCAGTAAACACTGGCGTTGGGATCGCTGCCTCGTATGGACTTGATAAAAGCACTGATGATGTCGTAATGTTGCTCTCCAGTTTTATCGTATCGTGCCGGATTAGCCTGTACTTGTGAGAATACCAGCTTATTGGTGATGATTATTTTATCGGTGGTTTGAGAATTCACTACCAGTTCAAAAACATTTAATAGTTTGCGTGCATCACCACCGCTTATTCTTATGAGTGCTTCTGTTTCTTGAATGTCAATATCTTTTTTAGATAAGACTTCATCCATTTCAATAGCTCTACGCAGTAAGTTTTCTAAGTCCGCTTTCGCGAAAGCGTCTAATACATATACCTGACAACGAGATAAAAGTGCCGGGATAACCTCAAAACTTGGATTCTCTGTCGTGGCGCCTATGAGAGTTACCCAGCCTTTTTCTACAGCCCCCAAAAGGGAATCTTGTTGCGATTTACTGAACCTATGGATCTCATCAATAAACAATATCGGATTCTTTGCTGTAAATAGGCCTCCTGAATTCTTTGCTTTCTCGATCACCTCACGTATGTCTTTGACACCGCTGTTGATCGCACTAAGGGAGTAGAAAGGGCGTTTGCTCTGTTGGGCAATAATGTTAGCAAGAGTTGTTTTTCCAGTTCCTGGTGGGCCCCACAAGATCAGGGATGGAGTGGTACCATTTAGAATATGTTGTCTCAAGCTACCTTTGTCGCCTACAAGATGTTGTTGGCTCAAATACTCATCGAGATTAGTAGGTCGGATGCGTTCTGCTAGTGGTGTGTATTGCATAGGGCTAAATTAAAGGTTCTTTTTCTTAGGTCCAATTTAAGTTCCTGTCATTTGCACTGATGTCATGACAGGATTTCGTTTATTTGTAGTGGCTTATTATTTGATACCTACTTACTAATGAAAGATTCAGAATATTTTAAGTTTGATGGGTTTACCGTTGTGCCGGCGGTGATCTTTGTCTTTGTAATGTGGCTGGTGTACTGGCTAGAAGTGAAATTTCACTTTAGATTTACGGACAATGGGATACGTCCCCAGCAATTTTCTGGTCTACAAGGAGTCTTTTTTAGTCCTTTTATACATTCTGGATTAAATCATTTATGGAGTAATTCGCTTCCTTGTTTTATTCTTATTATGGCACTTAGCTTTTTTTATAGAAGAGTGAGTTTATGGGTATTGGTGGGAGGAATGTTGTTAACTGGAGTTTTCACTTGGTTTTTAGGAAGGCCTTCTTACCATATAGGAGCCAGTGGGGTGGTGTATATGTTGACGGCCTTTTTGTTTTTTAAAGGGGTGTTTACAGGTCATTATAAATTACTCTCCTTAAGTTTTTTAGTAGCTTTCTTTTACGGTAGTTTGATTTGGTATGTCTTGCCCATTAAAGAAGGTATTTCTTGGGAGGGTCATTTAAGTGGTGCCATTGCAGGTTTGTTTCTCGCTATAGTCACTCGCAATAAGCTTCCTGAAAAGAGAAAGTATGTTTGGGAAAGTGAGCAGTATAAAGAAGAGGAAGATCCATTTATGCGTCATTTTGACGAGAATGGTAACTTTATTGAATCTATAGATGAAGAGGAGTAGGTGCGCTACAACTTTTGTCGTACGACTTCATAAAGCATAGCTCCACAAGCAACCGATACATTAAGAGAAGCAATATCACCTTGCATAGGAAGTTTCACTATGTGGTCGAGCGTTTTCAAAGTAGAAGGGTTGATACCTCGGTCTTCACTACCCATTACAAGAGCAAGGGGAATGTTTAAATCGATATCGTACAACAACTGTGTAGCTTTTTCACTAGCTCCAGCGGTTTGTATTCCATAGGCTTGTAAAAGAAAAACAGCATCTTTGATGTGGTTTACCTTACAAATAGGCATGTTAAAAACGGCACCAGCACTTGTTTTGATTGTTGCCGCATTTACAGGGGCACTTCCTTTTTCGGATACAATAATGGCTTTTACACCTGTGCACTCAGCAGTTCGTATAATAGCACCAAAGTTACGTACATCTGTTATTCCGTCAAGTAACAAGAAAAGCGGATTCGTTTCTAGATCGGTATTTTCAAGAATGCTTTCTAGATCATGAAAATCTACAGGAGATATACTCGCTGCAGCTCCTTGGTGATTCCCTCCTTTGGCAATATGGTCTAGTTTTTCACTAGGAACATAAGAAACGGCAATGTTATTTTTACGTGCGGTGTTTTGAAGTTGGTGCATTAAAACCCCGTCAGCTTCTTTAAGAAGGTAGATTTTAGAAATTTCTTTATCGCTTTCTATGGCTTCAATGATTGCTCTGATCCCGTAAATGTATGTAGTCTTTTCCATGTTGCAAATGTAGGTGTAATTAGTTGAGTTTAGCGCAAAAAAAAACCCAAGCCTAAGCTTGGGTTTTAAATTTTTGTGAGAAATCAATAATTATTGATTCACACAGAATGATCTACTTTGAGAAGCTCCAAAGCTACCACCACCTGAGGCAAATGTCAATATAGAACAAGTGATTTCATAGTTTCCAGTTACCGTACCGTCTACTTGGCCATCTCCATAAGAGTCAGTAATTGTAGCAGTATAACATCCGTCAGCTAAGAAAACATCAGCTGTGAAAGTTTGCACCCCTCTAGCCAATGCAGGCATCGTGTAAACCACGTTTCCTGTTGCATCGTCAGTAATGGAAAAACCAGTTTCATCAGCCCACAAATCCGTATTGATAGTAAATGTAGCATCGTTACAAACCACTGCTTTGAAGTATTCGATTTCTAATACAGTACCAAACACATCAGTAGTTTCACTTGTTGCTTTAATAGAAAAGCTGTCAGTTTCACCATCTGCTAGGTTGATAGCATTAAAATCAAAGTCTACAGTTGCAGTCCCTTCATAAGAATTGGCAGGTACGTTGATGCTACCTAAAGTAACACCACCTGCTGCAGGAGCATCTCCTACATATTGTAGTCCAAAAGTTCTTGCCTCACTAGATGGTGACGTTATAGTCACAGCAAATGTTTCGGAAGATCCAGTATCTGGAACAGAAACTTGTGCAGAGCTTTCATTCAAACCTACAGCTGTTCCTTCGTACACAACTGCATCATACTCACAACTAGTAAATAGGATTGATGCAACTATGCTAAATGTTATAAATATTTTTTTCATTTTAATACGTATTAAATTTATTAATATCCAGGATTTTGTTGAGCTCTCAACGCTGGGTTTCCGTTAAATTCCGCTAGTGGCAATGGCCATGTAAATCTATCATCATTGATAGCAATGGTACAAGCTCCGAATGGAGTACAGTCTCCTGCATCTCTATCAACGGTTCTATTTCCTTTAGCTCCTAACCTTCTAAGGTCTTTATATCGATGACCTTCAAAAGCAAACTCTAATCTTCTTTCATCAAGAATTCCACCAAAAGCCTCAGATTGACTTCCGTAAGAAGGTGCCGTTTGATCTGAACCAAAACGAGCATCTCTTATTTGATCAACAAATCCTGCTGCACCAGCTGGATCATTAGCCTGAGCTCTTGCTTCTGCAAGAATAAGAACCATCTCAGAAGATCTCAATATCTTGTGATCATTCATAAGAGGTCTACCTTGTGAACCTCTGTATTTGTTGACGGTGTACACATTACGTCCTGCCGCAGGCAATGGTTCGTAAGCTTCCGCATTCACTCCTCTTCTTACATCATTTGCGTCAAATGCATTGTACAATGCGGTAGCCACTTCGTAATAAGGAGATCCAGTAACACCAGGTCCAGTAAAGGCGTATTTGGCTCCAGCCCATCCACCGTTGGAGGAATCACCAGTATTGCCTTGTCCATCAAAAGCATCATTGATCGTTCTTTCTAACTTCATGATCACTTCAGAATTGTCCGTATCTCTAAATACGTTTTCATAGGCTACTGTCCCAGCAAGTGGGTAGCTATTAGCTAATGATTGAGCTATTGGAGCAGCGGTAGCATAATCTTCACGATATGCAGCAGCTCGAGCTTTTAATGCTCTAGCAGCGTCTTTACTAAAAAATATAGTACCTGAATTTGCAGAAATCAACGATACTGCTGTATCCAAGTCGTTATAGATTAAGGAAAAAGTATCACCAGTAGTGCTTCTAAGAGCTGTATAATCAGTTCCCGTTACAAAATCTACAACAGGCACACCTAAAGATGCGTCATCTGACATATCAACTATATAAAGACTTGCTAGTTGAAGGTGCTGCCATGCTCTTATTGCGTGAGCTTGACCAACAATATTATCTCTTCTAGCTTCATCTCCAGTTGCGTCAACACTATTTGCAGCTTCAATCACTAAATTGGCTCTTCTGATGCTTGAATAATTGTTTCTCCATACGTTAGAAGGACCAGAGTTATTAGAGGCAAGGTTAAATCGATATAATGATTGACCTTGTCCACCACTATCATATCCAATTCTTATTTCATCAGTAAAAACTGAAGTAAAGTGCATTTCTGCAGTAACAAACATGCCTGTATAGGCGTTTATTAGGGCGTCTTCCATGTCATCTACCGACTGTATAGCCGAAGATGCATCAAGTACACCAGGTTGTCTAATATCAGTTGCATCCTCACAGCTAAAAACTAAGCTGGCCAATGCTAAACCAAAAACTATTTTAATATTTTTCATCATTATTTTTTTTTATTAAATTCCTAATTCAAGACCTATAGAGAACTGTACTGGCGTAGGGAATCCTCTTGATCCGTTTGTTTGTGCTAATGGGTCATATCCTCTCCACTTTGAAAAAGTAAGAATGTTTTCTGCATTTAAGAAAACATTTAACCTACTTACCCCTAATTTAGAAAGAACATCTTGGTCAAAGTTATAACCTAAAGTTACAAATCTCAAATTTAAATAATCAGCAGACTGTAAATATCTGGTACTTGCAAAAGTGTTGATATTTGTAGCGTCCAATGATGGTATTGCGGTATTTCTGTTGTCAGGTGTCCATGCATCCAACAAGTCTGTAGAAACGTTAAACTGACCTAAACTAGTTGGGTCCTGTACGTTTGCCAAGTCATTGTCAAAACGATCCAGTCCAGTAGCAAAGTTCCATTGCGTATTTAAATAGAAATTCTTGTATTCCATATTCACAGTAAAACTTCCAGTGAATTCTGGGAACAAATCTTTATTTAACCACACACGGTCAGTGTCCGGGTTAGGGCTTTCAGTTAAGTCACCATTAGCATCTAAGAATAAAAGATTACCGTTTGCTGGGTTCACACCCGCGTATCTGATCGTATAGTATTCAAATACTCTGTTACCTTCTCTACCGGTACCAATAATAGAATTGGAATCGTCAGTGTTTAAATCTCTAATGATGTTTTTATTAACGTTTGCAACAGCACCTACTGTTAAAGCAAATCCACCTTTTTCTGTTTTTCTTATTACATCATAGTTAACAGATAAGTCGATTCCTTTATTTGTCATTATTCCAAAGTTTCCTGGAAGTGTGTAACCATTAGTTCCAGCTACAGCTGATATGTTTGTGCTAGTAAACAAGTCAGTGGTATCTCTATAGTACATATCTAAACTTCCTCTTAATCTAGATTCAAAGGCTTCAAAATCCAAACCTACGTTAAATTCTTTGGTTGTTTCCCATCTTAGTCCGCTAAGACCAAAGTTAGATACACCAACAGTTTGAAGTCCAGCATAACCAGATCCTGTACCAAAGGTATCTCTAAAAAGACCTAAATCTGTGAATTGTGCACTAGGGCCGAAAATGCCAAAGTTGTTCCCAAGGTTTACGTATTGGTTACCCACTTCACCATAAGAAGCTCTTAACTTCAAGAAATTGATATCCGAATCTTCACCGAAGAAATTTTCTTTATGAATGTTCCAGAAAGCAGAAACGGCGTAAAAAGAACCCCATTTGTTATCTCCTTCAAATCTTGATGAGGCATCACGCCTAACCGTTCCAGAGATTCCGTATTTGTCGTCATAACTGTAATCTAAACTACCAAAGTAGGAGAATAAACCAGAGTTGTTGTTATCAGCACCTATAGTATCTACAAAGAAATCATTGGTAGGTTGGTCACTTACAAAACCTGAACCATCACCAAAGGCGAAAGTCCTAGCATCAAGTCCATTTGCGAAATAGTTAAAACCTCTTAGATGCGCTTTAAAATATTCTGTATATACACCTACGTTTAAACTGTGTTTTTCAGCAAATACTTTATTGTAGTTCAAAGAAGTTGTTTGGTTGAATGTGAATTCTCTAACTGTAGATCCTTGTTGAAAACCTGCAGTAGGATTTGCACCACCACCAAATAATAAAGCATTAAAAGAGTTTGAACCCTCAGCGCGAGTTAATACTGCGTTCTGATAATCAATACCTGAGGTACTGTTTAAGGAAATATCATCAGTGATCTTATAGTTAAGGTTTAAACTTCCTACTACTTTTATCTCTTCTACTTTTCTATTATACGTCTGTAGACGGTCTAAAAGGAATAAAGGAGTATTAGCAAAAAGTAAAGGACTTAATAAAGCTGCTCCATTGGTATAATTGTTAGGAGTTAACCATGGCACACCTGAAAATCCTGCTAATACGTAATTCCTGTTGATCGCTCCAGATCCAATACTATTTGGTTCCTGACTATCAGAATAGTTAGCAGTTAAATTCAACTTATAGTTAAATTTATCATTATCGGTACGTCCAGAAACATTCGTTCTTAAGTTGAACCTCTTTAGTCTTGACTGCACTAGGATACCTTCTTGATCAAAATAACCAAAAGAGGTGAACTGTCGTGAGTTTTTACCACCAGAAGAAAGACTTACGGTATTGTTTTGAGTTACTCCAGTTCTAAAGAAATCTTCTCTCCAGTCATTTGAAGGAGCATTAGCAATCTCAGCATCTGTTAAAGCAGTACCTGTACCTTGATAAACACCACCACCAAAACCAACGCCTCTTTCTCTTTCAAGAGTAAGTAGTTGCTGAGAATTCATCATTCCGTAGTCGTTGTCTTGTAATGTAGTAAACGTAGTTAACGAGTTAAATGAAACTTCTAATGGAGAGTCAAAATTTCCTTGACTAGTTTCAATCACAACTACTCCATTTGCACCACGGTTTCCGTAAATTGCGGTTGCCGCAGCATCTCTAAGAACACTAACTGTCTTTATGTCTTGTGGATTTAAACTACGAAAGTTGTCTTCATCTACAAAAGCACCATCAATAATAAACAATGGTTCTCCATTCCCGTTGATAGTACCAATACCTCTTAAGTTGATAGTAGAGTCACCTCCTGGCTGTCCACTTGTGGTATTGATATTCAAACCAGCTACTTGACCAGATAGAGTTTGCAAAATGTTTGCATTTGGTCTATTCTTAATCGTTTTGTCAGTTACCACACTAGAGGCTACACTACTTTTTACAGCGGTTGTAGTTCTATACCCGATAACGACCACTTGATCTAGAGAAGTTTTCATTACCGTATTTATAACAGTTTGATTACCCACTAGGATCATTACTTGGTCGTAACCAGAATAAGTAAATACTAATGTGTCTTCTGGATTAGCTTGGATCGAGTAATTTCCATCAAAGTCGGTCGTGGTATTAGCACTTCCTCCTTTTACAGAGACGACAGCCCCAAAGAGACCACCTTCTGAATCAGTTACCTTACCGGTAACGGTTTGCTGCGCAAAAGCTACTTGCACAACTAACGCTAGTAAAAGCGTTAAAATTCCATTTAATTTTGTTTTCATGTTTAGATTTATTTGAATTAGCCAATGCCAAAAATCAAAAAAAGAAGTTAATAAAACAACTTTTATGGACTCTATTTACACTATTTGTTTAAATAAGCTTAACAGTAAGCTAACATTCTAGAAGTTTATTTTTAGGTTAATGTGAGCTATTGTGCTGGATAGAGACACTTTAGCATCTTCAAAACGGCCGTTTGCGATGCTTAAATTTAAAATACCAGCTTCTGTTAAAATTGCTATTCCACCGCCAAAGCTGTATAGTTTATCCATCTTTTTACTGTTAAAATTCTCAAAAATACCCATATCTAATATGCTGTGCAGGTATAATTGATCATTTAAACGGTATCTATACTCAGTTGCCAGTGTGGTGTAGAACGAGCTGTCTATGCTGTTTTGGTTAAATCCTCTAATACTCTCTAGACCACCAAACTGGAAAAGTTCGTTGAATTGGATATTATTGGAATTTAAGTAGTTGCTGGTTAATGTTCCTACAAAGTTACTTCTGTAATTCAGATTCCATAATTTTAAAAAGGTGGCGTGTATGCTCCATTGACTTTCAATGTCATTTCCTATACTCCTCTCGTTTATTCCAATATGCGTTGTAAACATTATGTTTTCAGGCATCAATAGGTCGGTAGTTTGCTTTTTAATTCCTGCTCTCAGTTCTATACCATTTTTTGAAAAATCCGCTGCATTGGCTTCTTGTCCAGTTGCGGTAGAGGTGGTGCTCATGTAATGGAGTCCTAATGTGCTGCTCCAATTAGGTTTGTAAAATAGTCCTGCGCTTATAAAGGTTCTTTGGTATGTGCTATCACGCCTTTGTATTTGAAGCCTAGAGTTAACTCCCAAGGAGGTGTTCCATAAATAAGGTAGGTCTATACTGGTGGAAAATTGTGTTTGATCTCCATTGTCGTTTCTGTATTCTAGAAGAAAGGTTTCAGCTCGGTTTAGGTTATTTTGAAGTTGCAGATGGGCATATCCATTTAATTCTAGTGTTCCATTGTTTGAATTATTAAAGCCTATTAAGCCATCCATACTATTTGTTTTTATTTTCTCTAAGTAAATAAACACTGTTGTACTGTCTTGTTTGAACAATACTTCCGACTCTCTTGTTTTTTTTACAAAGGGCATGTTTTTAATGCTTTTTTCTAGTCTTGCGATCGTTTTGTCATTGTAAATGTTCTTTTTTTTGATAAAGTGTTGTAAAGTATTGGTTGGAAACTGTTCATATCCTCTAACTGCAATGCGATTTAAGAACCTTTTCTTTTTTTGAGTGATGGTTAATAATGCTTCTAACGTGTCATTTTGTTTGAATTTAAAATGAGTTAGTTGAATTTTTGTAAACGGATAGCCTTCTTCTTTGATGCGATTATGAAGTTGAGATAAATAACCTTCTATTTCGCTTATTGGAATAACGTTTCGCTTTCGCGAAAGCGATAACGCTACAGTGGGATACAACCCTAGTAGGGTATCTTTTTTAATTTCAATATGTGAATATTTCCGGTTACTTATTAGGTGTACTTGCTGCAAGCTGTCATTGATTTCATGGCGCTTCGTTATAAGAAGGTTGAGGTATCCTTGTTTCAAAAGGGATGCCTTGATGCTGTCGGTATAATGGTTATTGTTGTCGTTTGAAGTAAGGAGCACCAAAGAATCTATGGAACTAGTCGCTGTTTTTTTAAAAGCTATTTGTAGGCGGTTGGTTTGACTCTTTACGTTATTAAAGAATAGCATGTATATAATAAGGACGCAAGTATGTTTCACTTTAGTTTTGTTATTAAGGCTTAAACCTATGAATAAACGAATAAAATTGCTCATTTCTTGTACTTAAAAAAAAGATATACTAAATATTTGAGACTGAGGTTTGAATAAGTCAAATTTATTCATACCTTTGCCGACCCTTAAAAAAGGGATTAATTTATTAGCGTAAAACAATATGCCAACGATTTCACAATTAGTACGTAAAGGAAGAGCCAAAATAACCAAGAAGAGTAAATCGGCTGCTTTAGATTCATGTCCTCAACGTCGTGGAGTATGTACTCGTGTTTACACCACAACACCAAAGAAACCTAACTCAGCAATGAGAAAGGTAGCTCGTGTTAGACTTACCAATGGTAAGGAAGTAAATGCCTACATTCCAGGAGAAGGACACAATCTACAAGAGCACTCGATAGTATTGGTTAGAGGTGGAAGGGTAAAGGATTTACCGGGAGTTAGATACCACATTGTGCGAGGAGCACTGGACACCGCAGGTGTTGCAGGCCGGACACAACGAAGATCTAAGTACGGTGCAAAACGCCCTAAGAAGTAAACTAAATTTTAAAAAGTAAGAACAAACGCTGTTCGTATTTTTTTAATTAACAATTTCAACAAGAAGAAATGAGAAAAAGACAGGCCAAGAAGCGTCCTATCCTTCCGGATCCACGCTTTAAAGACCAGCTAGTGACCCGTTTTGTTAACATGATGATGTTACACGGAAAAAAGTCAACAGCTTTTAAACTTTTCTATGATGCCATGGATATCGTAGAAGAAAAAAATCAAGATGAAGAAAAGACTGCTCTAGAAGTGTGGAAAGATGCGTTATCTAACGTTATGCCACACGTAGAGGTACGTTCCCGCCGAGTAGGTGGTGCGACTTTTCAAATTCCAATGCAAATTAGACCAGATAGAAAAATTTCTACGGCTATGAAGTGGTTGATTAGTTACTCTCGTAAACGTAATGAAAAATCTTTTTCTGTGCGATTGGCTTCTGAAATTTTAGCCGCGGCTAAGGAAGAGGGTGCTGCTGTAAAGAAAAAAGTGGATACGCACAAGATGGCTGAAGCAAATAAAGCATTTTCACACTTTAGATTCTAAAAATGGCACAAAGAGATTTAAAATACACAAGAAATATTGGTATTGCCGCGCATATTGATGCCGGTAAAACCACTACGACAGAGCGTATTCTTTTTTATACAGGAGTAAGCCATAAGATAGGTGAGGTGCACGATGGAGCAGCTACTATGGACTGGATGGAGCAAGAGCAAGAACGTGGTATTACCATTACTTCTGCTGCTACCACTTGTACGTGGAAATTCCCTATGGAAAATGCAGAACCTTTGCCGGATACCAATGACTATCATTTTAATATCATCGACACTCCTGGTCACGTTGACTTTACAGTAGAGGTGAATAGATCGTTACGTGTGTTAGACGGGTTAGTGTTTTTGTTTAGTGCGGTTGATGGTGTTGAGCCACAGTCAGAAACTAACTGGAGACTTGCTGATAACTATAAAGTGCCACGTATAGGTTTTGTAAATAAAATGGACCGTCAAGGGTCTAACTTTCTCGCTGTATGTCAGCAAGTAAAGGATATGTTGAAATCCAATGCAGTGCCAATCGTTTTAAACATTGGTGATGAAGAGGAGTTCAAAGGCATCATTGACCTCGTTAAGAATCGTGCTATTGTATGGCATGATGATACTCAGGGAGCGACATTTGATGTGATCGCTATACCTGAAGATTTGAAAGAAGAAGCAAGAAAATATCGTGGAATGCTTATCGAAGAGGTAGCTGCATACGATGAGAACTTGCTAGAGAAATATATGGAGGATGAAGACTCTATTACGGAAGATGAAGTGCATGCTGCTCTTCGTGCTGCCGTAATGGATATGTCTATTATTCCGATGATTTGTGGTTCTGCATTTAAAAATAAAGGGGTTCAGTTTCTATTAGATGCGGTGTGTCGTTATTTACCGGCTCCTACAGACAAAGAAGGTATTTGGGGTGTGAATCCTGATACTGAAAAGAAAGAGTTAAGAAAGCCAGATGTTAAAGAGCCTTTTGCTGCTCTTGCATTTAAAATTGCTACCGATCCTTTTGTTGGTCGTTTGGCTTTTTTCCGTGCTTATTCTGGACGTCTAGATGCAGGTTCTTATATCCTTAACAACCGTTCAGGTAAAAAGGAACGTATTTCTCGTATTTATCAAATGCATTCTAATAAACAAAATGCGATCGATTTTATCGAAGCAGGTGATATAGGAGCAGCAGTAGGATTTAAGGATATCAAGACGGGTGATACCATGACTGATGAAAAACACCCTATTGTTTTGGAATCAATGGACTTTCCAGACCCAGTTATAGGTATTGCAGTAGAACCAAAAACTAAGGCAGATGTAGATAAAATGGGTATGGCTTTAGCAAAACTTGCCGAAGAAGATCCTACGTTCCAAGTAAGAACTGATGAGGCTTCAGGTCAAACGATCATTTCTGGAATGGGTGAGTTGCACTTAGATATTATCGTTGACCGTATGCGTCGCGAGTTTAAGGTAGAGCTTAACCAAGGTGCTCCACAAGTGGAGTATAAAGAAGCGATTACAAGATCTGCTGATCACAGAGAAACGTATAAAAAGCAATCTGGTGGTCGTGGAAAATTTGGAGATATTGTATTTACTATTGAACCGGCTCAACCTAATGAAGACGGAAAAATAGTTGAAGGTCTTCAATTTATAAACAAGATCAAAGGTGGTAATGTTCCTAAGGAGTTTATCCCTGCCATTGAAAAAGGTTTTAGAGAATCAATGAAGGCAGGTCCTCTTGCTGGGTTTGAGATGGATAGTATGAGAGTAACATTGACTGATGGATCGTTCCACGCTGTGGATTCTGATGCATTATCATTTGAACTTGCTGCTAAAATGGGTTATAAAGCTTCTGCAAAGTCTGCAGGTGCTGTAATTCTTGAGCCTATTATGAAACTTGAGGTAATTACTCCAGAAGAAAATATGGGTGATATCGTTGGTGACCTGAACCGTCGTCGTGGTCAAGTGAATGATATGAGTGACCGTAATGGCGCTAAGGTGGTTAAAGCTGATGTGCCGTTGTCTGAGATGTTTGGTTATGTAACTACGTTACGTACACTTTCGTCAGGTCGTGCAACATCTACAATGTCATTTTCACATTATGCTGAAACTCCTTCTAATATTAGTGAAGAAGTAATCAAAGCAACAAAAGGTAATAATTAATATTTCAAACGATGAGTCAAAAAATCAGAATTAAACTCAAGTCTTACGATTATAATCTGGTAGATAAATCTGCTGAAAAAATCGTTAAAACTGTAAAAAGTACAGGTGCTGTTGTCACTGGACCAATTCCACTTCCAACACATAAAAAAATATTTACAGTATTAAGATCCCCTCACGTAAATAAGAAATCACGTGAGCAGTTTCAATTAAGCTCCTACAAGAGGCTTCTTGACATTTATAGTTCTTCATCAAAGACTATTGATGCGCTTATGAAGCTAGAACTTCCTAGTGGAGTAGAAGTAGAGATCAAGGTGTAATCATCTTATTGAAGCAAAAAAAATTGATAAGTAGCGCTTTCGCGAAAGCGGTATTTTTTAAAAAGTTTAAATAACAATTAATTATATAAATATGTCTGGGTTAATAGGAAGAAAAATCGGAATGACTAGTATTTATGACGAAAATGGCAAGAACATGCCATGTACGATCATAGAGGCAGGTCCTTGCGTGGTTACCCAAGTCAGAACTGAAGAGGTAGATGGATATTCTGCGTTGCAATTAGGTTTCGATGACAAATCAGACAAGAATGCTTCTAAAGCTGCTCAAGGGCACTTTAAAAAAGCTGGAACTGGTGTCAAGAGAAAAGTTGCTGAATTCAAACGTTTTGATAAGGAGTACCATTTGGGTGATTTGATCACTGTAGATATGTTCACAGAAGGTGAATTTGTCGATGTGGCGGGAACGTCAAAAGGTAAAGGTTTTCAGGGTGTTGTGAAGCGTCACGGTTTTGGTGGAGTTGGACAAGCGACACACGGTCAACACAACCGTTTAAGAGCTCCTGGTTCTATCGGTGCGGCATCTTATCCTGCTCGCGTTTTTAAAGGAATGCGCATGGCTGGTCAGATGGGTAACGAAAAAGTAAAAGTTCAAAATTTAAGAGTATTAAAAGTAGTTTCTGAAAAGAATCTTTTAGTGGTGAAGGGTTGTATACCTGGTCATAAAAACTCTTATGTAATCGTACAGAAATAATGAAGATAGTAGTATTAGATTTAAAAGGAAAAGAAACTGGCCGTCAGGTTGAGTTATCTGATGATATTTACGGTATCGAGCCTAGTGAGCATGCTATTTATTTAGATGTAAAGCAGTATTTGGCAAATCAACGTCAAGGTACGCATAAAGCCAAGCAACGTGCGGAAATTACTGGAAGTACTCGTAAGATCAAGAAACAAAAAGGAACGGGTACCGCTCGTGCGGGTTCTATCAAGTCTCCTATTTTTAGAGGTGGTGGTCGTATATTTGGTCCAGTACCGCGCAGTTATTCATTCAAATTGAATAAGGGTCAGAAGAGATTAGCACGTAGAAGTGCGTTAAGCCAGAAGATGGCAGAAGGCGCTCTTAGAGTAGTGGAGAACTTCAATTTTGATGCGCCGAGAACAAAGGATTTTATTGAAGTATTAGAAGGTTTAGGACTAAATAATAAAAAATCTCTATTTGTGTTGGGTGGATCAAATAATAATGTATATTTGTCTTCGCGAAATTTGAAGGGCTCTGATGTTATAACCAACTCAGAATTAAGCACTTACAAGATTTTAAACGCTACAAATCTAATACTTTTAGAAGGTTCTCTAGAAGGTATTCAAGAAACTTTAAGTAAATAAGTCATGAGCATTTTAATAAAACCTATTATTACTGAGAAGGCAACTAGAGATAGTGAGCTTCTAAATCGTTACGGTTTTGAAGTGTCTTCTAAGGCTAATAAAGTTCAAATCAAAAAGGAAGTAGAAGCGACCTATGGGGTAACTGTTCTAAAAGTAAGAACGATGAATACTCGTATTAATCGCAATACTAAATATACTAAATCAGGGATTCAAGTTGGTAAAACTAGTGCTCGTAAAAAAGCGTTTGTACAACTTAAAGATGGTGAAACCATTGATCTTTATAGTAATCTATAATTAAAAGACACTAATGTCAGTAAGAAAATTAAAACCTGTAACTCCTGGACAGCGATTTAGAGTTGTTAATGGCTACGACGCCATTACAACTGATAAGCCGGAGAAGAGTTTACTCGCTCCGATAAAACGTTCAGGTGGTCGTAATGCTAGTGGTCGTATGACGATGCGTTACAAAGGTGGTGGTCACAAAAGACGCTACCGTATTATCGATTTCAAAAGAAATCATCATGGTGTTCCTGCAACAGTTGCTAGTATCGAGTACGATCCAAACCGTACTGCTTTTATAGCGCTAGTGAATTACCAAGATGGGGAAAAGCGTTATATCGTAGCTCCTAATGGTCTTAAAGTTGGTCAGAACATTGTTTCTGGTGAAACTGCCACACCGGAAGTTGGAAATGCTATGAAGCTTTCTCAAATTCCTTTGGGTTCTATCATTAGTTGTATTGAATTACGTCCAGGACAAGGGGCTGTTATTGCTCGTAGTGCCGGTGCTTTTTCTCAATTGATGGCCAGAGATGGTAAATACGCTACAATTAAAATGCCTTCTGGTGAAATCAGATTGATTTTGCAAGAATGTCTGGCCACTATAGGTGCCGTCTCTAACAGTGATCATCAATTAGTAGTTGGTGGTAAAGCGGGACGATCTAGATGGTTAGGTAGACGACCTAGAACTCGTCCAGTAGTGATGAACCCTGTTGATCACCCAATGGGTGGTGGAGAAGGTAAGTCTTCTGGAGGTCATCCAAGATCACGTAATGGTATACCTGCTAAAGGGTATCGCACACGTGACAAGAATAAAGCAAGTACTCAATATATAATAGAACGTAGAAAGAAATAAATTATGGCTCGTTCACTTAAAAAAGGACCTTACGTATTTCATAAACTTGAATCTAAGGTGGCTCAAAACATTGAGTCTGGAAAGAAAACTGTTATCAAAACTTGGTCACGTGCATCTATGATCACACCAGATTTTGTCGGTCAAACAATCGCTGTTCACAATGGACGTCAGTTTGTTCCTGTGTTTGTTACAGAGAACATGGTGGGACACAAACTTGGTGAATTTTCACCTACTAGATCTTATAGAGGTCACGGTGGTGCAAAGAACAAAGGTAAAAAATAAGCTAAGCTATGGGAGTTCGTAAAAGACAAACGGCTGAAAAGCTAAAGGAAGAGAGAAGTAAAATTGCTTTTGCAAAGCTTAATAATTGCCCTACTTCACCTCGTAAAATGAGATTGGTAGCCGATATTATCCGAGGCAAGAAGGTAGAAGATGCGTTAAGCATTCTCAAGTTTTCTTCTAAAGAGGCGGCTAGAAGACTGGATAAACTGGTACTTAGTGCGATTGCTAATTGGCAAGCCAAAAACGAAGATGCCGATGTTACTGAGGCTGGACTTTTTATCAAAGAGATAAGAGTTGATGGTGGTGCCATGTTAAAGAGATTGCGACCTGCTCCACAGGGTAGAGCGCATAGAATAAGAAAAAGATCAAACCACGTTACTCTTGTGTTAGGTCAAACTAATACCGTAGAGGCTAACTAATATATTTATGGGACAGAAAACAAATCCAATAGGAAATCGTTTAGGTATCATCCGCGGGTGGGAATCTAACTGGTATGGTGGAAATGACTATGGAGATAAGTTAGCAGAGGATGATAAAATACGCAAGTATATTCACGCTCGTTTATCAAAAGCCAGCGTATCTCGTATTATTATCGAGCGTACCCTGAAACTAGTTACGGTTACTATTACTACGGCACGACCTGGTATTATTATCGGTAAAGGTGGTTCTGAAGTAGATCGTTTGAAAGAAGAGTTGAAAAAAATATCTGGTAAAGATGTTCAAATTAACATTCATGAAATCAAAAGACCGGAATTAGATGCTCATTTAGTAGGGTCTAGCATCGCAAGACAGATCGAAAATCGCATCTCTTACAGACGTGCTATCAAGATGGCTATTACTGCTGCTATGAGAATGAATGCAGAAGGTATTAAAGTTCAAATTTCAGGTCGATTGAATGGTGCTGAGATGGCGAGATCGGAGTCATTTAAAGATGGTCGTATACCGCTTTCTACCTTTCGTGCTGATATTGACTACGCTTTAGTGGAGTCGCACACTACGTACGGTAGAATAGGAGTGAAGGTATGGATTATGAAAGGAGAGGTTTATGGTAAACGTGATCTTTCTCCTCTTGTAGGACTTGCGAAGAAACAACAAGGAAATAATGGTGGTGGTGCTGACCCTCGTGGTGGTAATCGTCGTCGCAGAAAATAATAATAGCTAGAAATGTTACAACCTAGAAAAACAAAATTTAGAAAACAGCAAAAGGGTCGCATGAAAGGTGATTCCGGACGCGGTAACCAGCTAGCCTACGGGACTTTTGGGATTAAATCGTTAGATTCTAATTTCATTAACTCAAGACAAATTGAGGCAGCGCGTATTGCGGCTACTCGTTATATGAAGAGAGAGGGTTCTTTATGGATCAAGATATTTCCAGATAAACCTATTACTAAGAAGCCTCTTGAGGTTCGTATGGGTAAAGGTAAGGGTAATGTCGAGTATTGGGCAGCTGTTGTTAAACCAGGTAGAATTCTTTTTGAAATTTCTGGTGTACCTCATGCTGTTGCACAAGAAGCTTTGCGTCTTGCGGCACAAAAACTACCAGTTAAAACTAAATTCATAGTCGCTCGCGATTATCAAGAATAGATTTGAGTCATGAAACAATCAGAAGTTAAAGGATATTCCCTAGAGGAATTAAAAGATAAACTTGTGGAGTCACAAGTTGCTTACGGAGATTTAAAAAGAACTCATAGTATGTCACCATTAGATAATCCTTCACAGATTACTAAACTGCGTAAGACTATTGCGAGAATCAAGACGGCGATCAATAATAAATAGTGCTACTATGGAGACTAGAAATTTAAGAAAAGAACGTGTAGGAGTTGTTAAAAGTAATAAGATGGATAAAAGCATTGTCGTTACTGAAGTCAAAAGACAAAAACACCCTATGTATGGAAAGTTTGTTCTAAAGACAAAAAAATATGTGGCTCATGATGAAAACAATGAGTGCAATGAAGGCGATACCGTACGAATTATGGAAACTCGACCTTTGAGTAAGTCTAAGAACTGGAGATTAGTAGAAATATTAGAAAGAGCTAAGTAATGGTACAACAAGAATCTAGATTAAAAGTAGCCGACAATACTGGTGCAAAGGAAGTTCTTTGTATTCGTGTACTGGGTGGAACTAAAAGGAGGTATGCTTCTGTAGGGGACAAAATTGTTGTTTCTGTTAAGGAATCTACTCCTAATGGTAATATTAAGAAGGGTGCAGTTTCAACTGCAGTCGTTGTTCGTACTAAAAAAGAGGTTAGAAGACCAGATGGTTCTTATATCCGTTTTGACGACAATGCTTGTGTTTTATTAAACCCAACTTCTGACATGAGAGGGACTCGTGTTTTTGGACCTGTTGCACGTGAACTACGTGATCGACAGTTCATGAAAATTGTTTCACTAGCTCCAGAAGTTCTATAATAAAAAATTATGGCAAAGTTAAAAATTAAAACAGGAGATACAGTAAGAGTAATCGCTGGAGAACACAAAGGTTCTGAGGGTAAGGTCTCTAAAGTATTTATTGTAAAAAATAAGGCTATCGTTGAGGGGGTTAATATGGTTTCTAAACACGAGAAGCCTAGTGCAACTAATCCTCAGGGTGGTATAAAAGAAAAAGAAGCTGCGTTACATGTCTCTAACCTTTCTTTGATTGATAAGAATGGAAAGAGTACCAAAATTGGTTATGAATCAAAGGATGGTAAAAATGTACGTATTGCTAAAACAACTAAAGAAGTTATATAATCATGTCGTATTTACCAAGACTTAAGGGAGAATATAAAGAGCGTATTGCAGGAGCGTTACAGGCAGAGTTTTCATACAAAAATGTTATGGAAATTCCTAAGCTACAGAAAATTGTGCTTAGTCGCGGAGTAGGTGGTGCTGTCGCTGATAAGAAATTGATTGATTATGCTTTAGAGGAGTTTACAACAATCACTGGTCAAAAAGCGGTTGCTACACTCTCAAAGAAAGATGTAGCATCGTTCAAATTACGTAAGGGAATGCCTATTGGTGTTAAAGTAACGTTACGAGGGGATCGCATGTATGAATTTTTAGACCGTTTTGTAACTGTTGCCCTACCAAGGGTAAGAGATTTTCAAGGAATAAAAGCAGATGGATTTGATGGTAGAGGTAATTATAACTTAGGTATAACGGAGCAAATTATCTTTCCTGAAATTAATATAGATAAGGTCAATAAAATTTCTGGTATGGATATTACATTTGTAACCAGTGCTGATACTGATAAAGAAGCAAAATCACTTCTTGCAGAGTTGGGCTTACCTTTTAAAAAGAACTAATTAGAGATGGCAAAAGAATCAATGAAAGCGCGTGAGCGCAAGCGTCAAGCAATAGTGGATAAATATGCCGCTAAGAGAAAAGCTTTAAAAGAAGCAGGTGATTACGAAGAGTTACAAAAGCTTCCAAAAAATGCTTCTCCTGTTCGTTTACACAATCGATGTAAGTTAACTGGTCGGCCTAAAGGGTACATGAGACAGTTCGGTGTTTCACGTGTAATGTTTCGACAAATGGCTAATCAAGGTTTAATTCCTGGCGTTAAAAAGGCTAGTTGGTAATAGCTTAAAGATATAATTATGAATACAGATCCAATCGCAGATTATCTAACTAGAATAAGGAATGCCGTTAGAGCAAATCACAGAGTAGTTGATATACCTGCATCTAAAGTAAAAAAAGAAATAACTAAAATCTTATTTGATCAAGGTTATATTCTTAGCTATAAGTTTGAAGAGACTTCGGCTCAACAAAATATAAAGATCGCTTTAAAATACGATCGAGACACTAAAGAATCCGTTATTAAAGATTTACAGCGTCTCTCTAAACCAGGTTTACGAAAGTATTCTGGTGCTAGCGAGTTGCCACGTATTCTTAACGGTCTTGGAATTGCTATCATATCTACCTCAAGGGGTGTTATGACAGACAAACAAGCTCGCTCAGAAAATGTTGGTGGTGAAGTTCTTTGTTACGTTTATTAATATACAGTTATGTCTAGAATAGGAAAGAATCCGGTGGCTATACCTGCTGGTGTATCGGTAAAAGTAGAAAATAAGGAAATCATCGTTGAAGGTAAGCTTGGAAGGTTAGTACAACCTTACGCAGATGTTAGTATCGAGGTTGGCGAAGGGCATGTAGTTGTTAGTCGTCCTTCAGATGCCAAGGATCACAGAGCCAAACATGGTCTTTACAGGTCGTTAATAGATAATATGGTGCAAGGTGTTTCCACTGGTTGGACCAAACAATTGGAACTTGTAGGTGTTGGTTATAGAGCATCTAGTCAAGGTCAAAAGCTAGAATTGGCTTTAGGTTTTTCACATAACATTGTTCTTAATATTGCCCCTGAGGTGCAAATTGAAACAGTGTCCGATAAGGGAAAAAATCCAGTTATCAAATTGACTTCTTTTGATAAGCAGTTGGTTGGGCAAGTAGCCGCAAAGATCAGAGGTTTCCGTCCACCAGAACCTTATAAAGGAAAAGGTGTTAAGTTTGTAGGAGAAATAATTAGAAGAAAAGCTGGTAAATCAGCATAATTTATATTTATTATGGCAATTTCAAAGTCAGCTAGAAGAATAAAAATCCGTAAGCGTATTCGTAAAACGGTTAATGGAACGGCAAGCCGTCCTAGGTTATCTGTTTTTAGAAGCAATAAAGAAATTTATGCTCAGGTAATTAATGATGTAGATGGAGTGACCATCGCATCGGCCTCATCACGTGAGCTTAAGTCCAACAGTCCTAAGGCAGAAGCTGCTAAAGAAGTGGGTAAGGCTGTTGCTGAGAAAGCTATAGCTGCTGGTGTGGAAACGGTTTCTTTTGATAGAGGCGGTTATTTGTATCACGGTCGTGTTCTGTCTCTTGCAGAGGGAGCTCGTGAAGGTGGTCTTAAATTTTAATTTGAAACATTTAATATAATGTACCAAAAATATAAAAACGTAGAAACGGTAAAGCCAGGTGGCCTTGAGCTTAAGGATCGTTTAGTAGGTGTTCAACGTGTTACTAAAGTAACAAAAGGTGGTCGTGCCTTTGGATTTTCAGCAATTGTGGTTGTTGGTGATGAAAATGGTGTTGTAGGTCACGGTTTAGGTAAGTCTAAAGAAGTTTCTGAGGCAATATCGAAATCGGTTGAGGACGCTAAGAAGAATCTAGTTCGTATTCCTTTGAGAAAAGGAACTATACCTCATGAGCAAAAAGGAAAGTTTGGTGGTGCCAAGGTTTTATTGATGCCTGCATCTGCTGGTACCGGGGTGATAGCTGGTGGTGCTATTAGAGCGGTTCTTGAGGCTGTAGGTGTTCACGATGTTCTTAGTAAGAACCAAGGATCTTCCAATCCTCATAACGTAGTGAAAGCTACTTTTGACGCGCTACTACAATTGCGTAACGCGGAGACCGTAGCCAAGCAAAGAGGTATTTCATTAGATAAAGTTTTTAACGGATAATTATTGTCATGGCTATATTAAAGGTAAAGAAAGTACGTAGTGCCATCAATAGGACGGCAAGACAAAAAAGAACACTAGAGTCTCTAGGTTTAAGAAAGATGAATCAGGTTGTAGAGCATGAAGATACTTCTGTGATACAAGGTATGATAGCTAAAGTTCAACATTTAGTCTCTGTAGAGAAGGCTTAAAAAATATTATAATGGGTTTACATAATTTAAAACCAGCTGAAGGTTCTGTTAAGAATGCTGCCAAGATTATTGGTCGTGGTCAAGGATCTGGTAAAGGTGGTACCGCTACTCGTGGTCACAAAGGAGCAAAATCTAGGTCGGGTTATTCCAAAAAGGTAGGTTTTGAAGGTGGTCAAATGCCACTTCAACGTCGTGTTCCTAAATTTGGTTTCACCAATATCAACAGAAAAGAGTATGCTGGAGTAAACTTGGATGTCATCCAGGCTTATTATGAAGCTGGACGTTTCACAGATACGATCTCAATTGATGATTTAATTGCAGAACGATTGGTGCATAAGAAGGACTTGGTTAAGATATTAGGTCGTGGTGATATTAAAGCTGCAGTCACTATTTCTGCTCACAAATTCACTGCAACTGCTAAAGCTGCTATAGAAAAAGTAGGTGGTCAAGTACAAACAGTTTAATTCTTTTAGATGAAGTTAATTGATAATTTAAAAAATATCTGGAAGATAGAGGAGCTGAGGGATCGCATCATAATGACCTTTAGTTTACTATTGGTATATCGATTTGGTGCTCAAATTACATTACCTGGTATTGATTCAACTCAATTGGTCGGTTTAGCCTCTAATTTTAAAGATGGTATAGGTGGTATTCTTAATGCTTTTACGGGTGGTGCTTTTGCTAAAGCCTCTGTCTTTGCTCTGGGTATCATGCCTTATATTTCTGCTAGTATTGTTGTTCAATTAATGGGTATCGCTATTCCTTATTTACAAAAACTTCAAAAGGAAGGGGAGTCTGGCAGAAAGAAAATCAATCAAATTACTAGATGGCTTACCATAGGTATTTGTCTTATTCAAGCACCTAGCTACATGCTTTCTTTAGGTTCTCTCGGTGTTCCTGAGTCTGCATTTATGATGCAAGATCAACAAACGCTGTTCTTACTATTAAGTACCATTATTTTGGTCACAGGTTGTGTTTTTGCTATGTGGCTTGGAGAAAAAATTACCGATAAGGGTATCGGAAATGGTATTTCATTATTAATTATGGTGGGAATTATTGCCACGTTACCACAAGCCTTTATACAGGAAGTAGGTTCCCGTATTGACGGAGTTGGTAGTTGGTTTCTGATTATAGTTGAGTTGGTTATTTGGTTACTGGTAATAGCTTCCTGTATCATGCTTGTCATGGGTGTTAGAAAGATCCCAGTTCAATATGCGAGAAGATCTGCAACAGGAGGGTATGAGAAAAATGTTTTTGGATCTCGTCAGTATATTCCGTTAAAATTAAACGCTTCTGGAGTAATGCCTATTATCTTTGCGCAAGCGATAATGTTTGTTCCTTCGGCTATCGGTCAAATGGACTCTTCGTGGGCAAAGTCAATTGGCACGGCCTACAGTGATATTTTTGGATTTTGGTACAACTTAACCTTTGCCTTGCTAATAATAGTATTTACCTATTTTTATACCGCAATTACGGTTCCTACTAATAAAATGGCAGACGATTTAAAGCGCAATGGTGGTTTTATTCCTGGAATTCGTCCAGGTACGGAAACTTCTGAATATTTAGATCGCATTATGTCACAAATTACGCTGCCTGGTTCATTGTTTCTAGCTGCAGTTGCTATTTTCCCTGCGGTAATTTCCCTAATGGGTGTTACACAGTCTTGGGCATTATTTTATGGGGGTACGTCCCTTTTAATTATGGTAGGTGTAGCAATTGACACGATGCAACAAATTAACTCTTATCTTCTCAATCGTCATTATGACGGTTTAATAAAGACGGGTAAGAATAGAAAAGCGGTAGCATAATGGCAAAACAATCAGCAATAGAACAAGATGGTTCCATCATAGAAGCTCTCTCAAACGCTATGTTTAGAGTAGAATTGGAAAATGGTCATGTTGTGACTGCGCATATATCGGGTAAGATGCGTATGCACTATATTAAATTATTACCTGGAGATAAAGTTAAATTAGAAATGAGTCCTTACGATTTATCGAAAGCAAGGATCACTTATAGATACTAACATGAAAGTAAGAGCGTCAATTAAAAAGAGAAGTGTTGACTGTAAGATAGTTCGTCGTAAAGGGCGTCTATACGTCATTAACAAAAAGAATCCTAAATTTAAACAAAGACAAGGTTAAGCTATGGCTAGAATTGCAGGGGTAGATATACCTAAAAATAAACGTGGAGAAATAGCATTAACTTACATTTACGGTGTAGGTAGGAATCGTGCAAAGGATGTTCTTATTGCTAGTGGTGTTAGCCTTGATAAAAAAGTTAACGACTGGGATGATGACGAGATTGGAAAAATTCGTGCAGCTATTGGTGAATTTACCATAGAGGGTGAATTGAGATCTGAAACTCAAGTTAACATCAAACGTCTTATGGACATAGGATGTTATAGAGGTGTTCGTCACAGATCTGGTCTTCCATTAAGAGGACAACGTACTAAGAATAATTCTCGTACACGCAAAGGAAAACGTAAGACTGTTGCTAACAAAAAGAAAGCAACTAAATAATAAGTAACTGATATGGCAAAGTCTAAAACAGTAGCTAAAAAGCGCAAAGTAATCGTTGATAGTGTTGGGGAAGCTCACATTTCTTCATCGTTCAATAACATATTGATTTCGCTTACAAACAAGAAAGGTGAGGTGATCTCTTGGTCATCTGCTGGGAAAATGGGCTTCCGTGGTTCAAAAAAGAATACACCCTATGCTGCACAGTTGGCAGCTGAGGATTGTTCTAAAGTAGCTCACGAAGCCGGTTTACGTAAAATTAAGGCATATGTGAAGGGTCCAGGTAATGGTCGTGAAAGTGCTATACGTTCGATTCACAATGCAGGTATTGAAGTAACCGAAATTATTGACGTTACACCGTTACCACACAATGGTTGTCGTCCACCAAAAAGAAGAAGAGTTTAATTTAATTTTAATATCGAGTAGTTATAAGATCATTGAAGGATATAGACCTGAATTCATGATACACCACTCACAAAATTTATAAAAATGGCAAGATATAGAGGTCCTAAGG
This sequence comes from Nonlabens sp., assembly GCF_018401815.1. Lineage (GTDB taxonomy): Bacteria > Bacteroidota > Bacteroidia > Flavobacteriales > Flavobacteriaceae > Nonlabens. The sequence continues at coordinate 355,254 of NZ_JAGYKG010000002.1, forward strand.
CAAAAATTGCTCGTAGATTCAGAGAACCAATTTTTGGCCCTAGTAAAGCTTTGGAGAAGAAAAACTATCCTCCAGGTATGCACGGTAACGCAAGACGTCGTGGAAAAGAATCTGAATATGCAGTTCAGTTAAAAGAAAAACAAAAAGCTAAATATACCTATGGTATTCTAGAAAAGCAATTCAGACTTATGTTTGAAAAGGCGGTTCGTAGTACAGGTATTACTGGTGAAGTTTTGCTTCAATTGTGTGAATCCCGCCTAGACAATGTAGTCTACAGAATGGGGTTGGCTAGAACTCGTAGAGGTTCAAGACAACTGGTGTCGCACAGACATATTACTGTAAATGGACAATTAGTGAATATTCCATCTTACCAGTTAAAACCTGGCGATGAAGTCGCTGTTCGTGAAAAATCAAAATCACTTTCTGCTATAGATAACGCTTTGTCGTCTAATGATCGTGTTTATGATTTTATTACTTTCAATAAGGCTTCTTTGAAAGGTGCTTTTGTAAGTGTTCCTGAACGTTTACAAATCCCAGAAAACATCAAAGAACAATTGATCGTAGAATTGTACTCTAAATAATAACCAACTCATTAAGTAATCTTATGGCAATATTAAATTTCCAAAAGCCGGATAAAGTAATCATGATTGATTCAACTGATTTCGAAGGAAAATTCGAATTCAGACCTTTGGAACCAGGTTACGGACTCACCGTTGGTAATGCACTTAGAAGAGTACTTTTATCTTCATTAGAAGGATTTGCAATTACCTCCATACGTATAGAAGGTGTAGATCATGAATTTTCTACCATCGAAGGTGTCGTGGAAGACGTAACTGAAATTATTTTAAATTTCAAACAAGTGCGTTTCAGAAGACAGATCGACGAAGTAGATAGCGAAGTAGTAAATGTATCCTTCTCAGGTAAAGATCAATTTACTGCTGGTGATTTACAAAAGCACATCTCTGGATTTCAAGTGTTGAATCCCGAAATGCTTATTTGTAACACGGAAAGCAGTGTCAGCTTGAACCTAGAATTAACCATAGAAAAGGGACGTGGATATGTTCCTGCGGAAGAGAATAAGAATACTAATGCTGCCATAGGCACTATCGCAATAGATTCTATTTTTACGCCTATCAAAAATGTGAAGTATAGCATTGAAAATTATCGTGTCGAGCAAAAAACTGATTTTGAAAAGTTAGTTTTTGAAATCGTTACTGACGGTAGTATTCATCCAAAGCATGCTCTTACAGAGGCTGCTAAAACATTAATCCACCACTTTATGCTGTTCTCTGATGAGAGAATTACTTTGGAGGCAGATGAAATAGCTCAGACAGAAACCTATGATGAAGAAAGTCTTCATATGCGTCAGCTTCTAAAAACTAAGTTAGTAGACATGGAGCTCTCAGTAAGAGCTTTAAATTGTCTTAAGGCTGCCGAAGTGGAAACACTTGGCGATTTAGTTTCTTACAATAAAAATGACTTGATGAAATTCAGAAATTTTGGTAAGAAATCGCTAACGGAGTTGGAAGAATTAGTAAATATCAAAAGCTTAAACTTTGGTATGGACTTAGCAAAATATAAATTAGACCGTGACTAGGTTGATCCTAGTTCAAGAATATAACAGAAAATGAAGCACGGAAAAAAAGTAAATCATTTAAGTAGAAAGACAGCACACCGTAAGGCAATGTTGTCTAATATGAGTTGTTCTCTTATTGAGCACAAACGTATTAATACTACTGTAGCAAAAGCAAAGGCTCTTAAACAATTTGTAGAGCCCCTGATCACTAAATCAAAAGAAGATACTACTCATAATAGAAGGTTAGTTTTTGCTAAACTTAGAAGTAAGGAAGCAGTAACTGAGCTTTTTAGAGATGTAGCTTCCAAGGTGGGAGATCGTCCAGGTGGGTATACAAGAATCATTAAAATGGGAAATAGACTTGGTGATAATGCTGATATGGCAATGATCGAGCTAGTAGACTTTAATGAGACGTATAAGTTAGAAGTTGGTGCTAAAAAAGCAACGACCCGTCGTAGTCGAAAAAGTAAATCAACAGCTGATGCTCCAGTTGCTGAAACAAAAACAAATGAAGAAGAATAATTTTCTTTATAAGTTGTAGAAAAAGGATCAATGAATATTTCATTGGTCCTTTTTTTTTAAATTATTTTTGAATATAAATTGATTATGGGATATCTAGAAAAAAAAGAGGCCATTATTTTGTTGGAAGATGGTACCATTTTCCACGGAAAGGCAGTAGGAACTGGTGGTACAGCCACTGGAGAAATATGTTTTAATACAGGAACTACAGGTTATCAAGAAATCTTTACTGATCCGTCTTATTACGGACAGCTAATGGTGACGACTAATGCTCACATCGGTAATTACGGTGTAGTGTCTACAGACGAGGAGTCGGATTCTGTTAAAATAGCAGGTTTGGTTTGTAAAAACTTTTCTGAAATATTTTCACGTGTATCAGCTGATGGGGATTTGCTTACGCTACTTGAAAAGCAAAAGTTAGTGATTTTATCAGACGTAGATACGCGTGCCTTGGTTTCTTATATCAGAGATCATGGCGCCCAAAACGCTATCATTTCTTCAGAGTTAGAAGATATGGAAAAATTAAAGTTACAGTTATCTCGAGTTCCTTCTATGAAAGGTTTGGAGCTTGCTTCTAAGGTTTCTTGTAAGGAGCCTTATTATTTTGGTGATCAAAATTCCAGTATCAAAGTAGCTGCCTTGGATTTGGGAATCAAAAAGAATATTTTGCGCAACTTAGCAGATAGAGGCGTGTATATCAAGGTTTTTCCTTATAATTCTTCTTTTGAAGAAATGAAAACCTTTGAGCCAGATGGCTATTTTCTATCCAATGGTCCTGGTGATCCAGCTCCATTAACAACAGCTATTCAAACTGCTAAAGATATCATTGATGCAGGTTTTCCTTTATTCGGAATTTGTTTAGGTCATCAAATTATTGCCTTGGCTAATGGTATCTCAACCTTTAAAATGCATAATGGGCACAGAGGTATCAATCATCCTATTATGAACGTAGCAACTGGTAAAGGGGAAATTACTTCTCAGAACCATGGTTTTGCCATCAATAGAGAAGAGACAGAACAAAATGCACATATTAAAATCACACATTATCATTTAAATGACAATACTGTAGCAGGTATCAAACACCTAACTAAGCCGTGTTTCTCTGTTCAATATCATCCAGAAGCAGGCCCAGGTCCTAATGACGCTACCTACTTATTTGATCAATTTATTAATTTAATCCAAACAAACAAAAAAGTTTCCGCATGAGCACAATTATAGAAGTACACGCCAGACAAATATTTGATTCAAGAGGCAACCCAACCGTCGAAGTTGATGTATTTACATCCAACGGGATTATGGGTAGAGCCGCTGTGCCTTCAGGGGCATCTACGGGAGAACATGAGGCAGTCGAATTGAGAGATGGTGGAACATCTTATATGGGTAAGGGGGTAAGTAAAGCAGTAATTAATGTCAATACAGTTATCGCTGAAGAGCTTTTAGGAACATCTGTTTTTGAACAAGCTTACATCGATCAATTAATGATTGATTTAGACGGTACACCTAACAAAGCAAAGTTAGGAGCAAACGCGATTCTAGGAGTTTCTTTAGCTTGTGCAAAAGCAGCCGCATTGGAACTCAACCAACCGTTGTATAAATACATTGGAGGAATGAGCGCTTGTATGCTTCCAGTTCCTATGATGAATATCATAAATGGAGGCTCACATAGTGATGCTCCTATAGCGTTTCAAGAATTTATGGTGATGCCAGTGGAAGCTGATAGCTTTTCTCATGCTTTGCAAATGGGTACAGAGATTTTTCATCATTTGAAAAAAGTACTTCACGATAGAGGTTTGAGTACAGCAGTAGGTGATGAGGGTGGTTTTGCGCCTAAATTAGACGGTACAGAAGATGCTTTAGATACCATATTACTAGCCATCAAAAATGCCGGATACGAGCCAGGTAAACAAATAATGATTGCTTTAGATTGCGCTGCTGCAGAATTTTTTGTAGACGGTAAATACGACTATACAAAATTTGAAGGAGCTTCAGGGGTCATCAGATCATCTGAAGAACAAGCGGCTTATCTTGCTGAATTAGCAGATAAATATCCTATTATTTCTATTGAAGATGGTATGGATGAAAACGATTGGGACGGATGGAAAATCTTAACAGAAAAAGCAGGCCACAAAGTACAGCTAGTAGGTGATGACCTTTTTGTGACCAACGTAGAACGCTTATCTAGAGGAATTGAAAACCATATTGCAAATTCTATTCTTATTAAGGTCAATCAAATAGGGACCCTTACAGAAACAATTGCAGCAGTAACTATGGCCCATAAAGCTGGTTATACCTCAGTAATGTCGCATCGCAGTGGAGAAACAGAAGATAATACCATTGCAGATCTTGCCGTAGCATTAGCTACAGGTCAAATCAAAACAGGTTCTGCTTCACGTTCTGATCGTATGGCAAAATACAATCAGTTGTTGCGTATTGAAGAAGAGCTGGCAGATGCTGCTTATTATCCAGGTAGAAAGGCGTTTCAATTGTAATAGCCTTTTAGGAATTTCGCTTTCGCGAAAGCGCCACACAACAAAGCCGTCTAGAAATAGATGGCTTTGTTGTTTAATAAACGATTATAAAATACCGATTTAAAAAATAAATTAATCGATTAAAAACACATTTTGTCATTAAATAGTACGAATTATATAAAATATTTTTAAATCAACGTTAAAGAGTTGTTTATTTATGTTATAAAAACATATTTAGATGAATCGAATTCTATTTTTTACTTGTCTTTTACTATTTCCCTTTTTTAATACCGCTCAAGTGATCTGGGAATCAGTTGATCAACAAGAGGTAGCAAAAGTAACTTCTGAAGAAAGAGGGGTTCAGCCGTCGGCCTACCACTTAGTTAGATTGAACACACAGGCGTTAACTGATAAATTAGTAGTTGCCCAAGACCGTTTTTCGGCATCAAATGGAATAGCTATAGACTTCCCTACTGCAACCGATACCTTTGAAACTTTCAGCGTTTATAATTCGGGAACGGTTTCGAAGGAATTACAAGTTCAATACCCAAACATAAAATCTTATGTAGGGAAAAGCCAGCAAAACCCATTAAACACCATCTATTTCACTTTAACTCCTCAAGGCTTTAGAGGTTTAATTACCGGCGAGAACATTAGTTACATGGACCCTTATGCTAAGAGTGTTCCTAATATTATCATGTCTTACGATCGAAAAGATCTTTCTAGAGCCGCTGATGATGATTTCAGTTGTGGGGTAGATGATGGCATGCATCTATTAAATACCTCTTCGTTTACAGGTATGGAAACCAAAGCTTTTAGAGATAGACAGTTGAGAACTTATAGATTAGCAGTAGCAGCAACTGCCGAGTATACAGCCTATCATGACGACGGAAATGCCGGAAATGGCAGTGCTGTAGCTGACGCTATTGCCGGTATAGTAACTACAATTACTAGAGTCAACTCTGTATTTGAAAAAGAAATGTCTATTAGATTCACTTTGGTAGGTAATAATGGCAGTTTAATTTATACAGATTCAAATACCGATCCATATGATAACTATAGTGGCGGTCAAATGATAGGTGTAAACACTTCTATAATTAATGGTCAAATAGGTAGTGCAGCTTATGATATAGGTCATGTATTCTCAACTGGTGGTGGCGGAATTGCTAGCGCTTCTAGATGTAATAATTTTAATAAAGGAAGAGGAGTGACTGGTATTGTAACTCCAGAGTTTGATCCTTTTGATATAGATTATGTATCTCATGAGATAGGCCACCAGTTTGGTGCTTCTCATACCTTTTACAATGGATGTTTTGGAGGTAGTCCTTCTTCTCAACCTTATGAAACCGGAAGTGCTTCTACCATTATGGGATATGCAGGTATTTGTGCTCCTAACGTGCAAGATAATTCAGATGCTTATTTTCATGCGATTAGTTTGCAAGAGATGCATGCTACAATGGCATTAGATACATGTGACGATCAGATTTCATTAGGTTCTAATAATCCTACGGCTCCTGATGCACAAAACTTAGTAGAGAAATTCATGCCTATAGCTACTCCTTTTAAGTTAACTGCAAGTTCTAGCGTTCCTCCAGATGCGGGTGAGGTTTACACCTATCGCTGGGATCAATTAGATACTGGTGCTGCCGCAGCAACCGGGGCCACCCAGCCTCCGTTAAGTTCGAGTACTAGTGGACCTATGTTCAGATCGAAATTTGCCACTACTGATCCTACTAGATATTTTCCTAATCTTGAGGAAGTGTTGAATGGAGCTGATGATATCTGGGAAACACTTTCTTCAGTAACTAGAGAGATGACGTTTGTTGCTACTATCTATGACAACAACTTTAATGGAGGGCAAACAGATCAAGCAGAAGTAATTGTGAAACCTACTACAGCTGCTGGTCCTTTCAGAGTGAATGCACCAGTGGCAACTGATATTTGGCATGAAGGAGAGACCAAAACAGTTGCATGGGATGTTGCAAATACGAATCAGCCGGCCTTAGCAGAGCAAGTAAATGTAAAATTATCACTAGACGGCGGATATACTTATCCAATAATGTTAGCCAGTAATGTACCTAACTCAGGTACTGTAAATGTTACCATACCTACTGGAGCTAAAACCGTTCATGCTAGAATCCTGGTTGAAGCTGTTGGAAATTACTTTTACAATGTCAACAACGGAACCTTTGAGATCAAAGAGGGTTCCTTTGAACTAACAGCTACAACTGATGATTTTTCAGTTTGTCAGCCTAGTGATGGTACTACTACTTTTGAATACAATGCAGCACCAGACTTTAATGAAAGTGTTACTTTTAGTGCCCTAGGTTTGCCAGCAGGCTTAACAGCCACCTTTACACCAAGTTCTACCACTGCCGATGCCACAGTGAGCATTAGTATCTCTGGTACCGCAGCTGTAGCTGCTAATCAGTATGATTTTAGTGTAGCAGCACAATCCACATCGGTGACCCTATCTAAAAACCTAACTTTTAAATTATTTGATAATTTAGTAGGAAATATCTTACAAATTGCTCCAGTAAATGGGGCAGCAAACCAAGTAGCCAATCCTTTACTTCAATGGGAGGATCTTGCCAGTGCCTCTAGTTATTTAGTAGAGATTTCGGAGAATAGTGATTTTTCAATCATCACGGAGTCCCATACCGTTTTTTTTCAAAACAGCTACCAGCCTACAACGCTGGTGCATAGCGCCATCTACTATTGGAGAGTGACTCCTTCTAATGATTGTACCTCTGGAACAGTGGCGTCCATCAGTTTATTTCAAACCGCTCAAGAGGTCTGTACCACCTACGACAATGAAACTTATGAGAACACAGCCCAACCGGCAAACCGACAAGACGAATGGAATACCAGTATCAATGCAGTTGCTGCAAAAGTGGTAGTTACGGATGATATAGAGGTCACTAAACTCAGTTATTATATGAATGCCACTCACGGAGATACAGGACATATTAAAATGCAATTGAGTGCTCCTACAGGCAGGTTTGCTGAAGTATACAACAGAGAGTGTGCAAGCGGAGTTAATTTTGATCTGGTCGTAAGTGATGATGGCACACAAAATTTTGGTTGTGCGCCCGGTTATACAGGAGCTTTAACGGGTAATCAACGACCAGGTCAAGCATTTACTAGGTTTAATGATGCAAGTGCTTTAGGAGAATGGGTGTTGCTCGCGACCGATAGAACAGCTGGTACGGGTGGTACATTCAATCAATTCTCGGTAACGGTTTGTGGAAGATTACAATATGTAAATGATATTGAAACTGATTTAAACTTGGGTTTAACCACCAGCTTTAACGCTACTAATGTGATTAATAATAGCTCACTGAGATCAGTACAAGCAGGCTTTACTGCTGCCAACTTGGTTTATGTAGTTACCAATGATGTGGACTTTGGACAAATCCAGCTTAATGGAGTAGATCTAAATATAGGTGATACCTTTACTCAAGGAGATATAGATAACAATCGCATTCAATATGTACATACTTCCTTAGAATTGGTGAGCGCTGATTCCTTTGGGTATAGCGTCCTAGGTAATGCCAATACAGTCTTGCTAGGGAAGGTGTTTACTATTAACATTGAAGATCCTACGCTCATCTATGATGCTGGGGTTTGGACACCATTTGCTCCTCATGCTGAAACTGGAAGTTTAAATGCGCAAGTCGTATCAGGTACGGCACCTGTTGCTGTAGATGCCACTATTAATGATCTTTCCGTGACGGCAGGGGTACTTTCTATAGCATCAAACGCAGTGCTTACTGTAAATGGAAATCTAAGTGTAGTAGGAGAACTAGATGGTACTCAGGGTACCTTGAGATTAAACGGGTCTTCGGCTCAAAGCATAAGTGGTGCGGGATCATTAGAGCTGCATATTTTAGAAGTCAACAACCCTACTGGAGTAAGTTTTGGTGCCCTTACCAATATTTACTATGTGTTAAGGCCTCAAGCATCTGTGTTAAACACAACTAACACTATCGTATTTAAAAGTAATGCCACTACAACGGGGCAGTTAGATGATGCTAGTGCAGCAACTATAAACGGTAGCGTTAGAGTAGAGCGTTATATACCTGCCAAACGTGCTTTTAGATTTCTAGCTTCTTCTGTAAATTCGACAGGTACGATTAGAGAGAACTGGCAAGAAAATGGAGCAGTAGTTGCCGGCTTAGGAACACATATTACAGGGCCTAGTGCGTCAAACGGTTTTGACGTCAATGCTTCAGGAGCCTATTCCTTATATACATTTGATAACGATAATTATACTTGGAGCGTGGTCCCTAATACCAATATAGAGCAACTGGTTATCGGTGCTCCTTTAAGGATCATGGTAAGAGGTGACCGCACAACAGATTTAACAAACAATAATGCGCAGCCTTCTGTGACCATTTTAAGAGCAAGTGGTTCAGTTCACACAGGAGATTATTCAAGGTCGTATTCCACTGTAAATGGGGGGTTTGCGATGGTTTCTAATCCCTATCAGGCAGCTGTTGACTTTAAGAACGTTTTAAATGACGTTGCTACTTCTGGTTTAAATACCAACTTTGTTTATGTCTGGGATCCCACACTTAACACACGTGGTGCTTATGCCACCGTAGATATGTCAACACTTAATGGTACTGCTTTTCCAGGATCAAGTGCTGCTAATAAGTTTTTACAACCAGGGCAGTCGGTATTTGTTCCTGCCACAGGAGTTTCTGGTTGGACTTTTAAAGAAAGTCATAAAGCTGTTGATCAGCCTATTACTCCAGTATTTGGTGCGTATCATCAAAATCACTTCATCACTATCTCGCTAAAAGATGCCAGTGGCATAGAGCTGATTGATCAAGCAACTATGCAATATGGAAGTAGTTTCAGCAACAGCGTCACGCAAGAAGATGCAGTAAAATTTGTGAATCTAGACGAAACACTTGCTTTTACAACTGGTTCAGACCAATTAAGTATTGAAAGGCGGCAGCTGCCAATGGATGGCGACATCACCCCAATTTACCTTTCTAACTATAGAAGTAACTCTTATATTATGGATCTAGAAGTTGCATTGAATGCGGGTTTGACTGCCATATTAGTGGATCAAGAGTTAGGAACGCGAAGGCTATTACAAGATGGTCATAATGCCCTAAGTTTTAGTGTAGGCGCTTCTGGAAGTATGAATAATAGATTTTTAATAGAGTATGCTGATGGTACCTTAAGTGTAGAAGAAAATAGCTTGATCAATTCTATAGCAGTTTATCCTAATCCTATAGAGAATAATAGCTTCCAAGTGTCGAGTACGTACCTTCTTGGTAAAGAGGTGCAACTGAGCATGTACAATGCCTTAGGTCAGAATATTTATGAGAGGGTTACTTTTTTTACAGATATACAAAGGATCAAACCTTCAGTTGTTCTCCGTTCAGGGGTCTACTTATTAAAAGTTAGTACAAGAGAAGAGAGTGCTACGGTACAACTTATCGTAAAATAATAGTTGCTAGTTTTGGATCTTGCAAATGGCATTACGGCGACTTTTTGGTCGTCGTTTTGTTTTTAAATAGCAGCTTATCTCGCTTTCGCGAAAGCGAAATTCCAACCTGCTCTTGTCAATTTGATGGCTTTTCAAGTTTTAAATTACACTATCCGTTTATTAAAACTAAATATTTTATTAAAGTATGGAACTTCATATCCTAAAATCTATGAAAATCAATGGTTGTGCAGTATTTTCGCAAATAAAAATCCAAAATGTAACATGGCAGACAAGGCGACATTAGAGTTTGAGGGCAAGAAGTATGAATTTCCTGTAATTACTGGCTCAGAAGGTGAAAAGGCAATAGATATAAAAACGTTGAGAAGTGCCACTGGTGGACTTACTACAATTGATCCTGGTTATAAAAATACGGGAAGTTGTACCAGTGCAGTCACTTTTCTTAATGGAGAAGAGGGAGTCCTGAGATATAGAGGGTACTCAATAGAAGAGTTAGCTGATAAAGCCGATTTCCTCGAAGTGGCCTATTTATTGATTTTTGGAGAATTACCTACTGAGGCGGAGTTGAATAAATTTCATTCTGATATTAAGACAAAATCTCATGTAGATGAAGATATAAAGAAAATTCTTGATGGTTTTCCTAAATCTGCTCACCCTATGGGAGTGCTTTCTTCATTGACCAGCGCGCTGATTGCTTTTAATCCTGCTTCTGTAAATGCCGACAGCAAAGAAGACATGTATAATGCTATAGTGAATATCATGGGTAAGTTTCCAGTTCTTGTGGCATGGGCATTAAGAAAACGCACAGGACAACCACTTGATTATGGAGATGATAGTTTAGGGTATGTAGATAACATTCTTAAAATGATGTTTAAAAGACCTAATTCGGAATACAAAATAGACCCTGTGGTTTCTAATGCACTAGATAAATTATTAATCCTTCATGCTGATCACGAGCAAAACTGTTCTACCAGCACTGTACGTATGGTAGGTTCTTCACATGCAGGTCTTTTCGCAAGTTTAAGCGCTGGTATTTCGGCACTTTGGGGCCCACTTCACGGTGGTGCAAACCAAGCCGTTCTTGAAATGCTTGAAGCGATAAAAGAAGATGGCGGTGATACTAAGAAATACATGGCCAAAGCAAAGGATAAAAATGATCCTTTCCGTTTAATGGGATTCGGCCATAGAGTATATAAAAACTTTGATCCACGTGCAAAGATTATTAAAGTAGCAGCAGACGATGTTCTAGAAAAATTAGGTGTAGAAGATCCCATCCTAGAAATTGCTAAAGGTCTTGAAAAAGAAGCCTTGAATGACCCTTATTTTGTAGACCGTAAATTATATCCTAATGTAGATTTCTATTCTGGTATTATTTACCGTGCTATGGGGATTCCAGTAGAGATGTTTACGGTAATGTTTGCATTGGGTCGTTTACCAGGTTGGATTGCACAATGGAAAGAAATGCGAGAAAACAAAGAACCTATAGGAAGACCACGTCAAGTATATACCGGTGAAAAACACAGAGCATTCAAAGAAGTTTCAAACAGGTAAATCCTTGTATTTCTTAAAAAAAAGATGACTTATACAACTCCTGAAAAGCTTGCTTTTTAGGAGTTTTTATTTGGAGTCTATATTAAAAGGTTGAACACATATCTGTTCATTTTATTCTGTAAAGCCAAAATGAACAGGATATTTTTATTACTAAATTAGCAAAATGGAAAAAATAAACCTTCATGTAACTGACGAGACTTCACGGCTGAGAAGTGTCGTTTTGGGAACCGCACGCAGCAATGGTCCGGTCCCATCTGTAGACGATGCTTACGATCCTAAGTCTCGCGAACATATCATTGCGGGAACCTATCCTACAAATGAAGACATGATCAACGAGATGGAAGCTGTAGCAGCCGTTTTTGAAAAGTATGATGTTCAAGTCTTTAGACCAGAACAACTAGAAGATTGCAACCAAATCTTTACTAGAGATATAGGTTTTGTCATTGACCATATATTTGTAAAAGCAAATATTCTTCCTGATCGAGAAGAAGAACTGGATGCTATTCAGTATATAGTTGATCAAATGGATCCTAATTACGTAATACGACCACCAGAAGAAGTGCACATAGAAGGCGGTGACGTCATGCTATACGGCGATCATATATTTGTTGGGACCTATAGAGGAGAGGATTATAAAGACCATATTATCGCCCGCACCAATGTCGAAGGAGTACAGTGGCTTAAAGATAGCTTTCCTCACAAAAAGGTAGTTTCTTTTGATTTGAGAAAAGATAATTTAGATCCTTATAATAACGCCTTGCACTTAGATTGTTGTTTTCAACCAGTAGGAGATGGCAAGTGCATCATACACAAAAACGGCTTTTTAATAGAAGAAGAATACCAGTATTTAGTAGCATTCTTCGGACGTGAAAACTGTTTTGAAATTACTCAAGAAGAGATGTATCACATGAATTCAAATATTTTTTCTATAGCTCCAGATGTGGTGGTGTCAGAAAAGAATTTTACCAGATTAAACGCTTGGTTGCGCAGCCATGGAATAACTGTAGAAGAAGTTCCTTATGCAGAGATTTCCAAACAAGAAGGACTTTTGAGATGTTCTACTTTACCCTTAATTAGAGACTAGATGAGACAGATTACCGACACTATTTTAATGGTTCGCCCGGTGCAGTTTCGGTTGAACGAAGAAACTGCTGTAAATAATTATTACCAAGATGGTAAAATTAGGATCCTAGATCCTAATAAAAAAGCACAAGATGAATTTGATGCTTTTGCAGCAGCTTTAGAAGAAAAAGGGATACGTGTTTTAATTGTACAAGATCAGATAGAATTTGATACTCCAGACTCTATATTTCCAAACAACTGGATCTCTACTCATGAAAATGGAGATATTGCCTTATATCCCATGTTTGCAGAAAACAGACGTCGAGAAAGAAGACCAGATGCCATAGAATTGATGGAGGCAGAAGGTTTTCAAATCAACAATGTCATTGATTACAGCAGTGCTGAGGAGGAAGGTTACTTTCTCGAAGGTACTGGTAGTTTATTGCTCGACCGAGTAAATCGCAAAGCATATTGCAGCATCTCACCAAGAGCAGATGAAGAGCTGATGATCGAATTCTGTGAGGATTTTGAATACACTCCAGTAATTTTCACCGCTTATCAAAGCGTAGAAGACAAAAGACTGCCTATTTATCACACCAATGTCATGATGGCTCTAGGAGAAAATTACGCAGTGATTTGCTTGGACTGTATAGATGATAAAAAAGAGGCTAAAAATGTGCTGAAACACCTTAAAGAAGACGGTAAAGAAGTCATTGTTATTACCGAAAATCAAGTTGAGGCCTATGCGGGTAATATGATCCAGGTACACAATGATAAAGGGGAGCGCCTTCTAGTAATGAGTGATAGCGCTTATAAGTCGCTTACAGCTTCTCAAATTGCCAAATTAGAAAAGCACAACGAGATCCTTCATCCTTCTATTGCAACCATAGAAACATTAGGTGGTGGCTCGGTAAGATGTATGATGGCAGAGGTCTTTTTACCTAAGGCATAACTTAATACCTCTCTAAAAAAGGCAGCATTAATGCTGCCTTTTTTAGAGAGCACAGTGTTGGTATGCGTTATTCTTGTAGGTATTATTTTCCGGTCGCTATATGCCTGATCATTCCAGAAAAAATAAAATAGTGAAAAGGCAGCATCGAATACCAGTACAATCTACCCCAAATACCTCGAGGTCTAAAGGTAGCTGTTTGATGCACCACGTTGTTTTTATCGATTTCAAATTCTAGCCAGGCTTCACCAGGTACCCTCATCTCTGCAAAAAGCAGCAGTCTTTTCTCTTCTTTATCTGCCACAAGTACACGCCAAAAATCCAGCGCATCTCCAGCGTATATTTTGTCTGCATTTGTGCGACCGCGTCTTAATCCGACACCACCAATAAGCTTATCTACTGCACCGCGTATTTTCCATAAAAAAGTAGCGTAGTAATACCCGTTTTTGCCACCTATAGACCAGATACGCTCTAAAGCGGCTGCAGCATCTGAGGTTTCTAGTTGCTGTGCATCCTTTAGGCATCCATAGCTAGGCACCTTTTTATATTTATTGAGACTGCGTTTAAATCTGCTGCTCACCATCGAGTCTTTCCAGCTACTTACCACTTGGTTTTGCTCTATTTTTGCAAATGCCATATCCAGTGCTTCTTGATAGTTGTACAGTTCAATACCTAATCTTTCTGCTAAACTATTTGTTGAGGCAATTACTTCGATCGCCATACTGTCGACCAGATTTTGAGCCAACTTATAACTGGTACTAGTTACAAAATACAACCAGTAACTACTCAGTTTAGGAGTCATAATTGGAACAGTAAAAATATAGAGTTTTAAACCCCTATTTCTAGCGTATCCTAACATCATTTCTTTATAGGTCAGTATGCTTTTTCCGCCTATGTCAAAGCTCTGATCGTAACAATCTTCTCTCCCTAAAACACCCATTAAAAAACTCATGACATTGCGTATCGCAATTGGATGTGTTTTAGTATTGACCCATTTTGGAGTAACCATTACGGGTAGTTTTTCACAAAGATCTCGTACAATTTCAAAAGAGGAGCTACCGCTACCTACGATGATTCCTGCTCGTAATACGGTCAAATGAAAATTACCGGTATAGAGTATGTCTTCTACTCGCTTTCGCGAAAGCAAGTGTTTGCTTAGCTGTGCTTCATTGACAATCCCAGATAGATAAATGACCTGTTGACAATTGGTTTGCTGAATCAGCTCCACAAAACGATGGGCACTATCAGCTTCCATTTGATCAAAATGATCCGTACTAGAAGACATAGAATGGATCAAATAATAAGCGGCATCAATATCCTTAGGTAGCGCGTGATCTCCAGGCGATTTGAGAAAATCAATTTCTATAATTTCAATTTGGTCTTTGATCTCTTGAGGTACAGAAAGTCTTGCAGCACTGCGTACCGCACAAACAACTTCGTGATCTTCTTTTAATAATTCATAGAGAAGGCGCACGCCTATATAACCGTTTGCTCCTGTAAGTAATACTTTCATAAGTTAAAGATAGCATACAAATGCTGTAACTAAGGTATAAGTTTGTTAAAACAAAAACGCCATCTAGAAGATAGCGTTTTAGACAATGTGATAATTTCTTATTGTTGTTTAAGGATCCTTATTTTTTTGTTTAAAATAGAGCGATTGTCATCACTACTTCTATCGATAAGTTTATTGTAAGGATCTATTCCCGCCTCAACAGGTAGATCGTCTACTTCGATCTCAAAAGTATTAGAAATATCAGTTATTTTTATTTTCTTTAAATAAAGTACTTTTGCTATTCCTGTTTTCTCCTCTTCTTTACCGAAAACCCCAACCTCAATATAATCAGCTAGGGGTAATGAGTTTAGGGCTTTATTTTTTCCTTCAGGAGTATAAGAAATACTCTTACCTGCTGCATTCTTATAAACAGATTTCCCTTTTTCGTCAGACCTATACTTACTAACTATCGCATCTATAGTTACCAGATATTTGCCATTTTCTAATTCGGTATAACTTGCTTTTTTTACTTTGTTATCATATAAAGTTATGGTTTCAAACATATCAGTAATTAGATATTGCAAAGAGTCTGGTGTTACGGCTCTAATGTCATCTACAAATTCTGTAGCTACAGGATAAGGCGCACCTTGGAACTGATACTTTTCGGCAAATCTCTTGATGACATTATTGAATTTTTTTTCTCCGAGATAATCGCTCATGGCGTAAAGCACTAAAGAACCTTTTTGATAATGAATGTATTGTTGATTTTCATTGTACATCAAGGGGTTTTCTTTTATTTGCTCAAAGGTTCTTCCTAAAAGATAGCCATCCATGGACACTTTAAGAAATTTGCGCATTTGTTCTTTTCCGTTGGTTTTTTCTAAAACTTTCAATGAACTGTACTCCGATAAACTTTCTGATAAAAGCGTTGCTCCTTTTGCGTTGGCACCTATGACCTGATGCGCCCACCATTGATGTGCCAATTCATGAGCCGTGACACTAAAAGGATAATCTACATTATCATTGTCATCATCATCTACGTCTGCAATAAAACCTATAGCTTCACTAAAAGGAATGGTATTTGGAAAGGCTTGAGCAAAGCCTCCACCAGTTCTAGGGAATTCAATAATACGCACTTGTTTATGTTGATACGGGGTGTAGTTATCGTTATAATAATCTAATCCATTTTTTAAACCATTCATCATGCGATCTATGTTGTAAATATGATCGGGATGGTAATAGATTTCAAGTTTTATTCCGTCGTGTTCCTCTCTTCTTACATCGTAGCGACCACTTAAAAAAGCGTAGAAGTTTAAGATTTTAGAGTCCATTTTATAGTGAAAGTATTTTCTTCCACCTTCTTCCCATTCTTTAATTAGGTAACCTGGTGCAATAGCAATCTGGTCGCTTGAAGTGCTCACAGTAGCTTCAAAATCGATCCAATCACTATTACCGCCTATGTAATTGTTGTCTCTAGCGCCAGGAGCATCGGGATCAGGTAAGCGGTCTTTAGGAGGCAAGTTGTACTTCTCTCGTATTTGTGTATTGCGTATTTCGCCTTGCTCGTCGTACCCTAAAGATGGAAATATACTGTTGTTGATGAAAGTTCCATTATGAACAACCGGAGAATTATTGTTAAAGAAGGTATTAGGCTTATTCTCAGTTGTAAACTTCATAATTAAGGTATCACCAGGCTGCAAAGGTTTTTCCAATTGATACATCCTATAGAAGTAATCTTTTTGATCATAAACAATTTTAGTCGTTCTATCTAGATCAATTGCAGTTGGGCGGTCGGGATAGTTGACATGTAGGGTATCTATGGCAAGGGATGTTTGATTTACTAAGGTGTAGGTCGCACCCGCTTTAAAATCTCTAGTATCTGGGAAAACGTCCATAAAGGTAGTTACGGCTACTAGACGGGGTTGAGGTGCTGTTGCAAATTTGCTTAGCTCTTTTTCGTAGTTGACGCGTTTTACTTCTTGTTCTTTTCCTGAAGTTTGCTCATTATCTATATTGTTGACCTTCCATATATACCCCCCTATAGCAAAGAACCCTATCAAAGAAATGCTTAATATGGTTATTATTGGTTTGGATAATCTCGCTTTCGCGAAAGCGACACGTTCTTTAATATTGGTATTCATACCTCTACGGTAGAATACTATCGAAAGCGAAAATAATGCCGTACTCAATAAAATCCAATAGACTCTGTAAGTAAAATAACGGGCGAGTCCATCACCATAACCATTCATATCACTTGGGCTTGGAGCTCCTGCACCTTGATTGAATATAAACTGACCTTGCTCAACACCTAGCGCATTTAATAATGCAGGTACTCCTAAAGCCAGCACTAATAAAACAATTAAGCCTACCCACTTATTTTTAATTAAGGTATGGATGAGTAAGGACATTAGTATCCATGGAATGAAATCCCATATATTAATTACGTATAAATCAAAGAGGTATAAAGGCAACTCCACCTCAAAAAATCCGTTATAAAACTGTATGATCACACCACTCAAGATAACAATAACCAGGAGGGTAGCTACCATAAATAACAGCGCTATAAATTTAGAGAGCAACATGCTCCAGTTTTTAGTAGGTGTTACATCTACGAGTTGATTGATGTGTGCTGCTTTTGCACGGTCCATAATCAAACCACTGTATAAATAGATTAATAAATAAGCGAAAGTGCTAAAAATACCACCTGCAAACTGCAGCATTACCCATGTTTTAGGTAAAATATCTGTTCCGTATTGTTGTCCTGTAATCAACATTGTGAGCAATGAAAAAGCAAACGCTACACAACCAATGATGATAAATGGCCATCCTTTAACGATATAGGAAGTATCTGATTTTGAAATAATCCACGAAGTTTTAAGCTGTCCCAAAAATGATAAATCTTGCTTAACACGAGGCATGATTACTTTTTCTATGGTGCCGAAATTCTTCTTAATGACACGTTGTGATTTTTTCCTAGTAAGAGAAAGGCTTGAAGGATTTTGAGAGAAATTGAAGCCAAATAGAACTCCAACGAATACCATTAATGAAATTCCTAACCATATCAAGCGGTTGTATAATAAGGTTCCTTCTAAGAGAATCAATTGTGTGCTCTGTTCTTCAGGTGTCCAGTATTTGATTTGTGCATAAGTTGCACTATCTCCTGTAGGTTCTAACAATTCTACCCAGTAGGAGTCATCCATTGTTGGTACGCTGCTTTGAGCCGCGATCTGAAGGATGATGATCACCAATACCAACATAAATCCTATATTCACATTTCGTAAAAATGCAGTTATAGCGAATACAATAGCCCCATAAAAAAATATATTAGGAATGATGTAAATCAAAAATGGTTGAAGGTAATTCATGATCTTGAAAGGGCCTACTAACTCTTCATTTGCTCCAGGCAGGTAAAAGCCTAACGTAATACCGAGCAGGCTTGCAATAACCACTATAATGCTTATTGACATTCCAGCACTAAATTTGGCTAAGAGATAATTCCATTTAGTTAGTGGATAAGAGTACAACACTTGATGCATGTTGTTATTAAAATCTCTTTGCATGGTGCCACCTATAATCGAAGGAATAAGCAAATAAGACAGTATTGCAAAAAAGCCCAACAAACCGTAGATTCCTACAGCACCATTAAGTTGAATAGCACTTGTTACAGTCACATTATCACTGTCAAAAACACCCACCGCAATAGCAGAAATAGTGACAGACAATAGAAAAAGTACGGCTGTATATAGGTAAAAAAGTGGTTTCTTGAACCAAGTTGTTATCTCGTGTAAATATATAGTAGAGAACATATTTAGGCTTTTTCTGTTTCGGCAATGAGTTGATCATTACTAAGGGTGGTGAAGTAAACATCTTCTAACGAAGCTGGTGCTTTTGTGAAAGATTCACCAGGGCTTTGTTCCCCAAAAACCCGAACATTTAATGTATTATCCTCATTATAATTAGAAGAAATGACATTAAAGTCTTTTTGCAGTTGTTCGATGGCATCTCTAGCTACCGTTGTGGTCCAAATTTTACCTGTAAGCGCAGCCACCATTTGCTTAGGAGTTGCTTGAGCCAGGATCTTCCCGCCGTTCAATATGGCCATATCGGTACATAATTCCTTGACATCATCTACAATATGAGTAGAGAAAATAACGATGTGGTTGGTTCCTATTTCCCGTAATACGTTGAGGAAACGGTGGCGCTCTGCTGGATCAAGTCCTGCGGTAGGTTCATCAACAATGATTAATTGAGGGTCGTTCAATAAAAGTTGAGCGATACCAAAACGTTGCTTCATCCCTCCAGAATATCCTGCGACATGTTTGTGTTGAACATCGGTTAGGTTGGTAACCTCTAGAGCTTTGGCTACAATAGCATTGCGCTCTGATTTACTGGTAACGCCTTTTAGACTGGCAAAGTAATGCAGCAAATCATTCGCACTCATTTTAGGGTATACACCAAATTCTTGTGGCAAATAACCTAAGGTTTTTCTAAACTCAATCTTGTTGTTTAAAATGTCTAAACCATCTAAATGTATGCTGCCCGAATCAGGAGACTGCAACGTAGCTATGGTTCTCATCAGAGAAGATTTACCAGCACCGTTAGGACCTAATAGGCCAAACATTCCTGCATGGATATCTATGGATACATCATCAAGTGCTTTTACACCATTAGAATACGTCTTGGAAACATTCTTTAAGCTAAGAATCATGTGATGGGATTTTAGGGTTGCAACGTTAGTACCTCTTCTTCATAATTTGTTACACCTTTATAGCACAAAAGTTAAAAACCACACACAGCCCAAAGGGAAAGGTGAAATTCAAAAAAAAGCATGTTCTACACGGTACGTTTTAAAAAGGAAGAATGTAATCTTCAATGCTATAAAAGTAATTTTAATTTTTGCTAGTTGACAATTTTATAAATCATCAATAAATTCAAATCCTTGATCTAGTTTTAATTGAGATAACTTTTCAAAAAATTTATGAATGCGTTTGTGGTCGGCTTTTACTTTTACAAAGTAATTATCTCTGTGAATACTGTATTCTTGAGCGCGACCTTTGTAGATCGTAAGTTTGTAATACGGGATTGGTAGTGCATAGGTCTCTAATAAAGATCGGAACCTAAGAACGATTCCTTTTTCACGTATCTCGATATTGCAGGAATTGGCATTGTTATCCAGTACCATTAAATTGTGAATCTGTATGCTGCAAGAATTGATCAACAGCTTAGGGGATCCAGATCCTTTTATTTTCCAGCGTTCTTTTAAGGTGAGAACGGCACCTACTTCCTTAGAAATTTCTCGATCAATTTTTGGGTTGTTATAAGAGACGTTATGCAGCATAAAAAAAGTAGGGTTCTTGGATCAGTTATTAGTTCAGTAAAATCAAATGCTTGATCCAATTAGTTCGTTGAATCTCTAAAGCCTTTCATAATACTTATCTTTGCGGGCTTAAATTTTTTACTTATGACGCTGTTTCAACAACTAGAACAGGCTACGAAGGAAGCTGTACTATCTATTTTTTCTATTAAGCTGCAAGATGTGGAGATTACGCTTACGCGAAAGGATCAAAACGGAGACTATACCATTATGGTATTTCCTATGTTGCGTCATATTAAAGGCAATCCAGCCGCAATAGGTGAGCAAATTGGAATTTATCTAAAAGAACATACAGACTTGATCACCGATATCGAAGTTATTAAAGGGTTCTTGAATATTAGCGTCTCCTCCACAGCCTTCTTGACCGATTTTAATCGCATACTTAGTAATGAGAAGTATGGCACAGTTGAAGTAGATGCAAGTCAACCCGGAGTAATGGTAGAATACAGTTCGCCCAATACCAACAAGCCACTTCACTTAGGTCATGTTAGAAATAACCTGTTAGGTTATTCGGTAGCTAGTATTATTAAGGCTACGGGTCGTAAAGTCAATAAAACACAGATCATCAACGATCGGGGTATTCACATTTGTAAATCCATGCTGGCTTGGGAGCAATACGCTAATGGAGAGACACCAGAGTCTACAGGTTTAAAAGGAGATCAACTAGTAGGAAACTACTACGTTAAGTTTGATCAAGAATATAAAAAAGAGATAGCCGTGCTTATTTCAAAAGGCAAGACCGAAGAAGAAGCAAAAAAAGAAGCTCCATCGTTATTAGCAGCTCAACAAATGCTTCAAAAATGGGAGCAAGGTGATGCTGAGGTAGTAGCCCTTTGGGAAAAAATGAACTCATGGGTCTATGACGGTTTTAAAACTACCTACCATAATTTAGGAGTTGATTTTGATAGCTTGTATTACGAAAGCAATACCTATTTGTTAGGTAAAGATGTTGTACAACAGGGGCTCGACAAAGGGGTGTTTGAAAAAGACCCTGATGGATCGGTATGGATCGACCTTACCGAAGATGGACTGGATCGAAAAATCGTACTGCGCAGTGATGGCACCTCGGTGTATATGACCCAAGATATAGGAACTGCTATACAACGTGTAAAAGATCACGACATTAATTCTATGGTGTATACCGTAGGTAATGAGCAGGATTATCACTTTAAAGTATTGTTTCTTATCCTAAAGAAACTAGGTTTTGATTGGGCAGAGAACTTGTTCCACCTAAGTTATGGAATGGTAGAGCTTCCTTCTGGAAAAATGAAATCCCGTGAAGGAACTGTAGTTGATGCCGATGAGTTGATGGAAGAAATGACATCCACTGCTAAAGCCATCGCGCAAGAACAAGGGAAACTAGAAGGGCTTTCTGAACAGGAGAAAGAACGACTCTACAACATGATCGGATTAGGAGCTTTAAAGTATTTTATGCTGAAAGTAGACCCTAAAAGAAGCATGCTGTTTGATCCGGTGGAATCAGTAGATTTTCAAGGGAATACAGGCCCGTTTATTCAATATACACACGCGCGTATCCAATCTATTTTACAGAAATCTGGATTTGATTCGAGCCAATTAAATAGCGCGACCAATTTAGAATTGACAGACAAGGACACGGCAGTAATCATGTCTTTGCAACAGTTTCCAGAAGTGATTCAGAGCGCGGCAGATAAATACAGTCCAGCGCTAATAGCAAATTATGTGTACGAACTGGTCAAAGAATTCAATTCCTTTTATCAAAATGTTCCTAAGATTGTAGAAGAAGAAAATGCCGACTTCAAGCAATTCCGTTTGTTGTTGTGTTATAAAACTGCAGCGGTTGTAAAAAGCGCTTGTGCCTTATTGGGAATCGAAGTTCCTGAGCAAATGTAAGCTAGTCTTTGAGCTGGTGAGTTGGTGAGTCTTTATAGGAAAAACTTTTGGAATGCCATAGGTGGTTACCTCCAGAAAAATTCAGAGCACATTTTTAAATGCTAGCAAAGTGACAGCACTGAAATATGTCTGTGATCCATTTTGGATACAGCGGACCTTCTAATGAAAAAGAGAATTGAAAACAGCGACTAAAATCTTAGTTCAGCGCATCCATTTTTTTGGCAATCACATCGGCAGCAGCGTAGGCTTTATCACTTGCCGTGCGGTCTGTAGTAGAAAGGCTGTGGTATTCTTTCATGAGTTTTTGATATTGCTCTTGCAATTTTTCCATCTCACTTTTCTTTTTGAATAATCCGAACATTATAATCTTTTTTAAGTAGTCGAGAATATACCAACAACTTTCCGTAAAACTTGTCACTCCCTAAAGAGTTCCTGAAAGTTAGGTTCCTAATTCTCAAATATTACTTCTTTTGATGCTCACCGCATTTGCAAACCATTGAAAAGCAAAAAAGCTGATCAAAAAGGCAGTCACAAAAACATTCATAACGTCTTCTGTAGTAAAGCTAATGTAAAGAGCAATTCCTGCGATCAGTGTCATGATTCCAGCAGCGAGCGGCATCATTAAAGCAGGTTTAGTTTCCATGTAAAACATGCTCCACGGAATCATTAAAATAAGTCCGGCTATAGCGAGCATTAAGAATCTGAAATCGTCCAGGAGTAGGTATCCTGCCACACCCGAAAAGGAGATAAGTATGCATACAGCTGTAAAAATAACAGCTTGTTTTTCTTTTTTACTCAACAGGAACTTGGCATATTTATTAAAGCTGAATAGCAATTGGGACACAGGACCTATCACCCACGTGCTCAAGGCAATTAAAGCCAGAAGAACTACTACTGGAGTAAGAAAAGGTTCTAACGCGGGAACTGTTTCTGCTGCATAGCTAATGGCTCGAGTTCCCAAATAAAATCCAATGATAAAAAACCACTGGTATTTGGCGCCCATATTCCCCAGCCAAAACTGATATTTCAAGAACCATCTGTACACAAAATATCGGGCTTGCAAAGCTTGCATCATCCCGGCTTGGGCATAAGAATTATTAGGGTCGTACTTTAAGGCTTCTTTAAAATGTTCTAAAGCTGCTTTGTGATCGCCCATCTCCAGTTTGTTCCAACCGTAATTGGTATGCGTATAAGAATCTTCCGGGTTTTCCCCCAAGGCACCTTTTAAAGTTTCTTCTGAGGCAGCTCTTTTATTTTGCTTGAGTTGGGAAGTGCTTTTTACATTGAGTGCAAGCAGGTTAGCTGGATCTAGAGATAATGCTTTTTCGGCGAGTTGCTCTGCGTCTTTATACCGCTTTCGCGAAAGCGAAACATGAGCCAGCATGGCATAATTTTGTGGTTCTTGAGCATTCAGGCTTATAGCTTCTTTAAGTAATTCTTCAGCTTCATCATACCGCTCTACATCCAACATAATTTTCGCTTTAGTAGCGTACAGTTGGGCCATGGATGGAGCGAGCCCTATGGCGATATCAATAAAGTGCTTTGCTTTTTTAGGGTCGCCTTGAGCAAGGTTGACCTCGGCAAGAAGATGCAAACAAGAGATGTCGTTGGGGTCTTGAGTCAGCGCTTGGTTGAGAATGTCTTCCGACTGAGAATACCTTCTTTGTTGATAGAGTAAATAGGCTCTTTCGTATAAAGCTTCAGTCATTACTTTTTGATTTTTAAGTAATGAAGTATATCATCATATAGCCCAGATTCATTAGCATACACTGCAAAGTTTTTGGCAGTGACAAACCATTCTTTGGTGCTGGGTTTGTGTTGTTTTAAGGATCTTAAAAGGTCTTTAGTCGTCAGTGGTTGAGGTACACCAGACTTGATCGCGTCTTCTAGTTTATTTTCTATAGCGATATCGATCACGGCTTCTATATCAGCACCCGAGTACTCTAAAGCTTTTTTTGCCAGTGCTTTTGTGTCTATAGCTGTAGTGGGTTTTTCTTCTAGCTTTAGATCAAAAATAGCTTCCCGTGCTGGAGCATCTGGTGGGGGTACAAAAAGGATGCGGTCAAACCTTCCGGGACGGCGGAATGCCGTATCCAGATGCCAAGGCATATTCGTGGCTCCTAAAACTAATAAGCCTTCGTTATCGTTAGAAATACCATCCAGTTCTTGTAAAAACTGATTGATCAGGTTTTTACCCGCACTTTGTTTCATGTCACTACGGCTGGCACCTAGTGCATCGATCTCGTCAATAAAAAGAACACAAGGGGTGTTGTTTCTGGCTACTTCAAAAATACGGTGTAGGTTTTTTTCTGAATTACCAATCCACATATCCAGAATATCGTTGAGGTTTAAGGATATGAATTTGGCATTAATTTGTCCAGCCGTGGCTTTTGCAATATAGGTTTTACCACATCCTGGAGGACCGTACAGTAGAATTCCACCACCTATTTTCTTACCGTAGGCTTTATAAATTTCTGGATGTAGTAGGGGTTGCACAATTTTAAGGTCGATCTCTCGCTTGACATTTTCCATGCCACCTACATCCTTAAAACTGATTTCTGGTTTTTCTATAAAAATACTGGATTCATTAAATCCGTCGTCATAATCATCATCGTAATCGTCGTCCTCATCGTAGTCATCTCCAGCGCCGTTAGAAGGCAACCTCAATTCCTTATCCAATTCGTCATCACTAAATTCAGGATGGTATTTTAGTAAGTCTTGATAAGCATCTATAGCTTGTTCTATATCGTTAGATCGCACTAAAGACCTGGTATAAAATAAATGCGTATCGAGATCCTTATTTCCTTCTTGGATCAGACTTTCTAAAATCACAATGGCTTTAGAATAGTTTTTCTGTTTATAAGAAATAAGTGCCAGTCCTATTCTCGCCTTAGGCTCTGCCTGGTATTGTAAAATAATCTCGTATTCTTCCTCGGCTTCTTCCAGCATGTTTGCCAGACGCAGGGATTCTGCAAGGTGCAACCTTAAAGGAATATTGTCTGGAGAGAACTCCAGAGCTTCTCGTAAATTTTGAATTGTCTTATCGTCCATTTCTCTTCTTCAATCTTTTCTAACTTTTAAACCTCCATGCCACAAATCGAGACTCTTTGTTTCCTGTAGCCATTTCTATCACTTTCACTTCTGCCTGAAGTTTTTCCAATTGCTTTAAGGGTTTTTTTAGGTGTTGCTTACGCGAAAGCAGACAAGTAAACCATCCTATTTGAGCTTTATAAGCAACGGATTCTTTAATCATGCGCTTGATAAAAAGGGCTTCCCCACCGTTACACCAAAGCTCGTGAGCATGACCAGCAAAGTTGCGTCGCTCTTCATAAGTACCTAGCTTTCTCTGTTTGGACAGGTTAGCCTTTACCGCTTCTTCTTCACTCCCATAAAAGGGTGGGTTGCACATGGTGAAATCGTAGCGTTCTCCTTCTCGAATGACCCCTTTAAAGATATGACCTTTATCGATTTGATGGCGTATTTCTATCGAGTCCATTTTGGAGGTATTTTTTTTCGCAAAAGCAACACTCTCATCCTCTACATCACAGCCTACCATCTTCCAGTCGTAAATCGAATTCCCTAAAATAGGATAGATAGCACTGGCGCCACAACCTATGTCCAAGCCATCTTTACTTCCCTTTCCAACAAGATCTGCCAAATGGTGTATATAGTCTGCACGACCAGGGATAGGTGGGTAAAGAGAACCTTCTGGAAGTTTCCAATAGGTGACTTTATAATGTTGTTTTAATAAAGCGGTGTTGAATTCCAAAATAGAAGCCGCGTCACTAAAATCAATAGTCGCAGCACCAGCAGGACTTTCAACAAGATGATTTCCTAATTCTGGATGCGTAGCTATTAGTTTTTGAAAGTCGTAACCGTACCTGTGTATGTTTCTTAAATGCATGCTGCAAAGATACTTTTTAGTGCGCTGTTTTCGATGATTTTATAGCTTTAAAAGTTCCTTTTTGCCGCGTTATCGACCAAGGTATTTTGCAGGGGTGCATACTCAACATCCTTACCAACCTTTTAACACTTGAGGGAGTATACGTTCATTTTAATTTACAGTGAATTTAAGGCCTACAAGCAAAGGCTTTCTAGAAGTGGGAATTGGAAGATCCGTAATTATAAGGCGTTAAATAGCCGTCAATAAGGGGGTATCGGTATTGGTTTTTAAGTTATGCTGCAGCAAAAGCGATTTTAGGGTTGTTGCACTTCAATTTTTAACAAGTAGGTGGGTTTAATAATGGTCATCTTAAAGACGTATCTTTGCAAAAATGTTCGATTATGAAAAGCTTTGTTGATCTGAACCTCAAAACGCCCTTGCAGAACGGGTTAGAAGAATTGGGTTTTGAGACCATGACACCTATTCAAGAGGAGGCTTTTCCAGTCATTCTTTCTGGACGTGATATGATAGGAATCGCGCAAACAGGAACTGGTAAAACTTTGGGTTACATGCTGCCATTGTTACACGAGTTAAAATACGCACAGATTGATGATCCTAGAGTGTTAGTTCTAGTTCCTACTAGAGAACTGGTAGTGCAAGTAACAGAAAACATCAAAGAGTATTCTAAATATATGAATTTAAAAGTATTGGGAATCTACGGAGGGGTCAATATCAATACTCAAAAGAAAGCCTATGCAGAAGGTGTTGACGTTCTTGTAGCTACACCTGGGCGATTATATGACCTTATCGTGAGTCAGACGGTTAACTTTAAAAACTGTAAAAAGGTGGTGATCGATGAGGTAGATGTGATGCTTGATCTAGGTTTTAGATTTCAGCTGACTAATATTTTTGATCATTTGCCTAAGCGACGTCAAAACATCATGTTCTCAGCAACAATGACCGCTCAAATAGAAGATTTTATAAAAGTATATTTTTATAACCCAGATAAGATTTCCATTGCAGTTTCTGGTACGCGATTAGAAAATATAGAACAGTCTTGTTATGCCGTAGAAAACTTCTACACCAAAGCAAATTTGCTCATGCACTTAGTAAGTGATCAAGAGCAATTTCATAAAGTACTGGTCTTTGTAGGAAATAAAAAGAGTGCCGATAGACTTCAAGAAGTGATGAGTCCTCATTACGGAAGCGAGATTTCTGTTATTCACTCCAACAAGACACAAAATTATAGATTGCGATCTATTGAGCTTTTTGATAAGGGGGAAAGCCGCATTTTAGTAGCTACAGATGTTATGGCTCGTGGTCTGGATCTGGATAAAATCTCTCATGTTATCAATTTAGATGTGCCAGCATTTCCAGAAAACTACATGCATCGTATCGGAAGAACGGGTCGTGCCGAAGAAAGGGGTAGGTCTATTCTTTTTTACACAGAGAAAGAAAAAGATGATAAAGAAAGGATAGAGGGACTCATGAATTATAAGATTCCTGAACTGGCTTTTCCTGAAGAAGTAGAGGTCTCCAAGCAAAAAACGCCTGAAGAGAAACCTATAGTGCGCGAGATGTTTAATCCGCATAAAGCGATCGAAGACGAGCGAGGTGCTGCTTTTCACGATAGAAGTGAGAAAAATTCTAAGACCAATGAAGGCGGTAGTTACCGCCGCATTATAGCAGCGAAGTATAAAAAACCTAAAACTCGAGGTGATAAAGGAGCGAATAGGCGCCATAAGAAATAAGCATAAAAAAGCCGTTTAAGAAACATTTCTTAAACGGCTTTTTTGATGCGGTATACCGCTTACTCAATAAGCGTTGTGGTGGTAGTGCTCATGGTCATTTTTAATTCTTGAGGCATGGTTTCAGATTTTTCAATCAGTACCGCTCCATCTAGACGTTGCTCCATACGAGCATTTTTGATCCAGCCGGTTTTTTTATCTATGGTGTAACTTGCTTTTAAAGGGCCAGACAAATCATACTTTGCTTTCATCCCCATTAAGTCGGTAGTGGCATCTTTTGGGGTTGTTACCATAGCAGAAGAGGTGATGATGTACGACTCATCTGTTACAGCTTCTAAGAGGTATGTGGTGGTTGATTTAAAAGTAGCTATGGAGTTAATAGTAGTTTCTTGAACCCAAGTATCACCTATATTGACCTCTTCTTTCGGTAATAGTTGAGTAATTTTATGGTAGCTATCTAATTGCTTTTCGGCACTCATTTCTTTTTTCATAGCCCCTTCAATCTGCAGCAATTGCATTTCTGGCAATTCCATACCCTCTGTTAGTCCCACAAGTTGCGCGCTATTATCAAAACTTAATAGGACGCCCTTATTGTTCATGGTAATTTTAATAGGGTCTTTAATCATATTTTTAAACATCTGATTCATTGGGTTAGAAGCAGCTCCGTCAGAAGACATGGTTTCAGTTCCCATGGCGGTTTTAGTGTTATTGGACATCTTTTTAACAATGATATCGATGGAATAAATACCATCCTTAATATCGGTAACTACAAAATCAGACGCTGTAGAAATGACAGTCGTAATGTCTTGAGTCTGGCCGTTAATAACTTGATTTTGTTCACTAGTAACCACTAGATTTTGTGGGTAAACGCCACCTTTTTCAAGTTGGTAAACCATATCGTATTGAGCTGTTGTGATCATGACACAACATATAGCGATCAATAATAAAGTCTTTTTCATAGTTTTTGGTTGAGTGGTAAATGTAAGGTCATCAAATGATTTACAGGTGACTTTAACGATTTTCTAACGTTACGTAAAGGTTGAAAACAGGGCTATTCTTGGTATTTTCAGTATAAAAATTTTATCTAAGGCGTTCTTGCTCCCTTAAGGAGGTCTAACTAGTTTTACCAATTAGTAGTGTGCTGCTTTCGCGAAAGCGAGATAAAAAGTAATCCTAACACTAATTAACACTAAATGGTAGAAAAGAGGTTTAAAAGTTGAAAAGTGATCAGGGTATAAGCCTTAAAATCTAAACGAACTTAACTATCTTGCACACCTTAATTTAAATAAAAAATGAAAAAATTACTTTTAGTAGTATTCCTTGCAGCAGGAACGGCAATGGCACAAACAGGTTATGTAGCTTCTGAAGCTCTTTTACAATCTGTGCCAGAATTTCAAACAGCACAACAGGAAATCAGCAAACTAGCAGCTTCATTAAAAGCTGATGATCAGAAGGCCGAGAACAATGTAAAAGAAAAAATGGCTGAGCTTCAGGCTAAAGTGCAAGAATTACGTCAGACAGCGACGGATGAAGCGGCTTTTAATGCAGAGTTAGAGATCTACAAGTCTCAGGCTACGGCTTTAGAGAATGAATTGATGAACAGCAAAAAACTAGCGGAGTTAAAGCTAGGGGAGAAGCAAAACAAATTGTTGGCTCCTCTTTCTCAGAAACTTAACGAAGCTATTAAAAAAGTAGCTCTTTCCAGAGGATATAAGATTATAGTAGATATTAGCGCTGTATCTTATGCGACAGAAGATGCCAATATCAGTAAAGCAGTAGCTTTAGAATTAGGTATCGCTATACCTGAAGAATAAGACGTAACCCTTACTATTTAAAAAAATCACTTCTAGCGGAGTGATTTTTTTTTGTGGTGTAGTGAACTAAAGTTTTTATAAAAAAGTCGTGATCTATAAGATTCATTTATAGGAATCATTATATTTGTTTATATATCACAAGCAGTAATTCCATTGAAAAACTTTTTAGCAACTCATCATTTAATAGGGAACATAATTGTGTTGCTTATCGCTGCTTTATTTTTAGGCCAGCCTGTTATTGAGGTATGTCTAAATACGGAATATGACGTATCTATTTTGGAAACTGATATAGAAGGATCATCTGATCAAGAAGAATACACAGACACCGAGTTAGAAAACCAAAAAACGATTACTGAGTTATTCTTTTTTGAATCCAAAAACGCTGCTTTTGTTGAAGTACATTTGGTTCATTTCATTCCACATCTTTGGTCTGATTGCTCTCAGGAGATATTGGTTCCGCCTCCTGAATTCATTTCCTAGAAGTAACACGAGAGTATTTTCAAATTTTTTTCATCAAAGTATTAATTTGTAGTCAAATTGATTCTTCATTTCCCTGTAGTTATAGGGACGATATTCCATTTTATGAATTCATCAAACCCGTTTAAAAATTTAAAAAAAGACATACCAGCAAGTATTGTTGTGTTTTTTGTCGCCTTGCCGTTGTGTTTAGGTATAGCATTAGCTAGTGGTGCACCACCTTTTGCAGGACTTATTGCAGGAATAATAGGAGGTATAGTAGTAGGAGCTTTAAGTGGCTCTCAATTAGGAGTAAGTGGTCCAGCTGCCGGTCTGGCTGCTATAGTAGCCACGGCTATTACAGATTTAGGAAGTTTTGAAATCTTTTTAGTTGCTGTGGTAGTGAGTGGAGCAATTCAAATTGTTTTTGGTTTATTAAAGTTGGGGATTATAGGATACTATTTTCCTTCTTCAGTGATCAAAGGGATGCTCACCGGTATAGGTATTATCATATTTCTGAAGCAAATCCCACACTTTTTTGGATTAGATAATGATCCACAAGGCGATATGGATTATTTTCAGATTGATGGAGAAACGACCTTTAGTGAGATCGTAAACATAGGAGCGTACATCAGTCCAGGAGCTACGTTGATTGGTTGTATCGCACTGGCAATTTTACTTTTATGGAGCAATGTTCTAAGTGGTAAATCAAAACTATTTGAAGTTATTCAAGGTCCACTAGTTGCAGTAGCGGTTGGGATTATCTACTATATGTTTACCAGCGATTTATCCTATTGGAATATTTCTGATGAACACTTAGTAAACGTTCCTATTCCAGAGAACTTTGATTCGTTTGTAGGTCAATTTAGATTTCCGGATTTCAGTCAAATAGGTAATGTAGATGTGCTTATTACTGCATTTACCATTGCTTTAGTGGCCTCTCTAGAAACATTACTATCGGTTGAGGCTACAGATAAATTAGACCCTTTAAAAAGAGTTGCACCTACCAATAAAGAATTGATAGCACAAGGAGTAGGTAATATGGCCTCTGGATTTATAGGTGGGTTACCTATTACCCAAGTGATTGTGAGAAGTAGTGCCAACATACAGTCTGGGGGAAAGACAAAGATGAGTACTGTTTTACACGGTTTTTTATTATTGGGATCTATTATTATTATTCCAGCCTTAATGAATAAAATACCGCTGTCGGTGCTCGCGGCCATATTGCTTATAGTGGGTTATAAGCTGGCAAAACCAAGTGTTTTTAAAGAAATGTGGACAGTAGGATGGCGACAGTTTATTCCTTTTATTGTAACGGTTGTATTACTGCAAATCAACTTTTTATTGGGGGTAGGAGTAGGTCTGGCCATAGGAATTATGATCACCCTTTTTCAAAGTTATCAAAACTCTCATTTCCTTCATGCCACTGAAAGTGATGAAACAGGCAAGCACAAAGTTAAAATGAGCCTTGCAGAAGAAGTCACCTTTTTTAATAAGGCCACTATTTTAAAAGAATTGGATCACTTACCCAGAAATACCTATCTGGAACTGGATGTTACCAAAACCAATTATTTAGATCACGATGTGATTGAGATACTAGATGATTTCAGAGAAAAAGCAGCTAATAGAGAAATCAATATCCTGTTAATTTCTGAGCTGGGTATAGAAGAGAACCCAGAGAGTTTTTCTGAATTCTTCAAAAGGAGGTCTAAAAAGTAAAATTAAATTTTAAAGAAAATTAAATGAAAGTACATACTAAAGAATCACAAGCTACCATGACGCCTGAGAAGGCGCTGCAGTTTTTAATTGAAGGTAACGAGCGATTTCTCAACAACTTAAAAGCAAACCGAAATTTATTACAACAAATAAACGATACCCGTGATGGTCAATTTCCTTTTGCGACTATTCTTAGTTGTATCGACTCTCGTGTATCAGCAGAGTTGGTTTTTGATCAAGGTCTAGGTGATATATTTAGTGCTCGTATCGCGGGTAATTTTGTAAATGAAGATATTTTAGGAAGTATGGAGTTTGCTTGTAAACTTGCCGGTACCAAGCTTGTGGTCGTTTTAGGGCATACCAGCTGCGGCGCTATAAAAGGGGCTTGTGATCATGCCAGATTAGGAAATCTCACTAAGCTTATTCAGAAGATTGAACCTGCGGTATATGCAGTGATCGAGCCTAAGGAAGAAGCGTTACGTACCTCTAAAAATTTAGATTTTGTGGATGCTGTTTCTGCAAAAAACATACTGCTTACTATTGATAGAATACGCAAAGAAAGCCCAGTTTTAAATGAGATGGAAGAGGACGGAGATATTAAAATCATAGGAGCTATGTATGATATTGCTACTGGGGCTGTTGAATTTTATAGTTAAAAGCAGCTGTATTTTGATTTACAATAACAAAGCCCTCCATTTAATGGAGGGCTTTGTTGCTTGCTATTCATCAAAAATAGTTGTGTTTTTTAAACCTTGAGAGGCTGTTTCATATCCTATTTGAAAAATATCTTTCATAGCATTAAAACTGAACAAACCATAGTTAAATAAATCAGGTTCTATCAATAAATCACATTGACTAAACTTTGCTTTGTCCTGCTGGTATTGATTGATGGTATAAGCTCTACCCGCGACATCGTAGGAGTGTTTGAACTTTTGCTTTGAAAGATCCACCTTGTTCAGGTAGCTGCCTATTTTAAGATCACAAGCCTCTAATAAGTTGATAGGGAAGTTATTTAAAACACCTCCGTCTACATAAGTATTTTCTTCAATTTCTACTGGCGTGAATATTCCTGGAAAAGCAGCGCTTGCCAGAATGGGTAGGTACAAATCACCCTCTTTAAATATTTTGAGTTTTCCAGCATTAAGATCAGTGGCTGCGACCGTTAGTGGGATTTCTAAGGAGTCAAAACTATTTTCAGGGATATAGGAAGCTAAGTGTTCTGTAAAAACAGAAGATTTGATAAATCCAGCTTGTTTAAAGGCGATTTTTCTAGGATCGAAAAGGGTGGACTTTTCAAAAAAATGAAAGATTTCTTCCATTTCTATTCCTTTGGCATAAAGAGCACCTACCAAGGCTCCAGCACTTGTTCCAGAGATTTGATTGATGAGAATACCATGCTCTTGAAGAGCCTTTATGACTCCAGCATGTGCGACACCTCTTACCCCACCTCCCGAAAGTGCTAAACCTATTTTCATTTTTTTTCTTCCTTATTCTTTAATCCTGTGGCACGGCTGTTTTTCATCAATAAAAAATGGTGCGACGTCCCGTGTTGGGTGACTTTTTAGATCTAACATTTCTACACCTGATTTCATTTGGTATGCTCAACCCACAATATAGCGTTTATAAGGTGATAGTAACTAGAAGCGATGGACAATCTTGCTCCATTTTCATATGGCTTTTTTTAAAAGGATAAAAAAATAAAGAATGACCTTGGTGACTTCCAGACTTATTTAGAATTAGCATTCATGTTTTGTAATAAAGAAATGGAGCTGCAGCATCTTGTTATTTAATGCCTAAATTTGTGGACTCACTTAGTGTTTATACTTTACGTTACCACTTTTATGGAAATTGACTTTTATCCTTATGTAAAATCCCTGCACCTCATTTTTGTAGTTACTTGGTTTGCTGGACTCTTTTATATCCCAAGATTATTGGTGTACCAGATCGAGGCACATACAAAGCCGGAGCCAGAAAAAAGCATTTTACTTCAACAGCTAAAGATCATGACGAGTAGGCTGTGGTATATCATTACCTGGCCCAGTGCTATTCTTACTACAGTTTTTGCGGTATGGTTACTCATCTTAAACCCTTACTGGTTACAGGCTGCTTGGATGCAAGTTAAATTAGGCTTTGTATTGCTTCTCATTATCTATCATATTAAAACTCATTTTATACAAAAGGAATTGCAAAAGGATGTGGTGAAATGGACCTCTAACGGCATGCGCATCTATAATGAAGGTGCTACCCTTATTTTGTTTGCAGTAGTTTTTTTAGTTATCGTTAAGAGTGCGATCAATTGGATTTACGGTCTGATAGGGCTTTTCGTTTTTGCCGTTATCTTGATGCTCCTTTTTAAGCTTTACAAAAGGTTTAGAGATAGAAATTAGGGGCATCAGGCATTAATACTACCGCTTTCGCGAAAGCGAGATTAAAAGTTAACTCCTCTATTAAAAAGGGTAGCTGATCAACCAAAAAAGGCCTCCTTAGAATCTTTAAAATAACATGAAAATGGCCATAAGGATCATGATGGCGTTTTCTATAAAGGTTGCTTCCGTCATGGGTAATTTTAGAGCTGTTCCTAAGCAAGCGCAGGAAATGGATTTTTTATCTAGTAGTGTTTTAGTCACACCAATAGTAGTGATTCCTAGAAGGATCAACGTAGCTATAAGTGCTATATCTATTTCAAATCGCATCAAAAACATCAATCCAAGTGCGGTTTCTAGGAACGGATACCCCCAAGCATAAACTGAGGTTATTTTAGCTAAGGGATCATACCTAGCAAAACTTATTGAAAAGCCTTTTAGGTCTAGCATTTTAAAAAAGCTAAAAACAATAAAGAACAAGCCCATAAAATCCAGCATGGCTTCGTCCCAGTGTTCTCTTTGATAGTTGAGCAATACCGTTGCAACCGATAAGTAACCTATTATAAGAAATAGGGGCAGTAGTTGCACCCATTTAGACGTCTCCATTTTAATGGTCGGGCTGTGACCCGAGCTGGAATCTGCCACTTCTGTTGCTGTCATTGCCGTAATGACGTACTTCTTAGGCAATGCTTCTTGCAAGGTTTTAATACCTGTATGAGTAGCCATAAGAATTACAGCTTGCTCATTTTCTAATGTAACCATGGCTTCCTTTACACTAGGGATAGCATTGAGTCTTTTCTCCACATCACTGCGGCAGCCATTACAGGTCATTCCAGCTATTTGATACGTATGTTTCATTAGTTCTTTGGCAGATAAAATTTAAAAACTAAACTCAAAGGTGAGTCTATTTAACTGGCTACAGGAGGTTCTTGTGGTGTTGTAATACAGGTAGATATAGTAGTTGCTGCAAAGGTAAAGGTTAACATCCTTCTATCGATAAGCCTATCATTTAAACATGTCTCTTGTTGAACATACCCTTTTTTCATTTACCTAAGGCTTTTATACCTACGCACTTTGACATCTTTAAGCCAGTTCAAAGATATCCTATTCTCCTTTAAAAAAAATAGAATCCTTTGAGGGACGCCTCCATTGAATTTAACTTGTTTTTTCTCCTAGTTTTATCATATAAGAGGAGCTTAACGACAATCAGGGTATGGGTTAAGTCATGTCCCATGAGCTGGTGTAGTTGAACAAAAAATCAATAGGAAGAAGGCTTATAATTATTTTAGATTCTTTTTTTAATCGATCGTTAACGCAGCATTTTTATTGATTAAATCTTAAAGCTCATTACTGGAAGGGAGGAATGATTGGCGATATCTTCAGTGATGCTTCCTTTAAAGAAGTGTAAAAGCCCTTTTCTTGCATGAGTGCTTACCGCGATGCAGTCGGCGTGAGTCTCTTCGGCATATTGTAATAATCCGTCTTCCACCGTATAGTCAGAAATAAACGCTACCTGATCAGTACCACCGGCAGCAGCATATTGGGTGGTCAGTTCTTTAAATTCTTTCGAGCTGATATAGTCGCTATGAGGTCTATTGATATAAACCACATGTAACTTACTTCCTAAAGTTGAAAATAGTTGAACAGCTTTTTTGTACGATGTTACACTTTCTTCGGTCAGATCTGTTGCAAAAACTACCTTATTAAGGCTGAAGTTTTTAGGCTTTGATTTTACAGTGAGGACAGGAGTGGTGCTGTTTCTAACCATTTTTTCAGCATTTGATCCAGCAAAGATACCTTCGTGTGCCATTAGACCATGCGATCCCATAATAATTAGGTCGGCATCAATATCCTGAGCCAACTCATCTACCTCTTTATATACTTTGTGGTGTTTGATCATGGTTTTTACTTCAACTCCTTCTAAGTAATCTTTATCTAAAAACGGTTTAAATTTCTTTTGAGAAAGAGCTAATAGAAACATCATTTCATTCTTGTTGTCACTATCCGATTGAGTGATCAATGAGTCTGACAATTCGAGCATGTGCAGCACATGTAGAGTTGCGTTGTGTTTTTTAGCTAGCAAGGCGCCTATCTCTAAAGCGTATTCCGAATATTTTGAAAAGTCTACTGGAATGATAATGTTGTTCATGAGGTATAGTTTGGTCTAAATTTAATTCATTCTACAACCAATCTCCTCTAAATGGTATTGATATTCATGATGGGTTGCTTTATATCTTCTTTGTCAAGAGAACTTCTTGAAGCACTTCCCTAAATTACGTATTGGATGTATTCATTGGTACATTTTAGTCGATTTAAAGAATACCTGATAAAGAAAGCTCTTAAAAAGTTACTATAGTGGCTCCAATAGATGGGTTAGGTTCAGTGATTACTAAAACATACTAGTTAGTCAATGACTTTTAAGACTCTTTTTAAAAATTGAATGAATACAACAGGTGTCAAACTGGTTCCAACGATCAAGAGCCAAACAATGGTGTCTATTTTTACAAGGCCAAGAATTTCATTTAATGGGTCTAGTTGGTAAAAAACACCCATTATAAGTATACAAAGCGCCAAAGCGTACCAAACAAATGGATTGCTGGAAACTTCATTTTTAATAAATGATATTGTATTTGAGGGCAGATTGAATACTTGCCATAATTGCGTTAGTGCTAGGCTAAAGAAGGTAATGTTGTTACATACCTTTAGCTCGTAGTTCAGGTAATAACGGCAATACCAACTAACTCCCATAATAGGGAAGGCCATTAAAATGGCGTAAATGATAATGCTGATCCAATCCTTTTTAACAATAATGCCCTGACCAGGACGACGCGGCTGATTTTTCATGGTGAGTTCATTGCCTTTTCCCATTCCCAAAGCTAGTGCAGGGAAAATATCAGTTACTAAATTGAGAAAAAGAATCTGCATGGGGAGAATGGAGAAAGAGAAATTGAGCAAGCCATAACCAAAGACAATAAAAATTTCAGACAAGTTACAGGAAAGCAAATACACTAAAAATTTTTTAATATTTTGAAAGATGGCCCTACCTTGTTCAATAGCTGAAACAATAGAACTAAACGAATCATCTTTCAGTACCATCTCTGCGGTTTCTTTTGCCACCTGCGTTCCCCTCAACCCCATCGCAATACCGATATCTGCTTTTTTTAAAGCTGGAGCATCATTGATACCGTCTCCAGTCATGGCGACAACATCCCCTTTTTTTTGATAAAGGCTCACCATATCTAACTTTTGTTTTGGGTCAACCCTTGCAAATATGGTGGCAGCAAATAATCTGTTTTTGGATGGGGAGCCTTTCAATTCCTCGCCAGTAATAACAATATTTTTTTTATTGGATAATTGTATCTTTTCGGCGATGTGAAGTGCAGTTGCAGGATGGTCGCCGGTAATCATGATTACTTTTATACCGGCATCCCGGCAAGATTCTAAGGCCTCTATTACTTCTATTCTTGGAGGGTCTAAAAATCCAATAAAACCAGCAAAAGTTAAATCCTGCAAAAACTTATGGCTGGGAATATCTGTAGCTTCTTTGAAGGCGAAAGCAAGTACTCGTGTGCCTTGTGCCTGTAGTTCTTCTGCTCTTTGTAAAAATAGTTCTTTCTCTTTTTTGGTTAATTTTTCTACCTTCTTTTCCTTACTAAACGTACTGCATTTTTCTATAAGCACTTCTACAGCTCCTTTAGCGGCTACAAAGTTGGTACTGCCATTTTTATGCAAGGTTCCCATTACTTTAGTTTCAGAGCTAAAAGCTTCCTCTGTCACACGTGGATACTGTTTGTTGAGTTGATCAGAATCGATGTTGTTATCAGCTACAAATTGCAACAGTGCAATTTCTATGGGGTCCCCCAGTTCTTTTTTATGAATTCCTACATTCTGGATTACTGCATTGTTACATAAGGTGGAGATTAGTAGCAGCTGGTCCACAATAACTTGGTTGTGGTCACTGCATATTTTATTTTTTTCTACAGCTATGGATTCTTCAAAAACATAAAGATCGCTGACTTTAATCTTATTTTCCGTCAGTGTTCCCGTTTTATCAGTAAAAATGGTGGTGATGCCCCCTAGAGTTTCTACAGCCGCTAATCTTTTGATCAGCACATTTTTTTTGGCCATACGCAGCATTCCATAGGTCAATGCAATGGTGGCTACTATTGGTAATCCTTCAGGAATAGCTGCCACAGCTAGTGCTAATGCTGTTTCAATAATAAGATAGAGCTCCTTACCTTGAAGAATTCCTGTGATAACAAAAATGGAAGCAAATATACTTGTGATCCAAATTAGTTTTTTTGTGAGGTCCTGTAGTTTTTTTTCTAAAGGAGTACTACTTTGTGCTGCAGCTTCTACTAGGGAGGTGATGTTGCCCAATTCCGTGTGAATTCCTGTACCAATTATAATGGCTTTGGCATTGCCATTTACAATCGCTGTGCCTTTAAAAAGCATGTTAGCCTGTTCGGCTATAGCAGTGTTTTTTTCAAGGGACGCCAGCTTTTTGGTTACCGGTAACGACTCTCCTGTCAAAGCAGATTCATCTGCTTCTAATTGATGAACTTCAAATATACGAGCGTCAGCAGGTACAATATCCCCAGCCTCTAAAAGCACAATATCACCTGGCACTAGATTTTCAGAGGGTACTTCGGCTATTTTGTAGTCTCGAATAACTTTTGAAATGTTCACATCCATCTGTTTTAAAGCATTCATGGATCTGCGTGCCTGTAACTCCATGAAAAAACCTAAGGCCGCGGTAATAAATAGTACCGCAATAACGGAAAATCCCTCCAGCCAATGTTCATAAAAAAAGGAAAGGCTGGCAGCTACTACCAATAATAAAACGATCGGGCTTCTAAATTGGGTAAGAAGGACCAAAAAGATGCTTTTTTGTTGTTGTTCTTTATAGCTATTGGAACCGTAATTTTTAATTCCTTGTTCTACTTGTTGCCCTGTTAGGCCGCTTTGTCGATTCGTTTGAAAAAGTTGAGTAATTTTTTCTAGGTCCTCAGAATGAGGAAATGGTATGGGATAGGTGTTGTTTTCATTTTCCATTTTATGTTACCTTATTGGAGTCCTTGTATGGGTACAGCTATTTTTTGTAAATACTTGTATTTAAAATAGTTGCATCACTACTAAAATAACACTTACCCCTCTTAATCTGAAAAAAACACAGTTGTTTTTTCATCTATTGGCTACGATTCTCTTGTTGTAAAAACTATATAGTTAACGGATTGGATAAAAAAACATCCCTGTGGCAGGGGTTATTTAGGCAGGAGACGAATGCAACATCTGTTTTAGGAGTCTACCAATAAATAATTCCTTTTCAAAACGCTGATGTAGTTCTGTTGCGTAAGCCTGACCTGGATCAAGTAATCATTACAAGCAACAGTACTACTTCAAATCCCTTCCGCAAATTGATGCTATCACAAGTGGGACTGCTTTTCAATTGATGTTTTGTCCATTGGATTTATAGAATGGAACAACATGACTTGTTTTTTTATATTAATGAGGGAATAGCGTTCACATAGGCGACTTTAGGCATCCGACTATCGAAGCGGTTGGAATGCTCCTATTATGTTCTAAGGGTGCTAAAATCAATAGATTCTCAACTACTAGAACACAATCACCTGCTAAAATGGACTTTTAAATTCTAATGGTTGATTTAAAACCGTGCCCTATTTCGGATTCAAAAGTAATGTTACCGTAAATGGAATGCATCCGATTTTCTATATTGTGAATGCCATTTCCTTTTACAAGAGTGGTTCCCACACCATTATCTTTATAAGTGATGGTCATCGAATTTCCCATAGAGCTAAAGTTGATGAACACAAAACTAGCCTCGCTGTGTTTTCTCATGTTGGTTAAGAGTTCCTGAAACACTCTATAAAGACCAGATTTTTGAATATTTTTCAAGTTTTTCCAATCCATGAGTTGAAGCCCTTTGGTTAGGATAGTTATCTGTTCATTTTGGTAACTTAAAAAAAGGTCGCTAAGCAACTCTGTATAAGGAGTGTTGAGATCTATAGCACTATTTTGTTTTGAAATATCTCTGGTTCTCTTATAAATGTTTTCTAGGGTGTCTAATAATTCTATACTGCTGTTGGAACCGGTCTGTAGTTGGGTCATTACATGATAAACATCATTGGCAACCTCGTCGTGAATCGTTCTAGAGATGCGAGTTTCCGTATTATAGACTTCCTGTAATTTTTCTTTTTTGTGTTGATAGGATAAGATAAAATAAATAGATAGGGAAGCTAAAGCTATAAACAACAAGAGGTAAAGAAGTCGCTCCTTATCGAGTTGACTATCTTGAAAGTCTTTTTCTTTTTTATCGTATTGATAAACGTAATAATTAAAATTATTGCGTTGCTCTTCTTGCAGGTTATTAAGACTGTCATTTAGCGCAATGTAGGCTAAAGCGTATTCAGATTCTCCAGATTCTACTTTTAATCGCAGCGCGCTTTGTAAAAGCTCAGGAACTTTGGTTATACGAGCTATTTCAAGAAACTTATCAGAATATTTTTTCATATTTAAGCTGTCATTGGCTTCTTTATAAAAACGAGTCAAGCGGTTGTAACTCGATATCAATCCATTGGGGTATTTATCCTTTAATCTTAAGTCTAAAGCCTCTAACAACCCTTTTTCTGCTTTGGGTATATGGAGTTGGGATTGAATAAAACTCAAATTATTTAATGTTCTAGCGATCTCTACCGTATTAGCACTTTCTATGGCTTTGCTATAGGCGGCTTTATAAAAAGACAAAGCGGTTTCTAGTTCGTTTTTGAATTCGTAGACATATCCCTTGTTATTCAACAGGATCGCTATATCAACAGGCAAGCTGGCGGTGGTTAAGGCTTCATCATAAAGAGCTAATGATTGTGAATAATCCTTTCTTTCCCTATAAATTATGCCGAGCTCACTAATGGAAGTAGTATAACAGGACTTGGTCCAGTCGGTTTTATTTTCAAGCTCAGTTAAAAGGTCGATGCATTCTAGATGTAAGAGCTCACTTTCAGAGTTATAGCCCAATTGCATTTGAATGCGCGCCAGGTTTTGAATCGCATAAATCAACCTGGTTCTATGTTCTTTTTTTTCAGAATTATCTATCCTAAGCTGTGTAAAGAATTGATACGCTTTAGCCAGGTCATTAGGTTGTAAGGGGTTGTTAATTTTGCTGGAGTAATAAGCTAAACTATCGGTTTCTTGAGCTTTTGATGTATAGCTTAAAAGAAATAAAAGACAAAAAAAGAGGAATGAAATAAGGGGTGCTTTCATTCCTCTAAAATACTACCTAAATTTAAAATGTAGGATTAATTACCATTATTATCTGAAGGAGGAGGTAGAGGTGGAGGTGGTGTTTCAACGCCTCCTTCATTTTTACAGCAAGCTTGTACGCCTTCTATAGGATCGGTAAAACTTTCTGGGGTACAAGAAAATAAAGAGAAATAAACGGCGAGCATAAGGATTACTACTACTAATTTTTTCATATTTGAGGTGTTTAAAATTTGGCACTAGTGCTGCTGTCCGAAATTTTTTCAGATTTGTTTACAGCAGCACCTGCTGGATTTTGAAGAGCGTCCTCTTCTTTGGGAAGTATGGAGAGGCAGAAGTAAAAGAGATCAGTACTTCCCAATTGCTCATCTCTTGTTACGTTGCAGCTCCACGGCAGAATCAATATTCGCAAGCCTTATTGCGAGTAAAGCGGTTATCAATTCTTGGACAAATGAAAGATTTGTGTTCTAGGATGGTTGGAAAAGAGTAGGAATGTTTTAGGAACGTATTTGGAAAATGAGTTCCTAATTAGTTCCAGAGTTTATGAATCTGAATATCAGCTATATGAATAAAATTTTAGTGTTGCAGGCTTTCGCTAAAGCGGAAAAAGAAATCAAAAAAAGAGGGGTTACAAAGCCTTCTTTAGTTCAAATGGCCACCGAACTGTCTGACTACCTGGAGGAGGAAAAAGGCTTCAATCTAGGGGAAAAGAGTTTGAGGATGTATCGAGGAGCTGCAGAAAAATTGAACGATACAAGTGAGGATATCAGTATCAAGCAGCTCGCGGTAATCAACGGGCTATGTAACTATTTGGATTGCGATAATTATCAGGAATTTGTAAAAAGAATCAGTGGAGAAGGAACTGAAATACAGCCTTTAGCACCTAAAAGAGGCACTAAGTTTTTTACACCAGTGAGGATGGCAGTTGCAGTAAGTGCGTTGGTTTTGATCTCCCTATTTATATATAACTATTCCACTAGACTGCGCTGGATGGTATGGCAGGAAGATCATTATGTAGAGGTTGATTTTGATGTAAAAAAGTATAGTGTGAAGCAACTACAGCCTTATAAAGAAGAAAGGATCTTATCCTTTAAAAAAGTGGAGGTAACTTGTGCAACTATTTTCTTTAACCAGGATAAAAGTGTGAGGTTTTGGTACGGGAAAAACAGCGACAAAGAATTGGAGGTTTTTACAGACTTAGGCCTACATCCTGAAACTGGTAACACCCTGAAACCTATCACCCCTTGCATGATTGATAAGTATGTTTGAAAGAATCCCTAAAGAATTTTTGCACATAAAAAAACACCTATAGATATATCGGTGTTCTTATTAAGTATGGGTGGCGTTTGCTCCAAGATGGTATTCCGTACATCCTAGGTAATTATAAAAATAGAGTGGGCCTTATTTCATTTGCTATCTGGACGCTTTAAAGAAGCGTACCTACTGGGCTTATAGGGGGTAGCTTACTTCCATATAAATCTCATATACACCGGCAAGTGGTCGGATAGCATTCTACTGCTTTCTAGTCGGTCACATTCTTGAACAAAATCTATAGCGCCACAATCAGTCACCACGTTTTTTTGAGAATCATAAATGATGTGATCCATAGGTTGATGCAGGTACTCGTTGTCTTTACAAGTTCTTTTTAAGGAAGTGCTGCCAGCAGTAGCGCAAGTATCGTACTGAGCTTCTTTTAATTTTTCAAAGGCTTGGTGATCCATGGATAAGTTAAAATCACCCGCCAGAATGATGTGTTCTGTTTGATGATGCATGATGTAGTCGCTTATACAGCTCACTTCTTCTTCTGGCAGCTCCTTTTGTTTTCTTGCGTGGTAGTTAAGAATAGTAACTAGGTTACCTTTCACTTTAAATTTAATTTGATAAGGCTCTCGATATACGCAATCTTTAAGAACACCGAGCAGCGTTGCTTTTTCTACCACTTTTACTTGACTGGTTTTCCATAAAAAAGCGTATTTCTCGGTCTTGTAGGCAGGGCTGCTGGTAGGATTGCTAATGGCATACTCCCAGTTACTCCCTTTTCTGTTCAACTCGTCAGCCAGTCGTGCCACCGCTTGCGAGCCTCCATAACCAGCCACCACTTCTTGAATAGCGATGATGTCATAATCTCTTAAAATCTCTGCCATACGTTCGATCTCCTCGGCAGACTTGGTCTTGCCAAAATCTCTGATGTTCCAAGAAACCAAAGAGATCTCCTCTTGAGCTAGGCTGAGGTGGGACAGGCATAAAAATAAGGTTAGAAAAAGGAATAGCTGCTTGACACTCATATTAGATTTTTTATAAGAATAGGTTGTAAAGGTATGCCGCTTTCGCGAAAGCGGCACTAACATAATTAGTTGGCCTCCCATCTTGATTTAGTAAAGAAACCGAAGAACAAAGGTATTTATAAGTTATTTAATCTGAGTTACGGAAAGCCGTACACCAACATCCCTTTCTTATCGTATTATTAGACTGAAAAATGGAAAGTCAATTTACGGACTGCTTTCTGAGATCTAGTGTTTAAAAACCACGAGCATCTTAGATAAACGCCTAAGACCATAAGCAAAA
Source organism: Nonlabens sp. (assembly GCF_018401815.1). Classification (GTDB taxonomy): domain Bacteria; phylum Bacteroidota; class Bacteroidia; order Flavobacteriales; family Flavobacteriaceae; genus Nonlabens. The sequence goes on from NZ_JAGYKG010000002.1 coordinate 399,401, forward strand.
TTAAATTTCATTCCTTATATTCACAATCCCTAAATCAATGCTTTTTCTTACAAAACTAGAGGTGTGTGATTTAGGTTTTTTTTATTTGCAAAAGCAAAGCCTATTTAAGCCTATGAGTAAAAATCATAACGAAGATACCAGAGTAAAGATTCCAGCTATCCTGCATTTAATGAGGTTGGGTTATGAGTATGTATCTTTAAAAGATGCGGTATATGATGAAGAGAATAACATCTTTACAGATATATTTAAAGAATCTATAGCGCGTATCAATCCTGGCTTAAGTAATGATGATATAAAAAGGTGGTATAAAGAAGTAGCACTTACCTTAGAAAATGAGGATTTAGGTAAAGTATTCTTTGAATCACTGATGGCTACCTCTGGAAAAAAATTGATTGATTTTGAAAACTTCTCCAACAACTCTTTTCACGTATGTACAGAGCTCACTTATAAAAATGGGGAGGATAATTTCCGACCAGATGTGATTTGTTTGATTAATGGGATGCCCTTAGTTTTTATAGAGGTCAAAAAGCCAAATAATAAAAATGGCGTCATTGCAGAGCGATCGCGAATTAATGATCGTTTTAAGAATAAGCGTTTCCGAAAGTTCGTTAACCTTACTCAGTTTATGATATTCTCGAATAATATGGAATATGATGATAATGAGATAGAGCCATGGCAAGGCGCTTATTATGCATCAGCATCTTATGGAAATCCTATATTCAATTATTTTAGAGAGGAAACAGTTTTAAATTTACAGCAGCTATTGCTTCCAGAAGATGCTATAGATGAAGATCTAGTTCTTAAGGATAACAACTACCAGACTCTTAAATACATACCAGAATTTGCCGATAATAAAAAACCAGATACGATTACAAATGCGATGCTATCCAGCATGCTATCCCGAGAACGTCTCGCTTTTATCCTGCAATATGGACTGGCTTATGTAAAAGAAACCAGCGGTTTACAAAAACACATCATGCGTTATCCGCAGTTGTTTGCTACTAAGGCTATTGAAAGTAAACTGGATGAAGGAATACGTAAAGGAATCATTTGGCACACGCAGGGAAGCGGTAAAACAGCACTGGCGTATTACAATACTCACTTTCTTACAGACTATTTTCAAAAACAAGGTGTCATCGCAAAGTTCTACTTTATTGTGGATCGAATAGATCTTGCCATACAAGCTAGTGATGAATTTACTAAGCGTGGTTTAAAAGTTCATAAAGTTAGCAGCCGCGAGGCCTTTGCAAAGGATTTAAAAAAAGCTGGTGCTGTAGATAATGATAAAGGATTAAGAGAAATTACAGTGGTTAATATCCATAAATTTCAGGACGACCCTAATGCAACTACTTCTACTGATTATGATATAAATGTGCAACGAGTTTATTTCCTTGACGAAGTACACCGCAGCTACAATCCTAAAGGTAGTTTTCTAGCTAATCTACAGCAAAGCGATCAAAACGCGATTAAAATAGGCCTTACAGGAACTCCTTTAATAGGGGAGACTTTGAGTTCCAAATACCTTTTTGGCGATTATATTCATAAGTATTACTACAATAAAAGTATTGCAGACGGTTATACGCTTAAACTCATACGTGAGGAAATAGAAACCGAATATAAAGCGACCTTACAGAAAGCGCTCGATGAACTGGAATTTAAAAAAGGTTCTGGTAATAAGAAATTGGTGACTGCTCATCCTTCTTATGTGGAGCCACTACTGGATTATATGGTGCGTGATTTTGAAAAAATGCGCCGTACAGAGAATGACAGCAGTATAGGTGCTATGGTCATATGTGATAGCAGTGAACAGGCGACCTTGTTATACCAGATATTTAATGATAAGTACGCTTTGAATGATTCCGCTTTCGCGAAAGCGGAACAAGAAGAAGAAACAAACGGATTACTAATAGCAGCCGAAGAACCAACGAGCTATATCACTAAACTTGCTGACAGCCATAAAGTAAAAAGAGCTGAACTGATATTACATAATAGTGGAAGCAAAGACGAGTTGAAGGCTTGGCGAGAGTCCTTTAAGGATGGCGATGTAGATATTCTCTTTGTATATAACATGTTGCTTACAGGTTTTGATGCTAAAAGGTTAAAAAAACTCTATTTAACCAGAGTCATCAAGAGTCATAATTTATTGCAGGCGCTTACCAGAGTTAACCGTGCTTATAAAAGTTATAAATATGGTTATGTAGTAGATTTTGCTGACATCAGTAAAGAGTTTGATAAGACCAATAAAGACTACTTTGACGAACTGCAAGATGTTCTGGGGACAGAAGAAGAACATTACAGCAACTTGTTCATGTCTCGTGATGAGATGCGAGAACGCATAGTCGCTGCTAAGGAAGTGCTGGCAGATTATAACCTCTCCAATCGTGAGGTGTTCTCTCAACAAATCAATCAAATAAGTGATGTAGATAAAGTAGCCGAACTTAAGAAAGCACTGGAAGATGTGCGGGTATTATACAATATGATACGACTGGTGGGTGAATATGATTTACTAGAGTCCATGGACTTTACCACATTGAGTGATTTGCGCATTGAGGCGTCTAACAGGCACCAATTGCTTAATGCAAAAGATGCGATGCAAAATAATGAAGAAGTTGGGAATCTATTAAACCTAGCCCTAGAGGACATCATGTTTGATTTTCATAAAGTAGGAGAAGAAGAATTGATATTAGGGGACCAACTTAAAAACACATTAAAACGCACACGAGAAGGACTTGCTAGTAATTTTGACCCTAAAGATCCTGAATACATCACGCTCTATGAAGAGTTAAAAAGACTCTTTAATAGCAAGAACATCAACGAGGTTTCTCAAGATGAGATGCGTCGCAATATCATGGATCTTGAAAAGATCTATACTAGAGTTAAAGAACTGAACCGTATTAATGAAACCTTACGCGATAAGTATAAAGGCGATAAAAAATATGTGCGTATTCAAAAACGATTGCTAGAGGCAGGAAAACCGTCTAAGTTAAAAAACGAGATTATAGAAGCACTACAACGTGTAAAAGATGAAACTGATGTCACGATTTTAAACCGAAGCGATACCTTGCAAAACGAGGCTTATTTTGGCCGAGTGATCGCAGGACTGGTCGTTAAAGAATTTGATAGAGGTGGCAATGTTGATATTGATTTAGAAACTGCACTTTTTATTACTGATATTATTGTAAAAGAATATATGGATGAGTATTATGGGAGAACGGCGTAATTAACCTGTCTCGACTGCGCTCGACATGACAGTGATGACTGCGCTCGACATGACAGTGATGACTGCGCTCGACATGACAGTGATGACTGCGCTCGACATGACAGTGATCGCTGCGCTCGACTTGACAAATGAAACTAAAAAATGAAGTACTATCACTTATATATCCTAGAATGTGCAGATGACTTGCTATATACTGGTATTACTAATGATTTGAAAAGACGCTTTGAAGAACATGAATCAGGTAAAAACCCACGAGCATTTACTTTTAAAAGGCGACCTTTAAAGTTGATTTACAAAGAGCGATTTACAGATGTAAGACATTGTATATACTTTGAAAAGAAAATTAAAAAATGGAGTGCAGCAAAGAAAAGAGCCTTAGCAAATGGAGATTATGATATGATACAAATTTTATCAGAGTGTAGAAATATGACGCATAGTAAATATCAACCAACTGATGACGACATCTCGACTGCGCTCGATGTGACATAAAAAATTCTAATGTCAGTTCGAGCGCAGTCGAGAACGATGCGCAGTCGAGAACGATGCGCAGTCGAGAACGATGCGCAGTCGAGAACGATGCGCAGTCGAGAACGATTCGCAGTCGAGAACGATTCGCAGTCGAGAACATTAAATAACAACAACTAACAACAAACAAATTGACCCAAGACACTAACTTTAAACAACAAACCAAAGAACTCATAGACTCGCTTAAGGCCGTATGTGCTGGAGCAGGATTAGGGAATACCGCTGGGGAGTTCAATATCATATTGCAATCTTTTTTATATAAGTTTTTAAACGATAAGTTCTCGCATGAAGTAAAAAAAATGCGACCAGAATTGGCAGAAGCTGAAAACTTTCAAGAAGCGCTAGAAGCCATTCCTGAAAAAGAATACCAGATGTTGAGCATTAAACTCAATGTGAATGCGGCTTTTTTAAGAACTGACCAAACCTTAGGTTTTCTATTCAATCAGCAGAATGAGGCAGATTTTGCCAAACGTTTTGACGATACCTTAATCGATATTGCCGCAAGCAACAATGCACTGTTTGCCGTAAGTACAGAAGATGGACAGAAACTTCAACTCTTTGAGGGGGTGGTAGAGAAGTACGTTGCTAGTAAACGTGACGCTTTCGCGAAAGCGATCATCAACAAACTGGTAGAGTTCAACTTTGAGAATATCATGAATCAAGGTTTTGACTTTTTCTCTACCATATTTGAATACCTGATTAAAGATTATAACAGTGATAGTGGGGGTAAGTATGCCGAGTATTATACACCTCATGCGGTGTCTAAGATAATGGCAACCATTCTCTCACCACAAGGCGATCAAAGCGTTTCTATTTTTGACCCTAGTGCAGGATCAGGAACCTTATTGATGAATCTGGCACATGCCATAGGTCCTGAGAACTGTACCGTGTATTCACAAGACATATCTCAAAAGTCATCTAACCTGTTGCGACTCAACCTGGTGTTAAACGGTCTGGTACACAGTATAGGGAACGTGATACAGGGCAACACCATGACAGATCCTTACCATAAAGAGGGACAACAGCTGCGCAAATTTGACTATATCGTGTCTAATCCACCTTTTAAACTGGATTTTAGTGATGATTTAGAGAAGTTAGGCGCCTCTACCAACAAGGACCGCTTTTTTGCAGGATTGCCTAATGTGCCTAAAAAAGCCAAGGACAAAATGGCGATCTATCCTTTATTTATACAGCATATTATGTTTTCGCTTTCGCGAAAGGGAAAAGCCGCTATCGTAGTACCGACAGGATTCATTACCGCACAATCAGGTATTGAAAAACGCATTAGAGAAAAACTAGTAGAAGATAAAATGCTCGCAGGCGTGGTGAGCATGCCCAGCAATATTTTTGCTACTACAGGAACAAATGTGAGCATCCTATTTATAGATAAAAACAATGACAAAGATGTGGTGCTTCTGGATGCCAGCAATCTAGGAACGATGGTGAAAGAAGGTAAAAACCAAAAAACGGTGTTGAGCCCAGAAGAAGAAGATCAAGTCATACAGACATTTACTGATAAGAAAGCTATAGATGATTTTTCTGTAGTCGTTTCTTATGAAGAAATCGCTGCCAAAAATTACAGCCTAAGCGCAGGACAATACTTTGAAGTAAAAATAGAATACGTAGACATCACTGCTGATGAGTTCGCCACCAAAATGAATGACTTTGAAACCAATCTAGAAAGCCTTTTTGTCGAGTCTAAAGAGCTGGAAAAAGAGATTCAGTCGAATTTGAAAGGTGTGCGTTATGAATGATTACGTTCAACTAGGAGAGTTAATTGATTCTATTTCTAAGACTCACAAATTTGACAAAGAGGAATTAGTTTTTTTAAACACATCAGATGTTTCAGAAGGAAAAATTTTAATCAATCATTATTCTAAGGTTAAAGACTTAAAAGGGCAAGCAAAAAAGACTATCAAAAACGGCGATATTCTTTACAGTGAGATTCGACCTAAGAATAGGCGATACGCTTACGTTAAAGAATTGGAAAATCCCGAAGACTATGTCGTTTCAACTAAGCTCATGGTTTTGAGAAATAAATCAGAGTTGTTAGATAACGATTATCTATATCAATTCCTTACAGCTGAGTCAACCGTAAATTACCTACAACGAAAGGCAGAAAATAGAATAGGTTCATTTCCTCAAATAACATTTAATGTTTTAAAGCAAATAAAGATTTGGCTTCCAGAAATTAAAACCCAAAAACAAATCGCCAAAGTCCTTTCCGATCTCGATGCTAAAATAGAACTCAACAACCAGATCAACCAGCAGTTAGAATCTATGGCAAAAACGCTGTACGATTATTGGTTTGTACAATTTGATTTCCCTGTCTCGACTGCGCTCGACATGACAACCGAAAATGTCAGTTCGAGCGCCACATCAAGTGTCAGTTCGAGCGCGTCACTTCGAGCGGAGTCGAGAAGCGAGAACGATTTAGAATTCGAGAACAAAGAACCTGTCTCAACTGCGCTCGACATGACAGCGGTTAAAGGCTATAAATCGGCTGGCGGTAAAATGGTTTATAATGAGGAATTGAAGCGTGAGATTCCTGATGGGTGGGAAAGTGGAGTGCTATCGGATATCGCCAATATAACAATGGGTCAATCGCCTGCGGGAAGTTCTTATAATGAGGAAGGATTAGGAACAGTTTTTTATCAAGGCTCAACAGATTTTGGTTCAAGATTTCCAACAGTTAGAAAGTATACAACTGAGCCATCTCGCATGGCTTCGGAAAATGATATATTATTATCTGTAAGGGCGCCTGTCGGTACTTTAAACCAAGCAACGGAAAGTTGTTGCATAGGGCGTGGGCTCGCTGCTCTAAATGAAAAATCAGGATCTAATTCTTTTCTTTGGAGTCAAATGGAATATTTTAAACAAGTATTTGACCGGAGTAATGCAACTGGGACCACATTCGGATCAATTACTAAATCTGAGCTTTTTGGACTCCAGCTTTCAATTCCTCCACAAGTAATTGTAAATAAGTTTAAGAAATTAGCTGATCCGTTACATGAACAAATTGTAGTGAATGCAAAACAAAACCAAAAGCTCACGGAGTTGCGCGACTGGTTGTTGCCTATGTTAATGAATGGGCAGGCGACCGTAGGGAGTCCCGATGTTAATCAGGATCAAGTGAACTCGAATTTGAACTCGAACTCGAATGATGCAGGTCTTGTGGATGGTGGTTTGGGTAGGGTTGCTGGGGAACTGTCCTAAGAAAAGGGGTGACTATATATTGATTTAGCATAATGCACCAAATGCAGCCTTAAAAACAATCTTTTTTTATTAATACTTACAAGGGTATGAAGTTGACTGATCAACCTTTTTTCAAGTTACCGTACATTAATCGTACAATTTAAAGCATAAAAAAACCCTAACTAATATGTATTTAATGAATTAAGGTTTATTAAAATGGAGTCGGAGAACGACATTGCGAGAGCAATGTGCGAGATGTAGCGCTGGCCGTGATTCTCCCGACTGCACAATAAAAACCGCCGAGCCTTAGCTGGTGGTTTTTTTAAAGTGGGTTGGAGCGAAAGAGTTCGAACTTTTTGAGTGAGGATATTTCATTAATTATTTCAAAATCAGTTAGTATCGGGATGTGAGATTTTCAATACCTAAAAGCTCCAGACATTAATTCTATTTCAGCATTTTTAATTCCTATTTTTTTTGCAATGGTTTTCCAACCTTTGACTGCTTGTGAAACTTCCTGAATGATGGTTTTCATTTCGCTTTCGCGTATGCGGAAATAAGAACCTACACTTTTTGCCAGTCCAAAGTCCAATGCATTATCATCCATGTCTATATTAAGGGATAAGCCATTCTTTTCAATAGAAGGATTTAAATCGTATGCTGGCGACAGAATCCAACCTTCGTCTGTTAAAATAAAACCATGATTACGTAAATGATCATCTGTATTTGATATAGCGATATTGAAAATGATACGTCGCCATAGTTGGTGCAGATTTGTTTCTATATTTACTCCATAATTTTCAATAAATTCCACTATTTCTAAATAACTAGGAGTTGTTCCTTTAATGCTATCTTCGCTATTACCTGTCATCGTCATGGCAGATGCGAAATGAATCCTTTTACTATTTTCTCTGTCAAACCTGCGTGTTAAAAAGGTATGGTAAGCTCCACTGATTTTTTCAATCTTAGATTCTGCCATATTTATACCAGCATTCAAAGCTAATTTATAAGCTAGATATTCCCATGCAGCTTTATCAATGGTATCTGTTTTAGATGGGAATTTTGCAATCCATAGGTTTTTATCATTGTCTAATACATTAGCCTTAGGTCTTGCGCCACCTAATGAAGAACCAGGGGCAATAAGAACAGCAATCCATTTTCTAATGGTTTCATTATGGTCGTCGTTTTCTAATTGATTCACGGCTTCTTGTAAATCACCTAAAGAGGACCATGGTGGAGTAGGACTGTGCTCATCATTATTGATAAAAGGTCCGTTCAAATCAGTTTTAAAACGTAAAGCACCCATTCTACTCTGATCATAAACGCCTAATAAATAATCTATTTCATAAAGTGTTTTAGCTTTTTCACCTTTAGCTCTAGCATCTTGAGCTGCTCTGCGTTTCATTAAGGTTTTTCCCCAAGTGTCTGGCATGCTGTCTAGAAAAATACCGAAATTCTCTTTATTTGTTGGGTATTGAGCGCCAGAGAAAAAATCAAGATCTGGATCGAGTAAGTGTTGCGATTTACTTTTAAGCCACTCGCGATCGTATTCAAAACTGAACGCCTTTTTACTTTTGGCAAAATGAGCTGATAAAACTCCAACTAAAGAAGGAGCATCTAGTCCTATCCAGTCTGCATACACATATATGTCAAATTTGCCCGTTCCCATAGTTTCTATAGTAAATCAAGATCTTGTAGTTTTCTGCCGAACTCGTCGTCACTAGCTAATTTTAAAAAGTCATCTTGAAGGTTAAGGACTCTAAAAACATTAAAATATAAACCTATGGAAACGGCAGGATCGCCTTTTTCAATCCGATAAAGTGTAGCTCTGTGAATCCCAGCACGTTCCGATACTTGTTGTGTAGTAAGCTTTCTACGTTTTCTAGCAAGTTTGATGTTCTCACCTATTTGCTCAAACATCTTTTGATATTTAGGAAGAAGTATTGTTTTCTTAGAGTTCATTAAGTCGCTTATTTGCAACAAATATAGTATTAATGTATTTAATAAGCGTCATTCTTGTAAAAATATAAAAGACTTATGTTTTTAATTGTGTAACTATAAAAAGTTCGAACCTATAACTCTATAAGTGACAACTCTTTGATGAATTTTGAAGAAAAGTAAAAAACCTCTTTAAATCATTGATCTAAAGAGGTTTAATTTAAGTTGTGGAGTCGGAGAACGACTGCGAGAACAATGTGCGAGTTGTTGCGCTGGCCGTGATTCTCCCGACTGCATAAAAAAACCACCTAGCCGAAGCAGGTGGTTTTTTTAAAGTGGAGTCGGAGAACGACATTGCGAGAGCAATGTGCGAGTTGCAGCGCTGGCCGTGATTCTCCCGACCTGCACAAAAAAAAACCACCGAGCGCTAGCTGGTGGTTTTTTTAAAGTGGAGTCGGAGAGAATCGAACAATTTACCACCGCTTTATGCTAGTAAGTTATATATTAGCCATTTAAACAGATAGTTAGGTTTTTTTTATCATGGCATTTTTCTTCAAATAATAGCTAGTAAAAGTAAAATTGTCAACTAAATTGTCAACTAGAATACTGTTATCTAGGTTCAATGATTTACTTTGCGTACTTAAATAATTAATGTTTTGACGCATACTTTTTATCTCAAATCGCCTAGTTCAGATTCTGGATCTCTAATTCTATTTTCTTGCTACTTTAAAAACGAAAAGAAAAAGTTCGTTTACTCTACTGGTGAAACCATCTTATCTAAATACTGGAATAAGGAATCTAAGGGACCAAATGCCCGTGCTAAGTTTCCAGGGGCAAATTCATTAAGGATGCAACTGAATCGTTATTCTGAGGCTTTTATGAAAGCAGAAGAACGACATAAGTTGACTAAAGAGGATTTTACTAGCAATAGTTTGAAATCATTCTTTCAAAAAGAGTTCAAAAAAGTAGAATCAGGATCTAAAGATTTCTTCGGTATTTATGATGAATTTGTGACAGAAAAGAAAATGAATCAAGATTGGTCTGCTGCGACGATCACACGGTATGAGAATATCAAAAGAATGCTCAAGAATTTTGAAAAAGATAAAAAATACAAGCTAAGTTTTGCAAGTATCAATAATAAGTTTCACAGCAAGTTCACCGATTATTGTATGGGTGATTTGAAGCATATCAATAATACCTATGCTCGTAATTTAGGTTTAGTAAAGACATTTCTTTTTTGGTCACTTGATAAGAAGTACACTTATAATGACGAGTTTAAAAAGTTTAAGAAGAAAGAAAGAGTTATAACCAATCAAGTGGTACTTGATAAGGAAGAGTTAGGGAAATTAATGAGTCATAAGTTCAAACTGAAATCTTTAGAACGTACTCGTGACATATTCGTATTTGCTGCGGTAACTGGAATGCGATTCGGAGAGTTGAAATTTATTTCAAAGCAAAATATAATAGGTACTACTTTTCATTTAAAAGAAGAGAAAGGTTCTGAAAAGGAAATGCGTACCATTCCTCTTGGTAAAGTAGCTTTACATATCCTAGAAAAATACGATTATCATTTACCCATGATCGCAAATCAAAAGCACAATGTATATATAAAAGATGTGTTTGAAGAAGCAGGATTTACTCACCAAGTGCAGAAGATAACCACTAGAGGAAAGGAAGTGTTAAGAGAAGGGATGTCGTTCCATAAAAGAGTAAGTAGCCATACGGCTCGTAGAACTTTTATAACCATGATGAAACGAGAAGGTAAAAGTGATAAGTTGATCTCTAAAATAACTGGTCATAAAGATATGAAAACATTGAACTCCTATTATCAAGTAGATAGTGATGAAAAGAAAGAAGCGGTGGATGCTGTTTTTGATATTAGTTTTTAAAGCTCTTTTATTTTAATTAAAATTAAACAATCAAGCATGCAATATATATTAGATTATTACACTGAAAGTATAAAACTCTTAGCTTCTACATATCCTAATTATTTTGATAATTTTGAAGATAGAGTGAAAGGTTTACTAGCAAATACAGAAAAGAGATTTGAAAAAAGAACAGAAGATTTTATTGATGATTTTAAAGAACTTGACGTAAATAATATACAGTTAGCTAATTCTTTTGTTGAATTACTATTGAATGATTATTCTGAAGCTCTCAGACTAAAGGAGCAATTAGGAATCGGAATGCATAGTCACATTTTAATGCCTTATGGGACAGAATTGAGCAACTTGATTTCGGACTTAAAAAAATATCTTATTAATTGGCACATAAATTATGGTGAGGCGGTTAATTTAGATGAGTTTTTTATAGATTTAGAACTCTATTATGAAAAACATTTTTTTTATTCTTTTATAATCAATGATGATTCAGAGGCTGAAATGAATCAATTAAATCAAGAGAGACATCCAGATTGGGAACCGCTAACTAGATTATTGTTTGATTTAAATAACATTAACAGCGATAAGATTAAAGAGTTGGGGATAAACTTATCTGATATGATGAACAATTTACATGTTAGATTACTTACTAAAGGCGTTTCTAGGGGTTATAAAGATAACAGTCCATATATAAATAACTTTAAAGATAGTGTTCAAGAATTATATAAGGCGTTTGACAAGAATAGTTTGATTGATATAGAGTTTGATAAATTCTTGATTTTGCTAACGGCAAACTCTGAAAATATTCCAATAAATCAAAAAATTCATTTAGATTCTACTCATCTCAATGTCCCCAATAAAGTTGTAGGAATGATATTTAGTGATTTCAAAATTCATTTTAATCATGATTATAATTATATAGACTTTATTGAAAATGTTTTCATTTGGAAAAAAGCTGATGGTAAATACTATGATTTTACTAAAAGAAAACAGCTAAGTAATCTAATAAATACCACTTGATATTATTAGATAATGATGAATTAGTATCCTAGATAATATTGAAATTCGCTAATCATATAGTTGTCATATAAATAAAGTTTTAAAGTACTGATTGTCATTATGATAAGTATCTATCACTTATGAATTTCACATAAGTTTCATAATTCAAAAATCGCTTTGTGGTTGGAAATTGCCACCATGAAAAAACAAGATATAAACTTAGAAACAAGTATGACAGACTTGATCGTATCCGCATCCTATAAGGGTGCATACGATGCTACTGTTGAGTATTATTCTCAAAAAGAATCAATAGATTCTAAAGAACCTCACACCACCGTACATGAAGCTGCCAAGCGATTAAAAGTTAGCACCTTAACAGTAAGAAACTACATTAAGCGGGGGATTATTCTGGCTCACAAAGTAGGCAATCGCATTCTTATAGACACAGCGTCCATTGACAAAGCATTATCTGAAGTGAAATCTTTAAAATACCAAAGATAATGGGACATGAGCGCAACAACCTATATGATGGTATTTTCTATCGTATGGAACAATTAGGTGTATACATTGCCAAAGTACCATTGTATGTTAAAAACGAAAGAGCATTAGAGGTTTGTTTTGAAAAAATGAAAAACGAATTTTGTTACCTGCGAGATCATCTGCGTATACAAAATATACAGGATTGGAATCAAGTAAAAAATACTATTGATGAAGCTATTGAAAGAGATGCTAATCACTCACCAAAATATCGGATACTAGGAGAACGTATAGAACAAAAAGACTCCAATGGGATTCTCTGCTTTAGGTATACCTTTAAAATATATATATTAGAATGAAGTATCTAAGAATCGGCACACGATACCATAAAAAAGTAGTTGAACCTATGCACAGCGGTGATAAATTAGAAAAACTCATAAACTGGAGTAGATCAGAACTAGAGTTAGATCACGGAAAGGAATTTTTAAAGAAAATTCCTAAGTATGATGGATTTTGTTTAATTCCTTCTCATGATAATTATAAAGAGGTGATTGATTCGTTTTACAACGAATATGAAAAACTTAGCCATAAAAAAGCCGAGGGCATTCATGAGAAAACTGAAATGTTCCTCAAGCACATTTTTGAAGGACATTATATTCTTGCTTTGGATTACCTTACAATTTTATGGCGTTATCCTGCTCAGACTTTACCTGTTTTAGCACTGGTGAGTAAAGAGAAAGGAACTGGTAAAACTACTTTTTTAAACTGGATGAAACTCATATTTGAAAAGAATATGACTATCAATTCTAATGCAGATTTTGATAGTAGATTCAATTCAGATTGGGCAAATAAATTGATTATAGCTATTGATGAAGTGATGCTCAACGGTAAACATCATACAGAAAAACTAAAGCAACTAGCAACAGCAAAATCTATTAAGTCAGAAGCTAAAGGAAAGGATAAAAACGAAAAAATGTACTTCGGTAAACTAATCTTAAATGCTAACGATGAAGAAGGTTTTATAAAAACTGATGATCAAGAAATGAGATTTTGGGTAAGAAAGGTAAAACCCCTTAGTATCTCAGAAAATGTAGTTAAGTCAAAGGAAAATGGCAATCGTAATAATTACGGCAACCCTAATATGTTAGAGGAATTAAAACAAGAACTTCCTGCTTTCACTCATTTTTTAAGTACTAGAAAAATTGTAAATCCTAAAGTAACTAGAATGTGGTTTACAAAAGAGCAATTACATACTAAGGCGTTAGAAGTATTAATTAAAGGCTCTAGAAGTACGCTCTATGACGAGATTCACTTTATTATTACAGAATTGTTTGAAATGTATGAGGTAGATGAACTACAATACTCTGCTAAAGATATTGTGGACATCTTAATCTATAATGGTTATCGAGAAGTAACTAGTTCTAGAGTAAGTGAAATTCTTAGGAAAGAGTTTGAGTTGAAAGCTAGGAATAGTAGTTATTCAAAATACCATCATATCAGTGTTGTAGATCAAACTTTTACAGCAACTGAGAAATCAAAGGGTAGATTCTTCACTTTTGCAAGAGCAGATTATATTGTTGATGTGTTGACAATTAATAAAAACCCTATTCCTACTTGTATAAACCAGTCAACAGACATTCAACAGATGGACGACACAGGTTGAAAAAGCATCACATTAAGCATAAATTATTCTTCAGATATATCAACTGGAGAATTTTGCGTTGATATAATTGTTGATCACTCAACTACCTACGAATACTAGCCTAAATAGTTATTCAACATCATTGTCAACACATCAACAACACTATGATAATATATTGCTCCCAATCACAGGTTGCAAACATTGGTTACCATACACTCATTATTGTATTAGTGAGAAAACTAATAAAACTAGTAATCCAACCTCAGATTTAACCTCAGGTTAAAGACCTTTTTTTCTCTTAAACTATGCTCAAAACAATATAACCTCAGGTTGTAATACAATAACCTAAGGTTTTTGACATACTATACAAGACGTGGTTAGTTATAAAAGCTCATAAACAAAGGATTCTTGCAATTAGCCAGTAGTTACATAGCTAATGTCTCTCGTGTCTAAACAAGGTTTTCTAAGATAACAACTAGTTAACAACGAGCTGTTGATGTTTTCTTCAACGCTATGTTGCTCTTCATTCTAACAGTCCGTTGAACACCAACCTCAGGTTTAACCTCAGGTTAACTACCCTTTTTTTCTCTTAAATCACACTTAAAATATTACAACCTCAGGTTGCAACCTGAGGTTGTACCATTAGCTAATAAAAGCTCATAAATAAAGGTTTTTCAAGATTAACCTTAGGTTATATCGCTGATTACTATCGTATTTAAACAAGGTTTGCTCCGTTAACCACTAGTTAACAACGAACTGTTGTTGCCTTGTTTCAATGGTACGTTGATCTTCATTTTAATAGTCCGTTAAATACTACTCTCTCCTTTTTAGTTGTACCATTAGTTAATAAAACCTCATAAAATACGGGTTCCCGCAAGTAACCAGTGGTTTGCATATCGTAACTTTAGGTTTTATAACCAGAAGTTACCTCATGTCCATTTTCCAACCATCGGTTCTTAAGAGCCATATTGCCTTATTAGATCAAAAAGCAGTTGATAAAGCCTATAAACAGTTTGCAACATATTTTCTAGACCCTAAGATTCAAGAGAATATCAAAACTGCCAAAGAAGAACAGTATCAGGCAACATTTCTTAACGAGTTGTTTGTTAAAATAATGGGTTACACACTATTTCCTGATAAGAATCACAACCTAGTTACTGAACAAAAAAACGAGGGGAACTCGCGCAAGGCAGATGGTGCCATTCTTAAAGGTGATACCGTTACTGCTGTGATAGAATTAAAAGGTACCAAGACTAAGGATCTAGAAAGTATTAGAAAACAAGCCTTTGATTATAAAAATTTTAATACGGGCTGTAATTATGTCATCACCTCAAATTTTGAAAAACTACGGTTTTATATAGATGATGCTTCTACTCATGAAGAGTTTGATTTGTTCTCGCTTTCGCGAAAGCAGTTTGAATTGCTATACCTGTGCATCAATAAAGAACAGTTATTACAGCATACTCCCAAAACTATTAAAGAAGAATCTCTTGTAGAAGAAGAGAAAATCACTAAATCATTTTACAAAGATTACTCCCTCTTTAAACGAGAGTTGTGGAAAGATCTCGCAAAAAACAATTTGATACCATTAAAGCTGCTCGTCGCACAACATAAAAGTGTAGAAAAGGAAATCATAGATGATATAGCGACGGAAACTGATGATGAATTTATTAGACTAGAAAAAAACGTAAAGCGAACGCTATTTAAAAAGTCGCAAAAACTTATAGATCGATTTCTATTTATCTTTTTCGCTGAAGATCGTGGATTGTTGCAACCCAATTATACATTAAAAACCATTAAAGAATGGGAAACGGTGAGCAAACTAGGAGTTACAGAATCGCTTTATGACCGTTTTAAACTTCATTTTAACCATCTAGATCAAGGCCGAAAAAGCGGTGATGGGATAAGTGAGATTTTCGCCTATAATGGCGGTCTTTTTAAACCAGATGTTATTCTCGATAACATCGTTATAAATGATGAGCTTTTATTAAAACACACTAAGAAAATAGCTGCCTATGATTTTGAATCGCAGGTAGATGTCAATATATTGGGTCATATTTTTGAAAACTCATTAAATGAGATAGAAAGCGTTAATGCTGAGATAGACGGTGATGACTTTGATAAACAAACCAGTAAGCGTAAAAAAGATGGTGTTTTTTACACGCCTAAATACATTACTAAATACATAGTAGATAATACTGTAGGAAAACTATGTGAAGAGAAAAAAACCGAGCTAGGTTTTCATGAAGAAGAATACTATCGAGGTCGTAAAAACCGTAATAAATCTACGCTAGAAAATCTCCTTAAAGTATTAGATGATTACAGAGCATGGTTATTACAATTGACGATTTGCGATCCAGCATGTGGTAGTGGTGCATTTTTAAACCAAGCTCTAGACTTTCTTATCACAGAGCACAATTACATAGACGACCTAAAAGTGCGACTTTTAGGCGGCAGTATTGCGCTTTCAGGCATAGAAAACACTATTCTAGAGAATAACATCTACGGAGTAGATCTTAATGAAGAAAGTGTAGAGATTGCAAAATTATCTCTTTGGTTACGCACAGCACAACCACGCAGGAAACTCAACAACTTGAGCAGCAACATAAAATGTGGTAACAGTTTGATAGATGTAAAAGCCGTCGCTGGCGACAAGGCTTTTAAATGGGAAGAAGAGTTTCCACAAGTTTTCGCAAAAGGTGGTTTTGATGTGGTGATTGGGAATCCTCCTTATGTGAGGATCCAAACCCTTCAAGCAAATTACCCTAAACAGGTAGATCATTTGAATAAATATTACATATCGGCAACTGGCAAATATGATTTGTATGCTTTATTTATGGAAAAATCACATCACTTAATAAACACGAGCGGATTAGTATCTTTTATATTGCCACATAAATTCATTGTATCGGATTTCGGTCGAGGAATTCGAAATTATTTAGCAAAAAACAAAGCGATTTCAGAAATAGTTCACTTTGGATCAGAACTTGTTTTCTCAGATGCAGCAACTTACACATGCATAATAACGCTTTCAAAGAAATCTAAAATTATTAATTATTCGCAAACTTGTTCAGAAAAAATTACCGATAAAATAATATTTGATACTATTCAGCATTCAGATATTTCTGAAAAGCCTTGGTCTCTATTAGGTGCTAAGAAATTGAAAATAATGAATAAAATTATAGCCCACACAAAACTAAAAGATATTTGTGAGGGTATTTATCAGGGATTGATAACAACTGGTGACGATATGTTTATGTTAGATGGCGTAATCAAAAATAATCTATTCACAGGTTTTTCTAAAGAGCTAAATAAAGAAGTTATTTTGGAATCTTCAATAATGAAGAAGGTTTTAAAAGGAAATAACATAAAACGTTATTTACCACTTGAATCTGATAAATTCTTAATATATCCTCATGTTGAACTAGAAGGCAAAACTGTTCCAATTGAGGAAGAGCATTTTTCTAAATCATATCCTCTAACTTATAAATATTTACTCAATTTTAAAGATCATTTAATTGAAAAAAAGATTAGATATAAAACCAATCCTAAACATTGGTATTCACTACACAGATCAAGGGAAATTTCAATTTTTGAGCAAGACTATATAATCACGCCACAATTACAAAACACACCGAATTTTACTATCAAGGCTACAGATGTTTATGCAGATGCGGGCGGATATCTTTTAATACCTGCAAAAGGTTATAAAACTATGCCATTATTAGGTATACTTAATAGTATGCTTCTTTGGTTTTTTATAAAAGCTACGAGCGCAGAATACGGCGGTGGATACTTTTATTTTAAAACTAAATATTTAGAACCGTTTACTATTCCTGTTGAGGAATATGATCAAACAATAGATTCAAAAAAAGTAAGTCAAGTATTGATAATTACAGAAAATATGGAGAAACAAATAGCTAAATTCTCTAATTTCTTTCAGGCAAGTTTAAATCTAGATAAACTCTCCAAAAAGCTTCAAAACTGGCACGAGTTAGATTTCGTTGATTTTATAAAAGAGTTGAATAAAGCGATAAAATCCCAAAATAGACAAGCTGCAAAAGATGCGGTTTTAGATCTCGGGGAAAATGAAGGAGAAAAAAGAGAATCGACACCTGTTCATGTAATTCCAGAACTCACTAAAACAGACGAGTTTGAATGGATGGAGCTTTTTGAAAAAAAGAAAAAAGAAGTACTAGAATTACAATCACAAATCAATCAAACCGAGAAAGAAATAGATCAAATGGTTTATGAATTGTATGGTTTGAGTGATGAAGAGATTCAGATTGTGGAGAATAGTTAGTATTAGAACAAATGCAAGAAAATACAGTATATCATTACACATCCTTAGAAACTTTATATCATATTATTAATCAGGCTTGTACACAATTTATTACTTTGAGAGCCACACATATTGATTTTTTAAATGACTATACAGAACATTTCATAGCAATAAATTTAATGAAAGAAAAGCTTATTGCTTGTGATGATTCTAAAGGATTAAAATCAAAAGGTTTATCTGAAAAACTTAATGATAAAAGAATATCATTTTTTAGGAATGAAAACTTTGATGAAATGTATCCACATATCATCTCTTTTTCTGAATGCTGGGATAGCCTAGCCATGTGGAATACCTATGCAAATAAGTCAAAAGGAGTTGCATTAGGATTTGATAGAACTAAATTATCAGAATTAGAATATTCTAGATTTGATAAATGTGAGTATGATACTTCTGACTACGAAAATTTCTTAGATAAAAACATTGAAACACTTCACAATTGTACATCGGTAAATTCATATAGTATTGGTTTTACGCGGGATTTTGATTCCAACATACTTGATACGCACTTTAAATACCTTCCTATTTTAAAAGATAAAGGTTATGAATATGAAAAGGAGTATCGATTAATTATCCCAAATAAAATAGCAGACATCAAGCAATTAAAATTCCATCCCGGTGATCGTTTATTAAAACCTTACAAAGAGATTTCAATACCTTTTGAATATCTAACGGAAATTGTTTTAGCTCCTGGTTTAAGTTTAGAAAAGATGAAAACATCTTTAGCTCTTTTTTTAAGTCAAAAACAACAAAGTTTAAGCCTTAACAGCGAAAAAGGTAAAATTCATTTAAGAGAAAGTAAGATTCCTTATCGAGATATTTAAGTTTTAAAAGAAAACGATCACATGGTTTATCTAAACCAATTATAAACTTTATATGAAAGCAAACGAACTACCTATTACAAATTTTTTACAATCACCTAACGTACAGTTTGTAATACCTGTATATCAACGTAACTACGATTGGACTACAAGTGAGTGTAAAGAGTTAATTAATGACATTATAGCTGTAGAACAGTACGATAGAGGCACACACTTTATAGGTAGTATTGTTTTTATTCATGAAGGTACCTATAGTACAAGTGAAGTAAAGGAACTTGTCATAATAGATGGTCAACAGCGGTTAACCACTATTAATATTATATACGTTGCGTTATATCGTTTTGCTAAAGAGAATGACATGCTGAACGAGGCAGATAGGTTATTAAATATGTTCTTAACCAACCAATATGTACAGAACGAATCAAGCAAACTTAAATTAAAGCAAACAGACACCAACTCTTTAGCTTTTAAAGCAATAATGAATGGAACGGAAAACGTATTTAATCATTATTCAAATGTAATTGAGAACTTTAGCTATTTTAAAAGTGTCATAAGTGCTGAAAATTTCAACACAATCCTGAATGGTTTAAAAAGATTAATATTTGTAGAAATATCTCTAGAAAGAGGAAAAGATGACCCACAAAGGATATTTGAAAGTCTCAACTCTACAGGTCTTGATCTATCACAATCTGACCTAATAAGGAACTACATATTAATGGATTTAGATCCTAAAAATCAGAATAAAGTATTTCAACAAGTTTGGAATCCTATTGAAGAAAATGCTAGGGACTTAATTAAACAAAAGTCCTTAGTCTCTGATTATATAAGAGACTACTTAACCTTAAGAAATAAGAAAATACCTAACAAGAACAAGGTATATATCGAGTTTAAGAAATTGTACAAAGAAAAAGATGAAACCTATACGCAAGAACTGGAAAATATTAAATCCCTTTCTGTTCATTATAAAAAATTTATTAATCCATCAACAGTACAGAATCCTAATCTTCGTAGTGAATTAGAATATATATCAAGGCTTGAGATAAATGTAGCTTACCCTTTCCTTTTGCAAGTATTTGAAGATGCAGAAAATGGTTTATTATCAAGTGATGATTTGGTTAAAATATTAAAACTAATTCAGTCGTACACATGGAGAAGATTTGTAGTGGGATTAGCTACAAATGCTTTGAATAAAATATTTATGACTTTGTATTCGGAAGTTGATACGGAAGATTATTATGAATCTGTCGCTCTAGCATTAATAACGAAGCGGGGTAGTGCAAAATTCCCTACTGATGAAGATTTGAAAACAGCATTAAAAGACAAAGACTTATATAATATTCAATCTAAGAATAGGAATTATATGTTTGAGTTGTTAGAAAACTTCAATAACAGAGAATATGTAAATACATCAAATGAAAATATAACCATAGAACACATATTCCCTCAAAACCCTAATGGTGAATGGAGCCAAGCTATTTCACCAGATGACTATTTCATGTTTAAGGAGAAATATGTGAACACAATAGCAAACCTTACTTTGTCAGGTAATAATGGAGCATTAAGTAACAAGTCTTTTCTGGATAAGCAAACAATGAATCGCGAAGGGGCAGAGCAAGGTTATAACTACAGCCGCCTTTGGTTAAACAACTACCTTAAATCAGTTGATCAATGGAATATTGTTAACTATAATGAACGTTTCAATTTGATTTTTAATAGATTTTTAAAAATATGGGAATATCCTAATGTTATTATACCAGTTTCTGAAAATACTGAGGAACAAAATTTATACAATGCAGAATCTCCAACACATAAAAAGTTGGAGTATTTCATATTTGAAAATACCAAGATTGATGAAGAGGTGATTGCCAGAATGTATTTTTATGTAATTGAAAAATTATATGAGAAGAATGCACAATTACTATTAGAAGCAAAAGATATTTTCAAAATGACACGCTTATCATCTGATTTTAGAGCGCCACAAGAGTTATTAAGCGGTTATTTTATAGAATCTAATATTGATAGCAATTCAAAATTTAGCACTCTTAAAAAGCTGCTTACACTATTTGAACTTGAAGATGAATTGCTTATAAAATATGCTGACAGTGATAAAAATAAAGTACCAAATCGTTTTGGTATTCGTAGAGAATATTGGAAACAATTATTACCATTAATCAAAGGCACTGATCTGTTTTCAAATGTTAATGCTACAAAAGATCATTGGTTGTCATCAGGAGCTGGTATAAGTGGTCTAGCTTACTCATTTGTTGTTACTGGTAAATATGCCCGTATTGAACTCACAATATCTTCTTCCAGCAAAGAGAAAAACAAAGAATACTTTAGAAAGTTATTCGCTCAAAAGGAGGCAATAGAAACTAAATTCGGTAATGAATTAGAATGGGAAGAACTAGCTGATTATAAAATGAGTAGGATTAAATACGAATTAGTAAACGTAAACTTATTTGATGAAAATGATTGGAAAGCTATGAATGAGTTTTTGACCAACTACTTACCTCGGTTTGAAAAGGCATTACAGCCTGTTATTCTTAAAATTAGATAGGATCAATAATCGACATTGTAATGAGTTTTTGTATTGTTGGCATTTCGTTATCTTAAACTTGTATCTATCCTCGAATAACCCTAACTAAAAATCGACATACCCAATAGGACATTTTATAAAAGTAGTTGATGAATCCAGCAGGTTCCGTTCAACACTATTTTTCATAGTTGGTGCTATGCACCCGACGAAAACTTAGTTGTTAGCAGCAGTATTTATTGTTAGTATCTATTATACCAATCACTAACAAAACAACAAAGTGAAAGTGCTTTCAAACTGTTTATTTCTGTTCCATAGTCAGTCGATTTTCCGTGCATAACAGAGTGTCTATTCAGTTTGCTGAAATATTTCGATTTATTAATCTTATTTGATGGAACATTTAAAGAACTATCTTCTTTTAAAAGACTCACAAAGTTTGGATTTTTTTCTTTGTCCAAATGTTTATCTAAATTCTTTCTATTATGAAAAATTTTCCCATCTATAATTCCATCTCCTTGAGATAAGAAAAGAATCGTAGAAGAATAGAACATATTAGATTTATAAGCATTAAAAGCCTCTTCAAATATGGGTTTTCTGTCTGAATGTTTTGTGATTAATTGTTCTTCGATTTTTGTCAAATTTTCCCTGAAGAAATTCATCAAAATACTTTCTGCCTCTACTGTTTTTTCAGATTTGATTAATTCAATAACTTCAGATGTTTTTTTCATTTTCATCTGACCAGAAATATACCAGCCGTAGTTTAATAATGTCCTAGTGTTCTCCTCTATAGAATCATTTTTTATATCGCAAACTTTAGATATAATTGACGAAATACCACCATTTTCTTTAATTTCTTTTAATAGTTTTTCTGTGGTGGTTTTCATTCTTTTCATTTTATCAAATGCAGTTTTTCATGTTGGTGCTAAAACGGACTAGTGTATGAGCAGTAGCGGATTAAAAACCACAAACTTTTCGGTTAAACACTTACCTTTATTAATATTCATTTCCTTTAAATTTAGCACCAAACCCGCTATTGCTTATACACATTGTTGTGCGGTCGTACTTTTTTTCGGTCGTCTGTCAGCGTTGGCAAAGACATACTCTTTTGCAATTTTTGGCTTGTGTGTCGGCTGGTGCGAATTGCAAATGTGTATGGCTTTTAGCGTTGGCTTTTCGTTCTATTCATAATCAAACTTCCAATTAATCCAATTCCGACAATTACGTCAACTATGTTCCACATTTCTCTTCCAAGTGCTATTTTAAAAAAGGGTTGAAAGAGTAGGGCAAGTCCACCGTAAATAATCATTTCTGTTTTCTGATTCTGTTCATTTGCTTTGTATGCTAAAATTCCGAAACCAATTAGGGCAACAAAACGGACAAATTGATAAAATCCGTAGGGCATATCCAACAGGCACAAAAACATCAGAATTGATAAAGCAATTTTTATCAAAACTTCACTATTCTTCATTTCTGTCTTTAAGGTTATCAAAAATGTCATCATCAATTTCACTTATCAACTCAAATTCATTTGATATATGAGTGTCAAAAAAGTCGTCTTGTAACCTTGATAAGTATGAATCAGTAATAATATCTTGTTCCAAATAGTCTTCAAAATCTGGATGTTTTTCAAGAATTGGCTCGTTGTCAATTTTCAGCTTTGAACGAATAACTTTAAAAAACTTGATTTCGCTGTATTCAACTTTATCGTCTGCTTTAATTGTGTCAATTGCAACTTCAATAAGTTTCAGTTCATTTGCTTCTGTTAATTCAGTAGTTGTAAGCTCATTGAAATAATCTTTTAAAAATTGTTGACCGTCTTTATTGATAGCAAGTAACAAAGTGTCTAATTCGGCATTGATGTCAATTTCTCCAAAGGTTTTACGTTCCTTTTGTAATTGCTTAATAAGTTTGACCTCACGTTTGTCAATATCGCCATCACAAGCCATACACGAAAAAGCAGTCTTTAGCAATAGTTTATTGAAATGTAATGTTTCCATATCTAATTGTTTTTAAAACCGATTCTTGGTCGGTCATTATTATTTTCTGATAATCCTTCCATTTTCGCTCTTATAGCAATATAGCTGTGTAATTCATCTAGTTTAATTGAAGGCTTATTATTGTTTATGGTATCAAGTAAAATTTCCTTTGAAATTCTTGATTTCATTTTCAGTGCTTTTCTTGAAGCTTCATCACAAAGGAATTTTATATCACTTGAAACGTAGTTTTCTGTTGCTTTTGCAAGTTCAGAGTAGTTTAAACCAACTTCTCTTGGTCTTTTTTCCAAGTAAAGTTTAAACATTAACTCACGAGCTTCAAGGTCAGGTGGTGGCAAATAAATTACTTTGTCCAATCTTCCTGCTCTCAAAATGGCTGGGTCAATTGAATTAGGTCTGTTAGTTGCTCCGATAATAAAAATGCCATCATCTCCGCAATTATTCATTTGTGCCAAAAACTCATTAACAGCACTTGTATTCATATGATTTACATTCGAGTTGTCACGATTGGGAACAACTGCATCCAACTCATCAATGAAAATGATACTTGGTGCATTTTCACGAGCTTCATCAAAAAGGTTTTTGATTTTTTCCTGTGATTCGTTAACATACTTACTCTGAATATCAGATGGCTTTAACTGATAGAAATTAAACCCTATCTCTTCTGCCATTCGTTCTGCAAAGAACGTTTTACCACAACCTGGTGGGCCATAAAGCAACATTCCGTTTGGAATGGTCAAGCCATACTCTGCATAACGTTCTTTTTCGTTTAAAGCATCAATTACATCAAGTTGGATTGTATCTTTCAGTTCTTGCATTCCTGCGATTGCTGAAAATCCTTTACCCTTTTTTATTTCCTTTAATTTCGGTTTTGACACTTCTTGCGGTGATGAAAGCTGTTGCACTTTCATTTCTCCGTTTATTGATTTTATGAGGTCTTTGACACTATTAAAACGACTTTCAGCATTTGGCTGTAATGCTTTGTTGATTATGTTTTGGGTTTGTTGGTCTGTAACTGACGAAAACTTTAAAGGCTTTTTTCGTTCTTCAATAACAGCATCTTCCAACTTTATGGAATCCGACTTGTATTTTGAAATTTCAACGAACCAAGGTGGCAATCCTTCTAACAAGTGATAGTATAATGCACCAACCGAAAACACATCACTTTGAACTGAAAATACTTTGTTGAAGGCTTCATTGGCTTGGTAAAATGGATTTAAACCTTCCTTTAAAAAGTCCTTATTCGATTGATTTAAAAAACGAGCATATCCAAAGTCGATGATTTTTGGAATCGCAACTTTACCTGATAAATCTAACATCACATTCAAATTTGTAATGTCGTTGTGAATAATTGGGTTTTGAAGAGAATGCAAATAGTTCAATCCGTTCAAAACGCCTGAAATGATGTCTTTAGCTTCATACGGATTAATGCATTGTTCTCTTTTTAATTTGTCCGCCAAGGTTTCACCACTGATGAAATCAAGAATTGCGTAGGCATATTTTTGACCATCTAAAAGAAGTGTGCCACTATCAGAGTATTTAACCAAATTTGGGTGCTTGGTATTCTTTAAAACCTGAATCTCTAAAATGTCACCATTTGTATCAAATTGAGTTCTGTGCAATTTTGAGTAAGCAAATAGCTTCAATAATTTGGTTTTCCCTTCTTGGCCTTTTACACGATAAGTTTCGGCATAGCTTCCTTTTTTGAGGAAGAACGTTACCTTATATTTTGCGTCAATATTTTGACCTTTAGATAATATGTAAAGTGTCTTATTCATTTACAACGCTTCATCTGGGTTACTAGGTCGGGTACTGAAGTTTCCATTTTCTTGTAAAATCAGTTCATGCTCTAAAATATTATTGCTCAAAGATTTATTGGGTCATCCTTTCCAAAACTTTCGTTATTAATAAAAAAACACCTTTCATTTCACCGCCTTTCATTTCTTTTCAGGATTCCAACCTTTACCGTAGTAAAAAAATGTTTAGTAAGTACCATTTGGAAATGAGAACGTAAAACTGCTTCCTGAATTAATGTAGGCGTGTCTAACAACTTTATCATTCTTTTATGGTAACAATCATCAGAGTTACTCGTTCTTACTTTTATTGTGAACAGCCGTAATCATTACAAGTAAATTGCTACCATAATAACGCGAATGAGGAACGCGTAGATCCTGTAGCCAAAGAATTGTTGATATACTTATCATAGATGGCTTTTTCTTTTCTTTCCTTTTCAAGACGTACTTCTCTAGCAATACGCTCTTTTTCTTCACGCTTTTCTTGTTCAATGCGTTCTTGCTCTAATTGAAATGCACGTTCAGCTTCTTCTGCTTTTCGCTTTTCTTCCAATTCAATTCTTTGCTGTTCTTCTTTTGCTAAACGCTGTTTTCTTTCTGCATCACTTTCACAGGAAGAAATAATTATAGCTAAAGAAAAGAGCGGTAGAAGTAATTTAGTTCTTAATCTCATATCCTTATCTTTTTATCCAACCAATACAGAATCATCACCACTTGGTCGTTCATCATTTGGCAATAAGTCAATTAGTGAAATGACAACTGGATGTAGTTCATCTACAGTTGGGTTCTCTCCAATAATTTGTAATCCGTTGTTTAAAAGTGTTCTTGCTCTACCGCTATCTTTCCAATGGAATGAGCCGAAATTCTCGTTATGGCTTCTTATAAATCCTATTAACTGATAAATGAATGTCAGTTTAATAAAGAATCCTTCGATTTCCTCTAATAGAACATTTCCAAGTTTAACATCTTTAGCACGAATAACTTCATCCAATTGTGAACGGAACTGATTGACAACTTGCGTGGTTTTTTCATTCCCCTAAGTCGTTATTTACTTTTTCTAGGCGATAAAACTCTTCTTTTAATGTTCTCTTCCAATTTTGGCCACTCGGTGGTGTCGTTGAGTTCATCAATTGTTTTTAAAGACTTTCTCAAATTGGTCAGAACTTCTTGTTTGCCGTCCACATCATTTTTGTTATTCTCAAACGATTTTTCAATTTGCTCTAATTCTGCTTCAACTTTGGCTAATTGACCATTATCAGAGTTACCATCTTCTTTCAATTCCGCAATACTTCCTTTTGCTTTTTTGATTTCATTTTCCAACCAAGATGTTTCGATTGATGTTTGAGTACTGTCAACTTCAATGTCGGTTGAATAATCCAAATAAGGGAAGTAGGCTGTAACCGTTATTTTTTCTGACCTGTCAATATTTATTGTCAAATCCACATCACTATTTTCGGGCAGAAGTGAAGGTAAATCGGCACCACTTATTTTAATATCAGTAACGTGTTCGTTGTAGATTGCTCTTGTTCCTTCGGATGCGTGTTCGCCTTCGTAAACAGGAATTTTGATGAAGTCGGAATCCATTCCTGGACGAATTTTTTTGGGTCTTCAATCCATTTCTAGTACCGATTGCTGGTATAGATTGGTTCTTTTCCAAACCTTTGATTGTTTTGAAACGAACTTTGCCTGTTGTTTTATCTTTTAGCTCAATACCAACATTGTAAGGCAATGTTGCACTTCCAATTTTAGAACCTTGAATAACACTGAAACTTGATGGCTCACTTTCTAAAATATTTCCTTTGTCGTCAAACAGAACCACTTCAAAAACGTTAGTTTTTCCTTCATTGAGTTGGATTTCTACAACTTCACCAATTGTATTAATTTCAACTTTTCCGCTTGACCAAGCTTTGTCGCCTCTGGTAACTTCTGCAAATACCTTTTCAGGAATCTCTCCTTCGGTTTTGTCAGCTAAAATCTTGATAGGAACAAATTCTTCGGTTTCCACCGTTGATGATTCATTGGCTATTTCCAATTGAATCTTTGTTTTGTCTCTGGTTTGCTCTCTTACTTCTTCTGAAACATCTACCGTTGATGCATACAAGGCTGCACCCTTTGAAACTACCGTCATTGGGTCTGCACTTGTGTCGGGTTTGCAAATTTGTTGTTCCAACATTTTTCTTAAAACAGGAGATAATGTTGGACCACCAACAAGAATTAGTGAATCTAAAGACGAGCCTTTTAAATTATTGCGCTCTAACAGTTTTTTGCTTACATCAATTGCTTTTTGAAAAACTGGCGAAAGAGCTTTTGTAATGTCTTCTTGTGTAACTGTTATATCTAATTCAATTTCTTCTCCTTCATCATCCTCACCAAGGTCTCCTAAATCAGATAAAATATTATGAGTTTCGTTAAAAGAAAGGGCAACTTTGGTTTCTTCCGCAAAAAATTTCATTGCGTTTCGCAAAATTTGTTTTTTTGTATCGTCTGCTAAAACAGAATCAATCACAAAATTGTCTTCGATATAAGGGAGAATGATTTCATCTACAATTGCAAAGTCCAAATTTTTACCGCCAAGATAGTTGTCTCCTTCGGTATCAATCACTTTCATTATTCCTTCTTCAACTTTCAAAAGTGCAGCATCAAAAGTTCCTCCACCAAAGTCAAATACCAGCCAAAAACCATCTTTTTTGTCTGAATCTAAACCATAAGCCATTGATGCAGCAACTGGCTCTTGTAACAACTCAATATGATTGAAGCCTGCCAATTTTGCTGCTTCTCTTGTTGCTTCTTTTTGGTTATTTTTAAAAGCTGCTGGAACTGTAATAACAATAGAATTTACATTTTCATCTTTTACAAAAGATTTCAAAGTTTTTAGAACTTCTGCTGATAATTCTTCAGAAGTCAAGTCTTTACCAAGGTTTGAACTTGAATAAGCTTTATCACTACCCATTGTTCTTTTAAACTCGATATAAGAATTGGAATCAGAATCATTCCAAGTTTTCATTGCTTTGAGTTTATCTCGTTTCAGAGCATTGTAGGCGCTATCACCAACTTGTATTGCTTTCTTCTTATTGATATAAACCGAAGACGGCATTGTATCTTTTAAAGTGTCCGTTTTTTTAATGGTTGCATCACCATTTTCCATTCTTGAAATTGCGGAATTGGTTGTTCCTAAATCAATTCCGTAGTCAATTTTTGTTCTTGCCATTTTTATATTTTTTATTCTCCTACACTAACTTCAATTTGAGCTGCTTGTATCATCTCGCCTTTAAAGTTTACTTGTGGTTTAATAATTCTTGAAATAATTTGTTTTCCTGTTTCTAAATCCTCACTTGGTGTGAAATTTGCTGTTACTTTCATCCCTTCATTATATTCTTTACCCAACATTTCGACTAATTCATATCCATTTGCTGCAAAGTTGTCTTGAATACGTTGTACAGAAGAATTCAATTGTTTTAATCCTTTGGTTTTTTCATCCATTTGGATTAAGTTCTTTTGCATTCGCACAATTTCGTCTGCAACTTTCAAGGCTAACGAATGGTCTGCTTTTTCAGAAGATATATTTGGTTGTGATTTGCTTTCTTCCTGTTTTAGTTTTAGTTGAGTTTCTAAAACTTCCAATAATTTATTATCCAACTTCACACTTTCTTCTTCAAGTGAGGCTTTGGTATTTCTGATTTGGGTCTCGACATCTGTTTTACTTGAATTAATACGTTTGCCCAACAACCAATAAATCAAACCTCCTAATAAAAGTGTCGCCAAAGTTGCAATTATCCAATACAGTCTGTTTTTCTCTACACTACTGTCCAATTGGGCTATTTGAGTGTCCGCTTTTTGTCCTGTTTCTTGGATTTTAGTTCCAAGCTCTTTGGAATTGGTTACAATGTTTTGGCTGTTGGTTTGGATGAGCTGGCTTAAACTATCAATGGATGCATTGAGATTGGTATTTTGCTCCTGCAAAGTTGAGATAGTCTGGCTTTGTTTTCCAATTGTATAACTTTGGTTGTTTAGCTTTTTAGTTAAAGCATCAATCTCCTGCCGTTGCTGAAATACGTTGTCTTTTATGGTTGGTATTTCCTGAATCAAAATTGAATCTTGTTGTTGAGCAAAAAGATTAGTTGTAACAACCAATAATGATATTAAAATTGATATTTTCATAATTATAAATTTCTTAACCATCCTATTAGGAACATTACACCTAAAAAAGCAGATATTCCAAAAACTACTTCCAAACCTTCTTCTCCCCAAATCAATCCGACCAATAAAAGGAATACTGCAATCCCGCCTGCCCATTTAGCCCAAATAGGCAATGACTTTGCTGTAAGCTGTGCATTAGATAGAGCGTCTTCTGTTCTCCAATAAGCTAAGTACTTTACCTTATTGGTTTGGGAAAACCCTAATTTGCCAATTAAGAAGTCAACCAATGACTTGTATTTATCCAATCTACTAGCATCAGTCACTTGTTTGATTTTATCAACATTGGATTTCGGTATTGTTTCAAGAACCATATCCACTACTTTATTCCAATCAATGGATTCTTCAATCATTTTATTAACTTTTGTCCAATTAATTGTTTGATTGTAACCTAATGGCATTGCTAGTACCTGTGCCTCAATTTTTGCCTTGTTCGATTCGTAAGCATCTTTTATGGATTGTAATAGCGTAATTGCGTTTCCTATCTCTCGGTCTTTCATTTCTTCAAGAGTGGCAAGACTATCTTTTGCCCTATCTCTTGTTAACTTTCCAACCGCAATTGACAACGCTGTCTCATTTAATTCTTGGGCTTGCTTTAAGAAATCTACACTCGAATCATTTTCTTGACTTTTATTGAAATAATCTATTCCACATTGCATTATTTCATTTGCCAATTGGTCAGCAATTGCCTTGTATTTTAAGTCGCTAGTGCCAATTAATGATTTTAAAAGTGATAAGTCGTCCTTTGTATTTGTGAAAAGCCTTAAACCAAATTCATAAGCATTCACTTTGTCTGCTTTTCGTTTCTTTTTGCAGCTTTCAATTTGGCTTTCGATTTTGTGTAATGGTTCTTCTGTAAATTTTTTGGATAGATACTTTTGAGTAGTTCCGTTGCATCCGTTGAACAATTGCATTGTTTCCGAACTTGAATATTGATTTTTGAATTGCGTCAACAATTCATCAATCAATTTTTCAGATTGTTTTTGATTGTCAATTGTATAAGTTTCATCTGCAACAGAATGCACGAATCTTTCAAAGTATTCTGATTCAATGAGCTTAATTTTTGCTTCAATCCCTGTTTTAATATCAGATTTATCCCTGCTTAAAAGTTTGTAGGTACCTAAATTGTTGAATGCAGAGAAGTTTTTGGAATTAACATCCTTGTCAGTAGTTACTTTTTCCCAAATTTCAAGTGCTTTTGCTTCATCACCATTTTTCAGATACTCAATTGCGGTGTTGTCAAATGGACTTGCATTCAAGAACCAAAACAAGGCATAATTTACTTTGTCTTGGCTTTGCTCAACATTTGAAAATGCTTTGTTTACAGAATCTTCCGTTCTGTCAATACTCCCGAGAATATGAAAGTCAAAATCAGATTTGATTTCTTTTCCAACCTTGGTGTAGGCTTTGATTTTCCCTTTTTGCTTTTCAAGTTCCTTTGTCGTTGCGTTTGAGAGAATACCTGCAATTCGATAAGGGTTATTTTGTATTAACTCCATATTTCTTCGGTTGGCTTTGTGTTCCTAAAAATACTATTCATTCTATTTCTTTTTATACGGTTTCCCGTATTCTGTTCAATTTTCGGTCGAGCGTTGGCAAAAAACAGCTCTTTTGGTTTTTCAGCGTTGGCTTTGCGTGTCGGCAAAAACCAAATGTGCTGTTTGTGCGGTAGGCTTTTCTTGTATGCCGCACAACTATTTATATGAACCCTAATGTAATACATATCCTACTATATTATATGGGTAAAGTTAACTTTTCGCGATAGGAGCCTTTCCAATTTGTTATCACAAGGAATAAACCTTCTTGATATTCGTTAAAGTATTCTATACCTGTTTTGTTGTTGATGGAATTTTGAACAGTTCATTGGGTCAACAAATAAAATGCTATTCATTTAATTTAGGTTACGGGTTTCCTCATTCCCTGATGTCTTTATCCAAATCAACATGAAAAACTTGTGTCAGTAATCTTCTTCGTATTTCAATTCTAGAAATTGATATGGAAGGTTTCTTTTTTACTTTTTTAAGCGATTGATATAATTGGACATCGGTAGTTAGCATTTTATGAAGTTTCCCCATTTCCTTGTCCGATAACTCCTTAGCAATTTGATATACAGATTCAGCGGTTAACATAAATTTTCTTTGGGTCTAAAATAAGATGAAAAGAATCGAGTGAATGAATCTATGAGCATGGAATAATAATGGGGAGACATAATTATGTTAAATCAATGCTAGAGGTAGGTGTAAGATCAGCTACGAAAACTATGAAATATTATGATGAGAAAATTGTTAGTAGAGGAGGGATTTATGATTGAGGTAATTAAATTCATAATTAACCAAATTCATCCATAATATCTTTTAGATCTAAACCATTTGAGATTCGATATATCATTATTTCTTTGAGTTCTGATTTAGAATATTGTTTCTTTTTATTGGAAACATCAGATAAGGTTTCAGCGCTTTTTAGATGGGTATCTATTTTAGCTTTCAGCAAAATAAGTTCTTTTTGAGAAAGTTCTTTTGCTATTTGATAGACAGATTCAGCTGTTAACATAAATTTTTCTTTGGATCTAAGATAAGGGTAGAGAATTGAATTTGTGTCTTATCTTGTAAACGATACGTTGAAGTGGTAGATGATAATCTATGTTATAAACAATTCTATAAAATTGTCAACTGGATTGTCAACCAAAAATACAAAAGCCTCTTAATCAATTGATTAAGAGGCTTTTGTGGAGTCGGAGAGAATCGAACTCTCGTCCAAACGAGCGATTTAACGGCCTTCTACATGTTTAGTTTCCATTTGATTTCAGTCGTTACACCGGTCAGAAACTACCAAAGTAACGCTTGTCTCCAATTGAGTTTCTCCTCAACATCAAAGCCCTGTTAAGAATAGATTTACTTTTACGAAATCTCAAAATCAGCCGCCGTAAATCAAGGCTTCTGAGAGATTTCCTGCTTGTCTACCTAGTAGACCGAGGCACTATCCTACTGTGATTCGGATTATGCAGCTAGGGCGTAGTTATTCTCGCCGTTTAAAAAAGTTGAAAAATGAGATTTAAGAGCTGTTTCCCAGCGCTCTACATGCTTACAATTAACTCGATCTCGCTGTCAAAACCAGTCGACCCCAGTTGTTTTCCTTGACCTCGTCAAAAAAATCCATGTTTCTTATCGTTGAAAATATGGAGCACAAAGATAATCATCTGCCGTAAAACCTACTGTAAAAACTATGCCAAAAGTATTTTATCTTTTTAAAGTAAAATGCCCATTATAAGATTTGCCGCTAGGTCGCTCTACCAGAAACCAATAATCAGAAGAAGGTACATTTATCCCATTGTACGTGCCGTCCCATCCTGATCCTTGAGGATCAATAATGGCAATTAACTTTCCATAGCGATTATATATACTAATGCGCAAACCTGTCTCTCTTTTAGAATTGAATATTTGCCAGTAATCATTAAAACCATCATTGTTTGGGGTGAAAAACTTGTCGTAATACAACAGAAATAATTCCTCGCTAAATACGGTCTCTTCACAAGCTATATCTCTTACAAAAACTTGATAATCGTCTATAGGTAACTCTGTAAAGATGTTAGAATGTTGAAAAACAAGGTTGTCTAAAGAATATTCATACCTACCTGCTTCTTCCATAATCACTTCAATAGAATTGGAAGTCGACGTCCAGTCAGTAATGTTGATCATTTCTATAACAGGAAGTGGGGCTTGAGAAACATCAATACCAATAGAAGCCTCACAGGTAAAATTCCCCAGATCTTTAACTACCGTAAGTCTGTAATCGCCTGTAGTGTTAATAGTTATTTCTTGATCGGTGCTGCCTGTATTCCATTCATAACTCACAAAACCATCAGGTGCTCTTAAAGTAAGAGCAGAATTTTCGCATATAAATTGTTCCGTATCTATAGCTATGGTAAAAAATTCAGGTGTGATAATATCAAAACTAGTAATGTCATAGCACTGAAAATTCAATCTGTTGTCCATACGTACCCATATCCTTTGAGAACCTATTTCTGGGGTATATTCAATAACATTGTTGTCTCTTACTAATGCTTCTTCCTCATTTAAATAAAAACTTACTTGAAATACACTAGGATCTAAACCATCTAAAATTTCATCCTCCATATAAACAAAGAATATGGCAGTGTCTTCAAGGCAATTGTAAAGATCTTCTATAGGAGCAATGTTTGGGGAGTCATATATACTAACCTCCTTACTGTCAGAAAAAGTAGGGGAGCCAAATTGATCCCGACCTTGCACGGTGACCGTATAAGTTCCAGCTACAGGATAGGTGTAGTTGATGGTGTCACTCCCCA
The DNA here is from genome assembly GCF_018401815.1 of Nonlabens sp. GTDB lineage: Bacteria > Bacteroidota > Bacteroidia > Flavobacteriales > Flavobacteriaceae > Nonlabens. The sequence goes on from NZ_JAGYKG010000002.1 coordinate 433,272, forward strand.
TAATTGTTGTCCCATTTCCTAAATCCCATTCGTAATTAGTAGAAAAAAAATCGGTACCAAATCTCAATTCAGTGGTTTCTCCTAAACAAATATTTAGAAACGAAATTCCTTCTGGACGCTCTGGCAATAAAAAGGTAGGTAAGTCGAGCAGGTGGGCACCTGATGAGAAGTTAAATACATTTCTCTGATAATCACATCCCAAACCTAGGGTGTTGGGTTCGTTCACAGCTCCTAAAAAAGAAGTTCCTCTATTGCTTATATATATTTTTCCGTCTGGACCTCGTTTTAAATGTGAAAATGCCAGTCCGCCAGTTTGAGGAGTTATAGTAATAAAATCCGGTATTTGACTTAAATCGCTCAAATCATATTGCCGTATGCCTTCTGTGTTATGGGTGACATAAAGCAACTCGCTATTTAAAGAAAATTCTACCCCTGTAAGCGGCAAGGGTTGCGCAATAACAGGTTCGTCTTCATGAATAACGTTGAGTTGGCCAGTGAGATTATCAAACTCAAAAAGCAACACCTTCCCCAAATCAGGAAAAACACCTGCGATTAATTCATTATTAGGTGAGGTTTGTAGGGCGCCAAAATTGTTAAAATTCCCGTCCACTGGACTCAATCCTGTAGCAGACCTAATGGCGACGCTAGAAACACCACCAGGGGAAACTAAAAACGAATTAAAGGTGCCATCACCTTGACAGATTACCCAAATATCTCTACCATTAGCATGTTGTGCGGTAGTCAGCTGTTGCCCTACATTGTTCAATACAATCGTATGAGCACTTTCTAATAAGATATCACCTAATCCATTGTCTAGCGACATGTCTACTATGGTATAGCTCAATCGCATCATTAAGCCGTCTTGGATAATTACAAATAGGTAGTATTGATCGGGATTTGCAGGATTGCGAGTAACCACTTGTTGGGATTCTCTAAAGGCATACTCGTCTGTTGGAGTACTTGGCATGTTTTGTTGAAGTCTATTTTTAAAGACTCTTCCTTCGGTATAGAATAATAAGTTTCCTGCTGGGTCATTAACTACGGCAATATTATCAGGACCTTGAATTTGTCCAAAAGCTATAGGGCGTAGGATCCCATTATCGTTTAATGAAGATAAACCTCCTCCATTAAAACTAACGCCGGCTAATGCTCCAAAATACCAATTGTTACGCTCTGCTTGTCCAGAAGACTGGAATGGAATCCAACTACATAGGTAGATAAGAAGGATAGTACATTTAAGCTTTTGATCCAAAAAATTACAAGTTTAAAAAAGTACAGGAAAATAAAGTCGCCAATATAAGTACTCCGGCATGAAGTTGTACCGAATAAAATCTTAATTTTTAAAATGGCACCCTATATTTTTTAAGAATTGCATGATCACTTGAACCTTTATAAATCGTTCGTGCAGCATGGTAAGAAATCATCGATTCTTCAACGTATTTAGAATTAGAAATGTCTTGCTTGAAAAAAATACAGCGAACTATTAAGTATAGCAGTAGGTGAGATTAATTTTAAAACGCACGAGAATGATCAGGGTCTTTTAAAATAAGAACTGTAGGGCAACCTTAAGCCCACGGTGACCACTTTGATAAGGCTAGCTCGCTCTGCCTTTGATACCTCTATTGGTAGTGTTATAGCCCCTCTCGATGGGCATAGCGTTCGGGCTACAATGCTAGCGCTGTAATAACACCCTTAATAATCGATATTCTTTCGCCTCAACTCTTTGAAATACGTTCATCTAGAAAATGATAAGGCCATATGAGTATTTTTAATCCTGCACTTGCCAAGAGAATTCCTAGATTAACTAGACGGTATTCTTTAAATGTTACAGGTCAAGATGGCATGAGGTTCAATCAATGGTAATACTAGTATAAATATTATTGAGAACTACCAATGAATTAAGGGTTTATTTTAAAGGTCTATTTCCTTATATTGCCGCTTTAATTAGTTGCTATGAAAATTGCCATCATAAGAGAAAGGAAGAATCCGCCAGATCGAAGGGTGGTGTTCACTCCCGAGCAATTGAGCCGCTTAGGTCTCGCTTTCGCGAAAGCGGAATTCATAGTAGAATCCTCACCCATAAGAATATTTCCAGACAGCCAGTATCAATCTCATGGGATAGCAGTTATGGAAGACGTTACCGATGCTGATGTGATGATAGGCGTAAAAGAAGTGCCTATAGAAGCCTTAATTCCCAATAAAAAATACTTTTTCTTTTCCCATACCATTAAAATGCAACCGTATAACAAGGCGTTATTAAGAGCTGTTTTAGATAAAAAAATTGAATTGTATGATCATGAAGCCATTGTAAATAATAAAGGTGCCAGATTGATAGGTTTTGGGAGGTATGCAGGAATAGTAGGGGCTTATAACGGTTTCCGAGCACTAGGCCTGCGAGACGGCTTATTTGAATTACCTAAAGTACAAGACTTGACCGATTATGAAGCTCTAAAAGCAGAATTGACACAGATCAAAACCAAATTACCGGCTATTCATATTGTAATGACAGGGAATGGTAAAGTAGCTGGAGGTATAAGAGAAGTGCTGGAGAAGCTTGGGATAAAGGAGTTGAAACCTAAGGAATACCTGCAGTTAGATCATTTTCAAAATTTACAGACTACATTTACTGTTTTAGATGTGCATCATTATTACACTCGTAAGGATGGTTACCGACCTACTAAAACGGAGTGCTATAACCATCCAGAATTGCTGGTAAGTGATTTTTTCAAGTATGCCAAAATATCAGATATGTTAATTACAGGCCATTTTTATGGCAATGAAGCTCCATATCTTTTTACCCGAGAAGATGCCAAACAACCCGATTTTAAAATCAGCCTAGTGGCAGATGTGAGTTGTGATATTGATGGCCCTATTGCTTCTACCATAAGGCCTAGCGCCATAGCAGATCCTATCTACGGTTACGACGCTCAAGGCGAAAAAGAGGTTCCTTTTAAAACCCCAGGATCTATAACGGTAATGGCAGTAGATAATTTGCCTTGTGAATTGCCTAAAGATGCCAGTGAAGGATTTGGCGAAATGTTTGGAAAACACGTAATTCCTGCGTTCTTTAATGGAGATAAAAATGGCGTTTTAGAACGCGCTCAAATGACCACTAGCGATGGAACGCTAACAGAACGATTTGCCTACCTTCATAATTATGTGTATGGTGAGCAAACTAAATTTTAGAATGCAACAACTAGTACAAAATTAAATTACCCCTTAGTATGAAAATGAATGCTAAAATAAATATACCGCTTGCAGCAACTCTGTTCTTGATGTTGTTGGCCTTACCAGTTACGGCCCAATTTAATCCCAGTTTAATAGGTAATACAACAGCTCAAGGAAATGACTGTTATCAAATTACACCTAATTTAAATGGTCAGTCTGGTGCCATGTGGTCTCCAGACAGGATCAATATGCTTACCAATTTTATTATAGAGTTTAGAATTTATCTAGGAACTAATGATGCAAATGGAGCTGATGGACTCACTTTTGTAATGAAAAATAATCCAACTCCTGTAATTGGTAATTTAGGTGGCGGTATGGGATATGAAGGAATCCCCAATTCTTTTGCAGTAGAGTTTGATACGTGGCAAAACGGACAATTAGGTGATCCTACTTTTGATCATATCGCCATGGTTTCGGCAGGAATAAACAATCACAGTGTTGCTCAAAATCTGGCAGGACCTGTTGTAGCGTCTGCCACTTCCAATAATGTAGAAGATGGTCAAGAGCATGCGGTGCGTATCGAGTGGAATGGCGCTACAGAAACAATGAGCGTTTACTTTGATTGTAGCTTAAGACTTTCTTATACAGGGGATTTAATTAATCAGGTTTTTGCAGGTAGTGTCTTTACTTATTTTGGTTTTACGGGTTCTACTGGTGGTGCTGCAAATCTACAACGGGTGTGTTTTGATTATATATCTTTTGCAAACGATATAGGCAGTCTTAATGATACCGCTATATGTGTTGGAGATACGGTTTCTAATGTTGATGTTACTATTAATGGTGGTTTGAGTTACTTATGGACCCCTGTAACTGGAGTGAGTGATCCTACTATCGCCAACCCTACTTTTAACCCTACTACAACCACTACTTATTCGGTAGATATTATTAATAGTTGTGGAAATGTTATTCAAGATGATTTTATTGTAGCTGTAGGAACGCCTCCTACTGCAAGCCTAATACAGGATGTTGCTGTTTGTGACGACGCCTCTAATGATGGACTTATTATTTATGACTTGTCTCAATTAGATGCAAGCCTACTAGGAACTCAGGATCCGACACAATATCAAGTATCGTATCACACCTCTCAAGCAGATGCAGACTCTCAAATGAATCCCTTACCATCTAGTTTTACCAATACCACCATTTGCACGCGTATTTATGCGCGTTTGGAATCGGTAATCAGCGCTACTTGTTATGACACTGCAGATTTTGAATTATGTGTCAGCACACAACCAGCAGCCAATCCAGTAACGACCTACAGGTTGTGTGATGACCCGTCTAACGACAATTCTGAAGTCTTTGATCTGGTCTCTAGAACTCCAGAAATTCTGCTCACTCAAAATCCAGCTGATTTTACTATTGAATACTTTACCTCGCAAGCAGATGCCGATTTAGGATCTGTAGGTGGAGCGACTCCTGTGAACAACCTATACAATAGTGCTGGCCAAATCATGTATGCGCGTATAGAAAATACTGCCAATACCAGCTGTTATGACACCACATCATTTGATATCATAGTAGATGACTTCCCAGTAGCAACAGCTCCTGCAGATCTACTCATTTGTGATGATGCCAGTAATGATGGTACGGAGGATATCACGCTGACACAATTTGATGCTGATGTTTTAAATGGACCAACCACTCCTACTTTTGTAGTGTCTTATCATTTAAATCAAGCAGATGCAGATGCTGACGCTCCAGGACTAACGAGTCCTTTTACCATTACCACCGGTACCACAACCATTGTAGCTAGAATAGACAATACAGTTAATCCCACTTGTTTTGATACCACACCTATCACCATCATTCTCAACGAGCAAGCAGTGGCTAATAACGTTGCCGAATACCGTATCTGTGATGATGCTAGTAACGACGGGCTGGAAGATTTTGACCTGAGTACTCAAGACAGTCAAGTGTTAGGAACTCAAAACGCTGCTAACTTTAGCATAGAGTACTTTACCTCACAAGCAGATGCCGATTTAGGATCTGTAGGTGGAGCGACTCCGTTACCTACCTTATACAACAGTGGTACTGCAACAGTTTTTGTAAGAATACAAACCAATGCCAACACCAATTGTTATGACACGGCTGTAGTTGACCTTTTTGTAGATCCGTTACCACTTGCAGGAACTCCAGCAGATATTATTGTGTGTGATGATCCTTCTAACGACGGAACAGAAGACGTGAACTTATCCCAGTTTGATAGCGCCATCCTTAACGGGCAGACCAATCCTAATTTTAATGTGAGCTATCACGCCTCTCAAGCAGATGCTGATGCTAATGCAAGTCCATTGTCCAGCCCTTATGCGGTGAATAGCACTACACCTAATTTATTTGCCAGAATCGATAATGCAGCTAATGATAGTTGTTACACGACCACTACTTTTAGATTTGTGATCAGTCCTACACCTACGGCAAATCCAGTGATGGATAGGATCACTTGTGATGATCCTGGAAATGACGGTTCTGAGGTATTTGATTTACGTATGGCAAACAGCGAGGTTTTAAATGGTCAAACAGCTGGTGATTATACTATTACCTACCACACGACATCAAACGGTGCGATGACTGGAATGGGAACAGATCAAATAATGAACGATACTGCTTATGCAAGTAGTACCAGCACACCAGAGACCATCTTTGTAAGAATAGAAGCAATCTCCAATCCTATTTGTTTTGATACGACTAGTTTTACCTTAACCGTAAGTGAGCAGCCTACAGTGGGAACTGCCACTGATGTGGTAGGTTGTGATGACATCAGCAACGATGGTTTTGAAGAATTTGACTTCAGCTCACAAGATGCGGCCATCTATAACGGTCAAAACACTACAGACTTCAATGTGACCTATCACAGCAGTCTAACAGATGCAGATAACGACACCAATGCATTGAGCTTCCCTTATACCAACACTTCTAGATCACAAACCATCTATGCAAGAATCGAAAATGCCTCCAATCAAGATTGTTATGATGTATCTACTTTTAGAATAGAAGTATTTGCACGACCTGTTATTGCTAACCAAGGACCTTATACTATTTGTGCAGGCGTTCCCGAAACCATTGACGCAGGTCCAGGATTCTCTAGCTACCTGTGGTCTACTGGAGAAACCACACAAACTATTGATGTGGCCTCTAGTGGCGATTATACGGTAAGGGTGACCAACAGCGATGGTTGTGACAGCACCGCAACAGTAAGTGTTGTAGCCTCTGATGTAGCTGTAATAGAACGCATTGATGTAGGACAGTTTGAAGTCAACACCAACACACTGACAGCAATTGTCACTGGAAGCGGTGATTACGAATTCTCATTAGATGACTTTGTTTATCAAGACAGCCAGCGATTTAATAACCTGTATCCAGGATTTTACACGATTTATGTACGAGATAAAAACGGCTGCGGTACCGTATCTATGGATGCTGTCATTATAGGTGGGCCTCCTTATTTTACTCCTAATCAAGATGGGTATCACGATACCTGGCAAGTCATTGCGGTAGAAATGATTCCTGATGCCAGTATCTATATTTTTGACCGTTACGGTAAGTTATTAAAACAAGTAAGCGCTACCGGTCAGGGATGGGACGGAACTTATAATGGAGCTCCTATGCCGTCCAGTGATTACTGGTACTTAGTAGAACTAGCTGACGGAAGAAGTTTCCGAGGTCACTTTGCTTTAAAGCGATAATACAGCAGATTTCTTAACTAATAAAAGCGAGTTATTTTTCAATAACTCGCTTTTGTATTTGTAACTGCAGGTGCTTCGCTTTCGCGAAAGCGAAAAAAACGCTACTTATTGAAGGGCATTCTGGAGTATTTTTTCAAAATTAGGTTTGAAATAGGATGGCCCCTTGAGCACTTTTCCATCTTCACGATAGATAGGCAACCCATCAGCGCCTAGTTTTGACATGTTGGATTGCTGGATTTCATCAAAGACATCTTCTATGACATCCTGCATTCCGTGTTCTATAATCGTTCCACAAAGAATATAAAGCATATCTCCCAAGGCATCAGCCACTTCAACTAGGTCGTTGTTTTGGGCAGCTTGTAAGTACTCTTCGTTTTCTTCTTTCATCAATTCAAATCTCAATTGATTGCGACGCTCTGATATATGTGCAATGGGATTGCTATTTATACCAAGTTTAAAGGCTGTATGAAATTTATGAACACTTTCTATTTGTTTCTTCATATCTATGGTGCTATTGCTAGTATTGGTTTGTAATTTTGTAAAAATAAGTTTTATATGAATATATTTCCACTAGTTGTAAAAGATCCTATGTTTAGTAGCGGTCAAATTTATTTTGGAATAGGTTTTTTTATCGTTTTTGTTGTGATTATTTCATTCATGTATCTCAAAGATAAAAATTTACACCAGAAAAATTATAAAGGAGTATTTTGGGTTCTAATAGGATTCATTTCTTTTATCTTGCTACTAGTGGCTATTAAATTGGGGTTACAAAAATAAATAACTGCTAAAATTTATTCCAATGCCTATTTGAATGTTGATTTCATTTTTTAACACCACAGGAAGCACTTTTCTGCTATCTAATTATTTATTATCCTTTTTAAGCTTAAAATCCTAAACGCACACCTATCTTATAATTTCGCCCTCGGGTTTGAAAACCTACAACTTCTTGAAAATCCTCATTAAGTACATTAGACACCCCTAGAAAAAAGCTAACTTCTGTAGATTTCAATTTATAAGTCACATCCAAGTCTACTAATTGATAGCTTTCTAAAGCTACGTTTTGCGTACTAAACGTGTTCAGGTCAAAAAACGCATCAGCACGCTGATGATTGTATTGGTATCTTGCCGTTAAAAAAGCTCCTTCAAAAGCCTCAATTCTCGCACTTGCATTCAATTTATGTTTAGGAATACGCCTCAATTGAGGCACATTATCTCTTTCAATGAAGGAGTAATTAGCTGTTAAATTCCATTTATCAAACAAAAGAGTTTGCGCCATAACTTCCACTCCTCTAGCGGTCAATTGTTCCTGCACATTTTGATATTGAGATATAAAATTGACTGGGTCAATGGTAACGAACTGAACTAGGTTATTTTCTTCTCGTTGGAAAACACTAACCCCTATACTTGTCTGGTCTTTACTCCATGAAATTCCAGCTTCTAAAGTGGCATTTTCTTCTGCTGTTAAGTCTTCATTTCCAAAACCGCTAGCATACAATTGGAATAATGACGGAGTAATATATGCCGTACTAAAGCTGGCATAAGCCTTAAAGATGTGATCACCAACATTAAATCTATAGGATGGATTCAGGTTGTAAACCAATTGTCCATCATAATTACTGTGCAAGTTGTAGCGTGCTCCTGCATTGACATTAAAACCAGTACCACTCAAATAAACTACATTAAAATAAGGATCATAAATCTGGAAATTCACCTCATCTGTAGTTGCATTTTGAACGAATGAAGTACCACCGAATGGGATACTAAAATCTTCATAGGTCTGATTATTGAAATTAAAGCCTAGAATGGTTTTTAAACTAGCATCTTCAGATAAATCAAAAGTGTATTTATTATAAAGGTCTAAGGAATATCCATCAGCATTGAAAAGAGAGGGGGAATTACTCCTGTTATCCCTTCGAGTATGGGTACTGACGTCTGCATAAACCAGTTCTCCTTTTTTGGAGTACTTCCAATTCATGTTGGTTCCCCAGCGTATTTGGCGGCTATAGGTCTCATTATCGCCATCTGCAAAGGCTCCATTATCAAATTCGGCTACGTACTCATCAAAAGACAAATAACTGCTCAATTTGAAGTCCTTATGATTGTTATAACCTATGCGACCTAAAAGATTAATCCGGTTAAATTGGTCTGCATCAAAGTCTTCATTTTCATCAGCACTTTCTGCGGCACTAAGTCCGTCAGTGCTTTGATGATTGAATCCTACTCCGTAAGTAAGACCATTTTTTGCGGTTCCTTGAAGTTGTACACTATTGTTGTACTCATCTATTCCAGAAGTGTTTTGCTGGCTGCTTTTATTGGTCCCAACAAAGGAAGCTAGGTTCACTCTCACTCCAGATGTAGGTGCTTTTCGCAATTTGATGTTGATAACAGCGGTACTTGCATTAGCTCCATAAAGTGTACTCGCAGCTCCTTTTAAAATTTCGATTTCTTCAATTTGATCTAGATCTATTAACCTTAAATCAAAATCACCAGCGATATTGCTAGGGTCATTTACTTGTGCACCATCGATTAAGAAAGAAACCTGACGGCTATTCCCTCCTCTAACAAAGTAACTTTGATTCTGCCCAGCATTACTGCGAGCACCGTTAATTTCTATTCCAGCGTACTGATTTAGAAGGTCGGCAATACTCGAGGCCCGCTGTGCTTCGATGTCTGCTCTTGTGATTTTAATAACTGGTTTACCGCTGTCTTTGCGTTGTAAGTCAAATTTTGACGAAGCCGTAACGATTACTTCTTCCAGTTTTGTTGCTGTAGTATCCACTTGTGCATTTCCCGACACAACTAAGACGATCATAGCGCCAAAGGCGATGATTTGTTTTTTCATTTTTAGGTTTTTAGTCTCGGGAAGAAGATTGGAGGAGCAGGTACAGTAATGATGTAGAAACCCTTATTACAAGGTATCGGTGCAGCCTGTACAAAATTTAATTCAGGACGCAACCAGCCATTAGTATAAACTCATCGTTATCTCTATCCCGAAGATGAACAATAATTTAATTGAAAATTTGGCAGGTCTCCTGACTTCAAAATAAAATCGCCTTCCCAAGTCCTATACTCAGTGGCCTTTTTGATTTTATCCTATCTTAGATAGGTTGCCTCTATTTTAAGAGACATTTTGTTTACAGTTGCGGGAACAGTTCTAGAATTGCACTAGATTCCCTTTTAATTTTTTTGCTTTCGTGTCGAAATGAATGCGATATCCACCTCCTTTTTTTAATCAATAAAAGAAAGCGGCATTTTACCCCAGCTAAAAAAACCATATTTTAAGTTGCGAAAATACTATTAAATAGTATCTATAAACTAGGAAGCTTAAGAATTTTATCAAAATCAGAAAGAAGTCCATTCAAACCCTTCATTATAACTACTTTTGAAGTCTCATGAAAAAGACGTTACTATACCTTCTTATTAGTTGTTCACTTTTACCATCTTGTAAAAATGAAAACAAGATTACCGAAAATACTGTAGAGAAATCTGATCGTTCTGTCTACCAAGATATCGAAGTGAACTATGCTCATGGCTTTCAGATTCAAAGCACCGATACTGGTTACGAAGTAACCATAATGAATCCATGGCCAGAAAGTGTTGTGAACTATTCTTTTCAATTGGTTAAAGATCAAAGAGGGGCATTAGTTAAAGGAACAGGAGCCGCAGTAACCATTTCAATTCCTATAGAAAGTATCGTCCTGACATCAACTACTCATATCCCGCCATTAGTCTTTTTAGGAGAAGAAAAATCCTTGATTGGTTTTCCAGGTACTTATTATATCAGCGCTCCAGAAGTAAGAGCTTTAATAAAAACCGGAAAAGTAAAAGAACTAGGAACCAACCAACTCATAAATGTGGAAAGCACCCTACTTCTTGAGCCAGACGTAGTGATGGGTTTTAGTATCAATGACAGCAACCCTACCTATCAAAAAATAGAAGAGGCGGGAATTCCTGTGCTATATAATGGAGAATGGGTAGAACAACATCCATTAGGAAAAGCAGAGTGGATCAAGCTTTTTGGAGTACTATACGGCAAGGAGAAGCAAGCCGATAGCATTTTTAATGCTATAGAAAAAGAATATTTAAACACCTTAAAACTTATAGAAAAGGCTAAAAGACCTCAGGTGCTGAGTGGCGCAACTTGGAACGATCAATGGTATTTGCCTTATGGAAACTCCTGGCAAGGACAAATTTTAAAGGATGCAGGAGCAGACTATATTTATGCAACAACAGAAGGAAATGGTTCACTCGCCTATAACATAGAAAAAGTACTGATGGATGGTCGTAAAGCCACTTATTGGATCGCGCCAGCACAATATACCAGTTATTCTAAAATGCTTGCAGACAATCAATCCTATGCGCTGTTTGATGCCTTTAAAAACAAACAAGTATATACTCATGCGCTTACTATAGGTGCTAAAGGGGGAGTTACTTATTACGAAGAAGCCAGTATGAGACCAGATCTGGTTTTAAAAGACCTAGTTAAAATATTGCACCCAGAGCTACTTCCCTATCATGAATTGTACTTCTTTAAACCCCTAAAAGATTAAACTCTAACTAGAATTACGTAAGATATTTCAAAATTCTAATAACTAGAATGTTCCCTAATGAAAAAAAATGTTGCAATTATAGGTGGTGGACCAGCAGCTTTTTTATTAGCTGCATTTTTGGATGCTGACAAATTTTCGGTGACTATTTATGAGAAAAATAAGACGTCTGGTCGTAAATTTTTAGTTGCTGGAAAAGGAGGTTTCAATCTTACACATTCAGAAGCCGTAAAAGAATTAATCCATAAATATACACCAGACGATTTTTTGACTAATGCCCTTTGTCATTTCAACAATACAGATTTTAGAATTTGGCTTGATCAAATAGGCATTCCAACTTATAGAGGAAGTAGTAAAAGAGTGTATCCAAAAAAAGGGATCAAACCTATTGAAGTACTTCATGCGATTCTCCAACACTTAAAAGAAAAGAACGTAATCTTAAAATATGAACACACCTTTTCTGATTGGGATTCTTGTGGAAATGTGATCATTAATAATCAATCCATTTCGGCAAATTATACCGTGTTTTCATTAGGAGGTTCTAGCTGGAAAGTTACAGGATCTGATGGTAGCTGGCTGGATACCTTTTCAAAAAAAGGAATCAAAACCAATGCATTTCAAGCATCCAATTGTGGCTATCATATTAATTGGAACACTAATTTTATAAAGAAGAATGAAGGTGCCCCCTTAAAGAACATTACTATTACTTGTAATACTGTGATACAAAAGGGGGAAGCGGTCATTACCTCATACGGTATCGAAGGAAACGCGATCTATGGACTAAGTCCACAAATAAGAAAACAATTTCAAGTAAATTCCTTCGCTAGTGTTTACATAGATTTTAAACCCTCCTTAACTTTAGAAAACGTGCTTTCTAAAATACAATTATCAAGGTTTGGAACAACTTCGGATATTCTAAAAAAAGAGCTCAAATTAAGCACTCCCGCCATAGATCTATTAAAAACATACCTGTCCAAAGAAACTTATTTAAACACCAAATCTTTGGCAAAAAATATTAAAAAATTCTCTTTGGATTTGATCCGTACAACAAGTTTAGACGAGTCCATCTCTACTGTTGGTGGCATTGATCTAAAAGCATTATCAGACCACTTTGAACTTAAAAAAATACCTCATCAATTTTGTATTGGAGAAATGTTGGATTGGGACGCACCTACTGGTGGCTATTTGTTACAAGCTTGTGCAAGTACAGGGGTTTATTTAGCTGCTTATTTAAATAAAATTCATTAAATCGAGTATTGGTTTAAATTCTTATTTGACATAAAAAATTTAATTTGAGACTGATTTATGAGAACGCTTGCGCGAAAGGTATCATCTTATACTTATCTGTCACTGGTATATAAATAGGATTCATTATTTAAGAATACAACTATACTTAAATGATTTTTTATTATTCAAAAGACTAGATAGGAGTGAACTCATCGTAAACACTTCCGTAATAGCATCCCATAATTGAGCTAATAGGCTACTTTTATTTTAACTGAGTAGTGATTTAAAATGTGCAGTAAAAGACATCGTTCTAAATTGAAAGGTCTCCCTCTTAAAAAGATGACCTCTTGAATTAGGAACAATACCTCTAATAAAAAAGTCTAATTCTCCTTTCTGCCGTACCTTCGTTTTTTATTTAAAGAATAAGATTATAATAATCTTTTGAAAAAACAATTCATCATACTCAGCAACCTGCTCCTTGTCTTCTTTATTGCAGACATTTGTCTAGGCACTGTATATATAGAACCTCAACAAGTTGTGGATGCCTTATTAGGTCGTGAAAACCCAGAAACAAGCACCGCACTGAGGTACATCATCACCGATTTGAGATTGCCTCGTGCGGTCATGGCAGTATTTACTGGTGCTGGACTTGCCGTTGCTGGCTTACTCATGCAAACACTGTTTAGAAATCCGCTGGCGGGTCCATTTGTTTTAGGTATTTCTAGTGGTGGAGGCTTAGGGGTAGCACTTGTCATAATGGGCGCAACAGCATTAGGAATAGGTACTATTTCCAGTTTTGGGATCATTACAGCAAGTGTGATAGGAAGTCTAGCCGTATTGTTATTGATTATTCTCATGTCGCTTAGGATCAAAGACACGATGGGGCTGTTGATCGTTGGTTTGATGGTAGGTAGTTTGAGTAGCGCTGTAGTAGGAATTTTAAGTTACTTCAGCAGTAGTGAAGAATTGCAGCGTTATGTTTTTTGGTCTTTAGGGAGTTTAGGAAGCATTAATTGGGATGATTTACTTATTATAGGTTTGTTGTTTATTCTTGCTATGCTCTTATTGCTTTGGATCATCAAGCCATTGAATGCCATGTTATTAGGAGAAAGCTATGCGTTTAGTCTAGGTATCAACATTAAAAAAGCACGTTGGATCATCATTATCATCACCAGTATTCTCGCAGGTAGTATTACTGCTTTTGCTGGGCCTATTGCATTTATAGGTTTAGCGGTACCTCATTTGGCGCGACTGATATTACCAACAGTGAACCATAAAATATTAATCCCTACGACCTTATTATTGGGGGCTACACTCCTACTCTTTTGCGATCTGGTATCACAACTGCCATTTTCAAACTATTCCTTACCTATTAACGCTGTTACCTCATTGCTAGGAGCACCACTGATCATCTGGCTCATCCTGAGAAAACGTAATTTGCATTTTTAATGATTCAACTAGAAAACATACAGGTAGGATATGGTCATTGCGTTGTGGCAGAGCATGCTGGAGATCTCGCTTTCGCGAAAGCGAAACTCATCTCCCTTATAGGTGCCAACGGATCAGGAAAATCTACTTTACTAAGAGCCATAGCTAGTGGGCAGCACCTCATCAACGGAAAGGTGGTCGTAGAAAATAAAAACTGGAAGAATTATACCGCATTAGAACGATCCAAATTTATCTCCATAGTCCTCACCGAAAGAGCCTTTAGCTTCTTCTTAAGTGTTCGAGAGTTATTGGAATTAAGTCGTGCACCTTACACCAATTATATAGGTACCCTTAGTGATGTAGATCATGAAATTATCAATGACGTCTTAGAGAATTTTGATCTTAAAGATCTAGAAAACCGAAGAGCAGGAACCTTGAGTGATGGCCAATTGCAACGAGTTTTAATTGCTAGAGCTATCGTTCAAGACACAGTATACCTGCTGATGGACGAGCCCACCAGCCACTTAGATATCAACCACAAAGCCGATTTGCTACTGCTACTAAGAGATTACTGTCATAAAAAGGGGAAAACGATTATTTATGCCACACACGAAATACAACTTGCCTTGTCCTTAAGCGATGAAGTGGTCAGTATACATAAAGGTATCATAGCTCATCAACCTACCGTTGACTTTCAGAATTCTAACCGATTAGAAACTATTTTTCCTTCCAAAAATGTGATTTTTGAGAATGGAACGATGGCCTTTAGGTTTGAATAACAAATCTCCTTTACTGCTTAGATCGCAGTGTTAGATTAAAGACCAATTTGAAGCCATCATTTTTCTTTAATAAGTATTAATTCTAGCAAATTTTCTGGGAGATCAAATGAATACACGTTGGAGCTGTAGTTTCTGTTTTAATGTTGTAACAGAAAAAGCCCTTGATTTCTCAAGAGCTTTAGAGTTTTCTATAAATAAAATTAAGCTTTAGGAATCTCTTTTAATACTTCTAAAAGAAGTTTCCAAAACTTCTGTACTGATGTGATTTCTACATACTCATCTGGACTGTGTGCTCTTCTTATATTTGGTCCAAAGGAAATCATGTCTAGCCCCGGGTAACGCTCTCCTAAAAGACCGCATTCAAGTCCTGCGTGACAGGCTACTACTCTAGGTTCATGATCGAACAGTTCTGTATATTTTGCTTTGATAATATCTAACATAGTACTGTTGGCGTTAGGTTGCCAACCTGGATAATCACCTGAGAGTTTGGCGTCCATTTGTGCAAGCTTCATTACAGCCACAATACTAGAAGAAAGATCCGTCTTAGAACTTTTTACCGAGGACCTTGTTAAACAAGCAATCTGCAGTTCCCCGTTTTCTAAAGTTACACGAGCTAAATTGTTAGAAGTTTCTACAAGACCATCAATATCTGGACTCATACGGTATACACCATTATGAATTCCCAATAAGCAATATACCAACTCACGGCTGTCGCTTTCGGTAAGCACTTCAGCGTTTTCAATAGCCTCTATAGCTATGCTAAGATGCTCTTCTAAAGCCGCATACTCGTCTTGAATCGCATCTTTACACCTGTTAAACGTGTTCCACATTTGCTCCCAATCGCTTTTGCGTAAACTAACTACTGCTACCGCTTCTCGCGGAATTGCATTCCTTAAGCTACCTCCATTTAAAGATTGAAAATGTACTGCACCTCTTTTTTGCATGGCATCCACAAGACGCGTGATCATTTTATTGGCATTACCCAATCCTTTTATGATGTCCATACCACTATGACCCCCATTAAGACCTTTTACGGTAATTTTTTTTGATATATAATTCCCATCAACAGCTTCTAGCGGGTAGGTTTTGGTAGCAGTAACATCTACTCCACCTGCACAACCTATGTCAATCTCGTCGTCTTCTTCTGTATCTAGGTTCAATAGGATCTTTGAAGTCAGAATAGTTTTATCCAATTCCTTTGCTCCGGTCATGCCCGTTTCTTCGTCTACCGTAAACAGAGCCTCTATTGCTGGATGTGCAATATCTGTTGAGGAAAGTACTGCCATGATTGCAGCGACTCCTATACCATTATCTGCTCCTAAAGTAGTTCCTCTAGCTTTGATGATATCTCCTTGAACAAACATATCAATTCCTTGAGTTAAGAAATCAAAGTCGGTATCATTATTCTTTTGATGCACCATATCTAAGTGCGATTGCATGATGATGCTTTCGCGGTCCTCCATTCCTGAAGTAGCAGGTTTTCTTATGATCACGTTACCTATAGCATCTTCTATCACTTCTAGGTCATGTGATTTACCAAACGCTACCATAAACGCACGAACACGTTCTTCTTTTTTAGAAGGCCGAGGAACCGCATTTAAATCTGCAAAATGCTTCCATAATAGTTGTGGTTGTTGTTCTCTTACTTCTTTAGACATAGTAATTTATGATTTGTACAAATATAGCGGTACATCCAGGGTAGCCGCCTTAAGTATTTGCTAAAAGATTATTGATTTGATTGCTGATTTAAGAGAGGGATGCTTTATTTTTTTGTCGCCCTGAGCATTTCTCTTTTTCCTGGAGGTCCAGGCAAACGCTCTACCATAAACCCTGCAGTTTGCATATTGCGCCGTACTTGCCCAGCAGCACAATAAGTGGTTAACACACCACCGCTCTTCAACGCCTTGTAAGCGGCATTAAAAATAGCTTCTGTCCATAATTCTGGTTGAGTACGCGGACCAAAAGCATCAAAATAGATCAAATCAAATTCATCCTCATTTGCAATTTTTTCAAAAGCTTTTTGCTTTTTAAACAAAGTAAAATGAGAAGTGATCTCTTGATGTTTCTCCCAATCTGACTGATGCATGACTTCATATAATAGCTGATCTTTTAATAGCTCACCGTAATCCATCGACAGCACTTCTTCTTCTAAAATAGGGAAGGCTTCTACTGCATTATAAACTACAGGTATTTTAGATGAATGTTGAGCGGTAAGCATGGCATTAAGACCAGTTCCAAAACCATATTCTAGAATCTGAAGAGGTTCTTGTTGGAAGTTTCGCTTTCGCGAAAGCGAGACATCTAAAAAATATTCCAACCCGGTTTGTATAAAAACATGAAGCGCCTCTTGCAAGGCGCCGTGTTTAGAATGGTATTGTTCATTGAGATCAGGCATGTGAATAGTTTTGGATCCATCTCCTGTCATCATGATCTCACGCTTCATTTATTCTTCTGTTTTGGCAGCTACTTCTACATCTGGGTTGTCAAACTTCTCTACAAGAGCACCATCGGCAACAAAGCTTAAAGTAACTTCCTCTTCTGTAATTGCTTCAATTTCTTCCTTAGATTTCCCAGCATCCTCAGCATAATGACGTAATTCTTTTACAGGTGTGATATTCTTAAATGCGTTACCGTTTAATATAACTTCTTTTCCTTGACCATTCTTAGGAAGAAAAAAACCGTAGTCTTTAAATTTAACTGTCACAGAAGCGTCACCTACTGGCATTTTAATCCAACAACCCATATTTACACATACTTCTGCGATCGTTCCTTTTACTTTTACTGCAGTAGTATCACCTACTTTCATAGTCTTATACATAGCTCCTAATTCCATGGCATCAATCACGTCATTGTTAGAAAACTCTGCACCGTAATTCATGTAAGCTATTTCTTGAACTTGCTCGTCATTAATGGCTGGCATTTCTTCTTCTTGTTTTTGTTCTTTGCATCCTAGCAGTAAAAAGATAGCAAATACTCCTGTAATCAGCTGTTTCATAAGTTTATAATTTAAACAAATTTAGGAATTCGTTTGGACATAATAGTAGTCCTTATGGAGTATCTTTGCAAAAAAACTACAATACCATGATACCTACTCACGAAATCGTTATAGAAAAGGTAAAAAAATCCAAAATCAATACTATTGATTTTGATAATTTAACTTTTGGAAAAACTTTTACAGACCACATGTTGGAATGTACCTGGAGTAACGGAGCGTGGCGTACTGCAAAAATAAAACCTTATGGGCCTATTCAAATAGAACCTAGTTGTAAAGTATTTCATTATGGCCAAGCTATTTTTGAAGGGATGAAAGCTTTTAAGGATGCTCATGGTGAAGTATTTCTTTTTAGACCGGAAGACAATTGGTTGCGTTTTAATGAAAGTGCAAAACGTCTTGCGATGCCAGAAGTTCCAAAAGAAATTTTTATCGAAGGACTTAAGAATCTTATCAATCTTGATAAAGAATGGGTGCGATACGGTGAAGGACTTTCACTTTATTTAAGGCCATTTATGATTGCTAGTGAGAATGGTGTTGCCGCAGCACCTTCAACAGAGTATAAATTTATGATCATCATGTCGCCTGCATTTGCATATTACAAGGGAGATGTACGTGTTGTTATCGCTTCAGAATTTTCTAGAGCTGCCAATGGTGGCGTAGGATACGCTAAAGCAGCAGGAAATTATGCCGCTAGTTTCTATCCAAATAACCTCGCTATTAAAGAAGGTTATCAACAAATTATTTGGACCGATGCCGCTTCTCATGAATACCTAGAGGAAGCTGGTACCATGAACATATTTGTAAGAATAGGTGATACCTTGCTCACTGCTCCTCATAATGACCGTATTCTCAACGGGGTTACCCGAAGAAGTGTGATACAAATGGCCAAAGATCATGGTATTCCTGTTGAAGAACGACGTGTTTCTGTTAAGGAATTAAATGAGGCTGCCAGAAATGGAGAACTTAAAGAAATATTTGGTAGCGGAACTGCTGCGGTAATTGTTCCTATCAAAGGATATAAACATGAAGAGTTCCAATACGAACTTCCAGTGGATACGGATTCATATGCAACTAAGCTTATAAAAGCCTTAAAAGATATTCAATACAATCGTGCAGAAGACCGTCACGGTTGGAGAGTTCAAATCTAAATATCAGAATATATGATATCATTAAAAATGCCTGCTATTCAGTAGGCATTTTTAATGATATAGGTTATACCCGCGATAAGTATAGCAAGAATTTATTATTAGAAAAATGAATTCAAATGAATAATTGCCTCGGTATTGATTTCTTTCTATATTTTTAAAGCGTGAGAATAGTTATTTCCATCTTTCTGCTGCTTCTAGCCCTTCCTGTTGTGTCACAAAATCAAGCCGATTGGTGGTTTTTTGGTTCTAATGCTGGAATTGATTTTAACACCGGCGTTCCTGTACCTAATAACATAGGACAATTAAATACTATTGAAGGCTGCTCGGCTATTTCAGACGCCTGCGGTAGCTTACTCTTTTATACCGATGGTAGTAGCATCTGGGATCGCAATCACCTAGTAATGCCAAATGGTAATGGATTATTTGGAAACCCCTCCAGCACACAGTCTGCAATTGTGATTCCGTTACCTAACAACCCCGATCTCTATTATGTGTTTTCCATTTCCATAGGTGCTACCACTGGCCTGTATTATTCGGTTGTAGACATGAATTTAAATAATGGGACTGGGGATGTTATTGTTACCCAAAAAAACATCAACTTATTAGCTAACAGTACTGAAAAGTTATTTGCAGCAGTTGCAGCAAATGGTCAAGACGCATGGATCGTCACTTATGCTGAAAGTATTCCAGGTAGTTTAAGTTTTAATCAGTTTTACGCTTTTAAACTAACGCCCAATGGGATGGATTTGTCTGCCAGTGTAAATTCTCTCAGTCAGGCAACTCGCACTACAGATAAGCGGGGTTATTTAAAAGTATCTCCTGATGGCTCAAAAGTAGCCATGATGACTCAATTATATGTGGATACGAGCATCCCAGATGAATCTGGTGTAGGTGCCTGGTTATTTGATTTTGACAACCGTACCGGTTTCGTCAATAATCCGGTAAGGATGAATTTTCCTGCCGGCTATCAAGCTTATGGAACAGAGTTTTCCTTGGACTCTAGACTGGTGTATGTGGATCTCAATACACTAGGAAGTGGTCTTGTAGCTGCCGAACGACTGTTGTTACAATACAATACCACAACCCCTAATTTTGAAAACAATCCGATAGTGATCTATCAAAGTGATTCCGCCGATGCTACTGATGACGTGGCACGTGGTGCGTTACAAATTGCTCCTGACAATAAGATCTACTACTCCCGAGATGAGCAAGAATGGCTTGCAGTAATCAACAACCCTAATAACATAGGTGCCTTATGTAACTTTCAATACAACGGCCTGTCATTAACCCCAGGGACAAATAGCAATGAAGGGTTGCCTCCTTTTTACAATGCGTTTTTCAATCCATCATTTTCTGTCAATGAAGGTTGTAGCAATACCACCACACAATTCATTGCAGACGAAATAGCCACTTGTCCTAATAGCTCCGTTAGTTGGGATTTTGGAGATGTTGCCAGTGGTGCAGCTAATAGTTCTACACTGATCAACCCTACTCATATCTATACCAATGCTGGAACCTATACGGTGAATCTTGTTTTGACAACTCCCACAGGTATTTTTAATTCCAGCCGCATTGTGCAGATAGTCGATACTCCTTATACTAATACCGTTAATAACATAAGCATATGCGATGATAGTTCCAATGACGGCATCGCACCCATAGACTTTACTGCTACAAGAATTAACGCCTTAGGTGTTCAAAACCCTAACAACTTTGAAGTCACTATTCATTCTAGTCTACAAGATGCGGTAACTGATTTTAATTCCATAGCTGATAACGATCAGGTTGCTAGCGGCACTTATTTTTTAAGAATCGATAGTCGATTGTCAAATGGTTGTTTTGTAACTACCTCTTTTGACGTGATTATTCATGCACTTCCTGTAGCATTGATGGTAGATGATTTGATCTTGTGTGACGATTTTAGTAACGATGGGATAGAATCATTTGATTTAGATCTTGCAGCCATTCAAGGTTTAGGGACTCAAGACCCTGTGCTAGTGAACTATTCCTTTTACAGGTTTCAAAATGAAGCAGATGTGAGACAGAACCCCATTAGCTCCCCTTATGACAATACTATGGCTCAAGAAGAAATCTTTATACGTTATGAAAATGTGAACAACACCACTTGCTATGAAGTTGTTTCTTTTCATCTTCATGTCATCGCACAACCCCTAATTCCTGTGATAAATGATGTGAGCATTTGTGATGATGAATCTAGAGATTTAGTAGAAGTTTTTGATTTGAATTCTTTGATAACCTCTATTCAAAATACACAACCTGGAAATCTTATAACCACCTTTCACAGCTCACAACAAGATGCAGAATTAGATGACAATCCCTTAAACACTTCTTATACGAATACCATGAATCAAGAAGTTATATGGATACGCCTAGAGAACAATGACCTGGCCATTTGTTATGATGTACAGCCATTGCGTTTAGAAGTGTTTCCAAAACCTATAGTGACTACTACTGCCGACTTCTCCAAATGTATCAACGAAGAGGGAATTATTGAGGCAACTCCGGGTTTTGACACTTATTTGTGGGATACTGGAGCAACTACATCCAGTATTCGTATTACTGATGAGGGAACCTATACCGTGCTTATAACAGATCAAAACGGCTGTGAAGATAGCAGCTCCACAACAGTGACCAATTTCCAGACCACTCAGATTGTCGCGGTAGAAGTTGAGCAATTTACTTTAAGATCTAACCGCATTGAAGTGTCCGTTATCGGAGATGGCCCCTTTGAATACAGCATTGATAATTTTATTTTTCAAGAAAGTAACGTTTTTACCGATTTACTGCCAGGTTATTACACGGTTTATATACGAGATGTAAATGGCTGCGACCTAGTAACCGCCCCAGCAACCATTATCGCTGCACCACCTTATTTCACTCCTAATGAAGACGGATTCCACGACTACTGGCAAGTAACCGCGATTGAAACTGAGCCCAATGCACAGATTTATATTTTTGATCGTTTTGGAAAACTTTTAAAACAAATAAGTCCATTAGGACCGGGATGGGACGGAATGTATCAAGGTAACCCGATGCCTAGTACTGATTATTGGTACTTGGTGGAATTAATAGATGGCCGCAGTTTTAAGGGGCATTTCTCTCTCAAAAGATAATCAAGTAGTTGGTATTATTTTAACCTCGCTTTCGCGAAAGCGGAATGCTAAAAAACCTATTTTTACCGTTCATGGAATTTAATATTGTATCAGAATTTTCTCCTACTGGAGATCAACCGCAAGCGATCAAAAAGCTTATCAGTGGAATCGAAGCTAATGAAAAATATCAAACACTTCTGGGGGTTACTGGAAGT
The DNA here is from genome assembly GCF_018401815.1 of Nonlabens sp. Taxonomy (GTDB): domain Bacteria; phylum Bacteroidota; class Bacteroidia; order Flavobacteriales; family Flavobacteriaceae; genus Nonlabens. The sequence continues at coordinate 455,635 of NZ_JAGYKG010000002.1, forward strand.
GGTAAGACCTTTACGGCTGCAAATGTAATACAAGGTGTGCAAAAACCAACCTTGGTACTTTGTCACAACAAAACATTAGCAGCTCAATTGTATTCTGAATTTAAAGACTTTTTTCCAAATAATGCAGTGGAATATTTTGTTTCCTATTATGATTATTATCAGCCGGAAGCATTTATACCATCCTCAGGAACTTATATTGAGAAAGACCTTTCTATTAATGAAGAAATAGAAAAGATGCGATTGAGTACCACTTCTTCCCTACTTTCTGGAAGAAGGGATATTATAGTAGTTGCCTCAGTTTCCTGTCTGTATGGTATTGGAAACCCTGTCGAGTTTCAAAAAAATGTTGTCAGAATCAAAAAAGACGAGGTAATTGCTAGAACAGCATTACTTCATAAATTAGTGCAATCCTTATACTCCAGAACCACTGCAGAATTTAATAGAGGTAATTTTAGGATAAAAGGAGATACCCTAGATGTATATCCTAGTTATGCAGATACTGCATTTAGAATTCATTTTTTTGGAGATGAAATAGAAGAAATTGAGCGTTTTGATCCAGTGAATGGAAGCGTATTAGAACGCTTTGATCAAATTACGATCTATCCAGCAAATATGTTTGTGACTTCTCCAGACATTCTACAAGGTGCCATACATGCTATCCAAGAAGACTTAGTAAAACAAATCGATTACTTCAAAGAAATAGGAAAACCATTAGAAGCTAAACGACTGCAAGAAAGAACCGAATTTGACTTAGAAATGATTAGAGAACTGGGCTACTGCTCTGGTATTGAAAATTACAGTCGTTATCTTGACGGTCGTCAACCCGGTACAAGACCTTTTTGCTTACTGGACTTTTTTCCAGCAGACTTTCTTATGATTATTGATGAAAGTCATGTGAGCGTTCCTCAAGTAGGCGCTATGTATGGCGGGGATAGGTCTCGAAAAGAGAATTTAGTAGATTATGGGTTTCGCCTGCCAGCTGCTATGGACAACCGTCCACTAAAATTTGAGGAATTTGAAGCGATGCAAAATCAAGTTCTTTACGTAAGTGCTACACCTGCAGATTATGAGTTGGCTAAAAGTGAAGGGGTTGTTGTAGAACAAATCATAAGACCTACAGGACTATTAGATCCCGTTATCGAAGTGCGCCCAAGTCAGAATCAAATAGATGATCTTGTAGAAGAAATACGATTGAGAGAAGAACGTGACGAACGCGTACTAATCACCACACTTACCAAACGCATGGCAGAAGAACTGACCAAATACCTAACTCGTATCAATGTCAGGTGCCGCTATATTCACAGCGATGTAGACACTTTAGAGCGTGTAGAAATTTTGTCAGACTTGCGCCATGGAATTTTTGATGTATTAATAGGAGTCAATTTATTAAGAGAAGGCCTCGATTTACCAGAGGTATCTTTGGTTGCCATTTTGGATGCGGATAAGGAAGGTTTTTTGCGTAATCAACGTTCACTTACACAAACTATAGGACGTGCCGCACGTAATATTAATGGACTTGCGATTCTTTACGCAGATAAAATTACCGCTAGCATGCAAAAAACCATTGATCAAACCGATTACCGTCGTTCCAAACAAATTGCCTATAATGAGACAAATGGTTTAAAGCCTATGGCAATAAAGAAAAAATTAGAAACAGCTCTATATCAAAAAAAAGCAGCTGCTTATGCTTTGGAAGATGTACTTACATTAAAAGCGGCAGAGGAAGAAGCGGGATACTTATCTAAAGCAGAATTAGAGAAAAAAATACGCAATACTCGTAAAATGATGGAAAAAGCGGCTAAAGAATTAGACTTTATGGAAGCCGCAAGACTGCGAGATCAAATTAAAATGATGCAAGAAAAAGTGAAAGACGTTTAAAATCAGCACTTCTGTATCCTGATATTAAAATGATGCCAGGAGTTATGATAATTGATTTGACGAGTTTTATAGCCGATCAACGTTTCTTTTAGACTATAAGCTCTAATAATCGATTAAAATTGTTTTAAACCTTAATAATGAGAATGTTACACGTTATATCTTATTCTAAGAGGTACCTTGTGGTAGTATTAGTTAACTAATTATACTATCATGTTCAATTCATATTACAGCATCGTTATTGGTACATTTTTTAGTTCTATTTCTTTTGCCCAAGTCGGTATAGGAACTTCAACACCGACCTCTGATCTAGAAATAGTTTCTAAAACGACACTTGGACCTGGAGAGTTTAATGGAATTATTATTCCTAAAGTAGCCGTTCTTCCTACACCAACAACTGACCAAAAAGGACTCATTTTATATTTGGAAAGCGGCACTGACTCGGAAGGTTTTTATTTTTTTAATGGTTCATCTTTTCAAAATCTTTCAGATAACGCAATAAACACACCTGCCTTTTATAAAATTGGAACTTTTGTACCCGCTACTAATACGACTGAAAATGTGCAGAGAGAAGGCAATATAAATATAGGGGGAAGCTTAAGTACCGGTAAATTAAATATTGAAATTGAATCTACAGACCCCGTAGCAACAAGAACGGCATTACGTATAGATAATTCCAATGTAAGTACCAGTCTTACTGCAACTTATGCTATATATTCTGAAAATACCAGTAGTACAACAGGAAATAAATACGGTATAAAGAATGATGTTTCTAGTGACGGTATTGGTGATCATATTGGAATTGAAAATAAAGTGTATGACAGCGGATCTGCAACAACTTCATTAACTGGAATCAATAATGATGTTGGCACAACAAATGGAACGAGCAGTATTAACTATGGTTTACGCTCTGAAATAGGTAGTGCTAATTCACGTGGTACTAATTATGCCATCTACGCCTATGCTCAACACGGCACAACTACTACAGACCCGTCATACTCGGGCTATTTTAGAGGAGATCGTTTTGCAATAAGAAATGAAGAGGACAGTGACGGCTATGAAATGCCAACTTTATCTGGTACAGCAGGACAAGTCCTCACTATTGACGGAACTGGCGTAGCAAACTGGGAGGATTTAGAGGCAAATAAATCCATTGTAAGAGGCCATTTAGGAACTCTTTGGCAATCATCTACAGGATCTTCAAATCCGGGTGATTATTTAAAAATTCCGTTTGATCATGATCCAATTGATACTAAAAATGAATTTGATACTACTACTAATAGATTTACCGCAGCTCAAACTGGTTACTACATGGTAAGTATTCAGGTTAGTTCTAATGACTTTGATGGAGATTCAACACATGGATTGGCTATTTACAAAGGGGTAAGCCTTGTTTCTTTAGACCTAAAACAACATACCAATTTTGGATCAACCTCACAAGATCGAATCAATAGGTCGTTGACTGATATTATACATCTCAATGCAGGAGAGTTTCTAGAATTTAGATTCAATGATAATTTCGCCACATTTGATGGGAGTAGTGAAAAAAATTATTTTACTATTTATCAACTATGAAATCCTTATAACAAAAGAGGTCAAGACCGTCTTAAAAAATAGTCTTTTGACGTATTGATAAAAAAGAGAAGTCTCGTAGTTGGGAATAATGCAGCTTTAAACTTCATTATAACACTTTTTAACATCATAACTTTTATCTTTGAAAAAATTTTGTTTCATGAAATATGTTCGGCTAGTTGCTCTTATTTTGGTAGTTCAATCCTGTAACACCAAAGTTTCTATAGAAAAAGACGGTAAAACTAGCATCGGTGAAGATCTTACGGCACAATTGGAAGACCGAGAACTCTCTCAAGAATTTAAAGATTATTGGTATAGCGGTACTGCGGAAATCTCTAGCTATGAATTAAGTCAAGCCAGATATGGAGAAATGAGAGAGGGATCAGCCGTTATGATATTTGTTACAGAACCTTTTGATAAAAATAACCAGATCAAAGCAGATCAAAATCAACCAAGCAACAGACCTGTACTCAAACTAAATGCTACTAGAAATTTTAATACAGGGATCTACCCGTACCGTATTATGAGCAGTACTTTTTTACCACTTGATAAAAAAGATAATGCTGTTAAAATTGCTACTTCTATTCAAGAATGGTGCGGACATACTTACATGCAACTCAATCAAGGTGGAGCGCATTATGATGTAATACTTCACTCCTATTTTCAAAGTGAAGGCAATAAGAAGTTTAAAGTAGCTAACGTGTTCACCGAAAATCAGCTAGCCATTCAATTGAGGTTAAACCCAAAAGAAATGCCTGTAGGTGAACTGCAAATGATACCGAGCACTGAATACTTGAGATTAAAGCATATACCAACAAAACCTTATGATGTGGTTGCTAAATTAAGCGAGATCACAGACGGGTATTTATACAGTGTCCAATTTATTGAACTTGGAAGAACCATAGCCTTTAAAACAGAAAAAGAATTTCCTTTCCGAATTTTATCTTGGATGGATCGTTATAAAGATGGCGCTACTCCAATGGTTTCTACTGGAACACTTAAAAAAACCATAACAACTCCTTATTGGAGACAGAATTCAAATAAAGATGCTGTCATGAGAGATAGCCTAGGATTATGAGCGATTTCTTTTTAAAATCAGAAGTAATACTTACCCTGTCATTACTGCTTTGTACCTTTATTATTCACCGTTTTATTATCTGGAGCGCTTTAAAGTTTTCCAAAAAAGTTTCTAGATCAGAATTGCGTAAGCAATATTTAAACCGGTATACAGGTTATGTTTTGTGGAGCATTTGCGCCATAAGCATTATACTTGTTTGGGGCTATGCAACCGAAGGATTTTGGGTCGCATTAGGATCTACATTTGCTGTTGTAGGTGTGGCTTTATTTGCTAACTGGAGCATACTAAGTAATATTACCGCTAGCTTTATACTCTACTTTACATTTCCCTTTAAAATAGGCGATCGCATCCGTATCCACGATAAAGACCTACCCGTAACCGCTATTATTAGTGATATAAAAGGTTTTTACACCTTACTTATTACAGATGAAGGCGAAATCATTACTTATCCTAATAATATGTTACTTCAAAAAGGAGTTTCTATACTACACGAGAAAAAAGAATCTATATTTGACACTCCTGAGGAAGATGTAGATCGAACCATATAGTTAAAAGATAAAAAGAAATACTCGATGGACTTAAGTGACCAACTTAAAAACCTTTTCCCAGAACACGACTTTAAAGAAGAAGAGCAACCAGAAAAAAGTAATCTGTGGCTACAAGATCAACCTTTGGAATGTAAATTTGAAAAGCGCAAAGGAAAAATTAATACAGTGATTGATGGATACACAGGAGCTAGTAAAGACTTTAAAATTCTTGCTAAAGAATTAAAAACCCAGCTGGGTGTTGGTGGAAGTTTTAAAAATGACCAAGTCATTATTCAAGGTGATTACCGCGATCGGATTATGGAAATGCTTAAAGAAAAGGGATTTAAAGTAAAACGAGTTGGTGGGTAATCTAAAATCTGTGTAGTCCTAAATAAACGATACAGATTATTAAAGATTAAATTTATTATTTAAATCTCATTGAAGCTAGCTTCAATGAGATTTTTTGATTTGTACTGTTTCATTTTAAGTTTATTCTGTTCGTGCATCCGCTGTGGTGTTAGTATAGTTTGATAAATGTGGTCTTATATTATTGTAAATACCAACAGCTCTTCACCAGTCTCTTTCTTTATTTCTAAAGATTTGACTTTTTTTTTGCTACATCAAACTCTTCTTGTTTGAGTATTCCGTTCACTCGTTCTGCAACTGGTTTTTCGTACTTGACTGTACTTTCAGTCATACTAGGTTTAATAGCATGCTGTTTTAAGTAGGTTCTGGTATTTCATTAGAGCAATATTGTAACTTCTCATCAGAATGATGAATAAGTGGTTGATCTTTATACTTTCTATTATTCAAGGCCATTTCAAGAGCTTGTAGTGTTCCATTAACAGAAAGACTTGCTGAGACATTATATCCTACATGATTCTTTTGAATAAGCATCAAGTTATTAATGCTAGATAGGATGGGTTTTCTCTAGTCCCTAAATAAGTGATATCACTAACCCATACTTGTTCTGGTTTATTAATCACCATGTTACAAACAACGTTTTTATGCTTTCTAAAGCGATGATGTGAGTCTGTGGTTATAAGGATAGATCTCTTAGGTTTTATAAGCATATGATTTCCACTGAGTATTCTAAATAATTTATCTCTTCCTACATTTATAGCAGAGAGTTTATCTTTCAACATATGATATAGCTTTCTTAGTGCCTAGTTTAGGCATTATACATGTATAGCCCTGACTAGCTCAATAACTTGTTGTGAGATATGTTGTTTTTGAGTTCTAGACGTAATGGCTCGATAATATACCTGTCTGGGTTCAGCCTAAGTAAGTTACAGGTGGAAACTATTGTTTCTTCTTGATCTTCTTTGAAGCGTTCAATAACTCATGTGTAATTCTTCTGATAGCGATGTCATATTCTTCTCTGCCATATCAACTAGCATATCAAAGATGATTACCTTCTATCAGCTCTTTCTGCAAGATGTTCAGCTCGAGCCTTTTGTTTTCCAAAAGTTTGACTTTTGCCTCTAGTTCTATGATTCTTTGTTCTGGTGTTTTGCCATGGTCACAACGGATAGGTTCTCCCAATCAAAGGTATCTATATCTTTCTTGAGCCATGTGGTAATCGCTGACCTGGCTTGAATGCCATACTTAAGGTGAGTAGACAACCTTGCCCAATTGACCAGACTCACCTCTTCGACTATTTGAAGCTTAAAAGAAAGCGAGTAGTCTTTTTGGGTTCTTTTTGCATAACCCTTCTTTACTGACTTGTTCATTACACTAAATTTTAGTGTATCGCTATTTTAGGACGGGACAATCTATAAAATAAAAAAAACGCTATACGTTCATATGAACGTGTAGCGTTTTAAATTTCCTTAAGAGATATTACTCGTCTCCTACGATGTGTTCTATAGCTGCTGCGAGTTTAAAATCTTTTTCTGTTAACCCATTGACATCATGAGTAGAAAGAGTGATCTCTAGAGTTGCATATGTGTTATGCCAATCAGGGTGATGCTCCATTTTTTCTGCCTCCAAAGCAATGCGGGTCATCACAGAAAAGCAATCCATAAAGTTATCAAACTCAAATGTGGTGTGAATCGCATCATCATAATAATCCCATCCATCGACATTTTCTAAATGCTTTTCTATTTGTGCCTCTGTTAATTTTTCCATCTTTTTTATTTTTTTCAAAGGTATTTTTTATTTTTCTTTTAACCTCGCCTAATTCATCTTAAATTTTACCTGTAGATTGATCCGCTTTTCCTTCGACTTTGATAAATGAACCATCAGATAGTTTTCTAACGTATTCTGTGATTTATATTTTGTCTCGTCCATTTTTCCTTCTAGTTCTTTGTACTCATAGTATCTGTATTGATTAGATTTATCTAAATACCATTAGGATATTCAAAAATCGTATTATTAATACCTTAATCTCACTTAAAGGAATCGCAATAAAAAAGATACTCTTATATTTATACTATGAAAAAACTTACCCTATGCATTGTTGTATTTGTTGCTGCTTTTGGCCTTGCACAAACCGATTCCTCACAACAAAAAGCCATCCAAGATGCGGTTCATTTAAGAGAAGTCCCAAGATATAACTTGATTATAGACCTAGGAATAACTCAACCTACAGCAAATTATGGCGATGTCGCTCGATCTGGACTTCAAATAGGTGCAGAGTTTTCCTATTACACCAATAAGCATTTGGGACTAGGTATTTCCATAAGGCACCAATCCAACGAATTTGGTTTTCTTGACTTTCAAAATGACGATCGTACCAGTGTAACCTCTAACAACTGGACCAATACCTCTATAGCTATAGGTCCTACCTACTCGTTTACAAAAGGAAGATTCCAATTTGATGCCTTTGCAAAAACTGGAGTTGCTTTTTTAAATACTCCTGAGAATACTGTTTCTGAAATAGGAATTGGTAACACACAAGTATTTTCAAATGATACAGCAAACGAGTCGGCATCAAGTGCTTATCTAGAAGGTGGGTTGCGTTTTAACTACTACTTCCGAAGATCAGTCCAAGTGTTTTTCTCCCCTCAATACCATACTACTTTAGGGAAACCTATTGCTTATTCCTATAGAGACGACACTTCCAACGCTCCTATACCACCTAATCTTTTTAAAAAAATTAATGCTTCTAACCTGATCTTCAGTATAGGGATAAAAATTGCCATAGGTAAAGAATACAGCAATGCTGAGATGCGTATTGATGACTAATTGAAATCGAGTAGCTCTTCATAAGTCTTTAAAAATATAAAATATATGGTTGAGCTATAGTTCAACCCATTTTACGCATTAAAATTTCAATGAAAAAAGCTGCCTCTATGAATACCAACTGTAAAAAAATGATTCCTTAAACTTACAAGCCTTTGTTTTTAATATTCCTTTTGGTTTTATTTTTACCTTCAAATTTAACAAGTCTTTATTCTTTATTTTTTGTTTAAGGGTTACCTTTATAACTTAAACAAAAAGATTTGAAATTATATTCATTTTCCGCACAACAAAAGCTACCTATCCCTATAGAAGAAGCTTGGAAGTTCTTGACAGATGCTAACAACCTCCGACTTCTCACTCCTCCAGAATTAAAAATGGAAGTGCAATATGGTACCGAAAAAGGTATGTATCCAGGTCAGCTTATAGAATATACAGTCACACCACTTCCTTTTTATAAAACCAATTGGGTAACTCACATTACTCAAGTTCAAGAGAAGCAGTTCTTTGTGGATGAGCAAATGTATGGCCCTTACGCCACTTGGCATCACAAACACTTTATCTACGAGATCGATGGAGGCACATTAATGGAAGATTTGATTCATTATAGATTGCCTTTTGGAGCGATAGGTAAATTAGGTGCTCCATTGGTAAGAAAAAAGTTGGAAGAACTATTCCGCTTTCGCGAAAGCGCGCTCATCAAACACTTCGGTGCTTTTGAAGAAAACCATAACAACGTTCAAGAATCAGAAATAAAACAAAAAAACACTTTTTAAAATGCCAAAAAATATACTACTTATAGGCGGAAGCCACGGAATAGGAAATGCAATTGTTCAACACATGTACGAAGGAAATAATGTGTTTGTAGCTTCCCGAGAGAATGAGAACTTACCAGAAGGTGTAACTCATATCCCATTTGATGCATTATCTGACGAATTAGACACTTCTCTTTTACCAGACTCATTAGACGGTTTTGTTTACTGTCCTGGGAGTATTAATTTAAAACCTTTCAAAATGCTGAAACAGTCTCATTTTGAAGAAGATATGGAAATTAATTTCTTTTCATTAATTAAAGCGACAAGAGCTGTTTTGCCATTACTTACTAAAGATGGAACCAGTAGTATTGTTTACTTTTCCACCGTTGCAGTGGCAACAGGATTGCCGTTCCATACCAGTGTTGCCGCTGCAAAAGGCGCCATAGAAGGGTATGCCAGAGCGCTTGCAGCCGAGTATGCTCCAACGGTTAGAGTAAATGTGATTGCACCTTCATTAGTGGACACACCGCTCGCTGGAAGGTTGTTGAACAACGATGTGAAAAAAGAGAAAATGGGCGAAATGCACCCGTTGAAACGTGTAGGTACTCCAGAAGATATTGCTAGTCTAGCCGTGTTTTTACTAAACCAAAATGAAGGTTGGATCACCGGTCAAGTAATAGGGGTCAATGGAGGAAAAGGTTCTCTTAGTATAGGATAAGTACTATGAGTGAAAAGGTAAATGTATTTTGGTTCCGAAGGGATTTAAGATTAGATGACAATGTAGGATTTTATGAAGCGCTAAAAAGCGACCTCAGCGTGCTACCTGTTTTTATCTTTGATCGCGATATTTTAGATAAACTCCCAGAAGATGATGCTCGGGTCACGTTTATTCATGAAGAATTGCAACGCATGCGTTCAGAACTTCAAGACAAACACAAGAGTTCTATAGCCATGTATTACGGAACACCCATGCAGGTGTGGAAAGAGATCATAAAATCTTATGACATAGCTAGTGTTTATACCAATCACGACTATGAACCTTATGCCAGAGAACGAGATTTACTGGTAAATGAGCTTCTAGCAGCACATCAAATAGACTTCAAAACTTTCAAAGACCAAGTAGTTTATGAAAAAGATGATGTTGTAAAAAATGATGGTGATCCTTATGTAGTGTACACACCTTATAAGAATAAATGGCTGGAGCATTTTAGAAAGGACTTTGGCTCTGGAGAGGGACAGAAGTTTTATCATACCGACGGCTACCTTAAAAATATTATTAAAAATACCCATCTACCTAATGTTTCTCTAAGCGATATGGGATTTTCAAAATCAAAAATCAAAATCCCAGCATATACCGTCACCCCAGCTTTGATTGAAGATTATGAAAAGACAAGAAACTTTCCAGCCATAGAAAAAGGAACATCGAGATTGGGTACATACTTAAGATTTGGTGTGGTTAGCGTTCGTAAAATGATACGCAAAGCCGATCATGCCGATAATAAAACCTTTTTAAGTGAGCTTATTTGGAGAGAGTTCTTTATGCAGATTTTATATCATTTTCCTCATACCAAAGACGCAGCTTTTAAATCCAAGTACGATCGCATCGAGTGGCGTAATAATGAAAATGAATTTGAAAAATGGAAAACCGGTACTACCGGCTATGCGCTTGTAGATGCTGGAATGCGAGAGCTCAACACTACGGGTCACATGCACAATCGCGTACGCATGATGGTGGCAAGTTTTCTTATCAAGCATTTATTAATCGACTGGCGTTGGGGAGAGGCTTATTTTGCTGAAAAACTCAACGATTATGAACTGTCTAGTAATGTAGGGAATTGGCAATGGGCCGCTGGAAGTGGTGTTGATGCAGCTCCTTATTTTAGAATTTTTAATCCGATAACTCAAAAAGACAAGTTTGACAAGGAACGTAAATACATCAAAGAATTTGTTCCTGAGTTTGGAACTCCAAGCTACCCAGATATGATGGTAGACCATAAGCAAGCCCGAGAACGATGTTTAAGAACCTATAAAGAAGCAGTTTCTTAGAAAAGGGTGAAGTCATGAGGAATTAGGAATGTGGTAGATACAAGGAAAAAAGTACTCAAAAACCGATTTCAAATTTATCATCCAATCAGCGTTCTAAACCAGCGCTTATACTGTGAATGTTCAAAACCTTATAGGTTAGTCTTTGTCGCGACAATAGGTTTCGGGTCATAAGTAAAGGTTGTTTTCTAAATGAAAATTACCCTTTTAAAATAATTGGTGGGATTCTGAATTAATTCAGAATACTGTTTAGCACCCTTTTTACCAGTACAAATTGTACTTAATAGAATCCGCAACTTGAAACAAGAAGTAAATATCGTATGGTTGAAACGAGATCTAAGGTTATTGGATCATGAGCCGTTGATGCTTGCTTTAAACTCAGAAGTTCCTGTCCTTCTACTTTATATTTTTGAACCCATGTTGTTAAATGACACTCATTACAGTGAACGTCATTTTGATTTTATCAAACAATCGCTCGTTAATATGAACGAGAAATTGGCTGCGGTAGGAACGCAATTATTGGTCATAGAAAGCGATGCATTACTTGCTTTTAAGACCTTAGCTTCTAGCTTGGATATTAAGAATGTGTTTTCTTACCAAGAAACAGGCTTGCTGCTTACCTTTAAAAGAGATATAAAACTTAAAGAATACTTTAAAAATCAGAAGATCCATTGGAGCGAATCTGTTGCAAATGGAGTCATACGCGGATTAAAAAATAGAAACAATTGGAAAGAGCATTGGATTGCCTTTATCAATAAAGACTTTGACCACCCTAATTTTGACAATAGCTCGTTGTTTGGTATTTCTAAAATTAAACAACTCTCCTCCAGCTTCAAATCGGTTGATTTAAGTACAAATAAGGATACCCCTTTCCAAAAAGGTGGCACTACAACTGCTCTTAAATACTTTGAAGGATTTTTAGAGGAACGCATCAACGGCTACAATACTCATTATTCCAAACCACTAACCAGTCGAAATTACAGCAGTAGGCTGTCACCCTACCTCGCTTGGGGAAACTTAAGTGTTAGAATGGTGGCGCAAAAAGCCGCAAGTTTTAAAAGCCAAATTAAAAACAAACGCAATCTAAATAGCTTTTTATCGCGATTGAGATGGCAAGCACATTTCATAGAAAAATTTGAAATGGAATACCAGATGGAATACCGCAATGTACATGCAGCTTTTAGGTCCTTACACCAGCCCATCAACCTTGAGTTTCAACAAGCTTGGAAAGAAGGAAGGACTGGTTATCCTATGGTGGATGCTGGTATGAGGTGTCTGATAGCTACTGGTTTTGTGAATTTTAGAATCAGAGCGATGTTAGTGAGTTTTTTTACGCATCATCTATGGCAACCTTGGCAGGAGGCTAGTGAACATATGGCGCGACAATTCTTAGACTTTGAACCGGGAATTCATTACCCACAACTACAAATGCAAGCTGGTGTTACCGGTATCAATACGGTACGAATTTATTCCCCTGTAAAAAATAGCCTCGATCACGATCCAGAGGCTGTATTTCTTAAAAAATGGCTGCCAGAACTGGCACAATTACCTGTTCCCTATATTCATGAACCCTGGAAAATACCGGCTATGGAAGCTGTTTTTTATAACTTTGAGTTAGGCAAAGATTATCCGCTACCCATCGTAGATACTACGCTTGCGCGAAAACACGCTCAAGACATTTTATATGGAATAAAAAAAGACGCTAGATCAAAGTCAGAGTCTCGTAGAATTGTCAATACGCATACCAATCCCGGAAGAGAAATTTGGCCTGGTGGAGGTGAAATAAGAAGTTAGAACTGGCATCGAGTTACAAAGCCAATAATGATAAGTCTTTTTTGTATATTCCTTTTCTGAATTAAAAATATAAAACAAATAATACCTGAATATGAAAGAACACATAAGTGTATTTACTGGAACTTCTATTCAAGTAAATAGAATAGCATCTTTACTAGAAGAGCATCATATATCTTTTCTTATTAAGAATCCTATTGAATCAGGAAGACTGGCAGGTTTTGGTACTTCTGGAGAAAGTGTTGAAGTTTTTGTTTTAAATTCAGATTTAAAAATGTCGAAGAGGTTACTTGGAGCTTTTGAAGTAAACAGTAATTTATAAATAGCCGAAGAAGCTGTAATAGAAATTTACAATCAGTTCATATATTCTTAGATCGTATTTTAAATAAAAATATTTGATACATAGGAATCAACTACTTAACGCATCTAAGAAATGAAAAAACATAGTTGTTAAAGGAGAATGAAAAATAAAATAATACCAACTAATTGTTGAACTCCTTAAAAAATAATAAAATCCAACACCCGAACTACACCACCTGCCCAACTTGTAAAGGACAAGGTAAGAAAAGTCAGCGCCTGAGAAAGAAGGTGAGATTGAGTTATCAGCGAGCCTTAGAGCAATTTGAAAAGTCAAATGATCAAGGAACTGCTCCCATAAAACCAAAAGGTCATTTAATTACCTGCTCCGCATGCAATGGCTCTGGATTGGTTGCGGCTTCTTCTCCAACCCTTCCTGATGTAGAAAACTACCCGCATGTGGCTATAATAGGTGCAGGAATCGGTGGTGTAGCACTGGCTGTAGCTTGTATGCACCGGGGAATTCCTTTTACATTGTACGAGCGCGACAAAAGCTTTGATGCTCGTTCGCAAGGTTATGGTTTGACATTGCAACAAGCGAGTAAAGCCATGGAGGGCTTTGGTATATTTTCTTTAACAGAAGGAATAGTATCTACAAAACATATGGTTCATACTACAGATGGAACGGTCATCGGTGAGTGGGGAATTAGAAAATGGCTGGAATCAGAGGAGAACAATTTTACTAAACGCACCAATATTCATATCGCAAGACAATCCTTACGCCTAGCACTACTCCATCAACTAGGTGGTCATAAAAAGGTGCAATGGGGCCATCAGTTGATCGATTTTAAAGAAGGTAAGCATCAATCAGTGGAGTTGAGTTTTGACGTAGATGGAGTAAGGAACAATAGGAAAGCAGACCTTGTAGTCGGTGCCGACGGAATTCGCAGTTCGGTACGTAATTTGTTAATTGATGAAAAACTTTATCCACTGCGATACTTAGATTGTATTGTTATTTTGGGGATTTGCCCTTTGGAGCAACTAAATAATTTAGATCATGAACTATTAGACTCCGCTACTGTATTTCAAACTGCTAACGGTCACGAACGTATTTATATGATGCCTTACAACGCAGACTCCATCATGTGGCAACTTAGTTTTCCAATGACAGAGGAAGATGCTAAAGCCCTAAGTGAAAAAGGCCCTGCAGCTCTTAAGGAAGAGGCATGCTTTAGAACCCAATGGCACCATCCTATTCCACAAATTATGGAAGCTACCTCTGCAGCTCAAGTTTCTGGTTATCCAGTTTATGATCGAGCATTACTGGATCCTTTAGACCTAGAAAAAGCAAAACAAGTAACACTCGTTGGTGATGCTGCGCATCCCATGAGCCCATTTAAAGGTCAAGGGGCTAATCAAGCTTTGCTAGATGCACTGGCACTAGCTCGCGGAATAGCATTAGGCTGTAGACCCCAAAATAATTGGAGAAAAAAGGGTCTAAGAGAAAGCGTATTAACCAATTTTGAATCAGAAATGTTAGAGCGAACTGCTTCTAAAGTAAAGGATTCTGCTGCGGCAGCTAAATTCTTACATTCTGAAGTGGTACTTTATAAAGGGGATCAACCCAGAGGACGTATTCTAAAAAATACAGAGACACTGCAAAATTAAATGTAATTGTTGTTTGGTTTATTAATTAGATACGCATCCCTTTTGTATTTGTAATTACGAATATAAATTCTAAAAATAGTCAAAATCGCTCATTCAGAAAGTGATCAAACACCCCAGGCATTTGGTTTGACACCGCCTTTCAAATATAATAGTACGCAACCACTGTACATAGGTAAAGAATTACCAAACTGAACTACTCTAAAAAATAAAATCAACCAACACCTAGAAATGGTTATCGTGCTGCCAGGCTATGCGTTGATGTCATTTAACTAATCCGATATGGAACGGATTTTATTAGGCCTTGTTTTGTGAGACGACCAAACACTATCTTTTGTTCAAACTGAAAAAATACAAATCATAAAGTATCAAATTCCTGATAATACTGTTATCAAACAAATTGTTGTTCAAATAAAATAAATTATAGAATACTGACTTAAAGAATTTTACGGTATTTAAAAGATGGTTAGCATCTTATGCCATAGGGGCGTTTTGAGGTTTGGCATGCTGGTTGATTAGGTAGTAGTGTTGGTATAAAGAAGTACCGACAGTAATACCTACTAATTATGAAAAAGCTATTTACACTTGCACTTGTTTTTCTTTTTGGAATTGGTTTTTCAAATGCAGAAAACACAGAAGATGACCGACGCTTCCGTAATTACACAAAGAACTTTATCTTTAATCAAAATGGAATCGAGTTTGCTGTATTTCCTGATGGCCAATTTGATTTTAACTATTTACAAGATAGAAATGGTACCGATATTTATGTAAATACTGGAAACCTGCAAGTATCTTTCAACACTGGTTATGATTACAACCGCTTCGTACAGTATGATTCTTATGGTGCGGTGATACAGATAGAGGAAATACCTGTATTCTACGACTCTTATGGTCGTGTGAATCAGATAGGTGAAGTTTTTATAAACTATCGTGGTGGTTACATTAACCGTATAGGTAACCTGAATGTTTACTATAGCAGACCTGGTGTCATCGATTATTATAATGGATACATTAATGTGTACAATAGAAACTATGTTTTTCAACCATGGCACAATTTCTATAGTGTTCCACTGGTAAGTAGATGTATTTTGTACCATACACCCTACCGATTGTCATATTTCCCGATACGTTATACATGGTCTTATCACAGAAATTATTGGAATACGCCTTCCTATTACAATGGGTTTTATGCTGGAGCAAATGTCAGACGTGACTTCTACCGACCTTTTGATCGAGTGAACTACAGAAGTTTTGAAAGAGGACGACGTGATGCACGTGGTAGAGCGGTAGCAGTAAACAATAGAGTTTCTAGAAATAGACAAGCTATTGCTACTGGAAGAAGTGAAGTAACTAGAAATAATCGTGGTAGAACTACTGCGACTACGAATAGAAATACTGGACGTAGCTCAACTGCTGCTAATGCAAGATCTACTTCAAGAAATGGAAGAAGTACCAACGCTGTAAACACTAGAAGTAATAGAGCAACAAATGCTACTACTAGAAATACAAGAGGTACTTCTAGATCTACAACCCTAAGTGTAGGGAATACCAGAACTGCATCTGCAACTACTAGGTCTAATCGATCTAATAGAAACACAAATGCTAACGTTGGTAACCGAGCAAATCGTACAGAAAGAGCTGCTCCTAGTCGTAATAGTAGCGCCGACAGCAGAGCTGCTGCTACAAGATTGAATCGCAATTCTGCTCCGAGTAGAAATACTGCAACTAGAAGAGCAGCACCTCGAAATGATACAACTGTAAATTTGCGAAACTCGTCTTCAAGAAATACTCAAGCTAGAAGTTCTAGAACAAGTTCCAATAGCAACGCAAACCGCTCTAATGGCTCCAAAAGGAGTAATAAAAGAGGATAAGATTTATAAGTTTACTAAAAAGCCAATTCTCAATGAATCGGCTTTTTTTATGGCTTGTTACATGGACTCATAAGAAGCTGAATTGTTTACCCACAAAACAAAAGGATGTTACGCTCCTATTTGATTCTAGTTTCGTAAAAGGTATCTTTTTATGATCTGATTCATTTCAGAAGACAACTTCAATTTATAGATCGACCAAAGATATGTCAGTGAGATTAAAACAGACTTTACAGCTATATTTACTAACGGATGCCAGAAGAAATCCCAAAAGTAAAAGATACCTATGATGGCAGCTATTAAGAATAACGTATTCCATGTTTTAGAAGTCCACGGGTGAATTTTTAATTTCATATATACGTAGTAGGCTTTCGCGAAAGCGTAACACAAATAAGCCACACAAGTAGCTATTGCAGCACCTATGATACCGAATATAGGAATAAGCCACCAATTGAGACCTATAGCTAAAAGGGTTAATACGAGCCCCAACCACAAAGTAACTTTATATAAATCGCTGTTGTAAAGAATAGCATTATTACTACCCAATAAGTTTTCTGAAAATTTGGTTAGCGCAATGAGAAATACCACCGGAATTGCAATACGTGTTTCTGGGGGCATCATCGCATAGAACTCCTTGAGATTGCAAAAGATAATTACCAATAAAAAACCGGCAACCACACTTAAATTAAGAGAGCTTCTTTTATACAACTGTGCTACGTCTCCCATCTCGTCTCTATTAAAATGACCAGCAGTAAGCGGGTGTGTTATTTGAGCCATTCCTCTTGCAGGCACCGCAATCACAGTAGCAATAAAAATGGCAATACCGTAGTATCCTATTTGATCAATAGCCACATACTGATTGAGCATAAATTTATCAAGATCAATTAAAGCCGTAGAAATAGAACCCGCTACAATCATATAAATACTATAATTGATGATCTTTGACGTATTCATCAACTTCTGAAATCTAAACACCGGGAGGTAGGTTTTAAATGCAATGATGTTCATTAACAACGCCCGTAATGCGTAAATAACCATCAAACTGTAAATGAACTCTGTTTGATCAATCCAACCCAAAGCAAGCATCATTAAAGTAAGCATAGCGCCAGCTCTATAAAAAACTTCCTTTAGAAAGTTACCGACTATAGTTTTCATGTGGACTTTTACCCAAGCATAAAAAATCTCAAAATAAGCTTGAAAAATAGCTATCATAGGAATGCACCATAAAAAAGCCCCTGTGATTTCATTTTTATCAGAAATATAAGAAGCTATGGTATCCTGAGCCAGATAAATGATTCCTATTATTGGAATAATAATGAATAAAGGCCACAACAACATTTGAGTTAAAAAGCCATCACGCTCTTCTTTAGTGGTATAACTCGAGTAATATTTTACGATGGTATTATGAATACCAAAGGACATCAATGGAAAGAAAAGAAATGAGGTGGAGAGCACATAATTCCATAAACCATAATAATCATCAGAGAGGTAGACCTGGGCAAGAATCAGTACGTTTAGTGCTCCTAGCACAAAACCCAACCCAGTAATTACTAGGTTCCAAACGGATTGTTTGACGACTATTCCCATACAAATTCTATGGTTTTAGAAAGAATTTGAGTCAAATGAGCACGCTGATACCTATCTATTTGATCATTGAAATTACTGTCATTTTGACCTTTTCTATAAAGCTCATAGAGGTGACTGATATACTTTTTTAAGGCTTCCTTTTGTTGGTAATTAAAAAACTCACCAGAATGAGTGTCCGTAATCAGTAATTCTATGGCTGCTTCTTTAGGACCTATGGCTATAATAGGACGGCGGCTTGCAAAATATTCAAAGATTTTACCTGGTATAATGGCTCTAGTTTCTGCGGTATCTATTTCTATAAGCAATAAAGCTTGTGCCTGAAACATCAACTCCACAGATTGATCATGTGATACATAACCTTTATTGTCCAGATACTGGTCTAATTGGTGTTCCACCAGACTATCTAAGATTTCTTGACTCACATTACCAGCGAGTTGTAATTTAAAATCGGCTGAAAAGTCTTCTGATTCTAGACAGAGTTCTTGCAAGGATTCCCACAACAATTGAGGATTGCGATCAGATAATAAGGTTCCAATATGAGCAAGCACAAACCCAGCATCTGGCTGTTTACTTTGCGCGTTAGGCGTTATGTCGTACCCATTAGTGATCAACTGTATGGGTGTTGTTGTTTTTGATTTAAATTCTTTTCCAGTGTGTGGACTGGTAACTATTAGCAAATCTGCTGTGTGAAGCACTTCTTTTTCTAATGCTAAGTGTCTTTTTTGAGCGCGTTTTCCTAGCATTAAGTCTTTATGATATCCTATAGTGGTCCATGGATCCCGAAAGTCGGCCAGCCATTTGATAGATGGGACAAGGCTTTTCAATTCCATTCCTATTAAATGAACCGAATGTGGTGGACCTGTAGTGATCACCGTACATTCCCTATTTTCTGAAAGATAAGGTTCTACTGCTCTTAAAACATGTTGCTTCCATCCTACTCTAGCGTCTGGAATAAAAAAATTGCCGCGCAGCCATACCAGAGTGCGCTCTAGAAAACTAGCTTTTTTATTTAAAATACCGCGTTGTAGATTTTTGGTTCGCTTTCGCGAAAGCTTACCAGCCATCCTACTAGGTTCTTTAATGGGAACTTTAATCAGTCTAATATCTTCTGGAATGTCTTCTATTAAGCTTTTATCCAATACTGGATAATCAGGATTTTCGGGTACCACTACTGTTACCTCATAACCATTTCTAGGAAGGTATTTTGCAAACTTCAACCAGCGCTGTACACCTGGCCCCCCAGCTGGCGGCCAATAATAACTGATGATCAACACTGGCTTTTTCAAGGGCTAAACGTTCTTTTTGTAAACTAAAAATAAACCACCTAAAACGATCAATAGCAATAGTATATTACTAATCAACATAATGGTAGAACCTGTTTTTACGACTTCTGGTACAAACTTAAAAACGATTTCATGCTGTCCTGCAGGAACTTTCAATCCTCTCAATGCATAATTAACTCTTGCAATAGGAACTTCACTACCATCTATGCTAGCCTTCCATCCATATGGATAATACATCTCTGAAAATACGGCCAATCCTTCTTTGCTGTTGTTGCTGGTGTAGGTCAATGCTTCTGTTTGGTAATCCTTGAGATTTATGGTCGCCGTAGCATCTTTACCTACACTCTTTAAACCTATCAACTCTTTTTGATCTTTGGTCATAACAGCTAGAGAGTCTGCATGTAGCTCTTTTAAAGCTAGAATTTCCTTGTTTTGATCTGCTACCGTTTTAATCTCACTTACAAACCAAGCATTGCCTAATTCTACTGGGTTTTGTTGAGCAACGGTTCCGTTTTGATTTTGACCTAAGATATATTTGGTATTGAACATCCCTAATATTTCTAATTGTTCTCGAGTGATTCCTTGCTCTTCTACAAAATAGAAATTCATTAAATCTTGGAACCTACGTGGTTTTGCTCCATGGTAACCACCCATGGCTTTATGAAAATAAGCGGCTCTACCACTATTCACTGGATCTGCTAATTGATCATATACTCTAAAATGCTCTTTGTCTTGAAGCACCACTTCATCTGCGGGAGTTTTATCAAATGCAAAAGCATATTCTCTAGCGCTGACGTAATCGTCTGAATTGACATAATTCAAATCAAAGCTGACCAAATCAAATAGTATAACTACAACGCAAACAATTACAACCGCTGTCTCTTTAATTTTATCGCTTAAGAACAAATACAAGGCGCCACATATCGATCCTACATATAACAATGCCTTAAACGCATCTGTTTGAATCATTGCAAAACGATCTGCTTGTAGTGCTTTTACATACCTTGACCCTAACTGAGGAAAGTCTAATAAATATTCATCATAAGGTCCTGTAAGATTAAAGATATAAGAACCTAAAAAGGCTATAAGAAGCAATAATCCGCCAAAACCTGCTCCTGCATATAATAATGCGTTGCGCTTTTTTTCTAGAGCTGTTTTTTTATTAAAGATCTGCCACAAACCGATTGCTGCAAGCACCGGTACGCACAATTCAATAATAACTTGAATAGAGGTTACCGCTCTAAACTTGTTGTAAAAAGGCACATAGTTTATAAAGAATTCGGTAAGCCAGCTTAAATTCTTACCATAAGAAAGAAGTAGTGTGAGTACGATGGCGGTAAGGGTCCACCATTTTAACCTGCCTTTGATTAAGAACAGAGATAATAAAGCTAAAAACACAACACTTACTCCTAGATAAGCAGGTGCTTCTACAATGGCTTGATCTCCCCAATATTTACGTTGACTCAGGGAGACCAACTGATTGAGGTAACTCATCTCTTCTTCATTTAAATTAGAAGGATCTATTCTAGAAAGCTGTTCACGGCTTTGGCTGGTTTCATCATAAACTTCTCCACTTCCTCCACCGGCAAAATGCGGTAAAACAAGATTCATACTTTCTGATAGTCCATAACTGTAATCCGTAATATAATCGTAGTCTAAGCCGCTTGTTTTTGAGACGTTTTCGCCTTGAGCGTTTACCGTCAAATTGACGACCCCACGCGTACTTTCCTTGGAATATTCACTAGTAGCTAAGAGATTACCGGCATTAGTTCCTAAAGCGAGAACTACGGCAGCAATCATAATTCCAATAGATTTAAAGTAATGCAGAATCAAATTCTTTTTAACGGCATCAATGAAATAGGCTATTCCTAAAATCACAACCGCTAGCAATAAATAATAAGTCATCTGAGGATGATTTGCCTGCAATTCTAAAGACATGGCTAGTGCCGTAACCACAAAGCCAAGTAAGTAACGTTTTTGAAAAACCAGAATAAGACCGCTTAATACCAAAGGGAAATAAGCAATAGCATGGGCTTTTGAATTATGACCAGCTCCAATAATGATGATCAGGTAAGTAGAAAAACCAAATGCTAGTGCACCGAGTAAACCTATCTTCCAGTCTACTCTCATGACCAACATGAGTATATAAAAACAGGCAAAATAAAGAAATAGATAATCTGCTGGACGAGGCAAAAATCTCAAGGCACGATCGAGACTGTCTATAAAATCGTATTCATATCGTGCACCTAATTGATACGTAGGCATCCCTCCAAAAACGGCATCTGTCCAATACAACTCTTCTCCTGTAGCTGCTCTATGGTCGATAAGCTGCCTGGCATTACCTTTATATTGAACGATATCATTTTGGTACAACTTTTTACCACTTAAAACGGGATGAAAATAAGCGAGTGCTGCAATGATAAAAACTATAAATACGGCTAAATGCGGTACTAATTTCTTGAAATCAAAATTCATGAAAATTTTAAATAAGAATGAATGAGGGAAATTAATCAATTTCCTCAAAGTCGATGTACTCACCAACCTTTTTCTTTTCATTTGATTTCAACGGTGTCGAAGATTTGGCATTGGTTGATTGCTTACTGCTAGTGTTTTGGAAGGGATTTTGTCCTTCTTGAAAGCCCGCACGTTTTTCAAAACTATTTTGAACCCGTTGTAAGGCTTTCATTCCTAACCACTTAAGGAACATCTTACCAAAGGCTTTCCATACCAATCTTGTGCCCACTAGAACCAGTAAAATAACTAATAATGTTTGTAAAAATTTCAAGTAATAATCTTTTGTGTAAAAATAATAAGTGTAGGTCTTTATACTCTATAAGAAATATTAAATTTGAGCTAGAATAAAAGAAATATGAACAACTCCATTCAAGGTATAAGACTGTTTTTATTGCTGTTTGTTACCATGCCATTAGCACATGGCCAATATACAGAAACTATCAATACGAATAACCCTGGTAGATCTCAAGGTGCTTTTGCAGTAGGAAAAGGAGTGGCACAAATAGAAGGTTCGCTTTTTTATAGTGCTGAGGAGCATCTTCTTCAAAGATATGAGCGAGATGATATAGGAACTAGTTTCCAACTGCGTTATGGTGCTATTACTGAAAAACTAGAGTTTTCCATTTTTGGCACTTATAACAGGTTACAACAGACCGATTTTAACAGTACGGTCTCTTCGGAAACTTCTTTTTCTAATTTTTCAAGATTTACAGTAGGCGCTAAATACCTCATATTTGATCCTTTACAGTTTTTTGGTGAGAAGAAAGTCAATTTATTAAGTTGGAAAGCAAATAACAAATTGGACTGGAGGGACCTTGTTCCTGCTGTGTCGGTTTATGCAGGTGCTAATTTTGATTTTAGCGAGAACAATTTACTAACACCCCCAGACAATGCTACTTTATCTCCACGACTGGAATTAATCACTCAAAACAACTGGGGACGTTGGGTGTTTGTGACTAACTTTGTCGCAGATCGCATCACTACTGATTTCCCTTCTTATCAATGGGTATTAACCATGACCCATAGTTTGAATAATAAATGGGCGATATTTGCAGAGTATCAAGGCTTAAAATCTGATTTTTATAGTGATGATCTGGGTCGCGGTGGTGTGACTTATTTGGTTACCAAAGACTGGCAAGTGGATTCCAGTGTTACTTTAAATTTTAAAGACACTCCAACAGTCTTTCAAGTAAATTTAGGAATGTCGTACCGTTTGGATTTTCATGAAGATCCTCCAATACAACAGACAAGCGACCCACAAGCTGACGGTAAAAAAGAAAAGAAGAAAAAGAAAAAAAACAAACTCAATCTTGAAGGAGAAGGAGGCGGCATATAACTTATGATTGAAGTACGTAAAATTGAGTCCAAAAAGGATATCAAAAAATTTGTCCAGTTTCAAATGGACCTATACAAAGACAATAAGTTCTTTGTACCACCTATCATTAAAGATGAACTGGCAATATTTGATCCGACTAAAAATCAGGTCTTCAAAAATGCAGATTGCTGGATGTTTCTTGCTTATAAGGATAATAAGATAGTAGGACGTGTCGCAGCATTGATCAATCACATTGAAATTAAAGAACAGAAAAAACCTAAAATGCGTTTTGGCTGGCTGGATATGATTGATGATATAGAGGTGACCAAAGCATTACTTGCTGAAGTTCAAAAGGTGGGAAAAGAACAACAATTAGAGTTCCTAGAAGGGCCTGTAGGTTTTTCTAACATGGATAAGGCTGGTTTACTAATCAAAGGATTTGATGAATTAAGCACCATGATCACCTGGTACAACCATCCTTATTATAAGGAACATCTAGAACAGCTAGGTTATGTAAAAGCCGCAGAATGGGTGGAGTTTAAGTTCCAACCACCAAATCCTATTCCTGATAAAATCAATAGGTTTGCAGATATCATTGCAAAGCGCTACAACTTAAAAACACTTCAATTTAGCACGACAAACGAAATTTTACCCTATGTAGATGCTATGTTTGACTTGTTGAACAAAACATACAGCAATCTTATTACTTATGTCCCAATACAACAATATCAAATAGAATTATATAAAGAAAAATACCTTCCTTTTATCAATCCAGACTTTATAGAATTGGTAGTGGATCAAGAAGATAAGTTAGTGGGTTTTGCGATTACCATGCCTTCTTTCTCTAAAGCCTTGCAAAAAGCTAATGGAAAGTTATTTCCTTTTGGTTTTATACATTTATTAAAAGCAAAAAAGAAAAACAACGAGGCAGCCTTTTATTTGATAGGCATCGATCCAGAATACCAAGGTAAAGGGGTTACCGCAATGATGTTTAGAAATGTAATCGTCAACTTCATGAATTATGGTATTACCAAATGTGAGACAAATCCAGAACTAGAGGACAACCTCGCTGTACAAGCCTCTTGGAAAAATTACGAACCCACACTTCATAAAAGAAGAAGAACGTACCGCAAAGATATTTAGTGAAGCTTTAAAATCAACTAAAAACGAGCTAGTGGCTGGAAACAGAGACCGTCTAAATCCTTATCTTTACAAACTTTAAAACACACCTCATAATGTTTAACAAAAACATCAAATTGGTCATTACTGCATTAATTGTAGCCTATGCCATATATCAATTTACTAGAAACGAGATTCTTACTGGAATCTTCTTGATTCTCTTTTCTGGAATATTCATTTTTCTTTATTTCAAAAATGAAATGATCTTACTCGCTTTTCTACGCTTGAGAAAACAAGATTTTCCTGGGGCAAAAAAATGGCTGGATAAAATCTCTCATCCAGAAACTGCTCTGGTTAAGAAACAACAAGGCTATTACAACTACTTACACGGTTTGATGATCTCGCAAGAAAATATGACCAAAGCAGAGAAGTACTTTAAAAAAGCGCTCTCTTTAGGACTCAGCATGGATCAAGACATTGCGGTAACAAAGCTCAATCTTGCTGGTATTTCCATGATGAAAAGACGCAAACGTGAAGCCACTATGCTATTAAGCGAAGCTAAGAAATTAGACAAACACGGGATGCTAAAAGATCAGATCAAAATGATGAAAGATCAAATGAAGAAAATCTAGTTTTTCAAAAAAAAGAGACTTTTTCCAATTTTAGAATGTACAACAAAGCCCCATCGCGAGAAGGGGCTTTGTTGTACCGTATATAATTCTATTTAAAACTCAAATACCTTACCATCTAGCGCCAGCTCTGAATTCTCAAATACTTCTTTGGCTTCATTTCTAAAAAGCTCATAATCGCCATAACGTGAAGAATAGTGACCGAGAATCAAGGTTCCTACTTTGGCTTTTTGTGCGATAGTTGCAGCTTGGGCAGCAGTGCTGTGTTTTGTTTTTTCACAGAGGTGCTCGTGTGATTTTAAGAAAGTGCTTTCATGATATAAGGCGGTAACACCTGTAATTTGCGGCACTATATCTTCCTTATAGACCGTATCACTGCAAAACGCATAACTCCTGGGCGGGTCACCATCCATTGTCAACTCATGATTAGGAATTACCTCGCCATTATCAAGTGCAAAGTCATGGCCTTGTTTGATTTTACGGTAATAGGCATGATCAATTCCGTATTCTTCACAGGCCACCACATCTAAGTGTCTATCCCCTGGTTTTTCTTGAAAAAGGAATCCATGAGTAAAAACTCGATGTTCTAATGGAATAGTTATTACCGTCAACGAGTCGTCTTCCAGCAAAAGGTGTGGGATGTTTTCTACGCTTTCGCGAAAGCGTAAATCAAAAGAAGTGTACACCTTAGCCAATTTTAACTGCAGCAAAATCATTTCCTTGATTCCCTTAGGTCCATAGACGGTTAACTCTGACGCTCTACCCAAAAGACAAAAAGTAGAAATCAAACCGATCAAACCATACACATGATCTCCATGAAGGTGAGAAATAAAAACATGCTTGATGCGAGAAAACTTGATGCGGTTTTGACGCAATGCCATTTGTGTTCCTTCTCCACAGTCAATTAGAAAGAGATGTCCTTTCATTTCTAATATCTGAGCTGTAGGACGAGCGTTATCTTTTGGCGTGGCACTATGGCAACCAAGTATAGTTAGTTTCAAATCAACTTGTTTTGGACTATAAAAATACGCGTTTAGTCTCAGTTAGAGGCAAGGATTGTACAGAGCTTAAAACCCTAAATCGCGTTCTATTTCTTCCATCCCAATGACATCTTGTGCTTCTTGTATAGTAGGTACAATTAATAATTCATCAGGAATTTCGTCTACAGATAAGGCCGTGTTGACCATTACAAAAGACTGCTTTGTAGCTCTGTGCTTGTTACTTAACTCTAGAAAAGATATCAAATCCATCAAAGTAACCTTGTCGTATTGCAACAAGTCTATGATGAGGTTCTTCCCTTTAAACTGAACGTATATGCGTTCTATAAATGAGGCAAAATCCTTAATATCATCGCGCTCATCTTTTAAAAGAATATAGGTATCGTGTTCTTCACTAATCATTTCTTCTAATTTTTGCGGCAACCAGGTACAAGACTGCCATTCTAATAGCAACACCATTTTCTACTTGATTCAGAATGATCGCTTGATCAGAGTCTGCTACGTCGCTTGTTATTTCTACCCCTCTATTGATAGGACCTGGGTGCATGATGACAATGTCTTTTTTAAGACTGTCGAGTAATTCTCTATGGACACCATATTGTTGTACGTATTCTCTAACGCTTGGAAAATAAGAAATGTCCATGCGCTCATTTTGTACACGCAGCATATTTGCCACATCACACCACTCTAGTGCTTTTTTAAGGTTCAACTCTACCTTTACTCCTAGAGATTCAATATGTCTGGGCAATAGTGTCGCAGGACCACAAACCATTACTTCAGCACCTAATTTTTTAAGGCAGTAAATATTAGAAAGGGCGACACGGCTGTGTAAAATATCACCTACGATTACCACCTTTTTACCTTGAAGGCTTCCTAGCTTTTCTCTAATCGAGTAGCTGTCTAATAGCGCTTGTGTGGGATGCTCATGAGCGCCATCACCAGCATTAACTATTCGCGCATCTATGTGTTTGGATAAAAATACTCCGGCTCCTGGATTGGGATGTCGCATCACGACAATATCCACTTTCATGGCAAGAATATTATTTACCGTATCTACCAGCGTCTCCCCTTTCTTTACAGAGCTTTGAGCAGCACTAAAATTAATAACATCTGCACTCAGACGCTTTTCTGCCAGTTCAAAAGAAAGTTTTGTTCTAGTGGAGTTCTCAAAGAAGAGGTTAGCTATAGTGATGTCTCTTAAGGAAGGGACTTTTTTAATAGGTCTATTAATAACCTCTTTAAACTGGTCTGCAGTTTTATGAATCAGGTTGATGTCTGCAACACTAAGGTATTTAATACCCAATAAATTATCGACACTTAATTCACTCATTAGTCTTCATTTTTTATAAGGTACACCGCATCTTCTCCTCCATGTTCTTTCCAGAGTACTTTTACTTTTTGATTGTTTATGGCATCCACTTGACGTCCATTATAATCTGGCTGTATAGGTAGGTGTCTGGAAAATCTTCTATCAATAAGTGTGAGTAACTCTATGGTATCCGGTCTACCGAAAGATTGCAGTGCCGTGAGTGCTGCTCGTATACTTCGTCCTGTATACAACACATCGTCTACGATGACAACTTTTTTACTCTCTACTAAGAAGTTGATTTCGGTAGAATTTGCTTTAAGAGGCTCATCACTGCGTCTAAAGTCATCTCTATAGAAAGTAATATCGAGTAACCCGGTTTTTAGGTTTTTGATTTTATAGTGGGTTGTTAAAATATCAGCCAGGCGCTTTAATAAAAAACTTCCTCTAGGTTGCAGCCCAATTAGTGCTGTGTTTTCAAATGTATCGTGATTTTCAATTAATTGGCAAGCTAGCCTGTGAAGTATAATATCCAGAGCTGCGGCATCGAGAAGTAATTTTTGACTCATGAAACCAATTTAATTTCAAAAATGAAATAGTAACATCACCATTTCATAAAGCAAAGATAAGTATTTTGGACTGTGATTAAAGTTTGAATATTAATTAATGAAATTAAAAATAATTTTAGTGCGACTTGAAACCACTCATTGATTTTCAAATTAAAGCAAGGTCCGTCCTGTATGCTTTTTTATTGATAGGAATTAAAATAGGAATTACCTGTACACCTTACTATTTTAACATGCTCCCCTTCTCGATTTGGCTATGGAATATGACCTTAATACTTATAGTTTTAGGCCATATTACTAATTGATCCTACCTTAAAGTTAACGCATAAAAAATCCCTTATCGGTTTCCGATAAGGGATTTTGAGTTAAAAGAAACGTGATCTTACTTTCCTTCCATTCTATCTTTAAGAGCTTGAAGCTTAGAATTAGCATCACCCATAGTAGGTTTAGTATCTTCTTGGGCTTTAGCAGCGGCTTGTTGTACATTCTTAGCTTCCTCTTCTTTATGAAGGATCATGTGAGAACCTACGACACGCTTGAATTCTTTATTAAATTCAATGATTTGGATTTGTGCCTTCTCTCCTTTCTTCAATTTAGAACCGTCTTCTTTTTCTAAGTGACGAGTTGGAATGAATACAGAGATATCTTCATTAAAGTTCACTACAGCGCCTTTGTCTACAGTTTCAGTAATTTCAATATCGTGAGTTGTTCCTACACCAAATTCAGCTTCGTATTTATCCCATGGGTTAGGCATTGTTTGCTTGTGTCCAAGTGATAATTTACGTCCTTCTACGTCTAGTTCAAGAACCACTACTTCTAGTGTATCTCCTACCGCACAGAATTCTGATGGATGCTTCACTTTCTTAGTCCATGAAAGGTCAGAGATGTAAATTAATCCATCTACTCCTTCTTCTAATTCTAAGAATACACCGAAGTTGGTAAAGTTTCTTACCGTTCCAGAGTGACGTGAACCTACAGGATACTTAGTAGTAATGTCTGTCCATGGATCTGGGTGAAGTTGCTTCATACCTAGAGACATCTTGCGATCTTCTCTATCTATAGTAAGTACCTCAGCATCGATAATATCTCCTACTTTTACAAAGTCACCTGCACTTCTTAAGTGAGTAGACCATGACATTTCAGATACGTGAACAAGTCCTTCAACTCCTTCTTCTACCTCTACAAATGCACCGTAATCTGCGATAACAACTACTTTACCTTTTACCTTGTCTCCTGGCTTGATCTTGTCAGATAGCGCTTCCCATGGGTGAGCCTCTAACTGCTTTAGGCCTAACTGTATACGTGACTTATCTTCATCAAAGTCAAGAATTACCACGTTAAGTGTTTGATCTAATTCTACAATCTCGTTAGGATGATTGATACGCGACCAAGAAAGGTCCGTAATATGCACCAATCCATCTACACCACCTAGATCAACAAATACACCATATGAAGTAATGTTTTTAACAACACCTTCTAGTACTTGTCCTTTTTCTAGACGAGAGATGATCTCTTTTTTCTGCTCTTCAATATCTGCTTCGATAAGCGCTTTGTGAGATACTACAACGTTTTTGAATTCGTGGTTGATTTTCACCACCTTGAATTCCATTGTTTTATCAACGTACTGGTCATAGTCACGTATAGGTTTCACATCAATTTGTGAACCTGGTAAGAATGCTTCGATACCGAATACATCTACGATCATACCCCCTTTTGTACGACATTTCACATAACCGTTTACGATTTCGCCAGTGTCGTGTGCATTGTTAACGCGTTCCCAAGCCTTGATAAGACGTGCCTTACGGTGAGAAAGGATCAATTGTCCCGTCGCATCTTCACGTACATCTACAAGAACCTCAACCTTATCACCTTCTTTCAGGTTTTGGTTGTAACGAAACTCATTTAGAGAAATAACACCTTCAGACTTTGCATTGATATCAATGATGGCATCACGATCCGTAATTTTGATCACAATCCCTTCAATAACATCAGTATCTATAGTGTCAACAAAGTTGTCCGATACTAATTTTTCAAATGCTTTTAACTGAGCTTCATCCACTTTTTCAATACCCTCACTATAACGGTCCCAGTCAAAAGAGTCTAGAAATGCGGTTGGGTCTTCTTGTTGTGGAGAAGTAGCTGTTGCAGTCACTTCTTCTACTTGTTCTTGAACTTGGATATCAGTTGCACCTTCTTGTACAGCTTCAAGTTCTTGTTTGTTTGTTTCTTCAGCCATGATTTGTTTGCTGATTAAAATTTGTATTCTAAAGACTTTCGGAAACTCACAGAACTGCTCTAGAAGATATGGTTATAACGTTTTGATTCCCAACCGGTTTCCTTGTTCTCGATTTGGGTTTGCAAAAATACGTTCTTTTTTCCTCATTACCAATACCTCATTGCATGAAATAGCTTGTTTTTTATATCGCTTTCGCGAAAGCGGAATCATTACTAAAATCTCTCACCTACCACTACTGGACTAAACACTTAAAAGTTATTAAATTACTTACTGCTTTTACACCATCACAACCATTTGTTTTTCAATATTTTATACAGTAAAAATCATCAGGCACACTCAATTATTCTCTTTTCATTAAATGCATCAGCGCATATCAAGGAAAACCTCGCTCTAAACAAGTCGGTTATGATGCAATTCCTTTAGAGTTGATTGCAGGATTGTGAAGCAAAATGACTTCGAATGAATGTATGGACTTGATGAGGCTGTTATTAAAAAACAAATCAAGAACACTTCTAAGCGATTCCGCATCGAGTGGGGAATGACACGAAAATAACTACGCTTTTTCTATTGCCTCCTCAGCCCAAGAAACCAATAATTCAAATTGCTCTTCTCGAGTCATTTCTGACGTGTCTAGTAATTTTGCTTCTGGCAATTGTATCAGCGGACTGTCTTCCCTAGAAGAATCCATATGATCTCTTTCTACCACATTGTTAAGTACCTCTTCCAGAGAAACATCACCGCCTTTTTCTACCAACTCTAGATAACGCCTTTGCGCGCGTATTTCAGGCGCTGCGGTCATAAATACTTTGAGTTCGGCATCTGGAAACACCACACTTCCTATATCGCGACCATCCATAACAATGCCTTTCTTCTCACCCATTGCTTTTTGCTGTTCCACGAGTTTGGCGCGTACTTCAGGAATTTCCGCCACCTTACTTACGACACTACTTACTTCCAGCGTACGTATTTGCTTTTCAATATTTTCTCCATTCAAATGCACATCTGCATTATTAGTGTCTTTATTAAAAACAAAACTGATGCGAATATCCTTAAGTTGTTCAATGAGTTGTTGCTTGTCTAAGTTACCTTGAACCAGCAGCCCTTCGCGTAAAACGAAATAGGAAACCGCTCTGTACATGGCCCCTGTATCTACATAAACATAGTGCAATTTCAAAGCCAGTTGCTTTGCAGCGGTACTTTTACCAGTACTGGAATGCCCATCAATGGCAATAGTTATTTTTTTACTCATTTATTGTAAATTAATATTAACACCAAATAGGCTTGTATGTGAAGCCAGTGTATACCTCGCATGGGTATAGCTAAATCGCAAGTTGTTCATTTTTAAAGAAAATCCGGCACTGATTCCAGAAAAGGCTCTAGTATTTTCAATACGCAACTCCTCTGCCCTTCTAAAACTATAACCCAATCGCACTTCAAAAATTTGCTCGGGGAAAATCTCTAATCCCAAAACCGTATGACGTAAAACATTATTGACAAAACCAGGTTGGTCTTCAGTGACATTGCCATCCAGATCAGTTTGCGCATTAGCGTCGTTTGAAAAAGCAATATTCCATTGTTGAAGATTCTCCAAGGTAACATGCAGTCTTAAGGGAAGGTTTTTCATCGTATTAGAAAATCCTACAGCTATCTCTAAAGGCAAATCTTCATAAATCTCGTTATAAGGAGTGAATTGGGTTCCTAAATTACGCACCACAAGCGCTGCTCTTACTGCTTTATCTTCATTGTAATAAAGTACTCCTATGTCCACTGCACCACCAAAAGAGGTATACCTATCGAGTTTAGAAGAGATCAATTTTAAGTTAGCTCCTACATAAAAATCGGACCATGGAATGTTATAACTGTACCCCATAGAAACAGCAACTTCATTTCCGCCAAATTCTCCTGTAGAATTCCCCTGCTCATCATATCCGTCAAATTTCCCATAGTTCAAATAAGTCACTCCAGCGTGAAAAGTCTGTACGTGTCGATCCCAAGTGTACGCATAACTTGCGGTACCGTAACTCACGTCACCCAAATAATTGACATAATTAACTTGTAATTGATTATCCATTTTTGGATTGATGGTCGCTGGATTGTAGATTCCAGAAGTAGGGTCGTAATCCACACCAGTCAATACCCTGCCGCCCAAAGCTGCCTGTTTAGTACCGGAAACCAAATTTAAGAATTGGTAAGTTGATTGTCCTCCTATTTGCGCTTTCGCGAAAGCGGAACATATAAAAATAAGAAGAAACAAATGACGCATTAAATGGCTTTAAAAAACTGCTAATGAGATAACGAGTGCAAGTTTAATTTATTTTTATCTTGTAGTAGAGATTTTGATAGTTAATCTGCTGGTTCTATTCTTACCAGCCCATCCTCATCAATAGCAACCAATTGCACTTTTTGGAGTTCGTTAACCAATTCTGGATTCCAATAGGATTTTACTTTTACATAATTCTCTGTGAATCCATGAATAAATCCCTCTCTATTATCAGCTTCCCAAAGTACCGTTTTGGTTTTTCCTAGTTGGCTTTCATAAAAAGCACGTCGTTTCTTCACAGAGAGACCGCGCAGCATTTTAGAACGCTTTTTACGCACCTTAAGTGGAACCGCATTTTCCATAGTGGCAGCTGGTGTGTTTTCTCGTTCTGAATAGGTAAAAACGTGTAAGTAAGAAATGTTTAACTCATTCAGATAATTATACGTATCGAGAAAATGATCATCAGTCTCGCCTGGAAAACCCACGATAACATCCACTCCTATACAACAGTCTGGCATGACCTCTTTGATCTTACTCACTCGATCTGTATACAGTTCCCTATTGTAACGGCGCTTCATTTTACCGAGCAACTCATTATTACCAACTTGAAGGGGAATATGAAAATGCGGAACAAAAGCATTGGCTCCAGAGACAAATTCGATGGTTTCGTTTTTTAATAAATTAGGTTCAATGGAAGAAATACGCAAGCGTTCAATCCCTTTTACAGTGTCCAGTGCATGAACGAGGTCTAAAAAAGTATGCTGATGACGTTTATTGCCAAATTCCCCTTTTCCATAATCTCCTATATTCACTCCGGTAAGAACAATTTCTTTGATTCCTTGATCACTTATCTGGCGTGCGTTTTTCATCACATTTTCTAAAGTGTCACTGCGCGAAATCCCCCGTGCCAATGGTATAGTACAATAAGTGCATTTATAATCGCAACCGTCTTGTACCTTTAAAAATGCCCTGGTTCTATCTCCTATGGAATAAGATCCCACATAGAAATCGGCTTCATCAATCTCGCAGGAATGCACCTGAGTAGGTTGTTCCTTTGACAATTGATTCAGGTAATCGGTAATTTTAAATTTTTCTGTTGCGCCTAGGACGAGATCAACACCGTCTACAGCAGCCAGTTCTTCTGGTTGCAGTTGTGCATAACAACCCACTGCAATAACAAAAGCCTCCTCATTTACTTGCTGTGCCTTTTTTACTATGGATTTAAAACGCTTATCTGCATTTTCAGTAACACTACAGGTGTTGATCACATAAATGTCTGCTTTTTGCTCAAAGTCAACTTTATGAAACCCTTCTTGCTCAAAAGAACGAGCAATAGTACTGGTCTCACTAAAATTGAGTTTACAACCTAAGGTATAAAATGCAACGGATTTTGCAGCTGTCTCTACAAGCATGATGTATGATGAAGTTAAGGCTGCAAAGGTAAGTATTAGTTTACAGTCGCAATCAGCCTTTTTAGTTTGTGGTTACCGCTTTCGCGAAAGCTAGAATAACAACCTCTTATTTTAAAATCAAAGCTCTTCCCCTATTCTCAAATCCTAAAGTTTTTTTTAAAAAAAATGAGCAATTGATTCTATGTGCTTTACTATTGACGAATGAAACAATAGCAGGTTTCTTTTGAACCTTGTTCTATGAATCGGAAATGTCAACTTATCAGCATGGATCTAATGGTGTACAATTCTAGGAGGATGAATATTATCACTTATTCTTGTTATAAATCAACATTCTAAACGACCTTTGTATTATGGAAAATACTGTTTCTAAAACAACTTTAGGGTTGAACCTACCTACAGATCCGCGATGGGTTGATCTTGCTGCTATGAGCCTGCAGGATATACTAACAGATCATGCCTTTTGTGAACAAAAAGCGGCGAGTACGATCATTTCTATTATTCAAATGCATTCTGATAAACCTGAAATTGTAGAAGCCCTTTCCCCTATAGTTACCGAAGAATGGGGGCATTTTAGAATGGTTTTGGCAGAGTTAAAGAAAAGAGGCTTAACTCTTGGTATACAACGCCCCGATCAATACATCAAAGAATTGATGAAAGGAAAACCAAAAGGCACTGGACGTGATCAGTTGTTTTTGGATCAGTTATTGATTTGTGCGCTTATTGAAGCACGCAGTTGTGAGCGTTTTAAAATCCTTTCTCAACAACTAGTAGATACCGATTTAAAAGAGTTCTATCATCAATTCATGGTGGCTGAAGCAGCTCATTACAAATTGTTTCTTCAGCTTGCCAAAAGCTTTTTTGAAGAAGAAAAAGTGATGACGAGATGGCAGTATTGGTTGGATCATGAAGCTGGTTTTTTACCTCATCTTGAAGTACGAGGTGATCGAATGCATTGATGAACTCGAAATTGAACTTGAACTCGAACTCGAAATTGAAATTGGAAAAGAAATTAAAAAAAGCGGAATTCCCATGTGCTAAGCTTGTAGAAGTATTCTGCTAAATAAAAAAAGCCGCAGGCAAGTTATGTTTCCCAAAGGGCAGAATTAATTCTGCCATTTGGGAAGAAAAGCTAAAAAACAGATTAAACTAAATGAACCAAAAGATCAAAAACTTCTTTTCCGAAAAGCGTTACCGCTGGTGGCTCATGGCCAGTATTGTTATTATTTATTTAATTATTGTTGCCGGAGCTATTGTACGAATGACTGGGAGCGGTATGGGATGTCCAGACTGGCCAAAGTGTTTTGGGTATTGGATCCCCCCTACTGAGCAAGTGGAAATAGAGTTCTCTCCAGATACTCCTTATAAAGAAGGAATGGTCATTATCGTTGATAAGGAACTGCGGGTGGCCAAAGAAGATTTTTTTACTGGTGCCAGTTACCAACCACAAAACTGGGAACCGTATACCAAACACGATTACTCGGTATTTAACGTATACCATACTTGGACCGAATATATTAATAGACTCATTGGCGCATTGGGGGGCCTAGTTGTCTTTATCATGTTTTTATTTTCCTTACGCTACCTTAAGAAAAGACCACGACTTACTATTCTTAGTTTTGTCTCGGTACTTTCTATGGGTATTCAAGCCGTAATAGGTAAAATTGTTGTGGATACCAATCTTTCTCCTGCGCTCATTACCTTTCACATGATCGCTGCTTTATTAATTGTAGGATTGCTTATTTATTTGCTTCATGAAGTAAAACCAATAGACTACCGATATACAAGCAATAAAACAATGGTGCGTACTGT
Organism: Nonlabens sp.; assembly: GCF_018401815.1. Taxonomy (GTDB): domain Bacteria; phylum Bacteroidota; class Bacteroidia; order Flavobacteriales; family Flavobacteriaceae; genus Nonlabens. The sequence continues at coordinate 491,323 of NZ_JAGYKG010000002.1, forward strand.
CGCTGGGTTAATTATACTCACTCTCATTCAAGTAGTTATGGGGACCCAAGTACGCCAATTTATAGATGAGCAAGTAGATCTTTTTGGATACCCACTAAGTTCAGAGTGGTTAGAAAAGGGCCCTTTGGTTTTCTTAATTCATAGAAGTTATTCTATTTTAGTGCTGGTGCTTCACGGTTGGTTTATTTATAGAGCGGTTCATATCTTCCATCATCCTAAAAAATCCTATTCCGTTCTCGCTTCGTTATTTATTGTCACGATTCTAAGCGGAGTCTTTATGAATTATTTGGACTTCCCTTTCGGTTCTCAAGCAGTGCATTTGGTAGTTGCTTCCTTAATTCTAGGAATGCAGTTTTATTTGTGGATGCGATTGCGAGTGGCATTAAAATAAGAAATCCACTTGCCTTACTAGTTTATAGTTCTTTTCAAAATAGAACACAGCATCAATAAAAAAGTTTTAGAAAAGAACAATAAGTGTTTCCAATTTATGTGGGATCTAGTGATACTAGTGTATTCAGCGCCTAATTTTAGCTGACGCTACCGTTATGAGGTTTCCATATGAAGTCAAGGTGTTTCTAAAATAAGTGTTTGCATTGACGCTTTCGCGAAAGCGTCAATGCAAACACCTTAACCATATAAAAGATTTCACATTCTTTTAAAAGGCATATACATGGATTCAATAATAGAACTATATTTAAAAGTTCAACAAAGAAATGTTTTCTCATTAACTAAATAACATCATGGCAAAAAGTCAAGACTCCAAGAAAAACGTAAAAAAAGAAGCTACCAAAACTCCAAAAGAAAAAAAGGAAGAAAAGAGGTTGAAAAAATCTAAAAAATAATAATTAGAAATCCACTGGCAATCCATCTGTCTTCTCTGATGAACGTTTTGAATTGTAAACCTATACCTATGTATCATTCTACTGGTGCTTATTGGAAGTCAGTTGACAACAGCTACTTTCAGAAATGCGTCTGGAATAAAAACAAATTCAAATGTGTATTCACAAAAAGTCAACTTTATGAATCAGATACAAATAGTAGCAGCTATTGTAATGCTCTTTTTGCTTCAACAATTTACAAATGGGCAAACGGATTCCGATCTTCAGTTTTTACAAAAAGTAGGTACTCTAGATAGCCTCTATTCCAAAACACTAAATGAATACCGAGAAATTTATATTCAACTGCCAGCCGATTATAATCCTGCAGAAGATAAAAAGTATCCGGTAGTTTATGTGCTAGATGGTGAAGTATTCTTACCTAATGTAACTAATGTTCATAGGTTTTACAGTGGTGGTTTTATTCCAGAAATGGTTATTGTAGGTGTTTCAAACGATAAGAATAGAATGCGGGACTTGACTACATCAAAAGTAACCGAGATGTATGGAATGCCCTTTAAACAACAAAATGGAGAGGCAGCCAATTTTAGTAAATTCTTAGAAACTGAGTTAATTCCATTTGTAGAAAAGAAATATCCGGTTACTAATTTTAGAACTTTAATTGGCCATTCTTATGCAGGACTATTCACCTTGTATTCCTTAGTTCATCAGCCACATCAATTTTCAAATTATTTAGCCATTGATCCTAGTTTAGATTGGGACAACCAAAAACTACTTAAAGAAGCAACAGATAAAATTTCAAGCACTAATTATAAAGGCAAGGCCTTATTTATGTCTCTTGGCGGTCAAGTGCATATGCAGAAGCCAAATATGACTTTAGAGGAAGTTAAAAAGGACACCACAGACTTTACCTTATTTGCACGATCAAATCTTGCTTTTTCAGAACTTTTGAATAGTAGCAAGCAAAATGAATTATCTTTTGAATGGAAGTTTTATCCGAGAGAGTTACATGGAACTATTGCTGTTCCCTCTATTATGGATGGTTTAATTTCTATTTTTCAATGGTATCAATTGGAACATGTTGATGCCTACAACACGCCTACTACAACGGTCGAAGAGCTTACAAAGGTCCTTAGATACCGTCAAAACAAACTCCAAACTTATTTTGGTTATTCTGTACCCCCCTTACCCTATTTCCTATTGTATATACAAGGCGATATGAATATGGATATGGAACAAATGGACAAAGCAAAGATGTACTTTGATTTTGCCCTCGAATATTATCCTGAAAATGCCGATGCTTATAGCGCTATGGCAACCTATTATATAAGAAATAATGACAAGGAGAATGCCATAAAGTTTTTCACTCAAGCCTTTGAAATAAGTGGAGATGACTCCTATATCAAAAGAATTGATGAACTGAAAAAAGAATAAGCCTTATTGTAGGTGATTCTTTGCGTAGCCTTTACTATAACAGGCTTGTTATATGAAGTATTATGCAGGTGCACGTGAGCAATAAGTTAAGATATTTAAACCATAAAAAAAACTCCAATGATCTTCAAATTCAAATTCGATTTCAAGTTCAAGTTCCTACTCAAAAATCCTATCTTTGCCATCCTTAAAAATTAGAGTAAATGATCTATAGATTACGAGTTCTTCTCGATGCAAACGACGACTGTTTTAGAGACATTGAGATAGATGAAAAAAGCACTTTAGAAGAGTTTCATAATGTGATTGTGCAAGCTTTCCAGCTGCAAGGTGATGAAATGGCTAGTTTCTATGCCAGTGATGAAGAGTGGAATCAAGGCGAGGAATACTGTCTTTTTGATATGAGTGGTGGAATGGCACCTGTAAAAAAGATGGCCGATACGCTTTTGGAAAAAGCCCTAAGTAAAAAGAAAACAAGAATGATCTATATTTATGACTTCTTGAGTTTGTGGACCTTTTCTGTTGAATTAGCAGATGCAGTTCCTCATCATCCGGGTACTACTTATCCGCGAGTCATATTTTCTGTAGGTGAATTACCAGACAGTGCACCAGATAAAGAATTTGAAGCAGACCCTCGTTTTCACGATGACGACGATGACGAAGCATACAGCGATGATGAAGATGAAGAATTTTATGATGAAGAATCCTTTGATGAAAATGACCTCTATTAAACTATGATCAATTTATACAATACTAGAATTGAAAATCTTGCCATACATCGTGTAGGTAATAAAAATAAAGGAGAGGCTTTACTTACTTCCAACAGTTCTACAAGTTTGGATGATGAGATGCACTCCCTTTTAAAGGAATATTTCTTGAAATCTTTTCGCTCTAAAGAAGAAGCCTATTACAGTTTCTTTCATGAAGATGACTTAGAGTTTCATGAAATGTACGCTTTCGCGAAAGCGATATTCTCCACACCAGCATCTCTACTAGAAAACAGTAAGAAGATGGCAAAACACCTCTATGAACAATCAGACCATCCACACATACGAAGTGGAGAAGTGTATATATGTTATTTTGATAATGTTATGGTGGACAACAATAAGACCAACGCGATAGGGATTTTCAAAAGTGAGATCAAACAAGAGTTTTTACAGTTTGAAGAAGGAGAAACAGATCTAAAAATGATTCTTCAACAAGGCGTTAATTTGAACAAATTAGACAAAGGAGCTATTATTTTAAACGTAGAAGAAGAAGCCGGGTACAAGATTCTTTCTGTTGATTCTAATCGTTATGATGCTAAGTACTGGCTGGAAAGTTTTTTGGGAGTTGATGTTTTTGAGGACGAAAATTTCTTTACAAAGAAGTATTTGAAATTTTGTCAAGACTTTGCAAAGGACGTGGTATTACCAGCCGAAGATAAGAAGGAAGAAGTCATGTTTATGAACCGTGCGGTAAATCACTTTGCTAAAAACGACACTTTTGAAGAATCGGCTTTCTTAAATGAAACACTAGAAAACCCTGACTTGATTCCGGAATTTAAAAATTATAAATTAGAAAAAGGCGCCAAACATTCTATAGAAGATGTGTCCACATTCCCTATTTCTAATACTGCAGTAAGTGCTGCGCGTAGAGGGATCAAAAGTGTTATCCATCTAGACACTCATGTACAAATAAAGATGGATTTTACCAATTCTAGCAGTGCAGAGAAGTTTATAGAAAAAGGCTGGGACGAAGAAAAACAAATGTATTATTATCTCGTTTACTTCAATCGAGAAGAGAAAAAATAAAAAATTAGGTTTAAAAAAACCTGATTTTTATTCTTGATGGAATACAACTCAGGTTTTCTTTGTGAAGGCCGCTTTAGTTTTAGGTTATAAATGCTTGGTTCTTGCCATTTGTAACTTATATCCTGAATTTATTTTCATAATCGGCATCATGATAGTTTCTTTTTACGAATTCCATTGCCGTGTTTAATACACCACCCATACTTCTAGTAGATTTAAACGCTATATCTCCCGTAAAGTCATGAAGCTCTTTCTTAAGTTGTTTGAACTTTGAAGGAGTTGATATAAAATCGGCCTTCATGCATTTTATCAACTGTCGGTATCGTTTTTGGGTATTAATCAATCGTTTTGCAATCAGTGCCCTTTCTTCTTTTTTATATTGCTCAATACTTTCGCTCTTAAGATGAGTTGCTACATTAGTAACCATTGCTAAATTCTCTTTAAAAAATTGCGGTCGGTATACTTTTAAGTTGCCTTCATAACTTTGCTGATCAAAATCTATAGCGCGTATCGCATAACTAACTCTGTCAAAATCATGAGTTGGAATAACCACGTAGTTATACGACCTCATATCTCCTAATAATCGGATCAAGCAACGTTCATTAAATTTGACAAACTCTTTAGCTATTTGAGTCAGCTCTTGCTGATCGCAATCTTCCATATAATTCTCTATGAATTCATCACCTGGAATACCCGCGATATGTTCTTCAATTAAGGTATTCTTATACACTAAAAAATTAATGCGGTGAGGTGATAATAAATGTTCTACTTCTAATCCATAGACTCTTGAAGCATCTGCTTTTTTTACATAGAAATAGGTAAATCCATCGTTAAGAATATTTCGTATCCGGATACGAAATGGTTTTGTATTACCAAAGGTGCAGTAATCCACAGCGTCTACATTGAGATAATCCAATGATTTGTCCCGTCCATCACTGTGAAGAATATCGTAAATTCTTTTTAAATGGCCATCTATTTGCTCCCGATCAGAATCAGAATAAAAACAGCGCACCCACAAAGTGTCTTCATCATTTTTATCATAAACAGTAATACAACCCGCAAACCTCAATAAATCATCATAGGAAACTGGGATAGAAGTAGCTCTATTGTATCTTTTTAGGTAATCTGATAAGGAGGTTCCAATAGGAAATGTAGGTTTCTTATTAGAGAGTAATTTATCATTGAGGATCTTATTAGACATCACTAGTGTAACATTTGGTGTTTCTTGCAGTCCCATAATACAACAAAAAAACTTTATTAGTGGAAACCATCCTTGAAATTAATCAACTTCATAAAAAATATGGTTCGCTCACCGCAGTGGATCATATTTCATTTAAAATAAAAAAAGGCCATGTCTATGGAATTCTGGGTCCTAACGGCAGTGGTAAATCCACCACTTTAGGAATGGTACTCAACGTAGTGAATCCCACTAGTGGCGATTATAGATGGTTTGAAGGAAGCACCTCTAATCATGACGCCTTAAAAAGAATAGGAGCTATTATAGAGCGACCTAATTTTTATCCCAGCATGAGTGCGATTCAAAATCTAGAGCTGGTCTGTAAAATTAAAAATATAGCGCCTTATAAAATAGAAGAAAAATTAGCTCTTGTAGATTTGCTTTCGCGCAAGCATTCGGCTTTTAAAACCTACTCTTTGGGGATGAAACAACGCCTTGCGATTGCAAGTGCCCTGCTCAATGATCCGGAAATATTGATCCTTGATGAACCAACTAATGGCTTAGACCCTCAGGGAATAAGACAAATACGGGATATTATCCAAAAAATAGCCGCCAATGGAACTACGATCCTTCTGGCGTCTCATTTACTTGATGAAGTAGAGAAAGTATGCACCGACGTAGTGGTATTACGCTTAGGTAAAATGTTGTATTCAGGTCCCGTAAATGAAATGAATAGAAATCACGGTTCTATAGTTATTGACGCAGTTGACAGAGAAGCCCTGCATCATTTTCTTAAAACTAAAGCCTATGCTGGAAGCATCACGGTACACGATGATGGTCTAGAAGTAACACTTTATGAAGACGTAGATCTTACACAAATCAATAAAGAAGCTTTTGAAAACGGTATTATTCTATGCAAGCTATTTCATAAAAAACAAAGTCTCGAAGACCAATTCATTGAGTTAACCAACCAAAACTAATCCCGGCCATGAAAAGATTATTAGACATCGAGTTTCACAAATTCAGATACAGTAAAAGCAGCAAAACACTTACCATTATTTATTTAGCTATAGTAGTCCTATTAATGCTTTCGGGCATGATACGAATCAAATTGAATGGCTTTAATGGCAGCTTCTCCGATTTAGGAATATTTAATTTTCCATTGATCTGGCACGTGAGTACTTACTTCACCAGCTTTCTTAAGATTTTTATTGCGATAGTGATCGTATCCTTAACGGCAAATGAATACAGTAATAGAACGTTAAAGCAAAACTTGATAGATGGTTTAAGTAAAAAGGAATTAATACTATCTAAGTTTTATTTAGCGCTTACTCTGGCTATACTCACTACTTTGATCGTATTCTTAGCCTCTTTAATATTAGGCTTGATTTATTCTGACTTTAATGAGGCCTCCATAATTTTCTCCCAAATGGGATATCTCGGAGCGTTCTTCTTAGCCCATTTGGTATTCTTTTGTTTTTGCCTATTTGCGGGTATTTTAGTAAAAAGAAGCGCCTTTGCTTTAGGGTTCGTAGCTGTATGGTGGATCTTTGAAGCTGTATTAAATTTAATTGCTAGAGGTGTAGATCAACTCTATGAAACGCATATTTATGATTGGTTGTTACACATTTTACCACTTAACGCCATGTCTAATTTAATCAAAGAGCCAGTAACTAAAATTGATTTGATTTCTTCTACAATAAAACAAATAGATATCCAAGGCCTGGATTTTACTTATGATATGGAATGGATTGATATCCTTTCCGTAAGTATCTGGAGTGCTTTATTTATATACTGGTCTTATGCCTTACTAAAAAGAAGAGATTTGTAAGTTACATTTTATAGGACTGCAACTAAATGAAGAATTACTAAAAAAGTATTAATTGTGATACAGGTGTGTTAAATTCGCATATGCAGAAAAAGAAATTCTTATTTTCCTTAATTATTGCGTCCATCACATTGTCTTGCGGAATGGTAAGTGCTCAATTACAGGCATCGAACTGGTATTTTGGATTCAATGCTGGTATTAATTTTGATCCGTCAACTGGAGTGGTAACCCCCTTAACTAATGGTCAGGTTTCAACCAACGAAGGCTGTGCTACCATTTCAGATGAGAATGGACAGCTGTTGTTTTATACTGATGGAATTATCGTGTATGATCGCACCCATCAAATCATGCTCAATGGTCAAGGATTAAGAGGGGATCCATCTAGCAGCCAAAGCGCGATTATTATTCCAAAACCTCAAGATGCCAATATCTATTATATCTTCACTGTGGATCTCCCACCAGGAAATCAGGGTGGTGGTGATAAAGTTCATTATTACGAAGTAGACATGAGAGGTAATTCTGGACTCGGAGAGGTAACTACCGATATCAACAATCCGCCATCGTTAGTAGATGAGGCTTCTGAAAAACTGACCGCAATTAATCACGCCGTTAATGATGAAATATTTGTAACTACTTATGCTAACTCTACAGGTTTTGGCTTTTTTGATTCATTCCACACATTTACTGTTTCTGCCACTGGAGTGAATCCAATACCTATTATTTCAACTGTTGCTACTCCTACTTTAGCAAGAAGGGGGTATCTAAAATTCTCACCAGACGGTCGCTTTCTAGTTTCTTGTACCATGGGTGCTCAAAGTTATATCTATGATTTTGATCAAAGCACTGGAATCGTTTCTAATGAAAGGGCTATAAACTTAACTACTTCTAACCAAGCTGGTTATGGAGCAGAGTTTTCACCAGACGGCAGCTTATTGTACATTACAGCTTCTAATGATACTTTTGGAAATAATCCAGCAAATCATTCCTCTACTCTTTATCAATTTGAACTTACTCCAGCAAATCTAGCAGCTCCATTTTTGAATGGTATGGAAATTGATACACGTCCAGGTTACCGAGGCGCCATACAATTGGGTATCGATGGGAAAATTTACCGAGCTCTTGCTGACACTTTTACCCTAGGGAGAAACTTTTTAGGGGTTATTAACAATCCTAATGTCGTAGGTACTGGTTGTAATTACCAACACGATGCCATTCCTTTGGCTGGGCGCATGTCAGCTCAAGGGTTACCTCCTTTTATTCAAAGTTTCTTTGCTTTGATAGAAGTAGAAAATCTGTGTTTAGGGGATGGTACCACATTTGAATTTCAATCAGACACCCCACCAGATTCTGTGCTATGGGAATTTGGTGATGGCAACACGTCGACCCTAGAAAACCCAACTCACATTTATGCTACTGCTAGAATTTACAATGTGGTTTTATCATTAACCAGAGGCGGAAGTACCAGAGTCTATCGTAAAAATGTACAGATTTATGACACTCCTGTCGCAAATACCATAAGCGATATCATTGCCTGTGATGCTGATTTAAACGGCAGAGAAATAGTTGATTTAGACTTATTTGCTACACCACAAATTTTAGGTACTCAAGACCCTAACCTTTTTACCGTGCGGTATTTTACTGATCAAGCAGATGCCGATTTGAACAGAAATGCTATTACTACTCCCTACCTAGTAAGTGTCCCTCAACAAACACTTATTGCTAGAATTTATAACAGTAATAGCGCCAGCTGTTATGAAACCTTAACCTTTGATTTAAAATTGTTTGATCAACCCATTTCTAATCTGGTAACTGATTTAGAGGTTTGTGATGACGATTATGATGGTGTGATGACTTTTGATTTGAGCAACCAGACCAATACGATACTAGGCTCTCAAAATGCGGCTGATTTTAATATCTCGTACCATTCTTCACAAAATGATGCAGACACTAACTCTGGCGCGTTGGTATTGAATTATACCAATACGACCCCTTTTAATGAAACCTTATTTATCCGTATAGAAAACGCTTTAGAACCCAGTTGTGCTGATACCAATCAATCTTTTGATTTAATTGTTAATCCTAAACCTGTAGCTAACGACTTCTCCGCCTTTCAATGCGACGAAGACGGGATTCCAGATGGAAGAACTGTGTTTAGTTTTATGAGTTTTGATGATTCAATCAGTGCAAACGCATTAGATGTTAATGTCTCCTATTTTAATAATCAAAACGATGCTGACACCAATATAAATTCATTGGATAATGTGAGTTATACCAACCTTACTCCTATGCAAAACATCATTGCCAGAGTTACTAATGATCTCACTGGATGCTATACTACTTCTACTATTACTTTATCCGTTAGTGCTAGCGATGCTCAAGACACTGAATTGTCGATCTGTGATGATGACGGAATCGAGGATGGTCTTGCAGTGTTTGATCTGTCTACTGCCAATAACAATGTGTTGATTAATGCTCCATCAAACGTGACTGTAAATTATTACACATCCTTAAATGATGCGTTAACCGAGCAAAACGTTCTACCGAATCTACTGACCAACACAATTCCCAATAATCAAATCATTTTTGCAAGAGCTGAATCTCCAGATGGAAACTGTTTTGGAATCAGCGAGGTGTTATTAACAGTGAAGGCACTACCGGTTATAGAATTAACCGAATTGTATGATTACTGTGGTAACAATCCGCAAGCTTTAATTCTTGATAGCGGCCTCTTAACTGGATCTGTAAGTGACTACACCTATTTATGGAATACTGGAGCTACAACAGCATCTGTTTCTGTAACTGCTGGTGGTGATTATCGTGTGACCGTATTCAACCTAGAAGGCTGTTCTAAAGATAGACTGATTACGGTAATCATAAGTGAGCCTGCAACTATTACTAGTATAGAAACTATAAATGCAGGTACGGGAAGTGGTGGATCTGCAACCATTAATGTAACTGGATTGGGTGATTATGAATACCGCATCAATTTAGAAGCCTCTTATCAAGACAGCCCTATTTTTAACAACATTGCGCCTGGATTTTATACCGCCTATGTAAGGGATAAAAACGGATGTGGTACTACCACTCAAGATTTCAGTATTGTGGGTTATCCTCGTTTTTTTACTCCTAATAATGATGGATATAATGATTACTGGCAATTAATAGGTGTTTCTGTAGTTTTTGAACCCAATTCTGAAATTTTTATTTTTGACCGATACGGAAAAATGTTAAAGCAAGTTTCCCCGCAAGGTCCGGGCTGGGATGGAACCTATAACGGCACTCCTTTACCTTCCAGCGATTATTGGTTCAAAGCTACGTTAATAGACGGAACAATCTTTTCTTCTCACTTTGCTTTAAAAAGATAAATTCAGTTTGCCTATTTTTACCGTAGAATAGAGCAATGAAGTATATTTTATATTTTTTCGTTTTTGTTTGTTCCGCTTTCGCGAAAGCGCAACTAGAATCCTCCTTCTGGTATTTTGGGATCAACGCAGGGATTGATTTTAATACCGGGAGTGCTGTAGCTATTAATGATGGCCAATTAATAACTGGAGAAGGTTGTGCTACGATCTCTGATGAATTCGGTAATTTATTATTCTATACAGACGGCTCATTAGTTTATGACGCTGCTCATATCGTAATGCCCAACGGAACTGGTCTAAAAGGAAACTCTTCCAGTACCAGCAGCGCTATCATCGTTCCATTACCTGGAACTCCTAATTTATATTATGTCTTTACCGTAGATACTGATGATTTGGTCTACCGCAATACAGAAGGACTGCACTATTCTATCGTAGATATGTCATTAAATGGAGGCACCGGAGATATAGATCCACTTAATAAGAATATCAATTTACTCCCAATAACTTCAGAAAAACTAACCGCTATTTCAAACGATACGGGTGATGGATTTTGGATCATTTCGCAGTTTCAAGATTTGTTTTATTCTTTTGAATTAACCGCCAGTGGTTTAAGTACGAGTCCTGTTATTTCTCAAGTGGCTCCTTTTGTAGAGTTGATTACTTCACCTATAACAAATGTTGATGTAGCTGCCATGCGAGGGTATATTAAGGTCAACGCTAGAGGTAATAGACTGGTTGCCGCTCATTTTTCAAATAATACCACAGCAGAGTTTGCCGGAATTACAGATATTTTAACGGCACGCAGCGCTGCTTATGCTAACGGTGGCGAGTTATACCTATACGACTTTGATAATGCTACAGGTGTTGTTTCAAATCCGCAACCCTTGTTGACTAGACAAGATGGTGGGTCCATTTATGGCGTAGAATTTTCTGGAAATGGACAATTTTTATATGCAGAAGTGGATTATATGAATGCCTCCACTACTCAAATATTTGAATTAATAAGAGGCGAAATTGTTCAATATGACTTAACAGCTTCTAATATTGCCACTAGTGCTACAGTTATTCATCAGGATAACATCACGCCTTTTAGAGGTGCGCTTCAATTGGGGCTGGACAATAAAATCTACCATTCTAGATTTCAACAAAATGCATTGAGTGTAATTAATAATCCGGATGACGCAGGAACCAATGCAACTTATACTTTTAACTCTTTTCCTTTAACTCAAAATACCACAGCATGGTATGGGTTGCCTATTTTTGTGCAATCCTTTTTACTAAATGGAGAGATTGAAGCACTAGATCATTGCTTTGGTGAAGAACAATCTTTTAGTATCAATAGCTCTGCAAACTTAGTTTCTGTAGTTTGGGATTTTGGAGATGCTGCCTCAGGAGCTGCTAATAGCTCCAATGAACTCAACCCTTTTCATCTATTCTCAGCTCCAGGAGTTTATACCATCTCAGCAACAGTAGAGACCTTAGTTCAAGTCTTTACTATTACAAAGACTATAGAAGTATTGGAACAAGTTGCTATCAATAGCTTTCCCCCTCTATTAGAAGTTTGTGAGGAGGGTTTTGATAAAGCTGTATTTGACTTGACGGAAATTGGTGGGATTATTTCTACCAATAACAATCAAACAATACGTTTTTATGAATTAGAGGTAGATGCGCTAGAAGATCAAAACTCTATTTTAAATCCTTCGAATTACACCAATCTATTTCCTACTCAAGAAATTTTTGTGCGCGTATCCAATCCAAATTGCTTCCAGATTTATTCCTTTTTGATACAGATAAAAAATTGTCCTGTAGAAGTTTTTAATGTGGTTACTCCTAACGGTGATGGATTAAATGATACGTTTATCGTTTCTGGTCTTTATAATATCTATGCTAACCATAAAATGTATATATTTAGCAGGTACGGACAAAAAATATGGGAAGGAGATAACAATTCTGGCGGTTGGGATGGCACTTCTAACAGTGGTTTATTCCACTCGAGAGAAAAGCTTCCAACCGGAACCTATTTTTATGTATTAGAATTAAACGAACCAAATATCAACCCTAAATCAGGCTATGTTTATCTTAGATAAGCCTGAAACAATTACATGTAAAGATGAAAAGACTTTTACTTCTTACCTTAACTTTAACTCTTAGTTTATCGCTCTCAGCCCAAAATGAATCTTCTTGGTGGATTTTTGGTGATGGAGCTGGTATAGAATTTACTCCTAACCCTCAAAACAGATCCAATAGCCCCGCAGTACTAACTTCTGGATATGATACCGATGAAGGTGTAGCAGTAATATCAGATGACAATGGCAACCTGTTGTTTTTTACAGATGGATCTAACGTTTGGAATAGTAATGGAGCCATTATGCCAAATGGAACTGGACTCGACGGAAATTTTTCTTCGACTCAATCGGCTATAGTAGTTAAAGCTCCAGAAACTCCAGGTGTCTATTTTATATTTACCGTAGGTGCAGCTGGCGGAGGTCCTTTATCCTATTCAAGAGTTGAAATGGCATTAAACGGTGGCTTAGGTGATGTCGTTGGAGGAATTAAAAATATTGTTTTACTTCAAAGTTGTGCAGAAAAAGTTGCTGCTACGATCAAAACCAACTCTAATAATGCCTATGTCATGACCTTTGCAGAGAGTAATGCAACTGCACAAAACAATGGAACTGGAGATTTTAATGCACTTTTTACTTGGGAAGTAAGAGGTATTCCTGGCCCTAATGTATCTTTCGTTTTCCCGACCCCTATTCCACAATCTTCTAATGCCAACCAAGGATGGTTCCCTACTCCAGTAGGTGTTACAAGTGGTGACCGTGGTATGTTACGTATTTCCCCTGATGGTACTAAGCTAGTAATCTGTAATCAAAACGGTGGTTTTGGAGGTACGACCTCTACTGGAGCATATTTATATGAATTCAATCCTGGTAATGGCCAGGTAAGTGGCGCTGGATTAACCCTTCATACAGGTCCTGTTTACGGAGCTGAGTTCTCTGCCTCTTCTCAATACCTGTATCACGACGATAGTTCGACCTATGGTTTTAATGGCACTAAATTGATTTTTCAATACGAATTATGTGATGATGCCAATATACTTTCTTCCAAAACTCAAATAGCCAATGTTTCTGAAGGAAGAAGCACTTTACAACTTGCAAAAGATGGTGATATATACGTATCACGATTTGACCAAACCACCATAGGTAAAATTGAAAACTCTGAAACGGCTACTGCTACATATAACCCAACGGCATTTGACATCAGTCCAGGAATAGGTAAGCAAGGTTTACCCGTATTTATACAATCCAATTTTCAAAGTTTCTTTACGGTAAGTGATCAGTGTCAGGGTGACATAACTGATTTTCAGCTCGCTTGTTTACCACAAGTTGCTGCTTCTATGTGGGATTTTGGGGATGGAAATACCTTATCGGTTACTGGACCTGGAATTGTACAAAATAGCTATGCAACCGCGGGAACTTATACTGTAACTGTTAACGTCACCAACGTATCTGGTGACGTAAGAAATTTTACTCAGGACATCACGATTTTTGAAAATGGAATTGTTGATCCTATTGATACGACTTTATTAGATTACTGTGATGATGATAATTCTGGATCTGAAATAATTGATTTAACCCAATTTACTGCAGATGTGTTAGGTACTCAAGATGCCGCTACATTTGACATCAGTTACCACCCAACGATGATGGACGCAGAAATGGATACCAATCCATTACCTGATAACTATGATGTGGCTGTAGGCACCATTCAAATATGGGTGCGTATCTCAAATAATACCTCACCTATTGATGACGGTTGTAGCGCTATTGCTTCATTTGACTTAACTGTAAGCACCACACCTAGTGTTTCAAATATTCCTGACTTTGAAGTATGCGACGACTCTAGTCAAGATGGTTTAGAAGGTTTTGACCTAGCAGGTTACCTATCAGTCATTGACAATACTGCTGGCAACCCTACCGATGTGGCTTATACTCTTCATAATTCTCAATCGGATGCAGACATGAATATGGCTGCTATAGATACAAGTGTACCTTTTACAAACACTACAAATCCTCAAGTAATTTATGTAAGACTTCAAAATACCAATGATGCAGACTGTTTTGGTACCGCTCCATTTAACTTGGTAGTACGAGACGTTCCTCCTATTTCAACTCCTGTAGCTATTGAAGTTTGTGATGATGCGCCTTTGGATGGAAGCAACGATTTTATACTTGAGGATCTAGATCTTGAAGTCGATCCTTCTGGATTAAATACCGTAAGCTATTACAACAACTTAAATGATGCTAATTCTGGAAACAATCCTCTAAGCTCTCCTTACTCCGTTGCAGGAACGGAAGAACTGTTTGTAAGATCTGAAACACTAGAGGGATGTTACAATACCACAAGTTTTATGATCACTGTGCAAGAAGCTCCTTCTATAGGAAATGCACCTGATCTAACTAATATTTGCGATGATAGTGTAGACCTTAATCAAAACCTATTTGAACTAAGCGTTCAAGATGCGATCATACTTAATGGTGCTAATCCAGCAGATGTTACTATAACCTACCACACTACAGATGCTGATGCTCAAGCAGGAACAAATGCACTTCCCATCACTTATGTAGTTCCTTTTCAGGCGGGAGTGACCACCGATTTATTATTTGCTAGACTGGAAAACAATACTACTGGATGTTTCAATACGTCTGCTTTTACAATCATTTTTGAAAGATGTGAAATTATTTTCCCCGAAGGTTTTAGCCCTAATAATGACGGGATTAACGACACCTTTTCCATACCTGGTCTTGCAGAACAGTACAATAACTTTATCCTAAAGGTATTTAATCGCAATGGTTCGGTAGTTTATGAAACAACCGCTTCTAACTATCAAGAATTTGCTGGAATACCTAATACAGGAGTATTAGCTGGCAACGGATTGCTGCCAACCGGTGTTTACTTCTATGTGATCCAATATAATGATGCTGATACCCCAGACTCCGCTAGTTGGGTATACATCAACTATTAAAGGTTCCCTGCTCTAATTTAAAGGATCTCAGTTGTATCAACTGGGATCTTTTTTTGTCTTACATTTTAAGCTTTCGCGAAAGCGCACCCAATACACTATATCGATTGAAATAATTAGCTTTTTATTATGCGTGCATAACAAAAAAATGTATATTGCAGTATAATTGAAACCATGAGAGATAAAACTATTGATTACATTTTACGGGCCACATGGATGTCTGTATCAAAAATGTATAATGAACAGGCTTCTGTAAAAGGCAGTACCATGTCTACAGGGTTTGCACTTATCAGTATTGATCCAGAAACGGGAACACCTAGCACTTCTTTAGGTCCAAAGATGGGAATGGAAGCTACTTCTCTATCGCGTACTCTTAAAATGATGGAGAATAAAGGACTTATAGAAAGACGCAAAAACCCGGAAGATGGGAGAAGTGTTTTGATACATCTAACCGATTTCGGAATGGAAATGCGCAATTTTTCTAAATCAGTGGTTAAAACATTTGACCAAGTGGTTAAAGATGAAATTGAACCTGAAAAATTAGAAACTTTTCTAGAAGTTGCCTTCAAAATCAATGAAATAGTTAATTCTAAAAAGATATTCAAAAAACAAACTCTAGTAGTTCAAAAATAAAATGGAAAAACGTAGAATAAAACATGTAACCGTTATAGGTTCAGGAATTATGGGAAGCGGTATTGCCTGCCATTTTGCAAACATAGGTTGTGAAGTTCTTCTTTTGGACATCATTCCTAGAGAACTTACGGATAAAGAAAAAGCAACTGGTCTTCATTTAGAAGACCAAGTCGTTCGTAACCGTATGGTTAATGATCAATTAACAGCTTCTATTAACAGTAAACCGGCGCCTTTGTACAATCAATCCTTTGCCCGTAGAATTTCCACTGGAAACTTAGAAGATGATCTTGTCAAAGTAAAAGATACCGACTGGATTATTGAGGTGGTTGTAGAGCGACTGGACATTAAAAAGTCTGTTTTTGAACAAATTGAAAAGTACCGCAAACCAGGAACTTTAATTACTTCAAACACTTCTGGAATTCCTATTTCTTTTATGAATGAAGGACGTAGTGAAGATTTCCAGAAGCACTTTGCAGTCACTCACTTTTTCAATCCGCCGAGATATTTAAAATTATTTGAAGTAGTCCCAGGTCCTAATTGTGATCCTAAAGTGACTGACTTTTTAATGAAATATGGTGAAAAATACTTAGGAAAGACCTCTGTTCTTGCAAAGGATACTCCAGCGTTTATTGGAAACCGAGTGGGTATTTTCTCTATACAAAGCTTGTTCCATACCGTAAAAGAAATGGGATTGACCGTTTCTGAGGTTGATCAATTAACGGGTCCTGTTATAGGTCGTGCAAAGTCAGCTACTTTTAGAACAGTAGATGTAGTAGGATTAGACACATTGGTACATGTTGCTAATGGTGTTTATGAAAACTGTCCAAATGACGAGCATAAAGACACCTTTAAACTTCCTGATTTCATCAATACCATGGTGGAAAAGAAATGGTTAGGTTCTAAAACCGGTCAAGGTTTTTATAAAAAGAATGTTTCTAAGGATGGACAGAAACAAATTCTAGCCTTGAACCTTGATTCCATGGAATACGAGATTCAACCTAAAGCTAAGTTTGCTACACTAGAATTGACCAAATCAATTGATACCGTTACCGACCGTTTTCCAGTTTTAATTAAAGGGAAGGATAAAGCTGGTGATTTTTACAGAAAATCATTTGCCTCCTTGTTTGCCTACGTGCAACATAGAATTCCTGAAATATCTGACGAACTATACCGCATCGATGATGCGATGAGTGCAGGTTTTGGATGGGAACATGGCCCCTATCAAGTTTGGGACGCTGTAGGCGTTACAAAAGGTATAGAACTCATGAAAGCTATTGGTAAAGAACCAGCAGCTTGGGTTATAGAAATGCTTGAAAAAGGTTTTGAATCTTTTTACAAGGTAAAAGACGGTGCGACTTACTACTACTCCATTCCAGATAAAGATTATGTAAAGAAACCCGGACAAGATGGGTTTATTATTCTAGATAACTTGCGTGCTAATGCTCCAGTATTTAAAAACTCTGGAGTGACTGTTCATGATATAGGTGATGGTATTCTAAATGTAGAATTTACGTCTAAGATGAATTCTATAGGTGGAGACGTTCTCGCTGGGCTCAACAAAGCTATTGATATTGCCGAAGACCGTTTTGATGGTCTAGTGGTAGCAAATAACGGTACCAACTTCTCTGTAGGAGCAAACATAGGTATGATATTTATGATGGCCGTTGAACAAGAGTATGACGAATTGAACATGGCAATCAAACAATTCCAAAACACAGTGATGAGATTGCGTTACAGTAGTATTCCTACTGTAGTGGCGCCACATCAAATGGCTTTAGGTGGAGGATGTGAGATGACCATGCACTCAGACGTGGCTGTTGCCAGTGCAGAAACGTACATAGGCTTAGTAGAATTTGGTGTAGGTGTAATTCCTGGTGGTGGTGGATCTAAAGAGATGGCCTTACGCGCTAGCGACACATTTGAGAAAAACGATGTAGAATTGAACAGACTGCAAGAATACTTCTTAACTATAGGTATGGCAAAAGTGGCCACTAGTGCTTACGAGGCATTTGACCTAGGTATCCTTAGAAAAGGAATTGACCATGTAGTGGTTAATGATCATAGACGTATCGCTTTCGCGAAAGCGCAAGCGAGATTATTAGCTGATAAAGGTTACACACAACCTGTGAAACGTACCGATATAAAAGTATTAGGAAAGCAAGCTTTAGGAATGTTTCTTGTAGGAACAGATGCTATGAAAGCGGGGAAATACATTAGTGACCATGATTTGAAAATAGCTAATAAACTTGCCTATGTTATGGCAGGTGGTGATTTAAGTGCTCCTACACTAGTTACCGAACAATACTTACTAGACTTAGAGCGTGAAGCTTTCTTAAGCCTTGCAGGAGAACGTAAGACTTTAGAGAGGTTACAACACATGATCCAAAAAGGTAAACCTTTAAGAAATTAAGAAAATGACAAACGCATATATAGTTGCCGCAAAAAGAACGGCAGTAGGAAAATCAGGTCGTGGTGTTTTTAGATTTAAAAGACCAGACGAACTAGCAGCAGAAACAATTCAAGGAATGTTGAAAGATCTTCCTGAATTTGACAAAGGACGCATTGATGACATGATTATTGGAAATGCTATGCCCGAAGCTGAGCAAGGGCTTAATATGGCACGTCAAATTTCACTCCTGGCACTGGACAGAGTAGATGTTCCCGGAATCAGTATCAATAGATGGTGCGCTTCTGGACTTGATGCTATAGGTGCAGCTGTGGCAAGGATACAATCTGGAATGGCTCAATGTATAGTAGCCGGTGGTGTTGAAAGTATGAGCTATGTTCCTATGGGTGGATACAAGCCTGCTCCAGCATATAGCTTAGCTATACAAGGTCATGAAGATTACTACTGGGGAATGGGACTTACAGCAGAAGAAGTTGCTAATGCATATAAAATTTCTAGAGAAGAGCAAGATCAGTTTGCTTATGACTCTCACAGGAAGGCTTTAAAAGCTCAAGCCGAAAATCGTTTTCAAGATCAAATTGTACCTATTGATGTGGAAGAGACCTATCTAGACGAGAACGGAAAGAAAAAAACTAGAACTTATACGGTAACTAAGGATGAAGGTCCTAGGCAAGGTACCAGTATTGAAGCACTTGCAAAACTGCGTCCTGTTTTTGCTGCTGGTGGTAGTGTAACCGCTGGTAATTCTTCACAGACGAGTGATGGGGCTGCTTTTACCCTTGTAATGAGCGAAGAAATGGTTAAAGAATTAGGTATTACACCTATTGCAAAATTAGTCAGTTTTGCTGTCGCAGCTGTTGAGCCCAAAATAATGGGGATCGCCCCGATTATAGCCATTCCTAAAGCCCTTAAACAAGCAGGACTTAAAAAAGAAGATATGGCTCTTATTGAATTGAACGAAGCTTTTGCCAGTCAATCAGTTGCTGTGGTTAGAGAACTTGGACTCAACAAGGATATTGTTAACGTAAATGGTGGAGCTATAGCACTAGGTCATCCTCTGGGATGCTCAGGAGCTAAATTATCGGTACAAATCTTTGACGAAATGCGCAAAAGAGGTCATCAGGGAAAACATTGTATGGTAACCATGTGTGTTGGAACTGGGCAAGGGGCAGCTGGAATATTTGAGTTTTTAAATTAAAAAAAAGGCTTTTACAAAACGAGATAACACTATATATTATGTCAATAGGAACAATTAATCAAGCAAAAATGATACGCGGTGGTCAATTCATCGTGACAGAAACCAATCCACAAGATGTGTTCAGCCCTGAAGACTTTACGGACGAGCAAAAGATGATGCGGGAAAGTGTACAAGAATTTGTAGATAAGGAAATCATTCCTCATAAAGAGCGCTTTGAAAAGAAAGACTATGCCCTTACTGAAGAAGTTATGCGCAAAGCTGGTGAAATGGGATTCTTGGGAGTCGCTGTTCCTGAAGAGTACGATGGGTTAGGAATGGGATTTGTTTCTACCATGTTGGTATGTGATTACATATCTGGTGCCACAGGTTCCATTGCAACGGCATTTGGAGCTCATACAGGAATAGGTACCATGCCTATAACTTTATATGGAACTGAAGCTCAAAAAAAACAATATGTACCTAAACTTGCTACTGGTGAATGGTTTGGCGCCTATTGTCTTACAGAGCCCGGGGCAGGTTCTGATGCCAACTCTGGTAAAACCAAAGCAGAACTTACCGAAGACGGCAAACATTACAAAATCAACGGCCAAAAAATGTGGATCTCAAACGCTGGTTTCTGTAACGTATTTATAGTATTTGCTCGTTTAGGAGATGATAAAAATATTACTGGTTTTATCGTAGATAATGATGCAAGTAATGGTATCTCTATGGGTGAAGAAGAACACAAATTAGGTATACACTCCTCCTCTACTCGTCAAGTATTCTTTAACGATTGTATGGTCCCAGTAGAAAACATGCTTGCCGGTCGTGGGGAAGGGTTTAAAATCGCTATGAATGCATTAAACGTAGGCCGCATTAAACTTGCGGCAGCTTGTCTAGATGCTCAACGTCGAGTGATTTCTCTTGCAACACAGTACGCAAATGAACGCGAACAATTCAATACTCCTATCGCAAAATTTGGAGCCATAAGAAAAAAACTAGCTGAAATGGCAACCAATGCTTATGTGGGCGAAAGTGCTTCTTACCGTGCCGCAAAGGATATTGAAAACAGAATTCACTTGCGTCAAGAAGCAGGAGCCACGTTTGCCGAGGCCGAATTGAAAGGCGTAGAAGAATTTGCTATTGAATGTTCCATCCTTAAAGTAGCCGTATCTGAAGACATGCAAGCTTGCGCAGATGAAGGCATCCAGATTTATGGCGGAATGGGATTTAGTGCAGACGCTCCGATGGAAGCAGCTTGGAGAGATGCCCGTATCTCACGTATTTATGAAGGTACCAATGAAATCAATCGCATGCTAGCTGTAGGAATGCTTGTTAAAAAAGCAATGAAAGGCCATGTCAACCTGCTAGAGCCAGCTATGGCAGTAGGAAATGAATTGACTTCTATACCTTCCTTTGATACCCCAGACTTCTCTGAGCCCTTATCAGAAGAAATGGATATGGTAAAAAAACTTAAAAAAGTATTTCTAATGGTTGCAGGAAGCGCTGTTCAAAAATTTGGACCTGAATTAGAAGAGCACCAACAGTTACTCCTAGCTGCATCTGATATCTTAATTGAAATCTATATGGCCGAAAGCGCTATTCTTAGAACCCAAAAGAACATCGCACGTACTAGTATTAAAGAGCAAAAAGAGCAAATGGCGATGTCTAAATTGTATTTGTACAGTGCTTCAAAAATAGTACAAGCAAGAGCTGAAGAAGGAATTTCAAGTTTTGCTGAAGGAGATGAACAACGCATGATGCTTTTGGGATTAAAGCGATTTACAAAATATGTAAATCTTCCTAATGTCGTAGAATTAAGAAATACTATTGCCGATAAAGTAACCGCAACTAATAAATATCCATTTTAGAAATTGAAGTCATTGTGAATAAAAAGCCGCTTACTAGCATTAGTAAAGCGGCTTTTTTGTGTTTCTTTCTAATGTGTGTCAACATATAAATTGATAGGAAAACTATAGAAGTGTGATAGAGCAACTGAGAATTACCTCATACACCTTAATTCTTAACATATCCTAAAGAAGGAAATTAGCAGCTTACTTTAACTTTGTAATTATGATACAACTACTAGAAAACTTTAATTTAGAAAAAGGATTTGAACTCGTACTAGAATACGGAATCCCTTTATTTAAGGCGCTTGCAATTTATATCATAGGCAGCTGGCTTATTAAAAGGATAGCTAAGATAACCAGCAAAGTTATGGAGGCTCGTGAATTTGAATTGACACTTCAAAAATTCCTTAATAAAATCATAAGTTGGGCGCTATGGATTCTACTCCTAGTTGCCATTGTAGGAACTCTTGGTATTGAAACCAGCGGTTTTGCTGCTATTCTTGCTGCCGCTGGACTGGCTGTAGGGCTGGCCTTACAAGGGTCTCTTTCTAATTTTGCTGGTGGTGTGCTTTTACTGGTCTTCAAACCCTTTAAAGTAGGAGATACCATTGAAGCACAAGGAATCACGGGCACAATCAAAGAAATAGATATTTTACAGACTAAAGTAGTTACCTTTTCCCGCAAACTTGCTATTATTCCTAATGGACCGCTTCTTAATGGGAACATCATTAACTTTGATACAGAAGGAATTTTAAGATGCGATACCATGATTGGTGTTAGTTATGATGCAGATATACCAAAAACCCTAGAAGCACTTACAAAATTATGTACTGACCATCCATTAGTGCTTCAAGACCCAGCTCCTATTGTTCAAGTGTCAGAAAATGCAAGTAGTTCTATCAATATTTTAGTGCGGCCTTATACACTTACAGCCGATGTGTGGACCGTCAACTTTTACCTGCAAGAAAACTTTAAACCTACCTTGGACTCCATAGGTGTGGAGATCCCATATCCGCACCAAGTAGAAATTCGAAAATAAAAGTTCCGATATACAAATATGAAATGCCTGCTCTAGAAATCAGCAGGCATTCTGTTGTATTATTTACCATCAATTTAGTAAAAGTCAGAAACGGTTCGGCTACCTTTCTACAACTTATATAAAAGTTGATTTTATGATATACGATGTAAGCTTGTTAGATGTGACTTCTATAAATGAAATTGAGGGCAGATGGTCGCATGATGATTATATGGCATTACTAAATGTTTTTGAATTTGGAGATCCTGGTGAAGCTACTGATCAGGATCTTAAGGAATTGCTCTATATGGCAATTAGCGACTTTGAACCTCAAATAGCTGCTGCACTTATACTCCAACACCAATTAGGAGAAGAACTAAATCAAGGTCAAATAGAGCAAATTTCTCATGATATGCTCAAAGAGAATGTGGCCGAACATTACTCTGATATCTCTTTTCATTCTAGATTATTTGATATTAATGAATTGCTCTATAAAGCTTATAATGGAAAATTTCCACATGCCAAAGCCAGTGTGATCAAAGTACAACTCGTTCCTCATCATAAAACTGATATGGTAGTGGATGAAGCAATTGCACTTAAATGTCTGGCTCCTATTATCAATGACCATTCAGTAATCAAACGTTTGTATAACAACCAGCTGGCAGGAAAAGAAGAATTTGTTGAAGCTGCAGCTATTATTTGGTATTTCAAAACTTTAGAAAACGATGAATACGAGATTATTACTTCACATTACTGGATCAATGATGCTGCCTTTACCGCTTTAAAAAAAGAAGTGACCATAGAAATAGAAGACTGACTAGTATTGCGAGTTGTTAGATAAAAGCAGTTTTTTTTATTCTCGCTTTCGCGAAAGCGAGTCATAACTTATCTTTAAAACAAATTTTTAGTATGAAAATTATTATTATAGCCTTATTGGTGAGTTTTTCAGGAATCGCACAAGTGCCTACAGATCATCAAATGGACCTTTACAATATTATTGAAGAAGTGAGTGCCGACCGTATTGAAACAGATATCAGAATATTGGCTGGCTTTGGAACTAGAAACACCTTCTCCGATACGATCTCTGACACCAGAGGAATAGGTGCTGCAAGAAGGTGGATAAAAGCAGCATTTGATAAAATATCAGCAGATTGTGGTGGGTGTCTGGAAGTATTTTATCAAAAAGATTACGTAACTAAAGAAATGGGGAGCCGCATTCCCAAAGATGCTTGGGTGGTAAATGTGGTTGCTATTCAACGCGGTACAAAAAACCCTAATGATATGGTGATGATGAGCGGTGATATAGATTCAAGAGCTAGTGACACCATGGATTTCACTACAGATGCCCCTGGAGCAAACGACAATGCTAGCGGGATGGCAGGAACCATTGAAGCAGCAAGGGTATTGAGCAAGAGGAAGTTGAACAATAGTATTGTTTATGTGGGATTAAGTGGTGAGGAACAAGGGCTTTTTGGCGGTAAGGGACTTGCGGCATATGCGCAGGAAAAAAAATGGAATGTCATAGGCTTTTTAAACAATGACATGATAGGTAATATAACAGGCGTCGATGGAGTGATTAATAACCGCGAATTCAGAATTTTCTCAGAACCTACAGATCCTACAGAAACAGAAAGACAAAAAAACGGAAGACGTTTTTACGGTGGTGAAGTAGATGGAATCTCAAGACAATTAGCAAGATACATACACAAATCAGTGACCGATTATATGCCCGAAATGAAACCCATGATGGTGTACCGATTGGATCGTTTTGGTCGTGGTGGACACCACAGGCCTTTCGCCGACCTTGGGTTTCCAGGAATTCGAATCATGGAAGCCCATGAAAATTACACCCAACAGCACCAAGACATTAGAACAGAAGACGGCATCAACTATGGAGATGTTGTAGCGCATGTCAACTTTGCGTATGCAAAAAAATTAACAGCAGTAAATGCCATCAACCTGGCACAACTGGCATGGGCTCCTACTCGACCACAAAATGTAAAAATTGGCGGTATTGTAGAAGCTGATGTGAAATTACAATGGGATCGAGTAACAGAAGCGGTGGGTTATAAAATCTATTGGAGAGATACTACCAGTCCTACTTGGGACCACTCTCGTTATGTAGGGGATCTATCTGAGTTTACGTTAAAAGGCATTGTGATCGACAACTCGTTTTTTGGAGTAGCAGCGGTTGGAACAGATGGTATAGAAAGTATGGTAAGTTTTCCTAGTGGCGTTTTTAGATAAAAAACAAGTTTTCAACTTATTACAGCTCTTGGTGTTCACTTCCAAGAGCTTTTTTTCAACTTTTTATTTAAATTAGTGCATCCTTTAGGAGCCCATAGTATTAAAATAAACCCTATAAAGGTATTTAAGTAGACCTAGAACTATGTTTTATTTTTCTTTTTTCTGATGACTCTTACGGACAAAAAAACTATGAAGTTCAATAATCGTATATTTGATATGCTAATTGTTACTACATATGAAAGCTTTCAAATATATTTTTATTCTTCTAATGATTCTTATCATAGGAGGTGCTGTATATTTTTCACTTAAAGAGGGCACATACGATATTACTCAAACTCGCGTCATAGCCGCACCTCCAGAGGTAATATACGAGCAAATAGAAGATTTTAAAGAATGGGAGAACTGGAATCCATGGTTTAAAGATGAAGAAATTAAAACCACAATAGGAATACCAACTCAAGGTCTGGATGCTAATTATTCTTTTATAGAATCTTATGGCAATGGTAAAATAACCATCACAGGTCTTGAACCAAATAAGTCAATTAGCATGAATAGGTTTTACGATAACGGTATAACCAGTTCTAATAGTGAGGTGATGATAGTGCTAGAACAAGTTAAAGACGGAACACTTGTTAGCTGGAATATTAAAGGAGAACAAGGATTATTAGATAAAGCAATGGCTACTGTTTTTGGTTTCCATATGGAAGAGGAGATCACTCCTAAATATAAAAAAGGACTAGAAAACTTAGAAGTTATCGTCATTAAAAACATGAAGGTAAGTTCTTCAAGTGTTGACGGCATCATAGAAACTGGAGGCGGTTATTTCTTATACATGTCCTCTAGTGCAAAAAAAGAAAATTTTCAAGAATTGAAAACCCAGATGCTCCAAAACATCATGTCCTATATGCAGCGCAACAAGATAGATATGTACGGCATGCCTCGTGTTATCTATGAGAAAATAAATCCTTATGACGGTAATATGATTTTTTCTGCTGCAATACCTGTACAGAATAGAGAGATTACCGCTACTAACAGCAATATATTGTGCAGCTATCAAGAACCAGGAAAAACAGTAAAGGTGACTCTGAAAGGAGCTTATAGCAATTTAGAAGAAGCAAGAAAAAAAGGAGAAGAGTTCATTGATCAAAACGGATTGGTACGATCTGAAGAAGCACCCTATGAAGTTTATAAAACAGATCCGATGCTTACTCCAAACCCAGCAAATTATCTCACAGAAATATACTTACCTATTCAATAAATGAAAGCATTCTTATTTGTTTTTCTTGGCGGCGGCTTGGGAAGTAGTCTCCGATTTTATTTTTCTATTATAGAAAATAGCAATAGTCTGAAGTGGATTCCCACGATTAGTGTAAACATCTTGGGTTGTTTATTATTAGGAGGTTTTCTCGCAGCTTTTCACAAAGAACACCTCACCCATCACTGGTATGTGTTACTAGGAGTTGGCTTTTGTGGTGGTCTCACCACATTTTCGACATTTAGCGCAGAGCTTTTTTTCTTGATTAAAAACGGTTCTTATTCTTCTGCTATTTTGTACCTCGTTTTAAGTCTTGTTTTAGGGATTTTAGCTGCTGGATGGAGCTATTGGTCAATTGAAAAGCTATTGACTTAAAGGATCAAGATAGAATTACTTATCAGGATCTAGAAGAGAATTGTTTTAATTATAAAATAAAGTCTTGCTCTAATTATATCTTTTCCATACTTAAATTGGTTTTATTGTTAAGAATAGTCAATCCTAAATAATTAGGCGCTTCATTACTTTTTGATATTCCTAAACCCCACTAGTTGGATACCAACGGCTGAAGTGAACGCCTGGAAAGAGAGGGTAACTAGCACAGATAGTGCTCCAGCAGTTTGCGCATCGAGTGCGGAAATTCATGGTGCTTAATTGCATTTCCTTTAAATAGCTCGTGTTTCCGCAGCCTTTAGAGGTGGGGAACGGAAAGCTTGATGCTATTAAATAGCTTTTGAGAAAGCTTGTTAGCGCATCCGCTATGCAGCGGATTGACGACAGCATTGAATAGAAAAGCGCAAACCTCATAAATTCCAGCAGTTTGCGCATCAAGTGCGGAAATTCATGGTGCTTAATAGTATTTTTTATAGAGCTCGTGTTTCCGCAGCCTTTGAGGTTAGGGAACGGAAACCTTGATGCTATTAAATAGCTGTTGAGAAAGCTTGTTAGCGAATCCGCTCTGCAGCGGATGGACACCATTGATTAATAATGGTACAGATCCCGATATCGCTCCTGCGTCACTCATCGGGATAAGCGATTCACACACAAACCGAGAAAGGTACAGATCCCGATATCGCTCCTGCGTCACTCATCGGGATAAGCGATTCACACACCAGCAGAGCTGGTGGTTCTCTGCTTACATATTTCGTCTATATTGCCCACCTACTTCAAACAAGGCTTCCGTGATCTGTCCTAGTGTACAGATTTTGGTGGCTTCCATCAAGTGCTCAAAGATATTGCCTTGTTGTACGGCTGCTTCTTGGATTTTTGATAGTTGTACTTGTTGCGCTTTCGCGAAAGCGGTATGCAAATTATTCTTAGTAGCAATTTGAGCTTGCTTCTCTTCTTCTGTCGCACGAATCACCTCAGCTGGTAACACAGTTGGGCTACCTTTTGAACTTAGGAAGGTATTCACTCCTATGATAGGGAATTCGCCGGTATGCTTCAACATCTCGTAGTGCATAGATTCTTCCTGAATCTTACTGCGCTGGTACATTGTTTCCATAGCTCCTAGCACGCCACCACGCTCTGTAATGCGGTCAAATTCTTCCAAAACAGCCTTCTCTACCATGTCGGTTAACTCTTCAATAATAAAAGCTCCTTGAATTGGATTCTCATTTTTAGCCAGACCTAATTCTTTATTAATGATCAATTGGATCGCCATCGCACGTCTTACCGATTCCTCAGTAGGTGTGGTAATCGCCTCATCATAAGCATTGGTATGTAGGGAGTTACAGTTATCATTAATCGCATAAAGCGCTTGTAAAGTGGTGCGTATATCGTTAAAATCAATCTCTTGTGCATGTAGGGAACGACCACTGGTTTGAATGTGGTATTTCAACATTTGTGCACGAGAGTTAGCTCCGTATTTGTGCTTTAAGGCTTTAGACCAAATTTTACGAGCCACACGACCTATAACCGAATATTCTGGGTCAACACCGTTGGAAAAGAAGAAACTCAGGTTAGGACCAAATTTGTTGATGTCCATTCCGCGACTCAAGTAGTATTCTACATACGTGAATCCGTTTGCCAAAGTGAACGCTAATTGAGTAATCGGATTTGCTCCAGCCTCTGCAATATGGTATCCAGAAATAGAGACACTGTAGAAGTTGCGCACTTTTTCTTCAATAAAATACTGCTGAACATCACCCATTAATCTCAGGGCAAATTCAGTAGAAAAAATACACGTGTTTTGTGCTTGATCTTCTTTTAAAATATCAGCTTGAACGGTTCCACGTACTTGAGCCAGTGTTTCGGCTTTGATACGGGCATAGTCTGCTGGTTCTAAAATCTGATCTCCTGTCAATCCTAAAAGCATCAAACCTAGACCATCATTTCCTTCAGGTAATTTGGTAACATCTACCTGGCCATTTTTAGAATATACTTTATCTCCTTCGGCATTTAAATAAGAAGGGCGTTCTACTTTTTTATCGTCATAAACTTCTTTGAGCTTTGCTTCTACTTGATCGCCTAATCCGTTTTCAGTAATGAATCGTTCACAATTTTGATCAATCGCGGCATTCATAAAGAATCCTAATAACATAGGAGCCGGACCGTTGATCGTCATAGAAACCGAAGTCATGGCGTGAGATAAATCAAATCCAGAATAGAGTTTTTTAGCATCATCCAGACAGCAAATACTCACTCCAGCATTACCGATTTTCCCATAAACATCTGGTCGCAATCCTGGATCGTTCCCGTATAAAGTGACACTGTCAAAAGCCGTACTCAAGCGTTTGGCCGGCATTCCCAGACTTACATAATGGAAACGTTTGTTGGTACGTTCTGGTCCACCTTCACCTGCAAACATTCTAGTAGGATCTTCTCCTGTTCTTTTAAATGGATACAATCCTGCGGTATATGGAAACTCTCCTGGTACGTTTTCTTGTAAACACCATTTTAAAATATCGCCCCATGCGCTGTATTTAGGCAGCGCCACTTTAGGAATCATCTTATGAGAAAGGGATTCGGTATGCGTTTCAATTTTAATGACTTTGTCACGTACTTGAAACTCATAAATAGGTTGTTGGTACTTGTTTACTTTTTCATCCCAACCGGTGATTACTTCCCAGTTGTATGGGTCAAGGTCTTTTAATGACTTATTGAATTGTGCAATTAAAAGATCCATGAAATCTGCATCATCTGCAAGTGTTTGTGAGATGATGTATTCTTCATTTAGTCCTTTTTCTGTAATGAAACGTTCTCGACTTTCGCTCGAACTAGCATTTTCGTTTTGATCTAATAAGGTATTGATCGTCTGATAAATTCCATATAATTTCTGGGCTACTTTAGATTGTGCCTCTGCGGTGTTATCGTAGGCTCTGTTGCTTTCGGCAATTTCACTTAGGTAACGAGTTCTCGCTGGAGGGATAACAAATATCTTTTCGCTTGGTGCTTTATTGAGTTCGTTTTTAGAACTGAAGTCTACTGCTGTTTTTTGAGTTAGCTCAGCCATTAACGCTTCATACAACGCATTCATTCCAGGGTCATTGAATTGGCTAGCAATGGTACCGTGAACTGGTAATGTCGCTGGGTCTGCTTCCCACAAATTGTGGTTGCGCTGGTATTGTTTTTTTACATCTCTCAGTGCGTCTAGGGACCCTCGTTTATCAAACTTATTGATCGCAACTACATCGGCAAAATCCAACATATCGATTTTCTCCAACTGTGTCGCTGCGCCAAATTCTGGTGTCATCACATACAAAGACACATCGCTGTGTTCTAGTATTTCGGTATCGCTTTGTCCGATACCGCTAGTTTCTAGAATAATTAAATCATAGTTGGCCGCTTTTAAAATATCTACAGCTTCTTGCACGTGTTTAGAAAGTGCGAGGTTGGACTGTCTGGTAGCAAGAGATCTCATATAAACGCGATCATTGTTGATGGCGTTCATACGTATTCTATCTCCTAAAAGTGCTCCACCAGTCTTGCGCTTTGATGGGTCTACAGAGATAACTCCTATATTTTTTTCTGGGAAATCCACTAAGAACCTACGAATCAACTCGTCTACTAAAGAAGATTTTCCAGAACCTCCAGTTCCCGTAATTCCTAGTACGGGAGCTTGCTTTTCAGTTTTATCAGCTTGTGCAAAATGCGTTACAAAGTCTTCGTGTCTGTTTTCTGCTAGCGAAATCAATCGAGCTATGGTAGGTGCGTGATTTTCTAGAAGTTCTCCGTTTAATTCCGCTTTCGCGTTCTTGTCTGTTGATTCCTTAACAGGAAATGGGGGAACAGCAACATCACATTGCTTTACCAAATCATTAATCATCCCTTGCAATCCCATAGAACGACCGTCATCTGGCGTATAAATACGTGTAATTCCGTAATCCATCAATTCCTGAATCTCTGAAGGAAGAATCACGCCGCCTCCACCACCAAATATCTTAATATGACCAGCACCTTTTTCTACCAACAAATCACGCATGTATTTAAAATACTCATTGTGACCACCTTGATAAGAAGTTAAGGCAATACCATTTGCATCTTCTTGAATAGCAGTATTTACCACTTCTTCTACGCTTCTATCGTGACCCAAATGAATCACTTCACAACCTGTAGATTGTATGATACGTCGCATAATATTAATCGCAGCATCATGCCCGTCAAAAAGACTAGCAGCGGTTACAATACGCACTTTATTTACGGGAATATAGGGTGTTTGATCTTGCATTAGGAACTTATCATTTTATAGATGGCAATTTACGAAAACGATAACGGAGTAGCTTACTAGGTATTTAAACTTTTGCATTTATTTATGGCAAATGCTTATTCTTGTTATTCAAAAGTGCTAATTATGAAATATCCTTTTTACTTTTTGATGTTTACACTCCTGTTAGTAGCTGCTTGTAAGCCTACTGATGACAATACTTATATTCCCGAAGAAGGAACCTATTTCCCCCCATTATCGGGTACTACTTGGGAAAGTACTGCTCCTATATCCTTGAATTGGAACACCGAAAAAGTAACTGAATTAAACACTTTTCTAGAGCAAAATGAAACCCGAGCTTTCATTGTATTAGTAAGCGGTAAAATAGTCATTGAAGAATATTGGAATACTGATTTACAAGGAAATCCATTTACTGCAGATAGCAATTGGTACTGGGCAAGTGCTGGAAAGTCTCTTACGGCTACCTTAATAGGTATTGCACAAGAGGAAGGCAGCTTAACTATCAATGATAAAACATCTGATTATTTAGGAGCTGGATGGACGAGCTTGCCAGCAAACAAAGAAG
This sequence comes from Nonlabens sp., assembly GCF_018401815.1. Taxonomy (GTDB): domain Bacteria; phylum Bacteroidota; class Bacteroidia; order Flavobacteriales; family Flavobacteriaceae; genus Nonlabens. The sequence continues at coordinate 522,582 of NZ_JAGYKG010000002.1, forward strand.
ATTTGATCCGCATAAAAAACCAGCTCTCCTTTACTACTGGAATTGACTATAATGTACCTAATGCAGATTGCACTTCGCCGGCCTGTCTTAATTATCTGACCGATGCTGGAAATCAGTGGTATTACCACAACGGAACCTATACCTTATTGCATAGGGTTTTAGAAAATGCTACTGGAGTTACCAATAACCAATTTACAAATACGGCAATTCAAGATAAAATAGGTATGGACGGATCTTGGTTAAGCACTAACGGTTTAAACGAAGTGTACTTCAGTACGGCGAGAAGTGCTGCACGTTTTGGTTTATTGACATTAAACCAAGGTATTTGGGAGGACACTATAGTTCTAGGAGATGCTGTTTATTTCAATTCCATGACCACAACCTCTCAATCTATCAATGAGTCTTATGGGTACTTATGGTGGCTCAACGGAAAGGACTCTGTAGTATTTCCTGGAACTACAACAGCTATAGCATCATCAGTAACCCCATCAGGTCCTGTAGATATGATCAGTGCTCTTGGTAAAGACGGCCAGTTTATAGACGTGGTTCCTAGTTTAAATATGGTAGTGATACGCATGGGCGATACCTCAGCCCAAGAGCCGGTTCCTGTTTTGTTCCATGATGACATGTGGGCAAAGATTATGGATATCGTCAATTGATTGATGCAGGCTTTGTCGTTAGTAAGGAACAGAAGTAATATTCTTCTAGTTTTTCTACTTTTAAAAGTACCCTTTTAAGCAAGTATTTTTTGACCAGATGCTTCTGAGGAGATTGAGGTAATATCGTTCCATTTTACAATAGCTGTGCGTTCTCTAAACAAAGGAAAAAAGGAACTAGCTTAGTAAAAATAAAATGGCATCCAATACAATTAGACCATTCTTTTGATTGGAATAGGTTCCGCTTTCGCGAAAGCAAATCTTCACAAAATTTTAAGATTTGTAAATTCTATCTTCACAACCGATATGAAGCATCTTTTTTTTACCTCCATAACAGCCCTTTTCCTATACTCAACAGCAGTTGCTCAAGAAAATAGGCTTGCTCAAAAACAGCCAAATACGGCCGAAATCTATCATCAAATGGAGAAATTGGGCTTTTTAGGAACAGTACTTTACGTAGCTGCGCATCCTGACGATGAAAATACACGACTTATTTCTTGGCTTGCCAATGATCAAATGGCGCGTACTGCATACCTTTCTCTTACACGTGGTGATGGTGGGCAGAATCTTATAGGACCTCAGTTAAGGGAACAGTTAGGAATGATAAGAACTCAAGAGTTGCTAGAAGCCAGAAATACCGATGGTGGACTACAATTTTTTACCCGTGCCAATGATTTTGGCTATTCCAAACATCCTGAGGAAACTCTAGAAATATGGAATGAACAAGAAGTGATGGAGGATATGGTCCGTATTATCAGAGAATTTCAACCTGATGTTATCATTAATAGATTTAATCATCGCACTCCTGGATCCACACATGGACATCATACCAGCAGCGCTATGTTGAGTATGAAGGTATTTGATTTTGCAGCCGATAAAACTATTTATGCTAGCCAGTTAAAAGAACTAGAAACCTGGCAAGCACAACGTATATTCTTTAATACCAGCTGGTGGTTTTATGGAAGTGAAGAAGCTTTTGAAAAGGCAGATAAAACCAACCTTATAGAACTAGATGCAGGAACTTATTATCCTTATAAAGGATTATCTAACAGCGAGATTGCTGCATTAAGTAGAAGTAAGCACCAGTCTCAAGGCTTTGGAAGTTCTGGCTCAAGAGGTTCACAAACCGAATACTTAGAATACCTAAAAGGCTCCTTCCCCACCGATAAGTCTGATTTGTTTTCTGGAATCAACACCACTTGGACTCGTGTAAAAGGCGGAAGTAGCATACTGCCTTTACTCAACGCTATCCTAGCCAACTATGATTTTAAGAAGCCGACGGCAAGCATTCCTGCGCTATTAGAAATGCGCGCACAAATTGAAAAGTTAAAGGATGAACACTGGAAAAAAATCAAACTAGAAGAACTCGATCAGATCATTCTTGATATTGCAGGCGTTTACCTAGAGGCAAGTGTGAATACGCCTTCAGCCACTGCTGGAGAATCCTTAAGAGTGAACATCGAGTTCACCAACAGGTCCTCAGAAAAATTTAAAGTCAGTCTTTTACCGAACCAACTGATTCAAATCGAAGAAAAGGAACTTCGTCTTAATGAAAACGACACTAAAACCATAGAAGCTACCTTAAACATTCCTCCGTATTACGAGGCTAGCACTCCTTATTACTTAAAAGAAAAAGGAAGTTTAGGAATGTATCAATTTAAAAATAAAAGTCTTACTGGAAAACCTGAAAAGGGTCCGGAGTTTATAGTAAGAACCTTTATAGAACTACAGGGAACTCGATTGTACAGAGAATTTCCCATTATTCACAAGCGCACTGACCCAGTTCGTGGCGAGGTGAATGAACCCTTTTATATTGTTCCAGAGGTTGCTGTAAGCCTAGAAAATCCGGTATATGTATTCTCTGGAACTACCCCCCAACCTGTTCAAGTCACCATAAAGGCAACTAAACAACTCCCTCAAGGCAGCTTAGAGTTAGCCTATCCAGATGACTGGAGCATTACTCCCACAAATTTTAATTTTAAAAGGTTAGAAAAAGGGGAGAAAAAAAACTACACCTTTAACGTACAACCGCCTAAAAAGGCCTCGAGAGGTGTCATTTCTGCGCTCGTAAAAATTGGCTCACAAACCTTTCAACAAGAAGTGATTAATATCGATTACGATCATATTCCAGATCAACAATTGGTTAGAGATAATGAGTCTCAGGTAGTAAAACCTGGTCTTATCAATACGGCTCAAACTATTGCTTATATCAATGGTGCTGGAGATGATGTCGCTCAAGCTATTGAAGCTATTGGTGGAAACGTATTTAAATTTGAACCAAGTGAGGTGCCTGATGACCTTTCTAAGTACGACGCCGTAGTAGTAGGAATCAGAGCCTATAATGTCGCCAAAGAAGATATGGCAGCACTGCAAAACCGTTTGGAACCCTATGTGAAAAATGGCGGTACCTTGATGATGCAATACAATACAAACCGTGGCATCAGCCAAAATGATTTGGGTCCTTTACCAATAACGCTTTCGCGAAAGCGTGTAACTGATGAAAATGCGACCGTAACCATATTAGAACCTCAGCATAAGATCATGTCCTATCCTAATGCGATTAACCCAACAGATTTTGAAGGCTGGGTGCAAGAACGCGGACTTTATTTTCCAGAACAATGGGATGCTGCTTTTACTCCCATTTTAGGAATGAGTGATAAGAATGAGAAAATGACTAAAGGAAGTCTCATTGTTGCTGAATATGGCAAGGGGCATATTATTTATACCGGATTAAGCCTCTTTAGAGAATTACCAGCGGGAGTTTCAGGAGCTTACAAATTACTTGCAAACATGATTAGCATAGGAGTTGGAACTCCGTCAATTAAAAACAAAGATGGACAAACAAAACTCTAAAAATTGGAAGCTTGTGTATGCACTGGTCATTCTAGCAAATATTGTCTTTGCTATATTGTTTTATATATTAAGCGCGGTTTATGGAAATAGTTGATTGGTTCATACTGGTAAGCACCCTTGCTTTTATAGTACTATACGGAGTTTATAAAACTCGAGGAAAACAGACCAGCAAAGAATACATCAAAGGTGGTGATGCTCGTTGGTGGACGGTAGGGCTTTCAGTAATGGCGACTCAAGCAAGTGCTATTACTTTTTTAAGTACTCCTGGACAAGCCTATACCGATGGGATGGAGTTTGTTCAATTCTATTTTGGACTTCCCATCGCGGTCATTATCATTTGTGTCACATTTATCCCTATTTATCATAGACTTAAGGTTTACACGGCTTACGAGTTTCTAGAAAAAAGATTTGACCTTAAAACCAGATCTCTAGCCTCCATCCTATTTTTGATCCAACGCGGTCTCGCAGCTGGAATTACCATTTATGCACCGGCAATTATTTTAAGCGCCGTACTGGATTGGGAATTAAAATACCTGAATATCATTATAGGTATCCTTGTCATTATTTACACCGTATCTGGTGGAACTAAAGCCGTTAACGTGACTCAAAAGCAACAAATGATTGTCATCATGGCCGGAATGGTTACTGCCTTTGTCCTTATCGTAACTCAATTGCCAGATAACGTCACTTTTGATGATGCTCTTACGATGGCAGGAAGTGCCGAAAAAATGCAAATTCTAGACTTTGAATTCTCCTTAGATGATCGCTATAACGTCTGGAGTGCCCTTTTTGGAGCTACTTTTTTAATGTTGAGCTATTTTGGAACAGATCAGTCTCAAGTACAGCGCTATCTGTCCGGGAAATCTGTAAAACAAATGCGCATAGGACTGTTATTCAATGGACTGCTAAAAGTACCTATGCAGTTTTTTATTCTTATGGTAGGGGTCATGGTTTTTGTTTTTTATCAATTCAACTCCACCCCGCTAAACTTCAACCCTGCGGCAGAAAAAGCCGTAAAGGAAAGCGAATTTGCAGGTCAGTACAGCAGACTTGAGTCCAGTCATGAAGAACTATTAAAGGAAAAACAGGAGGTTCAAAAAAAATATGCCACAGCACTAAACACCTCTGCTTTAGAAGATATTATTAATTATGAATTGGCTCTGGATTACCTTAGATCTCAAGAAGAAGGCAACAGAGCTGCAGCACGCACTCTTATTGAAAAGGCAGACCGCGGTATTGAAACGAACGATAAGGATTTTGTATTTATACACTTTATATTGCATCACTTACCCAAAGGCTTGATTGGGTTATTACTTGCGGTCATCCTCAGTGCCGCAATGAGTTCTACAGCCTCAGAATTAAATGCCTTAAGTTCCACAACTGCTGTAGATATCTACAAAAGATTCCGTAAGGAGGAAAAAGACGACGATCATTATGTGAATATGAGCAAGTGGTTCACACTCATGTGGGGAGTTATAGCGATCTTCTTTGCCAGTTTTGTTTCTTTATTTGACAACTTGATTCAATTGGTCAATTTTATAGGATCTATATTTTACGGGACTATTTTGGGGATTTTCTTAGTGGCTTTTTACTTTAAAAAAATAAAAGGACAAGCGGTTTTTATAGCGGCCTGTATCTCTCAAGTCATTGTTGCCACTTGTGCTGTTTTACACGAATTTGTAGAAGGAATTGAAATCCTTCCGTTCTTATGGTTGAATCCGTTAGGAGCATTTTTAACAATAGGATTTGCTTTGCTTTTTAGCTCCTTAAATAAAGAAGATCGCACTGCATTTCAATTTGAAAATAGCTAGTGAATGAACAATTACTTTCCATGATGGCTGTAGAGAGTTCGTTGCTTTTAAGGTTCAAGAATTACTAGGTAAAAAATACACCCCAATTATAAACCACAACTCAATCAACTGCTAACTGGGGTTTTTATTAGAACAGAAAATGTATTCCATTAAAAAACCGCCTGCAACTGGTACAGACGGTTTTAAAAATAAGAGGTGATGATTTACTTTATTTCTAAGGAAATCTCAGCCTTTAATAATTTTGATATAGGGCAAACTTCTTTTGCTTTATTTGCGATCTCTGCAAATTTTTCTTTAGATAGTTCTGGAACCTTACCAGTTAATTCTAGAGTGATATGAGTAATTTCTCCATCTTCAAAGTTAACCTTAGCATCTGTAGATAAATGAGTAGCTGTAAAGCCTTCTTCATTAAGTAAAAAACTCAATTGCATGGTGAAACAACCCGCATGTGCAGCTCCTATTAATTCTTCTGGATTAGTTCCCTTACCCTCTTCAAAGCGAGTACCAAATGAATATGCGGTCTTATCCAGCACCTGACTTTGTGTAGAAATGTTTCCTTTTCCTTCTTTACCTGTTCCCTCCCATTGGGCATTTGCTTTTCTTGAAAATTTCATTGTTTTATTTTTATATGGAAGCTAAAGTAAAAAATTGCTATTGAATTCTACCTCTTTTAACAGATAGTTGAGTTTTGACGCTAAAAAACCGTCTAGAAATACTCTAGACGGTTATTGTTGTTCCGCTTTCGCGAAAGCGAGGTCACAAAATATGCTTACATCTTAGCGCCCCATTCTTTAAGGCTGTCGGTGTTCAATTTTACGTAATCCATATTTTTTGCTTCTTCTGCAAGAGTCAACGAGATTTTTGCCGATGCGATCGCAGCAGACTTGTTACCCATTTTTGCTTCTATAAGCGCTTTTTTTCGGTGCATCCAGTAGGCTTCAGGACGTGCTTTTACTGCTTCAGATATCCATTCGTGAGCCTGTTGTAAATTTTTATTGGCATCCAAGTAAAAGGTAGCAGCAGCATAATAATCGTTTGCTGATGGACCTGACATTACTTTATCAATACTAGTTTGTGTTTTGGCAGCTGTTGGTACCGTAAAAGGAACCGCTACTAATGTTTCATCCCACATCATTTGTAAATGAGCCCCTTCCATAGTCAGTTCATTGATCGCCATGGTCCAGCTTTCTACTTGATTTTTAAGTTTTTTAGTTGCTACACTAGTAGTAGCTACTACTTTCTCTTCATCCCAAGCTCTAGGATTGCCCCAGTTGCTCGTGTCGTCGTACAGCATTACGATCCATTCTTTCTTTCCTGGTTTTGTGTACACCGCATAAGTTCCAGCTTTTACCTCTGTACCAGCAAATTTTACATCGTCAGAAAATGTAATCATCGAATTTGAGTTGGCACCAGTGCGCCAGAGTTTGTCAAATGGTACTAACTCTCCAAAAATAGCTCTTCCTCTTTTTGCTGGACGAGAATATTCGAGAGTAACTTCGGTAAGACCTACGGTTTGCGTGGCCTTAGCGATTGGACTTGGTTGTGGTGCATCTATCTGAGCCACTGCAGTGCCAGCAACTAGCAGTAAACTTAAAACAACTATTATTTTTTTCATGATGTGATTTTTAATTTTTAATACGCACGTAAATATCGGTGATTTTGATCTTTAAAAATGTTAGGATGTTGTTAACTAACCCCTTTAGCACTAGAGAAAAAGATCATTTTAATAGCAACGACCAATAATATCACTCCAAACACCTTTTTAAGCATTTGCTGATTAAGACTAATGGCGATCTTGGAACCAAAATAGCCTCCTATTACAAATGCTACTGCAATAATAAGAGCATAACGCCAGTCCAGCGTATGGCCGTTGCTATGATAGGTATAGGCAGCGAGTAAGGTCACTGGAACAGCCAGTACAGCCAGACTCATTCCTTGGGCTTGATGTTGTGAATAACCTAAAAACCAAATCGCTAAAGGCACCATAATCACACCGCCACCTACTCCTACGCTACCACTCAAGACGCCAGCAAGTAATCCTATTAATAATAGCAATAATACAGTTGTTAAGGTCATTTTAGTTGATTTCATGATTATAAAAATGTGGGCACAAGCTACAAAAAGACGGCTTCTTTTTGATCCTATTATTTTTTATTAGGCACATTTCAATAACAACTTGTTCACAATAGTTTATTTTTTCTTGAAGAGACTTACCGATTTCCTCATTAGTTGTGATGTCAAAAGTGAGCTGCTTGATCTTGTTTAATTATAATACCCTTTTTCAGGTATAGCTATGGCATATTCCTTTTTTGATTTGTTCTTTAAACTAGGCTCTCTTAACCACGGATTGTGGATTTTAAGGATTTTGTAATTGATGTTGTTCGCTTTCGCGAAAGCAGAAAGGTCCTCCACCTCATAGTCTACCATCACATTTTTAGTAGGAATAACTTCATACCCATGACTAGGGTTGACGTTAAAGCCAAAGTTCTTTGGGTTTTTAAGAATTTCTTTGATGGCTAAAATTCTAAACACATAACGTCCTGTTTCTTCACCTAAAAGAAGATCGTAATAACGGTTTACCCCTTGAGCTTCTATTTGTTTGTTGATTCCACCGTTACCTGCGTTGTATGCCGCTCCTGCAAGGGTCCATGTTCCAAACTTTGATTTGCTTTCCTTTAAATAATAGCAAGCCGCATTAGTGGCCTTTTCTAAATGGTAGCGCTCGTCTACATTAGCGTTTATCTCTAATCCTAATTCCCTACCTGTAGCAGGCATTAGTTGCCAAAAACCTCGGGCACCAGCTGGAGAGCTAACATTTTGCAAACCGCTTTCTATTACTGCCAGATATTTAAAATCGTCTGGAATTCCATTTTTGGCAAGAATTGGCTCAATGATTGGAAAATATTTTTGAGCTCGTTTAATCAGTAATATGCCATTAGATTGCCAGTAGGTATTTACTAAAAACTCCCGATCAACGCGTTCTCTAATATCGGGTTGATCAAGCGGTACTGCTTCACCAGCAAAATCAAGACTTTTAGGTAAATGGACACTATACACCTTATAATCCTGAACACGCTTTTCTACTTTTGCACTAGTCGATGTCTTCCAAGATGAAATTGCAGCGCTACTGGAAGCAACTCCTCCTTGCTGCATAGCACTAATAGTAACTATGAAAATGACGGCAACTCCTGCCCCTATAAGTATCTTTTTCATGTTGTTGAAGTGTTTCTTCAAAAATATAAAAAGAGGCACCTTCTATCGCAGGACAATTCGTTAATTTTTTATGCCTTTATGAACGTATAAGTTCTGGTAAATGTTCATTAAACCACCGGTACCTATTTACAATCATCACATGAGTCCCTTTAGGAATAATTATGCAGTTCTTGATGTATTTGATAGGAAAAACAGGGTCAGCATCCCCGTGAATATGAATCACACCAGGTAAGGGCTCTTTCTGATCCCAGTTGACAATTGTGTCGAGTGCCCATTCCAAATAAACAGAACTATTTACCGATAGGTATTTTTTATACCGTTCTATTTTTTTAGGCGCCACACCGCGACTATAAGAACTTAAGACCTCAAAGCTTTCTACAAGGCGAGTAGGAAACATCTTATGCAAGCCTATCATTCTAGAAAACCGCATCCTTCTTGGAAATTCTTGGTTAGATTTAACAGTAGAAATGAGAATAAGTTGATCCACGTTGATCTGCTTTGCCATCTCCTGAACAATTATACCGCCAAATGATACCCCTATAAGCACCGGATTGGTGTGGGTAACCTGTTGTAATAAGCGACTCACGTAAGAAGTCAAACGTTCTTTATTTTCAGGAATAATCCATTCCAAATAGTGACAAGTAAAATCATTTTCAGGCAGTTGGATATGCTCAAAAATGGAGGGGCCAGCTGCCATACCTGGCATAAAGTATAGGTGCTTCATATCAGTAACAATTGCTTTCTATCAATGCTTTAACATTAAAAGATGATTTAAATCATCTATTTTCATCTATATTTGCTTTATTATAACTAAACATTTTTTGCTCTCTTCTCTAATCATCTCCAAAGTTACTTTGAATAAAATTAGTGATCCTCTATTTAAGAGACTTTAATGAGTTAAAACAAGTATATGGAACCCTCTACTACCTTAGAAATTACTGACAACGAATTTTTGCGTCAATACGAATGTCGCAAAGGCGATATGTTGGCAAGAATCGAATATGCCCAGCAAGAGAGAAAAATATTTTTAACTAAATTAATTGTCCCAGAAGAATTGGAAGATGATATAGAATTTAGAAATGAATTTTTAACTGCTGTTTTTGAAAATATTAAAAATGAGAAAGAACTTAAAGTAGTCCCTACTCATCCTAAAATAGCAGGTTTTGTAAGAAAAAATCGCATGAAATACAAGGATATGCTTCCAGTAGGAATTGCGATCTAAACGGCACTAGTATCTCTTATTAACGGCTCTTATTTTAAGAGTCTTTTTTTTTACATTTCTTTGTAAAGTTGTTTCCATCGTACTATCGCTTTTTCTAAATCTTGCGGGGTATCAATACCTATACTAGGATGGTTGGTAGTGATCATTTTAATCTTCTTACCGTGTTCCAAGTACCTGATACATTCAATCTTTTCTGACAACTCTAAGGGTGTTGGTGATTGGTGGTAAAAATCTAATAATGCTTCTTTTCTGAATGCGTAAATTCCTATATGCTTGAAAACAGGCTGTTTTAAGGGCTCATCTCTTGAAAATGGAATAACCGAACGTGAAAAATACAAAGCATGACCACTAAGATCGGTAATTACTTTTACGTTATTAGTATTTTGTATGTCTTCTAACTCTTTAATCTCATGCATTAAAGAGGCAAGTGAAATTTCTTCATTGGGATCATTTTCAAATACTTGAATAAGCTTTTTTAAATCTGTTTGGTTGGTAAAGGGTTCGTCTCCTTGAATATTAATGATCAGGTCGGCTTCAAAAGCCTCCACAGCTTCTGCTATGCGATCACTACCTGTTTGGTGGTCTTTACGACTCCTCACCGCTTTACCACCATGACTAATAATCTCGTTATAGATCACTGCACTATCGGTAGCTACAAGAACTTGGTCAAACAGGCCTGTATCCAAGGCAGCTTCATAAGTGCGTAATATCACCGACTTCCCACAAAGATCTTTCATAAGTTTACCGGGAAACCTACTGGCTTCATAGCGTGCTGGAATAACCGCGATTTTTTTCATCTCTAATAGTTAACAACAACAAAGGTAATCTTCTATCTGATTCTTTTGTTACAAAACCATTTTCTCTCTTAAAATAAAATCCCACTGCTCTACTAGAGGCAATTATGTAAATAACATTACACCACTTCTCGCAAGGAGTTGTATTAGAAGGTAAAGGACGGTGGCATGTTTTGGGCACCTCCACAAGTAACAAGATTACGCCTCCTCCTATGCAACGTGTTGAATTCTCAACAATATCAAAACCAATAGCGTCTTAAATAGATGAAAAAAAGATTTTTAAATCATTCCACAACAGCCTAGTGTTCTATAAAATGGTCATTTTTAAAGCCTATGAGGTACAAATTTGTTTTGGCACGAGTAACGGCCGTATACAACCATCTTAAATAGCTTTTATCTGGCCCTTCTGGTAAATAAGGTTGCTCTACAATAACGTTTTCCCACTGCCCTCCTTGTGATTTGTGACAAGTAATCGCATAAGAAAACTTCACCTGTAAGGCGTTAAAAAATGGGTTCTCTTTGATTTCTTTATACTGTTGGTACTTGGGTAGTTTTAAATAATCCATGCGTACTTCTTGATAGAGCTTATTGCTCTCATCATATGTTAAGGAAGGTGTTTCTGAAGTAAGAGTGTCCAGCAAGAGAACCGTTTCAAATTCTTTCATTTTAGGATAATCCACCATTCTCACTTTAACTTCTGCAAAATGGAAGCCATAGATATTTTTAAAAGCATAGATTTCTAATACTTCTACAATATCGCCATTAGCAATAAAACCGGCATCACTAGATGGCTGAAGCCAGTGGTAATTATTTTTTACTACCATTAAATAATCTCCTGGTGAAAGCTCGTTCTCATTAAATAAAATGCGGGATCTTATTTGTTGATTATACAGGTTGGCCCTTTTATTAGACCGCACGATAATCGCAGTTTCTTCATGACCGTGAGAGTCATAAGCGCTATTGATAGCGTCCAAGATCTCATAACCATCTATAAGTCTATTAATATCGGTAAAGTGCGCTACATCAAATTTAAAATCAAACTCTTCATGTAATATATGATTGCGTATCCCTGTAGCATTGAGTAGAATTCCCGAATTTTCGCTTTGGCGTTTTACCTCATCTAACTCGATCTCGGTAACTTCCTTTAAATAACGTTGCTCCATCAACTGGCTGTCCAGAGCTGGAGAAACATCGAGTTGTACTGGAGGTAATTGGGCGGTATCTCCTATAATCATCAACTTGCAATTTACACCACTGTACACATATTCAATAAGGTCATCGAGAAGCGACCCGTTTCCACCAAACATTTTATTATCTGCAGCTACATCAGGAATCATGGATGCTTCATCTACTACAAAAAGTGCATTGCGGTATTTGTTTTGCTTTAAAGTAAACTGCACCCCACCATTTCCTTGACTTTTTGGATAATAAATTTCTCTGTGAATCGTGGCGGCTTGTTTATTGGAGTAATTACTGATCACTTTTGCTGCTCTGCCAGTAGGTGCCAGTAACACACAACTCATTTTTAACTTCCATATACTCTTAACAATCGTACTTGTTAAAGTGGTTTTTCCAGTTCCTGCATAACCACGCAGTATAAAAAGCCGATCTTTATTCTTGTCTATAATAAAATCGGCTAAAGACTCTAAAGCCCTATCTTGCTCATTTGTAGGCTTAAATGGGAAATCTAACAGAAGTACTTGGTAAAATTCTTGTGGAGTCATTAGCAATTGTGGAAAACTGAGTATAAACTTAACTCAAATTTTATATCTCGGGCTAGGACGAGTGAAAAAAAATTGTAGATTTGTGAACGTTAAAAAAAGCATTAAACCCTTCAAATATGGTCAATTTAATTATAGCAGTTGTTTTAGGTCTTGCAATCCTAGTTCTATTAGCGATATTCATTAATAGGATCCCTAAAAAATTACACCCAATTATAATTGTAGTATTGCTAGGTATAAGTGGCTTTTTTGGATATAAATTATTTAAATCTATTGAAGAACCAGTAAAATTTGAAGCAGCAAAAGAAGAGCGTTACAAAGAAGTGGTCGCTCAATTAATTCTCTTAAGAGAAGCACAAAATGCTCATAAGACGATTACAGGGAATTATAATGACGATATTCTTAAATTATCTCGTTTTATAGACACTGCAAAATTTGCCTTAACCCAAAAACGAGACAGTACGATTATAGATGAAGTGCGCAACATTAAATTTAGACTGCGTGCGGATGACCCTAACGGGTACAAAAAAGAAATAACCCTTACCGATACTTTAGGCTTTACATCAGTTAAAGACTCCCTCTTTAGTAAAGTTGACGTTTCACAATTATTGAAATACAACATAGAAGGAGCTCCTGGTTCGATAGAACTAAAGACAGGAGTTGTATTTGATAAAGAAAATAGAATACCTGTTTTCGTTGCGGTAGCACAAAAAAAGGATATTCTTTTCGACCAGCCTGAAAGATTGGTAAATCAAGAATTAGAGATGAAAAGCGTAGAAGGTATTGATGGCCCAACCATTTTTGTAGGTAGCCTTGAAGAAATTACTACTAGTGGAAACTGGCCAAGACAGTATGCACTCAACGAAAAATAGCCACACCGGCCATATAAAAAAACTGTCCGTTCTGATTCATCAGGATGGACTTTCTTTTTACACCTATGATCACATGGGTGTTTTAAATTCGTTGCACAAAGAGTTCAAACACCCAGCAAATCCTGTAGAGATTTTACAGGCCATAGAGGACTGCTTTACTAAAGAGGCTCTTTTAGATGAGGCTTTCGCAAAAACAACCCTAATATACCATCATAACATAGTTACCTCTGTCCCTGCTCTTTTATACCATGATGACCACGCAGTAGATTATCTTAAATACAATGCGAGAATCATAGAAACAGATGTGTTAAGTGTCGATAAAAACGTAGGAAAATCAGGAGTTCATACCGTGTATATCGCCTTTGCTAATATCAATAACTATTTCTTTGAACGCTATGGTAGCTATGAATATTTCCATTACAGCTCTCGAATTCTAGAGTGTAGAGATACTTCAATAGCCACTTTACGACCACAGGTGTATCTTGATATTAAAAAAAAGCATTTTTACCTGACTATTTTTAAAAATGGAACGCTAGTGGCACAAAACCTTTTTCCACATGATGCCATAGAGGATATTTTGTATTACACGATGTTTACCACACATCATAATGACCTCGACCCAGAAACTATGAAAATGATCTTGTGTGCTGAACTACAAGAAGAAAAATTATTTGACCTTTTATACACCTACGTGCGTGATGTCAGTTATATAGAAAATTATCCTAAATACTTAGAACACATTGTATGCGTATAATATCTGGAATACACAAAGGTCGTCGCATATCGGCACCCAAAAATTTACCTGTACGACCTACTACAGATATGTCCAAAGAGGCATTATTCAATATTTTACGACATAAGATTCATATTCACGATATTAAAATGCTGGAACTTTTTGCCGGTAGCGGTAATATGTCTTATGAATTTTGTAGTCGTGGCGCTGCTAGTGCGATAGCAGTTGACCAACATTACCCTTGCATAGCCTTTATAAAAAAAACTGCAGAAGAATTGGATTTTCCAATCGACACCATAAAAGCAGATGTATTTAAGTTCCTAGAAAAACACAAAGGGAAATACGACATCATCTTTGCAGATCCACCTTATGCGCTGGAAGAAGAAGAGTTTTTAAAAATACCCAATTACGTCTACTCCAACGAGCTTCTTGCCGAAGACGGAATTCTTATTATAGAACATTCTAAACACACCTCACTAGCTACTCATGAGCATTTTGATAACGAGCGGCGCTATGGCGGTACAGTTTTTAGCTTTTTTGAAGGTCCTAGTAGTGAGGAAGAGTGATGGCAAACAACTGTAACTTCTAAAGCTAATGCCAGTAACCACTGCAAGGCTTTATTATTTTTACTGGACTGTCCAGCGCTTTTCTTTCCTAAAATGAGAGCGCTTGCTTGCTAGAAGCCGGATGCTCCTAATTGATCAACTATACAGAGATTACACTGCGATTGGTTCCTTCTATAGCCATGATCTTGTATGCTGAGGATTCCAAATCACCACTTGCATTTGACATTTTTGGGTGGTTCGTGCTAGTGACTTACTTAGTTTTATAGTTGATTCCAAGGAAGTGGCATTATCATCTGTCATAAAAACCGCTGTTACCTCCAGCCTTTGTATGGGCTTCTTTAGCTCCAGTTGCTTTTTATTAGGAGGAGTGGATCGAGCATATATAACCTGTTGGACACAATATAAACGTACGTAAATAAAACGTACAATAATTTGTTTTGTA
>NZ_JAGYKG010000020.1 GCF_018401815.1 Nonlabens sp.
TTCGGAACAGAGGGAGTTTATAATTTGGTAAGGCAAAAAGTGATGCATCCCGTTAGACCAATACTTTCTGACAAGAAATCTATCACTCAAATTGATGAATTATTAAATGACTATATTGAAATCAAAAACATAGCGGAAAGCACTATACAGAACAATATGTAGGCTTGATTTGTGAGTCTTAAAATTATAATCATTTAGTTGTGATAAGAAAATTGTAAAATTTTATCACATCCAACCTGTTATGTATAGAGAATTCATTTTTTATACATAATAAAATATAATTGTTTTTCATAAAAACACCTTAAATAAAGTGTTTTTCATAAACCGTAAGTGTTTTTCATTATCTTTGGGTAATCATAAATCACAAAATAAAATGGATAATAAGTGTTTTTCACAAAGATTAAGTGTTTTTCACGGCATTAAAATGCCGGAAGAAGGATACTTGGTCGGTTATGCGGTTTTAATCGATTATTTTTCATTGGAAGTCCCTACACCTGATTATTTAACTTTAATAAGTTTAAAGAATAGAAAATATAAAACGGAGGAAATTCAGGTATTAACACCACGTTATCAACCCAAGGAGACATTATATCATCAATTGGTATTTGCATTAAAATATGAGGGCATTCACGTATTGTTTTTTAAAAAACTATTTGAAAAACTACCCCAAGAAGATATTATCGCTTTAGTTCAAGAAGAACCGCAAGGCCAATACAGTAGAAGAATATGGTTTTTGTATGAATGGTTGATGAAAACAACTTTACCTATACCTGATTTGGATACCGGCAATTTTATCATGCTCATTGATGATAAACTACAATATACAATACCTGAATCCGAGAACTCAAAGAGACATCGTGTAAAGAACAATTGTCCGGGAACTTCAGAGTTCTGTCCTTTAATAAGACGAACAAAAAAATTAGATACTTACCTTGCTCTCAACCCACAAGATACTATTGAGGGAAATGTAAAAGGGATTCATAAAGATATTTTATTACGAACATCATCATTTTTACTATTGAAAGACTCAAAAGCATCCTTTAACATAGAGGGGGAGACGCCTACACAAAGTAGGGCTATTAGGTGGGGTAAGGCAATTGGACAGGCAGGTAGAGAGACTTTAAGTAAGGTAGAATTAGAGCGATTACAGCATATTGTTATTGGTAATAGTAAATTCACTAAAATGGGTTATCGTTTAGAAGGCGGTTTTGTTGGAGAACACGACCGAATAAACGGAACACCTATCCCTGAACACATCTCTGCAAAACATCAAGATATTGAAAAGTTAATGGAGGGGTTATTGTATACCTCTAATAAAATGATAACTTCTAATTATCATCCTGTTTTAACTGCTACAAGTATTGCTTTTGGCTTTGTATTTATTCACCCTTTTGAAGATGGAAATGGAAGATTACACAGATATTTAATACATCATTTACTCGCCGTGATGAAATTTACACCACAAGGTATAATTTTTCCAATTTCAGCCTCTATTTTAGAACGTATTAATGATTACAGAAAAGTTTTAGAACATTATTCTCATCCTTTACTTAATTTTATTGAATGGGAAAAAACTAAGGACAATAATGTAAAAGTTGGCAATGACACTATCGATTTTTATCGCTATTTTGAAGCTACAAAACAAGCAGAGTTTTTGTCTGAATGTATTGACGATACTATTAATAGAATTATTCCTGATGAAGTTGATTACCTACAAAAATATGATGAAATGAAGGCATGGTTAGATGACCATTATCAAATGCCAGATAAGAAGGTCGCACTTTTAATCCGTTTTTTAGAGCAAAATAATGGTCTTATTTCAAATAGAGCAAAAGAAAAAGAATTTGTTGAACTTACAAATGAAGATATACAATCCATAGAAGACAACTATAGACTTTGTTTTAATTAAATCAATATTATTAGTATTATTTGTTGTTGTCAATTATAAAGGGGAAATTAGTCTAATTCTTGTTGGTCTCTTGGCTATAATAATTGCAATGTTATTTGGGTTGGTGTTTTTAAATTTAGTTATAAAAATACGAAAGCAAATAAATGAGAAACAAAGAGAAATTTT
>NZ_JAGYKG010000021.1 GCF_018401815.1 Nonlabens sp.
GGGTAGCAAACACATAATAATCTTGTACGATAGGACTCGCCCATTTTTGATAATCACAGACGCTTACAAAAGGAAAGATGCTCGTAAAACTTTTAAATTGTTGCTTATTTTCGTCTAAAGACACATAGACCACTTCAATATCTTGCTGCTTCCATTTTGAATAGTATTTGGCTATTTCGGGCAGTTCTTCGGTACACTTGGGGCACCAGCTGGCACCAAATACCACCACCGTATAGTTGCTTTTTATGTCAGAGAGTTTTCTGGGTTGTTGGGTATCCTTATAGCCGGGGGCAACGATGTCTTTATCAAAAACAATATCAGGAGCCGTATTCCCCTTCTTCATCGCTCGATAACTTTCTAATTGCTTGGCAAGATTGCTATCTAGGGTGCAGCTTGTTTGGTTTAGCACTTTTAAAGCCAAATACTCCGACGCTTGAAACAGGCTGTGGCGCTCCAATAAATCAAAGAGATAGCCCGTAACTTCATTGAGTTTTTGCTCGTCTTTTAGCAAATTAACCATCATGGCATCAATAGAATATTGCATTTCAATAAAAACAGAATCTAATGAGCGACCACTGTTTTCTATCAGCCAAAAATGGCTCTCCATGGCATCTTTAAACAAACCACTTTTGTAAAGGCGCTGATCGGTATAATCCAAATTACGAAAGGCTGCAAAGGTGGCAGGCATTTCTTCTGTGCGGTATTGGGCAACGGTTGCCACAGAGCTCACCAATTTACGCGTGGGTAACAACCAACTCACATAACTGTCTTTGGGAAGTTTTGCTAAAAATGCAGCATCCTCGTTTTTGATGCGTTGCTTTTCAGTTTGTATGCTATGGGCAGGGCGTTCTTGCACTGAAAATAATGAATCTAGTGTGTACATCTTCTCTAAATACATCCATGCACTCAGAGCCTGCTCTCTTTTGGGATGTTCTTGGGCATACTGCCCCAACCATTGGTTTTCCTGACCTTTGGTAATTTTAAGAGTTTCGGTGTCGCTCAGTGTTTCACCAAGCAGTTCTATAGCCTCACCACTTAGAATAACAAACAAAGGCGTATCATCAGCCGATATTAAGTACCCAACCCCATAATCTGCTTTAGAATAAATCATATTGAAACTTCCTTTTTCATCGATGGTGGCGGAAGAGATTGGGTAGGTTTTGAGCCCGTTGAAGCCTTCGAGTCTAATGTCTTGTCCTGCTAATGCTGTCAAATTTCCAGTGATGCTTTGGGCAGTCAGTAAACTGGTGTACAATAGAAGTGGTACTAAAGCTGAAATTGTTTTTTTCATCATCTTAATTTTAAAAAGGGTTGTAGCCTACTTATGTTGCAATCCTTCGACTTCGCTCAGCACTAGTCCTTAAGGCAACGAACAGCGTTTCCGTTTGCTCGGTTGTTGGTGTTTATGTTGGCAGTGCTGCTATTGAAGTTGAGGTTGCGCGAATTGGTGCTGCTAAGCGTACTGCTCCAATAGTTGCCGCGCTGACCGAAATTGGTCAACGAGCCATCTACGGTGAAGTTGCGGCTGCCTGCCATGGGCAACTTAAGTACTGAGGTAAAAGCACCAAGTAAGCTGTTGGTGCTACTTATAGGTTGCTGTACCCAACTTACGTTCTTGATTCCACTCCGTTATTGCAGGTAAACGATACCCACTTGGGCATACGTGCTTGCCGTTAATAGTACTACTACTAAAAGTGTGAAAATTTGTTTCATTGGTTTGTTTTTTAATAGTTTGTTTGCTCTTTTAATAGTTA
>NZ_JAGYKG010000022.1 GCF_018401815.1 Nonlabens sp.
CGGGACCTACTGATTACAAGAACCTTACTTAGTTACTCACAACAGCATGTTTAACTTTAAATCAAGCACTTACACACACCCAAAAATTCATTCCAGCACGCTAAAGCATGTTTCTGTGGACACTTTTCTGTTCTTCACCCAATGCCGAGCAAGCAACTATAGCCTCTTACCTTCATCTCTTAGATTCATTAACTATCGTTTCTTCATTACTTGAACTAACACTGCTATTTATCACATTATAACTGTATGCCAAAACAAAGAAAGCTAGTGTTAATATAATCATATTTTTCTTGGTCACTAACTCTTTATCTCCTTTTTTAGCCCTTTTCCATTCTTCCACAAAATAATTTCCAAAAGTATCCCCTATAAATGTATCAAGCTCATAACATCTGCTTTTATCTATATCTTGATATGCACTCCTATCGGAATACAATAATCCACACACGCTTCTGTATTCATCATAGTGATCAACTAAAGCCTGATAAACCGCTTTCTCTTCACCTTTGGCAATGCTTCTGTATTTAACATTTATCACTGCATAACTTTCAAAAAAATTCATTTGAGCGTCAAGAGCTTCACTTTTTCTTTTAGAAATCTCCTCATTAATTTCCTTTTCTCCTCCATATTTAATACCATGTCCTATAGATTTATTCTGCTCCTCTCTATCTTTAAGCTCTATTCTTTTTATTCTGCATTTTTCTGCAGCAACCAAGTATCTTCTAGCATTACCAATATACTTTGCTAAATCTTTTCTAGACTCTTCTATCCACGAACTTCTTAATGATCTTATATTAGCTTCAGTATTACCGATTGAGCTTAACATTGTAAAACAACCGGCAATAATAGCAGCAGTAACAATACCTAAACCTTCGATTCTTTCACCAGTTAAACTTATGTAAAAAATCCAGAGCAAGCCGATATAAAAGATTACTGGCAACATTAAAGCCATTATTCTTACAGCCTTTCTCGCAACTCCTGAAACTTTCTCATACTCCCATATTTCTTTATCACCTTCTATCAGCTTAGCCAAAAGCTCGTCTACTTCTTTTATCTTTTCTGCCACTTTATTCATTTTATTTTTCGTAGTGCAAATTATTTTTTTCATGCCTAAATACAACTCCATAAATAAATTATCAATATTCCCTATAATATCTATTTACTTTTTAAAGCATTACAAACATCTTCATTGAAGCCAAGCTCTATCTTAATTCGCTTTGCCTCCAACCTCTCCCTTTCAGCTTTAGCCATAAAATATTGCTGCTCTGACCTTTTAATACGTATATTTTCATCAACAAATTTTTTATAGCTCAACACATATGCACAACAGCACCAAACAAAAGTCCCAATAGATAATAAAATAAAAACATCTAGAAACAAGCTATAATAAAGTATTTGCTGAAGCCCCTCTTCAAAGTCTCTCCAACCAGACATTAAAGAGCTATCAAAATGTTCCATTATTTACGCCCCCTGCGTTTATTCTTCCACTTTCTCAATAGCTTAGCTTCTATCCATACATAAAAAATGGCCATCCCACCAAACAGGACCGCCATTTTTATCATCTGCTGAAATGCTTCTCTCGCTTCATCCACAACGTTTAATTCCCTTACTGCTCTTACCCACAACCCCTACCTCCCTG
>NZ_JAGYKG010000023.1 GCF_018401815.1 Nonlabens sp.
CCTTTTGTATCAGCAATAGCTGAATACGATTCCGAATCCTTTAATGTTGCCCTCAAGACCACCGTTCTTGGCCACCTTCATTTCGCTGTGGGTTTGCTTGATATGCAGGCACTATCCGGATTCTTCACCTACCGCTTTAACCTATCTAACCGATGAGAGTTTTCTTTATATATGCCCTGCTAAGTTTTGGGCTTTATACGACGCATGCGCAGCAATCAACTATAGTGCAGTCGTTAGCGGAACAGGGCTTCGAGAATGTGGCTGCAGTGCAAAAGGGTGCAGACCTCTATATCACCTATGAGAATAACCTCTACCGTTTTGAGGCCAAGGGCTTAGCAAATATAATCGCCCAGCTCACGGAGACCGATTTAAGCCTGTACGAGCGCGTTCATTTCTTGTTGAGAAGTCAAGACATTCCGATGGCAATGGCTACCCTCGCTGTAAACGATTTTGACGCGTATAAGAGCGGTTTAATCGATCGCTACACCCTAGCTTCAGCCATGCAGTTCTCTATCGAAATTGAGAAGGCAGAGAGCTATTTTAAAGAAGCCGAGCGCGAGAACCTGTCGTTCTATAAGGTTGACGTTCCGGTTGGGGTTCGCCTAGATTACCTGCTTGGAGATTTCAGAGACGGATTTCAATCGCGCACCTACGTAAACTCTCGCGTGCTCTCCACCTTCGGACGCGGAACCGAATTTGAATTCGACTTCTTAAATATCGTCCAAAATGACATACCGGGCCGTGCCATCTCCTCACCCGTGACCATGAAGGTCACCCAGAGCGCCCGATTCGGGCAAAACACCTTTCTAAGCGCCAGCCTGGGCTATCTGCCTCAGGGCAAATTCGGGCTGTACACCCGCTTTCGTAACTACCTCGACCAGGAGCGCTTCTACCTAGAGCTCATCTACGGAGTCACCCGCACCGGATACCTCGACCAGAACTGGGTCGTTCAAAACAACCGCAACAGCAATGCCCTATGGCAAGCGATCTTCAACTACCGATGGAACAAGTACGACACCGACATCAACCTATCCTATGGAACCTTTGCCGCCGCCGACCTAGGCTACAAATTTCAGGTGCAACGTCAGTTCAACGAGGTGTATTTTAGCCTCTTCTATTCGCGCACCGATCTAGCAAGCTCCGGATCATTTGGCTCAGAAGAACCCGCCATCATCGGATTCTCGCTTACCGTACCCTTCGGACAATCCAAGTTCATGAAACCCGGACGCATCCGCGCCCGAACCGAAGACCAATTCTACTTGCTCTATCGTTATTCTGGATTCTCTTTCTCAGGCATAGACGTGATGTTTGCCAACGATATCTTCTCGGATATTAGAGAATTTTATCCTGAGGTGTTGCGTAAAGGGGTAATGAAGCATTTGAAATAGGCTACTACCTAACATTTCGGTATTGATCTTTAAGGCGTTGGTTGCAATTTTATAAATTATAGTATAGATTTATATCCTATAATTTATCTAACACACACATGACTGCGCAAAAAAGACTAACAACGAATGACTTAGAAGTTTTAC
>NZ_JAGYKG010000024.1 GCF_018401815.1 Nonlabens sp.
TTGTTTAATTAATATTTGAAGCTTTGTAAATGTTTCATTTATTGCAAATATATTCAATTAGATCTCTTTTTTATTTATTCTGAGTATTTTTAAAAAAAATAACTCCAATTAGTTTTTGCATGAAAAACATCTGGTTTAGTGATTTTAAATCACTTTCAGCTTTAATAATATTTTTAATTAGCTCATCAAATATTTTTGCACAACTGAGTGATCTTCACTATTTGCCTCCTTTGAAGCAGGAAAGCAATAATATCGGGTTTCAGGCGCAGGCTATTTATTTGTCAACACCGGAGACAACAGCTTTTAATGTTAAGGTCTATAAGGGCACAAACACTATACCTAGCCAAACCATTTCGTTGTCTAACACCAAATATGAAATATATGCTTTAGATAACGGCGATAATAACGTAACCTTCGTTGATAATGACAATACTGGAAAGGTTTTGTCTAATAGTGGTTTACGGTTTGAGTCTGAAAATGGCGAGAGATTTTATGTTAACCACCGAGGTGCGCAGTCGTCTCAAGGATCTTCTCTGACCTCAAAAGGCCGCGCCGCCCTTGGAAAGCGATTTAGGTGGGGAGGGGGTCCTGTTATTAATGGGGATGATACTAATGCAACTTTAGGTATCATGGCCACAGAAGATAACACTACAGTTGAAATATCAGGCTATGACCCGAGCATAGTTTTTCGTCAAGGTTCTGACGTAGACGCTATTACAGACGACAGGCTCTCTATCACTTTGAACAAAGGGCAATCATACGTTCTAGAGTACCCTATCCGCAATCTTCCGAATTGGCTTGCCACTAAGAAATACGATGAATGGATGGGTGCATTAATAGCGGCAGATAAAGATATCGTTGTGAGCTTAGGAAATGCATTATATTCCCCTACCGATGATGGCAGTCGAGATATCGCGATAGATCAGATCATTCCTGAGAATATCCTTGGCAATGAATATGTTTTTGTGAGAGGTTATGGTGATGACGATATGGAATTCGCTATCATTATTGCTACTCAAAACGGTACAGAGTTATATGTTAATGAGGCCTTGACACCTATAACGACAATTGACGCGGGTGAGTATTACATCGTTCCTGGGTCATATTATTCTGGTAGTTCAAAAGGAGAAAACATGTATGTAAGGGCATCAAAACAAGTCTATGCCTATCACTCGACTGCTGGCGCTAATAGTGGCGCTAACGTTGATTATAACTTTATTGCGCCCGTCAATTTCCTTCTAGACAAAGAGGTTAATTTTATACCTGGGGTTAATCAACTCGCAACAAAAAAACTTGATGGAGGAGGAGTGAGTATTATTTCAGCTGCCTCGACGCCTGATGAAGAGCTGGAAGTTTATGAAAATGGAGTACTTCAAGATTTGACGAATAAACGTAAAGAGGTCAGTGGCTCTAAGCTTTGGGTGACCTACTTCTTAGATGGGCTGGAAGGTGACGTCAAGGTTCTTTCCACTAATTCAATTGCGGTA
>NZ_JAGYKG010000025.1 GCF_018401815.1 Nonlabens sp.
ATAGATGTATTAGAATAAATTTTATAATTATAAAATTTGAGTCGACTAACTACAGATTATAGGAATTATTTAAATCTTCTATTTCAAATGCTTCATTAGCCCCTTGCGCAACACCTCAGGATAAAATTCTCTAATATCAGAGAAGATATCGTTGGCGAACATCACGTCGATGCCCGAGAAAGAGAATCCAGAGTAGCGGTAGAGCAGGTAGAACTGGTCTTCGGTGCGGGCGCGTATGCGTCCGGGTTTCATGAATTTAGATTGCCCGAAGGGTACGGTCAGGGAGAATCCGATGATGGCAGGTTCTTCTGAGCCAAATGATCCAGAACTGGCGAGGTCTGTGCGCGAATAGAAGAGGCTGAAATACACCTCGTTGAACTGGCGTTGAACCTGAAACTTGTAGCCGAGGTCAGCGGCGGCGAAGGTTCCGTAGGTCAAGTTGATGTCGGTGTCGTACTTATTCCATCGGTAGTTGAAGATCGCTTGCCAAAGGGCGTCGCTGTTGCGATTGTTTTGAACGACCCAGTTTTCGTCGAGGTATCCTGTACGGGTGACTCCGTAGAGGAGCTCTAAGTAGAAGCGCTCCTGATCGAGGTAATTACGAAAGCGAGTGTACAGCCCGAACTTGCCTTGAGGCAGGTAGCCCAGGCTGGCGCTTAAAAAGGTGTTTTGGCCGAATCGGGCGCTCTGGGTGACCTTCATGGTCACGGGTGAGGAGATCGCGCGGCCAGGTATGTCGTTTTGAACGATGTTTAAGAAGTCGAATTCAAATTCGGTTCCTCGACCGAAGGTGGAAAGCACCCGTGAGTTGATGTAGGTACGTGATTGAAATCCGTCTCTGAAATCTCCGAGGGCATAGTCTACTCGCACCCCAACCGGAACGTCAATCTTGTAGAACGAAAGGTTCTCGCGCTCGGCCTCTTTAAAATAGCTCTCTACCTTCTCAATTTCGATAGAGAACTGCATGGATGAAGCTAGGGTGTGGCGATCGATTAATCCGCTCTTATAGGCGTTTAAATCGTTCATAGAAAGGGTAGCTATCGCCATTGGAATGTCTTGACTTCTCAGCAAGAAATGAATGTGCTCGTAAAGGCTTAAATCGGTCTCCGTGAGCTGTGCGATTATGTTGGCCAGACCCTTGGCCTCAAAACGGTACAGGTTATTCTCATAGGTGATATAGAGGTCCGTACCCTTCTGCACTGCAGCCACATTTTCAAAACCCTGTTCAGCTAGCGATTGTACTATGGTTGATTGCTGCGCATGCGCAGAATAAAACCCGAAACTTAGCAGGGCATATATAAAGAAAACTCTCATCGGTTTGATAGGTTAAAGCGGTAGGTGAAGAATCCGGATGGTGCCTGCATATCAAGCAAGCCAACGGCGAAGTGAAGGTGACCTAAAACGGTAGTCTTGAGGGCAACATTAAAGGATTCGGAATCGTATTCAGCTATTGCTGTTAGGTAAGGAAATTT
>NZ_JAGYKG010000026.1 GCF_018401815.1 Nonlabens sp.
TAGGGTATGTTTTGTGGTAGTTATTGCTTTTTCGTCATTTGTTGGTTTTATATGATTTTAGTTTAATCCTATTTTTTGTTTGAATTTGGCGATGAATCGTTTTACAGTCCTTCAAACAATTTCTAACTTGACTTTTTAAAATTTAATTCAACGATTGAAGGAAGAACAACAACAATGGCACGTAATATACTCTAAGCCTAGAAACGAAAAGAAGGTTCATTCGGCTCTATCAGAGGCAGGTTTTGATGTGTATTGCCCGCTTAACAAAACTAGGCGCAAATGGAGCGACCGCTATAAAGTGGTTGAAGAGCCGCTCTTTCGATCGTATGTGTTTATTAAGATCAATGGCAGTCAGCTGTATGATATTCTAAAATTTGATGGGGTTGTGCGTTTTCTGTATTGGAACAGAAAGCCCGCCATTGTTCGTGAAGATGAGATTGAATTGATCAAGCGGTTTTTGGGCGAGTATGAGTCCGTTCGTTTAGAGTCTGCCGAATTTCAGGTGAACCAACATGTCACCTTCACTGCTTCTAATTTCATGGGGCAACAAGGCAAAGTGTTAGAGGTAAGAAATAAAGAGGTTAAAGTGCTCATTGAAAGCATGGGGTACTATCTTGTAGCTTCTGTTGATAAGGCTAAATTAGAACCTTCAAGAGCGAAAAGTATATGAAAGGCATCATTCTCGCAGGAGGCTCTGGTACGCGCCTCTATCCCATAACCAAGGCCATAAGTAAGCAGTTGATGCCTATTTACGATAAGCCGATGATTTATTATCCGCTTTCTACCCTTATGCTCGCGGGCATTCGCGAAATACTCATAATAACCACCCCTGAAGATCAGCCTCAGTTTATGCGCTTACTAGGCGATGGCGCTCAAATCGGCTGCCACATTAGCTACGCCGCGCAAGAAGTGCCCAACGGGCTGGCCCAAGCCTTTGTGATCGGAGCTTCATTTATTGGAAACGACAGTGTTGCTTTAGTGCTCGGAGATAATATTTTCTACGGTCAAGGCCTTGGCCGCCAATTAAAACAGCTTACTGAAATAAATGGCGCTTGCGTCTTCGCCTATAAAGTTTCAGACCCCGAGCGCTACGGAGTCGTTGAATTTGACTCAAACCACAACGCCGTTAGCATAGAAGAAAAGCCCAAAGCCCCCAAATCCCGATTTGCTGTACCAGGGCTTTACTTTTATGATAATAGTGTGGTTGCCATAGCCCAGAATTTGCAGCCCTCGGCAAGGGGTGAATACGAAATTACCGATGTAAATAGGGTATATCTTGAGAAAGCGCAATTGAAAGTGTCTGTTTTGCCAGCAGGAACCGCTTGGCTTGATACTGGTACGTTTGAATCGTTGAGCGATGCCAGTGAATTCGTGCGCGTTATCGAACAGC
>NZ_JAGYKG010000027.1 GCF_018401815.1 Nonlabens sp.
CAAAATTGTTCTTCAATATTACATGCATCCGCCGGACACAGTTCAAAAGAATCGCTAGCATCTACTTGCACTGCATAAAAAAATTGGGAATTAATAAATTCTAGGCGGTGGATGACTTTTGGATTAGCCTCGATATATTCTTGAAGAATAGTAATCCCATCCACGGAGTTTTCAAAAGATGAACTGTGTACATGTTTTTCTAATTCTGCTTGATTGTTGAATAATTTCACGCCTAAACCACGACCTGCTCTATTGTGCTTGATGATAAATGGTTCTTTAAAATGTTTTGCAGCAGCGATGATTTGTTTTGGGCTGCTACAACATATTGATCTTGGTGTTGTAATGCCTGCCTCTTGCAAACGAGCATATTGTAATGATTTACTAATTTCTAAAGCTAAGGCGTTGCTGTTATTAATTACTCGCCGTTGATGCGACTCTAACCAATGTAAAATAGTTGCGGTGTATTCTGGTGCAAAGCGGTGACCTCTGGCGTGAGAACTAGCGCTCATTCTATTATAAAAAATTCCTTGAGGCGGGGCTGTGCCTAGATCAATACTCGCCTGTTCCACATGCCAATCAACAAAGGGTACTTGCAACTGCTCAAGAGCAGCTACTAAGGGACGAGTCCATTCCTCGTTTTCGTGAATGATGTGAACTTTCATTATTTTTTTTTGTAATATTTTTATCTTTTATTATTAGGGACACAAGTTTTGTTTATTTGTATTCATCCTTTAATTTACCAGGACTTACATCTTCAAAAATACCAAGCCAGTCTCAAGCTAATAGATCTAAGCTAAAGATATCATAGGAAAGAGATTGGTTTTTTGTTACAATTCTTGCCCAAGGAGGCTGCTCGATAAATTTAGTTATGTCAGAACATTTTTATATTGTTATTACGTACGTTGTCTTGATCAGCGTCTTTATTGGTTTTTTATATCAACGAGTGCGGCCGCATTTAGTTGCAGTTACTGGCATGGTCTTTCTTTTAATTGTCGGTGCGATTGACACTAAAGATATGATGAGCGTTTTTAGTAATAGCGCACCAATTACCATTGCTTGTCTATTTATTATTAGTGCCGCCTTAGATCAAACCGGCATCATTGATACCCTTGGTCGGTTTTTATTAAAACTTGCGACCAAAAATAAATATTTAGCCATCGGCTCCATGATCCTAGTGGTATTAGTTGTCTCAGCTTTTGTGAATAATACGCCGGTAGTGATTATTTTAACGCCGGTAATTATTGTGCTTGCTGAAAAATTAAAAGATTATCCTTCTAAATATTTAATCCCTTTATCTTATGCTGCGATAATGGGCGGTACTTGCACTTTGATTGGTACTTCAACAAATCTAGTCGTGAATAGT
>NZ_JAGYKG010000028.1 GCF_018401815.1 Nonlabens sp.
TTCCTGTAACATCTAATTTTTCAGTAGGCGATGTGTTTCCAATTCCAATAGTACCTGTGAAATTTTTATCCCCAGCAATCGTTTGGTTTGTAGTTAAATCTACAAAATTTTGAGTTGAAGATCCTGTACCACCGTTAGCAACAGGTAATACCCCACTATAGGCCGTTGCTGTTGTAGAAGGTGTAGTCCAAGTAAGGGTGCCACTTCCTGTAGTGCTCAGTACTTGACCATTGGTACCGTGTGCTTTTGGATAGGTTACCGCATCAGCAGTTAGTGTTCCACTTGTTTTTACATTGGTAACTGAAGTATTTCCTAGTTGAATGGTGTTGCTTGTGTTAACAGTGGCACCAGAACCAATAGCTGTTGCGTTGGATAGATTATTTGCTCCAACGTCAGCTTCGGTTCCAATTATTGTATTATTGTTTCCTGTGGTATTAGTGGATCCTGAGCTCTTACCAACACCAATATTATTGCTTCCTGTGGTGTTAATTAATGATTGATTACCTATTGAAGTATTTGAAGTTCCTGTTGTAATTGCCATCATTGACTCAGCACCTACTGATGTGTTACCGTACCCCGTAGTTAAACCAACTAGGTTAGCATACCCTATACTGGTATTGTTATCAAAGCTAGTTCCAACATAATTTAACATAGCATTATTCCCTAGGGCTGTATTTCTATGTCCAGAACTCACTCCGTCCATAGCCCCAGCACCTACCGCAAGATTTGATCCCCCTGTTGAATTTCCTTTACCTATTTTTTGACCATTAAATGTACCATTAGAGCTAAAGGTTTTAGTCCCTGCAATAGTTTGATTGGTAGTTAAATCTACAAAATTTTGAGTTGCAGATCCTGTACCTCCATTGGCAACAGGTAATACCCCACTATAGGCAGTTGCTGTTGTAGAAGGTGTAGTCCAAGCAAGGGTGCCAGAACCATTTGTACTTAAAACCTGGTTGGCTGAGCCCCTTACCGTTGGAAACGTATTAGTACCTGCAACGAGCGTAGGAACTGTTACCGTACCTGTAAATGTTGGAGAAGCTATAGGAGCTTTTGCAGCTAAATCAGTGGTTAAATTGTTGACCTTAGATTGTGCAATGGCTGCAGATGATGAAATGTCTGCATCTACAATAGTTCCGTCTGCTATCATAGAACTGACTACCTTACTAGCGCCAAT
>NZ_JAGYKG010000029.1 GCF_018401815.1 Nonlabens sp.
AATCACATTTACTGTTATAATACTCAATTATTTTATTTTTTCCTTGTTCAATAAAGCTTTGGTATTTCGGGTCAGCAACCTTTAGATTTTTTAGTGCAGCCATATATGCTTTAGTTTCAGTTTTACCTACACCTTTTAGTGTTACTGATGTACTTGAAAACAAAGTGCCTTCAACACCATCTCCGATGTAAAGAGTTATTTCTAAAGTATATGCTTGCATAGGAGGGGCAGTAGGAGTAATATCCTTAGTTAAAACAACAACATTGGCTGTAATAATAAAACGATTATTTAAAGAACTGCCTCCCATACCATTTTTTGTAGCAATCTGATGTAACTTGTTTTGCAAATTTGATTGAGCAGAGGATGTTAGTCCTTCAATTTGATCTGAAACTACAGCTGCAAGGGCGATACGACCTGCATCATCTGCTTTCCCTTGATTGTTTTGAGCAAACAAAATTAAATTCAAAAGAAAAAATCCTATTATTAATGTTATTTTTTTCATATTATTTATTTTTAATATTTATTTTTCACCTAAAACTAATTGAGCCTGACCAAGACCTTTCATCATTAATTTTGATTCAATTTGGTAAGTATCCTTTAAGTATTTTCTTAATCCGTTTGCCCATCCTCTGGCATCTAGTGCTCTTTGGCTGCCATTTCTTTCGATATACAAAGGAATCCGAACTTGTTCCATTAACATCATATTCTCAGTAGAAGTTGAGGTCGAGAATCTGCCCTCAACAGTATTACTAGCAACCCAATCTTCTAATAAAAATCCAAGTTCATCATCTCCAAACTCATCTGTTTCTAAATCATAATCCCATGTATCCCATGTCATAATGCGAAGCGTAATCTCCCGACCATTTGTAAACATATCATCAAAATGATTTTGAAGTTGTACATTAAAATTATCAAGGTGTGAAAGAACGGCTTCCGCTAGTAATACTGGTAATTCAGCAGTCATTGATGGTTCACCAGTACCAGAAGCGCCAGCAATTTGCTTATCGGTATAAGCATCTAATCCTTGTAAATTGAAAGTAATTGATTTTTCAAATCCTAAATCATTAACTGTCCATGTCATTTGCATCCAAATATCTGCTTTG
>NZ_JAGYKG010000003.1 GCF_018401815.1 Nonlabens sp.
CGAGGTCACTTTGCTTTAAAGCGATAATACAGCAGATTCCTTAACTAATAAAAGCGAGTTATTTTTCAATAACTCGCTTTTGTATTTGTAATTGCAGGTGCTTCGCTTTCGCGAAAGCGTACCCAGCTCTCTATTCTTAGCATTACAAAAGCAACATATAGTGGGTTCTAACAAGGAATTGTTTTTAATGTTGTTGCAAATGCCGCACAAAAGAACGGCTTGCACCATCTAGCGCAAGCCGTTCTTATCATGTTTCTGGATGTCAAAAGCTCTAGTCTTTATGCTAACACCACAAGTCTTTACTTTTTAGCAAGCAGCAATGATTCTTAGTTTTTATCCCAACCTGTTGCTTTTTTCCAGCGTACCGGTGCCGCAGGTTCCGGTTTTGCTTTAAACTCTTGAGTAGGTAACAGATTTAATGCTACTTGAACTGCTTTTTCTAATTGTGGATCTATTCCTGAGGATACGTTTTTAGGATCTTGAATGACTTCTATATCTGGTGCTACACCAACTCCTTCTACCGCCCAATTTCCATCGAGATCAAAGAAGCCACCGCGTGGTGCCACCATTCTTCCGCCATCAATAAATCTTGGGGTGTCCCAAGTTCCTACTAATCCGCCCCAAGTTCTGGTACCTACTATAGGCCCTATGTTTTGTTGCTGGAACATATAAGGAAGTAAATCACCACCAGATCCAGCCCGTTCATTAATAAGCATCACTTTAGGGCCAAATATTCCTGCCATCGGAGTGGTCCAAGGCTGGTTGTCATTTGCCTTGCTGTTAAAATACCCCATAGGCTCGCGATTCATAATATCAATTATGTAGTCTGCCGCAGAGCCACCACCATTATTACGCTCATCTATAATTACTCCTTTCTTATCTTGTTGAGAAAAATAATACCTATTAAAGGAAGTAAAGCCACCATCACCGGTGTTGGGTACATAGACATAAGCCAGTTGGCCGTTGGATAACTCATCCACTTGACGTCTGTTAGCTTCTATCCATTCTACCGTTCTTAAACCACGTTCACTTCTTACAGGTTTTATGATCAACTTTTTGGCATCTTTCTCTTTACCAGTAGAACTCACTTGAAGACTTATGGTACGATTTGCTGTTTGTTCTAGAAGTTGGAACGGATTTAGGTTTTCGCTTAAAGCGGTACCATTAATAGCGTGTATATAATCTCCTTCTTGAACCTCAAGTCCAGGCATAGCAAGTGGACCAGTTATATTGGGATTCCAGTTTTCGCCGGTATATATTTTCTTAATTCTATACATTCCCTTGTGCAGCTCCAAATCTGCTCCCAATAAGCCTACAGGAACATCATTTACATCTGGTAGGTCTCCGCCAGAAACATAGGAATGACCTATGGCGATTTCACCACTCATAATGTCTACCACATAATTGAGATCTACGCGATGCCGCACGTCTTTGATCCAGGGTGCATACCATTCATAAACTTGATTCCAAGGAGCTCCATGCGTATTATCTACATACAGGAAGTCTCTCATATAACGCCAGCCTTCTTTAAAGATTTGGGCATATTCCTCTTGCGGATTGACCTTAATTTGCATGGAAGTGTTAAGGCTTTCTTTTCCAGCGGCATCTGCTTTGGTATCGTTCAAACTCCAGTTACCTGATTTATAAATTAGAATATGGCTGCCATCATAGGAGGAAACCATAGCGTTGACAGCAGTGGCAAATTCTTTTGCTTTCTGTTCTTTTACATCGTATTTGTGAACTTGGAGTCCGCTTTTATTAGGAATATTTTCTGCAATAAAAACAACTCCAGCAGGACCTTTAGTCATGCTGATATAATTTCTAGCTGGAAGGTCCATTGGGACGATGCGTTGGTAGATTCCTTCTTTATCTATAATTACTGTTACATCGGTATCTTCTTTGTCAGCATCCTTCTTTTTGTCCTTGTCCTTGTCCCTGTCGGTTGTTAGGTCTGATTTTTCTTCATCCGTTTCGGGTAGGTGAGGTGCTTTAGCAGTTTTAGACAGTACGACGGCATATAGAGATCTGTTTAAAGATTTATCCATAGAACTCATGTCCAACCATCCAGAAGAAAGACCGTAATCCGTGCTGGTCAATGTGTATAGATAGTCTCCAGATTCATCCCAAACCGGGTCGATAGAATCTGCTAGTGGGTCTGTGATTTGAATGGTTTCCTTGGTGTCTATATTGTAAGCAAAAATGGCTTTGAAGTGGCTTTTCAACTGTTTGCTGTAAGCGATCCACTTACTGTCTGGTGACCATACAGGGTTTAAAGTTCTGTTGGGATGTGCAAAATTATCTGTTGCTACTATTTCAGCTGTTCCAGAAGCAATTTCAAGTACATAGGCGTTAAAGTTGGTATCTGTAAACGTGAGGTACTTTCCGTCTGGAGACCAGTCAGGTTGAAAGTAAAACGTAGGATTTGCTAGGGCTATGGTTTTTTTATCAGCCCCATATTGATCGGTAATGATCAATTGGTATTCTCCGCTTTGATCAGAGAACCAAGCTATTTGATCTCCTTTAGGCGACCAGATGGGACTGCGGTCTGCAGCTGCGGTAGAGTTAGAGATGTTACGCCAGGTACCCTTTTCTTTAGGTACTGTAAAAATTTCACCTCGGTGTTCAAATAGAACCCGTTGTCCATTAGGCGATATATTAGGATTGGTTAAGTCTGAAGCTTTTACTTCTTCCCATCGCTCTCTAGCATAGTTGTAATCGGCATTTACATCAATGGCAAGTGGAGTGGTCTTTCCTGAAATCGGATCCAAAAGATGCAAATAACCAGCTTGTTCATACACGATTTGATTCTGGTCGGTGTCTAAGTTTTTTACATCAAACCTCTTGTGAAAAGTAATTTGTTGTTCTTCTTTGGTTTTGGGATTATAGGACCAGATGTTACTGGTATAATCCCGCTCAGAAATGTAATAAATTACTTCCTTATGCCATATTGGGGTTAGATGACGTTCCTGATCTAATTGAGGAGTAGTTTGCAATTCTTTAGTCTTTAGATCTACGATCCAAATAGGAAGGGCTTGTCCACCGCGGTAGTTGCGCCATTCTGAATCCCAAGAAGTGATAGGTGTATAGGCCAGGTATTTCCCATCGCTAGACATATTTCCAAAAGCAGCTCTACCTATATCTATTTTACTAGGAAAGTGCTCCTTAAGGCCTATGGTAAATAAATGACTGGATTGAGTTGGTTTTGATTCCCGATCAGACCTAAAAATAATTTTATGATCAGGGGTCCATCCTTGGACAAAATCTCCACTGGGATGAAAGGTGATTCGTTGAGGTTCACCGCCAGAAGAAGGAATCACATAGACATCCATATTACCATCGTACTCTGCGGTAAAAGCGATCATACTTCCATCTGGTGAAAATTGTGGCGTCATTTCGTAGCCTATATCGCTTGTAAGGCGTACGGCATTACCTCCAGAGGTACTGGCTTTCCAAAGATCATTTGCATAAGAAAAGACAACTTGACCTTTATGTATACTGGGTTGTCTTAAAAGTTGTGTTCCTTGACTTGTTGCCAAAATTCCAGAAAGTGCGAGAAAAATGCGGAATATGTTTTTCATAGTTGCTGTATTGTGTTTACAAGATATAACATTTATATATGTGGTGGTATTCGGTTTTTTATTTTCTGGAAAATAAAAGCAGTTGCGCAGGACATGAAAGGAGAACCCTAATTTTTTAATAAGGCTAAAGTTCAAAGCTTGAAGTAGCACTATTGATCTATTCGGCAGCAGGTCAAGCTTCCATTAAAAAAGCTGTAGATAGAGCCTCTTAAAGCATCGAGTTTTTAGAATTCTACCTACAGGGATTTAGTCTTAACTATATAAATGATAAAAGGCTGATTTATTTTTAAAAAGCAAGAGAGACATTTGTAAATTTATAACCTGATACAAGTAGCTAACAAGGAACCACCAATAGGGACTTTTTATCGATTGAGAACGCTGTAATAGCATTTGTTCTCTGCAAGTGGTACCAGGAGAAGAAACTAATCAGCAAGTATTTAAATCCATAACAAAGAAATGAAGCCTAAAAAATGGACAATAGGAATCGCTATAGCAGGAATTCTTTTAGTTGCGGTCGCCATTATAACCATCGAGCGTTATTCTTATCACAGCAGTCCTCGACAGCCTGCTAATACCTATTTACACCAACGAATCAAGAAATTCCAAATTCAAGGAATAGATATCAGTCACCATCAAGGAGTTATTGATTGGCAACAAGTACGACATCCAGATACCACCCAAAGTTTTAATTTTGCTTTTATAAGAGCAACGGTTGGCATGTCTAAGGATAGGCATTTTAAAAAAAATTGGGAAGCAGCTTCGCAACAAGGCTTCTCTCGAGGAGCCTATCATTATTACTGGAGTAATGTCAATAGTACCAAGCAAGCTCATCATTTTATGGAAAGCGTTTCTATAGCAAAAGGAGACCTTCCACCTGTACTCGATATTGAAGATATCTCCACTATTCAAAATAAAAAGTCCTTAAGAAAAGGACTTAAAAATTGGATTCAGATCATTGAAACTCATTATGGGGTGCAACCTATTATATACAGTGGGGAAGCTTTTTATAGAGATGTTTTAAGATCCGATGCCTATTTTAACGATTATCCAAGAATATGGATTGCTAACTATAATGGAGTTGCCTCGCCTCGTATTTCATGGAAGTTTTGGCAATACACCGATCGCATGCCTGTAGATGGTATTGAAACATTAGTAGATGCCAATGTTTTTAATGGTTCACGGGAAGAATTTAACAGGCTTTTAGTTCCTTAATTTATGGTTGAATAAAAGGGTTGCTCCATTTTACATTAGTGTATATATCATTACCGGTTAAGGTTTTTAAAAAATTTACTAAAGCTTGTTTATCAGCAGCAGATAGGTTCAATTGTTGACCTATTGGGCCATTAGGTCCTAATCCTTGAAACAATAATGGGTCTAGAAGTTGCTGGTCAGTCATATCTATATGGTTATAGTGTTCTACCATTTCTAGTAAGGAATTCAAAGAGCCGTTATGCATAAGAGGTCCATTAAGGTTGCCTGCTGGGTTTTCCAAATCTCTTAACGTAGGAGCTCTTGTGTTATTGTGATCAAAAATGCTTGGATCTGCAATGGTCGCTATAATTCCATTGTTGTGTATATTATCTTTTATCGCAAACTCTGGTGGTGCATGGCAACTTATGCATCCTGCACCTCCATTTTGTGGAAGGGTCGTAAATAAAAATTTCCCACGGTTTTCTGACATGTTATAGTTAGGGAACGGCTGCCCAGGAGTTCCAGCTAATGAAAGGCCCTCATCGTACTTAGAATCAAATGACTGAATACTTAAAACAAATTGAGCAAGACTTTCTTGTAAACGTTCTTCAGTAACCATCTGGTCACCATAAACATGATTAAAAAGTACTTGGTAATAATCAATTTGAGATAATTTACTTAATAGGTCGTCAAAATTAGGAGCAGCATTTTCGCCGCTAAAACCCATTTCTAAATGATCCTTAATGGGGTCGGTAACTTGTCTTTCTAAAGAGTTCACTCTTTCATTCCAGAAATAATTATTTCCTTCTTGAAAACCAGTATTTACCAACCTCATACTATGTCTTACTGTTATTCCGTTAACACCTATGCTAGCTATTGCAGTATCACCGAACGCATTTTCTTGTTGATGACAACTAGCACAAGCAATCGAATTATCAACAGATAATTGTTTGTCGTAGAATAAAATGCGTCCCAAAGTAGCTTTTTGATTATCTATGGTATTTCCTGTTTCAGAAAAGCGTATGTAGGTTGGAATACTTGTGTTTTGATAATTAAAAGTGGAATTAAGGTTTATGTTTGTACCAAACACATTTTCTAAAATAGCTTGATCTACAGGTAGGTAATCCTCTTCACTGCTTTGACAGGAAGTAAAAGAAAAGAGAATAATTAAAGCTAAAACAACACCAATTTTCATAAAGAATATTTTGTTAAGATCGTTCTAAATATAACACGTTTAATTTTAATAGTAAAAAAGGCTTTAGCACCACTCCTAATTCCTTTTTTAAATCCATAAATAAACGTTTTAATTGGTGGCTACCCGGATCCCATCAACCGTTTCATCAGTAGATTTGGCATTATTACAAATAACTTTACTGTCATTGGAGCGCAGTATTTGGAGTTTTTTGATCTCGGTATCACCCGTGTTGACAACAGCACCGTTTTGGGCAAGAATAATCATCTTGTCTTGATAGTTGAAATTTGTTAAGGTCACCTGGGTATTACCTGTTATAGAAAGTGCTTCTATATCGTTGGTATAAATACGAATTTTAAGTCCAGGAATACTTTGTTTTGAATTTTGTGTGATGACCAAAGAATTATGATCAGATGTAACGTTTAAGCCTTTTAGATTTTCTGTGTTTTTATTGAAAATAATTTGACTTTTATTAGAATGCACTAGTTCTACTTGAGCGTCGGTGTTAATTTTGATTTTGGAGAAGTCATCAACTTCTTGAATACTTTGTGCGGTACATAATCCTACAAAAAGGGTGGCAGTTATTACTAGTATTTTTTTCATGTCTTAAAATTTTTAATTGTTAGTTTATTACCACATAGACCTGTCATTTCATAAATTGTTACAGGTTCAGCTGGTTTTGTTGCATTCATAATTTTTTTCAATTATTAATGAAACAACAGTTAGGATACAGCACTGTAGTTGCTCATTTCAGCAGTAGTCGGAATAGGAATAAAATAGATTTGAATGGCATCTAATCCAATAGCCTTTGTTTAATTTGATCTTACTTATTAACATTTACTGGATCTCCTCTTATCTGTAAGCGCTATCAGAAGCTCTTTTCGACGTCTCTTTATAAAAATTTTGATGGAGAAAGCGCATAAAAAAACGCTGCTATTTTTAAAATAGCAGCGTTGCGTTTTAAGAGAATGGAAAACTAAAACGAGTTGATTGTTTTTCTAATTGCCACCAGCCTAGTTAGAAGGCCTTCTAAATATTGAAGATCCAGCATATTGGCCCCGTCGCTTTTTGCGTTTGCTGGATCAAAGTGTGTTTCTATAAATAAGCCATCTACTTGATTGACGATACCTGCGCGAGCAATAGTTTCAATCATATCTGGTCTACCACCAGTAACACCGCTGCTTTGGTTGGGTTGTTGCAAACTATGTGTCACATCAAGAACGGTAGGAGCAAATGCCCTCATTGTTGGAATCCCTCTGAAATCTACAATCATATCTTGATAACCGAACATCGTACCACGATCTGTGATCCATGCTTTATCACTTCCAGTATCTTTTACTTTTTGTACGGCATGTTTCATTGCTTCCGGTGACATGAACTGACCTTTTTTAAGGTTCACCACTTTGCCGGTTTCTGCTGCTGCGACCACTAGATCCGTTTGTCTTACGAGAAATGCAGGAATTTGTAACACATCTACATATTCTGCTGCCATTGCGGCATCGCTTAGTTCATGAATATCGGTTACCGTAGGGATGTCAAATGTTTCAGAAACTTTACGTAAAATTTTTAAGGCCTTTAGGTCTCCTATACCAGTAAAGCTATCAATGCGACTGCGATTTGCTTTTTTAAAACTGCCTTTAAACACATAAGGTATTTTTAAATGATCGGTAATTTTGACTACTTTTTCGGCTATTCTTAATGCCATATCTTCTCCTTCGATGGCACATGGTCCAGCGAGTAGAAAGAAGTTGTTGGCATCTAAATTTTTAAGTTTAGGTATCTGGTTAAGTTGCATAAAATGCTTTTTTAATTAATTATTAATAATTACTTCTCTGCCGCTTTTTTCCCATTTGGAAATTCCACCTTGCATATCATAAACAAGAGTGAAGCCCTTATCTCGCAAAATCTGAGCACATCTGATACTCTGTCGACCTTTATTACAATAGACAAGAAGCGGTTCTTTCTTATCCAATTGATCCAGAGAATTATTAAAATCCTCGTTTTCTACCTCAATATTGATCGCATCTTTAATGTGTTTATTGGTAAATTGTAGCTTGCTGCGTACATCAATTATCTTCACTTGATTCCATTCCATCATCTTGGCGGCTTCTTTAACAGACACTTGATTGATGACTCCTGGTTGATCATTAAAACAGCTTTGCACTGAGAACATTACTAAGGATGCTAGTACTATTTTAATCAGGCGTTTCATTATTCTGGAATCACGGTGTCTCCATCCCAATTGCTGTAACCACCTGTAAGGTTAAAGGTGTTTTTTAAACCCAATTGTTCCATAATCTGGCAAGCCTGCATACTTCTACTACCAGCACGGCAATAAACGTAATAATTTTGGTCGCCGTCCATGTTGTTCATGGCGTTCATAAACTCTTGAGGTTTAAAGATATCGTAATGTAAAGCACCTGGGATCATCCCTTCACTTACTTCTTCATCGGTGCGAACATCGATAATGAAGCCATTAGTATCTTGAGCAGTTTGCTCTTTCCATTCTTGGTTGTTGAGATCTGTTATCATAATTCTGTTATAAGGAACAATTGCTAGTAGCAACTATTTTTTGATTTTTTAAAGTAGTATTCTTAATGGCTCCATAACCACCCGCTACATTTACTACATTTTTAATTCCGTTAGCCTTTGCAATACTAGAAAATATTACGGACCTGTAGCCACCTGCACAATGGATGTGATAGGTGTTATCGGCATTTAATTTTTTTATTTCTTCATGCACCGCACTCAAGGTATGCAGCGGCACACCACAAATAT
This sequence comes from Nonlabens sp., assembly GCF_018401815.1. Taxonomy (GTDB): domain Bacteria; phylum Bacteroidota; class Bacteroidia; order Flavobacteriales; family Flavobacteriaceae; genus Nonlabens. The sequence goes on from NZ_JAGYKG010000003.1 coordinate 8,740, forward strand.
GCCCAGATTCATATTCACCTGGTTTGCGCGTATCTATAGGATTCTTTATAGAACCATCTTCTAAACCGTCTACAAAATCTTGTGCGCTACTATTTTTAATGGTCGAAACTTCCAACCCATTATTTTTCCAAGTGTCAAAACCACCTGATAAGTATCCTTGGGCATTATCATAACCTACACGTGCAAGTCGGGTCACCGCTTCTTTTTCTCTCCCTTCAGGGACCACTAGAATTATTTTTTGATCTATATTTTCAATTAAAGCACCTACCCATGGGGCAAACTGCCCATCCAGACCTATAAACCAAGAGCCTGGAATGGCACCTGCCGTAAATTCTTGTGGGGATCGCGTATCTAAGACCAAATATTCAGGATCTTCTGCCAGCGTTTTAAAAGAAGCTAGTGGTATAGGAGTTACTCCTCTTGACATAACTTCGTCTATGCTGGAATTAATGCCTTTATTCATCCAGACATTTTTAGGAAAGTAAGCTGGAGGAGCTTCTATACCGGTAGTGAGTTCTTGTATAAACTCTTCTTTACTTAAAGTAGTAGACAGTGCGTAATTGGTCTTTTTTTGGTTGCCTAAGGAGTCACTGGTTTCTTTACTCATATTTTTACCACAAGCGCTACCTGCTCCATGAGCTGGATATACGGTAATGTGATCAGGTAAGGGCATGATCTCGTTTCTTAACGAATCGTATAAATGTGCTGCCAGATCTTGTGGGCTTAAGTCAGATTTTACAGCCAAATCTGGCCTACCTACGTCACCTATAAAAAGAGTATCACCTGTAAATAAGGCTTGCTCACCCCCCTTTTCATCCTTTAAAAGGTAACAAGAAGATTCCATGGTGTGGCCAGGAGTGTGTATTAATTGTAAGGAAACCTTACCGAGTTGAAATACTTGTAAGTGTTCCGCTTTCGCGAAAGCGTAACTTGTAACCGCATTGGGACCTATTACAATGGTAGCCCCAGTTTTATCTGCTAAATCTACATGTCCAGAAACAAAATCTGCATGGAAATGCGTAAGAAAAATATAGGTAATGGTCACGTCATCCTCCTTAGCACGATCTATATATTGTTGCACCTCTCTCAGAGGGTCAATGATAGCAGCTTCTCCATTTGAGGCAATGTAATAGGTTCCTTGAGCAAGACATTGTGTGTAATATTGTTCTAGGATCATGAAAATAATTTTATGCGAAAATACAATTTATAAATCTCAGAAATAAGAAAAGCTTATGGGTAGATGCCGAGTTTGTATAGAAAATAGTGATAGTAATTTGCACCAGTAACCATCTGAGGCTATCTAGATAAAAGATTTTTTTAGCCTCTATTTTGAAATTCTAACATCAATGGATAGGATCACTTAATACGGCATCCTATGGCCGTAGATCTAGTTTGCTTTATAGGTTCACCGCTAAGCAAGGCTTGTAACGCATTTTCAAGGTAGGTATTCTTGACCTCATTTGCATCTTGATACTTATCGTCAATTGCCCCTATATATTTTACAATAGGGTTCTTACCTTCTTTTTGAAGTAAGAACACATGAGGGGTTTTGGTAGCACCGTACTGTGGATAAATTTTTTGTCCAGCATCTAACAAATAGGGAAAAGTAAACCCCTTTTCTTTTGCTCTTACTTTCATAGCCTCAAAACTGTCAGTAGGGTATTCTTTTGGGTTGTTAGGATTGATGGCGATAACCGGGTATCCTACATTTTTATATTTTTGGTCTATAGCTATGATTCGGTCTTCATAGGCCACACTGTATGGGCAATGATTACAAGTGAAAATAATAACAAATCCTTTTGCATCCTTAAAGTCTTTAAGAGATGTGGTACTTCCATCTGTATTTTTTAAAGAAAAATCTGTAGCGGTATCACCTATATCGTATCCTTTTATAGTACTGATTTCTCGCGCTGCGCTTGCATTTTTTTTCTCTTTATAAGGTGCAGGTCTTTCGGCAAAAAGGTTGTTACGTTCTTTACCCTCTAGCATTCCAGAAAAAAATGAAATGGCAAGTCCACCTATTAAGAGGATCACTAATATTTTCAAGGTCTTCATAAAAATTCATTTATGGCATCCTCCAATTCTTTATAGGTCAATGCTTTGTTGTAAAATTGTTTTTTGTCTTTAGAGATGATTAAAGTCACCGGTATAGCTCCGTCCCAGTGTTGGTCAACTATGGGGATCCACTCTGCTGCATAAGGATCGTCTAGAAGCAGTACCTGAGATCTTATTTGATTGTTTTCTAAAAAAGGTTGGACCTCACTTGTTATATTTTTTGCATCGTCTAAAGAGATTAAAATGACCTCTACCTGATTCTTATAGGAAGCTCCTATTTTTTCAAAATAAGGCAATTCTTCCACACAAGGGGCACACCAAGTAGCCCAAAAGTTGATCACTTTTATCTTTTCATTATCGGCAACAAGAGCTTGTTGTAATCCATTTTGATCTATAGCGACCGCCTTAGCAATAGGTCGTTGATCACAAGAAACCAAGCTAAGTATTAAAAAGGCGATAAGTAGATTCCATTTCATTAGCTCAAATATAAGAGAGGAATCGCTGACTCAAAAGGGTTTAACAAAAGTTGGCTCAGAATTTAAGAAACTATAACAAAAAACGTTGTGGCCAACTATTCTTATGAAGCAGGTAGGTTAGCTTTCATGCGTTCAACTATCTTATAGGCAGCCGGGCAAATGGAAGTGTTTGTCACAGTAAGTGTTCCTATTTGATAAATTTTTCTTCGGTCGGTATGTGGGTATTCTCTACAGGCTTTAGGTCTCACTTCGTATATAGAACAATAATTATCTGTTCCTAGAAAATGACAAGGTGTTTGCTGTAATACATAGTCTTGGTCTTCATCAACCTTTAAAAACTGATCAATAAAATCACTAGGCTTCATTCTAAAATGCTTGGAAATTCTGTTGATGTCTATATTGGTAAATAGAGGCCCTGTAGTCTTGCAACAATTGGCACAAGTAAGACAGTCTACTTCTTCAAAAACTTCATTGTGAATTTCTTGAACGGCAGCGTCAAGTCCTTTTGGTTTTTTCTTGCGCAGTTTTTTAAAAAAGTCGGTGTTTTCTTTTTTCTTTTGTTGTGCGAGTTGAGGAAGTTGTTGGAGGAAGTCTTCCATAAGTGCTGCTGTTTTTATTTTAATGAACTCCTCATTAAGTGGAGCAATTCTTTAGAGCAAGCACTTAATTATAGGAATAAAAAAAGAAGTGTGTTGCTTTGAAAAAATCTAAGATACTATCTATTTGCCATACTGTTAGCTCAGAGGGCAAGGAATGCAATGATCAGGTGGAATAAAATCAAAATTCTGGAATCACCTTAATATAAATAGCTGTTCCGTAGCTTCTATATAAGGGTCTACCTACTGGAATAAGCTCTAGTTAGAACCGATCGCTCAGCTCACCTTAAAAAAAATTATCATCACTTTTAGATTACTAAGAATCCATAAGTTTAGAATGCGTGATAACCGAATCCTCCTGCATAGAACAATAACGCTTGGGTTTTTTATACGATCTCACTTTCGCGAAAGCAGCTTTCTAAATATTACTTATAGGATTATTTTGCAGCCGCTCTATGACGTTCTCTAGCTAACAAGGTGTTCTTAAGCAGCATGGCAATGGTCATAGGACCAACGCCGCCTGGAACAGGAGTGATGTAACTTGCCTTTTTAGAAACATGTTCAAAATCTACATCACCAGTGATGTAATAACCTCGTTCTCGAGATTCATCAGGTACACGAGTGATTCCTACATCTATAATAACCACATCGTCTTTCACCATTTCAGCCTTTAGGAATCCTGGAACTCCAAGAGCAGTAATAATAATGTCAGCTTGAGAAGTGATTTGAGTTATATTCTTGGTATGACTGTGAGTAAGTGTTACTGTTGAGTTTCCAGGAAATCCTTTTCTTCCCATCAATATACTCATAGGTCTTCCAACAATGTGAGATCTTCCAATAACAACCGTATGTTTCCCTTGAGTTTCCACACCATAACGATCCAATAATTCCAGTATTCCAAAAGGTGTAGCAGGGATAAAGGTGCTCATATCTAGCGCCATTCTACCAAAGTTAGTAGGGTGGAAGCCGTCCACATCTTTATCTGGGTCTACGGCCATCAAGACTTTTTGGGTGTCAATTTGTTTAGGTAAGGGCAACTGAACAATAAACCCATCTATTTCTGGGTTATCATTGAGTTGTTTGATTTCTTTAAGAAGTTCGGTCTCGCTGGTGGTATTAGGTAAGCGTACCATGGTGCTTTCAAATCCTACACGTTCACAAGCGCGTACTTTAGAACCTACATAAGTAAGGCTTGCGCCGTCATTCCCTACGATTACTGCTGCAAGATGAGGTACTTTTTCCCCATTAGCTTTCATTTCTTGAACGATCTCAGTGATTTCGTTCTTAATGTCATTACTGGTTTTTTTTCCGTCGAGAATAATCATAGTTATGCGTAATGGTTAATGCGGTTGTAAAATTCACCAATAACTAGTGAATTAAAAACTTTAGAGACCCACACTTATTACCTATTTGTTAACGATAAGGTTTGCGAGGTGTTCCATAGTGATCTAACAATACTTCCTAAGCGTTGTCTTAGGATGTGTTAGTTTAAAATGTATTCCAAAAACAGGTAATGAATTATTTCATATTACCCAAAGCACTCATCATGGCTTTTCCTTTACCACCTTGCATCATCTTCATCATTTTGCTCATCTGGTTAAATTGTTTCAGCAGTTGGTTGACTTCAGTTACAGAAGTACCACTACCTTTTGCAATACGCTTTTTACGAGAGCCGTTTATTACTTGAGGTTGCGTGCGTTCTTCCATAGTCATGGAGTGTATAATGGCTTCGATACCTTTAAAGGCGTCATCGTCTATATCCACATCTTTGAGCATTTTTCCTGCACCAGGAATCATACCCATAAGATCTTTCATATTACCCATTTTTTTAATTTGCTGAATCTGAGAAAGAAAGTCGTCAAAACCGAATTGGTTCTTTGCAATCTTTTTACTCAGCTTTCTTGCCTCTTCCTCATCAAATTGTTCTTGTGCGCGTTCTACCAGAGAGACTACATCTCCCATTCCTAGAATACGGTCTGCCATACGTTCTGGATAGAAAACATCGATGGCTTCCATCTTTTCTCCAGTACCTATAAATTTAATAGGCTTATCTACCACAGATTTGATCGATAAGGCAGCACCACCACGGGTATCACCATCTAGTTTTGTAAGAACAACACCGTCAAAATTTAAAATATCATTAAAAGCCTTTGCCGTATTCACAGCATCTTGACCGGTCATGGAATCTACTACAAAAAGGGTTTCCTGAGGTTGAATTGCTGCGTGGACATCTGCAATTTCCTTCATCATTTGTTCATCTACCGCAAGACGACCAGCGGTATCAATAATCACGGCATTAAAACCCTTTTCTTTTGCGTAGGCAATTGCGGCTTGGGAGATCTTTACTGGATTCTTCTCTTCGCGATTAGAAAACACTTCAACTCCTATAAGTTCTCCTACTACGTGCAATTGATCTATTGCCGCAGGGCGATAAATATCACAAGCTACTAAAAGTGTTTTTTTGCTCTTTTTAGTCTTTAAGTAATTGGCTAGTTTACCAGAAAAAGTAGTTTTACCAGATCCTTGAAGACCAGACATTAGAATTACGCTAGGGTTACCACTAAGATTGATACCAGCGGCATCCCCTCCCATCAGGGCTGTAAGCTCATCTTTTACGATTTTGGTAAGAAGTTGGCCGGGTTTTAGTGTGGTGAGTACACCCTGACCTAGTGCTTTTTCTTTTGCACGAGCTGTAAAATCTTTGGCGATTTTATAGTTCACATCGGCATCTACAAGAGCGCGACGTATTTCTTTAAGAGTATCTGCAACATTTACCTCGGTAATGCTGCCGTATCCCTTAAGGACGTGCATGGCTTTATCGAGCTTGTCAGTTAAATTATCAAACATATTTTTAACTCATTTTTTGAAGATTGCAAAGATAGTATTTCAAGGGTTGATCTTCAAGGTTTTCATTTGGTTTGTGAAGTTGGTTAAGATCTCACATTTACGATGTGAATAGCAAGTACTAACTTCTTTAAGTGTTCCGCTTTCGCGAAAGCGAACTAACAACAAAGCTTATAACTTATTTTTTGTGCAATTGATTCATTACAAACACATGGGGGAAGGTAATGCCGCCCAAAAATGCAATAATGGTAGAAAGGAAGAGGCTGGTGTAGTCTTTTAAAAAATAATAAAGCAGTGCTAAAAACACTAAAGCACCAACCCAATAAACTAAGGAATTCAGCAGGTATTCTTTAAGCGTTGCTATAGTAACTTTTCCATTTAAGAAAACAATTTGATTGTAAATGGAGGGTATGCTGTGCCATAAAATAAAGTAAATGGCAAAACCCATAAGTAAACTTGCTGTTTGAAATAAAACGTAAAGTATAAAAAGGTAAAACAGTTCTCTACTTATCATACTCCATGACAAGGCCTTTAAAACTTTCTGTGAGCTGATAATCATTATGGTCGCCGAGACTATAAAAGGGTACAATAAGTAATTGAAGGTAATCTCTGTTTTTAAGAGGTCATTAATAATAAGGACACTTTCGGTATGATGGATAATTAATAAGGTAAGGATGATGTTAAACCCATAAGAAGTTAAAAATAGATGGTACACCCATGAAGAGGCGATCTTATATCTTTCAAAATGTTCTTGTCCAAAATGATAACCGCTTATTAAAATAAATAGGAATAAAATGACTTCTGGAATGATAAAAAACAAGGTAAAACCAGTCAAAACTATTACTGCGTAGATCAAATTAAAAGAAAAAAGCTTTTTTTTTGTAATTTTTTTTTGGTTAAAAAAAATTTTAAGATCATTGGCTCCATGGCCTACGCCAATGGTCAAAATTAAAAAATATCCAAGCGCAAACTCCACATTATCAGGTATTTGAATAGAGCACCATAAGGCGAAAAAACTAAGTACCATGATGATGTTATAGAGCTGGAATTTCATAGGCATGAACATTTGTTTAATATTAACATTGTAAAGTTAAACAATATTAATTCTGTTTTTGTATATTTACTGGAATATATAAACCAAATATTATGACTAAATTACTTTTAAATCTTGAGGTAGCTAAATTGGCTGCTGATGATTATGTAGGATTTACATTCTTCGTAGGATGTATGGCTATGATGGCAGCTAGTGCCTTCTTTTTCTTATCCATGAGCAGTTTTGACAAGAAGTGGCGAACTTCTATCCTGGTTTCTGGATTAATTACCTTTATTGCAGCAGTGCATTATTGGTACATGCGCGATTACTGGGCTAGTTTTGCAGAGTCACCAGTATTCTTTAGATACGTTGACTGGGTACTTACTGTTCCGTTGATGTGTGTTGAATTTTATTTAATTTTAAAAGTTGCAGGAGCAAAGAAGTCTCTAATGTGGAGACTTATTTTCCTTTCTGTAGTGATGTTAGTTACAGGTTACCTAGGTGAAGCTGTAGATCGCGATAACGCATGGTTATGGGGTCTTGTTTCAGGTATAGCGTACTTTGTAATTGTTTATGACATCTGGTTCGGTCAAGCAAAGAAATTAGCTGTTGCTGCTGGCGGGGAAGTACTTGCCGCTCACAAAACACTTTGCTGGTTTGTACTAGTAGGATGGGCAATTTACCCAATTGGGTATATGGCTGGAACTCCAGGATGGTATGAGCCTATCTTTGGTGGATTTGACCTAGATATTGTTTACAACATCGGTGATGCTATCAACAAAATTGGTTTTGGACTAGTAGTTTACAACCTTGCTGTATTAGCTTCTAAGAAATCAGAAGCATAATACTTACCGACCATTAACTAATTATAAATGGCTCCTTTAACGGGAGCCATTTTTTATGTGTTTTATTCAAGCTAATTGCTGTAATGGCAATTGTATAAATGGGGTTAGGGGAGGACTAGGAAGCTTTAGAAGGTATTGTGAAACATACCCTCTTTAGTCCACTAGATCTCCAAAGCATTGCTTAGATCTCTTTGATCAGAGTTATTTCTTGCGGTAATACCGGTTGTTAGGCTATACTATTACTGGTTATAAATGACAACCTAAACATGCCAATATAAAAAAAGCCCATCGAGATGTTACTCGATGGGCTTTATTACATCTAGGCAGTAGGGATTAGTGAATCTCTACAACTTCAAGTTCAAAAACCAGGTCTTGTCCTGCTAGTGGATGATTAGCATCTACTATAATGTGATCTTCTTCTACTTGTGCAACACGCAATTGTTGTTCTGTACCATCAGGGTTTTTGGACACAAGTCCCATTCCTACCTCAGGGTTAATTTCTTTTGGAAGTTGAGTCCTTTCTACTTTATGAAAAAGTTCTTCAATAATTTCTCCATAAGCTTCTTCTTTAGGGATTTCAATGGTTTTCTTTTCATTTACTTTCATATCAACTAGGCCTTTTTCAAAACCTGGAATCAACGCTCCCTGACCTAATTGAGCTTCTAACGGTTCTCTTTTGGCTGAAGTGTCAAATACTTGTCCGGTTGCTTTTAATTTTCCTGTGTAATGCACTTTTACAGTGTCATTTGATTTAACTTGACTCATAAAAATTGTTATTTTTTGTATCAGTAACAAAGGTATGGTTTGTAAATACGTATCAAAGTTTAAGGGACTATAATCCCTTTTATTAAGAAAGGCTTAACGGTTAGAAGATTAAAATCCCTGATTTAATGAGAGAATTGCTATTTAAAGCAACAAATCTTTACAATGCCAACTGGTTAAAAATGAGTTTCGACTATTTTTTAAAACACGGAGCAGGTTGGTATTGAAAAAGGTAGACAAAATACAGTTGTTGGATAGGATATTGTTTAATTCAAATTTTCCCAAACACTGCCATTCCATAGTCTGACTTTGTTATTACTGCTGTCGTAATAGAGATCTCCTGTCGAAGGGGTAGTAGGAGCAAGAGCTCTAGGAGTTAAATGTATGATATCGCTTATTTTTAACTCCCCTCTTATTTCTACCTCATCGGTATCAAATTTTCCATAGATTAAAGGGTCGTCATTGGGATCATTTTGAATAATTAGGGTATTGCTCGCAGTAGTTTCTCCGTTACCAGCTCCAAAACCTATAAAAACATTGTTGTTTCCAGTATTCCAAGCGCCACTAGTAGCTCCTAAATAAGTATTGGAGTTTCCTGCAGCATTATCCCGTCCGGCTATGGACCCAATAAAAACATTTTCATTTCCTACACTGGAGTTCAAGCCGCTAGCGCTGCCTAGAAAAGTATTGCGCAGTCCCGTGGTGTTAGATTGGCCTGAAGTTTGTCCAAAAAAACTATTTTCAGCACCTGAAGTGTTCTGGATTCCTGTACGTTCTCCAAAGAAGCTATTTTTAGAGCCATCTAGATTTGATACACCACTTTGAGAACCGAAGAAGCTATTTTTATCTCCTGTGGTATTGCTTTGACCACTATTAGCACCAAAAAAACTATTATCTAGACCAGAGGTATTAGAGGCACCACTATTAGCTCCTAAAAAGGTAGATCTAGTCGTAATGGTGTTATCGTTGGCTTCCCCAGCATTTTCGCCAATAAAAACCGATTCTCCTGTGTTTAAAAAATCCAGTTGCCCTTTTTGAGTGAATCTAAAAAATAGGATGTTATTGGTTTTAACATCTAGATCTTGAGCGTCTGTGGTTCCAATAAAATCCACACCATTGACCGTGCCAGTGTTTCCATTTAAAGTCCAATCTTTAGAGGAGGTATCACTGGTCACCAAACGCACCCATTGTGTGCCGTTCCAATAATAAAAACCAGTGGTTACATCGCTTACAGTTGCCGTGTTGTACACCAGTAAGCTTTCAATATTTCCATTTACAATGGTCGAAGCGTCATTGGTTCCTGTTAGCGGTAGTCTAGGTATGAGTATTCCAGTGTCTTCAGATACGACGTCTAATGAGGAAGATCCGCTAGGAGTTGCGGTATTTAAACCTACCTGTCCTGGCAGGCTGCTAGAGCATAGGATCAACAGTAGCCATAGCATGCATCGGATTTTAACTTGCATTGGTTGGTAATTACATTTATTTAAGTTCATAATTTATGGTATTAATTAAGTGATTCCCAAACAGTACCCGTCCAAACTTTTAGTTTATTATCTCTGGAGTCGTAATACATATCTCCTGTATTAGCTGTTGATGGGATTTGAGTTTTAGGAGATAGGTTTAATTTATTTTGTATGATCAATCTTCCATTAATCTGAAGCGAATTTGCTTGAAAATCTCCAATAATAAGAGACGCATTTAGGTTGTCATTTTGAAGTACAAAAAGATCGTTAGCGCCAGTTATCAAACCATCTGCATGGTGACCAATAAAGATATTGCCCTGACCTGTATTGGTAACGCCCGAATAACTTCCTAAAAAAGTATTGTGATCAGAAGTGGTAGTTGCCACGCCAGCGTTCTTGCCAATAAAGACATTGTAATTCCCTGTGGTTAAAGCAAAACCGCTATTTTCTCCTATAAATAAGTTGTGATTCCCAGTGACATTAGATAGGCCTGCAGCATTTCCAAAGAAGTTGTTGTACACCCCTTTTGTGTTTTGATTCCCACTGCGTTCACCGAAGAAGCTATTACCACCAATACCACATGCTGTCAAGTGGACTACTGTAGGAAGGTCGTTGTAGATCGTAGAACCAGAAAGATCCGTTACAGTTTGGGCACTACTTGTTCCTTGAACAGTCGCTTGGTTGGTTATAAAACCTGTGGCAATATTTGTTGGATGAATAGTATAAGTGGCCGTATAGACCCAAATTTCTGTTGTATCTAACTCGCCATTTCCATTGGTGTCCCCATTACTATAACTTATAACAGGTAATTCAGCATCTGTAAGGCTTACTGCTGTTAAATTAGTGTTGCCAAGGTTGGTCACTTCAAAAGTATAAGTAACTGTCTCAGAGGCATCGGCACATCCGTTGCTATTGGTATCAATAAAAGCTGCTGTTTGCACCAACGCAATGTTTGTTACTAGCACACTAAGCGTTCCCGATTGTACTTCTCGTGCACAAACATAATCCACATGTGTAATGACTACAACATATTGTTGACCGTCTAAAGCTTCGGTTGCGATAAGGTCTAAACTGGCATTAGTTTCTCCAAATATGGCGGTACCACCTGTATCAGGATTGCCTAGATACCACTGATATCTGATCCCCGCGTTGGCATTACCTAGTGAGGTATAACTAGGTGTTGTGGTTGGCGCATTACCTATAAAGGTAGTGGTCTCGTCTCCGCGAGCACTAACGCTAAAGCTTACGGCATCACCGTTGTTTGCCGTTTGGTTGGTTGTTGCACTTGTTATTTGAAGTCGAGTAGCTATGTATTCATTGCCGGTAATACCATTGTAACCACCTGTGCCGCCGATAACAAGACCGTTAGCGTCAAAACCAGTACCGTCTAAAATACCGTCATTATTAGCATCTATCCCTCCTGATTCCACTACATCATAGCAGCCATCGTTATCAGAGTCAAGATCTAAGGAATCGATAATACCGTCTAAATCGGTATCTCCTACCGTTTGTTCTATTTGAAAAGTCAGATCTCCATCATTATCTCCATAAAAATCATCAGCAAAAACAACATAGATCTCCCCTGAAGTTGCTGGAGTAAAAGAAAGGGTGTTGTTAACCGCAAAAACTTCTCCTAATAGTTCATCCACTCCTGGGTCGTATTGCCCGTTTCCGTTGGTGTCCACCATACCTAAAAACCTCAAGCGGTTGGTGTAATCTGCAGCTACTAAATTGGCAAATGGAAGATTCACTGATGTATTGGGATTTCTAACATGGTTATTTGCATTATCTCTGTAGTAATTTCCATCTAAATCTACCCACCTGCGGTCGGCACTCTGATCAAAAAAATACTTTAAAATAGACTGACCACTATAAGGTCCACCACTGACTATGGCACTGCCTATGGATGAAGTAGGGGAGGTAAATCGGATGGTAATACCCGCGGTGATAGAAACACCAGAAGATTGCCATGCCTGGGTAGCTGTATTGAAGCTCGAAGATGTGGAAAGCACAACCACTTGATTTTCATTAACGTCTAGTATACCATCATTGTCGTCGTCTAAATCACAAATATCAGAAATACCATCTCCATCAGTGTCAAGATTGTTTGAAATAGCAGCGTCACATTCATTATTTGAAGCATCACGATAATCGTAATCAATAGTTAGTGCGATGGCATTACCACCGCCTGGATTCACATCGTTATCACTGTCTAATAAGGTGAATAAGCCACCGGTATAAGCGTTTCCATTGACGTCGTTATAATTGTCTATGGATTCTGAATCGTCCGAAAGGCCATTAGCGCCTACTCCATTTGTAGGGATAGGTGTGTTGGTAAAACTTTCTACTCTATCATTAATCCCATCGTTGTCGGTATCAGTGTCGAGGTAGTCCATTTCATCAGTACCATCTGTATTTACAGGGATTAAACCAATAGAGCCTGTGCCATCTGAGTTTCCGTTTGGTGTGGCATCATAGGCGTTATCAAGCCCATCATGATCATCATCAAGACCTGTAGGAGGAATGTATCCTGCGGTGGTTTGTGCTTCTATGTTGTCTGGAATACCGTCGTTGTCGGAGTCCAGGTCAATACTGTTTTTGATGCCATCGTTATCTGAGTCTTTCGATAATGGCAAGCTACACGCATCGGCTATACGAATACTGTGGTTATTAGTACTACCTCCAGTAGACGCGGTAAATCCAAAATGCACATTTGATTCTCCTGCAAAGAAATTGGTGATTAAATCAGCAGTGTAAGCATCGCTGTAAAGGTTATCAAATAAGTAAGAAAGTGTTTGGGTGGTGGCATTCCACGAGATAACTATAGTGTGCCATTGTCCATCTTCTATGTTACCTGAAGCTCCTAAGGTTACATTTGGTCTTAATATAGCAGTTGGAGAAGTCTGATCTGAATCCCAGAAGCTTGCATGATCTGCAGCGATCTCAGGAAGGGAAGTATTAGAATTGTCGAAGGTGTCGAATTCCATAACAATACCATTTTGAATGCCTCCAGCACCAATCGCATTTCCTGGTAGACCAACAGCATTAGTGCCTAAAGGGTCGTTGTGAAAGGTAACCGTTATGCCGTCAGCTCCATTATTAGTAGTTCCAAAATTTGCCTCAAAACTTAAAGTAAAACTTTCATTAAAATTGATTCTGCCAAAAGACCAAGCCTGTCCGCTTTGATTGTTTAGATTGGGGGTAAGTTGAAACTCGTTGGCTGAAGTTTCTGAAGCGTCTCCTGTAATATTTAAGTATTCTGAAACGTTGCCAAGCAACTCTTTTTCTCGACAATCTACGATGCCATCATTGTCATCGTCTATATCGCAAATATCAGAGACACCATCTCCATCGGTATCTACATTTCCAGAGGCAATAGGGTCGCAGGGGTCAGGGCAGTTTGCATCTTGTACAGCATTATTCTGGCTACTCCCTACAGGTTGACCACTTCCAGTGGCTATGGTTGGAACTCCATTGGCATCTACTCCACCTACAAGCATGTCGTTAGCATCAGTGTTGGCGGTAGTAAAATTTGCTCCTCCTTCAATTGCATCACTACAGCCATCATTATCTGAGTCGGTATCTAAATGATCTGGAATCCCATCGTTGTCGGTATCTTGTCCACTGCATGCAATAGTAATAGATGATCCAAATTGACCGTCTACACTAAATTCAAATAGATGAGGATCTTTTCCATCGTCATCTTGTCTACTTCTAATTATTATAGAGGTTATTGGAGCTGAAGAGAATACGTCAAACACTCTGATAACTGGTGAGGCAACCGCATCATAGCTCGTGGCATAGGTAGGCCCTACTTGTGTGGCTCCATTAAAAAGCACTACTTCTAACCCTAAATATTTGACTGGGTCATTGCCTTGTTCACTGTTGCCCCAATAAATACTTATTGGAGTAGCACTAGGTAAGGTGGTCCCAAAATCCAAATGAAGATCGTTGTTTGGTGGATGATGAATTCTACGTCTATTATTAACAGCGTTAGCCGTATTGGCATCAAACAAGTCGGTAAAAGTAGCATTCGAAAAATGAGCAGGGAGTCCTCCGATCAGTGTAATAGTAGCGGTAGTTTCTACACAACCTTCGGCAGTGTCTAAAATCCCATCATTATCGTCATCTAAGTCACACACATCAGAAACTCCGTCACCATCGGTATCTAAGTTTCCTGAAGCAACAGGGTCGCATGGGTCTATTATGGTTTCTGTAAATAAAATTTCTTCTATCCAAGGATCCCATCTTATTGGACCACCACCTACCCAGAGAAGTCTGTAACCTATATAGGCAGTTGTATTGCCACTTAGGTTGATTACTTCTTCCTCTGCAGTTACCGTACCCGTCATTGTAATTGTTCCTGTTAGATCAGTATAACTGGCACCGTCAAAGCCTTCCACTCGGAATTGTGTCGTTGGGCTTAAAAATGAAGTGTTAGGATTATATGAAGTATCTAATAAAAATCTTAATTCTGTAATAATAGCGGCCTGATTAAAGCCTATATTAAATATTTCTCTATTAGTACCTGGGTAATTTTGGTTGTTTAAGTAAAAGTTTTGTTGGTTGAGAGTCCCATCGTTTAAGACGGCAATGTTACCTGTGCTGCTCAATTCAGTAGTTACTGAGGTAATAGTTGACTGTAGGGTATACTCATAATTTTTAACTTCTAACGGGGTCGCATTTCCGCCTATTTCTAAAATCCAATCTCCAGTTACACCAGTAAGATTAGTAGAAGCTGCAACTTGGATATGTAGTTCTTTTTCTAGGTAGGTAATTGCTGCTTTTCCTTTTTCGCCTTGAGCGAAATAGCAACCATAGATGTTAAGGCTCCTTTGTCCTGCAGAGATTTCGTGACCTCTTTGTCCTGCGGCCATTTCCCCAAAGGGGAAAGAAAAATGAGTTTTTACAAAAGTTGCTATTTCTTCTGCACCTATCCATTTATTATTGATGAACAGTTCTCCTGGGCGGCCATGAGAGAATAGGTAAAAACCTAATTCATCTTTAGGCAAAGCATTTTGCAATATATGGGTGTCCTTTAGAGCGTTATCTATATGATAATTTGGCACCTTATTGGTGTACTGGTAAGTAATTGTTGCACTTGAAAAAGCAGTGAATAAAAAAACTGATATTAAGCACCACAACGTTCTACTAATCGTATACTTGAAATAATTTCCCCTCATTATCATAAATTATGGATTCCTTAAACTCTGAAATTGAGAATTTTAGCAAAAATACTTTTTTTATTATCCAAGTATAGGGTTCATTACATTTATTTACCTTTAAAAAGGTGTATTTCAACGATTTTAACAGTAATTAAATGAAAAAATTATCAATTGTTAATAAAATAAAGGTATTTAATGCTTTTAAATTAACCGTTAGTCAATTATTCTATATTTAGAAGGATCCTAGAGGTTGGAGGTTGTTTTGCTTTCGCGAAAGCAGTATTCCCAAATGAGCCTATTGAAAATCAGATAGTTGGTGATAACGATCATTTAACGCAACAAAGTGTTAAAAACCAATAAATAAGAGTATTTTTGCAGCCGCTTAGAAGCATTTTTTTTTATGAAAGATATTAGAAACATCGCGATTATTGCTCACGTAGACCACGGTAAGACTACGTTAGTAGACAAGATTTTACACCATTGTGAAACCTTCCGTGAGAATGAAACTACCGGAGATTTAATTCTTGATAACAACGATATTGAACGAGAACGCGGGATTACCATCCTCGCAAAGAACGTATCAGTAATGTACAAAGGTACCAAGATCAATATTATTGATACTCCTGGTCACGCCGATTTTGGTGGTGAGGTAGAACGTGTATTGAACATGGCTGATGGGGTACTACTTTTAGTAGATGCTTTTGAAGGTCCAATGCCACAAACTCGTTTTGTATTGCAAAAAGCAATCGACTTGGGATTAAAACCATGTGTAGTAGTTAATAAAGTCGATAAAGAAAATTGTACTCCAGAGGAGGTACATGAGTCTGTTTTTGACTTGATGTTTGAACTAGGTGCTGAAGAGTGGCAACTTGACTTTCCTACTGTTTACGGTAGTGCAAAGAACAACTGGATGTCTGACGACTGGAAGAATGAAACCACTGATATCGAGCCTTTATTAGATATGGTGATTGAGCACGTGCCTGCTCCTAAAGTAGAAGAAGGAACAACTCAATTATTGATTACTTCTTTAGATTTCTCTAATTATACTGGACGTATTGCAATAGGTCGTATTAAAAGAGGATCTATTAAGGAAGGTCAAAACGTATCTTTATGTAAGCGTGACGGTTCCATAACCAAAACTAAAGTTAAAGAAGTTTATGTCTTTGACGGTATGGGAAAAGCCAAAGCAGAAGAAGTAATGGCTGGTGATATTTGTGCCATTGTAGGACTAGAAGGTTTTGAAATAGGGGACTCTGTTGCCGATTTTGAGAACCCTGAATCCATGCCTACTATTGCTATAGATGAGCCTACGATGAGTATGCTATTTACTATTAATGATTCTCCTTTCTTTGGTAAGGATGGTAAATTTGTGACTTCACGTCACATTAATGACCGTTTAACTAAAGAATTAGAAAAAAACCTTGCCCTACAAGTACATGATACTGGTAGTGCAGATAAATTCATGGTTTATGGACGTGGTGTGTTGCACCTTTCTGTATTGATCGAAACGATGCGTCGTGAAGGTTATGAAATGCAAATAGGACAGCCACAAGTTATTATCAAAGAAATAGACGGTGTTAAATGTGAGCCTATTGAAGAGCTTACCATAGATTTACCTGAAGAAGTAAGTGGTAAAGCGGTTGAAATGGTTACTTTAAGAAAAGGAGAAATGACTAGTATGGGGCCTAAAGGGCAACGTATGGTGTGCGAATTTAAGATTCCATCTCGTGGGATTATCGGGTTGCGTAATCAATTGATTACAGCTACTGCTGGAGAGGCAATCATGAACCATCGTTTTATAGGTTTTGAACCTTTTAAAGGAGAAATTCAAGGACGTATCAATGGCTCTATGATTTCTATGGAAAAAGGAACGTCCATTCCTTATTCTATGGATAAACTGCAAGATCGTGGTAAATTCTTTATTTACCCAGGTGAAGAGATTTATGGTGGTCAGGTAGTAGGAGAAAATTCTAGACCAGATGATTTAGCGATCAACCTTACAAAAACGAAGAAACTTTCTAACGTGCGAAGCTCCGGTAATGATGATAAAGTAAAGATCGCACCGCCGGTTAAATTTACTTTAGAAGAAGCATTGGAATACATACAAAAAGATGAGTATGTTGAAGTGACTCCAAATCACTTAAGATTGCGCAAAATTATTCTTGATGAAGGAATGCGTAAACGTGCAGGAAAACAACTTTCTTAATTATACTTAAGAAGTAGTAGGTAAAAAAGACTGTCTGAAAAGACAGTCTTTTTTGTTTAAAAAGCTTTTAGAGTTTGTTGACATTCTTAAAAGTTGCATTTAGTTGGCGTTCTCCAAACCTAAAGGCTGCGAAAACTTCTGTTGTATTAGTAAGGAGTGTGGATTAGAAAGCTCTCCCTTTAGGGCAGGGGAAAAGCATTTAGAGTTCGTTTCCGTTCCCCATCCCTAAAGGGTGCGGAAACTTCTGTTGTATTAGTATGGAGTGTGGATTAGAAAGCTCTCCTTTTAGGGCAGGGGAAAAGCTTTCGGAGTTCGTTTCCGTTCCCCAGCCCTAAAGGCTGCGATTCGTTTCCGTTCCCCAACCCTAAAGGCTGCGGAAACTTCTGTTGTAGTAGTAAGGAGTGTGGATTAGAAAGCTCTCCCTTTAGGGCAGGGGTAAAGCTTTTAGAGTTCGTTTCCGTTTCCCAGCCCTAAAGGCTGCGAAAACTACTATCCTATAGTTTAAGGGGGTGGGTTACAAAGTCCCCTGTTAGAGCAAGGGAAAAGCATTAATTTTAAATTAGTTTATCAGTTCAAAAAGGTCGCTTCTACTTATCTTAGCGTCTTAATCATTTTAATTGAGGTTACAGGTCCAAAAATATCATCCAGAAAATGCTGCAGAGTGGAACGCTTTTGTAAAGCAATCGGTGAATGGGTCTTTTCTTCTTGAACGTGATTTTATGGATTATCACCAAGAGCGATTTGAAGATCACAGTCTAATGTTGTATTTAGAAGGGCAATTGATGTGCTGTATTCCAGCTCATGTAAAAGCGGGTGTTTTTTACAGTCATCGGGGTTTAAGTTATGCTGGTTTGGTCATCAGCGCTGCCGCAGTATCAATTATAGATCGTATAGTCGATGCGTTGTTGGAGTATGTGAACGGTTGTGCTTTCGCGAAAGCGGAATTACAACTGCCACCAGTAGCCTATCAACGTATAAATAAAGAAATAGCAGCCGTTTTACAATATAAAGGTTTTATCTCTAATCGAAAATTGCACAATCAGTCCGTAGCATTAGATCAAGAAATACAGGTATCACCTAAAAAGTCTATAAGGTATCGCAATGGAAAATACGAAGGATTGAGAATAGAAGTTTCAAATGATTTTAAGAGTTTCTGGGAAGAAGTTTTACTACCACAATTGGCAGCACGTTACCATTCAAAACCAGTACACAGCTTAGCAGAAATAGAATTACTCGCTTCAAGATTTCCAGAGAATATCGTTCAATATAATGTGTATAGAGAGGATGCATTACTTGCAGGGATCACTTTTTTTATAAAAGGGGAGATAGTGAAGTCTCAATATACTGCTAGTTCTCCAGAAGGCTTAAAGACAGATGCAGTAGCTTATGTTTATATGGAGGCAATGAAGGAATTTAAAGAAAAAGGATGTTCTATTATGGATTATGGGCCAGTGAATGAAAAAGGCGGATCGGTAAATAAAGGATTACAGCGTTTTAAAAAACAACTGGGCTGTCAAGAAGAGATATGGGAACGATGGGAATTTGATCAAAACATCTAAGGATAAAAAAAACCACCAAATAATAAGTTGCTGTCAAACACTTACTATACGGTGGTCATTCAACCAAACTTAACTTATTTTTCTTTTTCATAATATTTTCGGGTGGTTATAATTAAAAAAGGCTAATTCAATAATCTACACTTGTACGTCCAATGTTATGATGATACAAATTTAATAGATTTACATACTTGAAGGTGCTAACATCTAGTTAAGCAATGTTAAGTAGTGTTACCTTTATATATTAAAAAACAAATTAAATTTGCAACAGAATTTTAACAAATGAAGAATACAAAGAAATCATTTCACTTTGCCGTGTTTTCGAGTGTATTGCTAATCGTTTTTACGATTTTAGGCCAGACCGTAAGGACGGCAGCCAATACCATCAATGATATCACTGCTTACTTCATCACCTTATTTTTTATAAGCATTTTTTTTGGTGCTATTTTTAGTGTTTTGAGTTTTAAAGAGCCCTTTCACTGGAAAAAATATGTGGGAATAGGAATTAACTTCTTCTTTTTGGTGATGACCAGCCTTGCTTTGATCGGTAATTTAAAAGACGTCGTAGAAGCTTTTAGTTAAAGCACTTTCGATGTGTTATCTTCGTTATCTAGTCCAAGAATGAAATGATACCATCTTATATTCCATATTTAGACCTACAACCTCATAACAAAAGGTTTGCGCAACAAGATCTAAAGACGTTTAAGGAAATCCACGCGACGGGAAAGTTGATAGGTGGAGAATGGGTGAACAAGTTTGAAAATGCTTATGCCTCCTATTGTGGGGCAAGTAACTGTATAGGGACGGCAAATGGGCTGGATGCATTAACCATTATTCTTAAAGCCGAAGTCGCTTTGGGAAACCTACCTGAAAAGGCAAAGATTGTTGTGCCAGCGCATACTTATATCGCTACTTTTCTAAGTATCCTGCACGCGGGGATGCAACCTGTTCCTGTAGATGTGGAGGAGCTTACTTTAACAGCACAAGTGCTGCGGCAGGTCGATCAAAGCTATGATGCCATTATTGCAGTAGACATTTATGGCAAGTTAGTAGATGATGAGGTATATGCCTATGCAAGAGAGAAGTCAATTCCTATTTATTGTGATACGGCTCAGTCACATGGGGCAGTTAACGATAGAGGTGTCAAGTCCGGAAATCTAGCTCGAGCGAGCGCCTTCTCGTTTTATCCAACAAAAAACCTAGGTGCTCTTGGAGATGCAGGTGCGATAACCACGAGTGATGAGGATTTGGCAATTACTTGTCGCAGCATAGCCAACTATGGTAGATCAAGCCGTTTTGTCAATGACTTAGTGGGAATTAATTCTAGACTTGATCCGTTGCAAGCTGGTTTTTTAATCAATAGATTGCCACAACTTGATACCGATAATCAAAGAAGAGTAGAAATAGCTAAGTTTTATATCAAGCATCTTCA
This sequence comes from Nonlabens sp., assembly GCF_018401815.1. Lineage (GTDB taxonomy): Bacteria > Bacteroidota > Bacteroidia > Flavobacteriales > Flavobacteriaceae > Nonlabens. The sequence goes on from NZ_JAGYKG010000003.1 coordinate 29,173, forward strand.
AAATAACAAAGTAAGATTGCCTTCAGAGCACTTTATTAAAAATAATGTAGTCCACGTCTTTCCAGTTTATGTAGGTGATAGAAAGCTTTTTGTAGATCACTTAGATCAGGAAGGCATAGGTACGAGTGTGCATTATGAAGTGCCGCCACATCAACAAAAAGCATTGAAACAATGGAATCATCTTAGATTTCCAGTTACAGAAAAATTACATCGCACTGAAGTAAGCTTGCCATGTCACCCTTTAATGACTTTAGAGCATCTGCAAAAGGTAGTACAAGCAGTAAACGCCTACTAAATGAGAAGACTTTTTCATCAACTTCATAAAAATGTACTGCTCAAAGTAGCTGGGTTCAATTCTATTCATGTAGTTCTGAAAATAGGAATAGGTGCCATCATGTCTAAAATTCTTGCTGACTACGTAGGTGCGGCAGGATTGGGAATCCTTGGTAACCTGCGTAATTTTACTCAAGGGTTACTTACTTTTTCTGTGTTAGGACTGGAAAATGGACTGGTTAAAAATACAGCCCAATTTCAGCAAGAGCCGGCTGAGTTAAAAAAGGTATTTGGCACCGCTTGGGTATGGAGTATATGCGCCAGTATCATAGCAGCTGTTGTGATATTCTTTGCTGCTTCATGGTTGGATCAAAAACTTATAGCGACAGAGGTAGACTTTTCTATGGTTTTTAAGGTTCTTGCCTGTTCGCTGCCTTTTTATGTAGTATTCGTTTTCATTACCAGCCTGATGCAAGGTTTAGAGTGGTTTAAGAAATTTATTATTCTCAATATCATTATAAGTATTTTGGTTTTTGGAACCTCTGCGATTTTGGTGTATCAATACAATCTTACCGGAGCTTTATATTCGCTTGCTTTGGTTCCTTTTTTACAATGTATTGCAGCTGTTGTTTTTTGGTGGTTTCAAGGACAAAAAAGCTTAAAACTCCAAGAACTGCTAAATCTTCACTTTGATAAAAAAGCCAGTCGACAGTTGCTTAAGTACAGTGTTATGGCACTAGTAAGTGCATTGCTGATTCCGTTGGTAAACATCTTGGTAAGAGATCAGGTCAGAGCAGAGGTGAGTGATGAAGCCGCTGGATGGTGGGAGGCTGTCGTGCGTATTTCTGGATTCTACATGCTCTTTGTAACCAGCTTGATCAGCCTTTATGTCTTGCCTAGTTTGAGTAAAGATAACAGTCATAAGAACTATAGAGCTACCGTCTGGAAGTTTTATACCACTATAGTACCACTTGTTATTGTGGGGCTTATCCTTATTTATCTCTCTAGAGATTTTATTATTAGTATTTTGTTTACGGCAGAATTTGACGCTTCTAGTGGGCTATTTAAATGGCAACTCCTAGGTGATTTTATAAAGATTGTCACTACGGTTTTAGCCTTTAGATTTATAGCTATGAACGACCTTAAAAGCTACCTAATAGCCGAGCTATTAAGTATAGCGTCTTTCTATTTATTAGCTTTTTATAGTATACCCGCTTACCAAGAAGAGGGTGTTGTAATAGCGTATTTAGGTAATTATTTATTTTATTTAGTGGTATTGCTCTTCCTTTTGCGTAAAGAACTTTTTACTGTGTGATACCACCTTTAATTTTTATAGAGAATACTGTTTTGTCTATTTCTTATAGGGTCGCTAATAGCAGTAACAGTTCATTTGACTCAAAAGGATTTTTACAGCAGCAAGCAACTATCCCGTTTATTACAGCCTATTTTTATAGGGGTTGTGGTTTGGCTTAAAAATATTTAAATAAAAGGGTTCTTAAATGATGCGCGACTAGGGATGACCAACTTATATTTGTAAATCATTTTGTTTTAGTTTTTGTCGTTTGTGGGGATTCCGCTTTCGCGAAAGCGCGTATTTTAAAATTCAATCGACACTCCTTATGGAATTACAACTCAATAGACCTATTTGCTTTTTTGACCTAGAAACGACAGGTACGAATATCTCTAAAGATAGAATCGTTGAAATTTCTATACATAAAGTTTTTCCTAACGGAGAGGAGAAGACTTATACGTTTAAAGTAAATCCTACAATTCCCATTCCAGCAGAAACTACTGCAGTGCACGGCATCACAGATGACATGGTCAAAGACGCTCCTACTTTTAAAGAAAGAGCTCACGAGGTTAATAATATCATCAAAGATGCAGATCTGGCAGGCTTTAACTCGAATAGGTTTGACATCCCATTGTTAGCCGAAGAAATGTTGAGAGCCGGAATAGATTTTGAAATAGGAAATAGAAATGCGATTGATGTGCAGAATATTTTTCATAAAATGGAACAGCGTACCCTAGTGGCCGCTTATAAATTCTACTGCCAAAAAGACCTGACCGATGCCCACAGTGCCGAGGCTGATACTATTGCTACTTATGAGGTTTTAAAAGGGCAGTTAGACCGATATCCAGAGTTGGATAATAATATGAAATCTCTAGCAGAATTTTCTACTCGTCGAAAGGCAGTCGATTTTGCGGGAATGCTTGCTTTTAATGAAGCTGGTGAAGAGTGTTTCAACTTTGGGAAGCACAAAGGTAAGCGCATCGTTGATGTATTAGATCAAGAACCTGGATATTACAGCTGGATACAAAATGCAGATTTCCCGCTTTATACAAAAAAAGTTCTTACCGCTATTAAGCTACGTGGCTTTAATAGCTAAGGATTTGTTGAGGTAAATTCGATGAATGATGTATTTAATTGACTTCATATACAGAGTTTTAGCCGATTATAGGATCTTTATTGTATTAGATATGTTGAGGTATTTTTTTTACTATATTTGAGTAAATGAATTTATCTTGAAAACACTACTTTATTTATTCTTATTTATAAATGTAATTTTTACCTCTGCTCAGGAGCTTCCACCGATTCATAATTATGAGCCATCCTTATATCTTGCTGGTAATCAAAACTGGATGGTATCAGAGTCCGAGGACCATTTTATCTATGTAGCTAATAACAAGGGGTTGCTAGAATACAATGGATCTCAATGGACGTTGTATACCACTCCTAATGAGAGCATAATGAGGTCTGTAAAGGCTCAAGGGGATCGCATTTATACAGGTTGTTATATGGATTTTGGGTATTGGATAAGAGATGACAGCGGTATATTGAATTACACTTCCATCATTGAAAAGACAAACTTCCAATTACAAGAAGATGAGCAGTTTTGGAATATAATTGTTAAGAAGGATTATGTTCTTTTTCAATCTCGTTCTCATATTTACTTTTTTGATATCGAATCAGGTGATATTGCTCCAATCGCTGAACAAACGGAGATCAATAAGTTTTTTCATGTAGGAGACACTTATTATTATCACGTATTAGGAGAAGGCTTATTTCAGGTAGTTAATAAAAAGGCAGAGTTAAAAGGTGCTTCCGACTTCTTCCTGGAACAGACCATCATTTTAATGTTTGAACACGACTCTAAAGTATACCTTCTTACTCAAGATGCGGCTATATACCAATATAACGACGGTGAGGTGGATCTTGTGGGCACTTGTGATTTAGATCAAAAAATAACAGTTTATAGCGCGTCTTTGTTGAGTGACAACAACCTCTTATTAGGGACCATTGCCAATGGGGTGATCTCAATGGATCTCAATGGAAAAGTAAATTATACCTTCAATCAAGGCGATGGATTGGCAAATAATACGTGTTTATATGTTTTCGAAGATAGTGCTAAAAACGTGTGGTTGGCATTAGACAATGGAATCAGTTCTATAAGTATAGATTCCCCTTACCAGGTGTACAATGACAAAGACGGAAATCTGGGTACTGTTTATGCCTCTTATCAAAGTGATGACATTTTATACTTGGGAACCAATCAAGGATTGTTTTACAAGAAGTCGGGTCAGGATAAATTTTCGTTTATAGAAGGAACAGAAGGCCAAGTATGGTCGATCAGTGAGCATCAAGGTGTTGTTTTTTGCAATCACCATTTAGGTGTTTTTGTACTAAGTGAATCTAAAGCGCGACGACTTAAAAATACTATTGGGACTTGGCAATTGTATTCGGTTCCGAATGCCCCCGACTTGGTAGTAGCCGGAACCTATAAAGGTCTTCAAATATTAAATAATAGTTCAGGAGAATGGGAATTTCGGAATAAGATTGAGGGTTTCGATATTAGTTCAAAAGATATTATTGTGCGCGATAATGTTGTTTACGTCAACCATGAATATAAAGGAGTCTTTAAAATTTTACTTAATAAGGAATTTACTAAACTAGTAGCATATGAAAAAATAGCAGTATTGGGGAAGGGCATAGGTTCTGATATCATGGATTTCAAGGGAAAGATCTTTTATTCTAAAAGAGACGCTATCTATATAAAATCCTCTGATAATGGTGAATTTGTAAAAGATAATGAGTTGAGTAAGATTGTCGCTGGTGATCAATATACTTCTGGAACTTTTATTAAAAATGATGGGTATTTATGGCTGTTCAACAAGAGTAAGATGTATAAGATCAGCATAGAAGATATCAATGGTAAGTACAATGTAGAGAGTATTCCACTAGGTCATGAACTGAGAAGAGAAAAAATTGGTTATGAAAATTTAACTAAAGTAGGTCCAAATAATTTCCTGATCGGCACCTCTTATGGCTATACAACGCTCAATCAAAATCGGAAGAACAACCTTTCGCATAAAGTATACATCAATAATTTATATCGCTTGGATAAAAGTATACCAACTAGCCTAAGTTTAAAAAATCCGTCAGAAGTACCTCATAAAAATAATCATTTACAAATTTCCTATTCCTCCCCTTTTTTTAAAACCTTAAGTGTTGTAGAATATCAATACAGGCTTCTGGGGGAGAACCAAGAATGGAGTACATGGAGTAAAGTGAATAGCACAGAGTTGAAAAATTTATCCTACGGAGCATACACATTTGAGGTCCGTTCTAGAGTAAATACCCTAATATCTGATAATGTTGACGCCGTTAGCTTTACCATTGCACGGCCTTATTACGCAACTAATACCGCTATAGCTTTTTATATTTTCGTCGTAGTGCTCATTATTTTACTACTTAATGGATTTTACATTTGGTATTTCAAAAAGCAAAAACAGATAGCGCTTCAAAAGCAGCAAAAGGAATTAGAGTTAAAAAGCCTGACTAATGAAAAGAATCTAGTAGAGTTGCGTAATGAAAAATTAAAAAGTGACATCGAACATCGAAATAGAGAACTTGCTATATCGACAATGGCGATGATTAAGAAAAATGAAACTCTTAATGAACTAAAGGTGGAGCTGGATAACTTACCCAAGACTGTAGCGTCTAAATCTTTAAAAAAGATGTTGGATAAAAATTTAAACAGCAGGCAAGATTGGCTCACTTTTGAAGAAGCATTTAATAATGCGGACAAAGATTTTTTCAAAAAAATTAAGGAATTGCACCCTTCACTTTCTTCTGGAGATTTAAGATTATGTGTGTATTTAAGACTTAATTTATCCTCAAAAGAGATCGCTCCACTCTTAAATATTTCCCCTCGTAGTGTGGAGATAAAACGATATCGTTTGCGTAAAAAACTAGCGCTTTCACGCGATGATAGCTTAACTAGTTACATTGTTGAGATTTAATTCTTTGTTATTTTGTTTTAAATAACACAACATAGCTACATCAATATTTGAGATCAGCCATAAGTTTTTTTAAATATAAAATTATAAACACTTATTATTAAGGTTTTTATAATTTTATTGGAAGATCATGACAGAATTATATATATTTATATGGATGTATATTTTTTGTTGTGTTTGAATTTGATTGTTCAAGTTTTCCAGAATATATATTTAAAAAATTAAAATCAGTGCGATTAAATACATTTAAAAAGCAATCGTTTTAATCAATCCTTAATTAACAACCTATCTATACCTCTTTATATATGAAGAATCTTTTATTAAGTATTTCGTTGATCTTTTTTGCATTTTTTGGTTTTTCACAAAATCAAAAAGTTACTGTTTTAGAAGACATGAATGGTCATACCCTAATGGTGGACGGCAAGCCTTTTATTATTAACGGTATGAACTGGGATTACGTTCCTATTGGTGAAAATTACTCTTATGATTTTTGGGCAAAATCAGACGACTTTATTAAAGCAGCACTCGACTCAGAAATGGGTTTATTGAAGAATATGGGAGTTAACACCATTCGTGTATATACAGGTATGCAGCCTAAATGGGTATCCTATATCCATGAAAATTATGGTATTTACACCATGATCAACCATTCCTTTGGGCGGTACGGTCTTACTTTAGATGGTACTTATGTTTCCAACACAGAATATGCCGATCCAAGAGCCCAAGCATTGCTTTTAAAAGAAGCGACTAATTTAGTCAAGGATTTTAAGGATACACCCGGCCTATTGATGTTTATGCTAGGTAATGAGAATAATTACGGTTTGTCATGGGGAGGTGCTGAAACCGAAGATATACCTATTGAAACCGAAGGAACAGTGATCACTAGGGCTCGAGCCATGTATAAACTGATGAATGAAGCAGTCGTTGAGATGAAAAAGATCAACAGTGACCATCCTATTGCTATTTGTAATGGAGATTTATTGTATTTGAACTTAGTTGCCGAGTATTTGACGGATATGGATATTTATGCCACTAATATGTATAGAGGTGTTTCTTTTACTGATGCCTTTGATCGCGTTAAAAATGAATTAGGTAAGCCTTTGATGTTTTCAGAATTTGGCTCTGATGCTTTTAATGCGTTAAATAATAAAGAGGATCAAAAAATGCAAGCGTACTATATGGTGAATAATTGGAAGGAAATTTACCAAAATGCGGCCGGTCTCGGTAAAGCTGAAAACACTATTGGGGGTTTTACATTTCAATTTAGTGATGGCTGGTGGAAGAAAGGCCAAACCAAGGATTTGGACATTCATAATTCAGAAGCAAGTTGGTTGAGTGGAGGCTATTCTCTTGATACTGATGGGGTATCTAAAAATATGAATGAGGAGTGGTTTGGTATTTGCGCTAAAGGTCCTTCTAATGAAAGAGGTTTATATGATCTCTATCCACGAGCAGCTTACTATGCCTTAAAGGAAGTGCATCAATTGAACCCGTATGCTGGAAATAAAACCTTAGATGTGATAACCAATTATTTTGAAAAAATCCAGTTGATGGATGCAGTACTTAGGGCAAGAGGAGATAAAGCGGCTTTAGATGGTGGTAGCAACAATAAAATACGTTTAAGCAACCTTCGAGCAGAATTTACCACTTTTAATACCGGAGGCAGTCTTATTACTACCCCTGAAAATGCAGATCCAGACAACTCTGTGTATCCTAATCAACTAGGTTTTGATCGTATGGAATCTTATTTTGTGGGAGTTGAAGGGAATCCATCAGCTAATATGAGGGCCGAAGTGAATTTTAACATCCTGGGTAATGTTGCAGAGAATCCCATTGACGAAATATTTTATGAAAACAGGGGGCGTCCTCAACAAGTAGAAACCCCAGACGGGATTGTACAATTAAGAGATGTGAATAGGGTACAAGTGTACAATGCTTCTTATGAATGGAACACGAAAGATTTTGATGTTAGAGGTTTTTATAGAACAGGTCATTACCACTGGGGTTATGAAGGAGATTTCTTTGGTTTATATCCAGAGACCAATTACGGACCTAATTTAGATATTTATGGTGGAGAAACATTAGGACTAGAAGTTGACGGAAAAAATGAATTTTCCGGATTAAAGGCCGCTTTTGGACCTCAATTGTGGTGGGGGGCTAATCCAACAGCACTTATTAAATACTCTCGAAGTATTCATAATTTCAATATTACGGGAATATATCATAGAGACTTACAAACAGAAATTCAACTGGACGAAAATGGAGTGCGTATTTTAGATCAAAATCAGGTGCGTAGTGGTATTATTCCAGCTTTTCCTATGGAAAGAGCTACTCTTGTAGTAGAAAGAGACTTGGGTAAATTTGGATTTACCTTAGGTGGTATTTGGGGTGGAAGCCCACTAAATGGAACCAGTTATCAGGATGTTACAGGAGTAGAAGGTAATTATACTGTTTTTAATGATAAGGTGAAGTCAAGCGATAACTGGGGAGGAAAAGCTAAAATGACCTATGAAGGTGGAAAAGTGAATGCTTACCTGCAAGGAGGGGTAATGGGTCTTGTCGCTAATGGCGGCGCAGATGCAACACAAACCTTTACTGGCTGGAAATTAAAAGATAACGGCAGTGGTAACCAATCTAATTTTTTAGCTGGTATGACTTATACTATGGGCGATTTACAAATTGCACCAAACTTTTTGTGGCAAAAGCCGCTGGTAGACCCTATGCCTAATAATGTAGGTGCACCAGGAAGATTAAGAAACTTTATTGATGATCCATTTGCTGTTAGAGCAAATAGAGAAACTACTGCGGGTGAAATTTTGTTTACCTACGACCCTACACCTGGAACTTGGATGTATCAATGGGACAATGATCGTGCTGAAGACGCCGAATTTGCTATGAGTGCTGGTTTTGTATACCGTCATTTACCTACTACTCAGGATGCAGCTATCGGTTTTGGAGCGGATCGTAATTTCCTCAGATTTCCTAACTCTGCTCCAGCTCTAGATTTATATGAGGCACATACGCGTATCGTTTCCAAACTAAGTCCTGAATTGGGAATTATCGGTAACTTCTACTACGGTAACGGTCAAGGTAATGGAGATAGTACTAGAGAAATAAAGCGTTTTGGTGGTGATATAAGAGCTATTTACAAAACAATTAAAGCCACTGCACAAGTCAAAGTTAATGACTGGGGGCCATTTGACTATTACAGAGATTTTAACATCACATTCCCTATGCAATTAATGCTGGATGTTTCTACTACCTTAGGTAAGCCAGACTGGTTTATTTTACCTAGTACTACGGTGGGTCTTAGAGGGACATGGAGATCTCTTGATGCTAATTCAGGAGGAAGGTTTGCACCAAATGCAACTGCTGAATTTGCAAGTGAGCCTATCATTAGTCCAGTGGGATTTCCTAATGGAACGGAGTGGGAAATAAGAACCTATGTTCATATCAATATAGGTAACTAAACACATGAGCAATGAAAAATAGAAAACCTACTTATTTTAAGGACTTAAGCCTTATATTTTTAATACTAGGTTTAATTGTTAGTTGTGAGCGAGATCTATCAGAGGATTCTGTTGTAGCTACTTTTCCTAATACAGGTGAGGTTTTTACAGATAATCCTATCAATCTTACTGACGAATTTTTCATTTCTTTTGATCCAGCTCAAGGTGCTAATACTGAAGGTTTCGGTATTGATAATAATGTGGCTTACGCCGGTACTAGCTCTATACGTATAGATGTTCCCGCTCCTAATGACCCTAACGGAAGCTATATAGGAGGTATTTTTAAAGATCGTTCCGGCGGTCGTAACCTTACAGGCTACGATGCATTAACGTTTTGGGCAAAGGGATCTTTAACAGCAACAGTTGGTCTAGTAGGTTTTGGTACTGATTTTGTAGATGATAAATATGCAGTAGGTTTAGAAAATATTCAACTTTCTACTGATTGGAGGAAGTACACGATTCCAATTCCAAATGCCTCAAGACTTCTTCAAGAAAAGGGAATGTTTATTTTTTCTGCTGGTACACAAAGTACTAACGGTTTGGGGTATACGCTATGGATCGATGAGCTTAAATTTGAAACTTTGGGAACCATTGCACAACCACTTCCTGTAATTTTGGATGGGGAAGACTTAGTGCAACAATCCTTTACAGGCTCATCTATCAGGATTTCTGGATTAACACAAACTTTTAATATAGCATCAGGTGAGAATGTAACTGTTCAAGCAGCTCCTTCGTATTTTGATTTTGTATCCTCTGATACAAGTGTCGCTGCCGTTAATGAACTAGGCATAGTTTCTGTTGTTGGTTCTGGTACGGCGTTTATTACGGCTACTATCAGTAGTGTTTTAGCTAGTGGTTCCTTAGAAGTAACTTCTACTGGCGCTTTACCTGCGGCGCCTATCCCAACATTGCCTTCCTCTAATGTTACATCTATATTTTGTGACGAGTATACTAATGCAACCAGTAGTAATTTTGAGCCAGGATTTGGTGGATCTACCACTCAAGCTGCGGTGGTAACTGCAAATAATGACTCTGTGTTAATTTACTCCAATAACAATTTCACAGGTATTATTTTTGATAATACAGTAGATGCATCTGCTTTGTCGTTTATGCATGTGGATGTATATGCGCAGCAAGCAGGTGTTCAAGTTGAATTTCAAATTAGAGATATTGGTGCTAATGGAGTGATTAACACCAATATTTTTACAGGACAACCTGAAGGCGATGATGCAGATTACAGATTCACCACAGGAAATTTAACTGTCAACGGTTGGAATTCTTTCGATATTCCATTGACGGGTGGCATTCTTAATCAGAAAAATAATCTAGGCGCAATTATTTTGGCAGGGGGACCCAATTTTATCTTGGATAATATATACTTCTATACTCCATAGAAGGGTTAATAATCACTATCAAATAAGAGATCTATGGACAGCATATTTAGAAAAATAATGATAAAATTAATTGGTAAATCATTGGTAGTACTTACCTTGTTGATGCTTACTAGTTGTGACCCTAATGAAGCACAACGAGTTGCTAGTTTTGATAACTTAGTGATGCAGGATGAATTTGACATAGAGGGCACACTTGATAGCAATTTATGGACTTTTGATTTAGGTAAAGGACCAGGTAATGATGGCTGGGGCAATAATGAGCTTCAATACTACACTGACAGAACTGAAAATGTGACCGTCGAAAATGGTTATTTATTAATCACAGCTAAGGAAGAAGCTTTCAATGGTGCTAACTATACATCAGCTAGAATCAAAACTGAAGGTCTTTTTGAGCAAGCGTATGGGAGGTTTGAGGCTCGTATAAAAGTTCCGTACGGAAAGGGTTACTGGCCTGCATTTTGGTTATTAGGAAATGACTGTGGACAAAATATTTGGCCGCAATGTGGAGAAATTGATATTATGGAATATTTAGGAAATATGCCCACTACTGTTTTTGGTAGTGCTCATGGACCAGGGTATGCTGCAGGAGATGCAATTTCAAAAAAATATGTCTTAGAAAATGACAGGTTTGATACTGGATTTCATGTATTTGGGATGGAGTGGGCTCCAGATTACATCAACTATTATGTTGACGATGTGCTTTATCAACAAATCACCAAACAAAATGTATTGGAGGAAACCAATGGTGAAGGTCAGTGGGTTTTTGATCATCCATTTTATATCATACTTAACGTGGCTATAGGTGGTAACTTACCAGGTTCACCAAATACAGAAACTGTTTTTCCACAAACGATGATCGTAGACTACGTAAGAGTATACCAAAAATAACACAGTCAAAGAGCCTTAGCAGCCCTTTTATTTCAATTTGAAATAAGAATAGCTAGTGTTTATTGGACTTTAATATATATTAAAATGATAAAAACATTAAAATGTTTTAAATCAATAGCCCTACTTTTTATAAGTATGGCTTTATGGAGTTGCAATGAGGACGATATTGTTGTTGCTGATGACCTGTACGCAAGATTTACGCAAACTATTAATCAACGTACAGGAACGGTTACATTTATAAACACTTCTACTAACGCAAGTACCTATGCATGGGATTTTGGAGATGGAACCTCTTCCTCAGTAATTAACCCTGTTAAAACTTATAGCACAGGAGGGTCATACGTTGTGGTGCTCCAAGTCAGTAATGATAACGGTGCAACAGCTCGTTTTGAAGACACCCTACAAATTGACGAATTGTTTGACGGTGGACTGTTGATTAACGGGGACTTTGAAAACGGAGTTCATCCTTGGATCCAAGGCGTGGATGAAAATAATCCTGCACCAGTGGTTTCGGTTGCAGGTAATACATATTACCAAGTAAACATAAGCAATCCTAATTCTAACCAGCCGTTTCTAGTGAATTTAAGCCAAAAAGTAGAAATTACCCAAGGAATGACGTACCTGCTAACTTTTGACGCCTGGTCAGATCGCAATAGAACGATCATAGCAGGAATAGGATTAAGTGGTGGAACTTTTGCTAATAACAGTCAGACAGTTGCTATTACTGATACTCAACAGCAATATCAATTAACTTTAATAGCTTCCAATTTTGGAGCTACAGATGCTCGAGTGTTATTTGATTCTAATGGAGAAGCTGGATTGGTAACTATTGATAATGTAAGCCTAACGCAAGAATAAAAATGCATCAAATAAACTAGATAATTAAGAAAATTAAGGAACCCAATTAAAAAAATGATTATTACGCTATACAAGTTTCGTTAATGCTGTTGAACCCTCGTACTGGTTTATTAATAAATATTACAAGCTAAACGTCTCTTGTGTTTTTAAATTTTAAAATAAAAAAGGAACAAAAATGAAAATTAGTAAAAGAACTTTTTATAAAATGTCATTAACACTCGGTGTAGTGTTCATGACAACAGTAAGTTGTGAAAGAGATTTATCAGATGATGCTGTACTAGCAGGCTTTTCAAAAACAGGAGAGATTTACACGGACACCTTTGTCAGTATGGGAAGTGATTTCTATTTGCCTTTTGCAGGTTCAAAACCAGATGCATTTTCTGTGGATAGTCAAGTAGGTTATCAAAGTAATTCTTCTATACGTATAGACGTACCTAACGCAGTGGATCCTACTGGGAATTATGCTGGAGCAATTTTTCGTGTGGACGGTGCAGGAAGAGACTTGTCAGGATTTAATGCGCTGACATTTTGGGTAAAAGCTTCTCGAGGAGTTAGTGTAGATGCATTTGGTTTTGGTCAAGACTTTTTTGGAGACAAATATCAAGTTACTGCAAATAATGTAAATGTAGGAACGAATTGGTCCAAAGTGATCATACCTATTCCAGATCCTTCAAAATTAGTAGAGGAACGCGGTGCCTTTTGGTATGCTATGGGAACTCAAGGTACTGGAGGGTCGGGTTATATCGTTTGGATGGATGATATCAAATTTGAAAACTTAGCCACTGTGGCACAACCTAGACCTGCTATTTCTAATGGGGAGGATGCCTCTACCAGCTCTTTTATAGGGGTTAATTTAAAGGTTACGGGTTTAATACAAACATTTAACTTAGCTTCTGGATTAGAACAAGTGATCACAGTTGCGCCAAGTTATTATGATTTTACAGCATCTGATCCTAGCGTAGCCGCTGTCGATCCATTTGGAAATATCGCGGTATCGGCTGCAGGAACTTCTGTGATTACGGCTACCCTTGCGGGGAACGATGCCGCAGGTTCGTTAACAATTAATTCACAAGGTAACTTTCAGTTGCCACCCGCACCTACGAGAGATCCAAATAATGTTATTTCTATTTTTAGTGATGCGTACACCAATGTTCCTGTAGACTATTATAATGGATTCTGGCTTCCTGGTTCTTCCACTGGATCAGCCGATTTTTCAGTGAATGGGGATAATATTTTGAATTATACGAATTTTAATTATGTTGGTACTCAAACGTCTAATCCACTAGTAGATGCCTCAAGTATGACGATGGTGCACTTTGACCTGTATATTCCGGGACCAGTTCCAAATAACTTTGACTTTTTGATATCTATAGAAGATTGGGGTCCTAACGGGGTCGATAATGGGGGAGATGATTCTAGACAACAAATATTTGTACGTCGCAATCAAGTAGTCGCAGACACCTGGGTGAGCATCGATGCTCCTTTAACTCTTGTTAATAGGGATAATATAGGACTTATTATCTATGAAAACATTAATTTTTCTTCATTGAGAAATTTTTATCTCGATAATGTCTATTACTACAACTAGTCGTTAACTATGTCAAATTCAACAAAAATAATGAACCTTACACTTCAAATGATACATACTAAATTTATACTCCGTTTGGGGATTTTCGTTGCTTCTGTAATGCTTACCCTAAGTTGTTCTCCTGATGATAAACAACAAGTTACAACAAAAAATAATCTTGTATGGCAAGATGAATTTAATATAGATGGTGCTCCTGATCCATTGATATGGGGAGCTGATATAGGAAACGGTGAGGCCGAAGGAATACCTGGATGGGGAAATGAAGAACGTCAGTACTACACCGACCGTCCAGAAAATGTGGTGGTTGAAAATGGAGTGCTTAAAATTACGGCCCTTAAAGAATCCTTTCAAGGTGCTGATTACACATCGGCTAGAATTCTTACAAAAGGGAAGTACCAAAAAAAATACGGTCGTTTTGAAGCTAGAATAAAGTTGCCTTGGGGACAAGGATTGTGGCCAGCGTTTTGGTTGTTAGGGGATGATAACAACGGGGCTCAGTCATGGCCGCAAATAGGGGAGATAGACATTATGGAGTATAGAGGTCAGGAACCAACCATAGTGCATGGCAGCATGCATGGTCCTGGTTATTCAGGAGGTCAAGCAATAACTAAACAATATGACCTAGTTACCGATAGATTAGACACCAATTTTCATGTTTATGGAATAGAATGGGGTCCAGGATACGTAAATTATTATATAGACGACGTGCTTTATAATCAAATTACCCCTGATGATGTTACTGGAAATTGGGTGTTTGATGATAATGAGTTTTACATCATCATGAACGTTGCTGTTGGAGGTACGTTTGTCGGTGCTCCTGGGTTAAATACGGTTTATCCACAAACCATGCATGTAGACTATGTGCGCGTGTATGAGTAATTTTTAACCTATAAATTAATTTGAATTAAAATAAACATAGCTGTTGCGCTTTCGCGAAAGCGAAACAGCTATCCCTCCTTTGAACTCCTTTTAATATAAAGTCCCTAAAAAGACCTATAGAAAAAACTATAAATTGACCAATGAATAAAAATTTTACCTACCTAGGAAACCAAAAAGCTGCTTTTGATCAAAGTAAGGTAAAGGGTGACCTTGTTGATTTTGAAAACGAAAAATATTACAAAATAACTAACCACGATGCTATGCGCCCATTTTTTATGAGTATAGTAAGTGATTCCAATCACTGGATGTTTGTATCTAGCAATGGGGGACTAACTGCAGGACGCAAAAATAGCGATGCAGCTCTTTTTCCTTATTACACGGATGATAAGATTACAGAGTCCAACGATATTACGGGTAGTAAAACTATCATAAGAGTTCATAATGAGAATCGAGACCTCCTTTGGGAGCCTTTTTCAAATCGATACTCGGGTATTTATAAAATTACACGCAATCTGTATAAAAATGCCTATGGCAACAAGCTGGTTTTTGAGGAGATCAACCACGACTTCAACCTTACCTACAGATATCATTGGAATTCAAGCGATAGGTATGGATTTATCAAAAAATCTGAATTGATCAATCTGGGTTCTGATTCTTTAAAATTGACGGTTTTGGATGGTTTACAAAACATACTGCCAGCAAACGTAGGGGAAGACCTGCAAAAAGCCTCAAGTAATCTTGTAGACGCCTACAAAAGATCAGAACTACAACAAGTAACAGGTATTGGGATTATTGCTCTAAGTGCAGTTATAGTAGATAAAGCAGAGCCCAGTGAGGCACTTAAAGCTAATATAGCCTGGTCGTTGGGGCTTGATAATCCTACTTACTTGTTGTCAAGCTTGCAATTAGAAAACTTTAGAAAAGGAATAGCAGTAAAGCAAGAGACTGATATTAAGGCAGAAAAAGGAGCGTATTTTACCGTTTCTGATGTACAACTCCCTGCGGCAGAAACTAAAGTATGGTACACTGTAGCAGATGTCAATCAAAATATTGTTTCTATAAACGATATCTCCAACCAGATTCAGAAAGATGCACATCTTATTGAAAAAATTCAAAAAGACATCGAATTAGGTTCTCAAAAACTAGTAGCCCTTGTTGCCTCATCAGACGGATTGCAATTAACAGCAGATCCGTTAACCAACAACCGCCATTTTGCAAATACCATGTTCAATATCATGCGCGGGGGGATTTTTGATCACAACTATGTTATTGAAAAGCAAGACTTCTTAGAATATCTAGAAGCTGCAAATGTGGAGGTGTTTGAAAATACTCAAGAGTTACTGCTAGAGCTTCCATCAGATTTTAATCTAGATGTTTTAAATCAAATAGCCTATTCTCAGAATCATCTAGATTTTAAAAGGTTAGTAATAGAGTACTTACCTTTAAAGTTTAGTAGAAGACATGGTGATCCTAGCCGTCCTTGGAATAAATTTTCTATCAATACCCGCAGTGAAATTGATGGTTCTAAAATATTAGACTATGAAGGAAACTGGCGGGATATTTTCCAAAATTGGGAAGCTTTATCTCATTCTTATCCAGAGTTTATAGATGGAATGATCCATAAATTTTTAAACGCAACAACATTTGATGGTTATAATCCATATCGAGTTACAAAAGGTGGATTTGATTGGGAAGTTATAGAAGAGGATGATCCGTGGTCCTATATCGGTTATTGGGGAGATCACCAGATCATTTATTTGCTTAAATTCTTAGAATTTATTCAAGATGTTTACCCGGGGAAACTAGCTGCTTTTCTAAATGAAGACCTCTTTGTCTATGCAAATGTTCCTTATAAAATTAAGGAATATGTAGATATTTTAAATGATCCTAAAGACACTATTGATTTTGATTACCGGTTACAAGAAGTTATAGAGGAAAGAAGAGAACTATTGGGTGCAGATGGTTCGTTATTAAGAGACTCATCGGGATCCATTTATAAAGTGAATCTAATAGAAAAGCTATTAGCTACTATTCTTGCTAAAGTGTCTAATTTGATACCAGAAGCTGGAATATGGTTAAATACTCAAAGGCCAGAATGGAATGATGCTAATAATGCGCTAGTAGGTAATGGTGTTTCTATGGTAACGCTGTATTATTTACGACGTTTCTTAAATTACTTTAAAGACTTTGTAGAGGAGGCAGATATTAAGTCTTCTGCTATTTCCAAAGATTTGGAGGTGTTTTACACAGCGGTCACTACTACTTTAAAAAATCATCAAGGGGTACTAAATGGGTCTCTTAACAATACCCAACGTAGAGCTATTCTTGATGGCCTCTCCCAGCCAGCGAGCGATTATAGAAAAAACATCTATGATCACAATTTTTCTGGTGAGAAACAACATGTTTCAAAGGATAGTTTACTTGAATTTATAGAAATTACGTTAAGATATTTAGATCATAGTATCGATGCCAATAAGCGTAAAGATGGAATGTATCATGCTTATAATTTGATGACTGTCGAGGATAATGGTGATGTGAGTATTTCTAATTTATCAGAAATGTTAGAAGGTCAAGTGGCAGTCTTAAGCTCTGGGTATTTAAAATCAGAACAGGCTTTAGAGGTCATGAACGCCTTAAAATCTAGTGCCTTATTCAGAGAAGATCAATACAGCTATATCCTATACCCAAATAAAGACTTACCAGGATTTGAAGAAAAGAACATCATTCCTAAAGAGCTGGTTTCAAAGTCTGAATTATTACAACAACTGCTCCAAGATAATAACCAACAAGTCATTGTTCAAGATCTGACAGGAGCCTATCATTTCAATTCGAACTTCAATAATGTAAACAGCCTTAAAAAAGCCTTAAAGCAACTAGCTAAAGGACGTTATAACAGCCTTGTCAACAAGGAACAAAAACAGCTGGAAAAGACTTTTGAAGCTGTTTTTAACCATAAAGCATTTACGGGGAGATCTGGAACATTCTTTGGTTTTGAAGGATTAGGTTCCATATACTGGCATATGGTTTCAAAGCTATTGCTTGCTGTACAAGAATGTAGTTTAAAAGCAGTTAATGATGGTGAAAGCAGTGCGTTAATAGGCGAGATGTTTGATCATTACTACGAGATACAGGCAGGGATAGGTGCCCATAAATCACCTGAATTATATGGAGCGGTCCCTACAGATCCCTATTCACATACACCGGCAACAAAAGGCGCTCAACAGCCAGGTATGACCGGACAGGTAAAAGAAGATATTTTGAGCCGTTTTGGGGAGTTAGGTGTCGTTGTTTCTGATGGTGTTCTTGCTTTTAAACCTAGTTTGTTGCGACAACAAGAGTTTCTAGCAGAAGATGACGTTTTCAATTATATAGATGTGAATCAAAAAGAACAGGCCATTGCCGTAAGTCAAGGATCTCTGGCATTTACCTATTGCCAGGTTCCAGTGATCTATACGAATTCTCATCAACAAAGTATACAAGTGGTACATAAAGATGGTACAGAAAAAACCTTTGAGGAATTAAAATTGGATAAAACAACCAGTGAAAGTTTGTTTCGACGTACAGCAGAGATCAATCATATCATTGTAAAGCTAATCAAATAGGCTATGGAATCATAGATCATGTATTAATTCGCTTTCGCGAAAGCGAAAATTAAAACTAACCCAATGAACATCAATCGCAGTTTTAAAATAGGAATAGTAGTAGGACACTTATTTATTCTAGCAAGTTGCGGTTATCAACCAAAAGAACAGGAAGAAGTGAAGCAGAAGAAAGAAATGAATGCAGCAGATATTTTGGGTAACCCAGATTATCAAGCTATTTCTTATGGGGGTTATAGAGGGATTTCTAGAGAAGAGCAACCTACAATTGCCCAGCTTAAGGAAGATATTAGAATCATGGCAGCCATGGGGATAAAAATCTTGCGCACGTATAACGTACAACCTCATCTACCACATGCTTCCAATGTTCTCGCTGCGATACAGGAGCTTAAGAAGGAAGATTCAAATTTTGAAATGTACGTCATGCTTGGAGCATGGATAGATTGTAAAAATGCTTGGACTGGAATAGAACCAGATCACCACCTAGAGAGTGAGGCAAATGCTGGAGAGATAGCTAGAGCAGTGGCCTTAGCCTCTGCATATCCTGATATTGTGAAAGTAATCGCTGTAGGTAATGAAGCTATGGTGAAATGGGCCGCCAGTTATTATGTGCAGCCTGCTGTTATTTTAAAATGGGTCAACCATTTGCAGGGGTTGAAGAAAAAAGGCAAGCTCTCTAAAGATTTATGGATTACGAGTTCAGATAATTTTGCCTCTTGGGGGGGTGGTGATTATATTTATCATACACCAGACTTGACAAAACTATTAAAAGCGGTTGATTATGTTTCTTTGCACACCTATCCTATGCATGATACCCACTATAATGCTGTATTCTGGGGAACGTTAAGCTTTGAAAAAAGCTTGACAACTCATGAAAAAATGGATACCGCTATGCGACGCGCAAGAGATTATGCAAAATCACAATACAGAAGTGTTGTGGAATATATGAAGGTATTAGGTGTTGATAAGCCTGTTCACATAGGCGAAACCGGTTGGGCTTCGGTGTCAAATGGTCATTATGGGCCAGATGGTTCTAGAGCTACAGATGAATACAAAAGCGCCAAATTCTATCATTTGATGAGAGAATGGACTAATCAAGAAGGGATTTCTTGTTTTTATTTTGAGGCCTTTGATGAGCGATGGAAAGATGCTGCTAATGCACTGGGATCTGAAAATCACTTCGGGCTTTTTACCCTTGATGGTAAAGCAAAATATGCCTTATGGAATAGGGTTGATGACCAAACTTTTAAAGGGTTAACTAGAGGGGGTAAGCCCATTACTAAAACCTACAATGGAGATAAAGAGGAATTGATGAAAGACGTCTTATTACCACCTTTCAAATAAAATAACTGGAGAAGATTGATGAAGAAGGATAAAATACCACGAAATGAAATATAGTAAATATGGAACAATTTGTTTATTCACCTTTCTTATGTTAAGTTGTAAAGAGAAAAGTGAAAAGCCTGTAGAAAAGAAAAAACTTGTTGTTGAAGTTTACGAGACTTCTGCGTCTGGTAATCATCTAACTAAAGTGATGCCTTTTGAAGTACAGGACAGCACTACGGTAATTACGATTAATGAAGCAATAACCTATCAAACTATTACTGGATTTGGTGGGGCATTTACAGAGTCCTCTGCCTATTTACTCAATCGATTGAGTAAAAAAAACAGGGATACCATCATTAACGCTTATTTTTCTCGAGAGGGAGCAAATTACTCGCTTACGCGCACCCACATGAATTCTTGTGATTTTTCTTTATCGCAATATTCCTATTCCCCAGTGGAAGACGATGTGACCCTAGAACACTTTAGTATAGAAGAGGATAGAGATGATTTAATTCCGATGATTAAGGACGCTATGGCAGCATCTGAAGATGGTTTTAATCTATTTGCCTCCCCATGGACCGCAGCACCATGGATGAAGGATAATAAGGATTGGGTAGGGGGTAAGTTATTGCCTAAATATTATGATACTTGGGCACTTTTCTTTTCAAAATATGTGGATGCTTATGAAGCAGAAGGCATTCCTATATGGGGGTTTACGGTAGAAAATGAGCCGCACGGAAATGGGAACAACTGGGAAAGTATGCATTATACTCCCAAGGAAATGACCGATTTTGTTCAGTTTCATTTAGGACCTAAGTTAGAGGCTGACGGGCATGGGGATAAAGTTATTTTAGGTTATGATCAAAACAGAGCAGGTATTAAAGAATGGGTTGATGAAATGTATAGAGATGAGGCATCTTCTAAGTATTTTGACGGTACTGCCATTCACTGGTATGAAAGCACCTATGATTACTTTCCTGAATATTTACAATACGCACATCATAAAGCGCCAGATAAATACTTGATCGAGACAGAAGGTTGTGTAGATTCAGAAGTGCCGGCTTGGAAAGACGATCAGTGGTATTGGTCTAAAGAAGCTACCGATTGGGGCTGGGACTGGGCGCGTGAAGAAGAAAAGTATTTGCACCCAAAATATGCACCTGTAAACCGCTATGCGCGCGACATCATTGGGTGTATGAACAACTGGGTAGATGGATGGGTGGACTGGAATATGGTTTTAGACCGACAAGGTGGGCCTAACTGGTTTAAAAATTGGTGTGTTGCACCAGTAATTGTAGATCCAGATCAGGATGAGGTGTATTTCACTCCTCTTTATTATACCATGGCACATTTTAGTAAATACATTCGTCCAGGCGCTCAAGTTATTGATGTAGCATATACAGACAATGACCTTATGGTGACCGCTGCAAAGAATTTGGACGGCAGTATTGCCTTTGTTATTTTTAATGAAGGTATGAAGGATAAAAATTATGAATTGCGCTTTCGCGAAAGCGTGATCAACATTCATTTAGGCCCACAGAGCTTACAAACCGTTATTATACCAACTAAAAACTAAATATTATGTCCAGTACTACTCATAAAGTCCATTTTGGCCAAAAAGTTGCTTTCGGTCTAGGAATGCTGGCCAACCAGATGTTCCCCGCGGCACTAGGTATTTTTATGGTGGTTTTAGTTCAGAATCTCGGTTTTCCTACTTGGATGTGGGGGGTGTTATTTTTCCTTCCCCGAGTATTTGATTCCATTACCGATCCAATTATGGGGTTTATTTCAGACAATACAAAATCAGTTTGGGGTAGACGCAGGCAATACGTTTTTATAGGAGCGGTGATGATGGGGATTTCATTTAGTCTGATGTGGCAACTTTACGAAGTAGACTCCTTAAGTTATAACTTTATTTATTTCTTGATATGGTCTCTAGTTTTCTATTTAGGTCTCACCATATTCAGTGTTCCCTACGTAGCTATGGGTTATGAAATGAGTGATAATTTTCATGAGCGCACAGACATTATGGCGGTTGCACAATGGATAGGGCAATGGGCTTGGGTAATAGCTCCTTGGTTTTGGGTGATCATGTATGACCCTTCGTGGTTTGAGAATGGTGCTGTTGCTACTAGAACTATAGCTATTTGGGTGGGTGTTATTTGTGCTATTTTAGCCATGGTTCCGGCCCTTTTTATTAAAAGTACCTCTACTTTAAAGGATGATAGTTTAACTCCACTAACTATAAAGACAATAGGAGGCAGTGTTCAACAAATTATCAATAATTTTAAAGAAGCCTTTAAGATTGAAGATTTTAAAAAACTTTGTTTTTCGACATTCTTAATTTTTAACGCTTTTAATACAGTTGCAGGATTCTCATTTTTTATCGTAGTTTATTATTTGTTTAATGGAGATACAGCTGCAGCTGGTATTTGGCCTACATTGTTAGGAAGTATAGGGGCATTGGTAACTACCTTTTTGGTCATACCTGCCGTTGCAAAAATGTCCAAAATTTTAGGTAAGAAGAATGCCTTTTTATGGTCACAAGGGATATCAGTAGTGGGTTATGTGATGCTTTGGTTTTTATTTGTTCCAGGTAAACCTTACCTGTTTTTATTTGCACTACCTTTCTTTTCCTTTGGTATAGGAAGTCTATTTACTCTTATGATGTCAATGACTTCAGATGTAATTGATATAGATGAATTAAATACGGGAAAACGAAGAGAAGGTGTTTTTGGGGCTATTTATTGGTGGATGGTCAAATTTGGTTTTGCCATAGCAGGACTTTTAACCGGTGTTATTATGTCAATGGTGGGATTTGTACCAGACGCCGTTAACTCTGAAGCTGCTATTACAGGAATACGATTGTTTTACTCAGGTTTGCCAATAGCAGGTACACTAGGTGCCATGTGGATCATGCGCAATTACGATCTGACCGAGGAACGATCTTTAGAAATTAGTGCAGCGCTAGCCCTTAGAAAAAAACCCGTAACCAAACCGGTAAGTTCTTCTTATTACGAATTAAATAAGTTACAATCATTGGGTTCTTTTGAAGAAACATCTAAGTATCCAACTGATGTCAATATGGATGTGACGCTTACAGAATTATCCGAACATTTTAAAGTAACTTTAGAGGAGGGATTACATGGTATTTGTTTTAGTCCTTACAGGGAAGGTCAGGATGTACGGGATACGTTAACAGGTACCCAAATAGATCATAGAATGGAGGTAATTGCGCCATATACAAAGTGGATTCGATCCTTTTCTACCACCAAAGGAAATGAACTTATTCCGTTATCAGCGCGTTCTAAAGGTATAAAAACTTTAGTAGGTGCCTGGATAAGTGCCGATAAAGCTCAAAATGATTTAGAAATTCAAAATCTTATTGAGCAGGCTAAAAAAGGAATGGTAGATATCGCAGTGGTAGGTAACGAAGTTTTATTAAGAGAAGAACTCACTTTAGACGAGCTGCTATTTTATGTAAGAAAAGTGAAAACCGCTGTTCCCGATATTCAGGTGGGTTATGTGGATGCCTACTACCAATTTGTAGAAAACCCTCAGTTGGTAGAGGAATGTGATGTGATTTTAGCCAACTGTTATCCTTTCTGGGAAGGTTGTGATATAGATAACGCAACAGCATACCTCAATGAAATGCATAACATTGTCAGTAGAGTAGCAA
This sequence comes from Nonlabens sp., assembly GCF_018401815.1. Taxonomy (GTDB): domain Bacteria; phylum Bacteroidota; class Bacteroidia; order Flavobacteriales; family Flavobacteriaceae; genus Nonlabens. The sequence continues at coordinate 52,464 of NZ_JAGYKG010000003.1, forward strand.
AAGGAAAATCTGTCATCATTACAGAAACAGGCTGGCCAAATCAAGGTGATGATAATCAAAATGCAACTCCTTCAAAAATAAATGCCATGAAATATTTTGTAAATGTAACCAATTGGGCAAAAGATAAAGGAGTCGAAACGTTTTACTTCTCATCCTTTGACGAGTCCTGGAAAGTACGACAAGAAGGAGAAGTAGGAGCCCGATGGGGATTATGGGATAAAAATGAAAATTTAAAATATTAATTATGTCATTTAGAAACGAAGAATATCATCCGTATCAAGAATATCAAAAGCATCATGAACCGGACCCTGCAGATAGCTCAGGGATTGACTTTAAAGCGTATAACTCTTTAGAGGATTTGGAGAAGTTATGGAAAGATACTTTAAATACAGGTATACACGGGATTTGTTTTAGTATGTATGAAGATGGGCAGCAGCCTGGAGATCATATAACTATGGAACAAGTAGAACGACGTATAGGAATATTGAAGCCTTATACCAAATGGGTGCGATCCTTCTCTTGTATAGAGGGAAATGAATATGTACCTCAAGTAGCTCATAATAAAGGTCTTAAAACTCTTGTAGGCGCCTGGTTAAGCAATGATCTTGACAAAAATGAATTAGAGATTGAAGCCTTGATAGATCTAGGTAAAAAAGGTTTTGTGGATATAGCAGCAGTTGGTAATGAAGTGCTTTATCGCAATGACCTTTCTATTGAACAGTTATTAAAATACATCAAAAGAGTTAAAAAAGCCCTGCCAAATACTCCAGTGGGTTATGTGGATGCTTATTATGAGTTTGTAGTGCATCAGGAACTAGTTCAACATTCTGATGTGATTTTAACCAATTGTTACCCCTATTGGGAAGGAACACATATAGATTATTCCTTAGGTCATATGAACGATATGTTCCATCAAGTACTTAGTGTCAGCCAAGGTAAGAGAGTGATCATCACCGAAACAGGCTGGCCTAGTCAAGGGGAGAGTTTAAGAGAAGCACATTCATCAGCTATAAATGCTATGAAGTACTTTATAAACGCACAACGTTGGTCAAGTCAAAACGATATTGACCTATTCTATTTTTCTTCATTTGATGAGTCTTGGAAAAAAGGAGCTGAGGGTGAAGTAGGGGCCTATTGGGGCCTTTGGGATAAATTAGAACAATTAAAATTTTAAGAAATCACGAGTTACACTCCTTGATATTTATTAGATAATGATTCATTAGTGCATAGTGCAAGATGGAAGTGATCACCTTCATTGCAATGAGATGTTCAGCAATTTATAACAGGTAGCGTATCACTTTCGCGAAAGCAACCAGCAACTTGCTCCATACAGATTTTCCTTATTACTTACTAAGCTTACTATTATTAAAAATCCATATTATTTAACCGCCCTGATTCTTTGCATTTTGGTGATCTCTATCACCTCATGTAAAGATGTGATTACCTCTGATGCATTCTTTGAGAAAGATGCTACACATCTCGTTCAGGATGCCTTAGACAAAAAAGTTGATTCCGTTCTAAATTTGATGACTTTAGAAGAGAAAATTGGTCAAATGAACCAATATAACGGGTTTATGGACTTTACAGGTCCAGTTCCAAAATCTGAAGATATCAAGCGTAAATTGGAACACATTAAGTTGGGGTATGTGGGCGCTATGTTAAATGTGCGTGGGGTGAAGGAAGTAAGGGCTGTTCAAAAAATTGCGGTAGAGCAATCTCGTTTAGGAATCCCTTTGATGTTTGGCTTTGATGTGATTCATGGTTATGAAACCATGAGTCCTATTCCGCTCGCAGAGGCGGCAAGTTGGGACTTAAAGGCAATACAAGAGTCAGCTCGATTAGCAGCAAAGGAAGCTTCCGCAGCTGGAATCAATTGGACATTTGCACCTATGGTAGATATCTCTAGAGATGCTCGCTGGGGAAGAGTTATGGAGGGAGCTGGAGAAGATCCATTTCTTTCTAGTGAAATTGCTGTCGCTCGAATTCAAGGTTTTCAAGGAACCGATTTAACAAGTCAAGAATCCATTCTAGCCTGTGCCAAACATTTTGCGGCATACGGTTTTCCAGAAGCAGGAAGAGAATACAATAACGCTGATATTGGAACATCTACATTGTACAACACGGTCTTGCCTCCGTTTAAAGCATCAAATGATGCAGGTGTCAGAACCTTCATGAATAGTTTTAACCAATTAAATGGAATACCTGCAACTGCAAATAAGTTTTTACTAAGAGATATTTTAAAAGAACAATGGGGTTTTAAAGGCTTTGTAGTTTCAGATTGGGGCTCAGTAGCAGAATTAATACCTCATGGGTACGCCCAAGATGGTAAAGCTGCTGCAAAGGTAGCGGTTAATGCCGGTACAGATATGGATATGGAATCCCACCTTTACGTCCATGAATTGGCAAATCTTGTAAAAGAAGGACTCGTAGATAAGTCTGTAATTGATGATGCTGTTAGACGCATTTTAAAGGTAAAATTTGAATTGGGATTATTTGATAATCCTTATAAATATTGTGACCTAGAGAGAGAAAATAGAGTGACGGGAAGCAAAGAGATTATTGATGGGGCATTAGACATGGCTTTAAAATCTATAGTACTTCTGAAAAACGAAAACCAGCTGTTGCCTTTAGATAAAAATGGTAAAAATGTTGTTCTAATAGGAGCACTTGCTTCTGATAAAAACAGTGCGTTAGGAAATTGGAGAGCGGCTGCCAAAGAACATACTGGGATCAGCATTCTTGAGGGAATGCAACAGTATGATGCAGATATAGTATATTCTAAAGGACCTGAATTAATACTAGGCAAGGCCGAATTTACAAAAGAGATTCGTATCAATAATACAGATATTACTGGAATCTCTGAAGCCGTTAAGGCAGCAAAGGATGCAGACATAGTGGTAATGGTTTTAGGGGAACACGGCCTCCAAAGTGGTGAAGGCCGCAGTAGAACTCAATTAACCTTACCAGGGGTACAACAAGAGTTGTTGGAGAACGTATATGAGGTGAATAAAAATATAGTTTTAGTGCTCCAAAATGGAAGACCTCTATCCCTGCCTTGGGCTGAAGAACATATACCTTCAATAATAGAAGCGTGGCAGTTAGGTTCTCAAAGTGGTAATGCGGTAGCAAAGGTCCTTTATGGAGATTACAATCCCTCTGGTAAATTACCGATGTCTTTTCCTAGAAATGTTGGTCAAGTCCCTATTTATTATAACAGTAAAAGTACGGGAAGACCTAGTTTGCCTTCTCCAGATTTTGTGTTTTGGTCACATTATCAAGATGAAAAAAATGATGCCTTATGGGGTTTTGGTCACGGTTTAAGTTATACAGCATTTGAGTATGCTGATTTACGGGTTATAGACAACTTTAGCTCTAACGGAACTTTGGAGGTTACTGTAAATTTGAAAAATTCTGGTAAGGTAAAGGGCAAAGAAGTTGTTCAATTATACATCAGTGATAAATTTTCAAGTGCTGCTACTAGGCCTGTCAAAGAGTTAAAAGGGTTTGAGCTTGTCGAATTAGAGACTAATGCTTCTACGTGCATCAAGTTCCTACTAGATCAAAGTCACTTGGGCTTTTACGACAATGAAGGAAACTGGTTGATAGAAAATGGAAGTTTTGATATTTGGGTAGGAGGCAGCTCTGAAGCAGCTCTTAAAGCAACTATAGAATTAACCGCGCTGGAGTAAACATTAAAGCCCTATAAATCTTAACGTACTAGACAATAAAAGATGAAGTACAATTAAGATAATTACTACCTTTACTGTATTGATTGAATTCCAAACACGACTTTTAAAATATTAGACGATAAAAATGAAAAAATCAACTAGTCAATTCATAGTAGTATTAATAATCACAAGTTTCTTGATGAGCTGCAATAACGAGCCATCGCGCAATCGCTACCCTAAAGAGCTTCTAGGAGGTTTTAACTTATTGCCTTCTGAGGAAACGGGAATAGATTTTAATAATACCATCGAAGAGTCTAAGTTTTTCAACCATTACTTTTACGGTCAAATTTATTTGGGTTCTGGAGTAGCTATAGGTGATATCAATAATGATGGTTTACCTGATATTTTTTTTGGAGGGAATCAAGTAAATGATAAGTTATATCTCAATCAGGGCGATTTTAAATTTGAGGACATTACTGCTACCTCTACAATAGATCAACATTCAGGTTGGACTTGGGGCGTTACTATGGCGGATGTTAATGCAGATGGTTATCTAGATATCTATGTAAGTAGAAATGGCAATTCTTTAAAAACAAAAGATAGAGAGAATAAATTATTTATAAATAACCAAGACTTAACTTTTACTGAAAGCGCTGCTGCTTATGGCCTTGCAGATGCTGGTTTTTCCACCCAAGCGGTGTTTTTTGACATGGATAATGACGGCGATTTAGATATGTATCAAGTCAATCAACTCCCTGATAAAAAATTACTTCTAGTCAATGAAATACCAAGGGAGCAAGTTCCTTTATTTAGAGATAAGCTATATAGAAATGACAATGGTAAATTCAATGAGGTGTCCCATCAAGCGGGCATTTCTAGCAATGTTTCCTATGGTTTAAGTGTAAGTGCTTCTGACTTTAATAATGATGGTTGGACAGATTTATACGTTGCAAATGATTACGCAGAACCTGACTTTATGTATTATAATAACGGTGATGGTACTTTTACAAATGTTATAAATGAAAAGTTGAAACACATTACCCAATTGAGCATGGGCTCAGATACAGGGGATGTTAACAATGATGGTTTTATTGATTTAATGACCACAGATATGACACCAGAAGATCATTATAGAGCAAAGACTAATATGGCTTCCATGAGTACTGAAACCTTTAATAAAATGGTGGATGCTGGAGCTCACTACCAGTATATGTCTAACACCTTACAAGTGAATACGGGTTTAGGAACATTTTCAGACATCGCTAGCATGGCAGGAGTATCTTCCACAGATTGGAGTTGGTCTAGTCTATTAGTAGATTTAGATAATGATGGTTGGAAAGACATTATTGTTTCTAATGGTATAAAGAAGGATGTGGACAACAATGATTTTAGGATTACGCTTAATAATTTGGATAAAACCACAACATTAGATGATTTGTTTCAATTAAGTAAAGAGGCACCATCACAGAGGATAGCTAATTATGCTTTTAGAAATAAGGGGAATTTAGAATTTGAAAAGGTGAGTCAGAAATGGGGGTTTGATACCCCTAGTTTTTCAAATGGAATGGCTTATGGCGATTTAGACAACGATGGTGATCTAGATGTGGTTGTTAACAATATCGATGGTCAGGCGTTTATTTACAATAATAATGCGACAGGAAATTTCTTAAAAATAGCTTTTAAGGGACCTGTTAATAACCCATTTGGAATCGGAGCCAAAGCAAAAATTTATCAAAAGAACAAAGTTCAGGTGTCCGAGCATTTTTTGTCGAGAGGTTATTTATCTTCTGTAGCACCAGGTTTGTTTTTTGGAGTTGGAAAGGATACACAAATAGACAAGATCGAGATCAGCTGGCCTGATGGTATGGTAAGCGTATTTACAGATGTTGTAGTTAATAAAACAATAACTGCAAATCACTCAAAAGCAATAAAAAGGGATGTTCCTTCTGAAATAAACAAGACGCTGCTGTCATCTGTGGCATCCAATGATATTGGTATCGACTTTATACATACTGAAAATGACTTTGACGATTTTAAAGAGCAAATACTTTTACCTCATAAACTGTCTGAAAACGGTCCATTCACAGCCATAAAAGATGTGAATAATGATGGGCTAGAGGATGTATTTATTGGTGGTGCCGCTGGACAAAGTGCTGTGTTGTATTTGCAACAAGAAAGTGGTACGTTTCTTAGAAGTCCTTCTCAACCATGGCAATGGGATATAGCTAGTGAAGATATGGAAGCTGTCTTTGTTGACGTAGATGGTGATAATGACGTTGATTTATATGTAGCAAGTGGAGGAAGTGAATTTAATATAGGAAATCCGCTACTTAAAGATCGTTTGTATATCAACGATGGGCAAGGGAACTTTAGTAAAAATGAACAAGCCTTACCAGCAATTGCCCAAAGTACCCAAACTGTTAAAATATCCGACATAGATAATGATGGGGATCTGGATCTTTTTGTGGGAACTAGAATGATTCCTGGTAAATACAGTTTCCCAGCAACCAGTTATTTTCTTATTAATGACAATGGAGTGTTTAAAAAATCATCAAGCGATATAGCACCAGCACTACAGGATATAGGAATGGTTACCGATGCTGTATTTACCGATATAGATAATGATGGGGATGAGGATTTAATGATCGTAGGGGAGTGGATGGAAATCAAAGTTTTAATAAATGAAAAAGGTATTTTCAACGATCATTCAAAGCAATTTGGGTTAGAAAATACCAGAGGAATTTGGTGGTCTATTACTGCCAGTGATATAGATAACGATGGTGATGAAGATTATATAATTGGTAATCTGGGTAAAAACAATAAGTTTAAAGCTTCTAAAGAGCACCCTTTTAAAGTGTATGCAAATGATTTTGACAACAACGGTACTAATGACGTCGTATTTGCTAAGTTTTATAAAGGCGATTATGTACCCTTACGAGGCAGAGAATGCACTAGTCAGCAAATGCCCTATGTAGCCGATAAGTTTGAAGATTATCACAGTTTTGCTTCTTCTACCTTGATAGAAATTTTACCTGATGAAAAGATGGAGGGTAGTGTCGTTTACGAAATATCTAGTTTTGAAAGTATCCTATTGATCAATGAAAACGGTAAGTTCATCGTAAAACCATTACCTAATGAAGCGCAAATAGCTCCTATTAAATCATCTCTTGTTATAGACATTAATAAGGATGGTTATAAGGACATCATCACGGTGGGCAATCATTACGGAGTTGAGGTAGAAACAGTGAGGTATGATGCAGGTTATGGAACGGTGTTATTGGGTGATGGCAACAACAATTTTACTTTCATGCCTCCTAGAAAAAGTGGTTTTTATGTACCGCTAGATAGTCGGGACCTCCAACAGTTATCAATTAAGGGAGGTAAGACTCTTGTGATCACAAATAATAATTCCTCTTTATCCCTTTTTAAGGAATAACTTCAGTTCTACACGATAAATTAGAACCAGTGATTGCTACATTGAATACGCTTGTTCATTTTGTATAAATGAGAAGTGTAAAGTTGGTTTCATTTTTTTTACGCATCTTTTTTGCTTGTAAAGGGACTATGATGTATGATTTCGTGCTCGTACTTTTGATAAGGCTTGTATTTTTATAAGTAAAGGTTTCTTTTTTTATATCTGAATCTATTTGAACGTTTTTTATACCATATGGCAGGTTTTAAGTCAGTAGGTATACATAAATAGTCCAAGGAGTAAAACAAAATACTGCATTTATCTTCACATTTCTAAATTACTTTTGGCTACGGCTTAGATGTGCTGGTAAGAAAATTTGTTTTTATTGGATTAAATGGGCACTTTTCTGTATTTAAAAACTACAATTACCTCAAGCTCTAACGGTATATGTTATGCTGATTTAAGGAGAAAACCTTCTTAAATTTTTTATTTCTATTCCTACTAGTAGTAGTTTTTTATATTTTAACACCTTATTTCTAGATTATTACAATTTTGTATAGTTTTTGTATAGGTGTTTTTTAATAGCTATATCGTTATAGTTTTGCATATTGTAGTCTTAAAATTTTAATCAAAAACACCATGAAAAAAATTACATTTTTATTAACCTTCTTAATTAGTTCTGCTTGTATAGCACAAGTTGTTCTAGAAGATTTTGAAGGACCAGCACCTACCTTAGGTTTTTCTAACGGACCAGGTACAGCGACAATTGTGCCAGACCCTGCTGTTGGAGGAACTAATGGTAACGTTCTCGAGATCATTACTGGAGCAGCATCTGCTCCATGGCAACAAGCAGAGCTTACGTTGCAAAACGACTGGATGGATTTAACTACCAACAAAATAGTTTCTGTTGATGTATATTCCACTTCTGCATTTGATATGTTAGCAAGAGTTGAAGGAGGTACAGGACCTGTTTCTGCTACTGATGATAGTCATACTGGTTCTGGATGGGAAACATTAAGTTTTGATTTCAGTATACCTAAAGACAATCAGCAACCAGCTAACGGTTCGTATCCTAAAATTTTCTTTTTCAACCTTTGGGATAGTTCAGCAGGCGGGGGAGCAGGCGGATGGGCCGATCCAAATGGTGCAAGTACGGTAAGAACTAGTTATGTGGATAATATTACTGCATTTTCTACGCCACCACCACCAACATGTAATGATGGTATTCAAAACCAAGGAGAAACAGGAGTAGATTGTGGAGGACCTAACTGTGCAGCCTGTCCTACACCACCAACTGTAGCAGCACCAACTCCACCTAATAGACCAGCCGCTGATGTGATTTCTTTCTTTAGTGATGCTTATACAGACGTTACAGTAGGAACATTTGATACCCCTTGGTGTCCAAATAGTACTGCTGATGTTTCTATCGCTGGAAACCCAACCAAATTAACTACTGGTGCGGTATGTGAAGGAATTGATTTTGCCAGTAATCGTGTAAATGCCTCAGGTTTTACTCGACTGCATATAGATTTTTATACAGATGAGACGAATATCTTAGGCAAAGTATTTAACATGAAATTAGTAGATTTTAATGGAGGTGCAGGAGAAGACAATTCCAGAACTATCGAAATCAATATCAATGATGGTACTAATCCGGGGGTTGTCGCGGGTAATGGTACCAATTGGGTTTCTATAGACGCTGTTGTGTCACCTTTCGATGATCTTGCACAAATAGTTTTTACTACCAACTTAAACAATGTTTGGTACGATAACTTATACTTGCACAAGGATACTACAGCTAGTTTAGAAGATGCTAATGCAGCTGTCTTTACGGCATATCCTAATCCAACTTCAAATAACTGGACTATTTCTGGTACTACTACCATTAATTCAGTTGCTATTTTTGACATTACGGGTAAGCAAATTACTACTGTAGAAGCTAATGATATGGATGTAGTAATTAATACTACTAACATGGTGGCAGGTATGTACTTTGCTAGAATTGAAAGTGCTAATGGCGCACAAACCATAAAACTTATTAAAGAGTAACTATTGGTTATTAGATTGAATTCATTATGAGTTAAAAGGGCTGTCTTAAAGGACAGCCCTTTTTATTTTCCATGATTATGGAATATCTTAAAATTATAAATAGTTTATTTTGCATTAAAATTACATGTGATGATGATTCCTAAAGTTCTCATTTTCGTAGCTTGTTTTATTTTAATTTCAAGTTGTACCAAAAAAGAAGAAAAACATATAGTAATAGTTGATCAAGGACGACCTGCTAATGATTTAGTTCATGAAACAAGTCCGTACTTATTGGAACATGCCTACAATCCTGTAGATTGGAAGGCCTGGAATTCAGAATCTTTAGAACTTGCAAAAAAGGAAAATAAGTTGGTGGTTATCTCCATAGGTTATTCTGCATGTCATTGGTGTCATGTCATGGAAGAAGAAAGCTTTGAAAATGATTCCATTGCAGCTTTAATGAACGAAAACTTTATCAGCATTAAGGTCGATCGGGAAGAGCGACCTGATGTGGATCAAATCTATATGGATGCGGTTCAATTAATGACAGGAAAAGGCGGCTGGCCGCTCAATTGCATTAGCCTTCCCGATGGGAGACCTGTATTTGGGGGTACCTATTTTACAAAAGATCAGTGGACAAAAGTATTGGTCGAAATGTCTGATCTGTACAAGAAGGAACCAGAAAAAGTGATCGCCTATGCCGATAGATTAACTAAAGGCATGAAATACAAGGACTTAATCACGGTTAATAAAGAGGCTGTTGCCTTTAATACGAAGTCACTTGATGCTCTAGTAAACTTTTGGAAACCTTCCTTAGATCTTGTTGATGGGGGACAACAAGGTGCTCCAAAATTCCCCATGCCTAATCAATTGCTCTTTTTACTTCGTTATAGTGTTCAGAACAATGATAAAGAGCTGCAAAAGCATGTAGAGAACTCTTTGTTTAAAATGGCTAATGGGGGTATATACGACCAAGTAGGTGGTGGTTTTTCTAGGTATACTGTTGATGAAGAATGGCACATTCCACATTTTGAAAAAATGCTGTACGATAATGCGCAACTGGTGAGCCTTTATGCTGCTGCATATCAACTCACAGGAAACGAATATTATAAAAAAATTATTGAAGAAACATTGGACTTTGTTCACACAGAGCTGACTCAAAAAGATGGGGCTTTTTATTCTTCTATAAATGCAGATAGTAAAACCAACACTGGTGAACTAAGGGAAGGGGCATTTTACATCTGGACTAAAAATGAGTTAGAAACTATTATAGATAGAGAAATAGAGCTTTTTTACTCCTATTATAATATCAATGAAGCTAGGAAGTGGGAAGATGATACGTACATCTTATACAAAACAAAATCAGATACAGCGTTTTTAAAAGAATTTGGTCTAACTCAACAGGACTTAAATGTCTTAGTTAGCGATTGGAAATCGCGGCTAGATACTTTTAGAGAAGAACGAGAACGACCTTCGACAGATGATAAAGTACTTACTTCTTGGAATGCATTAATGATTAAGGGTTACGTAGATGCTTATCGCGTTTTAGGGAATAAAAAATATTTGGCTCGAGCAATTAAAAGTGCCGAGTTTATAACAACCAAACAATTAAATAAAGACGGCTCTCTATTTCATAATTATAAAGATGGTAGAAGTACGATTGAGGGTTTTTCTGAAGATTATGCGCATACGATTGATGCTTTTATCTCCTTATACCAGGTCACGTTAGATGAACAATGGCTGGTTATGGCTAGTGATCTTATGAAGTATTCCATGATTCATTTTTACGATAAAAATAGCGGTATGTTTTATTTTACTTCTGATCAACAAACCAACCTAATCACTCGTAAAACAGAAGTAGTAGATCAGGTTATTTCTTCATCCAATTCAGTGTTAGCTATTAATTTATTTCAATTGGGGCATTACGAATCTAATAAAGACTACTCTAAAATTTCAGAACGTATGTTGTCTAATGTTTATAAGGATATAAAAACAACACCTTCTGCTTATGCTAATTGGCTGGCGTTATATTTAAACTATTCTAATCCTTATTATGAAGTAGCTATTTCTGGAAGTAATGCTATGGAAAAAATAAAGGAATTACATTCCTATTATTTACCTAATATATTAATTGCAGGTGCCACTGCTGATAGTGACTTACCTATCATGAAAAACAGGTTTAATAAGGATAATACGTATATCTATGTATGTGTAGATGGTAGTTGCAAACTTCCTGTTACCGATACAGAAAGAGCGGTTGGGCAGCTTTTAAAATAATTGATTTTAAAAAATCTTACCAGGATTCAAGATCCCCTTGGGATCCATAAAACTTTTCAGGGATCTCATCAACGCAATTTCTTCTGGAGTACGGCACAATTCTAAATAGGCTTTTTTATGAGTTCCTATTCCGTGCTCGGCACTTACAGAGCCTCCAATTTCTTGGAGTCCATCATAGATGCAATGGTCTATTTCTTTTTTGAGTTCGATACGTTGGTTTTCTTTTCCTATCATAAAATGAATGTTTCCATCTGCTACGTGGCCAAAAGCGTAGATTTGCTGCACACCTTTAATCGCAGCTAGAGCTTTATATCGGGCAGTTATATAAGCACCTATTAGTGGGATGGGCAAACTGATGTCAAAATGCTGATCGTGGGTCATGAAATCTGCCAGATTATTAACATCTTCTCTAATTCTAAAAAACCATTCTACATCACTGGGAGACTGTGCCATCACCGCATCTAGAATCATTTCATTTTCCAAAGCTTTTTCAAGTAAATCCTGAAATTCTGCTCGATCGTTCGTCGGATGATTTCCTGAAACTTCTGTTAGAACATAATACTGGTAATCATAAGGTAAAGGTGGTCTTACCGCTGCACTGGTACTGGTCATTTGCTCGTAACTATTTTTCCAAATCAGTTCAAAGCCACTTAATTTTCCGGCAAGATTACGGTCCATGTATTTTAAAAAACCAACCACTTTATTATAGTCATTAAAACCTATATAGGCGGCGTTGCGACTTTTAGGAGCTTCTTCCATTTTTAGAATCGCCCGAGTCACTATTCCTAGCGTACCTTCACTACCTATAAACAATTGTTTAAGGTCGTAACCACTATTGTCTTTAATGATTTTTTTCATGGAAGAGATCACCGTTCCGTCTGGAAGAACAGCTTCAATTCCCAAAACAAGCTGTCTGGTCATTCCGTACTTCAGAACACGTAATCCTCCGGCATTTGTGGAAATGACTCCACCTATTTGAGCGCTTCCTCTTGCACCAAAGTTTAATGGGAATAGCAATTCTTTCTCATGTGCTGCTTCATGTATGTGCTCCAGAATAACCCCTGCTTGCACGGTCATGGTTCTGCTTGCGGTATCTATTTCTTCTATTTTATGTAGCCTTTCTGTAGAGATGACTACTTCGTTTCCTGTAGTTTCAGTACCACCCACTAGATTAGTAAGACCACCGTGAACAACAACCGGATAGGCTTCTCGAAAACATATTTTCATGATCTCACTCACCTGTTCGGTGTTTTCGGGCAGAAGCACACACAAAGCTTGAAGAGGCTCGTCCATATGCCAGATATGATGGTATCTATGGGACAATTCATTTTTTTCAAGTATTTGTTCTTCTTGAAGACAATGAGAAAATAACTCGTGTGCGATCATGTAAAGAAAATCTTAGATAGTTATAAAAGATGAAAGTTAATCAATTCTAGCTCCATGTTACTTTTTCCCCTTACCATAATTGACCTCGGTGTGGCTTTAAAGCGTCTCTTACTGCTGGCATATCTTTTTCTTCTAGTGCTATAAAGGCGATGTGATGTTTGTCACTTATAGTGGCCACACCAGTGGCTATAGAAGCTACTTTTTCACTCACCACATATTCATCCAAGTGGATGAGGTGATGGGCTGCTGTTCTAGCCGCATCTGGACCTTTAAAATCCCAAATCAATTTTAACTTTCTCATGAATCGGTTTTAATAAAATTATCTTTGTTTTCTGCAAAGGTCTTGAAATCTTCCATGTATTGCAGTGTTTGCTGCTTAAATAATTTAGGTTGGGCTTTTGCTACTACTCTCATCATTCCTGTAAACTTAAAAATGCTGGTGGCATTCCACAAAGTAGTTGGTACTACTTGATCATTGATGTTTGTTTCGCTTTCGCGAAAGCGATTGCTCTGCATATTGAATACACCATTGGTGCGGTAGGTGGCCTCCCATAAATGAGGTAAGTCTACAGCGGTGATTTGTTCCTTCATAATAATGGTGGTTCCAGCAACCCTAATTTTCATTTCTCTAGTACTATTTTCCTCTCCAGGGTTTCCTGAAAGATTACGAGAGCTTACCAGTCCTTTTTGCCAATGTTTAAAATAACTTTGATTTTTAAACAATTCCATTACTTTATCAATAGGAAGTAAAATTTCAATAGAATATGCGCTTTTTATCATAATTTGTTAAGTCGTTCAAACGGAACTAAACTTAATTATATTTAATAAAATAACAAGGGAAACCCTGCGTTTTGAAAGGCAATGTTAAATAGCTATTTTTGCTGTTCTTGAAAATAAAAATATGAAAAATAAAAAGTATACAAAAGCTCTATTAGGTATGGCAGTAGTGCTATTTTCTGCACTGTCTTATGCACAACAACTAAAAGATGCTACTTTTCTTAGTATAGATGGAACGGACTATGATGCCGGAACTTTTATGAAATTTTATTTTAAGAATATTGATATTGTTCAAGAAGAGTCACAAAAAGATATCGATAATTACCTAGATCTTTATATAGACTATCGTTTAAAATTACAACAAGCTTATGAATTAGGATTAGATAAAAAGGATGCTCATATAAGAGATATTCAAAATACGCGTTCCAGTTTATCACAACCCTTTTTAACAGACCACAAGGTTACAGAAAGATTAGTTAAAGAAGGATATAAGAGAGGTTTGCAACAGGTAAATGCGAGTCATATTTTGATTAAAATAAGCAGAGGCGCTTCTCCGACAGATACCTTAATGGCTTGGAACAGAATCCAGGCTATTTATAAAGAGCTTCAACAAGGTGCGGACTTTGGATCTCTAGCCAGAGCTAAAAGTGAAGGTCCTAGCGCAGGTAATGAAGGCAATATAGGCTGGTTTGGAGCATTTGTAATGGCTTATGAATTTGAGACAGCTGCCTATGAGACGCCAGTAGCAAGCTTTTCAAAGCCTATAAGAACAGATTTTGGATATCATATCGTTTATGTAAATGATAAAAGACCTAATCCGGGAGAAGTGACCGTGGCGCACATAATGACTTATGATCAACAAGGAGAAGGGGAGCAAACTGCTGCTACCAGAATTCAGGAGATATACCAGCAACTCGAGGAAGGAAAAAGTTTTGAAGAACTAGCCAGAGAATTTTCTGATGATGAAAATAGTGCTGCCCGAGGAGGAAGGCTTAATAAATTCGGTACTGGCGGAATAGACGAAACTTTTGCAAATGCTGCCTTTGAACTACAAGAAAAAGGAGCATATACCAGACCTCTTGAAACTAAATACGGCTGGCATATTATTCAACTACTGGAAAAGCATCCTCTAAAAACTTTTGAAGACTTGGAAAATGAACTTAAAGATAAAATTCAAAAATCACCTCGTTCTCGTAAGATCACTGAGGCGTTTACCAATCAGCTAAAAAAACAATATCAAATTCCTGAAAAATTAGTCCTACCAAAAAAAGTTTACAATATCGTAAACGACAGTTTAATAATGTCTGGCACATACGTTTATGATAAGAACCAAAATGCTAACACTAACGAGCTTTTTAAAATTAGAGCAACCACCTATACCGTCTCTAATTTTCTTTCTTACGTAGAGCAAAAACAATTAAAAGATTTTACTTATTACGCAGATAAAAAAGAAAAGATAGATGCCTTTTACGACGCCTTTGTAACGGAGAAAATTATTTCTTACTACGATTCTAATTTAGAGAGAGACAATGAAGACTTTAGATTTTTATACAATGAATTTAAAGAAGGTTTTTTAGTGTTTGATCTCATTGAAACACAAATATGGAACAAAGCAGATAATGATTCTGTAGGGCAACAAAATTACTACAATCGTTACAAAGATAAGTATGCTTGGAAGCGTAGGTTAGATATTGACCTTACCCAAAGCACTTCTAAAGAAGTCGCTCAAGAGGTGAGGGGAATGTTGCAAGAAGGTATCCCACTAGATTCCATAAAGGCACGCCTTAATGTAGATAATACTACTAAAGTGATCATCTCTTCTGGAATAGTGGAAGAGACCTATGCAAGATTACCAAAGGATTTTGAACCGCAATTAGGTGTTTCTAAAGTGCACCACTCTGATGGCGATAGTTTTTATAAGGTCATACAAGTGAATGAAATTATAGAATCTACCCTGAAAACAATCGAAGAAGCTAGAGGTAGAGTAATTAATGACTTTAAACAGGAATTGGAAAAAAACTGGATTGAGGAGCTTAGGAAAGGTCATCAAATAGAGGTTGATAAAGAAGTGTTCCAAAAGGTAAAAGCTCAAATACAAAAGCAACTTGATTAAAAAAATCATTTATATCATCCTTTTTATTTCAGTAGTCTCTTGTGGGTATTTTACTAAAGAGACTCCTGCAGATACAGTGGTGAGTTTAGGGAAGTATTATTTAGATAAGGATGATATTGCACGACTTTTACCACAAGGCTATACGCAGCAAGACAGCGTTCAAATTGTAGATGCTTACATCAGTAAATGGGCAACGGCTCATTTGTTAATGGACAATGCTGTGGATAATATACCTCAAGAGAGACAGGTGCAACTGGATCAATTGATTGAAAATTATCAAATAGAATTGTATGCGCAAGAATACCTAGGAGAATTAACCAAGCAAAATTTGGACACGCTCATCTCAGAAAAAGCAATTCTGTCGTTCTATGAAACACGCAAAGAAGACTTTAAATTAAATGAAGATTTAGTTCAGTTTAGGTATGTGCAATTAGATCCTCTCAACACGGATTTGGGGAAAATAACAAAGTTGTTCAATAAAGGGGACCTAACTTCGTTAAAGGAACTAGACAGTTTGAAGTTATCCTACCGCACTTACTTTTTAAACGATAGTATTTGGGTAAAAAAGAGTGCACTCTTTGATGCTATAAATGTGATTAACATCACAAATGAAAAGTTATATATAAAAGAGAATAAAACGTGGAAGCTAGAAGATAGTCTTGGCGTATATTTGGTGCGATTTAATAAAGTGCTTCAACGCGGGGACCGTGCGCCTTTATCTTATGTAAAGCCTATTGTAAAACAGGTGTTGCTCAATAAGAGTAAACTTGCCTATATTAAGAAATTAGAAAAAGATCTATTAAATGACGCTATTAACAGTGATAAACTTAAAATCAATAACTAAATATCTAGCCATTATTTTGGTTGTCGCTTTCGCGAAAGCGGTAACAGCACAAGAGACAATCGAGCAAGATATTGCAGCTATAGATAACAAGAACGTACAAGAAACACTTGCCGCAATGGACAGTGTAACACCCAGTACAAAAAAGAGATTTCTTATTGAAGGAGTTGCTGGAGTTATAGGAGACTATGTTATTTTAGGATCTGATATCGTAAGTGCAAAAGCCCAAGCGAAAAGAGAAGCAGGAATATCTGATATTTCCAGTTGTGAACTGATGGAAAGTTTGCTTTCAGAAAAAATGTATGCACATCATGCCATTCAAGACAGTATTACCATAGGAGATCGGGAGATAGAAGGTAGAACAGAAGGTCAAATTCAATATTTTAAGAATGCACTCCAAACTAATGACGATCAAAAGATCGCAGATTTTTATAAAAAGGAGAATATTACACAGGTGAGAGAAGCCTTAAATCGAGTCAATCGCGATGGACTTCTAGCACAGCGTATGCAAGAACGCATAACCGAGCAGGTAGAAATCACTCCAGAGGAGGTTCGCGAGTTTTATAAATCCATTCCAGAAGTAGACCTACCTCTTTTTAATACGGAGGTAGAAATGGCTCAAATAGTAGTAATACCTGAGCCAGAGCCAGAAGAAGTGAAATTAGTGATTAATAAACTGGCAGGATATCGAGCAGATGTTTTGGATAATGGAGCCGATTTTGCAGCAAAAGCAACTCTTTATTCTGACGATACCGGTACGGAGCGTCAAGGTGGGGTGTTATCCCTTAAGAGAAACGATCCCTTTGTAAAAGAATTTAAAGATCAAGCTTTTTCACTCCAAGAAGGAGAAATCAGTGAGCCTTTTGAAACCATGTTTGGATGGCATATTCTTTATGTAGAAAAAATACGGGGGCAAATTAGGGATGTGAGGCATATTTTATTGAAGCCTTACATATCGGTGGCGCAAATTGAAAAATCAAAAGCAGAGTTAAACGCCATGAGAGATCGCATTATACTTAATGAGATCAGTTTTGGTGATGCGGCCAAGCAAATTAGCGATGAAGAAAGAACGGCAGAAAATGGAGGTAAAATCATCAATCCTAATACGGGAACTGGTAGAATAGAAGTTACTAGATTAGAATCTGATATGGCATCTACTTTGCAATTTCTTGAAAAGGGAGACGTCAGTGGTATCATAGAGGAAACAGACCCTCGTATGGGATCAAAAACCTTTAAAGTGGTCTATATCATTGATAAAATACCAGATCATAAAGCCAACTATGCCAATGATTATTTAAAAATCAAAGATTTGGCATTAAAGGACAAACAAGTAAAGGCGATCAATAAATGGCGTAATGAAAAAATTATCGATACTTACATTAAGATAGGAGCAGAATTTAAGGACTGCGATATTCTTAATGCTTGGAATTAATTCTTATAAACCCATCCCATCATGTCAGATGTTGCAGCGATAGATCACCTAGTTAAAAAGCACCAAGAACTTAAAAAGGAAATTTCCAAAGTAATTATAGGACAAGACCAGGTCATCGATGAAATATTGATATCTGTTTTTTCTGGGGGTCATGCGCTCTTAGTAGGAGTTCCAGGACTGGCTAAAACGTTAATGGTCAATACCATATCACAAGCTTTAGGATTACATTTTAAGCGCATCCAATTTACCCCAGATTTGATGCCTAGTGATATTCTGGGTAGTGAAATACTAGATGAGAATAGGGCTTTTAAATTTCTAAAGGGACCTATTTTTTCAAATATCCTTCTTGCAGATGAGATCAACCGCACACCGCCTAAAACTCAAGCAGCACTTCTAGAAGCCATGCAAGAGAAATCGGTAACCGTAGCTGGGCACAATTATACATTAGATGCTCCCTACTTTGTACTAGCAACTCAAAACCCCATTGAACAGGAAGGAACTTATCCTTTGCCTGAGGCACAGTTGGATAGATTTATGTTTTCTATCAATTTACAATATCCCTCTTTTCAAGAAGAGGTAGATGTGGTAAAAGCAACCACTGGAGACCATAAGCCTGTTGTTAATGCCCTATTTACCGCACAAGAAATAGTGGACTTCCAGCAATTGGTAAGGCGTATTCCAGTCGCAGATAACGTGATTGAATATGCGGTTACTTTGGTAGGTAAGACCCGTCCTAAAAGCGATGCAGCACCAGAGATTGTAAAAGAATACTTGGATTGGGGCGCAGGCCCTCGAGCTTCACAGAATCTAATTTTAGCAGCAAAAACGCATGCAGCAGTTAACGGTAAATACAGTCCAGATATTGAGGATGTAAAAGCCGTTGCGACGGGGATTTTAAGACACCGAATTATCAAAAATTACAAAGCAGAGGCCGAAGGCCATACGGAAGAAAGTATCATCAATCAACTCCTGTAGGACAAAACCAGTTCTTTTTGACATGCTCTTATCCATAACCGATTACCGTCAAATCTGGAAGATATACAGCTTTCGATGGTTATTAACGGGTGCTTGACTAGTTCTCAGATTATTTTGGGTCGCATAGCCTCCTTATTTATTTAGTATTCTAAAGCCAAATTTTCAGAACTTCTTTTTTCAAATATAAAATGCTATTGGTCTGAATTTTAAGCTCATTTACTTAACCTATACTGATTTTAAGCGTTTTTTGATACTGAAAATACCCTTATAGATAATTTCAATTAAGCTTTCGCGAAAGCAAAAACACTACCATCCTTATCGTGAATTGCTTACCTGATAATTTAAGTATACTATAATTATCAAATCGATAATTTATGATGCTTTGATAGCCCGTTATGTTGAGAATGTCAACACAACTGCAGTAGCATAGGGGGACTTTCATTTCACGTCACATTTTTGTAACTTCGCCATCCTTTAAAACTGATAAATTAAATTTAGATATATGGCTTTTGATATAGATATGATTAAAAAGGTGTATGCTGAGATGCCAGAGCGCGTAAATAAAGCACGTGAAACTACTGGTAAACCACTTACACTTGCTGAGAAGATTTTGTATTCTCACCTTTGGGATGGTGTCCCTGGTAAACCGTTTACCAGAGGGAAAGATTATGTTGATTTTGCCCCAGATCGTATCGCATGTCAAGATGCTACGGCTCAAATGGCTTTGCTACAATTTATGCAAGCTGGAAAAGATAAAGTTGCGGTGCCTACGACGGTGCATTGTGATCACTTGATCCAAGCAAAAAACGGAGCGTCTATGGACCTTCAAAGCGCATTGAATACTTCTAACGAAGTCTTCAACTTTTTAGAATCAGTATCAGACAAATATGGAATAGGTTTCTGGAAACCTGGTGCCGGTATCATTCACCAAGTAGTTCTTGAAAACTATGCATTTCCAGGTGGAATGATGATAGGAACAGATTCTCACACGGTAAACGCTGGTGGACTAGGAATGGTTGCTATAGGTGTAGGTGGAGCAGATGCTGTTGATGTAATGGCTGGAATGGCTTGGGAATTAAAATTTCCTAAATTGATAGGAGTAAAACTTACCGGGAAACTATCTGGTTGGACAGCGCCTAAAGATGTGATTCTTAAAGTAGCTGAAATTCTTACTGTAAAAGGAGGGACTGGAGCTATTGTAGAATACTTCGGAGAAGGAGCAATGAATCTTTCTTGTACAGGAAAAGGAACTATTTGTAACATGGGAGCTGAGATCGGAGCAACGACTTCTACTTTTGGTTATGACGATTCTATGGAACGCTACTTGCGTGCTACAGAAAGAGCAGACATTGCAGATGCAGCAAATAAAGTAAGAGAGCATCTTACAGGTGATGCAGAGGTGTATGCAAATCCAGAGCAGTACTTTGATCAAGTCATTGAGATCAATTTAGATACCCTAATGCCACAAATTAATGGACCATTCACTCCAGACCTTGCGACAGAATTGGGTGCCATGAATGAAAAGGCGACTAAAAATGACTGGCCACTTAAAGTGGAATGGGGACTCATAGGTTCTTGTACCAACTCTTCCTATGAAGATTTATCACGTGCCAGCTCTATCGCTCAACAAGCCATAGATAAAAAGTTAAAAACTAAAGCAGAATTTGGTATCAACCCAGGTTCTGAAAAAGTGCGTTACACTACAGAGCGTGACGGAATCCTAGGCATATTTGAAAAATTAGATGCTAAAATATTTACCAACGCTTGCGGACCATGTATAGGCCAGTGGGCGCGTTATAGCGATCCTAAAAATGCTCCTAAAAACTCCATCATTCACTCGTTTAATAGAAACTTTGCAAAACGTGCCGATGGTAACCCTAATACTCACGCCTTTGTAGCTTCACCAGAAATGGTTGCTGCAATTGCAATTGCAGGACGTTTGGACTTTAATCCGATCACTGATACATTGATCAATGAAGACGGAGAAGAAGTAATGTTAGACGAGCCTACAGGATGGGAATTGCCTCCTAAAGGTTTTGAAGTAAAAGATGACGGTTATTTAGCTCCGCAAGAAGACGGAAGCGATGTGCAAATTAAAGTAGCAGATGATTCTGATCGTCTTCAATTGTTAGAGCCATTTACCCCTATAGGTACTGAGGTGAACAATGCTAAATTATTGATCAAAGCTTTCGGTAAATGTACGACAGACCATATTTCTATGGCAGGACCTTGGTTGCGTTACAGAGGTCATTTAGATAACATTTCTAATAACTGTTTGATAGGTGCTGTAAATGCTTACAACAAGCAAACCAACTTTGTAAAAAATCAGTTAGACGGTGAGTATGCAGCTGTGCCAGCAACGGCAAGAGCTTATAAAGCGGCAGGGATTCCTTCTGTAGTGGTAGGAGATCATAATTACGGAGAAGGCTCTTCTAGAGAGCATGCTGCTATGGAGCCACGTCACTTAGGTGTGGTTGCTGTGATCGTTAAATCATTTGCACGTATTCACGAGACCAACTTAAAGAAACAAGGTATGTTAGGTCTTACGTTTGCAAATGAGGCTGACTATGACTTGATTCAAGAAGATGATACGTTCAACTTTATAGATCTGGCATCATTTGCTCCAGACAAGCCATTAACTATAGAGGTAACTCACGCAGACGGTTCTAAGGATACGATCGTGACTAATCATACGTACAATGCTGCTCAAATAGGCTGGTTCCACAAAGGAAGTGCATTGAATAAAATTAAAGAAGATAACGCGGCTTAATCAAGCGTTTTCATGATACTAAAAAACCTCTTAATAAAATAAGAGGTTTTTCTTTCCGTCACGCGCGTCTGTAACGCGAGTGTTATAATAAAGCGTTTGCAACGCGACTCACTTCGCGCGCGTCTGTGACGCGAGTGTTATAATAAAGCGTTTGCAACGCGACTCATTTCGCGCGCGTCTGTGACGCGAGTGTTATAATAAAGCGTTTGCAACGCGACTCATTTCGCGCGCGTCTGTGACGCGAGTATAACAATGCATTAAAATAGTTCTTAATAATTCCTCTATTTTTTAAACCATGTCAGAAAGATATAAAGTTAGAGGTCAGGAAGAAAATTATTTTATAACCATGACTATTGTGCAGTGGATCGATTTATTCACAAAGGATCGATACCTTCATATAGTAGAAGACTCCTTAAATTATTGCATTAAAGATAAAGGTCTTATCGTTTTTGCTTATGTAATTATGCCCAGTCATATCCATATGATTGTAGGAACTAAAGACAAACCTATCAATGACATCATAAGGGATTTTAAAAAACATACATCAAAATCATTCATAGATGCCATTAGAGAACCAGGGGAAAGCAGAAAAGAATGGCTGCTCAACAACTTTTCTTTTTATGCTCTGAAATCAAAAAGACACTCGAGTTATAGGGTTTGGAAAGATGGTTTTCATCCTAAAATTATGGATCGGACGGAAAAGCTAGAAGCTACTTTTAATTACATTCATTACAATCCCGTTGCTGCTGGTTACGTTAAAAATGAGCAAGACTGGGTTCACAGTAGTGCAAGTGCTTATTTAGATAATGGTGCTTGTCCTATTCCAATAACAAAGTGGTATTGAGTAACGGCGCATTACAAATGCGCAGCTTAACTGCACGCGTTGCAAACGCGCGCTACTATAAAAACAGAGAGAATTTTATCTGTGACGCGAGTGTTATAATAAAGCGTTTGCAACGCGACTCACTTCGCGCGCGTCTGTGACGTCTGTGTTTCTCATTATAATCCCGTTGCTGCTGGTTACGTTAAAAATGAGCAAGACTGGGTTCACAGTAGTGCAAGTGCTTATTTAGATAATGGTGCTTGTCCTATTCCAATAACAAACTGGTATGGAGTAACGGCGCATTACAAATGCGCAGCTTAACTGCACGCGTTGCAAACGCGCGCTACTATAAAAACAGAGAGAATTTTATCTAGAAAGCAATAATAGGTTTTCGCTTGCGCGAAAGACAGGGGTACGGATGCTTGTCCTATTCCAATAACAAACTGGTATGGAGTAACGGCGCATTACAAATGCGCAGCTTAATTGCACGCGTTGCAAACGCGCGCTACTATAAAATCACTTCGCGCGCGTCTGTGACGCGAGTGTTATAATAAAGCGTTTGCAACGCGACTCATTTCGCGCGCGTCTGTGACGTCTGTGTTTCTCATTACAATCCCGTTGCTGCTGGTTACGTTAAAAATGAGCACGACTGGGTTCACAGTAGTGCAAGTGCTTATTTAGATAATGGTGCTTGTCCTATTCCAATAACAAAGTGGTATGGAGTAACGGCGCATTACAAATGCGCAGCTTAATTGCACGCGTTGCAAACGCGCGCTACTATAAAATCACTTCGCGCGCGTCTGTGACGCGAGTGTTATAATAAAGCGTTTGCAACGCGACTCACTTCGCGCGCGTCTGTGACGTCTGTGTTTCTCATTACAATCCCGTTGCTGCTGGTTACGTTAAAAATGAGCAAGACTGGGTTCACAGTAGTGCAAGTGCTTATTTAGATAATGGTGCTTGTCCTATTCAAATAACAAAGTGGTATGGAGTAACGGCGCATTACAAATGCGCAGCTTAACTGCACGCGTTGCAAACGCGCGCTACTATAAAAACAGAGAGAATTTTATCTAGAAAGCAATAATAGGTTTTCGCTTGCGCGAAAGACAGGGGTACGGATGCTTGTCCTATTCCAATAACAAACTGGTATGGAGTAACGGCGCATTACAAATGCGCAGCTTAACTGCACGCGTTGCAAACGCGCGCTACTATAAAAACAGAGAGAATTTTATCTAGAAAGCAATAATAGGTTTTCGCTTGCGCGAAAGACAGGGGTACGGATGCTTGTCCTATTCCAATAACAAACTGGTATGGAGTAACGGCGCATTACAAATGCGCAGCTTAACTGCACGCGTTGCAAACGCGCGCTACTATAAAATCACTTCGCCCGCGTCTGTGACGCGAGTGTTATAATAAAGCGTTTGCAACGCGACTCACTTCGCGCGCGTCTGTGACGTCTGTGTTTCTCCATAAAGGCTGAGGGTTTTTTAATGCGCTGCAATGCTGAGCTCGTCAGATCACGGCGACTATTTTTACTGAAAAAACTAATAGAGTTAGTCGTAATGAGGTATATTTCACAAAGAAATGTACTGCTGCTGCATTACAACAGTTATTTAACCATTTTAATGGCAGTGCGATCTATCTTTGTTTTATGTCTCAACAAATTACAACACTTACTTTTTTTAAATATCCCACACTCCAACAAAAGCTTTGGGCGTTTTTAATGATGCAATTTGCCCATGCTCCTTTAAAGAAAGTGGAAGGATTGCAGTTTTATAAATTGTTAGGTTCTGGAAAAGAGAACTTTGATCCTAAACCAGACTGGGGTGTTTATGGTTTATTACAAGTTTGGAATAATGAAGCAAGTGCAAAGGATTTTTTTGAAGATTCTAAACTCTACAAACGTTACCAAGACAACAGCGACCAACAGCTTACGTTTTACATGAAGAGCATCAAAGCCCATGGACAGTGGTCCAAGCAAAATCCCTTTGAGACTAGTGATTCCTTGGATGAGAACAACCCCTATATTTCTGTAATTACTAGAGCGACGATTAAACTTCTAATGCTTAAGAAGTTCTGGGATTACGTGCCTACGTCACAATTAGATTTAGTAGATAATCCCAGTTTGCTTTTTACCGCTGGAGTAGGGGAACGTCCAGTGACTCAAATGGCCACATTCAGCTTGTGGGAGGATGCAAGAGCTTTGAAGAAGTTTGCTTATCGAGGTCAGAATCATCGACATGCCGTACAACAAACACAAGCCTTACAGTGGTATAAGGAGGAAATGTTTACCAGATTTCAACCTTTTAAAATTACAGGTCAGTGGAGCGGGTTTGAAATCCCACCCTCTTTGATACGCGACGAACAATAGATTTGGAAGGCATAAAGAAAAAAGATTAATCTCTTTTGGTTAGGCGAGTAGGCAGAACCTGAAGGGGACCGAGCGGTCAATAAAGACAGTTCTTTTAATATCACTAAAACGAATCTTCCCTTTTTTGAAAGACTCAACTTCTTTCATAACCTGGTTACCATGAGTTGGCTCGATTTTTTTTGTTTCTATTCTAATAGGATATTTTACAGTTAATTTTCTATTTATGGATAACTATATATGGATCAACGTAGAAAGCATTACAGGAACCTATGGCACCACCTCAGAACAATCTAAAGAAGCTTTTTTATTCAGTGCTCAGACCATTACTACCTTAAATTATGCTCGCCTTGCACCTTTAGGACTTGCAGTAAATATAGTTGCGACCATCGAGTCCATGTTCCATGTTGGGCTTGTGGTTCTTTGCCCTAGCTACAGGTTTGCTTTATAAGAGGTTTTCAAAATCACGCAGGAAAATAAACTATAGTGATATAGGTGTTATTGCTCCATATTTAGATGACACCGGTTGTATGATACGCGTAGTGAACCCACAGAAGAATGAATTGCTAGAGGTAAAAGTAGATTTAAGTGTCTCCTTTAGAAAGCAAGGATCACAGCTTAGAGAATTCCACAATTTAAAGCTGGAAAGAAACATGGTATTTTTCTTTCCATCAGTCTGGATGATTGGCCATCCTATTGATATGAAGAGTTTGCTTTATAAAATGACAGAAAAGGAAGTAGAAGAAAGAAACGTTGAGATCTTAGTGATGATCAAAGCATTTGACGAATCTTCTTCATTAACTTTGTATTCTCGATTTTTTTATAAGGCAGATGAAATAGTTTAGGGTGCTCAATTCAAGTGTCTAGGACAACATAAAGAGGGCAAGCTACACATTGATGTTAGTGGTCTCAACACTTATGATCAAAGGGAGTTACAGTAAAAGTTATTAGAACAGTCTTTTAAAAAAGGCATTCAAAAATGGTTTTGAGGTCATCGGAAGCATGATGCTTAATTCTTGTCCAAAACTTGTTTCTTCATCTAGAAAAGCAAATATCCTTTTGATTTTATTCTTTTTGTATAGGGTGTGAAACACTCGAGGCCCACGGTCGTTATCGCCATGCAATACCTCTAACATGATCTCGTCATAAAAGCGAAATTTCTTAGAGATCATTCCGTGATTGATATCCCGATCTGATAAAATATTATCGACTAATTGAGCGGCTTTTTTCTCACTCATTTTAAAACTATAACCTGTAGAAGGTTTTACCCAGCCACCAGCAGTTCCTATTTTAAAAATATTTTTTTTATGGTGTTGCTCAAACTTATAAGTGCTCATTGGGATGATACCTTGCTCGGTTTTTTCAATACTATAGGTCTCTATTTTTAAAAAATCGCTGAGGTATTTTTTTAGATACTTATCATAAGTGGCGTCATTTACCACTTCTTTAGAGAAGTAGGTGAATTCTACCAGTGCTTCTGTTTTGGAATAGGGTAAAATATAGGTAAAACTCGTCGTTTCTGGTTCTCTTAAACGGTAATCCATCATCACAAATTCTTCTGGATTAAAAACGGGTTCTTCTGTTTTGATCACCCAACCTTTAAAATGTTGTTGTAAGGTGATGGCTTGTGTATCTTTAAAAAAAGCTTTGTCGATTCGACTGTCCAATACCAAG
The DNA here is from genome assembly GCF_018401815.1 of Nonlabens sp. GTDB lineage: Bacteria > Bacteroidota > Bacteroidia > Flavobacteriales > Flavobacteriaceae > Nonlabens. The sequence goes on from NZ_JAGYKG010000003.1 coordinate 79,008, forward strand.
TTGGCGGTGATGGTCGTCTGGTCGCATTCTACTTTTTGTAATTCGTCGCCAGACACCTTATGTACCTTCTCTTCTACGAGATGGAAGTTAGGGTGTTGTTGTAATTCCGCTTTCGCGAAAGCGATAAAATCACGGCTCTCGATAGTCTTATAAACATAGGCGTCAAGATCCAAATGTATAAAATCATGAGGCATGATAAAGCTACCTTTATTCCAGCTGTGAGAGATCAAATGATCCCAAAGACCCTTACCTTGCTCCCAATACGACCAAGTTTTTTCCAGAGAATTTGATTTAAAGTCATCGATAACAACCACTTTAAGTGTGGTGTTACGACGCAACAATTCCTGCACCACATGACTGCCAGCACAGCCCATACCTATAATCGCTATATCGTAATGATGATCCATAGACTAATTGCAAAAAATAGTTGAACGCCGTATAGATGATAAGAAATAAGCTTATTACCTCGGAGTTTAAATTGAAATGAAACAGCGTGAAGCGCAGCCGCAATAAGGAACCAACAAAGATAGTTGAACCAGCCTGCACCGCCTTCAAAATGCCAAAAACCTGCAAAATCACAAATTTGTTCTAGAAAATAATCAAAACCTACCATTAAGGCGGCTCCTGTGGCAATGATAGCGACGGGGGACTTAAAAAGGCTTTTGGCAATAACATGGGTAGTAAAGGTGAGCAATGCCCAGTTCACCCCTATTAACAGGGGAATACCGTCTAGTTTAGGGCCAAAATTTTTACCGTAATAATAATCGCCAAAAAGACTTCCTGTATGCACACCTATCCATTCGACCCCTATTCCTACGCTCATGAATGCTATAAATAAAAGCAGTTTATTACGAGAATCAATTTTAAAAAAGAAGATCAAAAAGAACAGCAAATACATGATGGTAAATGGCGACTTAGGAAGAAAGAAATCTTCATATCCAATCGCAATTCCTATCAATGCCGCCAGGTGCAAAACCCATAAAAAAACAATGGCTATTCTCATAGTTGTGTTTTTAAAATAAGATCAGAAGTGATTTGGGCACTTAATAAACACAAAGGAATTCCGCCCCCGGGATGCACTGAACCACCTACATGATACAAGTTTTTAATTTTATTATTGAAATTGGGATGTCTTAAAAATGCTGCAAATTTATTGTTGCTTGCCGCTCCGTATAGGGCGCCTCTATAAGAACTGGTATTGGATTCAATCCCCTGAGGGGTCAAAATATATTCTGTTTTAATATAATCTGTAATGTCTACGTGTAGGCATTTTTTAATTTTCGCTACAATGCGCTCTTTTGATTGGGCCACCAGCTGTTCCCAATCTTGTCCATAATCACCAGGTGCGTTGATCATCACAAACCAGTTTTCATGACCTTTGGGCGCATCTTCTGGAGATTCTTTGCTGGTGATATTGATGTAAACAGTTGGGTCCTCAGAAAGCGTCTTGTGTTGAAAAATATGCTCAAATTCAGCTGCGTAATCTTCAGAGAATAGAATGTTGTGTAATTCTAAATCTGGAAAACTGCTGTCAATTCCCCAATAAAAAATTAGTGCACTACTGGATCGTTCTTGTTCCAGTGTTTTTTCTGGAGCTATAACGTCACGAATTAATTTTTTATAAGTCGGATAAATATCCATATTGGATACTACCAGATCTGTTTTGTAAGTGTCTATTTCAGTAGTGACAGCAGTAACTTTTTTTTTGTGGTGATTGATCTGGGTGACGCTTTCGCGAAAGTGGAACTCGATTCCAACTTCTTGTGCAAGTTCAAATAGGGATTGTGAAATACGGTGCATTCCCCCATTTGGATAATAGGTACCCAAGCCAAGCTCAAGATGTGGGATCATACTCATAATACCAGGTGTTTGATAGGGCGATGAGCCGTTATAGGTGGCGTACCTATTGAAGAGTTGAGTGAGTTTTGGATTTTCAAAAACCTGATTTTCTTCATCCAAAGTATTTGATATTCCTAAAAAAGGAGCGTTGATTAAAGCTTTTAGGGTATCCATGGAGAGGTAAGTAGCGACTTTATGAAGCGATTTTTCTAAAAACAGACTTTTGGTAAGTTGGTATTTTTTTCTGCTATTATGAAGATAAGTGGCAATCGTATTTTTATTTTCAGAAAAAGTAGAAGCCGCCGTTTTTACAAACTTTTGGTTATCGGTACTCGCTTTAAAAACAGTACCGTCCTCCCAAAAATAGTGACAAGCTGTTTGCTTGGTTTTATAAGAAAATGATACGGAGGAATTAGGGAATAAATTAAAAAGTTCTTCTACCAGATGAGGCATGGTGAATAAAGAAGGTCCTAAGTCAAATCGGTAGCCTTCTTGATGTATGGCATGTAATTTACCGCCAGCATAGTCATTTTTCTCAAAAACTTTCACTTTAAAACCTTGTTTATGAAGTCTAAGAGCCGTGGATAGTCCACCTATTCCAGCACCTATAACAATGGCTGTTTTCATCATTTATTTGAAGTACTTAAAGGGTACTACTAGCATACCAAAGTTTTGGCTTTTTGCCTTCCCGATGTGTTTGTGGTGTATTTTATGCGCGCGTCTTACTCCTTTTGCATAAGTATTATCTGCCTTGCGCAACCATTTAAAGCGTTGATGTATAAAGATATCGTGTACCACAAAATAGGCGATACCATAGGCTAATATACCTGCGCTTAAAGGCAATGCCCACCATAAATCCAATTCACTATGAGCTACTTTAAGTGCTATACTAATGACTGCATAAAAGACAAAAAACCAGTCATTCTTTTCGAACCAACTGTCGTGTTTTTTGTGATGATGGTCTTCGTGGAGGTTCCATAAAAAACCGTGCATTACATATTTGTGCATCCACCAGGCGTTAAATTCCATAATGAAAAATGTCCCTATAAAAATCACTATCCACAATACTATATCCATGATTTAAATCAAATTGAGTCTATAAGTTACATATCCTTTAGAAAGCAGGAAAAATTTTTCATAATTAGGAACTCGTATTCTTGTGTTTCTTATTTCTTTAGAAGGAGTGCGTTCTAATCTAGTAAGCAATCTTCTATAATAGACGTAAGCAGTATAAACTCCTAATTTTGCTTCTATAGGTAGTCGTTGAATACCTCGCAAACCTGCATCAAAATCTTCTTTTATTTCTTCAATTAATCGATTTTTATCTTCTTCACTCAGATCGTGAAGATCTGTGTTAGGAAAGTAGCTTCTTTCCAAAGTGTCAAGATCTGCTTTAAGATCACGCAAGAAATTCACTTTTTGAAACGCACTTCCCAAGCGCATAGCGTCTTCTTTCAGGTCATCATAAAGTTCTTTATTTCCTTTTACAAAAACTTTTAAGGACATTAAACCTACCACATCTGCACTGCCGTAAATATAATTTCTATATTCTTCATCGGTTAAGTAAACAGATTTGTCTAGATCTAAGCGCATGCTATTCATAAATGCTCCATACATATCTGGAGTAATATCGTAGTTGTTTGCCGTTTCTTGAAAAGAGTTTAGGATAGGGTTGAGGCTTATTTTTTCTGCTATCGCACTTGTAAGATCTTTCTCAAACCTGTCCAGTAAACTGCGTTTATCAAAGTCGTGAAAGGTATCTACAATCTCATCTGCAAACCTTACAAAACCATAAATATTATGAATATCCTGCCTTATGGTGGGTCCTAGCATTTTGCTCGCAAGTGAAAAAGAAGTGCTGTAATTCTCAGTAACGGCCCTACTGCAATCTCTAGAGACTTTATCAAATAAGCTTTTCATTATTGATCGTGTTTGTTAATAAGTTCGGCAGCTAGTTTTCCAGAGATGAGCGATGGAGGTACACCAGGACCTGGAACTGTTAACTGGCCTGTAAAATAAAGGTTTTTAACTTTGCGACTTCTTAAATTAGGCCTAAGAAATGCTGTTTGTAATAAGGTATTTGCCATCCCGTAGGCGTTTCCTTTATAGCTGTTGTATTCTGAAATAAAATCATTCACACAAAATGATTCTTTAAAGATAATATGATCGGAAACATTTTGCTCTGTTCTCAATTCAAATCTTTTAATAATTTTATCAAAGTATTTTTCTCTTAGCTCTGGCGTATCTTCTAAATCAGGTGCTAAAGGAATTAAGAAAAATCCGTTTTCACAACCTACGGGTGCTGTTGAGGCATCTGTTAAAGAGGTAAAATTTGCGTAAAACAAGGGTTCTTCAGGCCATTTAGGATCTTCATAAATTTCATTGGCATGCTTCGTAAAATCAGTGTCAAAGAACAAATTGTGATGTTCAATGTTTTTTAATTTTTTATCAAAGCCTACATAGAATATCAGAGAACTAGGGGCAAAGGTTTTCTTTTGCCAGTAACTTTCCGAATATTGTCGGTACTTTAGAGGTAGTAACGACTCTGAATGATGGTAGTCTGCTCCAGATAATACAATCGGATAGAGGTGTGTCTGACCACCTGTTATAATTCCTTCCACTCGTCCTTGATTATCTACTACAATCTGGTCAATAGGACTAGTTGTTTTGATTACGACTCCCAACTCTTCAGCAAGTTTTTTCATCGCAATGATTACTTCATACATACCCCCTTTAGGATGCCATGTTCCCAAGCCAAAGTCGGCATAGTTCATGAAATTATAAAAACTAGGAGTGTTTTGCGGGGTCGCTCCTAAAAAGAGTACTGGAAATTCAAGAATACTAATCAATTTGGGATTGGTAAATTTTTTCCTAACATCTTTAGAAACGTTACCAATAAAGGCACCTACCTTTTTTGCTGTCTGAGGGGTAATCAATTCTAAAGGAGATTCACCAGGTCGGTATACTAAGTTTTTGATGGCTATCTCGTAGTTTTCTTCTGCTTTAGCCATGAACTGCTGCAACGGTTTGGAACTTCCTTTTTCTACTTTTTCAAAGGTAGCTTTGATATCGTTTAGATTATCTGCAATTTCAATTTTTTCATCCTCAAAAACTACTGAATAAGCAGGGCTTAATTTATCCAATTGATAATAATCAGAGGGCTTTTTATTAAAGTCTTCAAAAAAGCGTTCAAAGATATCGGGCATCCAGTACCAAGAAGGGCCTATATCAAAAGTAAAACCATTTTTTAGGAGTCTTCTTGCTCGTCCACCTACAGTGTCATTTTTTTCATAAATAGTGACTTCATGACCGGACTGTGCCAAATAGCAGGCAGCGGCCAATGATGAAAATCCAGATCCAATTACGGCTACTTTACTCATGCTTCAATTAATTCAGGTATTTTTTTGATTACCTCAGAGATCCCGCTGTAAACAGTTTGATTTTTACTTAGGTCTTTAGGTTTAATTTTTTGTGCAAGATATCCCAAAATCCACAATTCAACAGCATCTTCTTTAGTTACCTTACGATCAAACTTTCTTAAAAAAGAAGGAAGTTCCTTTTCTGTAGGGTTGACAGTGATATAGGTAATGTAGATAGGAGTAATACCTTGGTTTTTAAAAAACGGCAGGGCTTCAAGAACCATGCTAGCTCCTAGGTAAACCGTTTTGCATCCTCTTTTTAGTAATTCGTAATTTAAAAATAAAAGGCCTAAATCATGCATTTCATTTTCCGGGAGAAATAATACGTAAACGTTATTATTTTTATTAGAAACTTCTTGATATTGAACTTTTTCTAAATTGATTAAAACCTTTTGTTTGATCAAATGACTTATAAAATGTTCGTGAGCTATGTTGATGGTTTTGGATTGCCATAAGTATCCTAACTCCTCTAAAAAAGGAATAAATAGGCGATAAAAAACACCTGAAAATCCTACTTCTGCCAGAACAGCATCGTAAACTTTTTGAAACATAAATTGATCAAAATTAACCATAGCTAATTTTAATTCTTGCACTGCGTGATCGTTTTTACTATTTCTTTTAACGAGAGTGCGTACTTGAGTCTCTATTTCCGTAGTAGTTAAACTGGCAATAGTAGATATCTTGATACCTGAATTTTTTAAATAACTGACGTTTAATATTTTGCGCAAAGAAGAGAGGTTATAAGACCTGATATTAGTATCTGTTCTATCCGGTTCTAAAAGCTCATACCTTTTTTCCCAAATTCTGATCGTGTGAGATTTGATACCACTAAGGTTCTCTAGATCTTTGATACTAAACTTACTTTTTATCAAAATGGAATTGTTTACTTATTACCTGGTAAAGTTAAACAAATTATTGACCAAAGATTGGAGTTTGTTGATTTATTAACTTTATAAACTTGGATGGATTCAGCATAAAAAAATCAGACCTGAAGTCTGATTTATAAAGTACCTGGAATGGGACTTGAACCCACACGTACAAAGTACACACGGCCCTCAACCGTGCCTGTCTACCAATTTCAGCACCCAGGTAAATAAAAAAGTCCTTAAAAATAAGGACTTTTTGAAGAAAAGTGATCTGGCTGGGGCTCGAACCCAGGACCCTCTCCTTAAAAGGGAGATGCTCTGCCAACTGAGCTACCAGATCTTTTTGCGTTAGCGGCTGCAAATATACTGCTTAAGATTAAATGCAACCTAATTTTTTTAGTTTAATTTTATAAAATAATACATACCACAAAATGGAGAATGAAAATGGCGTTTAAAATTGTTTTATTAGGGTATATGGGTTCTGGGAAAACCACTGTGGGAAAGGAACTTGCAAAAACACTTTCAGTCAAATTTGTAGATTTGGATAAGGAAATAGAAAGATTAGAAAACAAAAGTATTCCTCAAATATTTAAGGATCACGGGGATATTTATTTTAGAAAAAAAGAAAAATTAGCTCTCGAAGACGTCTTGAATTCTAAAAATAATATGGTTTTATCCTTAGGAGGCGGAACGCCTTGTTATTATGATTCCATGAATTACCTCAATAATAAGGACGAAGTTCACAGCATTTATTTAGATGTTTCTACAGCAAATTTAGTGAAGCGTTTAGGGTCTGAAAAATCACGACGCCCTATGTTAAGTGGCATCAACACAGAGCAAGAATTACAGCATTTTTTGGGCAAGCACCTTTTTGAAAGACGTCCTTACTATCAACAAGCAAAACAGACGTTAAAGGTCGGTGAGGAATCAGTGGAGGAGCAGGTTAATAAGATAGTGGCTTTACTATTTTAAAACCACACTAAAAGGTTTTTTAGTTAACTGTACCTCAATGTGCTCTTCCATTGTGGTAGATAGAGAAATTCCTTTAAAATCTGCCTTGACAGGATATTTCTTGTGATTTCTATTCACCAACACGGCGGTTTTTAATCGGTCTAAAGGAACGTCTAAAAAGTGCTTTACGGCATATATCAGTGTGGTGCCGCTATTCAATACATCATCACATAGAATTACCCCACAGTTTTTGTACTCGTCTGCTTGCAGGTTGGTTTGTATAGGATCTAACGGATTAGTTTTATTAACGCTGACTTTGCATAATACTATTTCAGTTGGAATGATTTTGGACAGTGCTTTTTTTAACTCCTTGGCAAAAGTGTAGCCACCATTGGCGATACCGGCGAGTATGATGCGATCATTTTTGATGTAAACTTCAGCAATTTGATAGGCGATTCTACGTATTTTATGTTGCACTTGATTGTGATCGAGAATTTGGTTTTCAGTCATTTTTTTTCATCTTTATAATAAGTTCTTTTCCCTGTCTAGTATCTTCTGAAATAAGACATCGATCCAGTTTAATGATGTTAAACTTTTTTTGAAACAAGTTAATATATTCTTTTTTAGTTGCCGTATAAGGCGGTTCGTTGCTTGTAGTTTTAAAGTCAAATAAGACTCCTTTTATACATCCATTGGTGTTTAATAGTTCATGGCATTTATTGATATAGCTTTCGCGAAAGCGAGGTTCTAAGGCACAAAAGAATGTTTGTTCTATAATAAGATCATAACTTCCTTGATGTTCAAAAAAATCCTCATGTATTATATGTATACCTGTTGCATTTGTAATTTTTTCTTTTAACTGCAATAGAGGTTGAATAGCGATGTCCAATACTGTTACATTGTTAAAACCCTTCTTTATCAAATATAGGGCCTCATAAGCATTTCCTGCACCGGGAATTAAAATAGGTGCTTCTTTATGATCACTTTTATCTATGATGCTTTTAAGAGGTGAAGAGGCGTGTCCTAAATCCCAACTTGTAGTATGTTCTGCATATCTTTTTTGCCAGTAATGTTGATCGTGCTTCATTCTTCTTCGTCCTGATTAAGTAGTCCAGTTAAATCACGGCGATCTCTTTTTGTAGGTCTTCCTTCACCTTTTTTCCTATAGTAATCTTGATTAAGCGCGATCAGCTTTTTGGTATCAAAATTCTCCTGAGGAGTTCGATCCAAACGATATAAATCAACAATTTTGTTTCCCACACGACCATCCGGTAGATCAAGAACTTCCACTTTATAATCGATCTGGTCTTTGCGCATTTCAATTAAATCACCAGGGAATACCTCTCTAGAGGGTTTAACTATAGAATTAGCTATACGAATACGCCCTTTTTTAGCGGCATCGGTTGCCTTACTCCTGGTCTTATAATAGCGCACACTCCATAAAAATTTATCTACTCGCATAAGATGCTTTGTTATTAAACGTTATCACAGCACCACAAAAATAGTGGAAAATACTATCTTTGGTGGCTTTAAAAAATGATGATGAAAAAAATTAAATATTTATTCTCTTTTATTATTACTGGTATTGTTTTGATTTCTTGTGGGAACGACGATGACAACCGCATCACGGTAAGAGACAGAGGCGAAGTATACACGGAAGATCTTGTTAAATTACAAAATTATTTGAATACCCACTTTTACAACTATGAAGAGTTTGCTGCTCATCCTGTAGGGACTGATTTCGCAATAGCATTTGATACCATTGCAAATGCCAATGCTAACAAGATACCACTGTCAAGTCAAGTGGCTTCTAAGGTCTTGACTAGAGATGGAATAGATTACACTTATTACACGTTAATTGTTCGTCAAGGAGGTGGATTGGAACAACCTACTTTCGCTGACAGCACCCTTGTCTCCTATGAAGGAAGGTTACTAGACAATACTGTTTTTGATGGTTCAATTAATTCGGTATGGTTTGATTTGCCTAATGTGGTGGATGGCTTTACGGCAGGTATTTCAGAGCTCAATGAAGCTGCCAGTATTACTTCTAATGGAGACGGAACCCTTTCTTATTTCGATTCTGGAGTAGGAGCTGTTTTTATGCCGTCAGGTTTAGCTTATTTCAATCGCATCCAAAGTGCCATTCCACAGTACTCCCCATTAATTTTTACCTATCAGTTGAGAAAAGTAAAAATTACAGATCACGATAATGATGGTATCCTCTCAAAATTTGAAGATTTAGACGGTGATCAAGACGTACGATCTCCAGAGGATAGAGATAATACAGATAAGGACCGCATCAATGGAGGTTTTAACTACATTGATGCCGACGATGATGGCGACGGCGTACCTACCATATTTGAAAATGCAGACCCTAACGGAGATGGTGATCCTAGCGATGCAGAAGATCTTGATGGCAACGGTATTCCTGGGTATTTAGACCCTAATGAAGTAAATATAGATCTTGATAATGACGGTATTCAAAACCGCTTTGAACAACCAGATCCCAATGGTAATGGTAACCCTGGAGATGCGCGTGATACGGATAATGACGGTATACCAGATTATCTAGATAGCGATGACGACGGGGACGGTATTCCTACTTCACAAGAACATGCAGATCCCGACAATAACGGTAACCCTTCAGATGCGCGCGACACTGATGGTGATGGTATACCAGATTATTTAGATCCAGATTCATAGATTTCAAAAAGCTAAATAGAGAAATGGAGTCTTCTTACTAAGTGGGCTCCATTTTTTTTATGTGTTCTTTGCTGTTATAAAAATAAGAATCCTGACTTACAATTTTATATCGAGTCATGCCTAGAATCTGATGTTTCTGGATCTCATAAATACGAACGAACCAATATAAGTTGTTCATTTTAAAAATTGCTGCAGGCTTTGTATGGTAAACTGATAATCCTTCCTAATTGGAAGAGTTGGTGATTTTAAAAACCCGATAGAATTGAAGTTTTCCTTAGCCACATAATTTGTTGTAATGGAATAGGATGTTATAGTTTTTAAGAGGCATTATCCCATTTGTTCAAGCTACTTTCAGATTTGTCTCATGATTACAGGGGTGAAGATTACCTTGTGTTTCAAATCTCTTTAGAGGTATTCTTCTCTTTTTGTTTCTTATTGCTGTGTATAAAGGTATTGAAGTGTTATGTCGTTTATAATAGGCGCAAAAAAAGTCCTCATATTGATATGAGGACTTTGTAATAAAAAAGTGTTGGGTTATTTTCTTTTGATTACTTTTTCAGCCTTTAGTGTGATGTTTTCTGCATTTAGGCCGTATTTTTCAAGCAATTGTTCAGGTGTTCCACTTTCTCCAAAGGTGTCATTAGTGGCTACAAATTCTTGAGGTGTAGGGCAGTTAAGAGATAAAGTTCTAGCAACGCTTTCCCCTAATCCTCCCAAGAAGTTATGTTCTTCAGCAGTGACAACACACCCTGTTTTTTTAGCAGATTGGATAATGGCTTCCTCATCTAGAGGCTTGATCGTGTGAATGTTAATCACTTCTGCACTGATTCCTTTTTCATTTAGAGCTTTAGCAGCTTCTAGAGCTTCCCAAACTAAGTGACCGGTTGCAATAATAGTAACGTCGGTTCCTTCTTGAAGTACTACCGCTTTTCCTATCTTAAACTCACCTTTCTCTGGGGTAAAGTTAGCTACTTTAGGGCGTCCAAATCTTAAGTAAACAGGACCGTGGTGTTCAGCTATAGCAAGTGTTGCTGCTTTAGTTTGATTGTAATCACAAGTATTGATTACGGTCATTCCTGGAAGCATTTTCATCAATCCTATATCTTCAAGGATTTGATGAGTTGCACCGTCTTCTCCAAGAGTTAACCCAGAGTGAGAAGCACAAATTTTTACATTTTTATCAGAATAAGCAATACTTTGTCTGATTTGATCGTATACACGACCTGTAGAGAAGTTAGCAAATGTTCCTGTAAATGGAATTTTACCACCTATAGTCATACCTGCAGCCATTCCCATCATGTTAGCTTCTGCTATTCCTACTTGAAAGAAACGTTCTGGGTGGTTATCTGCAAAAGCGTTCATTTTGAGCGATCCGGTAAGATCTGCACAAAGCGCTACCACATTTTTATTCTTTTGTCCTAGTTCTGTAAGTCCGTCACCGAATCCGGATCTGGTGTCTTTACTTCCTGTATTTTCGTAAATTTTCATATCTAAAATCTGCTGGGCAGATGCTCTTTAAGTTAATAGTCGCCTAAGGTTTCTGGATTTTGTCTCAATGCTTCAGCCAGTTGCTCGTCATTAGGAGCAATACCATGCCATGCATGAGATCCCATCATAAAGTCTACTCCATTACCCATTTCTGTGTGCAACAGGATACAAATAGGTAAGCCTTTGCCTGTAGAGGCAAGTGCTTCTTTTAAACCTGCGAGAACAGCGTCTACATCATTACCTTTTGCAACAGTAATAACTTTCCAGCCAAAAGCTTCAAACTTATTTTTTAAATCCCCTAGAGCGAGAACCTGTTCGGTACTTCCGTCTATTTGTTGTCCATTGACATCAATAGTAGAAATTAAATTATCCACTTTATTGGCGGCAGCATACATTGCTGCTTCCCATATTTGACCTTCTTGAAGCTCCCCGTCCCCGTGTAAAGTGAAGACTGTTTTAGCATCTCCATTTAATTTTTTTACAACGGCTGCACCTATAGCAACACTCATTCCTTGACCCAAAGAACCACTTGCGATACGCACACCCGGAAGTCCTTCATGGGTAGTAGGGTGTCCTTGTAATCGGGAGTTTAATGTTCTGAAGGTGCTCAATTCTTCAACTGGAAAATAACCAGATCGCGCTAAAACGCTGTATAGAACAGGAGAGATGTGACCATTAGAAAGAAAAAATAAATCTTCATTTGTTCCATCCATGTTAAATTCAGGATTGTGGTCCATCACCTCGTTGTATAAGGTTACTAGAAATTCTGCACAACCTAGTGAACCACCAGGGTGTCCACTGTTTACGGCGTGTACTTGTCTAACAATATCGCGACGTACTTGTGTTACTAAATCTTTTAATTGCTGTGTATCAGCCATTTTAGAGGTTTTAAATGATCTTCCAAAAGTAGGCTTAAACAGGCTTAAGAAGAATTTTTCTTAAAGCCAGTTATTAACGATATCAGGTGTTTTGTGAACAAATACGGTTTGTTTTCAAGTAAAAACTTGAAACGCTTTGGTTTTAAGGTTGATGCATATCTCGCTTTCGCGAAAGCGGAACATTTCAAAATTTGATTCCTATTCCAGCTCTGTTTATTTGTTCACTTGATCTTAAGCACAAATTTAAATTCATATAAGTATCTTTGCCGCTCATGAAATTTGATATACTACAAAGCGATTCACAGAGTCAAGCCAGAGCTGGAGTGATCCATACCGACCACGGTAAAATAGAAACTCCTATTTTTATGCCAGTAGGTACTATTGGTACTGTAAAAGGGGTCCACCAGCGGGAGCTGAAAGAAGAGGTCAATCCAGATATTATACTGGGAAACACCTACCATTTATACTTGCGACCAGGTACTGATATTTTAGAAAAAGCAGGAGGACTACATCAATTCATGAATTGGGACCGCCCTATTTTAACCGACTCTGGGGGCTATCAAGTCTATTCTTTAAGCTCTAATCGCAAGATTAAGGAAGAAGGGGTGAAGTTCAAATCGCATATAGATGGCTCGTACCACACCTTTACTCCAGAGCGTGCTATGGATATACAGCGCAGTATTGGTGGGGATATCGTCATGGCTTTTGATGAATGTACTCCTTATCCATGTGATTATAATTATGCGAGACGTAGCATGCACATGACGCATAGGTGGTTAAAAAGATGCATTACTCATTTTGATAATACACCAGACTTGTACGGCCACAAACAAACACTTTTCCCTATTGTTCAAGGAAGTACTTATGTGGATTTAAGACAACAAAGTGCCGAGGCTATTGCTGCAACCGATCAGTTTGGTAATGCTATAGGCGGACTTTCTGTAGGAGAACCCGCTGAAGAAATGTATGCCATGACGGAAGTGGTAACTGCTATTCTTCCAAAAGAAAAACCTCGTTACTTAATGGGCGTGGGAACCCCCATCAATTTATTAGAAAATGTCGCTTTAGGGGTCGATATGTTTGATTGCGTTATGCCTACACGTAACGGTCGCAACGGTATGATCTTTACCGCTCATGGTACCATGAACATGAAAAACAAAAAATGGGCAGAAGATTTCACTCCATTAGACCCTGCAGATTATGCTTGGGTAGATACGGTTTACACTAAAGCTTATGTGCGTCATTTATTTACCGTAAATGAAATGTTAGGAAGACAAATTTGTACCATACACAATCTTTCTTTCTATTTGTGGTTAATGAGAGAGGCACGCAAACGCATTATTGAGGGTGATTTTAGAACGTGGAAAGATAAAATGGTCAAGCAAATGGATAACAGACTCTAGTGTTAAGTATATTAGATACATACATATTAAAAAGGTACCTAGGTGCATTTGCACTTTTGTTGGTTTTGTTCTTACCTATTATGGTAACCGTACATATTGCCGAAAAAATAGGTAAAATAATAAGTAATGATGCGCCTTTTGGTGAAGTAATCGTATACTTGATAGACTTTACTATTTATTTTTCTAACTTCTTGTTTCCACTCTTTTTGTTTATTTCTACGATGTTCTTCACCTCCAAACTGGCGATGAACACCGAGGTAATTGCCTTCTTAAGTTCTGGAGTTTCCTTTAACAGATTTTTACGGCCTTATATTATAGGAGCTACTATAGTCTGTGTCATTGCACTTATTCTTAGCGCCGTCTTTGTGCCAAACGCCTCTTCTGGCTTTAATGAATTTCAAAACAAGTACTTCAATCGTGGTGGTGATAAAAAGACCACTAATGTTTTTAGACAAATCAACGATAACGATTATATTTATGTGAGCAATTACCAACCGTCTTCTCAAATAGGTTTTGATTTTACCTTAGAACATTTTGAAGGAAATGAATTGAAATATAAGATCTATGCCAACCGCATCAAATTTGAAGATTCTATCTATGTGCTAAGTGGGTATAAAAAAAGAACGATTCTTGAAGACGGAGAAAAAATAGAACGTGAGCAGAGAAAGGACACCCTGTTTTTCTTTGATATCGATGAGCTTACCCCCTCAGACTATATCGCAGAGACCCTTCAATTCACTGAATTAAACGACTTTATTGAATTAGAAGAAAAACGCGGTAATGCCGATATGAACATCTATTATGTAGAAAAGTACAAGCGTACTTCCATTCCTGTAAGTGCTTTTATTTTTACGCTTATTGCTGTAGCGGTGTCCTCTGTTAAAAAACGTGGAGGTATGGGGATGAACCTCGCTATTGGAATAGTTATCGCAATGACCTATGTGTTTTTAGATAAAGTCTTTGGTACGATTGCCGAGAAAAGCACCTTTAATCCTTGGATCGCCGTATGGTTTCCCAATATATTCTTTGCTGTTGTTGCATTTTTTCTAATTAGAAATGCGAGACGATAAATTCCTTAATTACCTGCACCTACATGTTATAGTTTTCATCTGGGGTTTTACCGCAGTACTGGGTGCGCTTATCAGTATAGATTCTATTCCGCTGGTTTGGTGGCGCATGAGCATGGCCGTGGTACTCATCTTTATCTATATGAAATGGAAGAAAATTCCTTTTCAATTGGTCGGTAAAGGTTCGCTTTCGCGAAAGCGAATCCTGGGTTTTCTAATAGCAGGAGTAGTAATTGCCTTGCACTGGGTCACCTTTTTTGGAGCAATTAAAGAATCCAATGTTTCTGTAACTCTGGCGATGCTAAGTATGGGAGCTTTTTTTACCGCCTTACTAGAACCCTTGTTTACGTCAAAAAAAATGGTGTGGTACGAACTGGTTTTTGGAGTAGTGATCATGGGGGCACTGTATTACATCTTTCAAATTGAGACAAAATACGTGACCGGAATGATTTTGGGCTTGATCAGTGCTTTATTGAGTGCGACTTTCTCTATTCTGAATGTGAAATGGGCAAAGGAACATCCGCCGTCGTTGATTTCTTTTTATGAGTTATCAAGTGGTGTGATTTTGCTTTCTTTGTTTTTTGTGTTTCTTCCAGTGGATTTTGTGATGCCATCGCAGCTCACCCAAATGGATTGGTTGTGGTTAGGTATTCTCTCCTCTTTTTGCACTGCTTATGCCTTTATAGCTAGTGTAAAAGTCATGAAGTTCTTAAGTGCTTATACGGTCATGTTAACTATTAACTTAGAACCAGTCTATGGTATTTTTCTGGCATTTTTAATTCTAGGAGATGCTGAAGAAATGACTCCTGAGTTTTATATAGGTGCGGTAGTGATTCTTGTCGTTATTATAAGTAATGGTATTTTAAAGACACGTCTGGCAAAGAAGTAGCGAGCAGTCTCATTCTCAGTTTTCAGTCCCAGTCTCAGTCGCAGTATCAGTTTTCAGTATCAGTTTTAATTAGGCGTTTTGGATCAAGGTGTTCATAGCATATTCTCATCAAGTCATGCCGCTTTAAAGGGGGGTGCTTATTATTATTTCAAACACATAGTTATGGGGTATTCCTTTTGGGTCAGGTAGTTCAGGTGAATGGCGCTTTTATTGAAGTAGGGCAAAGCAGACTTGCAATTAGAGATCAATTCAAATACCGTTGGAGTTTCAAATTCAAATGTATTTTTACTTCAACTCATATGACTATATTTGTTGATCCAAAAAACAAATTCCCTCATATGGAATATTTAGAATTTGAATTACCGATCAAAGAGCTGGAAGAAAAATACCAGCAAACGATTACCTTAGGAGAAGAGAGTGATGTTGATGTCAGTGCTACGATCAAGCAAATAGAGAAAAAACTCAAAGCAACTCGTAAAGATATATATGCCAACTTGACCGCATGGCAACGTGTGCAGATGTCTCGTCATCCTAGTCGTCCGTATACCTTGGACTACATCAAAGCGATTTGTGGTGATACCTGGTTGGAATTACATGGTGATCGCAATGTCAAAGACGACAAGGCGATGATCGGTGGACTAGGTAAGATAGGCGACCAGAGTTTTATGTTTATAGGACAGCAAAAAGGATTTAATACCAAAACACGCCAGTACCGCAACTTTGGTATGGCAAATCCAGAAGGATACCGCAAAGCTCTTCGTTTAATGAAAAGTGCAGAGAAATTTGGAATACCAGTGGTCTCTTTAATTGATACTCCAGGGGCTTATCCAGGTCTCGAAGCAGAAGAACGTGGTCAAGGAGAAGCTATAGCAAGAAATATTCTAGAAATGACACGTCTCAAGGTGCCTATTATCGTTATGATTATAGGTGAAGGAGCTAGTGGTGGAGCATTAGGTATAGGAGTAGGAGACAAGGTAGTCATGTTAGAAAATACCTGGTACTCTGTGATATCGCCTGAATCTTGTTCTTCTATCTTATGGAGAAGCTGGGAATACAAGGAAAGAGCTGCAGATGCCCTTAAACTAACTTCCACAGATATGAAGAAACTTAACCTAGTAGACGAAATTCTCAAAGAACCAGAAGGCGGCGCTCATAAAGATAGAGAGACTACTTTTAAATCTGTGGCAGAATGCATACTTCGACATTATGAAGAATTAAAAGATTTAACGCCTAAAGACCTTGTAGAGCAACGTATGGACAAATATGCTAATATGGGAGTCTTTAAAGGATAAACGAGAAGACAATATTTAACAATCTCTTAAAAAAGCTACAAAGTTGTCACATCAATTTTGTGGCTTTTTTCATTTGTTTTTTTTGTTTTCTAAGATCTAAAAGACTTATCAACTGAAAACGCGATAGAGAAGAAGGCTAGCTTTTTTTGTATCCATTGATACTACCTAGCTTTTAAAAAAAAACAATGCTTGTTAACATGTTATAAACTGTCTTTTTGATCAAATTGTTGATGAAGTTGTCATTGATCAACACAAATAAAACCTTTTTAAAACCCTACTTTTGAACTCTATGGAAAAAGTACAACAACTCCCTAATCTCTCTTCAGGAAACACTTCTGTCATCACTCTTGAAAAAGGTAAAATACCACCTCAAGCAGTTGATTTAGAGAAGGTTGTAATTGGTGCTTTGATGATTGATGGTAAAGGAGTAGATGAGGTCATTGACCTTCTTACTCCAGATGTTTTCTATCAAAAAAACCACCAAGTCATTTTTGAAGCCATAGATATTCTCTTTAAAGAAGGGAAACCAGTTGACTTATTAACTGTTAGCGCACAGTTGCGTAAAATGGAAAAAATAGAAGTCGCTGGTGGAGATCATTACCTGGTTCAATTATCACAATTAGTAAGTTCTACTGCGCATATCGAATTTCATGCGCGAATCATTCTTCAAAAATTCATACAACGCAGTCTGATCAAAATTTCTACAGAGATTATTACTGAATCTTACGAAGAATCTACGGACGTTTTTGATTTACTAGACAAGGCAGAATCTAAGCTTTATGAAGTTACTCAAGGCAATATCAGAAAAAGTACAGAAACCGCTATGGATTTGGTGCGTCAGGCAAAGGAGCGTATTGAAGAAATAGCAAATCGCGATGGACTCTCCGGAATTCCATCTGGTTTTACAGATTTGGACCGTTTAACAAGTGGGTGGCAGCCTTCAGATTTAATTATTATCGCTGCACGTCCAGGTATGGGTAAAACAGCCTTTACTTTGAGTATGGCTCGTAACATTGCCGTAGGAAATAATATTCCAGTAGCCTTCTTCTCTCTAGAGATGAGCTCGGTACAATTGATTACCCGTTTGATTTCTTCAGAAACAGGCTTGAGTTCTGAAAAATTGCGTACCGGTAAACTAGAGCCACATGAATGGGAACAACTTAACGTAAAAGTAAAAGACTTAGAACAAGCGCCTATTTTTATTGATGACACCCCATCACTATCTATTTTTGACCTACGTGCCAAATGTAGAAGACTGGCGTCACAATACGGTATCAAGTTAATCATGATTGATTACTTGCAATTAATGACAGCCCAAACTGGTAACAAAGGAGGGAATCGCGAACAAGAAATCTCTACGATCTCTCGTAACTTAAAAGCCCTTGCCAAAGAACTGAGCGTACCAGTAATTGCACTTTCACAACTGTCTCGTGCGGTAGAATCTCGTGGTGGGTCTAAACGTCCATTGCTTTCTGATTTAAGGGAATCTGGAGCGATTGAGCAAGATGCAGATATTGTATCCTTTATCTATCGACCAGAATATTACGGTCTGGATGAATGGGATGATGACGACCGCACTCCTACTGCTGGTCAAGGAGAGTTTATCGTTGCAAAACACCGTAATGGTGCGACCGACTCCATACGTTTAAAGTTCTTAGGACAGTTCGGTAAGTTTGATAATTTGGATCAGTTCTTTACTACTCCAGAAGAATTCGGTTCTAAAATGAATGCTGCAAACGACGACACTTTAAAACCAGATCCTTTTGACAATCCTAAAGCGGGAACTCCTGGGGATGCTTTTGGAATTCCTAATGACGACATGCCGTTCTAGTGGAATAATTTGGACTCCTTATTGCAGTCTGTTCCGCATTCCATTATTATATTAGTGGTCAGCTTGTAGAAGGTAGGTTTTTATTGAAATTCCGCTTTCGCGAAAGCGGTATAATTACACACTTGAAGAATGCTAAAAAGAACCATCTTACTCTTGTTATTTTGTGCGAGTGGACTCTTTGCACAGGCTCAATATTTATTCATACCCATGGATGCAGAGACTCAGGCAGACCATTTAAAAGCTTATGGGATCTCTTATTGGGTGCTTTCTAAAGGAACTAAAGTGAAGTGGTTGCTCAATTATAGAGGTGGCTCTTTTTTAGTTCCTAACGTGGAAGAAATCAAAAAAGAATTGATCGTAAGAGGTGTGAGCTTTGAAGAAATGACCGAAGCTGAGGTACGTTCTATCTTAGAATTGGTAGCCAGTCCCTCTCAAAACATGCAAGAAGTCTTGCTAGAAAAAGCTCCTAAAATAGCCGTGTATTCTCCTACAGGTACGTTGCCTTGGGACGACGCCGTTACTATGGTGCTCACCTATGCAGAGATTCCATACACCAAGGTCTACGACGAGGAAGTACTATCTGACCAACTTATATTATACGACTGGTTGCACTTGCATCACGAAGATTTTACGGGGCAGTACGGTAAATTTTACCGCAGTTTTAGAGCAGCGCCTTGGTATGTGGAAGAAAAGAAGCAAGCCGAAGAATTGGCGCAAAAGCTAGGCTACGATAAAGTGAGTGAAGAAAAACGCGATGTGGCACTTAAAATTAGAGACTATGTAGTCGGTGGAGGTTTTATGTTTGCGATGTGCAGCGCGACAGACAGTTTTGACATTGCACTTAGTGCCGAAGGAGTTGATATTGCAGAACCTATGTTTGATGGTGATGCGAGTGATCCCGGGTATCAAAATAAAATTGATTACTCTAAGACTTTTGCTTTTACAGATTATACCTTAGAGCGTTCACCTATGGTTTACGAATTCAGTTCCATCGATATGACCACCAAGCGTACGATTGATCGAGAATTGGATTATTTCTCTTTAATGGATTTCAGTGCTAAATGGGATCCTATTCCTACCATGCTCAATCAAAACCATACCAGTCTTGTCAAAGGATTTATGGGGCAGACCACTAGTTTTTATAGGGAAGAGGTAAAGAAAAATGTTTTGGTACTAGGGGAGAACAGAATCAACAAAGAAGCCAAGTACATACACGGCATACGCGGTAAAGGATTTTTCACTTTCTACGGCGGCCATGATCCAGAAGATTACCAGCATCGAGTAGGAGATCCACCTACGGAGTTGAGCTTGCATCCCAACAGTCCAGGTTATCGCTTGATTTTAAATAACGTACTCTTTCCTGCGGCTAGAAAGAAAAAGCAGAAAACTTGATAAGGCAGTTGTTTTGTTATAACGATTACTATCCTGGCGGTATGCTACTGCCTTACCGCCACGGTTCTGTAGATAGTGATTCTTATAGATAAGGCTTCCAAGGACAGGAGCGTGATGATGAAGTGAAAGGAGAAGGGAATAGTTATAACTATAAGTATAGAATGCATGATCCAAGGTTGGGTAGGTTTTTTGCTGTGGATCCCTTGTCTATTCAGTATTCTTATAATAGTCCTTATGCATTTAGCGAAAATAGAGTTATAGATGGAGTTGAATTGGAAGGACTAGAAGTCATTCCGTGTCGCGCGCGATTGCATCGCGTTCGTTTTAACCAGCTAGCTGGCGGCTTTAATTAACAGATTATTATTTTAGTTTTATATTCTAAACGTGATCACGGGTAACGAAGAATGATTGACCATAGACTCTACAATACTACCAGAAAAGAAATGAGCTAATCCTTTACGGCCGTGTGTTGGAATACCAATAATATCAGCTTGTTTTTTTTCAGCAAAATGAAACACTCCACTCTCCACACTGAAGTCTGAAAAAATAGTAACCTCCTCAGGTGAAAATTGATAAGCATCTTTCAAAATATTAGAAAATTCTTCGATTTGATGATGAATCTGATTGGTGCTTAGAAAACTGCTTGATGGCAGATTGACATAAACTAAAGAGATATGTATTTGTAGCACTTTAAATAGATTCATCGCTTTTATAAAAACATCTTTACTTTCTAATTTAAAATCACATGCAAGCACTCCTTGACGCGGCGCAAATTTTTTATCACCTTTAATTACTAATACTGGAATATTAGATGTTCTAACTACTTTTTCAGTTGTAGAACCTATAACAACCTCTTGAATTCCGCTACTTCCATGAGACCCCATTACAATAAGGTCTGCATGATGTTCTTTTGCTACCTGATTCAATTCACTAAAGGCTTTATAATTTTTTACAACAGTTTGAATAGCAACTCCTTTCAAATATTCCTTATTTAAAAATTTGTCTAAGCGTTTTTGCGTAAGCTCCATAAAATAGCGACTTTCTTCAGATTTCTCTTCTTGAGATAAATGTACTTCTTGAAATTCGATCATGTGCACTATAGTTACCGTGGATTGGTGTTTCTTGGCAATTTCCACCGCAGCTTTAAGTGCATTTTCTGAGTGAATGGAAAAGTCTACGGGAATAATTATATTTTTCATTTTCTTCTGTTAACTACCTTTTATTGATGCGTTCAAAAGTAATCTGCTTCTATAATTTAAAAGCTGATATAAATCAGATTTCCCTATTATTAAGACATGCTAGTTATCCAAAAAGCAATATTTAGGTCTGTTATTATCCTCTTTTATGTAGTTTCAATTGTGTCCCTAGCTGTGAGGTCAAGAGCGAGAAGCTCGCGCTAGCGGTCACTAGTGAGTCGCTCACGCTAGCTGGGGGTTTATTGATTTCCATTATCAAATTCAATTTCTTTTCCTTTTTCTTCTTCAAAAAATATTCCATCATCGTACACTAAATTTCCGTTCACAAATGTTTGTTTTATTTCCGTTTGAAATGTCGTCCCTTCTAACGGCGACCATCCGCATTTGTAAAAAAGATTGTCTTTAGCCACTGTCCATTTGCTATCTAAGTCTACCAAGGTCAAGTCGGCAAAATAGCCTTCTCGTATAAATCCTCGATCTGTTATACGGTATAAAATAGCAGGATTATGGCACATTTTTTCAACTATTTTTTCTAACGAAATCAGATCTTGTTTGTAAAACTCCAACATACAATTGAGCGTATGTTGAACCATTGGAGCTCCAGACATAGACTGGAAATACGGTCTTTCTTTTTCTTCTAAAGTGTGTGGAGCGTGGTCAGTGGTTATGATATCTATCCTGTCATCAAGTAATGCTTGGAATAGACCTTGTTTGTCTTTATTGGTTTTAATGGCTGGGTTCCATTTTATAAGCATGCCTAGTCGATCATAATCGTTATCTGAAAACCATAAATGATGAACAGAAACTTCTGTAGTTATTTTTTTCTCATTTAGAGGAATGTTATTTTTAAATAAGTGGGTTTCTGCTTCTGTTGATAAATGAAGAATATGAAGGCGAGTGTTGTATTTTTCGGCAATAGCAATGGCGCGTTTAGTAGCTTCGTAACAGCCTTCAGTACTTCTAATGATTGGATGAAATTTTGCCGGAATATCTTCACCGTACGTTTTTTTGAACGCCTGTTCATTTGCCTCTATAATTTCCTCTTTCTCTGAATGAATTGCTATTATTGATTTACAGTTAGCAAATAATTTTTCCATCTTTTCAGGACTATCAGCTAAAAGGTTTCCTTTTTTTGTAAAATATAAACCGTCATCAGAAATACCTATAAATGGGCCCGTATCTAATTTTATTATTTCATCAATATTATCTCCGTTTACCCCAAGAAAAAATGAATAATTTGCTAAAGATTTTTTTGAAGCAATTTTAAATTTTTCCTTCAAACTTTTTATTGTTAAAATATTTGGAACTGTATTTGGCATATCAATAAAAGAGGTGACACCGCCTGCTACGGCAGATTTGCTTTCGGTATACAAATCCCCTTTGTGTGTGAGTCCAGGCTCTCTAAAATGAACTTGTCCGTCAATTATTCCTGGGAATAGGTACTTTCCGGTTCCGTCAATTATTTTATAATTTGGTCCTACGTCAATACTTCCAATTTGGTCAATTCGTCCATTAGAGATCAGTAGGTCTGCCACAACTATCTTTCCTTCATTTACGATAGTAGAATTCTTAATTAAAATATCTTGATTCATGGTTCAGTTCTTGTTGAATAAGCCTAGTTTATTAGTTTAAAGCAAACGTCGTTGTGAAATTTGGGTAACATTAGATAGCTTCAAATTTACTACATACCAACCGAATAGAAAATCGCTACAGGTTTTTGAAAGTTGGTGGGAACGATAACTAATTAAAGCTGAGATAAATGTGCAGTTGAATAAAATATAGTTATTAAGGCGTATCAACCTTTAAAAAGAAAATAGAGGTAATAGATGGGTTTATTTTTAGAGACGTTAATCTTCACTACAGTAAAATAAAAAAAACCTGATCATCTTTAGATGATCAGGGTTGTTGCGGAGAAGAAGGGATTCGAACCCCTGGAGGTGTAACCCTCGCTGGTTTTCAAGACCAGTGCATTCGACCACTCTGCCACTTCTCCTAGTCGTTCCACAAAAATTGCTTTTTGTTTAAGCGGTTGCAAATATACAATTATTCTTTAAAAATCGATGAGATAATAAGAAAAAACATATCGAATTCTATTTTAAAATGAAAAGAAAAATTAATACCTACATTTTTAAAAACAGGCATAGAAATGCATAATGTACTTTAGCAAGACTTACTTTTTCATTCAATTTTTGAAAAGCGTATTTTTAAACTTTCGAGCTTTCAGTCTTTGTCATGAGACAGCTTACTATCACCGGTAATTGGGATCACCTTTCCAGAATAGGTTGGCGTTTTTTTAATGTTCAGTTCTATCCAAGCTTTCATATTTGCTAGCCATTCTCTCCGAATAAAGCGGTTATTTCCTGGATACTCATGTTGATCGGCTATAAAGCCTTGTACAGTCATCCCCATATTTTTACCTATATAAAGGGCTCTAGGGAGGTGAAATTCTTGCGTAAATACAATGGCACTTTTTACTTTAAAAATATCCCTAGCTCTATACATAGAGTCGTAGGTGTCAAAGCCGGCATGATCTAAAAAAATATCTTCGTCTGGAACACCTTTATTGTTGAGGTAGTTTTTCATGGCGTTTACTTCATCGTAGTTTTTTGTTCGATGATCACCACTCAAAAGAAATTTTTTAAACTTTTTGTTTTCATAAGCGAGTAATGCTGCGTCTACTCGATCTTGAAGTATAAGAGAAAGGCTTTTATCTGGTTTTACACTAGCACCTAAAACAATACCAGTGTGGGCTTCTTGAAGTTGGGTAATCTGGGTTACCATGAAATCTCTGGAGCTGCGCTTGATGTGCAGTTGTAGAATGAAAATGACTACTAGTGCTATGATGACACTAAAAACGAGTATGTTTAATATCCTGCGCATTAAATAATAGATGAAGGTTTTTTGTCAGCGCCTATGGCGACAAAAGTAAAGATTCCTGTCACCACTTTTTCACGACAATAGCAGTACATATCTTCTATATAAGTATAAGTTTCTACCACAAAATTGGTTTTACCTACTTTAGCAAAATGACCTACCAGTTCAATAATACTAGCAAGCGGGAATGGTTTTTTATATTCTATTTGATCTGTGTTTATGGGTACCACATTTTTTCTAGAGAATCTAGCGGCGCAAATAACAGAAACTTCATCCATAAGAGGTAAGGCTGTACCTCTAAAAAGCGTGTCGTGATGATTGGTCGTTTTAGGAAAAATAGCCTTGAAAATACTCGTCCTGGATTGCTTAATTCGTTTATCGATGTACTTCATTGAAAAATCTTATAGTAAAGCCCTTAAAGGACAAGTTGTGCATATTATTTTTGTATGGTAATTAAAAAGGTCCTGTTATGGTTCTAGCTTTCCGTTTTTCTTTTAAAAACAGAATTTTATACCGAACTGTATTCCGTGCGAAAGCGGAATATGTACCAAATTCTCATTTACAAAGATAACGTATGACAACTATGGATAGTATAGAAAGTTTGCAATGGAGGTATGCAACCAAAAAATTTGATTCTGAAAAAAAACTGGAAACAACCCAATTAGAGTTGCTCGCACAAGCCTTTAATCTTACCGCTACTTCCTATGGCTTACAACCTTGCAGGTTAATTGTTGTTCAAGATCAAGATCTTAAGGAGAACATGGTACCTCATTCTTATGGTCAGATGCAAGTTAAAGATGCCAGCGCCGTATTAGTGATATGTACGACTGCTGTTGATGAACAATACGTAAAAGATTATTTTTCTATAGTTAAAAAGGAGCGCAACACACCAGATGAGGTGATTCAGCCTTTTCAAGACTTCTTGATAAGTACTTTTTCCAAGAAAGAATCTGAAGAAATTGAGTTGTGGGCAAAGAACCAAGCTTATTTGATTTTAGGTAATTTACTCACTGTTTGCGCGCAACAGCAAATCGATTCCTGTCCTATGGAAGGTTTTGTACCCGAGAAAATAGATGAGTTACTAGATTTAAAAAGCAAAGGGTTAAAAAGCACCTTACTACTTCCTGTGGGTTACCGAGCGATGGATGACTTGATGTCTCAATTAAAAAAGGTACGCCGACCACAACAGGAAATGGTTTCCTACTTGTAGAAAACAGTAAAATAATAGAAGATACAACCCACTACTGACTGAATAAAATGAGGTAAACATGATTTAAGGTGTCCTACTATTCTAACGGAATGTATTATTAAACTATAGCATAAAAAAAGCGTGATTTTCAAAATGAAAATCACGCTTTTTTTATGCTTAAAATTTATTTTTGCCTACTGCCTACTGCCTACTGCCTACTGCCTACTGCCTACTGCCTACTGCCTACTGCCTACTGCCTACTGAATTGTGTATTCAATTTCAAAAGCCTCAGAAATTCTAAAGTATCCAAAAGGGAACCTACTAGAATCTGTGGTATTGATGATGTTACCTCTTACCACTGCCGGTTGTGTACCAAAAGGGCCGCCACCTCCTTCTCCTGCTTGCTGTAGTAGGGTCTCATAGAAATTAAAACAGCGTTGGTCTATTCCCATAATACGTATGGTTGCGGTGACCCCTGGAGTAGCTTCTTCAATAAAAAAGGTTGTCTGGGAACGGTTTCCATCAGTAAATTCATCATCAATAACATCTACTTGTTCGTTATTAATATCTTGGTATTCAAAAAGATAAAAATCACCAAGACCAGATGGGTCGTTAAAGAAGGCAGTGACCTCAGTAATATCATCGCCAAAGCCGCTTATGATTTCCTGCTCTACATTTGTAAATGGTACCGTAGGCTCAAGACTTTCTGTAGCCGTATAGATAGCTCCATTATCAGTAATAGTTAAGGTATAGCTGTTTTCAGTAGGATTGCTCATTCTTATAAAAGGATAGTTAGTGCTATACACTCCGTCTGCAACAAAAGGAATAGGGATGAGGCTGCCATCGGCATCGGTGATGCTAACTACAGCATCGTTTACAAAAACAATTTCCTCATCATAAAACCCTGCAGATCTGGTAAGTTGTACTCGGGTAGATGAGGTTCCA
Source organism: Nonlabens sp. (assembly GCF_018401815.1). Classification (GTDB taxonomy): domain Bacteria; phylum Bacteroidota; class Bacteroidia; order Flavobacteriales; family Flavobacteriaceae; genus Nonlabens. The sequence continues at coordinate 105,230 of NZ_JAGYKG010000003.1, forward strand.
GACTCGTTAAGCTCTATGTACGCATCTACAACCAGTCGCGGATCTGAATTATTGAGATCTAATTGAACTACATCAGAGCATGAAGAGAATAACAATAACGTAAGGGCGTATATAAAAAAGTTCTTCATCTCTTAAAATTTAAAATTATAGGTGACCGCAGGAACTACGCCAAATATAGCAAGCCTCGTCGCTTCATTTCTATTGGTATCTTCATTTTCTGCAAAAGAGATACTCACCGCATTTCTTCGGTTATAGGCATTGTATAAACTAAACACCCAGCTGGATTGCCAGCCTTTCTTCTTGTCCGGTTGAGGAGTATAGGTAGCCGAAAAATCTAGTCGATGCACCATAGGCAGGCGGCTGCTATTTCTAGATTCATAAGTAGGGATAAACAAGCTGTCAAATTGATACTGACCGTTAGGATAGGTAACAGGTTGTCCAGTTTGCAGGGTAAAATTAGCGCCTAGATCCCACTTTTTATTCAAGTTGTAATTTGCCGTTAGGGTAAGATCGTGTGTTTTATCCCAAGCGGCATTGTACCAGTCTCCATTATTAATTCCTGGTTCCATCGCGGTTCTTCCAGGGGTGCGTTGTTCACTTTTGGATAGGGTATAAGCAATCCATCCTTGAAGTTTCCCTTCATTTTTTCTCAGTAAAAACTCCAGACCATAAGCTCGAGCTTCTCCTTCTAGTAAAATTTGCTCTACGGCATCATTGGCAATTAAATCAGCACCATCGATATAGTCCAACCGGTTTTTTACGGTTTTATAAAAGGCTTCGGTTTCTATGGAGTAGTTCCCTATGTTCTTAAAAAAACCAGCAGCGACTTGAGTTCCTTTTTGTGGTTCTATAAAGGTTCCGCTAGGGGCATAAAGATCAAATGGAGTAGGAGCATTGGTATTAGAAATCAAGTGGATGTATTGATTGATACGCTGGTAGCTTGCTTTGATACTCGTATCCTCATCTAAGGAGTAAGCAATGGAAAACCTAGGCTCTAAGTTGACAAAGGACTTTAGGGTTTCACTGCGACTGCTAGAAAAAGAAGCTGTAGGTGTGGCGCTTTCATAAATTTCTAGATCTTCATTATACAATAGAGGTTGGTTGTTTTCATAGATATTAAGGCTTTCTTGACCTAACCTATTAAAACTGCTTATTCTTAAACCCGCATTGATATTGATTTGGTCGCTTATTTTAAATTCTCCATCTGCATAGATGCCGTTCTCCCAAGCGTATTTTTTAATCAGCTGCCTATCGTTGATACCACTTGTAGCGGTGGTAGGCTTTATTCTTCCTGGATCAAACTCGTAATAAATGGAATTGATTCCGTATTTCATTTTTACCTTATCATTGACAAAATTGGTCAGGTCGTATTTAACATTCATATTAGTAATACCACTATCAAAGGTAAACTCGACAAATTGTAATTCCAGTCCGTAGTTGTAATCACTATAAATTACAGAAGCATTGGAAAACCATTTTTCATTATAAATATGGTTCCACCTGATATTCACAAAACTATTGCCGAAAGTGTTGCCAAAAAGATTATTCACATTAAAAACATCCCTACCGAAGTAGCTAGACATATACAGACGGTTGTTGTCATCTAGGTTAAAACTGGCTTTGGCGTTGAGATCGTAGAAATAAGCAACATTATCAACATCAAATAATGGCAAGAATAAATGTGCATAACTACTACGTCCACCTATTAAAAACGAAGCCTTTTCTTTGATAATAGGACCTTCAAATAGCAACCTGCTCGATACAAGGCCTATTCCTCCTGTACCGCTAAATTTTTGTTTGTTTCCATCGCGTTGATAAATGTCCAGTACACTAGAAACACGACCGCCATATCGCGCTGGGATCCCACCTTTGTAAAGTTTTAAATCTTTTATTGCATCTGGGTTAAAGACCGAGAAAAAACCAAACAAGTGGTCACTTCCATAAAGAGTAGCTTCGTCCAGTAGCACCAAATTCTGGTCTGCTGAGCCACCTCTTACGTTAAAGCCAGCAGATCCTTCACCTGCGTTACTAACTCCAGGAAGTAAGGTGAGGGCTTTGATAAGATCAGTTTCTCCAAGTACCACAGGAACTTTTCTAATGGTTTCTATAGACAGTGCGTTCACGCTCATTTGAGGTGATTTAGTGCTCATCTTTTCTACATCGGCAGTGATGACAATGGCGTCTAGTTCCTCACCTTGTTCTTTTAAAGCTAGGTCTAGTTTTACGTTTTCGTTCAGGGAGATCTTTTTTACTACAGTGGCATATCCTATGCTGGAATATTGCACCGTATAAGCTCCTGTAGGCAAGGTGATGGAATAATAACCGTAAGCGTTGGTAATGGTTCCGGTTTTTAATTCGATGATGTTGACAGTAACGTTGAGCAAAGTTTCACCAGTTCCTTCCTCGATAATAGTTCCTGAAAGCGTGGCTTTTTGCGAGTGCGCTTTCGCGAAAGCGAGAAAGGTAAAAACACTTATAAGTACAATATTCTTCAATAGTTAGGTATTAGTTCTTGATAATTAATGATGTAAATAAAAACATGATGTAAAAGTAAAGTCCAAATGCTTTCTAAAGCTAAGCTTTACATTTAATTTAATATCTTTTTAAACTAGGATGCACACATCGTAGCTCACTTTAGTAACTTTGGTAAAAACTAGTTCCATGACAACAGCACAACTTACCGACCAACTTTCTTTACCTGTAGTAGCAGCCCCTATGTTTTTAATATCAGGGCCAGAGCTAGTTATTTCTTGTTGTAAAAATGGAATAGTAGGTACCTTTCCGGCCTTGAACCAACGATCTAGCGAAGGCTTTGAAGAATGGTTGGTACAAATCAAAACAGAACTTAAGAATTGGGAAGAAGCAACCGGTAAAAAAGCAGCGCCTTTTGGTGTGAACTTGATCGTTCATGGAAGCAATCCGCGACTTCAAGCAGATTTGAGGTTATGTATGAAGCATCAAGTACCGTTGATCATTACTTCTTTAGGAGCGGTAAGTGATGTGGTAGATGCGGTACACAGTTATGGTGGTGTTGTTTTTCACGATGTGATTAAAAAACGCCATGCTCAAAAAGCACAAGAAGCAGGAGTAGACGGACTGATCTTGGTTTGCGCAGGAGCTGGAGGGCATGCGGGTGTTCTCAACCCGATGCCTTTTATAAGAGAAGTTAAAGAGTTCTTTGACGGTACCATTTTGCTAGCTGGAGCCATGAGCTCTGGTCAAGACGTGGCTAGTGCTTTACAAATGGGTGCAGATCTCGCTTATATGGGAACGCGTTTTATCAATACAGACGAATCTAAGGCCACAGATGAATACCGAGATATGATCATAAAGGCTGGTTGTAGTGATATTGTTTACACTGCTGCGATCTCTGGAGTGAGTGCTAATTTTTTAGGCGCTAGTTTACAAGCAGCAGGAATTACAGAAGAGCAAATGAAAGCCAAAGTAAAAATTGACTTTGGTAAAGAAATGGACACCGAGGCCAAAGCCTGGAAAACCATCTGGAGTGCGGGACAAGGTAGTGCCACTATAAAAGATAGTATACCAGCCGCAACACTTATAGCTAGGATGAAAGCAGAGTTTAAAGCCGCCGTAGAAAAGCAACTAGAAAACTTAAAGAAGTACAGTTGATTGATATGAAAATTTGTTGATTTCGTGATTTGATAATTTGCTAAGGCAAATTGATGAGATAGAGAAGGTCAACCTCTGCTGAGTTGAGCGTCGTAAAGGTGGTAAGGAATTTGTTCTAGATATTTTTTTTCGTTGTGACGGCTTTTTTTAGAGAGTTTCAACTAGTAGTTTTTTAGATACTAGATCTTAAACTCAAAACGTTCTTTACTCTTGCTCCAATTGACATACGACTTGGAACTTTGAATGTTCATTTTTGATGTTACATTTTGGAATTATTTCCAATTACCTTTGCCCCATGAGCCAACTAGTACAAATATCTATTTTACCCCATTATCTGGAAGATGAAAATCATATTCTGAATAAGGTTTTTGAAAAAATAGATGTGCGTATGGATGATGTCCAGAAATGGAATATCAGAAAGCGTTCTATAGATGCCAGACAGAAAAAAGTAACATTTAATTTACAAATAGAGCTATGGCTTCAAGGAGAAGATATTCCTGAAAGAGAGGTGTATCAAATTCGAGATGTTTCTCAATCAAAAGAAGTGGCTATCATAGGAGCTGGTCCTGCGGGGTTATATGCAGCATTAAGAGCTATTGAGGGCGGATTAAAACCTATCGTCTATGAACGTGGTAAAGATGTGCGCTCTAGAAGACGGGATCTTGCTGCGATTAATAAAGATCATATCGTCAATCCTGAATCCAATTATTGTTATGGAGAAGGAGGCGCTGGAACCTACAGCGACGGTAAATTATATACCCGATCTAAGAAAAGAGGTAACGTGCTAAAAGCTTTGGAATGGTTTGTTGATTTTGGTGCTACGCCCGACATACTGGTAGATGCACATCCTCACATAGGGACCAATAAATTACCGCAGATTATTACTTCTATGCGGGAAGCAATTGAAAAAGCTGGTGGGAAAGTACATTTTGAGTCTAAAATGACGGATATACGTCATGAGAATCAACAAATTAAGGCGATTCAGATCAATGACAGGGAATGGATTCCCTACGACAACCTTATCCTAGCAACCGGTCATTCGGCTAGAGATATTTTTTATTTACTTCACAAAAGAGGTATCAAGGTACAGGCAAAAGCATTTGCTATAGGCGTCAGGGTAGAGCATCAACAAGAGTTGATTGATCAGATTCAATACCATGGCGATGATCAAAACCCTTATTTGCCACCAGCCAGTTACAGTCTTGTAGAGCAAGTAGACGGAATGGGAGTGTACTCCTTTTGTATGTGCCCAGGTGGTATTATTGCACCATGTGCCACAGCTACAAATGAGGTGGTTACCAATGGTTGGAGCCCGAGCAAACGCAATAATCCATATGCTAACAGCGGGATTGTGGTCAGTGTATCTCCAGAAGACTTACCTAATTACGATCCTGAAGATCCGTTTGTGTCCCTTAATTTTCAGAAAAAAGTGGAATACGACTGTTGGGTTGCTGCTGGGAAAACTCAAAAGGTTCCTGCCCAACGTATGCAAGACTTTGTAGAGGGAAAACTGTCCACTGACTTTCCTAAAACCTCCTATTTTCCTGGTTTAACAAGTGTTGATTTGAACAAAGTACTTCCAGAAATGCTAGCCACTCGTTTAAGTGCTGCTTTTATAGCTTTCGGTAAAAAAATGAAAGGCTATTACACCAATGAGGCGGTGCTTCACGCACCAGAAAGTCGTACAAGCTCTCCAGTGCAAATTCCAAGAGATCCGTTTACTATGGAACATATAGAAATTAAGGGTTTATATCCTTGTGCCGAAGGAGCAGGCTATGCAGGAGGTATTATAAGTGCCGCAATAGACGGTATTAATTGTATGGACCGTATTATTGAAAAATCATACAAGTCTTCATAGCAATACCTTTGAGCTAAGAAAGGTTATTTATGTAGGAGGTAACAACTATTGATTCCTTCCGTATCAAATTATTGAAATCCCTAAACCTTATTTAGGGTCTATTTTATCCTATGTAAAGCTGGTTGTATTGTTCAAACACCTGATGCATTATAATTATCAGGATGCATAAAACGGTTTTTTATAGCCTGTTAAGCGTGACAATGGTTACTTCATTAGAAATTGAAATAAAACAACAAAGTTTTAAAGCAACTTCTACGTAAAAGCTTTGAACTGGTCGAAAAACCTACTAGAAAAGTAAGCGTTTTGATATAAGTTCCGCTTTCGCGAAAGCGGGAATATTAACAGCACTGATCATTACTAAAGCCCGTCGTTAACCTAGAAGGAAAGGAAACCTGTTAAAATGTAACAGATTCTTTTTGTAAAATATACTTAGTAGTTTAAAACACTAGTTATATTTTTATTTGGAAGTAATTGCCTGCCATTTAAGAAGTCTAATTCAATTATAAAACTATAACCTAAGACTTCAGCTCCAGTTTGATGGATTAATGCGTGTGCGGCCGCTGCGGTACCTCCAGTGGCTAGCACATCATCATGAATAAGGACACTATCCGTACTGTTAATAGCTGCCTCCTGCATTTCAATAGTGTCAGACCCGTACTCTAGTTGATATTCTTGACTCATTATTTTACCCGGTAGTTTTCCAGGTTTGCGCAGCATCACAAACTTGGCGTCTAGCGCATCTGCCATAAGCATTCCAAAAAGAAAGCCTCTTGATTCTATTCCAACAACTACATCAATTTTTTGATTTTGAAATGGCTGGATCAAGTGTTGAATCATTAAATCTCTAGCTTCTATAGAGGCTAATAATGGGGAGATATCTTTAAAAATAATCCCTGGTTTTGGAAAATCAGGAATGTCTATGATATGTTTTGCTAGGTAAGGATTATTCATGGGTTAAATATAGAAAAGGCAAGTCTTAGTTGCCTATTTGAAGTAGCGATTTTTAAAAATAATTTTTAGAGAAAAATAATTTTGAGTTTAATGTTGAATAAAGTTGACAATATTCTAAATTCTCGTATATTTGCAGCCGCAAAAGCAACAAGTCTTTTGTTCTTTGGCCTCGTAGCATAACTGAATAGTGCACCACATTACGGCTGTGGAGGTTGCAGGTTTGAATCCTGCCGAGGTCACGAATAAATATAAAATCTGCAAATGAAATTGAGTTTACTCAAAATTTTGTTTGCGGATTTTTTATTTTCAAAGCGGAGCTTTGAGGGATGCGCGGAGCGAATCCTGCCGAGGTCACCATCACTCACAACTGCGTTGTGAATTAAAACATAGAAACCTTGACAAGCTCGCTTGATCAAGGTTTTTTGTTTTAAGACACCAGACTTGCAAAGGCTGGCAGTTGTATTTGCAACATCGACCTCATTTATGATAGGCAATCCTACCGAGGTCTCCCTGGTGGCGGGAGCTTCCCGCTCGCGATCTACACAATAAGAGTTAAGAAAAACAGGAAGGTTAGAGATAGCTTTCCCAGCTGGCACTGGAGAATTATTCCATTAATGATGTTAATTATGATAAGAATGGAAATATTACTACTTTAAACAGATTTGGTTTGTTTGAAAGCGCTCAGAATAATCAGAGAAAACATAGAAAAGAAAAACACTTGTAAAAACGTTTTTGCAAGTGTTTAATTAATCATCATTGTTTAATAATCTGTATCTATTATTTAGGGCCAGTCAAATTTCTTTATAAAAATGCAATAAAATTATATGTTTATTTTTTTACTTTAAAGATTAAATTTTAAGTAAAATTCATTAGTATTATTTGCTCTTGCTAACAATTGTCTTTGCATCATGTATTCATATGCGAAACCTAATTGTAGTCTTTTGTTAATAGCGATTTTAACCATTCCTGCTAACGAATTGTCTGTTCTGTAAGTTACTCCAAGATCAAATTTTTTATTAAAAATGGTTGTTGCTGTAAAGTCAGATGAAAATGGTGCTCCGTTTACATAACGGACAATCACCGATGGCAATAAGTCAACCGAAGAACTTAGTTCAAAATTGTATCCACTTGACATATAAAAGTGTACACGATCTGTTGATACAGTAGCGTAACCATCCTCGTTTTTTGCTCTTTGTGTATTTAACATTTTTGGGGTAGATAAAGAAACATAGTATTTCTCATGTTTTAAGTAAAACCCCATTCCAATATTGGGATTAAATCTTGAAAAGGATTGTAAACTTGGATCCACAACAAAGTTATAGGTTTGTAATCCGCTAGTATTTACTTCATAGTTATTACCTCCAACTTTTACACCCATAAATAAATCTAGCTTGTCCGATAATTTAACATCGTAAGATAAATCAATTGCAAAAAAAGTTTGTTTCTCAATAAAAACTTTGTCGTGAACAAAAGAAAGTCCTAATGAGAATTTCTTTTCTCCTAAAGGTGCCATAAAAGAAAAAGCTTGAGTCTCTGGAGCATTTTCTACTCCTGTCCATTGGCTTCTAATGGATGACTGAATACTACTTTCTGCTTCTACTCCTACATAAGCAGGATTCACTAAATTTAAATGATTTCTATAGAAAGTAATAATACTCTCTTGTTGAGCCAATAGACTACTGCTTGTTAGTAAAAGAAGAGCTATTAGAATTATTGTTTTTTTCATTGTGTAGATATTTATTGTTTTTTCATTTTCATATGTAATGCCATGAATAAAATCTCGTTGGATTTTGCGATTTACAACTCATGGCATTTCCATAGTTCTAAAAATTATTTAGAGATATAAACCCAACCGTCATAAATTGTCCCATTACCATCTAAATCAATTTGGTAATAGTAAGAACCACTATCTGGTAAAGATTGAGATCTGTTTTTAAAATGTCCATCCCAATCATTTTGGTAGTTTCTAGCCTCAAACACTAAATCTCCCCAACGGTTGAAAACACGCACATAATTATTTGGGTGGTTTTCAATATTGTAAATCATCCACGTATCATTTATACCATCTCCATTTGGTGTAATTGCTTGCGATATGTTGATCTCTATCGTATCACAAACATCTCCTATACCATCATTATCTCTATCCTCTTGGTATGGGTTATAAGTTAATGGACAGTTGTCATTCACATCATCAATTCCATCATCATCATCATCATCATCACATATATCTCCTAAGCCATCATTATCATTATCTGCTTGGTCAGGATTATAAGTTAAAGGACAATTATCATCAATGTCAATTACTCCATCATTATCATCATCATCGTCACAATTATCTTTAATGCCATCATTATCATTATCTCCATCTGTAGATATTACCGTTACAATTGCAGTTTGTGTCGCAATATTTCCATAAATATCTGTTACCGTTAAAGTCACCGTGTTAGCACCTAAGTTATTACAGTTAAAATTTTCGATATCTATTGTAATACTTGCAATTGTACAGTTATCCGTTGAACCATTGTCTATCTGAGACGCAGTAATTCTTACTTCTCCAGTAGCATCTAAAGTAACCGTTACTGGTTGGGTAGTAACTGTTGGCAGAGTTGTATCTTGAACTGTTACTACTTGAGTAGCCGTTGTAGTATTTCCTAAACCATCTATTACTGTCCATGTTACTGTTGTGTTTCCTATTGGGAAACCTAATGGCGCATCGTTAGTCACACTTGCCACTGTACAGTTGTCTGCAGTTATTGGTGTCCCTAAAGCAACCCCTGTAGCAGTGCAACCTGAATTAGTTGTAGTGTTAATTGCAGCTGGTGCTGAAATGGTAGGATTAGTAACATCTACTATTGTTCCAATTGTGAACGTTTGAGTAGTTGTACATCCATTTGCATCTGTAACAGTAACAACATATATCCCGTCCATTAAGCCAGTTGCAGTAGCATTTGAACCTCCTGAAGGAGCCCAAGAGTAGGTATATCCGGGCGTTCCACCAGCAACAGCAACTGTAGCGGAACCATTAGCTCCTGAGTTACAAGATACATTGGTTTGTGACGCTGGAGTTGCTACAAGAGCAGTTGGCTCTGTGATTGTAAAACTTTGTGTAGCGGTACAAGAATTCGCATCAGTAACAGTCACGGTATATGCACCTGCTGACAGTCCTGAAGCTGTAGAGGCCGTTCCACCAGATGGAGCCCAAGAGTAGGTATATCCGGGCGTTCCACCAGCAACAGCAACTGTAGCGGAACCATTAGCTCCTGAGTTACAAGATACATTAGTTTGTGAAGCTGGAGTTGCTACAAGAGCAGTTGGCTCTGTGATTGTAAAACTTTGTGTAGCGGTACAAGAATTCGCATCAGTAACAGTCACGGTATATGCACCTGCTGACAGTCCTGAAGCCGTAGCGGCAGTTCCACCAGATGGAGCCCAAGAGTAGGTATATCCAGCCGTTCCACCAGCAACAGCAACTGTAGCGGAACCATTAGCTCCTGAGTTACAAGATACATTAGTTTGTGAAGCTGGAGTTGCTACAAGAGCAGTTGGCTCTGTGATTGTAAAACTTTGTGTAGCGGTACAAGAATTCGCATCAGTAACAGTCACGGTATATGCACCTGCTGACAGTCCTGAAGCTGTAGCGGCAGTTCCACCAGATGGAGCCCAAGAATAAGTATATCCGGGCGTTCCACCAGCAACAGCAACTGCATGGAACCATTAAATTCCTGAGTTACAAGATACATTGGTTTGTGAAGCTGAGTTGCTATAAGAGCAGTTGGCTCTGTGATTGTAAAACTTTAGCGGTACAAGAATTCGCATCAGTAACAGTCACGGTATATGCACCTGCTGACAGTCCTGAAGCTGTAGCGGCAGTTCCACCAGATGGAGCCCAAGAATAAGTATATCCGGGCGTTCCACCAGCAACAGCAACTGTAGCGGAACCATTAGCTCCTGAGTTACAAGATACATTGGTTTGTGAAGCTGGAGTTGCTACAAGAGCAGTTGGCTCTGTGATTGTAAAACTTTGTGTAGCGGTACAAGAATTCGCATCAGTAACAGTCACGGTATATGCACCTGCTGACAGTCCTGAAGCTGTAGCGGCCGTTCCACCAGATGGAGCCCAAGAGTAGGTATATCCAGCCGTTCCACCAGCAACAGCAACTGTAGCGGAACCATTAGCTCCTGAGTTACAAGATACATTAGTTTGTGAAGCTGGAGTTAAGGAAATAGCATTAACAACTCCAGTTAGACTTACTGTTTGATCTGTTGCTCCAATAGATGACATTGTTAAAGATCCTGAAATAGCACCTGATGTTGCCGAATTAGTTACTCTAACATAAACGGTTGTTGCGCTTAAAGTACCGCTAGCTGTTATATTTACAGAACTTGCAAAACCAGAACCTGATGTTAAGCTCACCTCAAAATTGGTTGGGGCGGTTACGATAACATCGGCTGTTAAATCAGTTCCAGAAACAGTAAGTGTTTGTTCTGCTGAGGCTGTGCCTGAACATGCAGTAAAACTTGGAATTTGGGTAGTTACCCAATTACCAGTAGGGCCATTTAAAGAAAATGAAGATAATGTACCAGTATATCCATTTCCACTCATATCTGTCAATATTGTAGCTTGTGAAACAGAGGTATTATCTCCACCAGGAGTGATATAGATATTGTTAAAATCGTAAAAAGCTACAACCCCTGTTTCAGTACCATCAGGGCTATCTCTCATAAAATTGTTGATGTCAACATTAGTAAGAGCACTGTTCCAAATTGAGAGTTCGTCTATTGTTCCATTATTTGAACCTTGTATAGAACCATTTAATAATGCAGCTCCCATTGAAGATGTTGTGGGTGTAATAATTCTCGTTTCAGTTCCTGTATTCTCTGCTACTCCATTTACATAGAGAGTAATAGACCCTGCATTATTTGTAACGGCGATATGAACCCAACCCGAATTTTTAATAATTGTAGTTGATTCTACTACTGCACCACCAGAAGGCACATAATACCTTAATTTTCCGCTAAAATTAGTTTCAATCTTAAAGTAATTATTGGTAATAGGACTTCCCCAAGTAAATATATTTGAAAATGATCCTATAATATTTACCCATCCCATAACAGTATAACTTGATGAGTATGGAATCATTGGGTTTATATCAACCGTCTGACCAGCAGTGGCATCAAAATTTAATGATCTATTTGAAATAATCCTTGGTGTTGCTGCTATAGCAACCGTAAAATCGGTTGCACTTTGAACAGTACCGCAAGCAGTTGTTAGACTTATTTTACCATCTGTAAGAGTAGATGGTGTAATAGCTGTTATGGTGTTGTCATCAACAACAGTGAAAGAAGCAGCATTAACTCCATTAAATTTCACAGCAGTAACCCCTGTAAAAGTAGTGCCTGTAATCGTTACTGTTGAGCCAGAAGTACCAGAAATAGGTAAAAAAGAATCTAAATTAAATATTGAATTAACAACTCCCGATAAATTCACGGTCTGATCTGTTGCTCCAATAGATGACATTGTTAAAGATCCTGAAATAGCACCTGATGTTGCCGAATTAGTTACTCTAACATAAACGGTTGTTGCGCTTAAAGTACCGCTAGCTGTTATATTTACAGAACTTGCAAAACCAGAACCTGATGTTAAGCTCACCTCAAAATTGGTTGGGGCGGTTACCATAACATCGGCTGTTAAATCAGTTCCAGAAACAGTAAGTGTTTGTTCTGCTGAGGCTGTACCTGAACAGGCAGTAAAGCTTGAAATAGATGTTGAATCAACGGTAATTGTTGGTGTAGCAACCACAGTAGAACAAACTGAGGTCATGACACAGTTACCAGAACCAGGAGGTGAAACAGCCACAAACATATTGTTCCCATAGGTAACACTAGTCCAAGCATAACTTGCAGCCGCTGATTGTGCTGTCCAAGTAACACCATCAGGGCTCGTCATAACACGATTTGAACCATCGCTTGCTACTGCTACAAATAAACCATTACCATAGATAACACTCTTCCAAAAATTATCTTCCGTAGACACTTGCGCTGTCCAAGTGATACCATCAGGACTGGTCATGACTCGGTTTCCCGTTCCACTAGACGCAACAGCTACAAACAGGCCATTCCCGTAAGTGACACTCTGCCAATTATTATCCACAGCTTCAGCTCTTGTTGTCCAAGTAATCCCATCAGGGCTCGTCATTACACGGTTACCGGTACCACTGGTTGACACTGCAACAAATAAACCATTACCGTAAGTAACACTAAACCATGATTCATTTGCAGCGGCGGTTTGTGAAGTCCAAGTAATCCCGTCAGGGCTCGTCATCACACGGTTGGAACCATTAAGTGCAACAGCCACAAATTGGCTATTATCATTATCATAGGTAATACTAGTCCAAAAATTAGCCGCAGCTGCAGTTCTTGCTGTCCAGTTAATCCCATCAGGGCTAGTCATCACACGGTGTGTGCCAGTGCTTGATACTGCAACAAACAGTCCATTACCATAAGTAACACCTAGCCAAAAATTATCTTCAGCTGAGGTTTGCGAAGTCCACGTAATCCCATCAGGGCTCGTCATTACACGGTTACCTGCGCCACTAATCGAAACAGCCACAAATAGACCATTACCATAGGTAACACTTTTCCAATTATTATCTGCAGGTGTAGTTTGTGACATCCATGAGATACCTGCATTGCAGGCTGGTGTACATGTAGAATCAACAGTACCTGCTAAATTCACGGTCTGATCTGTTGCTCCAATAGATGACATTGTTAAAGATCCTGAAATAGCACCTGATGTTGCCGAATTAGTTACTCTAACATAAACGGTTGTTGCGCTTAAAGTACCGCTAGCTGTTATATTTACAGAACTTGCAAAACCAGAACCTGATGTTAAGCTCACCTCAAAATTGGTTGGGGCGGTTACGATAACATCGGCTGTTAAATCAGTTCCAGAAACAGTAAGTGTTTGTTCTGCTGAGGCTGTACCTGAACAGCTTGTAAAACTTGTAATTTGAGTAGCATCATAAGTAATGGTTGGGGTAGCAACCACGGTAGAACATATTGAGGTCATAACACGATTACCTGTACCATTGAACGATACAGCTACAAACATATTATTTTCATAGATTACACTAACCCAACCATTGCTTGCAGCCGATGCATGTGCCGTCCATGTAACACCATCAGGGCTCGTCATAACACGATTTGAACCACTGCCAGCTACTGCTACAAATAAACCATTACCATAGGTAACACTAAGCCAAACATTATCTTCCGCAGACAATTGCGCTGTCCAAGTGATACCATCAGGACTGGTCATGACCCTGTTTCCCGTTCCAGTTTGGGCCACTGCTACAAATAGTCCATTGCCATAGGTAATATCGTTCCAACTATTATCAGCCGCAGACATTCGAGATGTCCAATTAATACCATCAGGACTCGTCATTACACGATTGCTGCTTCCAGTATTAGATACCGCTACAAAAAGGCCATTTCCATACACCACGTCATTCCAAACATTAAGTGCAGCTGCATTTTGGGCCGTCCAAGTGATACCATCAGGGCTTGTCATTACGCGGTTCGCGCCAGTACCCGCAACCGCTACAAATAGTCCATTACCATAGGTAACTCTATTCCACACAATATCTGCAGCCGAAGTTCGAGATGTCCAATTAATTCCATCTGGGCTAGTCATAACTCGATTGCCTGAACCAGACCCCGCAACCGCCACAAAAAGGCCATTGCCATAAGTAACATCTCTCCATAGGTTGGCCACTACTGAATTTTGTGTTGTCCAAGTAATTGCATCTGGGCTTGTCATTACTCGGTTGCCCGCACCCGAAGAAGCAACAGCCACATACAAGCCATTACCGTAGGTTACGCCTCTCCACAGATTATCTGCTGCTGAGGTCTGAGAAGTCCATAAGGATCCTGCATTACAAGGTGTTGGTGTTGAAATATTCCCAAAAACAGTAACGCCACCTTCAGATGAGTAAGCCACACCAAGACTTGTATAAGGCGTGCCAGTGGCTAATACACTGCCAGAATTATTAAAGTTGACATCCCAACCAAAAAATAAATCGTCTGCTACCCCTAAAAGATCTGATCCATTTTGTACCCAATCATTCGTACTAGTGTTAAAATCAAAAACACGGATATATCCATTGTTCCCTGAGCCAGACATGCCACCTATAGCTAATTTATTTCCGTCACTAGTTAAACTAACAGATGAGCCATAATAATTTGATGTTGCAAGTCCTGTTAGATTACTTCCCACTTGTACCCAATCATTCGTACTGCTATCAAAATCAAATGTTCTGGTATTTCCAACATACCCATTCGCCCCAGTAGAACCAACTGCAAGCCTAGTTCCATTTGACGAAAGACTAACTGAAGTTCCAAATGAATCACCAGTAGTGACACCTATAATATTGCTACCTGTTTGTACCCAATTTGTTGAATTATAGGAAAAGGTTTGCACTAAACCTTGATATGAATTGTACGCGTAGCCACCAGCCGCTATATGGCTACCATCATAATCCATATCTAATGCATACCCTAATAAAGCTCCTGTTAGTCCTTGAATTGTTGAACCGAGTTGTATCCATGTACTTGTGTTTGCGTCATATTCATAGGCATAAACCAAACCGGACCCGAAACCATTGGGACCGTTGCCATTAACGCCAGGGGCATTATAAGAACTAACCAATAATCGGTTACCGTCTCCACTTAATTTTAAATTCCATCCAAAATAATGTGCATTACCCTCACCATAAAGATTAGTTCCAATTTGTGTCCACGTACCATTTATGTTCTTAAAAACTTGTACTTGTCCAGAAAAATTGCCACTGCTCGTGCTATGAAGCGGGGCTCCTACAGCAACTAACGTTCCGTCTTCACTTATACTTACACGGGACCCAAATTTCATGCTAGCAGTATTCCCCACAAGTGTATTGCCTAATTGTGCCCAATCAGTGCCATTAAACTCAAAAATTCTAACTTGGCCAGCATTTGTTGCACTGGAGTCATTTTCAGGAGCTCCTGACGCTAGTATGGTTCCATCAGCACTTATGCTTACCGAATTTCCAAAATAATCTCCAGGGTTTTCGCCGTTTATACGACTACCCATTGGAGGCCAACTTTGGGCAGAAGCAAAGGAATACGTAAATAAAAGTAACAAAGCCATTGCGAGCTTCAAAATTTTAGAGGTCATAATAATCGTTTTATAAGTATGTGACGAAATTATGACTAGCATTTAGCTAATACTCTATTTTAGACCCCCCGATAAACCCCCGAAGTCGTAAAAAATGCAGATTATCTACTATATTAGGGAGTCAAGTTTACGGAAGTTAAAAGATGATGTTTTTTAATCAAAAAATTGCTAAAAAAAGGAAGCGGTATAAAGCCTGCAAAGAACTGCCTATTATTTAAATGATAAAATAAATGAAGTAAGATTTATATTTTTATCAAGCTTTATTTTTTTTCTAATAATTCCACGAGTGTTTTCTATAGTTTTAATGCTTCGTTGCATTATCTCCGCTATTTCTTTAGTTGTTAAGTTTAAGCGAAGCAATGACACTATTCGAAGTTCAACCGGTGATAAATCTGGATACATCGCTATAACTTTTGAATGAAAGGTGCCATGAATTTCTTTAAAACGGAGATCAAATTCATTCCAAATATTGATGCTTTCTGATGAGGATTTAATTTTTCTAACTAATTGATTGATTTCAATATTAGAAACTTTTGATAATTTTAAAATTTCTTCAACATCTGATGCTATGAGTTTATTGTTTTCCTGAAGATGGCTAATGTTTAAAGTTTTATGGGCTAATTCATTATTTTTTATGGCTAACTCTAATTTCATTTTGTCTGCGATAACTTCGGCTATTTTTTTCTCTTGCAAAGACTGCTTTTTTCTATAAAAAAACCAAAGCGACAATAGTATTAACAAAAGGGATAGACTAAATAAATATCCAATAGTTAATTTTTGACTGATTTGCTTAACATCCATTTCTGAAATGGTTTTTTGTTTTTCAGCCGTGTCATATTTTATTTGTAATTCAACTATTTGTTTATGCTTTTCTATATTTACTAAACTATCATTTATTTGTTTAAACAAAGATTGAAAGTAAAAGGCGTTTTTATAATCGCCCATAGCTTTGTGGACCATAGTTAATGTTTCGTAGACTTTAGATTGTTCTTTTGGAATACCTAATTTTTTTGTGTAATCTAGAGCCTTATTTAAATTTACGATAGCAACTTTATAATTTTTAAGAATAAAATAAGTTTCACCTATACTAGCATAATTAAGCGCTAAGCCATAGGGTATTTTCTCTTTTTTACAAATATCTAAAGATGAATTATAAAAAGCTAAGGCCTTTTTATGATCACCTCTTTTTTCATAAATATTTGCTAAATTGGAATAGTTTTGCGCCAT
Organism: Nonlabens sp.; assembly: GCF_018401815.1. Classification (GTDB taxonomy): domain Bacteria; phylum Bacteroidota; class Bacteroidia; order Flavobacteriales; family Flavobacteriaceae; genus Nonlabens. The sequence continues at coordinate 122,107 of NZ_JAGYKG010000003.1, forward strand.
TACGAGATTACTTCCTACCTTTTTCGCAATCTCTAGTGATTTTTCATAATACGCAGCAGCCGTGTTTAGGGAATCCATCTCTTTATATGAAACCCCCATATTAAGAAAGTTTATAGATAAATTTGATAAGTCATTGTAAATTTTATTTATTTCTGCTGACTTTTTGAAGTATTCTATGGATTTATTATATAATTTAAAATTTGCATTTGCATTTCCTAAATTGGTGTAAACAATTGCTAGCAATTGCTTATTATTTAAATCTTGATAAATTTTAGCTGCTTTTATATAATTTTCTATTGCTAATTTATTATCACCTTTTAAGACATATACATTTGCCCGATTATTGAAAATATCAGCATGTTGAATATTTTTTTTAGTGCTATTAATTTGATTTTCAGCTTTTGTATAACTTTCTAAAGCAGAATCGTATAATCCAAGATTATAATTTATTTTACCAAGTATTAGAAGAGCACTGACTTTATCAAAAGAATTATCATTCGGGATTTCAATTAAAGCAGTTTCAATTTGGTTTTTTGCATTTTCATATTTACCTAACACATTTAATCCTTCTGCATTATTAATTAAAGAATTCCAGATTCCCTCCTCATAAGAAATTTCTTTAGAAACATCCAAGGCAATTTTTGAATATTTTACAGCAAGATTCGGATTGCTTTTAATAATTTGCTCTATGTTAATTAACATATTATCAACCCATAGTTTATCTTTTTTTTTAGATTTTGACAATAACTCTAGGGAATTTTCATTAGGTTGAGCAAAAAATAATGTTGGTGAAAATAAAAAAATAAAAAAATAAAAAAGAGTATTCATTTTTAGTGATTGTTAATTAATAACTAAACAAAAATACATCATAATATTTATTTACTTAGCTAGCACAGCTGGCGCGAGCGTCACGCTCGTGATCTAGTCCTGCTGGCGCCAGTGCTAGTTTTTAACTAGCACGGAGTATGAGTAAAAGATAAAAGGAAAGTTAGAAATAGCTTTCCTTTTTTTATGCGATAGATTTAAGCTTCACATTTTTGATATGCCCCCCGCTACCGCAAGAATCCCTTCGTGTGGTTCTGGTAAATAAAAAAAGTTTTTACTACATCTGAGATAAAGCAAAAGCATGAGTAGGAATATAAATTTTATAACCCGGAAGGACTTTATTTTGTGAGTTTTACCGTAGTTAGTTGGCTTGATGTTTTTACCAGAAATGAAAACTAAGTTTTAGTTTTAGAAAGTTTGGAATTTTGTCAAAAAAACAAAGGCAAGGAAATTCATGCATGGTGTATTATGACTAATCATGTTCATTTAATTTTTAGAAGTCTAGACACTCAAAAACCGGAGCTTTTGTTGAGAGATTTACAACGGTTTACTAGTAGAAGCGCAATTAATGCTATTCAAGAAAATCCAAATGAAAGTAGAAAAGAATTTTTATTAGATCATTTCAAAAAAGAAGCAGAAAAAAGCTCAAACAACACTAAGCATCAATTTTGGCGACATAACAACAAGCCTATTGATTTATGGAGTAATGAGGTTATTCAACAAAAGATTGATTATATTGACAACCATCCTGTTGAAGAAGGGATTGTATTTAGACCAGAAGATTATAAATATAGTAGTGCTCTAGATTATGCTGGTGAGAAAGGTTTGTTAGGTAGTGTTTGTGTTTTCCAATATTTTAGGTTGTACAGCCAAACGAAAGGATTTGTGCGGCAGCGGGGATTTATTTATTCTTCTTTTCTGGATCTTGCCAGGTGTTGAATACAGAATATACAATCACTTTATCTTTTGTGGTTTCATAAATGAGCAAGAATGGAAAACGTTTTATAAAAGCTTCTCGATAAGGTTTACGCTTTTGCGGGAAGTGTTTTGGGTTCGAGGCAATCCTGTCAAAATAAGCGTCCAGATGCTCTAAAAATTCTTCGCCCAGCCCAACACGTTTTTCTTCATAATAAAGATAAGCCTCAATGATTTCTAAATTGGCTTCATCCTTAATTTCTAAAATAAATGCCATTTATCAACCAGCTTTTCTTGCGTTTTGTTTGACTTGCTCCCAGGTAAAAGATTTGCTTTCTCCTGTTAAGTGAGCTTTTCTGCGCTTGTCAATCATTTGATATTGTTCTTCGCTTAACCTAAGTTCCTGCTCATCGTTTTGGTAACTTTCGGCCAATGCCTTTATCATTTTTAAAAGTCTTATATCTGCTGTGTTTATGTACTCTTTGACGGTGTTTCTTAAATCTATCGTTGCCATAATAATTTCTTTTTTCTTATTGTAAAGATACCATTTCTCCTCCATAAGTTTTGGTTTTTGGTGGTCGCAAATTGCGACTGCAAGTTTGGATATCACAATTTGTGATGTCAAGTTTAGCTAAACCAACATGTGATGCGAGGAATTTTTAAGTTTCATCATGCTGTGGGGATGATAACCATACAAAATACTTTGAAGAACTATTTATCACAAGAAATAAGTATATTTTACAGACTTAACTGGAAACATGACCAGAGACAATAATAAAAATATCAATTCCATAAGTTACAATCACTTGAACTTACCTACTTCAGTAACATTTGCTGATGATAAAAGTATTAGATACACCTATGATGCCACTGGAGTTAAATTAAAGAAAGAGATTTTTATAAGCTTACCAGAACTATTTAATTCAGTTGCGGACAAAACCACCTATTACGCAGGTAACTATATCTATGAGAAAGATGGTTCAGTAGAATCGTTAAAATTCTTCTCCCATCCAGAAGGATACATGGAGAAGAATGGATCTAACTATGACTATGTTTATCAATACAAAGATCATTCTTGCCTCCGACGAGTGCCACGCAGTGCAGCGAGAGGAAGGCATATACGACTGTCCTATCAAGATATGAACAACAACGGCTCTGTAGGCAGTTCTGAGATCAAAGAAGAGAATAATTATTATCCTTTTGGATTGGAACATAAGGGTTACGGGGCACCAAGATTATCCAACCGTCCCCAGTTGGCGCGAGCGTCACGCTCGTGATCTACACAAAAAGAGTTAAGAAAAAGAGGAAGGTTAGAAATAGCTTTCCTTTTTTTATTGCGCTAGAATTAAAGCGAAGCGACCTATTTATTAAAGAAGTTTTTCAACTTCTTTTTAGAAAGAAAAGAATCCATCATTTTAAAGCTCATAGAGCGCTCTTCCTCGTCCAGCTGTTGCGTGAGTTGAAGTTGTTCCATAGTGGTCTTATCTTCCATCTCTACTTCTTGTGGCAGCTCTCCATCCATATAAACAAGTTCATCAAGAGTAACATTAAAGAACCTAGCGATCTTTTCCAAAGCGTTTAAAGATTCCATCTTGCTATAGAGTATGATAGATGCCTAAAAATTAAGAGACCAGTATTTGGGGGTTATGAGGTTTATTTGGCGAATATCAAAGCGACTATCATTTAATTCAAAATCATTACATTTTATAAAATTACACTACTACAGATGAGTATTCTAAAACTGAAAATTATAGATCACTAAATTTTTGGATTAGTTAAAATAGTTGCAAGTATTTTTGAAGATGCATCACTTCCGAAAGATCTTAATTTATTGATAATCTTCGTTTTAATGACAGATTTTGTTTCATCTACTTTTCTTAGTTCATCTAATTCTTTTAATTGAGAAACGGTCAATTCGTGTTTAACAGCCGATGTTATAATATTGATATGGTCTGTTTGATTTTGATCCTGAGTATGGTTGATATTATTGTCTGATTTTTCTGCGCTATTATTTTTAGGCTCTCCAAATTTGGAAAGGTTGTTAATGCAAGCTTCAATTATAGCCTTAGCTTGTTTTTTACAAAAAGACATATTATTCCAAAAATGTGAAGTATCTCTAATCGACCAAGTAACACTATCAAACTTAATTTTATCAATTGCTTTAATACCTTGATTATTGGCGCCAAATATTTTTTCTAAAATTACATTAGTAGCAGCTTTCCAAGCGTCAAGGTCGAAATCCTTTTTTTCAAGCTTGTAAATTTGCTTACTTAAAAGTTGTATTTGTTTTTCAATCATTGTCGTTTTTTTTTGCTGTTGCACAATAGTCAAGCATAAGTGCAGTAAGGGATTAAAAGCACTTCAATTTCCGTTTATAATTATGTTTTTAATATTCATTTCGTTTAAATTTGGCACCTTAGCCCCTGTAACCCATAACTATTGTTGTAATACCACATTACCAATCATCTTTGTCATCTTCCTTTTTTTCGCTCAATAAATGATTTGATAAATCAGCGTTTAAATCGTTAAATAGCGTCTCAATAGATGAAGGTATTGTTTTAAATATTTTATGGAGTTTCCCTTTTTCGTTATAATAAACAGTACCATCAATAAAATTAATTGGAAACATACCAGCTGACGTATATGAAGTTGTTGGAAGGCTATGCTATACTCCAAGGGGGTAAATTTGTATTTAGTGTCTTTAAATTAAATTCCAATTGTGTAAAGACCAGAATGACAATAGACCATACCACGCGATTGACAGGAACACACAAGGTTATCTTTAAATCCTTTAAATCGCACTTTTTTCATTATCGATACTTTTTTTGATCACCTCATCAGGATTGTTGTAGGTTTCCTTAATCCAATTAATGGTTTTTGTAAGTAATTCATTTTGCTTAAGGCTATTCATTTCAACTACAACATACTTTGGACATAGTCCTTCTTGGTTGTAAATAAATTTGTCTTGTCCAAATGTCAGTGAACCTACCGCAAGAATTAATGATACGGTTAATGTGTTGTTTTTTGTTATTTATTAGGTTGTAAAGTGTTGCCACTCTTTGTAGCTGCTCTTACCCACGCCACTTCGCATGCCTATTCCAGTTAATAGCATTAAAGTAAGTTAATTCTTACATATTATTTTAGGCTAAAGGTAAGTAGTTCTCACTTAGTACACGTATGGAACCCTAGAAAGAAGCTACTTTATAGAGTTTTTTAAAAAACTGGCAGTTCAGTTATCATTTATTTGGAGGAAACTATCAAAAGAGGAAGGCACATTTTAAAATAAAAGGTGTTTAAGGACTCCTTAAACAACCCAGAATTCCAACGGTAGTATCGGAAATACTATCTTATTTTATGTAAAGCGGATCTTTAAGCAGTTTTTTTGATGTGTTACTCAACTCGCTAGGCCCTCACTAACCGATGATATAGGCACCACTGCACGAAACGCCAAATAGGTCGCACATCTGCTCGACATGGGATGGATCTTTAATTTCATGATTTATGTCATAGGTGCTGTTACGTCCAATACCTAGTTTTACCGATGAGTACATCTAAATAAGTAAGGTAAAAAACACATAGGGCATTCTCTCACCAGCTATTGCTACTTCAGCCAGCTGCTGCTTCCTCCCTCTGGAACATCAACTCTTTAAAATGTGGAGCATAAACGATTCAAATGGGATAAATTCACAATTGGTACAGATCTAGAAGTTAGGTGGTAGGACTTCAAATTTAAAAAGGTAACAAATGAAAACACTTAAAACATTAGGCATTTGGATGGACCATGCTAACGCAAAGTTGATGGACCTAGAGTCTGAAAAAAACAATTATTCAATAGTCTCCAATTTTACCATAGAAACAAAAGAAGAGGCCTTGAAAAGAAGTGAAAACTTGATGCATAATAAAAGACAGCAAATGCAAGAAGCCTATTATAAGGAAATTGCTGCAGTTATTTTAAAATATGATCACGTACTTCTATTTGGACCTACCAATGCTAAAAATGAATTGTTTAATCGCTTGCATGGCGATTTACGTTTTAACTCTATCAGTATAGAAACCATAGCAGCTGATAAAATGACGGACAATGAAAAGGTGGCATTTGTAAGAAGTTATTTTGAACATCGATAAGTCTTGTTATTCCTAGTGCATTATTTGGACGTTATTAGGCTTCTAAGAATGTGACAAATAAGACACAGTGGTCCATTTACCTATAACTATATCTCCAGTTTTTTCAATATGCACAAGATGTTGTCACTACTAATGATGTGATTGAGGTCATTAACATGACGATCTGCGCTTGTAAAACAAATTAAAGATAATTACACCACCTTAAGGAATTGCAGGGGTTGCTATAAAAGGCTACTACGCCAAAGCTTATATGTATAAGGTTCTTTACAGACAAGGCAATTGCACTGGTTTTAACCATAACTAGTGCCTGAGTACAATGAGGCAAAGCCGTGTTATGCAAATTGATGGCAACATGTACAGCTTAACAAATTCGCTAACACAAAAAAATACTCCAATGCGTTCATCGGTGGTTTCTTAGAAATATCAAGCATTGTGCCGAACTTGTTGCAGAAAAAGAGAGTCTCTAGGGTTTTTGGATAGCTTTTAAAAATATAAATCGATTTTTTAATGACCGCCTATACTAGTATCAAATAAAATATCAATAATATGAGAAGAACCATTATCATTTATCTAGAAAACTAATGCGACCGACCTTTAAAACGCTATCATTGTTGTATGAATTTGGAACGTTAAGTGTTTCTATTTCGCTTTCGCGAAAGCGGAATCAACAATAATACAGCGGGTTATTCTAAACTTTTATATTCTCATTCTATTTTTAAAATCTTCCACCTATCAGCTTCTTTAACAGCTATCAAATGTGGTGAAATAAAGGTAGAGTGTATCATTGGAAGGTCTTGTTGTAATTTTAATTTATAATACCATAAGTTATGCGGCCCACTTATGTGCAGTGCCATTTTGTTGGTTGTCGTGATAAGTAATTCGTGATAACTATAGCTGACTATATCCTTTCCTAGCATGTTTGTCCCTATGACCTCGGTTTTGTAGGGTTTAATAACTCTCGCATAATCATTTTCAAAGGCGGTAGCCACTATATATTCGGCGGGGATGACCAGGTCACCTTTGGTATTTATATACCCGTAGTACCATATATTTTCTCGTATTTCTTTGATAAGGCAAAGTCCATTACTATATATGGGAGAGTGCCCATGGGGTGCTGCTATATCTGTTCTAAAGTCGACCACTAGTGTTCCATTAACATCTATAAAACCCCAACTATTGTTTTTGTTGATAGCCAAAAGCCCTTCGTTAAAATTGCCTATTTCATCAATATTCTCGAGATGTTGCGCACTACCACTACCAATTAAACAGCAAAGGAATATCAGTGTTAATCTAAGCGCTCTCATAATTTTTTTTTAATGTTGTTATAAAACCATAAACAATTGTGGCGCCCGTTTTTTAGCAAGACCTATATGTCCTGATAAAAAGATGGCGTGAAAACAGGTTTCAAATATATAGTTGATCTCGGCCTTTTTTTCTTTTGCCATTTCGAGGTATTGTTCCGCTGCTCGAAGTGGGTCAATGATGTCAGCTTCGTCAGTCCTCTTCGTATAGTAAGTACTTGGTGCTAAACAATTTATGCGCATCTGTTTACCCTTTAACTTCCTTCTATTTTAATGAGGAACTACAAATGTCTTAAAAACAGGTATAAAAAACACTGACTCTGGTCAGTTTACCAACTTCATTTTTAATAGCAATGCTCTAGTGGCATGCCGATGGCCCCTTCATTAGTTTACCCCATCAAACAAGAGTTGTTTTTAGATAAAATTTTTAAGAGCAATAGGTATTCTTGGCATTGATACCTAGGCTTATGATATAAGTCATTTGATACAGCAAGCCACCTCTCTACATTTACCCTATAAAACTTCCCATAATGAACGATTTCAGAAAAAGACCTAAAGACAATTATATTCAAGAGGCTGACTGGCAAAAGCTATCTGTACTATCAGAGCAATGGAAATCAGATCTTATGTTTTACACTGATGATCTCAGATTTTTACACCATATTATCGATAAGTATTTTCTTTGGATTTCAAAGAAAGAACACATTACTAGGGTTCAAGAAATAGAAGCCAACTTAATTGTTATAGGTGAAAAATGTAATTTATTATTGGAGCGAATCAACCTGCGTCTTGCTCAATTGAAAGAGGATCCATTTAGGTATGATCCACATCAATTTAGAGAGGAACAAGAGACTTTGGAAAACGATCTCGCTCAATTTTTAATAGACTTTAGAAAGAATAGGGAAGAAGTTTTTAAGGTTACAGAGTACCTCATTGAGGGAGAAGAGTTGGTCTTGAAACTCCACAATATCTCACAATAAATGGATGCCCTATTATGGCTTATACTAGAGTGAAAATAATATGTTGACTATGAAAAATCTTCATCATTTACTATTAGAAATCAACCAACTTACAACACACATCAAAACCAATTATCCAGAGCTTTATCGATGGTTAGATGAAAACCCAGATACTCTAGCGACCTCTAGCCACCCAAACGTGGATGATCAGGCCATGCAAGATTATCTTGATAGCCTAAAGCAATTACTTCAACATTTTGTAACTTATAAGAATTGATCATGGGGGAAATAGCAAAATCACACCGTCAAATTACCCTATTCTATAACTCTATGTCTACAAGAGCAAAAAAAACTTTGGCCTATGCTAAAGCAGAAGGATTGCCTATTCAAGAGATTGATATCTTAAAAACAAAACTTACAGGAACCCAAATCGTAGAACTTGCCAGTAGGTTGCATCTAGAAGTAGCCGACCTGGTCAACCAAGAACACCCTTCATACACTTCTGTTTTTGAACATCACGAATTATCTACAGAGGATTGGATTAAAATGATACAGCACCATCCGCAGATTATGAAACAGCCTATAGCACTGCGTGGAGACATTACTATTCTTGTAGAAACTCCTGCAGATATTATTAAAATCTAGATGGGATATTATGACAAACCCACGCGCTAATAAAGCTATTTATATTGCCACTACTTCTTCTCATAGTGGCAAGTCCATCGCATCTTTAGGGCTCCTGCAGTTGCTGTTAAAGAAGGTGCTCCAAGTAGGCTATTTTAGACCAGTCATCGATGATATCCAGATAGGTGAAGTAGATAACCACATCCATACGATCACCTCCTTTTTTAAGTTGGATTTGAAAATTGAGGATGCTTATGCTTTTCAACGTAGCGATCTATTGCGTAAAATAAATGAAAATAAAGAAGATGAAATCATCAGTACCATTATTGATAAATTCAAGATGCTTGAAAAACGTTTTGATTTTATTATTGTAGAAGGCACCAGTTTTTCTGGACAAGGGGCTATGATAGAACTTGATATGAATGTAGTTATTGCAAAAAATTTAGGTATTCCAGTAATTATTTTGGCTAGTGGTGAAGGCAGCACTTTAGAAGGAGTAGTCGGTGATCTTCAATTGGCGTATGACTCTTTTAAAGATAAGGAAGTCGATGTTTTGTCATTGATAGCCAATAAAGTAGCGCTAGAGAGCCAAGAATTGATAGGTGCAGAATTAAAAAAACAATTTCCTTCTAACCTCATTATATGTGTGATACCATTCCTTTCTTTTCTGTCTCAACCTTCGATAGAGGAAATTATTCAAGAGCTCAATGCTCAAGTTCTTTTTGGAGCTGCTCATAGCAATAATCAAGTAGGGGATTTTAGTGTGGCAGCCATGCAAGTACAGCATTACCTACCGCTTTTAAAAGAAAATAGTTTGGTGATTACCTCAGGGGATCGATCAGATATACTATTGGGTGTTTTACAAGCAAATAGATCTGTTGATTACCCCAGTATATCTGGAATCCTTCTTACTAGTGGTCTTTTACCAGAAGAGGCAATAATGAAACTCATCGAGGATCTTGCCAAGACTGTTCCCGTCATTTCAGTAAAAGGGAGTGCTTTTTCTGTTGCTAATCATATCGGTACTATAAAATCACAAATCCAAGCTCAAAACACCCAAAAGATCGAAGCATCCATAAAGGTTTTTGATACTTATATGCCAGAAGAGGCATTGTTAGAGCGTCTCGTTACTTATACAACCAAAGGAATGTCCTCGAGGATGTTTCAATACCATTTGTTAAAACAGGCAAGGTCTAACAAAAAGCACATCGTCCTACCAGAGGGACTAGACGAACGCATCCTGAGAGCTACTAAAAAAATTATTGATGCAGATGCAGCATTCATTACCTTATTGGGAGATAAGAAGCAAATAGAAGATAAATTGGCAGTATTCAATATAGACTTATCTCTGGATCAAATAACTATAGTGAATCCATCAACATCTGTAGATTTGCACGCTTTCGCGAAAGCATTATGCGAACTCAGAAAACACAAAAATGTAAATCTTACCACGGCCAGGGATTTGATGCAAGACGTATCTTATTTTGGAACGATGATGGTTTATAAAGGCAAAGCAGATGGAATGGTCTCAGGAGCTATTCATACCACCCAACAGACCATGAAGCCAGCACTTCAGTTCATAAAAACAAAACCAGAGGCTACTATTGCATCTTCTGTATTTTTTATGTGTCTAGAAGATCGTGTGTCGGTATTTGGAGATTGTGCGATCAATCCCAACCCAACAGCAGAACAGCTGGCAGAAATTGCCATTTCTTCGGCAGCAACAAGCCTGGCATTTGGTATAGAGCCTAAAATTGCTATGTTGTCTTATTCATCTGGAGTTTCTGGAAAAGGCGAAGATGTGGAGCGTGTGCGCAAAGCGACAGAATTAATTAAGCAAAAACGCCCAGATCTTAAAGTAGAAGGTCCTATACAATATGATGCTGCGGTAGATATGAAAATAGGAAAGGCAAAAATGCCTGACTCTGAAGTAGCTGGACAGGCTAGTGTATTTATTTTTCCGGACCTAAATACAGGCAATAATACCTATAAAGCAGTACAACGAGAGACAAAAGCCCTAGCCATTGGACCTATCATTCAGGGATTAAATAAACCCGTGAACGATCTGAGTCGAGGGTGTACGGTAGAAGATGTTTTTAACACTGTTGTGGTTACCGCGATTCAAGCCCAAGGAGTATAATTTTTAAAAAATATGAAGATATTTGTTATCAATGCAGGAAGTTCTTCTATTAAATTTCAAGTATTTGAAATGCCCTCTGAGCAGATGATTTGTAACGGAATTCTAGAACGCATAGGCAGTATTGATGCAGTACTTACCTACAAGACACCTAGTAGTGAGATTACTGAAACAGGAACTATAACAACTCATAAAGACGGATTTCATAAAATTGTAAATCTATTATTGCATGAAGATAAAGGCGTCATAGAACGCATAGAAGATATCAATGCTGTGGGTCATCGTGTGGTACATGGCGGGAAGTTGTTTTCAAATACAACTATAATCACTGCTGAGGTGAAGAGTAAAATCAAAGAGTTTTCCTCTCTAGCCCCTTTACACAACCCAAATAATCTAGAAGGAATTCTTATAGCAGAACAGTTTTTTCCTTCTGCAAAACAAATAGCAGTATTTGACACAGCCTTTTTTCAAGGTCTACCCGAAAAGGCCAAAAAGTATGCGATACCCAATAAATTTTACAAAGAAGATGGCATACAGGTCTACGGTTTTCACGGGACAAGTCACAAATATGTTTCTGAAAAAGCAACAGAATACCTAGGCTTAAAAGAGTCTAAAATCATAAGCATTCATTTAGGTAACGGTTGCAGCATCACTGCACTTATAGACGGGAAAAGTGTGGATCATAGTTTGGGTTTTGCGCCTTCTAATGGTCTTATAATGGGGTCCAGAAGCGGTGACATCGATCACGCTATTATTTTTTACTTCATTCAACATTTGGGATATGATCTCAAAGAAATACAGCGTATTTTAAATGAGGAAAGCGGCATGTATGGGCTCACGGGTTATACCGATTTAAGAGAGGTGCAACTAGCCGCCAACAACGGGAGTAAAGATTGTATACTAGCTCTAGAAATGAATGCCTACCGAATTAAAAAGTACATAGGCGCTTATGCAGCTGCCATGAACGGTCTGGACGCTGTAGTTTTTACTGCTGGAATAGGGGAGAATTCTAGTGTGCTCAGAAAAAAAGTTTGTACCGAAATGGAGTACTTCGGAATGGACCTGGACAACACAAAAAATGAACAGCGTTCTAATGCTGTTAGGGAAATCAACAGGGCGGTGTCCAAAGTAAAGATACTTGTGATACCAACTAATGAGGAGTTGGAAATTGCCAAACAAACCTTTCAGTTATGCCTTATTGAAACGAAGCAATCTTAAGGCATTTAGAACAACGATTAAAGTTGAGCCTTCGTGGAAAACGACGGCTAAACCAATAGTTGTGAGGCTCAATATAGTTGCTGGAACCAATACTACAACTACCCCTAAACTGATCCAAACATTTTGTTTTATAACCCTTTTAGAAGCCCTGCTAAGTCCTATTACAAATGGTAAATTCTCAATTTTGTCCGACATTAAGGCAACATCAGCAGTTTCTAATGCGACATCGCTACCAGCAGCTCCCATGGCAATACTAACTGTACTTAGGGCCATCGCAGGCGCATCGTTGACACCATCTCCTACCATGGCTATTTTGCCGTCACGAAGCAAAAGGGATTTGATGGCTTCTACTTTATCTTCGGGTAATAAGTTGCCTTTAGCTTCGGTCAAACCAATTTGGCGGGCGATCGCATCTCCCACATGTTGATGATCTCCAGTAAGCATGATCATGTGTTTAATACCGATTTCTTTTAAGCGTTTCAGAGTGCTAGCGGCTGTATTTCTTGGCGTATCCATAACGCTTATTATTCCAGCGATTTTGTTTTTAAATGCTACTATCATTACGGTATGACCGTTTTTTAAAAGCTGTTCCATTTTAGAATTTAGGTCTTGATCCAACTCTATAGCAACACTTTCCATCAAGCTCTTAGTTCCAATAAGAACTTTTTCTTGAAGATACGTAGCTTGAATCCCTTTTCCTTGAATAGCAACAACATGTTCAGCTTGATTAGTCACTTCTATAGAATACCAGCTTTTAAGATCTTTTGCTATAGCTCTAGCTAAGGGATGGTTGCTCAGGCTTTCTACTTCCAGTACTAATTGTGCAAAATCTCTTTCTTTTAATTCATTTATAGGTATGACATTAGTAAGCCTTGGTTTTCCTTCTGTTAAGGTTCCTGTTTTATCAAATGCTATACTAGTAATTTCCCCCAATTGCTCCAAAGCTTTCCCACCCTTTATGAGCACTCCTTTTTGAGCAGCTCTTGCAATGCCACTTAAAACGGCACTAGGAGTTGAAATAGCAAGCGCACAAGGACTGGCCGCGACTAAAACGCTAATTGCCCTATACAGGCTAGTATCAAAGTCTTCTTCAATAATTAAAAATGCAAAACACAATAATGCCACCATCAAAATCACTAAAGGGACGTACCATTTTTCAAATTTTTTAGTAAGTCTTTGGGTGGGTGATTTTTGGGTTTCCACTTCACTGACCATTTTTATTAGCCTAGATACAGTAGAATCTTTACTCAATTTAAGCACTAGAACATCCAGGCTATGATCACCATTGATGGTTCCTGTAAAAACGATGTGTTTTTTTTCTATTTGATCAAAGGAGGCGAGGTTGGTGCTGTCTTCTATAAATGTTTTATCAACTGGTATACTTTCTCCTGTAATTGGTGCTTGATTGATACTGCTACTGCCATGAATAATGACTCCATCGGCTGCAATTTTGGAATGGGGCTTTACAACAATAACATCATTAATACGCAAGTCTTTTATAGCGACTTCTTTTAGTGTGCCTTCCTTTTTTAATAGGGCTGTTTTTGGAGTCAATTCACCTAAGGCTTTAATGGATTTTTTAGCTTTATCCATAGCGTAATGTTCGAGAGCGTGACCTAAACTAAAAAGAAATAACAATAATGCACCTTCTGCCCATTTGTCTATATATGCTGCTCCGGCGGCGGCGGCAATCATAAGAAAATCGATATCAAAACCACCTTGTATGATTTTTTTAGTAGCTACTATAGAAATAAAATAGCCTCCAAAAAAGTAGGAGATGATATAGCTGGAGAGGGACGTCCATGAAGTTAAAGTGGTGAATTGTTCCATCAAAAAACCATTCAATAGAAAAACACCACAGAAAAGCGCAAAAAACAGTTCTGTTGTATTATTTGAGATGGAATGAAAACTGCGAGTGTGAACCTCTTCTTGCTGTACTACCATGAAAAATAACTTTCGCCTCAATTTAACACTTTAATTCGTAAGTCTGACCTAAATGAGCAGTTCGTCAAGTTAATGGGGTAAAATCCCTGGTGAAATAAAGTCTCACAAGATGTGATTCAATTACTCCTTCCTCTGGATCTGTTGCTTCTACTGTAGCGAGGACTATTGGGGTAATTTGATCGGTGATAGTTGCGAATTGCATCGTCGCGATAACCACGGACACGAACAAATCGGCTCCTATTAAAATTGATGGATCTGAACCGTTCTGGTAAGACATGGACACGCATCCAAACATTATTTTCTAAGTATAAATAATTTCTTGTAGCAAGATCGTAGTAAATGAAATAGTCAGGAAAATAAACATAACGTACCAACTCCAATCGACCAGGGTAAAACCACGCAGGTGGAGGTTGATGGGGAGTCGGTGATAGAATAATTGGTGCACAACTTCCCAAAGAAAGTAAAACAGCAAACAAAAGAGAAAAGGTAAGAAGCGGGTTGTTTTTCATAATGACGTTATTGTGTGTCAAAGAAACTGAGGAAAAAACACTAGTGAAATGACGAAGGTCATTTTTGAAAATAAGCTTTTAAAATACTTTTGATGCTGTATTTTGGTAACAAGGCTAAAATCTCAACACACAGAGCAATGAAAAATTATATAGAAAAGTATCAAGAGGTCACTTCACAAATGGAGCAACTAAGGGTTAAGATTCCAGACACGATGAATGGTTTTACCGCTCTTCACAAAGCGAGTGTGGCAAATGGCGCACTACTTTCTAAGACGAAAGAACTCATCTCTTTAGGTATTGCTATTGCTGTGCATTGTGATGGTTGTATTGCTTTTCATGTACACGATGCCCTTAAGGCAGGCGCGACAAAAGAAGATATTTTAGAAACTATAGGGGTGGCTATTTGTATGGGAGGTGGGCCAGCATTGGTTTACGGTGGTGAGGCGATGCAAGCTCTTGAACAATTTAAAGCCAGTAAAGAATAGCCTATAAAGACGGAATGCAGTTACTTGAAACAGGCTTTTTAATAGGAAGGGGTCTAATTTGTTGTTGCTTTCGCGAAAGCTGGAAAAACTTAGTTAACAACTGAAAAGCTATGGAAACGTCAAAAGAAATGTTATGCAACTCTAATATGCATTTTGAACACCAGCTATGGATGGGAGAACTTGCTTTTTGGAAAGATGAGTTGAAATTCTTTAAAAATCGCTTAAGTGAAATTGTTCCCCGTTGGACCAACAAAGAGGTGCTGGCGCAATTAGAACATTATCAAAATGAATTTATTCTTCACGGTGGTGTTATTGAAGACTTACAAGAAACCATAGAAGAACACGAGAATCGCATCGCTGCACAGAGTAAAATGAGTAGGGAGCTTATGGACATTCAATTAGCTAAAAGGCATATGGAATTTAGAGATCGTTTGGAAACACAAAGGCATATTTATGCAGAACTCAAAAAGGATTTTTTTAAATTTTTAGAGAACTATAGGTAAGTAGCGTTTTTATTTGACGCGCTTGGATAAGAATTCACTCTGATCTAAAATTGCAATTATTGCCTGATTTAGGTCATTGTTGTTGCTTTCTTCTTATGATATCTTTCAACTATTACTAATTTAAAACTTTTATTATGAGAACAGATTCAAGTATCAAAAAAGACGTGCTAGATGAATTAGAATGGCAGCCTAGCATCGATGAAACCCAAATAGGGGTAGTAGTAAAGGACGGTATTGTAACTCTTTCTGGAACAGTAGACAGTTACTTAAAAAAGCTTGAAGCGGAGAATGCTGCTAAAAGCGTCGTGGGAGTGAAAGCAGTTGCAGAGAACATTGAAGTGGTATACGGCGATAATTACCATAAAACAGATTCAGATATTGCCGCTGCAGTAGTCAATGCTTTAAAGTGGAATGTTTCTATACCCGAAAATAACATAGAGGTAAAAGTGGAAGATGGCTGGGTATACTTAACTGGTGAAGTCATGTGGGAATTTGAAAAAAATGCCGCTAAAAAAGCCATAGAAAACCTAACCGGCGTTCGATACGTTATTAACAATATTACCTTGAAAAATACAGTGGATGCCGCAGATATTAAAAACAAAATCAAAAAGGCATTCGAACGTTCTGCTGAGGTAGATGCTAAAAATATTTCAGTACAAGCCGATGGACATCGAATCAAATTGACCGGCACCGTAACATCTTCAAAAGAAAAAGAGGTAGCTAGAAGAACAGCCTACACTTCTCCTGGTGTGTGGACAGTTGATGACGAATTAGAAGTAAGTAATTAGGCCTTTTTTAAATGATCTAGCGCCAGTTAGACAGGATTCATTTGCACAACAACAGCCTTAATTCTTTTACGGAATTAGGGCTGTACGCTGTTAATCCGCATCACTCGGAATTGTTATTAGCAGCTGCTTCAGCAAGATTTGCTAGTAATAATTACAATTGGAGTCAACTCTTTATAGATCACGGTATCTAGGAATTATAAATCAAGATGATCTGTAGTTACATGTTGGTGTTTTTGCCGATGCTGAAATTGAATGCTATGAATTACCATTAATTTAGTACACTCGTGGTAGAAATGATATATTTACTTTAGCTGGTATTGAAAATCTGAACAAAACTGCTCCTTTCTATTGAATAGGAATGGGAGGTAGGTATCTACGAATAAGGGTAATTTAAAAGGTGGTAGGTTCAAAAACTTTAGGAACATCAAGCTGAAATATATCTAATTATATTTATGGTTAATGGAACCTCATTTACTCCCTGACAAATTATAAAATACCCAGGTTAGTCATTTTGGAATATTGCATGTATCAAATAAGGCGATTGGTTTATATTCTTAAACAATCAGCCCCGTTTGATGTTGGTTTAGTTTTATTAAGGATGTTTGGTTTTTTAAGACGTTGAATCATCGATTTACTTCATCAGAGTAAAGAACAGCTCTAGGAGATTTTTAAAAATACTGCTTCAAGAAGCACCGTATAGTTCAATTTATAAACTAGTGTTTAGAAAGCTTTTGAGAACATTAACTTGAAATTCACCTACTGCATGTAGGGTAGCATCGGCATTCATAAGTACTAAATTATAGGCTAAATGAGAAAGTTTGCAATCTTTTATAACACCTTGTTCCCTACCGCTATAAACCGGCATAAAATGTTTGTGAGCTTCTATACCAGATGAGTTAGCTATTTTAATAGCGACTTCAACAGCATCTGTAATTTGTTCAGGGGACAACCCTTTATCTAATAAATCGCTTGCTAAATAGGTCATGTTTATGGAATAATAAAAATCCATAAAATTATGAACGGCATGTGATACATGATATCTTTCGGTGTAAATTATTAATTTCATAATAAAGTCTTTATAATATTTATCGTTGTAAAGAAGTACGTTATACAAAATCTAAAGGCTTTTCACGTAATTAAAAATAATTTTTTTAAAGATCCTAAAATTTGTAGTAAAGGTTTCTATTTTTGAAAGGAGGTGTAGATGTTGTTCTCTATAATAAGCGTCTGACATTCCGTTGTGACCTTGCTCTATGTCCGATAATAACTTTTCATGTTGCTTTACATCATCCTCCAGATCTTGAAATAGATCTTTATATATGGCGTCTAAATTTTGCAACATTTTATTGTAGTCTGTTTGGTTCTTTCCTGAAGCTTCTTTTTTCTTTAATAAATTTTCAAAGAATCTTATTTCATCTTTCCAGAATGCTATGGTATCCAACCATTCTGCATTTTCGTAGTGTAAAACATCTAATGCGGCACTTAATAAATACTGGGTTTTTGGATTTAGTTTTAAAGTTTCCATAATGGTAATTTTTATTAATTATAGTTGTATTGTTGAAATTTTTAAGCAGAGGTATATCTGTTAAATAGACTGAGCTTTAGAAATTTTCGAGCAGCTTCTAACAGATGTTGAACTTCTTCAAGGGTACAATTCCTTATTTGAGCAATTTCTTGTAATTTTAGATGCTCATTGGTAAACAGTTCAAATACCTGACGCATGTCGGGGGGTAAATGGTAGAGTACAAGCTTGATATGGTGTTCAATTTTTTCATGACTTATACTTTTATCGATTTTATCCATGAGGGCCTTTTCATTATCTTCTTGAAAGAGGTGATGGAAGTTATAATCGTTTTGGTGATATGATATATCATCTAATTCTTCTATCATCAGTAAGTCGCCATCACCATCGGTACTGAAATTCTCTTCCATTTCATCCCATTCAGCTTGAGCAAACTCATCAATATTTTTTAAAAAAAGGTATTCTAATTGTTCCTCTATAATGAGTTCATCTATAAGTTCATTAGTCTTTTTATAGAGCCATAAATAAAACTGTTGTTCATTTTCAACTTTTTCAATGTTGTCATATAGTTCAATAAACAATGGATTAATAATATCAGCGGGTTTATATTTTCCTTTGGAAAAGCCTCCTTTTTTCATAGCTATATGAAGTCTTCTATTGACATAGGACTTTATCTTTGGTATAATTTTCATTATTAATGCATGAAATAAAGCAAGATTGCCTTCATTCTTTAATTGAACCAGTTGTAAATATGCTTGAGTTACAACTGCACGGAACTCCTTTTTGTTTTGGTAAGAAAGGTTGGTGGGAATGGTATTCATAGGTAAATAAGTTAGCCGTAAAGATGTAACCTTGGAAGGATAGATAAAATGATATTGGTCAGTTCTTTACCTTATTAAAATGCTGATCTACATCATTTTATGTACTATATAAGTCAATTACATTTGGATAACTTATTTATAAAAAAAATAGAATATTATGAAATCAGATGCAACTATTAAAGAAGATGTCCTAGCTGAATTAGCTTGGCAACCTAACATTGACGAGACTCAAGTGGGTGTTGTTGTGGATAAAGGTGTTGTTACACTTACAGGAACGGTAGATAATTATGCCAAGAAACGCGCTGCAGAAAGGGCAGTAAAAAGTGTTTCTGGTGTGAGAGCAGTGGCTGAAAATATACAAGTCAAGTACGGAAGTAATTACAAAAAAACAGATCAAGAAATTGCTAAAGCGGCTGCCGACTCCTTAAAATGGGATTCGTCTGTATCGGAAGATGATATTGAAATAAAGGTAGAGAACGGATGGATTTATTTATCAGGAGAGGTGGAATGGAATTATCAAAAAATAGCCGCCAAACGAGCCGTCCAGAATCTTCTTGGTGTGCGCGGAGTCAGTAATACAATTTCTATTAAACAAGAGGTAGAACCATTAGATATCAAGGAGAAGATTACAAAAGCTTTTGAACGCATGGCTCAGGTAGATGCAAAGAATATTTCCGTAGATGTAGAGGGTCACAAGGTAAAGTTACGAGGTAAAGTTCATTCGATATCAGAAAAAAATGAAGCGAGAAAAACAGCTTATTTTGCTCCCGGAGTTTTTGAAGTTGAAAATGAATTAGAAGTGGTGTACTAAAAAAATTAAAGTTTTTATTGTTAAATATAGTATTTATGACCTAGGTCATTTACCACTTTTCAAAACCCTCTTAAATTAGCAGTATAATTAGGGACATGTTCTTATTAAGTATTAAAATTATAGATTCGAGGGGTAGCAATATCATTGAGTCTTGAAGTTGTCACAAAGTATTTAAAGTTGGTTGTATTTTGATGTTTCTAGCAATAGGGATGTTCTTAAATCCAGATAAACTTTATTTACATGAGATATCTTCAAGGAAGTTGTAACATGAAAATGTTTCAGCTTCCTTAAAAATATGACCTTAAAATACTTAAAAAGTAAATTAAGGCATTGTGAAGTAATGAATAATTTCTTTGATATTTTATCTGGATAGCATTCTAGAAATAGGCGCTTTAACAGTTAAAAAAACAATAGAAGTATAGTAATTCCTTCACAGGAAACGGGAAGCTTTTGCTTCCCGTTTCTATTTTATTCATTTTTGACAGTCTGTTTTTTGAAATGAGACATTTTTAACTTTATACGATGAAGCTCTTCGGGAATTCTAAACACTTCTACAATAATTTCCTTTATCCAAAATGAATAATTTCTTCTAGGTCTTCTTTTTTCTGAATGACAATGTTGCGTCGCCCATTAATTGTTACGAGACCTTCGTCTTTAAAATTAGTTAACATTCTAATAGCTGTTTCTGTTGCAGTGCCTAGAAGACCGGCTAAATCCTCTCTAGAAATATGAATTTCTTTTGGAGCATCACTCTTAGTAGTGTGCTTGCCATCTAGCTGTAATAAAACTTTTGCCAACCGTTGTCTGACGGACTCAAAGGCCATGCTCACTAATTGTTCCTGAAGTTCAATCAAATCATTTGAAATCATCGTAATGAACTTACTAGAAATGAGCTGATCGCCGTAAATAAGCGTGGTAAAATCATTCTTTGGGATCTCAATAATTTCTGATTTTTCTAAAACACATGCGGTATCACTATAAGTAGTTTTATTTGCTAGTAGTGATAACTGCCCAATAAATTGGCCTGGTCCAAAGATTCCAGTAACAAAAGACTTGCCCGTATCAGTGGTTTTATAGGTTTTAATAGAACCACTTTGGACCAAGTAAAGTTTATGAGCGGTATCTCCTTCCATAAAAACAAAATCCTTTCTTTTAAATATTTTAATAGAACGGTCCATGGAAAGGCCCTCCATACCTTTTTGGGAAGCTACTCCATCAAAAAATTGATTAATCCCTTTGATGTCTTTTGAAAACTCTTGCTCTAAGAAACTGTATTTTTTTAACCTTGAAACAACGGCTTCTAACAATTCGTTTTCTTGAAAAGGTTTGGTTAGGTAATCATCAGCTCCTAAATTCATCCCTTTTCTTATTTCTGCTTTTTCAGATTTTGCTGTGAGAAAGATAAAGGGAATATGAGCTGTTTTTACATGTTGACTGAGGCTTTCAAAAACAGCATAACCATCTAGTACAGGCATCATAATGTCACATATGATAATATCAGGAAGGTGCTTTAAAGCCTCTTCAATTCCCTTCTTACCATTCTCGGCTGTCGTGACATTATAATTTTCCAGCTCCAGAATTTCAGCCGTATTTTCTCTAACCACTGGATTATCTTCAATTAATAATATTTTTTTCATATTCTTTTTTATTTATTGGAAATTCAACACAAAAGCTGGAGCCTATCTTTTCGCTACTTTTAAACCGAATCGTTCCTCCCATAAGCTTGACCTACTGTTTTACAATATTTAATCCCAATCCAGTTGCTTCTATATTTACGGCATTATGGGTGCGATAAAAGCGTTCAAACATGTGTACTTGGTCTTCGATAGGGATACCTATGCCTTGATCGGTAACTTTTAACAATGATCGCGGGTTAACACTACAAATACTGATGCTATTTTCCTTTGTTTTTTCCGAGTACTTGATTGCATTAGATAGTAAATTAAACAAGATATGTCTCCATAGCTGTACCTCTAGAAAGACCTCTACACTTGATGATTGATGCTTCATAATAATGTTTTGTCCATCTTTCTTGATAATTTCAATTTCTTCAACCACCGATTTTACAAAATCAATAATATTAAATTCGGTTAGTTCAGGAGATACTTTTCCTTCTTGTAATTTGCTTAACGATAAAAAGTCATTGAGGATAACTACAAGATTTTTAACACTGGACCTGATTTTGGAAACATGCCGTAGCCTTTGATCTTCTTTACCTGAGGCATTTAATTTTTCAATTAAAATGGCGGAAGATAAAATAGCCGTCAGAGGCGTTCTAAACTCATGAGAAGCCATAGAAATAAATCGGGATTTTAATTCGCTTAACTCTTGTTCTTTTTTTAGAGCATTTTGGGCCTTAAGGGCAGTTTTTTTTTGAACACTGATATCGTTGTAGACAAATAAAGCACTTGAAATAATGCCGTTTTTATTGAATAACGGTTTGGTGTTTATAGCAAAGTGTTTTTTGCTGTATTCAATTTCTAGTTGGAGGTGCTTGCCTTCAATAGTCTTTAAAATTTGTTCTTTAAGTTTTTCTTTTTGGCGCTCAGGAAATAGGGCGAGTTCATCTACCGACATATCTTCTGAAATAACTTTATCTAACTTTAATTTTCTTATTCCCTGTTCTTCTATCAGAAATATTTTAATTTTAGAGTCAAAGACAATTATAAATCCATTAGGAAAGTTTTTTGCAATTTGCATGGATAGGGTTTTATTTACCAAGGCTCTTTTTTTGGCTTCTTGGGTTTCTACTATCTGTTCCTCTAGTTGTAAGTTAGAGGTAAGCAATTGATCTAGAGCAGTCATTAAAGTTTCGGTACGCTGTTTTACTTTTGCCTCCAGGCTATGGGCATATACTTTTAGTTGTTCTTTAGGGTCTTTTAGACCTTCTTCAAATGGGTTATCTACTTTTAGATCTCTGATAATGCTAAGTAAATTACCTCCATATATTGAGGAAATGCGCGCTCCATAGCAGATTGTTTGGTTAGGCTCATTAATCTTGTATGCTACCCGTTCTGATTGGTTGTTATGGTAAACGCGCAGCTGTGCGTGACAAATCAACTCGCATATAGTTGCGGGAAGAATATCTTTCAGACCCTTCTCTGTAATTATATCCTTAGTAACCAATAGTTTGTGGGGCTCTGATCCATAAAATTCTAGAAAATTGCCATCGCAATCCTCAATAAACATCATATGAGGAAACCTATAAAATAAGGTATCGTTTTGAATTCCAAGTCCCTTTGATGCATAAGGGTTAATAGTTGGTATAGTTACATCAATTCCCTCACTAACTATAAGTTTTAATTTGGTGTCATGATTTTTTAAAACCTCATTCTGCCATTGAATTTGTCTTTTTGTATTGTCAATTAAGACAGCATGTTTATATTCTCTAGGACTCGTGATTTCGCTTTTTATTATTTGATCAAATAAGTTGGATAATCGGTTCCTGTGGCGCTGAGGTATGTAAGATTCAAACCAGTCTTTACCAATGAATTCTCTATATGGGGTTTTAAATAGATCAGAGGCTTTCCTATTGGCAAATTCGATTTTATGTTGTGCATTGATTATTAAAAAAATACATGAAGAATGATATAAGGGAGAGCAGCGCGCCACTTTTTCTTTTTTTAATTCAAATTCGGCTTTCTTCTTTTGGTTGATATTTTTTATTTGCTCAGATATCCCAAGGCATATTTTCTGAAAATCCTGATAGGTAATGTTTTTTAGATATACAGCTGCATGATACAGCAGGGCTGTTTTTTTATTACCACCAGCTCGCGTTTTATGACCAGGTCTAACTTTTTTAATTTTGCTAAGGTTTTTACTTACATCCATAGATGCCGGACCTTTTTTGGTTGGTATTTGGACGACAGCACTTCTTGAAGATTGGTATTCAGTTTTTAATATTACTTTAGATTTGTAGGTGATACCACTATCAATACCGTTATAAAAATCTGAACTATTGAGATGGTCAAGTTCCCTTTTATTGCTATTTAGAGTCCATAAATTCATAGGACTACTTTTACTAGTTGCAGTATGAATAATCCTTTTCGAAAGCTTATTGGTATAAAAATCAGCTAATTGAAGTCCCGATAAAAGAAAACAGTCATCTTTTTTAGGAAACCAAACTGCCTTCTGATCCTTATTGGTTTTTGATAGTTTAGGAATTAGTGCTCTTATTTTTAATCCGATGAGTCTCGCTTTCGCGAAAGCAAAAAAATAACAAGCCGCACGATGTACTTGTTGAATTATTTCTTGGTTATTGGCTACAAGTAGTGCATCAAAGTAAGATTCTAAATTCCTTTGGAATGGATTGGGAAGCTCTTGAGATTTTTTCATAGCGACACTAGTTATAATTCAGCATTAACGCGAAAACACTTATGGAATAACTTATAACCTCAAACGGTTGATTTTCCATGGTAACTGTTTTCAAAAATAGGAGAAAGAGCTAGTTCTTAAAATGATATTTCTCATGTCATTTATCTGTTATTCAGGTGTTTTAAACGAATCAGGCAGGTCGTATTTGTGATTAAAAATTTAATGCTACTGATCCAAATCATTTTTTAGGTTTTTTATAGAAAATAAATTTGAATATCATAAGAGTTCTAAAACTCAAAGGGCAACCGTACACAAGAGGAAAACTTGTAGTTGCATGGCATATAATTGTGGGGGTACTTTATTGCATAGAAAGCACCGAAAATTTGAGTAACAACTGACTGCAGTTGAATGCGTTACAAGTGATGCCGATACTTTATGAGATGTTTCTTGATGGTAAAGAAAAAATAATAACTAATAATAATGAACAAACGGAAATTTATAAAACAAGCTATTTGGGGTATGGTGGGTATTTATATGGCACCTACTGTGCTGTTGTCTGCTTGTAAATCAGCAACTAAAAATGAGCAAATTATGAAAACGACTCTAAGTTCAGTAGCGCCAACATTTAAATTACCTCCACTTCCTTATGCTTATGATGCTTTTCCGGATACCATTGATCCTCTAACCATGGAGTTACATTATACAAAGCATCATCAAGGGTATACAGATCAACTGAATGCTGCTTTAAAAGAGGTTGCTATATCTAGCAACACCATAGAAGGTATTTTAAGTAAGGAAAACTTAACGGATGAGCTGCGTAATCAAGGGGGAGGTTATTATAATCATAACTTATATTGGGATGTTTTAACTCCAGGAGGAAGTAAGATGAGCACAGCTTTTAAAGCTAAAATAAGAGAAGATTTTGCATCTGTAGAGGCTTTTATGAAGGAGTTGGCAGAAGCAGGCCAAAAGCGTTTTGGTTCTGGTTGGGCTTGGGTGGTTCAGGATAAGGATAAAAAACTTCATATTACATCTACCCCCAATCAAGATAACCCTTTGATGCAAATCTCCGTGATTAAGGGAACCCCTATATTGGGAATTGATGTTTGGGAACATGCTTACTACCTCAAGTATCAAAACAGAAGAGCCGAATACCTCAGAAAAATCTTAAATATCATAAATTGGGAGCAAGTAGAAGGTAGAATGGTATAACCTATAAGTCGGTCTATAATTGGAATACATCTTGATAGCTGTTCACCACACCTCACGACACTATTGGAATAGCTTATTTGATTCTATTTTAGCTTAGAGTATCAGTGCTAGAAACTCAGGGCAATCAACTTGCTAGATATAAAAGTAGGAGATCAATTTTGATCTCCTACTTTAAGTCCTAGATTTCTTGGTTTAAGCTATCGCTACTTTCAGAGGCTTTTTGTTTTTAGTTTCTTCTTTTTTGAAGAGGTTAAAACTAAGGATCCCATTTTTATATGCTGCTTTTATGTGGTCTTCTTGAACAGAATCAGGAAGTTGAAGCCTTTTTTCAAAAGAATTATAGTTAAATTCTTTTCGAGTGTAATTGTCTTCCTTTTCTTCTTTTGAACTTGATTTTTCTGCAGTGATCTTTAAACAGCCTTCTTCAATTGTGACATCAAAATCTTTCTTGTCAAATCCAGGAGCCGCTAATTCTACTTCGAAAGAATCATCCGTTTCCTTAATATTCAAAGCTGGCTGATCTAGCTTCTTGTTCCATAACAGGTTCTCAAAAAAACCGTCATTATCAAAAAGGTCAGTGGTCATGAGGTTTCCAATAGGTGTTCTTTTAAATTTTACTAGTGACATAATTTTATAGTATTTAGTTAGACAATATTTATTGGCGAAGTTAGAAGTAAGACAACTAAAGAGAAATGACTTAGGTCAGAAGTACATTCTAATTTTGATGTTTTGTGCAGGTCCCTATGGTTCGTACAAATAAAATACCGCTTTTGATCTAGTTAATCTTTTCAGAATAATAAAGACTTAGCAGATGCTAAGAATACAAAACCCGGCTTCCAAAAATTTAAGTTTGTTTAGTGTTATAAGGGTTCTTATTTGTCTTATTGTATACTGCAGCTTTTCATGATGATGTGATCACACTTTCAAAAGAGAGCAAATCGATTAAATATTATCAAAATGAAAAAAAAAAATTATATTTGTGATATAATGAAACAACGATTCCATAGATCAATAGCAGTTGTTATGGCTTTTGCAGTACTTGTGACTACAATGTCATTCACTATAGATATGCATTATTGTGGGGATACGATGGTGGATTACTCCTTCTTCCACAATGCAGCTTCTTGCAAAATGGAAAAGGCAGTTGTAACTTTAAGTTGTGACCATCAAGAGATGAAAAAACAGTCCTGTTGTTCAGACGAGCAGTTAATAATCACAGGGCAAGATGATTTAAAAGATCATTTCTCAAAACTTAGCTTGGAGCAACAGGTCTTTGTTGCCTTATTCGCCTATTCTTATATCAGTCAATTTGGTGTACAACCACTTACTGATGTTGTTTTTGTAGATTACCCCCCTCCTTTTGTCAAACGCAATGTGCAGGTGCTGCACCAGTCGTTCTTAATTTGATTTTTAAACGCTAGGCTCCGTTCTTTTGCAATTAGAAGGATGGCGCAGAAGTACTTTGATTCTTACATCTAGGGCAAATTGTACCGTGATTGTTTTTCTGTCAACAGAAGTACAACCCTTTTATAACTGTTTAATTATCATAGCATATGCTTAATAAAACGATCAAATTCCTTATAGAGAATAAACTCGTTGCCGTTTTAATGATCACCCTATTGGTAGGTTGGGGTATTGTCAACGCACCCTTTGGTTGGGATACGGGTTTTTTACCTTCCGATCCTGTGGCAGTAGATGCGATTCCTGATATTGGAGAGAATCAGCAAATTGTTTTTACCAAATGGCAAGGTAGATCTCCACAAGATATTGAAGACCAGATTACCTATCCTTTAACCACTTCATTGCAAGGTATTCCTGGAGTCAAAACAATTCGAAGTTCTTCTATGTTTGGTTTTTCCAGTATCTACATCATTTTTGAAGAAGATGTAGAGTTCTATTGGTCCCGCAGTCGGATTTTAGAGAAGTTGAATTCGCTGCCGGCTAATTTATTGCCAGATGATGTCAATCCTACCTTAGGACCCGATGCGACAGGTTTAGGTCAAATATATTGGTACACTTTAGAAGGGCGTGATAAAAAAGGGAATGTAACTGGTGGATGGGATTTACAAGAACTGCGCAGCATTCAGGATTACTATGTAAAGTATGCCCTTTCTGGTGCCAGTGGGGTTTCAGAAGTAGCTTCTATAGGTGGGTATGTTCAGGAATATCAGGTAGATGTTGATCCTGAAAAAATGCGTCAATACAAGATAGGTCTCAACCAAATTGTCAAAGCAGTAAAGGAAAGCAATCAAGATATAGGGGCACAAACCTTAGAAATTAATCAAGCAGAATATGTCGTTCGCGGTCTGGGGTATATCAAGTCAATAGCCGACATAGAGAATGCCGTCGTTACTTCAGAAAACTTCACCTCATTGCGCATTAAAGATGTGGCAAAGGTACATTTAGGACCCCAATCTAGGCGTGGTATCCTTGACAAAGAAGGAGCTGAAGTAGTCGGAGGAGTAGTGGTAGCTCGTTATGGCGCAAACCCTATGGAAGTCATCAATAATGTAAAAGCAAAAATTAAAGAACTCAAAGCTGGACTGCCTTCAAAAGTATTGGCAGACGGGAGCACCTCACAACTCACCGTAGTTCCTTTTTATGACCGTACAGAGCTTATTGAAGAAACCTTGGACACACTAAGTGAGGCACTGACACTAGAAATCCTCATCACCATTTTAGTGATCATCATCATGCTCTTCAACCTAAGAGCTTCTATTTTGATTTCTGGACTATTGCCCGTAGCTGTTTTGATGGTTTTTGTGACCATGAAAATATTCAACGTAGATGCTAATATTGTCGCACTTTCTGGTATCGCCATCGCTATTGGTACTATGGTCGACGTGGGCGTCATTCTAGCCGAAAATATGATTCGGCATATGGATGATGAGAAGTTACGCTTTAGGGAAAGCGGAGAGGAATTCACCACAAATGAAATTATATACAATGCAACAGCTGAGGTTTCAGGAGCTATTTTAACAGCTGTTCTGACAACCATCATCAGTTTTGTACCCGTCTTTACAATGATAGGCGCCGAGGGTAAACTGTTCAGACCCCTAGCATTTACAAAAACCATGGCACTTTCGGCCTCTTTAGTCATTGCCTTGTTTATCATACCGCCATTAGCTGCGTATTTATTTAAGAAGAAGAACATTAAAAACTCCTTCAATTATGTGTGGAATAGTTCACTGATTGCAGTAGGTGTTTTGGCTATCATTTACGGATACTGGTTGGGATTGATTTTAATTGCTTTTGGTAGTACAGCACTGTTAACTTTGAGGAATACGCTTTCGCGAAAGCGTGCCAATCTTATAAACATCATTATCGCATCAGCCGCTATAGTGGTATTACTGGCAACCTATTGGAGACCACTAGGCTTTGATAGAAGCATTCTTATAAATCTAATTTTTGTATCCATCATTTGCTTTGGAATTCTCGGAATATTTTCTGTATTGAGAAGGTATTACGGTCAGATTTTGGAATGGGCATTAGCAAACAAGCTCTTGTTTTTAGTGATTCCTGCAGCAGTACTTGTTTCTGGTGTATGGATCATGAACAACACAGGAAAAGAATTCATGCCGTCACTTAATGAAGGCTCCTTCCTCTTAATGCCAACTTCTTTACCACATGCCGGTGCCGAAGAAAACAAACGCGTACTCCAGCAATTAGATATGGCAGTAGCTAGCATTCCAGAGATAGAAACTGTAGTAGGTAAATCTGGTCGAACAGAGAGTGCGCTGGATCCAGCTCCTCTTTCTATGTACGAAAACATGATTCAGTACAAGTCTGAATACATGCGCAATGAAAATGGAGAACGACAGCGTTATAAAGTAAATGAAAACGGACTTTTTATAACAAAAGACGATCTTCTTGTCATCAATCCTAATACGGATATAGAGGCTGGTATTAAGGAATACGATGCGTCAAAATTAAGAGACCCATTTAATGTTGAAGATAAGCATCTGGTTCATGATGAAGATGGGGAATACTATCGCAACTGGCGACCTGAAATTAAAAGTCCAGATGATATATGGAATGAAATCGTCAGGGTGACCAAGTTGCCAGGGGTGACCTCTGCTCCTAAATTACAACCTATTGAAACCCGACTGGTCATGCTGCAAACAGGAATGCGAGCACCTATGGGAATCAAAGTAAAAGGCCAAGATGTAGCACAAATTGAAGCTTTTGGGTTACGATTAGAAGACCTTATCAAACAAGCCGAAGGTGTAAAAGAACAAGCGGTTTTTGCAGACCGTATTGTAGGCAAGCCCTATTTATTAATCGATATCAAACGCGAGCAATTAGTGCGATACGGTATATCGGTTATGGATGTTCAGCAAATTTTACAAGTGGCTGTTGGTGGGATGCCATTGACACAAACGGTAGAAGGTCGAGAACGTTATGGGGTGCGCGTGCGTTACCCAAGAGAATTAAGGAGCAATCCAGACGATCTTAAAAAGATTTATGTACCAGTAGAGAAAGGCAGCCCTGTTCCTTTGGGAGAACTGGTAGACATACGTTATGAAAAAGGTCCACAAGTGATTAAAAGTGAAGATACTTTTTTGATAGGTTATGTGCTCTTTGATAAGCTCGATGGATTTGCCGAAGTAGATGTGGTGGAAAATGCCCAAGCGTTAATCCAACAAAAAATAGCTGATGGAGACTTGATCGTCCCTAAAGGAATCAGTTACCAATTTACAGGAACTTACGAAAATCAATTGCGTGCAGAGAAGACACTTTCAGTGGTGGTTCCACTTGCACTGATCATTATTTTTCTCATACTTTATTTCCAGTTCAGATCTGTAGGTACTTCGCTTATGGTATTTACAGGAATCACCGTTGCTTTTGCCGGTGGTTTTATAATGATATGGCTCTATGGTCAAGATTGGTTTTTTAATTTCAGTTTTTTTGGCGAGAACATGCGCGACCTATTTAACATGAAAACCATCAATTTAAGTGTGGCAGTTTGGGTTGGTTTTATAGCCTTGTTTGGTATAGCTACTGATGACGGTGTGGTTATGGCCACCTACCTCAAGCAAACCTTTGACCGTGAAAAACCAGCGGATATAAAAGGCATACGTCACGCTGCATTAGAAGCTGCTCAGCAACGTATTCGTCCTTGTTTGATGACTACAGTAACTACCATCCTTGCCTTACTTCCTGTACTGACTTCGACTGGAAAAGGAAGTGACATCATGATCCCTATGGCGATCCCGATTTTAGGAGGAATGGTGATCGATATAACTTCCTATTTCTTGGTGCCTGTTCTTTACAGTTGGAGAGAAGAATTTTTTCTTTCGCGGAAACTCCCTAAAATTGAGGAATCAATAATCAAGACTAAAGAATTAAAGTGAAAAGTTTAAAGTGAAAAACTAAAAGTGAAAAGTGGAAAGTGAGAAGTGAAAAACTAAAAGTGAAAAGTAAGAATAATGGGAGAGAGTATTTTAAAAACAAAAAGTTATGCCTTTGCCATTGAGGTGGTGAAGCTTTCTCAATTTTTAGTTTCTGAAAAGAAAGAATTTGTGCTTAGTAAACAATTGCTTCGCAGCGGTACAGCAATAGGTGCGTTAATTAGAGAGGCAGAATTTGCACAAAGTGCGAAAGACTTCATCAATAAAATGAGCATCGCTTTGAAAGAAGCAAATGAAACATTGTACTGGCTGGATTTATTGAAGGATACAGGCTATCTCGTTTCACCTCAACATCAAGAATTAAAAGGAAAATGTAAAGAATTAGTGGCAATGCTTGTTAGCAGCGTTAAAACAGCTAAATCAAAACTTTAAGATGAAAAAACCTAGATTACATAATTATACCCGATTAATAAGAACGCTAATCGCCGACTTGACTTTCTCTAAACGGTTGAGCAATTTCAATGTGTTTCAAGAAAAGAGCATGAAATCATTGCTACATATCGCCATCATTTTTCACTTTTCACTTTTCGCTTTTCACTCAGCTACAGCGCAAGTCTTAGAACAATACATCAATACAGCTCAACAAAACAATCCAGAAATCCAGGCTTACAACCTCCGCTACAACATCGCTGAAGAAAAAGTAAATGAAGTGGACTGGATTCCCAATACAGAATTAAGCGCAGGCTATTTTGTAAGCGAACCAGAAACCAGAACAGGAGCTCAACGGGCTAGATTTTCAGCAAGACAAATGTTGCCTTGGTTTGGTACTATTACCGCGAGAGAAAATTATGCAAGCTCCATGGCAGATGCAGAATTTGTTGAAGTAGCCATTGCAAAACGCAAATTGGCGCTAGCTGTTTCTCAGTCCTATTACAGCCTATATGAAATCAGAGCAGAACAAAGGGTTCTCGATAAAAATATCCAACTCTTAAAAACCTACCAACGTCTAGCACTTACTTCTATTGAGGTAGGTAAAGCAACAGCAGTAGATGTGTTGCGATTACAGATCAGACAGAACGAGCTGCAACAGCAAAAGGATGTTTTAGAACAAGTCTATTTAGGAGAACAAACCTCCTTTAATAAACTATTGAATCAAGACGGAAACAAAGGGGTAACAGTAGTTGAAGAGTTCTTGTTACCTGAAGAAGATATAGCTTATGCGCAAGATGTATTAAGTCTTCACCCTGAATTACTCAAGTACGATAAGCTCTATGAATCCATTACTCAATCAGAGTTGTTGAATCAAGCAGAACGAAATCCTATGATAGGCATTGGAGTGGATTATGTGCCTGTTTCTGAGCGTGCTGATATGAATTTTAGCGATAACGGTAAGGATATATTTATGCCTATGCTATCGGTTTCCATTCCTATTTTTAGTAAACAATACGATTCCAAAAGCAAACAGAACGAACTACGTCAGTTAGAAATCGCAGCTCAAAAAGACAATCGATTGAATGTGTTAGAATCCGCTTTCGCGAAAGCGATATCACAACGCAATCAAGCCCGAATTAAATTTAATACCCAACATAAAAACTTAAAACAGGCCCAAAATGCCGAAGAAATTCTTATCAAAAATTACGAGACTGGAACCATAGATTTTAATGATCTTCTTGATATACAAGAGTTGCAATTGAAATTCCAGATCAATCAAATAAAAGCAATAAGCATATACTACCGACAGAGTGCAGTAGTTAATTATTTAGTAAATCCATAAATCAAAAAACAATGAAAAATTTAAAATCAATCTTAGGAGCAATGCTCATCATGGCAACTATTTCAATGGTGTCTTGTAAAGAAAACGAGGCAGAGACAAAACCAACAACCGAAGTAGATCAAGGAGATGAATACACTTCTGCTTACGTATGTCCTATGCATTGTAAAGACAGCGGTAGTGATAAAGAGGGTACTTGTGATTCTTGTGGCATGACACTCATAAAAAATGAAGAACATACCGCAAACGGTCATACCCACGAATAAAATAGCCGCCTGTAAACTTAATTTTAATAATAGTGTTCCTCTGGTAAAGTAATTCAACTCCCTTACAAGGATGTCTAGGACTACTTACTGAAACATTGAAATTAGAACAGCATGCCTTTAACCAAATTGGGTTAACATCAACCTTAACTGGGACAAAACATGCTGTTTACACAGCATAATTTAGTATCTTAAGAACAAAAGAATGCTCCAATGAAACACACCTATCACATACACGGAATGACCTGCAATGGTTGCCGTAGTCACGTTGAAAAAACACTTTCTGAAGTGGATGGTGTGAGCAATGCATCTGTCAACTTGGAAAAAGAGGAGGCTATAATAGAAATGGAATCACATATTCCTATAGCGACCTTTCAAGAAGCCTTGAAAAACGATGGTGGCAGCTACAGTATTCATTCGTCTGCTTCTGAATATAAAAAATCTGCTTCTTCTGACATTCAAGCTCCAGCTTCCAAGCGCTCCAAAGGAACAGGAACGTTCTATTGTCCCATGCACTGCGAGGATGACAAAACCTATAACAAGCCAGGCGACTGTCCGGTCTGTGGGATGGATCTTGTAGAAGAACAAAATTTATCGGTCACTACTAGTGAACAATGGACTTGTCCTATGCATCCAGAAGTGCTGAAAGACGAACCAGGAGCTTGTCCTATTTGCGGTATGGACTTAGTCCCAATGCAAGCAGACAGTTCTGCAGAAGAGAAGACCTATCAAAAGTTATTAAAGAAATTCTGGATCGCACTCGCTTTTACGCTACCCATTTTCTTTATCGCTATGAGCGAGATGATTCCTAACAATCCATTGTATGATATAATGGAACAAAAAGGCTGGAACTGGATCCAATTTGGCCTCTCCATTCCTGTTGTGTTTTATGCAACTTGGATGTTCTTGGAACGCGCTTTCAGAAGTATAAAAACCTGGAACCTCAATATGTTTACCCTTATCGGTATAGGTGCTAGTGTGGCGTGGCTGTTCAGTGTTTTTGGGATGTTGTTTCCAGACTTCTTTCCAGCACAATTTAAAACAGACTCCGGAGCAGTGCACGTTTATTTTGAAGCCGCTACCGTGATTCTAACCTTAGTATTGATGGGTCAGGTATTGGAAGCGCGTGCACATAGCAAAACCAACTCGGCAGTCAAGGAATTACTGAAGCTCGCACCCAATAAAGCAATGCGTGTTGTAGATGGAAATGAAGAAGAAGTATCCATTGACCAAATTCAAAAAGGGGATATGCTACGGGTGAAGCCAGGCGATAAAATCCCTGTGGACGGTGTGATTACCGAAGGAAAAACTACGGTGGATGAATCCATGATCTCTGGAGAACCTATTCCTGTGGACAAAGCTAAAGACGACAAAGTTAGTAGTGGTACCATTAACGGCAATCAATCCTTTTTGATGAAAGCCGAAAAAGTAGGAAGTGACACTTTACTTTCTCAAATCGTAAAAATGGTCAACGATGCCAGTCGCAGTCGTGCACCTATTCAAAAATTAGCCGATACTGTTTCTGGATACTTTGTTCCTGTAGTGGTAGTAATTTCACTGATTACTTTTGTTATTTGGGCGATTTGGGGTCCAGAGCCAGCCTATGTATATGCCTTAGTCAACGCTATTGCAGTGTTGATTATCGCCTGTCCTTGTGCGCTAGGACTAGCAACCCCCATGTCCGTTATGGTAGGAGTAGGTAAAGGGGCACAAAATGGAGTGTTGATTAAAAATGCAGAGGCTCTTGAGAAAATGGATAAGGTAGATACCTTGATCATTGATAAAACAGGAACCATTACGGAAGGGAAACCCACAGTGGAAAAAATAGGGGTCTTCGGAGACCGCCCTGATCGCTATAGGGACCAAATAACCCAGCTTATAGCATCCCTCAACAGTTCCAGCGAGCATCCACTTGCTGAAGCTACGGTGAAATATGCTAAGGAGCAGAAAGTCGAACTCTCAATAACCGAAAACTTTAGTGCCGTTACTGGTAAAGGAGTGGAAGGAAGCGTTGAGGGTAAAAAGCTGGCTTTAGGAAACACCAAAATGATGGAATACGCAAAAGCTTCCATAGCATCTGAAATGGAAACTGAAGTACAGTCCTTTCAGAAACAAGGGAAGACCGTTTCTTACTTGGCTATAGATGGTGAAGTGTCTGGATATGTGGTCATAGGTGATCAAATAAAAGCAACCAGCGCTAAGGCCATCAAAGAGCTGCAAGAAAAAGGTATTGCCGTGATCATGCTCACTGGTGACAACCACGACACCGCACAAGCGGTCGCCAGCGAACTCCACCTAGCCGATTTTAAAGCAGGTATGTTACCAGAGGACAAGCTGCAAGAGGTTACCAAATTACAAGAACAAGGTAAAGTGGTTGCCATGGCAGGTGACGGTATCAACGATGCACCGGCACTTGCAAAAAGTGACGTAGGTATTGCGATGGGGACCGGTACTGATGTTGCCATCGAAAGCGCTATGATTACCTTAGTAAAAGGCGATTTACAAGGAATTCTTAAAGCAAAAAAATTAAGCCATGCAGTGATGAAGAATATCAAGCAAAACCTATTTTTCGCACTGATTTATAACACCTTAGGAGTGCCTGTTGCCGCTGGAGTATTATTTCCTTTTTTCGGAATATTATTATCGCCTATGATTGCAGCGGTAGCGATGAGTTTTAGCTCTGTTTCAGTTATTGCAAATGCCTTAAGACTCAAATCAATATCAATCAATTAATCTATACGTATAATGAAATACACTATTATTTTTCTAGGCCTCGTACTAATGAGTGCTTGCAAAGAAACCTCACAGGAGGTTGATGTTGTACCAGATAACCAAATAACGCAGCAAGAAACACCCCAAGCAGAGCCTGTCAAGAAAAAACCATTGAGTCCGCATACCAGCGCGATGGCTATGATAGGTGATGCACACATCCATTTTGACTATTCATCACCTGGAGTTCGCGATCGTATTGTTTTTGGAGGCTTACTTCCTTATAATGTGGTATGGCAGGCAGGCGCGCATCAGGCAACTTGGATGGAAACCAATAAGGATCTAAGCATAGCCGGCAAGAAACTGAAAGCAGGGAAATACGGATTTTTTGTAATTCCTAATGAGAAAGAATGGACGGTTATTTTCAATAGCAACTGGGACCAACACGGCAAGGATGAATACGATAAAAAAGATGATGTAGTGCGATTGAAGATCACTCCTCAAACCAATGAAGATATTCAGGAACATTTAGAATACAAAGTGATAAAGACCAGCGATAGCTCAGGTAGAATAACGTTGAGTTGGGAAAAGATCCTTATCGAATTTCCCTTTGAAGTAAACTAAAATGGTAAAGAGAAAAACAGCGCTTAAGATTAGAAAAGCACATCGGTATTTAGGTATCTTTTTAGGAATTCAGTTTTTAATGTGGACCATTAGTGGTATGTATTTTAGCTGGACAGATATTGATGAGATACATGGCGACCAATTCAAAAAGGAAGTGCCAAATCAAACTGCATTCTCGAATTTGTTGGGAAGCTCTGAGTTGAAGATCCAAGAGCCTATTCGATCTTTGGAATTGCTAGATATCGCAAATTCACCTTATTACTGGATTAATGAAGCAGTACTTTATAATGCCCGTACAGGGGCAAAGAAAAATGAACTAACCGCAGATGAGGCCATCAAAGTAGCAGCGCGCTACATGCTCTCAGACTTAGAGTTGGATCACATACAACGTATTGAAAGCGTAGATGATCATCATGAATACCGTGGCAGGCCTTTGCCAGCTTATGAGATCTCCTATAAGACCGATCAAAACCTCAAAGCTTACGTAGCTATAGAGAACGGAGCTTTTCAAACTGTTCGTCATCGGGATTGGCGTTGGTTTGATTTTTTATGGATGACACATACCATGGACTATCAAGGACGTGATGATTTTAACACTCTTGTCCTTAGAATATTTTCTCTATTGGGATTGATTACCGTGTTAAGTGGCTTTTTACTTTGGTTCACCAGTTCGCCAACGATTATAAAATTAAAAAAGTAGGGTGGTAGTAATTAAAGAAATGAATAAAGGACCTGATCATGATAAACAATAGTATTATGGCGCCCGAGCGCGCTTTCGGCTCTATCTTTTTAATGGCTAAAAAGCCACAAAAAAGGATGCCGCCTCAATCCCTGGCGCAGGTTTGTGCTGACCAATGAAAATTAAAAATTATGAAAAAGAATATTTTATATATAGGAATTGCAGTAGTCACAGGCTTGTTGGCCGGGTGGCTCTTATTTGGAAACCATAATGCTGAGAGTAATTCCAGTACAGCGGGTTCTGACACTCACGATCATTCTAGTGAAACAGCTGAACAAATGTGGACCTGCTCCATGCATCCACAAATTATGACTTCAGCGCCTGGGGATTGTCCTATTTGCGGTATGGAGCTTATTCCAGTACAATCAAGTGCCGAAGGTCTTGCGGCAAATGAAATCAAAATGACCAAAAATGCCATGGCACTCGCTAATATTCAAACCATTAAGGTAGGTAGCAGTGTGGCTTCTGATGATGAGGGAATGATGTCGCTATCTGGGAAGATTGCTGCTAACGAAGAAAATAATGCTGTTCAGTCCAGTTATTTTGATGGTCGTTTGGAACAACTGAATATAAGTTACGAAGGCCAGCAAGTAAGTCGGGGACAATTATTAGCCACGATATATGCACCTCAACTGGTAGCAGCTCAACAAGAATTAATTACAGCAGCTTCTTTAAAAGAATCTCAACCAGGATTGTATCAAGCGGTAAAAACCAAATTAAAGAATTGGAAACTATCGGAAAGTCAAATTAACGCTGTAGAGTCTTCAGGGAAGGTAAGGGATAACTTCCCAGTTTACGCAACGGTTTCAGGAACAGTAGTGCAAGTCATGGCAGCCGAAGGTGATTATTTAAAGCAAGGACAACCTATTTTAAAACTAAATAACCTG
Organism: Nonlabens sp.; assembly: GCF_018401815.1. Taxonomy (GTDB): domain Bacteria; phylum Bacteroidota; class Bacteroidia; order Flavobacteriales; family Flavobacteriaceae; genus Nonlabens. The sequence goes on from NZ_JAGYKG010000003.1 coordinate 159,464, forward strand.
AATTCGGTTTGGGCAGAATTTGACGCTTATGAAAGTCAACTAGCTAGTCTTAAAGTAGGGCAACAACTAAAAGTAACCACTAACGCATATGCTAATAAGGAATTTGATGCCAGCGTATCTTTTATAGATCCTGTGCTTAACAATGCTACTCGCACGATTAGCCTAAGAGCAACACTTCAAAATACAGAGGGTATTTTTAAGCCAGGAATGTTTGTTACTGGTAAATTGAAAGGGGAAATAAATAAAAACGAAGAATCACTTAGAGTTCCTGCAAGTGCTGTGATGTGGACGGGAGAACGCTCGGTAGTTTACATTAAAACAAATCCTAACGAACCTGTTTTTGAAATGCGTGAAGTGAGCATTGGTAATCGTAGTGGTGAAAATTATACCATTACTGCTGGTCTTCAAAAGGGTGATGAGATTGTTACCAACGGTACGTTCACAGTGGACGCAGCTGCTCAATTACAAGGTAAAAACTCCATGATGAACCAAGGGAAGCAAGAGGTTTCTGAGATGCCCTTGTCTGAAATGAAAATGAAATTCTCTGAGAGCTTTCAGAAGGATTTTAACGAGGTTTTACAATCTTATTTGCAAATGAAAGATGCTTTTGTAAAAAGTGATTCTGAGCAGGTTTCCGCTTTCGCGAAAGCGACATCCAAATATTTAAAGACTATACCTAGAGGAAGTTTAGGACAAATGGAGCAATCTCATATTAAGAAAAGTATAGAAATCCTCGACGCCATTGCTCAAAATGATAAGTTGGAAAATCAACGCGATCATTACGTGACACTTAATGAAAATATGGTTCCTATAGCGATGAATGTAGAAGGAGCAACACCTATTTATGTGCAGAAATGCCCTATGGCCAACAACAACAAAGGTGCTGTGTGGTTGAGTACCGAAAAAGATATAAAAAATCCGTATTACGGAGATGCGATGTTGACCTGTGGCAGTGTGATTGAAAAAATCAATTAGCCACATAGCAAAAGCTTAGAACCCTATAAAAGGAATCCAATAAAAGAAACCACGCTATAAAAACAGCGTGGTTTTTTGCTTATTTACCTTTAGTGCCTATTCCTTAGAAGATGGAACAGCACAGCTAGCCGCTTCTTTTTTCACACCCAATTTCATCAAGATGGTTTCTAATAAGCACCACTTGGTAAAAGCAGATTGTATCAAATTTACTCCTATAAAAACCGTAAACCACATCCAATTTGGGTTGACATAAACCGTTAGTACAACGCTCAATAAAACCATAGTACCTACGATCACTCTAAAATATTTGTTTAACATAATTTTTGTTTTATTATTTATATAAATCTTTCTATGGGAACCACCACTGCCTTAACGGGATTGTTCGTTTCTAATGTGGAATTAAATTCTTCTACCAACCGAAACAAAATATCAATATGCTCATCATCTGTAAAAGAGAAAAACATACAGGACTTTGTTCCAGAATCTAAACCAGAAAACCAATTAGAGGCACTTAATAAATTCGCTTTATTTTTATAACCTCCAATAGGAGAAGTGCTCAGGTTTTCTATTTGTGCATTTTTAAAGAGTTTCAATACATCACTTTTAAACTCCTCTGCTGTTGTGACTATGATTAATTTCATCGTTTTATCTGATTTGATAGTTCCAGCCCAGCTGAAAAACTCGAGGTTGCCAATTGTTATTTATAATTTTTCTTTTCTATCATGTAATACACCAGTGGCACTACCAATAAGGTGAGCACTGTAGAAACAATAGTTCCACCCATTAAGGAGATGGCCAGTCCTTGGAAAATAGGGTCAAATAATATGACAAAAGCCCCAATAACCACGGTTCCAGCTGTTAATAAAATAGGTGTTGTACGCACCGCTCCAGCTTCAATAGCGGCTTGTTTTAAAGGCACGCCTTCGTCAGTTCGTAAATTGATAAAGTCGATCAGCAATACCGAGTTCCTGACCATAATTCCTGCCAAAGCAATCATTCCAATAAATGAGGTAGCGGTAAAGAAAGCTCCCATTAACCAGTGGCCTAAAATAATACCGATTAAGGATAAAGGTATGGCTACCATCATCACTATAGGCGCTTTGAAATTTTGAAACCATCCTACAATTAAAATATAGATCAAAATGATAGCACCCAAGAAGGCGATACCTAAATCTCTAAATACTTCTAATGTAATTTGCCATTCACCATCCCACTTCACGGTGTAATCATCTTCAAAGTCCGGTTGTCCCAAGTACATTTCATTAATTGCATAGCCTTCTGGCATAGGAATGGCTTTTAACTTTTCTTCCATTCCTAATATAGCATAGGCAGGACTTTCTAGTTCGCCAGCCATATCGGCCATGACGTAGACTACTCGTTTTTGATTCTTACGATAGATGCTTTTAGCACTTATGGTTTTTGAAATATCTACCAAATCGGCAATAGGTATCATATCCCCTTGATTTGATGTGACGCGTAATTGTGAAATATCTTGCACGGTGGACTTTTCTTTTTCTTCCAGAGCCAAGACAATTCCTATTTGTTGCACCGCATCTTCATCGTAGAGCGATGTGATAGGGCGGTTAGACAAAGCTAAATTCATGGTTTGAGCAATTTGTTGAGGAGCTACTCCATATAACATTGCTTTTTCTTTGTTAATAGTGAATTGATATTCTGTTTGGTCGTCTTCAACCATCCAGTCTATATCCACCACATCATCTGTGTTTTTCAAGATATTTTTAACCTCATTAGCTACTGCTATTTGCCCCTCGTAATTTGGTCCATAGACCTCAGCAACAATAGTAGATAAAACAGGCGGTCCTGGTGGAACTTCTACTAGTTTGACATTGGCATTGTATTTTGCTGCAATTTTTTTAATGTCAGGTCTTAATAGGCTTGCTATGTCATGACTTTGTGCATCACGTTCCCCTTTATCAATAAGGTTGACTTGAATGTCTGCCATATTACTACCGCCACGTAAATCATAGTGACGTACCAATCCATTAAAAGTAATAGGTGCAGAGGTACCTATATAGTTTTGGTAGTTCACTACTTCAGGTCTTGAGGACAAGTATTGAGCAATTTCTTGAGTAACCACAGCAGTGCGCTCCAAAGTAGTTCCTTCGGGCATATCAATGATTACTTGAAATTCGTTTTTGTTATCAAATGGAAGCATTTTTACAGCGACAGAATTGGTAAAAAACAAGCCCATAGTAGCTAGTAGAATCACGAAGGTACCCCCTAAGAACAACCAGCGTTTGGAGCGACTTTCCATCAAGGGACGTTGAAACTTATCATACCATCTGTAAATCAAAGTTTCTTCTAGTGGTTTTTCTGCTTTTTTAACAGCTCCTTTTTTCTCTTTTTCTCTTAAGAAAATATATCCTAAGTACGGGGTAATGGTCAGGGCTACAAAGAGCGATAATATCATAGCAATAGAAGCTCCTATAGGCATTGGAGCCATATATGGTCCCATCAGTCCAGAAACAAATGCCATAGGTAATACCGATGCGATCACCGTAAATGTCGCAAGTATGGTAGGGTTTCCAACTTCGTTAATGGCGTATAGTGCGGCATCCTTAAAGGGTAGACGTTTCATTTTAAAATGCCGGTGCATGTTCTCTGCAATAATAATGGAGTCGTCCACCACGATACCTGTCACAAAAACTAATGCAAAAAGCGTGATTCTGTTCAAAGTATAGTCCAGCGCATAATAGCTTAATAGGGTCAATGCAAAGGTGACAGGTACTGATAAAAATACTACCAATCCACCGCGCCAGCCCATAGCCAGCATGACTACAAATGTAACGGCAAAGATAGACCCGATGAGGTGCAGGAGCAGTTCAGATACTTTTTGAGAAGCTGTTTCACCATAATTCCTTGTGATTTCTACATGAACATCGTCAGGTATCAAAGTCTTGCGTAAATGCGCTACTCGATCTATAATAATATCTGCAATTTTCATAGCATCGGCACCTTTGCGTTTTGCAACAGATAAAGTCACCGCAGGATATTCAGATAGGTACTCTGTTTTTTTGTCACTTCCTTGACCAAAACCTAAACTCACATAACTCTGAGGTACTTGTGGGCCATCTATGATTTGAGCTACTTGCTTTAAATAAATCGGTTGATTTTGTTGTACACCGACCACCAGGTTTTCCACATCGGTTGCACTCGTCAGGAATTTTCCTGTGTTGACAGTAAATTCGGTATCATTTCGATCAAAAGTACCGGAGTTCAACTGGGCATTATTTGCCTTGATCATTTTAGAGACCGACATAAAATCCAGACCGCTGGCAGCTAGTTTATTCTTGTCCAGTACTACGCGCAACTGACGTTCACTGCCGCCTATTTTATGGGTAATGGCAACATCGTTTACTTTTTCAATTTCAGCTTTTAGTTCTTGCGCCATTTGTCCCAATTGAAAACCGTTATAGTTTTCACTCCACAGGCTTAGTCCTAACATGGGAACATCATCTATGGCACGTGTTTTTACCAGTGGCATAGTGACACCTTCTGGCATTTGATCCATATGTTTGTTGATTTCGTTGTAGAGCTTTACAAAACTACGTTCAATATCTTCTCCTACATAAAATTGAACAATCACCATTCCTTGTTCTTTCATAGAAGTAGAATAGACATATTCCACTCCTTTGATGTTGGAAATGAGTTGTTCCAAAGGTTTGATTACGCGAGATTCTACCTCTGTAGGGTTGGCGCCAGGGTATCCGACAAAAATATCGGCCATTGGGACGTCTATTTGTGGTTCTTCTTCTCGGGGTATTAAAAACGAACTGTACACACCTACGACCATAAATACGATCATTAAAAGCACTGTCAGCTTGGAATTCATAAAGACTTTGGCAACTTTGCCGGCTAATCCTTCTTTCATTAGGTATATTTTTTGAGCGTTTTAAAAGGCATTCCGATTTCTATCGAGAGCTGTCTATCTTTTTTTGGCACTTTTCGCGAAAGCGGAACATTACTAAAAAAGAGGTTGACGGCTATGCTTCACGCAGTATTAAGTTATTGTATGGACACTTTCGCCCCGTTGAAAAGTTTGCCGTTTGCAGTGAGAATAAAGCTCTCATTCACATTAAGGCCAGATAGCACCTCTACCTGATCACCTACATTTCTACCCAATCGCAACCATCTTAACAGGGCTGTATTGCTCTCGCTTACCGTGTAAACTCCAGAGAGCTGCCCATTGGTAACCAGTGCCGATCTAGGGATGAACATGCTGTTGTTGGTAGCCTTTCTCTCTAAAGGGAAATTTACTGTAGCAAACATTCCTGATAGTACGGGTACCTCTGTTTTATCTAAGGCAATTTTCACTAAGTACTGACCGCCGGTTTGCTGGGCAGAAGTGCTCACCTCTTTTACGCTTCCAGTAAGTGTTGCATCTATAGAGCTGATCATGACGTTTACTTGAGTACCTGATTTGATTTGGGATATTTCGCTCTCTGGAACTAGGGCCATGACTTCAAAATCACCCGGAGCTTCTATGGAAATAAGCGGTTGCCCTGGACTTGCCATATCGCCTTTTTTTACATTTTTACTGGTAATCACACCGCTAAAAGGTGCGGTTATATTGGTATAAGCAAGTTGTGCATTGATTTCATTTTTCAGTTGCTTGGCACTTTCTAATCGTGCTTTTGCCATATTAAACTGGGCTGTCATGTCATCCAATTCTTTTTGTGATGCGCTATTTTCAGCAAACAAGTTTTTAAAGCGATTGTAGTCTTTTTGAGCATTGTTAAAGGCGGCGGTAGCTTCTGAAATACCTGCATTAATTTGGGCTTTTTTGGCTTGTAGATCGGTGTTGTTGATGGACATTAATAATTGACCTTCATTCACTTGATCACCAACATTTGCAGCAACGCTATTGACATAACCCATCATACGTGTGCTTAATTGGGCGCTGTTTTCAGCTTGTACTTTACCGCTTACAGCTAGAAAATAACTGTTGGTATTATCTGTAACAGCTTGCACTGTGACAGGAATTGCTTCTGCAGAGTTTTCTATGGTTGAAGCTTTTTTGTCATCACAGCTTGTGGCGAGTAAAGCAATAAGTAGGCTGCTTATGATATATATGTTTTTCATTTTTTTTTGTTTTATAGTGAGGCAGTATCTAGAGGTCATATAGGCTTGTTGATGGTCATCAGGTTGTTTTAGTTAAAAAGGCGAGGTAGGCTTGCGCATAATTGAATTCAAAAATGGTTTGATAGTATTCCATCTGTTTTTGGGCAAATTGTGTTTCGGCACCCAATAAGTCTGAAGTTTTCTCAAGACCTTCTTTAAATCTATTGGTGCGTATGCGCAATGATTCCTGAGACTGTTCTAAAGCGAGTTCAGATAGTTTTAATCTGTTACCTGCATCGGTAAGCATGCGCAGTGCTTTTTGGAGCTCGAGTTTGCTTTGTGATATATACTGCTCATATTCAAGCTTTGATTTCTCTAGCGTGGCTTTACTTTTTTGGGTTTGACCTATGCGTTGAGATCCTTTAAAAAGATCCCAACTCAATTGTGCTCCAACTATATAACCATTGGCACTAGCTTGAAAAAGGTTGTCATCATATAATTCGTAAGATCCAAAGGCATTCAATCGAGGTAGAAAAGCCATTTGATCTGCTTTGTTTGCAGCTTCGTAAGCAGTTGTAGCCAGATGCATCGCTCTGATATCTGATCTGTTTTCTGAAAAGTCATGTTCTTTAACCGTGATGGTTTGCACAGCAAGACGATCACTAGGTTGATATACCACATAACCTTCATCATTCATTAAAAAGGACAGGTAGTTAGAGGTGTTTTGAACATTGCTTTGTGCGTTTTGTAGCTGATTTTGAACTTCTGTAACTCGCACCTCAATATTAAGTACATCAGCACGTTGTAAATAACCCTGTTTAAATCTGTCTTGAGCTAGTTTTAAAGTTGCTCTGGATGCTTTTTCTGCTTTTTCTAATACAGCTACTCCTTTGTAAGCCAATTGCAATTGCATGTATGCTTTCTCTACTTCAAATGAGAAGTATTCTTCGGTGCGTTGCCTTTTTAGTGACATGGCTTCCATAGATGCTCGAGCTGCTTTGCGTTGATACAATCCGTCAAGGTTGATCAATGGTTGCTGTACCTCTACTACCGTAGCAAAGTTTTGAACACGGTCTGGATTGTTTAACAAGTCTGGATTAAAATCATTTTGGGTTAAAATTCCTTGATTCAGTTTAGATCCAAATGCCATCAGTGGATTGGTCGTGATAATACCTGTATGACTCGCAGTTATATTGGGTAAAAACACCGCCTTGGTCTGATTGAAATTAGCTTTTGCCTCCATAAATTCCTGTTGAGAAATTTTAATAGAGTTGTTGTTTTCAATAACCTTTAGAGCAACTTCTTCTTTAGAAATAAGTATTGTTTCTTGCGCTAATACTTGCAGTAAAGTTGCAAAACTGAGTATTATGAAAATTATATTTTTCTTCATTCTTATAAATTGATAGACAAAAGTAGCCTGCCTAATTAAAGTTTTATGTGACCTTTGTCACACAAGATGAATAAAATAGTCAGCTGCTAATCTTGTAACATGTATTAAAAGTGTAACACTCCTATTTACAGGTTTTATGAGCCGATTAACTTCAGTAGCATCAGGAGTAGCAGTTGGCGAGAAGATCTTGTAAAAAGTTGAGCCCAAGAGATGCTTTATCAATCAATGCTTAACCCATAATAGAATAGAGATGTCACTACTGTAACTTTTACAGAGGTAAGAGCAGCTATTTTCTGGCTTTGAAAGCTTACTCTTCTAAGGTGTTTTTCAATGCTTTTGCGTCTATACTATCCTTGGTTAATTTTTCAAAAAGTACATAGGCAACATGTTTTTGATTTGAAAGCTTTTGAAATAAGGTAAAATTTTAATGACTAAAGGGTCAAAATCGATTTCAGAAAGGCTTAGTTTAAAATTTGGAAGCAACAACTATTTTACCCTAACTGTGCCTTTTTTGCAGCATTAAACAGGTTGCTTTAAAAGACTTCTTTTAAGTGTGTTAGCTATTAGGTGTAGTAATTTTATAAATGAGGTATCTCAACAATAGTTAAGTCTGATAGCTACAAATGCGCATCATAATTTGTCGTTATTTTCACTGTTGTCAAGGAAATGAGATTATTTATCCGTTTCAAGTTTCGATGGACAGATGTAATTAGTTACCTGGATGTGAGTTTCTTTAATAGCAGAAAAACCTCCTTTCACATTGATCAAATTATGAATACCTCGACTCTTTAAGATAGAGGCTGCTATCATACTTCTATATCCACCAGCGCAATGCACAAAAAAGCTTTCCTCAGGAAAAGAAGTTAAATAGTCATTGAGAAACTCAAGAGGGGTGTTTTTTGCATTTACCACATGTTCCGAAAAGTATTCACTCTCATTACGTACGTCAAATACTGGCAAATGCCTTTCTTTTTCTTCTTTCTCAAATTGGCTAGCTGTTATAGAAGCTACCGTATCGTATTGCATCGCAGCATTTTTCCAGGACTCAAAACCACCATCCAAATAGCCTATACTTTGATCAAAGCCTACTCGAGAAAGTCGTGTAAGGGTTTCCTTCTCACGACCTGGAGCAGTAACTAGGAGTAAGGGTTGTTTTACATCGGCAATAAGAGTTCCTACCCAAGGGGCAAAACTGCCGTCAAGGCCAATAAAAATAGATCTAGGAATATGTCCTTGTGCAAACTCATCTTGAGAGCGTACGTCTAAAACAATAGCGCCAGTTTCGTTAGCGGCTGCTTCAAAAGCTTTGGGTGAAAGAGCTTGTGTTCCTCTTTTGAGTATTTGATCTACGTCTTCATAACCCTCCTTATTCATTTGGACGTTGAGAGGGAAATATTGTGGAGGAGCTACCAATCCATGTGTGACTTCTTCAATGAATTCTTCTTTGGTCATGTCTGCTCTTAAGGCATAATTCATTTGTTTTTGATTGCCCAAGGTGTCTACAGTTTCCTTCATCATGTTTTTACCACAAGCCGATCCAGCACCGTGTGCAGGATATACAATAACATCATCTGAAAGAGGCATTATTTTATTGCGCAAGCTGTCATAAAGAAATCCTGCCAAGTCTTCTTTAGTTACCACACCCATTTTCTGAGCTAAATCTGGTCGGCCCACATCTCCTAAAAACAAGGTATCACCACTAAAGATAGCACGGTCGTTACCTTGCTCATCTCTCAATAAATAAGTGGTGCTTTCCATAGTATGTCCTGGCGTATGAAGCGCTATGATCGTCACATTGCCTAGTGAGAACTCTTGTTCATCCTTTGCAATAATCGCTTTAAAAGTTGGGTTTGCATTTGGGCCAAAAACTATAGGAGCACCAGTCTTTTGGGAGAGGGTCACGTGACCACTAACGAAATCGGCATGGAAATGGGTTTCGAAAATGTATTTGATTTTTGCTGCATCCTTTTTTGCTCTTTCGAGATACGGAGTGACCTCTCTAAGTGGGTCAATAATTGCCACTTCTCCATTACTTTCAATATAATAAGCACCTTGTGACAAGCAACCTGTATAAATTTGTTCTATTTTCATTTTTCTTTATTTTAATCAATCTCAATCTCAAGCTGGAGTGTTTTTTCACTTTCGCGAAAGCGAAACACAACACAAAAAGCAAATTTAATGATAGAAAGGTAGTGCATATTAGCCTATTTATCGGTAACTAATGTTACGTAATGAGCTCTTTATAAATAATATAGAAGCTCATGATAAGGACAAACCACCCAAAAGCCTGCTTAAGCTTTTTACCGTCAATAAATTTATTGAGCCATATCCCTGCAAAGATTCCAACAATAGAAACTGAAGTGAATGAAAGTAAAAAGGTCCAGTCTATTTCTAAGTTCTTTATGTCACCCAAAAAGCCTATTAGGGATTTAATAGCGATGATAAATAGGGAGGTGGCTACTGCTTTTTTCATTGGTAATTTAGCGAGTAATACTAGGGCAGGAATGATTAAAAAACCTCCGCCAGCACCTACAATTCCTGTAATGACTCCTACTACAAGACCTTCTATAATGATGAGTGGATAATTGTAGGTAATACTGCTTTCTTCTTCAGGCTCCTCGCGTTTGTTGCGTATCATCGATATAGATGCCAGCAGCATGATAAATGCAAAAAAGAGCATTATAGCAATGTTTTTGGTTACCAGAAAGTCGCCCAGCTCAAAAAGTTCTTTAGGAATCGAAGGAATTAAATAAGCTCTGGTGAGGTATACCGCTATAAATGCAGGAATGGCAAAAATAATAGCTGTTTTAAAGTCTATCATTCCTCTCATCATATTTTTAATAGTGCCCACTAATGATGTCACTCCCACTACAAAAAGAGAGTAAGCGGTTGCTAGAACAGGATTAAAAGCCAGAGCATACACTAAAATAGGAACCGTAAGTATGGAGCCTCCACCACCTATCAGTCCTAGAACAAGTCCTATGAAAAGGGCTCCTATATATCCTAGTATTTCTATACTTTCCATCAAAGAAGTTTATAGGTTTAAAGGTAATCTCTAAAAAAGGAATGCTTCGTAACAAAAGTTACAAGACCTCAATAAAACTGCGATGCAATGCTATTTTACCTATATGTTCCATTTTTTTAAGTAATCTTGAAATTACAACACGGCTTGTGTGTAAGTCGGCAGCGATATCTTTATGAGTGGTATATATATGCTTGCTGTTTAATATTTTTATTTTGTCCTTAAGGTAGTTTTCCAAGCGCTCATCCATATTATTGAAGGCTATATTATCCAAACTCTCCAGGAGTTCCATCATGCGCGTATGGTAGCTAGCAAAAACAAAGTTGCGCCAGGTTTTATACTTACTCGACCATTCTTCCATTTTAGCTACAGGAATCATAAGTAGTTTTACAGGAGTCTCTGTTACTGCGTGTATTTCACTTTTAGTATTTCCTACACAACAGGTCATGGTCATGGCGCAAGTATTGCCTCGTTCTAGATGATAAAGTAATAGTTCATTGCCTTCCTTATCGGGTCGCATAATCTTTATACTTCCCGAAAGTAATAAAGGCATGGATTTGATATATTGACCTGGCTTCATTAAGTCTTGCCCGGCAGGAACTTCCATAAAGGTAGCGACCTTATTAATTTCTTCTATAAGGGGTAGTTCAAACTGTGAACCGTAATATTCTTTAAGCTCTTGTATCATTAGTTTTTTTTTAGCTTTCTGCTTGTTCTATTTAACATGAGATGTTTGCATAGGGATTTGAATACAGTTCTCATGATTAGGGAAAGTAACTTCAAGTACAACTACTATCGCTATAAAGATAGTCAAAGAAGGATTTTTCTGCCCTAAAAGATGCAACATAATCAAAAGCAGTCACTGTAAATGCAATGCTTCAATTCTAAGAAACATTTACGGCTTCAGTATAGTGTTTAAATTCTAAAGGCAATTGAGGGTATACTTAAGGTAGCGTTCTTCTAGCACATACCTCTTTGAGTTTTCATAGGGGTGGGTATTTAGAAAGGTCTCTGTTTGGTGTTGCTGCATTTTCACAATAAATGACGGTTTCCTTTTTTCATTCTTTTAAGGTTCCTTTAGATTAGACCAATTTAAAGGAGAAATAAGGACTTAAAGTGACAAGCCATCCATATAAAAATATTTTAAATACCCTATATTTGATTGGTGATAAAGCTATTTTCTTTATTTAGTTCTTTAATTATCCTGTTGCAAAGCTTCGGGATTCAGGTTAATGATATATCTCGGATGGATAAATTTATAGAACACGCACAATTTCATAGCGACCGATATGGTGATGGTATAGTAGTTTTTATTGCAAAGCATTATGGAGAGTTAAAGTCAGACCATGCGATAGACCATCAAGAAGAAAAAGAAGACCACGATCAATTGCCGTTCCAGCATCATTCCCACCTTTCTTCCAGTTCCAGTTTTATTTTAAATTCTTTTAAAGAAGAGATTAAAAGTATAGAATTACGGGTACTCAACAAACATTATTTTCATTACCAAGAGCCTTCCTCATCCCTGCACTTAGAAGGGTTGTTGCAGCCTCCGAGGCGTTCATAAACAAATTTGGATGACTATTAAGAACCCTAACACTTTCCTGTTATGGTAAAATGTACACCTATTATTTAATGACAAAATGCTTTCAACTATTATTCATTACAGTTTAAGGAACAAGTTTATTGTTCTTTTATTTACTGCCTTTATTGTAGGATTTGGGCTGTATTCCTTATTACAAATTCCTATAGGTGCCGTGCCAGACGTTACCAATAATCAGGTACAGGTCATCACCACATCTCGCAATCTTTCTACTCAGGATATGGAGCAATTCATTACTTATCCTGTAGAACTGGAGATGGCAAATTTACCTGGAGTAAAGGAAATACGTTCGGTTTCTAAGTTTGGTTTATCAGTGGTTACCATTGTCTTTGAAGACGATATGGGAACCTATTTACCAAGACAACTTATAGCCGAAAAAATCAAATCGGCTTCTGATAAAATACCTGAAGGGTTTGGAACTCCAGAAATGGGGCCCATCACCACAGGCTTGGGCGAGATCTATCAATATATTCTTGATGTAGAACCAGAATTTAAAGATCAATATACCGCCGAAGACCTGAGGACGATTCAGGATTGGATCGTAAAACGCCAACTCTCTGGGATACCAGGGGTGGTTGAGGTCAACACTTGGGGCGGACTTTTAAAACAGTACGAAGTTGCTATAGATACTGAAAAGTTAAATGCCATGGAGATCTCAGCACGAGATGTTTTTACGGCTTTGGAGATGAACAATAGCATTTCTGGTGGGGGGTATATTGAAAAGGTAAATCAAGCTTTTTTTATTAGAGGTGAAGGACTTGTTTCTTCCTTAGAAGACATAAGGAACATCGTTGTGATCAATAAAAACGGCATACCTATCTATATTAAAGATGTGGCCACTGTAGGCTTTGGAAATGCCATACGTTTTGGGGCGATTACCGGAAATGGCGAAGGTGAGAAAGTCCTAGGTCAAGTGATGATGCTTAAGGACGCCAACTCTAAGAAGGTGATCGACGCTGTAAAAGAACGCGTGGCCTCTATTTCAAAATCTTTACCAGAAGGTGTTTATATCAATCCCTTTCTTGATCGAAGCGAACTTATCGCAAAGACCACTTTTACGGTAAGTGAAAACCTGATCTTAGGTTGTCTGATAGTGATTTTTGTGGTGGTATTGCTCTTAGGTAATTTCCGTTCGGGACTGGTGGTAGCTTCAGTTATTCCTTTGTGTTTGCTTTTTGCCTTGTCCTTAATGTATATTTTTGGGGTAGATGCTAACTTGATGAGTCTCGGGGCTATTGACTTTGGGATCATTATAGATGGTGCGGTGATTATTGTTGAGTTTATAGCTTTTGAAATCACTAGAAAGAAGTCTGAGATTAACGCTTTCGCGAAAGCGGGACGACAAGAATTAAAAGATAACATCATATTTAATGGAGCCTCCAAAATGATGAACTCTGCCATTTTTGGACAGCTGATCATTCTGATTGTATTCATTCCTATCTTATCCTTAGATGGCGTAGAAGGAAAAATGTTCAAGCCTATGGCCTTGACCTTTAGTTTTGCATTGATAGGGGCGATGATTCTTTGTTTTACTTATGTGCCAGTGGTAGCATCTATATTTTTAAAACCATCTACAGCAACGGATAAAAATATATCGGTTAGACTCATGAAGTGGCTCAATAAAGTATATGAGCCTTTGATTCATTGGGCGTTACAGAGCAAAAAAATAGTCTTGGGTATTGCGGTAGGTTTATTAACTACCTCCATCGTTCTCTATTCGACTATGGGGGGCGAGTTTGTACCCACATTAGATGAAGGTGATTTTGTGATTCAGCCCATATTGAAAACAGGAACATCATTGAGCAAAACCATAGAAATAACTACAGAAATAGAACAGATACTCATCAAACAATTTCCTGAAGTCAAGCAAGTAGTCACCCGTATAGGTGCTGCTGAGGTTCCCACAGACCCTATGTCTATGGAAGAAAGTGATGTGATTATTGTATTAAAACCTAAATCAGAATGGACTTCTGCTTCCTCAAAAGATGAGCTGGCCGATAAGTTTAAAGAGGCCCTTGCAGTGATTCCAGGAATGGAAGTAGAATTCACACAACCTATAGAGATGCGCTTCAATGAATTGATTACAGGAGTGCGAGCAGATATTGCTATAAAGATTTTTGGTGAAGATCTAGAAATTCTTGCAAAAAAAGGAAGTGAAATAGGTGCTTTAATTGAAAACGTGCCAGGTGCAGCCGATATTTATGTAGAAAAAGTTGCTGGGTTGCCAGAAATGAGCGTACAATATGATCGTGCTAAAATTGCTAGATATGGACTTCATATCCAAGAGCTGAATGATATGATTTCAATGGGTTTTGCAGGGAAAATAGCAGGAAGTGTGTTTGAAGGTGAAAAGCGATTTGATCTTGTAGTACGATTGGATAAAAACAAACGTCAAGATATAGACAATCTTAAAAACTTATATATAGATGTTCCTACTGGAGGTAAAATACCCCTAAGTGAGCTGGCAGATATCAGTTACCAAAAAGGAGCGGCTAAAATATCTAGAGATAATACCAGACGTAGAATAGTAGTAGGGATCAATGTGCGTAATCGCGACCTGCAGTCTGTCGTTGATGACATACAAAAGCTCATTAATGAAAATGTAAAGTTGCCGGTTGGGTATTCTATAACTTACGGAGGTCAATTTGAAAACCTTCAAAGTGCTAAATCGCGATTGATGGTTGCAGTACCTATAGCACTGATCTTGATCTTTGTGCTTTTATATTTGGCGTTCAAATCAGTGAAGGAGGCGTTGATGATCTTTTCGGCAATACCGCTAGCAGCTGTAGGAGGTATTTTATTATTATGGATAAGAGACTTGCCCTTTAGTATCTCGGCTGGAGTTGGTTTTATTGCTTTATTTGGTATTGCAGTATTAAATGGGATTGTACTGATAGAGCATTTTAAAGAATTACAAAAAGAAGGATTTGAGAGTATGGAAGCCTTGATAAAACAAGGAACTAAAGATAGGTTAAGAGCAGTATTATTAACTGCTTCGGCGGCTGCATTGGGTTTTTTACCAATGGCCATTTCTACTAATGCTGGTGCTGAGGTACAACGTCCGCTAGCAACCGTGGTTATAGGCGGTTTAATATCAGCTACATTACTCACTTTAGTTGTATTGCCTGTATTGTACGCCTATCTCTATACACCACCTAAAGAAAAGAAGAAAGGCTCTTCTCAAAAGGCTATAGCTGGCGCTAGTGTTTTGGTTTTACTGTTTTCAATTAATGTACAAGCACAGCAACAACCTAAAACCTTAGAAGAGTTGATACCGCTTGCGATTCAAAATAATGAAGGTTTAAAAGCGAGTGCCTTGCAAGTAGAACAATCGGATGCCTTCATCAATACTGCATTTAGTTTTGATAAAACAGAGGTTTATTATCATTTTGATGAGAATAACGTAGCTTTTAACACTCAGCCTTTACGAGTTTTTGGAATTCAACAAAATTTTAGTTTCCCCACGGTTTATTTTTCTGAAAAGAAACGGAATGAAGCCAATGTTACCATTGCATCAAATGCATACGCCATTAAGGAAAAAGGAATCAAACGTCAGGTGACAACGGCTTATTATAATTATCAAATTTCTAAAGAAAAGGAAGATACCTATAAGCAATTAGATAGTTTATACACTAGTTTTTCTAATATAGCGACCAGGCGATTTGAACTGGGGGAGACCAATTATCTTGAAAAAATTACTGCGACCTCTAAACAAAAGCAAGTCCATCTTGCTTACACCCAAGTTCAAAAAGAGGTCAGTCTTGCCTACCGCAGTTTACTAAAAGTAATACAAGTAGATGAAGCTATTACTATAGCTAGAGCGCCCATTCTCAAGGTAAGTATGCGTACTCTAGAAATAGAGGTGAGCCCAGAAATCAGTTTTTATAAGAGTAGAATAGCCCTGTTAGAAGCAGAAAGTCGTTTTGAAAAGCAAAAATTACTACCTGATATCAGCCTGAATTACTTTCAAGGTTCCAATTCTCAATTGAATGACAATCTCTACGGGTATCAATTTGGTTTGAAAATTCCTATACTTTTTGGTGGACAATCTTCTCGAATTCAAGCAGCAAAAATAGCAGAAGATATCGCTACAGCAGAATCTAGCGAATATAAAATTCTATTAAAGGCAAAGCTGGACGCATTACAGGTGAATCTCTCCCAGCTTCAAGAAGCTTTAGATTATTATGAGAAGGAGGGCAACATGCTTTCTGAAGAAATTTTAAAAACAGCCGAGAGTAGTTTTAGAAATGGTGAAATTGATTTTTACCAATACATTCAAAGTGTAGAAAGCGCTTATGATATCCAACTAGGCCATCTGGATCAACTCAAGGAATACAATCAAACCATTATTGCCATCAATTACCTAACCTTATAAACAACACGTTATGAAACGTCATATATACATCATAGTCACTTTTAGTCTAACAGTTGCCCTAAACAGTTGTGGCGAGCAACCTAATACCGCTGACCAAGTAGCAATCCAAAGCGCTGCTTCCATGGATCAACGCATTCAGATCACCCAAGCACAATTTGAACAAAGCAACATGATCTTAGGAACCCTAGAAGAAAAATCATTTCCTAACTTGATATTTGTCAACGGGATGATAGATGTACCCCCAGAAAATCGAGCTGTAGTCAACGCTACTATGGGAGGTTACATTACAACAACCTCTTTATTAGTGGGGGATGTAGTGCGCAAAGGTCAAGTACTCGTAACCATAGAAAATCCAGAATTTATAAAGTTACAGCAAGAGTACCTGGAAGTCAGTGAACAACTTTCCTATCTGAAATCCGAGTACGATAGACAAGTACGTATGAATGCTGAAAATATTACTTCTCAAAAAAGCTATTTAAAAGCAGAAAGTGAGTACAAAACTGCTGTAGCAAAGCATACAGGACTAGACAAACAATTGAGAATGATCAACATATCACCATCCAGTGTACGCTCAGGAAATATCAGTTCGGCGGTAAGTATTTATGCGCCTATTTCAGGAAGTATTACTAAGGTGAACATTTCAAAAGGGAGTTACCTTTCACCAGCCACTGAAATTTTAGAAATCATCGATACTGACCATATTCACTTAGAGCTTTCTGTCTTTGAGAAGGATATTTTAAAGATCAAAAAAGGACAAGAAATCGACTTTAAAATTCCTGAAGCCTCATCAGACACCTATAAAGCTGAAGTGCATTTAGTGGGCACCTCCATTGAAGAAAACAGAACCATTAAAGTACACGGTCATATAAATAATGAAGAGCAAACCGATTTTTTAACTGGGATGTTTATAGATGCACATATTATTACAAGTACCGCTTTCGCGAAAGCGGTACCTAATCAAGCAGTAGTGGAAGTTGATGGGCTGTTTTATGTATTAGTCTTGGATCAAAAAGAAGGCGATACCTATTATTTCAATCAAGAAGAAGTAGTAGTAAAAAGAAGTTATAATGGTTTTACGGAACTAGAAAATAAGAGTAGCTTTGATTCAGAGACAACCTTTTTGATCCAAGGCGCTTTTAATTTATTAGGGGATTAATTAGGGCATAAAAAAAGGTCTTAGAAAACTAAGACCTTTTGAGGGTGAAGGACGGGACTCGAACCCGCGACTTCCGGCACCACAAACCAGCGCTCTAACCAACTGAGCTACAATCACCATATCAATGTGAGTTTTATTTAAGTGGGTCTCTAGAATTCAACCACTCGCCTTTAGCGGATGCAAATTTAATATAATTCTTAAAACTGGGTGTAAAATTATAGTTTTTTTTCAATTTATTTAAATCAAATCAAAAATACTATTTACTGCGGGATGTCGCTCGCTCGTAAAGCCCTCAGCATGTTCAGTTCCTATAAGCCTGCCTAAGTTAGCACTGCGGTATGTAATAGATTCCAAAAAGTTTTTGGAATTGATAGGCGTTTGAGGACCTGTATCTCCAGGTTGATAGAATTGAGTTTGATAAGCCTGTACAGCAGCTATTTTATCATCTATGTAACCAGTAATATCCACTACAAAATCGGGCACTATATCTTGCCATTGTACATAGTGGTATACGTGTTTAGGTCTCCAAGGTTCTTGAAGCTCCCCATCTATACTTGTATTTATACGTTGGAGGCCAGATAAAAAGCAGCTCACACTGGTCAACTCAGAAGCCTTTGCATGATCAGGGTGTCGATCTTTAACAGCGTTGCAAAGAACTATTTCTGGGCGGTATTTTCTAATAACTTTGATGATTTCTAATTGGTGTGCTTCATCATTTAAAAGAAAGCCATCTCTAAAAGCGAGATTTTCTCTTATAGAAAGTCGAAGGATTTTTGCAGCAGCAGCGGCTTCTTGATCTCTTATTTCGGCACTACCTCGTGAGCCCAATTCGCCTCTAGTTAAGTCTAGAACTCCAGTTTTTTTACCAAGTGATCTCTCTTTAAGCAATACTCCTGCACAGCTCAACTCTATATCGTCTGGATGTGCTCCTACTGCTAGTATGTCTAATTTCATATTAATTTTTTTTGCGACTTTTTCCGATTGCAGTTTCTAAATCGGCAATGAGCACTTCTGGTTCTTCAATACCTACAGAAAACCTTAAAAGGCCATCAGAAATTCCTTGTTCTTTTCTTTCTTCTGCAGTGAGCAGGCTATGTGAAGTGGTGCTAGGTGCGAGAATAGTACTTTCTACACCAGCAAGACTTAAAGCAGGCATAATCACTTCTAATTCTTCTAAAAATTTGGTTCGATTGATGTATTGTTTTAGTTCAAAAGACATCATACCACCATAGGCATTCATTTGCTTTTTAGCGAGCTCGTGTTGTGGATGTGATTTTAGTCCTGGATAATTAACTTTTTTAATATCTGGATGTTGATCTAGAAATACTGCGAGTTTTTTAGCATTTTTAGATTGTCTTTTTACTCTTAAAGCTAGCGTTTTAATACTTCTTTCTAATAGCCATACCGTTTGATCACTTAAACTACCTCCATAATTTTTGGCCGTTTTCCAGAGCCTATCCATATGTTCCTGGCTACAACTAACGGTACCCGCGCAAATATCGCTGTGACCACCTAAATATTTTGTAGCACTGTGTATCACAATATCGATCCCAAAGTCGGCAGGAGTCTGGTTGATGGGTGATGCAAATGTATTGTCTATGGCGCTTGTTAAGGAGTTCGCTTTCGCGAAAGCGGAAACCAATTCCATATCTGTAACCTCTAACAAAGGGTTGCTAGGGGTTTCCATGTACACCATTTTAGTATTGGGTTTCAAACTTGCTTGCAGACTTTCTTGATCTACCTGTTCAATCAACGTGTATTGAATACCAACATTTTCAAACTCTGCTGCTGCAAAATGAGCAGTACCGCCGTAAATAGCACGTTGCATGATCACGTGATCACCAGTTTTAAGAAACGCCATAAATACGGCACTAATGGCAGCCATACCACTACCGAATATCATTCCAGCTTCTGTATGTTCCAAGGCAGCCATTTTTTTACCAAGAGCCACTTGGTTAGGAGTATTAAAATATCGGGGATATAAATTGGTACCTTCGCCTCTGTAATCATACGCAGTAGAGGTGTAAATAGGAGCTGTCGCGCCCCCATAAACCTCATCTTTTAACTGTCCTGAATGTACACAAAGGTAGTTGGGATGTCTATTTTCTTTCATACGGTCGAAATTAATAAGATTGTAAGGATTAAAAGTAAATTAAATGTAAAAAAAACACTTCTAGCACATGCACAAATGCTGGTCTCAATTTCCTTTTTTTAATAAGGAGTTAATTATCTTCACCTCATGAGCAAGCTTTTTATAAATATCAAGGAATTAGTTCAAGTTAGGGAACACACCAATACACCATTACGAGGCAAGGAAATGGATGAATTACCATCGATTAAGAATGCCTTTTTGTGGCTAGAAGATGGTTTTATTAAAGATTATGGACGTATGGATAATTACCACTCTCATCCCGCCCAGGAGGTTTATGATTGTTCAGACCAAATCATTACACCAGGTTATATAGACAGTCATACTCATTTAGTTTTTGCAGCTACTCGAGAGAAGGAGTTTGAAGATAGGATTCACGGTCTTTCTTATGAAGAAATAGCCTCTAGAGGTGGTGGTATTTTAAATAGTGCTGCAGCGTTGGAAAAAATGACCGAAGAGGAACTGTTTGAACAGGCGCGCTCGCGACTGGATCAAGTAGTTGCCCAAGGGACTGTAGCTATAGAAATAAAAAGTGGCTATGGATTAAGTGTAGCAAGCGAATTAAAAATACTTCGAGTAGTGTCTCGCTTGCGCGAAAGTGGTACAACGAGCCACCATAAAATTCCAATAAAGTCTACTTTTCTGGGAGCACATGCCTTTCCATTAAAATACAAAAAGGATCGGAAAGCCTATATTAATCTCATTATTGATGAGATGTTACCTAAAATTGCAGAAGAACATCTTGCAGATTATATAGATGTTTTTTGTGAGCAAAATTATTTTACCGTAAAGGAGATGTTGCGTATTCTAGAAGCAGGAAGTGCTTATGGTCTTAAAGCAAAAGTACATGTGAATCAGTTCAATGCTCTAGGGGCTATAGAAGCGGCAGTTCAAGCAGGAGCGGTTAGTGTAGATCATCTAGAAGTTATGCAGGCTTCTGACTTTACTGCCTTAGCTGGTTCAAGGACCATTGCAACTGCCTTACCTAGTTGTTCTTTCTTTTTGGGATTGGAATATGCGCCAGTGAATGAAATGATAGAGCAGGATATAGCGGTGTCTTTAGCGAGTGATTATAATCCAGGCAGCACGCCTTCTGGTAATTTAAATTTTGTCTATTCTTTAGCTTGTATAAAAATGAACATGTCACCACAACGTGCTTTTAATGCACTTACTATAAATGCTGCTCATGCACTAGAACTTCAAGAGGAACTAGGAAGCATTACTATAGGTAAAAAGGCAAATCTGATGATATTTAAAAATATAGAAAGTATGGCTTCTATCCCATATAACTTTGGGCAAGTGGTTATCGATCAAGTTGTTGTTAATGGTCAATTTATTTAAAATGATATGAGGGAGCATTTTGAACTATTCACCAAGGAAAAACGAGCACATTATGTTTCTATTCGTTTTGACTTAAATAATGAAAGCCATACGAAACCTGAAGATACAGCTGTTTCCTTTGCACAGTCTATGGAAGTTTGTGAAGACCTAAAGGAACTCTCTAAGTTAAGGGCAAAATATCTTATTATAGGTATTCCTGAAGATATAGGCGTAAGGGCGAATATGGGTAGAGCAGGAGCAAGTGACGCTTGGGAATCCTTTTTAGAATCCTTTTTAAGTTTACAGCAGTCTTCTTTAAACGATGTCAGCCGATTCTGTGTTTTGGGAAGTGTCAACACTAAAGATTTAATGTTACAAGCTCAAAACTTAATTGCATCTTCTCCTAAAGATCGTACGCAGTTGAGTGATCTGGTAAAATTATTGGATCAACGAGTAAGTGAAATAGCCTCTTTAATTATAGCATCAGGCAAAATACCTATAGTCATAGGAGGCGGGCATAATAACAGTTATCCGCTATTGAGAGCTTGTGGATATACTCTTCCAGTAGATTGTATCAATATAGATGCGCATACTGATTTGAGGCCTGCTAGTGGAAGGCACAGTGGTAATGGTTTTAGCCACGCGATTCAAGAAGGGTATTTAAGGTCTTATTATATGATAGGAATTCAAGAGCACTATTTGAGCCAGCCAATGATTGATCTAATAGGACAAAGTGATGCGATAGATTACAGTTCCTATAATTTTGAAAATTTTAAAATTCAACAAGAAGTTCTAAAAGCCATAAGCCATGTGGATACCACCAATTTTGTACTCGAAATTGATATGGATGTGGTGGCTGATTTTCCTTCGAGCGCACAAACACCAGCAGGTTATTCTTTTCAAGAACTTAGAATTGTAATAAAGGAAATCATTAGGAAAGCACGTCAATCCCCAAAGTATATTCATATTTGTGAGGCAGCTCCTTGTTATGGGTATAAACATCAAGTAGGCAAAGCCTTGGCAAGTTTAATCAATGACCTTCCTTAGGGTAGGGGTTAGCAGCTTGCATTTTCCCTCGTTTTTCGATTTGTGTTTTGGGTGCTGTTGGCATTTGAAAACTCATCCTTTTTTAGAAAGGGGATCAAAAAAACGGACAGGAAAGAGGGTCCTCAGAATTAGATCAACTCTTTATCACCACCAAATAAAAGTCATTCTTAAAAACATACTAGGAAAAGGAAATCTTGTCGTTTTGGAAAATGGGAAGGTATAAAAGGACAAAAAAATCCCAATATCAAAAGGGATATTGGGATTTTAAATACCTGATAACAGATTAATTACCCTATAATTTCATTAAAAGTTTTACTTGGTCTCATGGCGGCTTCTGCCTTAGCAGGGTCTGGTAAATAGTACCCACCTATATCAATAGGCTTGCCTTGTACAGCAATAAGTTCACTAGTGATTTGCGCTTCGTTTTCTACGAGCTTGTTAGCTAGTGGGGCGAATTGTGCTGCAAGTTCTTCATCAATATCTTGATTTGCTATCTCCTGTGCCCAATAGGAAGCAAGATAGTATTGAGAACCTCTGTTGTCTAGTTCATTTACTTTACGTGAAGGAGATTTTCTATTGGTCAAAAATTTCTCTGTTGCTCTTTCCAGTGCATCAGCGATGATTTGTGCCTTTTCGTTTTTATAAGAAATAGCAAGATGTTCTAATGAAACGGCAAGTGCTAAAAACTCTCCAAGAGAATCCCAACGCAAATGATTTTCTTTCTGAAATTGTTGAACGTGCTTTGGAGCACTTCCACCAGCACCAGTTTCAAATAATCCACCACCATTCATTAATGGAACGATGGAGAGCATTTTTGCACTGGTTCCAACTTCAAGAATAGGAAACAAGTCGGTATTGTAATCTCTTAATACATTTCCTGTAACAGAAATGGTGTCTTTTCCATCCTTCAGTCTTCTGAGCGTGCGTTCCGTGGCTAATATAGGAGAAGCAATCGTTATATCAAGTCCTTGAGTATCGTGATCTTTAAGATAATGAGTTACTTTTTTAATAACTTGAGCATCATGTGCTCTGTTGTTATCCAACCAGAAAATAGCAGGATCATTGGTTGCTCTGGCTCTTGATACAGCAAGCTTTACCCAATCCTGAATAGGGGCATCTTTAGTTTGACAAGCTCTCCAAATATCTCCAGCTTCTACGGTATGTTCTAAATACACTTTTTGGTCAGTGGTATCCACTACTTGTACTTTTCCGCCCAAAGCAATTTCAAAGGTTTTATCGTGAGAACCGTATTCCTCAGCCTTTTGAGCCATAAGGCCTACATTAGGAACAGTACCCATAGTTGTAGGGTCAAAGGCGCCGTTCTTCTTACAGAACTCAATAGTAGCGTCGTAAACTCCAGCATAAGAGCTGTCTGGAATAACTGCTTTAGTGTCTTGGGACTTCCCCTCTTTATTCCACATTTGTCCAGAGTTTCTGATCATCGCAGGCATCGAGGCATCAATAATAATGTCACTAGGTACGTGGAGGTTAGTAATACCATGGTCGCTATTTACCATAGCCAGTTGAGGTCTGTATGTATACACATCTCGCAGCTCATTTTGAATTTTTTCTCTTTCTAATTCAGGAAGTTCGTGAAGCTTGCTCAATAGGTCACCTAGTCCATTATTGACGTCTACACCAATTTTATTGAATACACTGCTGTATTTGTCAAATAAAGGTTTAAAAAATATTTTTACGGCGTGGCCAAAAATGATAGGGTCGGAAACCTTCATCATCGTAGCTTTCATATGTAAAGAAAATAGCACATCTTTTTCTAAAGCATCGTTGATTTGCTCTTCTAAGAATTCTAATAAGGCTGTTTTACTCATGTACGTCCCATCAAGAATTTCTCCTTTTAATAAAGGAAGTCCTTTTTTTAAAACATGAATTCTACCAGCTTTATCAATCAATTGGATATCGACAGTAGTTTCTTTTTTTGTAGTAAAGCTTTTTTCGTTATGTGCAAAATCACCAGCGGTCATTGTGGACACATGAGATTTAGAGTCTTTACTCCACGCGCCCATGGAGTGAGGGTTGTTTCTTGCGTATTGCTTGACAGGTTTAGGAGCACGTCGGTCAGAATTACCTTCACGTAAAACGGGATTGACCGCACTGCCTTTTATTTTATTATAACGCGCTTTTGCCTCTTTTGCCTCATCTGTTGTTGGTTCTTCCACATAGTCAGGAATGTCATATCCTTTTGCTTGCAACTCTTTAATAGCTTCTACCAGCTGTGGTAAAGATGCTGATATATTAGGTAATTTGATAATATTAGCATCAGGGTGTTTTACAAGTTGGCCTAATTCGGCAAGGGCATCTTCTTGTTTTTGACCTTCCTTTAATCTTTCTGGAAAAACAGCAAGTATTCTACTTGCTAGAGAAATATCCCTACTTTCAATATCAATTCCAGCGGGAGCGATAAACTTTTTTATAATAGGTAAGAAAGAAGATGTTGCTAAGGCGGGGGCCTCATCTGTTTTAGTATATAGGATCCTAGGTTGATCTGACATGTTGAATTGGATTTTAATTTCTAATAAAACGATGGGATACGACATCGTTTACAATCTATTTGATCGGCTTGCAAATATAAAGCAAGGTTGCTGGTTTTGAAAGATTTTCACTTAGGCTTAGCACTTAAAGTGTCAAATTTTGAAAGAAAAACCTGTTATCGATATAAAACCTTAGCGCATAAAAAAAGCTGCCCGGTAAGGACAGCTTTTTATATAATTAAAAGGATTACTTTCTGCGCGCTTCTTTGATACGTGCTTTCTTTCCAGTAAGCTCTCTGAAGTAGAAAATACGTTTTCTACGAACAGCTCCTTGTTTGTTGATTTCAATTTTTTGAATCGCCGGAAGATTGATAGGGAAAATACGTTCCACACCTATACCTCCAGACATTTTTCTAATTGTAAATGTTTTTGTTAATCCAGTACCTCTTAATTGAAGTACAACTCCACGGAAGAACTGTGTACGGCTTTTTTCACCTTCTTTGATCTCGTAAAATACAGTGATCGTATCTCCAGCCGAGAATTTAGGAAAATCTTTTTTTTCAATGAATTCGTCTTGTACGAATTTTACTAATTGTTCCATATTACTAGGAATTAAAATATTTAAGTAAGGACTAACATTCACGATTATCGTCAGAGGTTAATTTTTACGAGTTGCAAAAATACAACCTTGTCATCAACTGACAAATAAAATAAGAAGTTTTTAAAGGGGGTTACCTAATAATCAATTTTTTTACAAAATTGGAAGAGGTAGTACTCACTCTAAGAAAGTACATTCCAGTACTTAATTTAGAAACATCAAAAGTTTGTACATCACTATTAATGCTCCTTTTTGCATTATACACTTGCTTGCCTAAGGAGTTGATAATAGTTAGATCAAGATCATTGCTCGTAGAACTAGAAAAAGTAATTCTTAAAAAGCCATCTTTGACTGGATTGGTTAGGATGGTAAGTTGTTCCTTTTCTTTTTGAATAGGGTCTACAACAACTATATCCTTACCAAAATCTGGTATGGACGCAGCACTGAACGAGAACGCAAAAACGCTTATAAATAAAAAGAGTACTGTTTTTCTCATAATAAAATTCTCTAGCAAATTTAAAACTTTTTAACCAATTATTGGGGTTAATCTTCGCTTAAAAGATCGGGCCTTCTTTCTTGTGTTCTTTCCAAAGCCTTCTCTTCCCTCCATAACTCTATGGCTCCAAGGTTACCACTTAATAGTATTTCAGGAACTTTATGACCCTTATAGTCTGCAGGACGTGTATAAACGGGAGGGGCCAGCAGTCCGTCTTGAAAACTATCGGTCAAAGCACTAGTTTCATCACTAATCACGCCAGGAATTAATCGGATTAACGCATCACATAAAACAGCAGCTCCTAACTCGCCACCAGATAGAACATAATCTCCTATAGAGATTTCTTTGGTAATGTATAGATCGCGCACCCGTTGGTCGATTCCTTTATAATGGCCACATACAATCATGATGTTTTCTTTAAGTGAAAGGTGGTTAGCCATTCTTTGATTTAAGGTTTCACCGTCTGGAGTCATATAAATCACTTCGTCGTATTCTCGCTCTGACTTTAGTCCGTTAATCATCTTATCTAGTGGCTCAATCATCATCACCATTCCTGCTCCACCGCCATACTGATAATCGTCTACCTGATTGTATGTATTAAGTCCGTACTTTCTTAAATTATGCATATACACTTCTACGAGGCCTTTCTCGATGCTTCGTTTTAAAATGGAAGCTTCAAATGGACTTTGTATTAATTCAGGTAATAAGGTGATGATGTCTATACGCACGATGCTGTTTTAGGGCAAAGTTAAAGGAATTGTTCGAGGTTAACAGAAAAAGGAGCAGTTGTTAACTTTAAATAACTCCTATAACACTATGTTTTCAATCAACTCCAGTCATTCTCTTCTAGTTCAAATATATCGAATACGGTTACTTTAAAAACGCTAGCCATTTTTAACGCTAGTAGGGTAGAGGGTACATATTTTCCTTTTTCTATCGTATTAATGGTTTGACGGCTTACTTGTATTTGATCTGCTAGATCTTGTTGTGTAAAATCATGCATGGCTCGCAATACTTTTAATTTATTCTTCATCACTCGCCTTTTGAAGTTGGTGTTTTTTCCATTCCAACCTAATAATGAAAAATAACAATAAGGTAAATACATTAAAAACAGTCATCACGATCATATCCAAATCGGTAAGAAAAAATAAGGACAAGATCAAAATGGAATAATTAAAGTAAATGGCCCATATCAAAGAGCTTTTTCTAATATCGCTGATCAACTCATCTTCAATTCGTTCTTTAGAGAATCCAAATAGAAGCCCACCTATAATTATAGATAAAATGATCAAGTGTATGCTAATGTTCGTTTCTACCATCTGAAAATACTCTCGCTCAGAAAATAGAGGGTTGGTCATAATTACAGGCATTCTGATGTCTAGAAAAGACAATTCTACATCAACATTAAAAAGCATGCCCATAATAAAGAGGCTAAAACCAATTGTAAATAGTAGCAACCCCACTTTTTTATACTTGTAAGGAAATAAATAATTTTTCATAAAAAGTTTATTTTTAAAGCAAATGTAATATAAATTATACTAAAAGTAAAATAGACTGTACAAAAAGTAATATAAAATTTACAATTAAAGGTGGTTGATAGCACTTGTAAACTATGCTAGCAGTTCAATAACTATTTAAGTAGTTGGATAACTAAATTATTAGTTATACATTTGAGTGACCTAATAATCACACCAACATTAATCCTATAGTTATGGAAAAATTAACGCAAAAAGAAGAAGAGGTAATGCAAGCACTTTGGAGTCTCAAGAACGCTTTTGTCAAAGAAATCGTTCCTGAACTCCAGGGAGCTAACCATTATAATACAGTTTCTACTATTGTTCGCAAGCTGGAAGAAAAGGCATATGTAGCTCATGAAGCCTTTGGTAAGACGCATCGTTATTTCCCTATTGTTGAAAAAGAAGCCTACCGCAACAAGTTTGTAACTCATGCGATGACCAGTTATTTTAATGATTCTTATAAGAATATGGTTTCCTTTTTTGCAAAAGATGAGAAAATAAGCGCTACAGAATTGAGAGAGATTTTGGAAATGATAGAATCTAAAGAGAAATAAGATGGAAGCTGTACTAGAATACCTATTAAAAAGCGCAGGAGTACTCAGTATATTTGTACTCGTGTATCATTTTTTATTGCGCCGCCTTACTTTTTTCAATACCAACCGGTGGTTTTTATTAGCTGGTATTGCTGCTAGCATCCTCGTTCCCTTAATAGAAATTACTCAAATCGTTTATATAGAGCAGACAGAGCAACTGAACTATACCCCTCAACAATTTTATACTCCCATGGCTGTGATTCATGAGCAACTGCTGGTGGAAGCAACCACTTTTGATTATGGAATGCTCGCCAGTTACCTATACCTGGCTATGGCCCTGTTTTTCCTTAGTAAAATGCTGGTAGAACTAAGCTCTTTGCGCAGTTTGATTCGTTCTGGATCTCAAAAACGAGTTGGGAAGTTTGTTTTTGTTACGCTTTCGCGAAAGCTAACCCCCTTCAGTTTCTTTAACTATATATGTTACTCTCGAGAAGATGAAGGCACAGCAGCACTAAATGTAATCTTAGAGCACGAAAAAGTTCATGCAAAGCAATGGCACTCTATTGACCTACTAATATCCCATATTTTTAGAGCTCTTTTTTGGTTCAATCCGCTAGTCTGGTTATTAAAAAGACAGATAGGGGAGAACCTCGAGTTTATTGCCGACTCCAAGGCCAAAACACAAAACACCACAGGAATAAGCTACGAACGTACCTTGCTCAGCACGGTGGCCTGTCATATGCAGCCTGCACTAGCCAATAATTTCTTTACCCCATTTATTAAAAAACGAATTCTTATGTTACAAAAAGAAGCCTCAGCTCAGTGGAACGCGTATAAATATGCTTTGATATTGCCCGTAATAGCACTTTTCCTTTACAGCTTTAATGTGGTGGAAGAAGTGGAGTATGTGGATAACGAGAAACCCCAAATTTCAAATTCTGAAACCTCAGTTGATAGTTACAAAGAATTGGTTTTTGATATTACTAGTGCCACCACAGATGCCCAACTAGAAGCTTATCGAATCCAAATTGAAGATCAAGGGACTTACCAATTGAGATTTGATGATATCGTTAGAGAGGTAAACGGGCTTTTAAAATCCGTGAGTATTTCGGCAAAGTTCCCCGGTAAAGATTGGGAAAAAGGTGTTACAGTGGCGTACCTCACAACTGATGATTTAATGTTATTAATCGCATACCCTGAGAAGGTTTCGTTACATATTCCCAAAGATAAAACCACACTTTCTATAGATCAAAATGGAAGTCAAGTGCTTGTTCCAGATGCAATTATTTATGGAGATACAACTGAGGTTACAGAAGATTCCACAGATCCCATCCTAGATTTTGATCACAACATCACTTTTAAAATAGATGCCACATCTACAAAAGAATACCTCGATGAAAAGAAGGAATATTTAAAAAAGGAATACAACGTAGATGTGGACTACAGCAGATTGAAAATAAAAAATGAAAAGATCATTAGGATTAAAATCACACTAGACGATAATGACGGGTATACCAGTTCTCAATCCTATGCTAATGATGACGGCATCCCTGAACTATGCGTCACAGGAGTTATTAAAGAAGATGCTAAGTCCTGGAGTATGGGTCCTTGCAAGGCTAACACTCTTCGGGAGTCTTATTCCTTACCTAGTGTAAGTTATACGGTATCCAGAAACGCCTCATCCATTGATATGGATAGTTTGATGAATCAGGTACAGGAGCAAATTAAGAGCATCAATTTAGCAGAACTACATCTAGAAATGAAACATATCACTATGGATAGTCTTCTTAGAGAGGCATCTATCCAAATGAAAAACCTAGACATAGATTCTTTGCAACATGAATTGCAAATTCAATTCAAGAAGATGAACATGGATTCCTTGACAAATACGATAGAGGTGATTCGGTTCCAACAGCCGAAAACAATGTATACGTTTGAAAACGGTACCTCTACTAGACCCACTACAGCGGCTCAAATAAAACGAGGTTTAGGAAAAAACCCACCTCTTACTATTGTTGATGGGAAAGAAATGTATGAGGAAGAATGGAAATTAATATCACCAGACCATATTGAAAGTGTAACTGTTTATAAAGACAGTGCAGCACGTATAAAATATGGAGAGAAAGGTAAAAATGGTGTACTGATTATAACTACAATACCATTAAAAAATCAAGAAAATAGACATGAGTTAAAAGGAAAAGCAGAAGAAAAACGACAAGAAACAGTTCATAAACGTCAAGAATTGAGATCAGAAAGTCAACAGCGTAGGGACTCTTTAATTCAACAAAGAATCATTCTGACAGAAGGAAAGCGTGCTCAAATGAAAGAGAAACGAGCACAGGTTAAATCTGATAAAGAAGAGGCAATGGCTCAAAGAGTCGAAAATGTCACCAGTTTTTTAATGGAGCATAAAGGTCAAGGCCGTCTTTTTATAGATGACAAGGAATTTTTTTACATCACCAACCCATCTAAAGAGGGCTTTGAAAAGTTTCAAAAAGACTTGGAGAACGCAGGTCATACTTTTAAACTAATTACGAATCATATGAAGAGTGATCGATTGGTAAAATTGAAATACGAAATCAACGGTTTTCAACACACTTATGAAAATGAAAAAGGAGTCAAGCAACTTCAAATCACCTTTATAAAAAACAACAAAAATCCGATCATAACCACGGTTCCCTTTTAGAAAAAAAAAACACGGATTTAAATCAAGATGACCCACAAAACCCATTCTAAATTCTAGGATGGGTTTTGCGTTTTATTAATACAAATCGGGCTGTCAAAACCTTACCTTTGATTTATGAAGAAAGGAGTATTCAAAATATTGTCTAAAATCAATAAAGCAGTTTTGCCCAGCTTTACCAAAAGGAGGTTAGACCTTGCAAAAGCTAGTAAATTTCAAATGGCAGTTTTTGGATACAAATTATGGGTAACTAAAAATTCACTAGACTAATGTTTTGTAATATTCCAGATCAATTAGGTAGAATGATCTCGCTTGATCAACTGCCAGAACGCATCATATCTTTAGTACCCTCTCAAACAGAATTATTAATAGATTTAGGTCTAGAAGACAGGCTTGTGGGAGTCACCCGTTATTGCGTACACCCAGCTGGATTAATCGATAAAAAAGAGGTGGTAGGAGGTACTAAAAAAATAGTAGAATCTCGTATTTTAGAGCTACAACCAGATCTTATTATTTGTAATCGAGAAGAAAACACACCAGCTATCGTTTCCTTTTGCGATCATATCGCACCTACTTATGTCTCTGATGTAGATAATCTAGAACAAGCTCTAGAAATGATAGCTGATCTAGGTGAGCTTACAGGAGCCAGGTTTAAGGCAAAATCAGTAATAAGAGCTATTTCTAGTTCTTTCAAAACCTTGAAAAAACCAGAGGTAGCACATAAAGCACTGTATCTTATTTGGAAAAAACCTTATATGAGTGTTGGAAAAGGTACTTTTATTAATGACATGCTCGAAAAAGCTGGATTTATAAATGCTGCTCAAGGATTTATCAGATACCCAGAACTAGACGTAGATGCCATAATCAAGCTCCAGCCAGAGGTGGTGTTTTTATCTTCAGAGCCTTATCCATTTACTACCGAAGATATTGCCGAGTTGAAACTAGCATTTCTTACAGCACCATCACAAGACCCAATTAAGCCAAATGTTATTCCTGAATTTAAAGTAGTAGACGGCGAGCTATTCTCATGGTATGGATCCAGATTATTAAAAACACCAGCCTATTTACAAAGGTTACAGCCCAAGAAAAGGGATGTGAATTTTTAACAAAACACTTTTTTATATTTCTTGTAACTTTGAGTGAATAACAGACACCAATCAATTAAATAATTATAACATGAGAAAAATAAGCGGATTAGGTATAGCAGGAATAATACTAGGCCTTTTTGTTCTTTATGGCATCTATTGGTACAACAGTACTATAAGCACCAATGAAGGTGTAGCCAGCTCTTGGGCAAATGTAGAAACCACCTATCAAAGGCGTAATGATTTGATTCCCAATATTGTGGCAACAGCTAAGAAGTATGCTGAGTTTGAACAAGAAACCTTAATTGGTGTTATTGAGGCAAGAGCTAATGCTACTTCTATTAAAGTAGATGCCTCTGAACTCACAGAAGAAAATATAGCGGCCTACTCTAAAGCACAAAGTGCGGTAAGCACAGGACTGGGAAGGCTTCTAGCGACTTATGAAAATTACCCGAACCTCAAAGCAAACGAAAACTTTAAGGAGTTAATCAATGAGCTAAGTAGGTCAGAAAATAGAATTAGTGTGGCCAGAACACGTTATAATGATGCTGTAAAAGTTTATAATGTAAAGATCAAACGTTTTCCAGGAAATGTCATGGCGGGTATTTATGGCTTTGAGGAAGCTGCATTTTACAAAGCAGATGAAGGCGCAGAAAAAGCACCAGATGTGGGTAACTTACTTGGAACTAATTAAGGATGTCAGTTCAAGTAGAGGACTTTCTCACCGCTTCACAAGAGCAAGCCATTATAGAAGCCATTCGTCAAGCAGAAATGCGCACGAGTGGAGAAATACGGGTACATCTGGAGTCCCAATGTCAAGAGCCTATAAAGCGTGCTCAAGAATTATTTCATTTGCTTAAAATGGATAATACTAAAGAAGAAAACGGAATTCTCTTTTACGTTTCTGTTGATGATAAAAAGTTTGCTTTGATAGGGGATCGTGGTATTCACGCCCGAGTAGGAGATGATTTTTGGAGCGCTGTAAGAGATGAAGTTTTGTCTCGCTTTCGCGAAAGCGAATTTCAAAATGGCCTTATTGCAGGGATAGAACTAGTAGGCGAAAAGCTTGCGGCTTATTTCCCGTGGGATACGGATAATACCAATGAACTCTCAAACGAAATCTCTGTAAGCTGATGAAGTATTTTTTATACCTAATCCTAGCGTTTTTAAGCTGTTCTCAACTTGCTCAAGCACAGTTTGATATTCCTAATCGCCCTTCAAATGGGCAGCAAATTTTTGTTTACGATTATGCAGACCTATTACCCAAAGCACAAAAAGAAACGCTCAACCTTAAGTTAAAACGCTACGCAGACACCACTTCTACGCAAATCGTATTTGCTATCATTAGTACTGCTAATGGAGAAGAACTGGATGAGCTAGGAGCGAAGTGGGGACAAGAATGGGGTATAGGACAAAAGGGAAAGGATAATGGGATACTGCTTATTCTGGCTGTTAATGATCGTAAAGTAGACATCAATACAGGCTTCGGCATCGAGTCTATATTATCTGATGCAGATGCAGAACGCATTGTTAATCGTGTATTAGTCCCCAATTTTAGAAATAAAAATTATTACCAAGGCCTTGATCAAGGTGCTGATGCTATTTTTCAGGGACTTCAAGGAGAGTTTAAAGGTTCTGGTGCTACTAGTGATCGCATTCCTTGGTCTTTGTTATTGATTATAGGGGTATTTCTTTTGATCCTTATTCTTAATCTGCGGAATAAAAATAAAGGTAATGGTACTAGAGGTGGTAGAAATGCGGGTCCCTCTTTACTAGACATTATCGTTTTAAGCAGTTTGGGGAGAGGCGGTTTTGGTGGCGGGGGTAGCGGCTCTGGCGGCGGTTTTGGCGGTGGCTTCGGCGGTGGTGGTTTTGGTGGTGGTGGTGCGGGTGGTAGCTGGTAGTAGCAAGTACCACATCACGGCTATTAACAAGCTCTTAATTAACAGCACCTGCAAATTATCTAGATGACGGTAATTTATAGCTACTTAGTTCCATAAATGTTGAGTTGCTTTTAGAGCAAGTTTAAAAATGATGTGGAAGAATAACGAGTATCTGAAAAACAGATGTTTTTTTAGTTCAATAAATTAGATTTTAAGCGCTGATCTGTTATTACACTATTAAAATAGTCTTTCAAATACCACAGCGCATGCTTTTAATCCAAAAAACAAGGCAGAGTATGGATATTAGTAAGCCGTCTAAAAGTCGATAAACATAGTTGAACTATGTATATTTGCAAATTAATTTTGAGTCTATGGCATTAAATAAAAATGGAGTATTAGGATGGGCAACGTTGATCATGATCATAATAGGAATTGGTTTGATCGCATTGGGAGCTTATAGATATACCGATGTCGGATTTGGTTTTGCTGCGGTAGGTGCGGGTTTCTTTGCTATTGCTTGGGTTTTTAATGCGCTTAAAGGAAGAGTATAGGTGAAAGAAGTGATCCAATTTAAAGACATGAATACACCGCGCTACAAGATGGTACTTGTGCTGGCAATTCTTATGTTACTAATGGCATCATGTTTCTTTTTCATCAACTTAAAAATTTACAGTTCGATCGCTGCCCTCGCGGCAGTAACATTATTTTATTTTAATAGTTATGAAGGGTTTTCAACGCGTAACTCTGCTTCTTACAGTCGCAATTCAATAACTGTTAAATTAGTAGGTAGAAAAACTTTTGGTTTCCGTTTTAAAGAATTAGAAAAACTTGACCTTTCAGGTAAAGGTCTTTACATAAAATCCAAGGGAATGGAGGCGATTACACTTTCGCGAAAGCGCTATGAAGACAATTCCTTAACCCAATTACATTATATTTTACAAGAAAAAAGCACATCCAATGAGCGACGATAAGCAAGTTATTTTTTCCATGTCAGGTCTTTCAAAGACGTATCAAAGTACAGGAAAACAAGTATTAAAAAATATTCATCTTAGTTTTTTCTACGGTGCAAAAATTGGTATTCTAGGTCTTAACGGTTCTGGTAAATCTACTTTGATGAAAATCATTGCAGGGACTGAAAAGAACTATCAAGGAGATATCAACTTTTTACCTGGTTACCATGTAGGTTATCTGGAGCAAGAGCCAGAGCTGGATGAGACAAAGACTGTTATGGAAATTGTACGCGAAGGTGTAGCAGAAACCGTAGCCGTTCTTGATGAATACAATAAAATCAACGACGATTTTGGTCTAGAAGAAGTATACTCAGATGCCGATAGGATGGAGAAGTTGATGAATCGTCAAGCGGTTCTTCAAGATAAAATCGATGCTTTAAATGCTTGGGAGCTGGATACCAAACTAGAAATAGCAATGGACGCCTTACGCACGCCGCCTGGGGAAGCTGAGATCAAGAACCTCTCTGGTGGAGAACGTCGTCGTGTAGCGCTTTGTAGACTGTTATTACAGCAGCCAGAAATACTGTTGTTAGATGAACCAACCAACCACCTGGATGCAGAGTCTGTATTATGGCTAGAACAACATCTTGCTCAATATAAAGGAACAGTCATCGCTGTAACTCACGATAGGTACTTTTTAGATAATGTTGCAGGATGGATCTTAGAATTGGATCGAGGTGAAGGAATTCCATGGAAAGGGAATTATTCCAGTTGGTTAGAGCAAAAAGGAAACCGTCTAGCAAAAGAAGAAAAAACAGAATCTAAAAGACAGAAAACTCTTCAACGAGAGCTGGATTGGGTACGTCAGGGAGCAAAAGGTAGACAGACCAAACAGAAAGCGCGTTTAAATAATTACGACAAGCTTTTAAATGAAGATCAAAAAGCTAAAGAAGAAAAGCTGGAAATCTATATTCCTAACGGTCCACGTCTGGGAACTAATGTGATTGAAGCTAATGGAGTGAGCAAGGCATTTGGAGATAAGCTGCTTTATGAAAATTTAAATTTTGTATTGCCTCAAAACGGAATTGTTGGGATTATAGGTCCTAACGGTGCTGGTAAAACCACCATCTTTAAAATGATCATGGATCAAGAAAAGCCGGATAAAGGTTCTTTTACGGTAGGAGAAACGGTACAGCTGGCTTATGTAGACCAAGATCATTCTAATATAGATCCAGAGAAGTCCATCTGGGAGAACTTTGCAGACAGTCAGGACATGATTATGATGGGAGGGAAAATGGTAAATTCAAGGGCCTATCTAAGTCGTTTTAATTTTTCAGGTAGTGAACAAAATAAAAAGGTATCGGCACTTTCTGGTGGAGAGCGCAACCGTTTGCACCTTGCTATGACACTTAAAGAAGAAGGAAACGTATTACTATTAGATGAGCCAACTAATGATCTTGACGTCAATACTCTACGGGCATTAGAAGAAGGGCTGGATAATTTTGCAGGTTGTGCCGTGATTATCTCGCACGACAGGTGGTTTTTAGATAGAGTTTGTACGCATATTATCGCTTTTGAAGGGGATTCTCAAATCTATTCTTTTGAAGGTAGTTTTACAGAATATGAAGAAAACAAAAGAAAACGACTAGGTGATCATGCTCCTAAGAGAATACGTTATAAGAAATTGACGAGAGACTAGAAAACAACTTTTTCTACTCATACAATCCCAAAGGTTTCAAAATCTTTGGGATTTTTTAATGCCGTTATCTCAGAAAAGAATCTCAGGGATAGGCTAGTGGTATCGAGATATTTATTTAAAAAGGAACTTTTGAGTTTTAAAAACAAAACCTACTTTATGATCCATTCTTCCTTGTAAAGCAATGCCTTAGTAAAATGACCATAAATTAACGGGAATGCTGTTTTAAACTCCACATTTGATTCAAAATAGTATTCTGAAAGCACCGCCATAAATTCGTATTGGTTGGTAAAGGCGTAATTTCTAAAGAATTGTGTTTGATCTAGCTTGTTGCGCACTTCTGGTTTCATTAATTCCCTTAGAATTTTATTGGTGTATTTTTTGAATCTTACCGCATCAATATCATTACTGCGGTCACTTTCAAAATGCATCACATGGGTAAATTCATGAAGGCCCAGGTGAATATTATCATTTGTTATATCCATTCCTTCTCTAAAATCATTCCAAGAGATGGCCAATACTTTAGCGAGTGGGTTAAATTCGCCTTTATGCAAAGCTTCATTTGTAGGGCTCATAAAAGCCTCTGGGAATAATAAAATCGTATGCAGCATAGGGTACAAATAGTTGCGGCGTCCAAAACTCAATTGGCAACCAACACAAGATATCAATACCATTTGATCGTCAGTAACACCACCTTGATACCTGTTTTTAAAGTCTTTATCGGCAATAAAGGCAGCTACTCGATGTTCAAACTGCTTTTTATTTTTAACAGTAAGGTGCTGGTAAAAGGGGTACGTTTCAAGAACTTGTTTTCGCGGAAGCGATAACCTGCGATAACTTAAGGCTTGTCGGTACCATAAAAAATCACGTTTTCTTTGAAGACCGCGCAATATGAGGTGGGTAAAAATAGATAAAAACCCAAACCCTACTGCGCCAAAGGCATAAGGTGCCATCCATTGGGCTTTGTTCTCCAGCAATATGAAAGTGAGCGTATTAATCGCGAGACATGAATATGCTTAAAACATACCAGAATAAAAGCATTAAAGAGGAAAATAAACCTAGAGCAGCTCCTACATATTGATCGGTATGGTAGTGATGTACTAAGTTTGAAGTTTGATATAAAATAGCTCCTGCTGCTAGAACGACCATAACACCACTAAATAAAAGTCCCAAGTCAAAACCGAAAATCATTCCTGCGATGATAACTCCTATTGCAATTATAAAGCCTACCGCAAGGATGCTTTTGAGAAAAGAAAAATCTTTTTTAGTGATTAAAACTACTGCGCTTAAGGCGGTAAATAATGATAAGGTGACCGTAGCGGCTTGACTTAATAAACTACTTTCTTCACCAGCCATTACTTGATATTGTAAGGCTATAGCAATAAGGGGAAGGAAGATCACAGCTTCAGCGACTACAAAAAGGAGTAATCCCATATACTGCTGGTTGCGATCATGAGATTTGTGAGCCATTTTTTCGGCATAAGAAGTGGCCATCATAAAAGCTCCAAGAACTAACAACCAGGTCCAGCCTTGGGTCAAACTAAACATAAAGGTGACTAATGATTCTACCTGCAGTAAAAGTGTTTCTACTACTATAAATAAAAGTACCGCTAGAGCAACATGTAAGTAAGTCTTTTTATAAAAAACAGCCCTCGTCTCATCGTCTACTATAGAAAGTGCCTGAAAAGGGCTATCGTGTCTTAAGAAATCAGTTTGTTTCATAATTTAAAAATTAAAGAGTAAATATAATTATTATGTACCTTTCTTAACGTTAAGGAAAGATTTAAATTATTTTAAAAAGGATGAAACTTTTCTGTTTTTTTTCAGTCTTATAAAAGCATGAGTACAACACCAGATAAAGAACTTATTTCTTTAATCCTTAATAAGGCTACGACCAACCAGGGTTTCAGATCACTGGTAGGGCAATACCAAGAACAACTTTACTGGCAAATTAGAAAAATGGTTATCGTTCATGATGATGCCGATGATGTATTGCAAAACGTTTTTATCAAAATATTTAAAGGAGTGAAAAACTTTAAAGGTGATAGTAAATTGTCTACATGGATGTTTAGAATTGCCTATAATGAGAGTATTACCTTTCTTAACAAAAAAGGAAAAAGGCTACAACTATCCTCGCAAGAATTACACAATCATTTAATTGAGAGTTTAGAAGCTGATGTGTATTTTACCAGTGATGAGATACAGTTAGCTCTGAAAAAAGCTTTAGCCCAATTACCAGAAAGACAGCGAGAGGTTTTTAACCTCAGATATTACGACAATCTTCCATTTAAGATCATTGCAGAATTATTAGATTTGAGTCAAGGAGCTATAAAAAGCACCTATCACATAGCAGCAAAAAAGGTAGAACGTTTTATTAAGGAAGAATCAACTAAGTGATGGTATAAGAGTCATAACAATATGAAAAAGAATAGCATACATAACCAAGCAGGTTTTAAAGTTCCCGATGATTATTTTGAGCAACTGACTGATCGTGTATTGAAAAACACTCCTGAGCAACATTCAGAAAATCACGCGGGCTTCCTAATACCAGAAGATTACCTAATGTCTCTAGAGCACCAAATAATGAAGAGCATAGAGCAGTCAACAGAAGTGATCCCTTTGCAAGTTTCTAAGACCAAACAATGGCGGTATACAGTCCTAGCAATGGCAGCTTTATTCATAGGTTTTATAACTATTAATGGATTAGTTACCCAAGACAAGCTTACTTTTGCAGATTTAGAAGACCAAGAAATTACAGACTTTTTAGTAAATGCTGATTTTATGCATGATGAGGAGTCTGTAGCATTACTTTTTGCAGATAATACTATTTTGAGTGAAATAGAAATGGAAGAGCATATAACCGATAAGGAGCTTTTTGAATTCCTCATGGAAGACGCTTCTTTGAATCAAATAATCATAGAATGAACAATATCTATATCATCTTACTTACCATATGCTGCTCCCTAGGCATGAATGCGCAAAATTCAGATCATTTAGATCATCAGGATCGTAAAAAAGAGATGAGAGATCGAATCAAAGCTCTTTCCATTGCTCATATAACTAAAGAGTTAGATCTTACTACCAAAGAAGCAGAGAAATTTTGGCCTCTATACAATCAGGTGAAAGACGAGCGGAATAGACTAGAGAGCAATAAGAAAAGTCTAATTAACAAGCTGGAAACAGAATTTGAGACGATGAGTGAGAGTCGGGCCCTCTCTTATGTGGATCAAATGGTCGCACTAGATCAAAAAATTGTAGCTACCAATCTAGATTATAATCACGAAGAAATAATTAAAGTAATAGGTGCAAAGCGATTTCTTAAATTAAAAAAAGCCGAATTAGACTTTAGGCGTAACATGATTAATGAGTACAGAGACCGCAACCGGAGAAATTAGCTAGGTTGGAAAAAAATATGCCTTTTACCTTTTTGTTATTTCAGATTTTTTTTATTTTTTTTCTATTCCGACTTTGTTTAAAAACTACAAGTACCTATTTTTATACCATAAAATTAATATCATGAAAAGAATTTTGTTTGTCTTTTGTATCGTGCTTTTTGCGAGTTGTAAACCCACTACTTCCGAAACTACAGAAACTTCTGGAGATCCTATAACCAGTAGTGATATGTATAAAAAGTATGTGATCGCATACAATGATTATGCATCATGCAAAATGGAGCGGCCACAGTTGACTACAGATTTTATGGATCAAAAAATTACTTCAGAAGAATTTGCTGCTGCCTTAGAGCGCAATAATAAAACCTGTAATATCAAAAAGGAAATTTTTAATAAGTACTATCAATTATTAGAAGCCGAATTTGATAAAGCTGCAGTTGCTCATAAAATTATGGAAGAATAGGGAAAACAACCTACCAATTTCCATTTTTTACAAGAGCCTTTCTGGTGTATTAGTGCCAGTCCTTTCAAATGCTGTTTTCCGATATTTTTCCATTTAGCGCATTTTTTGTAAGCGTTAGGGTATTACGTTGCTGAATATCGCTCGTTGTTTTCAAAATATTAGAGGAGTCTGTATGGATTTGGTAAAAAAAAGTATTGGAATACTAAGCGTTTTTGGTTTCCGAATGTGTTGTAAGTATTGTTGTACAGGAGGTGATTTTAAATCAGAATCCTTTGGTAGCGCCCAGGTAGTTAGTTACATCCCTCAGTAATGAAAGATCTTAACCAATATAACTAGGAGCGCTTACAACCTATTTAAAATGTTTTTATTTAAAGGTTAATTAGAGGGTATTGAGTACGTATCTGTTCTCTCATTTTCGCTAAGTGTTGTTCGTGTAATTCGAGATCGGTTGATTTATGATGCGACAGTTTTCTATACTTTTCTACCGCTTGTTGTTGAGGTAAGGTGTTGGTATTAATGGCGCTTTCGCGAAAGCGAATCCAAATAAAATCAATACCTAAATCATTGAGATGTACCATATCACGAGCGTAGAATCTATAATCCCTCAATTCATCCATTGCGATTTCATAAGCAGGGAAATAATGGGCATTAGTGCGCTCTACATGTAATTGAATAGCTTCATGTAACCTGGCTTTACTGCGTTGATTTTCAACAAATCCATCTTTTATATGACGTACCGGTGATAGGGTATAGGTGATGTTGATTTCTTTATTCCAGTTGGTGACTAATTC
Source organism: Nonlabens sp. (assembly GCF_018401815.1). Classification (GTDB taxonomy): domain Bacteria; phylum Bacteroidota; class Bacteroidia; order Flavobacteriales; family Flavobacteriaceae; genus Nonlabens. The sequence continues at coordinate 200,156 of NZ_JAGYKG010000003.1, forward strand.
ATAGATGCGTTTTAAATCATCATGCATGCCATCGATAGGAAGCAATTCTTTTCTGAATAATTCCTGAGGTTGTTTGTGACAGTTGGCAACGATCATATCTTTCTCTACATACCTATAAACCCAAGAAGTTCCTAAGGTGATGAATAAATGAGTAGCTTCTTTTAAGGATTCTCTTAAGTGCTGTAAAGCAGTATTGAGGTTACTTATTAACTTTTTAGGATCAGAAGAATTTAAATCAGAATGTACCAGATAGGAAAAATGATCGGTACCATCTGCTGCAGTAAAAGCTTGATTATTAATGGCGCGTTCCACAAGAATTCTCAGACTAGTAGAATTAAATACAATCCCAAATGGGTTTACCGTGACATCAAAGCCAAAGTAAGCCAATTTAGAACCTATGTTTTCTGTAAAACAGCTTCCTAGTAAAACCACTTTCGAATGTTGATCTATAAGAACAGGCAAATTAGAACTGGGTACTGTTGTGGTAAGTTTCATCTCAGGTACTAATGTTTGGTTACAAAGGTACGACCTTGCTGTTATACATAAAAAAGCACAAGCTATACAAAACAGTACTCCAATTAGAATGCTACCAAATGTGTACAGGCGCTATCTAATTTATAGCTTTTAGCTATTTTAAATACGGCTACCATATAAAATTAAGATCCACTATAAATCGTTTAACTGCTTATTACGGTTGGTAGAACGCATATTTTTCGGCATCTGTTATTGTTTGGTAAACAGCTGAACTAAAGAGGCCTATATAAAAATTATTATCGCATTAACTTTACGATCATTTATTTTTAATTTGGCAAGTGTGGAGGTGTTTTAAAACAGCTATATTCTCCATCAAACCATCCTCTTAGCTGCAATTAAGGCTTCCTCTATTCCAGCAGGATTCTTACCTCCGGCAGTAGCAAAATGACCTTGACCACCTCCGCCGCCTTGAATGTGCTTTCCTAATTCGCGCACTATTTTGCCTGCATCCAGACCCTTGTCTTCTACGATGTTTTTACTTAAAATAACAGTAAGGGTTGCTTTATCCCCATTAGCTGCTCCTATGATTAAGAATAGATTTTTCTGGTCTCTTTCTATATCAAAAGCCAGTTCTTTAACAGATTTTGCGTCCAAATCTGTTTTTGCGGCTATAAAGTTAACTCCATTAATGAATTGTGCACTAGCTATTAAATCACTTTTTAGAGTTCCAGCTTTAGCTTTTACTAATTGTTCAATTTCCTTTTTCAAAGAAGTATTTTCTTCTTGAAGTGCTGCTATAGATTCGGCTGGATTTTTTGTTGGAGTCTTTAAGATGCTTTTGATTTCTTCAAAGCTCTTTGATTGCTCTGCAAAGAATTCTTTTACCGAGTCGCTAGAAATCGCTTCGATACGTCTTATTCCAGAAGCAACAGCACTTTCACTGGTGATTTTAAAGTGCCAGATGTCTGCGGTGTTTTTTACGTGAGTACCGCCACAAAGTTCCTGACTTGCGCCAAATTTAATCGTACGCACCACATCGCCATATTTCTCGCCAAACAATCCGATCGCACCTTCTTCCATAGCTTGGTCATAGGTATTGTTGCGGTTTTCTTCTAAGGGTAATTGTTCTCTAATACGAGCGTTTACAAAATTTTCTATTTCGATCAATTCTTCTGCACTTACTTTAGAAAAATGGGAAAAATCAAAACGCAAACTAGCACTGCGTACCATGGAGCCCTTTTGCTCGACGTGAGTTCCTAAAACCTTGCGCAATGCCTGATGAAGAAGGTGAGTAGCCGTGTGATTGGAGGAAGTTCGTGCGCGCTGATTCGGATCCACAGTAACTTTAAATGGGCCGCTTATTTCCTTAGGTAAGTTCTTAGTCAAGTGAACCGTTTGGCCGTTTTCTTTTTTGGTATCGATGATGTAAACAGTATCTCCGCTAGTGTTTTCTAAGTATCCCTTATCCCCGGTCTGTCCTCCACTTTCTCCATAAAAAGGAGTCATATTAAATACTAATTGGTATAACTCACCATCTTTTTTACTGACGACTTTGCGGTATTTGGAAATACGTACCTCTGCAGTAAGTCGGTCATATCCTATAAATTCTTGAGTAGCATCTTCTCTTAAAACGGTCCAGTCGCTTGTTTCTGTAACGCTAGCTTCGCGAGAACTGTCTTGCTGTTTTTTAAGTGCACTAGCAAAGCCTTTTTCATCCATTTCAAGACCTTGCTCACTTAAAATTAATCGAGTCAGTTCCTTGGGAAAGCCATACGTATCATTAAGTTCAAAAGCTTTTTTACCCTCTAAGGTTTTAGAACCTTCATTTTTCATACTTTCAACCATCGCATCTAGCAGTGCCAGACCATTTTCTAAAGTTCGTAAGAAAGAAGCCTCTTCTTCTTTGATCACATTATGAATCAGATTCTTTTGTGCTTTTAGCTCTGGAAACGCATCTCCCATTTGTTTAGTAAGTGTGTTGACCAGCTGATAAATGAACGGTTCTTTTTTATTTAGATACGTAAATCCATAACGTATCGCTCTACGCAAGATCATACGGATCACATAACCAGCGCCATTATTAGAAGGCAACTGACCATCGGTAATGGAGAAAGAGACTGCTCTTACGTGATCTGCAATAACTCTTATTGCGATGTCTTCTTGGACGGTATTACCGTAGGCATGTCCTGTTATGGTTTCTATTTCTCTAATTAGAGGTGTAAAAACATCTGTATCGTAGTTGGATTGTACGTTTTGTAAAACCATAGCAAGGCGTTCAAAGCCCATTCCTGTATCTACGTGTTGTTGGGGCAAGTTTTTTAAAGAACCATTTGCCATACGGTTGTACTGTATAAAGACCAAATTCCAAATTTCTACTACTTGTGGATGATCTCTATTGACTAGAGAGGCACCAGCTACTTTTGCCTTTTCTTCATTACTTCTTATATCTACATGAATTTCAGAGCAAGGTCCACAAGGTCCTTGTGCGCCCATTTCCCAGAAATTATCTGCTTTATTACCATTGAGGATGCGGTCCTCGGCAATGAGTTCTTTCCACAAGTCGTAGGCCTCTGAATCTCGATCTAGGTGTTCACTTTTGTCTCCTTCAAAAATAGTTACATAAAGACAGTCCTTATCAATATTATAAACTTCGGTAAGTAGTTCCCAAGCCCATGAAATAGCTTCTTTCTTGAAATAATCACCAAAACTCCAGTTCCCCAGCATTTCAAACATAGTATGATGATAGGTATCTACACCTACTTCTTCCAGATCGTTGTGTTTACCGCTTACACGCAAACATTTTTGAGAATCGGTAACACGATTATTTTTAGGTTCTGAATTCCCTAAAAAATATTCCTTAAACTGGTTCATGCCTGCGTTAGTAAACATTAAGGTGGGATCATTTTTGATCACCATAGGGGCACTAGGAACAATTTGGTGTTTTTTATTTTCAAAAAACTCAAGGAAGGTTTGGCGTATTTGTTTTGACTTCATTCTTGCTGTAATAGCGGTTAATTCAATTTTATTATTTTTGCACTAGATAAGTAAAACGTTTAGAAATTTACTTTCGCGAAAGCGAATTAACATTAACTTTATTCTACTTATTTTTAACTCCTAACAATCTACAAAAATAGCATAATAAAACGTATGTCAAAGGTCAAGTATTACTACGATTCTGAAACTCTTTCTTACCGAAAAGTAGAGACCAAAAAAAAGAAGCTCTTTTTTAGAAGCTTATTGTTTTTGTCATTGAGTTTTTGTTTTGGATTAGTGTGTTTCTTCTTTGCAGACCTGTTTCTCGTATCTCCACAATTAAAGAAATCTCGCAATAAAGTGGAGTATTTAGAATTACAACTCGATCAAATGCAAGAAGATATCACTCAATTATCTTCTGTAATTGAAAACATTGAAGATCGAGACAACAACATTTATCGCATATATTTTGATGCCAATCCTATCCCAACAGAGCAACGTCAAGCAGGTTTTGGAGGGGTAAATCGTTATAAAGAGTACGAAGGAGGTTATAGCGCCAAAAAGATAATAGACCTTAAAATTGCGATCGATAAATTAAAAAAAAGAACGGCTATACAATCTACATCTCTTGACGAAATAGCCAGCCTTGCCGAAGACAAAGAGAAACTGCTTACTTCTATACCTGCCATACAGCCAGTGCGTAATCAGGATCTAACACGTATGGCAAGCGGTTATGGGTACCGAACAGATCCTTTTAACAAAACCAGAAAATTTCATTACGGTATGGATTTTACTGCACCTCGTGGCACACCGGTTTTTGCAACAGGTGATGGCATTATTGTCAGAGCCGATGCTAATAGCTCCGGTTACGGAAACCACATTAGAATAGATCACGGTTTTGGTTACTTATCGCTTTATGCGCATTTAAGATCAAATAAACCTTTTAATGTGCGTCAAGGACAAAGGGTAAAGCGTGGAGATATCATTGGTTATGTCGGTAGTACAGGAAGGTCTCAAGCACCACATTTACACTATGAAGTGTTTAAAGATAATGATCGCATCAACCCTATTAATTTCTATTATGGTAATTTAACACCTCAAGAGTTTAATGAGCTATTAAAGAAATCCCAACAAGAAAATATTTCTTTAGATTAATTTTTAAGCAACTAGTAACTCACTTTGTCAATTATGCATATAGAACTTCCAGAAAAACTATACTACTCCATGGGAGAAGTAACCAAAGCATTTCAAGTAAATGCCTCTTTGGTTCGTTTTTGGGAAAAAGAATTTGAGGTCCTGCAGCCGAAGAAGAATTCACGTGGTAACCGCAAGTTTTCTAAAGATGATATAGCAAATCTTAAAACCATTTATCATTTGGTGAAAGAAAAAGGATTTACCTTAGACGGTGCACAGGAGTATATGAAAAATCACAAAAGCGAGCTCCATACTTTTGATATCATTAGTAAGTTAGAACATGTAAAGGCAGAGTTGCTTAAAATTAAAGCGCAATTATAATTTTTCCTTACTCCAAATTACCGCTAATAGCTTATTTATTAAAGTGTTAGATTTGCTTTTATAAAAATGACCTATTAAATTCTTTACCCATAAATGATCAAGTTTGAAAAACTGCCTTATTCTATACTAATTGCTGGACATATTGTGATCACTATTATTATGATCGCACTTCCATTATTAGTTAAGGTATTTTTTTATGCGGCTGTTATATATTTTATCCTAAGACTTTTTATTAGCGCTGACAAAAATCAAGAAGTGATTTTAGCTTGTGCTTATATTACGTGTTTGGAGGTGTTTTTAAAAATGAATGGCGGATTGTTATTTTACGAGATGATTAAGTATATGGTGATTGCCTTCATGCTTGCTGGTATTATTTTAAGAGGCTTTTCTCTCAAGTCGATACCTTTTGTATTTTATTTACTTTTATTAGTCCCAAGTATCGTTATAGCTTCTCAGAACATTCCTATTTCCGAATCACTAAGGAAGGCGGTAGCCTTTAATTTAAGCGGTCCTGTGACATTAGGAGTGGTAGCCATTTATTGTTTTCAGCGCAAGATCACTATCACACGACTGGATGAAATTTTAAAATTATGTGTAGGCCCTATCGTCATGCTTGCATTTTATCTATTTGTAGTTACACCAGATATTAGAGATGTGGTGACAAATACGGCCTCTAACTTTGCAGCTTCTGGTGGATATGGACCTAATCAAGTAGCAACCGCTTTAGGAATAGGCATGTTTATTTGTTTTATTCGTTTTTTGCGCATTAAAAATTTATGGACCAATGTACTGGACATTATCTTGTTTTTAGGAATGACCTACAGGGGATGGATCACTTTTTCTCGTGGAGGGGTAGTGACGGCTTTTTTGATGATAGCAGCTGTTATAGTTACGTTGTTTTTCTTAAAAAGGTCTGAGTTCAGGTTTTCTTTTTTACCTAAATTAGGAATTATTGCTTTAGGGTTAATGTTGGCTTGGGGATATACCTCTCTTGTAACTAGTGGTTTAATCGATAAAAGATATGCCAACGAGGATGCTGCTGGTCGTGCAAAAGAAGATCTTTCTACAGGTCGAGCTGAACTTATTTCTATCGAATTAGAAGCTTTTCTTGAAAACCCTATAGGAGGAATAGGTGCAGGTCAAGTAAAACATTATCGCGCAAAAAAAGACGGTATAGTCGCTGCTTCTCATAATGAGACAAGTAGATTGCTTTCTGAACATGGAAGTATTGGAATTCTTTCATTACTCGTACTTCTATTTACACCACTTATTTTCAGGCTTACTCACAAAGGCAACGTGTATTTCTATGCTTTTTTAATTTTCTGGATCGCTACTATAAATCACAGCGCCATGCGCATAGCAGCACCTGCCTTCTTTTACGGATTAGCATTGCTTTATGTGGTCAAGCCCAAGGTAAAGACGAAAGGTGTTCCAATTGAAAAAATACCAGATGTTATTGTTGCTTCATGAAGAAGATACTTTACATAGGTAATCAACTGGCTCAAAAAGGGAAGACGGCAAGCAGCATAGATACGCTAGGACCTTTATTGGAAAAAGAAGGCTATCAATTGCGTTATGCTTCTTCTATTTCAAACGTCAGTGTGCGTATGTTAGCTATGATGCACTCGACTTTTAGGAGCAGAAAATGGGCAGAGGTTGTTTTGATAGACACTTATAGCACTAAAAACTTTTGGTTTGCCATTGTAATTTCTCAGCTCTGTAAATTTCTTAATTTGAAGTACATTCCTATTCTGCACGGAGGAAATTTACCGGCTCGATTAGATCAAAACCCAAAGGTTATGGGCATTTTTCTCCATAACGCCCATGCTGTTGTAAGTCCTAGTGATTATTTAGGTACCGCTTTCGCGAAAGCGGGCTACCACAATATCACTATAATCAATAACTTTATTGAGATAGAAAACTATCCCTTTCAACAACGATCGATCTTAGAACCGAAACTTCTTTGGGTGCGATCATTTGCCGAGATTTACCATCCGCAAATGGCGGTTCGTGTTCTTCACTTACTTAAGGAGGAATATCCTAAAGCCAGTCTGACCATGGTGGGTCCAGAAAAAGATGGGGCATTACAGAGCAGTAAGTTATTGGCTCAAAAATTACAAGTAGAAGTGCATTTTACCGGGTTGCTTTCTAAAAAGCAGTGGATAGAAATAAGTAAAGATCATTCTATTTTTATCAATACTACCCACTTTGATAACCTTCCTGTAAGTTTAATCGAAGCAATGGCATTGGGTTTGCCTGTGGTGTCTACGGACGTCGGGGGTATCTCCTACTTAATACAACATAAGGTTCATGGCAAGTTGGTTCCAGACGGCGATGTAAGAGCTATGGTAGAAAATATTCAAGATTTAATGCGACATCCTAAAGATGTTTTTACTATTATTACACACGCGAGAGAAAGATCCCTAAACTATTCTTGGAAAGAAGTAAGCCAGCAATGGAACGCCTTACTTGCTTTGTAGCTTATTGTTTATATCTTTTAAAGCCTAATTATAGTGATAGCTCCTATACCTTTTGAAATGTCTGAGCGCAAAATTTTACTGCGTATTATTGATGTAGTTGTGGTTATTGTTGCGTTACATCTGCTAGGTGTACTATTTCAATTTAATTATTTTATTATCAAAGAGGAACAATGGATTTGGTCTGTTGTACTCGCTGTTTATTTATTGTTTTTTGCAACTGTTTTTGAAATGTACAATTTGCAAAGAGCAAGTCACCTTATAGGGACTATGAGAAGTGTGGTGACTGTGGCTTCTATCACTTCATTCATTTATTTATTGACGCCATTTTTCACCCCAGAATTACCAGAAAATCGAATTCAGATTTTATACTTTTATATGGCGGTGACCATCCCGTTATTAGTTTGGAGATCTGTTTACATCAATTTTTTTGTAAGTTCTAAATTTAATAAAAACATTATACTCATTGCAGATGCTACTGACGCGGCTATAATTGCACAATCGTTGCAAGATGTTGATCCTAATTATAAAATAAGAGGTTTTATAAATACAAGTCCAGAATTTGTATCAGGTCATTTTGTGGGGTTAACAGTCATAGGGATCAAAGCGGCACATGATTTAATAGAAAACAAATCAGTTACGGAAGTTGTAGTAGCTAGTGGTGAAATTGAAGGCATTACTTCTAATTTATACCGATGGCTTCTTGAGCTGGTAGAAAATGGATATTCAGTAAGGGAGTATAGTCAAGTGTACGAAGAAATGACCGACCGTGTTCCAGAGCAATATTTAGGCAAGGATTTCTATAAGTACTTTCCTTTTGCTAGAAATAATCAGAACAGACTTTATTTAGTGTACCATAGGGTATTTGATATTATAGCTTCTTTAGGCGGTTTAATCATATTGGGATTGATTATCCCTTTTGTTGTCATAGGAAACTTATTTGGTAATCGGGGTCCCTTATTTTATGTTCAAGAGCGATTAGGTATCAATAGAAAAGCATTCAACATAGTTAAATTTAGAACTATGGAACGAGATGCGGAGAAATCTGGAGCTCAATTTGCCATTCAGGATGATGTTAGAATAACAAAATTTGGTAAGTTGTTAAGAGCAACTCGGATAGATGAAATTCCCCAATTTTGGAACATTTTAAAAGGAGAAATGAGCATGATCGGTCCAAGGCCAGAACGTCAGGTTTTTGTAGATCAGCTTTCTGAAAAGATTTCATTTTATGAAGCACGTCATTTGGTAAAGCCTGGTTTAACCGGTTGGGCACAAGTAAAAACAAAATATGGTGTTACCGATGCAGATCATATGAGAAAACTTCAGTACGATTTATATTATATCAAAAAGCGCAGCATCTTTTTAGATATCAGAATCATTGTAAAAACCTTGAGTACGATTCTCTTTTTTAAAGGGCAGTAAAGTCAGTATTAGGTTAACAGTCCCAGTTTTCAGAAAATAGAGGAAAGATAGTATTTAGCTTTGCTAAATACTGCCAACTGCGACTGCCAACTACCTTCTTATTTCCGTTTCAATTTGCCCCGCCTAAAAACACTGAAAAGAAGTACCAATAAGCACATAAGGCTTGCTACCCTTGCTATATAATCCCCATGTGTGGAGTAAAAAGTGACTTGAGTCTTTGGGTATACAGTTCCTTTTATGACCCCTTCTGTATTGTATTCTAAGGAATCTAAGATGTTCCCTTGGTCATCGATAATTGCGCTTATTCCAGTATTGGCACTACGAGCAATCCACCTTCTATTTTCAATAGCTCTAAGTTTGGCAATGCTTAAATGTTGTTGATGACCTTGGGTATTTCCCCACCAGGCGTCATTAGTAATGATTGCTAGAAATTGTGCTCCGTTTTTTACATAATCTGTGACATACGCTCCATAAACGGACTCATAGCAAATAATAGGAGCCACTTTAACTTGATTTTTAATTTGAAAAACGGAACGTTCTTTTTGAGTCGTTTTAGTAGCTACTGTTCCACCTAAATCAAGCATTGCATCCCCTAAAATAGGCTGAAGAATATTTTTATATGGAAAATTCTCAACGCCTACAACTAATTTAGATTTGTGATACACTTGTAAGGAATCAGTAGCAGTAAAAAAAATAGCGCTGTTATAATCATTGTAAAGTGTCCTACCGTCTCGAGCAACATTAGTTTGGGAGGTAATTCTAGTGGTATCTGTAAAAATTTCTGCAATAGAAATACCACCTAAATAATACAGGTCAGGATAATCATAAAGTGCTGCTCTCATCTGATTTACAGAACGATCATATTCTAATTGTTCAAGTTGAGATAGCCTTACATTATCGGCAAAAACTGTTTCTGGGGTGATAATAAGATCTGTAAAGCGATCCATTTTGGGTTGTACCAATCTCATAATGAGCTTTACGATGCTGTCATTTGTGGTATCATATTTCTGATGATAAGGATCGATGTTGGGCTGCACAATAATTACTTCAGTGCCACCACCTTTTGGCAAGGATGGTAGTTCAAAAACTACTATTTGTGAAATACTAATAGGGATAATGATCAAACTAAGAAGTACCGCAACTCTTTTAATGATGAACTTGCGTTTAGAAATAGGTGCGCTTTCGCGAAAGCCTAACACACTTAAAAAAACAAAAATATTGACTAGCCAGATCCATAAAGAACCACCAAAGGCACCTGTATACTCATACCATTGGATCCAAGAAGTCGACTCGCTAAATCCATTGCCTAAATTGAGCCATGGCCATGAAAAATCCCATTTCAAATGCATGTATTCAAAACTGATCCACAAACAAGCTAAAAAAGTTAAAGCAGCTCCTTGCGTAGCTCTGCGAGCCAATAAATGATATCCCAAAAATACCAAACTCATTAAGGCAGCATTTACTAATACGGCAAACCACATACCAAAAGGGGTTGAAAAATACAACCAGTAAGTGGTGGCGATATTCCATATAAAAAAGGTCAGATAGGAGTGAAGGAATACGTGTCCTGCTTTACGTTTGGCAGAAGAACTTCTAATGCGTTTTTCAGAGAGAAGTAAGGGGACAAAAGCGATGAGTAATAGACCAGCAAAGCCATAAGTAGGCCAGCCCAACCACAATAGCGTTCCTGATAATAAGGCGAGTAAAATACTGATGAATTTCATGTAGAAGTAATGAGGTGCTAATTTAAGATCTTTGTGGTCAATTATAAATTTAGGGTTCTGAAATGATGTTATCTATTAAAAACAGAAAGATCAATATGTATAGAAAATACGTTAGAATATAAAGCTGCACTAGAATCTCCAATATCGGTAAGCGCATAATCTACTGCAATGCCTTTATATTTAAAGCCTACACCTATGTTGGGTTGAAACGTGGTGCTGTCCCTGCCATCGAGTTGCTGAATGTTTTGAAAATTCCCTACTCCACCGCGAACAAATACCAGATTGGTATACGCATATTCCAATCCTAAAGAAGGAGAAGCGCTTATGGTACTGCTAGATATAATGTCATTGGTCTGTATAAAACGCATGTTGAGATTTGCTTCGGCGATCAATTGGTGATCGTAATGGAAAGTAAAAGTTCTCGCAAGTCCCAATTGAAGTTTTGGTAAGGTAATCTCTGTTGTTTCGGGCAATTCTTGATTTTGATTTTCAACGGCACCGCTTATTTCTGCAAACTTTTCTTCGTTGATCGTCCAGGTGTTATAAGTAGTGGTGATATCACGAGCCATCACGCCAATTTCCCAGTCGCCTCTCTTAAATTGTAAGCCTATATCAAATCCGAAACCCCAAGAAGTAGCAAACTCACCTATGACCCTGCGTATGACTTTTGCATTGGCACCATAGGACAATCCGTCTAGTTTTGATTCACGAGCATAGGAAAAGGTAAAAGCCCAGTCTGCAGTTGAAAAAGTAGAAATACGATCGTAATTGATATTTCCTTGATCATCTATTAATTGAGTGGTATTTAAAATATCATCCACAGAAAAACGGATGACGGAGAAACCGAAAGCACTGAGGTCATCTATAGGCATGGCAAAGGCAGCATAATTGTACTGTGCAATATTTGCAAAGTAACTGGAATGCATCAAAGAAACTTCTTGCTCTTTCATCCTCATCAATCCAGCGGGATTCCAATACACCGAGTTGACATTATCACTGCTTGCCACTACGGCGTTGCTTCTACCCAAAGCCGCTGCATCTACGCCTATGTTTAGGAATTCATTAGAATAGGCTCTAGAGGTTTGCGCTTGGGAGAAAACACAAAAACATAGCGTCAGTAAATAAAAGCAGTTTTTCAAACAAGAATTTTAATAAGTCACAAATATCTGAGTTTCTGAGTTAATAACTACCAAAATCTGTTGATATTGCCTAATAAGATAGCAAAACACCTCATTAAAAAACTGCATATTTGTAATATGAAGAATTGGGTACCTAATATCATTACTTTACTGAACCTGCTTTGTGGGTGTATTGCAGCACTTTATGCGTTTAACGACCAGCTTGTTCTTGCAGGTATTTTTGTTGCCGCCGGTATATTTTTTGACTTTTTTGACGGTCTTGCGGCACGGCTTTTAAAAGTCTCTAGTGATTTAGGAGCGCAATTGGATTCCCTTGCAGACATGGTCACCAGCGGTCTAGTGCCAGGAATTGTGATGTATCAATTATTGAGTGATGCGATAGGTTTTAATTTGATAGATCAGGAACAAAGCTTTACTTCTGGACCTCCAGATTATTGGATCAGTCATTCGCATCTACCTATTTTAGGGTTCCTTATTACCCTAGGAAGTTGTTACCGCCTGGCAAAATTTAATGTAGACACCAGACAGACGGACTCCTTTATAGGAGTGCCAACTCCTGCCAATGCTATTTTGATCATTTCTTTAGGAATCATTGCTCAAGATACCTATTGGGGTTGGCTGTATTACGCACTGACTAATCCTTATATCCTTATCGCAGTTACCCTATGTAGCGTTTACATTCTCAACGCAGAGATGCCTTTGTTTGCTTTAAAGTTTAAAAGCTTTGGGTGGAAAGGAAATGAGATTCGCTGGATTTTTATAGGGATTTGTATCGCACTAATACTCGCCTTACAAATTTATGCAGTGCCTTGTATCATCATTATTTATATGTTGATGAGTGTGGTGAACAATATTCGGAAGGGAAGAACCTAATTTTCGCCGTATGGCTTAGTCAAAAATCTTCTTTTTTCTCAATTCAAAATTCTGACCTAAATATACCCTTCGTACTACTTCGTCTTCAGAGAGTTCTTCTGGTGAACCGTGCCTTAAGATGTTACCTTCAAACATGAGATAGGTACGATCAGTAATGGCAAGTGTTTCTTGTACGTTATGATCGGTAATCAGAATACCGATGTTTTTCTTCGTTAGTTGTGCCACAATTCGTTGAATATCTTCCACAGCAACAGGATCTACACCCGCAAAAGGCTCATCCAATAATATAAAAGTTGGGTCTGTTGCCAATGCACGTGCGATTTCTGTGCGGCGGCGTTCTCCACCACTTAATAAATCGCCATTTCTATGGCGGCGGTCTTGTAAACTGAATTCTTCCAACAACTTCTCACAACGTTCTTTTTGTTCTTTTTTAGGTAAATTGGTCAATTGCAAGACCCCTAATATATTTTCTTCTACAGTTAATTTCCTGAAAATAGAAGCCTCCTGTGCGAGATAACCTATTCCTATTTGAGCACGCTTGTACATCGGATACTGAGTGATTTTTGTATCGTCCAACCACACCTCACCCCCTGTAGGTTTTACAAGCCCTACGGTCATATAAAAAGAAGTGGTTTTACCGGCACCGTTAGGTCCTAGTAGACCAACGATCTCTCCTTGGTTCACTTCGTATGAAACTCCTTTTACAACCGGCCGACCTTTATAGGATTTCTGTAAATTATCAGCTCTTAATTTTTTTCGCATGAAGCAAATTTAATGGTTTTGAATTCAATTTTACACTTGTAATAACATCTTGCAGACACAATCCTAATGAACATGTAAATTTAACAGAATAAAATGTTTCTTTCTTGTTTCCAATTTGGTGATCTCACTCCACGAATTTTAGTACAAAAAGAGGCCTCTCTTAAGAGAGAAGAGATTTTTATAGTTCCCATAAACAAAAACCTCATTTTCTTTTTAATAAATTAAAACTACAATTGGTATAATGATTAACTTGCAGGGTAGTATAGAAATTCAATTACTTAATTTATGGAACTTCCTAGATTTCTTATGGGCGATAACGTTCATTATCCTGAAGATATTTTTGTCATTCATTTAGAATATCCCCGTTTTATTATCAATTTAAAAGATGATGAAGTGGAGTTCCTAGAAGAAGTTACCAAAGCAGATGTGGAGGAACTGGAAGAAGAGACTAAAAACTTGATTGAAGAAGCTAGTCGTTTTTACGATGAGCAAATGGAATTATACGAACAATAATGAAAGGTATTAAAGAGTTAGATTGGGAAGCAAGCTTATTTCTTAACGATTGGGGGAGTGATGCGATAGATCTATTCTTTAACATCATCACGCATAAATTTTATGCAATCCCCTTGTATTTACTTGTCCTTATTATTCTTTATAGAAAACTGGGTATTCGAAATTTAGCAATCACCTTGGTCGTTATCGCTTTATTAATTACTTGCAGCGATCAACTGGCCAATCTTTTTAAAAATGGTTTTGAAAGGTTGCGGCCTTTTCGAGAGCCAGCCTTAGAAGGATTGATCTCCAAGGTTGGTAAAAGCGGTGGTACTTATGGTTTTTATAGTGGTCATGCGAGTAGTGCTGTTGCGCTGGCTACTTTCTTGTGGTTTATTTTGAGAAAAGAGCATAAGTTAATAGGGGGGATGATGATTGTTTGGGCTGTTCTGGTTGCTTACAGTCGGGTATATTTAGGCGTTCACTACCTAGGTGATGTGCTTATGGGAGCATTTATGGGGACGTTACTAGGTTTGTTTTTTGCTGGGGTGTACGCTTTCGCGAAAGCGAGATACGGAGTCTCTACCACCATAAATTACAACTAGATGAATAAGCAATTTCGTTTTGAAGTCACTACGCAATGGAAAAAGGGAGACTATAAAAATTCTAAAACACACCTTTCTAAAATTGCTGGAAAACCAGATGTAACTATTTCTGCGGCTAGAGCGTTCAAAGGTCAGGAAGATCAACACAATCCTGAAGATTTATTATTAAGTGCGCTGTCATCTTGCCATATGATGTCTTATTTTTATGTATGCCAGCAACAGGGAATCGAGGTAGTAGATTACAAAGATAAGGCAGTAGGAACGCTAGAACTGCGCCCTGACTTTAGTGGTGGTTTTACTAAAGTACACTTGAATCCTCTGGTTACTATTTCAAATGCATCTCAAGAAATACTTGCTATAGACTTGCATAAAAAGGCACACGAGCTTTGTTTTATAGCCAATTCTGTGAATTTTGAAGTGATTATCGATCCTGTTATTGAATCGCAAGAAAGATAATTGCCATTATATAACTTCTATTGTCGATTATGATGATGGCATCTGATCAGTTTTGGGAGTATAATAATCCCTATAGGTCATCCTTTTTTAATTAAAAACGTCAAAGGATAATTTAAGTCCTTGAATAATCATGTTGGTTCCTATAATCGCAATGATCAATCCCATTAACTTTCCGATTACTGAAATCACATTATCTCCAATCTTTTTAGCAATGATGTCACTCAAGGAAAAGGCGATGTAGTTGAGTAAACACATCAGTCCAAAAACGAGGATAATCAACGCTATATTGATGTAAGAGGTGGTATTAGCAACAAAGTTAGTTGCCGTTACTATAGTTCCTGGACCAGCTAAAATTGGAATCGCCAGTGGAGAAATCGCAATATTTTCATCAATATTGACGGTGTTGAGATGCTTAATGTTTGATTTTTTAGACTGTAACATTTCAAACCCAACAAAGAAGATTAAAATCCCACCAGTAATCTTAAAGGCAGGTATGGTAATACCAAATAAGTCAAAGATATAATTACCCAGCAACACAAATACGGTTACTATTATAAAAGCTATAATTACAGCTTTTAGATTTATTCTTTGTTTGGTTTCTTTGTCAGCTCCTTCTGTTAATGTTAAAAATATAGGCATGTTAGAAATCGGATTCATAATAGCAAAAAAGCCAGTGAATACGGTTATTGCAAAAGTTGCTAATTCATTCATTTAATGAGGCTGTAATTGAAAAGTATTAGAGATGATTGTGTGCGTTTTCCTAATTTCAATAAGCAAAAGTAGTCAAAAGGAACCTTCTACAATTCAAAGATGCTTGAAATTAAGATTTGTAGTCGTATCAACTAACTCCCAATAACTCATCAATAGTATTTGCAGTAACCGAATGGTAATTAGGTCGTGCTGTTTTATAGATGGCTATAGCTTCATCCGTGCGTCCTGCTCTTTTAAATGCCTTATACAACGTTGTTACATACCAGCGTCTTCCAACGCTATTTAAGAATTCAGCAATTTTATTGTCGACATTGTTTCCGTGATAGCCATGCCGGATGGATTGCTCATACCAAACCATATTGATGTAAGAGTTGGTAGAAACTGTAAAATTAAAGCTGTTGTCTAATTCTTGCAGCTGTTCTATCGTCATATCCTCAGGGAAATTACGGATAAAATGAACCCATTCTTGTGGGGTCCATTGACTGGTAGCAGCCACATCAATCTTGTCAGTGTCTATAAAGCTTTGTAACGTCTTTTCTACATTAGAAAATGCATCGGACTCGATAACAGCAGCATTATCAGGAATACCTGGCTCGTAAATCCATTCTTCGGTATTGAAAGTGATGTTGTTCTTTTCTAACAAATTGGCGTTGAGATAGGTGACAAAATCTTCTGTATTGGTTGTAGAAAAAGCATTTTTCTTAAAATAGGACTTTAAAAAAGCATCCATTTGCTCCCGACCTACTTTTTCTTCTAATGTTCTTAAAAACAAATAGCCTTTATCGTATGCGATGCTGTTCATTCCATCATCTGGATTTCTACCTTTTAAGTCGAGTTTTAATTTAGTGTCATTAGGGCGGTCCTTTAAGGATTCTAATTCGTCCTCTAAATCCTGACGCCCTATCAATGCTAACATATTAGCACGTTCTTTGCCATAGAGCGCTTCCATGATTCGAGTTTCAAAATAAACGGTAAACCCTTCATTCAGCCAGAAGTCGTTCCAAGTAGCGTTAGTCACTAAATTACCAGACCAAGAATGCGCCAATTCATGTGCTACCAGCGAGGTCAAACTTTTATCTCCTGCAATAACCGTAGGAGTAGCAAAGGTCAATCGAGGGTTCTCCATTCCGCCAAAAGGGAAACTAGGTGGCAATACAATCACATCAAACTGTTCCCAGTCGTAAGCACCGTATAAATTCTCTGCAGCGACGACCATTTTTTCCATATCTGAAAATTCTTCATGCGCTTTTTCCAACATCGAATTCTCTGCATAAACTCCAGTTCTATCGCTTATGGTTTTGTATTCTATGTCTCCTACCGCAAGCGCAATTAAATAGGCAGGAATAGGCTGTTCCATTTTAAAATGGTACTTACCGTTAGTAGTTTTCTCCTTTGGATTCTCAGCACTCATTACTGCCATAAGGTTTGATGGTACTTTTACCGTCGCGTTATAAGTAAAGCGTATTTGCGGGCTGTCCTGAATAGGAATCCAAGTACGTGTTAAAATTGCCTGACCTTGTGTGAAAAGAAACGGATTTGTTTTATCGGCTGTTTGTTGCGCAGTTAACCATTGTAAGGCTTCTGTTTGAGATGTGGTGTTATAAGTTACCGCTATTTTTTGAGTGTCTTTTTGAATAGCTATAGTCAATGACTGTCCTAAAATCTCATCCATTTTACCCAATTCAAAAGTTGTCGCTTCTCCATCTGCAGTCACTTCGTTGATGTTTAGAAACTTACTGTCTAGAATGATTTGTGAGGCTGCATTATTGACAATATCATACGTGGCTGTGCCACTAATGACTTGTGCGTCAAAGTCCACATCAATATCTAAATCCAAGTGTGTTATTACTGCCTCGTTAGGTTGTGCAAAGGAATGTGACTCTTCTGTATAGGTGTTTTTAGTCATTTTCTCTTTAGCTTGGTTGCAACTGCTTAGAATAGATAGGCAAGTTATGGCTAGGAAGAATCCCTTTTTCATTTGGTTATTTTTTGTGGTACTAAGGTAAGAAAGCATAAGGAATCATTTTAAGAAACTAGGAGCTATTTAAAAACAGGAAATTCAACATTCTATAGCTCCTTGACTGAGAACTATTGTTCGATAGGTTTTATTAGTGGAGGAAATGTAAAAGGGTAGCTTTTGTAGCCTAATACAAAACAAGGGTGGTTGAAATCTGGTTGAAATTGTAAGATCAATTTTAAGTAGATCTAATTTTAAGCATCACAAAACAGTGTAGAATCAACTGCTTCTATTTCTTAAAGGACCACAGTCCTAATAATTCACTAGCCGCATCAAAAGGGCTTTTCTTTTTACTCAACACCTCTTTTTCTAAAACAGCGAGTTTTGAAATCACTTCTTGTCGGTTGTAAAAATTACTTGTAATCGCATCCTCTACTGTTTGATGGAACCAGTAGAGTTCTTGGATGTGGCGTTTTTTGATAAAGCTTTTGTTGGCTTTGGAGTGTGCCGTATAGTTTTCTATTTCTTCAATGACCTCTTTAATTCCTACGTTGTTAAGACCGCTACAGGTGAGTACTTGTGTAGGCCATCCGTGGTCTTTATCGGGCATGAGATGAACGGCGTTTTTGAATTCGCGACAAGCGTGTTTTGCGGCGATTTGGTTATTCCCATCGGCTTTATTGATGATGATGGCGTCGGCCATTTCCATGATGCCTCGTTTGATACCTTGTAGGTCGTCTCCAGCTCCAGCTAATTTTAAGAGTAAGAAAAAGTCGGTCATGCTGTGTACGGCAGTTTCGCTTTGTCCTACGCCCACGGTTTCTACAATGATGAAGTCGTATCCTGCCGCTTCACAGAGTATGATGGCCTCGCGTGTTTTACGTGCCACGCCTCCAAGTGTAGTTCCAGCAGGACTAGGTCTTATAAAGGCTTGGTCGCTTTTAACCAGTTCTTCCATTCTGGTTTTATCTCCCAAAATACTGCCTCGTGATATGTTGCTTGACGGATCAATAGCGAGTACGGCCACTTTTTTGCCGCGTGCTATAAGTTGTCTTCCTAGGGATTCTATAAAAGTGGATTTCCCCACGCCTGGCACTCCAGTGATTCCTAGTCTAAAGGATGTTCCTGAATAAGGCAGGGCTTGTTGTAATACCGCTTTCGCGAAAGCGGAATCTCCACTAGCCTTGCTCTCCACTAAAGTAATCGCGCGACTCAAGGCACTTACCTGTCCAGATTGCAGTTCGTTAAAAAGCTGCTCCACATTAAGAGCTTCTTTCTTGCGCTTTATGTTGGGATTGATATGTGAGTTGGTAGCCAATTATAATTTTTTAGAGTAGTTTATCGCTATTTTACCTCCAATAAATGCCATGGGAATATATGCCAGCAAAAGATCAAGAGCCTCAAACCAAATAGGTCCAGGCAGCATTAAATTAACTGAGATTCCTCCTAAAAGGAATAAACCACCTATGGAAAAAGCCATGTTCTTTTTATGAGTTGCCGCAATTAATGCTGCTATAAAAGCTCCAGACAAAGTTCCCAATGCATGTGCTAAAAATGGAAAGATAAAATTTTTGTAAGTGAATGTAGGCATGATTCTTTTCAGGTCTTCCATAGTGCTGACATCTCCTCCTTCTACTGGGACCAGGACGTTTCCTACTTCTACTATTCCTATGTTAATGACACTGCCGATCAGCATACCTGTTAAAACAGCAATTATATTTCTTATAACGGGATTCATAAAGATCTCAATTAGAATTTAAAAATACAGTTTTTCTTTTCAAATGTGCCGTTTTAAAAAACGAACCTCATAAGGATTCTTCGCGCTAAGATGAGCCTTTTATGTTGTAAAATAAAAAATGCCTTACGAGGAAGTAAGGCATTTTTATGTTCTTAATTTATAAGCAAATCAACATCTTGATGATTAAGCTTTCTTTTCTAAAACCCATTCTCCTTTATGGATTAAAGGAAGTGCAGATTTAAACTTTGTTTCTTTCGTTTCTCCAGTCATTACATTTTTAATCACCACTTTATCGTTGCGACCTATCTTTGGTTGATCACGTGTGATGGTTTCTGTAACTTGAGCACGCTGTTGTTGCTGACTGGCACCTACACCTACAGCTCTTGCTTGAGCAGCTTGCTCATCGCTGTTCAATACCTCTTCTTTTTGAGTGCTTGTTTTTTCTGTTTTGCGTTGTCTGGCCTCACTTATTGCTGTAACATCTCTAGTAGGAAGATCTCCTTTAAACATAAAACCAATAACGTCTTTATTTACTTTATCGATCATCACTTTGAATAATTCAAAGGCTTCAAATTTGTAAATGAGTAATGGGTCTTTTTGCTCATGAACGGCAAGTTGTACACTTTGCTTTAACTCGTCCATTTTGCGCAGGTGTGTTTTCCATGCTTCGTCAATAATGGCTAGGGTAATATTTTTCTCAAAGTCTGTAACTAAAGAACGCCCTTCACTATCATAAGCTTCTTGCAGGTTGGTCGCTACATTTAAGGTTTTGATACCGTCTGTAAATGGAACTGCGATGCGCTCGTAATTGCGCTGGTCGTTTTCCATCACATTTTTTATTACAGGAAATACTTCTGCAGCGGTGCGTTGCATTTTTTCCCTATAATGATCATAGGCTGTTCTATAGATAATGTCAGTGATGCTTTTTTCATCTTTAGCCGAAAACTCTTCCTCAGAAACAGGACTGCTCATAGAGAAGTATCGAATCAACTCAAATTCAAAGTTTTTGAAATCTTGTGCCAATTTATTTCCTTCTGTAATGTTTTCTGAGATATCATAGATCATATTGGCTATATCTACGGCAAGTCGATCTCCAAATAAAGCGTTGTGACGTCGCTTGTAAATCACTTCACGTTGCGCGTTCATCACATCATCATATTCTAGTAACCTTTTACGAACACCAAAAGCGTTTTCTTCTACTTTAGTCTGTGCCCGTTCAATAGATTTAGAAATCATAGAATGCTGGATCACTTCACCTTCTTTCATTCCTAATCGGTCCATAGTTTTTGCCATACGTTCAGAACCAAAAAGTCTCATCAGGTTGTCTTCTAATGAGACATAAAATTGAGAGCTTCCCGGGTCTCCTTGACGACCTGCACGACCACGCAACTGTCTGTCTACACGACGAGAATCATGTCGTTCTGTACCTATAATGGCTAGACCACCTGCGGCTTTTACTTGGTCAGATAATTTGATATCAGTTCCACGACCAGCCATGTTAGTAGCAATAGTGATCTGTCCCGGATTACCAGCTTCAGCAACGATGTCTGCTTCACGTTTGTGTTGTTTTGCATTTAGTACGTTGTGTTCTATTCCTGCGCGTTGTAATGTTCTACTGAGAAGTTCAGAAATATCTACAGAAGTAGTACCTATAAGCACTGGGCGACCAGCTTCTTTAAGTTTTGTTACTTCTTCTATTACGGCACCGTATTTTTCACGTTTTGTTTTATAAACAAGATCTTGTCTATCATCCCTAGCTATAGGTCTGTTAGTAGGAATTTCTACTACATCTAGCTTGTAGATTTCCCAGAATTCTCCAGCTTCAGTTACAGCAGTTCCTGTCATACCTGAAAGCTTCTTGTACATACGGAAGTAATTCTGCAAGGTAATCGTAGCAAAAGTTTGTGTCGCATCTTGAATTTTCAAATTCTCCTTAGCTTCAATAGCTTGGTGTAATCCGTCACTATAACGTCGCCCATCCATTGCACGGCCAGTTTGTTCATCTACGATCTTAACAATCATTTCAGTTTCTATTCTAAAACCGCCATTCCCGTTAGGAACTTTCTTTTCTTGAGCATCTACAATGTATTCGGTATCTTTCTCAAATAAAGTATAGGCTTTAAGTAACTGATTTAAAGTATGAATACGTTCGGATTTTACAGAAAACTCTCTGAATAATTCTTCTTTTTTCTCGGCTTCTTCTTCTTTAGAAAGTCCAGCGTTTTCGATACGGCTTATTTCCATACCCACTTCTGGCATAACAAAAAAGTCAGGTTCATCTTCACCAGAAAGGAATTCAATACCCTTGTCGCTTAATTCTACTTGATTGTTTTTTTCATCAATAACAAAGTAAAGCCCCTCATCTATTTTAGGCATTTCACGGTTGTTATCTTGCATATAAAAATTCTCTGTTTTTTGAAGTAAGCTTTTCATACCTTCTTCGCTTAAGAATTTTATAAGTGCTTTGTTTTTTGGAAGACCACGGAAAACCCTTAATAATTGTTTTCCTCCTTCTTTAGTGTCACCTTCAGCAATTAATTTTTTAGCTTGAGCAAGGGTTTGTACCAGTTCTTTTCTTTGAACCTCTACAATAGTTGCAACAGGAGCTTTTAATACATCAAACTCTTGACGGTCTCCCTGTGGGACTGGCCCAGATATAATTAGAGGGGTACGAGCATCATCGATTAGAACAGAATCGGTCTCATCAATAATGGCATAATTGTGTTTGCGTTGCACTAGATCTTTAGGATCATGAGCCATATTATCTCGCAAGTAATCAAAACCAAATTCATTGTTGGTACCGTAGGTGATATCTGCTAGATATGCTTGGCGTCTTTCTTCAGAATTAGGCTTGTGATAATCGATACAATCTATAGTCAGTCCATGAAATTCAAATAAAGGCCCGATCCAAGCACCATCGCGTTTTGCTAAATAATCATTAACGGTTACCACATGAACGCCGTTACCTGAAAGAGCATTGAGATAAACTGGTAGTGTAGCTACCAGTGTTTTTCCCTCTCCAGTTTGCATTTCTGCAATTTTACCACTGTGTAATGTTGCTCCACCTATCAATTGTACATCATAATGAATCATGTCCCAAGTAATTGGTTTACCAGCTGCATCCCAGGAGTTCCTCCATATTGCTTGATCACCGTCTAAGTCAATATAGTCTTTTGTTCCAGATAATTCACGGTCTCGAGCTGTAGCTGCAACACGTATTTCTTTGTTATGGAAAAAACGCTTGGCCGTCTCTTTTACAACAGCAAAAGCTTCTGGCATAATTTCATTGAGAATTTCTTCACCTTGTAAATAAGCGACTTCTTGTAATTGATCAATTTCATTATAGATTTCCTCGCGTTTATCGATGTCTTGTTCCTTTTCAGCAATTTGCATTAAACTTGCAATATGAGACAATGTATCTGCCTTTGCAGCAGCAATCTTTTCCTTAAACTCTATTGTTTTATGGCGAAGTTGATCAAAATTAAGCTGTTCTAATTCAGGCTCAAATTGGAGTATTTTGTCAACTATGGGTTGAATTTCTTTTATATCTTTCTTTGACTTATCGCCAACGAATACTTTTAAAACGGAATCTAATAGTCCCATAATGTGTTATTTATTTATATGTAGCAATTTATAATATACCTAGTACTAATACCCAAAATTAAAACAAAAAAAAAGTCTCTTTACGAGACTTTTATCCGATTAAGGATTGTTAATACTCATCCTCATTCCAGAGGTAGTCGTCGTCTGTAGGATAATCTGGCCATATTTCTTGAATAGACTCATATAAGTCTCCTTCATCTTCAATGGCTTGTAAATTTTCCACTACTTCTAACGGTGCTCCTGTGCGAATTGCGTAATCGATCAATTCATCCTTCTCAGCAGGCCAAGGCGCATCACTTAAATAAGATGCCAGTTCTAGTGTCCAATACATATTGTTGCTCGTTAAGTTTTTTGCAAAAATAAACTTCTCGTCGATTTATGCAAGTTATTTTTACTTTGTTTTCAAGATTTGCAAGAGCGTATAAGCTTTTGAAAATCAAAATGTTCGCTGAAAATGTTCATCAGTTGCCCCACATTTTATTTATTTTTGATCAGAAATTGCTGTGATGGTGCGTATTATGCACTGTTACAGATTTTCAATCAAAATAAATTAGTACTTTTTTGGGATCCATTTTATCTCTTCTGCTTGCAACTCTTTTGACAATTTGCGTGCCAATACAAACAGGTAGTCAGATAGTCGGTTGAGATATTTTAAAACTTCAGGATCTACTGGAGCATGCTCGTTTAACTCTGTCGCTAGACGTTCTGCACGGCGGCAGACGGTTCGTGTAATATGACAATATGACACAGAAGGATGCCCGCCAGGAAGTATAAAATGTGTCATTTCAGGCAGTTCTTCATTCATAAGGTCTATTTCCCTTTCTAAAAGACTGACTTCTTTCTCACTGATTTTAGAAATATTGAGTCGGTCTTTACCACTTTTTAATAATTGTTTTTCTGGGGGGGTCGCTAAAATCGCTCCAATGGTAAAAAGATGGTGCTGTATGGAGTTGATAATTTGGTTGGTATTTTTATCGATCTTTTGATCACGTATCAATCCCATCCATGAATTAAGCTCGTCTACAGTTCCATAACTATCAATTCTTAAGTTGTGTTTGGGAACTCGCGAGCCTCCAAATAACGCTGTAGTACCGGAATCACCTGTTTTTGTATATATTTTCATTTTTTCGATCTCGTTTTTAGTTCTCTTAATATGTGTTATAGCAGTGGTCAACACCCGTCTTCCCATTCTGTAGAGGTCACTTAGTTCTAATTAGGAAATTGCTCTGGTAAAGGTTGTTAACAGTATTTGTATTCGACAAAAAGATTAAATATTTTCTAATTTTTCTATTAAAATAAGAAGTGATTGCTCATCTAATTGGGAAGTAAGTTCACTTTCTGCAGCATCTACCTTTTGATCTAAAACAATTAGTAAATTTAACCCGTCCGCCGTAATAGTAAGTTCTATTTGTCTTCTGTCTTTTGGACATTGTACGCGATCCACCAATTTTTTATCCACTAGTTTATCAATCACTCGGGTCGTATTTGAATTGGCATGAATCATTTCTTTACTCACATCTTGAAGGCTTGCTGCCTTTCCCTTGCGGCCTCTCAAAATACGAAGCACATTAAATTGCTGTATGGTAATTCCATGCTCTTTTAAGGTATGACTTATTACCTCGGTTGCTTCCGTACCCTTTTTAATAAGGGTAGTTACTAGCTTTCGCGAAAGCGGAATAGAAATCAGTTCCTTACTCATAAATTTAATTTACACCTACATTTATTGTTGCTACAAATTTATTTGAACCCTTTTCTGTAGAACAAAATTTAATGTTAAATTTCAGGTTCCATCAGCATCCTTTTCTCTTGACCTCAATAAAATGAAATTTTTCAATATTTGTAATATTTTTACGTTAATCATAAAAAGGGAATCAATGAAAAAATATATAGTAGTGAGCTGTTTACTGATTTGTATGACTGCAATGGCACAAAATGAAAGTGGTCTTGGAATTACTGCAGGTCTTAATTACGGTTCTACAGGCAATTTAAGAGAGAGTGGGCAAACTATTATGGATAATCCTGATAAGAAATTGGGGTATCATTTAGGAATCTATTGGAAAATAGATCTTGCCTTGTTGTACCTAAGACCAGAATTAAAATATACCCAATTAAATAATGAGTACCGGGGCAGTCTGTTTGATATTCAAAAAATCGACCTACCTCTTCTAGTAGGTACTTCTATAATAGGCCCTTTACATGTTTTTGCCGGACCTTCATTTCAGTATATAGTTGATACCAAATTGGAAGACACATCCCTAGGTGATGTTCAAAAGGAATGGAGCCTGGGTGCTCAATTTGGTGTAGGAGTGAACTTGGGGAAGTGGGGAATAGACGTCCGTTATGAACGTGGTTTTACTGAAAACGAAGTAACTTTTATAAGAAACAATATAGCTGCTCAGGGAACGCTAGATACCAGACCAGAGCAAATCATTCTCGCAATGAGCTTAAAACTGTAAGGGAATCACAAGGATTGGATTCCTTCATTAATACTGATTTTTAAGTGTTGTTCACCAAATGAGCAACGGTTCCTTTACAAAAACTCCCAACGCTTCCCGGTATAGGAAGTATCGGGAGTTTTTGTTATTTAGAATAGTAAAGGAGTTGTTCTTTACAGGTATTATTTATTCCAATTCAATTTTATCTATTAACAGTTCAAATGAGAGTTCTTTATTACCTATAAAAAGGGAGAGTTCGTCAATAAAAGTATGTTCAAAATTATCCATATTTAATTGCCTTCCTTTAAACGAGGGTACCATTTGGGCTAATTCTAATTCTACAGTTTCCCATTCGCCACTTGTAGGAAAAGCTATGATGTAGGAGTGGCCATCAGATGCTGATTCTTTAAAACGCAGCTGGTACTCATTGCCATCACCTTTAATTTTTAATAACGCCTTGGTTGCATCACCTAATTTAGTGTCTGGGCAATGGTATCTAACAGAGGCAAAACCGCCATTTTTTTCTAAAGAAACCTTACCCTTAAAATTTGCATGCCCATCTTTAGTTAGCTCTATCGAGCTAGAAGAAACGCCACCCATAACAGTGTCGTTGATAATGGTCCAGTCTTCTAATTCTGTCTCAGAATTAAAATTGATTAATGTAGTGTTGATCATCATAAATCGGAAAGATAAAGTATAGTATACATTTCGTTTACATGTAAGTCCACTTTTCTACGATAACTTTTATGGGATTCTCAAAAAACAGCCACATTTTGCGAATTCTTATCTATCAGCCAAACTTCCGTGCTCGCTAGAGAAGGCGCTTTCATTCACCTATTTTCACTCCTTAAATAAGTTACGCTCTTTTTTATCTTGTTACATTTGATGTGGTGTTTTGAATTATCAAATTTTATGTTTAAGGTCCTCTTTATCGCTATGATTGCTATCAAGTAACGTGAAATTAACAATTGCTAAAATCATCTTTTTAACAACCGGCTTCCTTTTTTAAACTTTAGAAAGTTAGTGCAGCAGATTTATGTAGGGAACTAAAGATAAAAAAAGAAGGTGTTATTTCTTTTGGACCCGCGTTAAATCTAGCATATTCACAGCATTACTTTCTAGATGAAGCACATCTTTAGATATAAAACGTACCCTTTGGTCATAGTACAATGGGACAATAGGTGCTTCTGCTATGATAATACTATCCATTTTGATGTACAGATTTTTTCTAGTTTCCGGATCAATAGCGGTAAGAGCATTTTCATAAAAGGAGTCATAGGCTGCGTTTTTAAAGTGAGTATAATTCGGACCATTAGGAGCAAAGTTTTTAGAGTAAAACAAAGAAAGATAGTTTTCAGCATCAGGATAGTCTGCAATCCAACTGCTTCTAAATATATCTAACTGTCCATTTTTACGGGCCTGTCTTAATGTTGACGGAGTCATGACATCAATTTGTACTTGAACACCTATTTTCTGAAGTTCTTTCTGTAGGAATTCGCATAGATCCAAGTAATTTGCCCCTGTACTGATGGTAATACTTGGATGATCATCACCGGTTTCTTTACTATACGCAGTGATCAGGGATCTTGCACGACTGGGGTCGTAGGTAAAGCCTTTTACTATACCTCCAGCAGGAATACCTGCGGGTATAAAACCGTTATGTGCTGGCATACCTATATTATTGCGTAAGTATTTGATCATTTTATCTCTGTCAAAACCTAAATTAATAGCCTGGCGCAATTTTTTGCTTTGTAATTCTGGTGATTTGCTGTCTACTTTTAGTCCTAGGTATTCGGTATTTAGGAAAGGAGCCTTTTCAAGAGTAACGGTTGGTATATAAGCCTCCTTTAACGCGCCAGATGTGGTCAATAACTCATCTTTATAACTGGGATCGATGGCATTTATAAAATCTAAATTTCCTTGGGCAAATTCTAAAAATTCACTTTGCTTATCTGTTTTAAAGCTAATAGCTACAGCTTCTAGGTATGGTAAGGAGTTTCCTTTTTCATCTTTTTCAAAGTACAACTTATTTTTGCGCAATACCATTTTTACATTTTCTTGCCATCTTTTTAAATAAAATGGTCCAGTACCTATGGGTTGTTCTCTTAAGTTACTGCTTCCCTCAGGTACGACGCTACAATATTTCATCGATAGCAATCCTAGAAATGCTGGTAAAGCTTGTTTTAAAGTAATCTGAAGTTCTAGCGGTGCGATGACCTTGATGTCTGTTACATTTTTCATAACCCATTCTCCAGGTGAGGCGACTTCAGGGTCTGATAAACGCTCTAAGGAATATTTAAAATCTTTTGCTGTTATGGTTCTCGCTTTCGCGAAAGCATCATTAAAATAAATACCTTCTCTAATGTAAAAGGTATAAACAGTAGCCGTCGCATCTATTTCCCAGTGCGAAGCCAGATCAGGCACCACCTCTAAATTTTTATCCAACTTAACCAGTCCGTTGTACAGAAGATTACACACCCAAATATTGCGTTGATCCTTTGCAAAAGCAGGATCCAAACTGGTCACATTTGCATGTTCATTATACCTAAAAACGGTCTTTAG
Source organism: Nonlabens sp. (assembly GCF_018401815.1). Classification (GTDB taxonomy): domain Bacteria; phylum Bacteroidota; class Bacteroidia; order Flavobacteriales; family Flavobacteriaceae; genus Nonlabens. Next base: position 228,074 of record NZ_JAGYKG010000003.1, read on the forward strand.
ATCAATTTTTTGTTCTTGATACTGACAGGAAGTTAGTAAGATAAAAGACAATAAAACAAAGAGGTAGTTGTGCATGAAGTAAAGGTATTAGGAAGCAGGTCTGGTAGCGCAATTAGAAGTTGATTTTTATTAAGAATTAATTAATAGGTGCATTTTTAGTAGTAGGTGCCTTATAGGTACTAAGGAAAAAAGTTGTATTGCCTCATTTTACGGTTCTTTCTAATGGAATCTTCCGATCGTTTTATAGGAAGTCAAAGCCTCTTTTTAGTAAGTTACGTTAATTTGAGAACGAATAAGGTCTAGAGTTTTTATCAATTCATAGCTATGCGGATGGCTCATTTGATGACTTTGTAATTGACCTGAAAGAATGCAGTTTCTTACTTCTTCAATTTCATGAACATAACCATTGTTTATATACGGAATCCTCATCGTATAGGGCTTTTTATCAAGGATTTCTACAGTTATTTTCTCTGTATGGTGAAAAGGTGCGTGCATGATAATTTTTCCTTTACTTCCGAAGATGATAGCAGTGTTAGAAGTTTCTGATAGAAAGGATGATTCTAAAGTGGCGGTAGCTCCATTTTTAAATTTCATAAGCATCGCACAATGTTGGTCAATTCCGGTTGTAGTTAATTGCGCAATGCATTTTGTTTCTATTGGTGTTCCTAACAATAACATACTTATAAATATAGGGTAAATCCCTATATCGAGTAAGGAACCACCCCCTAATTCCTTTGCCATAAGGCGACTGCTAGGATCTGTTGTAGCAAGGTAACCGAAGTTTGCTTGAATAGAATGGACTTCCCCTATAGTATTTTGATCCATAAGTTCCATCACTTGAAGCGTGCTTGGAATAAAACGTGTCCATAAAGCCTCCATTAAAAAGAGTTGTTTTTCTCTAGCAGTGTTGATCATGATTTCAACCTCTTTTAGGTTCATCGCAAACGGCTTTTCACAAATAACAGCTTTACCCGCTTGAAGACATAACATGGTATGGTTAAAATGGAGAGCATGAGGTGTTGCTATATAGACAATATCCACCGTGGGGTCGGCTACGAGTTCTTCATAGCTGGAATAATAGTGCGTTGCTTTATAAGATGTTGCAAAGTCTTTTGCTTTAGTAAGTTCCCTTGAGCCTACCGCCTGTAAAATACAACCATCTACCGTTATAAGATCCTGTGCAAATTTATGGGCTATTTTTCCAAGACCTATTATACCAAATTTTATCATATTTCCATTTCTATTGTGCGAATATAAAAAACAGGTGCAGATTACAAGTTTTCGCAGTGTCATAACGCTTTTTTTAAAATCATTATTTTATCTTTAAAGACATTTAGTACTGAAATACTAGAGTTGGTTAGTAGTGTTTTTTCTCAACTGGAAGTATACAGCACATTTGTATGGTATAATCATTAAATCAATAAGCATGAAAACTTTATTTATAACATTTATTGCATTACTAGTTTCATTAATTAGCAATGCTCAAGAAACATTTACATTAAAAGTGACTGTTAATAATGCCACGGGAGACCAAGGGAAGATGGTTTATAGTTTAACTACGGAAAGCCAATTTTTAAAAGCAGCTTTACAAACAGCTAGTATTGAAATTAAAGAAGGTGTGGCTACTGCCATTTTTGAAAAGGTACCTTATGGTGATTATGCAGTAATTGTTCTTCATGATAAAAACGCTAATGAAAAAATGGATTTCAGCAGTACTGGAATGCCAGAAGAAGCGTACGGAATGAGTAATAATCCTATGAGTTATGGACCGCCAAGATGGTCCGACGCTAAGTTTACTTTAGCCAGTGATATGGAAATATTTGTGCGCCTATAGAAGAAAGAACGCGCTTGTAGTAGGTATAAAAAACCTGTAAAGTGCTGAGGGAGTTGATAGATTTCTTGTTAATTTACTCCAAAGAAGACAGGATTCTATTGCTTTGAGAATTAAATTCGTAACATGGTTGTACTTATCACAGGAGCTACGGGTTTAGTAGGTTCAAAAATTTCAGAAGATTTGCTTTCCCTTGGACATACGGTTCACTATTTAACGACAAGAAAAAGCGCCATTAAAAACGAATCCCATTACAAAGGTTTTTTATGGGATGTTGAGAAAGCTGTTATAGATATTTCTTGTATTAAAGAGGTAGATGCTATAGTTCATCTAGCTGGAGAAACTGTTTTTCAAAAATGGACAGATCAAGCAAAAAAGCGTATTCTCAACAGCCGTATACATAGCACAGAATTGCTGTTGCGTTTGCTGAAAGAAAACGATCATCAAGTAAAACAGGTAGTGACCGCGAGCGCTATAGGTATTTACCCAGACGACCAAAACGGAAAAGCGCTAAGAGAAAATGAAATTCCTCCTACAGCAACCAACTTTTTGGCAGAGGTATGTATCGCTTGGGAGAAGGCAGGAGCAAAGTTTCAAGATCTAGGATTAAAACATGCTGTTGTGCGTATAGGTATCGTCCTTTCTGATAAAGGCGGGGCGTTAGGTCAAATGGCAACACCTGTAAAGTTTTTTGCAGGAACTGGTTTTGGTAATGGTAAGATGTGGCAAAGTTGGATCGCCATTGACGACCTTTCTGGAATCGTTGTTCATATTCTAAAAAAAGCACTTGAGGGAACTTACAATGCCGTGGCTCCCAATCCTGTGAGAAACAGGCCCATGATGGAGCTTATAGGAAAGGTTGTAGCTAAGCCTTTGTTGTTACCTAATGTGCCTAAAGTTATCATGAAATTAATGCTAGGAGAAATGTCTTCCATAGTTCTCGCTAGTCAGCATGCGAGTAGTGAAAAAATCCAAGAAAACGGTTATCAGTTTCTCTATCCAGATCTTGAAGGAGCATTAAAAGAGTACCTTAAGTAAAAACAGTAGTTCCTTGACCAGACCCCATCCTTTTTTAGGTGCTCCTTTCTTTTTTCTAATTATCTGAACAACTCCAACACCTTATGTTGCTTGATTGAAGCTGATGTGATTACCATAAATAGGATTATAACTGTTTTTTTTTAGTAGAAGTTCTAGATCCTGTGTACTATGTATTTCTAATTAGGCATACTCGGCAAACCAGTTGTATAATTACCGATATTTGTTTGAGCTTTTTTAAAGCTCCTGTATTCTGTAAATCGATACTTACCGTAATTCCTTACAGAGATTCTTACTTGTCTGATGTTTTTTTTTACGCACCTCCTTTGGTTGGTAATGCTGCAAACATTTTACTTGTTCTTTCATGTCAGAGGTATTTTAGCAGCTTTAAGCGATCACTAACTGTTCGTGTTTGAAAGAGGAGAGACCCGTATAGAGATCCATAAAATCAGGTTAACAAGCTTTTGTGAATAAGGAGTACTTAGTGAATCCAGTTCTCGATCATACATAAAAAAGCCTTACTATTAATGATGGCAAGGCTTTTATGAAAAATATACTGTAGGTAATTACTTAGTAGCTACTAAATTTACGGTTAGTTTAATATCATCAGAAATTGCTTTGTCAGCGACGATATCTGTAAAAGTGCTAGAACCGTACTGTATCCCCCAGTCTGTTCGATCAATGGTGAATTCTTCACTAGTCAACATCATTTTATTCCCGTCGTATTTTACAACTACAGGAAAAGATACGTTTTTAGTAACATCTTTAAGCGTAAGATTTCCTTCTAACATAGTTTTAGCTCCTGCAGTACTTAATCCTGTTACAACAAACTTTGCTGTAGGGAATTTAGGAGTGTTAAAGAAATCTGTTTCTTTACCTTCTACAGTTCCTTCTAAGTGAGATTTTAGATTTGATGCAGCTTCTCCTTGAAGATCAGTTACTTCAATAGAGGTCATGTCTATGGTAAACGTTCCACTTTCTACGGCTTCAGCATTCACTTTTATCATACCGCTGGATAGGGCTATGTTACCCGTGTGGTCTTCGGTAGGTTTGGAGCCTACCCATGCAATATTAGATACTTCTGTATCTACAGTATAAGTAACTGCTTCCATAGTAGCTTCTGCAGCTTCAGCTTCAGCTGTGGCATTTACTTCGTTTTGGTTGTCTTTACAAGCAACAGTAAATGCGATTACCGCTGCCATACTTGTGATTTTTAATAAATTGCGTTTCATGTTTAAGTGTTGTTTATTTGATACAAAATTACATGTATATACAAATAAGTAAGTTAAATCTATATTAATTAATTGTAGTGACATTTTGACACAACGATTGGTATGGCAGCACTTTTGCCTTAACGCGGCTAGGCAGGTGAAGATGATTGTGACTATTGCGCTTTCGCGAAAGCGTAAACATTAGAAGCACCTCTATAAAAATGTGTTGAATTTATTTAAAATATACCGTCAGAAAATGGCAAAGGAAAAACAAGAGAAGAACTTGAAAGAGCAGGAAGCACCAGAAATAATGGAGCAAGAAACAGAAGAGATTCAAGAAGAAGTACAGGAGGAACGAAGTGAGCTTGAAATTCTTGAAGAGCAATTGCAAGTAGAGAAAGATAAATTCCTACGTCTCTTTGCAGAATTTGAGAATTTTAAAAGACGTACCGCAAAAGAACGTATGGAACTTTTTAAAACTGCTGGAGAAGGGGTTTTAAAGGACATGTTGCCAGTGTTAGATGATTTTGACAGAGCGATGATCGAGATCAACAAATCTGAAGATGAACAACTCACCAGCGGTATTAAATTAATTTCAGGTAAACTGCGCAATACTTTAATTAATAAAGGCTTGGAAGAGTTGGAGGTTAGAGCGGGAGATACTTTTAATGCTGATATACATGAAGCAATTACCCAAATACCAGCACCTAGTGATGATATGAAAGGTAAAATCGTAGATGTGATTGAAAAAGGATATAAATTAGGAGACAAAATTATTCGTTTTCCAAAAGTAGTGATAGGACAATAATTATGGCAGATTTTTATGATGTATTAGACATTCAAAAAGGAGCAACTGCTCCAGAGATAAAGAAGGCCTACAGGAAAAAAGCCATTCAGTACCACCCAGATAAAAACCCAGGTGATGCAACTGCAGAAGAGAACTTTAAAAAAGCTGCAGAAGCTTATGAAACCTTGAGCGATCCTCAAAAGAAGGCGCGGTATGACCAGTTAGGACATCAAGCATATACTTCCGGAGGTGCTGGCGGATTCGGCGGTGGTTCTGGAGGATTTGACATGGACGATATTTTTAGTCAATTCGGGGATATATTTGGTGGCGGTGGCGGCGGATTCTCTGGTTTTGGAGGATACGGAGGTAGTCGTGGTGGACAGCGCAGGGTAAAAGGTAAGGATTTACGTATCAGAGTGTCTCTTACGTTAGAAGAAGCAGCAAATGGGGTTGATAAAAAAGTAAAAGTAAAACGCAAAAAGCAAGCTCCGGGAGTCACTTATAAAACTTGTAGTACGTGTAATGGTAGTGGTCAAGTAACCAGAATTCAAAATACTATTTTGGGACGTATGCAAACGGCAGCGCCATGTAATGCATGTGGTGGTGCCGGGCAAAGCATTGATAATAAACCTGATGGAGCTGATGCTCAAGGGTTGGTTGCTAGTGAAGAAACCGTAACTATTCAAATCCCAGCAGGAGTAGAATCAGACATGCGTCTTAAAGTGTCGGGAAAAGGCAATGATGCGCCTGGAAATGGAATAAGTGGTGATCTGTTGGTAGATATTGAAGTAAAACCTCATGCAGAATTACAAAGGGAAGGAAATAACCTTCATTACGACTTATATGTAAGTGTGCCTGAAGCGATCATTGGTACTTCAAAAGAAATTCAAACGGTTACAGGTAAGGTACGTATACCTATAGAGGCAGGAATTCAAAGTGGCAAAATATTAAGATTACGCGGTAAAGGAATGCCTAGTCTCAATGGTTACGGAACTGGGGATCTGCTAGTACATGTCAATGTATGGACACCCCGCAGCTTAACTAAAGAGCAAAAGGAATTTTTTGAGAGCATGATGACAGACGCTAATTTTGAACCAGCTCCAGAAAAAGGTGACAAATCTTTTTTTGAAAAGGTAAAAGACATGTTTTCTTAAAGAAAACTTAATGATTTAGAGAAATTTGTATATCTTTACGTTAACAAAAGGTCAACCAACCCTTTGTTATTTTTCTTTTTCATAGCAATTTTTCCCACCTCTTGTTGAAACAAGAGGTGGGTTTTTTTATGGCATTTTTTTATGGATATGATGAGATGCAGCGGCATCCTATCCTATTCTTCTTTTTATCATGACCTTTTGATAAATTTTCCTATTAAAATATTCTAAATACTTAGTAATACCATATCCTTCTTGTTAATTTAGCGCAATTATTTACTTCATGGGAAACGCGCTAGAAGCTATACATATAAAAAAGGATTATGGAAATTATACAGCACTTAATGACGTGTCTATTTCTGTTCCTAAGGGAAGTGTTTATGGATTGTTAGGTCCTAATGGGGCTGGTAAAACATCACTAATCAGAATTATTAACCAGATCACCATGCCAGATGAAGGCCACATCTTGCTCAATGGGGAACGATTACAACCCCGACATATTGAAGATATAGGATACATGCCAGAAGAGCGCGGTCTTTACAAGTCAATGAAAGTAGGAGAGCAGTGCATTTATCTCGCTCAATTAAAAGGATTAACTACAACCCAGGCAAAAGAACGATTGAACTATTGGTTTGAAAGATTCGAAATACAAGACTGGTGGAATAAAAAACTTCAAGAACTTTCTAAAGGAATGGCTCAAAAGGTACAGTTTATAGTAACCGTGATGCACGAGCCTAGTCTGTTGATTTTTGATGAGCCGTTTTCTGGATTCGACCCGGTGAATGCCAATCGTATTAAAGAGGAGATTTTAAAACTGCGAGATGATGGAGCAACCATTATCTTTTCTACACACCGTATGGAAAGTGTTGAGGAAATGTGCGATCATATTGCATTGATCCACAAATCAAATTTAGTGCTCGAAGGTAAATTAAGTGAAATCAAACAACACTATAGAGATCGCAACTACGCGGTGTCTTTGATATGTGAAAATATTGATATGGCATTTCAACAAATCCCATCAGAATTCAATCCTCAACCTATAGTTTTATCTGGTTTAGATCACACCTTAGATGTGCAAATTAAAATACCCAAAGAAGTAGATGTGTCTATCGCATTAAATCGATTACTACAACTAGGCGAACTCACCCATTTTAGTGAGGTGATACCAAGTGTGAATGATATTTTTATTAAAACGGTACAGCAGCATGGATAAACTGTGGCTTATCATAAAGAGAGAATACCTTAATAAGGTAAGGAATAGGACATTTATCATTATGACGTTTGTAAGTCCGGCACTATTTGTTGGTGTAGCGTTATTGATAGGATGGTTGACGAGCATCAACTCTGATACCACCAGAAAAATTGCGGTACTCGATCAAACAGATTATGACTATGCAGCACTTTTTAAAGAGGATGACCGAAGTGAATACATACATCTAGTAGGTGTTTCTAAAGAAGCCGCAATTGCTGCTAGTAAGAAGTCAGATTACTATGGATTGCTACTTATTGAAGCCAGAGAAGGGCAGTTGGCAACTATTAGCTTTTATTCTGATGATTCTCCTGCCCAAGGGTTTTTAGAGTCTATTGAACACAAAATCAACCAAAAAGCTACTGCAAATAATCTAGAAGATGCTGGGATCAATCTTACTATTATTGAGCAACTTACTGTAAATAAGGAATTGCAGTTACAAGACTTTGCTGGTGAAAAAACCAGTAAAATGTCGGGATGGATTAAAATCGCAGCAGGTGGAGCCGCAGGATATTTATTAATGATGTTTATCATTATATATGGTAATATGGTAATGAGATCTGTAATAGAAGAAAAGACCAATCGCATTGTAGAAATTATTGTAAGTAGTGTAAAACCTATTTATTTGATGATAGGAAAGATTACAGGTACTTCTCTTGCAGGAATCACGCAGTTTTTGATTTGGGTGTTTGTAGGCTTTATTCTCATGCTCGTTGCCACTACTTTTTTAGGAGTTGATGCTTTTTCAAATCCAGCAAATGCAGATGTGATGCTCCAAGCCCAAGACATGAGTAAGATGGAATTAATTTTTAACGACATCGCTCAGCTTCCTCTTTTGAAATTATTAGTATGTTTCTTTATATACTTTATGGGCGGTTACTTCCTATATGCTTCTATTTATACGGCTATAGGTGCAGCTGTTGATAATGAAACAGACACACAACAATTTATGCTGCCAGTCATAATTCCCTTAATGCTGGCGATATATGTAGGCTTCTTTTCGGTAATGGATCATCCTCACGGAACTATTGCCGTTATTTTTTCATATATTCCGCTTACTTCTCCTATAGTGATGTTGATGAGAATACCATTTGGTGACATTGCTTGGTGGGAGATAGCTTTAAGTATGTTGTTGTTGTATGCAAGTATTATAGGTGTTGCGATGCTTGCAGCAAAGATTTATAGAATAGGAATATTGATGTACGGTAAAAAGACCAACTGGAAAGAACTTTATAAATGGTTGCGTTACTAATTATGGAAATAGATTGGGATAAAATAGAGGAGTTTTTCACCTATCCTATAGTAGGATCAAGAAATTCAGAAGGGTTTCATTTTGATACTTGGATGCTTATCCTAGCTGTTTTTGCGATTTTTGTTACCACTTTAATATTAAGGGGAATTAAAAAAGTGATTACCCGAAAAATGGATACTACAGATAAATTAAAGTTTGATAGTGTTTTTAAGTTTTTTAATTACCTGGTTTATATTATAGTCGTCATCACTGTATTTCATTCTAGCGGAGTACAACTTACGGGACTTCTAACGGCCAGTGCTGCCTTATTTGTGGGGCTGGGTTTTGCCTTACAAGACTTGTTTAAAGATATTATTGCAGGAATCACCATTCTTACAGACCGATCTGTCTTAGTAAATGATGTGATTGAAATGAATGGTAAAGTGGGGCGTGTTTTTGAGGTCAAGCTTAGAAGTACTAGAATTGTTACTAGAGACGATAAGATTTTAATTATCCCTAATCATCTCTTTATGTCAGAGTCTGTTTATAACTATACTCAAAATCACCCAAAAACTAGGGAGCATGTGCTAGTAGGCGTTGCTTATGGAAGTGATACAGAGTTAGTAGAAAGGCTTTTGGTGAGTTGCGCAGTTCAGCAAAAAGGAATTCTTAAAAGTCCAGAACCATTTGTAATGTTTAATGATTTTGGTGATAGTTCTTTAAATTTTGGGATTTATTTTTTTGTAAAAGACTCCTTTGCAGAGCCTCGAATTAAAAGCGCTTTGCGTTTTGCTATTGACAAAGCCTTTAGAGAAAATGGGGTTAGCATTCCTTTTCCACAAAGGGACTTACACATTATTTCTCGATCCTCTGTCAATGAAGAATCTAATACTATCAAGGATGAAGAGTCACCGATATGATTAAAATCAGGTACGATAGTGGTGTTTGTTTTCGCTTTCGCGAAAGCGTTCTGCTAAGGAACCGATTGATTTACAGCAGCGTATAGTTAGTTCCTTCAGCGTAAATCTGAAAATAGCTTTAAAAGATGTCGAGCTTTGTAAATGTGCCGCTTAAAGTAGGTGAAGGAACTTATATCGTACCATTTCTAAATGATATCGTAAAAGAAAATGTTTAATTTGCTGATTTTTGATCGAATGCTTACGAACGTTTTGAAATAGGTGGAGGTTATTCTGTAACAAGAAGCGCATATTTAATTAAAAGTAAAAAAATAGAGGAGGTGGCGGCAAGCCGTGGCGGCTCGTAGTTAGGGTTCCATATGCCACCACTGCAGTCCAACTGTTACCATTGCCTTATCTCAATTAGTTCATAGTGGTAAATGGATGGTGGTGCTTTGCTTTGGGAGCCACTAAAATGAATTTAACATACAAGGTCAATGATTAAAGTAACCTTCAACGCTGAGCTAGATGGGATGTATGTTATACAGCTATTTAAAACAAGGAGCCTACCCCAAGAGGTGCAGCTGGGAAGGTTGTTAAGACAGTTGACAGGATTGGTCCAGGATAGGATATATTTTTATGTAACATATTTCAGCTTATATTTAGGCAGTCTATACTTTTATAAAAGACATGGGTTGGAGAGATACTAATACTGATGATGTAGTCGCGCTCAATTATAGCAACACATTTTACTCATGACTAGAATTAAAATTTAAAATTTAATAATGGCAACTATTCTCCTTATAGAAGATGAAAGCGCAATACGTCGCGTGTTAGGTAACATCTTAACTGAAGAAAATAAAGATTACGTGGTAACCGAGGCTGTTGACGGTCTTGAAGGAATAGAGCTCATTAGAGATAATGATTATGATCTGGTCCTTTGTGATATTAAAATGCCGAAAATGGATGGTGTTGAAGTTCTCGAAGCTATGAAGAAAATAAAGCCAGAGATTCCTATAGTAATGATTTCAGGACATGGAGATTTAACTACTGCTGTAAACACTATGCGATTAGGTGCTTTTGATTACATTTCTAAACCCCCAGACTTAAACAGACTTTTAAATACAGTGCGCAATGCTCTGGAAAAGAAAAGTCTTGTCGTAGAAAACAAACGCCTTAAGAAAAAAGTAAGTAAAAATTACGAAATGATAGGGGACAGCGAGTTGATCTGGATCATTAAAAATATCATCGAAAAAGTCGCTCCTACAGACGCTAGAGTTCTTATTACTGGTGAAAATGGAACAGGTAAAGAACTTGTAGCGCATTGGTTGCATGAAAAAAGCAATCGTTCCAACGGGCCTTTTATAGAGGTGAATTGTGCCGCTATTCCTAGTGAGTTAATAGAAAGTGAACTTTTTGGGCATGTAAAAGGCAGTTTTACTGGAGCTAATAAAGACCGTGCAGGGAAGTTTGAAGCTGCAAATGGCGGAACGATTTTCCTAGATGAAATAGGCGACATGAGTACAAAAGCTCAAGCGAAAGTGCTTCGAGCACTTCAAGAAAATAAAATACAACGCGTAGGTAGTGACAGAGATATTAAAGTAGATGTTAGAATCCTTTCCGCTACAAACAAAGATTTAAAACAAGAAATAGAAAACAAAAAGTTTAGAGAAGATTTATACCACAGACTTGCTGTTATTCTTATTAACGTACCTCGACTTAACGATAGGCGAGAAGATATTCCTCTTTTAATCAATTATTTTGCAGAAAAAATAGCAAAAGAACAAGGGACACCAGTTAAAAAGTTTAAGGATAAGGCCATCCAATTGCTACAAGAATACGACTGGACAGGAAACATACGCGAGTTGCGCAACGTTGTAGAACGTTTAATTATTTTGGGAGGTGATCAAATTAGCGAAAAAGATGTACAACTTTTTGCTAGTAAATAAATACTTATAAGCTTTAAAAAATGAATAAAATATACCCCATAGGATTACTTGTTTTAATAGGTTCCGCTTTCGCGAAAGCGCAAACCTTACCAACTTCAAAGTCAGATTCACTGATGTTGAGAAGCATCTATGACTTCAACCTTACAGAGTCTAAAAGTTATGAATGGCTGGATTATTTATCGAACACCATAGGGGGCAGGTTGTCAGGATCTCTGCAAGCAGAACGAGCAGTATCTTATACCGAAAAGGAGCTTAAAAAATTTACAGACAGAACAGAGTTACAATCCGTACTAGTTCCAAAATGGACCAGAGGCACGCCAGAATTTGCTTATATACAGCTGAATGATCTTTCTACGATCAACGTAAATGTATGTGCGTTAGGAGGGTCTATTCCAACTAGAGAATCTGGGGTGAAGGCTCCGGTAATTGAAGTGACTTCTTTACAAGAGCTGGAAAAGCTAGGAAGAAAACAAGTAGAAGGTAAAATTGTTTTTTACAACCGACCTATGGATCCTACAAAAATTCAGACGTTTGAGGCCTACGGGGGATGTGTGGATCAACGATATAGTGGTGCAGAAGAAGCCGCTAAATACGGTGCTGTTGCAGTAATCGTTAGGTCCATGAATTTGAAACTAGATGATTACCCGCATACAGGAGCTATGAGTTATGGTGATGCAGCTGTCGAAGATTATATTCCAGCAGCTGCGATCAGTACAAATGATGCCGAAAAGTTGCACACTTACCTTGCCCTCGATAAGAATTTACAGTTTTATTTAAAACAAGATTGCACCATATGGGGGGATGTCGAAAGTCATAATGTGATAGGAGAAATTAAAGGAAGTACCTACCCTAACGAAATAATTATCGTAGGAGGTCATTTGGATTCCTGGGATTTAGGTGATGGTAGTCATGATGATGGTGCTGGAGTAGTGCAGTCCATGCAAGTATTGCATACCTTAAAAGCATTGGGTTATCAACCCCAACGCACGATACGAGTAGTTCTTTTTATGAATGAAGAAAATGGATTAAAAGGTGCTCGAGAATATGCAAAACAAGCGGTGATTAAAAAGGAGAATCACATTGTTGCTTTAGAAAGTGACTCTGGAGGTTTTACGCCCAGAGGCTTTAGTTTTGACACTAGTGATGATCAAATGAAAATTATAGCATCCTGGAAGCCCTTATTTAAACCGTACTTGATTCATTATTTTGAACAGGGCGGTAGCGGTGCAGATGTTGGACCTTTAAAAGCTCCTGGAACAACTTTAGCAGGCCTACGACCAGATTCTCAAAGATATTTTGATTTTCATCACGCAGCAAGTGATACCTTTGACGCGGTACATAAGCGGGAGTTGGAATTAGGAGCGGCTACCATGACTAGTTTGATCTATCTTTTTGATCAATATGGAATAGTTGATAAAAGGTTGGATTAGAGAGCATGTGTATGGCACATTCGCTCTACTTTTACGCCTTTTGATAACTCATTATGGCTTTAAAAGATTACACTAAAGAATTTCCTAAAAACCTCCATATAGCGGTACCTATTATGGTAGGTCAAATTGCCCATCTTTTAGTCGCCTTAGCAGACAACATCATGGTAGGGGAGCTGGGTGCTGCGCAGCTAGCAGCGGTGTCATTAGGTAATACCTTGATTTTTATAGCTCTTTCGGTAGGAATAGGTTTTTCATTTTCGGTCACACCACTTGTTGCAGAGGCAGATGCTCAGGGAAATACACACAGAGTAAGCGCTGTTTTTCATTTAGGTTTTTTGATGTCGTTGGTCATGGGGGTTTTGTTAACGCTTCTGATGTTCCTCAGTGAACCCATACTTTATATGCTTGATCAACCTAAAGAAGTTGTTGATTTAGCCATACCTTATATGCGTTGGGTAGCACTTTCCTTAATACCCTTAATGATGTTTCAGGCGGTAAAACAGTTTATAGACGGTCTTTCTAAGACTACCTATTCCATGATCGCATCTATAGTAGCCAACATTATTAATGTATTGTTGAATTACGTTTTTATCTATGGGAAATTTGGGTTTCCGAGGTTAGAAGTGGAAGGAGCAGCGATAGGAACATTTGTGGCAAGGATATTAATGTTTTTAATACTTACTGTTTTACTTTTTTTTAATCAAAAGTTCAGAGGTTATTTTTCTTTATTAAAGAATTATTCTTTTGGGGTCATAACTAAACTATTTCATCTGGGGCTTCCTACAGCGCTTCAAATGTTGTTTGAGGTTTCGCTCTTTACTGCTGCCATTTTCTTATCGGGTACATTAGGTACGAATAGTCAAGCGGCAAATCAAATCGCATTAAACTTATCTGCATTGACCTTTATGATAGGAGTAGGTTTAGGAGTAACTGCTACTATTAGAGTAGGTAATCAAAAAGGACTTGGTCACTTTTCAGATTTAAAGAGAATTGCTAGTTCTCTATTTCTGTTGACCTTTATGTTTGAATTGGTCTTCGCCTTTTGTTTTTTGTTCTTTAGGAATCAATTGCCCTATATCTATATAGATAATATAGACGTAGTTGAATTGGCTTCAAACATTTTAATAATTGCGGCATTCTTCCAATTAAGCGATGGATTTCAAGTAGTGTTATTAGGGGCTTTGAGAGGCTTTCAAGATGTCTGGATTCCCACGTTTATTTGTTTTATAGCGTATTGGATAGTTGGATTTCCATTTTCATTTATTTTGAGTACCTATTATGACTTTGGAGTTCAAGGTATATGGATGGGGTTATTAATTGCTTTATCGCTTTCGGCTGTTTTAATGTATTTAAGATACAGGTATTTATTGAGCACTTATGAAGTCACAAAGAAGTAAGGATACGTGACAATCCTAGTTCAGAAGGTTTTCATCGGTTTCATTTTTACATTTTTTATAATTAGTTACCTGTAAATGAGCTTATTGTTTTTTATTTCAAATTATTTTGATTTTATCATTATAAAAGTTTGGTTGGTAAGAGATGTCTAGCATTTGCACCTGGCTTAGGAAAATACAAGGATGTTTAATTGAGGCAAATGTTCTTCAAAGCTGAAAATCAACAACAACAAAATCTCAACAGGATTTTGGTTTTAGATTTTGTAAAGATGTTCATTGAGATATTGATTGACAGCACAAATTAGTTATCGCTTTAAGTGATAAATTATAGTTATATAATAATAAACTTAGATAAGCACAAATGCTAATTATAATGGGAAAACGTTATTAAATGATCTTTAAAAGATTCTATCGATGAAGAGTTTGATCCGGCTCAGATAATCGCCAGCGCACAGGCTTAATATGTCGAGGGGCAGCATTCAGCGCCTTTCCATGATGATGGTGACCGCGCATAAGGCAAATGCAGCAGCACCCACTTCATTACTGAGATAGCCTGAATAGTAATTTAATAACACCCCATAGTATTATTGAGTCGCATGGATTTGATAATTAAAGGTTACGGTGGGCTAGATGAGTAAGGTGTCCCGGATATTTTTTGTGATGGTGAGGTGTAAGAACACATGGCTGGCTGAGTAGGTAGGGGTCCCAGGATCCCCCACACTGGTACTGAGACACGGACCACTCCTGCGGAGGTGTTATAGGTCATTGATAAATGCATGAGACTAATCCAGCCATGCCGCGTGTAGGTAAAGACGGCTCTATGGGTTGTAAACTACTTTTGTACAGGTGGAAGAAACCCTTTACGTAGAGAGTTGACGGTACCGTAAGATTAAGCACCGGCTGAACCCAGGCCAGCAGCCGCGTAATACGGAGGGTGCAAGCGCGTTATCCGGAATCATTGTTTAAAGGGTCCGTATGGGCCATGTTTTCAGCGGTAGCAGGCCAGTAACCTGGCACGCCATTGATACTAGTCTTGAATTGTGAAGTGGTTAAATGGTGTGTGGGGAAGCGGTGGAATGCTTAGATATTGTTAGAATAAGTCGATTTGCGAAGCGCAGATCATCAACAATATACGACGCTGATGGATTATGCTTGGTAGTAATGTGATTAGATACCCGGTAGTCCACGTGTAAACGATGGTTACCAGCTGTTCAGGTCAGATTGAGTAATGAGCGGCCAAGCGAAAGTGATAAGTAACCCAATTGGGGAGTACGTTCGCAAGAATGAAACCCAAAGGAATTGATTTGGGCCCGTGCAAGCGGAGGCATGTGGTTGAATTGATGATACGCGAGAACCACTGTGGCCAAATGCAGGCTGATAGGCTGGAAACAGACTTTCGACAGAACTCGAAAAGGTGCTGCACGTTGTCGTCAGCCTGTGCCGTGAGGCACAGTTAAGTCCTGAGAACGAGCGCAAACCCTGTTACAGCCACAAAGAGTCATGTCGGGGACCTAGTGAGATCGCTTGCAAACCGGGGAGGAAGGTGGGGATGACGCCAACCACTCACGCTCCACATGTCCTAGCCACACGTGCCATGTTTGCAGGGATAGAGGAGCAAAGCACTCGGTGAGAAGGGAGCGAATCTTCAAACCCGCATTCAGCGTCTGATCAGTCTGCAACTCGACTACGTGAAGCTGGAACGCCAGTAATCAAAATATCAGCCATATGATGCGTGAACATGTCCCTGGCCTTGCGCCACACCCGCCCGCCGCTTCATGGAAGCTGGGGTGCCCAAGTCGGTGACCGCAAGGAGCTGCCTAGGGTAAAACCTTGGTAATCAGCTATGTCAGACAAGGTAGCTACCGAAGGCGCTGAAACATCTCCTTCTGAGTTTGAAATAACGAAACTACAAGAGTGATGTTTTAAAGATTTACTTAATTAGTGTGTGCTTATTTATTTCATATTATGAATTGCCAACATAGAATCGGCGAGGTTTTGTCTGTCGATTTAGAGTCTCATAGCTCAGCTAATTAGAGCGCTACACTGATAATGTAGAGGTCGGCAGTTCGAGTCTGCCTGAGACTACTTTTTATGTGGTTGTTTACCATATTTTGTTCATTTAAACAATTATGGGAAACTTTAGATGTTGAGATGATATTCAGTATTCATAATTTTGGATTTACTTCTAAATTTCTGAAATGGGGATTGGCCTAGCTGATAGAGAGTGCCCTGCCTTGCACGTGCAGGTCACTGGTCTGACCTGATATTCCCTCCACAGGTGTATTTTATACAAACGTTCATTGGTTATATTAAAAGATTAACGAGTAATGATTAATTTCTATGTATTATATAGTAAAATAAAATAGGCTTTACCCCTATCGTTGGGGGTAAATTGAATATCATAAGCAAAAATTATACGTATGGGGAATGCCTAGGCCTCAGAGGTGAGCGCGGCTGGGACGGATAAGCTGCGATACAGGGATCGCACATGTGAATTGATCCGTAAATTTCAAATGGGGCAACCTGCATATTGAAGATATATCATCCGTAAGGCTAAACCCAGAATCATTAAAGACCTAAGTAGCCAGAGGAGAGAAAACAACAGTGATCTGGCCAGTAGTAGCGAGCGAACGCGAATAGCCCAACCAATGATGTTACGGCATTGTTGGGGTTGTAGGACCGTAATATTTGATGTGCAATGAATAGGAATCTTTGGAAAAAGAACCAAAGAGGGTATAGTCCTGTACTGGTAAGCTGTACGCCATTGATAGCGGCATCCTGAGTAGTGCGGGCGTGAAACCCTGTATGGAATCAAGGGGACCATCCATACGCTTAATACCCGGTGAGACCGACAGTAACCAGTACCAGGAGGGGAAAGGTGAAAAGAACCTGAATAAGGGAGTGAAATAGATCCTGAAACCACATGGCCATAAAGGAGTCATGGAGCCCTGACGTTAAGTCAGGTGACGAGTGCCTTTGCATGGATGGGAGAGCCCATTACTACTGTTGTTAGTAAGTATGATTTCAGATCCAGCCAAGTGAAAGCGAGTCTGAATAGGGCGTATAGTTGGGGCAGTGGTGACGCGAAACCGTGTGTGATCTACCCATGGCAGGGTAAGCTGTAGTAACATACAGTGAAAATTCGGAACCAGTTGACGCTGAAAAGCCTTCGGATGACCTGTAGGGGTGAGCGCCAATCAAACTCGAAATAGCCTGTACTCCTCGAATGCATTTAGGCAGCGTTAATTGTTTATAGAGGAGAGCTACTGATCACGTGTGGCTTCACCGCCTACCAATTCCTGACAAACCTGAATGCTAAAATAGTGGTTAAGGTGAGGGCAGAAGGGTATAAGTGTCCATGTCCGAGCGGGTAACCCAGATCAGCTTTTCAAGGTCCATCAAGGCAGAAGTTGACAAAACGAGGTTGTACTGCATAGACAGCTAGGGATGTTGGCTTGGAAGCAGCCATTCATCAAAGAGGGCAACAGCCTACCAGTCGAGCGGTACGGAAGGATGGCACCGGCATAGCCATACTACCGAAGCAAGGAACTGAAAAAGAGTGGTAGGGAGTAATTTGCACGTGTTGAAGATGATTCGTGAGAGTTGCTGATGGAAACAAATGTAGCATAAAATGATAAGGAGTGAGAAACCCTCACCGAAAGACCAAGGCTTCCCCAGCCATGCTAATCGTATTGAGGTTGGCCGGGTCCCAACGCGCACCTGGCTAAAGTGATAACAGGTTAATATCTTCAAAATTTGCCCAACAAAAGTGACGGAGGTGTGAATCCAGGTACCGACGGAATAGTACGTTGAACTAATTTTTAAGATTGAGAGAAAATGGTGAGGTTAATAATTGATTGATAACTAGAGGAGCAACTTCCGTAAGAAAAATAAGTGAAGCAGCCCACCAAACTGACACAGGTGCTGGGATGAGAATCTTATGTGGTCGAGTGATCGCGCATAAGGAATTAGGCAAATTGATTCCGTAACTGGGAGAAAGGTCCCCATAGTTTATATAGGGCAGGAAAAGATCCAAGCGACTGCTATCAAAAAACATGGTAATTCTGCTAAACCCAGACATGAGTAGGGCCTGACACCGCCCGGTGCCGAAGCAAGGAGAGAGGCTTACTCCCCCGCCGCTTTTACCAGGCGAAGATCTCAATCAGTCTCTGGTAAATATGCGCCGTAACTATAACGGTCCCATGTGAAGTGAAATCCCTTGTCGGCAAGTTCCGACCTTTCTGCACGAATGGTGTAACGATTTGATACTGTCTCAGCGATATCGGGAATTGTAGTATCGGTGAAGATGCTGATTACTCCACATGGGACGGAAAATCTTCGTGTACCTTACTATAGCTTAGTAACACTCTGATGTCGTGTGGGATAGGTAAGACATCGTGGAAGCATTATCGCCAGGTAGCAGGAGTCATTGCTGAAATACCACCTTTGCTTATTTGAACGGCAACCTTCTGCCAAGCGGAGCACGTTTGCGGGTAGTCGGACTGGGGTGGTCGCCCAAAAGAGTAACGGAGGCTTCTAAAGTAGTACCCCAGCACGCTTGAATCGTGCGTAGAGTGCAATGTGGCATAAGGGTGCTTGACCAGGTGACACACAGGCCGATCAGGGTTGGAAACAAGTGAGCATAGTGATCCGTGGTCTGTACAGCGCCACTGCCCAAAGATAAAAGGTACGCTGGGATACATAGGCTGATCTCCCCAAGAGCTCACATCGATTGGGGTTTGGCACCTCGATGTCGGCTTCCACAACCCAAAGGCTGAGAATCCTGGCAGTTGGGCTGTTCGTCGCATTAAAGCGGCACGCGAGCTTAACAGAACGTCGAGATGTCAATCTCCCATCTGCAGGGGGTGGAAATCTATAATCTGGATCTTTAGTATGAGAGGACTGAGTTGACTGACTGCTAATCACCAGTTGTTCCAAGCCAGGAGCATTGCCAGTAGCTACGTCGGGTGGATAAGCGCTGAAAGTACAGAGCAGAAACGCATCACAAGATGAGATTTCTTTAAAGGGTCGTGGAGACTACTGGCGTTGATAGGTCACAGTGTAAAGGCAGTACGTTGGCAGCTGACATACCACCACCCGTGTTTAGGTATTCAAATCTTTTTATTTACTTGTTTATTTCAATATGTCAACTTATACAGTTGACGTAATGCCAGCTGAACCATTACAGGGTTATAGCGATGGGGCCCACCTCTACCTTCCGGAACAGGTTAGTTTCCATTTGCGCAGATGGTACTGCTATTTGTGGGAGAGTATGTCGCCGCCTTCTTTTTAAACCCTTGTCCTAACGGATGAGGGTTTTTTTATGCCATAAATCAAAGCATCAACCAAAAATGAATTGCTGTAAATGAGGCTAGTCAAACGGTGGTTCCAATTACCTATAGGTTTCTAATTTTGCAACCTATCTGATAAAGTGGGTATACCTCTGGTTCTTTTGGATCTGCTTCAGTTGCTATCTTAATTTGTAGTTCTGTAGGCGATCGAATTGACGGAAGTGGTCAACATGTCTAGATATGTTGTTTGTTCTTTGAGAATTGAATTTTTTTAGAAGGGGTTTCCCAGGTTGTTCATAATATAAAATTACCTTACCTTCTGCATAGCAGAAGATCACCTCGTATGGATCGACTCCTTTAAATTCTGGACAATAAATAAATAACCTCCTTGTCTAGAGGATAGGTTTTTTTATACTGTATTAAGCTATATGTTGAGGGATCACTTGTGCCTTTTCTGGTTGTTGTAGCAGTGAATCATTTGTTATCTTATTGTTGGTTTCTTATGATAACGGGTGTTTAAGAATTCTAGTCTCCTACGTAAAAGACGCTTCGTGTCTTTGCTTATTTATTCCCAATAAGTTTTAGGGAGGTGTAGGGTTGTTATAGAAGTTGGTGTATGCTCATGCATAAGGCCTAGGATACACCAACTTTTATTAATTTTTGGAACACTTACTTAAATAGAGGGAAGTTCTTGGCTATTTGGTTCACCTCGTTACCAAGCTCTTCTATTGGTGGGTTTTCTTTATTACTGATACACCTGTCGATAATGTCGACAATCTTAACCATGTCATTTTCTACAAATCCTCTCGTAGTTATGGCTGCGGTACCCACTCTGATACCACTAGTTACAAATGGAGACTCTGTATCAAAGGGAACCATGTTTTTATTTAATGTGACATGTATTTTACCCAAAAGTTCTTCAGCTTCCTTACCGGTGATTTTTTTATTTCTCAGATCGATCAACATCATGTGATTATCGGTTCCTCCAGATATGATGTGATAATCTCTTTTTACAAATTCTTGAGCCATCACCTGGGCATTTTTGTTCACCTGATGAATGTATTGTAAAAACTCATCGGTCAAAGCTTCTTTAAATGCTATTGCCTTTGCTGCAATAATGTGCTCCAATGGTCCCCCTTGATTACCGGGAAATACACCACTGTTTAATAAACTGGACATCTTTTTAAGTTTTCCATTTTTTAATTTTTCTCCAAATGGATTATCAAAATCTTTCCCCATGATGATGAGACCTCCTCTAGGTCCTCTAAGGGTTTTATGTGTAGTAGTCGTACAAACATGAGCATGTGGTACGGCGTCCATAATGACCCCTTTTGCTATAAGTCCTGCAGGGTGAGCAATATCTGCCAATAGGATGGCGTTTACTTTGTCTGCAATTTCTCTAAATCTTTTGTAGTCAATGGCTCGGCTATAGGCTGATGCTCCTGCTATAATCAATTTGGGTTGCTCCTTTACAGCAATTGCTTCAATTTTATCATAGTCTAATAATCCGGTTTCCTTTTCAACACCGTAAAATGAATTTTTGTAAATTTTTCCAGAAAAATTAACAGGCGACCCGTGTGTTAAATGACCACCATGAGAAAGATCAAAACCCAATATTTTATCCCCAGGATTTAAGCAGGCATGATAAACAGCTGTGTTGGCTTGAGAACCCGAATGAGGTTGAACGTTGGCGTACTCAGCATTAAAAAGCTTTTTAGCTCTTTCAATGGCGATGTTCTCAATTTCATCAACCACTTCACATCCACCATAATACCTTTTACCAGGGTAGCCTTCAGCGTATTTATTAGTTAAAATAGAACCAGCAGCTGCCAGTACATCATCACTTACGTAATTTTCACTAGCAATTAATTCGATACCTTGTGTTTGACGAATTCTTTCTTTTTCAATAAGATTGAAAATTTCTTGATCCTTATGAGCCATTTTTGAACAAA
This sequence comes from Nonlabens sp., assembly GCF_018401815.1. Taxonomy (GTDB): domain Bacteria; phylum Bacteroidota; class Bacteroidia; order Flavobacteriales; family Flavobacteriaceae; genus Nonlabens. Next base: position 249,481 of record NZ_JAGYKG010000003.1, read on the forward strand.
TTTAGATGACAAAAATAAGCTACTTATGCTATCATCCAATTCTTATATAATATATTTGAACATACTTTTTAACAAGAAATCAAGATCATATGGCTACTAAAACTAACGACCCAAAAAGAAACTCTTGGATAGGATATAATAGAGATACTCATTTCCCTATTCAAAATATACCCTTTGGTGTTTTTCTAACTAGAGACAACGTCATTACTATAGGTACCCGTATTGGTGATTATGCTATTGATTTGGGGGCACTTCAGGAAATGGGCTATTTTGATATGGTGCCTCTTACCGATGATATGTTCATGCAGGATACCTTAAATGATTTTATATCAGATGGTAAAAAAACGTGGAGGCTCGTTAGAAATAGAATTGGTGATATTTTCGATAAAAACAATCCCGAATTAAGAGATCATAAAGAACATAGAGATAGAATTATTTTTGCTATGGACGAAGTGGAAATGCAACTACCTGTGCTTATAGGTGATTATACCGACTTCTATAGCAGTAAAGAGCACGCCACTAATGTAGGTACCATGTTCAGAGATCCAGATAATGCGTTGCTGCCTAATTGGTTGCATATGCCTGTAGCGTACCACGGGAGATCCAGTTCCATCATTCCATCAAATATTCCTATTCATAGGCCACAAGGTCAAACCATTACTGCTGGTTCAGACCAGCCTGTTTTTGGCCCTTCTAAGCTGCTTGATTTTGAGTTGGAAATGGCTTTTATCACCACAGATGCTAATAGCTTAGGACATCCCATTCCCGTAAAGGAGGCCGAAGATTATATTTTTGGTATGGTAATGCTTAATGACTGGAGTGCTAGGGATATTCAAAAATGGGAATATGTGCCATTAGGGCCCTTTCTTGCAAAAAATTTCGCGAGTGCTATTTCTCCATGGATCGTAACTTTAGAAGCTTTAGAACCTTTTAGAACAGAAAGTCCTAAAAGAGAAAGGCCTGTATTGGATTATCTGGATTCTAAAAAGAACAGTAGTTTTGATATTCATCTAGAAGTAGACATCACTCCTCAACAAGGCCGACCTACCACCGTATGTAAATCTAATTTTAAACACCTGTACTGGAACATCTCTCAACAATTAGCGCATCATACTGTAAACGGCTGTCCAGTTAATAGTGGTGATTTGATGGGTAGCGGAACTATTTCGGGTCCGACACCAGATTCTTATGGTTCGATGTTAGAGTTGAGTTGGAGAGGAGAAAAACCAGTCCAGCTTAATGACGGCACAGAACGCAGGTTTATTGAAGATTACGATACGGTAACCATGAGAGGGTATTGCCACAAAGGAGATTTAAGAATCGGATTTGGAGAAGTGTCCAATAAGATCCTGCCTGTATATCAGCCTAAATCTAAATAAATGAAAAGAGTATGCATCCTTTTAGCTGTTGTCATCTTTGAAGTTTCCTGCAGTAGCGTTAAAAAAACAGAAATCGCTATCAATGAAGGGGATTACGATCAGGCGATCAACATTGCCGTAGATAACTTAGTGTCGGGTAAGAACTCCAAAAGAAATCAAGAGGTTATCCCACTTCTAGAGAGGGCGTTTAAAAAAGCAACAGAACAAGATCAAATGCAACTTAAAAGATGGCAATTAGATCCTAATCCTGCGGTGTTAGAACCTATTTATGAAACCTATCTAAGAATGGATAGGCGACAAAATAGAATACGGCCCCTATTACCACTTCAAGTATTAAATCTTAATCGAGTAGCGCTATTTGAGTTTCAAGATTATAATTCAGAGATTTTATCTTCTAGAATGATTCTCAGTGATTATTTATTGGATACTTCTAAAAAAGCGTTGGCAGTTGCTAACATAATGGAATCTAGAAAGGTGTATAATGATCTTAAGTATTTGGATAAGATCAATCCTAACTTTAGAGATACACGCGCTTTGATACAACAAGCCTTAGAACAAGGAACACATTACATACTTGTAGGGTTGCAAAATCAGTCAGAGACGGTATTGCCCGTAAGGCTAGAGGAAGAATTACTCAATTTTTCGACGTATGGTATTAATGATCAGTGGACCCAATATCATAACAATAAGATCAATGCGCTAGATTACGATTATCATCTGGACATCATCATCGATAGAATTGTTGTTTCTCCCGAGCAGGTACTTCAAAAAGAATTGGTAAAGGAAAAAGAAATCAAAGACGGCTTTATTTATGAGTATGATGCTAACGGAAATGTTAAAAAAGATAGTCTTGGAAATGATATTAAAAAAGACAAATTCATAACAATCAAGGCAAATGTGATTCAAAACACCCAATTAAAGGAATCTAACGTCAATGCAATAGTTCAATTAAAAGATAAAAGAACACTTCAAATTGTAGATCGATTCCCAGTGAGCAGTAGTTTTGTGTTTACCTATATGTATGGTTCCGTATATGGTGACAGAAGGGCTTTGGAGGCAAATTACCTAGAGACTCTGAATCCGCAATCGGTGAACTTCCCACCAGATGAACAAATGGTTTATGATACAGGAGAAGACCTTAAGTTCAAGATAAAACAGATTTTAAATAGGCTGCAGTACCATTAGCTTGGTGATTCCGCTTTCGCGAAAGCGAGCTAAAAAGAAAGATCACATCCATGGCAGTCTTAAGAAATACTTCACAATTCAACTCCTATCTTTGAAAAGATCCAAAATCAATGAGCTTGAACCATAAACCTTATCAATCTATTAAACATTTCTCTGCGTTACTGTCAGATTATCTCGATGAAAAGGAGCTGTTAAAATCATTGTATCACAGGTTTCCTAAAATAGAGAACTTTAACGATCAGATTTTAGAAAAACAATCTGAGTGGAGCAATTCACAGGAAAAGAGAGAACTCTTATCTGACGTATTATTAGATCAATATGCGTTTATTGAGGATAAGCAGGAGAGTATTCAAAATATAACATTACTTAGGGATCAAGCAACCTATACCGTAACTACTGGACATCAACTTAATTTGTTCACCGGGCCGTTGTATTTTTTGTACAAGATTATTTCGACCATTAATTTATGTCAACAACTTCAACAGGAGTATCCTGCTTTTCATTTTGTACCTGTCTACTGGATGGCTACCGAAGATCATGATTTTGAAGAGATACAGTATTTTAATTATAGTGACAAAAAAGTAGTTTACAATCGTGAGGCCACAGGTGGAGTAGGAAGGTTATCTACTGACGGATTAGAGGATGTTTTGGCTGTCTTTAAAGATCTTTTAGGAAAACATGATCACGCTCTAGAGGTGTTAAGCCTTTTTAAAAAAGGATATGTAGAACATAAAAACCTTGCAGATGCTACTAGAGCGATCGCCCATGAATTGTTTAAAAAAGAAGGTTTGGTGATCATCGATGCCGATAATGAGCGGTTGAAGTCCCTAGCAATACCTTATTTTAAAGAAGAGCTGGTTTCAAAAGCTAGTTTTAATGCAGTTAGTAAAACACTAGAAACCTGGCCAGATCAATATAAAGTACAAGTCAATCCTCGAGAGATCAATTTATTTTATTTGACAGGCGACTATCGCAAACGCATTATAGAAAAGGATGGGACCTACCATATAGACGAAATAGGAATAAGCTTTACCCAAGATGAAATTCTTAAAGAATTAGAAACCTACCCAGAACGTTTTTCGCCTAATGTCATTATGAGGCCTCTTTATCAAGAAGTAATACTACCTAATTTATGCTACATAGGTGGAGGAGGCGAAATAGCGTATTGGTTAGAATTAAAAGGGTATTTCGATTCACTACAAGTTACCTTTCCGATCTTATTATTGCGCAACTCAGCTCTTTTAATAACAAATAAGCAATTGGATAAGTTGGAGAAGATGTCATTAGAAGTTTGGGATCTTTTTGAAGAAGATCACACGATCACCAACCAACTTACTCATAAAATCAGCGCTATAGAAATTGATTTTTCTGAGCAGAAGCAGCATTTAAAGCAACAATTTGTTGCGCTTCACCAGCTAGCAACTCAAACAGACCCCTCGTTTGAAAATGCAGTAAAAGCTCAAGAGCACAAGCAAATAAAGGGGTTAGAACATTTGGAAAACAGGCTGTTAAAGGCTCAAAAACGCCAATTACAGGACCATCTAGAAAGAGCACTACAGCTTAAAAAAGAACTTTTCCCTAACGGTAGTTTACAAGAAAGGCACACTAATTTCTCTGTTTTGTATCAAGAATACGGACCAGAATTTATCCATAACCTCAAAGAACATTTAGATCCGCTAGATTTAAGATTTACCCTTATTCAACTTTAATTGACGCACCACTTCTGTGCCTATTGAACTGGGTAAAATTCTTTTGAAAACACGTTAACAAAAGTGTTTGACATCTATAGGGTTTAGTTATTAAAAAAGTAAATTTGCTCATGCAACACGACAAGATATTAATAGTAGACTTTGGATCGCAATACACGCAGCTCATTGCGCGCAGAATAAGAGAGTTAAACATCTATTCGGAAATCCATCCCTTCAATAAAGTACCATCTAACCTAGATGACTATAAAGCAATAATTCTTTCTGGAAGCCCTATGTCGGTTAGGTCTGAAGCCGCTTTCCATATCGATTTGAATGAGATAAGGGGCAAGAAACCACTTTTAGGTGTTTGTTATGGAGCACAGTATTTGGCTCATTTTCACGGTGGAGAGGTCGGTGCTTCCAGCACCAGAGAATACGGGCGTGCCAATCTTTCTTTTATCCAAGAAGATCCATTTTTAGAAGGAATAGAAGTGGGAAGTCAGGTGTGGATGAGCCATAGCGATACCATTAAAAGATTGCCAGAAAATAGTGTGTTACTGGCGAGTACGCATGATGTTCAAAATGCGGCCTATAAAATGGAGGGGGAAATGACTTATGCGATACAGTTCCATCCCGAAGTGTATCACTCTACTGATGGAAAAAAGTTATTAGAAAATTTCTTAATCAATATTGCTCACGTAACTGCAGACTGGACACCTGATAGTTTTGTTGAAGAAACCGTAGAAAAATTACAAAATCAACTTGGTGAAGATCGTGTTGTCTTAGGGCTTTCTGGAGGAGTAGATTCTTCGGTAGCAGCCATGTTACTGCATAAAGCTATAGGTAAAAACCTCTATTGCATATTTGTGAATAACGGTTTGTTGCGTAAAAATGAATTCACTCAGGTGCTTCAACAATATGAAGGTATGGGTTTGAATGTAAAAGGAGTTGATGCTTCGGCACGATTTATGGAGGCTCTGGCTGGAGAAAGTGATCCAGAATTAAAACGCAAAGCTATAGGACGTGTTTTTATTGAAGTTTTTGATGATGAAGCACATGAAGTCAAAGATGTAACTTGGCTTGCTCAAGGTACTATTTATCCAGACGTCATTGAAAGTGTCAGTGCCACTGGAGGTCCTAGCGCTACCATTAAATCACATCATAACGTAGGTGGGTTGCCTGATTTTATGAAGCTTAAAATTGTAGAACCTTTAAAGGCATTGTTTAAAGATGAAGTACGTCGAGTAGGGAAGTCTTTGGGAATGGCGGCAGAACTTTTAGGAAGACATCCTTTTCCAGGACCAGGTCTTGCCATTAGAATATTAGGAGACATCACGCCAGAAAAAGTAAGCATCCTACAAGAAGTAGATGCCGTTTTTATCAATAACCTTAAAAAATGGGACCTATACGATAAGGTATGGCAGGCAGGTGCTATTCTCTTACCGGTCAATAGTGTAGGAGTTATGGGAGATGAACGAACCTATGAAAAATGTGTAGCTCTTAGAGCTGTTGAGAGTACCGATGGAATGACTGCTGACTGGGTGAACCTACCTTATGAATTTTTACAAGCCACTAGTAATGAAATAATAAATAAGGTAAAAGGCGTTAATAGAGTGGTGTATGACATCAGTTCAAAACCACCAGCAACTATAGAATGGGAATAATAAGAATATGAAATATATAGTAGTTATCGTTTGTATGTGTTTCGCTTTCGCGAAAGCGAATGCCGCATGCATGCAAAATTACCAACAGCATATTGTAGCGCAAGGGGAAACGATTTATACACTAACAAGAATGTATAAGGTCACTTCTCAAGACTTGTTATCGCTTAATCCAGATTTAAAATCTGGATTGAAATATGGTCAAGTCCTTTTAATTCCAGCTCCAAATAAGGTGCTTACACAACGTAAAATTAAAAAGTATAAGAGTCACCATGTAGGTCGTAAAGAAACGCTATACAGCCTTTCTAAAAAATATGAAATAACAGAGCTCGATATTAAAGAATCGAATAAAGAACTGTATTCTAACCCCCTGAGAAAAGGAGATCGCATTCAAATACCGGTTTTTGAAGATGTAGAAATTTCCCTGTCTAAAATCAAAGAAGTGGTATCAGATCCTGCAAACTTACCAGACGGTAAGTACCTAGTGAAGCCAAGCGAGGGAATGTATCGCATCGCTTCTAAATATGGTATTAAAGTAGATTCCCTTCACCAACTCAACCCAGAAGTAGGGGCTTTAAGACCTGGGATGATATTAAATGTACCTAAGAATGTTTCTTTGATTACTTCAGAGGATAAGGACAATCAAGGGCCGGTAACACCAGCTATTGAAGATAATCAAATGATGCAATATGTGCTACCTAATAACATGAGTATGTATTTGCTTAAAAAGGTAGCCGGTGTAAGTGAAGATTCTTTGATCTCTCTGAATCCACAATTAAAGGAAGGACTACAAGAGGGGATGAGCGTTACTATTCCTAATCCTAACTATGGAAAGGTCACAGATTTGAAACTAGAGACTTCTGGCGTTGCTAGGTTAGTAGATAGTTTGAACAATTTTAAAAAGCAGCGACTTGCCATCATGCTTCCCTTCTCTCTCCAAAAAATAGACGAAACCACTAGTGATCGAGATAACTTAAAAAGCGATCGTACGATGCGTATTGCACTAGATTTTTACAGTGGTTTGAAGATCGCGATTGACAGTGCCAATGCTTTGGGAATACCTGTTATTTATGACGTTTTTGATACTCAAAAAAATATTCAAACCACTCAGAATATTTTAAAACAAACTGATTTTACCGAATATAACACTGTCATTGGCCCTTTGATGTCTGTTAATGTGGTAGAAACCGCCAAGGAGCTAAAGGATAAAGGTATTCCTGTTATTTCTCCCTTAACCAATACAGAAGTTAGGTTATACCGCAATCTGTTTCAAGCACGACCTAGTGACCAGGTGCTCAAGGAAAAACTCCAAGAGTATTTGGCAACATATGCTGTGGGTAAGAACGTTATTATCATTACTGATAACGATCGTCCCGAACTTAAAAAGGAATTTACCTCGATCTTACCCGGTGCAACCGTCTTAGTTCCCAATACAGACAAAAACTATATTTATAGTGCGGAATATAGTAAAAAATTAAAATCAGACACAGAAAATGTTATTGTACTAGCTATAGAAAATGAGGTTTTAATTACCGATGCGGTAGTAAATTATGCTGCAAAAACAGCTGCCTATCAAATAACCATGTTTGGTTTAGAGAATTTTGAAGATATGGGCTTATCTAACACAAAATTAGCGAGTCTTAATTATATATTTCCCCGCATGTTTAAAGAAAGCGATACTACCAACTCCTTTATCGAGAAGTATGTTTCCATTCATAAGATCACCCCTAACTCTTATGCAACAAGAGGTTTTGATGTAACACTTGATGTTATTTTTAGGCAAGCAAGCGCCGCTGATTTATATGAAAGCGCCTTTATAAATGCTAAAACGCAGATGACCGAGAATAAATTTGATTATTCCAAAAAGTTCTTTTCTGGGTTTTACAATGATGCTATTTATATGTTACAATATCAAGAAGACCTGAGTATAAAAGAGCTACATATTAATGGATTACAAAAGAATTATAAGTAATGACTTCTATTGTAACCTATCAAGGTGATCTTAGGTGTGAATCAACCCATTTAAAAAGTGGTGATTCCTTTACTACCGATGCTCCTTTGGATAATCATGGCAAAGGTGAAGCTTTTTCTCCTACAGATACTGTAGCAACAGCTCTAGCAAGTTGTATGCTCACTGTAATGGCTATTAAAGCAGAAGAATTGGGAGTGAACCTTCTTGGGAGTGCGGCAAAAGTGACCAAATTCATGTCGTCAAGTCCTCGTCGTATTGCTCAAATAGATGTGGAACTGGAGATGAAGGGAACTTGTGATCAAAGGACACAATTGATATTAGAACGAGTGGCAAATACGTGTCCAGTGCTTAATAGCTTGCATCCTGAATTGATTAAAAATATTATTTTTAATTGGGGTTAAATGAACGTAGTACTTTTTTGTTTTTCATTCGTTCTCTTTTTCTTTACTGATCCAGTAGAAAAATTCACTTATAAAGAACGCCCACAACTTTCTTGGAGTGATTTTAAAGGACTACCACCCCAAAATACATCACATGCTGCTAGTGTCAATAGCGGAATAAGCTACCTTCTTACCACCACAAAAAGTGACGGGGACTTATTGATTGATGTAGCTGTCACCACTAGCTTCTATCCTCAACTGAGCTGGAAAAAGAATAGCAATGAAAACAATCCCAGCCTTTTAAAACACGAACAGGTGCACTGGGATATTTCAGAATTATATGCTCGGAAACTAAGAGCCGCCTACAAAAAGTATATTCCCAAAAAAAATATAAAGAAGGAAGTTGATGGAATATTTCAAAAATTGGAAAACGAACGTCAGCAAACACAACATGCTTATGACCGAGCAACTAAGCATGGATTACTAAAAGAGGCACAAGAAAAATGGTCTGCTCAAATTAGAGAAGAACTTTTTAAAACCAGCTTAGAAGCTTAGGGTATTAAAGTTCAAAATATGCTGTAAACGAGGTGATGACATGTGGCACTTCATTTATTTCAAAATTAAGAGTTACTTGAAACCCTTTAAGGTGTTTATAAATATGTAGCCTTCCTTTTCTGATGTTATACAAGCCAGTCGAACCGCGACAAAAGCACATCCTACTAAAACTCACTTTTGCCTCAGTTAATAACTCATCCGTTAGTTTCAATTCATTGACATTGTCATCGATTTCTATAAATATTATTTCTGAATAGGAGTCATCTGCCAGTTGAGGATCTTCGTTTTTGCTGTATTCAAATTTTAATACGAGTCTGCCTTTAGCAGACTTTAATTGATAATAGCTATTTTTAAATTCGTCTTCCAGAACCAGAAGCGCTGTGTCTTTTAACACTTCAAAAGAGCAACTCCCTTCTGTGGGACATTTGTACAGCGCCACCAAGCTGTTATCTGAGACGTTCTTGGTTTTGCAAGAAGTCAATAAGATCCACATAAATACTAGTTGACAGCAAGTGCGCATGACTTAAGAATTTAGATTTTGAATGTTTATGGTTGAGTGGTTTTTTACTTTTTAGCTAAAGTACTTCTTGTACTCGATGCATTGCGATAGTCAAATGATCAAAAACTACTTCCCAAAAAATTGAAAGAGATCAACCAAGTTGCCCTCGCAAATGCTATTAAATGTGATCATTTTCTCTTATCATTGTGTTTTAAAAATAGTTCTATGTTTCAAAATTATCGTTGGTGCCTGTCCATACTTGTATTAAATCTGAGTATGGTCGTTCCTAGTATGGCGCAAAATACAAAAACCTCTTGGTCTTCGGTCAGTGTTTCTCAACTACAAAATGATCCCTTATGGTCCAGAAAATCTGAGCCTACTATTGCTACCTATTATAGGGTTGATATGGAAGCACTGAAAAACAAGTTAGCAGATGCCCCACAAAGAGGTGCTAGTTCCAACCCTTCCAATACGATTATTGGATATCCCACTTCTAATGGAATCGAGTTTTTCCAAGTAAAAGAAGCCAGTGTTATGGCTCCAGAGTTACAGGCTACTTATTCCGATTTTAGATCTTATGTAGGTCAGAGCATTAGTGAGCCGACCAACCAAATTAGATTTTCAATTACATCTCAAGGATTCCATGGGATGCTGTTCTCTCCTAAATTAGGGACAGAGTTTGTTGATTCATATACCATGAATAATGCTTCAGTGATTGTTTATAAGAAGAAAGATCTTGTTGATTTAGGAGAACGATGGGAATGTCATGTAGACGAAAATTTAGGGGCAAGTCAACGATTTTCAGGTCCAGAATCACCTATAGATCTGAAGAATGCTAATGATGGTATTTTAAGAAATTTTAGGTTAGCCATTTCTACCACTGTCGAATACTCAGATTTTCATTGGATGAGAGCAGGAATTCCAGCAACCGCTTCAGATGCTGATAAAAGAATGGCAGTAATGGGTGCTATGGTAGTCACTATGACCAGAAATAATTTTATCTACGAGCGTGATTTGAGTATAACGATGACTTTTGTAGCAAATAACGATCTTTTAATTTCTATTGGATCTGATAATTTTTCCAATACCAATCCAGGGGCCATTCTAGGAGAAAATCAAACGGCTATAGATACCACTATAGGGTTTGCTAACTATGATATAGGTCATATTTTTTCTACTGGTGGTGGTGGTTTAGCTTCTTTAGCATCCCCCTGTACCAGTAGAAAAGCTCAAGGAGTAACAGGAAGGAGTGCCCCAATTGGCGACCCCTTTGATGTTGATTTTGTAGCTCATGAAATAGGCCACCAAATGGGAGCGCCGCATACATTTAATGGAGATGCTGCAAATTGCGCCGGAGGCAATAGATCTGCAAATAGCGCATATGAACCGGCGAGTGGAACGACGATCATGGCCTATGCAGGAATCTGTCCTCCTCAAAACATTCAAAACAACAGTGATGCATACTTTCACCAAACCAGCTTACTCAGTATATTTAATAATGTGTTTAATGGTCTCAGTACATGTGCACAACTAAATATCACAGGAAATGCGCCTCCTAACGCAATTGCCGATGCTGATTATACCATTCCTTTAGGGACGCCGTATAGATTGGTAGGGAATTCTACTGATACTGATGGGACATCTACACATACCTATACCTGGGAACAATTTGATTTAGGGCCTGCCGGTATACCCCTTGAAAACAACTTAAATGGCCCTCTAGTAAGGTCTTTTGAAGGTACAAATGAACCAGTAAGAATTATTCCTAGATTAGAAGATATTATCGCCTTTGGCGGTAATTCTACCCAGTGGGAAAAGCTTCCTTTTGCAACAAGACCTATGAATTTTGTGCTCACCGTTAGGGATAACGACACCAGAGGTGGGCAGACCGATGCAGACCAAATGACCATCCAGGTGGATGCAAATGCAGGTCCATTTAGTGTAACCTCTCCTGGTAATAATGGAACCGTATGGCTACCTAACACTACAGAAACAATTACCTGGAATGTCGCAGGAACTAATGCTAATAGTATTAATACCTCCTTTGTAAATATCATATTGTCTACTGATAGTGGTAGGACATTTGACACCGTACTTGCCAGTAATGTACCCAATACAGGTTCTTATGATCTGTTGGTACCCAGTGGTATTGTCGCTCCTAATTGCAGACTCATGGTAGAAGGTGCTGGAACTATTTTCTTTGCCATTAATAATGTGGATTTTAATATTAATGCAAGTGTTCAAACGGTTTGTACTACCTATCAATCTGGAATAGTAAACACTGCCATCCCAGATAACGATAGCAATGGAATTAGCGCTACTATAAATGTTCCTGTAACACAAAATGTAGCAAGTATCAAAGTTGGTGTAGATGTGTCTCATACGTATATTTCTGACATGATCATAGGTATTTCTAATCCTTCTAGCAGCAACCTTGCTTTGGTTTGGAATAGAGAATGTGCCAATCAAGCGGGTTTGAATGCTACCTTTGAAGATGGAGCTCCTGCGATACTTTGCAGGCAGCCAACTGTAGGTAATTTTAATCCATCAAGTACCTTTTCTGTTTTTGACAACTTGCCAGCAAATGGGGATTGGACGTTAACTGTTAGTGATGATGCAGTCCAGGATTTTGGTACACTGAATAGCTGGTCTATAGAAGTTTGTACCTTAATGGTGACTCCATTGAGTAATGAGTCTTTTGAGCTAGATGATGTATCCATTTATCCCAATCCTAGCAGAGGTAGCTTTACTATTCTATTTGATCATGCTTCAAGCAACCTAGTGGAGCTTGATATTTTTGATTTAAGCGGTAGATCTGTTTTTAAAAGATCCTATGAAACTTATTCAGGCTTTAATCAGAACATTAATCTAAATGACGTTTCTTCAGGGATGTATCTTGTTCAAATTAAGGATGCTAACAGATCTATTACTAAAAGGATTGTTATAAAATAAACAGCTGTGCAACCTCAATTATAAAAGCCAGTACCTACGTACTGGCTTTTATGCCTCTAAGCATTTCTTTTTTAGGTTAAAAGTTCTCGTTTCTCTTAGACAAAACACCTATTTTTGCATCTGTTTTTAAAATTGTTAAAACAGAACTATGGCACATGCAAAGTACATATTTGTAACCGGTGGGGTAACTTCTTCTTTAGGAAAGGGAATTGTCGCCGCTTCTCTAGCAAAATTACTGCAAGCCAGAGGTTTAAGAGTGACTATTCAAAAGCTTGATCCGTACATAAATGTCGATCCAGGAACACTGAATCCTTACGAGCATGGTGAGTGTTATGTCACAGAAGATGGTGCTGAAACAGATCTTGACCTAGGTCATTACGAGCGTTTCCTCAATGTAACTACTTCTCAATCCAATAATGTCACTACGGGTAGAATCTATCAAAGTGTCATCAATAAAGAAAGACGTGGCGAGTTTTTGGGTAAAACCGTGCAGGTCATTCCTCATATTACGGATGAAATCAAAGAACGAATTCAATTACTAGGAAAGTCTGGAGACTATGATGTGGTCATCACAGAGATAGGTGGAACAGTAGGTGATATTGAGTCCCTTCCTTACATAGAAAGTGTACGACAGCTGCAATGGGAGCTTGGTGAACACAATTCCTTAGTGATTCACTTGACCTTGATCCCTTATTTGAGAGCAGCAGCAGAGTTAAAAACAAAGCCTACTCAGCACAGTGTGAAAACACTTATGGAAAGTGGAGTACAGGCGGATATTTTGGTGTGTCGCACAGAATACGAGCTTTCTGATGAGATACGTACCAAGCTGGCGCGTTTTTGTAATGTAAAACAGGAAGCGGTGATTCAGTCTATTGATGTGGAGACCATCTATGATGTTCCTAATAAAATGTTATTGGAAGGACTTGATCGTGTGGTGATTAAAAATCTTAAAATTGAGACAAAGGACCAACCTGACTTAAGAAGCTGGAATGAATTTGTCCAGAGACATAAAAACCCTAAGAGTACCGTGACCATTGGATTAATTGGAAAGTATGTAGAGTTGCAAGACTCTTATAAATCCATATTGGAAGCATTTATTCACGCAGGAGCAGCTAATGAAGTAAAAGTTAATATTGAATCCATACACAGTGAATATTTAGAAGTTAAAAATGTAGCAAAAAAATTATCTCATCTTGATGCTGTTCTCGTGGCACCAGGCTTTGGGGAACGAGGGGTGGAAGGTAAGATAGAAGCGGTACGTTACGCTAGAGAGCACCAACTACCATTTTTTGGTATTTGTTTAGGAATGCAAATGGCGGTAATTGAATACGCTCGCAACGTTTTAGGTATTCAGGATGCCAATTCTATAGAGATGGATGAGAACACAAGTAATCCAGTTATTTCCTTGATGGAAGACCAGAAAACTATTCTCGACATGGGTGGAACGATGCGTTTGGGTGCTTGGGATTGCCAACTTTCAGGAGGGAAGATCAGAGAAATATATGGCAGTAACGCAATAAGTGAGCGTCACAGGCATCGCTATGAGTACAATAATGAATACCGTGAGCAACTCGAACAAGCAGGTTTAATGACCACAGGTGTCAATCCTAAATCCAATCTTGTTGAAACTATAGAGGTGGAAGATCATCCTTGGTTTATTGGAGTGCAGTACCATCCAGAATATAAAAGTACGGTGGCCGCACCACATCCGTTGTTTACTTCATTTGTAAAGGCTGCAGCAGCCTATAAAAAAAATAAAAAATAAGTGAGTTTTTCCGCTTTCGCGAAAGCGAGAAAATTACAAACTACAGTTACACTATTAAATTAATCGCCTGACAGGGCAAAAGTATGGAAGAGAAAAAGACGGACTGGAAAAGCATGCTAGGATTAGCACTTATATTTGCTATAGTGGCATTTATGCTTTTCAGAAACCAAGCAGAGAAGAAGCAAGTTGAAGAACCTACACCAGCTACAGAAATAGCAGCTGAAACCCCGTCTACATCAGTAATTCAAAATGAGCTTCCAGCGACTCCAGTTGCATCAGAAGGTGAGGTTATCGAATTTAACAACAACCTTGTAGATTTTAAAATCAATACAAAAGGCGCACTGATCAACGAGGCTTTGTTAAAAAACTTTAAGACCTATGATTCGCTACCCGTTTATTTAGTAAAAGGAGGCGACCATAAGTTTGATCTGGAATTGATGACTAAGGATGGTCGTCAACTGCATACACAAGACTTGATTTTTACTCCTGTGATTTCTCAAAATGGGGATAATGACGTCCTAAGTCTTAAAGCAGATGTTGGAAATGGAGGTACTATTGAATTTCGTTATGAGTTGAAGCCCGACGATTATATGGTGGACTTCAATATTCGTTCGCAAGGACTTGCTCAAGCTGCAAATACCTCGGAAGAAGTAGCATTGACTTGGGAATTACAAGCATACCGCCGTTCTAAAGGTATGGATAACGAAAGCCGTTACACCGAAATCAAATTTGAATACGACGACGGAAGTGATGACTATACCGGTCAAGGAGAAACCGCCGAAGAAGAAGCAGAGCGTATTACCTATATCGCGTATAAAGAACATTTTTTCTCTTCGATTTTATTGACAGATACTCCTTTTAAAAGTGGCGTATTGCAGTCCTACAACAATTTTTCTGCAAATGACCAACAAAACGAGTTGACTAAAAGATTCACTTCTAAATTGCAGTTGGAGTACAATGGCGGCGAGTTGGCTTACAACATGGATTGGTATTTTGGACCCACCGATTACGATATTCTGGATGGATATGGGCGCAACCTTGATGAGGTAGTAGATTTAGGTTGGGGGATTTTTGGAGTGATTAATGAATGGGCGATCAGACCTTTATTTACGTTACTAAGTAGTCCAGAAAAAGGATTGGGCATTCCGTATGGGATTGCGATCATTCTGTTGACCATTTGTGTGAGACTGGTATTGTCTCCTGTGTTGTATAAGAGTTACTTGACTCAAGCCAAAATGAAGATCCTGCGACCTGAACTGAATAAGATTTCAGAGAAGTATAAGGATAATGCCATGAAAAAGCAGCAGGAAACCATGAAGGTTCAAAATGAGGCAGGCGCGAGTCCGCTGAGTGGTTGTTTGCCGGCGTTGTTACAAATGCCCGTTTTCTTTGCGCTGTTTAAATTTTTCCCGACCGCATTTGAGCTGCGACAAAAAAGCTTCCTTTGGGCAGACGATTTATCCAGTTATGATGAAGTTGTTACATTGCCATTCAAAGTTCCTTTTTACGGAGATCACGTTAGTTTGTTCCCTATTTTAGCATCGATCTCCATATTCTTTTATATGCAAATGACTACAGGTCAGAGCATGCAAGCAACTCAGCAACCTGGAATGCCTAACATGAAGTTTATCATGTATTTATCTCCATTGTTCATGCTAGTGTTCTTTAACAACTACGCTAGTGGATTATCACTTTACTATTTTGTCTCTAACTTAATTACCATAGGGATTATGTTAGTAATCAAGCATGTGATTATTGATAAGGATAAGGTTCTTGCTAAAATTGAAAAAGCAAAAGCCAAGCCTAAGAAAAAGAAAAGTCGTTTTGCAAGTAAAATGTCTCAAATCATGGAGCAAGCGCAAGCGCAACAAGAAGATAAAAAGAAACTCAAGTAATATTTTTCTTGATTAACATTCTTAAATCCTCAATCTTTTGATTGGGGATTTTTTTTGGTTTAAAATTAAAAGTACATTTAAATTAAGGAAAACCGTAGAGTAATAGAATGGAGATTGATTAAAGTTGAGTTGATATTCTATTTTAAAACAGGAAAAGTTGCAGCTTGGAGTTTTTAAAAATATTAGATGTCGAAGACTAAAAAAATAGGTAAAATTATACTAGTTATGATACAGATCATTAATTAAAAAGAGTAATGGATTCATACAGCTCGTTGATCGATTAATGGACTGAGAGCAATAATATGAAAATAACTAATCATCATATGGAATCATATTTAAAAGTTGGTGGAGATGTGGATCACCTTCAACGTATGGGAACACCAGAAGAGAAAACTCTTGAAAATCAAAAAATCATGGGAGTAATGGATGAATTAATTTACGAGCTAAAGCTGCTTAAAGGTAAACTTGCCTCAACAGAATATGTTAAAGAAATTGAATTTAAACTTAAAAACCTTTGCACAGATGAAGCCGTAATCACCAAGATTAAAAATTCAAAACCATTTAGGTAAAAAAAATAGCTTTATTTTAAAAAACATTTAATTACAAACTTCCCGAACCTATTTAGATAATGCCAACACAAATAGTTGGCTTGTCAAATTCAAATAGCTTTCAAATAATAAAAAATAGTTACTACCAGCTGCCTACTAAAATACTGCCTACTGATTCAAAACTGCCTAGTTACTTCAATTCCTTCTTCAAGAACCTAGCCGTATGACTCGTTTTATGCTTTGCAACTTGTTCTGGGGTTCCTTTGGCAACTATAGTTCCTCCGCCACGCCCACCTTCTGGGCCTACGTCTATTATATAGTCGGCTATTTTGATAACGTCCATATGGTGTTCAATGACCAGAACGGTAGTTCCTTTATCTACTAGCTGATTCAAGACATCCATAAGCACTCGTACCTCTTCAAAATGAAGTCCAGTGGTAGGCTCATCTAATATATAGAATGTGTTTCCAGTATCCCTTTTAGAAAGTTCGCTGGCTAGTTTGATGCGTTGTGCTTCTCCCCCAGAAAGTGTGGTAGATTGTTGTCCTAAAGTAATATAACCCAGTCCAACGTCTTTTATGGTTTTAGGTGGAACATAAAACAGTTTCTTATAAATTTTATATTAAATAACCCTTATAATGATACAAAATTGATTTATATTTACCCTTATAATATAACATTTTAAGTTATGGGTGTTGAAAGTAATTTTAAAAGAAATTTATTAACCGATTTAAACATCTGGAAAAAGAACGAAAATCGTAAACCATTAATTTTAAGAGGAGCAAGACAAGTAGGAAAGACAACATTAGTCAAACAGTTCTCTAATAGTTTCTCAAATACAATTCATTTGAATTTGGAGAGAAAAGAAGATGTCTATTTTTTTGAAACTTTTAATGACGTGGAAACTATTATCAATGCATTGTTTACTAAGTATCGTATTTCATTTGATAAAAAAAAAGAAACGCTTTTGTTTATAGATGAAATTCAAGAATCGGTTGATGCCATTTCCTTACTACGTTATTTTTACGAAGATGTTCCAGAGTTACATGTCATAGCAGCTGGGTCTTTATTGGAGCATGTAATGAAAAATGTCAAAAGTTTTCCTGTAGGTCGAGTTCAGTATTTGTACCTACATCCTTTTAATTTTGTGGAGTATTTGAATGCAAAATCGCATACTGGAGCTGTAACTTCATTAAATGTAATACCTGTTGAGGAATATGCTCATTCCACATTACTCAAATTATTTAATGAATATGCGATAATAGGAGGAATGCCAGAAGTGGTAACAACTTATATCCATACAGAAAGTATTTCAGACCTCGCTTTAGTTTATGAAAATATATGGGAGACCTATAAAAATGATGTCGAGAAATATGCTAGTAATAAAACAGAGGCACGAGTAATCAATCACATCATGTCCACGGCTAGCTCTTATGTAGATCAACGCATCAAGTTTCAAAATTTTGGTAATTCTAATTACAGGTCGAGAGAAGTTGGTGAAGCATTACGTAATCTAGAGGACGCTAAAGTGATGCAGCTTATTTATCCCTCTACTAACGTAACTCCACCAATACTATCAGATTTTAAAAAATCACCTCGATTGCAATTTCTTGATACAGGACTTGTAAATTATGAGCTCAACATACAAGCCGATATGCTAGCTTTTGATGACTTAAGTGATATGTATAAAGGAGCAATTATACCTCACCTCATCACACAAGAAATGATATCTTTAAATACCTATAAAAATAGAAAGCCAAATTTTTGGGTAAGAGAAAAAGCTCAATCTTCCGCAGAAGTAGATTTAATTTATAATTATAAAGGCATCGTATTTCCTATCGAAATTAAATCAGGAAAAGTAGGGAAACTACGCTCATTACATCAATTTGTAGACAGGTCTTCACATCCATATGCCATACGTGTTTATGGGGGGAAATTTAGCATAGAAGAACATAAAACAATCAGTGGTAAATCTTTTTACTTAATGAATCTACCATACTATTTAACTACTTTAATAGAGTCCTATATGGCTTACTTAATAGAGATAGTTTCGCAACAAAACCTCGAAGAATAATACCAAAATATGTTTTGAGCAAAGTGAAGCTAGAAGATAAGAAAATAGGTGTAGTCTAATTTCTTTGGAGTTCATTTCATTCTTTTTTTTATAACTGTTTAGATTAAAAATCACCTATTTAGCTAAGCTCCTTCTTCAAGAACCTAGCCGTATGACTCGTTTTATGCTTTGCAACTTGTTCTGGGGTTCCTTTGGCAACTATAGTTCCTCCGCCACGCCCACCTTCTGGGCCTACGTCTATTATATAGTCGGCTATTTTGATAACGTCCATATGGTGTTCAATGACCAGAACGGTATTTCCTTTATCTACTAGCTGATTCAAGACATCCATAAGCACTCGTACATCTTCAAAATGAAGTCCAGTGGTAGGTTCATCTAATATATAGAATGTATTTCCAGTATCTCTTTTAGAAAGTTCGCTGGCTAGTTTGATGCGTTGTGCTTCTCCCCCAGAAAGTGTGGTAGATTGTTGTCCTAAAGTAATATAACCCAGTCCAACGTCTTTAATGGTTTTGAGTTTCCGATAAATCTTTGGGATCGCTTCAAAGAAATCTGTAGCTTCATTGATGGTCATGTTGAGGACATCGCTTATGGATTTTCCTTTATAACGTATCTCTAGCGTTTCTCTGTTGAATCGTTTCCCTTGACAGGTTTCACAAGTCACATAAACATCAGGTAGAAAATTCATTTCTATAACTCTAAGTCCGCCACCTTTACAAGTTTCACAACGCCCACCGGTAACATTAAAACTAAAGCGACCTGGCTTATAGCCTCGTATCAATGCTTCAGGGGTTTTGGCAAAAAGGGATCTAATCTCGTCAAAAGTTTTGGTATAAGTGGCGGGATTGGATCTGGGCGTTCTACCTATAGGACTTTGATTGATATCTATGACTTTATCACAATTGTCCAGTCCTTTGATGCTTTTATACGGCATGGGGATCTTTACTCCATTAAAGAAATGCGCATTCATAATAGGGTAGAGCGTCTCGTTGATTAAAGTAGATTTACCACTTCCAGAAACCCCTGTAATTCCTATCATTTGTCCTAAGGGAAGGTCTATAGAAACGTCTTTTAAATTGTTTCCCGTACAGCCTTTTAAGGATATGTACATTCCATTTCCTTTACGACGTGTCTTAGGAACTGCAATTCCTCTTTTACCGTTCAGGTATTGAGCGGTAAGTGTATCGTGTTTTAATAGTTCTTCGGGTGTACCTTCACTAATGATTTCACCACCGTATTTTCCAGCTCGAGGTCCGATATCGATGACGTGATCTGCGCGCAGTATCATGTCTTTATCGTGCTCTACAACAATGACAGAATTACCGGTATCCCGCAAAGAGATAAGTGAGTTGATCAGTTTTTCATTGTCTCTTTGGTGCAAGCCTATACTTGGCTCATCCAGTATATACAGCACGCCCACGAGTTGCGAGCCTATTTGTGTGGCAAGTCGTATGCGCTGTGCTTCACCACCAGACAGCGATGGAGCACTTCGGTTGATAGATAAATAATCCAAACCTACATCCAGTAAGAACTGTAATCGTTCTCTTATTTCTTTTAATAACTCTGTAGCTATTTGTTCTTGCTTTCGCGAAAGCGTCGCGTTTAACTGATCAAACCAGTCTACCAGCGCTACGATGTCCATATTGGCTAGTTCCGCAATATTTTTTTCGTTGACAAGGAAATAAAGCGACTCTTTGCGCAATCTCGACCCCTCACAATCTGAACAGGTGACGTTATCCATAAATTCTTTTGCCCAACGTTGAAGACTGGTACTGTCGTTATTCTTATAGGTTTGCTCTATAAAAACGGCCAATCCCTCAAAGTCTATTTTGTAATTGCGTTTAACACCTAGGTTCTTACTGTCCAACTCCAAGCTTTCTTTACCTCCGTACAAAATCATTTCAATAGCTGCGTCAGGAACTTTTTCTAAGGCATCTGTCAGTTTAAAATCAAACTTTTGTGCGATCAATTCCAGTTGCTGATAAATCCAATTTTTCTTATTGTCAGGATAAGGTGCCAGACCACCTTTGGCAATTGAAAGACTGCGGTCAGGAATGATTTTGTTTTCGTTGACTTGGTACAAGGATCCTATACCATTACACTTAGGACAAGCCCCTTTAGGGCTGTTAAAGGAGAAGTTATTAGGTTCTGGTTCAGGATAGGAGATTCCGGTTTCTGGGCACATTAACGTACGAGAGAAAAAACGACCCTCTTTCTCACCCTGAGGAACAATCATCGTGATGTCGTTACCGTGATACATAGCCGTTTTTATAGACTCATCCAGTCTTTTGATATCTTGTTCAGTACCGCCTACTTCTAACCTGTCGATGACGATTTCAATGTCGTGGACCTTGTAGCGATCTAGCTTCATACCTTTCATAAGGTCTAGAATCACGTTATCCACACGTACTTTAATAAAACCTTGTTTGGCAATTTGTTCAAAGAGCTCTCGGTAATGACCTTTTCTGCCACGTATCACAGGCGCCAAAATAGTGATGCGCTGACCCTCGTATTCTTCAATAATAAGATCGCGTATTTGCTCATCACTATAGCTTACCATTTTCTTACCCGTGTTGTAAGAATAGGCATCGCTGGCACGGGCGTAAAGCAACCTTAGAAAATCATAAATCTCTGTAATAGTTCCTACGGTACTCCGCGGACTCTTACTCGTAGTTTTTTGCTCTATGGCAATCACAGGAGAAAGTCCGTCTATTTTATCCACATCTGGACGCTCCATCCCGCCTAGGAACTGTCGGGCATAAGCACTAAATGTTTCAATATAGCGACGTTGCCCTTCAGCATAAATGGTATCAAAAGCAAGTGATGATTTACCAGAGCCAGAAAGACCCGTAATAACGACCAGTTGTTCTCGGGGTATGTTTACATCAATGTTCTTAAGATTATGAACACGTGCGCCTTTTACCTCGATGATTTCGTCAGAATATGCCATAGTTTTTTACAAGAGCGCGAAGTTACCTATTTAAGCACTATATTTTATTTAAAGCTACCTTAAAATCTAGTAGAGCGTTTTGGAATGTAACAGCAAAATAACACCCATCTCTTGTCGAAGTAAGAACAATGGGGCTTGCTGGAATCAGTCTCGGTTTTGAGTCTCAGTCTCAGTCTCAGTTTTCAGTAGGTAGTAGGCAGGTTGATTTGCGAGCAAGCTCACCAATTGGAGTAGGCAGTAGTCTATAATTGTAGCTTTTGAAATTATTTTCCTCACTTGATGCGGAATCAGTCTCAGTCTCAGTTTTCAGTAGGCAGGTTGCATTCCAGTAGGCAGTGGGCAGTATGCTATAATTGTAGCTTTGGAAATTATTTTCCGCACTTGATGCAGAATCAGTCTCAGTCTCAGTTTTCAGTAGGCAGGTTGCATTCCAGTAGGCAGTGGGCAGTATGCTATAATTGTAGCTTTTGAAATTATTTTCCTCACTTGATGCGGAATCAGTCTCAGTCTCAGTTTTTAGTAGGCAGGTTGATTTGTGAGCAAGCTCAGCAATTGGAGTAGGCAGTAGGCTATAATTGTAGCTTTTGAAATTATTTTCCTCACTTGATGCAGAATCAGTCTCAGTCTCAGTTTTCAGTAGGCAGGTTCCATTCCATTAGGCAGTGGGCAGTAGTCTATAATTGTAGCTTTTGAAATTATTTTCTGCACTTGATGCGGAATCCTTTGCATTTCCCGAGAGTTTTTTGACTAGGCTTTCCCTTCTCACATCCCACCAGTGCAACGAAAGGAATGCATCATGTCCGCCCTGTGCTGAGCTTGTCGAAGTAAGAACAATGGGTGTTTGCGCCTGATTACAAAACCTATGGGAACAAGCTCCTATGTTCAACTTCAAAATCAAATGATAACCAACTTATTTTTTTCATAAATAACAAGCTTACTTATCTAAAAGTAAAGTATATTTGTCTTAATAATAAAAATACTTTACGTTATGAGATCTAATTTTTTAAAGAATTTCTGTGAATTTGAAAAGAAAGGCGGCACTTTTCCCCTTATTTCTTATCAGTTGAAATGGATCGGATGGGCAATTGCCATCTCTGCAGTAGCAGCACTGATATCAGTTAAAATTTTGGACAGTTCACAAGCAGCATTTTATAAGCAGTTATTCATGCATGCCCTATTGATAGGTTTATTTATGATCGTGATTACTAAAGACAAAGATGAAGACGAGCGCATTAATGAGTTGCGCTATCGCGCCTTTTCCTTTGCTTTTGTATTGGGCACGGCGATGGTATTGCTCATGCCGCTTGCAGCTATGGTTTTAGATGCTCTCGCGGGTAGATTGCCTCTAGAATGGGAACAAGATCAAAGCATCTTTTTTATCATGTCTTCGTTCTTGTTTTATTACTTGATGTATTTCCAGATTTTTAAAAGGCAGCTGTAATGAAAAATACGGTAAACGTGCAGCGCGCCATCCACAAAATGACGCAAGCAGACCTGTCTGAGGCCATTGGCGTCTCTAGACAAACCATTAATTCTATTGAAAAAAATAGATACGTTCCTTCTACGCTACTGGCTTTAAAAATTGCGCGTTTATTTAAAGTTGCAGTAGAGGATATTTTTGAGTTGGACGAAAAAGAGTAACGGGATTAAGGAATTACCTTTAAATCTGTAACTGGAACTTCTATTCCGAATAGGCTGCGCTTTCGCGAAAGCGGAAATCCTCCAGCGGTCATCTCCCAATTGGACCATGTTACTTCTATTCCATCTAACGGAATAATACGCACCCACATTTTAAAGGCAATGGGCTGGTAATTCTCATCTACTTCCCATAGGTAACTGTCTCCTGGGGTAGTGCCTCCAGAATGGTAGGTTACCAATAGTTTTTGCTTGCCATTTTCTTCAACCAGTTCTCTAGTAGTTCCTATATCAAATATTTTATGAGGCGCCACCACCCAAAAACTATCATTATTAAAATGAAATGCCGCATCGTCTATAGCTGCCTGTTGTTCTTCTCCTTCTAGTCGTTTTCCATTTTTAAAAGCAAAACTTATTTCAGGGTACTGCGTTTGGTAGAGAACGCGATAATCCTCCCAGTAGACAGCTACCATATTTTGTTGGAGTTTCCATTCATACCTATGATCACCTCTAAAGGTCCAGTGAATTTCCTTAGCTTCAGTAAACTCTTTGTGATGAATGGCGTCTAATAGTTTAAAAGCCATCTCATCTGCTGGGGTACCCGGAATTCCTTTTGGAATATCGTCGTTATATACCAGTTTTAAAACTATAAAGGTGACAAGAAGGAACGCCACAAAAGCTAAAATACCTTTTAATAAATAACGAAATGTCTTTTTCAACTGTTTAGGATTAGTAGATGATAGGCAAAGATAACCTTTAGGAGGAACATGGCATATTCCAAATAGAGTGGGATCAACTACCTATCTATTCCATAAATATACCACTACCCATGAATGCCGCACTGCAGCCGTCTAAAAATGAACTGCTTGGGAAGCAGCAGTTGGCGCAAAAAATAAATCCCTTAAACGTTTAGATGTTTAGGGATTGTATAAAGGAGTAAAGCTGCGGTATTACTTGGTTCCAAACTTTTCTTGGTAATCAATAATGGATTGATTTACAATTTTTAGCGCTTTTTCACGACCTTGAAATTCTTCCACCTCTACCGTTTTGTTTTCTAGTTTTTTATAATCTTGGAAGAAATTACGCATTTCTTTTTTCCAAAATTCTGGCAGTTCGCTTACGTCATTAAAATGAGCTACAGACATATCGTTTGCGGCAACAGCAATGATTTTGTCATCCATTTCTCCACCGTCTAGCATCTGCATGACCCCTATTACTTTTGCTTTAACAAGACACATTGGTACGATCTCAATTTGAGAAAGAACTAAGATGTCCAACGGGTCATTATCATCACAATAGGTTTGCGGAATAAAACCATAATTAGTGGGATAATACATGGAAGAGTAGATCACACGATCTAAGATAAGCATTCCAGATTCTTTGTCCAGCTCGTATTTTGCTCTGGTGTTTTTTGGGATCTCTATAATTCCTATTACATGTCCTGGTGCATCTGCTCCATAACTTACGTCGTGCCAAGCGTGTTTCGTCATTGTATTGTTTTTTTAAACGGCTGCAAAAATAGGAGGTATTGAGCTTTCGCGAAAGCGAAATAGCATTAACTTACGGCAAATGCCTAACTTATTTATTTGGTCTCAAGTTACGATAAGGGTTGCGACACCTCTTTTAAGCATAAACCCATGTTAAATGCGTGTTAGAACTCTTCATGTTCCCTTTTTGTCAATTATTTTTAAACTATGGCACAAGAAAGAGTAGGTTTTAAGTTTGAGTTGTATACTGCAGAGGAGAAGGATCCTTTTAACAAGCTTTTTGATATTTTTAAAGAATTGATCACGCATACCTCTGGAGACTTTGATGAGGCTATAGATTGGTTGCGAGAATTAGATAAAGAATACAAGCTTACCACGGCAGCCTATACGATCGAAGACTTTATCGAGGACTTGAAAGCGCGTGGTTATATTCAAGAGGAGTTGGATCCAAATGACGAGAGTCAAGAAACTGGAGAAGAAGGGGATGGGGATCGACCAGGACGTTTTTCCATAACTGCCAAAACAGAACAGTTGCTACGCAAACATGCACTGGACCAAATTTTTGGGAACATGCGTAAGGGCGCTAGTGGCAATCATAAAACAGGAAAATTAGGTCAGGGAGATGAGCACAGCGGTGATTACCGACCTTATAGATTTGGTGATGGATTGGATCGCATTTCCATGACTGAGAGCCTGCGCAACGCTCATATCAATCATGGGATGGGCAATTTTAACCTGACTGAAGAGGATCTCGTAGTAGAAGATTCTCAGTTTAAAGCACAAATGAGTACGGTATTGATGATCGATATTTCTCATTCCATGATTCTTTATGGAGAAGATCGCATCACTCCAGCAAAAAAAGTAGCCATGGCTCTGGCAGAGTTAATTACTACTCGGTATCCAAAGGACACTTTAGACATCATTGTTTTTGGTAATGATTCTTGGCCCATTAAAATAGCCGATCTTCCTTACCTTAAGGTAGGTCCTTATCATACCAACACTGTGGCAGGATTACAACTAGCTATGGACATCTTGAGAAGAAAGCGCAATACCAACAAACAGATCTTTATGATTACAGACGGCAAGCCTAGTTGCTTGCGATTAAAAGATGGTACCTATTATAAAAATTCCAACGGTCTGGACGAATACATTGTCGAGAAATGCTATACCATGGCCGCACAAGCGAGAAGGTTGCATATTCCTATTACCACCTTTATGATTGCAAACGACCCTTACTTGCAACGTTTTATTGATCAGTTTACAGAAGCTAATCAAGGAAAAGCATTTTTTACAGGACTGCAAGGACTGGGCGAGATGATCTTTAGTGATTATGAAGCGAATAGAAAAAAACGTCTCAAGTAATCCCTTATAGTAAAAGCTGCAGTAATTGGTAAATCTATAGGCACCATCAGAGTAAGCTGAGGTTGCATAATAGATGCCAAAAGGGTCTTTTAAATACCTTTACTGTTGAGGTCCAACCCAGTGTCTTTCTTTAGAAAAAATCATTCCCCTTGTTACCTCTAATACGTACAGCATCTCTGATCGCCGCATCCTGTTATGATTCAGCAGCACAATTTATGACGCCGTATAGCTCCATTAGCTGGATTAAAATTACTCCATCCCGCACCAGTTTCGGTACAAAAGGGTAAGTTGATAGTTGTCCATATCCAACCTGATAAAAAGTCAAATCGATTCCTATGATTTAACGGTGTGGGATTTTAATTTAGAATGTGCTACTCTTCACTAAGAATACTTCATCACAGGGATTTTTGTAAAGTGCGACTAGTTAGTTCTCTTTTAAGAAAAGGAAGATTTGTAAAAGCATTTTTATATATTTGAGCTTCTTATTTAAAAACAAAAAAAAATGAAAACAATCTATCTTTCTTTAGTTGCTTTGCTTGTAGCAACCCTTACAGCCACTGCCCAAGACCTTTCTTACGGAGTTATAGGTGGGGTGAATTTTTCTAAAATCGACAACTTAGGAGGTACTGGTTCTGAAGCTAACAGGTTGGGATTCCATATAGGAGGAGTCGCCGAATTGGCATTTGCTGAAAAATGGTCTTATGAGGCTAGTTTGCTGTATTCAGTTGAGGGAGAAGAATTTGATAATGCTGCAGGAACAACAACAGAGGTAAAATTGCAATACATCAATGTACCGCTACAATTCAAATACTATGCGTATAAGAATTTTAGTATTCACTTTGGTCCACAAATAGGTTTTTTACTTAAAGGAGAACAAGCTGCAGGTGATGGGGATGCTGTAGAGATAGCGGATACGGTCAATACTAATTTTGCTGGTACGGCAGGATTTGGGTATGATTTAAAAAAATACAACCTGTATCTTAAAGGAACGCTAACCTATGGTTTTTCTGATATCATAGACAACGAAACTGACGGAATTAACAGGACTCAGCTTCCTGGAACCGTTCACTTATCAGTAGGTTATAAGTTCTAAGAAGAAGATGAACAGGTGGTGTTAAAAAAATGCGGCCAAAGGCCGCATTTTTTTTGCTCCGTCACGAGCTCTTTTTTAAATTTCCATCCTCTTCAATTCGTTGTAATTGCGTTGCAATTTGCGCAGTAAAATACCATAGATCAATTGATAGATCAAATACATCACCACACAAATTATCAAGAACACGATAAAGGAAGCCCCTAATGCCATTAGGTAAAAGGCTGTTTCATGTCCTGCCATTTCAGGACTCGCTAGGAGTTCGGTAACCTTAGGGTCATTAGGAATCACTAAAACGGTAGCTATCATTCCTACCAACATCATATAGGTTAAGTTGTACCAAATGTACCATTTCATCGTGCGTCGGGTCTTTAGAATCTTATTCATAAGACTGCTAGTAGGTTGCGAAATAGAGATGTGCTTATAATTGGAATAAAATACATAGATAAACGTGATAATCACTACATAATGAAAAATCATTGAACCGTAATAAAAAGGGGCTCCCATCATTTCAATCGTATGGTTTTCTTGATTTGCTAAATGGGATACAAGACCCAAAACAATAAACACAACAAATTCAATCATCGCGATGATCAACAGCCATTTGACTATTCCTGAGGATGTTCTCGCTAGCAATCCAGTGAGTTGTTCTTTAGTAAAACGAGGCGAGTTATCAGTTTGTGACTGCCAGTTTTGTTTTAATATATCTAGTTGATCCATGATTTTATGGATTTATAATGTTAGTTAATTTTGTTTTGATCCTGTTCATCTTCACTCTTGCATTTACTTCAGAGATCCCCATGGTTTCAGCTATTTCTCTGTAATTTTTATCCTCTAGATATAGAAAAACCAATGCTTTTTCTATATCGTTCAATTGTTTTACCGCTCCGTAAAGCAACGTCAGCTGCTCCATTTGTTCGTCCTCCTCGTTTTGGTCTTCTATTTTAAATTGTACCGACTCATAATCTTGAGTTGTTACCCTTCTCGTAGATTTGCGATAAAGGGTTATTGCGGTATTTAAGGCTACTCGATACATCCAAGTACTGAATTTTGAGTCCCCTCTAAATTTGGGGTAAGCACGCCATAATTGTACGGTTACTTCTTGAAAAAGATCCTTGTGTGCATGCTGGTCATTTGTATACAGCCGGCATATTTTATGCACTATATTCTGATTCTCATCCAGTTGTTTGATAAATTCTTCTTCGAGTTGCTTACTCACGTGGTGACGGTATGGTTGTTTGATAAGTCATTTCTTTTTTAGAAATGTTACACTTCGGTAATAGGATCCCTTTTTTAATCTGTTATAGCTGTAGAGCTACTGAAGGTTCCTCCACAAATATAGGGCCCAAAGTCGTATAGAGGCGTTAATTACTGCACCATTACCATCCAAAAATATAATGAAAAGACCAATTTCTTTGCTTCTTTAAGAAAAGATGCTGCTTCGTTCGTTCCCCCACCTCTTTAAATTTATCTTTGGTAAAATATAGAATCATGAATATACCACCATCAAAAGTTCCACGAGTTATTGTTGTAGGGGGCGGATTTGGAGGGGTAACGCTTTCGCGAAAGCTCGTCCAACAACATGTTCAAGTCGTACTTATAGACCGCCACAATTACCACAATTTCCAGCCGTTGATGTATCAGGTGGCTACTTGTGCTTTGGAACCTGATTCTATAGCCTTTCCATTAAGGGGGCTTGTCAAAGACACCACTAATTTTATATTCCGACTCGCTGAAGTTGTTGCGGTAGATCCCCTTCTCAAGGTGCTCAAAACCTCTATTGGAGAGGTGACTTTTGATTACTTGGTCATCGCTACAGGAACTGCAACCAATTTTTTCGGTAACCAAGTGCTAGAAGAAACGGCTTTACCAATGAAAAGTGTTCCTCAGGCGTTAGACATCAGAAGTTACATGCTTCAAAACCTAGAAAAGGCTACCTTGACCAGCGATGCAGAAGAACAAAAGAAGCTTATGCGCATCGTGATTTCTGGAGCAGGTCCGACTGGAGTAGAATTGGCTGGGGCCTTTGCCGAATTTAAAAAAGGCGTGCTTCCTCATGACTATCCAGAACTCCTTCCCGAGCACATGGAAATTCATTTATTAGATGGCAGTAGCCGAGTTTTGGCTAGTATGAGTGAGAAAGCTTCGCAAAAAGCCGAAAAATATTTGAAAGAGCTTGGGGTAAATGTCCACCTTAATGTAATGGTGAAGAGCTATAAAGAGGAAACGGTTTTAACCAATACAGATTTAAAAATTGAAGCACTCACATTTATATGGAGCGCTGGAGTGATTGGAAATCCGGTACCGGGGATTCGAGAAGAAAGTATCGATCAAAAATCACAGCGTTTTCTCGTCGATCGCATGAATAGGGTAAACGGGTGTGAAACTATTTTTGCCATAGGTGATGTGGCTTTGATGAAAACACCTGAATTTCCACAGGGACACCCTCAAGTGGCACAACCAGCAATACAGCAAGGCAAGTTACTGGTCAAGAATTTTAAACGATTACTACTCGATCAACCACTTAAAGAATTTTCTTATTTGGACAAAGGGAGTATGGCCACCATAGGAAGAAATAAGGCCGTGGCCGATATAAAATCAGTGACTCTAGGTGGTTTTTTAGCTTGGATGGCGTGGTTGGGAGTACACCTGTACTTCTTAGTAGGAGTAAGGAACAGGTTAGTGGTGTTTTTAAACTGGGTGTACAGCTACTTCAACTTTGACCGAGCAGCACGATTGATTATGAGACCGTATCAAAAGAAAGACATTTCTGATGAGTAGCATTCCTTTTAAATCTATTAGAATTAAACAGCAGTAAGAGCCTTGTAGCCTACAATTATCGCTTAAATTACCTATAAATAGGACTTCCTTTAGTACCTTTGTACCATCTGTTCTACTACCTGTGGAATTGATAATAAGACCTAATTTATAATAAAAAACCAATCCGTATGAGTAAGTATGACGTTGCAGTAATAGGTTCTGGACCTGGTGGATATGTAGCCGCAATACGATGTGCACAGCTAGGTATGAAAACTGCTATTATCGAAAAATACCATAGCTTAGGGGGGACTTGTCTTAACGTAGGATGTATACCTTCCAAAGCACTGTTAGATTCTTCTCACCATTATGACGATGCCATGAAGCATTTTGAAGAACATGGTATTGAGATTCCAGGAGAGATAAAAATTAATTTCGAAAAAATGATTGCGCGTAAAAAGCAAGTGGTAGATACCACATGTGATGGTGTGCAGTATTTAATGAAAAAAAACGAGATTGATGTCTTTACGGGTATGGGGTCTTTTGTCGACGCGACTCATATTAAAATAGACGGTGAGAAATCAGAAACTATTGAAGCTGCCAATACTATTATTGCTACAGGTTCCAAGCCTGGAAGCCTTCCTTTTATAACTCTAGATAAAGAAAGAGTCATCACTTCTACAGAAGCATTATCTCTTAAAGAGATTCCTAAACACCTAATCGTTATAGGCGGTGGAGTGATAGGACTTGAGCTAGGTCAAGTATATAAGAGACTAGGAGCTGAGGTAACGGTTATTGAATATATGGACCGCATTACTCCAGCGATGGATAAGACCCTTTCTAAAGAATTGATGAAGGTGCTTAAAAAACAACAAGTGAAATTCCACCTTTCTCATGCAGTAAATAAAGTAGAGCGCAATGGTGATGCGGTTAAGGTAACGGCCAAAAATAAAAAAGGCGAAGACGTGGTATTTGAAGGAGATTATTGCCTTGTTGCTGTTGGAAGACGCCCTTATACAGATCAATTAAATGCAACGGCAGCTGGTGTTAAGATCAATGAACGAGGTCAGGTAGAAGTCAACGAGCAGATGCAAACGAATGTACCTAACATCTATGCAGTAGGAGATGTGGTACGTGGCATCATGTTGGCACATAAAGCTGAGGAAGAAGGAGTTTTTGTCGCAGAAGTACTTGCGGGTCAACAACCTCATATCAATTATAACCTCATCCCTAATGTCGTCTATACCTGGCCAGAAGTAGCCAGTGTAGGTAAAACAGAAGAAGAATTAATAGCAGCAGGAATAGCATTCAAAGCTGGTTCTTTTCCTATGCGTGCCTTAGGAAGGTCACGTGCCTCTGGAGATGTGGATGGCTTGGTTAAAATTCTTGCTGATACAACTACCGATGAGGTCTTAGGGGTACACATCATAGGAGCTAGAGCAGCTGACCTTATTGCTGAAGCAGTTACCGCTATGGAATTTAGAGCTAGTGCTGAAGATATCGCAAGAATGTCTCACGCGCACCCTACTTATGCCGAGGCGGTGAAAGAAGCTGCTCTTGCTGCAACAGCTGACAGAGCGCTACACGTTTAATAGTGGTAAATTGAGTATGGTTCCAGCCGATTCCTTAAGAGTCGGCTTTTTTTGTAAACATAAACTAGTAGTCGAGCAATTACAACTGAAGCTCAACTCCCATGCTTTTAAAACGAACGGCACCCACCTCCGGAGCGTGCAGTTGCTTCAAGGAGGCCAACCAACGGATCAAAACAGGTCTCCAAAGCGTTCTTGTACCGCTTTTACAACTGCGGGAGGACACTTCAACACGGTTGGATCGAGCATCACAGACTCCTGCGGAACCCCATTAGCACAGCGTTATGGAACGCATTCCTCCTTTGCCGATGTCCTGATCTATAATGCAGCTCTTGGGTTCTTAATTTTTAGAACAAAAGGGTGTTGATGCAGGAGTTGTAGGATCCAATCATACCCCTTATAAGGATGGTTTTCTTTAGTGGGGCAGCAGTTATAGGATCATTCCTGTTCAATTTCCAGATTTGGTTTAACCAAAATATGTGGGGGACTCCTATACTTCTTAGGATATTTCATTATGGGTACGAGGGGGGTTACCTTGGTGTTTTTAGGATAGGTATGTGGAATTGGTAGTATATTTGTTGCGCTATGAAACAAAGACAACTACATCAGTTTCCATTACTTGATGCTGCAAGTTTTAAAAAGAACTTGCTGTCGTTTTATGCTGCCGAAAAATACCTGGTGTATTTAGAGAGCAATCAAGGCAGTTTAAAATTTGATTCTTATGCCAGCTTAATCGGGGTAGGAGCTATAGATCACATCACCTGTAAAAGCGGAACCGCATTTGAGCAGTTAAACACTTTTAGAGCTGCTCATCAAGACTGGATGTTTGGTTTTTTAAGTTACGATCTAAAAAACGAGCTGGAAGATTTAGAGAGCACCCATCAAGACCTTTTGGAGGTTCCAGAGGGATGCTTTTTTGTACCCGAGTTGGTGTTTGAAATTTCGGAGAAGCAAGTAAGGCTTCATTCCTTTATAGCCTTACAGAAGGAAGCGCAGGAGTTGATTCAAAAAATACAAGAGCATTCTTTTTCCAAACCAACATCAACTTCCCAAAAGGCGGTATTAAAAGCCAAAGATTCTAAAGAAGCTTACTTGCAAAAAGCGTATCAGGTGCTGGATCACATTCATAGAGGGGATATTTATGAAGCTAATTTTTGCACTCAATTTTATGCGGAAGATGTGGTAGTGGACGCGCAAAAGGCCTTTTATGATTTGAACAGCATTAGTGAACCTCCTTTTGCTGTCTATGCCAGATATCAGTCTTTTTATGCGATATGCGCAAGTCCAGAACGCTATTTAAAAAAGACGGGGAACCAACTCATTTCCCAACCTATCAAAGGCACTGCAAAAAGATCTGCCGACTCCGTAGAAGATGAATCCCTTAAAGCAGCTCTTTTTAATGATCCTAAGGAGCGATCTGAAAACGTGATGATCGTTGACTTAGTGAGAAATGACCTTTCTAAAACAGCGGTAAAAGGAAGTGTTGCCGTAGAGGAACTTTTTGGGATCTACAGCTTTAAGCAAGTACACCAAATGATCAGTACCGTAACGGCCGAGTTAGATTCAAAATATACGGCTATTGACGCCCTCAAGACCACCTTTCCTATGGGTAGCATGACCGGCGCACCTAAGATAAGTGCTATGGAAATCATTGATAAAAACGAATCCTTTAAAAGAGGATGGTACAGCGGGGCGATAGGGTACTTTACTCCTCATGACGATTTTGACTTTAATGTGGTGATACGTACGATCTTATACAATGAAGATAGAAAAGCACTTTCCTTTTCGGTAGGCAGTGCACTTACCGCTGCTGCCATTCCCGAAAAGGAATACGAGGAGTGTTTGCTTAAAGCTAAAGCATTATTTGAAGTGCTCGCACTTCAAGGCATTGACTTTGATTAAATTTGCACTATGCTAGCAGCATTTAAAAAACATATCAGCAGTCATTTTCCAGAATTGTTTTCGGTTCCTATTGCTATAGCGATAAGTGGCGGCAAAGACAGTACGGTTTTGGCGCATTTACTGCAACATGTGGATATCAAATATGACTTGATACACTGCAATTTTAAGTTGCGTGGTGCAGAAAGTGATGCAGATCAAGTCTTTGTAGAAAACCTGGCTAAAAAATGGGGATGCCACCTTTATATAGAGTCGTTTGAAACAGAAAAAATAGCGAAGTCTAAAGGTATTTCTATTCAAATGGCAGCTCGAGAGTTGAGGTACCAAGCTTTTGAAGACATTGCGGCGCGTCACCACCTCCAGCACGTGTTGGTAGCCCATCACCTGGACGACCAATTAGAAACTTTTTTGATCAATTTAGGCCGTGGTGCAGGACTTCATGGGCTGACTGGAATACGGGAGCGCAATGGTATTATTGCGAGACCTTTGTTGGTTTTTAACAGCAGTCAGATCAGCGATTTTGCGGTAGAAAATAAAATCGATTGGCGTGAAGATAGCAGCAATAGCAAGACTAAATACGTACGCAATCAACTGCGGCATCAAGTGATTCCTTTGCTTGATGTGGCCTTACCCCATTTAAAAGATAATTTTTCCAATACGTTGCAGTACCTGAAGGGGGCTGAATTATTAGTAGAGGTAGAGGTGGCACGCTTTCGCGAAAGCGGAACAACAACAACACTACAAGGAAACCTAGAAATCTCTATAGAGAAAATCAAAGCTACTGCACAACCAGAAGCCTACCTTTTCGAATTGCTAAAAGAGCACCACTTTAATCTTCCCGATGCCTTAGGACTACTGGATGCAGCTAATGGTAAAAGCATTTTATCAGGCAGCAAAAGACTGACCAAAGATAGAAAGCAGCTGGTGTTAAGCACAGTGGCCGATAGGAATCCTATTTATATGGAAATCCACCCATCTACGGAAAGGGTACCGTTAGATGGCTACCAATTGGAGATCAAAAACATACGTACAAAGGACCCGATGAAGCATATAACACCGGCTGTTCCTAGTTCTAAAGTGGTACTTGATGCAACAGGATTAGAATATCCTTTAGTTTTGAGAAATTGGCAGCATGGAGATCGCATGCACCCTTTTGGAATGAAGGGCAGTAAATTGATCAGCGATTTGTTAACTGACTGCAAAATTCCTTCTTTAGAACGAGAAAAAGCACTAGTATTGACAAGTGGTAGCACCATCTTATGGCTGGTAGGGTTCAGAGCGAGCCAACACCACAAAATTACGAGTAGCACTACATCTATAATTGAAATATCCTCAGACTTATGAAAAAGCTTCTGTTTGCAGTAATAGCTTTAATTTCACTACAACTAACCGCACAACAAGACCCTACTTCTTGGTCTACGGAAGTTAAAAAAGGTTCAGATCAGGAATATGAGCTGATCACTACGGCTGTCATAGAGCCGGGATGGCACGTGTATTCACAAACCACATCTCCAGAAAATAGAGGGCCAATTCCGACGACCTTAAGCTTTTATGAGGTAGAAGAGCAAATAGAACTGCTAGGAATTAATGAGGAAACTGGATCGTATAGAGAATATTCCCCTGTATGGGAGTTTCCGGTATACCAGTTCTCTGACACCGCTGTTTTTAAACAAAAAATAAAAGTTCTTGATACCGAGTTAACCTACATCCTTGCCGAAGTATTTTTTATGACCTGTGATGAAGAACGGTGTTTGCGGCCTAAAGGCGTTCCTCTTATTTTTAAATTGGACCCTAATGCCGCTGTCCCACCTAACGTTGCTGACGTCATTGAAACCTATCTGGACGAAGAAAAGGACCCTATCTTAGCCATGGCTCCAGAAGTTTCCTCTTTTCAAGTTAAGGAACCGCACCAAAAAGAAGAAGTTCAAAAAGATCAAGACGCCAAAAAAAAAAATGATCCAGAGGTAGCCGATCAAGAGGATAAAAAAGACCGCAGTCTTTGGACTATTTTTATTGTAGCATTCCTTTCGGGATTTGCAGCACTTCTCACTCCTTGCGTTTTCCCTATGATACCGCTTACGGTAAGCTTTTTTACCAAGCAGAGCAAAAACAGGGCAAAAGCTATTTCGAATGCGATACTCTACGGTGTTTTTATCATCGTTATTTATGTGCTTTTAGGTACTGTTGTGACCGCTATTTTCGGTTCAGAATCCTTGAACCAGCTCAGTACCAATGTGTATTTTAATGTGGCATTCTTCCTGATATTAGTAATTTTTGCGGCTTCCTTTTTAGGAGCTTTTGAGATCACGTTGCCACAATCTTGGGCTAACAAAGCAGACGAAAAAGCCAATAAAGGCGGTATTGTGGGGATCTTTTTTATGGCACTAGCTCTTGCGATTGTCTCCTTTTCCTGTACCGGGCCTATTGTTGGTTCCCTTATTGTAGAAGCCGCTTCTAAAGGGGGCCTAGCTCCAGTAATTGGAATGCTGGGGTTCTCACTAGCTATAGCCTTACCCTTTGCCTTGTTTGCTATTTTTCCTGGATGGTTGAACTCACTCCCAAAATCTGGGGGATGGTTAACTACCGTAAAAGTGGTGTTAGGATTTTTAGAATTGGCCTTGGCTTTTAAATTCTTATCGGCAGCAGATTTGGTTTTTCAAACGCATTATTTAGAGCGGGAAGTGTTTTTGGCATTGTGGATAGCTATTTTTGGAGGGCTAGCCCTATATCTTTTAGGTAAAATTAACATGCCGCATCACGGTCCAGAATCCAGCATATCTGTAGGCAGGTTGTTTCTAGGATTGATCGTATTGACTTTTACCATCTACATGATTCCCGGGCTTTGGGGAGCGCCTTTAAAAATAATTTCTGGATTCCCACCACCATTGAACTATGCCGAAGCACCATATGGTGTAGGATATACCAAGTTGGAGGCAAACCTAGAGCTTCCAGAAGGAGCACATCTAACGGTTCACGACATCACCGCTTTTCATGATTATGAACAAGGACGGGCATATGCCCAGAAAGTGAATAAGCCTATTCTGCTAGATTTTACAGGTTGGGCATGTGTGAATTGTCGCAAGATGGAAGAACGGGTGTGGAGCGAGCCTGCGATTTTAACTATGTTGAAAACTGATTTCGTACTCATCTCCCTTTATGTGGATGATAAAAACAAGCTTCCTAAGGAACAACAATACCGCTCTGAAGTCACTGGAAAGAAAGTGCGCACTATTGGAGATAAATGGATGGAATTTCAGAAAAAAAATTATCAAGTGGCGGCACAACCTTTATATGTGATCAAAGATAAAGATGGAAACGATAAAGGTCAACCTATTGCCTATACTCCAGAAGCCGACCGTTATGAAGCTTGGTTGAGAAAGGGCTTGGAGAAATAGTCCATTTAATTAAAGAATATCTAAAAACCGATTCTGATAGGAATCGGTTTTTTTGTTGCTTATAGTTATAGTTCAATACAACACTATAAAACAAACTCTTGGTATAGTAGCTTTGATGCTGCTTATATGTGGAAAGGAAGAAGGGGAAAACTTTCGGGAACTCTAAAGGATTCTGCATCAAGTGCGGAAAATAATTTCAAAAGCTACAATTATAGCCTACTGCCTACTGCCTAATGTAATGGAACCTGCTTACTGAAAACTGAGACTGAGACTGATTCCGCATCAAGTGCGGAAAATAATTTCAAAAGCTACAATTATAAAATACTGCCTACCCCAATTGGTGAGCTTGCTCGCAAATCAACCTGCCTACTGAAAACTGAGACTGAGACTGATTCTGCATCAAGTGCGGAAAATAATTTCCAAAGCTACAATTATAAAATACTGCCTACTCCAATTGGTGAGCTTGCTCGCAAATCAACCTGCCTACTGAAAACTGAGACTGAGACTGATTCTGCATCAAGTGCGGAAAATAATTTCAAAAGCTACAATTATAGCATACTGCCTACTCCAATTGGTGAGCTTGCTCACAAATCAACCTGCCTACTGAAAACTGAGACTGAGACTGAGACTGATTCCGCATCAAGTGCGGAAAATAATTTCAAAAGCTACAATTATAGCCTACTACCCACTGCCTACTGGAATGCAACCTGCCTACTGAAAACTGAGACTGAGACTGATTCCGCATCAAGTGCGGAAAATAATTTCAAAAGCTACAATTATAAAATACTGCCTACTCCAATTGGTGAGCTTGCTCACAAATCAACCTGCCTACTGAAAACTGAGACTGAGACTGATTCTGCATCAAGTGCGGAAAATAATTTCAAAAGCTACAATTATAAAATAATGCCTACTCCAATTGGTGAGCTTGCTCGCAAATCAACCTGCCTACTGAAAACTGAGACTGAGAATGATTCCGCATCAAGTGAGGAAAATAATTTCAAAAGCTACAATTATAAAATACTGCCTACTCCAATTGGTGAGCTTGCTCACAAATCAACCTGCCTACTGAAAACTGAGACTGAGACTGAGACTGATTCCGCATCAAGTGCGGAAAATAATTTCAAAAGCTACAATTATAGCCTACTACCCACTGCCTACTGGAATGCAACCTGCCTACTGAAAACTGAAAACTGGATAGTGGAAATAAGACAAAAAAAAAGGATCGCATCAGCGACCCTTTTTATTATCATAAGTACCAGTAACATTAGTTGACTTTAAAAGTAACTCTTCTTACTAATTGTCTCGCATCTGTACTGTTTTTATCTACAGAAGCGTCTTCACCGTCACCATTCTGAGTCAAACGACTGGCGTCAATTCCAGCAGCGGCAAGTACATCACTCACCATTTTTGCACGACGCTCTGATAAGCTTTTGTTGTATTCAGGGCTTCCTATTTCATCAGCAAAACCAGTAAGCGTTGCCGTAGCACTTGGATGGTCCTTCATGTATTGAACGATGGTATTGATTGCTCCTAAAGAATAGGTAGTAGGTTTGGTACTGTTAAACCTGAAGTACACATTTACATAACCTTCATTAATCAGTTGTTTGATCTGATTTTGGTTAGCAGCATTAGCGCTGTTAATAGCAGTTTGTACATCAGACTGGCTAGCGTAACGCGCATTTAAAGAGCTTTCCATATCATCTGGAATACCGTTTTTATTCATGTCTATAGCACGACCTTTACTGTCAACACGAACACCACTTTCTGTAGTATTGTCTCGATCTAAGTAATTAGGCACCC
The DNA here is from genome assembly GCF_018401815.1 of Nonlabens sp. Classification (GTDB taxonomy): domain Bacteria; phylum Bacteroidota; class Bacteroidia; order Flavobacteriales; family Flavobacteriaceae; genus Nonlabens. Next base: position 287,998 of record NZ_JAGYKG010000003.1, read on the forward strand.
CATCTTGATCGTCATCAGCATTCTCTATGGCCATTTTTTCCATTTGAGCGGCAATAGCGTCTACTTTTGCCTCTATGGGATCTTGAGCAAAGTCTGCTGGATCAGTTCCTTCTCCTAAGTAAAAGGTAAGACCAACAGAAGCATTGATCATCAATCCTTCAAATCCGCGTACCTCAGTTCCTAGTACAGCACCATCCCATCCGTAATGATTACGAGTAGTTCCTATAATCGTCAAATCTGTAAAAACCGCGATGTTTTTTGTTACTCGGTATTGAGGAGCAATACCTGCCGTAAAATTCAAGTGATGGTCGGTGGCATCTGTTAAAGTGCGCGCATTAGAAGTAAGAAAACCTACCCCTATACCTCCATGACCTAGAATACCAAATCTAGAAGAAGCGCTTTTTAAGTTGACAAAGTCACCTAAATTCACGATTCCCTCTAATCCTACTCGGTAGTAGTCAGATTCAAAAGTTACAGAAGCATCAGCATCACTTTGTATGTTGTTGTAACCGAATTCCAAACCAACTCCAAAACTTCTAGTGAACATATAACGAACCCCTAGGTCCGCTTGCCATAAATCTGGAGTGCTGACATAACCGTCAACAAAAGGTCGTGTAGGCTTGTGAACACCTGCACCTACATCAATCGCCCATCTTTGAAATGTTGCGTTTTCATTAATTTCTGAAGATGTGGCATCTTCTGTTTGCGCTGCAGCTACCAAGCTGAAGAACAGTATGGTAAGAGTAAATAATTTTTTCATAATAGTTATATCTTGCTTTCGGTTACAAATATATAACTATATTCTGAAGGGCAATAGCTTTAAAACCTATAAATTGCCATTAAATAGGCCTACCTGTGTTTTTTAGAGGTGCTTAAAGCCGTTGTTGTTAAAAATCCCTACCTAATGCTAATCAGCAGGTTACTGGCATACAGCTGTTTTGAAGGCGATAAGGGTCATCTAAGTTTTTAATAAATGCGCCGCTCATTTTATTCTGTTAACTTTGTCAAGAACTTTTTTCTGTTGCTTTTATAGCTTTCAGGCTTCAAAAAATCCGTTGTAATGAATTCAAAAAAGATTTTAATCACTGGTGGTGCTGGTTTTATTGGTTCGCATGTGGTTCGTTTATTGGTCACCTCATATCCTGATTATGAGATTTACAATATAGACGCACTTACCTATGCAGGGAATTTAGAGAACCTTATAGACGTGGAACCGCATTCTAATTACCATTTTTTAAAAGCAGACATTACAGATGGTACTGCTATAGACCAGTTATTTCAGCGCTATAAGTTTGATAGTGTGATTCACTTAGCAGCAGAGTCTCATGTAGATCGGTCCATCATAGATCCGCTGTCTTTTGCCAAAACCAATGTCTTAGGAACCTTGAATTTATTAGAATCCTTTAAAAAGCACAGTGAGGTTAAAAAAGGATTGTTTTATCACATCAGTACTGACGAAGTCTATGGAAGCTTAGGAGCAACCGGCCTTTTCACGGAACACACTTCTTACGACCCCAATTCTCCCTATTCCGCATCTAAAGCGAGTTCCGATCACTTTGTAAGAGCTTATGGAGCCACTTACGGTCTTCCTTTTGTAATATCTAACTGCTCCAACAATTACGGATCCTTTCAGTTTCCTGAAAAATTAATTCCGTTGTGCATTAATAACATTATTAATTCAAAATCCTTACCAGTGTATGGAGACGGAAATTATACCAGAGACTGGTTGTATGTAGAAGATCATGCAACAGCTATAGCTACTGTTTTTCATAAAGGTAAAAATGGAGAGACCTATAATATAGGAGGGCACAACGAGTGGAAGAATATCGACCTGATCAAGTTGCTTTGTTCCAAAATGGATGCGCGGTTGGGCAGAGCAGCAGGGGAAAGTGAAAAATTAATCACCTTTGTTAAAGATAGACCAGGTCATGATGTGAGGTATGCGATTGACGCCTCAAAAATAGAACGAGAATTGGGCTGGAAACCCAGCGTGACCTTTGAAGAAGGATTGTCCAAAACAGTTGACTGGTATTTAAAGAATCAGGATTGGATGGAAAAAGTCATTAGCGGAGAATATCAACACTATTATAAGGAGCAGTATTCTTCTGATTAACAAAAATTAAACCGAATTTCACAAATGGATGTCGAGAATATTTTATACAAAGAAGAAAGCTTCCAAATTATTGGAGCATGTATGAAAGTCCATACTGCTTTAGGTGCGGGTTTTCTAGAATCTGTTTATCATGAAGCTCTAGAGAAAGAGTTTAAAAATCAGGAAATAGAATTTGACAGTAAGAGAAAACTTCAAGTTTATTATAATAATGTTCCTTTAAAAAAATAGTTTATAGCGGACTTTATCTGTTTTAATAAAATAATTATTGAAATCAAAGCAGCCTCATTTTTACATAAAGACACGGAAGCTCAAACTATCAACTACCTTAAATCCACTAATTATAAGTTAGGTTTATTGGTTAACTTTGGACAATCAAGTTGAACTTGGAAAAGAGTTATAAACACCAAATAATCCGCGCAAATCCGCCTTAATTCGCGAAAATCTTTAAAAAAATGAAAGGAATAATTTTAGCTGGTGGCTCAGGAACCAGATTGCACCCGTTAACCTTGGCGGTAAGTAAACAACTCTTACCTATTTACGACAAGCCGATGGTCTATTACCCACTGTCTGTGTTAATGGAAGCGGGGATTACAGAAGTACTATTGATAACTACCCCAAATGACCTTCCCAACTTTGAACGCCTCCTCGGTGATGGAAGTAAATTTGGCATTTCTATTACCTATAAAGAACAGCCTAGCCCAGACGGTCTCGCACAAGCATTTATTCTCGGTGAAGCATTTATAGGGAATGATCCGGTAGCACTGGTATTAGGAGATAATATTTTCTATGGTGCTGGATTTTCTGATGTGTTGGAACGCGCCGTACATCAAGTCACTTCAAAAAATGTAGCTGTCGTATTCGGCAATTACGTAAAAGATCCAGAGCGTTATGGGGTAGCCAGTTTTGACACTGAAGGAAACCTGGTGGGTATAGAGGAGAAACCAGAACATCCAGCATCCAACTATGCTGTAGTAGGTCTGTATTTTTATCCCAATTCGGTGATCCAAGTAGCCAAAGCATTAAAACCCTCCAAAAGAGGGGAGCTAGAGATCACGGCCGTCAATCAGTATTACTTAGCACACAAGAGTTTAGAAATGCAACTGCTCAGTCGCGGCTTTGCTTGGTTGGATACCGGAACGCATGAGGCGCTTACCGAGGCAACCGAATTTGTAAAAGCCATAGAAAAAAGAACAGGTCTTAAAATAGCCTGTTTGGAAGAGATTGCCCTGTCTCAAAAAAGAATTACTAGAGAAGCTCTTTATAATGGAGTCCAACACTTGAAGGGGGATTATTACGATTATATAAAAGAAGTGGTTCTTAGAAAAGAAACAAATTAATTAATAGTGTTGTAGTTGTTGTTCTGAGAGGACTGCTACAATAAAAAATAACTACCTACCTTTGTTCTTTACTTTTCGCAGAGACAACGAATAACAAACCACTATAAAATTGGAAAAAGATAAAATATTAATTACCGGAGCCGCAGGGTTTATAGGGAGCAACTTAGCTGAGTACTTTGTTAAAAAGGGTTATCATGTTGTAGGTCTTGATAATTTGGCTACGGGCCATTTACACAATCTCAATCCCATACTAGGCACACATAATTTTGAATTTATAAATGCTGACATCAGGGATATAGAAGTTTGTCACAAAGCCGTATCTGGGGTCACCTATGTATTGCATCAAGCAGCCTTAGGAAGTGTCCCTAGATCCATCAACGACCCCATTACTACCAATGAAGTGAATGTAGGGGGTTTTTTAAACATGCTGGTAGCCTGTAAAGAAGCCGGTGTCAAGAAAATGGTTTACGCGGCAAGTTCTTCTACTTATGGAGACTCAAAAGCCTTGCCTAAAGTAGAAGAGGTGATAGGCAAACCCCTCTCCCCGTATGCAATCACCAAATATGTCAACGAATTGTATGCAGACGTTTTTTATAAAACCTACGGGTTAAATACGATAGGCTTAAGGTATTTTAATGTGTTCGGTAGAAGGCAAGATCCTAATGGAGCCTATGCCGCGGTAATCCCCCTCTTCACTAAGCAATTGATGAATAAGCAATCTCCAACATTAAACGGAGACGGAACCTTTTCCAGAGACTTTACCTATATCGATAACGTGATACAAGCAAACGAAAAAGCCATGCTGGCAAATAGTAAAGAAGCCGAAAACACTGTTTTTAACGTCGCTTATGGAGACCGTACAGATTTAAATATGCTTGTTGACTTGCTTAAAACCTCCTTGTCTAAATACGATCCTGACATTAAAAACCTTGAGGTGATCAATGGTCCCCTAAGGGCTGGTGATGTTCCTCATTCTTTGGCTTCCATTGACAAGGCCAGAACTTTATTGGGATATGATCCTCAATTTGATTTAAAAGCCGGACTAGATCAAGCGGTAGATTGGTACTGGTCTAATCTATAATTATTAATACCGCTTTCGCGAAAGCAAAACAACCAACCATGTTCTTATGAGAAAAAAAATTACAATAATAGGATTAGGCTATGTAGGTTTACCTTTAGCCAGACTTTTTGCTACAAAATACAGTGTAATCGGTTTTGATATCAATAAATCAAGAGTTGCAGAGTTAAATACTGGCGTAGACAGTACGCTAGAAGTGGAAAATGAGGTGCTTTTAAAGGTGCTTAAAAAAGAAAAAAGCGATGAGAATGGCTTGTATTGTACCACAGAGAGTGACGATATTGCTGACTCTAATATATATATAGTAACGGTCCCTACACCGGTAGACAAGAATAACCGTCCCATATTAACGCCGTTGTACAAAGCGAGTGAAACAGTAGGTAACGTGTTAAAAAAAGGAGATATCGTAGTTTATGAGTCCACCGTATATCCTGGGGCTACAGAGGAAGAATGTGTACCTGTGTTAGAAACAATAAGCGGACTTCAATACAATAAAGACTTTTTTGTGGGATACTCTCCAGAACGCATCAATCCAGGAGATAAGGAACATACCGTAGATAAAATACTCAAAGTAACTTCTGGCAGTACTCCAGAAATAGGTGCTGAAGTAGATGCCCTGTATAACCAAGTGATCACCGCAGGAACGCATTTAGCACCAACAATTAGGGTGGCAGAGGCAGCAAAAGTGATCGAGAATTCGCAAAGGGATATTAATATTGCCTTTGTCAACGAATTGGCAAAAATATTTAATAAACTCGATATCAATACCCATGATGTTTTAGAAGCCGCTGGGACCAAATGGAATTTTCTTCCTTTTTCACCCGGTTTGGTAGGGGGACACTGTATAGGAGTAGATCCGTATTATTTAGCTCAAAAAGCACAAGAAGTGGGGTACCATCCAGAGATCATACTTGCTGGAAGGCGCATGAACGACAGTATGGGAAGTTATGTGGCTGGAGAAGTGGTTAAATTAATGCTCTCCAAAGACATTAGTGTTAAGAATGCTAAAGTCCTGGTTTTAGGAATGACCTTTAAGGAAAATTGTCCTGATGTGAGAAATACCAAAGTGATTGATGTGATTTCTAACCTTAAAGAATACGGGGTAACGGTGACTATTTATGATCCACTGGCACATCCTGACGAAGTAGCGCAGGAATACGGCGTGCGCAATTTAAAGGTGTTAAAAAAGGAGACGTATCACGCTATTGTTTTAGCTGTAGCTCATAACGAATTCTTAAGTTTGAATTTTGAAAAATTATTAGAGCCTCAAGGAGTCATTTACGATGTAAAGGGCGTTTTAGGATCTCGTGCAGATAAGCGATTGTAATATGAAAGTAAAAAATATTTGTTGTATTGGTGCCGGTTATGTAGGAGGGCCTACCATGACCATGATAGCCGCAAAGTGCCCGCACATCAAAGTGACTGTGGTGGATATCAATGAAAAACGCATCGCCGCATGGAACGATCCTGAGGTCAACAACATCCCTATTTATGAACCCGGATTATCGGATTTGGTAGGGCAAACTAGGGGGAACAACTTGTTCTTTTCTACCGATGTTAAGGCAGCCATTCAAGCAGCCGACATGATTTTTATCTCGGTCAATACCCCGACCAAAACCTATGGGGTGGGAAAAGGCATGGCGGCCGATTTAAAATACATCGAGCTGTGCGCCAGACAAATAGCCGAGGTGGCGACTTCTGATAAAATTATCGTCGAAAAGTCCACCCTACCCGTACGAACAGCAGAGGCCATAAGAAGCATCCTGGACCATACCGGTAACGGAGTGCAGTTTGACATACTTTCCAATCCAGAATTCCTGGCCGAAGGAACCGCTGTAAGCGATTTGTTGCACCCAGACCGAGTGCTTATAGGTGGCGAGCAAACAGAGAATGGAAAAAGAGCTCAAAAGGCCTTGGTGGACGTATATTCCAACTGGGTTCCTAAAGAACGTATATTGACCACTAACGTTTGGTCGTCAGAGCTTTCTAAGCTGACCGCAAATGCCTTTCTTGCACAGCGAGTAAGCAGCATCAATGCCCTGTCAGAATTATGCGAAGTGACCGAGGCAGATGTAACTGAAGTGGCGAGAGCCATAGGAACCGATACTCGAATAGGGGCTAAGTTTTTAAAAGCCTCAGTTGGTTTTGGAGGTTCTTGTTTTCAAAAAGACATTTTGAATTTGGTCTATATCGCTCAATCGTATGGACTACAAGAAGTAGCCGATTATTGGGAGCAAGTCATCATCATGAACGACCACCAAAAAAGAAGGTTTGCTAAAAAGATTGTTAAAACCTTATTCCATACCGTATCTGGAAAAAAAATAGCCTTATTGGGTTGGGCCTTTAAAAAAGATACCAACGATACTCGAGAGTCGGCAGCCATCTATGTAGCCGACTACCTCTTAAACGAACAAGCAGCAATTACGGTTTACGATCCCAAAGTAACCGCAGAACAAATCTACAGCGACCTTAATTATTTGGGTACCAGAACCGATGAGGAAAACCGCAGGCTTCTTCAAGTAGTTACGGATCCTCTACAAGCCGTAGATCAAGCACATGCGGTAGCGGTACTGACCGAATGGGACGAATTCCTAGACTACGACTGGAAAAAAATACACGAGCACATGTTAAAACCTGCATTTCTGTTTGACGGCCGCATGTTATTGGATCAAGAAATGCTTCAAACCATCGGATTTAAAACCTACACCATAGGAAAGGGCTAGCTAGATCGGTACCCCTGTTTTCCAAGCCCTTCCTCTGACGCCCTAAAAGTCAACAGGAGTTCCTAGTCAGCATCTGGCGCTCAAGTGCTTGCAGGAGATCAGGTGCTAAGCTTTTAAAAAGACCCCCACCGGCAGGGTAATTTTGTTGCAAAAATCTTGGTTGAAGTTTAAAAAATGAGTACTTTTGGTACTCAGTAACCGTTCAATAACCATGCTCGAATCCCTGATCACCTCAAAAACCCGCATTCGCATTTTGGTAAAGTTTTTTATAAACGCAGCCAACATGGGACATTTACGTGGTTTGGCCGAGGAGATGAAGGAATCCACCAACGCCATTCGTAAGGAACTAAACAACCTTTCCGAAGCCGGCTACCTGGAAAAAGAAGCCGTACAAAACCGCATTTCTTACAAAGCCAACACCAAACACCCTTTATTTGCCGTCCTTCAAAAAATCGTCTTCCAGCATTTGGGACTCGATGCCCTAGTGGTCATGATCTTGGAGCGTATGGGTGAGGTCAAAAAGATTGTGGTGATCGGCGATTATGCCGAAGGAAACGATTCGGGAACCATAGAAGTGGTAGTGGTAGGCGATGCCCTAAACACCAAATACATCGAACAGCTGGCCATTAAAATTGAAGAACAAATCAACAGAAACGTACAGTTTTTAATCACTCAGGAATATAAAGGGAACGGGTTGGTCATATATGAAGCTCTTGAGAAGGAGAAAGTTTAAAGCTCAAAGGTGAAAGCTCAAAGTTTTTGGTTTTATATAATATTATAATTCAAATCAAACTCCCTTTCCTTGGGAAAGGGCTGGGGATAGGATAAAAGCTCAAAGCTCAAAGGTGAAAGCTCAAAGTTTTTGGTTTTATATAATATTATAATTCAAATCAAACTCCCTTTCCTTGGGAAAGGGCTGGGGATAGGATAAAAGTTTAAAGCTCAAAGTTTAAAGCTCAAAGTTTTTGGTTTTATATAATATTATAATTCAAATCAAACTCCCTTTCCTTGGGAAAGGGCTGGGGATAGGATAAAAGTTTAAAGCTCAAAGCTGAAAGCTCAAAGTTTTTGGTTTTATATAATATTATAATTCAAATCAAACTCCCTTCCTTGGAAAGGGCTGGGGATAGGATAAAAGCTCAAAGCTCAAAGCTCAAAGGTGAAAGCTCAAAGTTTTTGGTTTTATATAATATTATAATTCAAATCAAACTCCCTTTCCTTGGGAAAGGGCTGGGGATAGGATAAAAGCTCAAAGCTCAAAGCTCAAAGGTGAAAGCTCAAAGTTTTTGGTTTTATATAATATTATAATTCAAATCAAACTCCCTTTCCTTGGGAAAGGGCTGGGGATAGGATAAAAGCTCAAAGCTCAAAGGTGAAAGCTCAAAGTTTTTGGTTTTATATAATATTATAATTCAAATCAAACTCCCTTTCCTTGGGAAAGGGCTGGGATAGGATAAAGCTCAAAGCTCAAAGGTGAAAGCTCAAAGTTTTTTTATATAATATTATAATTCAAATCAAACTCCCTTTCCTTGGGAAAGGGCTGGGGATAGGATAAAAGCTCAAAGCTCAAAGGTGAAAGCTCAAAGTTTTTGGTTTTATATAATATTATAATTCAAATCAAACTCCCTTTCCTTGGGAAAGGGCTGGGGATAGGATAAAAGCTCAAAGGAAAAGAAAAAATGCTATAGAAATTAGATAAGTATGGAATTAGGATTTAAGAAATTGGATGTTTGGAGGAAGGCGATTGATTTTGCGGACAGTGTTATTGACTTAACGGAAAATTTAAACACCCAAGCCAAACACTATCGATTAATAGAGCAGGTAGAAGCTTGTAGTGCATCGGTTTCGGCTAACATAGCTGAAGGTAAGGGAAGAAACTCCAATAAAGAGTTTATAGAGTTTTTATACATTGCCAGAGGATCTTTATATGAAACGATCTCATTTCTAAGTCTTTTTGAAAAAAGAAAATGGATTACAAAAGAGCAATTAAATAAATTAGAAGAAGCGGCAGTTGAAATAGCTTCAATGATAAAAGGATTAATTAATGCCATCGCTAAAAACTTAAAATAAAGACCATGACTCTGAACTTATTTCTTTCAGCTTTAAGCCACGGCCTTTCAGTATATAGCTTTTAGCTTGCAGCTTTCACCTTTCACCTTTAATTATGAATTGGCACGTACTATACACCAGAGCCCGAAACGAAAAAAAAGTCGCTGAGCGATTAGCGCAATTAGGCATCGAAGTATATTGTCCCATGAAAACGGAAATCAAACAATATAGCGATAGAAAAAAAAAGGTAACCACCCCCCTAATTCCTTCCTATATTTTTGTGCGACTGGAAGCGCATCAACGAGAACTAGTATTTCAAGCACCAGGAGTGGTGCGCTATGTCTACTGGTTGGGGAAACCCGCAACGGTACGAAATAAAGAAATCCTAGTATTGCAAGAACATTTAAAAGGAACACTCATTGCAGTGGAAGTCTCCGACTATAAAAAAGGAGATCTCATCAGCATTCCTGAAGGACCTTTTAAAGGAAAAGAAGGAAGGGTCACACAATTAAGTAAAAATAAATTACAGCTGGTGCTGAGCGAACTGGGGATGTTAATAACCCTGACTTTAGAAGGAAAATAATAGAAAGGCAGCCTTTCTAAAACACATAAAAAAAGTACCTTTGTCGCCTCTTAATATGGGACGGACCGGGCGAAGCCATGCGGAGTTGGAAGCTCTTTAAAAAATTACACAAATTAAACCGAATTAAACCGAATTTCTCGAATGGACTCCATAGATAAAATAGTTTATAAAGAAGAAAGCTTTAAAATTATTGGTGCTTGTATGAAAGTTCATCGTTCATTAGGTGCTGGATTCTTAGAGGCCGTTTACCCTGTGGAATAATGTATTACTATATCTACGTTTTAAGAAGTTTAAAAGACAATAATTTTTATACTGGTTACACTAGTAATCTGGAAAACAGAATTCTTGAGCATCAGAAAGGACAAGTTAAATCCACTAAATATAGATTGCCAATTGAACTTGTTTATTTTGAAGGTTGTATGAATCAACAAGACGCAACAAGTAGGGAAAAATATTTAAAAACAACTTATGGTAAAAGATATATTATAAATCGCATCAAAAAATATTTAGAAGCTATTCCACAGGGTTTATGAAGAAGCTTTGGAAAAGGAATTTCAAATCCAAAAGATCCCTTTTAAAAAACAAGTGAAATTGGAATTATTTTATGACAATCAGAAATTGCAAAAGCATTACAGAGCAGACTTCGTATGTTATGATACGATCATTTTGGAAATAAAAGCGGTATTACAAATGCCTATAGTATTTAATGCACAATTGAAAAACTATTTAAAATGCACAAAAATGGAATTGGGAATGCTCATTAATTTTGGTACACCCTCTTTAACATATAAAAGAATATTAAATTCACCCAATTCGCAATAATTCGCATAATTCGTGAAAATCTTAATACAAGAAAAAAAACTTACAGTAAAGTCTAAATGAATAACAATGAAATAATTGTATACCAGCCCAATCATCTGCCCACTCATTTAGAGGTGCAGATTAAAGATGAATCGGTATGGTTGAATAGGCAACAACTTTCCTTGTTGTTTGATAGAGATGTTAAAACTATTGGGAAACATATAAATAATGCCTTGAAGGAGGAATTAAAAGGAATTGCAGTTGTCGCAAAATTTGCGACAACTGCAACGGATGGTAAAGTTTATCAGGTGGCGCACTATAATCTTGATATGACACTCTCTATTGGTTACAGGGTAAAATCAACAAGAGGGATAGAATTCAGAATCTGGGCCAATACTATTTTAAAAAAATATTTATTAAAAGGGTATGCATTGCACAACAGAATGGATATTTTGGAGCAAAAAGTAACTCAATTACAAGAGAGGAACAATCAATTTGACTTATTGCTAAGAACTACACTGCCTCCAAGCGAGGGTGTTTTTTATGATGGACAAATATTTGACGCTTATGAACTTATAGCCAAGATTATTAAATCGGCCAAAAAATCGATTATTCTCATAGATAATTATTGTGATGAAAGTGTATTGTTACTGCTTTCAAAAAGAGCACAGAAAGTGCATGCAACAATATATACACATAAAATAGAAGCTGCCTTGCAATTGGACTTAGATAAACATAACCAACAATATGCGCCAATAACTATTCAGGTTTTCAAAAATGCACATGACCGTTTTATTGTCATAGATAATGTTGAACTCTATCATATAGGCGCCTCTTTAAAAGACTTGGGCAAAAAATGGTTTGCTTTCTCAAAATTGAATATCGATCCTAAAGAATTACTTGGTAAATTATAACAGTGGTCAGGAAATGGTAAACCATTATCAACACAAAATAAACAATCCGCGTAATCCGCGCTAATCCGTGGAATCTTTTTTAAATAATCCTTGCATTCCCTTTTAAAACTCTCCAATCCTTTTAAAAATCTGTGAAAATTTAAAACAAACATGAAACAAATACAAAACAAAAAAATACTCATCACAGGTGGTGCAGGATTTATAGGCAGCCATGTTGTACGTTTGTTTGTTAATAAATATTCTGATTACCATATCTTTAATTTGGATGCTTTGACTTATGCTGGTAATTTAGAAAATTTAAAAGATGTAGAAACTGCAGAGAATTACACCTTCTTGAAAGCAGACATTTGTGACCGTAAACAAGTTGCTGATTTCTTTGAAAAATATAATTTTGATACAGTGATACATATGGCAGCTGAATCTCATGTTGATCGGTCAATCACCAACCCGTTTGCCTTTGTAGAAACCAATGTGATGGGAACTTTGAATCTATTACATGCTGCAAATAACTCATGGAAAAACAGTGATAAAAATCACCTGTTTTTCCACATCAGCACAGATGAAGTTTATGGGACCTTAGGTGATACAGGTTTATTTACTGAACAAACAGCTTACGATCCAAACTCACCCTATTCCGCATCAAAAGCCAGCTCCGATCATTTCGTCAGAGCTTTTGGCGAAACTTTTGGTTTACCCTATATCATTAGTAATTGTTCCAATAACTATGGCCCTAATCAGTTTCCAGAAAAGCTTATCCCTCTTTTTATAAATAATATTATCAATAATAAAGTTTTGCCGGTATACGGCGATGGGAATTATACCAGAGACTGGCTTTATGTGATAGATCATGCTATTGCCATTCATTTGATTTTAGAAAAAGGTAAAATAGGTGAAACTTATAATATAGGTGGATTCAACGAATGGAAAAACATCGACTTAGTAAAAACACTTTGCAAACAGATGGACGAGAAACTGAATAGACCGGCAGGTGAAAGTGAAAAGCTTATTACTTACGTCAAAGACAGACCAGGTCACGATTTACGCTACGCCATAGATGCTTCGAAAATAAATAAAGAATTAGGCTGGAAACCCAGTGTGACCTTTGAAAAAGGGCTTTCCAAAACCATAGACTGGTATCTAAATAATGAAGTTTGGTTGAAAAATGTGACGACTGGAGCTTATCAGAAGTATTATAGTGGGCAGTATTCTTAGAATTAGCACAAATTAAATCGAATTTCACAAATGGATTTCGAAAAGATTTTAAACAAAGCAGAAAGCTTTCAAATTATTGATGCATGCATGAAAGTGCATACTGCATTAGGTGCTGGTTTTATGGAATCTGTTTATCATGAAGCACTAGAGAAAGAATTCGAAAGCCAGGAAATAGAATTTGACAGTAAAAGGAAACTTCAGGTTTATTACAATGATGTTCCGTTGAAAAAATATTTTATAGCTGACTTTATCTGGTTTGATAAAATAATTATTGAAATTAAAGCTGCTTCATTTTTACATAAAGACACAGAAGCTCAAACTATAAACTACCTTAAATCCACTAATTATAAATTGGGTTTATTGATTAACTTTGGAGAATAAAGGTAGCTTGGAAAAGATTCTTAAACACTAAATAAAAATTTTGAAGAATGGATCTACGCAATTCGCGTAATCCTTTTCAATCCTAATAAAATTCTCGAAATTATTTTTAAAATTTGTGCAAATCAGTAAAACGACATGAAAGGAATCATATTAGCAGGTGGCTCAGGAACAAGGCTTTTTCCATTAACAATAGCGGTTAGTAAGCAACTATTGCCTGTTTACGACAAGCCAATGATTTATTACCCATTATCAGTTTTAATGTTGGCAGGTATTCGTGAAATTTTAATTATCACAACACCTCACGATAAGGAAGCTTTTTTAAAACTGTTGGGAGATGGATCTCAGGTTGGCTGTCAATTTGAATATGCCGCACAGCCAGAACCAAATGGATTGGCAGAAGCTTTTATTATTGGTGAAAAATTTATTGGAAAAGATAAAGTGGCATTGGTACTAGGTGACAATATATTTTATGGCAGCGGTTTTGGAGCCTTGCTTCGCAGCAAAACCAATATCAAAGGAGCTTCTATATTCGCTTATCCGGTGACCGATCCTGAACGTTATGGCGTTGTAGAATTTGATGAAAACAACAAAGCCATTTGTGTTGAAGAAAAACCTAATAATCCAAAATCTTCCTACGCAGTACCAGGTTTGTATTTCTACGATAACAGGGTTGTGGAATTTGCTAAAAAAGTAAAACCATCTGATAGAGGAGAAAAAGAAATTACTACATTAAATCAAATGTACCTTGAGAGGGGAGAACTGGAAGTGGGCATTATGACACGTGGAATGGCCTGGCTAGATACAGGTACTATAGACGCAATGGACGATGCTTCTGAATTTGTAAGAGTCATCGAAAAGCGTACCGATAAAAAAATAGCCTGTATTGAAGAAATTGCTTATTTACACGGTTTTATTAATAAAGAACAAGCGATTGAAGTTTCTAAAAAATATGGAAAAAGTGGCTATGGCGACTATATACTGAAAATTGTAACGACATAATGGAAAAAGCACGGATAATAGAGTTGCCAAAATTTTTAGACCCACGAGGCAATTTAAGTTTTTTTGAAAATAGCAATCAAATACCTTTTGATATAAAAAGGACCTATTGGATTTATGATGTACCAGGGGGTGAAATTAGAGGTAGTCATGCCTTTAAAAAATCATATGAATTTATTGTTGCTCTTTCTGGCAGTTTTGATGTAGTTCTAAATGATGGTGAAAAAGAAATGAAATACAGTTTAAATAGGTCTTATTATGGATTTTATGTGCCAAAACTTCTATGGAGAAGTATAGAAAATTTTTCCACAAATTCATTGGCATTAATAGTTTCGTCTATGTCATTTGATGCTAGTGATTATATTAGGGATTTTGACGAATTCAAAAGTATTAGAAATGAATTTAAAAAATAATACAGTATTTGATTGTTCTATAATCGATGTTTCTAAAGTCCATACAATCTCTGGAAATATTACGGTAATAGAAAACTCTATTAACATTCCTTTTGATGTAAAAAGGGTGTATTATTTATATGACATCCCGGGTGGTGAAGCACGTGGAGGGCATGCACATTATGAGCTGGAACAATACCTTGTTGCAGCCAGCGGCAGTTTTGATGTAATTTTAGATGATGGCAAAAATAGAAAATTAGTGAGTTTGAATAGACCAAATCTTGCACTTCATATTTTGCCGGGATTGTGGCGTGAATTGGATAATTTTTCTTCGGGCTCTATTTGTTTGGTTTTGGCATCTCATTTATACGATGAAAAGGATTATATTAAGAATTATAAAGAATATTTAGAATATAAATAATGAAATATTTTTGTCACAAACTATCAGATGTCCAATCTGAAAATATTGGAAAAAAAACAACTATTTGGCAATTCGCAGTTATTTTAAAAGGAGCTAAAATTGGTGATAATTGTAATATTAATTCACACGTATTTATTGAAAATGATGTGTTGATTGGTAATAATGTTACTATAAAATGTGGTAATTTCATTTGGGATGGTGTAAGGATAGAGGATAATGTTCAAATAGGACCCAATGTAACTTTAACAAACGATAAATATCCAAGGGCGAAAAATCCAAATTTTATTCCAAGTGTTTTAACAATTAAATATGGCTCATCAATTGGAGGTGGCGCAATCTTAACACCGGGACTAATAATAGGAGAGTTTTCTTTAATAGCCGCTGGAGCAGTAGTGACTAAAAATGTACCACCTCATGCTTTAGTTATGGGTAATCCGTCTAGAATAGTAGCTTACGTGGATGAATTTGGTAAAAAAATACCAATAGAAACTAAAGAATTTACTAATAAATTAGGCAATACTTTTAATATAAATGAATGATACGCTTGTTGTATTTTTTTTGTTAAGTAAACTATGAATATACCAATATAAAACAAATGATTAAATTTTTAGACTTACAAAAAATAAATGCTCAATATGAGCAGGAGTTAAAAGAAGCAGCAAACCGAGTAATCGATTCTGGTTGGTATTTAATGGGCAAAGAATTGGAAACTTTCGAACAAAACTATGCTAACTTTTGTGGCGTAAAATATGCTTTAGGGGTTGCAAATGGGTTGGATGCTCTTCGGTTAATATTTAAAGCCTATATAGAACTGGGGGGGATGCAAAAAGGCGATGAAGTAATTGTGCCTGCTAATACGTATATCGCTTCCGTTTTGGCAATTTCAGACAATGATTTAATTCCTGTTTTTGTAGAACCCAATAACAAGACCTATAATTTAGATTCATCAAAATTGGAAGCTGCTATCACAAGCAAAACAAAAGCTATATTAACCGTTCATTTGTATGGCCAAAATTCTATTGATCAGCAAATGTTGGATATATGTGCTAAGCATAACTTAAAATTAGTGGAAGACAGCGCACAATCCCATGGCGCTTTATGGAACAGAAAAGTATCTGGTTCCATAGGGGATGCGGCCGGCCATAGTTTTTATCCAGGGAAAAATTTAGGGGCTTTAGGTGATGCTGGTGCGGTAACCACCAATGATGAACCTTTGGCAAAAACTATCACCGCATTGCGGAACTACGGCTCACATAAAAAGTATGAGAATATATATCAAGGTTTAAACTCAAGATTGGATGAAATTCAGGCAGCATTTTTAAATGTGAAGTTAAAATACATTAAAAAGGATATTTTAGAAAGAAGATGTATGGCCAACTATTACTTGGAACATATAAAAAATCCGGCAATCATTTTACCCGAAGTACTAAATGAAGAAGGTCACGTTTGGCATTTATTTGTAATTCGAACATCAAAAAGAGATATTTTACAAAAATATATGAATGATAATGGTGTCCAAACATTAATTCATTATCCCATTCCACCACATCTACAAAAAGCATACAGACATTTAGGCTATAAAGCAGGAGACTTTCCAATAGCCGAAGAACTGGCTAAAACGCTAATCAGTTTACCGTTGTGGGTGGGTATGGACGAGAAAACTTTGAAAGTGGTAACTGATAAAATATGAGTAAAATTAAATCTTTGGTTAAAAATAGTATCCCAAAGCCTTTATTTAGAATTTTAGGAAGGTGGAAAAAAAATTTTTTCTATAAAAAGTTTGACAATCAATACAATCGTATTCTAAAAGAACTCAAACAGAAAAGTAAAATTAAGATTGCATTTTACATATTCAATGCCGACACCTGGAAAGCAGATACTGTATATCAAGCATTTGAAAAAAGTGACAAATTCATCCCTTATCTAGTTATCTGTCCATTAATTAATAAAGGCGATAGCTTTCTTCAACAACAATTTGAACAATGCCTCAGTCTAGTTAAAAAGAATAGGTATAGATATATTGTTGGTTTTAAAGGTTTAAAAGAATCTGAAATAGTTAAAACTCAAATACCAAATTTTGATATAGTATTCTTTTTGAATCCTAACAATTTGTCAATTAGGCCTTACAGAATTTTACACAATAAAAATTCTTTAAATTGTTATATACCTTACTCTTTCAATATTGACAATTTGATGGATTATGAATTTAATAACTTTAAGCTCAATCTGATGTATAGATTATTTGCACTCACCCCTTATCATCAAAAAATGTATCAGGAATATAGTGATAAGAAAGGGTCTAATACTTTTGTGTCAGGATTTCCTCAACTGGATCGCTTTTTTAAAAATACATCTTCCAATCCGTGGAAAAATCCAAAGTCAACACGTAAAAAAATTATTTGGGGACCCCATTGGACAATTCCAGGAAAGCAGGAAACTGGCTTAGATTGGAGCTGCTTTTTAGATTATGCTGAATTTATGCTACAATTGGCTGATAGGTATAAAGAAGTAATAGAGTTAGCATTAAAACCGCATCCTTTTTTATTTCAGTTGCTTTCTAAAGAAGAAAACTGGGGTAAGATCAAAACAGATGCATATTTAACGAAGTGGGAGCTAAGAGAAAACTGCCAAATACATTGGGGTGATTATTTAGATTTATTTATTCATTCAGATTCACTTATACATGATAGTGGTTCTTTTACGGTTGAATATTTATGTGTTGATAAACCTGTAGCTTACACTAGTAATCGTAATAACTATATTGAAAGATTTAACCAAATAGGCAGAAAAGCGATTTCTACACATGAAATTATTTCAAATAAAAATGATTTAGAAAAATTTATAACTTCGATATTAGAAGATAAGGATCCATTTAAAAATCCTCGAAGCGATTTTCAAATTAACACATTAAAAGCAGACGGTAAAGCAGGAAAAAGAATTGTAAAACATTTAGAAAAAATATTAAGATGAAGATACTAGATTGTACAATACGAGACGGGGGTTATTATACCAACTGGGATTTTTCAGATCAAGTGGTAAATACTTATCTAAAAGCTTTTAACGACTTACCAGTGGAGTATTTAGAAGTTGGATACCGCTCTAAACAATTAGAAGGTTATTTGGGTAAATATTTTTATTGTCCAGTTCCTGTGTTGAAAGAACTAAAAGCACAAAGCAATAAGAAGTTAGTTATAATTTTAAACGAGAAGGATGTTCGAGCAGAAGATGCTGAGGAATTATTGCTGCCCGTTAAAGATTATATAACTATGGTTAGAATGGCTATAGACCCTAAGAACTTTAAAAGAGCATTAATATTGGCGAAAAAAGTTAAAGAACTTGGCTTTGAAGTCGCTTTCAATGTCATGTATATGTCAACCTGGAAAGATGAAAAAGATTTCCTAGGGTTAATACCCAAGGTCGATGGTGTGGTGGATTACTTTTATATGGTAGATTCCTTTGGTGGGGTGTATCCTGAAGATGTAAAAGAAACTATTGCCTTGGTACGTTCAAAAACAAATGTTAAATTAGGTTTCCATGGACATAATAACTTAGAAATGGCTCTTGCCAATACACTTGTGGCTATTGAAGAAGGAGTGGATATTGTAGATGCTACCATCACCGGTATGGGGCGAGGAGCAGGAAATTTAAAGACAGAATTGTTACTCACTACTTTGCAGGCTAAAGGCAAAGTGGATTTTGATTACAACGAGCTGAGCAAAGTGGTTGACTCCTTTTCTCAACTACAAAAGAAATATGAATGGGGAACAAATTTACCCTATATGGTTTCAGGAGCAAATTCCTTACCCCAAAAACAAGTGATGGAATGGGTTAGTAAACGCTATTATTCGTTCAATTCTATTATAAGAGCCTTGAATAACCAAAGTCAAGGAAAAGAAGATAATCTCACCTTACCAAAATTAACAACCAACGATACCAAATACCAAAGCGCTTTAATTGTTGGTGGCGGACCAAGTCCTGTAGAACATTCAGCTGCTATAGATCAGTTTTTAATCCAGAATCCTGATGTTTTAGTGATTCATGCGAGTTCTAAAAATGCTTTGAGTTTTACTGAAGTGCCTAACGAACAAATCTTTTGTTTGGTGGGCAACGAGGGTCACCGTATGGAAGAAGTATTCGGAGAAAGAAAGATTGAAGGCAAATGTATTTTACCTCCTTTTCCAAGAAAAATGGGGACATATATACCTAAAGCATTAGAAAACAATGCTTTTGAATTAAAAGAAGTAAGTTTTACCGAAGAATTTAAGGATTCACACACTGCAATAGCACTTCAAACTGTTTTAGATATTGGATTAAAAAGAGTATATTTAGTAGGCTATGATGGTTACAGTAAAGACATTAGTCAAAAAGAACAAGAACTTTTTATTGAAAATGAATACATGTTTAGCAAAGTAAAGGAGGATGTAGAGTTAATTTCTTTGACTTTAACTAATTATACAGTTTTACAAAAATCTGTTTATGCCTTTTTAAATGAATAAAGTTAGTGTTTTTTTACCAACAAGATCTGGTAGTGAGAGAGTTGTAAATAAGAATACAAAAAGATTCGCAGGAGTTGAAGGAGGCTTATTAGCTATTAAACTTGGACAGTTAGTTAAGTGTGATAATATTGATGAAATTGTGCTTTCAACAAACGATGAAAAATCAATAGAAATTGCAGAAAATTTTAAAGTAATCTCTACTAAGTTAAAGGTTATTCTAAGACCAAATGAGTTAGCTTTAAGTACAACAGATTTAGTAGATTTAGTTAACTATGTTCCAACTATATGTAATAACGAACACATACTTTGGACACATGTAACGTCTCCTCTTGTTGATACGCTTGATTATAGTTATGCAATTGAACTATATTTAAAAAATATAAACGAAGGTTATGATTCATTAATGAGTGTAAAAGCAATACAAAACTTTATGTGGTCAGAAGAAGAAAATAGAGTCACCAATAAACAACAAGACGATGACAAAAAATGGCCACGTACACAAGACCTAATAAAAATGTATGAAGTAAATTCAGCTGTTTTTATAGCTCCGAAAAGAGTTTATAAAATTGAAAAAGACAGAGTAGGAATAAAACCATTTCTTTTAGAACAGAATCAAATACAATCAACTGATGTTGATTGTGAAGAAGACTTTAAACTTGCCGAAATACTTTATGAAAAGTTCAAATATAATTAAAACCATATTTTGGGATTTCGATGGTGTTTTAATGAATTCCAATGCGGTTCGGGATAAAGGATTTGAATTGGTATTAGCCGATTACCCTAAAGACCAAGTCAAACAACTCATGGATTTTCACCAAGCCAATGGAGGCTTATCGAGGTATGTCAAATTCAGGTATTTCTTTGAAGAAGTTAGGGGTGAGGAAATTACTGATGAAGAAGTTCAAATTTGGGCAGATAAATTCTCAGAAATCATGTATGCCAACTTAATAAATGAAGATTTACTCATCAAAGAAACCAATGATTTTGTTAAAGCCAATTACCAAAAGTACCAAATGCATATCGTATCCGGTTCAGATGGCAAGGAGCTCAGAAAAATATGTAAAGGGGTTAGGATAAATCAATACTTTAAAAGCATTGAAGGCTCACCAACTCCTAAGAAAAAACTGGTCGCCAATATTTTAGAAGAACAAAATTATAAGCAAGAAGAATTTATTTTAATCGGCGACTCGATTAATGATTATGAAGCTGCAAAAAATAATGGAATATTTTTTATGGGCTACAATAGCAAAAAAGTAGCTCCATTGTCTGATATGAGAATGTTTTAATGACATTAAAATCAAAAGCCACCTCAGGATTTATATGGAATGCAGTGGAGCGCTTTTCTGTAACGATAGGTCAATTCGTCATAGGAATAGTACTAGCTCGACTTTTAACTCCGGAGGATTTTGGATTAATTGGGATGTTATCCATTTTTATTGCAGTTTCGCAGGTCTTTATACAAAGTGGTATGGGATCGGGGCTTATCCAAAAGCAAGACAGGTCTGATGAAGATTATTCAACCGTTTTTATATTCAATCTAGTAGTTAGTGTTGTTTTATACGTACTGTTATTTGTATCAGCGCCATATATTGCCTCGTTCTACCAAATGCCGTTATTGACTTCACTGACACGTGTTTTAGGGATTATATTAATCATAAACGCGCTTTCAATTGTACAGCGAACTAAATTAGAGATTGAAGTTAACTTTAAATTGTTGGCCAAAGTCAATGTTATTGCCATGTTGATAGGTGGTGGAATTGGCGTAGCAGCTGCTTTTTTAGGCTATGGTGTATGGTCATTGGTTATTCAAACTATTTCTATATCTACAGTAACTGCCATAGGACTTTGGATAATAGGTAACTGGAGGTTGTCGTTAATTTTTTCAAAGACTTCCTTTCAAAGCCTTTTTGGCTACGGGTCAAAATTGCTGATGGCTGGGATATATGCAACAAGTTTAAAAGAAGCTTATAATTTGGCAATTGGGAAATTTTATATGGCATCACAATTAGGGTATTTCAGTGAAGCTAAAAAGTTTGCAGAAGCACCTTCAGGTTTAATTTCGAGCATATTACAAAAAGTAACTTTTCCAATTCTTTCATCACTTCAGCATGATAAAAAAAGACTGGTATCAGTATATAGTAGAATTATAAAAACTGCTGCATTTATAACTTTTCCCACATTGCTTTTGCTTGCCGTAGTTGCTGAACCACTAATTTCTGTGTTATTAGGAGAGAAGTGGCTCCCTGCTGTTCCCTTACTTCAATGGTTTTGTTTGGCGAGGATAGTAACTCCTATGAGTATTGTTAATTTAAGTGTTTTAAATGCTATTGGTAGATCAGATTTATTTTTAAAAGTAGACCTTATAAAAGGACCTATGATTATTATTGCGTTGTTAATTACTATACCTCTAAGTATAGAGGCAGTAATCATTAGCCAAGTATTTACCTCATTTTTTTCATACCTTATTAACACATATTATTCTGCTAAGTTTTTCAATTATGGAGCTTTGAAACAATTAAGAGATATTAGTAAAACAATAATTGCGAGTGTTTTAATGACGTTAGTTACTGTGGTTGTTATATACTTTATTCAAGATACATACCTTAAAATATTGGCAGGTGTTATTGTTGGGTTTTTTACCTTTCTATCAGTAGCATACCTGTTAAGAATAAAAGAATTAAATGAAATCAAAAACATAGCTAAAGAAAGATTATGGAGAAAGTAGAACCTTTAGTAAGTATTTTAGTTCCGTGTTATAACCATTCTAATTATGTAAAAGAATGTATTGTAAGTATTATTAATCAAACATATACAAATTACGAACTTATTGTAATAGATGATGGGTCAACAGACAATTCTGTAGAAATTTTGGAGAAGTTATCGAAAGAGTTTAATTTCAGATTATTTGCGCAAAAAAATAAAGGCATTTCAGCTACCTTAAACAGAGGGATTAAAGAATTTTCGTCGGGAAAGTACATCACATTTTGTGCATCAGATGATTTTTGGGCAGAAAATAAGCTTGAAAAACAGGTTCGTTTTATGGAAGAGAATTCAAATATACCTATGTGTTTTGGTAAGGTTCACTATGTTGATGTAAATTCAAAAATCATCGATCGTTTGGATAGAAGAAACGATCGACTAAAAGGAGGTAGATTATTTGATGATATACTTCTATTTAAAATCCATCCGCCAGTTAATTACATGTTCAAAAAATCAATTTTTGATGAAGTAGGGTATTATGATGAGTCTGAAATCGTAGAAGATTATGATATGAATTTAAGAATTTCAAGTAAATATAGTATAGGGTTTATTGATGAATATCTTTCTTTTTATAGAGTAGGCAATTCAATTGAAAGGTTTGATAGGTTTATCAGTGTGATTGATTCTCAGATTCGTATTTTAAAAAAGTACAAAAATAAGGAAAAATACAGTAAAGCAGTTTCAAAGTCTTATTTAAGAAGATCTTTGTTAAAAGCAAAAAAGAAAAACCATAAATTTAGTGCAATAAGTGATATAATAAAATCTGGTAGAATAATTGACCGTTACATGCTGATAATAATATACAACTTAGTATTTAATTGGAACGAATGAAAGCTATTTTAAAAAGTTCCTTCTTAATTTTTATATTATATCTATATCTTTTTCAGCCTCCTGTAATAGATAAATATTACTTTATTGCTGCGGAGATTTTTTTGGTAATATATTTAATAATTCTAAATAAAATAAAATTAAACGATTATAAATTCTTTAAATCTGATTTAAAAATTCTAGGTGTAATAGTTCTTTATGCCATAATAAGAGATCTTTTAGCTCTTAAAGAAGTATATTCATTTAGGTTTATGGCTTGGGGATTTCAATCTTATATTTTGGGTATTATTATTTGTAAGTATTTTATCCAAAATAATTTAGACCTTTTAAAGTATCTATTTTATACATCTTTGACAGCTTCAATAATTACTGCTGGTCTAGTTTTCTTTCCAGCTTTTGATAATTGGTATAATTCAGTAAGGATAAATCTAAATGAACTAGAGGCTTATAAAAACTTTGATTTTAGATACAGGAGTTATGGTATATCTGAAAATTTAACATTTACATATTCTTTTGTAATGGGATTGTTTGCTTCTTATTCTTTAATCAAACTTAGAAAAAATAGTTTTTATATTATTTCATTTATTTTCTTTTTGTTTGCGGTTATCTATAACGCAAGAATAGGATTTGTACCAGTTATATTGACTTTAATTTATATAATTTGTAATAAAAGTTACTATAAAAGTTTATTAAAGGCGTCTCTTCTTTTAACTGCTATTGTTTTTTTTATTAGATATAGATATCCCTATGTTACTGATATAGCTTTAAATAATAAAAAATGGGTTTTAGAGTTTTTTTATTCAATTTCTGATTTAATTTTTAACACTAATTATTCAAGAGTTAATACGTTGTCTACGCTTGGTGGTGATTTCATCGTTTTTCCTAAAACCTTGATAGGTTTGATATTTGGAGAAGGAGAGTCACTCTTTGGAAGGTCTGATGTGCAATCGAGTGATGTTGGTTATATCTTGCAGATTTATTATGGAGGATTTTTCCTTTTGTTTTTGCTAGGTATTCTTTTTATAAATCAGGTAAAAAGATTTTCTTCTTACTACTCTTTTAAAGATTGGTATTTTTTTATTTTTTTTAGCTCTATTTTAATCTTAAACTTTAAAGGTTTTATTTTCTCAGCTACTCCAGGGGGAAGAATACTAATTTTGATCTATTTGTATAAAATTTTAGAAATAAAGCTTAAAAATTCTAATAATGTAATTATTTCTAGAAAATCTTTTTAATTCCAAATTAATGAAACAATATTTTTTAGCAATGTAGAGACAATAATCTAATTTCCAAAAACTAAAAATGAAATTTATAACTAAAATTTTTAATTTTTTTCTAAAATCATTATATGCGATGCTCGATCATGTTGGGTATGCTAAATGGATTGGAGTCAATATGGGTAATAATATACATATCTATGGTAATCCTTTATCAATGTTTGGGACAGAACCTTGGTGTATTACTTTAGGAAATAATGTGCACATCACTAGAGAAGTTTTGTTTATTACCCATGATGGTGGTACGTTGTTATTTAGAGATAAAGTACCAGATTTAGAAATAACAAAACCAATAACAATAGGTAACAATGTTTATATTGGCGCAAGAAGTATTATAATGCCCGGGGTTGTAATAGGTAATAACTGTATTATTGGGGCAGGATCTGTAGTTACAAAAAACATACCTGATAATTCTGTTTATGCAGGTGTTCCAGCGAAGAAAATAA
The DNA here is from genome assembly GCF_018401815.1 of Nonlabens sp. Lineage (GTDB taxonomy): Bacteria > Bacteroidota > Bacteroidia > Flavobacteriales > Flavobacteriaceae > Nonlabens. The sequence continues at coordinate 312,805 of NZ_JAGYKG010000003.1, forward strand.
AAGCTTCAGAAGAATATTTTGAAAGCCTAAAAGAAAAATCACTAAAACTAGGTCATCTTAATGCAGTTGATAAAGACAAGGCTTTAAAAGAATATTATAATTATAAGAAATAACTTATGTTAAAAAATAAAACCTTACTCATCACTGGGGGTACAGGATCTTTTGGGAATGCTGTACTAAAACGCTTCCTTCATACTGATCATTTTTCTGAAATCCGTATTTTTTCACGAGACGAGAAGAAACAGGATGACATGCGTAAGCAGCTGAATAACGAGAAGTTAAAATTTTACATTGGAGACGTCAGGCAATACGATAGCCTGGAGCGGGCTACAAGAGATGTAGATTACATCTTTCATGCCGCTGCACTAAAGCAAGTGCCTTCCTGTGAATTTTTTCCTTTAGAGGCAACCCGAACCAATGTTTTGGGAACTCAAAATTTAATTGATGCGGCAGCTTTCAACAAGGTAAAGAAAGTAATTTGCTTAAGTACGGACAAAGCGGCATATCCCATCAATGCAATGGGGATATCTAAAGCCCTGATGGAGAAAGTAGCTACAGCTGCTTCTAGAAACTTAAAAGAAACTACGGTCTGCTTGACACGCTATGGCAATGTGATGGCATCCAGGGGTTCAGTCATTCCGCTTTTTCTAGAGCAGATTAAAGCAGGTAAGCCATTAACCGTCACTGATCCTAAAATGACACGCTTTCTTATGTCTTTAGACGAAGCTGTAGAACTGGTCCTGTTTGCTTTTGAAAATGGAAACGCTGGTGATTTGTTTGTCAATAAAGCCCCGGCTGGAAATATCGGTGACTTGGCACAGGCCGTAAAAGAACTATGCAAGGCGGATAATGAAATCAAAATCATTGGTACCAGACACGGTGAGAAGCTCTACGAAACACTGTGTACCCGGGAAGAAATGATTAAGGCTGAAGATATGGGAGATTTCTATAGAATACCTGCAGACAACAGAAACTTAAACTATGAGCAGTACTTCTCTGAAGGCGAAGAAGCTATTTCTGCCATAGAAGATTATAATTCTCATAACACAGAACAGCAAGGTGTAGAAGGCATGAAAAAATTGTTAAAAGAACTGCCAATAGTACAGGAAATGATGCCTAAGTAAATCTATTTCGCAAGCTTTTTAAAGGTAATAACCATACTACTATAAGATAATGTTTATTTATCTGGAAAGCGGTTAGATATAAAAAATATGTTTTGTCTTTCTAAGTGTAGACGAAGGTATTAACAAAAGTGTCTCGACTGCTCTCGACGTGACACTTTCAGTTTAATTTAGGTTTCATATTAGACATGAAAAAGCATTAAAAATAATAAAATGAACATACTAATAACCGGCGCTAAAGGTTTTGTTGGTAAAAATCTGGTGGCAGAACTTAATAATATCAAAGAAGGAAAGGTAAAACATCCACTACTTTGTAAAGACCTGCGTATTTTTGAATACGACAGACAAACCGAACCTTCCTTATTAGATGAATATTGCAAAGATGCCGATTTTGTGTTTCATTTAGCAGGAGTAAACAGGCCTAAAGACCCCAAAGAATTTATGGAAGGAAACTTTGGGTTTACAAGTGAATTGCATGAGAAACTAAAGACATATAATAACACTTGTCCCATCATGATTTCATCATCCATACAGGCGGAGTTGAATAATCCGTATGGTGAATCCAAAAAAGCAGGAGAAGATTTGTTATTGAATTATGCTAAAGACACTGGTGCAAAAGTATTTATTTACCGTTATCCTAATGTTTTTGGAAAATGGTGCCGTCCCAATTATAATAGCGCGGCAGCTACCTTTTGTCACAATATCGCACACAACCTTCCTATTACGGTGAATGATCCAAATGTTAACATGACGCTGGTTTACATAGATGATGTGGTTCAGGAACTACTAAATTGTCTAGTTGATAAAGCCAATAAAACCGGAGACTATTACAAAGTTGGAGTAGAACATCAGATTAAATTAGGTGAGATTGTCGAATTGATTCAATCTTTTAAGGAAAGTCGATCCACACTGCAAGTCCCTCATTTATTAGACGCTTTCACTAAAAAGTTATATTCCACTTATTTAAGCTATTTACCGGAAGATCAGTTTTCCTATCCTTTAAAAATGAACGTGGATGAACGTGGATCGTTCACTGAATTTATTAAATCTCCAGACAGAGGTCAGGTTTCCATTAATATTTCTAAACCAGGCATAACGAAAGGGAATCACTGGCACCATACAAAAAATGAAAAATTTCTGGTGGTGTCCGGTTCCGGGGTCATACGCTTTAGAAAAGTAGATGAGCCCTCAGATGTTGTTGAATACGTGGTGTCGGGAGAAAAACTTGAAGTAGTGGATATTCCTGTAGGATACACTCATAATATCGAAAATTTAGGGGATACAGACATGGTAACGGTGATGTGGGTCAACGAAATATTCGACCCAGAGCAACCGGATACGTATTTTGAAATTGTATAAAGATAGTATAGTAAAATGCAGCCAAAACTTATTAAAGGAGGTCATCATCAGGATAAAAGGGGTCAAATTCACTATAATAATGAATTTGACGCCTCAGCAATAAAGCGAATCTACACCATTGAAAATATAGACACCTCATTAATCAGAGCCTGGCAGGGACATTCTATTGAAAGAAGATGGTTTTCAGCTATTCAAGGAGCATTTCAAATCAAGCTTATAAAAATTGATGATTGGGAAAAACCAAATCCAAAACATAAGAGTTCTATATTTGAATTAAATGAGGGTTTAGATATCTTATGCGTGCCGCCAGGATTTGTAAGCAGTATTCAGGCACTTAAGAAAGACTCAAAGTTATTGGCGATGTCAGATTATTTACTTGGAGAAGTTAGTGATGAATATAGATTCGATAAAAATTATTTTACAACACAATAGAGTAATGAAAAAATTAAAAGTGATTACGGTTGTTGGGACGCGACCAGAAATAATTAGACTTTCAAGAGTATTAATCGCATTAGACCAATCTTCTGCAATTGAACATATTTTAGTCCATACCGGTCAGAATTACGATTACGAATTGAATGAAGTTTTTTTCGAAGATTTAGGCATCCGTAAACCCGATCATTTTCTTAATGCGGCAGGATCCAATGCCACCACCACGGCTGGACAGATACTAATCAATATTGACCCAATTCTAGAAGAAGAACATCCAGATGCCTTTCTAGTCTTAGGCGATACGAATTCCTGTTTGTGTGCCATTGCGGCCAAAAAAAGAAAAATTCCTATTTTTCATATGGAAGCTGGAAACCGTTGTTTTGACCAACGTGTGCCCGAAGAAACCAACAGAAAAATAGTAGACCATATAAGTGATATTAATATGACCTACAGTGATATTGCCAGGGAATATTTATTGCGCGAAGGCTTGCCAGCCGACAGAATCATAAAAACGGGCTCTCCCATTTACGAAGTGGTGGCTGCGTACAGCAAACAAATCGACGATTCAAAGGTATTGGCGACATTGGGATTACAAAAGGAAAATTATTTTGTCGTTTCAGCGCACAGGGAAGAAAATATCAATTCCGGCAATTTTATAAAGTTGGTTGAAAGTTTGAATGCCATTGCGGAAACATACGGATTACCGATTATTGTTTCAACACATCCACGCACAAGAAATAAAATTAATGAAACAGGGGTTAAATTTAACTCCTTGATTCAATTAATGAAACCTATGGGATTTCATGATTACAATCATTTGCAAAAAAATGCCAAAGTAGTGTTGTCGGATAGCGGTACCATTTCAGAAGAATCCTCCATTATGAATTTCCCGGCATTAAATATACGGGAAGTCCACGAACGTCCTGAAGCCATGGAAGAGACTTCCGTAATGATGGTTGGATTAAATCCTGAACGCATTATGCAGGCTTTGGAAATACTAAAGACACAAAAAAGGGGTGAAGAAAGAACGTTGCGACCGGTAGCCGATTATTCTATGCCAAATGTGTCTGATAAAGTGCTGAGAATTATTTTATCTTATACTGATTATGTGAATAGGGTAGTTTGGAATAATTGATTTTAATTTATGGTTAAAGATAAAAATATATTATACGTTGGCGGGTTTGAATTACCGGATAGAAATGCAGCTGCTCAGAGGGTTATAGCTAATGCTAAATTATTTTCAACATTAGGCTATAAAGTATTTTTTATTGGTGTTTATACTAATTCTAGTTATAATCCTCTAATAAAAAAAAGGGTAATTGAAGGCTTAGAATATCATTCTAAACCTCAAAAATATCCTTATTCAAAAAGTGATTGGTTTAAATTTATTACAGATTTAAAGTTTGTCAGGAATGTAGTAGAGAATGATTTAAAAGCTAATGTTGACATAATCGTGGCTTATAATTACCCAGCAGTTTCTTTATGGAAGTTATTAAAATATTGTAATAAAAATAATATTAAACTTATAGCTGATGTCACAGAATGGTACCAACCGGAAGGCAATCTGTTTTTTAAATTAATTAAAGGTTTTGACACCTATTTACGCATGAATATCTTACATAAAAGGGTCGATGGATTAATAACAATTAGTAAATATTTAACTGAATTCTATAAGTCAAGTAATAATATAATTCAATTACCACCATTGATTGATAAAAATTCGCAAAAGTGGAACAAAGTTGATTATATTCCAAATGATATTTGTAATTTAATTTATGTTGGGTCACCTGGCAATGGAATTAAAGATAGTTTGGATACAATTATTCAATCGTTGTCAAGAATAAAGAGCAGGACAAGAGATTTTAATTTAAAAATAATTGGAATTACTAAAGAGGAATACTTTATAAATTTTGGCGTTGAAATAATTCCAAAAAATATTATTGACAATGTCTTTTTTGAAGGCCGTAAATCACACAGAGTTGCCATTGAAGAAATTAAAAACTCAGATTATTCAATATTTTTAAGAAAAAATAATCTTGTAAATAAAGCAGGATTCCCAACTAAGTTTGTGGAGTCGATTTCATGTGGTACTCCTGTGTTGACAAATGAATCTAGTAATATTACACAATTCTTAAAAGAAGGAGAATTAGGGTACTTAATTGATAGTAGTACAGATAATAAATTGGATATATCTTTAATTAAAGCGATTAATAGTGATAAAGAATTATTAATTGAAATCAAGAATAAGTGTTATTTATATAATAAGTTTCATTTTAATTCTTATAAGAATGAATTTAATGGTTTTATAAATAATTTGTTTAATTAAATTATGTTAAAGAAGCTAATTCGTATCACCACCGTTCCAATGTCTTTAGAAAAGTTGCTGGAGAACCAGCTACGTTTTATGAAGCAGTATTATAATGTTACTGCAATTTCATCCGACAAGGTTAATTTAGAGCGTGTGGCAAAATTGCAGGAAGCATCTACATTTCACGTGGAAATGACCCGTAAAATTACGCCTTTTAAAGATTTGAAGGCGGTATGGCAGTTGTACAGCTATTTCAAAAAAGAAAAACCATTGATGGTGCATACGCATACCCCAAAAGCGGGAACATTGGGTATGTTGGCAGCTAAATTGGCGGGTGTGCCGCATCGTTTGCACACCATCGCAGGTTTGCCCTTGTTGGAAGCTACCGGCAGTAAAAGAAAACTGCTAAATGCCGTTGAAAAAGCAACCTACGCTTGCGCCACACATATTTACCCAAATTCTTTTGGTTTAAAAGAAATCATCATCCAGGAACAATTTTGCAAACCAGCGAAACTAAAAGTCCTTGGCAATGGAAGCTCTAACGGTATAGACACTGCATATTTTAATCCCGAAAATTTTTCAGCGCAACAAAACCAAGAGTTAAAAAACAGCTTGGGCATACACCCAAATGACTTTGCTTTTATTTTCGTTGGCCGTTTGGTAGGCGATAAAGGCATCAATGAATTGGTCGCGGCATTTAAAAAAGTTCAAAGGCAAAAGTCAAAAGTCAAAAGTTTGAATAAAGGCGATATAAAGTTTTCAAATAACGAGCAAAATTCATCTACCGGTTTACAAAACCGACAACTCACAACTCATAACCCAAAACTTTTACTAGTCGGTCCCTTAGAAACAGACCTCGATCCGCTTCATAAAAACACCTTGCTTGAAATAGATGAAAACCCAAACATTATTTCGGTAGGTTATCAAAAAGATGTTCGTCCCTATTTGGCAATCAGCAACTGTTTGTCATTCCCCAGTTACCGAGAAGGTTTTCCCAATGTGGTGATGCAGGCCGGCGCTATGGGATTGCCCAGCATTGTCACCAACATCAACGGTTGCAATGAAATCATCATAGAAGGACAAAACGGCACCATCATACCGGTGAAAGATACGAATGCTTTATACAATGCCATGAAAAAAATGATAGCGGATGACAATTATGACAAACAGTTACAACAAAACGCCCGCCCAATGATTGTTTCACGTTACGAGCAACACTTGGTTTGGGAAGCCATTTTAGCCGAATATAAAAGACTGGAAAAAAATGTATAAATCTTTTTTTAAACCTTTTATTGATTTTTTGGCTAGTTTTTTAGGCTTGCTAATATTGAGTCCGATATTCCTGATAGTTACTTTAGGATTATATCTTGCCAACAACGGCAAACCCTTCTTTTTTCAGTTACGCCCGGGTAAGGATGGGAAAATCTTCAAGATTGTAAAGTTCAAAACCATGAACGATAAAAAGGATGCTCAAGGCCATTTACTGCCGGATTCACTAAGGCTCACAGCAGTAGGAAAATTTGTTAGAAAAACCTCTTTAGATGAAATACCTCAATTACTTAATGTCATTAAAGGTGATATGAGTTTAATTGGTCCAAGGCCATTATTACCAGAATATCTACCTTTATATAATAAAGAACAAAAAAGAAGACACGAAGTAAAGCCAGGCATAACGGGTTGGGCACAAGTGAATGGTAGAAATGCTATTTCTTGGGAGGAAAAGTTTAATTATGATGTTTGGTATGTGGAAAATCAATCTTTTTTATTAGATTTAAAAATTATCTTAAGGACTATAAAAAAGGTTTTTATTTCTGAAGGAATCAATACCGCAGGTCAGGCTACTACAAAACCATTTAAAGGATAAGATGAAAAACATCGCGATAATAGGTGCTAGTGGGCTCGGTAGAGAGGTCTGGACATTGATCAATGCCATCAATCAAGTTGAAGATACTTATCAGGTAATAGGGTTTTATGATGATGAGTTTGTAGAGGAGTACGATGTCATAGCAGGTATTCCATGTAAAGGGACAGTGACAGATTTACTTATCGACTTACCAGAAGACACTTCTATTACTTTTGGAATGGCAAATCGGCAGATTGTTAGTGAGATTTATAATACGCTTTCGCAAAAGCGTAACTACAGTTATCCCTCATTAATTCATCCTAATGTAAGTATAGAATATGGAACAGTATTAGGTATTGGTAACGTACTTGCTAATGGCACTATCATTTCTTGCCAAGTGAACATAGGTGATTTTAATTTTTTCAATTCTCTGTGTGCAGTAGGGCATGATACTGTGATAGGTAATTTCAATAGTTTTATGCCTAGGATTCAAATTTCTGGAGATGTCACTATAGGCGATTTCAATTCATTTTCTATGGGAGCAAGTTTTGTTCAAAGTAAGAAAATGGGCGACAACAATACAATACTAGCAAATTCATTATTAACAAAAAGCATTAAGAACAACAGGAAATATTTTGGTATTCCTGCTAAAAGGCTCGATCTTTAAAAAAAATATAAAAATGGAAGATTTTATTAACAATTTTGCAGAACAGATTGATGAAACTGAAAGAAATGAATTTAGTAAAGATACTAAATTTAAGGATCTAGATGAATGGGACTCAATGATTGCTCTTTCGATCATAGCAATGATGGATGAAGAGTATGAAATTACCATAAATGGTGACGATATTAAAAACGCAAACACTATTGAAGACTTATATAAATTAGTTAACGCTTAAATATGTCATTATCTCAAGTTGCAAATATTTCAATAGATGCCATATATACATCTGTTCCTAAAGTTAAGATGGATAATTTAAATGATGATTATATTGGACGTCAGCAAGGAGAGAAAATTCTAGATAATACTGGTATTAGATATAGACATATAGCAATTCATGAAACAGCAGCCGATTTATGTTATGATGCAGCTCAAAAGTTGATTTCAGAAAATAAAATTGATAAAGATAATATAGAGTTTTTGGTTTTTGTTTCTCAAACGCCAGATTACGTATTACCGGCAAGTGCTACTATACTGCAAGATAGACTAGGTTTAAAATCAACAGTGGCTGCCTTTGACGTTAATTTGGGATGTTCTGGTTATGTTTATGGGTTATCTATAATTTCTTCTTTATTATCTAATTCTTTCAATAAGGATGCACAAGCGTTGTTATTGGTAGGAGACACTATTTCTAAATTATGTAAACCATCAGACTCTGCTACATATCCTTTATTTGGTGATGCAGGAAGCGCAACCCTGTTAGTTAAATCTAATGAGGGGCAGAAAATGACATTTGATTTAAACAGCGATGGATCTGGTTGTGAGGCAATCAAAGTACAAGAAGGTGGGTTCAAATCTAAAGATAAGCATGGAGAGAAAACCTTATACTTAAATGGTATGGATGTTTTTTCTTTTGGTATAACAACGGTTCCTAAGGCTATTAAGTCATTCATGCTCTCTCAAGAAGCTGTTGTTGAAGATTTTGATTATTTCATTTTGCATCAAGCAAATAAATTTATGAATGAGAAAATCAGAAAAAAAATAAAAGCAACTGAAGAACAAGTGCCTTATTGTCTATTTGATTATGCAAATACCAGTTGTAGTACTATTCCTTTAACTATAACAAGTCAACTAATATCAATAAGTACTAAAGTAAAGCTTTTTTTATGCGGTTTTGGAGTAGGGCTTTCTTGGGCCAGCGCAATAGTTGAATTAACTGCGGACTGTAAGATTAATAATAGTATTTATAATGGATAAAAATACTTTTTCACTTGATGGTAAAACTATATTAGTTACTGGTGCAAGCAGTGGTATAGGTAAGTCAATAGCTATTGCATGTTCGAACTTTGGAGCAATAGTGTTGTTGCTGGGTAGAAATATTAATCGTTTAGAACAGTCAATGTCATTGTTAAATGGTAAGGGGCATTCCTATTACTCAATAGATTTAAACAAAAGTGAAGATGTATTAAACCTTTGTAATGATTTGCCTAAAATAGATGGTGTTGTTCACTCTGCTGGAATTGTAGAGTCTCAGTTATTTAGTTTTTTAAAAGAAGATTCTTTGCGAACTATTCTTGATACTAATCTAATCGCTCCGGTAATGCTTTCTAAACATTTAATTAAGAAAAAGAAAATTAATAAAGAATCATCTATAGTATTTATTTCTTCTATTTCGGGCCCTGCGATTACTTATATAGGGAATAGTTCATACGCAGCAAGTAAGAGCGCTATTTGTGGTATTGCAAAAACAATGGCCTTAGAACTTGCTCCTAAAAAAATAAGAGTAAATACTATATTACCTGCCATGATAGAAACTGAATTGATAGATTCGATTGACAGTAGCTCAGAAGACATAGAATTAGACAAGAAAAATTATCCGCTTGGTGGTTATGGTTCTCCAGAGGATGTCGCTTCAACGGTCATATTTCTTCTATCACCAGCATCAAAATGGATGACTGGAACAGATATTAAACTAGATGGAGGACTTACATTAAGATGATGGAATCATATATAAATCATATAAGCTATTATTTACCAGAAAAAATTCTAACTAATGATGATCTTGCAACTGAATTTCCAGAATGGTCTGTTGAGAAAATAGCTAAGAAAATAGGTATTAATGAACGCCATATTGCTGCAGATGATGAAACATCTTTAGATATGGGTATTAAGGCTTCAAATTTATTATTTCAGGAATATGATATAGACGCTAGCTCTATTGATTACTTATTATTCTGTACCCAAAGTCCTGATTATTTTTTACCTACAAGCGCCTGTATCATGCAGAATAAGTTGGGTTTGAGAAAATCTTGCGGTGCGTTAGACTTTAATTTAGGTTGTTCTGGGTTTATATATGGATTGAGCCTTGCAAAAGGGTTGATAGCCTCGGGAATTGCAAATAATGTTTTGTTAGTTTGTGGTGAGACTTATAGCAAGTTCTTGAACAAGTCTGATAAAGGTAATCGTACCATCTTCGGTGATGCAGCCAGCGCTTCTTTAATTTCTAATGAAGTATTTGGATTATCAGCAAAGATTGGAGGCTTTGATTTAGGAACAGATGGTTCTGGAGCTGAGAATCTAATTGTTAAAGCTGGAGGAATGAGACAACCTAAAATGACAGCACAAGAGGTAGATGATGATTATGGAAATACTACTTCCGATGCTGATCTATTTATGAATGGGCCAGAAATATTCAATTTTACCTCGCTTAACGTTCCTGAACTTGTCAGAAGTAATGTTAGTAAGAATGCATTACAAATGGAAGATATTAACCATTTTGTTTTTCACCAGGCAAACGCTTACATGTTGAATCACCTGAGAAAAAAAATCAAGGTTGAACAAGATCGTTTTCCTGTACGTATGAATTTTTGTGGGAATACTGTTTCCTCAACTATACAAATAGCCTTGCGGACGTTGCAAGATGAAGAAGCTATAAAAACTGGTGAAAAAATATTGTTAGCAGGTTTTGGCGTAGGATACTCTTGGGGAGCCGTTACCATTGAATTATGTTAGTGTTGATTAAGGTATGAAATCTGTATTTGATTTTATACTATCCATAATACTACTTTTAGGATTATTACCCCTAATAGGAATAGCTTTACTTTTTGCCGCATTATCAACAAAATCTTTTGGCCTATTCACTCAACAACGCATAGGCCAACAGGCTAAGCCATTTACCATCTACAAACTCAAAACCATGCATGATGGGAAGGTGACTAAGATCGGCACCTTTCTTAGAAAGTTTAAAATCGACGAGCTCCCACAACTCATCAACATCCTGAAAGGGGAGATGTCGTTTGTAGGACCACGTCCCGATCTTCCTGGATACTATGACCAACTTATAGGAGATGATAGAAACGTACTAGAGCTGCGCCCTGGCTTAACCAGTCTGGCGGCTATTAAATACCGCAACGAAGAAGAATTGCTGGCACAATAGCCCGACCCGGACGGGTATAACGATCACATCATTTTTCCTGATAAAGTAAAAATGAATTTAGAATACCTGGAACAACGCAGTTTTTGGTATGATGTAAAAATCATCCTCTTAACTTTAAAATCTCTTTTCAAGTAAACTACCTTTACCAAATAAATTAAAACGATGTCTTTAGATAAAATATGGCTGTCTTCCCCCCATATGGGAGGAACGGAGCGAAATTACGTGACCGAAGCTTTTGATACCAATTGGGTAGCCCCTTTAGGACCTAATGTTACTGGATTTGAAAAGGATCTAGAAGCTTATCAAGGCGAAAATACTCATGTGGCAGCTCTATCTAGTGGTACGGCAGCCATACATTTGGCCTTGATTCAAGCCGGTGTAGGGCCTGGAGATGAGGTGATTTGTCAAAGCTTTACCTTTTGTGGCACGACCAATCCAGTACAATACCTGGGTGCCACTCCTATCCTAGTGGACAGTGAAGAGCAGACTTGGAACATGTGTCCGGTTGCCTTAAAAGAAGCGGTAGCGGACCGCATTGCTAAAGGTAAAAAACCCAAAGCCATTCTTGCGGTGCATTTATATGGGATGCCTTATAGGGTAGAGGAGATCCACGCTTTCGCGAAAGCGAACCAAATACCTGTTATAGAAGACAGTGCCGAAGCTTTAGGCAGCACGTATAAAGGCCAAAAATGTGGCACCTTTGGGGATTATGGGATCTTGAGCTTTAATGGGAATAAAATCATTACGACCAGTGGTGGTGGTGCCATGGTGTGTCCTACTAAAGAAGTAAAGGATACAACCATATTTTTAGCCACTCAAGCACGGGATGAAGCACCGCATTACCAACACAGCCAAGTGGGGTATAATTATAGGTTAAGCAACATCAGTGCCGGTATAGGTCGCGGCCAAATGCAAGTGCTGGACAAGCACATCGCCTTACGTCGTGGGATGCATCACTTTTATCAAGAGCTGTTTAACGGCATCGCTGGTGTGCGAGTGCATGCAGCGCACGACCCAGCTGTTTTTTCCAACCACTGGCTCAGCGCTATAGTGGTAGATCCTTCCTTAACTGGAGGCATCAGCAGAGAAGATATCAGACTCGCATTAGACAAACAACACATAGAATCCCGACCCTTATGGAAGCCCATGCATTTACAGCCTCTATGCAAAGATTTTCCTTACTATGGAGGTAAGGTTGCTGAGACCTTATTTGAAAACGGATTGTGCCTGCCCAGCGGCTCCAATCTTACAGAAGAAGACAGGGGGAGGATTGCGGTGGTTGTGAGGGGAGTTTTCGGTTTGTAGTTATCGGTTAGCTATTGTCAGTTCTAAACTTAAAGTTGAAAAGTGAGCATTATAATTAAAATACGATCTTTGTAAAAGTAAACTTTTAAAAATATTGAGTATGACACAACGCCAAGCCTTACAGTTATTCGAAAACAAAAAAGTACGCACTCTTTGGGATTCGGAACAGGAGAAATGGTATTTCTCAATTGTAGATACTATTGCTGTTTTGACGGATTCTCAAAATGCGAGAAAATATTGGAGTGTTTTAAAAACACGACTAAAAAAAGAAGGAAGCGAGTTGACTACAAATTGTAGTCAACTGAAAATGCAATCTTCAGACGGTAAATATTATAAAACCGATGTGGCAGATACCGAGCAGCTTTTCAGACTGATACAATCGATACCTTCACCAACAGCGGAACCTTTTAAGCTTTGGTTGGCACAAATAGCATCAGAACGCTTGGATGAGATGCAAGATCCTGAACTGACTATCGATCGTGCCTTAGAACAGTATTTGCTATTGGGTTATTCAGAAAGTTGGATCAATCAACGACTGAAAAGTATTGAAATCCGAAAAGAACTGACCGATGAATGGAAAAACAAAGGGCTGAAAGAAGGAGTTCAATTTGCCACATTAACCGATATTATTACCAAAGCCTAGTCAAATAAAACGACGAAAGAGTTTAAAATCTTGAAGGGATTGAAAAAAGAAAACCTGAGGGATAATATGACTAATACGGAGTTGATTTTAAACATGTTGGCAGAGGCTTCTACCAAAGATATTTCACAAGCCGTAAATCCTAAAAGTTTTGATGAGAGTCAAAAAGTGGCTCAACAAGGAGGTAATGTAGCCAAAGTAGCTCTCCAAGAATTGGAAGCAAGAACAGGTAAAAAAGTTGTAACAGGATTGAATGCAAAACAGGTTTTGCAAGAGAAAAATAAAAAACAGTAATCGATTTGCAAAGAAGAACAATCTAGAGACGCACCCACCCCATTATCAAAACAGCCATACAGGGTACAATTACGGCATGAGTACTATTTGTGCAGGAATTGGTCGAGGCCAAATGGAAGTATTAGGTGCTCATGTTGTTTTAAGGAGAGCCATGCATGATTTTTATGTGGGATTGTTCCAAGATATTTCAGGAGTTACCGTTTTTACAGCTCCTAATGACGATTATTTTGCTAATTATTGGTTGAGTGCAATTTTGATAAATCCTATTATAACGAACGGGATTACTCGTGAAACTTTGCGTTTGGCTTTTGAAGCCGCCAACATCGAATCTCGTCCGTTGTGGGAACCCATGCATTTGCAGCCGGTGTTTGAGAAGTATTCTTATTATGGAAACAAAGTTGCGGAAACACTATTTGAAAATGGATTGTGTGCCCTCAGGTTCCCCAATCTTACAGAAGAAGACAGGAATAGAATTGCCAAGGCAATTAAAGCGATTTTTGAATAATCGATTAATATTTTAACATTCACTTAAGCTGATAGCATTCAGCAATTAGCTTTTCGTTAATACCATATCCGCTCTTAGCGGATTTTTTTGTTTTCAAGCACAATACACCGCCTTAGGGTGGTTTTTTTTTGCTTTTTTTTTACCGCTTCGCGAGTTTGGGAGTTAATAGTTTAATAGTTTGGGAGTTTAAAAGTTTAATTTAGTCATCGTCATCGTCTTAGTCTCAACACCTAAACCTTAAACCCTCAACTCCTCAACTGGTTAAAGTTTATATAAAACAGTTTCTGTTTAGTCTAATAAACAAAAAAAGCATATATTTGTATAATAGAACAAACAAAAATGGAATCTTTAGTAGGTAAATTTTATAAAAAATTAGACGCAACTGATACAAGCTTTGTTAGGGATACGATGCATAAAGTCAATTGGGAGGCAAGACTTGTGGGCATAAAAGGGGCTAGAGGTATTGGTAAAACAACCTTACTTTTGCAATACATCAAGCTTCATCTGTCAGATCAATTAGAAAAAACACTCTATGTGAGTTTGGATTCGATTTGGTTTAACACCAATTCACTGATAGACTTAGTAGATTATTTTACTAAAAGAGGGGTGGAACATCTTTTTTTAGATGAGGTTCATAAGTACCCGGGCTGGTCTCAAGTAGTAAAAAACATATATGACGACTATCCTAGTTTAAAAGTTGTTTTTACAGGTTCTTCTTTGTTAGAAATTTTAAATGCAAGGGCTGATTTAAGCAGAAGAGCTGTAGTGTACGAAATGCAAGGATTTTCTTTTAGAGAATATTTGCGGATGGAAACAGGTGTTGATTTTGATATCCTATCGTTAGAACAACTATTAAATAATCATGTCAACGAAGCACAAAAAATACATCAAAAAATAAAACCATTCCAGTATTTTGAAACCTATTTACAACAGGGCTATTATCCATTTTACAGAGAACAACCAAACTTGTATGATATTCGCCTTGGTGAAGTAATTAACATGATGTTAGAAATTGAGTTGCCACTGCTTAGAGGAGTAGAATTGGCTTATATAGCTAAAGTAAAACAACTTTTAGTGATCATTGCCGAATCTGTACCCTTTATGCCAAACGTGAGTAAACTGAGTGAAAAAATCAATATCAATAGAGCCACCTTATTGTCCTATTTACATTACTTGTCCGAAATTGGATTAACTCGTAATTTATTTAAAGAATCATACGGAATTAGTAGATTACAAAAACCATCAAAAGTGTATTTAGAAAACACGAATCTAGTTTACATATTAGCCAAAAATAATGCAAATTTAGGAAATATTAGAGAAACCTTTTTTATGAATCAATTGGTTTACAATCATAAAGTTACCTATACAGCGCAAACCGATTTCAAGGTGAACGATACTTATTTTTTTGAAATAGGAGGCAAGAACAAAACAAATAAACAGATTGCTACACTCGAAAATTCGTATCTGGTTGTTGATGATATCGAGTATGGATTTGAAAATAAGATTCCATTATGGCTTTTTGGTTTTATGTATTAATAAATAGTATAAAAGTAATATGATTCGTTTTTTTTGATGTTGTTTTTTCATTTTTTGGCTTGCTACTTTTGAGTCCATTTATCATCATTTTATGGGGTATTGTTGTAAGCTCCCCCAAAAATAGTACGGAATAAAAGTAGAAAAACTAATAATTTTAAACCGTAAAAAAAGCACGAGAAAAAGTAGATTTAATCCAGAACAAATCGCAAAGATTTTAAAGAAGTTTGAGAAGGTCAGAGTGCCAATGGCTAAAAGCCAAAAGCTAACAGCCAGTTTTCAACGTCTTCGTCACTTCCAAGCCATTCCCCTTTGGGGGCTAGAGGGAAGCCAACAGCCCGTTTTCAACGTCATAAAAATCCCCATTGCCGCAAAAGAGGGTTTGTTGAAAACATTCGGTTCTTTCAGAAAATGTTAAAAGAAAGGCAACTGAGCGGAGCCGAAGTAGCCTGCACTGAGCGGAGCCGAAGTAGCCTGCACTGAGCGGAGCCGAAGTGAAGGAAAACATTTACACGATTCAAAGAGTAAACATTAAAGGGCAAATAAACGAATAATTACAAAAATGCACATTAGAATATGCATTTTTATAATATTTTTGCACAATAGAATATGCAATATGATCACTTTATTAGAACAGTCAGACCGATTAATAGCGAGTGTAAACCTCGATTTTAAGCGCTATTTATTTGATGTCATTAAATGGAGTAACCGTTTAATTGGCATTAAGGGAGCAAGGGGAACAGGCAAAACCACGCTATTGCTGCAATGGGTAAAAGCGCAACACCTGCCGGTTGAGAAAGCAGCTTATTTTTCATTGGATGACTTGTACTTTACTGCACATACCTTAAAAGATACCGTTACCCAATTCCATAAAAATGGAGGTGTCATTTTGGCATTGGATGAAGTGCACAAATATAAAAATTGGTCGTTGGAAATAAAAAACATATATGATTTCTTCCCCGACTTAAAAATTATTTTTACGGGTTCTTCCATTATTGATATTTCTAAGCAAGAAGGCGATTTAAGCAGAAGGGCATTGATGTATGAACTGCCGGGCTTATCATACAGGGAGTACTTATCCTTGCAGGGTATTATTGATTTACCCATAATTAGTTTAGACGAGTTACTTTTTAATACCGTCAAAGTTAAAATGATGATTCCTAAAGATTTTCGCCCGCTGGCCCATTTTGGCAATTACTTAAACTACGGTTATTACCCATTTGGTTTAGCGGATGTGCCATCGGTTCACCAACGCATCAATCAATTGATAAGAACTATCGTGGAAGTTGATATGGCCGAATTGAAAGATTTCGATATTCGCAATGCCAGAAAATTGTTGCAGCTGGTTTATATAATTGCCCAACAAGTGCCGTTCAAACCAAATATAACGACCTTGGCAGCCAAAACGGGCATTCACAGAAATTCTTTAAATAATTACTTGTATTATCTGGAACAAGCCAAAATAATATCTTTACTGTTTTCTGCGGGCATTAGCACTGCAGTTTTACAAAAGCCTGAGAAAATATTCCTGAACAATACAACTTTGTTGGCCGCCCTTGCTGAAGAACAGTCTAATATTGGGACGGTTCGCGAAACTTTTTTTCTATCGCAGTTACGGTCATTACATAAAGTGCAGCTGCCAAAACATGGCGATTTTTTGGTGAATGGCATATATACCTTTGAAGTGGGAGGTAAAGGAAAAAGCCAAAAGCAGATTAGTGGGCTGGAAAATGCGTGGATTGTAAAGGATGATATGGAACTCCCAATGTTGAATACGCTTCCCCTATGGATGTTTGGGTTGCTATATTAAATGAGTTAACCGTCACCCTGAGCAAGTTTGTGCTGAGCGGAGTCGAAGTACCTGCACTGAGGGAAGTCCAAGTAGCTTGTGCTGAGCGGAGTCGAAGTACCTGCACTGAGCGGAGTCGAAGTACCTGTGCTGAGCGGAGTCGAAGTACCTGTGCTGAGAGTAGTCGAAGTACCTGTGCTGAGCGTTGTCGAAGTACCTGCACTGAGCGGAGTCGAAGTGCCTGTGCTCAGCGTTGTCGAAGTGCCTGTGCTGAGCGGAGTCGAAGTATCGATGGGAAACGATTAAACGAATAAAAAATGTTAAACAGAATCCTCTCACTTATCATGCTCCTCTTACTTTCCCCCATATTCATAATGGTAGCCCTACTCATATTCTTCGAAGACGGCTTTCCTGTTTTTTTTAAGCAGAACAGGGTAGGCATCAACTATTCGTTTTTCAACATATACAAGTTTCGCAGCATGAAAAAAAACACACCAAATGTGGCCACCCATTTGTTAACCAACCCAGAACAGTATGTCCTTAAAATTGGACGCTTACTGCGCAAGTTAAGCTTGGATGAATTGCCCAATTTAATCAACGGATGCATCACTTTTATCAAGAGGTGTTTAACGGCATCGCGGGTGTGCGAGTGCATGCAGCACACGACCCAGCTGTTTTTTCGAACCACTGGCTCAGCGCTATACTAGTAGATCCCTCAAAAACAGGAGGCATTACAAGATAAGATATTAGGCTTGCTTTAGAAAAAGAAAACATAGAATCCCGACCCTTATGGAAGCCCATGCATTTACAACCCCTATGCAAAGATTTTCCTTACTATGGAGGTAAGGTTGCTGAGACCTTATTTGACAACGGGTTGTGCCTGCCCAGCGGCTCCAACCTCACCGATTCCGATCGCTCCCGAATACGTCAAGTCATTCACCATTGCTTTCAACCATAACTCACCGCCCTAAGGCGGTTTTTTGCCTTCGAGAGCCTCAGGCACCGGCAGCAGAAACCCGGTGGCTGAGGTGTTCATTGAGGTTCTCGAAATGCACTCGAAGCCCGGTGGCTGAGGCACTCGAAGCCACGGAACTGGCACTAGATCCCGAAGCCCGGAGGCTGGCACCGGCACTGGGACTAGCACTGGGACTGGCACTGGGACTGGGACTGGCACTGGGACTGGCACTGGCACTGGCACCGTGACTGGCACTGGGACTGGCACTGGGACTGGGACTGGGACTGGGACTGGAAACCCGAGGCCTTATGCCTTCGAGAGCCTCAGGCACCGGCACCGGCACTGGCACTGGGACTGAGACTGGGACTGAGACTGGGACTGGCACCGGCACCGGCACTGGCACTGGCACTCGGACTGGCACCGGCACCGTGACTGGCACTGGCACTGGGACTGGGACTGGCATTGGCACTGGCACTGGCACTGGGACTGGGACTGAGACTGGGACTGGCACTGGCACCGGCACTGGCACTGGCACTCGGACTGGCACCGGCACCGTGACTGGCACTGGCACTGGGACTGGGACTAGCACTGTGACTGGGACTGGGACTGGGACTGGGACTAGCACTGGGACTGGCACTGGCACTGGGACTGGGACTGGGACTGGCACGGGCACCGTGACTGGCACTGGGACTGGGACTGGGACTGGGACTGGGACTAGATCCCGAAGCCACAACGACCAAACACACAGTAAACGCATTAACGTCATTTTAAAGTGTATTTCATCGATTTTATTGTTGCAACAGGTGATCCTATTATAGCTATAGTTACATTTACTACCTTCTAGGCAGCTAAAGGCCTGTACCACCCAAAAAAATCTATCATGAAAGTAACCATATGGAGTCCTGTCGCACTTCTTTTTTTGGTAATGGCAAGCCATGCCAGTGCCCAAGTGGATTTCCCCCCTGATGTAGATGATACCGCACCCATTTCGGGATGGTTCATAGCTGCTGTAGCCGCTGTTGCACTTGGTATTCAAAAAGCCCGCCCAAAAAAATAACTTCAATTTTACCTAATCTTACCTAATAAAAAGGTACATTTTAATGTAACTTTGCAGGCTATATGAAAATTGAATACCTCAAAAACAGAATCGCACAGGTATTTTGGAATGGAGATAACAGCCTTCAATTCAAAAATTTTAGGTACTTGCCTCGTTGGATAGTAGTTGCTATCGACTTGGTATTGGTACTCTGTTCTGGCTATTTCTCCTTTTTCCTTATTGAAAACTTGAATTCGACTTTTTATGAAGTGTTGTCCATCAACCAACAAGTCGCATTCCTACTATTGGTTTACCTGGGTTCTTTTTTTACATTTAGTACGTATTCCGGTTTGATACGCCACAGTACTTTTGTTGATGTTTTTAAAATCGTGATGGCCTGCTCCTTGGCCATGTTGTTTTTAATCGCTATCAATTTCACGTATTATTTTTTATACGGTCAAGAGGTCTTTTTAATGCCTTTTTTAATAGTGCACCTGTCCATCACGTTTACGGCTCTTTTTTCTTTTAGGTTGGCCGTAAAAAAAGCCTATTCTTTCTTCTCCAATACCAATCTTAAAGGCCATGACGTGCTTATTGTAGGGGTTAACGACGACAGCATCGCCTTGGCGGAAGCTTTAACCACCTCCCAAAACCAAAATTTTAATTTGATGGGATTTGTCTCTTTTAAAAAGGACCACCAACGCATCAAGATTTTGGGAAAACCCATCATCAAATACGGCAGCAGCTTTTATAAAATCATCGCTCCCATGAAAGTCACGGGATTGATCATTGCGGGTACGCCGCTATCGCTAAAGAGAAAAAATGAGTTGGTGGATCAAGCCCTGGCTCATGACCTAAAAGTCTTTTATGTGCCCGACATCACCCAATGGGTGGATCAAGAAGACCTTAGTTTAAAAATTAAAGAGATTCAAATTGAAGACTTGCTGGAAAGGCCAGTCCTGCATCTAGAAGATGCTGAAATCTCTAAGTATTTGAACGATCGCGTGGTATTAATTACTGGTGCTGCGGGCTCTATAGGAAGCGAAATCTCCCGACAAGTCTCCAACTACCATCCCAAATGCCTGTTGATATTGGATCAAGCAGAATCTCCGTTGTACGATTTGGAATTGGAGTTAAAGGAACACTTTCCAACCATCTCTTATAAGGTCATCTTGGCCGATGTGCGTCAGAAGGATCGCTTGGAACAAATTTTTAAAGACCACAGCATTTCTGTTGTTTTTCACGCGGCGGCTTATAAGCATGTTCCCATGATGGAAGAGCATCCCAAAGAAGCGGTTCATGTCAATATTTTAGGAACGGTACACCTGGCAGATCTCGCAGTGGCCTATAAGGTGGAGCGTTTTGTGATGGTCAGTACCGATAAAGCCGTAAACCCAACCAATGTGATGGGAGCCAGCAAAAGGGCTGCCGAAATGTATGTGCAGTCCTTACAACAACACATTCCTGCCCACACCAAGTTCATCACGACTCGTTTTGGAAATGTATTGGGCTCTAACGGATCTGTGATTCCTTATTTTAAAAAGCAAATTGCAAACGGTGGTCCGGTAACCGTTACTCATCTGGATATCATACGTTATTTTATGACCATCCCAGAAGCCTGTCAGTTAGTGCTTCAAGCAGGTACTATGGGAAAAGGAGGGGAGGTATTTGTGTTTGATATGGGACCGCCTGTAAAGATCATGGACCTTGCCAAACGCATGATCAAACTCTCTGGGCTACAACCTTATGCCGATATTGATATACAAATCATCGGTTTGCGACCTGGTGAGAAATTATATGAAGAGTTGTTGACCGACGCTTCTACCAGCTTGCCTACCCACCATCATAAAATAATGATCGTTAAAGATCAAACCATGCCTTATGAAAAACTTGTAACTCACCTAACCCAAATCACAACAGCATTGCAACAGGAGAAGGACGAAGCCGTCGTGCATCAAATCAAACAACTGGTTCCTGAATTTATTAGTAAAAACAGCGTTTTTGAGCTACTGGATCACAACGCAACTCTTTAGAATTTCTTACCTTTACCCACATGAAACATAACTTATTTAAAGCAGTTCTGCTTATTCTTGGCATTGCGTTGATTTCTTCTTGTGTACCCAAGAAACGTCTCTTGTACCTGCAAGATATTGATACCTCCTTAACTGATAACGAACTGAATTACCAATCCATCATTAAAAAGGACGACATTCTACGAATTAGTGTTACTAGTGAAAATATGGAGCTGGTGCAGCCCTTTAACCAACTGATCGGAATCACCAATCAAAGCAGTTTAAACGGAATTGGACAACAAGGACAGTTATTTGGGTATTTGGTGGACAACCATGGAACGTTGGTGTTCCCTCTTTTAGGAACTATAGAAGCCGCAGGAAAAACCCGAGAAGAAATGACCGTTTTTTTACAATCCAAAATTAGGGAGGGCTTTGTCAAGGACGCCGTGGTAGATGTGAGGATCGTCAATTTTAAAGTGACCGTGCTGGGAGAGGTCAACCGACCTGGTACCTTTAACCTGGACTACAACCGCATCACCTTATTACAGGTACTCGGGCAAGCCGGTGATTTGACCATTTACGGCAATAGAAAAAACATTACTATTTTAAGAGATGTGGATGGGGTACAAACTTCTCATCGGGTTGATTTAACCACTTCAGATTTTATAGATTCTGACTTTTACTACCTGCAGCAAAACGATGTAGTGGTGGTAGAACCCAACTATGCGCAAGTACAAGCGGCTGGTTTTAATAGAAATGCCTCTCTTTACGTTTCTATAGCTTCCATCTTGTTATCCCTAATTGTGATTATTTCCAGAAATTAAGACCTCACTATGAACACCACCAATTTTGAAGAGCAACAAGACGTAAATTTAAAAGATCAAGTATACCAATACCTCAAGTATTGGCCCTGGTTCCTCTTGAGTGCTATTGTTTTTGTCGTTGCGGGATTTATCTATTTAAGGTATGCCACCAACCAATACCAAGCCACAGCAAAAATTGTATTAAAAGATGCCAAAGGAGGCGGAGGTCTTTCCGAACTTTCGGCTTTAGATGACCTCAACCTTTTAGGAAGTTCGTTCAATACGGTAGAAAATGAAGTAGAGATTTTACATTCTTACCGATTGATCCGACAAGTAGTTCACAACCTGGATTTAAATGTGGTCTATTCCCAAACCGGAAGGATCAAAGCCTCTGAAGTGTATAAACAAAGCCCTGTAACGCTGACCATGTTGGACGATACCGCTGCAGAGGGGTTGGAAACCTCCATGACTTTGGTGCTAGAACCTGTAGATGCAACCACCTTTAAAATCAAAAGCCTAGAAGCAGACCAATACGAGATCCAATCCTATGGAGCCGAGTTTGCTATCCAAGATTGGAATGTGGTGGTAGTGCCCAACCACCCGAATTTTGGCGTTTGGGGAGCAGGAACTGCCGAGGAACTAGAAGCAGCCAGGGAGCTGTTTATTGCGATTCACCCCATCCGAAAAATAGCCGAGTCCATCAAATCAAGGTTGAGCATCGCTACAACAGATCAACGATCCAGTGTATTGGAGTTGAGCATCACCGATCCTGTAAAAGAAAAAGCTGAAGACCTGCTCAATAACCTGGTCATGGTGTACAATCAAGATGCCATTAAAGACATCAATGAAGTGGCTCAAAATACGGCCCAATTTATTGAAGAGCGTCTTGTAGAAGTACAGAAAGACCTCGACAGTTTGGAACGAGGCATACAACGCTTTAAAACCTCCGAAAATCTTACGGATCTGGTGGCAGAATCCGAAATCAACCTACAATTTTCTGCTGGTTTGGGCAGGGAGGTGGTGGAAGTAGCAACTCAGTTAAAAATAGCAAAGTTACTACAAGTCAAATTACAAGAACAGAACTTGGATTTTATTCCAGAAAATGTAGGCTTAGAAAATTTGGACCTGCAACGGGCATCGGCTACCTATAATGTCTTGATTCAAGAATACTTGAGGTTTCAAGAAAATGCCACTTCTGACAATCCGGTGCTTAGAAGATTAGCTACTGAAATTGCGAGTTCCAAAGAAGCTATTTTACTTTCTCTGGACAACGTGATCAGCGCTATTCAATTACAACAACAAAGCTTGAATAAAGAACTCAACAAGGTCTCGGGTAAAATATCAGATGTGCCTGAAAATGAACGGGTCAACAGGGATATTGAAAGAGAACGGGTAGTGGTCGAGTCGGTTTATTTATTGTTGATTCAAAAAAAGGAAACTACCGCCATCTCGCTTGCGGTAACTGCTCCTAAAGCCAAAGTGGTTGACTTTGCTATGGCATCGCTCACGCCAGTGTCCCCAAAATCCAATATCATTTACCTCGCCACACTGCTATTGGGCTTATTGCTTCCAGGAGCAATCATCTATGGTCGCTCGATTTTTTACAATAAAATAGAATCCAGAACAGATCTAGAACGCAAGTTGCCCAACACCACCATTCTCGGAGAAATTCCTAAAATCGATCAAGAGACGAGCAATCACATACACTTGAACGACCGTTCTATCGCAGCAGAATCTTTTAGAATTATAAGGACGAACTTGCAATACAAGCTTAATGCGGTGCCACACGATAGGACTAAAGTAGTATTGGTCACCTCTACCATTAAAGGGGAAGGAAAGACCTTAACCTCCTTTAATCTTGCCAATACCTTTGCTTATAGCGGTAAAAAGGTCCTGCTGATAGGAGCCGATATCAGGAACCCGCAACTGCACCGGTACTATGATCAGGTATCCAAAAGAACCCCTGGGGTGACGGAGTTCCTTACTGATGATCAAAAAAAGTTAAAGGAGCTGACCTTTACTTCTGTTACCAATGCCAATCTGGACCTTTTAGTGTCCGGAGCCATCCCGCCTAATCCAGCCGAACTTTGGATGCAAGATAGAACCACTAGCTTATTTGATGAGGCTAAGGAGCACTATGATTTGGTAATTATCGACAGTGCACCGACCATATTGGTGACCGACACCTTGCTCATCAGCAAGTATGCTGATGTGGTCGCTTACGTGGTTCGAGCCAATTATACCGATAAAGACCTGTTAGAATTTATAGCCAATTCCGTTAAAGAAGGCAAACTGACGAATATAGCCTTTGTATTGAATAATGTAAAGATGGATCAGTTTGGGTATGGTTCTAAATATGGGTATAAGTATGCGTATAAATACGGTTATGCTTACGGTGAAGATAGAGTGACTTTTTGGGAGGCTTGGAAGAACAAGTTGCAAAAGAAGGGAAGCTAGAAATAAAAGACCCTTTTATTAAAGATCAAATACCTGCTTGTGGTGTTCCACAAGCTTTTTGAGGGAGGGAAGATGTTTTTTCTTGATCTTGATGTTCTTGATTTTTTCTAAGTGAGTCAGGTGATGCGCATCCGTCCCTAAGTATTCATACAGGCCTTTGTCCAAAAGGGAAATCGCCTTTGCATGTACTTGTTCACCATAATGATCCGAAAGCGACAGCAGGTTGAGTTGCAGTTCAAAACCTCTATTTTTTAAATCTGTTAAGCGATTCACGGAATGCAGGTAAGCATAACGTTCTGGGTGCGCCAAAATAGGGATCAGTCCTTTTTGGCACATCTTAAATACCCAAGTCTCCAAAGGATCAGGACGTTGAAAATAGGACAGCTCGGTAAGCAGGTAGTTCTTGTGCAGGCACAAGTAGGCTCCCTCTTCTATCAGTTGATTCCACTGCCCATCCATCATGTATTCGGAAGCGGCGTTGCGTATAAAACCTCTGGCAGCCGTAGCCTCTAATGCTTTGGTTGTTTCTTGAAAGTTGGCAGTAATCGAGGCGACATCATTCTGATAATAATCCTCCATCGTATGTGGTGTAGCAATCGCATTACGCACTCCTATATCTTTCATGGCCTGAATCATGTTGATCGTAGTTTCTAGATCAGGAGCTCCATCATCGATACCCGGCAACAGGTGGTTATGAATGTCGGTAATTCCTTCTAAAAAGTCGATGAGGTACACCGATCTGTGGAAAAAAATCATGAATTCAAGCGTTTTAGCAGCTGTTGCACTTCGGGCAGTTGATATTCTATGGGGAATAATTCTTCCAAGATCGCAATTTGTTTTGTATTTATTTTTAAAGAATTTTGCAGGTGAATGCTCCCTTGGAGTATGGCGCCCTTTTTAAAATAAAGCCCGGCAAGGCGGTACTCTAAGGCTACTTCTTCAGGATAAAAATCCAAGCCACTAGCTAGAGTAGAAACAGCACTATCTATTTCCCCTAGGTGCAGCAGCAAGTCGGCTCTTTTGATCCAGGTAGAAAGCTCGTAATTACCTAGTTCTAATGCTCTCCGGTACCCGTATTCGGCTTCTTCTATAAAATTAAGCTGTGTATTGATGTCGGCATACTTGGTCCAGTACAAGGCGTTATCGGCATCTATATCGGTGGCTTGTTCTATATAATCCAAGGCGTTTTGATAGTCCAGTCGGTTGGTGTAAAAATGAACTAAAGCCAGCCAGCCTTTATCCAGTAATGGATCTTCTTGAACACACTGGTTGTAGTACGCTACCGCCTTGTCGTCCACCCCTAATTTTTCAAAACACTTCCCTAACCGAAGATACGCAAAGGAGGTAGGGTCGTCTAAAGTCAGTGTGATTTGATAATTTTCAATAGCTTCGTTATAACGGCCTAATTTTTCTAGGACCTTGCCTTTTTCTAAGTAGGCCCCTATAAATTGATCGTCGGAAATAAGGGCAAATTCAAATGCAGAAAGGGCTTTTTCGTACATTTTTAAGTCAAAATATTGTTTACCTATTTGATGCCAGGCCACCTCACTATAAGGATTCTTATCCAGATACAAATGTAAGAAGTCTATGGCTTGCTGGTGTTCTTCTAGAAAATCAAAACAATAGATAATGTTGTACAGCGCCGAGTCGTCGGTATCATCGAGTTCTAGACATTTCATAAAGTTGACCTTAGCATTGGAATAATCGTCTAAAAACAGAAATTCCATGCCTATTAAATTATACACATCTGCGTGATCCAACGTCAGGTCCAACGCCTTTTTAAGAAGCTCAATAGCTTGATCGTGGCGTTCGGTCTTGGAAAAGATGTTGGCTTTTTGAATATAGATTTCAGGGTGTTGTGGTTCCATCTCAAAAAGCTCCTGGAGCAACTGCTCTGCTTGAGGAAATTGGTTGTCAAATATATATACCTCTGCTTTAAAGAGCTTTAAATTAACCGAAGTGGGATGCTGAGAGATTCCTAGTTGTATGGCTTTACGAGCCAATGCCATTTTACCCTCTTCCAGGTAGTGCTCTATTATTTCATCAAACTCGTCACTGTCAAAGAATCCAATTCGGTTGGATGTTAACATGAGCTCAAACTTTTTGATGCTTAACCCTCCGTCATTATTTAAATCAAAATTCATACCCCTCCTATTTAGAATTTTTGTTCTACTAAGTTCTATTTTTTTGTCAAAGCCGCCGCAAAATTGGGCGGTGTCTTGTCAACAACTTATAAACACAGGCTGTTATGGCGCTGGTGCGTAAAAGGATTCGATTACTTCGAGCAGTATCGTACAGGCATAATCAATTTCAGAAAGGCTAATGCTGTAGGGAGGGGTTATGCGTATGGCTCTTTTTTCATACAGCAATAAAAAGAAAATCACCCCCCGGCGTCTGCATTCTTCGACGATTAAAGCAGTATAGGTATCGTCTGGGAGCAGGGCAGCTAGCATCAGGCCTTTACCTCGTACCTCTCGTATAGCTGGGTGTTGTAAGCTTTCGCGAAAGCGAGATTCTTTAACCGCCATCTCGTTCATATACCCGCCCTGTTCTATTTCTGTCAAGGTGGCAAGTGCTGCCGCAGCAATGACGGGATGCCCTCCAAAAGTCGTTATATGCCCCAACATAGGCGACTGCTTGAAGTGCGACATGTGTTCCCTGCTGGCAGTTAATGCTCCTATAGGAAGCCCCCCTGCAAGCCCTTTGCCCGTAATGACCATGTCTGGAACGATCTGATGTTGCGTAAAATAAAACATACTTCCCGTACGACCAATTCCAGGCTGGATCTCGTCTATAAGTAGTAAAGCACCCATGTCTTTGCAGCGTTTACTCAACTCTTGCATCCATATCTTACTTGGTATCTTAAACCCAGCCCCACCTTGAATGCTTTCTATAATAACGGCAGCGGTGCTTGTGGTGATCCACTTTAAGTCCTGCAGGCAGTTGAAGTTGATGTGTGTGATGTCGGGCAGTAAGGGCCGGAAAGGAGCTTTGCGTTCTTCATAATCCATGAGGCTTAAGGACCCCATGGTATTGCCGTGATAGGCTTTTTTCATCGCTATGATCTGAGAACGACCCGTTACACTGCGCGCCAGCTTCATGGCAGCCTCAATAGCCTCGGTGCCACTGTTCACCAAGTAAGTAGTCTCTAATGGAGCAGGTAGTAACGAGGCGATTTTTTTGCACAATTGCACCGAAGGGTCTTGTGCATACTCTCCATAGACCATGACGTGCATGTACTTGTCGACCTGTTTTTTTATGGCTGCTACGATCACGGGGTGGCAGTGACCTAGTGGTAATGCACTTACTCCTGCTACCATATCTAAGTAGCGACGACCTTGTTGATCGTAAATATAATTTCCTTTTGCATGATCGATTTCCATTCCTGGAGCATAAGGTGTGGTCTGCGCTTGATACTGGTAAAAATCATCCTTCATGGCCTGCCTTCTTTTTTCTAATGCCATCTGCCGTGTCGCTAGCTCTGGTTTGTAAATCGCTTCCTTTTAACCTGGAATTCTTATTAATTTCTAACTTTTGGTCTTGTTTAAAAAAGTCTTCTTCTATTTTTGGTAAGGGGATGCCCTGAATAGCGGGAAGTACCGGAACTGGTTGTCCTTTAAATAAGCCTTCTTTTGTTGTTATTATTTCGTCCCCACGCCAGATAAAACCTCTTAGAGTACGCGCATTCTCTGGCAACTCCTCTGGAGGGTAGGTGATGTCTTCCACATGGTCGAAGGTGGTGATCACCGACATCTCTTGGGCTTCAAAAAGAACTTCCATTCGGCCACTGGTTCCTTTGTTAATGCCTATTAATTGCTGTTGTTCATTACGAGAATAAATAAGATTCTCTACATTTTTGTTGATGTGCACCACCTCAAGCGCACTGGAGTCATTAAACTTGCCTAGCAGCTCTTTTCCTTTGATCTGATTAAAACCTCCACTGCTGTCTTGATCGATAATAAAAGCGTTGTAGAACACGTGTAAACTGTCGAGTCTCTCTGTTTTAGTATTGCTTTGAATATGTATGCTGTCGCCTGTCATTTGACTGTTACCGCTCCACAAAACCGGTTGGGTAATCATCTTGGTAAGTCCGGTACGCTGTCTGGTAATGATAGAATCACACCTGCCGCTTAAATCACTTTTAAACAGCCTTACATCATAAAAGCCTCGTACGATTCGGTCATCTGCGGGACCAGTGACCATCAATGTATCAGCGTGTATATACACACTGTCTTGTTCTTGAACAGAAATAGCAACGGCTCTCTTGGTGATGAAAACCGAGTCTTTTGCTCGAAACACCTCGGCATAATGTCCTTTGATGATGGACTTATTGATGGTGTCGGTCACTACAATATTGTTGGTAGCACTCGCGAAAGACCTCCCTCTATTAAAGTACAAGCTGTCTCCTGTTACTGTACGGTTGTTGTAATCTATCCTAGAGTTTTTGATAAAGTAACCTTCGTCGGCTCGGGTGTCGTAAAAACCTCGTTCGCAATAAACCGTACTCGTTGTTCCTTTTATAATAGAGGGTCCATACATATACGCATGCCCTGTTTCGGTATAAAAATTAAGGTGATCACTGTCTATAGTATATTCGGGATTGGTCACTGTTACATTTTCTAGAAACTGGTACCTGTTCTCAGCTATAAAATAGCGTCCTATCCTGCTTTTTAGGGTACTAGCAGTATCGGTTACCGTACCACCACTTCGATAATACGCCTGCTGTTTGGAACGATCAAAAAATAAACTATCAGTTGTTAAAGTAGTGCCAGGGTTGTTCATCTCCACATGGCCACTGGCAAAAGCAAATTCTGTTTTGCCGTTATATTCGGCATAGGTAGCACTCATTTTTATAGAATCTCCTTGATTCATGCGCACATGATCAAAAATCCTTATAAAATTATCCTTGCGATAAAACACAGCACGATCACACCACATTTGAATTCCTTTGTGTTGCACATATACTTGATTGTTGCCAGTTCCAGCATAAACAACAGCTCCAGGAAATAGGGCTTCATTTATTTGGCTAAAGCCACCTCCACTTACCTTAATCAAAGAATCGTTTGCTGTTGGCTGACTGATACCTAAGTGCATACTGCATGCTACAAGAAGGCCAATTAAATTTTTCAAATACTCGTTTTTTGGTGTTTAAAATTACAAAATGATAACCACATATCAGATAGAAGTCGTCAGGGAACTATAAGCATTATAGAAGCATGTAGTTGTAGCTTGGCCGTTCCAAACATGCTTTAAAAATAAACTTCTTTAAGAATCAATAACCATAACGCCTAACTGCTGTTACTTGGCGCTCAGGAACCACGTATCTGGCTGGTGGGTTAATTGTTCATTAAAAACGTTAGATCTTGAGATGGTTCTGGTTCCTATAGCACTTTCGGTCAACGCATTGATTTCGTAACGTATCAAATTCCAGCCTTCATTTATCTTAAGATGATAGTCATCAGTTCTTTGGTAGGTTGCCTCGGTGCCGTCTTCAAATATATTCTCTGTAGTTAAGCTGCCTTTTATGGAAAAAGCGGCTGTGGCATAGAGGTAATAATAAAGATGTCCAGTTTCTGGTACCGCATCCTTAGTGCCGATCACGTATTTTGTAAAATTCTGACTGGAAGCAGGATAGATATAGGCACTTCTATTGGAACCGCTGACTTCAAATCTGTAATACTTACCAGCAAAAGCTAGCGGCACCTCTTTTCCTGTAAATGACAATTCATCGGCGTTGGGAAAGCTTTCCAATGCGGTGGAATACTTGAGTTGATAGGTGGCAACTGGAGAAGCGTTATAGGCCTTAAAAGCCTTTTCTGTTGTTTGATCAAAGTCTGCAGGCAGCTCGATTTTAAAACTTCCATCTTTTTGTAAAACCCCTGCAAAGGAAGGCTCGACGAAATATCCCATAATGTTAATACCGCCAGTGATGGAATCGGGGTTGTGGACTTTATTTTCTAAAATAACCGCAGTCGCAGAACGGGTTGCTTCTGGAACCTCTTTTTTGTCATTAGAGGTGTGGCATCCTACTAGTGTTAGGAAGAGAAAAAATAATAGAGCGTTGTACATTATCTGGTTTTATTGGATTGGAACATGGAATCTAAAATCAAATTGATGCCTTGGAAAATAAAAACTACCGCCAAGATAGCAAAGGCTACTCCAGGCATTAAAAATATAATAGGATGCGCTGATCCAGCTCCTATATAAATAAGAATAGGTCCAGAAAAAAGAAATAAAACACTTAGTGCAAGTCTTTTAATTCCTTTTACGAGAACTTCTCTATCAGTTGATGTTTGTTTCATAATTAACAAAGTCCTTGTTGGGCAATAGCATTTCTTACACTGCCATGATCAAGCAGTAATTGTCGTGCTATCTCATAGGTTACTCCAATCTCTTCCATAATCATGCGGGTGCCGCGATCGACCAGTTTGTCATTACTTAACTGCATATCCACCATTTTATTCCCTTTTACATGACCTAATTGTATCAGAACACTGGTGCTGATCATATTGAGAATCATTTTTTGAGCGGTTCCAGCTTTCATTCTACTACTTCCGGTTATAAACTCTGGACCTACAGACACCGCAATAGGAAAGGAAGCTACTTGATCCAAAGGGCTGCCTACATTGCAAGTAATGCAGGCAGTGGTGATGCCCTGGCTATTGCACTGCTCCAGCCCGCCTATAACATAGGGAGTGGTGCCGCTTGCAGCAATACCTACCACCACATCCTTTGGATTGACATTAAAGTTGCGCAAATCTTTAAAAGCTTGTTGCGCATCGTCTTCTGCATGTTCTACTGCCTTCCTTATCGCAAGGTCTCCTCCAGCAATAAGGCCTATGATGGTATCATCGCTTACGCCAAAAGTAGGAGGGCACTCACTGGCATCTACTATTCCTAGTCGGCCACTGGTTCCCGCACCTATATAAAAAAGCCGGCCACCACTAGACATTTTTTTAACAATAACCCCTACTAAAGCTTCTATGTTAGGAATCACTTTTTCTACGGCAAGGGCCACCGTTTGGTCTTCCTTATTAATGCTTGTTAATAAAGCTCTCGTACTCATCTTTTCCAGATCATGGTAATGAGATTCTTGTTCTGTAATTTTTTGGAAGGTCATAAGAATCGTTTTACGGAGGGGCCACCTGAACTAGGAGCACCCCCTTTTTTATTTTTTATAACAACAAACAATCAGAAGCAGGCCTGTCTTAATAGGAAACCGTTTTGACAATTTCTAGTCCGTATCCTATAATTCCGATGCGTTTGCTCTGTTCAGAATTGGTCATCAACTGGATTTTGCTGATCTCCAAATCGTGAAGGATTTGAGCTCCTATCCCGTAATCTTTGTTGTCTAAATTACGTCTAGATGCTTTGAGACCCCCATTTTCTTGTAGGTATTTAAGTTCTTCTAACCTGCCCAGCATATTCTCTGGTTCAAATTGCTGATTGATAAAAACAATAGCACCTTTTCCTTCTTTGTTTAAAAGATCAAACATGGCGTCTATTTTACGGTCGGCATTGCTGGTTAGGGTAGAGAAGAGGTCGTTATTTACTTGCGTAGAATTCATACGGGTAAGTACGGGCTCATCATTTTTCCATTCTCCTAAAGTCAGGGCAACATGAATTTGATTATTGGTGGTTTGTTGATAAGCACGCAGGCGATACTCACCAAAACGCGTCTTTAACATAAAGTCTTCTTTCTTTACGATTAGACTGTCGTGTTTCATGCGATAAGCGACCAAATCTTCAATAGATACCAATTTCAGGTCGTGTTGTTTGGCAACTTCTACCAGTTCAGGCAGGCGTGCCATGGTCCCGTTTTCATTCATGATCTCTACAATAACTCCTGCAGGCTCATGACCGGCAAGTCGTGCAAAGTCAATAGCAGCCTCTGTATGACCTGTTCTTCTCAGTACCCCACCATCTTTTGCTCTTAACGGGAATACATGACCTGGTTTGCTTAAGTCGTGAGGTTGTGTGTCTTTGTTAATGATGGCTTGTATGGTTTTGGCTCTATCACTGGCACTTATTCCAGTAGTGACACCATGTCCCCTTAAATCTACCGATACCGTAAAAGCGGTTTCCATAGGATCAGAATTATTAGTGACCATCATAGGAAGCTCTAATTCTTTACACCTGGATGGTGTAAGAGGAGCACAGATCAACCCTCGTCCATGAGTAGCCATAAAATTGATCATTTCTGGAGTCACAGATCTCGCACTCGCTAGAAAGTCTCCTTCATTCTCTCGATTTTCATCATCGACTACAATGATGACTTTTCCATTTCTAATAGCTTCTATGGCGTCTTCAATTCGATCCAACTGAATCGCTTGAGAAGTTTTTTCTTCGGTAATCATAAACCTTAATCCTTTGCTGCAAAGATAAGGATTAAGCCGGTGCACTAGGAGGTTTTGGGTGTTTTTTAAAGGTGGTCAAGAGTTGGGTAAAGCTGAATTCGTTACTAAAAATTCCTTGATCTGTAGTGGCTCTATACGTGAGGTAAATGCCCATAGGAAATATAATAATCGTACTCATCCACGCTCCAATCCAGGCAGGAAAAGCACCTTCAGCTGCCGCTTTTTCTGCAAAAATACCTATAAAGTGATAGGTCAGAAAAAACAAAGTAGCCACTACGAGAGGTAATCCCATTCCGCCTTTTTTTATAATAGCTCCTAGTGGTGCGCCAATAAAAAACAAGATGACGCAGGCCACTCCTAAAACATATTTTTTATGAATTTCTATTTCGTGTTTTGACAACCGAGATTCTTCTCCTTTTATTTGTGAGACGCGATTTTGAACAGCAGCTCGCTGACTGCGCATTTTTGACATGGCCACGTCTAAGGTCCTGCGTTGGTCAAATATTTTTAAGGAAGCTAATAGGTCTTCGGGGGTTTCTTTTATGCTGTCGAGGGCTATTCTGGTATCTAAGACGTTGGGAGCCCAAGTATTATGCTGGTTGTTTCTGTAGATTTTATAATTGTTGGTCAGTGCCAATGAAAAAGTATCAATGCGATTGTAGAGTTCATTAATTTTAAGCATTCTGTGGTTATCCGTAACCGACTCTTCACTGAGATCGACTTGATTCAATTTGGACACATCGATATTTAGGGTATAACTATCAAAATAACTTTTTATAAAAGGGGAGCTAGTTGCTTTTTTGGGTTGGGTCAGGTATAAATCTTCATAGTAATTGCCTTCTTCTAAAACCAGCTGTATCACGTTAGACTTTAAAGAACTTTTTAACTCTCCTCGGTTGCTTTTTATAACCGTATAATTACCATTTTTACTAGGATTCTTTTTGTGTATGATGACATCGTTTAGGAATTCACCGTTTTCACCAGACTTTTTGGCAACCTTGATGTTGATATCTCCCAGTTGATTAAAGCTTCCCTCGCTTATGGCCATAGCCGGTTTCATCTTAGCAATATTACCACGCAAATTTCTCTGTTTTAAATAGCCCCAAGGAATAACAGAATTAGCAAAAAGAAATGAAGTAATCCCTATTCCTAGAATAATAATAGTTAGTGATCTCATAGCTCTTTGCAGAGAAATACCATTAGACTTCATCGCCGCAAACTCATAGTTCTCTGCCATATTCCCAAACACCAAAATAGCCGCTAGTAAAACACTTAAAGGCAAGGCGATAGGCACGGCTACTGGAGTCGAATAGTAAAGAAACTTTACAATCGTTGCCACGTCGAGGTCCTTTCCTGCGAGCTCTTTTATGTATAACCATATGGCTTGAAGAATAAGAATAAACATTAACACCACAAAGACGCTTACAAAGGTCTTGAGGTACTGAGTTACTATGTAACGATCTAATATCTTCAAATGATATCGAATATAGGTGAATGTAATTTTGGATGAAACAACATCAATTCATTTCTTGAATGACCCAATTGGGATATTGAGCGGCGTCAAATGTAAACGAGCTCTTAGGTAAAGGCTGGTTGGTTTTTAAAGATTTTAAAGTAAATGTAGCTACAGTTCCAGAGTTTTCTGTAATGATCGCTTTTTTGATGTGCTTAGTATTGACATCTATACCTAATAAAACACTCTTGTACTCCGAGCTAGATTTTATAGGGATTAATTTTATAAATTGTATTTTTCTACCGCCTTCATTTTGAATAATATCCCACTTTTTGGCATATCCTTTTTCATAAAAAGTAAGAATGTTAGAAGGAGTGATCAGTTGATTATCATCGGCACTCACTTTTGAAATGCTTACCTCCTGATCTTCAGAGTTAACTGCATATTGCTTTTTACCGTCAAATATGTAGGTAGTTCCTAAAAAGTTGACTTGGTATTTTTGACCTGCCATTAGGGCATCACCTTGCACGTCCATATCGGTGCCGGATTTTGGATTTCTAAAATTTCCTTTATAAGTGAAGGATAGGTTGTTATAGGATTTGATTTTTTGTGCGACTTCATCCAGCAATTGATTTGCTTGAGGGTCTTGTGCTGTTGCTGCTTTCGCGAAAGCGAAGAGCATAAAAACCGAGAATAGGTAATTTTTCATGGTGGGACTTTAATTGTTGCTTTCTTCTTTTAAAAATACTTCTAGAGAGGCAAGATCTGGAATTAAAACATTTCTGGCTTTACTTCCTTCAAAACCACCTACAATACCTGCTGCTTCTAGTTGATCTATAATTCTACCAGCGCGATTGTAACCCAATTTTAATTTGCGCTGCAACAACGAGGCACTCCCTTGCTGGGCAACTACGATCACTTCTGCAGCTTCTTGGAATTTAGGGTCTCTCTCTTCTATATTATTATCAATACTTATGCCACCTTCTTCCCCTATATACTCCGGAAGTACATGTGCTTCAGGATAGGCTTTTTGACCGCCTATAAAGTCGGTTATTTTCTCTACTTCTGGAGTGTCCACAAAAGCGCATTGAATTCGTATCAATTCATTTCCAGCGGTATACAACATGTCTCCACGACCTATTAATTGGTCGGCACCACCGCTGTCCAAAATGGTACGAGAATCTACCTTCTGCATGACTCTAAAGGAAATTCGCGCAGGAAAGTTGGCCTTGATCATGCCCGTAATCACATTAACCGATGGTCGTTGTGTCGCAATGATCAAATGAATCCCTATCGCACGAGCGAGTTGAGCCAGTCGAGCAATAGGAGTTTCTACCTCTTTACCCGCGGTCATGATCAAGTCGGCAAACTCATCTACAACCAGTACGATGTACGGCAAGTACTTATGACCATTTGCAGGATTAAGTTGACGCGCTTTAAATTTAGTATTGTATTCTTTGATGTTGCGGCACATGGCATCTTTTAGAATATCATAACGCTGATCCATCTCAATACATAAACTATTCAAGGTATTGATCACCTTAGAATTGTCCGTGATAATGGCATCTTCACTGTCCGGTAATTTGGCCAGGTAATGTCGTTCTATTTTATTGAACAAGGTCAATTCTACTTTTTTAGGATCGACCAGTACAAACTTAACTTCGGCGGGATGTTTAGAATAGAGCAGGGAAGTAAGAATCGCATTGAGACCCACCGACTTTCCTTGTCCTGTAGCTCCAGCCATAAGCAGGTGCGGCATTTTAGCCAGATCTACCACAAAGGTTTCATTAGAAATGGTCTTTCCAAAAGCTATAGGCAATTCCATTTCGGCATTTTGAAACTTTGGCGATGCAATTACAGATCTCATGGATACTATAGAAGGATCCCTATTAGGCACCTCAATACCTATGGTTCCTTTTCCTGGTATAGGGGCGATGATCCGTATTCCTAGCGCTGCCAGAGATAAAGCAATATCATCTTCTAAACTTTTAATTTTTGAAATCCGTATTCCCGCTTCAGGAACAATTTCATAAAGGGTGACGGTGGGACCAACGGTAGCGCTAATCTTGGCAATACCAATTTTATAATTCTTGAGGGTTTCTACAATACGGTCTTTATTGACTTGCAGCTCTTCTTCATTAATGGTAATGGTCTTTCCTTTGGTATAATCTTTTAACAGATCAATTGGCGGAAATTGAAAGTTGCTCAATTCTAAGGTAGGATCAAATTCGCCAAAATCTTCTACTAGTTTTGAAGCTTTACTGTCAATCAGCTCTTCTTCATCGATGAGCTGTTCGATTTCCATACCTATATCGTTCTCATCTTTTGGAGCAACGGTTTTTTTAAAAAAAGGCTCTGATGCAACCTCTTCCTCTGGAACAGAGAGTTCCATGGCACCCTCAGAAAGGTCTATAGAAGATTCAGGGAATTCTTCAGTGTTGGCAGCATCTTCATAATTACCTTCTAGAGTTGCTTTTTTCCAATCACTTTCTTCGTCTGTACGTTCTACAGCTTCAAAACCTTCTTTAATTTCAGTTGCTTTTTTAGAAAAATAAGCACTGATGCGTTCTGGAGTTAATTTTAAACGCAATACCAAATAAACAATAGCAATAAACGCCATGACCAGTACGGCACCAAGCAATCCTAAATAATCTTGCAGAAAGTCATTGAGTTCATAGCCTACTTTACCGCCCAATAAGGCATTGGATTTATGAAAAAAGCCGAGGAAGATAGAAGTCCATACGAGCAATAAAAGACCCCAAAACCATAGATTAGATATCCGCTTTCGCGAAAGCGAGAACGCATTATCGCCACTGGCAAATAAAAATATTCCTGAAATAATTGTGAGTACCGCAATAGAAAAGGCTGGGATTCCAAAACCTTTATAAATAAAAACATGTCCTAGCCAGGCACCTAGCTGGCTGATCCAGTTCTTAGTTGGTGTGGTGCGCGCTCCTAATTCTTGTAACACACTTTGATCTTGCGTCCCAGTGAATAAATAAGAGATAAAAGAAAAAAGCAATAGCAAACCTATTACTACTAGCGCACTTCCTATGATTACTTCTTGTAATCTATTAAGCTTTAAACTAGGCAGCTGTAATGGCTTTTTAGGTGTTGCAGTAGTTTTCTTGGATGTAGTTTTTTTACTCGTCATGTGTTATAGTGAAGGGACAAAAATAAGAATATTGCGCGTTAATGAAGTTAGTAGTTGTTAGTTATTAGTTAACAGCGCTATTATTGGTTTCAATAAAGAGTGTTTATGGAAAAAGCAGCATCATGTGAAGTATCGATTTTAGGTATGAGGCATTAGGTTTTCCCATTAAAAAAAAGCCGACTTCAGTCGGCGCCAACAAAAAGAACACCGCAGGTGACAAAACAATTCATAGGGGCGGAATTCATTCCGCCCTTTTTCAGTCGGCGCCAACAAAAAGAACACCGCAGGTGACAAAACAATTCATAGGGGCGGAATTCATTCCGCTCTTCTAAAAGGGTTTGGCAGTTGATTTAAATCTCAAAAAAAAGTTTCTGCACCCTTTAGGGTTGGGGAACGGAAACTTTTGAACTCGAACTCAAAATCGAACTCGAACTCGAAATTCTGAATTCCCGAACTAGAGTTTCCAAACCCACAATTCATAGGGGCGGAATTCATTCCGCCCTTCTTCGTCCGCAACAAAGAACACCGCAGGTGACACCATTCATAGGGGCGGAATTCATTCCGCTCTTCTAAAGGTTTGGCGGTTATTTGAATCTCAAAAAAGTTTCTGCACCCTTTAGGGTTGGGGGCTTTGATGAACTCAAACTCGAACTCGAAATTTGAATTCGAACTCGATACGGAATCTGCTGGGCTCTATATCACTGCTATTAAGACGTTTCACCGCTCCAACTGGCATTCTAGTTCCAAACCCACAACATAGGGAACATCGCTCTTCTAAAAGGTTTGCGGTTGATTTAAATCTCAAAAAGTTTCTGCACCCTTTAGGGTTGGGGAACGGAAACTTTTGAACTCGAACTCGAAATCGAACTCGAAATTCTGAATTCCCGAACTCGATAGGGAATCTGCTGGGCTCTATATCACTGCTATTAAGACGTTTTCGACTCTCGCTCCAACTGGCATTCTAGAGTTTCCAAACCCACAATTCATAGGGGCGGAATTCATTCCGTCCTTTTTCAGTCGGCGCCAACAAAAAGAACACCGCAGGTGACACCACAATTCATAGGGGCGGAATTCATTCAGCTCTTCTAAAAGGGTTTGGCGGTTGATTTAAATCTCAAAAAAAAGTTTCTGCACCCTTTAGGGTTGGGGAACGGAAACTTTTGAACTCGAACTCGAAATCGAACTCGAAATTCTGAATTCCCGAACTAGAGTTTCCAAACCCACAATTCATAGGGGCGGAATTCATTCCGCTCTTTTTCTAAAGAATCAGAGGCATCGGTAACCGCGGATTCTTACAACAAGGGTTTACTAGAACTTTTTCACGAGTGGCAATTAGAAGATAAAAAAACGAGAAGAAATGAACTGGTGGCTGTTTCAATTATGGCTTCATGATTAATCAACTAAAAAAAGCAGGATTCCAACTCCTTCCCTCAGGGAAGGTTGGGATGGGATTTTGAATATCTAACACCGACTAAAGAATACTGAATATGGAAATCGAACTTTATTATTTGTTTTAAAAAAGCTCCTTCCCTCAGGGAAGGTTGGGATGGGATTTTGAATATCTAACACCGACTAAAGAATACTGAATATGGAAATCGAACTTTATTATTTGTTTTAAAAAAGCTCCTTCCCTCAGGGAAGGTTGGGATGGGATTTAAGTTAAAAAACACCTCATTAAGAAAATAATTCGATATAAAGTAGGATTTTTCTTAGTTTCTTAGTTTCTTAGTGCTCTACATGAATCATTTAAAACAGGTTAATTATGAGAAAATTAGTTGTTGCAGCACTTGCTGGAGTATTTATGTGGAGTTCATCATTTGATATCATTGATGATCAACAATTGGTGGTTGAAGAGGATTTCTTTTGCCAGTCTAGCTGTTCATTTGTTGGTTCTGTGAATGGTCAACCAGTATTATTCGAATTTTATTCAAGCTCAGCGGGTAGTTGTTCAACAATGACTAACGGCTATGGCACCTACGATTCAAATGATTGTCAAAGTGGTGCTGGAATGTTAAATTCTACTACTGTGGAAGAATTGAAAGCTGCTGAAAAAGGATGTTAAATAGGATATTCTTTCTCTTTTTCTACACTTTAATTAGTTGGAATGTTTATTCTCAAAATGATAAAGTTTTATCAATTAATTATGAGGTGAAGTTCAATCATCCGATGATAATTAATTCGGTTGTAAGTAAATTTGATTTATTCGTTGATGATAAAACCTATAAATATGAATTTAAAGAACAAATCAATTCCAATTCTACATATCAAATAAGTGATGATAATTATTACAAAAATTATTACTCTTATCATATTGGTAAAATAGATTCTTATTTGGATTATCATTTAACGAATGATGGTGAGGCTGATAATACTTATGGCTATAACGTGGTAGATTCACTTCCTAAGCTTAAATGGCATATCACAAAAGAAAAAAGTACAATAGGTAAGTATACTTGTTCTAAAGCCACTACAAATTATAGGGGAAGAAATATAATAGCCTATTTTACAACCTCCATACCTTGTAATATTGGGCCTAACAATTTGAACGGACTTCCAGGAGCAATACTATATGCTAAAAGTCATGATGACGTTTTCATTTTTGAAGCAAAAAAAATAGAGTATACAGAGAGACCTGATTCTTTTATAAAATTTGACAGTTTCGATTTTGCAGATACAATTAGCTTAAAGTCATTTCTTGAAATTAAAGATGCTAAAATGGGAAAGAAACTAAGAGAGATGAAAGCAAAATTTATGAATAGAATACGAGAAGTAGATTCTGAAGCAGCTGCATCCACAGCAAAAGTGTCCCGAGTTATAACTACTCTAGAATTGTTTTATGAATGGCAGTTAGTTGATGAAGAAAAAAAATAAGTTCAAATATTTATTTAACTCAAAGAAAAAGACCCTAAGTGGTCTTTTTCTATTTTTACTATGCTTTATAAGCAATGCACAAATCTCTGGTACTGCGGTAAATGAATTAAAAGAACCAGTGGCTTTTGCAACGGTGATTCTTAAAACCGCACAAGACAGTAGTATTGTGGCTTTTACACAAACAGATCAACTGGGTTTTTATAACATCCAACCAGAAGATACTGGCGCACACTTTCTTACTATCTCTTCTTTATCCTATAAAGCTGCGCCAGTTACTATCAATATTATAGATGTTAAGGAAGAGATCACCATTAACGTAACCATGCAAGAGCAACAACTAGAGCTCAATGAAATTATCATTAATGCAGACTTGCCTATACGTATTAAGAAAGACACCATTATTATAGATGCCAAAGCCTTTATACAAGGCAATGAAGAAGTGGTAGAAGATTTACTTAAAAAAATCCCTGGTCTCATTGTAGAAGCAGATGGCACGATTAAAATAGGTAATCAAGAGGTAGAAAAAGTCATGGTACAAGGCGATGACTTTTTTGAAAAAGGCTATAAAATCCTCACTAAAAATATGCCTGTAAAGCCCCTCAACAAAATTGAGATCCTTCAACACTATTCAAATAATAAACTTCTAAAAGGAGTAGAAGAAAGTGATAAAGTCGCTTTGAATCTTACTCTAGATGAAGATGCCAAACGCCAGTGGTTTGGTAATGTAGAAATAGGTCAAGATCTAGAAGGTGATTCTTTTTATCAAGCACGGTTTAATTTAATGAGCTTTGGTAAAAAGAATAAATTCTATTTTTTAGGAAATGCCAACTCTACTGGTCAAGAAGCCACAGGAGATGTGAGTACTCTTATCAATCCTATTCGCTATGAAGAACCTGGTCGTGTAGGAGATGGCGAGCAAGTTAGCAATTTATTGAGTCTAGAAGCTGGATTGTATAACTTTAAAGCCAGTCGTTCAAATTTTAATAACGCAGAGTTGCTTTCGCTCAACGCTATTTTTAACCCAAGCGAAAAACTAAAACTAAAAACCATAGGCTTTTTTAATTGGGACGAGAAGGACTTTTTTAGAAACAGCACCAATAGCTTTTTTGCAAACGATACTGATTTCACTACTACCGAAGATTATGTATTGCGCAACAAGTACCAGACCAGTTTTGGTAAATTCCAGCTCAATTATGATATTTCTAAAACCGCAAGTATAGAGTCCATAACTTCCTACAGCGATAGAGGCAACGATGCAGGTAGTAATTTAGTATTCAATGGTGTTTCTACACTAGAATCGCTTACCGCAGCAAACCAGCGACTGGATCATATTACCACTTATACGAATAGACTTGATGACGCGCGTGTGATACTCATTACCGGTAGATTTATTGATGAAAAAGCACCACAGCGATATGATGTGAATCAGTATTTCTTTCAGGATTTGTTCAATACGACACCACAACCAGAATCTGTTTTTCAAGATCTAGAAAATGGCATGACCTACGCCGGTTTTAACGCTCATTATTTGGATCGCAAAGAAAACGGTCACTTGCTAGAAGTACAAGTAGGGAATGAATATCGAGAAGATCGGTTAGAAAATAAGTTAGGCTTTCGCGAAAGCGGAAACACCATCAATCCCACGCCAGGTTATGAAAATGATACCAGATACCGTGTCAATGACCTGTACTTGAAAGGGAAATACCTTTACAAATGGAGCGATGTAAAACTAACAGGATCGCTAGACGCACACCAATTATTTAATAGTCTGGAACAATCAGGAACTAGCTCAAGTGAGCAACCGTTTTTCATTAATCCAAGACTCGATGCCAGTTATAAGATCAATAAAAAAAATAGAATAAGCATAGGAGGCGCACACAATACAACAAACGCTGGTATTCTTGATGTGTATGATCAATTTGTGTTGACCAGTTTTAGATCTTTTAATAAAGGAACGGGCAGTTTTAACCAAGTAGAGGCGAGCAGTCTTAATTTTAATTATCAGCTAGGTAACTGGAGCGATCAGTTTTTTGCCAATTTTATAGCCAGTTATACCCAAGATCACGATTTTTTCTCTACAAATTCTGTTTTACAACCTAATTACTCGCAAACGTCTAAGATTCTCATCGAAGACAGAGAGTCTATAATGCTCAATGCCAACATGGATTATTACTTGGGTAACATCAGTTCTAACTTTAAATGGAAAGGCGGCTACTCGCAACGTAATTTTAAAAACATCATTAATAATTCTAACTTAAGAGAAGTAGAAAGTGCCAACTATAATTTAGGTCTAGAAATGCGATCTGCCTTTGACGGTATTTTTAATTACCACATAGGTACTACTTGGACATGGAATGAAATAGAGTCGGCTGGTATTAAAAACTCTTTTGTAGATAACAACTCGTTTCTGGATTTAAACTTTGTTTTTAATGAGCAGTTTGATGTTCAGGTCAAATCAGAGCGGTACTTCTTTGGTAATATTAACGAAGGCGATAACACCTATTATTTCCTCGATATGAATGCTCGATATAATATAAAAGACAGTCCGTTTTCGTTCTCCTTTATGGCAAGGAACCTTACCAATACAGAGCAATTTAGAACCAGTTCCATAAATGATGTTTCTTCCTCTACGGTTTCTTATCGATTGTTACCTCGATACTTATTGCTTAAGGTGAAGTATCGATTTTAGGTATGAGGCATTGGGTTTTCCCATTAAAAAAAGCCGACTTCAGTCGGCGCCAACAAAAAGAACACCGCAGGTGACGTCATAATTCATAGGGGCGGAATTCATTCCGCCCTTTTTCAGTCGGCGCCAACAAAAAGAACACCGCAGGTGACAAAACAATTCATAGGGGCGGAGTTCATTCCGCCCTTCCAAAAGGGTTTGGCGGTTGATTTAAATCTCAAAAAAAAGTTTCTGCACCCTTTAGGGTTGGGGAACGGAAACTTTTGAACTCGAACTCGAACTCGAAATTCTGAATTCCCGAACTAGAGTTTCCAAACCCACAATTCATAGGGGCGGAATTCATTCCGCTCTTCTTCAGTCGGCGCCAACAAAAAGAACACCGCAGGTGACAAAACAATTCATAGGGGCGGAATTCATTCCGCTCTTCTAAAAGGGTTTGGCAGTTGATTTAAATCTCAAAAAAAAGTTTCTGCACCCTTTAGGGTTGGGGAACGGAAACTTTTGAACTCGAACTCGAAATCGAAATTCTGAATTCCCGAACTCGATACGGAATCTGCTGGGCTCTATATCACTGCTATTAAGACGTTTTCGACTCTCGCTCCAACTGGCATTCTAGAGTTTCCAAACCCACAATTCATAGGGGCGGAATTCATTCCGCTCTTCTTTTTAAAAGGGATAACAGAGCTTGTGCCTAAGAATATCGGTACTGGCTGCGATCTTAGCTATGCCAAGAGAGCAACCAAAAGGGTTTGGCGGTTGATTTAAATCTCAAAAAAAAGTTTCTGCACCCTTTAGGGTTGGGGAACGGAAACTTTTGAACTCGAACTCGAAATTCTGAATTCCCGAACTCGATACGGAATCTGCTGGGCTCTATATCACTGCTATTAAGACGTTTTCGACTCTCGCTCCAACTGGCATTCTAGAGTTTCCAAACCCACAATTCATAGGGGCGGAATTCATTCCGCCCTTCTTCTATTCAAAAAGCACCTGTATATAGGGGACATAGATAATCAATCCCACAATACAGGAAGCAATGGCGGTAATGACCACTGCACCAGCAGCAATGTCTTTTATATGACCTATCTTCTTATGAAAATCTGGATGTATAAAATCGGCAATAGCTTCTGCGGTAGTATTCATTCCTTCCATCCCCATAACAAGGCCTATGCAAAAGGTTTGTGCGATCCACTCCGTGGCGGTTATACCAAAGTAACAACCCGCAATAGTCATAAAAAGAGCTATTGCAGCTTGTACCTGTAAACTGGCTTCAGTGCGCAACAGTAAGAAAACACCTTTGAAGGCATACCTTACTGCCTTTAGCCTGCCGATTATGAATTTAATGAAACTCAATTACAAAAGAGTTTTAAGAGCTTCTAAATAATTAGGTTCGTCTGCTATTTCTCCAACTTGCTCGTTGTAAATTACGTTTCCTTCTTCATCAAGAACTAGTACTGCTCTAGAATGAAAACCAGCAAGAGGACCAGAGGTCATCGTCAAACCGTAATCCGTTCCAAAAGAACCATTAATAATATCACT
Organism: Nonlabens sp.; assembly: GCF_018401815.1. GTDB lineage: Bacteria > Bacteroidota > Bacteroidia > Flavobacteriales > Flavobacteriaceae > Nonlabens. The sequence continues at coordinate 357,351 of NZ_JAGYKG010000003.1, forward strand.
TAGATGTTCAACATGTTCTAATTCTTCATCGCTTGCAAAACGCTTTTGGGCAAAAGGGGTATCTCTTGAGATACACAACACTGCAGTATTATCAAGTTGAGTGGCTCTTGTATTAAAGTTCTTTACTGATGTCGCACAAACGTCTGTGTCTATACTAGGAAAGATGTTCATAATAACGCGTTTTCCTTTGTAGTCCTTTAATGAAGCTTCAGAAAGATCTGTTTTTTTGAGTTGGAAGTCCGGAGCCTGAGTTCCTACTTCCGGAAGAGTACCGTTAGTGGTTATTTCATTTCCTCCTATAGTGATGGTTGACATGGTGTTGGTTTTAAAATGAAACATCAAAGTTACAATTAACCTCAAGATGCTTTTTTAATGTCTTGTTAATTATTTAGCCAGCTCCATCCATGACCGGATAGCGGCTACCTCTTCAGTTAAAAGTGGAGGGAACACCTTCCTATTAGATGGCTTGTACACTGTATATTGGGCCACTGCTTGCGCATCTCCAGATTGGATCATCGCTGTACTCTTATAGATCCAAGTATAGATCCATTCCATTTCTCTACGCTGGGTGAGGTCCTACTACTTTTTTATGTTATTGATGACAAGAAGCGCAATTGGCATTAAAAATGGACTTTTCTAATTCTTGTTGTTCTGTTATGGTTACTGTTGGTGGGAGGTCAATTGTTTCAAAAGGAGCTTGAATCGCATATTGTTGCTGCTTGTGTGCGACTAAAAATGCTGCGCAAAAATGACTGCAATCATTGCGAGAATACGTCCTGAAAGGACTGCTAGAGAAGCAGAAAGTTGGTTAAAGGTACGTATGGATTTGATAAGTTGTACCTGTGCCAAGCTCGCTTTCGCGAAAGCAAACCAACCTCAATACCGTTAATGCAACTCCTTATTTTAGAAAAGAAATACCCGCTTATCATGATAGATAAATCAAATGACATTCCTTATTTTTGTAGAAAATATCTATCATGACAATCACACAGTTAAAATATGTTCTTGCCGTTGCCCAATATCAAAACTTCACCAAAGCAGCAGATAAGGTTTTTGTGACTCAGCCTACGCTGAGTATGCAAATTCAAAAACTAGAAGACGAGCTGGATGTACAAATTTTTGATAGAAGTAAAAAACCTATCGAGCTTACTGAGACAGGAAGGAAAATAGTCAATCAAGCACGTAATATAGTTAATGAAAGTGATCGCATTCAAGATATTGTAGATCAGGAAAAGGGTTTTATAGGTGGCGAATTTAAGATAGGGATTATTCCTACGGTTATGCCTACTTTGTTGCCGATGTTTCTAGCCAATTTTGTAAATAAATACCCGAAAGTAAAACTGCGTATAGAAGAACTAACAACAGAAAACATTATAGAAAGTCTTCAAGATGGGAGTATAGATGCTGCAATTGCGGCTACCCCACTGAAAAACGAAATGATCAAAGAGCGAGTTTTATACTACGAGCCTTTCGTAGCTTATGATCCGAGGTTATCGAGCCAGCCAAAAACCAAAATTAAAGTAGAAGATATCAATATAGATGAGTTACTACTTTTAGAGGACGGACATTGCTTTAAGGACAGTATATTAAATTTATGTCGCAGTTCAAGAGATACGGATAGAGAGCGTTTTATGTTAGAAAGCGGTAGTTTTGAAACCCTGATCAAACTTGCCGATGAAGGGCTGGGGATGACCTTACTGCCTTATTTAAACACTATGGATTTATCAGATCATAAGAAAGCAAATTTGAGATTCTTTGAAGACCCGTCCCCAGCTCGTGAAGTGAGTTTAATCTACCATAAAAGCGAACTCAAAATGCAAATTATTGAAGCATTAAGAACCGTTATTGCTGGAGTGGTAAAAGGAGCGATCGCTTTTCAAAATGTACAAATAATAAGTCCGCTTGCGGGAAGGTAATACCGAAGTGACGCACTTCACCGCTACGTGTTTGTGCCGCGGCTTTGAGGTCGATGCAGCAGAAGTTGTTCACTTGTTAGAATAAAAAAAAGGATAAAAGGAATTTCAATTCCTTTTATCCTTTTTTGAAGAATTCATTTTTGAGTTATGATCCCTCCAATAAAGTCATGCACGATCCTAATTTTGGATGTTGTAAAACCAGTTGTTTGATCCAAATTTCTAATTCTTTTATTTCAAAGGGTAATAAACGACTAACTGCCTTTTGTAATTCCTTGCAAAATAGTGTAGAATCGAAACTCACTTTTTCAAGTATCATTTTAGTATACTCAAACATAGCTCTAGCCATAATTTTCAAGATTTTTGGTTAAGTAGTTTTTTTTAAACGGTTATTGCCTTATAAGACTGACTTAAATATACATCATAATCTTAATAACTACAAGTTTTGAAGTTTAAATTAACGCAATTTTATTTCCTGAAAAGGATCTATAATGCCGCATGTAACGCATGTATAGTGTTTGAAAATATTCCTGCTTTTAAAAGAGAAAGCCCTATAAAAAGGGAGCACCATCAACAACAGTTGAATGTCAAGATAACATCCAAATACTAATCACACAGAGCACCGCAAAAAGAAAGGTAGATAATGCTACCTTTTTTAGCTCAGGATCCAGTAGGGCAGGAGCACTTGTTTTTTTGACTTTAAATACATGCATAATTAAAGGAATGAAGGCGAGTAGCGGAAGAAAAGCTATGTAATTGAGCTCCTTTATGCTGCTTATTTTAAAGAGAACAAGCTGAGCATGCTGAAGGTTTCCAGTAATTCTTAGGGCACTTAAAAAAGCAATTAAAATCATTGCGTAATGCAACCACTTAGCCTTAGCAAGTCCCAGCTTTACGACTATGGTATTCTTTCCAGCCTTTTTATCACTTTCCATATCTCGCATATTGTTCAGGTTGAGAACGGCAACACTCAATAAGCCTATGGTGATCGAAGGAAAAATCATTTCCCAATTGCTGGTTTTGGTAATTAAATAATAGCTCCCCATGACACTAACTGGACCAAAAAAGACAAAAACAAAAACATCACCTAGTCCGCGATAACCATAAGCATTATCCCCTACGGTATAGTTAATCGCTGCCCAGATGGCCGCGATACCCAATGCTAAAAAGAATAAGGAAATCAATAAACGGTCCATTCCTAGACTTACATATATAAGGAGCACTGCACTGATTAGAGTAAGTATTGCCGTGATGACCATGCCACGTTTCATTTCTTGAGGACTGATGATACCACTTTGAATCGCCCGCATGGGGCCTATGCGATCTTCATTATCCGTTCCTTTTACTCCATCACCATAATCGTTAGCAAAGTTCGAAAGGATTTGGAATCCCAGAGTTGTAATTAATGCAAGGATTGGAATAAAGTAATTAAAATCAATTAGATATACGTCAAGAACCTCTGAAAGTTCATTTCGCAAATTATTTGACAGCTGGTGATAACCTTTTTCTTTTTGTATGTTTTCTAAGATAGACTTAGCTAATGTTCCTTGATATAAACCCCAATATGCGTAAGCACTTCCCGCCAAAATCCCACTAATACTCAACGGTAGTGTTCTTAATCTTGCAGCACTGATCCAGGCTTTTAATTTACTTGCTTCTGCCATTACTTAGACATGATATTTACCATGGCTTCTTTTAAAAGATCAGCATGCGTTGCTTGATGCGTTCCTACACCTTTTGATTTGACATCCATATCTCTAATCACTTGAATAGCGCGACTGCAGTATTTCATCGGGTAGTTTTTTGCAGCTGTAATAATTTCTTGAACAAAAAACGGATTCACCCCAGCAGCTTTTGCCACTGCTTGCGGATTCATGTCCTTTAAGGTGTGTACTTTTAATAATTGAGTGAAAAAGCTAAATAATTGAGCTGTTGTTAGTACCAACGGGTTTTCCTTAGGGTTCTCTGTAAAATAGTTGATGATTTTATGCACCTTTACCACATCTCTTGCCCCTAACGCTTTGCGCAGCTCAAAATTATTGTAATCCTTAGAGATCCCTATATTGTCCTCGATGACTTGAGGAGTAATAGGGTGTTCTTTGGGGTGTACTAAAGCTAATTTAGAAAGTTCGTTATTGATTTTACTCAGATCAGTTCCTAGAAATTCAACCAGCATTCGGGTGGCATTAGGATGGATTTGATATCCCATTTCTTGGAAACGGCCAGTGACAAAAGCAGGAATCTTATTCTCATAAAGAGGCTTGCTTTCCATGTAAACCGAATGTTTTTTTAATAGTTTAGTAATTTTGCTGCGGCCATCAGGCGTTTTGTATTTGTAAGCAAATACAAGAATCGTGGTGGGTTGAGGTTGCTCGATATAGCTTTCTAGTAGCGCTAATTGCTTCACTAGATGCTGTGCTTCCTTTACGATAATGACCTGGTACTCTGACATCATGGGATAGCGTTTGGCATTTTCCAGTACTTCTTCCATGCTGGTTTCTTTGCCGTAAATAACCATTTGATTAAAGCCTTTCTCACCTTCATCAAGAACGTTATCTTCTATATAATCACTAACTTGATCTATAAAATAAGGCTCGCTGCCGCATAAAAAGTATACGGGGGCGTATTTTCTTTGCTTTAAGGAAGCTAAAATGTTTGTGACATCACTCATCGAGAGCTGTTGTTGTTTTTGTATTATTGTGCTATGAAGCCATTGCGACTACCAACTGGAAATTTCAGAGTCAAAAGTACTGAAAAAGGACGTGCTATCTTTGACCAAATCAGGAAAAAGTTTGTCATTTTGACACCAGAAGAATGGGTGCGGCAACATGTTGTTTTGTTTTTGCTTTCGCGAAAGCGGATCCCGCAACACCTCATCAACATAGAAAAACAATTGATCATTGCAGGAACAACTAAACGATATGACATTATTAGTTGTAACACCGATGGCTCTATACATTTAGTAGTAGAGTGTAAAGCGCCTAGCATTAAGATTGATCAGTCGGTTTTTGATCAAATAGCCAGGTATAATTTATCTTTAAAAGCTGATTATTTAATGCTTACTAACGGTATGGAGCATTATTTTTGTACCATGGATTATGAAAACCAAACCTACCATTTTATCCCAGACCTACCTGAATACGTGTTATGAAAATAGGAATTGTCATATTAAATTGGAATGGAATAGAGTTGCTCAAAACCTATCTATCTAGCGTGGTGGAACACAGTAAAGAACATGTAATTTATCTGGCAGACAACGCCTCTACTGACGATTCGATAGAATGGACAACAACTCATTATCCAGAGGTGAAGATTATTGCTATGGAAGAAAATAGGGGGTATGCAGGTGGGTATAATACAGCTCTAGAAAGCATATCGGAAGAGGTGGTTTGTTTACTCAACAGCGATGTTGCGGTTACTTCTGGCTGGTGTGATGTAATCGTCTCGAGATTTGTAACCGATTCAAAACTTGCTGCATGCCAGCCTAAAATTCGCGATGATAAAAAGAAAGCGTTTTTTGAATACGCCGGTGCTGCTGGCGGATTTATAGACCGTTATGCCTACCCGTATTGTAGAGGTCGTCTTTTTGACACCATAGAAAAAGATAGTGGGCAGTACGACGATGTAATTGACTTAGACTGGGCGAGTGGTGCCTGTTTGTTTCTAAGGAAAAGCGCTTATTTAAATGTTGGTAGGCTGGATGAAGACTATTTTGCTCATCAAGAAGAAGTTGATTTATGCTGGAGGTTGAGGCATGCAGGTTTTGTAATTAGTTACGAGCCACAATCAATTGTATATCATCTGGGAGGAGGTACTTTAAATACATTGCACCCGAGTAAGTCTTTTTATAATTTTAGAAATTGTCTGTATAATATAGTCAAAAACGATCACTCCAGTTTATGGATAGGAGTTTTGACGATGAGAATGCTTATGGATGGTATAGCAGCACTAAAATTCCTTAGCGAACTGAAGTTTGCTCATTTTTTGGCAGTACTGAAGGCGCATTTTTATTTTTATAGTCAGCTAGGATCGCTATTAAAGAAAAGAAAAAGAATAAGAGCATTTGAGCATACTCTAACATTTGGGAACACTAATTTAAGTATCGTCTATCAATACTTTGTAAAAGGAAAGAAGACCTATCAAAAATAACCTGTAATAACTTAAATCCTTGTTAATGATCATGTCTTCTTGTAGGATATTGCTAATTTTGAGTTGTTATTTAACAAACTAAACAACAATTATAAAATGAAGAACCTATTTTTAATATTGCTCGCAGGGGGACTTATCGTTTCCTGTGCATCCAAAAAAGATCTTGAAGCAGCGCTTGCAAAACAAAAAGAAACTAAAGAACTATTAGATACTGCAACAGTAAAATTAAATGCTTGTCTTTCAGATGAAAGAGCAGCAAATGCCCGAATTGAAGGATTTAAAGAACAAATTGAAACCCTTAAAAATTCTAATAACGCACTTTTAAGTAATCAAGGGGATCTAGTAACGCTATCTACTACGGGTAGTAGAAATTTAGAGCGTTCTCTAGAAAGTCTGAAAGAAAAAGATATGCAAATCAGGTCTTTAAACGATGCGATCACCAAAAAGGACAGTGTAACACTAGCTTTAGTGACTAGTTTAAAAAGTTCTTTAGGTAATTTGCAAGATGAAGATATAAGCGTTAACGTAGAAAAAGGAGTGGTATATATCTCTATTTCTGATAAGTTATTATTTGCTAGTGGTAGTGATAAAATTAATGATAAAGCTATTGCTGTTTTAGGTAAAGTAGCCAAAGTAGTAAATGACAAGCCAGAAATCGAAATCATGGTAGAAGGCCATACAGATGACCAACCTATCTCTTCAGCAAAATTTGCAGATAACTGGGCTTTAAGTACAGCTCGCGCAACTGCTGTTACCAGAGTGTTACAAGAAGACTTTAAAGTTGCCCCTAAACGCATGACTGCTGCTGGAAGATCGTATTATATGCCAGTTGCTAGTAATGATACTGCCGAAGGTCGTTCTAAAAATAGACGTACCAGAATCGTGGTACTTCCGAAGTTAGACCAATTCTTTGATATGGTAGAAAAAGGAATGGAACAAGCAAAAGAAAATGCAAAGAAAGAAACGGAACTAAATAAGAACTAAGCAGTTCCCACTTGAACTATAAAGCACCTGCGTAAGCAGGTGCTTTTTTTGTAAGCAGTATGTACTCAAATGGGTTTTGAAGCATGCGATCTAAGCGACTAGAATGTTGCTTTGATTAAAGCTACATGATCTTCCATAAACTCTTCGTCGTGGACGCTGTAGTTGCACGTCATTATTGGTGCTTCCTTCTTCCTTCTTTACCTCAGACTTGCAATCCCAATGCTATAGAATGCTGCGATTGGACCAAAAGTAGAAAAAGTACAAGGAAGCAGAAGAATCACCTTAAATTCAAAGCTAAATCAGCACGATTAAGCAGTTATAATCGATCAGTGTACCCTTAGACTACCCAAATATTCAATTACAGCTATACATGGTTAGAAAACAGTTCATATCTTCTCATTAACTTCTCTATACTAAAGAAAAAATAGCAGCTCCGTATATAGCAAAACGCACAAAACGCAATAAGCCAATTAGAATCCATTGCTTTACCGGGAAACGCAACATTCCTGCTACTAGACTCGCCATAGAAAAAGGTAAGGGAAGTAAAGCGCCAACCGCTATAAGTACCCCACCCCATTTTCTAGCCATTACCAGTTGTTTGGCCATTTTGACTTCCAGATAATTGTGTAAACTGGGAATCCTTAAGGCTCTTTTACCTATGGAGTAAGAAGTAAAGCCTCCTAAATAAGAAAATAAGGCGATAAGAAATAAATTTAAAATAGGAGTACTGGTTTCTCCCGCCCAAGCGATAAATAACTCTGGGGGAATCAATCCCAATAGGGTTTCTGACACATAGAAAAAAGCAAGAACGCCGTAGTCCGGTAATTCTTCAACTGCAAGTTCCAGAAGCCCCATTAATCCACCATCCAAAGCAAAGTGAATAACAATTAGAATACCAACAACAACTAATACTGGGGGCATAGATTTCTTGATGCTACTAGTTACAAAACTGTAAAATCCTGTAAGCTTGTAGTATCTGTGAGCACGATCAGGTCTGAACCTAGTTTTTTTTTGTGTAGTGGACTGTTCCAATTTAGTTATTGTTAAAAACGTAAAATTACCATTTAAACGCATTTTAGAGCGTTAAATTCTTATCAATAAAAATTATATTAGATTCTTAACACTACACAACCTTTAATACCTTTAGAAAAGGCCTATTTTTGCAAATCTCAAAAATGAAAATCCAGAGCAATGTCGATGAAAATTCCTACTGAAATTAAATCCCTATACGATTACCAAGAACGCGATCTGGAAGCGGTTTTTGAACGTATAAAAAATCAACCAGATGATTATAATTTGTTGTATCAATTGCCTACTGGTGGTGGTAAAACAGTTATTTTTTCTGAAATGGTGCGCCGGTACATTAGAGAAACCGGCAAAAAGGTGGTGATATTAACCCACCGTATTGAACTCTGTAAGCAAACTTCTAAAATGCTTAACGGTTTTAATGTAAAAAATAAGGTCATTAATTCTAAAGTAAAAGAACTTGACGATCAAAAAGAATACGATTGTTTTGTAGCTATGGTAGAAACCTTAAACAACCGTATTCAAGACGATAAATTGAAATTGGACGATATAGGTCTGGTCATTATTGATGAAGCTCACTACAACAGTTTTAGAAAGTTATTTAAATACTTTGATCACTGTTTTATGTTAGGGGTGACAGCGACACCATTGAGTTCTAACTTTAAGTTGCCTATGAAGGACAACTATAAAGAACTAATAGTGGGTAATAGCATCACTTCACTGGTAGAACAAGGATTTCTTGCTCAAGCTGTTACGCATACTTACGATGTAGGCCTAAGTGGACTTACTATAGGAATGAATGGAGACTATACCGTCAAAAGTAGTGAGAAACTCTACACAGCAGTAACCATGCAGGATAAGCTAGTACAGTCGTACAATGAAGTAGCAAAGGGTAAAAAAACCTTAATCTTCAATAATGGTATCAGAACCAGTATTGAGGTAGAAGAAACCTTTAGACGTGCCGGAATAGAGGTAAAGCACTTGGATAATACTAATACCAAAGAAGAGCGTAAAGAGATCCTGAGATGGTTTAGGGATAAGCCAGATGCCGTTCTTACTTCTGTTAGTATTCTAACTACTGGTTTTGATGAGCCTAGTGTGGAATGCATTATTTTAAATAGAGCAACCAAATCCCTCACTCTTTATTATCAAATGATAGGTCGTGGCTCTCGTATTCTTGAAAATAAAAAGGAATTCCAAATTATAGATTTAGGTAATAACGTGGCTCGTTTCGGTTTATGGAATGAACCTATAGATTGGCAGCAAGTATTTAGGTCTCCAGATTTCTATGTAGAAAATATTGTTTCAGATGAAGAGATAGAACGCAACTTTGTTTACAAAATGCCGGAAGCCATCAAAGCCGAGTTTCCCAATACCAAAGATTTTACCTTTGATATCAAAGGAGCGTATAAACGCATTACCAAAGAAAACAGAAAGTCCAAGGATGTACTTGACGAATCCATCGCACAGCACGTACAATGGTGTATCGAAAATAGTGAAGATGTTTTTGACGCACGTATTCTAGCAAAATTGCTTAAGGAAGATATTAAAGACCGAATACGAAGATATGCTTACTGCATTATTAATAACACTAATAATTATAAAGACTGGTTGGAAGAGGATTATTACCGCCGCTTAAGAATGGCGATACAACAAGAGTTTGCAGGGATAGAGACAGATGCATAACAACCTCATTGTTGCGTGCTTTCGCGAAAGCGAGACCCTGATCCATCAATACTGACAAGTTGTATAGGTTTTCTGCCCCTTCATTCTTCATTAAAAGGACTAGTAAAAAGCGCTTCCCTGAAGGAAGCGCTTTTTTAATATGGTATAAATAGAATGGATTAGTTAAGTGCTGGACGTTGGTCTGCATTTGCGACATCCCATGCAGTTACGAATATTAATTTTATTCTTTTTTGGTACAACTCGTATTCAATTTTGTCAGGCGTGTCTGTAGCTTTGTGATAATCTTCATGAACTCCGTTGAAATAGAATATTACAGGAACATTATTTTTAGCAAAATTGTAATGATCGCTTCGATAGTAAAAACGGTTGGGGTCATTTTTACCATTATAAGTATAGTCCAATCTTAGATTCACAGATTTTTTATTTGCTGCTTCAGAGATATCATGTAAGTCTTGAGAAAGCATATCACTACCGATCAAATAAATATAGTTTGGGTCATCTTTTTGGTCAGGATCTATGCGGCCTATCATATCAATATTAAGATCAGCAATCGTATGTTCCATTGAATAAACAGGGTTATCAGCATAAAAAGCACTTCCCTTAAGACCTATTTCTTCTCCAGTAACATGTAAAAAAAGTATCGACCTTCTAGGTCCATAGCCGTCATTGACCGCTTGCTTAAATGCTTCTGCTAGTTCCAGGAGGGCTATCGTACCACTACCATCATCATCAGCTCCATTAAACACTTGACCATCTTCCATTCCGACGTGATCAAGGTGGGCAGAAATCACCAATACTTCATCTGGAAATTCTCTACCTTCTATAAAAGCCAATACATTTTCAGAAGAAAGTTCTGGCTTTCCAAAAGCCTTTCCAGGCACTACTTGAAAATAAGCACCATAAGGAGCACCTCCTGCAACCCCCATTTTCTTGTATTGATCTCTTAAATAATTTACGGCTCTTTTCTGTCCTGGACTACCCGTATAACGTCCCTCCATTTCATCACTGGCGTAGTAATACAGTTGTTCCTTTAATTCTTCTACGGTAATGGTATTGGCATAATCCATGACCTCTACTTGAGAATAATCGAGTACTGATTTACTAGGGCCCGTTACAGAAGCACTTGTACTCGGCTTAATGTCTTTAGTTTTTATGCCTTTACATCCTATAAATAGGCTGATTGACATAATGCTGATTATGATGTATTTAAAATTCACGGATTGTTTTTATTGAGGTTATTTTTAATTTTTGTCTTTCGAGGTCTTTAATACTTTATATTCTTCGTAGCATTCACTTATGGCATCTAGAATCTGCAAATCGTTTGCGGTTTCAATAAACTGCTTAGAGTACTGACAATTTCTTAAAATAGCATCTATATCTACTTTGTCCAATTGCAGCAAGTTCATTAGTGTTTCTCGGTCGTATTTGCTTTGTAATAAAGTTCTAATTTCGTCTTGTTCTTTGACCTGACGTAATTTACGCATGGATTGCCCCTTTTTTCCAAAAGTATTATATAAGAAATCTGCCGGATTAAAAACACTTTCTAGTACTTGCGTTATTGCACCTGGCTCGCTGTCACCAGCTTCATAACCTTTTGGCAACCCACTTATTTTGTACCTTCTCGTCGCGTAGATAGGAGCGCGTTTAGCATCTATTTCAAGAAATCCGGTCAAGGAGGTCTCGGTAACAGTAACTTCGTCTAAAGCAATTCCTTTTTCAGTCATGGAGATGGTGACATTACCAAATTTGAGCCAGTCTTCTGTAACTCTTACGTTGATGGTTTCAAACCCTAAATAAGATAAATAAAGAGTATCGTTAACTTTGGCAGCAATTTTAAAAAGTCCCTCTTTAGTGGTTGAGGTTCCTTTGATTTGATTGAGGTTTACAATATTAACATTCTCTAGGATGGAATTGTCTTTGGCGTTGAGGACTTTTCCATTGACAACGCTGCTAATCGCCTCTGCGGGTTTTTGATTTTTATCTTGAGCCTTACCCAGCGTAAGGGACAAAGAAAATAATAACAACGCAATGTAGTAATGTAATTTCATAGAATTATAAAAATAAACTAAAGCACTTATTTAATAGGCTTTTATCATTTAATTAACATCTCTCAAATAGGCAATAAGCTGGAACAAAGCCTTAGCTCTATGGCTTATCGCACCTTTTTCGGTTTGTGACATTTCGGCAAAGGATTGGTGAAAACCTTTCGGTTGGAATATTGGATCGTACCCGAAGCCTTGACTTCCTTTTTTCTCTTTTAAAATGCTTCCTTCACAAATGCCTTCAAACAATGTCTGTTTATGGTTCAAATCTAAGGCAATAGCAGTAACAAATCTCGCGTCTCTATGGTTATTGTCTGTTAACTTTTCTAACAATAAATTCATGTTGTCCTCGCTATTCTTGCCTTCACCAGCGTATCTAGCACTATAAACTCCTGGTTCTCCACCTAATGCATCTACTAGAAGTCCTGTGTCATCTGCAAAAATGGGCAGGTCATAGTATTTTTTTAAATACGCTACTTTTTGAATGGCGTTTCCTGCAATGGTGCCAGAAGTTTCTGGTATGTCTTCTTCAAAACCCAAATCTTGGAGGCTTATTAATGTGATGTGAGAAGGCATCAAAGCCTGTACTTCTAATAATTTATTCTGATTGTGTGTGGCAAAAATAAGCTCCATAATTACAAAGTTTTAGCGATTTTTTTAATAAGCGGGACGTGAACTACGTGTTTTATTTTAGGTCGATACAACTCACAATCTGTTCCAAAAAGGAGTTCTATTTTTTCTTTTTCTCTTTTTGTAATAGTACCGGTAGAATATTCATCGTTTGTTCCAGCGATGTGTATGAACCTAGAACAATACTTTTTAAAATGTGCACCATCCTCTGATGTTAGCTCTTCAGGAATACTGCCGCTGTGCAATAGGAGTGCTTTGACTGGCTGGAGGTAACTCTTTAAAAAGCGCATAGCAATAGATACGCCTTGCGAGTAACCAAAAAGAACTATACGTGGATCTCCTACGAGGTTTTCAGCGGCTAGCACCCCGTGGATGTACTCCAAGTTATTGTTCATTTCTCGAGCGGTATCAACCCTAGTTAACCAGCAAGCACCTACGTGTTTAAAATCAGATCCTATATACGATTTTGACGGTGCTTGAAGCACGATTACAAAATTGTCTTGAGCATGAAGACCTTCCAAATAGCGCTTGAAATACGCAGCTAAATATCCTAAGCCATGAAAGCAAATCCAGATATTTTTTGTCTTTTCTGTGAGTTCAAAAAGAGTCTCATAGGAATTAGTATGCGTATAGGAAACTGTTTTTACCATTATGCTGCCATTTATTTTTAAATTGATAAAATTGAGATGTTTGCTTTTGATGCCGATATCTAAAGAAACCTCAGCTTATACGATACTTTGTTTTCTATTAGTGCTAAAAAACGGTACTTGTAGACCTTTTATTTTTCAGGAAATTCAAACAATAAATACGTATTCTTTTAGGATGGCTTATTTTTGGTAAAGATATGGACAAAGAAAAGATACTACAGCGTTGTAATGCTATAAGTCGCAATACGCTAATGGAAACCCTAAATATTGATTTTGTAGACGTAGGAGATGATTTTCTAACTGCTCGAATGCCGGTTACTTCAAAAGTGCATCAACCAGATGGCGTGCTGCACGGAGGTGCTAGTGTAGCGTTAGCAGAGTCGGTTGGAAGTGCTGCAAGTTATTTGTTCTTAGATACTGATCATTTTACCGTTCGCGGTCTAGAGATTAGTGCCAACCACACCCGGTCTAAAAAGGATGGCCACGTATTTGCGACAGCTCGTTTCTTGCACAAAGGCAGAACAACTCAGCTTTGGGAAATCAGAATTACAGATGAAGAAGACAAGCTTATTTCTATCTGTAAATTGACGACTATAGCTTTGAGAAAATAACAGAATTTTTAACCTTTATTTCTTTACCGCTTGCGCGAAAATTTATTCCCATACCTGGCTGATTTACTGGAAAAACAACTGCCATTCTTATTACTAAGAACTGCCAACACCCATCGCGTGCGAGTTGTTTCACAACGCGATCAAAAGTGGTATACTACAGCACCTGACAATATGACTTATGCTGTTTTTTCTGAATTCCAAAAATCTGAAAATCAGGTGTTTATTATCGCTGAAGATGATCAATACTTTACTATAAATAATAATCAATCGCCAGCAGTTCAAGAAATCAATAGGCTCGATTTAATGGAAGAAGTGGAGCAACATCGGTACGTAAAACTGGTTGAAAAAGCAGTAACGATGTTGAAAGATACGCCTTTGAAAAAGGTGGTACTTTCGCGTAAGCAACGCTTTTTAAAAAAAGCTTCCGATTTAAAAATTCTTTCGAATTTATTAAATCAGTATATGGAAGCTAATTGTTATTTTTTTTACCACCCTCAAGTGGGAAAATGGATGGGCGCTACACCAGAAGTATTGCTAAGCGTAAAAGACGGGAAACTACAAACGATGTCACTAGCAGGAACAGCCATATATAAAGAAAATCACCTGCATCATTGGGGTAAAAAAGAACTACAAGAACAAGAATTGGTCACAGACTTTATTATTGATCACCTCCATAAAAAGGGTGCGAAAGACATTCGTAAATCAGAAGTAACCACGGTTCAAGCAGGTAACCTGATACATTTACGTACTGATATTAGCGCCTCTGTTTCTGCAGAAGATTCCAGTAATTTTATAGATGCTTTACACCCAACTCCTGCAGTGTGTGGGATGCCTAGAAATCAAGCATTGAAGTTTATTCTGCAGCATGAAAACTACGAGCGTTCTTTCTATACTGGATATTTAGGTATTGTGGATGAATGCACAGCAAATTATTTTGTGAATTTAAGATGCATGCAACTCTATGACCAAGAGGTCGACCTTTATGTAGGAGGCGGGGTTACTGCTTCAAGTAATCCACAAGCAGAATACGAGGAGACCGTGAATAAATTACTTACAATGAAAAAAGTATTATAAATTACTTATAAGACACTTCTAAAAGCAGTGCGCAATAATGTGGTCTTAAATCCTGCTCCTTGGCGCTGCTCCTTAGGATGATCACTCCATGATTTAAAATAACAAGAACCTTTTCTTATACCAAGCATAATAAATAAAGCAGATTGATACAATCCTACAAACGAATAAAAGATTAGGTATTTTAATAGAATCATAGTTGGAACTGTTTTTATGGAAATTTAAATATCGTCTAAATATTTCAAATAAACTAGTTTGATTTTTAAAAAAATCTTCGATTGAATTTATACAAAGTAAAACAACACAGATTAACTGTATTGTTAGAAAGTCCAGTAGATGGTTACCCCTCCCGCTTTGTTTTCTGCAGTATTCCGTTCTTTAAGCGATACCTTTAGGATCGTAAATTTTAACGATTAGAAATTATAGTTGTTATCTATTGTTACACGGGAGGTTTTTGTCATTTTTATTTAATTATTAAGGAGTGAATCCAGCCAATAAAATGATTTTTTAACTTCCAAGTGTCCAACCCTTAATTTGTAAAGCTTGATAATAAAGTGGTCTATAAGACTTATTTGGTAGCGTGATGTTGCGTTTTGGATCAATACATTAGCAAATTACAATAAGCACAAGGCGCCTTACATTTTTACCAAAATCATTCAGGTCTAGAGTCTTGAATAACATGCGGGTATCTTATTCATGAAGTATCGTAAGAAGCTGTTAAGGAAGTTGGTTACACCGTTTTTCGCAACTACCTTTGTAGCTTATGTATCCAGAAATTTTACATGCTCAACAAGTCATCCTTTTATTTCAAGAAAGAGGTATTAGGAATATTGTTATTTCGCCAGGTTCTAGAAACGCTCCATTAACTATAGGCTTTTCAGAAAACGATTTTTTTAATTGTTATAGCATTGTTGATGAGCGTTGTGCAGCCCATGTAGCTCTAGGGATGGCCCAGCAATTGCAAAAGCCAGTAGCCGTACTTTGTACTAGTGGTAGTGCTTTATTGAACTATTACCCGGCAATTGCTGAGGCTTATTATTCAGAAATCCCACTTATAGTACTCAGTGCAGACCGACCACTACACAAAATAGATATAGGTGATGGACAGACCATTAGACAACAACATGTATATGCCAACCATATCTTATACGATACGCAGCTAGAGATGATCACCTCGTTACAGGACAAAGAAGGAATTGCAACTAATGAGCGATGGATTAATAAAGCAATTAATACTGCTATCTCAAAATATGGCCCGGTCCATATCAATATACCTTTTGAAGAGCCCCTATACAGCAGGGTGAAAACCCCTTCCCTCCAGGTCAAGGTAATCAACCTGTTAAAGGACGAATCCACCGCTATTCCAGATCGCTTTACTGCCCAATGGAAAACAGCCAAAAAGAAACTCGTGATACTAGCAACGCTAAATCCGCCAGTATTGAATAAGGAAGATTTAGATATATTAACTAGTGACCCTAGTGTTCTTGTAATGAGCGAGGTGAGCAGCAATGTGGTACATGAAAAAGTGATTTGGAGTATAGATACCTTAATCGCTCCAATAGAGAGGGAAGAAGACCAGATTCAAGACCTTCAACCAGATCTTGTGATCACCATAGGTGGGATGATTGTGTCTAAAAAGATCAAACAATTCTTAAGACGTTTTGAGACTAAAGCACATTATCATGTAGGAAAACGCCGTGCGTATGACACCTTTTTTAAACTAGCAGGTCATATCCAAGTAAAACCACAAAAATGGGTGCGTCATTTGCCTGAAGTTGATATGAAAAGTACGTATCAAAAAAGATGGATGCAGCATTTTCATGGGTGTTTAGTCAAGAGAGCAGATTATTTTGCGCAAATGCCTTGGTCTGATTTTAAGGTATTTGAATTGATATTTTCAAGGTTACCAGACGCTATTGTCTTGCAGTTAGGGAATAGCAGCACGATCAGGTATGCGCAACTCTTCCAGATGAATGCTACGCATACCGTTTTTTCTAATCGAGGTACTAGTGGTATCGATGGAAGTACCAGCACAGCCATAGGAGCAGCGATGGCCATTGATCAACCCGTAGTTTTAATTACAGGGGATCTTAGTTTTTTCTACGATTCCAATGCTTTATGGAATAACTACATACCCAAAAACTTTAAGATAATTCTCATCAACAATTCAGGTGGTGGGATTTTTAGAATTTTGCCTGGCCATAAAGACACTAAGGTGTTTGATACTTATTTTGAGACGAAGCACCAGCTTACTGCTCAACACCTCTGTAGGATGCATGGTGTAAACTATAAAAGCATTAGTAAGCAGAACGCTTTCGCGAAAGCATGTAAAAAGCTGTTCTCTAGTAATGATCAACCACAATTATTAGAAATATTTACGCCTCGACAAATCAATGATGCTGTTCTACTAGATTACTTTAAAGTGCTTAAATAAAAGCTTTTTTAACTTTCAAAGCAATACAACTTAAAAATTTAAGGAAGGGCATCCAGCTAACGTTCCCTGGGAATTTCCCATGTGGTAGCTACCAAGAAAAGTTTGGTATACCTATACTAAAGAATCGCTGTAAAAAGTGGCTCAATAATAAAGTCGGTACACCTATCATAAAAATATGCAGAAAGAAAATGTTACGTCCAAAGAGAAGCGACGTAATCTTTATTGTAAAAATTCAACGAAGTTATAAATGCTCGTCGGATTCACAGAACAAATTATTTTTTTACAGCCTTGACTTCCTCTTCGGTAACCATCGCGCCAGTATTCCACTTTTGAATGGTGTAATTCATTACATCGGCTACTTCTTGATCACTTAAACCTAAGGGTAACATGACATTATTGTAACTCATACCATTAACTAGAATTTCACCTTTTAACCCATATTTAACCGCATGAATACTCTCTTTACGTTTGTTGACTAGCCAGTCGGAAGGATGAAGTGGTGGGAAAGCTCCTGGAACCCCTTTGCCATTGGGTAGGTGACAAGTTACACAAAGCTCGCCGTAGATCTCCTTGCCACGAGATACACTTTGCTCTAATGGTGTTTTTTGTACCGCATTTGCAGCATAGGTTCCTGTATCTTCCTTCTTTTTAGTACCGCCACAACTGCTAAAAAAAAATGCAGCGGCTAGTATGAATAGGTATTTCATAATTTCTTTGATGTGGCTTAAAAATACAAACCAATCGGTAAAGTATCCTTGTAATTGAATAAAATTTGATGTTATTATAAGTTTTTTATTCCGATAAGATTTCATCAAAAGTAGGCCGAATGATTTAGGTATCTTTCAAATTCAAATCCAATTAGAAAGCTCAGCATTTATAGCTAGGAGAAACTTTTCGATATTTTATAGGTACATCATAGCAAGGCGGAATGAATTCCGCCTCTGGGAATCTGTTTTGTCGTCTTAGGGCATTCTTTTTATTTAGCGGAATGAATTCCGCCCCTGGGAATCTATTTTGTCGCCTTAGGGCATTCTTTTTATTTAGCGGAATGAATTCCGCCTCTGGGAATCTATTTTGTCGCCTTAGGGCGTTCTTTTATTTAAAGGCGGAATGAATTCCGCCCCTGGGAATCTATTTTGTCGCCTTAGGGCGTTTTTTTTATTTAGCGGACTGAAGTCCGCCCCTGGGAATCTATTTTGTCGCCTTAGGGCGTTCTTTTATTTAAAGGCGGAATGAATTCCGCCCCTGGGAATATATTTTGTCGCCTTAGGGCGTTTTTTTTATTTAGCGGACTGAAGTCCGCTTTTTCAGTTCAAAAAATTTATTTTCCACATTCCACATTCCACATTCCACATTCCACATTCCACATTCCACATTCCACATTCCACATTCCACATTCCACATTCCACATTCCACATTCCACATTCCACATTCCACATTCCACATTCCACATTCCACATTCCACATTCCACATTCCACATTCCACATTCCACATTCCACCTTCCACATTCCACCTTCCACATTCCACATTCCACATTCCACATTCCACATTCCACATTCCACCTTCCACATTCCACATTCCACATTCCACATTCCACCTTCCACCTTCCATAAACGCAACAACTACCGATCTATTCTAAAAATCCCTTTGCCTTCCACAGCAATATAAATCAAGCCGTCAGGTCCTATTTTCACGTTACGCAATCGGCCCAAACCGTCGACTAGTTTTTCTCTTTTAATAACCCCTTGATCCATCACATAGAGCATTTCTAGGTATTGGAACTTTAAGGAGCCTACTAAATAGTTGCCATTCCAGTCTCCGTAAGCAGCATTATCAAGAATAGCAAAACCACTTGGCGCTATACTCGGCACCCAATAATAGAAAGGTTGTTCCATTCCTACTTTGGAAGTACTTTCTGCAAACTCACCGCCTCCATAATTCTCACCGTAACTGATGACTGGCCATCCGTAGTTGCGTCCAGGTTTTATAAAGTTAATTTCGTCACCACCTTGAGGGCCGTGTTCATGAGCGATGATTTCACCAGTCTTTGGGTGAACCGTCATCCCCTGCGGATTCCTGTTTCCATAAGTGAAAGCAGCGGTTTTAGCTTCAGGAACATCTACAAAAGGATTATCTGTTGGAATACGTCCATCGTCATGTATCCTATAGATTTTACCACCATCTCGCTTCAAATCTTGTGGGTTGATATCTCGTTCTCCGCGTTCACCAATAGAAAAATAGAGGTATCCTTCAGAGTCCCATGCAAATCGACTGCCAAAATGTTGCCCTTTTTTTGTATTGGGAGTTGCTTTGTAGAGTACTTTAAAATCGATCAACTCATCGTGTTTTAAAAGGGCTCTTGCAATTGCGGTATTTCCACCCGAACCTTCACCTTCCATGCTGGCATAAGAAATATAGAGGTGGTTGTTTTCTATAAAATGCGGATGTATTGTGACATCGAGTAAGCCACCTTGACCTCGTAAATACACTTCGGGCACTCCGGATATTTCATGTGATTTCTTCCCGTCAAAACGGTACAATTTCCCTTCCTTTTCGGTATAGATCAAATCGCCATTAGGCAACCAAGTCATGCCCCATGGATTAGTAAGGTCCTTTACAATTGGGGTTAAGGTATAGTCTTTTTGATCTTCTATAAGAGGAATGTTTTGTACAGAAGGAACTTGTTGATCACTTTTAAAGTTTGCAGAAGGAGCATCCTCTAATCCCTGATTAACCGCCAGATCTTCTGTAGAATTGGAGCTATTCTTACAACTGGCACACAGCATAATGAATAGTAATAGTGGAGGAAATCGTTTCATGATCTGTTATTTCATTTAAAAGTAAATATTTGACAGTCACAAAACAATAATAACATAATAAATCCCTTAGCGTTCACTAAGGGATTTATCTGTTTTTGATGCTGATTCAATTAACGTGTCTTTGGAATGGAGTAGGATAGAAGGCTAATTCAACTAGCTACTTGTTTGAAAAAACGCGAGTGCTCTTAGCATAAAAAGAATGTTCTAGTGGCTTCCATGTCTTCATTGAAAGGAAGGTTCTCATCTGTAGAACGATTTCTAGAAAGCATTGGAAAATCAGAGTTCAGGTCTAAAATCTTTATGGATGTTTTCATGATTTAAATTTTTGGAATAAATAATTAATTTATTTGTAACGACGTCTGGAGTTCCAGATATCTGAAAAAGTAATGGCGTTACTAGTTCTGTTGCTGGTTTCTTGATTTCCGTTTAAAAATCCTATTGAAGTTTTCATTGTGTTTTATTTTGAGATGACAATTTAAAGACCATTATTCTCTTGAATTGTTACAGCCCACCCCGTAAATAGTTCTATCGAATTTACTCCAAAGAATCATTTCAATGATATGGTCTTAAGGGTGCTAAATATCAAATACAGGGGAGTTTTTTGAGGTATTTTTTAAGTCGGCCACACATGATGTAACGATTATTCTTGTAGGTTTCGCCTGATTAGAAGTGCAGTTGCACCAGGTTAGCTGTACTTAGAAAAAGCTGACAAAAGCGATTTGAAAAGAACCTGTAGGTTGTTAAAAAAGAGGAAAGATCAAAAAGATTGTCGCGTTTGTACGATCACTTATGTTCCTATTTCTTCCCATAATTTTTCAGATGTAAGCCTGTACGTACCAATAAAATCCCAAGAACACTCCTCTGGAGATATAACAGATAGGAAAGGAAGTGCATCTTTAGTTCCTTGGTATAAATGATAGGTTGCACCAACGATAGGTTCAAAAGAGAATTTTGCTCCATATACAAGCTGGTTATCCTCGTATTTTTTAAGCATCGCGTCGTATTGCGCTTTAAGTTGGTCAAATTGGGATTTGATCTCGTGATTGACCTTATTGATATTGGTCTGTTTCCATGAGGTGATATCTGGAGTAGTGATTTTAGGAGCCGATACCCCACTAGAGTAGGGAAGAAGTGCGGCATTATAGGTGCCTGTTTCTTCGTCATAAACTACGTAATCTGGCTTTTTCTTTTGACTCATGAAGCAAAGTTACAACTTGATATCTTTTCTTGTAGAAGATTAACATGATTTTCTTAAACAAAAGAGAACAGGAGAACAATCTGGTTCGATTGGAATCATTTTTCAGTTCTAAAAATCACGAATTAGATGTCAACGTTATGGTAACCAATGCTATACCTAAAATATTCAATACCTATATAACTATTTCAAAAACAGGAACACTAATTTTGAGTTGATGTGATCTCGCTTTCGCGAAAGCTTAACAAATACCATCTTATTACCACTAATTTACGATAACAAATCCAATCAATTATATAGACTTTGAGCCTCAAGTAGTACATAAAAGTTTCTAGAAAAGGAATAAGTATAAAGCTACTAAGGTGGATACGGAACGCGTGAGTGAATGGGTGCGCAAAAACAACAACTCAAAAATCATCAACGTAGAAACAGTTCCTATTCTAGTTTTTAAAGATAACAAGAAAGAACACCATGCCAAATGATTGAACATGCAACGCGGTTATGTTTCTATGATTCCAGTGGCGAGAGTGTGGTATGAATAGGATAGATCTTATATTTGTCACAAAACTGATCTTATGTCCATACCTTGGAAAACTGCCATAGAATTTGAAGATATCACCTATAAAAAATGTAATGGTATCGCCCGTATCGCATTCAACAGGCCTGAGGTGCGCAATGCCTTTAGGCCTAAAACAGTCAGCGAACTCATCAAAGCATTTTATGACGCACAAGAAGATCTTTCTATAGGGGTAGTCGTACTGACCGGTGAAGGGCCTTCAAAGAAAGATGGAGGCTGGGCTTTTTGTAGCGGAGGAGATCAAAATGCTCGTGGTCACGATGGTTATAAAGACGCTTCTGGAACTGGACGCCTTAATATTCTTGAAGTACAACGCATGATACGCTTTATGCCTAAAGTGGTTATTTGTGCCGTGCCAGGTTGGGCAGTAGGTGGAGGGCACAGTTTACATGTGGTTTGTGATATGACTATAGCGAGCAAAGAACATGGTGTATTTAAACAAACAGATACCGATGTAGCCAGTGTAGATGCTGGTTATGGAAGTGCTTATCTCGCAAAAATGGTAGGTCAGAAAAAGGCACGAGAGATTTTCTTTTTAGGTCGTACTTATTCTGCTCAAGAAGCTATGGAAATGGGAATGGTGAATGCGGTTGTACCTCATGATGAACTGGATCAAACCGCATACGATTGGGGGCAAGAAATCCTTAAGAAATCTCCTATAGCTATAAAAATGGCAAAATTTGCATTAAACGCGACTGATGACGGAATGGTAGGTCAACAGGTATTTGCTGGAGAAATGACTCGATTGATCTACATGACCGACGAGGCAAAAGAAGGAAGAGCAGCCTTTTTAGAAAAGCGACCACCTAATTGGGGGAGTGATCGGTATATCCCTTAATTTTTAGTCTCAGTCTTTAGTTGGCAGTAGGCAGGTTGATTTGTGAGCAAGCTTACAATTTAGAATAAGCAGTATTTTATAATTTCAACTTTGGAAATTAATTTCGGCACTTGATGCGGATACCATGGTAGTTGCTATGAGTTACTAGGCGTGTTTTTCTATTTGGAGAAATTTCGGGGGGATAAGTGGCTTGCGATGCTTTAGTTATTTTAAATCTGGTGCTTTACCGGTCAAAATAACACAGTGTCATACGATCTCGCTTTAGCGAAAGCCTTATGCACATTCCTCTACATCACGACACTACTTTTTACCACCTCTTCCACATAGAGTTGTAAATGTTTAGGCAGCATATTGTCTTTGGGCAAGACCGCGAGATATCGGTCTTGATTGGAGTCGAAAATCTGTTTTAATAAAGGCTGAGGATGGCCTAACTGCAGGCAAATATCTTTTACTAAATCTATGTGATGTATCAGGTCATTACTGCCTAGATGAAAAACACCACGTCTTCTTCTATTGATAATATAATGCAGTTGTTGTACTAATTTGTTAATGTGAGTAGCATTGATTACCACATTGGGAAAAACATCTATTGCCTTATTTAAGTTAAGAAGCGCTTTTATTTCATGAACGCGGGGAGATCCTGCTCCATAAATCATAGGAATACGGCAAATCACATATTTAGCACTAGGTTTGCGCAGTAATTCATTTTCAATTTTAATTTTAAACCTTCCATAACTACTTTCAGATAGTGTTTTGTCGTATTCGTAACTAGGGTAATTGGTGAACCGATCAAAGACATTTGCACTGGATAGAAAGATAAGCTTGCAGTCATTCTTTTCTATATATTTTGCAAGTTCAAAATGTAAACGCACCAGACTGGTCACATTTCCTCTTAAGGCAGTTACTATAAACTTAGGCTTGAGGTTATTTAAAAGTATATCGAGAGGTTCAAGATCGTAATCAAACTGATGGAAATGTTTATTTTTTTCAAAACGAGCATGATCTGTTTTAAAAGTAGCATGCACATCAAAGAATGGTGCTAGTTCTTTATAAAGGGCATTACCTATAAAACCGCTACCTCCTAAAATTAAAATTCTATTCAAAAATGAATCTGTTTACTTTTTATAAAAAGGTAATGTTACCACAGTTGCAGGAACTAATTTTTTTCTAATTTGAATGTAAATGTTACTTCCTGGAGTTGCTGCAACCGCAGGCACATATCCCATTCCGATTCCTACTCCCAAAGAAGGAGACATCGTTCCACTAGTAACTATACCTATATCTTTATTGCTGCTGTCTTTTATTTCGTAACCACCGCGAGGTATCGCGCGGTCATTCATTTCAAAGGCAACTAGCTTGCGATCAACGCCATTTTCTTTATGATTTTGTAGCTGCTCATAATTAACAAATGGCTTGGTGAATTTAGTTACCCAACCCAGTCCTGCTTCAAAGGGAGAAGTGGTTTCATCAATGTCATTCCCGTAAAGGCAGTACCCCATTTCTAGCCGTAAGGTATCTCTAGCGGCAAGTCCAGCAGGTTTTATTCCAAAACTAGCTCCTGCTTCAAATACTTTTTTCCAGATGTGTTCAGCCTCACTATTTTTACAGTAGATTTCAAAACCGCCAGATCCAGTATAACCAGTGGCACTAATGATAACATGATCGATACCGGCAAAATCTGCCACCTCAAAATGATAGAATTTTATAGCACTTAAATCTACAGATGTTAAAGATTGCATCGCTTCCACCGCTTTAGGGCCTTGAATGGCAAGTAGGGAGTAATCATCAGACAGGTTTTTTATATCGGCATTCATGGTGTTATGCTTAGAAATATGAGCCCAGTCTTTATCAATATTAGAAGCGTTGACCACCAGAAGATACTCGTCTTCTTTTATTTTATAAACCAGCATATCATCTACTATACCCCCAGTTTCGTTAGGTAAGTACGCATATTGAGCTCCTCCTACAGTGAGTTTTGAAGCATCGTTGGAAGAAACTCTTTGAACCAACTCTAAAGAATTAGGACCACTGATCAAAAATTCTCCCATATGAGAAACATCAAAAACACCTACATGTTCTCTGACGTTTTGGTGTTCTATATTCACCCCATCGTATTGAACAGGCATGTTAAAGCCGGCAAAGGGTACCATTTTTGCTCCTAATGATTCATGAATAGAGGTAAGTGCAGTATTTTTCATGTATTAATTTTATAAAGTCAAATGTAAAGTTTTCCTATTAAAACTACCTAGTTTTTAGGTACTGCAAATTGCCAACTAATTCACAAATCTGATAAAGAGGTATTGCTGAGATTTAATTAAATTGCTTATCTAAAAGAGACCTATTGAAGATTTTAAGCGCAGAACAACTGGCAGAGGCTGATCAGTCTACGATTAGCAAACAGCACCTAACTAGTGTTGATTTGATGGAACGAGCTGGAACACTTGTTTTTGAAAGAATTCATCAGCGATTAAAAGCTGATGCAGTACTGGTGAAACTATTTTGTGGTAGTGGCAATAATGGGGGTGATGGTCTCGTGATCGCCAGACACCTTATAAATCACGGCTATCAAGTAATTGTTTATATTACCAATTGCAGTACAAAAAGGTCGCCTAATTTTCTTATCAATTACAACCGGATTAAAGAGGTGGCCAAGGATTGGCCCATTTTATTGAGTTGTAAAGAGGATTTTCCAGAAATAACAGCTCAAGACATTGTTATAGACGCCATCTTTGGAACTGGACTCAACCGGGTCCTGGAGGGTTGGGTGGCCGATTTGGTTCACTATTTAAATGACTCAAATGCTTTAAAAGTCGCAATAGATATGCCTAGTGGGTTATACGCAAATAAAGCTCATGATCCAGGCGATGCTATTCTAAAAGCAGATCACACCTTTACGTTTCAAACACCTAAACTATCTTTTTTTCTTCCAGAAACAGGAAGCTATGTAGGTAGTTTTGAGGTTGTTAATATAGGCTTAGACCCAGCATACCTGATGGGAGTTGCTCCTCTAGCAGAATTAATAGACCGAGAAGCAGCTCAAAATAGGTACAAGACTCGAGAGAAATTTACTTATAAAGGCGATTATGGTCACGTACTTACTTTTGCTGGCAGTAAAGGTAAAATGGGCGCAGCGGTTCTTTGCGCTGGTGCTGCTATTAACTCTGGAGCAGGAAAGGTAACTGCATATATTCCAGAAGAAGGGAATTATATGTTGCAGACTTCCTTACCAGAAGTGATGACTTTGCAGAGCAAAGGAGATGAATTTATTACAGATTTTAATCACGATTTGAAGGATTATGTTTTGTGTATAGGTCCAGGAATAGGGACAGAGAAAGATACGGTTTCCGCTTTCGCGAAAGCGATACAAGAGCAAACCACCCCGATAATAATAGATGCAGACGGTATAGTGATCCTATCCCAACACCCTGAACTAGTAACATCACTTCCCAAAGATTCTATTCTAACTCCTCATGATGGTGAGTTACAACAGCTTATTGGACCATGGAATCACAGTTATGAACGGATAAGGAACGCTCAAGAATTTTCTAAGAAGCATGGTGTCATCCTTGTCCTGAAAGGTGCACACTCGATGATTATCTCACCATCCGGTAGTTACATTAATGATACGGGAAATCCTGGTATGGCTACCGCGGGTAGTGGAGATGTGTTAAGTGGTATCCTTGCTTCTTTTCTAGCCCAAGGATATGATCCAATTTCAGCAGCTATTTTCTCTGTTTATATTCATGGAGCTAGTGGTGATCTCGCTGCTCAAACATACGCTTATGAAGGGTTAAAAGCCTCTGTAATTTCCAATTATATAGGCCCCAGCATCCTTGACCTTTTAAAAAATCCAATAGATCAGCAGCAATAACCATACTTATTATATAGAGTTTCTTCTATTTAAATGTGATACAGGATGTGATTAGTTGAAGTGTTAAAACAAAATTTAGGCGTATCAATAATTAAGATCAATAAGCTTTATTTGTGGGTGGTACTTTTGAAATGGATCTTTTACTCTTGTAACTTTAAATTGTAAGTGGTATACGAGTATATTTGCGATAGATAATATGCTACATCATTACACATATTTAAATGAAAACACCACCAAGTGGGTCAGCTTTGTGCATGGCGCTGGTGGGAGCAGTTCTATTTGGTTTCGTCAAATAAGAGCTTTTAAAAAGGAGTTCAACGTCTTAGTACTCGACCTTAGAGGGCACGGTAATAGCAAGCCAATACTCAAAGACACCTTTAATGAAATTTATACTTTTGAAGTGATCACAGATGATATTATTGAAGTTTTGGAGCATTTAAAAATTAAAAAATCTCATTTTATTGGTATTTCTTTAGGGACTATTTTGATTCGTAATTTGGCTGAAAAAAGACAAGACCTTGTGGAAAGTATGGTAATGGGAGGAGCCATTTTAAAATTAAATGTTCGTTCTCAGATTTTAATGCGTTTAGGTTCTATTTTTAAATCGGTAGTTCCTTATATGTTGCTCTATAAGTTGTTTGCATTTATTATTATGCCAAAGAAAAACCACAAAGAATCTAGAATTCTTTTTGCAAACGAGGCAAAAAAATTATACCGAAAAGAGTTCATCAGGTGGTTTAAATTAACAGCAGAAATTAATCCTCTATTGCGTTTATTTAGAGCAAAAGACATTCAAATCCCGACTTTATATGTTATGGGAGCTCAAGACCATTTGTTTTTGCCTTCTATTAGAAGGGTGGTAAAAGAACACGTACAATCTTCTTTGTATGTAGTAGAGAATTGCGGGCATGTTGTTAACGTAGAGCAACCAGAAAATTTCAATATAAAGGCTATTGAGTTTTTAAAAGCCGTACCTTCTTAACTTTCCTCACCAAAACCCCTTTCTTTTTAGGTGCCTTCTTATAATCTTGTAGCAGGAAGGAATGATAAGAACTACTAGATATAATAAGGTACAACTGTTTTTTTAATACGGAAGCTTATACCAGTATCCACAAGTGAATGCGTTTATATTCTTAGGGATAAGAATAAGAATTGCTATGAAAGCGCAATCTTTTTGTTTAATATTACCAGGTCTAAACAGCCTATAAATGACACACAAAATTTCTTCCAAAAGATTAAGTTTAAAAGATTTAAATCATATTTCTCAAAATGTTACTGAACTACAGCTATCAGAAAGTTCGCTTCATGCTGTTCAAGCATGCCGGGATTATTTAGATAAGAATTTTGGTAGTGCTAACAGTACGCCTACTTATGGCATTAATACTGGTTTTGGTTCTTTATGCCATACTTCAATAGATCGCAGTCACTTAACTCAATTACAGCATAATTTAATCATGTCTCACGCTTGCGGGACAGGTGAAGAGGTTCCTGAAAAGATTGTCAAGTGGATGTTATTTCTAAAGATTCAAAGTTTGTGTTACGGACATAGTGGGGTGAGTGTGGCTGTGGTGCAGCGTTTAATAGATTTTTATAATCACGGAATTTATCCAGTCATCTATGAGCAAGGTTCGTTAGGGGCGTCCGGAGATCTAGCGCCGCTAGCACATTTAGCATTACCGCTTATAGGTTTAGGGGAGGTTGTGTACAAAGGAAAGCGATACACTGGTGAACAAATCAATAATATTAAGGGTTGGGAATCATTACAATTACAATCTAAGGAAGGTTTGGCCTTGATTAATGGCACTCAGTTCATGCTTGCTTATGGAGTATACCTTGCTTTGGAATCTAGAAAGTTATGGTACTGGTCTCATATTACGGCTGCGTTATCTTTAGATGGATTTTCTTGTAATATGTCTCCATTTGATGAGCGTATTCATTTTATTAGACCTCACAAAGGGCAGTTAACAAGCGCTGCTTTATTCAGGGAATTATTAGACGATAGTGAAATAGCTGCAGACGAAAAACTGAACGTACAAGACCCGTACAGCTTTAGATGCACGCCACAAGTGCACGGTGCCTCCAAGGATGCACTAGATTATTTTATTAAAACTATCTTGACCGAATGCAATTCGGTAACAGATAATCCAAATGTGTTTCCCGAATCAGACGCTATTATTTCTGGGGGAAATTTCCATGGACAGCCGCTAGCTTTAGCTTTGGATTTTTTATCAATAGCTATGAGTGAAATAGGCAGTATCAGTGAACGAAGAATATTTCAATTGATGAGTGGAACTCGCAATTTACCACCTTTTTTATCCAGAAATGCAGGTCTAAATAGCGGTATGATGATCTTGCAATACACCGCTGCAAGTATAGTTAGCCAGAATAAACACCTAGCAAATCCTTCCTCAACCGATAGTATCGTTAGTTCTAATGGTCAAGAAGATCACGTAAGTATGGGAGCAAATGCAGCTACTAAATCATTTAAGATTATTGATAATATAAAAACGGTACTTGCTATAGAGTTATTAACTAGTTCACAAGCACTTGAGTTTCATACCAAACAGACGTCTAGCTTCTTAAAATCTATTATTTCCATAGTGCGTAGTGGTATAGCACCATTTGAAAATGATCGGGTGATGTATACCGACATACAACTCGCCAAAGAAATCATAGCGTCGACGGAGTTAGATATGGAGGTGTTGCATTAGTTTCTAGATGGCTTTCATCTTTAATAACAGCCAAAAAGGTTCTGTTACTTCTAAAAAACTGCTTGCTTGTTGTTTCAAGCATCAGCTGTATTCTTTCTATAAAAATAAAAACGCATCTTAGAGATTAATTTCTAAGATGCGTTGGTAGTACTAGCTGTCGTCGGTAAGGTTATTCTGCCGACTGTTCGGCGCTTGGCTTAACAATCTTTACGACCAGCTTATCATTTTCTTTATCAAAATCCATGAATATGGAATCGCCTTCTTGCATTTGACTATTCACGATCTCTTCAGCAAGAGTATCTTCGATGTACTTTTGAATAGCACGTTTAAGAGGTCTGGCACCATATTCTTTGTCAAAACCTTTATCTACTATGTAATTTTTAGCTTCATCACTTAAGGTTAATTCGTACCCTAAATCTTTAATACGAGCAAAAAGCTTTGCCAATTCAATATCGATAATTTTATAGATATCTTCTCGTTCTAAGGCGTTAAAAACAATAACATCATCAATTCTGTTTAAGAATTCAGGTGCAAATGTCTTTTTTAAAGCTGCCTGTATAACACTACTCGCATTGTCGCTTTCAGCTAATTTACGGGCTGCGGTACCAAATCCGACTCCAGAGCCAAAATCCTTCAATTTACGAGCTCCTACATTAGAGGTCATGATAATAATGGTGTTTCTAAAATCAATTTTTCTTCCTAAGCTGTCGGTTAAGAATCCATCATCCAGTACTTGAAGTAACATATTGAATACATCTGGATGTGCTTTTTCAATTTCATCTAGCAAGATAACAGCATATGGTTTGCGTCTTACTTTTTCAGTAAGTTGGCCACCTTCTTCGTAACCTACATAGCCTGGAGGTGCACCTATTAATCTAGAGATAGCAAATTTCTCCATGTACTCACTCATATCAATACGAATAAGCGAATTTTCAGAATCAAAAAGCTCGCTAGCAAGAACTTTTGCTAGCTGTGTTTTACCAACACCAGTTTGTCCCAAGAAAATAAATGAACCAATGGGTTTGTTAGGGTCTTTTAATCCAGCTCTATTGCGTTGTATGGCTTTTACTACTTGTTTTACGGCTTTTTCTTGACCTATCACCAGATCTCCTATAGATTCATTAAGGTTGCTCAGTTTTTTCATTTCCTTAGTAGCGATGCGATTTACAGGTATTCCTGTCATCATGCTCACTACTTCAGCGACATTTTCTTCTGTTACCGTATCTTTATGAAGTTTAGAAGCTTCTTCCCAGGCTGTTTGCGCTTCAGCAAGTTGTAGTTCTAATTTTTTCTCATCATCGCGCAATTTTGCAGCTTGTTCATATTTCTGCTTTTTAACGACGTTATTCTTCTCTTCTTTAACTTCCTCTAGTTGTCTTTCTATTTCAACGATTTGGTCAGGAACTTCTATATTGTTGATGTGAATGCGAGATCCAGCTTCGTCTAGTGCATCAATGGCTTTGTCTGGTAAAAAACGATCTGTCATATAACGATTGGTAAGCTTTACACAAGCATTGATGGCTTCAGGAGTGTACGCAACATTATGGTGTTCTTCATACTTACCTTTGATGTTGTTCAAGATTATAATGGTTTCTTCTACTGAAGTAGGTTCTACCATAACCTTTTGAAAACGTCTTTCTAAGGCACCATCTTTTTCAATACTATTTCGGTACTCATCAAGCGTTGTGGCTCCTATACATTGAATCTCTCCACGAGCTAGCGCGGGTTTGAACATGTTTGAGGCATCTAAGGAACCAGCAGCCCCACCGGCTCCTACAATGGTATGAATTTCATCTATAAAAAGAATGATGTCCTCATTCTTCTCCAATTCATTCATTACTGCTTTCATGCGTTCTTCAAACTGCCCCCTGTATTTAGTGCCGGCTACTAGACTGGCTAGGTCTAGGGTGATCACTCTTTTGTCAAAAAGAATACGAGATACTTTTTTCTGAATAATCCTTAAAGCAAGACCTTCGGCTATAGCACTTTTACCAACTCCAGGCTCTCCTATTAACAAAGGGTTGTTCTTCTTGCGTCGACTTAAAATTTGAGATACGCGTTGTATTTCTTCTGCACGACCAACTACAGGGTCTAACTTATCATCTTCGGCCATTTTAGTTAAGTCACGGCCAAAATTGTCAAGAACAGGAGTTTTAGATTTTTTGTTACCCTTTTTATCCCCGCTTGGAGAGAATAGATTTTCTTTACTCCCATCTTGCATTTCCTCCCCAGCATCATCATCACTAAAAGATTGTGCACTTACATCTTCTACATAACCATCTTCTTGGGATAGGATCATTTTAAACTCGTCCTTGACATTATCGTAATCGACTTTAAGCTTGTTTAGAAGCTTTGTAGTAGGATCATTTTCATTGCGTAAAATACACAATAAAAGGTGTGCCGTATTTATAGAAGTACTCTGAAAAAGTTTGGCTTCTAGAAAAGTAGTTTTAAGTGCCCGTTCTGCCTGTCTGGTTAAATGCAAATTCTTCTTTTCATTGATAGCGCTGGAGATATTAGGGTTTGCTGGGCTGAGTATTTCAACTTTGCGACGCAAACTATCCAAGTCTACCGATAAGTTAGTTAAAATCTCTATCGCCTTACCGTCACCATCACGCAGTAATCCTAACATTAAATGTTCTGTACCTATAAAATCATGCCCTAATCGCAACGCCTCTTCCTTGCTATAGGCGATGACGTCTTTTACTCTTGGTGAAAAATTATCGTCCATATTGCTTCTTTCGTTTAAATGTATTGAATTTATTCTTTCAAAAAGCATTCCGTATTATAAAAAAGGGTTAATACTTTTTTAGCTTTCGCGAAAGCCTAATGTTACCGCTTAATTCCCTCCATTTGTAAAGGCATAAAACTTATCCACAGGAAGGGATTAAAAGTGTTAATAAAAACAGTTCATAAGGTGTATCAAAGCCTTATTAAAACTAGGGATTTACTTAAATTGCTAGTTGTTAAATTAACTAATAATATAATCTGATTTACATGGCAGATGGAGAAAAGTTAATCCCGATAAATATCGAGGATGAAATGAAGTCAGCATACATCGATTACTCGATGTCAGTCATAGTGTCACGTGCACTGCCAGATGTGCGAGACGGACTAAAACCAGTACATAGACGCGTTCTTTTTGGAATGTATGAATTGGGAGTACTCTCTAACAGAGGTTACAAGAAAAGTGCAAGAATCGTCGGAGAGGTGCTTGGAAAGTATCACCCGCATGGAGATACTTCTGTTTACGATACCATGGTACGTATGGCTCAAGAGTGGTCATTGCGTTACATGATGGTAGACGGTCAAGGTAACTTCGGTAGTGTGGATGGAGATCCACCTGCAGCAATGCGTTATACAGAGGCGAAAATGCGCAAGATATCTGAAGAGATGCTTGCTGATATTGACAAAGAAACAGTAGATACACAACTGAACTTTGATGACACCTTATCAGAGCCTACGGTTCTTCCTACCAAAATCCCTAATCTTCTCGTAAATGGTGCCAGCGGTATAGCGGTGGGAATGGCTACTAATATGCCGCCACACAACTTGACAGAAGTAGTAGATGGTACTATAGCCTATATCGAGAATAATGATATTGAAATCGAAGAATTGATTACCCATATCAAAGCTCCTGATTTTCCTACTGGAGGAATTATTTACGGCTATGATGGAGTGAAAGAAGCTTTTCATACTGGACGTGGACGCGTGAAAATACGCGGAAGGGTGAGGGTTGAGGAAGTTAAGGGTCGCGAATGTATCATAGTAGATGAGTTGCCTTATCAGGTCAACAAGGCTGATATGATAAAGAAAACTGCCGATCTTATTAATGATAAAAAATTAGAAGGAATTGCTTCTATTAGAGATGAGTCTGATAGAAATGGAATGCGCATAGTTTATGTTCTTAAACGCGACGCTATTCCTAATATCGTGATTAATAAACTCTACAAGCATACCGCACTTCAATCTAGTTTTAGTGTCAATAACATTGCATTGGTAAAGGGACGTCCACAGTTGCTCAATGTAAAGGAAATGATCCATCACTTTGTAGAACACCGACATGATGTAGTGGTTAGAAGAACCGTATATGAACTGCGCAAGGCAGAAGAACGAGCTCATATATTAGAGGGATTGATTATTGCAAGTGATAACATCGATGAGGTGATTGCTTTGATAAGGTCCAGTAGTAATGGTGAAGAAGCCCGTGAAAAATTAATAGAGCGTTTTGATCTTTCAGAAATACAAGCTCGTGCGATAGTTGAAATGCGATTGAGACAGCTTACTGGGCTGGAACAAGATAAATTGCGTACCGAGTACAGTGAGTTGATGGCGACCATAACCGATTTAAAAGACATTCTTGAAAAGAAAGAACGTCGCATGCAAATCATTAAAGAGGAACTTGTCGAGGTAAGAGAGAAATTTGGTGATGAACGTCGCTCTAAAATTGAATATGCCGGTGGGGACCTGAGTATAGAAGATATGATCCCAGATGAACAGGTAGTAATTACTATTTCGCATGCAGGTTATATAAAAAGAACCAGCCTTACCGAATACAAAACCCAAAATCGCGGCGGAGTAGGACAGAAGGCAAGTACTACAAGAGATGAAGACTTCCTAGTAGATCTGTTTGTAGGAACGAACCACCAGTACATGCTATTCTTTACCGAAAAAGGAAAATGTTTTTGGATGCGTGTGTACGAAATTCCAGAAGGAAGTAAAACTTCTAAAGGTCGCGCTATTCAAAACTTGATCAATATAGAGCAGGATGATCAGGTGAAAGCGGTTATTTGTACGCAAGACATTAAGGACGAAGACTATATCAATAGTCATTTTGTAATTATGTGTACCAAGAAAGGTGTGGTTAAGAAAACATCTCTAGAACAATACTCTAGACCTAGATCCAACGGTATCAATGCCATCACTGTCAGAGATGGAGATACGCTTCTAGAAGCAAAACTCACTACCGGAGACAGTCATGTGATGTTAGGCCTTAGAAGTGGTAAAGCCATCCGTTTTGATGAATCTAAAACACGTCCTATGGGTAGAAATGCTAGTGGAGTGCGTGGAATTACATTGTCTCATGACGATGATGAGGTCATAGGAATGGTTGCGGTTAACGATATGGATTCTAATATTCTTGTTGTTTCAGAAAAAGGATATGGAAAACGTTCTAGTCTTGACGATTACAGAGAGACCAATCGTGGAGGAAAAGGTGTAAAAACCATCTCAGTTACCGAGAAAACTGGAGGTCTTGTAGCCTTAAAGAATGTAAGCAACGAAGATGGGTTGATGATAATTAATAAATCTGGAGTTGCTATACGTATGAATGTATCAGACTTGAGAGTAATGGGACGCGCAACGCAAGGAGTGCGTTTGATTAATCTAAAAGGAAATGATTCTATTGCAGCGGTAGCTAAAGTTGTCAGAGAGGAAGAGGAAGTAGTAGCATCTGAGGATGATGTAGTTTCTGAAGCTCAAGACACTGAGGCAAATGTGGTAAATGATGATAGTGAAGAATAATAAAATTCATAGTATGAAAACTAAATTAACACTACTTTTTCTGGCTGTAGCTTGTATAGCTATGGCCCAGAAAAAAGAAATGAAAAAAATCGAGAAGGCAATAAAGGCAAATGATAGTTCAAAAGCTATAGAATTATTTAATTCCATAGATGAAAGCACTTTAGAACCGGAGTATGAAGGGGCTTATTCTTTTTACAAAGCAGTCACTTTAGTAGGTATTTCAGGTGAGAGCAATGCATCGGAGCAGGATGTTTATGAATCTTTTAACTTGATTGAAAAAGCAGAGAAATTAGGATACGATGAAAAGGATCTCATAGCCGTATTACAAAGTAACGCAAAAATACGATTGTTTAGTCTTGCTAACGAAAAGCTTCAATCTAATGATATCGAAGCAGCCTTTACGATGGTCAGTTATTTATCTGATAAGGACCCTTCTAATATGGGAATGTACTTTGATGCGGCTAACATGGCTTATCAAGCAGGTAAATTTGAAATAGCCAAAGAAAAGTATCAAAATTTGCTGGATAAAAAATATACAGGTGAACAGGTGGCTTACCTCGCGTTGAATAAATCAACTGGTCAACAGGAGGGTTTTCCTAGTAAAATATTACGTGACTTAGCCATTACTTCTGGGTCGCATACCAACCCAATGGAGGATCGAACTTCCTCTCAGGTAGGCAGTATGGTAACGAACTTAGTCTGGATGCATAAAAATGACGGGAATGAAGCTCGAGCAACATCTGTATTGGAGAAGGCTTTAAAAGATTTTTCTAACGATCAGTCCTTAAAGTTTGCATTGGCAGATATATATTTGATCTTAGAAATGATAGAAGAATATAAGGCAGCCACTAAAAGTCTTACCGAAGAAGTAAAAGATCCTAAGGTTTATGATAAACTTGCGCTTGCTGCACTCAATACAAAAGATTATGATCAAGCAATCAACTATTACGAGACGAGCATTGGGTTGGAGCCTATTAATTTTGTTGCACAAGCAAATTTAGGACTTTCCTATATAGAGAAAGGAAATTTAGAAGCAACTTCTGCTCAGGATCAATTAGAATTGTACAAGAAAGCAATTGCTTGTTATGAAAAAGCGCTTTCAATAGATGCAGAAAATACACTAACTATTAACACCTTAATCAGTTTATACGGTGTGTTTAATATGAGCGACAAGGTGGCGGAAATGAAAGCCAAATTGTAATATACATAAGTTACAGATGTCGGTGTCTCGCTTTCGCGAAAGCATTGTTAAAAAGTTCTTAGATAATACTTTTAAGAGCTTTTTTTAATCAAATGATTTTCTTGATCACTCTCAGTTTATGAGTATGTATATTTTTTTCTAAATGGAAGATGCCACTTTGATCCAGTCGGTCCATACGTACTTTACCGTGAGCATGTATAATATAATTATCACTCATAATGATGCCCACGTGAGTGATCCTTCCTTCGGGATTGTCAAAGAAAGCTAAATCACCTGGTTCAGATTCTTCTATAAAACTAAGAGCTTCACCTTGTGTAGCTTGTTCATTAGCATCTCTTAAGAGGTCAAAACCGTTTAATCTATAAATAAGTTGTGTAAAACCACTGCAATCTATTCCTAGAGGGGTTCGACCGCCCCACAAATAAGGGGTGTTTAAAAATAACAATGCGTTATTTACAAGTTGAGATTTATTAAGATTAATTTTAGCGCTATCAATAGGGAACAAGTCGTGTAGAAAATTAGAAGAACTCACTTGAGCTCCAATGGTTATCGTACTCAATGTATGATCTTTATGAGTGAGATGCGCTATTAAATCTTTAGCGTAATAGTGGTCCTGTTTTAATAGATGGTGATACTCTTCTGCTTCAATCTCTTGGAACTGTTTGTTGTCGATCCAGCCTTCATAATTATCATGAGCCAGCCTTATTTTAGACCACTTTTTTCTGCTTTCTACAATTTTAAATAGTTCTCCGTAAAGTACTTGAGACCGCATTTCACTAGCGTCACTAGTTTCAGACCTTAAAGGAGCGATAGAAATCGGACAGATACCGTATCTCATGTAACTTAATTAGATTGTAAAATTATAGCACTAGCACCACCACCACCATTGCAAATGGTAGCTGCTCCTATAGTTCCATTTTCTTGTTGTAGTACACTCAAAAGAGTGGTTACAATCCTTGCTCCGCTACATCCTAATGGATGGCCTAATGATACGGCACCTCCATAAACGTTAACATTTTTATCTTCAAGGCCTAGAATTTTCATATTGGCAAGACCTACTACGGCAAAAGCTTCATTAAACTCAAAGTAATCAACATCTCCTAAATTAATCCCAGCTTTTTTAAGCGCTTGAGGTAATGCTAAAGAAGGTGAGGTAGTAAAATACTTAGGTTCTTGAGCGGCATCGGCATAACCTATGATGGTTGCAAGTGTTACTAAACCTAGCTCCTGAGCTTTTTCCTCGCTCATTAACACTAAAGCTGCAGCGCCGTCGTTAATGGTAGAGGCATTTGCAGCAGTTACAGTTCCGTTTTTTGAAAATGCAGGTCTAAGAGCAGGGATCTTTTCTAGGTGTACATTGGTAAACTCCTCATCAATAGAAACAATTACATCATCCCCTCTTTTTTGAGGAATAGTAACTGGGACTACTTCATTTTTAAATTTACCATTTTCCCATGCGGCTTTTGAACGTTGATAGGATTGAATGGCAAAGTTGTCTTGATCTTCTCTTGTAAAATGATGATCTGTAGCACACAGGTCTGCACAAGTTCCCATGGCTTCCTGACTGTAAGCATCAACAAGACCATCTTTTTGCATTCCATCTATTAGGGTAGATGGACCAAACTTCTGTCCAGTCCTCATTTGAACATAATGAGGAATCATGCTCATGTTTTCCATTCCGCCAGCAACAACGATATGGTTATCGCCTAGTGCTATAGATTGTGCAGCCATCATTATGGTTTTCATTCCACTAGCACATACTTTATTTATAGTGGTAGCAGGGGTGCGATCGCTTATTCCTGCTCCGATAGCAGCTTGTCTTGCTGGAGCTTGTCCAGTGCCAGCTTGTACGACGTTACCCATCAATACCTCATCAACATGATTTGGATCCAACGAAATTTTATCTAAAGCGGCTTTAATAGCTATGGCTCCTAATCGTGTCGCTGGAACAGACGATAAGCTACCCATAAAACTACCTATTGGAGTTCTAGCATAAGATACAATAACTACTTTTTTCATGTTTCTAATTTACCTTGCAAAAATAATGAATTTAACAAGCAATTCATAGAGTTCTGGCAATACATCAATCAATTGTTTATCATTAATATACTGGTATTTTAAAAGTATAGTTGTTAATTTGTGGTATACTGTATGAGATGAGTAGTTTGTATAATTATCAAAATATTATTTACCGAGTATTTTTGTTGTGCTTTTGCACCGCATTAACCGTTTACATATTCCCTAATAATAATCGCTTTAAATACGATTACCAGCAAGGAGAGCCCTGGGATTATGAAACTTTGTACGCCCCTTTTTCTTTTCCAATAGAGAAAAGTGAAGCAGCTCTTTTAAAAGAAAGGCAACGTGTTTCAGATGAAGCGCCGTATTATTTTAAAATTGATTCAACTATTGAAAAAAAGGTGCGCACCAATTGGGCTAATAAATACTTGATCCCCTCTAAAGAGGACCTCCCTGAGCAAGATTTTAAAAGCATAGAAGCTGAATGGAACAACATACTCTATGAGATTTATAAAGTTGGCTATCTAGAATTACCGCTGGAATTAAATCAAAGCCAGCCTATTTTAATAGAATTGAATAACGAATTAAAAGCTGCTATTTATGATGACCTTTACAAGCCAGAAGATTTAGGTAGGCTTATAAATGATCGAGTACAGCGCTTAAAGGAGGTTGGCATTAATAGAAGTGAGCTATTAGCTGAGTTTTTAGAGGTGATACAACCCAATATTACTTATGACAAGCAATTAACAGAATTAGCAATTCAAGAGGAGTTAAATAAGATTCTAACCACTCGAGGCGTAGTTTCACAAGGAGCCAGAATTATCGCTCAAGGTGAGATTGTTGAAGGGGAGCAACTGCAAATACTTCAGACACTCAATAACACCTATAAATCTCAAACATGGACAGAGTCTCAGTATAATTGGAAGCTCGGTGGTTATATTGTGCTTGTCGGTATGGCTTACACCATGTTGATCTTATTTTTACGGAGGTATAGAACGTCTGTTTTTGAGAACTTCCGAAAGCTATTCTTTATATTTTTTAACATTCAAGTAGTGGTTGTTTTAACCGCGACCGTTGTTACTATTGATGTTCAGTACATTTATGTTGTCCCCGTATGTATTTTACCTTTAATATTAAAAGCCTTTTTTGATGCGAGATTAGGTTTATTTACGCATGTGATTGCTATTTTTATTTTAAGTTTTATTGTCCCTAATAGTGACGAGTATTTGTTTTTGCAAATGATGGCTGGTATTGTGACAGTTCTTTCCAATAATGAAATCTACAAGAGAGCAAATCTATTTCTTACCGTAGCCCAAATAATAGGGATCTATTTTCTATCGTATTTTGCTTTTTATGCTATTAATCAAGGAGGAGTTATTGGTCTGGATTGGAGTCGATTAGGTTACTTTGTGCTCTGTGGATTAGCGATGCTTTTTGTTTGGCCATTGATTTATATTTATGAGAAGATTTTCGGATTGGTAAGTGATGTATCACTTTTAGAGTTGAGTGATACCAATTCCAAACTTTTGAAAGCATTATCTAATAAGGCTCCTGGAACATTTCATCATTCTTTAAACGTTGCTAATATCGCAGAAACTGTAGCAAATGAAATAGGGGCAAACGCCATGTTAGTGCGTGTTGGAGCACTTTATCACGATGTCGGTAAAATGTCTAATCCCACCTATTTTACAGAAAATCAAGGTAGTGGTATTAATCCACATAATGATTTAGATCCAGAAGACAGTGCGAGAATTATCATTGATCATACCCTTAAAGGAATAGAGATTGCCCGTAAATACAACTTGCCAGACCGCATCATCGATTTTATAAGAACCCATCATGGCGATAGTTTGGTGTATTATTTTTATACCAAAGCCAAGGAACATCATCCGGAAGTTGCCAAAGATAACTTTCGGTATCCGGGTCCAAAGCCTTTTAGTCAAGAAACGGCCATACTGATGATAGCCGATAGTGTAGAGGCAGCTACCAAAAGCATTAAGAATCCAACCTCAGTAAAAATAGATAATTTAGTAAATAAAATTATAGAAGGGCAGGTAGAAAGTGGCCAGTTTCTCAACGCAAATATCACCTTTAAACAGATAGAAACAATTAAAGCTGTGATTAAAAAGAAGTTAGCTAGTATATATCATTTACGCATAGAATACCCTGAATAATTTATTGAAAAAACATTCATTTTTATTTGTGAAAATCTAAAGTTCGCTTACCTTTGCAACCGCTTTCAGAAATGGAGCAAGTTCTTTAAAATTTAGGAGAGGTGCCAGAGTGGTAATGGAGCAGTTTGCTAAACTGTCGACGGGTAACCGTCGCCAGGGTTCGAGTCCCTGTCTCTCCGCAACTTAAGCCTTTTAATACTTTTAAAAGTATTAATTTTAAAGCTAAAGTCATCAGTTCCCGAACTGATGTAAAAAAAAATCGGGGTGTAGCGTAGCCCGGTCATCGCGCCTGCTTTGGGAGCAGGAGGTCGCAGGTTCGAATCCTGCCACCCCGACTAAGTAAAAGCCTAACAACTTAATTATTAAGATGTTAGGCTTTTTTATTGCCAAAAAATCCGAAATACCGTCTCAACTATTTTATTTTTCAAAGTGTAATTGAAACATATTAAGGTTTTTAAAGAACAAAATGAAGAGAAAATCAAGCTATTTTAAAATGTGAAAACTATATACTTAGATGAACAATAGGTTTAAATTGGGGAAGTCTACATAAACAAAAGGAATCTATTATCTACTTGCAAAGAGTCAACTACCGCCTCGTTGGATTCCCAAAGGCCTTCAGAGGCTTTGAAAACTAGCAAGGATTGATATCATTAAGTCAGTTTTATTTACACCGTATGATAATATTCTTTTGGAGAAACTCCTGTAACTGATTTAAAACTTTTGAAAAAAGCACTATACGATGAAAATCCAATTTCAATAGCCAAAGCCTCTAAGGTATTCATTTTTAAAAAACCCTTCTCAATTAGGCCAATTGCATTTTGAATCCTCACAATTTTTTTAAAGTCGTTAAAACTTATTTTTGCGTGGTATTTAAACACATAAATCACATGACTTTTAGGAATATTGAGTTTGTCTGACAAGTCCTTTACTTTAAATGATTCTGTGAAAATTAAAGGAATAGCTAAAGCTAAATGCTCAATTTGAATTATATAATTATCAATTTCTAGGTCTATTTTTTCTTTTAAAACATTATCCTGAAAATTTGTAGGAGCTGCTACGCTTTTTAAAATCCATATAGTATCAAAAACAATTTTATATTTTTTGTATTCTTTGATTTTATTTTGAAACAAATCATAGCCGTATAAAAATTCAGGTGAATACAATACTTTTAAATAAAGTACAATCCACATTAATGCGGTAACCCATAAGAAATTGCTATCGTGTTGGTACCATAACCCATCCCTCTTTACAAGGAAAAATAAAGTAAATCGGATTAACACTAAGATAAAAAATCCAAATAATATATAGGTCCATTTTTTTACCCACACATTTTGTTGGTTAATCATCAATATGTTGCTTTTTCTTTTCCAAACCGATTTATGAAGTAAAAAATAGGATTTTACGGCATAGAATAGATTAAAAACAACCAAAACTAGTACTCGACTTTTTAGCACTATTGTGTTTGGATAATAAGTGACTATACTATTGATGATTGCGAATAAAACAATGGCGGCTAATACATGTAAAAAATTCTCTTTGGGGTTGTGACGTTTAGAAGATACCAATTTTTTGAAATACAAAAACACTAAAGGAGAAGTGATTACAATAATAAATAAATCTAATTGTCTTAAATAATCAGTATCCAAAGAAAAGTCTCCTAGGGCA
The DNA here is from genome assembly GCF_018401815.1 of Nonlabens sp. Taxonomy (GTDB): domain Bacteria; phylum Bacteroidota; class Bacteroidia; order Flavobacteriales; family Flavobacteriaceae; genus Nonlabens. The sequence continues at coordinate 399,138 of NZ_JAGYKG010000003.1, forward strand.
TAAAATAAAAAACGAATGGAGGAGGTTGCAAAAATAACAACTAAGTATAAATTGGTCTGACGGTTATTTTTGTAACGATTGCCTATTAAAAAAACAGTTACAAATCCTAATAACGCACTGGTAAAAAAAATAATTTCCGAATAATTCAACTTAGGGGACGGTTAGGTTTTTATCAAGCAAATTTAGTTATTCTATCAGTATACCTCTTTTTTAAAATGGTATAAACCTGAAAATATTGGTACAAAACTCAAAAATAAGGTATTTCGATCTTTACACTTTTTAAAAACTTTTCAATTTCATAGTATTATTGCTCTTGAATTGTAGCGGGTTTTAAGTAGCAACCGCTTTTTAAGCATTGGTTATCATTTGTAATCACCTCGTTACAACTCACAAATTTTAATTTTATTTAATACAATTTTTGATGCTATTATGTATTGAGCCTCATAGGTTTAAAAAAGCTACCATGTTGCTTGACCGTTCTGGGTATCAGTATTCTGACGAAATCAAAAACACCAGCAATTTAATTGAGCAACCGTTGATTTATTCTTTTTGAACACCTATCACACCACCTAACTTATGAAATTACATTACCGCCTTTTTAGCAGCGTTTGGATTACTTTATTTTTAATGAGTTTTTCCAATGCTCAAGACGTATTTATTACCGCCGGTACAACGATAAGCTCAAGTGGCGAAGTCATTATTAATTTTGGCAGCGGTACGGTAACCAACAACGGAGTTATAGCAAACTCTGATGGAACTCTTAATTTTTCGGGTCCCGTGACCTTTTCAGGTGCAGGAACAACACATACCAAAAACTTGACTATTGCGCATTCGGGAACGAGTGTATTAAACAATACCATAGAAGTTACCGGATCCTTGTTGGTTTCTAGTGGGACATTAAACGCTAACGACCACCTGACCTTAGTTTCTAATGCGGCAGGCTCGGCAGTGGTGGCTCCTGTGGGGGGAAGCATAACAGGAGCAGTGACCGTGCAGCGCTATATTCCACAAGGCAAAAGAGCCTTTCGTTTTTTAACCCCAAGTGTAACAACCACTAATTTTATTAGTAACAACTGGCAGTTAACTACTCATATTACAGGTTCTACAACAGGTGCTGATGGATTTGATACTACCGTTTCAGGCAATCCTTCTTTATTTACTTACGATAATCAACAAGCAACTGGTTCTGGTTGGGAAGCCATTCCCACTACAAATGCCACTAACCTTAACGCTATGCAAGGCTATCTGCTTTTAATTCGTGGGGATCGAACTCCTGCCTTGATCACTCAGGCTTCACAAGCCGACATGAATGCCCCTATTACATTATCAGCTACTGGTACCTTGACCACAGGTACAGTAACCTTTGATAGCAGCTCTTCTCCTGCTCCTATAAATGACACGAGCAATAGTACTACAGATGGCTATAGTTTTATAGGAAATCCTTATGTGAATACTATAGATTGGAATGCACTCACAAAACCAGGTTTAACAGGTACCTATTATGTATGGGATTCCAATATGGGCACCTCAGATAATAGAGGGGCTTATGTAGCATATGATACTTCATCAGGGTCTAGTGCACCGAGTAGTAGTAGCGTCAACCGATACATACAACCAGGGCAAGCTTTTTTTGTAAAAAACAGTGTTTCAGGAACGCCAGGTGCTATCACCTTTAATGAATCGGATAAGCTGGGAGCCAATATCACTAATTTTTACCGAACCGAGACAACTAATTTTTCTAGACTAGAGCTACAGGTCTATGAAACTAGTGAGCTGTCTTTGGGAGGATACCCTATTGATGCAGCTGTATCGGTTTTTGACCACCAATTTACCAATGCTATAGAAAATGGAGATGTCACAAAGTTAAGCACTGGAATAGAAAACATTTCTTTTTTAAACAGCAATCTTTCTTTGGCAATTGATGCCAGACCACAAGTAGTACCCACCGACGAATTGCTTATACAATTACAGCAATTTAAAGCAAATAAAGACTATACGTTTATTACCCACTTCAGCAATTTAGATGCTTCAACCACACCGTTTTTATTGGATACCTATCTGAATCAATATACTGCTTTGGCAAATAATGCCGCCACAGAGGTTGCGTTTACTACAACAACTAATGTGCTTTCACATGCTCCAAATCGCTTTAAGATCGTGTTTCAAAACAATACCTTAACCCAACCAGATATTGATGCAGCACTGATGGTTATTTATCCTAACCCAGTAACCAACAACCAATTTAATATCTCATTACCCAGTAATCTTACTGGCGAGGTTTCTATACGAATCATCAACACCTTAGGTCAAATAGTATACGGAACGACAACAGCGGCTCAACATGCGATCAGCATAACACCAAGAAGTGTTCTAGCTCAAGGGGTGTACCTTGTAGAACTAACCCATGAAGGAAAAAGCACTACGGAAAAAATAATAATACAATAATACTAATACTACCATAATGATACTACCAAAAGTTCCCGCCATCAGCTTACAAAAACAGTGGTGTATGGTCTTTATACTGCTGCCATTTCTTGCAATATCTCAACCCGAATTTATGCCGGGCATGGGCGTGGACACGGATGATGTAACAGCACCTATAGATGATTATATCTATGTGGTTTTAGCTCTAGTGGGGTATGTTGCCTACAGTTTTTTTAAAACACGCCGTGGCGTGAAGCGCATTGCCTTAAATGATCGCTTACCAAATTTGTAATATGCAATCAAAAAACAATAACTCAAGAATTATGAACAACTTCTTTTTATCCATTGTTATACTAGGTAGCTGCATTGCTCAGGCTCAGGTCGGTATAGGCACTACCACCCCAAATGCCGCCGCGGCTCTAGACATTACCTCTACTACCCAAGGGCTTTTACCACCACGCATGACAGCGGCACAGCGCGATGCTATTGCTACTCCAGTCCAAGGTCTTACTATATTTAATACTGATCATAAATGTCTTAACGTATATGTAGGTTACTGGCGAAGTTTATGTGCTTTTGACAATACTGATAGTACTGGCACCATTACTCATAATAGTTTAACTTACGAGGATATATATAGTGCTGCGACTGGTTTAATTTGGTTAGACCGCAACTTGGGGGCTACACAAGTAGCGACTAGCAGCACCGATGGTCTCGCTTATGGAAATTTATACCAGTGGGGCCGTGGTACAGATGGGCACCAGATAAGTACCTCACCCACAAGGAGTGCAAGAAGCGGAACGGACGATCCAGGTCATGGAGATTTTATAATAACAACCACTTCACCTCGTTATTGGCGCAGCCCTGAAATCGTCAATTTGTGGCAAGGTGCTAATGGTGTAAACAACCCTTGCCCAAGTGGGTATCGATTGCCTACAGAAGCAGAGTGGGATGCCGAACGTGTAAGTTGGGTAAGCAACAATGCAGCAGGAGCTCTTGCCTCACCGCTTAAATTGCCCAAGGCAGGCTTCCGTTACCACGAAGATGGTTCGCTTAGAGCTTTCGGTGGCAAAGGATCGTATTGGAGCAGTACGATAAAAGCAAGCCCCCATTTTTCTGGCTACCTTAATTTTGATGATAACAATTCTAACGCGGGTGACTACTATCGTGCATCTGGTTTTTCCGTTCGCTGCCTTAAGGACTAGTGCTGAGGGCCATGGTGTACTGATTGTGCCGAATGATGATTAGTGCAGCGACTGGTGCTGACCGCTATCGGGATTGGTGCCTACAGTTTTTTTTAAAAACACGCCGCGGCGTTAAGCGCACTGCCTTAAATGATCGCTTACCAAATTTGTAATATGCAATCAAAAAAAATTCAGAATTATGAACAACTTCTTTTTATCCATTTTAAGTAAGCAAAGTAAAATGAAAAAAACAATTTTAACTATAGTAACGCTTACCTTCATGGGCTGGAGCATCGCCAACGCTCAAGTCGGTATAGGCACTACCACCCCAAATGCTTCTGCGGCTCTAGACATTACCTCTACAGCCAAAGGATTATTACCCCCTCGCATGACAGCTGCAGAGCGCGATGCAATTGCTACGCCAGCCCAAGGTCTTACTGTATTTAATACCGATCATAAATGTCTTAACGTATATGTAGGTTACTGGCGAAATTTATGTGCTTTTGACAATACTAATACTACTGGCACCATTACTTATAATAATTTAACTTACGAGGATGTATATAGTGCTGCAACTGGTTTAATTTGGTTAGACCGCAATTTAGGTGCCACCCAAGTAGCAGCAAGCAGTACCGATGCGGCTTCTTATGGCGATTTATACCAGTGGGGACGAGGTACAGATGGGCACCAGATAAGAACATCAGCTACATCAACTGTGCAAAGTAGTTCAACGAGCCCAGGGAATACTTTTATTATAAGTTCTACAAACTGGTACACTGGTGCTGATCCTGATACCCTCTGGCAGGGAATAAACGGTATCAACAACCCATGCCCAAGTGGGTATAGGTTACCTACAGAAACAGAGTGGAGTGCAGAACGGACAAGTTGGAGCAGCAATAACGCAGCCGGGGCTATAGCTTCACCGCTTCAATTGCCCATAGCGGGCCGCCGCTGGTTCAACAATGGTTCGATCCTCGATGTTGGTACCCGCGGCAGCTATTGGAGCAGTACGGTTAGCGGCACCAATTCGCTCCTCTTATTCTTCAATAGCAGCACTGCCTACACAGGTATCAACGACCGAGCTTACGGGTATGCTGTTCGTTGCATTAAGGACTAGTGCTGAGCGCTGTAGTGCACGTAGCCATGGTGTACTGAATGTGCCGAAGGATGATTAGTGCAGCGACTGGTCCTGACCACTTTCGGGATTGGTGCCTACAGTTTTTTTAAACACGCCGAGGCGTGAAGCGCATTGCCTTAAATGATAGGTCACCAAATTTGTAACATTCAACCAAAAAAACGACACACTGTTTTTTATATGTTCCCTTTATACACGCTAATAGGGGTGTCTCGCTTTCGCGAAAGCGAAATACTTTTCATAGTTGACATATTTACGAAATGTTTGTTATTTCAAAACAAGCATTTAATGTAAATTGCAGTAAAATAAGTGACCCCATGCAAAGAGACCTCCAAAACTTGCGTAAATCCTATGAAAAAGATGCGTTACTGGAAAATAATTTACCAGAAAGTCCCTACATTTTATTTGATTCTTGGTTTCAAGAGGCTACATCATCCCTTGAAATTGACGAGGCAAATGCAATGAGTCTTTGTACTCTCGGCGTTGATGGTTTTCCTAAATCACGTATTGTACTTTTAAAGGAAATTTTGGAAGGTAAATTTTTGTTTTATTCTAATTATACTTCAGAAAAAGGTGCTGCTATGGAAGCCTACAATAAAGTGAGTCTTCATTTTTTTTGGCCGTCATTAGAACGTCAGATTATAATTAAGGGACATGTGAATAAGGTCTCCAAAGAAAAGTCTTTAGATTATTTTCATTCCAGGCCAAGAGGAAGTCAAATTGGCGCTTGGACTAGCGATCAAAGCAGCACGATCTTATCTCGAGAACAATTGGAAGAACAGCTGCTGTATTTTGAAGAGAAATTCAAAGATCAACCCATACCCTTGCCAGATTTTTGGGGGGGATATGACTGCGATCCTGTAAGTTTTGAATTTTGGCAAGGAAGACCGAACAGGCTTCACGATCGCATTTTGTTTGAATTGGAAAATGATCGTTGGGCCTTTAAAAGATTACAGCCTTAATGAAGCGTTTAATAGTTATAAGACACGGTAAATCAACATGGGAGCTACAGGTGCGAGATCACGATCGCGTGCTCACACAACAAGGCATTGATGATGCTCATTCTATAGGAAACGCATTAAATGACCTGGATTTAACTCCAGATCAAATATGGACGAGTACTGCGGCTCGAGCGCTACAAACAGCCACTATAGTCAGTGAATACATCGATTATAGACTTACAAAGCTCCAACTTAAAAGAGAGTTGTACACCTTTTCAGGTAACGATTTGATGGATGTTATCGCTACAGCAGAGGACACTATAGCCACCCTTGTTATTTGTAGTCATAACCAAGGAATAACAGATCTGGTAAACGATTGGGGAAGCATTAGATTTGACAATGTACCTACCACCGGTGTTGTTGTTATAGATTTTGATTCCAACTCTTGGTCTTCCTTAGGCAAGGGTACTACAAAATTTCATTTATTTCCTAAATTGCTAAAATGAATACATACTTTAATAGAGAATTGAGCTGGCTGCGATTTAACGCAAGAGTATTACAAGAAGCAAGTGATAAAAACGTACCTCTTATAGAGCGCTTGAGATTTTTAGGAATCTTTTCAAATAATCTTGATGAATTTTTTAAGGTGCGCTATGCGACCATACAACGCATTCAAAAGGCTGGAAAAAATGCCACAAAATCTTTAGGAGGAATAAGTGCAGAAGACTTATTAAAGGAAATCAATGAAATGGTTATCGTTGATCAAGCTCATAGTTTTACGGTTCTTGAAGAGCTGGAAGACGAACTTAAGAAGGAGAAGATTAGCTTGGTAGATGAGACAGAAGTACTTACCGAGCACGAAGACTTTATAAGAACCTATTTTAATGAAAAAATTAGCCCAGCCATAGGTACCATTATGATTGATAATGAGGTAGATTTCCCTCTTTTGCGAGACGGATACGGTTATCTCGCTGTGCGCATGCTTATGACAGATGACAGTATTAGGTACGCTCTTATAGAAAAGCCAAAGTATCTGAATAGATTTGTAGTATTGCCTCAAATACCAGGTGATGATAGGCAGTACATCATACTCATCGATGACTTGATCAGGCACCGCATGCATTATATCTTCAATATTTTTGATTATAAAGAAATTGAAGCACACATGATTAAGGTGACCTTGGATGCAGAATTAGATATGGAATTGGATCTCAAGAAAAGTTTATTAGAAAAAATACGTCGCAGTGTTCACGATCGCAAAGATGGAGATCCGGTGCGATTTGTTTACGACCGCCATATTCATGAAGATACCTTGCATCTTATCATGAAAAAATTACAAATCGATAACCACGATAGTATCATTCCAGGGGGTAGGTATCACAATAGAAGAGATTATTTGAAGTTTCCTAGTTTAGGAAGAACCGATTTGCTTTATGAACAACTACCAGCTTTACCTATTAAAGATGTGAAAATTAGAGGCTCTCTTTTGGAAAGAATAGCTCAAAAGGATATCCTGCAATACACTCCTTACCACACATTTGCAAATACCATTAAGTTTTTAAGAGAAGCCGCTCTTGACCCGCAAGTAAAGACGGTAAAAATAACAATTTATAGACTAGCTGAAGTTTCTCAAATAGCAGGATCTTTGATTAATGCTGTAAAAAACGGGAAAAAGGTAACCGTCTCGATCGAGTTACAAGCTAGATTTGATGAACAAGCCAATATTAATTATGCAGAGTTAATGCAAGAAGAAGGTGTTCATATGATCTTTGGAGTTCCAGGATTAAAAGTGCATTGTAAAGCTTGCTGTATTACTCGTGAAGAGGAGGGTAAAATTGTGAGATACGGTTTTATTTCGACAGGTAATTTTAATGAATCTACCGCTGGAATTTACACCGACTATACCTTGTTTACTGCAAATCGAAAAATATTAAAAGAAGTAGAGCGAGTATTTGATTTCTTTGAGGTCAATTACCGACAGCATCACTATAAACACCTGCTGGTTTCTCCTAATTATCTCAGAAATGGTATGGAACGATTGGTTCGTCGAGAGATCGCTTTCGCGAAAGCGGGAAAATTTGCTAAAATACGCATGAAAGTTAATTCTTTCTCAGATTTGAAAATGATTGATTTATTCTATCAGGCCTCCAATGCAGGAGTTCAAATAGAACTGATAGTTAGAGGAATATGCTGCCTTGTTCCTGGGGTGAAAGGAATGAGTGAAAATATTAAGGTGATAAGTATCGTCGACCGGTTTTTAGAGCATCCTCGTGTGTATCGATTTTATAATCTAGGGCAAAACGACCTGTATATATCTAGTGCAGATTTAATGGCCCGTAATCTAGACAGTCGTGTCGAAATAGCTTGTCCTATATACGACGAAGACATTAAGGCCGAGATTATAGCTACCATGGATATTTGCTGGAGTGATAATGTGAAAGCAAGAGAAATCTGTGAAAAACAACTCAATCACTATGTGGTTAATAATGAACCACCTGTTCGATCTCAATATGCCACATATGAGTTTTATAAAAATCAAATTAGTAACTAATGGCATTTGAAATTAGAAAATATGGAGCAATCGATATAGGAACCAATGCTATTAGATTGCTCATTGCAACCATTACTTTATATAATGATGAGCCGCCAGTTTTTAAAAAAACAAGCCTTATTAGGGTTCCCGTAAGACTGGGTCAGGATGTGTTTACTACAGGCAGTATTTCCAAAGAAAATACTGCTCGCATGATAGATGCTATGAAATCTTTCCAATTATTAATGGGTATTCATCAAGTTAAATCTTATAAAGCTTATGCTACTAGCGCGATGAGAGAAGCAAACAACGGTATCGATGTAGTAGCACTTGTTAAAAAGGAATCTGGCATTCACATTGATATTATCGATGGATCTCATGAAGCAGCCATCATTGCAATGACAGATTTGCATGCAGTGATTGATGAAAGTAAGGTATTTCTCTATGTAGATGTAGGTGGTGGTAGTACCGAGTTTACTTTATTTGCATACGGTAAAGAAATGGTATCCAGATCTTTTAAAATTGGCACCGTACGATTGCTTAATGATTTGGTCAATAAAACACTATGGGATGAAGCTCAGCTATGGATTAAGGAGGTAACGGCTCCTTATGACCGAATTGATTTAATAGGCTCAGGAGGTAACATTAATAACATCTTTAAAAGTAGCGGTAAAGCTATAGGAAAGCCGCTATCTTACTTTTATTTAGCTAATTACTACGAGCAACTTCAAAATTATAATTATGAAGAGCGCGTGTACCACCTCAACTTGAATCACGATAGAGCAGACGTGATTATACCCGCTTGTCGCATCTATTTAAGAGCTATGAAATGGAGTAGGGCTAAAAATGTATACGTTCCTAAAATAGGTCTGACTGATGGTATTATAAAATCGATTTACAATGCTACCAAAGATAAAAACAAAGGATATTACTAGAACAGCATAAGGCTATCGCTAGATGAACTTTTGCATATTTTTGATGTATATCAAAGGATTTTTATGATCGTTGAGAGTAAGCAGTTGTTTTTCTTTATTATTTCCAGACACTTATCAAGCACATGCTCCTCTTTATATTGAAGTATCTTTAAAGCCAGGGTTTTCTTTTATTTTTCTGAAGAGTGAGCCATTTTTTATACTACTGGAAAATGGATGCTAGCAAAAAATGTCTTTTATCGCTTATCAATGCGACGAGAAGGTAGCATCCTATAAATCGTTAATGCAGGGATTAGTTGTGTTTTCTTATGATTAAAAATCCAAATCAAAGGTTCTTCTCAATAAGTCTATCGCAGGATTTTTCTCCACGAGCTTGGTGAACTTATCTTGGTCGGTGTACACATATTTTTTAGTAATGCTTTTATCTACGGCTATTTCAAAATCTATAAGGTAGTTATTCAACTCGCGTTTCAAGTATTCTAGGATTTGTCCTTGTGATTTTTCTAGATCTTCCTTCATAGATTTGTTAGGAAAACGCAACATTACCGTGGTACCTTTAAGAACGGGTTGATCTGCATTGATGATACTGGCTAGAATGAGCTGTCCTTTTTCTTTCAGTTGGTCGACATATTTTGCCCACACCAAGCTCAATTGCTCTTGAGTAAACGCCTCTTCAGGAAGTTGATGGTGCGCTGCCTTTTTATATTTTTGTTGAGCAATATGAGTGTTTTTCTCCTCTATTCCTTGTATGGAAAAGCCACTTATTTTTTTCTTGCTTTTATCAAGTAATGCTTTTCGTTTCTCTTCAAGAGAGGTAGATATCGCAGGAGTAGGTAGTTCTAAAGGAACCTCTTGCTTTTTTTCTTGCTGATAGCCTTCAGGAGTTGTACGGTTTTCGGTATTTTCAAAATGCTCGTAGGTTGTGGAATTCTCCTGGACTTGAGGGCTAGTTTCCTGAACGACTGTTTTTACCTCTTTCTTTTCTTCTTTTACTTCAAGAGAAGTAGGTAAAGAAGAAGGACTTGGGTTTGCAACAGTAATGTGTTCCAATTGTACAGCCGGTATGATGTACTTTACCTCATTTTTTTTTTCTCCATCAGAGGTGATGGAGGCAAGTTGCATTAGTGTTAATTCTATCAGCAGCCTCTGATTGCGACTGGATCGATAATTGAAGTCGGCTTGATTTGCTATTTCGATTGCTTGTCTTAAAAAAGGAAGGTCAACTTTTTTAGACTGTTCTAAGTACTTTGCTTTTGTATTTTCTCCAACCTCGAGTAAAGGAATAGTACGCTCATCTTTACCCACCATCAGATCTCTAAAATGGGAGGCTAGACCACTTACAAAGTGCTGTCCATCAAATCCTTTAGACATGATAAGATCGTAGTCCACTAACAATTGCGGAATGTTATTTTCTAGCAATAATTCTGTCACAATAAAGTAAGTATCTCTATCGAGCACATTTAAATTTTCAGTAACGGCTGCAACCGTGAGGTATTTTCCAGAAAAACTGACCACACGGTCAAAAATGGAGAGGGAATCTCTTAAAGCACCATCTGCTTTTTGAGCAATGATTTGTAACGCATCTTCCTCTGCAAGAATACCCTCCTTAATGGATATGCGCTTTAGATGCTCTCGCATAGCGCTTACCGTAATGCGTTTAAAATCAAATATTTGACAACGAGAAAGTATAGTTGGAATAATTTTATGTTTCTCTGTGGTGGCAAGTATAAATATGGCGTGTGCAGGCGGTTCTTCTAATGTTTTAAGAAAGGCATTAAAGGCCGCATTAGAAAGCATGTGTACCTCATCAATGATATAAATCTTGTAGTTACCAACTTGAGGAGGGATACGCACTTGGTCGACAATACTTCTTATCTGGTCGACACCGTTATTAGAGGCAGCATCCAATTCAAAAATATTGAAGGCAAAATCTTCGTCTGGATCATAATCACCACTTTCATGGTTGATCTTTTTTGCGAGAATTCGGGCACAAGTGGTTTTACCTACTCCTCTAGGACCTGTAAACAGCAACGCTTGCGCTAGGTGATTGCTTTTAATTGCATTCTCCAGCGTCTTTGTAATAGCGCCTTGACCCACGACATCTTCAAAGGTTTCAGGACGGTATTTTCTAGCCGATACTATAAATGGTTCCATAAGTCAAAGATACTTTTCTATGATCTTTTAGATGGGTTTTCTAAGCCTATAATTTCTGTGAATTATCAACATTTATTAACTAGTTTTGTAGCTTAGCAGGTCGCCTTATCGATCTTGCGCAAGCGAGGTAGGAAAGTCCGGACACCATAGGATAACATAGCGGCTAACGGCCGTCGTTTTGTTTTCGCTTTCGCGAAAGCGAGATAGGACTAGTGCAACAGAAAGTATGTACAGGTAATGCTGTAGTGAAACCAGGTAAACTCTATGTGGTGAAATGTCGCGTAAATCAGAGCTTGAGTGCGATCCGCGCGATTCTGAAGGGTAGGCAGTTAGAGATAACGAGCAATCGTTATACCAGATAAATGATAAGGTGCTTAAGTAATTAGGTAACAGAATCCGGCTTATAGACCTGCTATTTTTTTTCATTATAATCGATAAATGATCATCAGATCAGACCACTTTTTTTCCTGAAATTGGAAAAGGTCGGTAGGCGTAATAGTGTAACACTTCTTCTATAGCCATTTTAAGTGCCTTATTGATAGGTAGTATGATGGTTCCTAAATGAAAATCGATTTGATTTAATTGCATGTAATAGGTCGAAAAAACAGGAACCGTTAATCCTTTAGAAATAGCTTCTTGGGTAGCATTATAAGCTTCTGTCTGGCCTTCTTTGATGATTTTACAAGTAGCTATTCTCAATTTGCCATATTTATCAGTACTCGCAGCACTTCCAAAAAGCCTACAGATCAAACCTCGGTACTTATAATCACTACAACGGCCTTGGTCAATAACAGATAAAGGTTGGTAAATCCTACAAGTAGTGCTGGTGTTTTCTTTTAATTCAAGCAGCATTTTATCTGCTTCCCCATTTAAAAATAAATGAAACGCCCAAGGTAAAAACTCTAGAGGAGAAGCTTCAACATCAGGATAGGTACAACATTTACCACAACCAGATACACAACTCATTCCAGATGCTTTGGCAAAGGCAGTTGTCTCTTGCTCTAATTGGTAAAAAAGACCTTCTACCAGTTGTATTTTGCGCTCTATGGACATTATTTTTTTAGGAAAGGTAATCTTATTAAGACCTTGTTGTGTTGAATTGTGAACCTATTTTTGAGCATATTTTTAATTTGATTAATGACTCATTATAACTTGTATCCAGTGAGGGTTATTAAAAGTAGGATTCAAAATGGAACCAGTTGGTTTATGGCAATCTTTCAATTTGTAGCGACTATTTTTTTGATGTCTTATTCAGTCTTAAACATCTTGATACGCATAGTTATCCTTTTGAAAAGGGAAAGGTTTAGATGCATGCTGCTGTACTTTCTTCTTTTCATCTGTTGGATAAGGTGATGGATCTTCTCTTTTTTATGCATCTTAGTACGATTGTGATGTCCAAAGAGAGGTGTGTTCCTAACGGTCTAGGCTATGCGTAGTGCGGGATTTCAAGGCACTTCACTTTCCGTTTAGCAGTTAGTTTATTTAATGTAATTACTCTCATATAAGCACTTATGCCCGCATTACGTATAGCCATTGTTGGGCACAGTATTTTTTATTCAAATAATTGACTAATTGTTTTCATTGGTAAAAACATTTTTCCGCTATCTGGAAGTTTTATAAATCCATATTTATTATAAAAGTTTTCAGCCTCTTGGTCAATTGGGTCAACAACTACAGCAAATGAACCAATAGTTTTAGATATTTCGTAACTTCTTTTCAAAGCATCTATTAATATTAGCTTGCCAATTCCTTGCCCTTGAAATCTATCTTCAATTGCTAGTCTTCCAAGCAATGTTGTTGGGATTGTTTCATAAGAACGAGGTAGTTTTTTTCTAATTTGTCCTGGAATAAATTCCGAAGCAACACTATTGTTTGACAACGTATAATAACCTTTGATTAGGTTAGTTTCCGTTTCATTAATTACAAAACAAGCAGAAAGTTTTCTTTTTACATCTTGATTAGCTTGCTTTTGAATGTAAGTGTCTAACATTTCTTTTCCACAAGAAAAGTCTGATTTTTTATGTGTCGAATTTAATGGTTCTGATATTTGACTCATTAAGAAAAAAGAGCTTTAAATTCATTTGCAGCTTTAGAAAGTTCATTGTTTGGTGCTTTTGGATTTAGCACAGCATTAAAAAATATTTCACTATCTTTTTGAGAAGCAATTATACGTTCTCTTTCGGATATAATTTCTTTAGCTTTTTCTTGAACTGCTATTACTACAAAATCAGTTAAATTTCTATATCCACCTAATCGAGCCGCTCTTTCAAAAAAAACTTTTTGTTCCTTAGAAAGTCTAGTATCAAATCTTGCGTCTTTAGTATTTAATTCTTTAGTTGCCATAATATTGTTTTTTACAAATGTACGTTCAATTTCTGTACAAAACAAATTATTGTACGTTTTATTTACGTACGTTTATATTGTGCTCAACGGTTT
>NZ_JAGYKG010000030.1 GCF_018401815.1 Nonlabens sp.
CACTGGAAAGGTTTTGTCTGATAGTGGTTTACGGTTTGAGTCTGAAAATGGCGAGAGATTCTATGTTAACCACCGAGGTGCGCAGTCGGCTCAAGGGTCTTCTCTGACCTCAAAAGGCCGCGCCGCCCTTGGAAAGCGATTTAGGTGGGGAGGGGGACCGGTCATTTATGGGGATGATACTAATGCAACTCTAGGTATCATGGCCACAGAAGATAACACTACAGTTGAAATATCTGGCTATGACCCTAGTATTGTTTTTCGGAAAGGCTCTGATGTAGACGCTATTAAAGACGACAGGCTCTCTATCACGTTGAACCGAGGCCAATCATACGTTTTGGAATACGCAATCCGAAATCTTCCAAATTATAACGGATCAAAAACCTATGATGAATGGATGGGTGCATTAATAGCGGCAGATAAAGATATCGTTGTGAGCTTAGGAAATGCATTGTATTCACCGAGTAATGATGGCGGTCGAGATATTGCGATAGATCAGATCATCCCTGAGAATTTGCTTGGTAATGAATACGTTTTTGTGAGAGGTTATGGTAGTGACGATAAGGAATTCGCCATCATTATTGCCACTCAAAACGGTACAGAGTTATATGTTAATGAGGCCTTGACACCAATAACGACAATTGACGCTGGTGAGTATTACATCGTTCCTGGGTCATATTATTCTGGTAGTTCAAAAGTCCGGCCAGGAGAAAACATGTATGTAAGGGCATCAAAACAAGTCTATGCCTATCACTCGACTGCAGGTGCTGATAATGGCGCTAACGTTGATTATAACTTTATTGCACCTGTTAATTTCCTTCTAGACAAGGAGGTTAATTTTATACCTGCAGTTGATAAACTCGCGACAACAACAATTAAAGGAGGAGTGAGTATCATTTCAGCGGCTTCTGCAACTGATTCGGAGCTGGAAGTGTATGAAGATGGATCTCCTCAAGATTTGTCAGGTTTGCGAAAAGAGGTCAGTGGCTCTAAACTATGGGTTACCTATTTTCTTGATGGGCTAACAGGTGATATTAGGGTTCGATCAACCAATTCAATTGCGGTC
>NZ_JAGYKG010000004.1 GCF_018401815.1 Nonlabens sp.
GCCATTTGTTTGTGGTGACGATGTTACATTTACTTATAACGGTTCAAGTGTGACTTATGGAACGGTTTCCGGAACTGGCAGTACGTGTTGGTTAGACCGCAACCTGGGAGCCTCACAAGTAGCAACAAGCAGTACCGATGCAGCTTCTTACGGTGACTTATACCAATGGGGAAGAGGAACAGACGGCCATCAATTAAGAACGTCTGCCACAACGACTACTTTAAGCACAACTGACAATCCAGGAAATGGTGACTTTATTTTAGCACCAACTACACCTTATGACTGGCGCATCCCACAAAACGATAATTTATGGCAGGGGGTAAATGGCGTCAACAATCCCTGCCCGAGTGGGTATCGACTGCCTACAGAAGCAGAATGGGATGCCGAACGTGTAAGTTGGGGAAGCAACAATTCAGCAGGTGCTTTTGCCTCACCGCTTAAATTGCCCATGGTGGGCCGCCGCGACGACGGCAATGGTTCGCTCGCCCTTGTCGGTGCCATCGGCAACTATTGGAGCAGTACGGTTAGCAGCGCCGGTTCGCGCCGCCTCGACTTCGCTAGCAGCACTGCCAGTGTGGACACCGGCGACCGGGCGGACGGAGTCGCTGTTCGTTGCCTTAAGGATTGATACTTTGATTAGCGAAGCGATTTGACAATTTGACACTTTAACTCCCTGTCCCGCAGGGCAGGGAGTTTTTAATACCGCGTAGCGTTAGCCTGCCGAAGGCAGGGTCGGTTTTTTATAAGTAAGGAAACATATGACATTAAAAGAAAAAACACAAATTAGCGCTTACCTAATGATAAAAACAATTATCACCATATTACTAATTCTGTTTTACAATGCTTTCTTAAATGCCCAAAGTATAACAGGTAATTTATCTCAATTAATAAATAAGCCGATAAATCTAGAAGGCTTCAACGGTCTCACAACCTACCCCATCTCATCATCTACCATTGATGAAAAAGGGGCTTTTAAACTCACCTATGCTAAAGCCGATTATGGAGTTGGTTACCTGATGTCGGCTGATGAAAAGCCATTGTTTGTGATACTAAGTGGCGAGGATATTGAAGTAGTAGGAGCGTCTTTGGGTACCGTAGAAACCATAAAAATCACCAAAGGACAAGAAAATTATAGCGGTCTATAGTGTTGTTTTTGTTTTCGTATTACATAGGGGCCTTATTGAAATAATGAGAGACTGGTTTTGAACTATAAATTAGATTCCTGCGTTAAGCAGTGTGAACTTGCTTTATTTTTCCCTAGAAAAAGTTACCTTTGTACTCCATTAAAATTACCTATGAAAAACCTTCTTGTTGTATTGATTCTCGTCATAACTCTTGCCAGTTGTGGCTCTTATCAAAAAGCTCTTAAATCTGAAGATAACGCCGTGAAAGTGGCCATGATAGACACCTTGTTTGCAAAAGGGAAGTACGGTAAAACTCTAGCGCTTTTTGAACAGATCATCCCTGCTTATAGAGGGACAGATAGTGCCGCGCCTATGGCTATTAAATATGCAAAAGCCCTGTATGAAGACCAAAGTTATATCAATAGCGCATACCAATACGAACGTTTTATACAGTCACATCCTCAAGATCCTAATGCAGAGAAGGCTTTATTTATGGCGGCAAAAAGTCATTATCAAATGTCTCCTGTTTATTCTAAGGATCAAACCGACACCAATACCGCATTAACAAAACTGCAAGAATACATCAATGTGTATCCTTCAGGGGAATACTTAGCAGAAGCCAACTCGTTGGTAGATGAATTAAGAGATAAACTAGATAAGAAAGCCTACGAAACTGCAAAACAGTACCACCATTTTGGAAATTTCAGAGGCGGGTATATTTCGGCAATTAGTGCTTTTGAGAACTTTATAGTAGATCATCCAGGTTCGGCCTATCAAGATGATGCTCAGTTTTACTTGTTGGAATCTCAATATGAATATGGGATTAATAGCTTTCCTGAGTTAGTTCCAGAAAGACTAGCAAAAGCTAAGAAATATTATGATACCTTTGCAAAACGATATCCCAATAGTGAGTATAAAGAAGATGCCGAAATGATACTAGCTAAAATAGAGGATTATAATTCTAAGAATATAAGTAAATAATAACAATGGATACTAAAAATCTAACTGCACCTAACACGACCATTACCTATAACCGCGATGCGTTAACCGCACCTACAGGTAATATGTATGAAGCGATTTCTATCATCGCAAAACGCGCTGAACAAATCAATACAGATGTTAAGGAAGAGCTTATTGAAAAGCTAGAAGAATTTGCTACTTACAATGATTCTCTAGAAGAGATCTTTGAAAACAAAGAACAAATTGAAGTTTCTAAGTACTACGAGCGTTTGCCTAAACCAGCTGCAATAGCAATTGAAGAATGGTTACAAGGTAAGATCTACTTTAGAGATACTGGAGCTACTGAAGAGTAATTCAAACAAAATGAGGTCAGTATTAAGTGGTAAAAAGGTATTGCTAGGGGTTACCGGTGGTATTGCTGCTTATAAGACGACGTATATAGTGCGCCTGCTTGTAAAAGCGGGCGCTTCTGTTCAAGTAATTATGACTCCTGCTGCAAGAGATTTTGTGACACCACTCACCCTATCTACTCTTTCTAAAAACCCTGTCTTGAGTCATTTTACCAATCAAGAAGATGAAAACGATACTTGGAATAACCATGTAGAGTTAGGTCTTTGGGCAGACTTGATGATTATCGCCCCAGCGACTGCAAATACCATGAGTAAAATGGTGAGTGGCGCTATAGATAATTTGCTTTTAGCCATTTATTGTAGTGCAACATGTCCTGTTTATTATGCTCCAGCCATGGATCTGGACATGTACAAACACCCTTCTACTCAACATAATTTTGATCAATTAACCTCTTATGGCAATCTGATGATTCCTGCTGGAGATGGCGAGCTTGCAAGCGGTCTTTCAGGAAAGGGGCGTATGGCAGAGCCTGAAGAAATCATTCAGTTTATAGAAAAGGATATTTCAAGTAAGTTGCCGTTAAGAGGTAAAAAATGTCTTATTACCGCTGGGCCTACTTATGAGGCTATAGATCCTGTGCGATTTATAGGAAATCACAGTAGCGGTAAAATGGGCGCTGCAATTGCTATGGAACTGGCAAATCAAGGGGCACAAGTACATTTGGTTATGGGGCCTAGTGCTGTACTCGTCCATCATCCTTTGGTTCATCGAGTGGACATTAGAAGTGCTCAGGAAATGTACGATGAGGTTCACCGAGTGATTCAAACCGTAGATGTGGCTATTTTTAGCGCTGCGGTAGCAGATTACCGACCTTTACATCCTGTAGGTCAAAAAATAAAAAAGAAGTCGGATACGTTATCTATTGAGTTGGTTAAAAACCCAGATATTCTCGCGAGTGTGGGAGCAATGGATAAAAAGCCCTTTTTAGTAGGTTTTGCTTTGGAGACGGAGAATGAAATGCAACACGCTTTCGCGAAAGCGGAAAAAAAACAAACCGATTTGCTCGTATTGAACTCGATGCGAGATAAAGGTGCCGGTTTTGGTGTGGACACCAATAAAATTACTATTATAGATAAAGATAAAAATATTTCCAGATTTGATACCAAACCAAAAACGGAAGTAGCAAAAGATATCGCATATGAAATTATCAAAAGGATTTTATAGTTGTTTCCTGGCCTTATTTACTCTGTTCTTCTCAAACGCACAAGAGTTGAATGTTACAGTGCAGGTAAACGCTCAAAATGTCGCGCAACCAGATCAGACTATTTTTAAGACGTTAGAAACCTCTATGCAGGAGTTTTTTAACAATACAAAATGGACCGATCAAAAATTCAGAGATGAAGAAAAGATCAATGCATCATTAGTTTTTGTGGTGACTAGTTATGATAATGACCGATTTAGAGGGAATTTCCAAATTTCGGCCTCTCGACCTGTTTTTAATTCTTCTTATACCACGCCTATTTTTAATTTTAAGGATGACGATATCGCCTTTGAATATGTAGAGTACGCTCCGTTTTTCTATAATTCCAACAGGTTTGAAAGTAATTTAATCTCGCTTATTTCATTTTATGCTTATACCCTTATAGGAATTGATGCAGATACCTTTGAGCTAAGAGGAGGTCAGCCTTTTCATGAAGAAGCACAAAACGTGGTCAACCTCGCTCAGGGATCTCAGGGAGTCCAAGGTTGGAAGGCAAGTGACGGATTGATCTCGAGGTTTAGGTTAAATGACGATATGTTGTCAGATACCTATAAAGAATATAGAGAAGTGATGTATTGGTACCATTTAAAAGGCTTAGATACCTTCTCAAAAGACCCCAAAGCGGGTAAAATTATTCTAAAAAACTACTTACTAAAGCTTGATGAATTGCATAACCGCAGACCTAATAGCTTACTTCAGCGCAGCTTTTTTGACGCAAAGGCAGACGAGATTATGAGTATTTATTCTTCAGGTCCAGCTGTTGATATTAGAGAACTAAAAACGATATTGCAAAAGTTAGCCCCAAACCAGTCTTCCAAATGGCGTAATATTAAGGTTTAGTATCTTTTTTACTACTTTCTTTTTGATTAGTTTTATACTTTATAACCAGATGGCTTGTGAGCTGTTCAAATTGCTGTACATCAATTGCTTAAACATATTCAAATAGAAAACTTTGCGCTGATCGATTCTTTAGAATTAGAGCTTAATAAGGACCTCACCATGATTACAGGAGAAACGGGTGCGGGAAAATCTATCCTATTGGGTGCCTTAGGTTTAATCTTAGGTAATCGAGCAGATTTAACTGCTATCAGAGATACCTCTCGTAAATGTGTGGTAGAAGCACAATTTCAAATTTCAAGTTTAGATGTAAAGGAATTGTTTGAAGAGCTGGATCTGGATTATGAGGACCTGAGCTTTTTAAGAAGGGAGATATTGCCTTCTGGGAAAAGTAGGGCGTTTATTAATGATACTCCGGTAACACTCGCTATAATGAATACAGTAGGCAAACGCCTTGTTGATATTCATTCCCAGCATCAAACCTTACAACTTTCTAAAGATGTATTTCAAACCGATGTTTTAAACGCTTTTATTATTGAGGCCACTAAGAATGATTCAAAGCCAGCTTCACAGATATTACAGCGTTATAGAACCGAGTTAGGCATTTTTAAAAACTCCCAAAAAGAACTGAAAAGGTTAAAAGCTCAGGAGGCTGAGTTATCTAAAGAGCTGGACTACAATAATTTCTTACTAGAAGAGCTGGAAGAAGCCGGACTAGATCGATTAGATCAACTGGCATTAGAAGAAGAAAATGAACAACTCAGTAATGTAGAGAGTATCACAGAGGTGCTTACCGAGTTCCATGCAGTGCTTTCTGAAGATGATTTGGGAATATTAGATCAATTGAGGCAGTTGCAAAATAAACTACAAAGCATCAGTAGTTATTCAGCGACGTATGCGGCCCTTAAGGGAAGACTGACTTCGGTTTTACTGGAATTAGAAGATATTTATCAAGAATCTTCTAACGAAGTTGATAAAGTAGAAGCAGATCCAGAAAGATTGCTTCAAATCAATACTTCATTGAGTCTTTTAGAGAATCTTTATAGAAAACACCAAGTCGAAGATGTGGCGTCGTTAATTCAGTTAAGAGATGAATTGGCCGACAAGGTTTTCGTTTCCTTAGGGCTGGAAAAAAAGATTAAAACCCAAGAAAAGTTGCTCCAAGACTCTGAAAACAAGTTGTTTCAATTAGCCCAAGAACTTACAGGTTTAAAAACAAAGCATAAAACAGCACTTGAAACCGAAGTGATCAACATTGTGAATGATCTAGGTATGCCAGATGCGCAATTCCTTATAGAAGTAGTGCCACTAGGTATATACGGTTATTCAGGTGCAGATGTTATACAGTTCACCTTTACCGCAAATAAAGGCTCCCAGCTATTATCACTGGATAAAGCAGCTTCTGGTGGAGAGCTTTCTAGGTTGATGCTGGCCATCAAATCCATACTTTCAAGATGCAAAAAGTTACCTACCATTATATTTGACGAAATTGATACGGGAGTGAGCGGGGTTATCGCTACAAAAATGGCTCGGATCATGAAATCGATGAGTGAAGAAATGCAAGTGCTTTCAATAACACACTTACCTCAAATTGCTGCTGCAGGTAAGGACCACTTGATCGTAAAAAAAGTTACTGATGAGCACAGGACTTACAGTACCATACAGCGCCTAGATCAAGAGGCACGCCTGGAAGAAATTGCACAGATGTTAAGTGGTGGAACTATTTCCAACGCTGCAAGAGAAAATGCACGTGTGCTACTCAATTAGTTTTATATATTTGCTAACTAATCAATAACTATGGCTTACAATTTATTAAAAGGAAAACGCGGAATCATCTTTGGTGCGTTGGATGAAAACTCTATTGCTTGGAAAACAGCACAATTAGCTCATGAAGAAGGAGCGACTTTTGTACTTACAAATGCTCCAGTAGCAATGCGCATGGGGCAAATCGACCAACTGGCTAAAAGCACAGGCAGTGAAATTATTCCAGCAGATGCTACCAGTATTGAAGATCTTGAAAATTTAGTAGCTAAATCAGTAGAGATTTTAGGGGGTAAATTGGATTTTGTTTTACATTCTATAGGTATGAGTGTCAATGTGCGCAAAGGAAATCACTATACCGACCAAAATTATAAATACACAGAAAAAGGATGGGATGTAAGTGCGGTCTCTTTTCATAAAGTGATGCAAACGCTTCATAAAAATGACGCCATGAATGAATGGGGCAGTATCGTGGCTTTGACCTATATGGCTGCACAACGCACTTTTCCAGACTACAACGATATGGCAGATAACAAAGCCTATCTAGAATCTATTGCTCGTAGCTTTGGTTATTTCTTCGGGAAAGATAAAAAGGTAAGAGTTAATACCATCTCTCAATCACCTACTCCTACCACTGCAGGAAGTGGAGTAAAAGGATTTGAAGGGTTCTTAAGCTATGCAGAGAAGATGAGTCCTTTAGGGAATGCTACCGCTCAAGATTGTGCAGAGTATACCATGACTTTATTTTCAGATTATACTAAAAAGGTAACTATGCAAAACTTATTCCACGATGGAGGATTTTCCAACACAGGAGTGAGTCAAGAAGTGATCGAGAAGTTTTAGAAGCATTGTGCTAGCTATAAATATTAAAAGCCTTATCAAAAAAAGATAAGGCTTTTTCTTGTTAGTGCTTCCTGTTATCTTAAAAAATCGAAGGAGAACCACCCTTAACTGGGGTGCTAACGTAGATGCAGTCCTCCACCCTAAATGCTCCTATATTAGTCATAGGTATTTTTTTAGATGTTTATCGCATTCTTCTTTTGGTATGGTGTTCTACAGGTTCTTTTATAATGAAAAGCATTATGGGGCTTTTAAAAATAGAAGGTACTTGTATTTTAGGAAACGCAATTGAAAAAAAAGAATCTTTTAACCGATAGATCCGGTTATTCCTACTGGTTTTATCCTATTTTTATAAATGTTAACAAATAATTAAGTTATTTTTTTTCTCCACAAGGGAATAGTCGTACATTAAACTTTTTCAAACAACTTTTTCAAACAATTTTTTAAAACATTTATTATGAAACAAATTTACGTTTTACTAATTTCTCTGATTTGTTTTACTCTCTCCTATAATGCGCATGCTCAGTGTGATTATCAGCTAGAGTTAACAGATTTTTTCGGTAGCGATTGGGATAGTGGGGCAAATGCAACCGCTAACACAGGTGTTGATGTCACAATCGATGGGGTCACCACAACTTATCGTATTGTAAATCCTAGTTCAACGCCTAATACACCGGTAATTGAGACTTATACGATACCTGTAAACAATGCATCAAGTATTGCAATAGACTACAGAGCTACCAGCCTTCCTGGGGATGGTCAGTTTCGATTATTGGATTCTGAAGGACTTTTAGTTTATGAAACTCCTATTGCTCAGTCATCCATGATGAATATTTTTACAGGAGTGGCTTCATGTCCTACTTGTCCGGTAATCACTAATTTTGTTTCTTCAAGCGTTACTGCCAATGAAGCGGTTTTAAGTTGGACCAACGGTGGTTCTGAAACAGAATGGGAAATAGAATACGGCGTGAGTCCGTATACGGTAGGTTCTGGAGGTGTTATTGTTTCAGCGACAACCAACCCGTTTACTTTAACTGGATTAAGTAGTGTCAGTACATATAATGTATATATAAGAGCAGTATGTGTTCCAGGAACAGATCTCAGCAATTCAGTGGGGCCTGTAACTTTTACAACCGCAGAGTCTTGCCCATCTCCATCTAACTTTGCACCGGTAACTCAGACTGCCAGCGAGATCCAATTTATTTGGGACGCCAATGGTAATACCAGCACTAATTATGAAGTTAATTACGGTGTTGCTCCATTTAATCAAGGGGGCCCTGGGGGTCTCACCGAATCCGGTTTTACAGCACCTTTTGCTATTGTTAGCAATTTAATATCAAATACCACTTATGACTTTTATGTAAGAATTGATTGTGGAATGGGAGACTTTAGTCTCTGGGCAGGTCCTTATACTGCCATTACAGCCCAGTCATGTCCAGATATTTCAGGAATTAATTTCTCTAATATTGATCAGACCAGTGTGGATATATCTTGGACTGCTGGAGGAACTGAGACTGAATGGGAAATAGAATATGCTCCAGAGCCTTTAATACCAGGTTCTGGTAGTGTAGTTACCGCTCTTACCAATCCATTTACTTTAACAGGTTTAATGTCTGGAACCTCCTATGATGTTTGTGTTACAGCAGTTTGTTCACCTACAGATAGGTCAACTCCGGTATGCACAACAGTTTTAACTCCTGCAGATTATTGTAATGGAGATCAATTAGTAGATAGTGGTGGTGCAACTGGAGCATATAGCGCAAATGAAAACATTACTTATACGGTATGTCCAGATAACTTAGGTGACGTTGTTTATGTTGACTTTATAAGTTTTGCTTTAGAAGATTCTTTTTCCGGGTGTTATGATAGCCTCACTATTTATGACGGTCCTGACACCACATTTCCTACTATTAACCCACCAAATGGTGGTACAGAATGGTGCTGGGATGTGACTTCTGGAACAGGAGATTTAACAGGTATGCAATTTGTAGGAAAGTTACCTTCTGGCTGTATGACCTTTGTATTTGAATCTGATGGAAGCGCACAAAGAGACGGTTTTGTAGCAAATGTTACCTGTGCTGCGGCACCTACATGTCCTATGCCTTTCGATTTTTCTTTTGATGGATCGACTAACGATGCGGTAGATTTATCATGGACCGCCGGTGGTAGCGAGACGCAATGGAATATTGAATACGGTATTACTGGATTTACTCCAGGTATGGGAACAGCCGTAAATGCTATAACAAACCCTTATAATCTCTCTGGCCTAACTCCAAATACAACTTATGATTTTTACATAACAAGTGTTTGTGGCCCTGGAGATGATAGTGCACAAGTTGGCCCGGTTACAGGAACTACTCAGTGTGACGCTGTTGTTGCACCATATGTGGAAGATTTTGAAACGGGTTTCACACCCATCACAAGTGGCTTTCCAGGGGTTGCCGATGGCTTTGTATTAGAAAATTGCTATTCAGCACTAAATACAAGTTATTTTTGGGTATTGGCACCAGGTACCTTAACTGCTTCTTCAGCTACTGGTCCTGATCCATCTATTACTACTGGAAATTATTTTTATACAGAAGGTTCTGGAGGTATTTTAGGCGCTGTTGCGGAATTAGTTACTCCTTTATTTGATTCTACTGGTTTAACACTACCTGCAATAGGTTTTGATTATCATATGACTGGTGGAGATATAGGTTTATTGGAAGTTATTGTACGAGCTGGAGGGGCAGATACAGTGGTAGCCACATTAACTGGTGAGCAACAAGCGGCTGACACAGATCCTTACCTTAATTTAAACGTTGCTTTAAATGGATTTATAGGTCAAACCTTTCAAGTGGTATTTAGAGCTACTAGAGGTGCAGGGTTTGAATCCGATATTGCAATAGATAATTTAACTATAGACGAGGCTCCTTCATGCCCAGCTCCATTAGGTCTGACAGTCGACTCTACAACGCCTAGCGATATTGTTTTATCCTGGACTAATGGTGGTTCAGAGACTGCTTGGGAAATTGAATATGTAACTCCAGGAGCTGCTCCAGGTACGGGTGTTTTGATTCCTGCTCTAACCAATCCTTTTACAGTTTCTGGTTTATCGGCAAACACTGCTTATGATTTTTATTTAAGATCTGTTTGTGCTTTAGGTGATGAAAGTATATGGATAGGTCCTACTGCCGGAAGAACCAACTGCGTTGCTTTTACAGTTCCTTTTACGGAAGGTTTTAATTCTACTAGTGCGACGCAAGATTGTTGGAGTGTTCTTGATGCTAATTCTGATGGAGATCAATGGACTTTAGATTATGGATTTAACCCTAGTGAAGGAGATCAAGCGGCTGCAATTTCAACCGATTTTAATGGTGGGAATGATGATGATTATCTTATCTCCCCTGCGATAACTCTTACTGGTGTGGATCGTGTAAGGTATGATTACAGAGTGCAAAGTGCTGGTGAACCTAATGTGATGGAAGTTCTAATTTCTACAACAGGTACTGAGGCAGCAGATTTTTCTACTGTGTTATTGCCAGTAGCGACTTATTCTAATACCACTTATATGGAGCAAGTGATCGATCTTTCTGCTTATACGGGAGAGGTTTACGTTGCATGGAGAATACCACCATCTACAACTGATGGATGGAGAATGTATATTGATAATGTGCGTTTTGAAGTTATTCCTAGCTGTGATGAACCAGTTATGTTGCAAGCAACAGGTGCTACAACTACATCTATAGATATTTCTTTTACTGAAAGAGGTACTGCTACAGCATGGGAGATAGAATATGGTGCACCTGGTTTTTCCTTAGGTACAGGTACTACTGTAAGTGCCACTTCTAATCCGTTTACCATTACAGGGTTAACAGACGGGGTTTGTTACGATTATTATGTTCGATCGGAGTGTGCTCCTGGAAGTTTCAGCCCGTGGTCGGTAGCAGGTAATTTATGTACCCTGTGTGCTGCATTTGATGTTCCTTTTGTTGAAGGGTTTAATTCAGACAGCCCTACTCAACAATGTTGGACCGTTTTAGATGTTAATGCCGATGGAGATCAATGGAATTTAGATTACACATTTAATTCTTTTGAAGGAGATGAGTCAGCTGCAATCAACACTGATTTTAACGGGGGTACTGATGATGATTATTTAATCTCGCCTCAAATTAATTTAACAGCTGCTGGTCAAAGATTAATCTATCACTACAGAGTTCAAAGTTCTTTTGAGCCCAATAATATGGAAGTTTTGTTATCTACTACTGGAATCGATCCAGCAGATTTCAATAACGTTATTTTACCAGTAACACCATATAGCAATACTACTTATGCAGAGCAAACTATTGATCTTTCTGCATTTGCTGGTCCAGTTTATATCGCTTGGAGAATTCCTCCTACGGCATTAGATGGGTGGAGAGTTTATATAGATGATGTGGTTGTTGAAGATATTCCATCTTGTCCAGGTCCTACTGCGCTTAATGCAACTGCTGTAACAGCCACTACTGTTGACCTTAATTGGACAGAAAACGGTTCTGCTACTACATGGGAATATGAAATTGATGTAACTGGCTTTACTCAAGGAACAGGAGCTAATGGTATTGTATCTACAATGGATAATACGACCAACCTTATTACAGGACTTTTGTCTGATACTGATTACGATTACTATGTAAGATCTATTTGTAGCCCGACAGAAACTAGTTTATGGATAGGTCCATTTAGTTTTAGTACTACTCCAGATTATTGTGCCGGTGATTTGTTCCTAGATTCAGGAGGTGCTTCAGGCCAGTATCAAAATAATGAAAACATCACTTACAACATCTGTCCAGATAATCCTGGTGATGTGGTTTATGTAAACTTTACATCTAATGAAATGGAAGATTCATTTGCAGGATGTTGGGATGGTTTAACTATTTACGACGGTCCTGATACTACTTTTCCTACTATCAACACTCCTAGTGGTGATACGGTGTGGTGCTGGGACAATGGCTCAGGTACGGGTGATTTGACTTTAGAAAATTTAGTCGGTACTAGTGCTTCTGGATGTTTAACTTTTGTATGGTCGTCTGATGGTTCAGCGGTAAGAGATGGTTGGTCTGCAACGGTAACTTGTGCGCCTCCACCTTCATGTACTGCTCCTTCTGCACTTGCAGTGTCGCAAATTACTAGTTCTACTGCAGATTTGTCATGGACTGAAAATGGTTCGGCTACGGTATGGCAAGTAGAGGTGCAACCTGCGGGATTCGTTCAAGGTACAGCAGGAGCTGTCTTTGAAAATTTAACAGCCACTAACCCACAAGTGCTTTCTGGTTTATCTTCCGAGACCTCTTATGACGTTTATGTTAGATCTGACTGTGGAATGGGAGATTTCTCGGCGTGGGAAGGCCCAATCACATTCTCTACACCTTGTGATGTTTTTGCGGTGCCTTATGGATCTCCTAACTTGCCTGGAAACGACTTTGCAAGCTTTCCTGGTAATTGTTGGACTGAAGGGAATGATACCAATATTGCAACTGGACCTAATGGTTTGGACGGATCCTGGGTAACACATAATTTTGCAAACGATAATTCGTCTGTAAACGGTCAAGCCGCAAGAATTAACCTTTATCATACTGCAAGTGTTGATAGGGATTGGTTAGTTACTCCATCATTTGACTTAACTACCCCGGGTCATAACTTTAGTGCTTATTTTGATATTGCGCTAACACAGTGGAATAGTACAGCTGCTTCTAACTTTGGTAGTGATGACGAGATTCAATTATTGATTACCGATAACAATGGTGCTTCTTGGAACAATTTAGCAACTTGGAACGCTGCGAGTGGCGTAAGTAACACAGGCCAGTTAGAAACGATTAGTCTTGCAGCTTACTCTGGCCTTGTTCAACTTGCATTTTGGTCTTCAAGAGGTACGGTTAATGATAATGAAGATGTGGACTTTTTTGTAGATAATTTTACTATTGATGTCTCTGCTGGTACTAACGCTTTCGCGAAAGCGGAACTTGTAATATATCCTAATCCAGTAGCTACTACATTATTTGTAACTGCAGATGTTGCTATAGATCGATTATCAGTCTATAATTTGATGGGACAATTGATAAAACAAAATATCGCATCAGAACCTGCTCAAATAAACGTTCAAGAATTACCATCTGGTGTCTATTTCTTAAAAGTAGAAAGTGGAGGGAATGCCACAACCTTGAGATTTATCAAAGAATAAACATCAAGAGGGATAGTTGTAATGAAAGGATCACGGTAAAGTGATCCTTTTTTTTTATCCGAAGAAATCGGAAAAATGATCGGTCTTATGTTTGGAGCCAAAGGCCTTGGATTGCTATTTATAAGGAGTGGTACTTGTCACTTATTAAGTAGCCAGCTTTATAGAAGCTCAATTTCACAAAACATTATTGGAAGTCTTCTTCAAAAAAATAAAATGAAAAAAAATACATGGTAGTAGTTGCATTTTAAGAGATAAAATGATCTTCTAACAAAGAAACCTATTTACCAATTCTTATCTTTAACGCAGTTTTATGCATGTTAACGAATAATTAAATATCGTTTTCTTAATATGAAAGAATAGTTATATTTTAAGCGATTATTAAAATTTTTAAATAATTATTATGAAACAAATTTACGTTTTACTCGTTTCCCTGATTTGTTTAACCCTCTCCTATAATGCGCATGCTCAGTGTGATTATCAGCTAGAGTTAACAGATTTTTTCGGTAGCGATTGGGATAGTGGGGCAAATGCAACCGCTAACACAGGTGTTGATGTCACAATCGATGGGGTCACCACAACTTATCGTATTGTAAATCCTAGTTCAACGCCTAATACACCGGTAATTGAGACTTATACGATACCTGTAAACAATGCATCAAGTATTGCAATAGACTACAGAGCTACCAGCCTTCCTGGGGATGGTCAGTTTCGATTATTGGATTCTGAAGGACTTTTAGTTTATGAAACTCCTATTGCTCAGTCATCCATGATGAATATTTTTACAGGAGTGGCTTCATGTCCTACTTGTCCGGTAATCACTAATTTTGTTTCTTCAAGCGTTACTGCCAATGAAGCGGTTTTAAGTTGGACCAACGGTGGTTCTGAAACAGAATGGGAAATAGAATATGGCGTGAGTCCGTATACGGTAAATTCTGGTGGAGTTACTGTTCCAGCGACAACCAATCCATTTACCTTAACTGGATTGAATAGCATCACAACTTATGATGTTTATATAAGAGCAGTATGTGTTCCAGGAACAGATCTCAGCAATTCAGTGGGGCCTGTAACTTTTACAACCGCAGAATCTTGCCCATCTCCATCTAACTTTGCACCGGTAACTCAATCTGCTTTTGAGATCCAATTTATTTGGGACGCCAATGGTAATACCAGCCCTAATTATGAAGTTAATTACGGTGTTGCTCCATTTAATCAAGGGGGCCCTGGAGGGGTAACTGAACCAGGTTTTACAGCACCTTTTGCTATTGTAGATGGTTTAATGTCAGATACTACCTATAACTTTTATGTAAGAATTGATTGTGGATTGGGAGACTTTAGTCTCTGGGCAGGTCCTTATACCGCAACAACATCAATTTCATGTCCAGCAATATCTGGACTTCAAGCAGATGTAGTAACAGAGTCTTCTCTTGATGTGTCTTGGACCGCAGGTGGAACGGAGACCGAGTGGGAAGTGGAATATGCAGTTGCAGGAACTATAACAGCTCCGTTCTCTACTCCAGCACAGGGAACTGTTGCTAATGTTACCACAACTCCATCAATCTCTATAACAGGTTTAACCGATGCTACGGTATACGATGTTTATGTAAGAGCGGTATGTGATCCAGTATTGCCAGATTATAGCTCGGTCACTCAGCTTACGCTAACCACTTTATGTTTGCCATTTACCAGCCCTTATAGTGAAAATTTCGATACAGGATTTACGGTAGTTGCTACAGGTTTTCCTAATGCAGCTAGCGGATTTGTAAACGAAAATTGTTGGGCAGGAACTGATGACCAATTCAATTGGGTTGCTGCTGGAGCTGGTCTCGCTGGATCTTCTGGAACAGGTCCAAGTCCTTCTATTGCAACAGGAAATTATTTTATTACAGAAGGTTCTTCAGGAGCTACAGGTGATGTAGCTGAGCTTTCCTCTCCTATCATTGATCTTACTGCTTTAACAACTCCAGCCGTGAGTTTTGATTACCATATGTTTGGTGATAACATGGATAAGTTAGAGCTTGTTATTAGATCCGGAGGTACCGATACAACAGTATTTACGATATCTGGTCAACAACAGTCTTCAGACACGGCACCTTATACATCTATTATTGTTCCTATTCCTAGTTTTGCTACACAATCCATACAAGTCGTGTTTAAAGCGACCAGAGGAAATGGTTTTGGATCTGATATAGCTGTTGATAATCTAGCTATAGCAGAGTCTCCTGCCTGTGTGGATCCTTATGCGCTAACTGCTACAGCAGTAACAAGTGATGCAGCTGATTTAGGCTGGAGTGAATTAGGAAGCACAACCAACTGGAATATTGAGGTGGGAGCTCCTGGTTTTGTTGTAGATACCAGTGCTGAGTTGTTTGCCTTTGCAGCAACTACCAATCCTTTTAATGCCACTGGACTATCTGCAGATACTGCTTATGAATTTTACATACAGTCCAACTGTGGTGTAGATGGGACAAGTAACTGGGTAGGACCATTGCAATTTAGAACACGATGTGCTCCTCTTACGGCGCCTTATACCACCGATTATGAGTCAGATCCTCTAGATGGATTGAATAATTGTGACAGTTCCTTGATAGTATCAGGAAGTACCAACGTACTTGTTGAAGTGGAGGATTTAGTTTCTTTATCCGGTTCCCAGCATATTTATATGTATAGTGGTAGTGATGGAGCGGCAGATATTATTTATGTTCTTCCAGAATTCTCTGATCTTTCCGCTGATAAGAGAGTGAAATTCAATGTTTATGATAGAGACAATGGAGGCCTTGAAGTAGGAACGATGACCGATCCTGCAGATTTGACCACATTTAACTCTATTTCAACATTTGCTGATGCAGATCTGGCAGATGATACTTATGAAGAGAAAACGGTTTACTTTAATACCATAACAACAACAGGTGGTTTTATAGCCTTTAAATTTAATCCTGCGGGAACTTTTGATGCGATGTATCTTGATGACATTACTTATGAAGTGTCTCCTTCTTGTCCAGAGGCAACTCAATTGTCTTTTGGAGCTTTAGCAGCAACATCTGTTGATTTTTCATGGGTGAATAATTCTACCGCATCAGAATTTTTAGTAGAATATCGAGAGACTGGAACCACCGCTTTTACAACGGTTACTCCTAACCCTGTAACTACCAGCGTTAGTATTTCTGGGTTAACAAGCGCTACAGAGTACGAAATTTGTGTGACTGCGATATGTGATAGTACCACAAATGATATGTCTCCTCAGGCCTGTGCAACAGTTCTTACTACACCTGATTATTGTGCGGGAGATTTATTCTTAGATTCTGGTGGTATAACAGGTAACTATCAAAATAATGAAAATATTACTTATAATATTTGTCCGGATAATGTTGGAGATGTGGTTTTTGTGAATTTCACATTTAACGACATGGAAGATCTTTCTTCGACGGGTTGTTATGACGGTCTTACTATATATGATGGTCCTGATACTACTTTCCCTACTATCAATACCCCAGGTGGAGGTACAGAATGGTGTTGGGATCCTATTAACAATTCAGGTACGGGAGATTTAACACAAGAACTGCTCATAGGGACTTCCACTTCTGGTTGTTTGACATTTGTATTCTCATCAGACGGTTCAGTGCAAAGACCAGGATGGGCTGCTAGCGTTACCTGTGCACCACCACCAACATGTGATGCACCAAATACCTTAGCTTTAGATGCGGTAACCTCAACTACAGCTGACGTTTCATGGGTTGCTGTCGGTACGGAAACAGAATGGGATGTCGAAGTAGGTTTACCTGGATTTGTTCCTAATACAGGGACGCAAATAGGATCTGTTATAGATGTCTTAACCACCCCTGCAACAACAATTACTGGATTAACTGATAATACCACTTATGAATACTGGGTAAGAGCTGTATGTTCCCCTGGTGATGAAAGTATTTACATTGGTCCGTTTTCTTTTACCACACGTTGTTTGGCCACTACAGCTGCTTACTTCACCAACTTTGATGCCGATCCATTAGATGGATTGAATAACTGTGATAGTCGTATCGTGGTTGGCTCTGGTTCAGGAACGGCGCCTCTAGTCGAGGTAGAAGATATAATTGCCAACTCCGGTAACCAACATATTTATATGTACAGTGGATCTACAGGAGCTACTGCGGCCTTGTATTATATCTTACCAGAATTCTCTGATCTAGATGCTACTAAACGAGTTCGTTTCTTTGCTTATGATAGAGATTTAGGAGGACTTGAGGTAGGAACCATGACAGATCCTGCTGATGCTACAACATTTACAGTTGCTCAAACCTTTACAAACGCTGATTTACCAGACGATCAATATGCAGAACAAACGGTTAATTTTTCTGCCTTGACAACTACAGGTGGATGGGTTGCTTTCAGGTTTGTGCCGGCAGGAACTTTTGACGCGATGTACTTGGATGATGTGAACTATGAAGAAATTCCTAGTTGTCCACAACCTAGTTTGGTAACTACTGCCAATTTAGCTGATACTTCTGTTGAATTATCTTGGACCGCAGGTGGAACAGAAACAGAATGGATCGTAGAATACGGCACTCCTGGATTTACTCCTGGTGGTGCTGGTTCTTTAGGAACAAGAACAGGAATAACTTCTAATACAAGTTATGTACTGGATATGCTTACCGCTAATACTCAATATGAAATACGAGTATTTGCAGTATGTGCACCAACGGATATCAGCCCTTCTACAAATCCTATTTTAATAAGAACTTTCCCTACAGGACCGCAAGGAGTTACTTGTACTACAGGTTCTGCCGCAACTGTTTTTACAGAAAGCTTTGAGAGTGGAGCTGTGGGATGGACGGGAACTACCTTCTCCGGTAATGGTGGAGATTGGGATATTACTGCAGGGGACACCAATAGTTTTGATACGGGTCCTTTTGCATCTTTTGACGCTGCTAATCATATGGAGTTTGAAGCCTCTACCGCAAATAATACCCGAGCTTCTGCTGTTTCTCCAGCGATCAACCTTTCTACAGGAACTGGCGCAGCAGAACTGAGTTTCTATATGCACGCTTTTGGTGGTGATATGGGTACTTTAGATGTAGGTGTTTCTACATCTGCAACAGGTCCATTTACCAATGTGTTTACATGGAGTGGTGACTTGCAAACTAGTGACGTGGACTCATGGGCACCTATTGGTGTTGATCTTACGGCCTACAACGGTCAGGTGATTTATCTTGAATTTGCTAACAGTCATGTTTCAACAGGTTTTGAAGGCGATATGTCTATAGATTTGATTGAGGTTACCGCTTGTGGTAATTTTTGTCCAGATCCTTCTCAACTTACCGCAACTGCTGTGACAGATACTTCTGCTGACCTTAGTTGGACAGAAAATGGGTCTGCTACTACATGGGAATATGAAATCGATGTAACTGGGTTTACTCAAGGAACAGGAGCTAATGGTATTGTATCTACAATGGATAATACAAGCAACCCTATTACTGGACTTTCGGCTGCTTCTTCTTACGATTATTATGTAAGATCCATTTGTAGCCCGACAGAAACTAGTTTGTGGGTTGGTCCATTTACTTTTACTACAGCTCTTGCTGCTCCTCAAGGAGTTTCTTGTACTACTGGTGCGCCAGGGTATATTTGGGAAGATAGTTTTGAAACTATAGCTACCAACTGGACTGGTGATGTAGGTACAGGGACAACAGCTGGTGACTGGAACTTTGGTAGAAATGGTGGTACTGTTTCTGGTGGTACTGGACCTAATGGAGCCTTTGATGGATCAGGATACTTGTTCTTTGAAACCTCAGGAACTAATCTTAGTACAGCTCGTATTGTATCCCCTCCTATTGATTTAACCACCGGAGCAAATGACGAGTTAGAATTGTCCTTCTACTACCATTCCTTTGGTGGAGACCTTACCCAAGTTCAAGTAGCTTACGGTACTGCAGCAACAGGACCATTTACTCCAATATTCTCTTATGCTGGGCCAGTACAAGCTGCTCAAGGGGATCCTTTTCAAGCGGTAGGTGCGATGTTGCCTTCTACTTTAATAGGACAAACTATTTATATCCAAATTTCAGGAACCGAAGAACCTGGTAATGAAACTGGATATGTAGGAGATGTTGCTATTGACCTGATGAGAATTCAAACTTGTGGTACGTTCTGTGCAACTCCTTCTGGAGTTACTCTTTCTGCAATAGGTAGTGATTCTGTAATAGTAAACTGGACCGAAAATGGTACCGCTACAACTTGGGAAGTTGCCGTTGAAACTGCTGGAACAGGAATTCCTACAGGTAATGGTGTGAGTACCATGAACAATCCTTATACAGCAACAGGTCTTTCTTCACAAACGGATTATGAAGTTTATGTAAGAGCAGATTGTGGTGGCGGATTCTACAGCGATTGGACATCTGTCCAAACCTTTACAACACTATGTGCTCCTTTTATAGCTCCTTATGGAACTGCAGGAGGAACTGCTGGAAATGACTTTGCAACATTCCCTGGAGCATGCTGGGAAGAAGGTAATAATACCGATATAGCTACTGGTCCAAACGGATTAAACGGTGACTGGTTAAGTGATAACTTTGCAAATAATACATCACATGTATTTGGCCAAGCAGCTCGCGTAAATATCTGGAATAGTGGTGGAGCTAATGACTGGTTAGTTTCTCCAGAAATTGATCTAGGTGCTAATCCAGCGACTGCCTTAAGTGTCACCTTTGATGTGGCTTTGACTGATTTTGCTTCAACAAATACCGCTAACTTTGGTAGTGATGATCAAGTTCAATTCTTGATTACTACAGATTCTGGTGCTACTTGGAATAACATCACAACTTATGATGCTGCCGATAACTTACCTGCTGCGGGTCAACTAGAAACCTTCCCATTGGGAGCGTATTCTGGTGTGGTTAGATTTGCTTTTTGGTCAACTAATGGTACCGTTGCTGATGGTAACGATGTGGACTTCTTCGTAGATAACTTTACAGTAGATGGCACAGTAGGAGTTGATGATACGGATTCTTTCGAATTCAGTTATTATCCTAACCCTACAGATAATGTGGTCAACTTTAATGGGCAGCAAGTTATTGATGGAATAATGGTAAGAAATCTATTAGGACAGCAATTATTAATGGCTCAACCTAATGCGACTTCTTCTAGCATCGACTTATCTGCTTTCCCATCTGGAATGTATCTTATTGAGGTGTCCTCAGGAGATCAGAGCAGAGTGGTGAAGGTGATTCGCAACTAGAATAGAATTCTAATTGATAAAAAGGCCATTCTTTATAGAATGGCCTTTTTTTATTGTCTATTTTTGAACTGTGAATGCCATCTATTACTCCTTTATTATACCGGTTTTTAACCGGCCTGAAGAAATAGAAAAACTACTTGTTAGTCTTTCTCAATTAGTCTTTGAAAGAGATTTTGAAGTGGTTGTTGTGGAGGATGGATCGGAATGGAGTAGTGAAATGGTATGCGCTGGCTTTCGCGAAAGCTTAAGCATCAACTATTTTTATAAACCTAACTCCGGCCCTGGTGATTCTAGGAACTTTGGTATGAAGAAAGCTAAGGGGGATTATTTTATTATCCTAGATAGTGACTGTGTTTTACCTAAACAGTATCTAAAGAATGTTGATACCTACTTGTCTCACCATTATGTAGATTGTTATGGCGGTCCAGACGCTGCTCATGAAAGTTTTAGTAATCTTCAAAAAGCGATTAACTATTCCATGACTTCCTTTCTCACCACAGGAGGAATTAGAGGTGGGAGTGAAAAATTAGGTAAATTTCAACCCAGAAGTTTTAATATGGGATTAAGTAAAAAGGCCTTTGAACAAACGAGTGGCTTTGGAAAAATTCATCCAGGAGAAGATCCAGACTTGTCGATCAGGTTATGGCAGCTTGGATTTGATACCGCACTGATCAAGGAAGCTTATGTTTATCATGAAAGACGCATTTCATGGAAATTGTTTTATAGACAGGTAAATAAATTTGGTAAAGTACGTGTAATTCTCAATAAATGGCATCCTGGTACTAAGCGCATCACCTTTTGGTTTCCTACTTTTTTTTGCCTGTTTCTAAGCATAGCAGTCTTATTGTCAATTTTAGGATATTTTTTATTTTTAAGCTTATACCTCCTTTATTTCAGTATCTTGTTTTTTCATAGCTCTATGAAAAATGGAATACGTATAGGTTTGAGCTCTGTTTTGGCAGTGTTTATTCAGTTCTACGGATATGGAATGGGATTTCTACTATCATGGATAAAAATCACTGTATTAAAACAGGAAGAGACAACGGCATTTCCTAATCTATTTTTTAAATAAATGAAATACAAAAGCTTTATAAGTTTTATACTTGTGGTAACCTTAGTGGCCAGCTTGTGGTTCATATCTAAGTATAAAGATGTTTATAAGCAAGAGGTTATTTTTAAGATCAGTTTTATCAATGTGCCCCATCGACTTAGTTTGGACGATAGCTCAAGGCAGTTAAGTGCTCCGGTGGAAATAAGTGCTACAGGTTTTACTCTAATATGGGAAAAAATATTTGGACATCAGGTAGTACTGGATTTTAAAGAAAATACTTTTTTACGAAATGATACATTGTACTTTAATCCAGCTAGAAGCGTCAAAAGGATGAAGAGATCTAATATGCTTTCTTATGAAATATTAAGCGCAGATGATCTGGATATTCCTATACAGTTGACCAGGTACAAGTCAAAAAAAGTACCGGTGATCAATAATATAGCATTACATTACACCTTGAATTATGTCGCTGTAAAAAAACCTTATTTTCAAAAGGATAGTGTTACCGTGACTGGTAATGATTCCAAGGTGGAAGCCCTTCAAGAATTGATTATCACTAGGGGTGATCAACTGACAATAAAGGACAGCTTAACTACACTAGATATTAATTTGAAGCAAATTGATCCAGAGTTGGATTTTGAGCCTCAAATACTCACCTTACACGTGGAGGCTGCCCAAATGACTGAAGGTAAAATAAACATTCCTGTAAGACTTTTAAATGCGCCTGCCTATCAACAGGTAAAACTTATACCAGATCACGTGGAAGTTGTTTATTCTATAAAGGTTGCTAACTATGATCAAATAATACCAGAAGATATTAGTGTTTCCATCAACTATGATCTTGTTAAGGAGCTCAATGTAGCCGTAATACCCGCGATAGAAATAAATAATGACAAAATCATTTCTTATCGCACCAACCTTAAACAAATTCAAGTGTTAACGATTAAATAAATGAAAATAGTTGGTCTAACAGGAGGGATTGGCAGCGGTAAATCAAGCGTTGCCCGTACATTTAAAAGTCTAGGAGTACCTGTTTTTATTGCAGACGATGTTTCTAAAAAACTATTAGCTACAGACCCGACAGTTATTCAAGCTGTCGTAAATTTATTAGGTAAGGAATCTTATGATCGAAACGATAATGGCATCGTTGTACCTAATAAAAAATATATTGCATCAAAGGTGTTTAGTGATAAAGAGCTTTTGACATCTCTAAATCATATTATGCATCCTGCAGTGAAGGCCAGTTTTAGAGAATGGGTGCGCCATCAAAACTATCCCTATGTTATTTACGAGGCCGCTATCTTGTTTGAAAGCAACAGTCACCTATTATGCGATAGGGTTATTTTAGTATCTGCTGGAGTAGAAGAAAGAATTAGAAGAGTTATGAACCGCGATGCGGTGAGTAGGGAAGAGGTGGTGTCTAGACTGCGCAATCAATGGTCTGAAGGGCAACGACTGGAGTTGTCAGATTTTGTTATAGCAAATGAAGATCTTCAACAAATGGCTTCTATTGTAAAGAGTATTCATGAAGTTTTGTTAAAAAAATAATTACTGCTACAATTTTCACAAAGTTAATATATGGTTAAAGAGTTTTTAACACTTTCTCTATATGTTAAATTTGCTAGGTGCAACAACGTATTTTATATTTTCTTATAGGATTAATGAGTGTGTCCCTTGCAGGAATTGTAGTGGTCCAAATTTACTGGATCATAAATAGTGTAAGCGATAAGGAATATCAATTTTCATTTGCAGTGAAACAAACACTAGCCTCAGTATCTTCAGAGTTAGACAGCCGCGAAGTAGAAAAATTTTATAATGTTTTAGATCAAATAAGAGACAGTTTAAGTGTTCAGCCTGATACAAGGACGATAAGTGAGTTGATGCTGATACAACGCAATCAAAATCAAGAAGAAGCCTCTACCTACAGCAATAGTTTGCTTAATGAAAATTACAAGTTAAACCCTCAGTTATTAGATCTTGAGTTAGATAGCATCACTTTCAATAAGCTGTTGAGTAAAAAAACCGTATCGGACAGAAAGGTCAATCCTAAAAGAAAGAAAAAGACCTTTCAAGAGCTTTCACAGCTGGATAAATATGCTAGGAAAGTGGACGAGGAGTTGATAAGTAATTACAATAGTTTGTTGCCCATTTCTCAACGCATTTCCAAAGAGGAATTAGAGCAAATCATACGGGAAGAATTACAAAATAGACCTATAGAAGCAGATTTTGAGTTTGCGATTTATCAAGATGGGTTTGCCACACAAGTTCAATCAGACAATTTTGATTTTTTAACAGAGGCGACTTGGGGGTATCCAATTTATAAAAATAGCAATCTAGAGTCAGAGCCTTATTTACTATATTTAAACATGCCGGACAGAAAGAAATATATACTCTCTTCTGTGGCTGGTATGGCTCTATTGTCATTGATATTTACTACTGTTATCGTAGTGGCTTATTCTAATGCTATAAAGCAAATTTTTAAACAACGTCAAATATCACAAATTAAAACAGATTTTATCAATAATATGACTCATGAGTTTAAGACCCCTATTGCTACTATAAATTTGGCTTTAGATTCCTTAAAACATCCTAAAATATGTGCTGATCCAGATAAAGTTTCTAATTACTTGAGAATGATTAGAGAAGAAAACAAGCGCATGCACAGTCAAGTAGAAAACGTTCTGAGGATTTCAAAACTAGAGAGGGAAGACCTTAATATAGATAAAGAGCGTATGGATATGGATGAAATTATTGAGGATTCCATCTCACACATTCAATTGATATTAGAAGAAAAGGGAGGAGTAGTTACCACTCATTTGGGTGCGCTAAGAACAGAAGTTCTTGTCAATGAAAGTCATATGACTAATGTGATTGTTAATGTTTTGGAAAATGCTATAAAATATACAGAAGGGGCACCTGTAATCGATGTGTTTACAGAAAATGTAAAAAACAAGCTGGTAATCAAAATACGCGATCAAGGAATTGGAATGAGCAAACAAGCCCAGCGCAAGATCTTTCAAAAATTCTTTAGAGAGCATACTGGTGATATACACAATGTAAAGGGTCATGGATTAGGACTGGCTTATGCAAAAAGAATTTTAGACGATTGTCACGGTGAAATACACGTGGATAGTACCAAGGGAAAAGGCAGTACCTTTAGTATTCATCTGCCGATAATAACATAAATTTAAATTAATTACTTATGGAAACTGAAAACAAAAAAATACTCTTAGTAGAGGACGATCCGAATTTCGGAACAGTATTGAAAGATTACCTTTTAATGAATGACTTTGATGTCACTCATGCCAAAAACGGTATGGAAGGCTTTGAGAAGTTTAAAAAGGATAATTATGATCTGTGCATCTTAGATGTTATGATGCCTTACAAGGATGGGTTTACGCTAGCAAAAGAGATCAGAGAAAAAAATGAAGAAGTGCCTATTATTTTCTTGACTGCTAAGGCGATGAAAGAAGACGTATTAAGAGGTTATAAAGTAGGCGCAGACGACTATTTAAATAAGCCATTTGATAGTGAGGTTCTTCTTATGAAGATTAGAGCGATCATGCAACGCAAAGGTCAAGACAGCATTGCTGACTCTAAAGAATTTGAATTCCAGATCGGAAACTTTCATTTAAATTCCAAGCTTAGATTCCTTTCTGTTGGTGATAAAGAACCTATCAAACTTTCTCCTAAAGAAAATGAATTACTGCGGTTACTTGCCTTGCATCTCAACGATTTGATGCCTCGTGAATTAGCACTTACAAAAATCTGGAGAGATGATAATTATTTCACTTCTAGATCAATGGATGTTTATATAGCAAAATTGCGTAAATACCTTAAAGAAGATGATAATGTAGAAATCGTTAACATTCACGGAGAAGGTTTCCGGCTGTTAGTTAGGGATCAAGTAGATTATTAAATAGCTATACCTCCATAAGTTGTTCACTCACTCGCTGTACTATTTCTGTATGGCGAGTTTTGTAGTGGTACCAACTAACGCTCTCATCTTTTCGGTACCAGGTAAGCTGCCGTTTTGCAAATCGACGTGTGTTGCGTTTTATAAGTCTTACCGCTTCAGCTAAATCACAATTTCCTTCAAAATAATCAAAGAGTTCCTTATACCCGACCGTCTGTAATGCGTTTAACTCTTTGTGGGCTATGAGTTGTTGAGCTTCTTTTTCAAGACCTCTTTCCAACATAAGGTCCACACGACGGTTGATGCGGTCATAAAGATCCTCACGATCAGCTTCCAGGCCTATTTTAACAATATGAAAGGTTCTTTGTTGTGATTTCCCTGTTCTCAATTCACTCATTTTTTTACCGCTTGCGCGAAAAATACCTAAAGCTCTAAGAAGTCTGTGAGCATTCTGAACGTCTACGGTTTTAAAATATTCCGGGTCATTTTTTTTTAATTCTTCTTGCAACCAAAGAATGCCTTTAACTTCTAATTCTTTCTTTAATTCTTCTTGAATTTCAATAGCTACCTCTGGAAGCACATCAAGGCCGTGAGTCACTGCTTTTTCATATAGCGCACTACCTCCTACCATAATTACAAGGTCATTCTTTTCAAAAAGCTCTGGCAATTTCTTCATCACATCTCGTTCAAAATCCCCTACAGAATAGTCTTCATGAATGCTTCTATCTTGAATAAAATAATGTGGAGCCGCCTCTAGCTCTTCTTTTTCTGGAACCGCTGTTCCAACAGTCATTTCTTTGTAAAATTGTCTGGAATCTGAAGAGATAATAGAAGTGTTGTAAGCTTTCGCGAAAGCGATACTTAAAGCAGTTTTACCTATACCAGTAGGCCCAACAATACATAAAAGAGTTTTCTTAGTCATCTAAGGAATATCCACAGTTATGGCAAAAGTGAGAACCGTCTTGATGTTTTTCTGAATGGCAATTTTGGCAAATTTGTGTGTTGACCTGACGGTAAATAGGATCCTTTGGAGGGGTGTCTTCCCCTTTATCACTTTTTTTACTTTGAGAGTACTCGGCACTTACAATCCCTGTGGGAACAGCGATAATTCCATAACCCATGATCATGATTATAGTAGCTAGAAACTGTCCTAAAGGGGTTACCGGAGCAATATCTCCAAAACCTACGGTAGTCAGTGTTACAATACACCAATAGATCGAAACTGGGATACTTACAAAACCACTTTCTGGACCTTCTACCAGGTACATTACCGAACCCATTATAATGGAAATTACTAACACAGCAAATAGGAAAACAGCAATTTTAGGGCCGCTGGATTTAATAGCTTTAGTAAGTTTATCAGCTTCGCCTATATAACGTGTGATCTTTAAAATTCTAAAAACTCTAAGCAACCTTAAAGACCTTACAGCTA
The DNA here is from genome assembly GCF_018401815.1 of Nonlabens sp. Taxonomy (GTDB): domain Bacteria; phylum Bacteroidota; class Bacteroidia; order Flavobacteriales; family Flavobacteriaceae; genus Nonlabens. The sequence continues at coordinate 26,958 of NZ_JAGYKG010000004.1, forward strand.
GTAATGCATTGAGTCCACCGAAGAAAAATGTGAGGTATAAGGGAATGGTTGACAGGAAGTCGATGATCCCGTAAAAACTAAATAGGTATTTAGTGGGTTTATTAATCGATATGATTCTAAGTATATATTCTATTGTAAAGAAGATGGTGATGATCCACTCTGCAAGAATAAATTCCTCTGCATATTTTGCTCCTAAGCTCGGCACACTTTCCATCATTACTAGTACCAGACTAATAATGATGATAATTAAAAGCACAACATCAAAAAGCTTTCCAGCAGGCGTGTCGGCCTCATAAATCACTTCATGAACTTTACGCCTCCATTTACTGGAACTATGCTGTTTGTCTGTGTTCATTTATTCTTTGTGCTTCGGGAATTTAGAAGGGTTTACTTCATGCATTATTTGATATACTTTGTCAAATATATCATCTGCACTAGGTTTTGAAAAGTAATCTCCATCAGTTCCATAAGCAGGCCTATGATCCTGAGCAGTAAGGCACTGTGGTTTGCTATCTAGATGCGGCCATGCGTGTTGAGTGTCTACAATTTTTTGTAATATATAAGCACTTGCTCCACCTGGCACATCCTCGTCTATGACCAGCAGTCTGTTGGTTTTTTTAACGCTTTCTAAGATGTCATGATTCAAATCAAAAGGCAAAAGGGATTGTACATCAATAATTTCGGCGCTTATTCCAGCTCGTTCTAATTCGGTAGCTGCTAGGTCTACCAGTCTCAAGGTCGATCCATAAGAAACTAGGGTGATATCTGTTCCTTCTCTTAAGGTTTCTACTTTTCCTAATGCAGTTCTAAATTTACCAAGGTTTGCTGGTAATTTTTCTTTAAGTCGGTAACCGTTTAAACATTCTACAATCAGCGCAGGTTCATCGCTAGCCATAAGGGTGTTGTAAAATCCTGCCGCTTGTGTCATATTTCTGGGAACCAGAACGTGTATGCCTCTTACCAGATTAATGATGCCTCCCATTGGAGAGCCACTATGCCATATTCCTTCTAATCGGTGCCCTCTTGTTCTGATAATCACAGGAGCTTTTTGTTTTCCTGCGCTGCGGTATTGTAGGGTAGCTAAATCATCACTCATCAACTGCAAGCAATAGAGTAAATAGTCCAGGTATTGAATCTCTGCGATAGGGCGTAAGCCTCTCATGGCGAGACCTATTCCTTGACCTAAGATAGTAGCTTCTCTAATACCAGTATCCGAAACTCTTAATTCTCCGTACTTTTCTTGCATGCCTTCAAGGCCTTGGTTGACGTCACCTATCTTACCAGCATCTTCACCAAATACCATGATCTCTGGATGAGCAGCAAATAAAGCGTCAAAGTTATCACGCATAATGAGTCGTGCATCTACTTCCTCACTAGTCTCGTCATAAACTGGGGCTACGGCAGCTATGTTTATGGCGGCAGTTTTTGAATCGCTAAATAAAAGGCTGCCGAATTTCTGTTGGTTGTTCGCCTTGTTTTTACTAAGCCATTGGTGAAGTGCAGTGATAGAAGCATGGTTCTCTTTAAGAGTAACTCTTAATGTTTTTCTAACTGCTTCAAAAATATCCTTGCGGTACAGCTCCTGTTCTTTCTCCAATTTTGAGGAAAGGGGTTGTATAAAAACAGCGTTTTCAGACACGGCTGCAACGGCATTGATGAGTTCAACTGCTTGATTGCGTTCTTCAAGAATTGGGTTTAAGTAGGCATTCCAAGCTGCTTTTTTCCCTTCTCTCACTTCTTTTTTTATAACTTTTTCTATTTCAGAAAGCTCCTCTTCTTTGGCAAAATCGTTGTCGAGCAACCATTTTCTAAATTGAACATTACAGTCATACTCTCGTTCCCAGTTAAGTCGGTCTTCATTTTTATATCGTTCGTGAGAACCACTAGTACTGTGTCCTTGGGGTTGAGTCAATTCTTCTACGTGAATTAAAACAGGTACGTGTTCTTCTCTAGCAATTTTACTCGCTTTTTCATATGCTTCTACTAAAGCGACATAATCCCATCCCTTCACCACAATGATTTCATAACCATCATGTTTTTCGTCCCTTTGAAAACCAGCTTGAATTTTACTAATACTTTCTTTAGTAGTTTGGTATCTAGCATGTACAGAAATACCGTAATCATCATCCCAAACACTGATCACCATAGGTACTTGTAATACACCTGCAGCATTAAAAGTTTCCCAGAAATGACCTTCGCTGGTACTAGCATTACCAATAGTTCCCCAAGCTACTTCATTTCCTTGGTTAGAGAAACCGTTATCAGTTGCAATAAGGTCATTGTGTCGGTATATCTTAGAGGCTTGTGCAAGACCTAATAATCTAGGCATTTGACCAGCGGTAGGAGAGATGTCTGCACTGGAATTTTTTTGATCGATCAACCTTTTCCAGCTTCCATCTTCATTTAAACTGTGTGTCGAAAAATGTCCGCCCATCTGACGGCCAGCGCTCATAGGTTCTTCATTGATATCAGTATTCCCGTATAGTCCTGCAAAAAATTGCTGTATGCTAAGTTCACCTATGGCCATCATAAAGGTTTGATCACGGTAATAACCACTTCTAAAGTCTCCGTTTTCAAAAGATCTCGCCCAAGCTAATTGGGGAAGTTCTTTTCCATCTCCAAAAATTCCAAACTTTGCTTTACCTGTAAGCACTTCACGTCGCCCTAATAAACTACATTCTCTACTAGTAACAGCGATTTTGTAATCATTAATTAGCTCTTCTTTAAAGTCTTCTTTAGCTAGTTGTTGAGATTCTTTTACTGAGTTTTGTATTACTTTTTCCATTATAGCAAAGGTACGTTTTTAAGCTGCGAGTTACAAAGGCAAAGCTAGTACCAACGCCTGGTAAAAAGTTTTACAAAAGTGTTAATATCTAGAGTCACAATAAAGCGTATTTTTTCATCGTAATTATCTTGTGCTATTTCCCAGCCATTATTACTGTATATAGGGAAATATAGTTCAAAATAATCCTGTAAAAAGTTCAATCTTATTCCAGAATCATAAACAAATTTTGCGTCGTCACCTTTGTTTTTTACAAAACCTATATCTCCATAAGCATGAATATAATTCCATAAACTATAGGAAGCGTTTGCCGTGGTGATCCATTCATTTGCAAAAGCAGGTTCTAATTGAGATTTAAAACCTCCTTCAGCAACGACCAATTGTTGTGAAAACAGTCCACTGTCTTCTGACCTGCCGTAGTAATTGTAATCAAATAAATAATCAGTTGGACGATCCAAAGCAAAGGAAAAAAAGTCGCCACTCGCCTGAGAATTGTTGGTTAGAAATGCGCCGCCAAAAACCCTGAAATCCAGTTGCCTGTTGTTTTTAAACAATTTACGCCATCGCAGTCTATAGGTAGCTTTTGTAAAGTCACTTGATATTTCAGTACCTATATGGTAATTAAAAACTCTCTTGAGGTTATCATCGGATTGCGAGTAATTTATAGAAAACACGTTATAGTCCGGCTCATTTACAGCGTTCAATGGATCGCGATCGCGATCTACATATATATTTCTAAAGCTAAGGCTTTGCCTTTTATTATTGCGCAAGTCTTTAGGTCTGTAGTTAAATTGCAGCCAGCCACTTGCACGACGGTACAATAAGTCGTCGGCATAGGAAAATGTGTTGGCACTGACTCCATACCTCACTTCGTATAAACGTTCGTCGCGGTTCTGTAGTGGATGAGCATATCCTAAATTTAGAGAACCTACCAGCCTATTAGAATTCGTTCCATAACCGGGTTTGATGCTGTAGCGCAACGGTTTAGGTAGTAAATTGCCATTGTAAAAACGAGTTCCCAGTGTAAGACCATCATAAATATTAAACTCGATGTCGGGCATTAAAAACACTTGCGACCTTTCTGGGTCTTCTATGTCCTTGAACAATCTAAATTCTAAAGGTCTGTTTAAAGAAGGAAACCCTTTTAATGTTTTATAATTATCGCGAGGATTAAATTCTGGAATGAGCTGTTCATAGTTGATGGCAATTCTATTAGCACGCTTTCGCGGAAGCGAGATCAAACTGTCTTTCTTGATCCCTTCTATCCATTTTTTAGTAACAATACTGTCGTTATTCAATAAATATAAGGGAACGGGAATCTCTAGTTGTGATTTGTTTTTGATTCTAAAGAATACAGAATCTCCTGTTTTTTTAACTTCATTAATTTTCCAGTCCAGTCTTTTATAGGTGGTGATATAATCATTAAAAAACCAATCTGTGTTTTTGGAAGCATTTTTATCTAGTATTTTTCTAAAATCAGAAGCCTTTGTAAAGCGTTGTTGGTTTTCTAAATAAAAATCCCTAATTGATTTTTCTAGACTGTCATCTCCCAAGTAATCATTTAAAAACCGGAGTCCTATGGCAGCTTTAAATGGCATTCCTAATTGTTGATTGTATTTAACGAGTTGATCGGCTGGGGTTGTAATGGCCTCGTCAAGATTAAGTCTTGCGCTATTTAAATACAATAAGGGATAGCTTTCATTAAATTTTAGTTGGGTGACATTAAAACCTCTTGCCCCCCATATTTCACTGAGTTTTCCACTTATTTTTAAGTCAGGATAATACAACTGTTGGTATTCCATCATTAAATAAATTAGTATGGATTGTTTTACCCAAGCTTCTTTTCTGGGATTGACGTGAAGACCGGTTTCTAGCCATTTACGGGATAAGGTCTTTAGCATTTTTACTTCATAAGTAAAACCTGCTGGAAATGGATTAATAAAACTAGGTAACGAGCTCCATCCATAAACTGGATTTTCACGATAGAATAGGTCTGAAACGAAGAGGTTTTTTTTTGGGAAACTCCCTAATCTATTTTGCAAAAAGCTAGCAATTCTATCATTAAAAACAACTTTCATTTCTAGAGGTACGTCTACATCTTCTATATCGGTAATTATATTAATTCCAGCAACGCTATAGGTTTTAAAAGCATCTATACTGCGCAAAAGGTGTATCTCTGCGGCATCGAGTTGTTTTCCTGTAAATAAATAACTAGTGCGCTGGGTCTGTTTGGTTTCTAATTCGGTTGTTAAGCTGCTTATGGCGCGATGGCTTACTGGTAGGTGAAGAGAAATGGAAAAATCCATAGGCGCTCCAAAAAAATCGTCTAAATCTTTGTGAGAGTAGTACTCCCATTTTCCATCAATAAAAGGCGCTGGATGTACATACCAATACTTTAAAGAATACGCTCCATTGGAGTTGCTACCATAACCTGTAAAATTGTCTTTAGGAATCTTAACGAGGTAGTTCAATTCCAGCTGGCGGGTAATTCCAGGTAGTAACGGCTCTTTAAAATAAAGTTTGATGATATCTTGCTGCCCTTTTATTCGTTCGATGCGGTAAGGAGTGTTAAGGCTATCTATTGCTATAACCTTAGTGCTGCCTCTATCTTCATCATTAGCAAACTGAAATCTATTTTTAAAATCTTCGGCAAAGCGCGTTGCTAGTGGCGTCTGATTGGACGAAAACGCATTGGCCCAGTCCAGCAGTATGATATGATCCCAAGAGGCATCACTATTGTTGTAAATTTCTAGTTTTTGTTCTATTTTCAGCACGTTTTTATCGTTATCTAAATAGGCGATAATTTGTGTTTTGTGCTGCGCAAAAAGTACACTGGGAAATAAGAGCCAAAAGAGCCTTAACTTTTTAATCATCGCTTATCAGATTTGCTTGTGCTGGATTAGATAAAAATTAGTTATTGAAAAAGGTCTAATATGCGCTTGTTCCAACATCAATTCCTGTTGCTGATCACAGCACAACGTGCTATTTATTTTTAAAAATTAGGGCTCAAACTGTATTTAGCATAAAAGTCATTGATAATGGCTACTGCTTCGTCACTAGTATCTACCACATGTATTAAGTCCATATCGCCTGGGCTTATGGTATGGAATTGTTGTTCTAATGTAGTTTTTATCCAGTCTAGTAAACCGTTCCAAAATTTGGTACCAACAAGTATGATAGGAAATTTGGCTATTTTATTAGTTTGAATAAGAGTGATTGCTTCAAATAGCTCGTCCAAGGTTCCAAAGCCGCCAGGCATCACTATAAACCCTTGAGAATATTTAACAAACATTACCTTACGAGCAAAAAAGTAGTCAAAATCAAGACTTTTATCACTATCAATATAGGGGTTGTCGTGTTGTTCAAAAGGCAACGCGATATTTAATCCTACAGAAGTACCGCCAGCGAGGTGTGCTCCTTTATTACCCGCTTCCATAACTCCAGGTCCACCGCCTGTAATTACACCATAACCATTATTTACAATCTTTCCAGCTATTTCTGTGGCTAGTTGATAGTATTCATTATCTGATTTTAAACGGGCACTACCAAATATAGAAACACAAGGTCCTATGCGGCTCATGCGCTCAAATCCCATGACAAATTCAGATAAAATCTTAAAGGTAGCCCAGCTATCGTTGGTTTTTAAATCGTTCCAACCTTTTTCTCCGACTTCTTTTCTCATTTCTTTTTTTTAATGATTACTCGCAATTTTACAACCTTCACCTTACCTGACTGACCAACAAACATAGCGACAAAGCATTAATAATTAATGAGTTTATTAGATTTTTAATAAATAATTGTTCTTAAAAATGTAGAATACTTCTTTAATTATTTTTAATATCGCAAGAGTAGAATTTTATCATGATTTATGAGTGTTTTAGATAAGTATTTACCACATCTTGCCGTAGCACCCTTAACGGCTTTGCTGGAACGGTATCAGGTACACCTTAAAATTGTGGACGAGCGCAAGACCAGGCATGGTGATTACCGCAAAAATGCTGATGGCTCTCATGCTATAACGATTAACGCAAACCTTAATCCCTACAGGTTTTTAATAACTCTTGTTCATGAGATAGCTCATTTAGTAGCTTTTCAAAAATATGGTCGCCTTATCAAACCTCATGGAGTGGAGTGGAAGTACACTTTCCAACAACTTATGTTGCCGTTTTTAAGGCCAGATATTTTTCCTAACGATTTACTTCCTGTTTTAGCGCGTCATTTTAAAAGTCCTAAAGCCAGTAGCGACACAGATGCAATGATGAGTGTTGCTTTAAAATCATTTGATCCGGAAACTGATAAAAGCTATATATTTGAGTTGCAATACGGCAGTATATTTTTAGGCCCTAGTGGTAAAAAATTTCAAAAAGGCAACAAGCTGCGCAAGCGCTTTCGTTGTGTAGAGATCGTCTCTGGTAGGATATACCTTTTTCAGCCCAATGCACAAGTAGAAGTATTAAAAGTATGAGCAATAATAAATATGCCGTAATTATGGCCGGTGGTGTGGGTTCTCGATTTTGGCCTGTGAGCAAGCAAGCTTTTCCCAAACAGTTTCACGACATGCTAGGAATGGGTAAGTCCTTGTTGCAAATGACCTTTGAACGATTGGAGCAACAGATACCACCACAACAAATTTTGGTGCTTACCAACCAAAACTATGTAGGCCTTGTAAAAGAGCAATTACCCTATATGGATTTCAGTAATATTGTTGCAGAGCCCGCTATGCGCAATACTGCACCTTGCATTTTGCTAGCAGCTTTGAAGATTCAAAAAATGAATCCGCATGCCAGCATGATTGTGGCTCCAAGTGATCATTATATCGCCGAACAGGATATTTTTAATGAAGATCTAGCGGCAGCTTTTGATTTCTGTGCAACACATCCACAAGCATTAATGACCCTAGGTATTCAACCTACTTCACCTAATACAGGTTATGGGTATATTGAATACCAAAAGGAAGAAAGCCAAATAAAAAAGGTGTCTCAATTTAGAGAAAAGCCAGATGTAAAAAAGGCTCAAGAATTTATCGCAGCAGGTAATTTTTTATGGAATGCAGGAATTTTTATTTGGAATGTAGCCGGTGTGGTATCCGCTTTCGCGAAAGCGCAACCTCAATTGACTTCTTTATTTAATAAAGGTGTAGCAGTATTGAATACCAGTAAAGAAAATTTGTGGTTGGAAGAAAACTATCCTAATGCTGAGGATATTTCGGTGGATTATGCACTCATGGAAAAAAGTGAAGCTGTCTATGTGCTGCCAGCCCGATTTTCTTGGAACGACCTAGGAACTTGGGGTTCTCTCTACGATCGACTCGACAAAAATAAGGATGCTAATGCGGTTATCAATGCCAGTCTGACCTCTATCGATTCACATGGGAATATGGTACGAACGGCTGTTGGAAAAAAAGTCATCTTACAAGGGATGGAAGATTATATCATTATCGATCAAGACGACGTATTGATGATCATTCCCAAAACTGCTGAACAAGAAATTAAAGAAATACGCAATGCAGTTATGCATAAATATGGTAAAGAAATAGGATAATGGAGCTACAAGAATCACAAAGCCAGCAGTCTTCAGCAGACAATACTCTGGATGCAAACCAACAACGCATTACCGGTATATGGCAAAATATCACAGCTTTTTTAGGTGACCTGCTAGATATAAGAGAAGGATCGGAGCGCGAAGAAACGATTGAAGCGGTCAGAAAGGACATTTTATTTCAAGGCCATAATGCCTGGATTCTTGTTTTTTCTATTTTTATCGCTTCCATTGGATTAAATGCAGACGCTACTGCTGTGGTCATAGGAGCCATGTTGATCTCTCCTTTAATGGGACCTATAGTAGGGATGGGATTAGGTACCGCAATTAATGATGCTACCATGTTGCGCCGTTCTTTGATCAATTTAGGGGTTATGGTAGGATTATCATTACTCACAGCAACATTGTACTTTTTTATTTCTCCTATGAAAGAGATTACCGACGAGTTAGCTGCTAGAACCTATCCTACGATTTTAGATGTATTGATCGCTATTTTTGGTGGTTTGGCACTTATAGTTGCCAAAGCTAAAAAAGGGACCATTTCTAATGCTATTGCAGGTGTAGCAATAGCAACGGCATTGATGCCTCCGTTATGTACGGCAGGTTATGGTATTGCCACTGGACAATGGACCTACTTTGTAGGTGCGATGTACTTGTTTTGTATCAATGCTGTTTTTATTGCCTTGTCCACTTTTTTAGTATGTAAATTATTGAGGTTTCCTATGGCAAATTATGCCAATCAAGCAAAACGCAAGCGAGTTTCTCGATGGGCATCCTTGATAGGTTTTTTAGTTTTATTGCCTTCCATATGGTTGTTTTATCAATTGTACCAAGATCAAATAATGCGCAGTGCTGCAAACTCATTTGTTAAAAATATTGTTCAGTATGATGGGATGCGACCTAATGAAGAATGGGATAAGTTGACGCAAACGTTAGACATAGTAATGCTGGGCGAGCCAGTACCAGAAGTTATCATAGAAGAATGGCGTAAGAAATTTAAACAAACAAAGCATTTGAGTTTGAGTAAGGTGCGTTTTTACCAAGGCAATTCCAAACCTTTAGCATCCAATGAAGGGGTAGAAATGGTGCAAGAAGAATTGATTGATAAGTTGCGATTGATTCAAGATAAGGACACACACATAAAAGCTTTAGAAGATCAATTGAGAAGTCTGAATAGTAGAAGTAAAGATTTTGATGTTTTAAGTGAAGAGGTGCGATTGAATTATCCACAAATAGCTAGTATCAGTTATGCAGCATCAGTGAATAAAGATTTTATAACACAAAAAACAGATACCATAGCTGTTTACAATATCATGTTTAACGACAGTACGTTATCCATTGAAAATCGCTCAGAAGTAAAAACACGCATGGGCAAATGGCTTCGCTACCGATTGCAATCTGAAAAGGTGAAGATCAATGAAATAAAACCTGATGTTTCTGATGTTACCAATTGATAGCTTACTCTGTAAGTTCTTTTTTAGGGCTGTAAAGAATAACGAATTGTATTAAAACACCTAAGATGATCATGACCCATATTTCTAATTGAGTCAACAAATCAATAGATTCCATTGCTTTTCTTCCTAATTGCATTTGTCTTTGACCTTCGGCTATTTGAATGTCTGAAAGTTGGGCTACTATAGCATTTATCTTTTTAGCTTGGCCCTTTAATTGTGCAGAAGAGGGCTGACTGTTTTCGGAAGGTAAGTAAGCCATTTCCATAGAGAATAACGCACGGATCTCTTCTTTTAGGTGTTCAAAGATTTGTTCTTCATCGCGAGTTAGAGCCGTATTTGAAAAGCTTTGTAAAAAGTTTTGGATTTTTTTTTCAGAAGCCGAACGATTTGATAACAAGATAGCATCCTTGTTTTCGGCCAGAAGCAATTCCTTGTCATGAATCTCTAGTTGGATGTCAAAAAGCAAGTCTTTTGCTATTAATCGATCTTTGTAAATACTATCTACAGAGTCTTGTATGCGTTGAAAGTTCTTTTGATCTATAAAATTAGTAAAGACAATAAGCACAATTACTAATAACAATCCAGCCGACCATTTAATTTTATTACTTATCATAAATTTTTATTTAAAACTAGCACGTTTTAAAAATAAGGTCTGATTTTTTAAATAAAATCTAGTTATGGAATTATTAACAAAAAAAAGAAGGGGAATGATCAAGTTTAAAACCCTTTATTTTGTGCGATACGCACTTTATGAAACAAATTAGAGCTGTATACAAATTCTGTTACCGCTTTGTTGTCGGTCCTAAAAATTTCTTCATTGGTGCCTTTCCAAGCCAATTTCCCGTCTTTGAGAAATACGATGGTTTCTCCTATTTCCATTACGGAGTTCATATCATGAGAGATGATTACCGTAGTAATTTTACGCTCATGAGTAATTTCTTGGATAAGTTGATCTATTACGGTTGCCGTATTTGGGTCAAGACCAGAATTGGGTTCATCACAAAAAAGAAATCTTGGATTGTTCACTACTGCCCTGGCAAGTGCCACACGTTTTTGTTGACCGCCTGAAATCTCACTAGGCATTTTTTTATTAAGCCCTATAAGATTTACTCGACTCAGTATTTCATTGGCTCGTGCCAACCGCTCTGGAAGTTTCATTTTAGTGAACATGCGTAAGGGGAACATTACATTTTCCTCAACAGTCATGGAATCAAAAAGCGCACTGTGCTGGAAAAGCATTCCCATTTCTTTTCGCAGTTCACTTTTGCGCTCTATTTCCATGTCGTGCAGTGGCTCGCCATCATAAATAATCTCGCCAGCATCTGGCTCAAAAAGCCCCAGCATATTTTTAAGAAAAACAGATTTACCAGAACCGCTGGCTCCTATAATCATATTGGTTTTTCCTTTTTCAAAGGTTGCTGTAATTCCTTTTAAAACCTCCTCACCGCCAAAGCTCTTTCGTAAATCATTTACCTGTATCATTAGCTAAGCAGTAATTGAGTTAAAATATAATTCGATATAATGATCGCAACACAAGTCCATACAAAACTAGTCGTACTTGCCTTCCCTACTTCTAGTGCACCACCTTCCATATAATAGCCGTGATAGCTAGGTATAGTTGCTAGAATAAGACCAAAAACCATTGTTTTTATAAACGCATAACCAACATGCCAAGGAATAAAACTATCCTGCAAGCCTATTATAAAATCTTCTGAGCTTACTAGGTTGCCATAGACACTGGCTAGATACCCACCACCAATGCCCACAAACATGATAATAGCAATCAAAAAAGGATAGAACAGTAAGGCAATAATCTTAGGGAAAATCAAATAATTAAGCGGGTTGATACCCATTACTTCAAGTGCGTCTATTTGCTCAGTAACACGCATAGATCCTATACTAGAGGTAATAAAAGAACCTACTTTACCAGCCATAATTACGGATATGAAGGTAGGGGCAAATTCTAAAATAATGGACTGTCTGGTGGCAAAACCTATCAGAGATTTAGGAATCAAAGGGTTGTCCAGATTCAAAGAGGTCTGTAACGCAACAACCGCTCCCATAAATAAAGATATGAATGCGGTAATTCCCAAGGAGCCTATAATTAAATCGTCTGTTTCTTTAAGAATTAATTCTTTAAGAACGCTAGTTTTGGTAGGTCGCCTAAAAACGCTAAAAAGCATGATCATGTAACGACCTATGTGTCTTATAAATCTCATCGTTGGTAAAAATAGATAAAAAAAAAACCTAAAGATTTAATGCTATCTTAAACTTGTTCTTTTTTTCAAAGGTTACTTTTGTAATAAATAATTTTTTATGAAAAATGTACTCTTTCTAATAATAGCTTTTGTTTTTATAACGTCTTGTAGCACGCTTTCGCGAAAGCGAGATCAACCAACCCCTTTAAACTCCCTTGAAGCAGTGCAAGATAGCCCAAAACTGGTCGTAGGAATAGTAGTAGATCAAATGCGTTATGATTATTTAAGTAGGTTTTACCATCGCTATAGTGAAGATGGATTTAAAAGATTAATGAAGGGAGGTTTCCAGCTTACCAATAATCATTATAATTTTGTTCCTACCTATACCGCTCCTGGACATGCTTCAATCTATACGGGAACTTCACCTATGAATCACGGTATTATAGGAAATAATTGGTACGATAAATTTGAAGATAAAGTCATTTACAATGCAGGTGATGATCAGGTAATAGGGGTTGGAACAGCTAGTGATGAAGGTAGAATGTCACCACGCAGAATGTTAACTACCACCATAACGGATCAATTGGAGCTTCAAACTCAAGGAAGATCAAAAGTCATAGGTATTTCTATTAAAGATCGCGGGGCGATTTTACCTGCTGGACATGCTGCAGATGCAGCGTACTGGTTTGAAGGAAGCGATCAAGGAAACTTTATTTCTAGCAGCTTTTATATGGATCAATTACCGCAATGGGTGACCGATTTTAATGCTTTAAAAAAAGCAGAAGAATATTTAAAAACATGGAATACCTTATATCCCATAGAGACCTATACGGCAAGTGGCTCCGATCTCAATGATTTTGAAAAAGCTCCAAAAGGAAAAGAAGCTGCTGTTTTTCCTTATGACTTAAATAAGCTCAAAGCTGAAAACGGAAATTACAGTCTTATAAAAGCAACTCCTTATGGTAATAGTATCGTAGCAGATTTTGCTATTGAAGCTTTGAAAAAAGAAGAAATGGGAAAGGACTCTATTGCAGACTTTCTAGCAGTAAGTTTTTCTAGCACGGATTATATTGGGCATCAATATGGAGTGAACTCTATAGAGATTGAAGACACTTATTTAAGATTGGACCAAGATATTGCACGTTTTTTAAAAGCTTTAGATGAAGAAGTAGGAAAAGGGAATTACACCGTTTTCTTAACAGCAGACCATGGTGCAGTTAATAATCCTGCTTATTTACAAAGCAGGAATATCAATGCGGGATATTTTGATAGATCAGATTTTAGAAATAAACTCAATAATGCCCTTATAGAAAAATACGGCTTTGATGATTTAATTTCAAATATTTCTAACGATCAGATTTTCTTTAATAAAGTCAATCTCATAAAGAACACTATCAATCCTATTGATTTAGAACATTTTATTGCCAGTACCATCATAGATTACACATCTATTGATAAAGTGTATACGAGAAAAGCACTCGTTTCTGGGTCTATGCAAGACGGAATTGGCACACTCATTCAGAATGGGTTCCATCATAAGCGAAGTGGGGATGTAATTTATGTTTTAGAACCAGCGGTGATTTCTTATTCCAAAACAGGCTCTACTCACGGAAGTTCTCAGAGTTATGACACTCATGTACCTTTATTATTTTACGGCAACGGAATTAACCAAGGGTCGAGCAGCAAGCGCACAGAAATTATCGACATCGCTCCTACGATTTCGAGCTTGCTTAAAATAAGCTTTCCTAATGCGGCCACTGGAAATCCGATAAGCGAAGTGTTAATTAAATCGTAGCGACCTCTACTGATCACATTTAGGTATACTAGCAAAAAAAGGGGTGTCAAAAAAAATAGTGCTTATAGCAGCTCTAGTCGCAAGTGTAACGACAACGACCCAAATTTTTAAAGCTAAGGAGACCAAAAAATGCAAATAGGAGCTAATTTTCAGAGTGGTGCTAAGGGAATTCATGGGACTTAGGATGTTGCAATAGCAGAAAACTTTTCTATGGGTCTAGGCGTGAATTATGCACTAAGTCTAGACGATACTATAGATGCTGACTTTGATGAAAGAGCTGCTGTAAAATTGCGTTTCAATGCTAACATAGGTAATGTCTTGAACATCGACCCGATGTTTGATTTTTATCCTGGACTTGCTTTCAGTAATAAAAACTTCGGAGGGCACATAGGTGCGAGGTATTTCTTTACAGACGGTTTTGGAATCTATACAGAAGCAGCTTTTCCACTAGCAAAATACAAAACCGAAAACCTAACTCCAGCTGAAGAGATTTACAATCAGTTTACGATGAGTTTTGGTTTGGCTTTTAATTTCTAAAACCCCAACTTTGACTTGATACCGTTCCAGCGGTATGCTCTAATAAAACGACCTTGCTCTTCTGTTACCAGTGGAGCAAGGTTCTTTTTTTGTGCCAGTTGGTAACCTTTTAAGTAATCGGTTATCAGGTTGAATTGTTTTTTATTCCAGGCCATTTTTGCAGCGGTTATAAAAGTGAGCAGTTGACCATATCGCATTTTATAAAAAGCTTCTCCTTGCAAGTATTTGGACCTGGCATTATAAGCTGCTCCAGTAGGTTTTAAGTGTTTTACATGCAATTCTGGAATGGTCAGTACTTCCCAGCCGTAAAATCGCGCGAGCATTTCATCTATGGTATCCCATCCTATACTGGCTTGAAGTCCGCCTATTTGTTCAAAACATTCTCGTCTGTAGGCTTTAAGAGCTCCTCTGATATGATCTGGATTGTTTTGGTTTTCCATTTCCCAACGGCCGTTCCTTAGAATGCTACAATGTCCAGCAACCATTCCTATAGTTTCGCTTTCGCTAAAGCGAGCTACCACCTCTTCTATATAATTTTTAGGGAATATCAAGTCAGCATCGTACTTACAAATGAGGTCAAAACTTGCTCTATCTATTTGAGCCAGACCATAGTTAAATGCCTGTATGACTTTACTGCCAGGAACATTTTCTGCACTCGAGAATTTTTTCACCACTTTGATAGGTAAGGAGGTTGAGTAGGAGCTGGCAATTTCAAAAGTACGGTCGGTTGAGTTGTCGTCTACCACAACTATTTGAGTAACTGCTAGCGATTGTTGCACCAAACTGTCCAGCGTTAAGTGTATGCATTGCTCTTCGTTATGAGCTGGTATGATGATGGCTATTTTCAAAATCTAGGAAGGATTTGCCTTTACACAATAGACCAGATAATAACGATGGGTAAATTTTCTAAGAAGTGGACGTATTCCAAATTTATTTACAGGATTGGTAAACTTGATGTGATCGACTATCCTCCAGCCTGCTTTTTCCAGTACATAATCCAGTTGCCAAGGTTCAAATTCGTGGTAGTGTTGGTCTCTGATATCGTTTTTATTGCGGTACGCATTAGAAAACCAAAGCCTTAATGGAACACTAATCACACATTTATCACATGGAATGGCTTTCAATGAGGTGTAAGGGGAGACTAAATGTTCAAATATTTCAAAAGCAGTGACTACTTCACCTTTAAAATTTTCTATAGTTGAGGTGTCGTCATCTAGATCTTCTCCGCCCGTATTAAAAACTTGATATCCAGCTTCTTTCATAATTAGCGTAAACGGATTCTCTACTCCTAAATCTAGAATGCGATCTGTTTTAGGTAGGTGTTTTTCTAGAAATTCTAGGGTAAGGCCAAATCTTTTATGTGGAACGCTTTTCTCGTACAAGGTTCAATCTTCTTTAGTTTACGAAAATAAAGGTTTCTCGCCTTTGAGTAGACGGTCTTTTGTAAAAAGTTGAAATAGAAAACTCAGTGAAGAGTTTATAAAAGCTACAGATGTCAGTCTGAGCGAGAGTCGAAGAGGAGAACTTATAACAGGAGATTGTGCTAGGTATGAAGGTTTCGACAATCGATCAACCAAACATTTTTCTTATTCAACAAACTTAACGATGCCAGTCTGAGCGACAGTCGAAGACGGGAACTTATGCAAAGAGATGTTACCAATTAAAAAGAGTTTTGAATACCGCATATCACCATTGTGGTTGATGAGTACTCTAAAAAGTTAATAAAAGTTAAGCATAAGAAGTACATAGTTAATTGACGTTCATCTTTTGTATTTTTCACGTCTATGAAATGGATCACAATTATTGCTTTATTGGTAGCGTTTTTATCGCTAGGTCAACATACATCGAGCCAGTTAAAAACAGTTGATTTTCAGAAGGCGCAGGCACTGATTTCCTTAGATGAATTATCTAACGAAGTAACAGGAGAACTTCTTTTTGATATCAAGATGCTTCAAGATGCTTCTTCTATTTTTATTGACGCAAAAAACCTGGTGTCTTATCAAGTTTTTTTAGATAATAAAGAGGTAAAAACTATTTATGATGGGGAAAAGTTGGTGGTGCAAGCTCCTTTTCGCGCAAGCGATAACAAAAAACTCAAAATAAAGTTTACCAGCTACCCATCGAAGGCCATGTACCATATAGACGAAAATAATGACCGGCTATGGGATCAAGTCTGGACCCAAGGACAAGGAAAATACACCAGCAACTGGCTGCCGTGTATCGATGATATGAATGATAAAATGATTTGGAGTTTCCAGATCACCGCACCCAAATCAAAAAGGGTGATCGCAAATGGCAAACTTACCAAAGTACAACCTGACGCTGATCAAATGATCTGGAGCTACAACATGGAACAACCTATGTCCAGTTATCTGGTTGCTCTTGTCGCTGGAGATTATCAAGTTAAAAAAGATACCAGCGCTTCTGGAGTACCCCTAGAATACTATTATTACCCTAAAGAAGAGAAAAAAGTAGCACCTACCTATCAACATTCTAAAGAGATCTTTGATTTCTTGGAGGCAGAGATAGGAGTTGCTTATCCGTGGCAAAATTACAAGCAAGTTCCCGTCAAAGATTTTTTGTATTCAGGTATGGAAAACACGGGGATGACCATCTTTAATGACGCATTTTTTACAGACGAACTAGGTGCAAACGACCGCAGTTATGTAAATGTGAATGCACACGAACTGGCGCATCAATGGTTTGGTAATTTGGTGACAGAAACGGAAGCAAAACACCACTGGTTGCACGAAGGTTTTGCCAGTTATTACGCATTACTAGCAGAGAAACACTTATATGGAACTTCCTATTTTCAAGCACAATTATTTGAATATGCAGAGGCTTTGAACGAGCAAACTGCTAAAGGAACTAGTACCGCACTTCTGGATGAAAAGGCAACCTCACTAAGCTTTTACCAACATGGAGCCTGGGCGTTACATGCGTTAAAAGAAGAAGTTGGGGTGTTGAGCTTTCGCGAAAGCGTTATCAAGTACCTGTTAAGAAACAAGTATCAAAATGTTACGACAGCTAGTTTTCTCGATGTGGTCGCTGAGGTCAGTGAAAAAGATTTAACTGCTTTTAAGGCAACTTGGCTTACTTCCACAGTCTTCCCTACTGCTGAAGCATTGAGAATATTGAGAAAACAGCCTGTAATGGAACAATACCTTCAACTGTCAGCAAGACGTATTTCTACTTTTGAAGAGTCTTATAATTCGTATCAAGAAACACTTCAACAACCTGTTGAAAGGGTATTGGTCAAAGAAATGGTAGCTCAGTTGAGCATTCATGATAATGAGAAGAAATACGAACTGCTGCAGCAAGCAGCAGCATTAAATGATGTAGAAGTCAACCAGCTTATTGTTTTAAGTACGCCAACTTTAAACCATAAGAACCGAGAATTAATTGCGAGCATGCTTCATGATGCTTCTTATGTGACCAGAGAGTCCGTTTTGTTTTTATTGTGGAATGATGCCAGCGATAAAAGGGCTGTTTTAGAAAACTCAAGAGCACAATGGGAGGAATTAAATTATAACTTAGATATGGCATGGATCGTATTAGCACTCAATTCTACCGGCTATACCAATGAAGAATTATTGCCTTTTTTAGTTCGTTTACAAGCGTATACGGGTTCAGAATACAGCACAGAAACCAGAACAGCAGCTTTTGATTACTTGATCAATCTCGACGCGATGAGTCAGCAAAATTATACTGACCTTATGAATGCTAGTTTGCATCATGTGTGGCGGTTTTATGAAAATGCACGAGCTGTTTTAAACGTCCAATACCAAAAAGAAAAGGGGCAATTCTTTATTGATCAATCTTTAGGTAATTTTGACACGGAGAGTCAAGAAAAATTAAAGCAAGTTTTAGGCTTGAAGGATTAGTTTGTAGTCAAAGGAGCAGTGTACAGTCACAGTCGCAGTAACAGTTTGCGGGAAAGAAGGCACTCCTTTTATGATCTTTTTTAAACCTTAAAACAAATCATTTACTTCAGCTTTTAAAAAGCTGATAGCGGTAGCGCTAGGAGCGCGTTTATCCATCAAATCATTGAGAATAGCCTCACGTAATGCATCGGCAGTGGCGACTTTATGTGACATGGAGACTTGACGTATTTGTTGAATCGTAGTGTTTTTAACAGCCCGTATGACGTTCCAGCACTCCTCACTGACGTAAACTTGTTGTGCGATGTTGTGCTCAAACTCTAGTTCTATAGCGGCTATGAGCGTTTGCTCATAATCTGCTTTAGTCATATTGCCAGATTTTGTTCTGACCACCAGACTAGCTGGTTTTATTCGTTCCAAAAAAAGAACCAATCGCTCATAAGCAGCCATACGAGTAGGAAGTGTTTTTGTTTGAGACTCTCTTACCGTGATAAACCTTCTTCTACGTTCTTCATTTTTCATAAAAGAAGAGAGAAAATAATAGGCAATTACCGCTACAATAAAGGTTGGTAATAAAGTTTGAAACAAAGAAAAAATACTGTCTTGCATAGTCTAATTTTAGTGATAGGTAAAGATCAAAAATAAGGGGTTATTTTCTATCGACTGCAATTTTAAGATTCAATTTTATGAAATCAATTAAAAATTAGTTGAGCAATAGCTCGGGAAAAAAGTTAGCTGAGGACTTTTGATGCTCCTATTCATTTTATCAATTCACAACGCTCTAAGAAAAATTTTGAGAGGCTGTTTATATCTAATATCCAGAATTAATTGTTGAAAAAACACTTGTAAATGTTTCGCTTTCGCGAAAGCGAGAACTCCAAAAAAGATCTAGAACGTATAGTTGAATCCAGCTGTTATTTGCCTAGGTCTAAGACCAAATTGAGAAATACTAATGCTGTTAGCATTTGAAAATGTGGTACTGTAAAATTCTTCATTAAAAATATTATTCAATGATAAACGAAGAAATAGTTTTTTACTAGGTTTATAATAAAATGACATATTAACTAAGGTATTGCTGTTGTTTTGTTCAGCGGTGTAGGAATTGATATTTTCCATACCTAGTTGTATCCTAGTTTTTGAAGAAGTATACAAATCTAAGGTCATTTTATTAGATAGAAACCTACTGTTTGCCTGAGAAAAGGATGTTTTTGAATTATTGTAAAAGTAGCTGGAAAGAATGCTGAAGCCATACCAAGTTCCTTGATCTATTGCCATTTCTAAAGTAGTAGAATACCTATCGTTTTGATTTTCAATAAATGAGTTGTTAAAAAATTGTTCTGTATTAAATTGCTCCGCACCAGCACTTGCATCTAGTTTAATTAAAGAAAATATAGTTTTAGAAATGTTTGTTGTAAACTTGTAACCATTTGATTTGTTTGGTATTTCTAAAGCTTCTGTCTGCAATAGGCCATCTTGATCTAAAGAAGTTGAAAATGTAAAGTCGGATTGATTATTAAAAATATCCAGATTTGCCTTTATAAACAAGCTATTTAAAATATCACTATAAGAAAGGAAAACTCCATAATTATTACTTCTTGTTACATTAATCTCATTTGGAAATCGATTGAGATTGTTAAAAGACCTTAAAATAAACGAGTTGAACAGATTATTATCATCCGTAAGGCTTAATCTACGTCTATAACTTGCTCCTGTGTACCATTTTGAATTCCATTTATATCCTATTGTCGCATCGGGATTAAAAAACAAATAGGATTTATTAAAATCAAAATCATCATTTAAAACTTCATCTGTTTGAATATCATGGTAGTTTAAAGATGGTCGTAAAGTAATTTTCCAATTATCTTTTTTTAAAATACTCTCTAATGAAGTGATGGTTTTAAGGTGATTCAAATCATGATTTCCTGTGAATGGAAAAGTGCTAGTCTGTGAGTTATTAGGGCCGTTAAAAATAGAGGTCTCTATCGTTCTTGTTAGAAAGCTCAATTCTTGTGAAGCTTTCCAGTTCATAGAGAATAGATTAAAATTTATTGTAGTAAAAGCTCCTGCATTAAATGCTTTTTGAGTCGCGGTTTGAGTCGTTGTATTATAATTTCCCAATAAATCGGTGTAAAGTGATGGTGTCGTCTTACTTAATTCTTCATTTTGATGCAATTCTATTGATAAACCGCTCTTTATAATTTTATCATCAAAAATGGTGTTTTTCAAAATGGAGGAGTTCACCAGATGAAGCTGTTCTGAATTGACATTGTTATTAATGGTACTGCTATTCAGTATATTATTGCTGACTCCTTGGTTTCTTATATTTTTGAGTTGTAAGTTATTTTTAAAATAGAAGTCATCGCGATTCAATTCATTTTTTAGTCCTATTTCTATTTTCTCTGTTTCAAGAATATTTCTAGATTGATTATTAATAGTATTATTGCTAGAATCATCAATAAAAGTGGTTGTTGAACTATTTGATATTTGCTCATTTCCATTGTTATAGAGTAAATTAATTTTGATTAAGTCGGTTTCATTTATTTTTACCAGCGTATTATTTGTTGCAGCTAGAGACTCATTATCTAACCAGTAGAGATTAGATAGATTCACTCCGGTTACATTAGGTAATTGTATCAAGTTATCGGTTTGAAACTGTAAACTGTTCAGATGTATATCTCCAGAAATAAGACTTTCCCCTAGGTTTTTTAAGGATTTCCCTATGTTGTTTGCTTTTAAAGAGGTCACGTTTTGTACGTTATCTTTAAGATACAAAGGTGTAGTTTCTCCTAATGTGGTAAGAAATGGATCGCCTATATCGCCACGAGCGGTTCCAAAAACTAGATTTTGGCCTTTTTTAATTTCTAGGTTCAATGCCACATCATCACTTTCAGTTCTTCCTATGTCGATACGAGAGTGATTATGCTTGCGCATCACATCTATATCTTTTACTGCGCTGGCAGGAATACCTCTAGTAGCTATATTATAACCACCTTCCAGTAAATCCAAACCGTTGATGTAAAGGTGACTTATGGCTTTACCATTATATTTAATTTGGCCATTGTCTTCTATTTTAATTCCCGGTATTCTAGAAATCACCTCTTCAATAGTATAATCTTTTTCACTTTTGATATTATCTACGTGATAAGAAATGGTGTCACCTTTTACCGTAAAATTCTTTTTTGCTTTAACAAGTACTTCTTTAAGTTGGTCTGGAGATTCTTGCATTATAAAATTTATACTTTGAGAAGTCGCCTTGATTTTCTTCTGAATAGTTTTATGTGATATATGTCTACAAGAAACCCATAAAGAATCTAAAGCAGTTTCAAAGGCTAGAGTAAATTGACCTTTAGAATTAGAGCTAGCAAAAGCAATTATGTTATTTTCTTCTTTAGAATCAGAAACAATAATAGTTGAGAAGGCTATGGGTTTGGTAATAGAATCTTTAACAGTAACAAACAATTCAATATTTTGACTTAAACAAAAAAACGGTATTCCAAAAAAGAACACCGTCAGAATATGTTTATTGATTCTAAACAATTTTATCTTCATTTGCTTTCATGATCTATTTCAATCAAATTAAGTGTTTTTGAAAACTTGATATCTCTAAAACTCGCTTCATTCCCATTTTCATCTGTAAATACTACTTCTTGATTGGCTTCTTTGTTTCTGTTCATGTATGATATACGTTCATTGAATGACATTGATTTAAATCGGTGTTTAAGAAGGTTAAAAGAGCTCCGATTAGTTTGATATCTATCTTTATCACTCATTTCATGATAAGTTTTTTTTAAGATAAGTTTTTTTTTATTTTTAATCTCAGTAACCTCAAAATCATAAGAATAAGTGCTGTCTGTTATTTTTATAATTAGTCCTGGCAATCCTTTAAATTTGTAAGGACCTGCATTAATAGGGATTTCTAAAGTGTACCATGCCTCCCAACTTCTTCCTCCATAATCAACAAATGCATTTTTACAATTGTAACCAGCGATGTTTTTGGATTTATCGCCTAACTTCCATTGATGATTTATTTTTTCTTTATACTCATATTCATCATATCCTATATTATCGTAATAAGTAAGTTGATTATTGTAAAATTCAATAGCATATTGTTCTAAGGAATAATATTTACTGACATCTTCATTTTCTAATTTGCGATGTAATTGAATGCTGTCTTGTTTTCTTATACCGTACCATTGAAAAATTGATGTATTTCCCTTTAAATATAAATTTGCATATTCTTTTCTATGGTTTTTACTCGTTAAATGAGGCTTAAAGGTAGCAAGGTAGAGAACACTGTAATACTTTTCATTTTCAGCACCTCTTTCGATAGGTTGTGATTCTTCATAATTGACAGAACCTAAAAGGAAGGTTAAAATTAGTAAAGGTATCAGTAAATACTTCATAATATTCTATTATCTATTACAATAAGAATCTAATATGCCTTGTGCCTCGGCATATTCCGTAGCGTTAGGCTTTCTAGGACCTCTGGCATCTATTTCAAGAAATCCAGTTAAAGGTGGGTATACAGACACACAGCCGCTCCAGCAACTAGAAGAGATAGGAGATGCGTTGTCCCCACATTGTGAGTTTGCCGTAAAAGCCGTTCCAGCTATTAAAGCAAATGTTAAAAGTACTTTTTTCATAATAAAAAGATTAAAAGTTAATAATACATCAATTCTAAAAAAAAAAAAATGAGAGTAACAATTTTTTTGATAATTAATGTTAATACGTATTTAGTTTATTGTTGAAAAAACACTTGTAAATGTTCCGCTTTCGCGAAAGCGAGAACCTGACAAGCCGTATCTTTATAAGCTACAAAAAGAAGACCAGTGCAAGATCATATTTCCCAACTCAACGACGCCCAAAAAGAACCTGTTTTGCAAAAAGAAGGTCCTATGATCATTATTGCTGGCGCGGGATCCGGTAAAACCCGTGTGCTGACCATACGCATCGCCTATTTGATGCAGCAAGGTATTGATCCCTTCAATATTTTGTCACTTACGTTTACTAACAAAGCGGCAAAAGAGATGAAAAAACGTATAGGCGAGATCGTCGGAGCAAGCGAGGCAAAAAACCTATGGATGGGTACTTTTCACTCGGTTTTTGCCCGTTTATTACGTGTAGAAGCCGATAAGTTAGGATATCCTTCTAACTTTACGATTTACGATTCGCAAGATTCTCAGCGCCTTACCAGTGCCATTATCAAAGAAATGGGACTGGATAAAGATGTCTATAAATACAAACAGATTTTTTCTCGCATCTCTTCTTTAAAAAACAGTTTGATTACCGTGCGAGCTTATTATAATGATGCCGACTTACAAGAGGCAGATGCGATGGCGCGTCGACCGCGTTTTGGCGAAATTTACAAAGAATATGTAGAGCGATGTTTTAAGGCTGGAGCCATGGATTTTGACGATCTCCTATTAAAAACAAATGAGTTGATCAACCGTTTTCCGGATGTGCTGGCAAAATATCAAAACAGATTTCAATACATACTCGTAGATGAGTACCAAGATACCAATCATTCCCAGTATTTGATCGTAAAGGCGCTGTCGGATAAATTCCAGAATATATGTGTGGTAGGTGATGACGCACAGTCTATTTATGCTTTTAGAGGAGCAAACATTAATAACATCCTCAATTTCCAGCGGGATTATGATGATGTAAAAGCCTATAGATTAGAGCAAAATTACCGTTCAACTAAAAACATAGTAGAAGCAGCAAACTCCATAATTGAGCACAATAAAACCAAACTCGATAAAGTAGTCTGGACCGCAAATGATGACGGTCCTAAAATAATCGTCCATCGATTGATGAGCGATTCTGAAGAAGGACGTTTTGTAGCAGGTTCTATTTTTGAAAATAAGATGAACCACCAGTTGGATAACGGTAAGTTTGCTATTCTTTACAGAACAAACGCACAATCTCGTGCGATGGAAGATGCCTTGCGCAAGCGCGATATTCCTTACCGTATTTATGGTGGCTTGAGTTTTTACCAGCGTAAAGAAGTCAAAGATGTACTTTCTTATTTACGTCTCGTGGTCAACTCTAAAGATGAAGAAGCGCTCAAACGAGTAATCAACTACCCAGCTCGTGGTATAGGCACAACGACCTTGGACCGACTGATAGTTGCTGCAAAACAATACGACCGCAGCCTGTTTGAAGTCATCGATAATATCGATCGGTTAGACATTGGAATCAATAGCGCCACTAAATCAAAGTTAAAGAACTTTGCTACCATGATCAAGAGTTTCCAAGTACTGGATGAAACTCAAAACGTCTTTGAATTGACAGAATATGTTCTCAAGAAAACAGCACTGATCACAGAACTCAAAAAGGATGGCACTCAAGAAGGAATTTCTCGTATAGAAAACATGGAGGAATTGCTTAACGGTATGCGGGATTTTGTCGAAGGCCAAAAAGAAGTAGCAGATGCTCGTGGAGCCCTTTCTGAATTCCTAGAAGATGTTGCCCTGGCTACAGATCTCGATAACGATACAGGAGATGAAGACCGCGTTTCTTTAATGACCATTCATCTGTCTAAAGGTCTTGAATTTCCATACTTGTACATCGTTGGAATGGAAGAAGACTTATTCCCTAGCGGGATGGCAATGAATACTCGTGAAGACCTAGAAGAAGAACGCCGTCTTTTTTATGTGGCACTCACCAGAGCAGAACATCAGGCTTATTTAACCTATACATTAAGCCGCTACCGATGGGGTAAATTAGTAGATGCCGAGCCGAGTCGTTTTATTACTGAAATAGACGATCAGTATTTAGAATACACCACCCCGCCAGATGATTACCGTTACAAACCTTTAATGAGTAACGATTTGTGGGACGAACCAGATAAATCTAAACTGCGTCAGTCCAAACCTAAGAACGGAACACCACCTAGCTTGAGCCAGCCTAATGAGGAACAAATCAAGAAATTGAGAAAGATGCGTCCTGTAAGTCGCGCGGCAACCGATTCCATCGCTCCAGCAGGATTTGAAGCTAATTTACAACCCGGAATGCTGGTAGAACACGCCCGTTTTGGAAGGGGAACAGTGGTGAGCCTCGAAGGAATAGGCGGCGAAAAAAAGGCCGAAATAAATTTTAATGTAGGCGGATTAAAAAAACTGTTGTTGCGTTTTGCTAAATTAGAGGTCCTTGGATAGCATATTTCTGAAAAGCTCTTTTTCTTTATTGAGAAATTCATATTTTACATGTATAATTTTAATGCTTTATCATTTTACAATATCACTTCTTGATAATTGTGTAATTATTTAAAATTTTTATTAAATTTTCTGTTTTATTTTAATTAAATAGCACATTTTTATAGGCTTATACTAGTTTATGGATAATGCATATATAAGAGGTACCGGATCTTATGCTCCGGAAAATGTGGTAAAAAATGATTTTTTTGAATCTGTAGGATCCAACGATGCTTGGATACAAAAAAACTTAGGAATTAAAGAACGACGGATTTCTACAGGAGAAACTACCAGTGATCTAGCTGCTATGGCTGGAAAAGAAGCTATTAAAAATGCAGGCTTAACCCCGCAGGATATCGACTTAATCATACTGGCTACTGCTACTCCAGACAGGCTTGCTCCTTCTTGTGCTTGTTTTGTACAAGAAAAAATAGAAGCTTTCAATGCAGTTGCCTTTGATATTTCTGCTGTTTGCTCGGGTGCTTTGTTTGCAACAACCACAGCGGTTCAATTTATTAAGTCAGGAATGTATAAAAATGTACTAGTCATTGGTGCCGA
Organism: Nonlabens sp.; assembly: GCF_018401815.1. Lineage (GTDB taxonomy): Bacteria > Bacteroidota > Bacteroidia > Flavobacteriales > Flavobacteriaceae > Nonlabens. Next base: position 52,897 of record NZ_JAGYKG010000004.1, read on the forward strand.
CACTTTTTCAAACATTACGGATTGGAACCGCAGAGATGCGGTTTTTTTTGGAGACGGTGCGGGAGCCATGGTTCTCTCTCATACCCATGAAGATAAAGGTTTTATAGATTTTTTACTGCATACCGATGGCCGAGGTAAGGACAGTTGGAATATTCCAGCTGGAGGATCCTTGTTACCGACTACTGATCAAACTCTTAAAGAAGGCCTGCAGTATTTTCAAATGGATGGACCTGCTGTTTTTCAAACTGCCATAAAAGTGGTTCCAGAGTCTATAAAAAAATTGCTCTCCAAGAATAAGGTTGCTATAGATGAGGTGAACTACCTCATACCCCATCAACCCAGTGTAAGAATACTGGAAGAGATTGCAAATCGCATCTCCTTACCTTGGGAGAAAGTAATGACTAATATGGATCGTTATGCCAATACCTCTGGAGGTACCATACCGATGATGCTGGATGAAACTGTCAAGAAAAACCTTCTTAAAGAGGGGGATTTGGTTTTGTTTGCTGCCGTAGGCGCCGGCTGGACTTGGGGAACTGCTCTTTATAAATGGTAGTTTTTTATGGTGCTACAACCGACTAATTGTCGTGTTGAATGATAGCGAGTAAATTGGTGATTAGGTATAGTGAACGCTTTCGCGAAAGCGAAATTAGTAGGAAATCCATCCAGGATACCTGACGTAGATAAGAACTAAAATGATATACAAATGTTGACAAACAAAACTTTTTTAATTACCGGTATTGCAGATGAGCATTCCCTAGCTATGTATGCTGCAAGAGAAATTATAACAAACGGCGGTAGAGTAGTCTGCACTGGTCTTGGGGTAAGCCCCTTTCACAATGACTTATCAGATAAAGCAAAATCTTTTCTAAATCAGAATTTTGAAGATTTTAAAAGCTCCGTACATGACGTTTTAGGAGATGCAAGGGTTGAAATCTTAGATGTGACTATAGATGAAAATATAGAACATTTTGCAAAAGACTTGGCTCAAAAAGGGGTTAAGCTGGACGGTTTCCTTCATGCCATAGCTATGGATAAAACCATACGCAATAAGGAAGTTAAGCCCTTAATTGACGTTACAAAAGAGGAGTTTTGTGATACTATGAACGTCAGTGCCTATTCTTTAATACGAGTATCCCACTATTTGCTCAAGCATGGTGTTTTGCAAGATGGGGCCTCCATTTGTTCTTTAAGTTATATCGCTGCAGCTAAAGTAACTTTTCATCCTTATAGAAATATAAGTATTGCAAAAGCTGCACTGGAACGAATTACAATCGAACTGGCAGATGAACTAGGTCGTAAACACGGTATACGAGTGAATGCTATTCGGTTTTCTCCTTACATGGGTAGTAAAGCAGGTAATGCCACTTTAAAAATAGAAGATGTAGCTACCTCAAATAGAATGAGCCCCTTAGGAAATGCAGTGCCTATGGACCTGGCATATGAAATTTGTCACCTCTTCAGACCAGAAAGTAGCATAACAGGTGAAATAAGACACGTAGATGGTGGTTATCACATCACTGGTTAAGATTTTTATTTAAGTTGTAGTACCTTTAGAAATTCAACTAAGATCATATGAATAACCTGCAATACCCCATTACCTTTTCATTTAAAATTACGACTCTTAGTAATGATTTTACTGCAAAAAATGCTTCAGGACAAACCATTGCCTATGTCAAGCAAAAAATGTTCAAGCTTAAAGAGGCCATCAACGTTTATAGCGATGAGAGTAAAACACAGATTTTGTTTACTATTGCTGCTAATAAGTGGTTGGATTTTAGTGCTGCGTACTCCATGTTTGATCACAATAATAAGGAGATAGGAAAGATTGCTCGTAAAGGCTGGCGCAGCATGTGGAAGGCAGAGTACGACATTGTAGATCAAAACAACCAGCCACAATACAAAGTACAAGAGGATAATGCTTGGGTACGTATAGCAGACGCCCTAGTAGGCGGCATTCCTATTATAGGCGTATTCACTGGTTATCTGTTCAACCCTACTTACAACGTAACCAATAAAGCTGGTCAGATTGCAGTAAAGCTCAAAAAGATGCCATCCTTCTTTGGTAAAGAATTTGAATTGACCAAGCTTGCAGATATCGATGAAGACGATAAAGAACGAGTGATGCTAGGTTTGATGATGATGATTCTTTTAGAAAGACGTAGAGGCTAAATAAATAAATAAATTGAATTGTTCTAACAAAAACCTAGACTTGACTTGATCACGTCTGGGTTTTTTGTTGAAAGGAATGTTTAGATCAGTTCACGTCTTCGGCTATCGCTTAGACTAGCATCGTAAACTTGTTGAATAAGTAAAATGTTTGGTGGAGCGACAGTCAAAACCTTTGTGCTTAGTGTGATCTCTTTTATAAGTTCACGTCTTCGACTCCCGCTCAGACAGGCATCTTGTTTTCCTAATTTAACAAATTGGGATTTAAAATATCTTTCAATTACCTTTGAATACACACCAGAAATAAATAGCACGTGCCACTTAACTTTCTTTCTACTCCTATAGATTATCTCGCTGGCATCGGTCCAGAAAGAGCTAAGTTGTTGCGCAGTGAATTGCATATTCACACTTATGGTGATTTAGCAAACTTGTTTCCTAATCGATATATAGATAAAACCAAGTACTATAAAATCAACCAGCTGGTTCCCGATAGTGCCCAAGTTCAGGTTTTAGGTAATATCCTAAACATAAAAACTGTAGGAGCAGGGGCGTCAGAACGACTGGTAGCCACCTTTGCAGACGAGACGGGAAGAATGGAGCTGGTATGGTTCCGCAGTCAGAAACATTTTAGAGATAGTTTAAAGATCAATGAACCTTATGTAGCTTTTGGTAAAGTAGCTCGTTATGGTTCTCAATACAATATTGCACATCCAGACTTAGAATTACTAGCAGATCATAAATCCCGCAAACAAAGTGCGATGGCCCCGGTATATCCAAGTACAGAAATGCTTGCTAAACGCAAGATTACCAATACCTATATCGTAAAATGCATGCGCAAGCTTTTTAGTGAAATCAATGGTGCGTTTATAGAAACCTTGCCAGACGATATGCGGGCACAGTATCAACTTATAGGAAAAAATGAAGCCATGCTCAATGCTCACTTTCCTGGTACTCCAGAGCTCCTGCAGCAGGCTATTTATAGATTGAAGTTTGAAGAGCTCTTCTTTATACAGATGGAATTGCTGCTTCAAAACCTAATTAGAAAAACCAAAATTAAAGGATACGTATTTGACCGTGTAGGGGCTAAATTCACTGATTTTTATCAAAATCACTTGCCTTTTGAACTCACGGGAGCTCAAAAACGAGTCGTAAAAGAAATACGTGCCGATATGGCAACTGGTGCTCATATGAATCGATTGCTCCAAGGTGATGTAGGCTCAGGAAAAACCATTGTTGCGGTACTCACTGCGTTACTAGCTCTTGATAATGGCTTCCAGGCTTGTATCATGGCACCTACAGAAATACTTGCTCAGCAACATTACAGTGGCGTATCAGAACTACTGAAAGGAACAGGAATTACAGTATCCATTTTAACTGGATCTGTAAAAACTAAAAATCGTCGGGTAATTCATGAAGGACTAGAAGACGGTAGTCTAGATATCTTGATAGGCACGCACGCACTTATAGAAGATAAAGTAAGGTTTAAAAACATAGGGGTTGCTATTGTTGATGAACAACACCGTTTTGGCGTTGCACAAAGAGCCAAACTATGGAAGAAAAATGACCTGCCACCTCATGTACTGGTCATGACAGCAACACCTATTCCTAGAACGCTGGCCATGAGTTTATATGGGGACCTAGATATATCGGTCATTGACGAATTACCACCTGGTCGTAAAGAGATCAAAACAGTGCACCGTTTTGATAAAAACAGATTGGCTGTTTTTGCTTTTATTAGAGATGAAATAGCTCTTGGGCGTCAAATATACATGGTGTACCCGCTGATTGAAGAATCAGAAACGCTGGATTATAAAGATCTTCAAGATGGTTATGAAAGCATCGTTCGAGAGTTTCCATTGCCTCAATATAAAGTAAGTATTCTTCACGGTCGTATGAAGCCAGAGGATAAAGACTACGAGATGAATCGCTTTGTAAAAGGAGAAACACAAATTATGGTAGCCACCACAGTCATAGAAGTAGGGGTCAATGTGCCTAATGCCAGTGTGATGATCATTGAAAGTGCCGAGCGTTTTGGGCTTTCTCAATTGCACCAATTGCGAGGTAGAGTAGGGCGTGGAGCAGACCAGAGTTATTGTATTCTTATGACGGGTCACAAATTGAGTAGTGATTCTAAAACCAGACTACAAACCATGGTGGCCACAACTGATGGTTTTCAAATTGCTGAGGTGGATTTAAAATTGCGTGGTCCAGGAGATTTGATGGGAACACAACAAAGTGGGGTGATGGATTTACGACTTGCCGATATTGTTAAAGATAACCAGATTTTAGCCCTAGCTAGAGAAGCGGCTCAGAAATTACTCGCCAAAGATGTCAAAATTGTAAGACCAGAACATGCAGGGGTAAAACGAGTCATGACTTTTCTGCAAAATAAAAAAGGACTCTGGAAGTACATCAGCTAGAAGAAGTAGAAGTCGAAATATAAATACAACTGATCTGCCAGTAAGATAGCAATGAGTAAGATTATTAAACAATTGCTCATTCAAAAATAAACGGTTGCAACCCTTTCACGGTTTTTTAATGCTCAAGCTTTTCAACCTTATACTAACTTAAAAAAAACTAGTTAGTGAAGTATAAATAAACCTGTTCCGCTTTCGCGAAAGCGAGATTAAAAAAAAGCTTGTAGGAATGAAGAACATGGGTTGGGAAACACTTTTGTTAAATATCTCTTTAATGATTGCCAGAGTAGGCCATGGGTTGTAATTTGTAATCCTCTAGGAGAACAAATATGGATCACAATAAAATAAATACATTAGGCCAACTCAAAAAAGCGGGATGGAAATCTAAATCGATAAAAGAAGAATTAAGAGATAACCTGATTCACAACATTAAAAATGAGGTGAACTCTTTTTCAGGGATTCACGGTTATGACAACACGGTTATTCCAGAATTGGAACGTGCCATTTTATCACGTCACAACATCAATTTATTAGGATTGCGAGGTCAAGCAAAGACGCGACTGGCAAGACTTATGACTGGATTACTGGATGAATACATTCCTTATGTGACACAAAGTGAGATTCATGACGATCCCTTACACCCACTTTCAAGAACAGCAAAGCAGCTGATTGAAGAACATGGAGATGATACCCCTATTTCATGGTTGTACAGAGACGATAGGTTTTATGAAAAATTAGCTACACCAGATGTAACTGTTGCAGATTTAATAGGAGATATAGATCCTATAAAAGCGGCCAACTTAAAATTGAGCTATGCAGATGATCGCGTTATTCATTATGGCATGATACCTCGTGCTAACCGATGTATTTTTGTTATTAATGAGCTGCCAGATTTACAAGCTCGTATTCAGGTAGCGCTTTTTAATATTCTACAAGAAGGCGATATTCAAATACGCGGATTCAAATTGCGTTTATCATTAGATATGCAATTTGTCTTTACAGCAAATCCAGAAGATTATACCAATCGTGGTAGTATTGTTACACCCTTAAAAGACAGAATAGGATCTCAGATTTTAACACATTATCCTGAAAGCATCGAAATCGCCAAAATGATTACGCAACAAGAAGCTAAGAAAGATGCGCGTACCGAAAAGGCTGTTTATGTGCCAGAACTAGCTAAAGACTTATTAGAACAAATTAGTTTTTGTGCAAGAGAGAGTGAGTATGTGGATGAGAAAAGTGGTGTAAGTGCGCGTATGAGCATCACGGCTTTTGAAAACTTATTGAGTACCGCAGAGCGTCGCTCTTTAATGAATGGAGACGATACAACAACCATACGTTTTTCTGATTTTACTGGAGTTATTCCCTCGATCACTGGAAAGATTGAGTTGGTGTATGAAGGGGAACAAGAGGGGGGCGCTTTTGTTGCAAATGAGTTGATAGGAGCTGCGACTAAAACACTCTTTCCTAACTACTTTCCAGAGATTAAGAAACTGGTAAAAGAAAATGAAGAAACCCCTTACGATAAATTGGTCGAGTGGTTCTTCAATAATGAAGGTGTAGAATTACTAGACGAACTCAATAACAGTGATTACCAAGTATTGATCGATCACATAGAACCATTAGAAGATTTAGTTCAGAAATATCAACCAGAGACAAGTAAGGAAGATCGTAATTTTATGAAAGAATTTATCCTTTGGTCTTTAGTAGAATTTAACAAACTCAGTAAAAAACGATTTACAGAAGGCTACCAATTCAATGATTTATACAGCGACTTTGTAAGGGGCATGTAATCAATTCAGTTAATTGTTTAGGAAGTTTATTTGTAATTCTAATCTTTGTAACAAGGCGTAACAAGCACGAGACGCATGAACAAGAACGAATAGGTAAAAGTGGTAAAAGCCAGTTCTACCTGCAAAGCATGATGTTATAGAATTTTCTTATGTCGCCCTAAAAGTTACTTACTCACAGATTTTAGGAGAATATCAGGTAGCAGCAGCTTATTATTAGCAAGCCGATGATGCTTTTAAACCTGTTGATTCTGATAAAAAAAAGCTTATTGCCTCCATATAAATGTGGAAACAATAAGCTTTCTGTATTTCTACTTCTGAGTTAAGTCTATCAGATGCTCTAATAATGTGTAAGCTGATTTGGGTACTTATGCTTTAGTATCTAACATTAATACTTGATCACAAACAACTTCTGTGGTGTATTGTTTCTCACCGTTTTTGTCTTCCCATTGTCTGGTGACTAGTTTTCCTTCCACACCAATTTTATTCCCTTTTTTAACATACTCAGAAATAATGTTTGCCGCAGCATTAAATGCTACGACACGATGCCATTGGGTATCTGTTACTTTCTCACCTAGTTTGTTGGTATACCGATCTGAGGTAGCTAGTGAAAACTTTACTAGTTTTTTGTCATCGTTTAACTTTACGATTTCAGGATCCTGTCCTAGGTGCCCGATTAATTGTACTCTGTTGCTTAGATTGCTCATAATAAATTAGTTGAAATGGTTAAAAATTAGTTATTGTCATCGATTGTTTTGACGACAGTGCAAAGATGTGATCGCATTATTACTACAATCGTATGTTAACCGTTTATTTACGTTTATTTACGTTTGTAAATGATTGTATTTTTGAAGAGGTAGGTGATTAAAGATTTTGTGGGGTTTTATTTTTTTTAAAGACTTTATAAAAACTGTTGGGAGTAGCACATCCATCGATATTTTTCTTTATTTTTTCATCCTGTTGTAACATTTAAGACAAAAAATGGATGTTCAGTGAACTGTAAAGAATTAAAAGGAGCACTGTTTAAATAAATACGACAGTAAATTTCTTCAAATTAACATAATTTATCATCTTCTATATCCTTCTTTTTCAAATCATTACCTCAAAAATCGACGAACGGTCTCTTTTTGGTTCAATTGACTAGGAAATGGGAATATTTTTTTTAGAAGGGTTTATTTCGTTTACATTCAAGCAAACTTTATCCACATGAAAATTACGACTGTACCTTTGGCTTTGTTATTTAGTGCTTTTGCTTTTACTCAGGTGGGAATCAACACAGCTCATCCCCAAGCAGAGTTAGATATCAATGGAAGTGTTATTGTGAGGTCATTGTCGACCGATATTACGACAAGATTAGCTATAAGATTGGTAGGTGTTGATGCTGAGGGTAGAATGGTTCCTGTGTCCATGGGAGAACATATTGAGATTGAAGATAACAAAGTTGTAACAAAAAAGCAGCGATTAGAATTTGGAGAACTTCCTTCATTGATCATTCCTAGTAACGGAAGGATAGATAATTTGGATATTGTAATTTTACCCGGAGAGCCTAACCATGGTAAATCAATTATTAGAATGGCCCACCCTAATCCAAGTACAACGGGTAGTAATCAACTAACGGTCTCGGGAATCAAATCGGCACCTGATGGAACTCAAATTTGGTTGTATCCGACCGAAGGCGATTTGGTATTATTAGCTCTAAATTCTAATTCTACTTTAGAAAATCAAATTCAAAATAACATTCGGTTGCGATGCAGTCAATATGAAATGATGCAGTTAGTGTATGATAGTGCTTCTGAAAAATGGGTAGTTATGAGCTTTCATTAATTAGGTATTTGCTGTGTAATTTTGATAATTATGAGATTCACGGCAAGCTAATTTTTCTTGTTGTAGCAGATCACACGCTATTTTATGAGTTTTAACAGACTGATTTCAAAGTGTTCCATCTTAAATGGTTTTATAATATAATCGTTCATAGCGCTATCTTTTATGCGTTTTTTAACTTCTATTTGTTCTGCTGCAGTGAGTGCTACGATAGGTGTAATTTTATCAAACGCTCTTATTCTCTTTGCAGTTTCAAAGCCATCCATACCTGGAGGCATATTAATATCCATCAAAATAAGATCGTAATTTATTGCTTGGGCTTTTGTTATAGCTGTCTTTCCGTCATTGGCAGTGTCCACTTCAATTTTTAAGTTTTCCAACATTTTACGTGTGATCAACTGATTTATTTTATTGTCTTCAACAACCAATATTTTCTTACCTTTTAATCTTTTAAGATCTTCATTAGTTTTTAAAAATTTATTTTCTATCAGCTTTTCTTTACTTAGTTCATAACAGAATATAAACCTGACCTCTGTTCCTTTACCAAGATCACTGATCAGTTCAAGTTTAGAATTATGCAACTCAATAATTCTTTTGGAGATAGGCAAGCCTAAGCCTGTTCCCTCATTTTCATGTTGACCTACAAAAGCTGTCTCTTCAAAGATAGCCTCTTGCCTATCTTTTGCTATCCCTATCCCGTTATCTTTTACTTGGAACAGTATACAGCATTTTAAATCATTCAACGATTGAAGTTTCACTTCAAGTGAAATCTCTCCATATTCTGTAAATTTGCCAGCATTACCTAATAGGTTGATAAGTACTTGTGATAACCTAGAGGAGTCTCCTATTACTTTTTCAGGTATGCCATCATCTATGCAAAGCTGGTATACATTGGTACTGTTTTGTGAAATATTACGCGCAGAATCCATAGCATAAGTGCAAGCTTGTCGAACATTGATAATGTCTTTTTTTAAACGAGGGTTCTTCAGCTTGTTTGTTTTGTTCATTTCTAGAACATTGTTGATTAAGGAAAGTAAATAGTCAGCGCTATACTTTAAGGACCTTATATTATCAGAATTGACCGCTTCGGTTTCATTACTAACCATGAGATTAGAAATCCCTATGATTCCATACATCGGGGTTCGTAGTTCATGACTAATTCTAGAGAATAAAGCATCTTTAGACATTCTTAATTGATCACTCTTTTCTTTAGCAGAAGCTAATAAATAATTGTTGTTTTTTAAATCTATCAAGAGTTTGTTGCGTTTGCGTTGATTTCTAAAGAGAAAAAGGCTAAGAATACTTAAAAACACTAATGCTACGCTACTTGATATTAAAATGGTATTTCTTGTGGCTCGTTCCTTGGCTATTTCATTTTCATATTGTGTATTTATAAGCTCCTGCTTCATTTGCTCTACATTAAATTTAGCTACTGCATTTTCTGCAGCGGCTATTTTATCGAGTTTATATTTTTCTTCATTCAGATCATTGTATCGCTTTAATAGTTCATTTGCTTTTTGATAGTTTCCTTTTTTTTCTTCAATTAGAGCGTAGTATTCATAGATTTCAAGTAAGATTTCTTTAAAATCAGATTCTTTGGCATAAACAATTCCTTCATCAAAATCTTCTGTAGCTTTTTTATAATCCCCTAAAGCATATGAAAGTTTTCCTGAAAGAGATTTTTGACTTGCTTTATAAGCAGTCGCTAAGTCACTCACATAGGTATTGGAATTTGAAATAAAAACGGATGCCTGATTTGGCAAATTGAGCTCTAAATATGATTCTCCTACGTTATAATTTAACAGGAATAAATATATGGGTTGATTGAATTCTTGAGCTAGAGGTAATACTTTAGTATAACTTTTAATTGCTTTCTTATATTGTTTACTGATCGCATAAACATTACCCAAGTCTATGGATGCAATTATAATTTTCTCTAAATCGTTAGCCTTTTGAGCTTTTAAAAGAGATTTTTCAAAAATTTTCTGAGATGCTATAGTGTCGCCTCGATGTAATAAGGAATTACCGATTAAGCTCGATGCGGCAATCTCATTTCTTGAAGAACCAATTTTTTCAGATAATTGGAGAAGTAAATTACCTTTTTCAATAGCATTTTTATAATCTTTATTATAATAATGATTTCGTACTACCTTAAGTAAACTGTCTAATCCCTGCTCTGATGCAGTCGTGTAGGGTGTATTCAAAAGAGAAACGTTTTGTGCCGGGAATAAATAAATATTGCAACAAATAAATAGAAAAGCAATACAGCTGGGTAGTTTTGTTTTCATTTATAAGTATTAAACTAGTTATTCAAGTGGATACTATTACCCCTCTTTTTAAAGTTACGTTAAATTTTAAATAAAACAGCTATCTTGTTAATTATCAGGTGTTAATTCGCTTTTTTACACAAAAAAAGTCCTTTATCTATCGATAAAAGACTCTTAATTGTAACCAAGTTACTTAGGATGCGATGTACTAACTAATGCTGTCTACCTACTTCGATTTCTACTCGTGTTGTGATTTCCTCCACCACTTCTGGAAGAACTGTTACCACCTCCACTTTTAGGCTTGTTATTCGTTCCTTGAGAACGACCGCGGCCACCACTTTGTTTTTTCAAACTAGGTTCTGCAGCATCTTCCATTTTAAATTCAAAATCGTGCACTTCCACAACAGGAATGCTTGTTCTGATCAACTTCTCGATGTCTTTTAAGAAAGGGCGTTCTTCTAACATACAAAAGGAAATGGCAAGACCACTTGCTCCAGCTCTACCAGTTCTCCCTATTCTATGAACATAAGACTCTGGTACATTAGGTAAATCGTAATTCACAACATAGCTCAACTCGTCGATGTCGATACCTCGAGCAGCAATATCTGTCGCAATAAGTGCATGAAGATCTCCGTCTTTAAATTGTTGTAAGGCTTTTTGTCTTGCCGCTTGAGATTTATTACCATGTATAGCGGCACTCTTAATACCTGCTTTATCTAGATCTTTAACGATTTTATTAGCACCGTGTTTGGTTCTTGAAAAAACTAAGGTTGCATCGTTCAATTCATTATCTAATAAATCGATCAAGAGCTTGGTCTTGTTCATTTTATTAACATGGTAAATACGTTGTTCTACTTTTTCAGCAGTTGTCTTTTCGGGCTCTATAGTTACTCTAGCTGGATTTCCTAAAATCTCGTTAGAGAGTTTTACAATGGCGCTAGGCATGGTTGCACTAAAAAATAGCGACTGTCTTTTTTGAGGCAAAAGCTTTAACAACTTCTTGATATCGTGGATAAATCCCATGTCCAGCATCTGATCTGCCTCATCCAGCACAAAATGCTCGACATGATCTAGAGAGATGTAACGTTGGTTGATCAAATCCAGTAATCTTCCAGGAGTAGCTACTAATACATCAATTCCTTGATGCAACGCATATACTTGAGAAGTTTGCTTCACTCCACCAAAAATGACCGTATTTTTAATATCGGTATATTTTGTGTAAGCTGAAAAATTCTCGCCTATTTGAATAGCCAGTTCTCTGGTAGGAGTAACTACTAATGTTTTGATACGCCTTTTTCCTTTTGGCGGCTGTCGGTTGTATAAATCTTGAACGATGGGAATGGAAAACGCGGCAGTTTTACCGGTTCCAGTCTGTGCACAGCCTAATAAATCTTTTCCTTCTAATAATACTGGAATGGCTTGTGCTTGGATTGGTGTAGGACGTTCATATCCTTGGTCTTGCAAAGCTCGCAAGATGGGTTCTACTAACCCTAATTCTTTAAATGTCATGTATTCAATTAAGCTGCAAAGGTAAGCTATTACCAGTGTTTAAGTGTACAAGTATATTTTTCTTAATCATTTATTGTTTTAGATCCTATAGGGGGATGTTTGTCTCGCTTTCGCGAAAGCGGAATGACCACAATTAAATGCTACTTATTTAAATCAGGGTGCTGGTCACTTGAACTTTAAAAAGCAACACTTTTTCTAGACGTGGTGGGCTTTCTTTTTATTTAAAAAATAAACGAAAGACCTTGTATATCTTCAAATGCAAGGTCTGGGGAACGAAAAAACCGTACCGTTATAGTCTACAAAACTAACCTTATCCAGTTCTAAATAAGGGTTCTACATCTTGATTACTATTTAAAAGCCAATAGGTAAAAAAGAAAAGTAGAAGAGTAGTCCATTAAAAAGGAACAAGTGCAAGGCTTTGCATTTCTTTTAAGGTGTAAGCTTAATTAATGGAAGTGCCTTTGTTGGATCAAGGACAAAAACCAACTAAAAATCGTCAAAAACTGTTGTGTTAATTAATGGTGATTTTGCATAAAGGTTTTACCTTTACCGGTTCATATGTTGTAGTTATGATTAAAATCACTTTGCCAGACGGCAGTATTAAAGAAATGGAAAGCGGTACCACTCCTATGGATATCGCAATGAGCATATCACACGGACTTGCTCGTAATGTAATCAGCGCTAGCTTTAATGGTATAAAAGTAGAAACCAAAACACCTCTAAAAGAAGATGGTAGCTTGGTTCTTTTTACGTTTAGTAATCCTGAAGGGAAAGAGGCTTTCTGGCATTCTACCTCTCATATTATGGCACAGGCGATTGAAGAATTATTTCCTGGAGTAAGCCTAACTATTGGACCAGCTATTGATAATGGGTTTTATTACGATATTGACTTTAAAGAACATGCTATTTCAGAGTCTGAAATCCCTAGGATAGAAGCTCGTATGTTAGAAATAGCGCGTGGTAAACACGAGTTTACCATGCGCAGTGTGTCTAAAGCTGATGCGATACAATTCTATAAAGATCAAAACAATCCATTTAAAGTAGAGTTGATAGAAAATCTTTCGGATGGTGAGATCACTTTTTGTGATCACGATACGTTTACAGATTTATGCCGTGGTGGTCATGTTCCTAATACAGGGATTATCAAGGCGGTAAAAATAATGAGTATAGCTGGTGCTTACTGGCGTGGAGATGAGAAAAACCCGCAGCTTACTCGCTTGTATGGGACCTCGTTCCCTAAACAAAAGGACTTAAAAGATTACCTGGAATTACTAGAAGAAGCAAAAAAACGGGACCATAGAAAATTAGGTAAAGAATTACAATTGTTTACTTTTTCTCAACGAGTAGGTCAAGGGCTTCCTTTATGGTTACCCAAGGGTGCGGCTTTGCGCGAGCGACTAGAAAACTTCTTAAAAGCTGCCCAGAAGAAAGCAGGTTATGAAATGGTAGTGACTCCTCATATAGGATCTAAGGAATTGTATGTTACTTCGGGTCATTATGAAAAGTATGGAGCAGATTCTTTTCAGCCTATAAAAACACCTAACGATGATGAGGAGTTTTTATTAAAGCCTATGAACTGTCCACATCACTGTGAAATTTATAAAAGCATACAGTGGTCGTATAGAGATTTACCGAAGCGTTTTGCAGAATTCGGTACGGTGTATAGATATGAACAAAGTGGTGAGCTGCACGGATTGACTCGTGTACGTGGTTTTACACAGGATGATGCGCACATATTCTGTATGCCAGAACAACTAGATAAAGAATTTAAAGCAGTTATAGACCTAGTGATGTATGTTTTTGGTTCGTTAGGTTTTGAAAACTTTACTGCACAGGTAAGCATACGAGATCCTAAAAAGCCAGAAAAATATATAGGAAATACCAAGAATTGGGAAATTGCAGAACACGCAATTATCAGTGCTGCAAAAGATAAAGGCCTTAATTATGTGATTGAAGAAGGTGAAGCTGCCTTTTATGGTCCCAAATTAGACTTTATGGTCAAGGATGCCTTAGGTCGAAGCTGGCAATTGGGTACTATACAGGTAGATTACAATTTACCAGAACGTTTTGATTTATGGTATAAAGGTGCAGATAATGAGTCACATAGACCGGTAATGATACATCGTGCGCCTTTTGGCAGTATGGAGCGTTTTATAGCTATTTTATTAGAGCATACTGGCGGAAATTTCCCGCTATGGTTGATGCCTGAGCAGTGCGCGATCTTGTCTTTAAGTGAGAAATACGAAAATTATGCTAAACAGGTAGCAAATTTGTTAGAAATTAACGAAATTCGCACCACAGTTGATAATCGTGCCGAAACCATGGGTAAAAAAATTCGTGAGGCAGAGATGAACAAATTGCCATATATGCTTATCGTAGGAGAGCAGGAAGAAAAAGAGGGCACGATTTCTGTAAGAAAACACGGTGGAGAGGATTTAGGAAGTATGAGTGTTGCAGTATTTGCAGAGCTGGTACAAAAGAAAATCTCTGAAACCATAAAAACATTTGAAGTTTAATTAAAATTATACAGTCATAGCAATACGTAGACGCAGAAGCCGTGGTCCGGCTCGAATTATCAAAGAAGACAAGCATGCAATCAATGAAAAGATACGTGCCAGACAAGTACGCCTAGTAGGCGACGGAGAACCACGTGTTATGGATACTCGTGATGCTCTTAAAGAAGCACAAGAGAAAGAACTCGACCTGGTTGAGATTTCTCCTAATGCTGACCCACCAGTAGCCAAAATCATAGACTATAAGAAATTTGTTTATGAGCAAAAAAAGCGAGAAAAAGTAATCAAGCAAAATGCTAGTAAGGTCGTTATTAAGGAAATCCGTTTTGGACCTAATACCGACGATCACGATTATGAATTTAAAAGAAAACACGGTGAGAAGTTCCTTAAAGAAGGATCTAAGTTAAAAGCCTATGTATTTTTTAAAGGTCGTTCTATAATTTATAAGGATCAAGGAGAAATCTTATTGTTGAGATTAGCTCAAGATTTGGAGGAGTTGGGTAAAGTAGAACAAATGCCTAAAATGGAAGGCAAGCGTATGAATATGTTTATCGCACCTAAGAAAAAGTAAGTTATTTGCTCCATCAAAGGAGTTCATTGGTAGCGATTTTAAGCTTACCAACTACTACTACTACTTAAAGCATCATTAATTAAGACTGCCCTGTCAAATAGGCAGTCTTTTTGATTTAAAAAATAGGTGTATTTTTTTACATAGCACTACTGATCATGTAAATAAGATTTTTAAAATTGACAAAGTCCCTCAAGGCGCCAAAAGTCTAATACAGCAAAGCGGTTTTAACTTTTATTATTTCAATACTAAGAAGTAATAAATCAGTAATAAATCAGTAATTTGTCATATAATTTCCAAATAAAAACCTATTTTTGCACTCCTTAATAAAAGACCTTCATTGACGTCCTTGTTGATTGTTTTAAAAGTCTATTGCTTATAGGCGTTATAACACATATATACAATGAGTTAGATTGGTTTTAAAAGGGATGCGAGAATTAAAAAAAAGGAAATTATGCCTAAAATGAAAACAAAATCTAGTGCTAAAAAGCGTTTTAAGCTTACTGGTACTGGAAAGATCAAAAGAAAACACGCTTTTAAAAGTCATATCTTGACTAAGAAGAGTAAAAAACGTAAACTAGCTTTGACGCACGATACGGTTGTGCACAAAGCAGATGTACCTAATGTCATGTTACAATTACGTCTTAAGTAAGACCTCGTTGTAAACCTTGATGGTTTATTAATTCACAATATAACCCAATAGTAGTGCACAATAAAAGAATCTAGAAATGGATCGCCTGCTGTTAAAAAATTAAAATTATGCCTAGATCAGTAAATGCCGTAGCTCGTAGAGCTCGTAGAAAAAAAGTCCTCAAGCAGGCAAAAGGGTTCTTTGGACGTCGTAAAAACGTATGGACAGTAGCAAAGAACGCAGTAGAAAAAGCAATGTCTTATTCTTACCGCGATAGAAGAAACAAGAAAAGATCATTCCGTAGATTATGGATCACCCGTATTAATGCTGGCGCACGTTTACATGGTATGAGCTATTCTGTATTTATGGGAGCTGTAAAAAAGAACAACATCGAGTTAAATCGTAAGGTTCTTGCAGATCTTGCCATGAATCACCCAGAAGCTTTTGAAGCAGTAGTAAAAAAAGTAAAATAATTTAGGTTGAACAACCTCTCGCACTTAGAAAATCCTCATCAGTAATGATGGGGATTTTTTTATGTACCTTCCCCTTCACAATGTCTTGTGATGACAGTAAGGAGCTGTTATAGGAATATGGAAAAGTGTTCCGCTTTCGCGAAAGCGGTATCAGTACAACTCCTTAACAAGTAAACAGCTTAATTGATGCTGTAAACACCGCTAATATTGAGGTTGATAAACTGCCCAGCACTCAATTGTGTGTTTAAATTCCATTTAGGAGTGAGTTGATAGGCGGCCCCTAAGTCCAGCTTAAAAGAATGTTTGGTCTCACTAAGGGTTGTAAGTACGTTGTTGAACAAATCAAAAAACAAGCTGCGTTCTCCGGTAAGGCTGTAATTCACCCAACTCGTATTGTAATTCAGTGCGCTAGAAAAAGTCCACTGTTTAAAATCTTTACTGGCCACTAGACCAGCATTAATAGAATGAAAATCAATCAGGGATCCATCTACAATAGCTAAAGGTGCTCCACCGTCTGAAGGCTCTAGGTCTAGAGGCTCGTCATAACCCAAATTAAGGTCTGTAAGGCTATAATTGGTATAAAAAGCAAGGTCAAAACCGCGTTGCTCGTTATAAAAGTATTGAGAAAGGTTGTGTTTCACTCCTAAGCCATAAACGGCATAGCTGGACCTTTCAATAGTGATTTGCGGTACAAAGCGCAAACTCACTTCTGTTTCTTTCCATAAACCTACTTGGCTTTGTATATAAGGAAAAGCAAAAAAGTCTGTATTTAATCCAGAAAAAGCTTGAAATTCATAAGTCTCTCCGTCGATCATAAAGTCAAAAAATACACGGCGCTGCCCACCTAAGGCAGTCGGTATGGAAGCTCGATCTCCATCTCTTATGTCCAAGTTGATAAAGTCTGATTCCCGCACACTAAAATTTTGTTTGCTCTTGGGAAAGGGAAGGCCGCTCATCCCAACAGCTACATTTACCTTAAATTTCTCTAAAGATTTGGCGGTATGAAACCAGCCAGCACCTGTTTGCATCACGCTAGCTTCGGCTGCGGGATCGTTGTAGTGATCGAGTATAAAGAGGATATCGGTGAGTACATCTTCTACATCATTAGTTTGCGCTATGGCATTTTGAACAACTGTAAAACATCCAATAAAAATTACCAATAAGTAATGCTTTTTCATAAATGGGCTTGTTGTCAAATGTACAATTGTTAATCGATATAAAATCCAAGTGTTTTTTCTTCATTAAGCAGGTACACTATTAGTGTTATTGTTCTTTACAGTTTCTTAAAGAATGGGTTTAATTTTACCAACTACTGTAAATGTTGTTTTTGTCTAGTTATATTTTTTTACTAATACGAGTTGTTGGGGGATATCATGCAGGTATAGTTTATCTTGTCCTTATAAAAGGGGTATGAATAAGAATAGTAAAAAGCAACTTATTAAGAAGCCCTGGCCTACTAAAGCGGCCATGGAGCAGATTTATGACAAGGGATTATGGGGAACGACTTCTGGTGCTGCTTATTATTCAGGAGAAGGTTCACATCATCCAGATATAGTAGTACCTTATATCAATGCAGTTACCTTATTTTTAAACTCGTTTGAAGATCCCATCTCCTTATGCGATCTGGGTTGTGGGGATTTTAATATAGGTAAAGAATTAGTACCCTATACAAAGAGCTATACAGCTATAGATATAGCATCTAATGTGATCACGCAGAACAAAAAAAAGTTCCAAAAAGAAAATTTAAAATTCCTTTGCTTAGATATTGCTGTGGACCCCTTACCTGCAGCAGACTGTGCGTTACTAAGGCAGGTATTACAACACCTGTCTAATTCCGAAATTCAAAGTATCCTCGATCAATTAAGAGTTTATAAATATGTGATACTAACAGAGCACCTGCCTGAAGCTGATTTTGTGCCTAATAAGGATATCATCTCAGGTCAAGGCATCAGACTTAAAAAGCAAAGTGGATTAAACGTCTTAGTAGCACCATTTCATTTTAGTGTAAAAGAAGCGAAGCAATTACTTTTTACTAGATTAGATAAAGGGAAAGGGGTTCTAGTAACCACCTTATATAAAGTTTATTGAAGTGGCATGCCATTTATTCTCTTGCATCCTTTTTGCTCACCTAGCCGCTTGTTTTTATAGAACTCTTTATTTGCGACGTAGATGACCTTTTCTATTTCGCAATACACCTGAGTACCGCTTTTGTTGGTCAACTCTACTAATTTTACGATTTCAATTTCTTTATCTCGTTCTACTAGTTGTTTGATTTCAGTCACTTCTTTTTCTGAGTATAGAAACTCTGCGTATAGGTGTTCTTTTGCGGGTTTCTTAAATTTGATACGAGCCGCCTTATCCCATACTACATATTGATTTCCTATTATATTGATCAATTGAAACATAGGTATGGGGTCTACAGCTGCATACATGCTTCCGCCAAAAATGGAGTTCATATAGTTTTTATTTCTCCAGCTGATAGGTAACTTCATCTTTACCTGCAATAGGTCGGTTGATACAAAGGTTATTTTTGCTGTACTTCGCCTGTACATAGGCGACCAGTTCAATCCAAATTTAAATAAGGTGGATTCAGATAACAACCTAGTGCCCCATTCGTATAATTTGTGATACATCAATTTATAGTTTTTAGATAGTAGGTCAGGCAGTGTTTACAAGAGAGAGTTCATATTTTTTTATTTTCAATCCTGCTCCTTGTTGAAGAATGGGGTTAAAACACTTTTTATTTGTTCTAAATCTCCGTCAATGCCTTCGGGAATGTCAAGTCCTAATAGCTTGCACATTAATGGGTAGATATGAATGTTTTTTACTGCGGGTATCTCGTAATTGTTTTTAAAAGCAGGACCTTTTGCATAAAAGATGCCATGCATATCTTTGTATGTGGTATCAAAACCATGTACACCTATAGTGGTGATGTTTTTCTCAATTTTTTCAGCTATACTTTTTTTAGTAGAAAAATAATAACCCAGATCAGGCACTAATTGGATGGGTCCCCAGTCTTTATTGGTAGGTGTTTTTTCAAAACCAGGAGTGTCTTCGGTTTTATAAACTTTAAAATGTTGTTCTTTTCGTTTTAAATCCTCAAACAAATCATTGGTATCTCTAGTTTCTTTAGGATGAATATTTACTATGGAACCGTTATTAATGGTTGAAAACAAGCTGTCGTTTTGAATGTCATCTATGGGTATAAGGTTCTCGATCGATTGATCTGCCATACCGTGATCTGAAACAATGAGAATGTTTACAGGAAGTCCTGTTGCTGCTACACCTTTAAATAAATCCCCTAAGTTTTTATCTAAAGCCAGCAGTTTGTTTTTTATTTGCTCCTCATTGGACGGACCAACACTATGACCTACATCATCCATATCACTAAAGTACATTGTAATTAAATGAGGTCTTTTTTTAGCGGGCATCTTTAGCCATTGTACGGCTTGAGCAATACGATCTTTATTTTTTACACTACCATCATATTTATAGTAATAGGTAGGAGTGATTCCTTGAATGTTTGCTTCGGTGCCCACAAAGAAGTAACTGGCTGTAACCATAGCTGCCTTATTTGCCTCTATCCATATAGGAGAGCCTCCATAAAAATTTCCATCTTCGGCCATTTTTCTATTTCGAATGTTATAGGTAACCTGTTTATCATAATTGTAGAAAATATTGCCGATGATACCATGGTTATCTGGGTACATGCCCGTAGCAATCGTATAGTGATTAGGAAAAGTCTTGGAAGGATACGATGGTATTAATGCTTCTGCTTCAACTCCTTTAGAAATAAACTCAATAAAGTTGGGAGGTCTGTATTTATTCACATAATCCCAACGAAATCCATCTAGGGAAATCAATATTACATAGGGTTTATTAAGGGCCGATTCAGAATTTGAAGCAGTTGCTTTTTGTTCAGTAGGTGCTAACCTGCTGCTGCAGGAAACTAGGATGAACATTCCCAGCATAGCGATTAATGTAATGTTCCTATATTGCTTTGTCATATTAGTATGGGCTTATAAGTTTGGGCTTTAACTTCTAGTGATGATCAGGTAAGAAGCATTTTTGGTTCTCTAGGAGCATCTGGTCAAAACCTTTTGTTTTATTAAGTAAATTCATCAAAATTTTACGATTCGATAAAAGTACACCAAGCAATTGGTTTAGTCCTAAAATTTTCCAGTTGTGTTTAGACTGATGTGTTCCCTTTCTTAGTGGACTTGTTATTATTGGTAATCAACTACAAACGAAAATAAACGTAAACAAACGGTTAATAGTCGATTCCAAATCTGAAGACTGTTCATCTTTGTACCGTCATCAAAAAACAGATGGCAGTAATTATTTTTTAACCCATATAAACCAATTTATCATGAGCAATCTAAACAACAGAGTACAGTTAATTGGACGCCTAGGACAGGATCCAGAAATCGTTAATTTAAACGATGACAACATACTAGTAAAGTTCTCACTCGCCACCTCAGACCGTTATACCAACAAGCTAGGCGAGAAAGTAACCGATACACAATGGCATCGTCTCCTAGCCTATAATGGAACAGCAAATATCATTTCTGAGTATGTGAAGAAAGGGAGTAAAATATGTGTTCAAGGAAAATTAGTTCATCGACAGTGGGAAGACAAAGACGGCCAAAAGCAGTATACCACAGAAGTAGTATGTGATCAAGTACTAATGCTAGATGCGAAGGTTGGAACAACAAAATTGCGTTAACACCTTCTCCCTACCTGACAGGGTGAACTCCAAATGAGAACTATAGAAAGCTTAGCAGTGTCCAGCTCGACTTGGAATTGCTAAGCTTTCTTTTTGGTTCCACCTGCATGGATTTGTCATAACGGAATTTGCACAGAAATACCTGTTTCCATATCTGGGGCATTATTGACGTTAAGGTCTTCTTTGACATAAATGGTATAAGATATCTTAGGTCGTGCATGTGTGTATAACAAAGACCAGCTGCTTAAATTTTCAATAAGCGTGGTGTAGCCATAATGCCAGCCTTGATTGATAGCAGCATAATCTCCTTTCAGGTGAAAATAGTCAGCTTCTTCTTTTTTAAAGTAGGAGGTCTGATTTTGATAATTCACGCCTATGATATTTTGATTGCCTTTGCAGGTTTGATGGGTCCATTGTGCCATGACCTCTCCAGATCCTAAAAACCTATTGTTTCCCAGATCGAGATTATCACGTCCATCAATAACATTTTTATACAATACACTATAGCCCAAACCGAACCAAAGATCGCTTTTAGTAGTTAAGGGGTATTTTTTTACCGCATTGATTCCTATGCCTAAGTCCAGCGAGTTATTATAGGAACTGGTGTTCCAGCCTATATGTGACTGCAAGTTAACAAACAGATTGCGCTCGTTCCATTTTTGCAGTTCTGGGTAATACGAGTGTGCCAGTTCCAAACCTCCTAGAATGATATCGCCAGCTTGCATATGTAACCTTTTACCATTGCGGTCTGTGTAGTTCACAGCCACTTCATTCACCCCATAAAACTTCCTACCAAAAGGATCTTCACCACCAGCAATATTGCTGTGAAACCATTCAATCGATGCATCATTGGTAAAAGGAGCATCAAAGAAATTACCTTGTACCGTTTGAAAAGCTCGCAAGCCTATTCTTATCTCATTGCGATCGTTTAAAGGCAACGTTAGTGCGGGACGATAGACTTTGTATACCGCATCGATTTCAATATTCATTACTTGCGCAGGTGTTATTTCTTGATCTACAAAATCAAAGACTCTAAAATACCAGATTTGGTCAGCAAATTGGGCTCTTAGGCTTGGATCGTCAGGAAGAAATGCCTGTACAGGCGCATGAAAATTATTTCCTGATTGTGTTTCCAGATGCAATTGAGGGGTAGTACTCGCGTGTATTTTAAAGTTTTGCGTCATGCGAGAAGAAAATAATCCAAAATGATGGGTAGAGGCTAGATGTGGTTTGAGCAGTCCATTGACCTCTACTTTCAAGGAATCTTTTTGTGCAAGGCAGGAAGCGCAATACAATAGAAATCCCCATATACCAAGCCGTACATGCTTTTTTGATAAGAAGAAAGAACTGCTGCTCATGTGGTAAAAATATTGTTTTCCTAAGTGAGAAATAGCACTTCTGTTAAATTTGTTCGAGAGCTATGATTTTGATACCGCTTTCGCGAAAGCGGAACACTTATATATCTTTTAAAAAGCCGTACTTTTGCGCGCTTAAAAATTAAGCACTATGCGCAAGATCTTCAATAATTTCAGTAAAAATCCGAAGGACGATATTCTTGCGGGAATTACTGTTTCTCTGGCAATGATTCCAGAGGTGGTTGCCTTTGCATTTGTGGCAGGAATAGATCCTTTAGTAGCGCTTTCTGGTGCCTTTATTATTGGTTTGATTACAGCGCTTTTCGGTGGTAGGCCTGGGTTGATTTCTGGAGCTGCTGGAGCAGTGGCCGTTATTTTTGTGGATTTGATTATCAAAGGACATGAGAGAGGAATGTTGATGGAAACACCAGTGGAGAATATGGGTTTTTATTACCTCTTCGGTGCTGTAATTCTTATGGGGCTAATCCAGATTTTAGCAGGTGTTTTAAAAATAGGGAAATTTGTACGACTGATTCCGCATCCTGTGATGATGGGATTTGTAAATGGTCTAGCCATTGTCATTTTTATCGCACAGGTAAAAATGTTTGCACACAAAAAACTAGTAGTAGGAGCAGATGGTATAGACACATACACCTCTACTTATATGCAAGGAACAGAGTTGTGGATCATGATAGGACTGGTGGCTCTAACCATGTCAATTATATGGTTATTGCCTAAATTAACTAAGAAAATCCCAGCGGCACTTACAGCCATATTAGTCACAACCGCAGTAGTTATTTTTAGTGGTATGGATGTAAGTACGGTAGGTTCTTATATTATAGAAGGTGGAGGAACTGGTTTGAAAGGGGAGTTGCCAACGCCTAATATGGAGCTTTGGGAGAATTTACCTATTGGTTATGATACCTTTTTGTTCATCTTACCCTATGCCTTTCTTGCTGCTGCAGTAGGACTTATTGAATCATTAATGACTATGAATCTAGTCGATGAATTGACAGAAACTCGAGGCAGTGGTAACCGAGAATGTGTCGCTCAAGGAGCAGGAAACATCCTTAGCGGATTGTTCGGTGGAACAGGTGGTTGTGGTATGATAGGTCAGACCGTAATTAATATCAACGCTGGTGGTCGTGGACGTTTATCTGGTGTCATGACTTCAGTGACCTTATTAACTTTTCTGTTGTTTACCGATAAACTTATCGAGCAAGTCCCTATAGCTGCTTTGATAGGGGTGATGTTTATGATGGTTATCGAGACTTTTGCTTGGTCCAGTTTTAGAATTTTGGGTAAAATACCTAAATCAGATGCAGTTGTTCTAGTGATCGTTTCTGTAGTGACGGTTATTTTTGATCTTGCTATAGCTGTATTTGTAGGAGTTATTATATCGGCATTAGTATTTGCTTGGGAAAGTGCTAAACGCATTAGAGCTCGCAAAAGCATGAAAGAAGATGGAACTAAAGTATACGAAATTTGGGGGCCTTTATTCTTTGGTTCGGTAACGGATTTTAATAAGAAATTTGATCCTAAAAACGATCCAGATAAAATAGAAATAGACTTTATTGAATCAAGGGTACAAGATCATTCTGGTATTGAGGCTTTAAGAGGTGTAGCAAATAAATATTTGGATTTAGGAAAAGAAATCAAACTCACCCATTTAAGCCCAGAGTGTAAAAGATTGCTGATGCGTCACAATCCAGAGTTTGATACGATTATAGAAAGCAGCATCGAAGACCCGCGTTATCATATTGCTACAGATCTATTAGACGCAGAAGTATAGTATTTTACTTGTCTTAAATAAAGGTAGCTTTTTTAGAACCTTATCTGTGGTGGTAGGAAATATACAATTGTTCCATTAGAGCACCATAGGTACTTCTATTTCCTGTTTTTCTTTTTAGTACGTTTTAGAGCACTATTTTACAGGAGGCTATCGTTATCATATGGTGAACGATCGGATTCACGAAAGGATCCCTATATATGCGGTTAAGTATTTTATTAAGTTTATTTTTTTACTCCTTTCTCGCGGCTCAAAGTCCGCAGGTGCATAGTGGTGCGGTAAAGACAGCTACGGGGTATTCCTATTACGTTACTAATGGGGAGCCGGTTGCTATTTCTGTAAAGCTGGATCTAGAACTGACCAACCTTAAATCCAGTCTTAGAACGGATCAAATTTTTGTTATTCCAGCTCGTGTTGTGAATTATAAAATCCTCGATTTTACTATAGTTAAGAAGGGCAGGTACGCCTATCAGGTGACGGCTTCTTATTTATGGGGTGATCAACGAAAACAGCAGCATGACGAGCTATTCAACTATCATTTACCTTATGCAAAAAATGCTTCTTGGCGTGTTTCTCAAGGGTATAACGGCAGCAGTACTCATAAAAATACGTATGCTGTAGATTTTACGATGCCTATAGGCACCGCAGTTCATGCCTCTCGCAGTGGTATGGTTATTCAAGTCAAGGAGAATGAAGCCATAGGTTGTAACGCTCCCAAATGTTTGGAAAGGGCCAACTTTATTAGAATCCTGCATCAAGACGGTACCATCGCCGAGTATACTCATTTAAAACAACACGGTTCTATAGTGAAGAAAGGCGATTTTGTAAAGCAAGATGATCGTATTGCTTATAGCGGTAATACAGGGTGGACTACTGGCCCGCATCTTCATTTTAGCGTCTACCAGCAGTCTTTTGGAAAGAAAAGTAAAACGCTGCCTGTTCGATTCCAAATAGGTGCTGATGCTTTTTCAAGTTTGTTGGTAGAACATCACAGGTATCGCAAACCTTAAATGCTGGTTTTCAGCGGAGAATTGGTAGAGTGTATCGCTTTCGCGAAAGCCGAACAATTCCCTGTCGTTTACAATACAAAATCCTTATTTTTGAACAAAGATTTATGAAATGGATTTAGACTTCAATAAAAACGAAGATCACAATAAAATGCTGCTTTCTGAATTGCGAAGAAAGTTTGCTCAAGTAGCCCTAGGTGGAGGTAAAAAACGCATTGAAAAGCTCCATGAAAAAGGTAAAATGACGGCTCGTGAACGCATCGATTACTTACTTGATAATGCTGAAGAAGCTATAGAAATAGGAGCCTTTGCTGGAGATGGTATGTATGAAGAACACGGTGGTTGCCCAAGTGGAGGCGTCGTGGTAAAAATCGGATATGTTCAAGGTAGACAAGTTATTGTTGTTGCAAATGATGCGACTGTAAAAGCGGGTGCTTGGTTTCCTATTACAGGAAAGAAAAACCTACGAGCTCAAGAAATTTCAATAGAAAACAGATTGCCAATTATCTATTTGGTAGATAGTGCAGGAGTGTATTTGCCTTTGCAGGACGAGATATTTCCAGATAAGGAACACTTCG
Organism: Nonlabens sp.; assembly: GCF_018401815.1. GTDB lineage: Bacteria > Bacteroidota > Bacteroidia > Flavobacteriales > Flavobacteriaceae > Nonlabens. The sequence continues at coordinate 78,510 of NZ_JAGYKG010000004.1, forward strand.
GCCGTATTTTTAGAAATAATGCGGTGATGAGTAGCATGGGAATCACTCAAATAGCAGCAGTTATGGGGAGTTGTGTCGCTGGTGGTGCTTACCTCCCTATTATGAGCGATGAAGCATTGATAGTGGATAAGACAGGAAGTATTTTCTTAGCCGGTTCTTATTTAGTAAAAGCAGCCATAGGTGAAACAATTGATAATGAAACTTTAGGTGGCGCAACAACACATTGCGAAATTAGTGGCGTGACTGATTACAAAGCAAAAGACGATAAAGACGCGCTGGATAAGATCAAAAAGATTTTTGATAAAATAGGTGCTAGTGACATAGCAGGTTATAATAGAGTAGCTGCTAAAAAACCAGAATTGGATCCAGAAGGATTATTTGGAGCGCTTCCTAGAGAACGCAATGCACAATACGACATGATGGAACTCATTAACCGCTTGGTAGATGCAGATTCTTTTGAAGCCTATAAAGATGGTTATGGACAGACACTCATTACGGGTTATGCTCGTATGGATGGTTGGGCAGTTGGAATAGTAGCTAACCAAAGAAAAATCGTAAAAACAAAAAAAGGCGAAATGCAATTCGGCGGTGTGATTTATAGCGATAGCGCAGATAAAGCAACCAGATTTATAGCCAATTGTAATCAAAAGAAAATTCCTTTAGTCTTTTTACAAGATGTTACTGGTTTTATGGTAGGTTCTAAATCAGAACACGGAGGCATTATAAAGGATGGAGCTAAAATGGTAAATGCAGTTTCCAACTCTGTCGTTCCTAAGTTTACGGTGATTATAGGGAATAGTTATGGAGCAGGAAATTATGCGATGTGTGGTAAAGCCTATGACCCAAGACTTATAGTAGCATGGCCTACGGCAGAGCTCGCAGTAATGAGTGGTAATAGTGCGGCAAAAGTATTGATGCAAATAGAAAAAGCATCTTTAGAAAAATCAGGTAAAAAATTAACGGAAGAAGAAGAGAAAGCGTTGTTTGCTAAAACCAAAGACCGTTATGACAAACAAGTATCTCCTTATTACGCTGCATCTAGAATCTGGACCGATGCGATTATTGACCCTAGAGATACTAGAAAATGGATTTCAATGGGAATAGAGGCGGCAAATCACGCTCCAATTACCAAGGACTTTAACCTTGGAGTAATACAGACCTAGTATAGTACGCCTTAATTTGGGAACTAATAGCAATCTTATTAAATAGGTAGCATGATATTTTTTAAGAGATTTCTTAAGCTAGCAGCCATATTGGGAATAGCAGGCTACTTACTCCTTTGTGGCTTGCTTTATTTTTGTCAAGAACAACTGCTTTTCGCTCCAGAAAAATTAAAAGAAGGGTATCAGTTTGAATTTCTAAATAGTTTTGAAGAAAGGAATATTAGTACAGGCTCTGGCAATATTATTAATACCTTATTATTTAAGCAAGAGAATTCAAAAGGAGTTATCTTTTATTTACATGGAAATGCTGGTAGCTTGAGATCTGTGGGTAATGTGTCTCAGCATTTCTTGCCTTTGGGCTACGATGTTTTTATGATCGATTATCCGGGTTATGGAAAAAGCTCTTCAGTTATCAACAATCAAGATGAGCTTTTTGAGGATATTCAAGATGTTTACAACGAGCTAAAAAAGCGGTACTCAGAAGATACTATTGTAGTTTTGGGTTATTCCTTAGGTACTGGTCTAGCGGCAAAGCTCGCTTCTCACAACCGTCCTGATAAATTAGTGTTACATGCTCCTTACTACAGCATGACTTATATGATGCGACTTAATTATTCGTACATACCCTCATTTATTCTAAAATACGACCTGGCTACCAATAGCTATTTAAAGGATTGCAAGATGCCCGTTTACCTTTTTCATGGAGTTGATGATGGCCTAATTCCTATAGAATCTTCAGAACTGTTGAGTAAGGAGCTTGATCTTCCTCTATATAAGTTAACAGATCAAGGACATAATAACTTAGCGGGTAATGCTGAGGCGTTATTGCTATTAAAGGAGGTCCTGAATGATTAGAAGAAGTATCTACTAATAAGGTTATTCATCAGTGAAGTAATTTTGGCTGTAACAGCAATTCCTTTTTAAAGTAAAAGAAGAACGTTTCCAGCCTTCTTATCTATTAAAGCTATGTATTTTCAATGACTACAGATGAGCAATTGGGTTATAAGTATAGGATAAAACGAGAGAAATATAAGCTTGAATTGATTTAAAACTAAGATGCTTCTTTATAAAGAGGATTGACAAGTCTTTTCTTTACTGTCGCTAGTCACGCCCTTCTCGTTTGTCTTTAAGACGTTGCTTAAAGCTTTTTCGTTTTCGGTTTTGGATGCTATTTTGTTTGCTTTTGTTCCAAAATAAAAATAAGATAAAGGCCAGTACAACTGTTCCTATATAAATCCAGTCTTTATGTTCGCTTAAGATTTCCATGGTTGATTTCTTACATCGCTTTCTATTATACCATCACGCAGTCGAATCACTCGATGCGCATGCTCTGCAATTTCTTCTTCGTGAGTCACTAAAATAACGGTATTACCATCTTTGTGGATTTTATCAAAAAGAGCCATGATTTCTATACCAGTTTTGGAATCTAGATTTCCTGTGGGTTCGTCGGCAAGAATAATAGAGGGGTGGTTGACCAAAGCTCTTCCTACCGCAACGCGCTGTCTCTGCCCTCCAGAAAGTTGGCTGGGTTGGTGATCCATACGGTCTGATAGTCCTACGCTAGTAAGGACTTCTTTTGCTCTTGCCACCCGGTCTTTTTTAGACATTCCAGCATAAACCATAGGCAAGGCGACATTATCCAGTGCTGTCGTTCTCGGTAGGAGGTTGAAGGTTTGAAAGACGAAACCTATTTCTGTATTTCTAATATCGGCCAGTTGATCATCGCTCAAACTAGAAACATCAGTACCATTGAGTTTGTAATTTCCAGAAGTAGGCGTATCCAGACAGCCCAATAAATTCATTAATGTAGATTTACCAGATCCAGAGGGTCCCATAAATGCAATGTAATCTCCTTTTTTAATATCTAAATCGATTCCTTTAAGAACGTGAACGACTTCTTGACCAAGCTTAAAATCGCGAATAATATTGCGTACTTCGATAACATTTTCACTCATGCGACTAAATTATGAATTTTTGATTTATAAGAATTGTAAGCATATGACGCAGCTATGGTTATTTAGTTACAATTTTAGGAATTTAAAAAATGATGCTCTATAAGAGTAGTCTGATGATCCTACATTCGACCAACTCAGTGGAAGCCTGTCATTTTACCAAAGAAAAAGCTAGTTTTGATATTCGCGATGGCCTGTTTTTCTCAAAATAAAACTAGAATAGCTGGCCTAATAATTTACACGTATCTGTTGATTTGGGTTCTAGCAGTGTTGGATTCAATTGAATAAATGTATCCTTTAGAACTTTGATTTCAACGATTTACAACTTCACATAAAATCGCTCTTGCATCTGTTCTTTTCTGAAGAAAATTAATCCAAAATTAAAGCAGTCCACGCTTGCGGTTACTTTTGGGTGATGACAAATTTGGCTCCACGCACGAGTCATGTCTTTAGACCAATAGATGTCATCAAAGATCACGACCGTATCATTGTGTACGTGATTTAAAATACTCTCAAAGTAACCACAGGTAGCGTCACCATTGTGATGTCCGTCGATATAAATCAGATCGTAAATAGTAGTAGGGATCTTTTGGTTTTTAAAGAACTCTTTAAAAGTGGCATTCACAAAGTTCACCTGTTGCTCGGCCTCTTTTTCAAACGCTTTTTTTGCAAATTCATAAACTTCAGGACTTCCTTCTACAGTCGTAATTTGTGCTTGAGGTCTTGAGGTTGCCATGGCATGAGTCGCTATTCCTAAAGAAGTGCCTAATTCTAGAATCCTATTCACTTGAAAATAAGCACACAATCGGTACAGCAATTGCGTATCATTTTGAGTACTACAATTGTACTGGAGAATGTCAGTCACCTTTCTTTCATTAGATGCAAACACCCTACTTCCCGCACCGTGATCTTCTATGTGTAAGCTGCTTTTGTTGTGGTGTAAGCTTTCGCGAAAGCGAGATAATTTTATATAATCCACATAGGAACTGGCATCTCTAAGGCACTTTTTTTCCAATTGAAAAACAAAAGGCGAGTGTATGCCATGCAAGTGAAAGGACTTGATATAATGAGAAAAATAAGCAACTATAAAGTGAAACAATTTTCAGTTTTTTACCGTAACAAAGATGCTTTAAAAATAGGTGTTATTCGGCTTCTATTTTTTTAATTAATTCTTCTATGATAGTGGTAGAACTAGCATTACGTGCAGCTTGTTTTTTTGCCTTTTGAGCCGTTTGTAAGGCCTTTTTATGATCTTTCATTTGATAAAGCACATGTGCTTTAGTCTGAAGATTATACGTGTTTTCTTCCAATTCAATGGAACGGTTGACAAGGGTTAAGGCACACGCAAGGTCTTTTGGAGCCTTAAGGTTTTTATAAATATTCCAGCTCAGTTCATTTAATTCTTGTGCGCTATGCCACAGTTGTTCTAGATTTTTTTTAGTCAGCTTTTCATGGGCACCTGCTACGATTTCATAGTTAGAAGGTGTTCCACGATAGGGAAGAAGGCCTCCTTTTACCTTCATAGCATCGTGTTTTTTAATTAATTCTACCATGTTATCGCGGCGCATGACACTGCTGCTTTGTCCTAATTTACGACCATTTTTTATAAAAAAGTAAGTGGGAATGGAAGACACTTTAAGAATATCGTCTGAGGTATTATCGTCTGTATTCATTTTAAAGATGGTCACGTCTATACGTTCATCTTCTGAAATGGATTTGATAACAGGGGCCATATAGTTACAAGGGCCACACCAAGGCGCGGTAAAATAAAGGACTTTAATCTGGTCATCCTTCACCATAACAGTTTCTTCCATGCTGGCATCGGTAACATATTCCTGAGAGAAGGATGCCGTTATTGATAAAAGTGAAAAAGTAATTATAAATAGAATTCGCATAGGGCTGTTTTTCTCTTTATACTAACTAGTTTTATGCCAGTATTATTGTTGGAGATTTTTTTACTTTCTTGCCTGCTGGCGCGAAAGCGAGACAAATATAAACTTCAAAGCTCACAAAATAGTTTTATAGAGAACAGAGTTATTTACAAAACTGATGCATTTTAACTAAACATAAATGAATAACAGAAAAGAACAGCTTGCCGCTATAGACCGATTGTTGACTATTATGCAAGAATTGCGGGAGCAATGTCCATGGGATAAAAAGCAAACGTTGGAATCCTTACGTCACCTAACCATAGAGGAAACCTATGAGCTGGGCGATGCGATTCTAGATAAGAATATGGAAGAGATTCCTAAGGAATTAGGAGATTTGTTATTACATATTGTTTTTTATGCCAAAATAGGTTCAGAAACCAACGACTTTGACATAGCAAGTATAGCAAATGGTATTTGTGATAAGCTCATCTCTAGGCACCCACATATTTATGCAGATGTAAAAGTGAAGGATGAAGAAGAGGTAAAGGCCAACTGGGAAGCGCTGAAACTGAAGGAAGGAAAAACCAGTGTTTTGGAAGGAGTGCCTAAATCATTGCCAGCTTTAGTGAAAAGCCAACGCATACAAGATAAAGTCGCTGGAATAGGGTTTGATTGGGAAAGGCCAGAACAGGTGAAAGAAAAACTTGAAGAAGAACTGGCCGAGTTGCAGGTAGAGGTAGATGCTGGTGATCGGGATAAAATAGAGGCCGAATTTGGTGATGTGCTGTTTTCCTTAGTGAACTATGGCAAGCATCTAGGAGTGAATCCAGAAGATGCCTTAGAACGCACCAATAAAAAGTTTATCAAACGCTTTCAGTACCTAGAATCCAAAGCTAAAGAATTAGGCAAGGAATTACGGGATATGACTCTCGCTGAGATGGATGTATATTGGGAAGAAGCAAAAAAGGGGTAGGTTATTATGGAAAGCTAGCGTCCTTTAAGTAAGCTAAACTGGTCTAAATACCCTCAGTTAGTTCGTTTTGTTGATATCGGCATGCATGACCATAAGCAATTCGAACCTATTTCAACCTTATGAGAATAAGTTCAATGCTTTTGTTTTTATGTAATTGGCTTTTGCATAATGCTGGAAAAACATTATCATTCATCTGTTAATTAGGATATCATGTTTTTATAAATCAATTATCACTATTTAAGAACGAAGCGCTTGGTAAGAAATTCAAGATTTCTTTATAAAAAAGCATGCTATCCATGTGAGATTACAAATAAAGTACCCTTATTTCTTGAAGTTATCAAGCTACAGCTTGATAAGCAGGTTGTTTTCTAAATTGTTTTCTATTTTCTTTTGCTGAAAACGCTTTTTTTTCCAATACCACTATACCTAGAAATAAAATTGGTATGTCAGAAGCTATTAGCGCTAAAACTGGTAGAAACAAGCATTTGTTGTACAGGCGGCAAAAAGAAGGAAGCAAGTAAAAGACTCTTTTCAACTGGTGTGCCTGTTTTTTACCTACTATCAAAAAAGAGATGATTAAAAAGCTAAAGTTGACGCTATAATTTCTTTTGCACTTTATTTTTATTGATTTAAGATGAATCCTAATAATAAAATCGATGCTTTGAGGCTTAGGTGGTATTAGGGCTTTACAATTTTAATTATTTAAAGGAGGTATAAAAGGCATATATGACTACAGGTATAACACCTAATAGGTAAGATAAAACCATTGAAAATAATAGGGATAATACTTAAAGCTGCTGTTTTTTAAGCTAATCGACAGGTACCATTAGATACCCGTAAAGGTACTAGGGGTGATGACTCTCATTTCTGCTTTGATGTCTTCACTTATCTCTAAAGTTTCAATAAAATCAGCAATGCTTTTTCCGGTGATTTTTTCGTTGGTACGCGTCAGTTCTTTTAAAGCTTCATAGGGATTAGGATAGGCTTCACGGCGTAAAATAGTTTGAATAGCTTCTGCAACTACTGCCCAATTATTCTCTAAGTCTTGAGCGATTTTGGCCTCATTTAATAAAAGCTTGCCAAGTCCTTTTAACGTGGCTTTAAAGGCAATAATAGTATGTGCTATTGGTACTCCTACATTTCGCAATACAGTAGAATCGGTTAAATCGCGTTGTAATCTAGAGATTGGTAATTTAGCGGACAGGTGCTCAAAAAGAGCGTTTGCAATTCCTAAGTTCCCTTCAGAATTTTCAAAATCTATAGGGTTGACTTTATGAGGCATAGCGCTAGAACCTATTTCGCCAGCTTTAATTTTTTGCTTGAAGTAATCCATAGAGATATAGGTCCAGATGTCTCTATCTAAATCTATAAAAATGGTATTGATTCTCTTTAGGTTGTCAAATAGAGAGGCCATATGGTCGTAGTGCTCGATTTGAGTTGTTGGAAAACTGTGCTTAAGACCCAATCTGTTTTCTACAAAGTCTTGACCAAATTTTTGCCAGTTCACTTGTGGGAATGCTACATGATGCGCATTGTAGTTTCCAGTTGCTCCACCAAATTTTGCTGCGTGTTGTACGTGTTCCAGCATATTCATTTGCTCTTCTATACGCACTACAAATACATAGAATTCTTTACCTAAACGGGTAGGAGAAGCTGGCTGTCCATGCGTACGTGCTAACAACGGAATGTCTTTCCAGTTGTTGGAAAGTCGGTAGATTTCATCGCGTACTTCCTCTAATTCTGGCAGGTATACGTTTTCTATAGCATCTTTTATAGAAAGCGGGATGGCCGTATTATTGATATCTTGTGAAGTCAATCCAAAATGTATAAATTCCTTATGAGCCGATAAACCCAAAAGATCAAATTGTTCTTTTAGAAAATATTCTACAGCTTTGACATCGTGGTTGGTCACCTTTTCTATGTCCTTAATAGCCTGTGCCTGTTCATCTGTAAACTTGCGGTATAAATCTCTTAATTGTTCTTGAGTAGGTTCTGGAAGAGGTTGCAGTTGTTTAATTCCGCTTTCGCTTAAAGCGATAAAATACTCCACTTCTACAAGGACGCGGTAACGTATCAAGGCAAACTCAGAAAAGTAATTGGCAAGGGGCTCGACTTTAGAACGGTAGCGTCCATCGATAGGAGAAATAGCTTGTAAAGCAGTAGGCATAGGTTATGTCTTTAAAGCCTGCTAAATTACGTTTTTTAAAAGTGTGAAAGCATATATTTATCCCTCTATTTTTGCCAAGATTCTTCTAGCACTCGACTTGAATCCATTTCGGTATTTTTTTTGAAGTTCTTGCTTTAAATTTTGAGGAGTCATTAGGTATTATTTGCTAATGTCGAAATAGATTTAATAATCAAGCGTGCTTGTTTTCATACAATCATCAGTAGCCTTGCCCTTGTTAGCACAAATCCATTCTCCATCTACCAGTTCTCCTTGAAATTCTGGACCACAGTTGGTGCAGGTTACTGTTGTATCACTCAATTTAAAACCATCTTTGAATGAACTAATTACTTTTCCAGAATAGGTATTTATATTTGAAGTACTGGCAACGAGAACCAGGTAATCTTCATTGGAAGAGTTATCGCGTATGGTTTTTATATAGAGGTCTTTTACCCTTTGTTCGTTGCGTATGTCTTCATGAATTATAGGGTTTATGGTTGTATTCCATTCTTTTTTTAATTGATCCATAGTGATTTCAGAACCTTTAAAATCATAAAAAGAAATAGACTCTAAATTTGAAAAATCTTTTTGATGATTATTGCAACTGATAAGGATGATACTTAGTGCTAATAGTACGATGCTAGTTCTCATGTTTTTTTGATATAAAGTTAAGGAATCTTATTTGGTATAGGTTTTTAACTTGAAATAGAGGGTAACCAACTATAGGATATTCAAATGTATGTGAATAAATCTCAAGATATACACTCGACCGCACTGCAGTCGGTAAGAAGTTCCTTAATTGGTTGTTTCCTCTGTATTATAGGTAGTTGAATTTCCACAATCGGCAACAAATCAACTTAGAACGACCACAGGTAAATATTTTAGAATCAAGGATTTTTATGTAAACAGGAATTCTTTTCTATTCATCAAAGGATGTTGATAGAAGTCACTATTATTTTCATATTTTAGAAGCTCAATAAATCGGCTACCATTGGAACTCCTTTGCCCGCTTTTTCTTTAATCACGTGCAGCCGGCCATGAGAATTTAAAGAAGGCGCAGGATCCACAAAATAAATAGGTGTGGTGCTGGGCGCAAAATCTTTCAGTCCAGCTGCAGGATATACTTGCATGGAGGTTCCTACAATGAGCAGCACATCTGCTTTTGATACGATTTCTATGGCTTCATCCATGGCAGCAACCTCCTCACCAAACCATATAATATGTGGGCGTAGTTGCGATCCATCGGCACTTAAGTCACCTAAATTGATGTCGCCAAGGCAATCTTGAATTTCATAACGATTATTAGAACTACGTGCTTTTCTCAATTCGCCATGCAGGTGTATTACATGAGAAGATCCAGCGCGTTCATGTAGATCATCTACATTTTGTGTGATCACTTGCACTTGGTAATTGCGTTCTAGTCCAGCAATGCAAAAGTGTGCCTCGTTGGGTTGCACTTGATGCAGTTGAGCACGGCGTTTGTTGTAAAAATCCAGCACTAACCTAGGATTAGCTGCAAATCCTTCAGGAGAAGCTACTTCCATAATATCGTGCCCTTCCCAGAGACCTCCAGCATCTCTAAAAGTAGAAATACCACTTTCGGCGCTCACGCCAGCCCCTGAGAGTACGACAAGATTTTTCATAGGAGTTTTCTTAGGTCTAAAAATAGGGGTTTTCCACAAACTTTGAAATACCTCCAGCCTTTTCTTCCCTAGAGTCTTATGATAGACTGCCGCTTATTGAGGTTAAGAACTCCATTTGAGATTGATTTTTCCACTATATAGGGACTTCTCAAGCTGCAAATTTAAAAGAGAGGTTTGTTAACGTTCCGCTTTCGCGAAAGCGTTCATAATACTATCTTTACCCACCTTAAAAAGCACCGATTTTATGAAAGTTTCCTATAACTGGATCAAGCAATTCATCAACGTCCCAGATGCGCTAGAAGAGCATACCGCATTACTGACTTCTTTAGGCCTAGAAGTGGAAGGCGTGGAAAAATTTGAAAGTGTCAAAGGCGGCTTAGAAGGCATCGTTGTAGGTTATGTAGAATCTTGTGTACCACATATCAATGCCGATAAGCTTCAAGTGACGAAAGTCAACATAGGAAGTGACATAGTACAAATTGTCTGTGGAGCTCCTAATGTTGCGGCTGGTCAAAAAGTACCTGTAGCTACAATAGGAACAACACTTTATGACGATAAAGGTGAAGCATGGAAGATTAAAAAAGGTAAAATACGAGGTGAAGAAAGCCACGGAATGATCTGTGCTGAAGACGAACTAGGTTTAGGAACTTCTCATGCAGGAATTATGGTGCTGGATGAAAATCTAGAGGTAGGCACTTTACTTAAAGACGTATTCTCTATAGAAAATGATCAAGTGATTGAAATAGGATTAACACCTAACCGCTCTGATGCAATGTCACATATGGGTGTTGCCCGTGATTTAAGAGCTGGTCTTGCTGTAAAGGCAGACGCTATAGAATTTATTACTCCGTCAGTAAGCGGTTTTCACATCGATAACCGTTCTGGAAGAGTAGATATAGAAGTAGAAAATATAGAGTTGGCACCCCGTTACTGTGGAGTTACCCTAACCGGTATTAAGATAAAAGAATCTCCTGAGTGGATTAAAAACAGATTGAAAGCTATAGGGGTAGTTCCTAAAAATAATGTAGTTGATGTTACCAATTACGTGATGCACGAATTGGGGCAGCCGTTACATGCTTTTGATTTAAGCAAAATAGCAGGTAATAAAATCATTGTAAAAACATTAGCAAAAGATACTCCTTTTACAACCTTGGATGGTGTAAAACACCTGTTGCATGAAGAAGATGTAATGATTTGTGATACAGAGAAACCTTTGTGTATTGCCGGAGTTTATGGTGGTGAGAATAGTGGGGTTACTGATGGAACCACTTCTATATTTTTAGAAAGTGCTTACTTCAACCCGGTAAGCGTGCGTAAAACGGCCAAAAGGCATAACTTTAATACCGATGCTTCTTTCAGATTTGAACGTGGTATTGACCCTAATATTACCGAGTATGCCTTGAAAAGGGCAGCCCTACTGATTCAAGAAACTGCAGGTGGAGAAATCTCTAGTGATATTACTGATGTGTATCCTCAGAAAATAGAAGACCAACAAGTATTTCTTCCTTTTCAAAAAGTAGACTCCTTGATAGGTCAAGAAATTCCTCGTGAGGAAATTAAGAGTATTTTGAGAACGCTGGATATCAACGTAAATAATGTTACCGAATCTGGTTTAGGACTTACCATTCCTGCTTATAGAAATGATGTAACTCGACCGGTAGATGTGATCGAAGAGATTCTAAGGGTTTATGGCTACGATCGCATAGAAGGTGCTTCTAAACTCAATGCGAGCATTGCTACCTCTTCTAGATTAGAGAATAATAGATTGCAAAACATAGTAGCGCAACAACTCGTAGGACAAGGTTTTGTCGAAATAATGGCCAATAGTCTGACATCAGAAAAGAACCATATGTTGACAGACCATATCTTGCCTAAAAACGAAGTGCGCATGTTGAACCCCTTGAGCAGTGATCTTGCGGTGATGCGACAGAGTCTTATTTATGGCGGTCTTGAAGCAGTTGCCCATAATTGTAATAGAAGGCAAGAGAATTTAAGATTGTTTGAATTCGGTAATTCTTATCACCAGTATCAAGAACGTCAGTTTACAGAAAACAAACACCTAAGCATCATTACTACTGGAACCACAGGTCATCAAAATTGGAACAGTGCTTCACAGCCTGCCGATTTCTTTTATTTAAAAGGAGCTGTGATTTCGATTTTAAACCGATTAGGTATTCATACAGTAAATGAAAATCCTACCAAATTAGAATTTCTAAGTGAAGGAATTGCATTAAGTAGTGGTGCGAAAATCGCTGACTTAGGAGTGGTCAAAAAGAAAGTTGCTCAACATTTTGGGGTAGAAGTAACGGTGCACTTTGCCAATATTTATTGGGGAGAGGTTTTAAAATTGGTTTCTAAGGATTATATTCCAGTAGTCCAGATTTCTAAATTCCCTGAAGTAAGTAGAGACTTTGCCCTCTTAGTAGATAATGAGGTAAGCTTTAAGCAACTAAGAGAAATCGCACTTAACTCTGAAAAGAAGCTGCTGAAGTCGGTGCAGTTATTTGATGTGTATGAAGGAAGTAAATTGCCCAAGGGCAAAAAGTCTTACGCCCTGAATTTCACACTTCAAGACACCAGTAAAACGCTCACGGATAAGCAAATTGATAAGGCGATGAATAAGATACAGCAGCAATTAGAACGGCTTTCTGGTGCCGTGTTGAGGTAGTAGTCGTTAAAATCAAAAATTTTTAAAGATAGTCTTGCAGCCAGGCTTTTAAATCTTAAAATTACCTTTTGTTATCCTTGCATTTTGTTGAGGAATTTTTACAAGGGATAAGGGTACGACCAGTAATGATTTCTAGGAATTACATCCAGCTATGATTGATGTAAAAGCTTGGTAGGTGACTTATAAGCTGTTTAATTCTGGTTTTTAATGTCTCTACAACTTATCGCTTTATAATCTCTTTTATCTATTCTAGAACAGCTATCAAAAGGAATAACATCGTTGCCCTATGCAGCTAGGATTATTGCTTATTAAATTAGGTACTGATCTGTTTCGCTTTCGCGAAAGCGGTAAAAAAAATAACATCTTCTTTTTGAAATAATTACAACACCTTTACGACCTATAGGGAGTTGGAGCTTTTATTTTGAAACGGCTCCTTAAAATTTAAATAGTTTAACCAGGCACTAATTATGTTGAAACGCACCAATATTGAAGATAAACTCAAGAAGTCTAAAGCCAAAGCTTTTAAAGAAAACGACATTCTTGATCAGGTAACGGCTATTCTTAAAGAAGAAGATCGCAAGGAAGATGAGATCATGGCGCGTATGAAAAGCCCTCAGAAACCTACTCCTCGCAATCATTTTAATATTGACCTTTTAGAAACAGACCGCATTTATCACGTAGATCAAATACGAGACATCTGTGTTACTTACCGTCTTCGATTTTTGGATACCAAATATTTTAAAAATGAGGTTCCTTATGAGGCTTTGATGAAAATTAAAGACATGGAAAAAGCCCACGATCTGGAAATGCGTGGTTTTAAAATTGTGGCACCATCAAAAATGTTTAAACTAGAAAATGCTGATGACCCACTTCTTTTTGCACCTATAGGAAACGGTTATTTTTATCTGATTCACAAATGGGGAAATGATTTGAATCCGTTTAGAAAAATATGGGCATGGAGTTTCAAAAGTTTTGAAAACTTGATATTATCTACTATCCTAGTGAGTTTGCTGGCGGCCTATTTAATTCCTAACGGTATCTTTTCCAAGAATCCGACAGGAGTTGAGTTTTTATTGATATTCTTTTTTACGTTTAAGTCTATAGCCAGTATGGTGTTGTACTATTCTTTTGCAGCAGGAAAGAATTTTAATACAGCGATCTGGAATTCTAAATATTTCAACGCCTAAGTAATAAATTATACGATATTATTTGAAGCGCTCCTGGTTGAATCTTAGGAGCGCTTTTTTTATATCTTTACCATTATAAAATAGGGTTATGGCAGTAAGAAAAAGAAATCCGATTCTAGGCGGATTAATGGCAGCAGCTTTTATAGGTTTTGGAAGCTACAGGTTATACAGGTATTATGCACTAGCAGAAGAGATGCCTAGCTGGCAATTGGTATTGGGTTATGGGATTATCGCATATGGATTGTACTTGGTGTACGCTTTAATTGTTCAAAAGGATGCCTGAGCCCAATTCAACTAAGCGCAATTATACCCTAGTTCTTTCTATTGCATTTATAGCAATAGGTGCTTGGAAGTTGTACGATAAATTTATTCAAGAAAAAGAGGTGGAAAGTTACCAATGGATTCTTGCAGCGGGACTTGTTGTTTTAGGAGTGTATCAATTGATAGGCCTGAGAAAGAAATAGGCATGCTCCTAATGTTTTAAAGTATGCGCGACCCCAAAGTGCTCGTGGTGTAGTAGTGTCTCTTAAATCGATTTCAGGAGTTATTAATAAAAGTTCTTAAGCTGTATCTACGTTCTTTATTTAGATGTTTATACTAGAGCTGAGTTATAAGCCTTGCTTGATGGCAGCCATTTTAATTGCTGCGACTGCTGCTTCACTACCTTTATTGCCATGAACACCGCCACTTCGAGCGACCGACTGCGCATGAGTATCATCTGTCAAAACACAAAAGATGACAGGAACTTTAGATTTATTGAGGTTCAATTCTTTGATGCCACTGGTAACTCCTTGGCATACAAAATCAAAGTGAGCTGTTTCGCCACGAATGACATTACCTATAGCAATAATAGCATCTAAGCCTTTTCTTAATTTGCTGTTTTTTACTGGATAAGAAGCATACTGCATGTTTTTGCATCCGTAGATCAATTCAAAAGAACCAGGAACATTCATGCGGAAGATGCAATCTGCATCTATCCCACAATCCAATAAGGTCTCATGAGCTCCTTTAAAAAGATTTTCAGTGATGTCGTTGTTCCATTCAGAAACAACGATACCTATACGCATTGGTGTCGTGTCCGGAAGACTTTCCTTGTCGTAATTGGATAGATTTTTACCTGCAGTAGCCATCAGTTATTAGTTAGAAGCTGCTTGAGCTTGTCCCAAAAGAACTTGTGCTGTTTTTGCTTCAACGGCATCCGGATAGGTTTCCTCAATTTGCTCTAAGGCAGTAATTGCTGTGCTGTAATCTCCAGTTTTCAAAGCTGCCTGAGCTGCTTTAAGAAGGTATTTAGGAGTAGAAAACTCGTTCTGGTTGGTATTGGCTGCGTTCATGTAATAGGATACTGCATCGCCAGTTTGTCCTGCTTGCATGAGGGCATCACCTATTCCTGCTTGCGCGATAGATTTTAGAACAGAGTCACCACCTTCATAAGCTTTTAAATAATCAATGGCGTTTTGAAGTTGATCACCACCTATATTAAGATAAGCCATTCCCGCTTGATAAGTTGCAAGATTTCCGGCATCAGTTCCTTGATATTCTTCTGCGATTTGAAGAAGGCCATATTTTCCATTTGCTCCTTTTAGTGCTATGTTATAAAGAGAGTCTTTTTCTTTCCCAGTAGAATTAAGAGCGAGATCATAATATTTATTAGCTTCACTAGATTCACCAAAAGCTTCTATTTGCTTGGGTTTCATCACAAACTGATTGTACGCCCAAGCACCTATAGCACCTATTGCTAATAGAGCGACAACTATAATAATCACCTTTTGGTTTTTCTCTATCCACTCTTCGGTCTTGCTCGCACCTTCATCTAGGGTACTAAATACTTCAGCCGTAGTCGAATCAGAATCATTAAAAAGTTCCTCCTGATCTTCATTTTCTGGTTTCGATTTGGGTTTGTATCCTCTTTTGTTATAAGTAGCCATAATAGTCTTTAATTGAGCGCGTAAAAATATAATTTTTATCGGTATATAAAAATGTGTGAAAGCTTTATTCTCTACCTTTTGTTAGGTTAAATTTGCGGGAGTGTGTTTAGGGTAGTGATTATCCTGCTTTCGCGAAAGCAAATTGATTACAAGTGCCTTATTCGTAAATAGTTACAACATATTTTATGCAGCTTCATTCCATAAGTCTTATCAACTATAAAAGTTTTTCTTCAGCCGATTTTGAGTTTGATGAGAAGATAAATTGCTTTGTGGGAAACAATGGTGTGGGAAAAACCAACGTTTTGGATGCAATTTATCACCTTGCTTTTGCAAAAAGCTACTTCAATCCTATAACGGTACAAAATATCAAGCATAATGAAGAATTTTTTGTAATCAATGGCAACTTTTTGAAAAATGAACAAGAAGAAAAGATTGTTGTTAGTGCTAAAAAGGGGGTTCAACGCGTGGTGAAGCGTAACGGGAAAATGTACGATAGGGTCAGCGATCACATAGGGCTTATTCCTCTTGTAATCATTTCTCCTGCAGATCGTGATTTGATTATTGAAGGAAGTGATACGCGACGAAAATTTCTAGATGGTGTAATTTCTTTAAGTGATTCCAAATATTTGATCAAGTTGATGACCTATAACAAGTTGCTTCAACAACGCAATGCGTTACTTAAATACTTTTACATGAACCGTACTTTTGACAGTACAGCGCTGTCCGTTTATGACGAGCAACTGGTTGATTTAGGAAGTTATATCCATGCCACTCGAACTGCTTTTCTAGAATCATTTACTCCTATTTTCAGGAAGTATTACCAACAAATTTCTCGTTCAGAAGAGGTAGTAGATATTTATTATAAAGCCGATTTTAACCAAAGGGATCCTGCTCAAGTTTTAAAAGATGCGCAACAAAAAGAC
Source organism: Nonlabens sp. (assembly GCF_018401815.1). Classification (GTDB taxonomy): domain Bacteria; phylum Bacteroidota; class Bacteroidia; order Flavobacteriales; family Flavobacteriaceae; genus Nonlabens. The sequence goes on from NZ_JAGYKG010000004.1 coordinate 94,982, forward strand.
ATGCAGTTGCAGTATACCAGTGCAGGAACCCATAAAGACGATTTGTTGTTTTTGCTGGATGATCATGCGGTGAAGAAATTTGGTAGTCAAGGACAACAAAAGAGCTTTTTAACCGCTTTAAAATTAGCGCAGTTTGAATTTATCAAGCAAGAAAGTGGTACGGTCCCTATCTTGCTTCTCGATGATATTTTTGATAAATTAGATGCGTCTAGAGTTGCTCAAATCATTGATATGGTGAACGACGATCAATTTGGTCAGTTGTTTATAAGCGATACGCACCCTGAAAGAACAGAGGCCGTGATCAAGCAGACCCAGCAATCTTATAAGATTTTTAAATTATGAAAAAGATCATCTACCTAGTACTAGCAGTAGTACTGATTTCTTGCACGAGTAATGAAAAAAAAATAAAAGCCTTAGAAGGTTATTGGAATATAGATGAAGTCATTTTACCAAATGGGAGCGAGCGTGAATTTCCTTTTTCTAATCACATGGATCACTTTAAGATCGACGGATTCAAAGGCGTTAAAAACAGAGTAAGTCCAACTTACGACGGCAGTTTTGTAAGCTATGGAAATCCTATTTATTTTCAATGGGAGGAGAAAGATGGTGATTTAAGCCTTACCTTTCAAGAAGGCGATGGCGCATACACACAAACAGTAGAAAAAGCAACAAAAGAGATACTCGTCCTGCTACATGAGAATGGGACGCGTTACACTTACAAATCATATACCCCTAATGAGGAATAATAGAAAAGAAGATTTTGTGCGCATGAGCGATGTGTTGAGTGATTTTAAAGCTCAAGACAAGTTGCAAAAAGGTTTTGAGAAGGTCGATATAGAAGCTGCTTGGAAAGCGGTTATGGGAAGCGGTGTGTCAAATTACACCACTCAGATAAAGTTTACAGCGGGTACCTTGTTGATAAGTCTTTCTTCTTCTGTATTAAGACAGGAATTGCTTTACGGCCGAGCTAAAATAATTAAAAACCTCAACGATCATTTAGATCGTGAGATGATAGAAAAATTAGTATTGAGATAAAAACTATATTCATTTAGTTAGCCTTTGCAGAATTTATTGTTGACTAAAATTGCACAGGAGCACTGTCTACTTCTTCACTTGCTTTAATATCTCTTTGTTTGACCATTTCCTTTTTGAAGATACGCTCATAAAGTTCTTTAAGACTATTAAAGTCGATGCGGTATTGCAACCCTAAACCTTGGGTGTAATCTTCTTGTTGTCCTAATTGCTGTAAGGTGTTTTCTCGATTAAATAATTTTAACCGCAACGTACCATCTTCATTGATAAGAAATTCAATCTCTACATTTCCGATAACCGCACGTTCACTAGAACTCGTAGATCCTACTGGAACTCCTAATTTACCATTGATTAAAACACGATCTGTTATTTGTGTGCTTAGCGTTATTCCAAAACGGTCCGATCGTTGTAAATCAGAGTTGGGATTGCGCTCTGAAGCTTCATAACTCACGCCGAAATTCAATTTACTGTCTTCACGACTTACCAAATCATTTACAATTCCGGTAACACTTTCTACGACATTGCCAGTGACCGCATTTTGTCCTATACTATTGGGGTTGTAAAAGGAACCTATACTTACTAAAGATAAGGCTTGTAATTGTCTTTGGGATTTATCATCTAATCGGTATTGCAGCTCCGAGCTTACTACAGAATTGGTGTTAGGGAATCTGATAATAAATTCTGGGTCAAAAAAGCTAAGGTCACCTTGTAATTTAGTTAGTACTTCAACTGGAACTTCGGCGTTTAGATTAGGGTTGTCTAAAAGTATCGACGGATTTGCTCTAGTGGCATATACCGCCTCAACATCTATAGTGGCATTAGTAGGGTCTCCATTCCATTCCATAGTACCTCCTGGCTGAATAGTGAAGTTTTTATTGACGATGCCTGCATATTTGAAATTATAAATCCCCTCAGTCACGATAAAGTCTCCATTCATGATGAATTTACCATTGGTATTGATTTCTAATAGTAAGTTCCCCACACCTCTTCCTCGTAGGTAACTTCCATTAGTGGGATCTACGGTGATCTCTACTTCTGCAGCTGGTGTCACCTGGAGTTCAAATCGGAGTTCTAGGCCACTTATTTTATCTGTAATGACGGTTTCTCCAGAGATACGCGCTTTCTTTTCTTCAGGACTTAAGAAGTATATGGCAGAGGTATCTCCGAGAGATTCTCCATCATTGATAGGTACTTTAAAAACAGTTTCTTCTCCTGTAGTAGCGATCACATTAATCAAAAGCTCTTTTACAGGTCCAGTAATCGTTGCTTGACCATCTATAAATGCAGTTCCGTAGTACAAAGCTTCTGGGGTCAACTTGGTGTCTAGGGCTAGCAATCTTTCTGATTCTACTTTCAAGTCCAGATCCCAAAACCCAAAGTTTTTGTGGTTAATGGCCCCAGATAATAATCCACGAGTATCGTATTTGGTATCCTGAAGTTGTAAATTGTTAAAATTAAAAGCGGTAGACGTGATGCTGACTTGTGAGTCATTTTCTATATCAAAGTCGGTATTTAAATAAGGAATGCGCATGCCAGCATCTCTCAATTTTAAAGATCCATTGATATCAGGAGCAGTAAGATCTCCTGTCAGACGTGCTTGTCCAGAGGTGAACCCTCTTATATTGTCTAATACCTCCCCGCCCAAAGGACTTAAGGCTAATAAGTTAAAATCTTTAAAAACAGCATTTACATTGATTTTACTATCCTCCCCACTAGTATCTATATAGCCTTGTGCGGTAAATGTTTTTTGAACGTCGTCTTTGAGCTGGGCATAAACATCATAAAGGCTTAAATCTTTGTTTCCAGCAACCGATAGTTCAAAATCTCCTAGAGGAGTTTCATTTACTTCTAAATCTTTTACCGTAACATCACTAGTGGGAGCATAATTCCCATTGGTTTGTTTTAAAGACAACACACCATCAATTCGACCTTTGAGTTTTAAACTATCAATAGGTGAAGTGAGACTAGAAATCCGAACATCTTTAAAATCTAAATGTACATTTTTATCATCTTTACCAGTAATATCGCCAAAAAGAGTGATCAATTCTTCTTGGTGTTTAACCACCAAGCTGTCCAACTTAAATGTTTTAAAATCGTGATCAAATTTTAGTTGCACCTCTTTATCGGCTTTGTTTAACAACCATTTTTGACCTTGAAAGATCACATCACTTTTTCTAATTCCTATAACAGATTGGTTCAGATTATTTACGGTGTGATAAAAGCTAAGATTGAATTTATCGGTATCTCTTGAAGAGCTATTAAACTTAGTACGGAAAAGTAATGTGTCTTTGTTTGTTACATTAATGAGCTGAAAGTCTTGGATGTCATAAATACTATTTTTAACGCCATCTACTTTAATAAAGGTATTGAATAAAGGGTTTTGGTTATTGATTTGTACGTTGACTTGATCCAGTTTTACGTCGTAAATTTTAATATATGGCGATCTAAATGTCATACGGAACTGGGCCTCGTTACTGGCTACTTGGCCTTTTAAAATCGTGTTTTCGCCTAGAGCGATACCTGGAAAAATAAGATCTGCTATTTTATCATGAATTTTAAATTCATAATCTAAATATTGATCTTGTGTGATATTTTTTGACTGGTAATTTGTATAGACATTACCAATGCTATTTTTAAATAATTCAGGAATTTCAGCAATTTTAAAAACACCAGATAACTCTCCTTCTATAATATCGGTGCTATTTATAGAAATAAATCGTTCTTCATTTCTAAAGCTAGAATTAATACTGAAGTCGTCAAAAACATAAGTTTCATTAGGGTTTTTATAACTAGCATTGGTAATGTCTATGGTCCCTACAGCATCATCTAAAGTAGTACCCTGCATCTTCATAACAATACCCCCTTGAAGTATAGCGATAGAATCACGTTTAAAAATATTGATGGCATTTAAGTCAGCATACTTGATTTTTGCATTAAAGTCATAGGTGTTTACGGCAGCGGTAAAGTCGGCAAGACCGTCAAAATCCATTTGAAGATTAGGGTCATTTATAGATGCTTTACCATTAAATATTGGTTTTTTAAATTTGCCATTTACTCTAATATTGCGATAGGAATACCCATTAAAATAAAGTTGTGCAATGTTTCCTTTTAAGGTGGTATTGGCATTTTCGAGGTCAAATCCGCGACCGTTGACATCAAGATCTAAAGTGACTTTCCCCAAACCTTTTATACCTAATAAAGAACCCAAATCCAGGCGTTGAAATTTTATATTTCCGTTATAAGCAATAGTGCCACTTTGTATATTATCGAGCAGCAGATCTGATTTAAAATTTCCTTTACGACTGCTCCCAGAAAGTCTGGTGGCTACCTGATTGGCATTAACGCTTGCGTAACCTGTTGCTTTTACCGTCCCTAGTTGATTTAACTTTATTGGTAAAGTAGTTCCTAAAATATTGGGTAAGAATTTTTTAAGATCGGTAGTGCTGGCCTGCAGGCTGTTAAAGTCGCCTTCTATAAAAAAGTCATCTTCGTTCTCGATAAGATTTTTAAAGTGCATATTTCCATCTATAGTGATGTCACCTAAGGCGGTCGCAACAAGATCTTCTACTACAAAATCATTAAGGGGTCCTTTTAAGCGGCCTTTTAATTTTACCTTATCATTTTCTATAATTTCATTATAAAATTTTCTAAGCTCGTTAGTAGATAAATCGGCATTTTTAATATCAAAATCCCATGCTACTTTTTTTATAAACTCGGCAAAATCTTTTCTGTTATAGGATAATTTAAGGTCTCCTTCTATTTGAGAACCAGCTGTATTGATGATTAGGTTATCAGCAAGTAGTTGAGTAGGTGTGTAGGAGAAGTCTGCGTTTAAATTTTTAATCCTAAGGTTTTTATTCCCGTTAGCATCTGCTTTCATAACGCCTGTGTACATGTCAAAATCAGCTCCTTTTATTTTAGCACTAATTTCAGAGCCATTTATGGTCAGTCCGTCAGATTGAAGGTTCAAGTTTTGTGCTATAAAAGTTTCTGGGTATTTTAGATGTTCATCAATAATACGTATCCTGGAATTGGTAATGTTTAAGTCGTCTGTGGTGAGTTTAAAAGGGGTAGAGGAGCTTTCCTGACTAGTGCCAAATTTAGTTATAAATTCATTGAGGTTGTCGTCTTTATCACCTTGGTACCTTTTCATATTCAGGTAAAGTCCATCTATGGAAGTATTCCCTAAATCTGGATGTCCAGCGATCATGTCCCCAAAACCAATAATAGAAGAACGGAGTTCTTTAAAGTAAATAATGGTATCCTTACGACTGTCTAAAGCTCTGGATTCCTTAAGGATAAGGTCTCCAGAAAAGGAAATGTCTATAGCTTTAATCTCTATATTTGTACCGTATTTGTTATTGAGATAAGAGGTGGTATACTGTGCTGCAGCTGTTTGAACTTTTGGAAATGAGAATGTTACTGCTAGTATTATAAATAATATAAGCAGCACTACCATTGCTTTGGCTAGTATTTTAAGAAGTTTCTTAATGATATATCCTTTACTTTTGCAAAGATTACAACTTTTATGCCTTAAAGCCTTCATGCAGACAAAAAATTCTTATATTCTTGCAATTGAATCTTCCTGCGATGATACTGCTTGTGCCATCCTTAAAAATGATCACGTATTATCTAACATAGTTGCGGGTCAAGAAATACACCTTCAGTACGGAGGCGTGGTGCCTGAGCTTGCTTCTAGAGCGCATCAATCGCATATAGTACCAGTGGTAGATCAAGCATTAAAAAAAGCAGGTATTACAAAAGAAGATTTAAGTGCTATCGCTTTTACAAGAGGTCCTGGACTTATGGGAAGCCTTCTAGTAGGAACCAGTTTTGCAAAGTCTTTAGCAATGGCATTAGAGATACCTCTTATCGATGTACATCACATGCAGGGGCATATTTTAGCACACTTTATAGATAACGGCCAAGAAAAACCTATATTTCCCTTTTTAGCGGTCACTATAAGTGGCGGACATACCCAAATTGTAAAAGTGACCGACTACCATAAAATGGAAGTGATCGGAACTACACAAGACGATGCGATAGGTGAGGCTTTTGATAAAAGTGGCAAAATGCTGGGCTTGGGATATCCTGCAGGACCACAAATAGATCAACTTGCAAAAGAAGGGGATCCTAAAAAGTTTCCATTTCCTATTCCCAAAGCGCCAGATTTAAATTACAGTTTCAGTGGGTTTAAAACCGCCGTATTGTATTTTATACAGCGTGAGGAGAATAATAACCCTGATTTTATTAAAGAAAATCTCTTGGATATTTGTGCCAGTATACAGTATACCTTAATAAAGATATTGTTTCAAAAAGTCGAAAAGGCAGTACAACAAACGGGCATAAAAACAGTCGCTATAGGTGGTGGTGTGAGTGCTAACTCTGGAATAAGAGCAAAGTTACGGTCTTATGAAAAAAAGGGTTGGAATACCTTTATACCTCCTTTTGAATATACTACAGATAATGCCGCTATGATAGGAATTTCTGGATATTATAAGTTTTTAGATGGATATACAGCAGGAATGGAAACTACTGCCTCACCTAGAATACAGCTCTAATGCAATTATTTTATTATTCAGACATATCACCAGAATCCAACATCTTGGAGCTGGATAAGGAACAAGCCAGGCACATGACTAAGGTGTTGCGCAAAAAAGTCGGTGATCAAGTTCACATCACCGATGGAGTAGGAAATCTATATGATGGCAGGATACATCTTGTGACTAGTAATAAATGTACTATAGCTATCGCTTTCGCGAAAGCAGATCCTCCTCCAGCATCAAAGTTGCATATCGCTATTGCCCCCACTAAAATGAACGATCGCATGGAGTGGTTTCTAGAAAAAGCTACAGAAATGGGGATTTCAAAAATAACGCCTTTATTATGTGAGCATAGTGAACGTAAGAAAATAAATCCAGCTCGATTTCAGAAAATTGTAATCAGTGCTATGAAGCAAAGCAATCAGTTGTATCTTCCAGTTCTAGAAGAGCTGACTTCTTTTACAGAGTTCTTAAAAACTGACCTAAATGGATTGAAATGTATTGCACATTGTGAAGAAACTGATAAGAAAATGCTTTCTCAACTCCTACATAAAGACCAAGATGTCACCATGATTATAGGACCAGAAGGAGACTTATCATTGACTGAAATACAAATGGCTTTAGAAAACGGCTTTATACCAACTTCTTTAGGATCTAAAAGGTTGCGTACAGAGACTGCGGGTGTTTATACAGCTGCTATTTTTAACGGTATTACTGAATCTTAGAAACAGAGGCTCCTACGATATTCAAGTTCTTATCTTGTAAGATGATAGCGACTTTAAATTGATCAGTCTCTTTTACGTTAGGAGGTAATTCAAAAATATAATTTCCTTCAGAGTTTTCTGGTTGAAGTAGTACTCGGTCCATAACAATGTTGGTATTGGTTATCATTTTGCCCCTGTTGGGACCGTTATTTATTGCTACATCATTAGAATTTAGGAGAAGTAAGGCATATGCTTTGTCATATTTTTTATTTGTAAACAGGTTGAAAAACAGATGAACAGATTCATTTTTATACCTTTTAATTTGAGGGGCATTTAATTTTTCTATAATACTTTTCTTTTTTAAAGAAGAATTAAGCAATCTAATATTAGCACCATTAAATTCTGATTTTCCATTTATGACCATTTGAGGGGCATACAAATTGCGATCAAATATTTTTTCATAATTACGTTGGTAATTGGTATGGCTTGCGTTTGAAAAGGTATCTATCCATCCTAAATGATTCCAGTAATCAATATGATAGGACAAGACGATCACATTTTCATCATCTTTTACAGTATTGGCAAGAAGGGTTGCCTTTTCGCAAGTGGGACAATTTTGGGAAGTAAAAAGCTCTAAAACAATAGGACTGCTTTGTGGTCCAATAGGCAAAGGCTTTGAGCTATTTTCAATATGCTGGAATACCAGTATACTCAGGGCTGCAGATAAGCTTAAAACGGGAATAAACAACTTATTCGAAGAAACAAAATTTATCATCAATTAGCGTAAGGGGAAATCAAATATAAAAACTAAACTTCTTAAATAATCATAAATTAGCCTTTTCTTATAATATTAATAATCAACATGAATTAAAATGTCAGATAAGTTTGTAATTTGCTAGCCTATGAAAAAAGCATTTCTTTTCATCTGCCTGTTGGTCTTAAAAAACATGGATGCACAACAACTAGCCGTATTAAAATACAACGGCGGTGGCGACTGGTACGCTAACCCTACTGCGGTTCCTAATTTAATAACCTATTGTAACGATCATATTAGTACTCAATTAAATACCGAGGTAGCGATCGTCGAACCCAGTAGTATAGCTATTTTTCAGTACCCATTTATTCATATGACTGGACACGGTAATGTTGTTTTCAATGAAGCCGATGTTCAAAATCTTAGAGAGTATCTTTTAAGTGGAGGCTTTCTTCATATAGACGATAATTATGGAATGGAACCTTATCTCAATAAAGAACTCATTAAATTATTCCCTCAACAGGAATTAGTTGAGTTACCAGCCTCACATCCTATTTTTAGTAGTTATGCAACCTTCCCTAAGGGCTTGCCTAAAATACATGAGCACGAAGGACAACGACCACAAGCTAAAGGTTTGTTTTATGAGGGAAGGCTAGTTCTATTGTTTACTTATGAAAGTGATTTAGGTGATGGATGGGAAAGTCCAGAAATACATAACGATCCACCTGAGGTGCGCAAAAAAGCCTTAGATATGGGTGCCAATATCATCCAATACGTTTTTACCAACTAAGCTATGAGCAAAGCAATACATTCAAAATCAATAGCTTTTGGTATTCTAAGAGCCTTGGGAATTATTTTTGGAATCTTAATCCTTTTATGGTTCCTGTGGGAAGTACAATCGGTGCTCGCTTATATAGGAGTTGCTGCTGTTCTTTCCTTAATAGGAAGGCCTATTGTGCTATTATTGCGCGATAGGTTAAAACTTCACAATACCATTGCCGTAATAGTGACGCTATTGATACTCTTTATGATCATTATAGGAGCTATACTGTTGATGATACCAGTAATTACAGAGCAAAGCGCAAACTTAAGTCAGATCGATCTTGAAGAGTTACAAATAAATGTAGAAATCCTCAATGAGCAAATCAGTGATTATTTCGGTATTCAAAGAGTAAATATTCTGGAGCGACTTCAACAAATGGATTATTATGAGAACTTGAATATAGATCTTATTCCACAGTTTGTAAACGGTTTTTTTGGTACTTTAGGTAGTTTTGGCATAGGCCTATTCTCTATATTATTCATTACCTTTTTCCTTCTTAAAGACAGCCGTCTTTTATTAGAAGGAGTTTTAGTGTTTTCTAAAAAAGGAAACGAAGGTCAGTTTTTAAGGGCATTTACTAAAATAAAGCAATTACTTTCTAGGTATTTTATAGGACTGGTTTTTCAGGTAGTTATTTTATTTGTGCTGTACAGTATTATATTGTTTACGGTAGGAGTGGAGAATGCGATCATCATTGCCTTTTTCTGTGCATTGCTTAACCTAGTTCCTTATTTGGGGCCTGCAATAGGATACGTATTGATGTCGGCTTTTGTAATTAGTGATCATTTAGGTTCTAATTTTTCTGAAATTATTCTTCCTAAATTAATCATTATAGTAATTGGCTACGGATTTGTTCAGGCGATTGATAATTTTATAAATCAGCCGTTGATATTTGGAAAAAGTGTAAAATCACATCCGTTGGAGATTTTTATTATTATTTTAATCGCTGGAATTTTATTTGGTATTATAGGCTTAGTTCTTGCTGTACCTACCTATACAGCTATAAAAGTGATTTCCAAAGAATTTTTAAGTGAGTACAAAATCGTTAAGAAACTGACTCAAAATTTATAGATGAATCAGGCAGTCATAAGAACAGAAGTTACTAAATACCTAAGAGGTCATTTACAAGAAACTTCAGCTGCTTTTATGCTCATGAATCACCCTTTTGAGTACGTTTCCAATAAGGAGCTCACACAGCAATTAGTTGGCTTACAAAAGGCGCGTTATAAATTTCCTTCTCTTTTTAAGAATCCTCATATTTTGTATCCGCCTAAAGTGAATTTAGAGCAAACCAGTTCAGAAATAACGGCGGTTTACAAATCGCAGTTGTATGCTATAGATAGCATGATTGATCTTACCGGAGGATTTGGTATTGATGTTTCCGCTTTCGCGAAAGCATGCTCCTCAACAACACATATAGAACTTTCAAAATCGCTACAGGAATACGCGCAACATTCTTTTAAAATACAAGAACTTCAAACAAAGTCATTTCAAAGTGACGGCATCCAATTTTTAAAAGATACTGCTGAGGTATACGACTTGATTTATCTGGATCCTAGCAGAAAAACAGCCACACATGCGAAGGCGGTTATGTTATCAGACTACGAGCCTAATGTGCTGGTAAATTTAGAATTATTACTTCAAAGAGGTAAAAGAGTGATGATCAAAACATCTCCCATGCTTGATATTACGGCAGGGATCAAGCAACTAAAAAAAGTAAGCTCTTTGCATATCGTTGCGGTAAAAAATGAAGTCAAAGAATTGCTTTGGGTATTAACTAAAGAAGAGGTAAGTCAGGTCCGTTTAACTTGTATCAACCTGTTGACAGAGCAACCTGTTTTTAAAAGTATATTGGGTGCACAGCACAGTCCTACCTATTCCAAACCTCAAAAATACCTGTATGAGCCCAACGCCGCTATCATGAAATCACAACAATTTGATTCTCTAATGCAGCATTATGCCTTACAAAAGCTAGATCAAGATGCTCACTTGTTTACTTCAGAAAAGTTATGTGATTTTCCCGGGCGCATTTTTGAAATTAAAAAGGTTGCTCCAAACACTTCCAAAATATTAAAAAGGCTTTATGCTAAGAGTGCTAAAGCCATCGTTACCCGCAACAACAAAGAATCGGTAGCACAGCTGCGCAAGAAATACCAGTTTTCAGAACACGAAACCGATTATTTGTTCTTTACAAGTTCTCAGGAACTAGGGGCTATTGTTATTGAGGCGGTTAAACTTTGAGTTTTTGTGTTGTCATAGGTGATTGTAGCCTTGTTGCTTTACTAAACTTCCTATAATAGACTTCTCAAAATTTATAAGCTGATGAACTTATAGTATTCTCACCTCTTGTTTCTAGTTTCTTTTAGTTAGCCTTATATATTCTCTCTTCTTTTGTTCTTACTTTTGCAGCTTTTAAAACCAAATCATGATCACAGTAGATAATCTTGCCGTAGCATTTAGCGGTACTACCTTATTTAGCGATGTTTCCTTTGTTATTAATCCTACCGATAAAATAGCATTGATGGGGAAAAACGGCGCAGGAAAATCTACGATGATGAAGATCATCGCTGGAGAACAAACAGCCACTCGTGGACATGTACGGGCCCCTAAAGACATAGTGATCGCTTATTTACCACAGCATTTACTCACGGAAGACGATTGTACTGTTTTTGAAGAAGCGGCCAAAGCCTTTAAACAAGTCTTTGCTATGAAGGAAGAGATGGAGCGTCTCAATACAGCGCTTACCGTAAGAACCGATTATGAAAGTGATGAGTACATGGCGATCATAGAACAGGTGACCGAATTAGGAGACAAATTCTACGCCCTAGAAGAGGTCAATTATGATGCTGAAGTTGAAAAAGCCCTCAAAGGATTAGGTTTTAAACAAGAAGATTTTACCAGACAGACGTCTGAGTTTAGCGGTGGATGGCGCATGCGCATGGAGCTAGCTAAAATTCTTCTTCAAAAACCAGATTTGATTTTACTAGATGAGCCTACTAATCACATCGACATTGAATCGGTGATATGGCTAGAAGATTTTTTGGTCCATAAAGCTAACGCAGTAATGGTGATCTCTCACGATAGAGCATTCATTGATACCATTACCAATCGTACTATAGAAGTGAGTATGGGAAGAATATTTGATTATAAAGCCACCTATTCTCATTACTTGGTGTTGCGGGAAGATCGCAGAGCTCACCAGATAAAGGCTTATCAAGAACAGCAAAAAATCATAGCCGATAATAAGACTTTTATCGAGCGTTTTAAAGGGACTTACTCTAAAACGAATCAAGTATCTTCTCGGGAACGAATGCTGGAGAAATTACAAATTATCGAAATTGATGAGGTAGATACCAGTGCTTTAAAGCTGCGTTTTCCACCATCGCCTCGATCAGGAGATTATCCAGTGACCGTAAAGGACGTTTCCAAGTCTTATAAGGATCATGTGGTTTTTAAGGAGGCAAATATGTCGATTGCTCGCGGGGAGAAAGTATCTTTTGTAGGCCGTAATGGTGAAGGAAAATCCACCATGATAAAAGCTATTCTAGGAGAAATTGAAGTAGAGGGAACCTGCCAATTGGGGCATAATATTAAGGTGGGGTATTTTGCACAGAACCAAGCGGCATTGCTTGATAAAGACCTTACTGTTTTTCAAACAGTAGACGAAGTGGCAGAAGGTGATATACGCACTCAAATGAAGAACATATTAGGTCGCTTTATGTTCAGTGGTGATGATCTAGAAAAGAAAGTGAGTGTCCTTTCTGGAGGTGAAAAGACAAGACTCGCCATGGTAAAGTTACTTCTAGAGCCAGTGAATTTGCTTATTCTAGATGAACCTACCAACCACCTAGACCTCAAGTCAAAAGACGTGCTGAAAGAAGCGCTCTCTACTTACGATGGAACATTGATTTTAGTTTCTCACGACCGAGATTTTCTTCAAGGACTTTCTGAGAAGGTATTTGAGTTTAAAGAACAACGAGTGATTGAACATTTTGAATCTATAGATGCCTTTTTAGAACGCAATAGAATCAAAAGCATAGCAGCTATTAATTTGATGTAATTAAATAAGCGGTGCGTTCCATCATCTCTATTGGCAACGAGCAGAGGCAATCCAGACGGCAGTCGTAGCTTTAATACTCCCACCTGCGCATTTTGTTCAACTCTTCTTGTGCCTCTAGTTCTTCAAGAGGAATTACTTTTAAAAACGACTGGTGTTGTTCAATAGAATATTCCAACTGCTCCACAATCTTTTCAATAGAGTCGTTTTCATAATCTATTTTAAGCGGTTCTTTAATGACCATAGATTGAAGAATATTGCGTTTTTTAATACGCAATCCCTTTTTATCAAAACTCCTGCGGAACCCGTCAATTACGATAGGTACCACAATAGGACGGTACTGTTTGATTATGTGGGCAGTACCTTTTCTAATAGGCTTAAAAGGTTTGGTAGTTCCTTGTGGGAAAGTGATCACCCAACCGTCATTTAATGCAACGCCTATATTTTTAGTGTCGTCTGGATTTACCTCGCGATGCACCTCTTCTCCTTTTGCTCTCCAAGTTCTTTCTACCGTAATGGCGCCGGCATAGGCAAATATCTTGGGTAATAAGCCACTTTGCATGGTTTCCTTGGCGGCAACATAATAGATATTCAATTTAGGATTCCATAGGTAACCTACGTTTTTAATACTGTCGTCCCGTCCTTTTAAAGAAGCATTGAAAACATGAAACATACTAACCACATCTGCAAAATAAGTTTGATGATTAGAAACAAACAACACACCTGTTTCAGGAAGGGTTCTAATAATCTCGCTTCCTTCAATTTCCAGTTCATTAAAACCTCGATAACGACGGTGAGACAAGACTCCAGCAATGCGTATCAGCCATTTTTTTAAAAATAAGATATGGCCAAAAGGATTTTCTTTAAACAATCCCATTTAAGTTTTAGTTTTAGAGGAGTAGCAAATATAAGAATAGCTTTTTAAATAAGGCTAGTGCTTATTTCAACCCAGCTGCTATAAAAACATCTTTTATTTCTTGTAGCATCATTGCTGTAGCCCCCCATACCATTACCTCCCCAAAGTAGAAGCAAGGCACACTCACTTCCTTCATGTAAGAGGTTGATAGTGTTGTACGTTTTTTGTTATTATGGTTTAGCAAGTCAGAAAGCTTTATTTCGATAACAGATTTCACTTCGCTTAGTTGAGGGGTGAATGTTAGTTCCGCTTTCGCGAAAGCGAGATAAGGATGCACCATATAGTTACTAGGGGGAATGTAGATAGAAGTCAATGGCATGACCAAGTGTTGATCGTTTCTGTCCACACCAATCTCCTCTTCGGTTTCACGCAAAGCTGTCACGCTATTGTCATGATCAGTCTTCTCCTTTCTGCCACCAGGAAAAGCTATCTGACCGCTGTGTTTGCCTGTAGATGTGGTGCGTTCTATAAGAACAAAATGGGGAATACCATCTTTAGGATAAATCAGCATCATTACAGAGGCTTCTTTGGGAGTGCGGTTGTCTAAAGTAATGTGCTGCATTTCCTCTATACGATTTATCACAGCCATTTTAAGCTGTGATTCTAAGCCTGGAAGAGGTAATTTCTTTAGCTTTGACACTTGATTCAAAAAATCGTTAAATGAAGTCAATTATTTTCTTTTTAATGCTGGTGTGGTGTTGTTTCTCTTGTAAAGATAGTACAGAAGTTCAAAAAGCTATAAAAGAAGAACTACCGGACAGGGTAACACCATTAACAAAAGAGCAACGCATTCTCGACCGAACATACAAACGCCAGATTTCAGCTAGTGGTGATACCTTGCTTGCGTACATTCCACAGGATAGTGTAAAGGTATTTTTTACGAGGTATGGTGAAGAAAATCCCGAGACCAGAGTACGTTTATTAACCACTTATGGAGTTATAGAAATGGAACTATTCACAGAGACTCCTATTTATAGAGCGAGCTTTATTTACTTGGTAAAAAATGCATATTTTAATGGAACTTATGTCCACCGAGTGGTTCAAGACTTTGTGGTACAAGCTGGTAATAGTGATGAAACTTTACCGGCTTTGAAAAGAGCGAGCGCGGGTAATTATAAACTTCCACCACATTTTTTACCAGGCATAACACATGAACGAGGTACTTTAAGCAATGCCAAACAATGGATTGATAATCCTCAAAACTGGCATGATCCGTTTGATTTTTTTATCACTTTAAATTCCTCTCCACATCTGGATCAGGAGCATACCATATTCGGTAGGGTTACCAAAGGAATAGAAATCGCAGATCAACTTGCGAGAGTACCTACCGATAATAGCGACTGGCCTAAAGAAAATATTTTTATAGATATGGAGGTCATTGATTAATTTTTTTCATTGTCTTAATGATGGGAGCGAGGTTGAGTTAAAAAAAGCAACGCTCCTTCTCTGATATATAGAGATTTCTCATTGAAGTTAAGGGTATGGTTTTAAAACGGATCACTAAACTTAGGGTCAGTAGTAATATCGGTATCGGTTAAGGTTTTAAGAAAGTTCACAACATCTGCTATTTGTTGATCTGTCAGGTGGAGACGCTGCGGCATTCCATTGGCATCTTTTAAAGCATTATTTAAATTAGGATGGTCTTGTACACCACTATTGTAATGCTCCACTACCTCTTCAAGAGTGGCAAACCTACCGTCATGCATGTATGGTGCGGTGAGTTCAATGTTCTTTAATGAGGGTACTTTGAATGCTCCTAAAAACTGTGGATTAGCTATGGATTCAAAAACCCCTAAATCGTCAGTGGAGACCAAATCCAAACCATTATTAGTGGTTCCTGCATCAGGATTAATAAAAGCTTCAGTAGCGTGACAACCTATACAGCTTAACCCCCCTAAATTTTTGGGTCTAAAGAATAAACTCTTACCGTTATTTTCACTTGTAGTAAAATTAGCAAAGTTGGTATTTGGTATATTAACGGTAGCCCTACCGGTATCGTATTTACTAGAAACACTCACTATACTTCTAATAAATTGAGATAAGGCTTTTGATATTTTATCTGATGTGATCTCTTCACTTCCAAAAGCATTGGCAAAAAGTGGTGGATAGAAATCTTGATTTTGAACATTGGTAACAACTTCTGCTAGGGTCATTCCCATTTCTACCGGATCTTGGAATGGTTCTAAGACTTGTTCTTCTAGAGAAGCTGCTCTTTCATCCCAGAAAAAACGACCTCTCGCATACCACCTTGCATTAATAAGGCTCATAGAATGCCTTCTGGTATTTCCTATATCAAAACCTATACTGAGAACGCTGCTATCGGAAAATCCTTTGGATGGTATATGACAAGAGGCACAGGCTATAGTTCCATTGGCACTTAGGTTTTTATCATAAAACAACACCCTACCTAGGGTAGCGCCATCATTGGTAGTAGTATTAGTAGCAGGCGTATTGTCATTGTCAATCGCTGCATTTTGTCCAATACCTATGAGTACATTATTGGAAAGGTGATTGGGTATGTTGATATCAGTGTAATTATAGGGGGTATCAGGTAAGTTTAATATACTGGATGATGGGCTGACAGGGGTGTAACTTGTGTTTTTACTACAAGAAGTTATAAATGAGGCACTTAGTAGTAAAAAGGCAAACAACGCTAGGTATTTCATAAATAAGGTCTTTATAGATCAGACTACCCATATGCGAAAAGGTTTAAAAAAATGTTAATAGTTTATTTTCTGAAGCTTTTTTTAGATCCTTCTTTTCTGATTATTAGGATCCATTTAAAAGTGCTTTTTCCAGATAATAAAGGGGTGTAAGGGGCTAATTTTGTTGAATAACAGAAAAAATAAACCTCTTTAAAATCGAAGATTTTAAAGAGGTTTAGGATTAAAAAAAGGTCTAGTTTTTTAGTATCTATAAACGATCGCATTGATATTCATTCCAGCCCCTACACTAGCAAACATTACCACATCTCCTTTTTCTACTCGGTGTTGCGGCATTTTTCCACGTACGACAAGATCCATTACCGTAGGAACTGTTGCCACTGAACTATTCCCTAATTTATGAATCACCATAGGCATGATGTCCTTAGGCACTTCCATATCGTAAAGTTTATAGAAGCGATTGACTATGGCTTCGTCCATTTTTTCATTAGCTTGATGTATAAAAATCTTTTTAAGGTCGTTAATAGGGACACCAGCTTGATCCATCGCCTCCTTCATTCCTTCAGGGACTTTAGAAAGGGCAAAGTTGTAAATGCGGCGCCCGTACATTTTAATGTATGTGGTTTTATCTTCTAGGACTTTGTTGTAAGACGTTTCATTAAAGATAAAATAGGTTTCTTCTTCTGTATAAGTAGCTGTTGCTTGCCCTAAGATACCGTGTTCATCATGACTAGCTTCTAATACAGCCGCTCCAGCTCCATCAGAATAGATCATCGAATCTCTATCATGCGGGTCTACCACACGAGATAAAGCTTCAGCACCTATGACCAACACTTTTTTAGCAAGTCCAGATTTGATAAAAGAATCTGCTTGAGTAACACCTAAAATCCATCCAGGACAGCCAAACAAGAGGTCGTAAGCAATACATTTTGGGTTTTTAATGCCCAGTTTATTTTTTACACGGCTCGCAAGACTGGGTACCATATCACTAGAACCACCATCAGGCTTTACGTCACCATAATTGTGTGCAACGATTATAAAATCTATGCTTTCGGGATCACAATGAGCATCTGCTATTGCCTTTTGAGCGGCAAATGCAGCAATATCACTTGTCAATAAATCATTGCTTATATAACGACGTTCTTCAATACCTGTTATAGCTACAAACTTTTGTATGATGGTGGCGTTATCGCTTCCAAAGGAACTTCCATCATTGTTTAAAAATTCATGATTCATGAATTCTTCGTTTTTTCTTACAATATCAGGAATATGACTTCCTACTCCAGTAATTTTTGCTCTCATGCAGGCAGTTTTCAATCTTATGACTAACAAAAAAAGCGATTTATCTGGTTTTATCCTAATAATTTATCTTAGAATATGACTTGTTTTTTATTTTATTGATAATCGTGAATCAGATGTGCCATTTTATTGAGAAATATATAATGCAGTGAATAGTAAAGAACCGGTTTTCTTAAAGATACTAATAAAAACTAAAGAAATTGATAAGATTTTTATATCCTGTTGGAGTCCATTTTTTGAATTTTTAAAGTCCTCTTCTTAAATCTTAAAAATGGTTACTGCTCCATAATCTTCTCATTGCACAAAATGAATGATTTCTTCACAACTCTGTAACGTTGTGGTTGTAACAGAAATTAAAGTAAGCGCAATAATTATGAAAAGATTCATAACTGTTAAGGGATATCAATAAACCACTTAGATTAGTTCTCTTTAACTAAACAGCGATGAGGAAAACCATAATTCCATTTCCTATTAAATGAAGATCATTAAAAACCGAATCAACAAAGTTGATTCGGTTTTTAATGTCAGTTCGAGCGAGAGTCGATAACGGTTACGAACACTGAATTTTATACTAGCAGTTGTCGCATCTATTGCAGAAATTCAGATGTTCGAGTTCGATTATTCCATATACTCCTCCATAGGAGCACAAGTACACATCAAATTACGGTCTCCATAAGCATCGTCTGCACGACGTACGGTAGGCCAGAATTTATTGTCAGATACATATTCTAGAGGATATGCCGCTTGACTTCTTGTGTATGGAAAATCCCATTCGTCTGCAGTGATCATTTGTAAGGTATGCGGACTGTTCTTAAGAAGGTTGTTGGGCTCGTCTACAGAAGTTGCATCAATCTCTTTTTTAATGGAAATCATCGCATCACAAAAACGATCCATTTCTTCTTTAGATTCCGACTCTGTAGGCTCAATCATCATCGTTCCCGCTACAGGGAAAGATACAGTAGGAGCGTGGAAGCCATAATCCATCAACCGTTTTGCAATATCTACAACTTCAATACCGTGGTCTTTAAATGGGCGACAGTCGATGATCATTTCGTGAGCAGCACGACCTTTTTCACCTACATATAAACAAGCATAACTACCTTCTAGACGTTCCTTGATATAGTTAGCATTTACAATTGCATATTCTGTAGATCGTTTTAAACCTTCAGCTCCCAACATACAGATGTAACCATAAGAGATCAAACAGGCTAGTGCACTACCGAAAGGCGCTGCACTAATAGGTGTGATTGCTTGAGCACCACCTGTAGGTATGATAGGGTTAGTAGGTAAGAATGGAACCAGTTGCGGTGCGACACATATAGGTCCTACACCAGGACCTCCACCGCCATGAGGGATGGCAAAAGTTTTGTGTAAATTCAAGTGACAAACGTCTGCACCAATATTTCCAGGATTGGTCAATCCCACTTGTGCATTCATATTAGCCCCATCCATATACACCTGACCACCATTTTCATGGATGAGTCCTGTAATTTCTTTAATGGCACTTTCATAAACTCCATGAGTAGATGGATAAGTCACCATCAACGCACTTAAATTGTCTTTGTATTTTTCTGCTTTTTCACGTAAGTCATCTACATCGATGTTTCCGTTTTCTAGCGCCTTAGTCACTACGACTTTCATTCCTGCCATTACGGCACTCGCTGGATTTGTTCCATGAGCACTAGACGGAATCAAACAGATATTTCTATGATCGTCACCTCGTGATATATGATAGGCACGTATGGTCATTAAACCTGCAAACTCTCCTTGCGCACCAGAATTAGGTTGTAGGGAAGTGCCTGCAAAACCAGTTGCTTCATTTAATTGCAATTCCAGTTTCTTCAACATGTGCTGATAACCTTCAGCTTGATCTAGTGGTACAAATGGGTGGATATTTCCCCATTGCGGATTTGAAAGAGGCAACATTTCGGCTGCAGCGTTCAATTTCATCGTACAAGAACCCAACGCAATCATCGAGTGATTTAAGGCTAAATCTTTACGTTCTAATTTTTTGATGTAACGCATTAACTCTGTTTCAGAATGATAGGAGTTGAATACCTCATAGGTCAAGAATTCTGTTTGACGTCCTGTTCCTAAATACGTTTTCTCTAATAATTTTGTAATTGGAGAGAAGTCTTTGTTGACCGCTTTCGCGAAAGCGGAAACAATATCATTCAAGTCTGCCATAGAAGTAGTTTCATTTAAAGAAACTTGAACCGTATCGGCATCAGGATAATAGAAATTGATTTCTAGCTTTAAGGCCTCTTTTTGAACCGCTGCTGCATCTACTTTAAAACTCAAGGTGTCAAAGAAATTAGCATTGGTTTGATAAATACCTAGTTTTTCAACGGCATCTGCAAGAGTAGCTGTTTGAGCGTGCAGTTTTGTTGCGATAAACTTCAAGCCACGTGGCCCGTGATATACTCCGTACATACCAGCCATTACAGCAAGTAATACTTGTGCAGTACAAATATTTGACGTGGCTTTATCTCTTTTAATGTGTTGTTCACGCGTTTGAAGCGCCATTCTTAAGGCACGTTTTCCATCAGTATCTTTAGTGACCCCTATGATACGTCCTGGAATTTGTCTTTTAAATTCTTCACGTGTTGCAAAGTAAGCTGCGTGCGGTCCACCATAACCTAGTGGAATACCAAAACGCTGTGTGGTTCCTACCACTACATCTGCTCCCCAATGTCCTGGAGCTTCTAGCAATACCAATGAAAGTATATCAGCAGCTACTGCTATACGGATATTATTTTCTTGGCAATTTTTAGCGAAAGCGGTATAATCCACTACATTTCCACTTGCACCAGGATATTGTAATAGAATCGCATAATAGCCATCTTTAACATTTATTTCCTGAGGGTTTCCTTCAACCAACTCAATTCCTAGAGGAATTGCGCGAGTTTTCAAAAGCTCCTTGGTTTGTGGTAACGTATCTTGATCTACAAAGAATTTTACCAGGTCATCTTTTTTCTGAGCGCGGTCACGAACAGCGAAAAGTAAGGTCATCGCCTCAGCTGCAGCCGTAGACTCATCTAATAGTGAAGCATTAGACAATTCCATACCAGTAAGGTCTGATATCATGGTTTGGTAATTCAATAAAGCCTCTAGACGTCCTTGAGCAATTTCTGCCTGATACGGGGTATAAGCGGTATACCAACCTGGATTTTCTAAAATATTTCTTTGGATAACGGCCGGTGTAATTGGAGCGTGATACCCAAGACCTATATAGGATCTAAATTGTTTGTTTTTACTACCTAATTTATTAATATGGCTCAGGAATTCATATTCACTCATCGCAGGATCTAATTTTAGATCTTGTTGAAGGCGTATGTTTGCTGGGACAGTTTCATAAACTAATTGGTCAATAGATTCTACACCTATTGTTTCAAGCATGGAGGCAAGGTCCTCCTCTCGAGGTCCGATATGTCTGAGGGCAAAACGATCTGTATTCATAGTACTTATATGGTCTATAGTTAAGATATTAAATTCTAACAGAATTCTTTGCAAAAGTAGTCGTTTAAGCTGGCCTAACTAACAAGAGTTAGTTGCTAAATAAATGATTTTTCAACGCTTTTTGCTTAGTTATTAACTATCAGGTTTACATTTGCCTCATGAAGTGGTTCCAAACCCTATTAGACTTTTATATCAGGAGCAGTTTTCATGTGGCTTTTTGTTTTGTGGCGCTATTTCTAGTATTTCATTTTCAGAACCTGTCAAAGTTAGATGATGCTATACTGCTTCTTATTTTTTGTGGAGTGGTGATAGGCTATAACATTATAAAATATGCAGTGCTGCTTTTGGAACAAAAAGAATTCCGTTTTAAAAAAGCGGTGATCACCATTACAACAATAGCAAGTGGTATCGCGGCTTATTTAATCGTAACAGACAGTCTGTGGACTGCTGCGATGGTTGCTTTGGCTAGTGCTTTTTCAATCTTTTATGCATTTCCATTGATCAGACAGCACAACTTAAGGCAAGTTCCTATTTTTAAATTGGCTCTGGTAGCTAGTTCATGGATCATCATTATTTGTTTTCTTCCTTTAAAATCAGTTTATGCAGATTTTGAGTATTTGATTGATCCCTTGGCTTTTTCTATTACAGATTCCATACCATGGCTTTATGCTATAGATATTGTTCAATTATTCTTATTGATCATCGCACTATGTATTCCTTTTGAAATTAGGGATTTGCAATATGATGCTCCTCAGCTTAAAACACTTCCACAACTGATAGGAATCACTCGCACTAAATTATTAGGTATTGCCTTGTGTGCAGTCTACTTGTTAATGGAGTTTATACCCTTTGGTTTTGCAACAACTATTACGGCGATAAGCTCGTACTGTATAGTGCCTTTTATAGCACTATCCATTTGGTTTTCAGATGTATTTAAATCTGATTACTACGCGAGTTTCTTTGTGGAGGCAATTCCAGTATTATGGTTAGGTTTGTTGCTCTTTTTAACTGGAACATACGCCTAATAACAGAAGAAATCTGCAATAATCAAGAGGAGAATTTAAAAGTGATTTACTCAAGTTAACAACTACTTGGTCATGGCTTCAACAAGACATTTCTTTATAGATTGTTTTTGAGCTATGGTCAAAGCAACCCATTTCAGACTTTTTAGTTTGCGTTGGAAACGTTGGTTGTTTTTGTGAAAAGAGCGACAACCTATACAGTGACCTCTGTGTAGTTGATGACGGAAGGCTTCCTTGGGGTTAAGGTCGCCGTATTGTTCTCGTGTACTTAATATACTTGCTTGATCGCAATTGATAAAGAATCTACTCATTAGATTAACTATTCTTGTGCCATTTATTATTGAGGCATTCCATAAGCTGGACTCGAGCCCTGTGAATGATCACCCAAAGATTGGACGCCGTGATATTATGTTCCTTACATATTGTTTCGGTTTCCAAATTATCAATGGTTTTTTGGACAAAGATAGTGGCATATCGCTCTGGTAAACAAGCAATACATTCTTCGAGAACATCACTTAATTCTTTTTGTTCAATCATGTCCTCTACGTTGGGATTGCGCAGGTCTGCGGCTTTTTCTTCCATCCAGTCCCCTTCTTGATCACTATTGGTAAGATAGCTCATACGCACTTCAGCCTTACCTTTATTGGAATTGATCTTGCGGTAATAATCGATTATTTTACGTTTGAGAATAGAGATTAACCAAGTGCGCTCTGTAGAATTTCCTTTAAATCGGTGCGCACTTTTCAAACCAGCTAGAAAAGTCTCTGAGACCAAGTCTTGAGCCATAATAGGGTCATTAACTCTACTTATGGTAAAGTTAAAAAGGTAATCACCGTAGCGATCTACCCATTTTTCTGGTATTAATTTAACTTCTGGCAATTGTTTTTCTATTTCTTTCCGCACTTTTAACGGAATCTATTTCAACTTTTATCATTTCCTTGTTCGGTACTATTTTCTTATTGGGAACAGTACTTCCTGTTTCTAAGAATATAGGTTGTTTCAGACGTTTGTTTTATAACAGCAACAGGTATCGTTTCATTGATTACTTCTGCCTGTCCTTAAGCCACTAATCCTGCTCTTTTTAATAATGCATCTATCTTAGGTTTGCTTCCGCGAAAGCGGGTATACAACAACATCGGGTCTTCTGTTCCACCTTTAGAGAGTATGTTGTCTCTAAATTTCTTGGCTGTTACTCGGTCAAAAATTCCCTTTTCTTGAAATACTTCAAAAGCATCTGCATCGAGCACCTCTGCCCATTTATAACTGTAATATCCTGCACTGTACCCTCCTTGAAAAATATGTGCAAAAGAAGTACTCATGCAACTGCTTGCCACATCTGGATATACATCTGTTTGATCAAATATTTTTCTTTCATGAGCTTTTACATCTGTAATTCCTGTAGGATCAATTCCGTGCCAGCTCATATCCATCATTCCAAAAGAAAGTTGTCTCAATGTTTGTAACCCTTCTTGAAAGTTTGCCGCAGCTTTGATTTTCTCTATATAGGTGGAAGGTATCACTTCGTCGGTCTCGTAATGTCTTGCAAAAATTTCTAGGGCCTCTTTTTCATAACACCAGTTCTCTAAAATTTGACTAGGTAATTCCACAAAATCCCAAAACACTGATGTTCCTGATAGGCTTCTGTACTTGGTATCTGCTAGCATCCCGTGAAGCGCATGGCCAAATTCATGAAAGAGAGTGGTTACTTCATTAAAAGTAAGTAGGGACGGCTTAGTAGCTGTAGGTTTTGTAAAATTACATACGTTAGAGATATGTGGTCTTATGTTGTGACCATTTTCATCATACCACTGGCTTTTATAAGAAGTCATCCAAGCACCATTGCGTTTTCCCTTACGAGGGAAAAAGTCGGCATAGAAGATAGAGTTCCATGTGTTATCCTCATTTTTAACCACATAAGTCAAAACATCTGGGTGGTATTTTTCTATTTCGGTCGTCTCTTCAAAACTCAATCCGTACAAACGACTGGCGATTTCAAAAACACCATTGATCACATTCTCTAATTTGAAATATGGTTTTAACAACTCATCGTCCAAGTCAAAAAGACGTTGCTTTAACTTTTCTGAATAATAAGCAGCATCCCATTTCTCTAATTTGGTAATAGCTTCTGAGGTTTCTGATTGATTGGAAATAGAGATGGCAAAATTAGTCAACTCATCAAATTCTCTTTGTGCAGCAGGTTTGGCTTTTTCAAGGATCTCTTGCGAAAAGCTATTCACCATTTCAGGTGTTTTTGCCATTCGTTCTTCCAAAACAAAATGTGCATGGGTTTTGTACCCTAATAACTGTGCTCTTTCAAAGCGAAGTTGTGCAATCTTTAAAACATTTTGTTGGTTGTCATACTCGTCTTTATAGGCTTTGGACCCAAAAGCCTTTGAAAGCTCTTCTCTTAATTTCCTGTCGTCCACATAAGTCATAAAAGGAATGTAGCTGGGATAATCTAAGGTAAACAGATAGCCTTCTTTACCCTTTTCTTTTGCCGCTTCGGCAGCTGCTTCTTTTGCGCTTTCTGGTAAGCCCAGCAACCTAGAGTCATCTTCTAGATGTAGTTCATAAGCATTAGTAGCTGCAAGAACACGCTCTCCAAAATCTAAAGACAACTGCGAAAGCTCGTTGTCTATTTCTCTTAAACGTTTCTTTTGATCTTCCGTAAGATTGGCTCCATTACGGGAAAAACGTTTGTACTCTTTGTCCAATAATGTTTTTTGTTCCTCTGTTAAATCTAAAGAAGCTTTATTTTCATAAACCTCTTTTACTCTTTTAAAAAGGGCTACATTAAGGATGACATCATTAGCAAATTCAGATAATTTTGGACTTACCTCACGAGCAATTTTTTGAATTTCATCATTGGTTTCTGCACTGTTGAGGTTAAAAAAGATACTAGAAATACGACCTAATAATTCTCCAGCGCTGTCTAGAGCTTCTATAGTATTTTCAAAGGTAGGTTCTAAGGTATTCTCAGTGATGGCATTGATTTCTTTTTTTGCAAGCTGTATCGCTTTCGCAAAAGCAGCTTCATAATGCACTTCCTTTATCAAAGAAAAAGGTGCGGTATCATGAAAAGTATTAAACTTTTGCAACAGGGGATTATCTTCAATGCTCATAGGACCGTAAAGGTAAAGTTCAATAATCAATTGTTCCTCACAATTTTGTTAAACTTTTGACCTTGAAGATTAAACAAATCAGTTAAAGGAAGAAATAACCGAAACCAAAAAAGCACAGCATCATAATGCTGTGAATGATACCTAAGTAGTTGCGGTTCTTTTGAGTAAATTGTCTATTGATAATGATAGACATTAAAAAATGAATGCCACCGGCGGTTAGAAATTGCCATTTTTCTGGATGTCGCTGCATCACCGCATAGCACAACCAAAATAAGGTTGCTGCTATGACAATAATAGAGGCGAATTGGTAGGTTTTAGACATTCTTTTGCATTTCTGCAGCAGCTTGAATGACCTTATCTTTAAGGTGTAGTTTATAAGAAATGATTCTAGATCTCACATCCTCTTGTGTTGCACCTATAATTTGCGCTGCAAGAATTCCTGCATTTTTTGCTCCATTTAAAGCAACGGTAGCAACAGGAACGCCACCTGGCATTTGTAAAATAGAGAGAATACTATCCCAGCCATCTATAGAGTTGCTTGATTTTATTGGTACACCAATTATCGGTAGTGGTGAGAGGCTCGCTATCATCCCAGGTAAATGAGCTGCACCACCAGCCCCTGCTATAATTACAGCAATACCATTTTCATGGGCTGTTTTACCAAATTCAAACATCTTTTCTGGTGTGCGGTGAGCACTAACCACATCTACTTGAATTTCTATATCTAGTTCTTTAAGAACATCTATGGCTTCTTGCATCACGGGAAGATCGCTAGTAGACCCCATGATAATAGCTACTTTTTTATTCATAGGGTAAAACTACGAACAAAAACAAAAATAAAAGTAAAATGAAAAGTAAAAGTAATATTTATGGTAAAAGGAACCCAAGAATCAAATCTAATAATCATTATAGTTGACGGTCTGAAGCTCGCTGTTTGGTATCTGTATTTCAGTTTGTAGCATTCTTTTTAATGAGCGGTTGAAATGCCGCTTTTTCTGGTTTATGAAAGCTTAATGCCTAAAAATTAGCTTAATTATTTGGTCATCGTCATGAGGTAATACTTAACAGAATTACAACATCTTATAGCGGTAATACTCCTTAATTTTACCGCAAATAAAAATAGCGATGATCAAATTCATAAGCCTTACATTACTTGCTTTACTAACTGTTTCTTGTGGAAATACTTCAAAAGAAGTAGCGTTAAATTCTTCTAATGAAGAGCTGCAGCAAGAAAAAATATATCCAATCTCTAAAACGGCTGCAGAGTGGAAGGAACTCTTGAGTGCCCAAGAATATCAGGTGTTAAGAGAAGCAGGAACGGAACGACCAAACACGAGTCCGCTTAATAAACAGTACGCTCCAGGCACTCTGATATGTGGAGCTTGTTTTGCACCTGTTTATGAAAATGAAAACAAATTTGATTCAGGTACAGGGTGGCCTAGTTATGATAGAGCCATTGAAGGACAAGTAGAGCGCGATGTAGATTATAAGATAGGGTATGCGCGTACCGAATTAAAATGCAGTACTTGTGGCAGTCATTTAGGACATGAATTTAATGATGGTCCAAGAAAGACAACAGGTAAGCGTCATTGCATTAATGGTGTGGCATTAGACTTTGTTCCTAAAGGAGAAGCGCTACCAGCCTTAAGAAAATAGTTGCTGTATGACGTAAGATTTAAGAAAAGCTCCTGATTTAGTTAAGGAGCTTTATTTTTGTTTCGCTTTCGCGAAAGCAGAATAAATATTAATCACATGAATTAAATACCACCCAATGACAGAAAAAGAATATCAAGAAAAACTCACTCCAGACCAATACTACATTCTGAGAGAAAAAGGAACCGAACGACCTTTTACCGGAGAGTACAACACACATTATGACAAAGGAGTTTATAGCTGTGCTGCTTGTGGTAATGAACTTTTTAAATCAGAACAAAAATTTGATTCTGGTTGTGGATGGCCTTCATTTGATGATGAAATAGAAGGGGCCATCGAGCGCAAGAGAGATTCCACTCTCGGTATGATACGAACAGAAATTATGTGTTCCAATTGTGGGAGCCATTTAGGACATGTCTTTAACGACGGACCTACACCGACTGGAATCAGGCATTGTGTGAATAGTTTGAGCTTGGATTTTAAGAAAGAGGATTAGTTTAGAGTTTCAGTTTACAGTCTCAGTTTGAAGTTTGCAGTCTGACAGAATATGTTTTATAAGCGGTAGTGAAATGGGCTTGTCGTCCTGAAAAATTGCGCTAAAACTTCAAAAAATAGGTAGGAGTAACTTCTAGATATATTGAGCAATACTGATTACTATAGCAAAATTTCAAAAAGCTAAGACTGCCTACTCACCTGCCGAATGAAATTCGGTAGGAACCTGCCTACTGCCTACTGAAAAACTGCGACTACGATTGCGACTGCCTACTGCCTACTGAAAAACTGCGACTGCGGCTGCAAACTGGGACTGAAAACTAACTATTCCACTCCGGCAAATCTTCCATCCAGACTTTTAACTTCGTCTTTTTTTGGATGATGCGCATATGGTTAGCATCTTCCTGCGTCACTAAAGAAATGGCTGTACCCGGATTTTCTGCACGACCAGTTCTTCCTATACGGTGAATGTAATCTTTAGGAGATCGAGGCAATTCATAATTGATCACATAAGGAAGGAATTCAATGTCTATACCACGAGAAAGTAAGTCGGTAGTGACCAGGCATCGCACCGCAGTTTCGGCGCTGTTTTTAAAGTCGGCTAGATTGGTATTTCTAACTCCTTGTGCTTTTTTACCGTGAATGGCTTTTGATTTGATGCCATTGGTATTGAGCTTGTCATTGACATGCTCTACTTGATAGGTAGAGGAACAAAAAATCAACACTTGCTGCATATCATGCTTTTGAATCAAGTGTCTTAAGAGCACTCCTTTTTTCTCTTCGGTAACTCTATAGCCCAATTGTTTGATCAACGAGTAGTCTTGTTCTTCCTCTTCAATTTCAATAACTACCGGGTCATTTAAAAGCCCTTCTTCAATATTTTTAACTTCGCGACTTAAAGTAGCCGAGAATAATAAGTTTTGTTTCTTTCTAGGCAAATGATACAGTACGGCATCCATTTCTTCCTTGAATCCCATGGAGAGCATTTTATCAGCCTCATCCAGTACCAAAATCTTACAGTCTTTGAGTACCACGGCATTTGCCTCTATCAATTCAATCAATCTTCCTGGAGTCGCGACAAGTACATCCACCGTATTCATTTTCATCATTTGCGGATTGATGCTCACACCACCGTAAACAGGCATGGTGATCAACGGCTTGTCTAATGCTTTGGAAAACGTTTTTATCACATCGCTTACTTGCACCGCAAGCTCACGAGTAGGCACCATGACTAGCGCACTAATATGTCTGTTTTTAGATTCAATTCCTTTGAGGTTTTGAAGTAAAGGAAGCGCATAACTGGCTGTTTTTCCAGAACCAGTTTTGGCAATTCCCAATACGTCTTTGCCTTCCAAAATAACAGGAATAGCCTGTTCTTGTATTGGAGTAGGTTTAAGTAATTGTTGATCGTTAAGGGACTTTAAGAGTGCAGGATCGAGTCCTAATTTTTCAAATGACATAAAGGATGGTTTCGATTTACAAAGGTAAAGTATTCAGATGGTAATCTATTTGAACTCGATCAACTGTTCTCGTTTTGTAGGGAGTAAATTAAACATTTGGAACTATCGCAATCTCTTTATTTTAAGGATGATGCAGCGATGCATTACCACAGAGGGGATAAGGACAATGGATCTCTTTATTATCTTGTTGGAACGAGCTTTTCAAATCATTATACAAACAGAGGTCTTAAGAGGTCATGGTGGTAAGGTGGCACGCCAAGATCTAGCAGGCCCTTAGGAGGTATTCTACCAGCTTTATGTTTCAAGTAATCATCGACTCGGTTCTGTTGGATTCCATACCTATTTACGGGTGCGTAGCCATTCTATTATGTGACAGTTATCATAGAAAAGAGGACAGCTTCCTTAGTCACCAGGTGATTAAATAATTACGCCCGAGGTTGTTGCATTTTTTCTACCATTTTAAGCAATACTTTTTTAGGAGTAAGGGGTATGGCAGCGAGCATGGCTTTTTGAGAAAAGCTAAGTCCTGCCTTCACATTCATATCACCATTGATCATGGCTGTATAACCTGTTTGTGCTACATCTTCTGAAGTGGCTGTTTGATCAAAAAGGGAGGTTTGATCCATTCCAGAAGTTTTGCCAAAACCAGTAGCCGTTGCACCAGGCATGAGGTTAGTTACGGTTATATTTGTTTCAGATAATTCTTGCGCGATGGCATTACTTAGTGAGGAGACGTACGCCTTGCTAGCAAAATAGACGGCTTGCATAGGTCCAGGCATCAAACTAGCTGTGGAAGAAACATTCAATATTTTTCCTTCATTTCTTTTTACAAAATCCGGAATGAACAAACGGCACAAATGTGTGAGTGCCATAATATTGAGAAGTATCATCTGTTGATCGGTTTCCCAGTTGCGCTTATAAAACTTACCTATTCCACCAAAACCTGCGTTATTGATGAGGTAATCCACTTGAATACCCGTAGCTTTTACTTCATCATAAAGTTCTTGAGTTGCATGAGGAGCTGTCAAATCTTTAACAATCACATGAACTCGAATTTGATGGGCAGATTCTAAATCTAGTTGAAGCTGTCGCAGCGCATCACCGCTTCTGGCAACAATGATTAAATCGCCACCTTTTGAAGCGTGTATTTTTGCAAGATCTTTACCTATACCACTGCTGGCGCCTGTTATTAATGCTGTATTCATCTGGTTTTTATAAAAATTAATAAAGTTACAATACGGAGGTGAAACTGCTTCAATGTTTGTTTTAAGATGAACAATTCATCAACGTTTCACCATTATATATAAAGTCGAGCAAGGTAATCATAATGCACTCCTTTTTGAACCATTTCGATTTTAAATCCGGCTTGAGTCGCATAGGTTTCTAAGAGCTTGTAATCCATATACAACCAGTCAAAGGGCTCTGATTCCATTCCTTTATAATGTAGAGAAAAGCTCACTTCGCCATAATATTCTTTGCTGGAATCTACCCATAGACCACCATCTTCTTCGTCTTCATATAGAAATCTCAAATCAGAACTGTCGATTAGAATCTGTCCGTTTTTATGAAGTAGTTTTTTGAGTAATTCCAAGCATAACGGAACACGATCTAGCTTTTCAAAAATTCCAGTTCCATTCATTAGTAGTAGAATGGTATCATAGCTTCCTTTATGGTTCCAAATGTTTTCATGTAGCACTTTGGAACCAGGTTGTTGAAGTCGTTCCTTTAGTACTTGAATAGCTCCGGAACTTTGATCCAGAGCGGTAACTTGCAAACCTGTTACTTCCAGATATAGGGAATGTGATCCAGAACCAGCACCTACGTCCAGTACAGCTCCTTTAGATAGTTCGAGTGCTTTTTTTTCGATGACAGGCATTTGTTTATAATCCCTAAAAAGATAGGGTAGTGGCAGAACATCATCTTCCATGCTATCGCTAAGAACGCCGATGTCTTCTGTATAATTTCCTTGATGAAAATCTAATAATGCAGTACCAAATAGGTCAGTGTGAATATCCACGGTTTATATTTAAAGGTAAAATTAAGGTATTTGAATAGGATATGAGATCTGTTAGAAGTAATAAAGATGCTTGATAAAACAAATTAGTCGGTAGGTCTAGACGGGTATCCCATTAAGAAAAATTTACTATTGAGCCATCTTTGTAGCTTGACGATACGTCTTAGATGGACTAATATGTTACTGCCAGCTTGTCATAAATTAGGAATTGGTACAAGCCTTGAAATACTAGAGTAGTTATAAATAAAATCGCTTTCGCGAAAGCGGAACAATTAAAAATTTAAATAGAACAGGAAATAATTATGGCACAAGAAGGAAAAATTAATGTTGCGGTGGAGAATATTTTCCCACTCATTAAGAAGTTTTTGTACAGCGATCACGAGATTTTTCTTAGAGAACTCGTTTCAAATGCTACAGATGCAACACTTAAATTACAACACCTAGTGAGAATTGGTGAGGCAACTGTTGAATTGGGGGATCAACAAATAGAAATTAAGATTGATAAAGAAGCCAAAACGCTTCATATTATCGATCAAGGTTTAGGAATGTCTGAAGAAGAAGTTCAGAAGTACATCAATGAAGTGGCTTTTTCTGGAGCTGAAGAATTTCTGGAGAAATATAAGGATACAGCAAAGGATAGTGGTATCATTGGTCATTTTGGTCTAGGATTCTATTCTGCTTTTATGGTAGCGAGTCAGGTAGAGATTCTTACAAAATCGTATAAAGATACACCAGCAGTACATTGGACTTGTGATGGTTCTCCTAATTATACGATTGAGCCAGGAAATAAAGAAAATTTTGGAACAGAAATCATCCTTCATATTTCTGAAGAGGATACGGAGTTTTTAGACGAAAACCGCATCAAGGAACTTCTTAATAAATACAACAAGTTCATGCCGGTGCCTATTAAATTTGGTACCAGGACAAAAACATTAGAAAAGCCAGAAGGAGCAAAAGAAGAAGATCCTGCGCCTACTCAAGAGGTTGATAACATCATCAACAACCCTTCTCCAGCATGGACCAAGCAACCTACAGACTTAGAAGATGCAGATTATAAAAGCTTCTATCGAGAGTTGTATCCTATGCAATTTGAAGAGCCTTTATTTCACATTCATTTAAATGTGGATTATCCGTTTAATCTAACAGGAATTTTATATTTCCCTAAGATGACTCAGGACCTTAATGTACAAAAGGATCGCATACAGTTGTATCAAAATCAAGTGTATGTCACTGATAATGTAGAAGGGATTGTACCCGAATTCTTAACCATGTTACGTGGCGTGATTGATTCTCCAGATATTCCATTAAACGTATCTCGTTCTTACTTACAGGCAGATGGAGCGGTGAAGAAAATTTCCAGTTACATTACTCGTAAGGTAGCCGATAAACTTAAAAGTCTTTTTAATGAGGACCGTAAAGCATTTGAAGAAAAATGGAACGATATCAAAATCGTTATTGAGTATGGAATGTTGAGCGAAGACAAATTTTTTGACAAAGCTGACAAATTTGCACTTTATCCTACCGTAGATGGGTCTTATTTCTTATGGGAGGAACTATTAGAAAAAATCAAGCCTACGCAGACAGATAAAGACGGTCGGACAGTGGTTCTTTATGCATCCAATAAAGAAACCCAACACTCTTACATTGCTGCAGCAAAAAATAAAGACTACGAAGTGCTTTTATTAGACTCTCCTATTGTATCACATTTGATGCAAAAACTAGAATCTTCTAAAGAGAAAGTTTCATTTGTAAGAGTAGATGCTGAGCATGCAGATAATTTAATCAAGAAAGAGGAAGAGCAGATTTCAAAACTTACTGACGAGGAAAAAGAAACGCTACAAAAAACAATCACCGAGACCATTGCAGATTCTGGATATACCGTTCAAGTGGAAGCGATGAGTAGTGATGCAGCGCCATTTATGATTACCCAACCAGAATTTATGCGTCGCATGAAGGAGATGCAAGCTACTGGTGGTGGAGGTATGATGGGCTTTGGTACTATGCCAGACATGTACAACCTTGTGGTAAATGGGAATAACGACTTGGTTCAATCTATTTTCAATGAAAAGGATAAAACAAAGCAAGCTGGATTGATCCAACAAGGAGTAGATCTTGCTAAGTTATCACAAGGCCTTTTAAAAGGAGAAAAGTTAACAGAATTTGTAAACCGCAGTTATGGTTTGATCAAATAAATTGATCCCAATTTTATAGGAAGAGCATGTTGAACGACATGCTCTTTTTTTTTGCCTGTATCCCCCAAATTGATCAAGGGGTGCAGGAGTTGTGGCTGTTGAAAAGGCACTACTCGTTTATAGGAGCTCCTCTTTTAGGAGCTGATGCTTGAAATAGAGGCTCAAGGAAAGCTGCTTGTTTTCTAGCCACCAGAAAGGTCACTGCTTTCAAAAGCTCCAGCATCAGGGGAAGTACCTCTTGTTGTTCCAGAGATATCTTGTAGGGTGGAAGTAGCAGGATTTGCAATAGCATTTGCACCACCTGTGTTGTCGATACGCAGTTGAAAAGCAGCTACATTTTCAAATAAAGGATCTGCGTTGAGAACACACTGCTCGTAAAGACTTGAGTTGCTAAAGTCGTAATTAGGAATCCCACTAAAACTATTAGAGAAATCATTAAAACGGATCAATGAGTTTTCAAACTTGAAATTAAAAGCAGAAACCCCATCGTCTAAGAGAGCCAACTCCATATTACGGTCACCGTATATGATACAATTGGTAAAGGTTGCAGCGGTTACATCTTCTGTAAGACTCGTATTAGGAATGATATTAGAAACCAATAGGCTAGGGTCTTGTCTAAAGCTAGTATTCCAGTAATTAGAGATCGTACAGTTGTTAAAATTGTAATCTCCACCTAAACGCGCAACCACAGTAGATTGTCCAGAATTGTGAAATATAGAATTGGTTGCTTCTATGGAAGCAGTGGTTCCTACTAGAGCTGAGTTAGCGCTGTTTAAAATCTTAGAGTTGTTTATTTTTAAAGTCGCTCCATTAGAAGTAGGATTATTATTATCCATAATAATTCCCACACTGGCATTTTTTATAGTGGCATAATTGATCTCATGGTTTTTACTGCCACTGGTAAGCCATATAGCAGCCCACTGTCCAGCAACATCTTCGTAAAGAGGTTCTAATCGGTCTCCTTCAAAAATCACTTCGTTTTCTAAATCTTCTGTTGTAGAAAGAGTACCATTCACCTTGAGTGTTCCCTCATTTGCTATTATCATGCCGCTTCTGGAGTGGAAATGTATTCTTGCGCCAGCATCAATGTGAAGTGTTTTATTAGAAGCTACTCCTGCAAATCCATAGATCACATAGGGTTTTTCATTGGTAAAATTAAGTTGATCGTCATCGAGGAAAAAACCAGAAATACGTATGTCATTTCCTTCTTCATCCATTCCTAAAAGCAATGTTTCTTCTATACCTTGTGCATCTCGTTCAGGAAAGAGGAAAACAGCATCTTGTATTAAGGTAACCAATGCTACTTTTTGGAGGTTGGCGCCAGAGTCAAATTCAATCGCATCTTCATACAGAAACTCTGTGTTGGTGCTAAAGTCCATAATATCTACCGTTGTTTCTACAAAAACAAACATGGAATCTTTAGCTAATAGTTCTACATTTTCAAATACCTGTCCGGGCACACCATCAACAGAGATTCGGTATTTGGAATTAGTTCCCTGTGCTAATGCTACTCTAGGAATAACAATATCATCACTACTGCGATTGTACACTTTAAAAGTTCGTGTACTCGATCCTATGGTAGAAAAAACAGTGTCTAAATAGACCGTATCCTGAGAAAACTCTAAACTGCCTGTACTAGAGGTGAATTCAAAATCATTTCTACAAGAAGAAAGGATTACCAAAGTAATAAAGAAAAGAAGTACAGTAACTATATATTTCATCTGGTTTCAAATAGATCTTTTAATTCTTGAGATATTTTAATAGGCTTTCCATTCTTATCTATGGCGCACCAATCCGAGGTGGTCTTGGCAAGTAAATCCATGGTGTTTTCATTGTAAATTTCAATAAAACGCTCATAACGCACGTTTGTTGCTCTTCCTACTTGGGTTTTGATCAAAATTTTGTCACCCAACACAGCCGATTTCTTATAGGTAATACAGTGCTTAAGCATTACCCATCCAAATCTTTCCAGTATTTTTGTAGTAGCGACTTGAAGCCAGTGTTCACTAGCTATTTGTGCTGCCCATTGCACGTATACGACATTATTGACATGGTCTAGGTCATCGATCTCATCAGGAGTTACAACACGTCTTTTTTCAAAAATGGGTAAATTAGGATCAATCACTACTTTATAATTTCTATTTCAAACATTTTAGGCCATCTTTTCCCAGTGATAAAAAGTCGGTCATTCTTCTTATCATAAGCAATACCATTCAACACGTTATCCTTTTCAGAATAATTAGGAACTTCGTCTTTTAAGGTATTTAAATTGATCGCAGCTTCTACCAAGCCGTTAGTAGGATTGATAATCATGATCAAATTAGTGGTGTATACATTGGCATATATTTTACCATCTATCCATTCCAGTTCATTGATTTTGGAAACGACGCGGTCGTTAGAAACCACTTCTATATACCCCAACTCTTCATAGGTATTGGGATCAATTTTCCATATTTTAGAACTTCCATCACTTTTATAAAGATAGGTACCGTCATTAGTAAGTCCCCAACCTTCTTGACTTTGATTGTATTTAAAGTCGTCTATTTTATTAAGATCAAGATCGTACACATAACCCATCTTACTTTGCCATGTCAGCTGGTATACTTTATCCTTGAGAATAGTCATTCCTTCAGCAAACTGGCTGTCTGGAAGACTTACCTTCTTTATGGTTTCTCCAGTGGTTACATCGGTAATTCTGATATCGCTTTCTTTGTATTGCCCTGTACTTTCGTATAAAGAATCTCCATAGAATTCCAGTCCCTGCGTGTAGGCTAAGGTATCATGTACGTAGGTATTCAGGATGTTGTAATTGTAAATCGTTGCTTTTTGAGTTGGCATTCTCTTGATTTGTGTGGCCACTGTTGTATTCATACCGTTTCTGTAAACGGTAGCTTTAAAAGTTAGGTTACCATAAGGTTGATTTTTTAGCTTTCGCGAAAGCGTGCTTCCATCAGCCCCAGCTATAAGAGCAGCATTTTGGGTCCATAAGACACTATCGATACCTATAGACATGCTATCTAACAAAGAAATTTGCACGGTATCTTCGTCACTCCAATTTAATTTTGAATTGGTAATCTCAAGTTCGTAATTGTCTTTAAAAACTTCTATATCTGTTTTACAAGATGATAATGAGAGTGTTATAACTATCATTAAAACAAAATAGTTCAATTTCATAATGTCATTTTATCAAGGCGAAAGATAGCCATAAAAAAGCATGAGAAAAACCTTTGTGTAAGTAAAACAAGGCTGTATATTTGCACTGGGCAAGTCCTACACAACCAGCTCCTGCTGAACTCCTCCAGGGCGGGAACGCAGCAAAGGTAAGCGGTCGTAGCGGTGTGATGTAGGTAGCTTGCCTTTTTTTATACCCTTTAGCGAAATCTAATCCTTTGATTTAAAAGAGTTTATGAAAAAAGTAGTTCTAGTTACTGGCGGTTCCTCTGGTATAGGTAAATCCATTTCCTTATTTCTTCAAGAAAAAAATTATACTGTTTACGGTACCAGTAGAAATCCTTCTAATTACCCAGATAGCCCCATTCCATTGCTAGCACTTGATGTTCAAAATCAAGATTCTATCAATCTTGCCGTTAAAGAACTGATTCAGAAAGAAGGACAACTCGACATTTTAATCAATAATGCCGGAGTAGGAATTACAGGTCCTATGGAAGAAACACCCATTGATGAGGTCAAAAATACTATGGAAACTAATTTCTACGGTCCCTTACGACTGTTACAAGCGGTATTGCCTCAAATGAGGACTCAAAAAAGCGGACGAGTCATCAATATCACCAGTATTGCTGGTTATATGGGACTGCCTTATCGCGGTATTTACAGTGCGAGCAAAGGTGCTTTAGAAATTGCTACAGAAGCCTATCGCATGGAATGCGCGCATTTGAATATTCATTTTAGCAACGTGGCTCCAGGAGATTTTGCAACTAATATTGCTGCGGGTAGATTTCATGCACCTGTTGTATCAGGAAGTGATTATGAAGTAGGTTATGCGCATACGCTAAAGTTGATCGATGAACATGTGGACCACGGAAGTGACCCTATAGAAGTAGCGAATAAAATTTATGAAATACTCCAACTAAAAAACCCCGGAATACACTATAAAGTAGGTAGCTTTTTACAAAAGTGTTCTATTGTTCTCAAGAAAATTCTTCCTGAGAAACGTTATGAAAAAATGTTGAAGAAACATTATGGTTTATAAGCGGCTCTTGAATTTGTTGCGGTAATGGATCTAGCGCATTATGGCCTTAATCCATACAAATAAAAACTAAACAGCAGCGGTGCTATCTCTAGGCATCCTTCTTGTGGTCTGAAGTAAAAGGTTCTAAAAGTTGTTCATGAAAAGCTTCAGGATAATTCTCGTCTCCTGGAAAGCCTAATTCTAACTCGGCTTGATGATAAGGAATGTGAGCAGTACCAAATAAGTAATCCCAAATACTTAGCGAAAGACCATAATTCACTCCATATTTTACTCCGTCAGGCAGTTTCTTGGCATGATGCCAC
Organism: Nonlabens sp.; assembly: GCF_018401815.1. Taxonomy (GTDB): domain Bacteria; phylum Bacteroidota; class Bacteroidia; order Flavobacteriales; family Flavobacteriaceae; genus Nonlabens. The sequence continues at coordinate 132,699 of NZ_JAGYKG010000004.1, forward strand.
AGGTGCATTTTAGGATTATTAAAGACGTATTTAAGTGGGCCATAATCCCAATCTAAATTGGCATGATTTAAATGACCTATAAATACGGCAATCATATGAATCACTATAAATTGATTGATACCAAAACCTATCATCGCTAGAGGTAAATATTGCAAACCTTTGTAAATAATAGTTTCCATAAAGTGAAACCTAAACTGCGCGGCAAAGCCCATTTCTTTAACGCTGTGGTGTACTTTATGAAACTCCCATAAAAAGGGAACCCGGTGCAGTAACCTGTGAATGTTCCATTGAATAAAATCGGCGATGACAAACATGATCAGCAACTGGGTCCAAAAAGGAAAAGTACTTACCTCGATAGCGACTAGGTTGGTGACTCCTATAGCTGCCAGTCCATCGTTAAATAATTCTACAAATACATCAGAGACGGCATTGTATCCTACTAAGGAGAATAGAAAGAAATTAAAAAACAAATAAAATAAATCCAACCAGAAGTCTTTGCGTAAGACCTTTTGATTCTTTCGCCACGGCAACCAGATTTCTAAAACAAAGACCAATAAAGAAATAACCACGAGCCAGTAGAAATAATTGGTCCAGGACGGATGTATTAGTTCTCTCCAAAGGTAAGAAGCATATCCTTTAAAAGAATTGCTAAAAATTTCCAGGTACTTTTCCATGTATCTTATAGTCGTATTATGGAGGTAAAATTACCATTTAAATAAAAGGTACGATAACGTTGTATCATATTAGAAATCTATAATGATATAAAATCAGTAGCTTATTTTATTTTTACAACACAAAATTGAGTTTATGAGATCCTTTTTTTACTTCTTATTTTTTTTACTTCTAACGGCTTCTTGTAAAGAAAGTCTGATAGAAGAAGTCGTTTTTGATGAGCAGCCGGCATACTTTGACTGGAGCGCAGCAAACGTTTATTTTTTACTGACAGATCGATTTCATAATGGGGACAAGTCTAACGACAGCATCATCGACAGATCTAAAGAAACAGGAAAATTGCGCGGTTTTGAGGGAGGTGATTTTGCTGGAATTATTCAAAAAATAGAAGAGGGCTATTTCACTGATTTAGGAGTGAATGCCATTTGGTTAACTCCTATCTGGGAACAGATTCACGGAGGAGTAGATGAAGGTACTGGTTATTCCTATGCATTTCACGGCTATTGGGCAAAGGATTGGACTGCTGTAGAACCTTCTTATGGAACCTTAGAAGAGTTCAAAAAACTGGTGGATATAGCACATAAGAATCATATTAGAATCCTTCTCGATGTCGTGATCAATCATACGGGGCCAGTAACAGAGCAAGATCCTTTGTGGCCAGAGGAATGGGTGCGCACCGGACCTAGTTGTACATATCAAGATCAATCCACTGCGGTAACCTGCACACTGACTAATAATTTACCAGACATCAAAACAGAAAGCAGTCAAGAAGTAGCATTGCCACAGCATCTCGTTGAGAAATGGAAAAAGGAAGGAAGGTATGATCAAGAAGTAAAAGAATTAGATGCGTTTTTCACCTTTTCAGGATTGACAAGAACGCCAGTCAATTACCTCATTAAATGGGTAACCGATTATGCTAGAGAAACTGGTGTGGACGGTTTTAGAATTGATACGGTAAAACATGTGGAAGAATCGGTTTGGGCTACTTTTAACGAACAAGCAATACTCGCCTTTGAAGAATGGAAGAAAAATCATCCGGAACAAAGTTTTCACGATGATGCGTTTTTTATAGTAGGAGAATTGTACGGCTATGAAGCTAGTGGAGGAAGGGTATATCCGTTTTCAGACCAACAAGTAGATTACTTTGATGCGGGTTATGATGCGATGATCAACTTTGGATTTAAAAACCATGCTGTAGCAGACTACAAAGAGCTTTTTAAAAGATATGATGGTTTTAGAAAAAACCTACTCAACGAAAAACCAGGCAGTGGCGCTTATTTCATGAATTACATCAGCTCTCATGATGATGGGCAGCCCTTTGATGCTCATCGTGAAAAAGCAATGGAGTCGGCTGCTAAATTATTACTGACTCCAGGAATGACTCAAATATATTATGGTGATGAAATTGCTCGACCCCTAGTAGCAGAAGGCGCTGTAGGAGATGCCAATTTACGCACCGTGATGGACTGGGATCATTTGAATTTAGAAATCCTTACCCACTGGCAAAAGCTAGGGAAGTTTAGAAACCGTCATGTAGCAGTAGGTGCAGGAGATCACTTTTCATTAGAATATAAAGGTGCTGGAACACTTGCTGCTCGATTCTATGATAACAACGATCATCAAGATACCGTACTTATAGGTGCAGGATTAGCAGACGGGCTGCTAGAAATTCAAGTGGCTAAGGTCTTTCCAAAAGCCTCCCGATTGCGCAACGCTTATACAGAAAAGAAACTTCCGGTTGTCAATGGAAAAGTGACGGTGATGGTAGAGAATGGCGTAGTCTTGTTGGAAAAGTTGTAATAGCATTGAATGAAGTATTTACCACTTGTGAGAAGGGTTTTGGATAGTTATTTCCATTCTGTGTAGCAGGATTAAAAAAAGCAGTTGTTGATTTCTAGGATGTTGCGCTTTATTACTAATCATATTTTTTCTAGAATACAACCTCTTCACTACAATGGGTCGGATAGCGCAAAAATATTCCTGCAAATACCTATCTTTCAACCTCAATTAAAATTTAAAGATGAAATACGGTTACTACGCACTACTTTTATTTATTGTTATTAGTTGTAAAGAAATCGGTGTGGCCGATCAGTCCTTGGATGAGAATAATGCTCCAAATGAAATGGTACAGGACAAGATTCCAACACCTCAACTCCATTTGGAACAAGCAAACCGTCTTGCTGAACTCCCATTACATTGTTTAGAAACAGAATACCCTAATAAAATGGGGCATGTTACGGCCAGTCCTGAAGATCAAAAAAGGCCTACTGTACAACATCCAGTTTTTTATGGTTGTTTTGACTGGCACAGTGCCGTTCATGGATATTGGAGTGCCATCACTTTAATCAAGAATTTTCCAGAATTGGACCAACGAGAAGCCCTGCTTCAAAAAATCCAACGCAACCTTACCGAAGAGAATATACAAGTGGAGGTTGCGTATTTAAACACAAAAGGCAACACTAGCTTTGAACGCACTTATGGTTGGGCATGGTTGCTCAAATTACAACAAGAATTGGATTCATGGGATAGTGCAGAAGGGGAGAAACTTTCTCAAATGCTACAACCCTTATCTGATGTGGTAACAAAACGCTATGTGGAATACCTGCCTAAATTAAATTATGCCATACGAGTTGGCGAACATTCCAATACGGCTTTTGGGATGGCCTTTGCTTACGATTATGCAGTTCACGCCCAAAATGAAGCTTTAAAAACGACTATAGAAGCAAAGGCAAAGGAATTTTATCTTAAGGATACTGGTTGTCCTATTTCTTGGGAGCCTAGTGGTTACGACTTCCTCTCTCCTTGTCTGGAAGAGGTAGATATTATGAGAAGAATACTTCCTGCCGCTCTATTTCATTCATGGGTAAAAGACTTTTTACCAGAAATCGAAAAGGGCGTATTAGACATCGAGATAGGTAAAGTCTCGGACCGTACCGATGGGAAACTGGTTCACATCGATGGCTTAAACCTCAGTCGAGCTTGGGTGCTTTATGGACTTATAGCTCAGTATCCTCAATACAGCAATCTTACTGAAATTGCAGATGCACATATCACCAACACCTTACCTAACTTGGTAGCAGATGATTATGCCGGCGGACATTGGTTAGGGACTTTTGCGATCTACGCATTACAAAATGCCGAAAATGTTCCGTAATCTATTTAAAAATATAGGTCCGGCCACATTAATTGCGGCAGCATTTGTAGGTCCGGGAACGGTTACGATTTGTACACTTGCAGGGGCAAATTATGGTTACAGCCTTTTGTGGGCGCTAGTGCTTTCCATTTTTGCTACCATCATTTTACAAGAAATGGCGGCTCGTTTAGGATTGATCACTGGTAAAGGACTGCCAGAGATTTTAAGAAGTGCGATCTCTAACAAAATCATTAGAACAAGCCTGATTGTTTTAGTTCTTGCAGCCATTGCTGTTGGAAACGCAGCTTATGAAGCCGGAAATATAAGCGGTGGAGTTTTGGGATTGCAAACCATTTTTGGCGCGCACTGGTACTTCCCTTTGCTTTTAGGAACGATTGCTTTTGGTTTGCTTTTTTATGGCAATTATAAAGTATTGGAAAAAGTATTGATCACTATGGTAGTCCTTATGGGAGCTTCTTTTATAGCCACTGCTGCTGCGATAGGCCCCGATTTTAAAGAGGTCTTTCAAGGTCTTTTTACACCTCAAATAAATAGCGATAATATCCTGACTATAGTAGGATTGATAGGTACCACGGTGGTTCCTTATAACCTATTTCTTCACGCCTCTTTGGTCAGTGAAAAATGGAATTTGCCCAGCGATTTAAGTGCCGTACGAAAAGATACTGTGATCAGTGTGGCTCTAGGCGGATTGGTTTCTATGGCCATCATTATTGCAGCAACAGCATTACAAGGGACTGAAGTTGCTGGAGGAGCGGCGCTCGCCTCAGCACTAGAGCCAGTGTATGGATCCTGGGCGACTTATGTATTTTCTGTAGGTATTCTTGCGGCAGGAATCACCAGCGCGATTACAGCACCACTTGCTGCCGCTTATGTAGTAAAAGGTTGTTTGGGCTGGAAAGGAACCATGAAAAGCTGGTCGTTTAGAGGGGTGTGGATATTTATTCTCGTGATAGGTGTACTCTTTTCTAGTATAGGTTTGAAACCACTGGATATCATCACATTTGCTCAAATAGCAAACGGATTGTTACTTCCTATTATTGCTATTTTGTTACTTTGGCTGGTGAATCAGAAGTTATTAGGCAGCTTTCAAAATAAAATCTGGCAAAATATCATGGCGGTTATCGTCCTTCTTATTGCTGTCATTTTAGGAGTCAAAACACTTTTAAAAGTATTTGAATTTATATAACATGAAAAGCATCGATATCAATTGTGATCTAGGAGAAGGAATGGCAACTGACGAGCACATCATGTCATTTATCAGCTCCTGCAATATTGCCTGTGGCGGTCATTATGGCGATGGGAATTCGGTTAGAACAGCCTTGCAATTGGCTTTGAGTCATGGGGTAAAAGCAGGCGCGCACCCGTCTTTTGAAGATCAAGAGAATTTTGGTCGTGTGTTTAGGGATATTTCTAGGTCTCGCTTTCGCGAAAGCGTCACCCAACAAATGCAACTCTTTACACAAACGGCACAAGAAGTAGGAGTGGAGCTGCACCACATCAAAATGCATGGTGCTCTGTATCATGCCACCGCTTATCGAGAAGACTTTTCTGACTGGTTAGTAGAATGGATGAAGGAGGTTTACAGCGCGACCATTCTTTATGTGCCGCCGGAGTCCTTGTTAGAAAAAAAATGCGCGAAAAATAAAATTCCTTATATGCGAGAAGCCTTTGCAGACCGTTATTACGACGCACACGGAAAGCTAGTAGCCAGATCTTTGCCTAACGCAATGATTACCGATTATAAAATAGCAGCGCGACAAATAGCTGCATTGGTCAACGAGCAAAAAGTAACCTCTATAGCAGGTATTTCACATAGACTGGAAGTAGATACTATTTGTATACATGGAGATAATTTAGGATTGGCAAGCAGTTTAGAATACCTTGTCGAGCAACTAAAAACAGAAGGAATATACATTGCCTAAACATCAAATTACATATCACATATACAGTGAAAAGGCACTGTTGATTTCATGGGAGGAACAAACGCTGGACATAATTTCTAAACGAACCACTGCCGAACATCAGATTAAAAAACTCTTTAAAGAAGAAGTGTATATCAATCAAGGTGCCTATTCTCTTTTAGTGGTAACTGAACTGAAGATGGATCACCATGTGGTGATTGATCTAATTGATAAGCGCTTACAAAGTAAAAAGCTTTTAGAACCAACCACAAGCTTATGGAAGTTGCCTATTCTTTACGATATAGAAAAAAGTTTGACCGAAACTTTAAAACCTTCTTGCGATGTGAATGAAATCATTAGCATTCATAGTTCTTCCGTTTATGTGGTAGACTTTGTAGGGTTCTTACCTGGTTTCCCCTATTTGAAGGGGCTGGACAGTCGTTTGCAACTGCCTAGAAAAACAACCCCAGCTTTAAAAGTTGCAGCAGGATCTGTTGCTGTTTCTAATGAGTATTGCGGGATCTATCCGACTTCAAGTCCAGGAGGCTGGCACGTCTTAGGAAATTGTCCGCTGCCTTTTTTTGACATTCATAGAGTTGCTCCTAATTTGCTTCAAGCTGGAGATCAGGTGCAATTTTATGCAGTTTCACAAGAAGAACACGATCAACTTACTGCACAACTAGAGACGGGTAAAGTAGCACTAGAAAATTTTAAAAGCCATGCCTAGAATAACTATACTCCAAGCTGGTTTCTATGATTCTATTCAAGATAAAGGTAGAAAAAAACACCGTCATTTAGGAGTACCCTGCAGCGGTGCTATGGATCAAAAAGCAGCAGATTTAGCCAACTCTATATTGAATAATACGCTGGATGCTGCGGTGCTGGAGCTGGTTTTAAGTGGAGGAACTTATTTGTTTTCAACGCCTACTTGTATAGCAATTACTGGAGCAAAAGCTAAAGTGACGGTAAATGATATAGCGGTAGAGCAAAACAAGTTATTAGAAATAAAATCAGGAGAGGTATTAAAAATAGGAGCAGCCACAACAGGCAATTTTATGTATGTTGCTATAGGTGGTGGTTTTCAAACAGAAGAAGTATTGGGGAGTAAATCCTTTTATACAGGTATTACCTTAATGGGGAACTTACAAAAGGGTCATGATATAGATTATGCTCCATATACCGACCGCCAATTCACAAAGGCAAATTGGAAACCCGTGAGCCAGGAAAGTGCTTTAAGATGCTATGCAGGTGCAGAATTTCATTTGCTAGATAGAAAACAGCAAGAGAAATTACTGAATACTAGTTTTACTATTTCAAAAAATTGGAACCGCATGGCCTTCCAATTGGAAGAAAAAATCTACAATAGTCTGGAGCAATTAAAAAGCAGTCCAGTGCTTCCAGGAACTGTTCAACTTACGGCAAATGGTCAACTTATTGTATTGATGCGAGATGCTCCAACTACCGGAGGATATCCTCGAGTATTACAATTAGATGAGACTTCAATTTCCAGTGTTGCTCAAAAGAGAGTAGGAAGTCAAGTTGATTTTATAGTCCTATAAGTATTTACTAAGAGACAAGCCTTACGATGCTGCAGGACTTGTTGTGCTGTTATTGCTATGGGTTTCTTATTCCTGTTGGATGCTTTTTTATAAGGCAGCGTTCAATCTGGTAAATGTACCTAGATATGATAATGGAATCCAACCTAAATCTTAAGCATTAAAGTATGAGGAGAAACTGGTTTTTATACATAAAGGAGAAGAGGTAACTGATAAGGATATGAAAGATATGCCAGATGCTGACAATAATGCTGAAGACGAAGCTTAGCACCTTTCCTCAGTTAAGGTGATAGGGCGTACGTACACGAGGTATTTCTTCTATTTATAAAAGGGTACTTTTTTGTTGATTATCAGGTTTTTTGTTTTCTACCTTGATCAGAAGAGCATGCCTGACTGGATTCTTACTAAAATGGAACTATCTAAATAGAGCTGGTACCAAGCGGGGTTTCCATTCAAAAACTCCTGTTAATTCAGCTTTTATTAAGAAAAAGACCACACTTTTATTTGTATCTTAAAATAAAAAATGAGTAAAAAAAACCTTAGCCAAAGAGAAGCAAGAGAAAAATTTTTAGAACTTTCTAGAACTATTAAAACGGCCATGATGTTAACGGATTTAGGAAAAGTACCTATTCATACCATACCTATGGGATCTAAAGAAATACTCGATAATGGGGATGTGATCTTCTTCAGCAAGTCCACCAGTGAGCACAATGCCAATATTGAAAAAAACAATCAGACACAACTAATTTTTAGCGATGTAAAATCTAAAGAATTCTTAAGCGTTTATGGAACAACACTTATATCTAAAAACAAAGACTTAATTGATAAGTACTATGATAATTTAGATGCCAACTGGTTTGAAAGTAAAAATGATCCTACCTTAACGGTACTGATTTTTAGTCCGCAAAAGGGACATTACTGGGATAATAAAACCAATGCTCTTATTACTTTGGCAAAATTAGCTTACACAAAAGTAACTGGCCACGAGACAGAAGTTGGAGTCTCTGGTAGTCTGAAAATGTAAATCATAACAGCCGCATGAAATGAAGAATTTAAAAGTAATGATGAAAAATATCTTTTAAATAGAAAAAAGACGATCCTCAGATCGATTTCCTTTGTGGGTTCTAGTGAAAAGTGAAAAGTGAGGTTGCTATCAAAAGAGTTGGTAATACTTCAGTAAATATCTTCAAGGTCGTTAACTAGCCAGCGGTTGATCATAGACCACATGTTGCTCTCCGTATTTTTTTAGATAGGAGCGTATGATCTGATTGGTATGGTAATTTGCAGCCTTGCGATCGATGTAGTCCTCACAATCCTCCATAGTAGCTATAGAAGCATATTGATCTACAAATCCATAACCTTGATACTCTCCGTCTTTAACCATGATAAAACAAGCTTCTTCAGCTGTGCGACCTGGTTGTTTAATGAGGTAATTAGAGTTTTGATGGTGCAACGCAGTGATCGCTTGAGTCGCTCTGATATTATAGAGCGCTACCAGTTCTTCTTTTTTACAAACGCCTTTACAATTTTTGAGTTTGTAGTGAGCTGAACAATCTAAAGGAGTTTTAAAACTGCAATATCGCGGACAGAGATTAAAGTCTGCACAGAGTTGCTCTAATTCTTCTACCGCATGGGATCTATCGTAATGAGTGACTACCGAACAGTCATAGGACTTGACCAATCCTACGGCAAATTGAATCACTCCTATTTGGTTTTTGTAATGTAGGATTTGATAAGCAGCTCTTGGTTTCTTCTGGGCACTATTGAATTTGGGGTAGTATTGTTTGATGAGATCTGCTTCTTGTAATAAGGCGACCAATTCATTACCCGTAGGAATGTGTTCTATATGGAAGATCTCTTGACACATCAGATAAGACTTGCTCGTTTTAGAATAAAAATGAGACAGCACCCGTTTTTTAATATTGATGGCCTTACCTACGTAAATGACCTTTTGAGCCTGATTTTTAAACACATATACTCCAGGAGTGTCTGGCAACTCATCAAAAAGAGACCGGTTTAAATGCGGTGGAAAAGTTCCTTCTTTATTACTTCCTTTTAGAAATTTGGTACACACTTCCCCATCTTGATCTATTTCTAGCAATCTTTGAAATAAAGTCACGGTAGCATCGGTATCCCCTTCGGCACGATGTCTATTTTCTAGCGAGATGCCCAAAGAATGGCACAATTTTCCTAAACTATAGGAATTCATTCCTGGAATCAATTCTCTTGAAAGTCGAACGGTACATAACTTTTTACGTTGAAAATCATAACCTAAACGTTGGAATTCGTTACGTATAATATGGTAATCAAAGTTGACATTATGCGCTACAAAAATGCAGTCGCGTGTCATGCGTTCAATTTCTTCAGCCACTTCAGAAAACAAAGGAGCCGCAGCGACCATTTCATTATCAATCCCGGTTAAACCAGTAATAAAATCGGGAATCCAACTCTCAGGATCAATAAGACTTGTGAATTTTTCAATCACCTTGCTTCCCAGCATGCGCACTATACAGATCTCTGTCATGCGGTTATTACTTATTCTATTGCCCGTAGTCTCTACATCGATGACACTGTAATACTGTTCTTTAAAATTCACTAATTGATTTTATATGGAAATGTTCCAAAATTATGGAATAATTCCTAATAAAAGAGTACTATTCTTATTTTTAACAGCGTTTGTTTTTATGGCGCTTTCGCGAAAGCGGAATTCTATATTTTGGGCACTCATGCAATTTTTTGTTTTAATTACTGCAACTGCTAAAAGAGCTTCTGACAATTGTATATGGTTTAAAAAAACAGTATGAATTTTTGAAGTGATTCCCAATACCATTTGGAGCGGCCTTGATCAACGAGTTGAGATATTTTAAATGAGTAAATACAGCCATTTGTATTGCTTTTACAAAAACGAACTAAACCAACTAGAAAAATCAACCTTTTTAAAGGCTCGGGATTTTTTTTATTCATTCTTAATGATTGATCAAAAAATAGACACTAAAAATTTGTAGATTTACCCTATGATTCGTGAGACTGCATTTGACCGAGCAAATGTAATTCTTCAAAGCCCCCTAAATAAAGCGTTTGAGACTAAATGTTTTCTTTAGATTTAAAAACATTTGTTCATGACTAAAAGATGCAATTCCCTACTGTTATTAAGTCTGTTTATTTGCTTACTGCATAACTATTCATTCAGTGCTAGTAGTTCTAAAGACGAGGAATGTCTTATAGATACTATGTTTGTTAATGACACTGTACTTTCTGATGCTACTAAATATGTTGATATTTCAGCAGCACCTCTTACTGTTTTTGATAGAAATTATTCAATAAATCTGCCACCAATAATTGATTTTACATTTTCAAGTAATAATGTTTGTTCAGGTCAAACGATATCTTTTACTTCTACGGTTACGGGTAACAATCCTTTTACTTATGCCTGGGATTTTGGAGATGGGTCAACTTCTACTTTGGCAAACCCTGATCACTCTTTTCAAGCCTCATTGGGTTGTGGTTCAGAAAACTTCAATGTTACACTAGTTGTAACAGATGTAAATAATGATACTACAACAATTTCAAAACCTATAACGATTGAAAAGATACCAGATATTAGTTTTGAAGATGTGAATGCTGGCTTCGGTGTGCCATTTGAAAATTGTACTCAAGGTCCTGTAAATTATACAGTTACGGTAGGAAACACTTCCAACTCAAGTAGTTGTATAACTTCTTATTCTATAAATTGGGGTGATGGAACTTCGGCAAGTAATGTGACATTTCCACTCTCACATACCTATCAAACTCTAGGTTTGTTTAATATGGTAATTAGTGGAGTGGGAAGTAATGGATGCCAAGCTCAAAAAGTCTTTGTAGTCAAAAACTCTAGTAATCCTCAAGGAGGCCTTTCGTCTCCAGGGTCTACGGTGAATTTATGCACGCCTATGAGCCCATTACAATTTGCTATTACCCAATGGGGTACAAATCCGATTGATGCTATTTATAATGTAGATTATGGAGATGGAACCACTTTTACATTAACACAAAACGATTTAGTTTCGTCCATATACTATGATAATACTGATCCCGTTAATTCCGCAGCGTATCCAATTCCACACGCTTATGTTTCATCTAATTGTCCGAATACTAGTTACACTGTCCTCTTAGATATCATCACGTCATGCGGAGAAAGTAATTTTACAGCTGGTCCAATTACGGTTTTTGAAAAACCAGAAGTGAGTTTCAATATTCCAGATAAAGCATGTATAAATGTAGCTTTACCTATAATTAATACTACTACAGGGGGATATAATATAAATTGTACCACTACAGCTGGCTGGTTTTGGGATATGGGAGATGGTACTACTTACACGGATTTTGAACCAATTCATTCGTATTCTATCCCGGGCACTTATACGGTTTCTTTATACGCGGAAAACTTTTGTGGAACTACAAATATTATTACTCAACAAATATGTATTGAAGCACCCTTAATTCCTGATTTTGCTTTCAGTACACAAGAGGGTTGTACGCCATTAAATGTAGCGACAACCAACAATACCGACCTCACTTATAATTGCAGCACCTTAAGTTACTCTTGGGAGGTTACCTATCAAGATGCGTATTGTGGAATAGCTCCAGAAAATTGGAGTTATGAAGGCGGCACAAATGCTACTTCTGAAGAGCCGCAATTTAATTTTGTAACACCGGGGATCTACACCCTACAAGCTACAATTTCTGGAAGTAGTTGTGGTACGGTATCGTCTGTTCCTCAAAATATTATTGTCAAAAAGCCTCCTACGGTGAGCATCAATAGTATTGCAGACTTTTGCCAAAACGGCATAAACAGTACCATTTCTCCTACTGCTGTGGTGGACCCGTGTGCTCCTGACTCTAATGATATTACTTATGCATGGAGCTTTCCTAGCGGGACGCCAGCGACATCTTCCCAAGCTAACCCTACCAATATTACTTATCCAACTTCTGGAATTTATACGGTTGCTCTTGTCGTGACGAATGAATGTGGGACGGTTACCGCATTAGATCAAACATTTGAAATCTTTCCAGAAGCAGAAATTACAGGAGAACTGACTGCTTGCGCGGGTCAAACATCACAGTTGACTGCGAGTACAAGTGGATCAAACTGGATGTCTTCAGATTCTTCTGTAGCTACTGTCAATTCTAGTGGTCTTGTAACGGGTGGAAATGCAGGGAATGCTACTATTACCTTTACCGACGACAATGGATGTAGTGATTCCGTAAGTTTTGACGTAATTCCAGCTCCTATAGTTGCAAATCAACCCATAGCTTTTCAGGAAATTTGTACAGGTGGAGTTTTAAGCCCGGTCACTTTTACTGTTGCTAATGGGGTTGGAACCCCCACATATCAATGGTATCGCAATTTAAATAATACTACTACTAGCGGAACTTTGATAACAGGGGCAACTAATGTGTCTTTTACTCCTGATAATACAGTAGTAGGCACCGAGTACTATTATTGTATAATCACATTTCCTTCAGGTAATTGCGCATCAATTCTCACCAATACAACTAGAGTTACTATTTTTCCATTGCCCACTATAACAAGCCCACTTAATACCCAAGAAATTTGTGAAGGAGGAAACGCTGTTGATTTAAATGTGCAAGCTATTGGTGGTATAGGAAACCTTTCTTATCAGTGGTTTTCAAACGCTTCTAATACGAATACAGGTGGAATTTCCATACCCGGAGCTAATCAAGCAACTTACACACCACCAACTTTTTCAACTGTTGGAACATTTTATTATTACGCTGTAGCTACCTATGATGGAAGTGGTTGTGGAAGCGTAGCTTCCAATGTAGCATCTATTAATGTCGTTGCAGATCCTATTGTTACCACTCAACCATTACTTACTCAAACCCATTGTCAAGGAGCTAATGCTACCGCACTAAACGTTGCTGTCGCTAATGGATTAGGAACTCCAAGCTATCAATGGTATTCCAATACGACCAATTCCAATACAGGAGGTTCCCTATTGGTAGGACAAATTAACGCTAGTTTTACGCCACCTACTACTAATTTAGGCACCTTATATTATTATTGTGTGATTACTCAAAGTATTTCAGGCTGTGAAACCACAAGTGATACGGCTGAGGTGATCATCGTGGCGGCTCCCCTAATAACTTCTCAACCCATACCAGACCAAGATGTTTGTTTAGATGGCAATTCCACGAACAATGCACAGTCCCTTCAGGTAGCCTTTACAAATGGAGCTGGTACAGCTAGTTATCAATGGTATAGCACTACCACAAATGCCACTATTGGCGGCAGTTTGATTGTAGGAGCAACAAGTGATACGTATGTACCTCCTACTGATGCAGTGGGGGAGTTATTTTACTATTGTGAGATTACTTTTTCGCTAGGAGGTTGTAGTTCTATCTTTTCTAACACGGCTCGAGTTGAAGTACATCCGTTGCCTATAATTTCAACAAACCCTATCAATACTCAGGACATTTGTGAGGGAGGGACAAGTCAAGTGCTAAGCATTTCAACCTCTGGAGGTTTTGGAAATGCTACTTATCAGTGGTACAGCAATACTACAAATTCCAATACAAGCGGTGGGACCGCTATAGCAGGAGCTATTCAGCTTTCCTATACACCACCCGTATTTACTGCTCCTGGAGTTTATTATTTTTATGTAGAAGCTATTTTTGACGGTACAGGTTGTGGTTCTACTCTTAGTGACGTAGCCACTATTAATGTTGTCAATGACCCGATCATTACTACTCAACCTCAAACATCTCAAACTCAATGTCAAAATGCTGCAGCTGATGATTTGGTCGTAGCTGCGTCAGGCGGGATAGGTTCTTTAATATATCAATGGTATTCTAATAATACCGCATCTAATACAGGAGGAACTCTTATCGCAGGAGCTTCGTCTCCTGCTTATACTCCTCCTACAGGTACTGTTGGAACAGTTTACTACTACTGTGTGATTACTCAAGCAGCTTCCGGATGTGAGGTGACTAGTAATATATCAACTGTTGAAATTGTTCCATCACCTAGTATTACAACACAACCAAATCCGAATCAAGAAATTTGTATTAATAGTACTTTAGCTGCTTTAAACATTTCCTTTACTAACGGTGCAGGTACAGCAACCTACCAATGGTACAGCAATTCTTCAAATAGCACTACAGGCGGAACACCTATTAGCGGTGCAACTAGTAGTTCCTATACACCACCTAGTAGCCCTGTAGGCGAGTTGTTCTATTATTGCGAATTACTTTTTTCACAAGGAGGTTGTAGTTCTATTTTTTCTAATACGGCAAGAGTAGAGGTGTATCCACAACCAACTATTGTTACACAACCTTTAACGACACAAGATATTTGTGAAGGCGGGATGATCATGCCGTTAAACATAGCAGTAACTGGAGGAACAGGAACTATAACCTATCAGTGGTATTCTAATACAAGCAATTCCAATACTGGTGGTACTGCCATCTCAGGAGCTACTGCAGATGCATATACGCCGTCTGTTTTTAATACGCCGGGTAATTTTTATTTCTATGCAATAGCTACTCTAGATGGAATAGGTTGTAATGCTGTATCTAGTCAAGTAGCTGAGGTAAAGGTTGTCCCTGATCCAGAGGTGACAGCACAACCTCTTGCAAATCAAACACACTGTCAAGGAGCCATCCCAAATGATCTTACGCTAAGCATAGCCAATGGATTGGGAACCATCAGTTATCAATGGTATTCCAACTCAGTCAATGCAAACACAGGGGGTACTGCAATTGCAGGAGCTACTACCGCAACCTATGTTCCACCTACAACAGCTGTGGGAATAACCTATTATTATTGTGTAATTACACAAGACGTTGCTGGTTGTGAGGTGGTGAGTGCTACTTCTAGAGTAGAAATAGTTCCTGCGCCAACGATTACTACACAGCCTGAAGCATTACAAGAACTCTGTTTGAATGGGACGGTAAATTCGCTAAGTGTTGCTTTTACCAATGGAACAGGAACCGTAAGTTATCAATGGTATAGCAATACGGTAAATGACACGTCTTCTGGAACTATAATTTCTGGAGCAACTATGAGCTCTTACACGCCACCTAATACTCCGACAGGAACTGTTTTTTATTATTGTGAATTGACGTTCTCTCAAGGAGGATGTAGTTCTATAGTAACAAATACAGGCCAAGTGAATATAGAGCCACTTCCAACCATTAGTGCACAACCTGCTGTGATACAAGATATATGTGAAGGCGGGATGATCATGCCATTAAACATAGCAGTAACTGGAGGAACAGGAACTATAACCTATCAGTGGTATTCCAATACGACCAACTCGAATACTGGTGGTACTGCCATTTTGGGAGCTACTTTAGACTCTTATACACCACCTGCTTTTAATACGGCTGGTAACTTTTATTATTACGCGGTAGCTTCTTTAAATGGAACAGGATGTGGAAATACTGCTAGTGATGTGTCGGAAGTAAACGTTGTACCCGATCCAGACGTGACGGCACAACCACTTGCATCACAAACTCATTGTCAAGGAGCAGTTCCTAATGACTTAAATGTGGTAGCAGCAAACGGTACAGGCACCTTTAGTTATCAATGGTACACTAACTCAACCAATTCCAACACTGGGGGTACCGCTATAGTAGGTGAGACCAATGATACTTTTACACCACCTACTGCAGCTGTAGGAACGGTCTTTTATTATTGTGAAATAATACAATCAGGTGAAGGTTGTAATGCTCTTAGTGATGTTGCCGAAGTCATTGTAGTGGAAGCACCTATCATTACCTCTCAACCTATAATAGATCAAACAGTCTGTATTAACGGTATGCCAGATCCGCTCACCTTAGCTTATGCTAATGGAACAGGAACTCCTTCTTATCAATGGTACAGCAACAGTGTTAATGATATTACCACTGGAACTCTAATAACGGGAGCTACTTCTAGTACCTATAACCCTATTGCAGACACTTTAGGAGAAACCTTCTATTATTGTGAGATCACCTTTTCTCAAGGAGGTTGTAGTTCTATTTTTTCAACAACAGCTAGAGTAGAGGTCGTACCTTTACCGACGATCTCTTCTCAACCTTTAGTGACACAAGAATTGTGTGAAGGAGGTATTATTATGCCATTGACTGTTGCTGTTCAAGACGGAACAGGTGTCATTACATATCAATGGTTTAGCAATTCAAGTAATTCTACTTCTGGTGGAACCTTGATTGCTGGTGCTGATCAAGATTCTTATACTCCGGCTACTTTCGTGACAGCGGGAACCTTTTATTTCTATGTGGTAGCAACACTTGATGGCATAGGTTGTGGATCAACTACGAGTAATGTTGCAGAAGTCATCGTTAGACCTGACCCTGATATTAGCATGCAACCGCTGCCTACTCAGACGCATTGTCAAGGAGCAGTTCCTGATGATTTAATTGTTGCTGCAGCAAATGGAACAGGTACATTTAGTTATCAATGGTATCAAAACACTTCCAACTCTTCTATCGGTGGAACGTTATTAGCAGGTGCAAATGGAGTGAGCTTTACTCCAGATACTAGTGTGATAGGTATTACTTATTATTACTGTGAAGTTACACAGACCGGAATAGGATGTGATGTTACTAGTGATGTAGCTAGTGTCGAGATTGTTCCTGCTCCGTCATTTTCGATCCAGCCCTTAACCAACCAAGAGCTGTGTATTAACGGAAGTGCAGATGTACTGACTGTTGCTTTTTCAAATGGAACAGGAACAGCAAGTTATCAATGGTACAGTAATACCACTGCTAGTGCTAGCGGGGGAACTGCTATTGCAGGAGAGACCAACGCTAACTTTATTCCGCCATCTGATGTATTAGGAGAGTTGTTTTATTATTGTGAGATCATGTTTTCTCAAGGTGGGTGTTCAGCGATCACATCGACTATTGCTCGAGTAGAAGTGGTTGCTGAGGCAACAATAGCTACAGATCCCTTAGGAACTCAAGATATATGTGTAGGAGGATCCATTGTGCCACTTACAGTTGCCGTTCAAGATGGTGCGGGATTAATCTCTTATCAGTGGTATTCTAACACAGTCAATTCAAATACAGGAGGAAGCCTTATTTCTGGTGCTACTATGGATACGTATACACCTCCAGCGTTCACCACATTTGGGAATTATTACTTTTATGCAATAGCTTCCTTCACAGGTAATGGCTGTAGTTCCATTAGCAGTGCAGCAGCTGAGGTTATAGTAATAGAAGATCCGATGGTTTCTTCCCAACCCATTTCCAATCAAACCCAATGTCAAGGAGCTGCTTCAGATGATTTAGTAGTTGTGGCAACTGGAGGATTAGGAAGTTATTCGTATCAGTGGTATACTAATAATTCCAACTCTAATAGCGGTGGAACACTAATCACTGGTGAGACTTCTGATACCTTTACTCCACCTACAAATACGGTAGGGATCGCTTATTACTATTGTGAAATTGTCCAAACTGGTCTAGGCTGTAATGTTACCAGTGATGTCAGTGTGGTGGAAATAGTTCCAGCACCTATGGTAACTGTTCAACCTGTTGATAGTAATGTATGTGAAGGCGATACTGTTAACTTAATGAATGTAGCTTTTAGTAATGGTACAGCAACGCCTAATTATCAGTGGTTCAGTAATTTGTTAGACAGTACCACTGGTGGAACTCCTATTACTGGAGCGACTTCCAGTTCTTTCCTGCCACAAAACACGATTCCAGGGACTACCTATTACTACTGTGAAATTACGTTTACCACTGGTGGTTGTCCACTTATTGTTTCTGATACGGCAGAGGTGATTATTTCTCAGTTTCCAGTGATTCAAGATCAGAATTATGTGGTTTGTACGTCAGAAGTATTTACTATGGATCCTAATCAAGGAGGAGTGAATACAGTTCCTTCTAATACAGAATATACTTGGACAATTATAAGTAGTACTCCTACTGGTGTTGTGAATGGGGCCACTTCAGAAGTTACTCCGCAGGCTAACTTTACTCAAAACTTGACAAATACGACCGCACAAATAGGAACCGTGGTCTATGCTTTGAGTCCTATTGCTGGAATTTGTACAGGAAACAATTTTACCGTAACTATTGATGTTTTTCCAACCCCGCTAATAGACTTTAGTATTCCAGACCAAACGTTATGCAATCAATTCTCAACAGATTTGGTGATGCTCTCCTCTGCTTTACCTGGAAATATTACGTACAACTGGACGGCAAATGTACCTGTTGGAATCTCTGGGGTCACCTTAACCGGAACTGATACTATTCCTGTGCAAACACTTGTAAATAGTACTACAAATCCGCTAACAGTCACGTATACCGCTACAGCTACTTTTAACACAAATGGTTCTAGCTGTGAAGGGCCGCCAGCTGTTTATGCGATTACCGTTAACCCACAGATCAACGCAAGTGCTACACTCTCTGATTATAACAGTTTTAACGTTAGTTTCTTTGGAGGTAGTGACGGTGCAATAGACCTTTCTGTAAATGGAGGGTCTGGCCTGTATTCCTATTCTTGGACGGGTCCCAATGGTTTTGCAGCGACTACTCAGGATATCAACAATCTAGCAGCTGGCGATTATACAGTAGCTATTGATGACGGTGTATGTCCACCAGTACTCCTCAATTTTACTTTGACACAACCACCAGAATTGTTATTTGAGGAAGATCTAAGTGCGCATGTGGACTTGGTTTGTTTTGGAGATTCTGATGGAGCACTTGGTATTGTTATTACTCAAGATTCTGTAGCGCCTTATACGTTTGAAATTTTTGATAGTTCAGGAACTTTGGTAACAAGCATCATCAACATGTTTGGTCCTACACAAGTAGTTACTGGTTTATCAGCTGGAATATACACGGTGCGTATCACAGATGCAAATGGAAGAGTAAAAGAACTTACAGGTTTAGAGATTCTTCAACCGGACGATATGGTCATTACTAATATACAAACGCCAATCACCTGTTATGGAGCAGATGATGCCACGATGACCATAAGTGTTAGCGGTGGGAATGGTGGGCCGTATACGGCGGCATGGAGCAATCTTGCCACAGGGTTCTTTCAGGCAAACTTAGGTTCTGATAATTATGATATTACTGTAACAGACCGTTTGGGATGCACAAAGACCGCAACATTTTTTGTTCCTGAAGCGCCTATTTTTGACATCAGTCCAGTGGTGACAAATATCTCCTGTACTGGAGCAAATGACGGAAGTATAGCACTCAATTTTATTGGAGGTTTACAACCCTTAACACTGACATGGAGTGATGGTAGTACTGCTGGTGTGAACAGGAATAATCTAGCACCAGGAATCTATTCTGTTACTATTGAAGATGGAACACCTTGTTTTATAAATGAAACTTTTACTATTGTAGAGCCATCACCACTTGTAGTAGATGGAAGCAGTACTAATGCTATAGATTGTGACAATGCAACTACGGGTGCCATCAATGTCATCGTATCTGGAGGAACACCGCCTTTTACCTATAGCTGGTCTAATGGAGCAACCACTGAGGATTTAGATAACATTACATCAGGTAATTATCTAGTTACTGTGACTGACAGTCAAGGTTGTACTGAGGATAGAAGTTTTACGATAACCAGACCTTCACCTATTGAGCTTTCTGTCATCGATAGCATTGATGTAGATTGTGCAACTAACAACGTTTCTCAAGATTTTGTCGCAGCTGTTTCTGGTGGAGTCCCGCCATTTGTTTTTAGCTGGTCCAATGGGAGTGTTAGTGGTGCCAATAATGAATTTATGTCCACTGGTCAAAATGGATTGATTACACTTACGGCAACAGATGCCAGAGGTTGTATTCAAACCTACAACTTTGATGTTGCGTTACAAGTTATAGGAGATCCTGGTTTTTTAAGTGATTCTATAGGGTTCTCTACATATGGGGAATACTCTATTCAAGATCCCATACAGTTTACCAATACAGCTACAGGAGCCCCTTTATCTATTTCTTGGGATTTTGGAGATGGTACGTTCTCCACCGAAGAGAATCCAATACATAGTTATGTGACTGCTGGTCAGTATACCATTATTCAAACGGTTACCTATGAATACGGATGTGTCAAGACCTTTGTCATCACACTTTTTATATCCAAAGGATACAAATTGATCATGCCTAGCGCATTTACCCCTAATGAAGATAATTTGAACGATAACTTTAGACCACGACAAGAAGGATTAGAAGAGTTGGAATTTAATATTTATGATACTTGGGGTTCTCTTATTTTTTCTGAATCTGGGGAGACGATCGCTGGATGGGATGGTTTAATCAATGGAAGAGAGGCTGAAAACGGGAATTACTATTACCAATTAAATGCCAAAACATTCTTCGGAGAACGTATTACTGCCGAAGGTCCATTCATAAAAATAGATTAAACATAATGAGAAGTATACTAATTATTTCTGTTTGTATTTTAGGTTTTGTACCCACTGTAGATGCTCAAGATCCCATATTTACTCAGTATTACCTATTCCCTGAAACATTAAATCCAGGGTTTACTGGATTTCAAGAAACAACCAAAGCTGGGGTGTTGCATAGAACCCAATGGCCTGACCTTAATTTTAGGGTAGATAGTGACTACGCCAATTTTAATACTTGGGTTCCTTCCATGAATAGTGGAGTGGGCGTAAATGTATTGAGTCAGCGAGAACGTTTTACCAACTTCAGTCTCACGCAGCTCAACCTGGCCTATGCCTATAAAGTAAAGTTGACAGACGAGTGGGATTTTCGACCAGGTATTGAAGTTGGTTATGGGTTCAAGTCATTTAATTTCAATAACCTTATTTTAGAAGATCAGATCGACTTGACTAATGAAACCATCAATCCAATTTCTATAGATAATTTAAATCCTAATGATCAGGTTTCTTATTTAGACGTCAGTGCATCGCTGCTATTTAATAACGAAGATTTTTGGATAGGAGCTTCTCTCAAACATTTGAATAAGCCTAATATTTCTCTTGCACCTGGAGGTAATTTACCTCTTAATTCTTTGGCTGCTATTACTGCAGGTTATGAATTTAAACTAGCAGATTATTTAGATTTAACATTCTTACCGTATTCTACAAAATTAATGATCACCGCAAATTATATGCAGCAAGGCGATTACAATAGGTTTGATTTCGGTTCTTTATTCATAGTTGATTTATTTTATTTTGGAACTATAATGGCGACTAATCCTAATCGCAATACTTCCAATTCACATTTAATTACTTCAGTTAATTTATTAGGAGGGCTTCAGTACGAGAATTTTAAATTTGGTATTTCTTACGATGTCAATGTATCGGAATTAGGTCGTACAGGCGGTATTTACGAGTTGTCGGTTATTTTTACTGTAGATCAAAACGCCAGATGCTTCGGATGTCCTTTATACCAAAGAATTTAGTAAAATCTATCCTACAATTAACAACTACAGCATAGTTTAGAGCGCGCCCATTTTGGTCGTAAGGCATTATCTTTATAGGATAATTCACAGTTAATGGTGATTGGTATGAATATACTAGGGAGTTGTGAATTGCTTTCAGGCATTATCTTTACAGGATAATTCACAGTATGGTAATTATGCTAAAGATTGGAGTTTTTGTTGTGAATTGCTTTCAGGCATTATCTTTACAGGATAATTCACAGTATACATTCCAGTAGGAGCAAGGTAAGAGCGGTTGTGAATTGCTTTCAGGCATTATCTTTACAGGATAATTCACAGTAAATGTTAAAAGTCCAGTTTATTCATTTAGTTGTGAATTGCTTTCAGGCATTATCTTTACAGGATAATTCACAGTAGTTACTTCATTGATACTGATTGGAGTTTAGTTGTGAATTGCTTTCAGGCATTATCTTTACAGGATAATTCACAGTTACTTTAAAGTAATTAGAGATGTGTATTTTGTTGTGAATTGCTTTCAGGCATTATCTTTACAGGATAATTCACAGTCTTGTTTTGTCTTGGACAAATTCAATCCCTGTTGTGAATTGCTTTCAGGCATTATCTTTACAGGATAATTCACAGTTCCAATTCTTTTGCCAGTTAGTCCATTTGTGTTGTGAATTGCTTTCAGGCATTATCTTTACAGGATAATTCACAGTAACACTTTCCTTTTCAGCCTTAAAGAATGTGTTGTGAATTGCTTTCAGGCATTATCTTTACAGGATAATTCACAGTGCAGCAACTCCTCCTAATACTCCGACTACTGTTGTGAATTGCTTTCAGGCATTATCTTTACAGGATAATTCACAGTTAAATGTTAAAAGTCCAGTTTATTAAGTTAGTTGTGAATTGCTTTCAGGCATTATCTTTACAGGATAATTCACAGTTATCTGCGCTTTAATTCGTCATAATTATCAGTTGTGAATTGCTTTCAGGCATTATCTTTACAAGATAATTCACAGTAGTTACTTCATTGATACGGATTGGGCTTTAGTTGTGAATTGCTTTCAGGCATTATCTTTACAGGATAATTCACAGTTAATGGGGCAGTACAACGTACAAGATAGCGGTTGTGAATTGCTTTCAGGCATTATCTTTACAGGATAATTCACAGTCTTCCAGATGATTTGATGCGTTACTACGGCGTTGTGAATTGCTTTCAGGCATTATCTTTACAGGATAATTCACAGTCAAAAGAATTTTTTAACCAATAAGCATTATGTTGTGAATTGCTTTCAGGCATTATCTTTACAGGATAATTCACAGTGATTTACCCGATGAGATTATAGAAGCTTAGTTGTGAATTGCTTTCAGGCATTATCTTTACAGGATAATTCACAGTTTGCGTGTAACATTCCCCATTACCCATACAGTTGTGAATTGCTTTCAGGCATTATCTTTACAGGATAATTCACAGTCCTTCGACTTTGCCATATCGCAATATGCTAGTTGTGAATTGCTTTCAGGCATTATCTTTACAGGATAATTCACAGTAGACAATCCACTAATTACGCAGCAGTCTTTGTTGTGAATTGCTTTCAGGCATTATCTTTACAGGATAATTCACAGTATAGCAAAGGTTACTAAATGGGCTGGGATAGTTGTGAATTGCTTTCAGGCATTATCTTTACAGGATAATTCACAGTTGTCGTAGTAATATTGTATATCTGACTTCTGTTGTGAATTGCTTTCAGGCATTATCTTTACAGGATAATTCACAGTTTCTTTGACTGTCTCTCTATGGTTCAAATAGTTGTGAATTGCTTTCAGGCATTATCTTTACAGGATAATTCACAGTTTTATCGATGCTCACACAGATGAGGTTTTAGTTGTGAATTGCTTTCAGGCATTATCTTTACAGGATAATTCACAGTTGCCCAAGTTGTGGGGCTTACCTTGCGGCAGTTGTGAATTGCTTTCAGGCATTATCTTTACAGGATAATTCACAGTTTCATATTAGAAATCTGAGATTGCACGCTAGTTGTGAATTGCTTTCAGGCATTATCTTTACAGGATAATTCACAGTCCCTTGCCTTGTTCGTGGTGTCCTATTACTGTTGTGAATTGCTTTCAGGCATTATCTTTACAGGATAATTCACAGTCTCGCATTCCAGAGCAAGAGCTTGCAATAGTTGTGAATTGCTTTCAGGCATTATCTTTACAGGATAATTCACAGTAAATTTCACCTAGCTTCGACGGTGACTGTTGTTGTGAATTGCTTTCAGGCATTATCTTTACAGGATAATTCACAGTGTCTTCATGCACTACTAACGAAAAACTATAGTTGTGAATTGCTTTCAGGCATTATCTTTACAGGATAATTCACAGTAAGCCAGTTCAAAAGATTCTTTTAAAGAAGTTGTGAATTGCTTTCAGGCATTATCTTTACAGGATAATTCACAGTATAGTATCTTGCTTCCGCTTACTTTATTTAGTTGTGAATTGCTTTCAGGCATTATCTTTACAGGATAATTCACAGTAATCTTGCACCAACTTCTAATATTAATATAGTTGTGAATTGCTTTCAGGCATTATCTTTACAGGATAATTCACAGTGAATGTTAAATCCTATTGATACACCATCAGTTGTGAATTGCTTTCAGGCATTATCTTTACAGGATAATTCACAGTTACTAGTTTTGAAAGGGCATGGCAAGATAAGTTGTGAATTGCTTTCAGGCATTATCTTTACAGGATAATTCACAGTCAATTATTCCAACTTTTGAGGGTGGTTATAGTTGTGAATTGCTTTCAGGCATTATCTTTACAGGATAATTCACAGTCTTTGAATGCACGCTCAAACGGTTTCGTTAGTTGTGAATTGCTTTCAGGCATTATCTTTACAGGATAATTCACAGTGCTTCTTACTTTTATAACTAAACGGAGTGTGTTGTGAATTGCTTTCAGGCATTATCTTTACAGGATAATTCACAGTTTAAGTTTATGTTTTGTATATCCACTCCTTGTTGTGAATTGCTTTCAGGCATTATCTTTACAGGATAATTCACAGTGAATAAAACATATGTTTACCGTACAATTTAGTTGTGAATTGCTTTCAGGCATTATCTTTACAGGATAATTCACAGTTTGAAAGTTAGCGTAATCTAAGCCAGAGCCGTTGTGAATTGCTTTCAGGCATTATCTTTACAGGATAATTCACAGTTTTTAGTATCCGTTTAAGTTTACTGTCCATGTTGTGAATTGCTTTCAGGCATTATCTTTACAGGATAATTCACAGTTCAATAGTTGCATTTTGGTCTTCGTGAATGGTTGTGAATTGCTTTCAGGCATTATCTTTACAGGATAATTCACAGTTATGTGCTTTCGGTATTAAAGCCCAATCTAGTTGTGAATTGCTTTCAGGCATTATCTTTACAGGATAATTCACAGTAGAAACAGAGCTTGACAAAGGCAAAGATGAGTTGTGAATTGCTTTCAGGCATTATCTTTACAGGATAATTCACAGTGTGCTTACCAATATGGATAACACCGTAAGAGTTGTGAATTGCTTTCAGGCATTATCTTTACAGGATAATTCACAGTCGATGGATAAAAGGCTTTAGCGATGTTTTAGTTGTGAATTGCTTTCAGGCATTATCTTTACAGGATAATTCACAGTTACTAATTATATACATACTACTTACCTTGAGTTGTGAATTGCTTTCAGGCATTATCTTTACAGGATAATTCACAGTAAAAGGGGACAAAGAACACGTAGAGTATTTGTTGTGAATTGCTTTCAGGCATTATCTTTACAGGATAATTCACAGTTTTTGATCTTCGTGAATGTACCCCGAAGTGTTGTGAATTGCTTTCAGGCATTATCTTTACAGGATAATTCACAGTCGTAGACATCACAAGTAACGGCGACACGCGTTGTGAATTGCTTTCAGGCATTATCTTTACAGGATAATTCACAGTATACATTCCAGTAGGAGCAAGGTAAGATCGGTTGTGAATTGCTTTCAGGCATTATCTTTACAGGATAATTCACAGTAACTTGCAAAGCAAGAAGCTCTTGTTGAAAGTTGTGAATTGCTTTCAGGCATTATCTTTACAGGATAATTCACAGTGATTTTATAAACATTTATAGAAATTCTCGTGTTGTGAATTGCTTTCAGGCATTATCTTTACAGGATAATTCACAGTGAACCTAACGATGGGAACGGCGACGACCTTGTTGTGAATTGCTTTCAGGCATTATCTTTACAGGATAATTCACAGTGTCAACATGGTAGGGGGTTGGTTCTTACCTGTTGTGAATTGCTTTCAGGCATTATCTTTACAGGATAATTCACAGTAGTTTTTTAAATACAAATAATAGAAAGCCTGTTGTGAATTGCTTTCAGGCATTATCTTTACAGGATAATTCACAGTCGCTACGCTTTGAATTGGCAGCGTTGCACTGTTGTGAATTGCTTTCAGGCATTATCTTTACAGGATAATTCACAGTCTACTTTATCCAAATCAGATAGGCAAGCCGGTTGTGAATTGCTTTCAGGCATTATCTTTACAGGATAATTCACAGTCGTTAAGTTGTTTTTAAACCATGCAGATGTGTTGTGAATTGCTTTCAGGCATTATCTTTACAGGATAATTCACAGTGTATTTCAAAACTGGAGGTTTGGCGAGTTTGTTGTGAATTGCTTTCAGGCATTATCTTTACAGGATAATTCACAGTAGAAACAGAACTCGACAAGGGAAAAGACGAGTTGTGAATTGCTTTCAGGCATTATCTTTACAGGATAATTCACAGTACATGCTCTTTAATGTCTAAATCCTTTACTGTTGTGAATTGCTTTCAGGCATTATCTTTACAGGATAATTCACAGTCTACAAAGTCCTGATCCCTTCCTAGTAGTTGTTGTGAATTGCTTTCAGGCATTATCTTTACAGGATAATTCACAGTATAGAATCGTAAGAGTGCTTAAAGAATCTAGTTGTGAATTGCTTTCAGGCATTATCTTTACAGGATAATTCACAGTATACCCAGTATATATTGCTGGGTATCTGTGTTTTATACAGCTACCTAGAAAAGGTAAAAGAGGTTGTTTTTTAAATGTAGACGTAGGATTGTTGTTCGTTTTTGAGATCCTAAATAGTAATTGCAGCCATCGCACAACCTCTCTCTAAAACCTTTGCAGCAGCTTTTATGGACGCTCAGTCGTATCTTTATGGAAACCCGCAGGTCATATCGCTTTGGTTCTCTGTGTTTGATAGATGTTCTTAGGAAAGGTTTTTAATGACTTTAAATCATTCTCAACTCTGCTCGAACTGACATTTTGTAGTTCTAGAATAATTCTAATTGCTGCTCTCCTGTTTCTTTTTCTATTTCCTTTTTACCATGAAATAACTCCATCATACCAAATTGCTTATCGGTAATTTGCATGATGCATACCTTTCCTTTTTTAGGTAAGTTGTTTTTAGTTCGCTTAATATGGACGGTGCTGTTTTCTCGGCTAGGGCAGAAGCGTAGGTAAATAGAGAACTGAAACATATTAAAACCATCGTCTAGCAGTCGTTTTCTAAAACCACTAGCAGCTTTGCGTTCGAGTCGGGTTTCTGTAGGAAGATCAAAAAATACGAGTACCCACATAGATCGATATTGATTGAGCGTTTCCAGATGATTCATGTTGTTTCATTTTTTTTACATATTCAAAAAATTTCCTTGAAATTCTGGATATTTAATCTTGCGGCTGCTGCCATAAAAACATTCCCAAAGGGAATTGGTAGTGCGGCTCATGGCGTTCATTAATGGACTGTTTCTCCCATCTATAAAAACATCTATGGCAGGAATCATTAATAATTGCGCTTTGAGATCTGTAGAAACTTCTTCTATGTCAGCCCCACGTTGTACCATTTCCCAAATGATGTGGTCTACAAATGGGCGGTAAGGTTCCATAATATCATCTGCTAGAGTAAAAGCATTGTATTTATTTGAATGAAAGATTCCTATACTGGGTAACAAGCCGCTAGAGATCAAAGCTCTTGCGGTAACGGCTCTTAAAATCGCATAACCATAATTCAATAAGCCATTGGGTGCGACTCCTTTCTGGTTTCTGCTAAATTCAGGAAGCTCAAATAAATTTTGAAAATAAAACGCAGCAGCTAGGGCTTCTTGGTTATCATGATCAGCCGTTTTCACTTCTTTGGCATAACGTTCTAGTCGCAATGGATTTTTTCCTAGTTTTTTAAAATGTAGTGCTTGGTTTTCAATTTTAGCTGTTACTGTTTGCTGCCATAGGTTCTTTTTAAGCGGTACGCTGGCATTTAATTGATGCCGGTAACGCTCCGTTTGCTCGCTATGCCCTTGCAAAGGTTGTAGAAAACCAGTAGGTAAATGCTGCGCATTACAAGTGACCACAGCGGTTTTATTATCTACCAGTTTTCTAATCAATCCTGTGGTTATCGTGATTTGAGGATGTTCCAACACAATATACCCTAGATCTTCAATAGGGATGGTTTTTTGTTCCCGACTTTCATCGGGAAAAGAAACGACCAGTTGGTCGTTTTTAGTACTGAGATACGCTGGATTACCAAAGAATAGGGTGCGTTTTATCATTTTATTTTAATACTCTCCTATATGAACAATTTTGCCAATATGGTTTAATCTCACTTTTTTAATATCAGATAAATGATTAGCGGTTTGTATCCTCTTGTACGCAAAATCGATATTATTTGTTACTTCTGTTTCATAGTGATGTCTAAACCAATAATCTTTACTTCCCATTTTTTGAACTCTAAATAAATTTGCACTTATCAATTTTCTATTTTTATCATCCATTAAATCAATTTCCTTAGGATCAAATTCTTCACTTGGGAAAACAAACATCTCGTTTTGTTTCATGGTAAATAGAAACTCCAAACCCTCTTCTTGTTGGTAAGTTTTATCAATTATAGGGAGACCTTGATTGGACCTGATAACCGCTTCATATAGGGAAACTACTTTTTCCTGTAACTTATCCTTACGATCTTTATATATAGCTACATGATGATTATTTCCTAAACTCACATAGTCCGCAGGTATTTTGATACTGTTTTCACCTATTAAATCATTACCTAAGTGATCTTTAGCTGTATGCAAAGGCTCTGCATTTGTGACTCCTGTGATAGTCACTTTTTTTATAGCAATACCTCTTTCTTCATTTTGCCAAATAGGATTTTTTTCAAGGTTTGAAAAAGCTTCTTTAGCATTGTCACCATATTCTTTTAACCTCTTTCTCAGTATTTCTTTTGTGCCGTTATCTACAACTTTGTCAATTTTTAAATCGGGTGCAACATCTTTTCTTATGGTATAAATTTCTTTATAGCAAAGAACGTCTGTTAGCGGTTTGTTATGCCATAATAGGGGGTCTTCATTAAAGGTCTTGCCATCAAATGCTATCTCAGGATTATCCTTGTATTTTTTTAAATACTCCAAGACTAGAATTTTTTGTTTTTGATCAATAATTTGTTCCGCTTTAGCGAAAGCAAATTTTTTATTAAGTTTAGTGGTCTTGACTTCTGGAGTCAAAGATTTACCGTATATAGTTTCCTTATGCAACTGACCTCTAGGAGTAAGAGATATCTTCCTGTTGTAACCACCTTCTTTTTTTGTTTTGTTAATATTCTTTGTAACGACTTTGTTTTTCGCCTTAAAGGAAATGAGTATTTCTTCTAAGTTGGTTTTTGCTTGGCTTCTAAAGTTAGGGAAGGGTTTTATATAGATCCTTTTGTTTTTACCATTTTTATTTACGACCAGCTTGGTAATCTTATTTTCTATTCCTAATATAAGCTTGTGTTTTTCATGAAGCTTGTTTTTTCTAGCGTTAAGATTATTGATGTATTGAATATGACTAACCGTGGTAAACGCCACAGCAAGAGCGTCCATCGCGTGATGGCGGTGGTCATTTCTTTTGGTCCAATCTTGTATTTTCTCTACCTCCTTGCCATGCTTGCGTTGCTCCATTTCTACAAGACCCAATGCTCTGTACTTATCTAGATTAAGTTCTTTTAACACATTGATAATTCCCCATTCCTCTCGTAATTTATCAGTAATCATACCTGTGGTAGGGGTAACGGTTTTGCAAACTTTTTCTAAAAGTGTTCTAGATTTTTTTGCTATATACTGGCTGTTTCTAAGGTCACGTTCTATAAAACCTTCATTAATATCTCCAGCAGCCTTGAGCAGTTTATCTCGTTTAGCCTTAGTAATAGCGCCCTTTCCTTTATTATAGAGGGCTTCAACCCTTTCCTTATAAACTTCGATATCCTTACTTTTATCTTGACTTATAAAGTCCATGGCAGTGCGGTTAGCTTTTTTTAAATTAACCTCGCGGTATGCCAGTGTTTTATTTGAAAAGGAATCGTCATAGACCAGGGCTTTGGGAATAATATGCTCTATGTCAATTTTTTTACTGAATAAATCTTCCTTTGAAATATAAGTGTCAGAAAAAAGTGATTTATAGCCTCTTGAAGAGAGTTCTTCCCAAAGTTTATACTTAACTACATCATTTTTTGTAGGTGTAAACCCAAAATCTTTCTGAATAGTTTTGGCAATGTCTTGATTTAGTTTTGTTGCAGTGTTGATGTACTGGGTCATCCTCTTACGCTCTTCTGTTGACTTTTTGAGTTCGCGCGCAAGTTCTATGCGTATCTCGTCGGGTTTTCCATAGGTATCGATAACCTGATTAACTAGATTTACTACTTGATTAAGAATTTTCTCTACCACAGGGTTACGTAGGCTGTTTTTACTTATTAGTTCTAGTTTGTCTGCTAATATTCTATTGTCGTTTTCTTCCTTATTTAAGCTGCTGGAATGGTTGTAACCTGCTAAATCACAAGCCTCATAATAATCATGACCTTCCATAAGATGTGGCATTATCTTCCGAATAGCTCTAGAAGAAAGACTTCCATAATCGTTGGGAAAGGAAATATTGCTTAACATTTTGGCATATTCTGGCTTAAAGCCATATTTAAGATGTAGTTTCTTTCTTAATGCTACATCTTGATTTCCATAAATGAGTCGATCATCTTCCTGTACTTTGCCACCATCTCCTGCAGAGTAGAGTAGGTGCCATAACTCTAGATTCTTCTGACTGCTGTATTCATTTCCTTCTATTAAAGGGTCAAAACCTAATATGGCGTTATCTATTCCTATATCGTTAAATACAACTTGTAGTTCTTCCCAAATCTCTCTTGAAGTTTTTTTGCTCCAGTCGTGGCCATAACCCTCTCTAGTAGCAATGGTTTGATAAACATCGAGTAGCTTTTGATTGGTTGTGTTTGCATTAATGCCCTCCTCGAAATTACATTTCCAGTCCTTTGAAGAAAGCCCTAGTAGTTTTAATACTTCTGTTGTGCTTATTTTGCCTTTTGAGTTTGCTTTTGAATTTGCTTCGTTAAACAAAAGTTCTCTGTCTTCTTGATCTATTTTTAATGTAACTAACTTTTTATCAATAATGAGATCTTCTTTTTTTAATTCATCAATATTTTTCCCGATATACTTGAACTCAAGGTCATTGATGTTTTGCCAGATTTTAAATTGTTGGAAAAGCGGTGAAGATTTAGGAATTACTCGATGACCTACGGTCCTTTTTCTAGTTTTTTCTTTAATCTGATCATAATATTCCTGTTCCCAACTCTCAAATATACAATGGCTTAACAGTCCTTTTTGTGATTTAAGGGGTCTTTGATAAAAGATAACGACATCCCTGATTTCTGACTTTAATTCTTCAGAAAGCTGTTGGTAAAACGCAGCTTGAGTATTCCAAATGAGCTCAAATTCGTCAAGGTAATCTTGTCTATAAAAGACTTGGTTTTTAAGTGGAGTATGAGGATCTTTTTTGATTTGATCAAACATGTATTCGCCTACAGTAATTTTATCAGTATACAAGATTTTGCTACGATCACTAATTTTACCTAGATAGCCGCTTGTGCCGTTAATATCATTGTTAATTTCCTGTAGCGCAATGGCAAGTTGTTCTAGATCCAGCTGTTCCTTAAGCCCATCTTTTCTAAATTGGTACTTTAGTAAACGCTGTTCGTCTTTAGAACCTTTCAAGTATTTACCTTCTATTCCAAAAGGTTTGGAACAAATAGTCCATGTCTGACCTTTATTTTTATCTTGTAGTTCTAGGAAAAGG
The DNA here is from genome assembly GCF_018401815.1 of Nonlabens sp. Taxonomy (GTDB): domain Bacteria; phylum Bacteroidota; class Bacteroidia; order Flavobacteriales; family Flavobacteriaceae; genus Nonlabens. Next base: position 164,540 of record NZ_JAGYKG010000004.1, read on the forward strand.
TCTTCAGTAAGTAACTCAGGGTAATACAGTTTTTGATTTTTCCAAATCGCTGTAAACTCACTTTTTAAATCTGAAGGATAAAAATCAGGAATATGTTTTTTCTTATTTTTTAATAAACTAAAAGTGTATTCACCTGGCGTAAGTTCATCTTCATATAATATTTTTGCTACCGCCATTCCATCTACCGCAACACCATCACTTTCCTCTTTTGTTTTTCGGCTACTTTTATAGCCACGTTTTTTATTGATGGCAAGAAGCACTTTTGAGAGATCTTCTAAGGCTATTTTTTCTCTAGCTGCTTTAGCTCTTAAAAACAAGGTTTGATGAGTTGTATTCTTGCCTATTTCAGTCAAGGCAGTGTCATTCTTTATAAAACTATGATCTTTTAATATTCCTATTAAATTATCTCTGCGTAGCTGAAAGCGATCTAGATTTCTTCGAGCTCCTCTTTTCAAGGTTCTATCAGCATTAGTTGAAATAGGTTTTCCTCCTTCAAAGTTGATTTTTTCATCTACCGACAGAGGATTGACTCTTACGCCAAGCTTAATAATTTTTGAGTTTTCTCTATTTTCAGCTTCTTCAATCAATGCCCATCCTATACTCGTTGTGCCTAAATCCAGTCCTAATATTTTTTTCATAGTTCATTTTAATAAGAAGCATTAAATGTACTAACAATAAAAAGAGAACTCTTACGGTTTCCCTTTATATTCTTTAATAAAATTATTCTTACCTTTACAATCTGAAAGCAATTCACAATAAGGATTATTCCGTTGTGAAAACATTTAAAGCGGTGCACCCATGGTGCATCGTTTTTTTTGTTGATAGTTTTGATCATGCTGGCCCTACTAATTAATGTGGACCAACAAAAAGTTGTGAACAAAATAGGTCTTTTTTAATAAATCATGAATTTGAATCAAGGCAAAACAGTTGTGCAACATGAATAAAAGGAGACCCTAGACTTAACGGACTTTTTAACCGCTAAAGCTCTATATACTACAACCTACATAAGAGCGCGCCCGTTCTGGTCGCAAGGCATATCATTTTTCAAATTTTGGCTGCTCGTCGTATGGGTGTTGAAGTAATTTATAAACACCTTGGTCAGCCTTATCTCTAACAGCTGTGAGATTGTAGGTTCTCAAGACGTATTTTGTAGTCTTGCTCCTTTTTTCTATTCTCGCTTTCGCGAAAGCGGAGTCGTCATCATCAGTTTGCTGCACATCAAACACCAGTCGCTCTAAATAAACTTTTAACCATTGCAGCCAAGTACTAATTGAGCCTTAAAAAGTAAATAGGAAAACCAAGAGTTTCTTCTTTTTTAATAAGCCTAAACCCAAATTTCTGATACATTTGAGCATTGTTTATGGATGCCGCATCTATGATGACGGGTAGCGTGTTGTTCTTATATTTATTTCTGAGTTTTATCATTAAACGGACAGCAGTCCCCTTACCGTCAGATTCCCTTTTAACCCCAAGTATAACCGGTCTTATATGTTCTTCTTTAGGATAGTTTTTATGTGCTATGTGCTGCCTTTTTATCACACCAAAAATACGTTCTATACCTATACATGTAAAGGCCATTTTAAGGTCTAGAATGATGGTTCTAAAAGTGATTTTTTCTAGGTGAGGGAATTTCAATAAGATACATGCTTGGTCATTATCTGATATATAAACTTCTCCAAAAAGTAAGGCTCTTTCAAATAAGTACTCCATTAGCACCTGCATGCGCTCTGTTCTTTTTCGATCTTGTTTTACCACAAGATTTATAGAGTTTTCTCCTTTCAATGGTAAAAAGGCAGAAACCAGTATTTCAGATACGAGCTTCTTGTCTAGATAAGTTGCTTTTCTCAAATTTACAGTATTATTTGGTTGGGGTAGGTAAGGTAAATGGACATCGTTTTTGGTTAGTGAATACCTCAAATATAATATTTATCTGATAGACAATAGACAGACTAAAACTTGTTAACGCTCCAACTCTCTAATGACCAGCCCATAGATAAGGTGTATGGTTCTTGTGACTTAAAAAAAGATTGTGTTCGTGATATATTGGGCAACATCTATAATGGGAGCATCGAGACTTGTGTACCTTTTAACTACTACAACTCAACATACTACAACCTACTTTAGATCGCGCCCATTCTGGTCGTAAAGCATACCATTTTTCAAATTCGGGCTGCTCGTCATAAGGGTGTTGTAGCATTTCATATACCTCTCCAAGTAATTCATCATCACCTTGGTCAGCCGCATCGATAACCAGCTGTGAGATGTAGTTTCTCAAAACGTATTTAGGATTGGTTTTGTTCATTTTTTCTATTCTCGCTTTCGCGAAAGCGAAGTCGTCATGATCAGTTTGTTTTAAATCAAATTCTAGCCTTGAAATATAGCTTTCTAACCATTCTAACCAAGTATTTTTATGCTTTTCGTTTAGAGCAGTATTGGTGTAAAATGACGCTGAAATGATTTTAAAAGCGTCTTTTACGGCTGTTGTTGCATCAATTTTACTCAATTCCCTATAAAAAATAGTCATGTCAGTCTCGTGAAGGTGCAGGTTTTCTTCTAGTTTTTGTATCAAATCACGGTCGTCTTTATGAGTGTAATAGATACCGATCTTATTCATCATGGTATCTAAATACTGTACTTGATAAGCGGTTGTATAACTATCTAGAATTCTTTGAAGAGCCGGCGCATCTTCTATCAATGGAAAAAGGGCATTGGCCAGTTGAAGTAAATTCCATAGCCCAATTTCAGGTTGTGCACCATAGCGGTACCTTTTATGTTGTCCATCGGTGGTATTAGGAGTCCAGCCGTGGTCGTAAGGCTCTAACCACCCATAAGGTCCATAATCTATAGTCAGTCCTAGAATGGACATGTTATCGGTATTCATCACTCCATGTACAAAGCCTACTCGCTGCCAATGCATGATCATTGCTAAGGTGCGATCTGTTACTTCTTGAAAGAATTGTATATAAGCTGCGGCACCACTGGTTTTGATGTCTGTAAAAAAGCTGGCAATGGTATAATCGGCAAGTTGTTTGAGAAGTTCGTTATCGCCTTGAGCGGCAGCCAACTCAAAATTACCAAATCGTATAAAGCTAGGGGCTACCCGACAGACGATAGCTCCTTTTTCAAAAGCGGGATGGCCTTCGTACATGATATCTCGCAATACTTCTTCGCCACTTAATGCCAGGGATAGGGATCGAGTGGTAGGAATGCCTAAATGATGCATGGCTTCACTGCACAAATGTTCTCTGATACTGGATCGCAAGACCGCTAGGCCATCACCACGGCGCGAATAGGGCGTTGGACCAGCGCCTTTTAATTGAAAAGCCCAGCGGTTGCCATCTTGCAAGGTCTCAAACAAATTGATCGCGCGGCCATCGCCTAACTGTCCAGCCCAATTGCCAAATTGATGTCCGGCATAAGCCATTGCATAAGATTCTGTGTTTGGGTACAGGTGCTGGCCCGTAAAGAGTAGTAAAAACTCATCGGACTCTATCTCTTCTTTGGTAAAACCTAGTTCTTTTGCGAGCTTGGAAACATGTATCAAACTACTCTTAGGGAATTTTAGTGGTAGCGCTGTTGAAAACGCTACATGTGCTACCTGTCGGGTGTAATTTTCCGTTATGGGATCTTTAGGTAAGGAATTGGTAAAGCTATTATCAATCTGTAGGTTGCGCATGTTGCAAAGGTAGGGAATGATAGGGAGTCTTAACAATTTTAGGGAGCGAGGGGAACGTTTATCAAGACCCACTTTCTTTTACGATTAAATAGCTGTCTTAAAAACAGATCAGTTGCTTTATTTTCTTTTTTCGATCAGGAATTTTCTTTTTTGGCGGCTTCTTGTGCAGCCTTAGTAATCGCTTTTAGACGCTCGGTACGCAGTTCTTTTTTGGTACGTTTTTTGTTTTTAATGCGCTCGATAAGCTCGGTATGCTTATTCTTGTTTCTGAGATTTTTTTCTTTCCCTTGCTTGGCCATAATCATTAGATAAAGCACAAATATAAAGTATATCCACTTCAACGTGGTAGGTCTTACCTTTGTATAAAAATGAGAGGTACATGACTGTAGAGGAATTGGTTGGGGATTACCTCATCAATGGGTACAATCAAGACGCTGTAAAGAGCAGTTACAAAGGGAAACTTAGTTTGTCATTAGTTGCTACTAAAAGGATTGACGCCGTATGGAATAACAGTGGCCATCAGGTTCAAATGGGTGCTGGATTTTTTAGGGATCAAATTTTGGTTATTAATTTTACTTATTTAGGGGAGCAAAATCAGTATATTAAAGGTGTGGTGGCTTACCAATGTTTTTCTAAAAATGTGCTTGACGGATTTTGGTCGGAAAAGCATGGAGATCCCTTGTTTTTAGTAGCAGAGCAGGCTTTTAAGTTAACTGAAAACAATCTTTTATTAGATTAAAAAGGCATAAATCACTCACTTTTATGAAATGTCCCTGCGATCCTTCCCGTCTTTATGAAAACTGTTGTAAAAAAGTACATCAACATATCTTTCTAGCAACCACTGCAGAGCAACTCATGCGTTCTAGATACAGTGCTTTTGTACTAGGTAATATCGCGTTTTTAAAAGAGAGCTGTCATAGTTCTATAAGACCTAAAAATAAAGAGGCTCAGCAAATAGAAAATTGGACCAACTCTGTGAACTGGATCAAACTTGTAGTACTTCATAGCATGGAAGGTTTAAATAAAGATAGCACTGGTGCGGTAGCGTTTAAAGCCTTTTACATAGAAAATAACAACGTAGAGATGATTTATGAAAATTCTCGATTTTGCAAAGAAAATGGGCACTGGGTTTATAGAGGTATTCAGGGGGAATAAAATGGGGTTCAACTCTTATAAATTCAATAGGGTCATCTTGAAAAATGGGGATTGATTAATTGATTTTCGTCATAGTTTCCCTCATTCATTTCTGTTAATTTTAATTCTTTAAATAAATCAGGATGGATAACATTTTACTACTTACTGACTTAAGCGTTAAATCTGAAAACGCACATGATTATGCTTTAAAACTTTTTAAAGGTAAAAAATGTAATTTTCACTTATTAAGTGTTCAAAAATTCTGGGACTACACGATGGATGACCTTATGGTAGCTAACCCTAAAGACGCTATTAGTTCGGCATTGTTAAGAGATCATCAAGACAGTCTTAAAGAGATCAAAGAACAGCTTATCAAGCAAACAGCAAAAGAAGATTTTACTTTTTATACTATAGTGGATTATGATGTTTTTACTAAAGCTATCAATGACGCAGTTATTTCCTATAATATTGATTTAATAGTTTGTGGCACCGATGGCAAGAGCGATATCATTGAATCCATATTTAGTTCGCATACCTTGCGTATTATACGTAAAACGGAGTGTCCATTGCTAGCGATTCCAGACGGTTTTAATTTTGTATACCCGAGTAACATAGAATATTTATTGGATTATGATGATTCCTTTGATGAATGTGGAAAGGAACCTTTTGCTCAACTGGTTAAAAAGTATCCATCCACCATATACGTTATGCGTCTTAATTATGGCTTTGTCATTGACTCTATAGATTATAAGAAGGAACAAGAGGATATTATAAAATACTTTCATGGTACCCCAGTAATTTATGAAACTCATATAGACGAGGAGCCTATTGCTGTAATTGAAGAGTCTATACAGCGGCTAGGTATTCAAATGCAAGTTTTATCGGCTCATAAAGAATCTTTTATCGATCGCATATTCTCTAATTCACATCTATCAAAAATTGTAAACATGGCACGGGTTCCTATTTTAATTTTAAGAACCTGTGAACCACAATAAAAGTACTGCGTACCGTGAAGATCCTCGCTCGCTCTTTTGTAGGGACTAAAAACTACTTAGTGGAATTGGTTGTAACTTCTTATTTCTTGCTGCAAGCATGCGAGAGCTGTGTATGCTTTTTTAAAAGTGATCTTCATAATGACAAATCGCTTCAAGGAACCTTTTACTGATTTATATCATTTTCTTTAGGGGAGGCCTGTTTTAAATTTGAAGAGATACAAAAAATGGCCTCATCGATAAACATAGCTGATAAAACGTATAACGCACTTGTTGAAATAGGTGATATGACCTTTTTTGCAAAGAGGTATTTTAAATCTGTAGGTTCCGCTCCAATTGAATGGGAAGAATTATGGAGGCAATGTTACTTAGTAGGTAATAGATCATTGCTATTAGTAGCGGTAACGGGTTTTATTCTAGGATTGGTTTTTACCCTGCAATCCAGACCTACTTTATCTGAGTTTGGTGCGGTTTCATGGATGCCCTCTATGGTGAGCATTTCAATAGTACGCGAAATAGGGCCTGTAATTACAGCATTGGTTTGTGCAGGTAAAATAAGTTCAGGAATAGGAGCAGAGATAGGTTCCATGAGAGTGACAGAGCAAATAGATGCAATGGAGGTTTCTGGTACAAATCCATTTAAATATTTAGTAATGACACGCGTCACAGCAACAACATTGATGCTGCCGTTGCTCATTATTTTTGGTGATGCAGTAGCTTTGTTTGGTTCTGCATTAGTAGAGTATTTAAAAGGAGGAGTTTCTTTTGTGTTGTATTTTAATAAAGTCTTTGATGCCATCACATTTAATGACCTTTTGCCAGCGACGATAAAGTCTTTTTTCTTTGGCTTTGTAATTGGTTTAATAGGATGTTATAAAGGCTATTATTGTGAAAAAGGTACCGCAGGAGTGGGAAAGGCTTCTAACTCTGCTGTTGTGTATGCCTCTATGATTCTTTTTGTGGTAGACTTTATCGCGGTTTTTATTTCAGATATATTTTTTGAAATATGACAGAAAGTAATACACATAGGGAGGTGATTTTGGAAATAAGTAACCTGCAAAAATCATTTGGATCCAATAAAGTATTGGATAATTTTAACCTCCGATTATTCAGAGGTGAAAACCTTGTGGTCATGGGAAAATCTGGGTCGGGGAAATCAGTTATGGTGAAGTGTCTTGTGGGCCTTATGGAACCTAATAGTGGTCGTATTACAATTAATAATAAGGACATTACCTCTTTAAATCAGGAATCTTTGGATATTTTACGTACAGAAATAGGCTTTCTCTTTCAAGGGAGTGCTTTGTATGATTCTATGACAGTAAGAGAAAATTTAGAATTCCCGTTGCGCAAACATAAAAAACGGTTGCAAATAAATGAAACTACAGAACATCTAGTGCAACAGGCATTAAAAAGTGTGGGACTTAGCAGTGCCTTAGATCTTATGCCTAGTGAATTATCTGGAGGAATGAAAAGAAGGGTAGCTCTTGCCCGGGCATTAATACTCAACCCTAGTATTATTATTTATGACGAGCCTACTACTGGATTGGATCCTATCACGGCAAAAGAAATAATTGCACTTATGAAAAGTATTCAAAGCAGTTATGGAACCTCTGCACTAATTATTACCCACGACGTAGATTGTGCCCGAGTGGTTGCAGACCGGATTATTTTACTGATCAAGGGTAAAAACTATATAGAAGGAAGCTTTCAAGAACTATCGAGCAGCACCGATCTTCAAGTGCGTGCTTTTTTTAAATAAAGTCTGATGGTGAAAACAACAAAGCAAAAATGGAATTTAGGAATTTTTGTAGTTATCTCGACTACACTTTTTATTCTAGCACTCTACTTCATAGGTAAGCGGCAGCATTTATTTCAAAATAACATAATTCTTAGAGCAGAGTTCCATAATATAAATGGATTACAAGTAGGCAATAATGTGCGCTTTTCTGGTATTGACGCAGGAACAGTAAGTAAAATAACTATGACATCAGATTCTACCATACTTGTAGAAATGCGTTTAAAAAAGGAAACCATGACTTTTATTCATAAAAATGCGATTGCTGCTATTGGATCTGATGGTCTGGTAGGAAATATGATCGTCAATATTGTGCCTGAAAAAGGCAATGCTCCTCCAGTAATAACTGGTGATACCTTACAGACCATCAATAAAATTGCAACAGACGATATGCTGTCTACTTTGAGCATGACCAATCAAAAAGCGCTGCAACTGACGGAGGATTTACTTCAAATCACCTCCCAAATATTAGAAGGAGAAGGAACACTTACCTTGCTTTTAAAGGACCCACAAACAGCAAAAGACTTACAAGAATCTGTAGCTCAAATAAAACGAAGCACTGTTCTAGCCTCAAAAAGTTTAGAGGAAATTCAAGAGTTTTCAGAATTATTAGATAACAAAGGAACTCTTGCCTACACATTGTTTTCAGACTCTTTATCTGGAAATTCAATGCATAATGTCATTAAAAATGTGGAGGTCTCTAGCGAGCAATTGGTTGGAGTAAGCCAGCAACTTAAAAACTTTATGACTAAGGTAGAACATAGTAAAGGAACCCTTAATTATGTCATAAACGATAGCCTTCTCCCTAAAGATATCCAAGCAACGATTAGTGAAATTCATCAAAGTAGTGAACGATTAAATGAGAATTTGAAAGCTTTACAACACAATATTTTATTTAGAGGATATTTCAGAAAGTTAGAGCGAAAAGCACGAAGGAATACTAAAAATGAAGCAGCTGACCAATAAGCCAAATGATGGCTTTTGGACAGAGAAGTAGGAGGCTCCTTTTAAATTAAGATGATACCGATATCAATTTTTTGGTTAAGGGTTTTGAAATTTCAATAGGAACAATTCCGTACAGAAAATAAAAAGTTCTAGTTATTCATCAAACGTTAATCAGTAGAATATTAAGTAACTATCTAAACCTATAGCTCCAACCTGCAAAACCAATTTTATTGTATAACGCCTCTTATTTTTGTTGAAATTGTAGAAGTTGTTGATGAGCTTCTTGGTATCCCAATTCAAATATATTTTGGATGCTAGTTATACTGAATGTATGGTATTGAGACAGGCCTTGTGGACATATAAGAACATCACAATTATGAAATTTATTTTTTGCTTGATGGTGTAAATTTATTTCAAAAGCCCGGAGGAGCACTTGATAGGAGTGTTCTAAAGAGTTCATAGAAACGGCACTCAATGGATTTGCGTAAGAGCCTATAATAGCATCACATGAATCCATCAAAATGCCTACTGGAAAATCATCAATCACACCACCGTCAAAATAAAAGCCTTCATCCATCTTTATAGGTGTGAAGACACCTGGAAAAGCTGATGAGGCTAGGATGCGGTGTATAAGATCGCCTTCCTGAAAAGCTTTTAATTTCCCGCTTTTAATTTCGGTGGCTGTAATAGTCAGGCGGGTGTTTAATTTTTCAAAAGAATTACCTGGCAGGTATTGCCTCAAATCTTCCTCAAATTTATTAGTATCAATAAATCCAGGCTTCCCATAGGCAAACTTGCTGAGGTCAAAAATCGTAATTTGCTTAAAAAATTCTAAAATAACTTCCCAAGAATGTCCTGCAGCATATAGGGCGCCTACTATTGCTCCAGCACTTGTTCCAGAGATATGATCTATTTTGATACCTTGTTCAGTTATTGCTTTGAGTAATCCTATATGAGCTGCGCCTTTTGCGCCACCGCCAGAAAGTGCTAACCCTATTTTCATGAATTTTTATGTTAATTATTATCAAGTCTTGTGATGTATTTTTTTGGAATACTCACCTTATTTAATAGGTATAAAAAGGGTGTTACTATTTCAGTTTTATTTGTTAGTTTGATATAGAGGTTGTTTTATGAGTTCCTAATACAACCATCGCTCATTTCTATAATGCGATCTGTTTTCTTTGCAAAATCGTGATCATGAGTTACAATAAGTAATGACAAGCCCTCTTTTAAACTCAACTTTTTAAAGATATCAAAAACATTCAGAGCATTATGACTATCTAAATTACCTGTGGGTTCATCGCCCATAATAATCGACGGTTCATTGATAAGAGCTCTTGCAATGGCAACCCGCTGTTTTTCGCCACCAGATATTTGAGAAGCTTTTTTAAGAGCTAGTTTTTCAATACCTAGCATTTTTAGTTTTTCTATAGCCTTAACTTCTATTTCGTCTTTGGAAAATTGAGCTAATTTTTTTGCAGGTAACATGACGTTTTCTAATACGCTGAATTCAGCTAGCAAGTAATGAAACTGAAATACAAAACCTATGTGCTCATTTCTAAAACGAGATAAGAACTTTTTGTCCTGACCTGTTATTAGAGTGTCGTTAAAATATAAGGCTCCCTTATAGTCGGTATCCATTGTGGAGAGTATATACAATAAGGTAGATTTTCCACACCCAGATTTGCCCATAATCGATGTGAATTCCCCTTTTTTGATACCAAAGGAAATATCTTTAAGGACTTGAAAAGGCTTGGGTTTTTTAAAATATTTATTGATATTTTTTGCTTCGAGAACATATTTCATATCACTGGCCTCTTATGATGGAAACGGGATCAATATTCTTAGCTTTTATTGATGGTAATAGTCCTGCTAGAAAGGTGGAAAAAAGAGCAAATAGGATTCCTATTAAATAAAATACCGGGTTGTTGTTGATAGGATAGGTGGTTATGGTAGGGAGCGCTTCAGTATTAAAAGGCGTCTGGTCAATAAGAAGCGTTAATCCTAAACCTAATAAAAGACCTAGAATACCACCTACAATACCTATAATTAATGCCTGACTCATAAAAATATACTGTACATCTATACCAGAGAAACCAGTAGCTTTTAGAATAGCGATGTCATTCATTTTTTCATAAATAAGCATGTTGAGTATGTTGTAAATACCAAAACCAGCAACGATCAATAAAGTAATGGAAACGGCATACGTAATCAAGTTACGTATGGTAGTCCCCGTTTCAAATTGGGCATTTGCCGTATTGATATCTACAGCATTAAGATGGTGTTGTGTGGCTATTTCCTGAGCAATTCGGGAAGCTTGTTGGATATCTTTAAGGTTGATATTTAAATCGGTGATGTAATTTTTTGGCTGCATTAAAATCTGTTGGACTTTAGATATTTTAGTATAGCTTCTACTATCATCTATTTCTGCTATTCCTGTTTGAAATAAACCTACAATTTTTAAAGAAAGTAACTCATTACCTGGGGTAATGAGTTGAATGCGATCACCAACTTGGAGCACCATCTTCTTAGCAATTCCTGAACCTAGTAAAATACCATTACTACTATTTAGTAAACTTTGAGAAGAGCCATTTAAAATATAATCGTCCAGATTTGAAAATCGAGATTCCTTTAAAGGGTCTATTCCTATAATTAAGCCGCTTATTTCTGTGGCTCCAGATTTATAAAAGACTTGAGTTTTAACTTGGGGAACTACACTTAATATATCTGGGTTTTTGTTCAGGTACTGCATCAGTGGTAGAGCATTTGTAATGCGCAGCTGGTTTTGCTTAGGTTTTATAGAGTGAATGATGTTAAAGCCACTTACTAACGCTTTGTCGTAGGTTATAGGTTGTTTTTTAGAGGGTTCTACTTCATTAAAAACATGTATATGTGGGGTTTGATTTAAAATAAGGCTGTCCAACATGCGGTTCAAACCTGTCATAAAACAAACTAACGTGATATAAGAGCCTATCCCAAATGTCACCCCTAAAGCCGCAACAACAGTTTGTTTGAATCTGCTGAGCAAATGTGTCTTTGCAATGCTTAATATCACAGACCAGTTAATCATCGCTCTTTTTTATAAGTGGTGTTTGTTCGTTAATGCCCGAGATTACCTCCATACTTTCCATGTTTTCCAGGCCAGTTTCTAACTCTATTATTCCTTTTTCTGTGAGAACCTGGTTGTTCCCTATTAGATAAGATTTAGGTATGATTAAGGCCTCTTTTTTTTGCGCAATAATAATGTTGCCTTCACCGGTAAGTCCAGGATATAAGACACTGGGTTGATCATTGAAAAGTGCTTCTACTAAGAATGTCTGTGTGCGTTCGTCTTTTTTTGGGTGAATTTTTGATACGGTAGCAATGAACAATTCCTCTGGGTAAGCATCTAGGACTAATCGCACTGACTGTCCATTTTTTATTTTAACAATGTCTTTCTCATCTACCAACATTTCTATCACATAGATTTGATCGCTACCTATCATAGCGATAGGTTCTAGGCTATTTATTAGTTCCCCAGGCTTTTTATATAAGGCATATACCTTACCGGAGATTTCACTAGCAATTATAAAATCTTGAGCAGTTGCTATAGAACTCATGTATTTGTTTTGGGCCTGTTTCATTTGAGTTTCTAACTCTATTTTGGTCAAACCATATCTTTTTTGAAGAGATTCTAAAGCCGTTTTTGAAAGTTCATAGATCAGTTTTTTATTTTCATAGGTAACTTTAGTACCTATGTTACGTTCCCACAATCGTTTTTGTCTGTAAAAATTAATGGAGTCGTTGTTATGTTGTAGAGCAGCGCGTTTAATATCATTTTTTAATGTTTTAAGTATGGATATATTACCCAAATATTGCTGTTGTGACAGAGTAAAAGATAACTTATCATTCGATTTTTGTAGGGTAGAGGCGGTGTTTTTTATTTGCGCGATGGCATCACCTTTACTTACTTCATCACCTTCTTGAACAAATTGTGCGTCTAGAATTCCCTGCACACTAGAATGGACTTGGTATAGACTGTCGGGCTGCACCATAATAGAGGCATATACAGATTCTATGATGCTGGTGCGTTGCGGATACACTTTAGTACTTTCACTAGTGCATCCCAATAGTAATGAGCAACAAACAAGAAAGCCTAATTTCATTTTTAATCATTCTATTATCACTCAAATATCACTAATAGGAACCAACTTAAGAATGATAAATATCATCTGTATCTTTCAATGTTGTTAGGAGTCTTTTTTTAAATGACGCTTTCGCAAAAGCGAACTTCCAATTAGAGAGGTCTTTATTTTAAAAAACAAAAAAGGATGAACCACATCTGCAGCGAGCTGTTCCTGACTTCTATTTTATTGAATTATCAAATGAGTAGCAGTAAAGACAGCTCGAAGACAATAGATGTTATGTTGATGTATTTTGACTTGATCGTTCAGTACCTCTGCGTCCAAGTTATTTTTTTCCACAGTCATGGATTATTTCCGTGCGTAATTCAATTCAGCATCTTAAGCACATAAGTGTTTCCTTTGTGAGCACTAGCAGTTTGAAGTATTCTGAAAATAGGAGTATGGCAGATGTTATCATCTAGAAAATTAGAGATCATTTATTTAGTTTGCAATGGATCATTTGAGAAGAGCTAGTGCTATTATGTTGCTATTGATCTTTTTTTTGTTTTTCTGCTATGGTTCTTTGATAAGGTAGTGCGTGAAATAGGCCGTATTTAATTCTCTATCATTTGTAACGCAGATGAAGTTCCAATTCTATCAGCACCTAACCTTATGAACTGATGCACATTTTCTATGTTGTTAATTTTGCCAGAGGCTTTTATTTTGATGTCATTACCTACTTCTGACTTGATGAGTTTCATGTCTTTTATGGTAGCTCCACCACTTCCAAATCCTGTAGAGGTTTTTATAAAATCGACTCCAGTATCTAAGCAAATCCTACAAGCGATGCGTTTTTCTCGATCTGTCAGGTAACAGTTTTCCAAGATGACTTTTAGAATTTTATGTTGCGAAGCATTTCGCACCGCTGCAATATCTTCCTTTACTTGTTTTAAATACCCTGCTTTTAGCACTCCAATATTCAGGACCATTTCAATTTCGTGAGTACCATTTGCAATGGCTTCTTGGGTTTCAAACACCTTGGTGCTAGTGGTGTCAGTCCCAAAAGGAAATCCAATAACGGTGACTATTTTGACTGGAGATTTCTCAAGTACTGCTTTCGCGAAAGCGGTATAAAAACCACTAATGCATACGGCATAATACTGTTGGTCTATTGCTTCATTACATAGCTGAGAAATTTCTTCAGGAGTTGTTGTCGCTTTGAGTAAGGTATGGTCTATATAAGTATTGATTGGTTTCATGATGATTTTATTATTTGGATTAAATCGGCTTTTTGAAGTACGCCAGAATGTCTCCATACTTTTTTTCCTTTTTTGAAAAGGATTAAAGTAGGAACACCTCTCACTTGAAATTGGTCGGCTAGAAATTTGTTTTTATCGACGTCTACTTTTATAATTTTAATAGCATCACCTAGTTCTTTCTTTACTTCTGCAAGTACTGGGATAAGCATTTTACATGGGCCGCACCAGTCAGCAAAAAAGTCCACTAGAACGGGCTTATCAGCATTAACGATATTTTTAAAATTACTTTTCACAATTTACAATTAGATGAGTTACAACCTGTAATTTTTATTTAAAGGAGTAAGGATTTATGATGCGTTCTAATAAGATGATTTAATTTGTTGATCGGAATGGCGACTTTATAGGCTCCCGTATAATAGGGACAAATAATACAATCATCTAGATAGAAAACGATGTGATTATTAGTGATAACAAAGTTGTTTTTATAAATGATAAAATCATCTAGGGAGAGTTGCCAGCAGTCGGCATAGTCACCACTGGGATAACTTTGGTCTAAGATGGTTTTATTGATCAAGTCATGCACCATTTTTTCTGATCCTTCAATAAAGAAAGTATCAAAGTAAATGAACTCTTGATTTTTAGAGTCATAGTTTAGGCAATCAAACATATAAGTAGAATGCAACATCCCAGAGTAATAATTTTCTTTGTAGAGGAGGATACTTATTAAATCATTATGAGCAGATTTTAATTTGTAATTGATAATGCGTTGATCTCTAAATCGCGGGATGCTCAAGGTATCGCATATGATTTCATAATCTTCTAGAATGTCATTTATGGTACGTTCTGTATTGAGATAGTTTTTGGCAAAGAATTCATTAAATGTGCGGAAGCTCGAATCTATGCGCTCATTGAGATATGGATAGGTGTAGTCCAAAAGATAATCGTCAGATTCTTTATAGATGCTTTTCGACGCTACTAATTCTTTTAAAGCTGGAAGAATGTTTTCTGTACCGATTAACCCTTCTTTTTTTAACCGTTGACTTCTGAGTTGTTCCTCTTGAATTTTTTTAAAGATAAAATACATAGAGTCGGGTACATTTGTAGGTATAGCTTCCTCTTCTATTCCTATAATTTCTTCAGAAATTTTGGAATTATCAATTTGTTGTTTGCAGCTTGCGATAGGGAATAGAGCAAAAATGAGAATGATGGCCTTCATGCAGATATTTTAGAGCTCTAAGATAATTGGAGTAAAACGCATACCACATGACTTTTATCAGTCACTGATTTTAATGCTTTTATAGTATTCCTTGGTGCTAATTCATCGGTTTCAGAACTAGAAGGTCCTATAGTAGTGATATGAAGCAGTTGTACCATTTTAATGGCTCACTAGCAGGGAGTTTTAATGATCTTTGTAGAGGTTGTTGCTTTAATCCCTTATGCATCTGCTTAGTGATAGCTAGCTTTTTATTTTTGTGAAGCGGGTAGTTAATTGAATTTTAGTTTTTGGTATTCTTTGTAAGATAGAAGCGTTAGGTAGATCATGACAAGGGTAGGTGCTCCGTTATTAGGCTAGTTACTAATGGGATTCTACTGGGCTGTTGGTTCCAAAAGCTAATGAGAGTTTCAACGTTTTATATTTATTGGTCTTCCAGTTTTAAGAGTTCTCGGTACAATTCTTTTTGTTTTTGAGAAAGTCTTTGAGGTATCTGAACCTTGTAAGTGACATATAAATCTCCATAGGAATCCTTTTGCTTGTATTTGGGAAAACCTTTTCCTTTTAATTTTACTTTAGTGTCATTTGGAGTTCCCTCTTTAACACTTAGTTTTACTTGACCATCTATGGTATTAATAAGCAGTGATCCGCCTAATATTGCAGTAAGCAAAGGGATTTCTTGAGTAATGAATAAATCGGCTTGCTTTCTGCGAAATGGCGTGTTATTGTTGATGATAAAGGTGATGAATAGATCTCCTTTAGGCCCATTAGAAGGGCTTTCTCCACCGTGATTTTTAATCTTTATGGTTTGCCCGTTGGTAACCCCAGCTGGAATAGTAATTCTTATATTTTTACCATTGACAGAAAGTGTTCTTTTACTGCTGGTATAAACATCCATTAAATCGAGATGCAACTCTGTTTTAAGATCTTGGCCTCGGTACGCTGTACCAGGTCTTTGTCGGCCACTAAACATTGATTCAAAAAAGTCTGAATACCCTTCTTGATTATAGCTTCTGCGTTTTCTATACGTATCTTGTTGTGACGTTCTTTGTTGTTTTTGTGCTTGTTCATAAGCTTCAGCATTTTGCCAATTCTCTCCGTATTTATCGTATTTTTTTCGATTTTCAGGGTGACTAAGCACTTCATTTGCTTCATTAACTTCTTTAAACTTGCGTTCAGCTTCCTTATCGTTAGGGTTCAGATCAGGATGGTATTTACGCGCCATTTTGCGATAGGCCTTTTTAATATCGCCCTCTTTTGCAGTTTTTGAAAGGCCTAATATGTTATAGTAATCTATAAAGTTCATTCAAGAAGAGTAGTTACTATCGGTTTAATTCTATTTCCAGTTGACTTATCATAACGAGTTCTGACTTATTAATTCCCGCATAAGAATTAGCAATGGCCTTGGATGTTTCTATAATAAGTTTCTTTACTTTTTTGGTAAATAATTGAGGTTGTTCGTTTTTATAAATAATAAAATCATCAAACATTTCTTTAGATGTCTCCTCAAAAGCTTGAACTCCTTCAAAAACGATTTCTATAAGATGCGCAGCATCACTGCCAAAAACATCCTTTAAATCATCATAGTCCAGCCAATACTGTTGTACATATTCCTGCAAGGTATTGATCTCTTCTTTACGTATAGCTTTATCGGCAAAGGCAATGGCATAAAATAATTTACCTAAGTTGTGGTAGAAGGTTTCTGTTGTTTTGATAGTGGATTCCATAACTAGATATTTGTTTCAAAACTAAAGCAACTCACTTCTAGAATCTATGATTTTTATCATTGTTAACTACCACTTTTAGTCTATTTTTTTACTAGCTGACTGTTATGTATACCTGAAGTAAAGTTTATCACACATGATTAACACCTCAAGTTTCTCCTATAGGAGCAGTACATTTTAGAAAAATTAGAGCTTCTTCAATTCAGAATTCTGAAATATGTAACCTTTGCTTTTTTTGTATTTTTTTAAAGAAGTCGGATGTGATCAGGTTCCATGATTTACCAAAGAATAACACAAGTCAGTACAGCAATAGCAGGTAAGACTATTTGTAAAGTAGCGTACCTCTCTAAATGAAAAGAATGAAACATTCCCTCACTTTCATTGATAGCTTACACCATATGAACTTATAGAATTAATTGGTAAGAAGAGGGTGGTAATTACAGGCGACTATAATTTTAATTGATGTAATTTTAAGTTTCTATCTTATTAGATATTAGTTATTTATAGTTAGATTTATGTCGTAATTAATAATTCTTTATTTGTATTTTTATGCTATGGGGTTTTTTGAAGAAAGTATAGAGGAAGCTTTTTTGATTTTATTCGAAGGAGCTTCAGAAGGTATCGTAGTAGTTAATTCTGATCAGGTTATTGTGGCAACCAATTCTTCTGCTAGGAAGATTTTTGGATATAACAAAAATGAATTAGAAGGTCAACACTTGCAGGTTCTGATTCCAAGTTCTTATCATAAGGAGCATCATTCTCATTTTGAAAATTTCATGAAGCACAGCCAGAAGCGAGAAATGGGAACTGGAAGGGATCTCTTTGGGTTGCGCAAGGATGGGACTCAATTTCCAGTAGAGGCTGGTTTGAACCCATTTGTATTACACAATCATCGGTATGTCATGTCTCTAATTACCGATATCACTGTACGCAAAGAAAGTGAAATGAAAATTGCCGATCTCAATGACCACCTAGAAGAAAAGATAAATGAACGTACGGATTCTTTAAATAAAGCCGTAGAGCAACTAAAGCAAGAGGTCATTTTGCGTATTAATGCCGAAAATAACGCTAAAGAAGCCTTACAAAAGGAAAAGGAGCTCAATGAATTAAAAACGAAGTTTTTATCCTTGGTTTCACACGAGTTCAAAACCCCTATTAGTGGTATTCTTACCTCTGCGACACTTGTTGGAAAATATACTACTGAAGACCAACAAGAACAAAGAGAAAGGCACCTCAATACCATAAAAAATAAGGTGAAATACCTCAACACTATTATAGACGATTTCTTGTCTATAGAGCGACTAGATACAGGGAAAGCTATTTATAAAACTACTTCATTTCCCTTAAGTAAAGTACTCAACGAAGTGATTTATGATGCCAATATGCACCTCAAAAATGGGCAGAACATTCACTACCCTAAAAATGCCGATGACATCATATTAGCCTTTGATGAAAAAATTCTCGAATTATCTCTGAGTAATCTTATTCATAACGCCATAAAATACTCTGGAGAGCACACTAAGGTGCTTATCGAAGTAAAGGAACTTTCAGAGCATCTAGAAATAAAAATTATAGATCAAGGTATAGGTATTCCAAAACAGGAGCAGCCTTTTATTTTTGATCGCTACTTTAGAGCAGAAAATGTATTACTCACCCCAGGAACAGGAATTGGTCTTAATATTGTTCAAAATCATTTAAAAAATTTGAATGCTACAATATCATTTGTTAGTGATGCAGGTAAAGGGTCTACTTTTTGTATCTTACTACCATTAGTAAATAATAGTGTTTCATGAAAAAAGTACTCCTTATAGAAGATGATACTGCCTTGAGAGAAAACACTGCAGAATTATTAGAGTTATTGAATTTTCAAGTACTTACAGCTTCAAATGGCCACATAGGCATTGCCCTTGCAAAACAAAACCGTCCAGACGTGATTATTTGTGATATTATGATGCCAAAGATAGATGGGTATGGAGTCCTTGAAGCCTTATCTTTAGATCCTTGCACCGTTCAAATACCTTTTATATTCCTGTCTGCCAAAACCGAGCATAAAGAAATACGCAAAGGAATGAACTTGGGTGCAGATGATTACCTGGCCAAACCTTTTGAGGAAGAGGAACTGGTTAGCGCCATAGAAAGTAGAATCGCAAAAGCTACTATACTTAATGATTTAATGCTGGCAGCAAACGCAATACCTGAAGAGGATCAATTGCGCAATCTCAGCGATTTAAAGAATTTTTTTGATGATGAAGGAGAACAATTTACCTTTCTAAAAGGAGAGCATGTATATAAAGAAACTGGTCGTTCTTTTAGAATTTATCTCATTTTAAAAGGAATAATTAAAACTTATAAAATAGATAAAAGCGGGAAGGAGTTAATTACAGCACTTTATAAAGCCGATGATTTTTTAGGCTTTACTTCTCTTCTAGATAATGTCGCTTATAAAGAATCGGCACAAGCACTAGAAGATGTAATAGTGGTAGGAGTTTTAAAATCAACACTTAGAGAAATACTAAATAAGAGTATGAATATTTCTATGGAGCTTTTACAACTTTTAACGGACGATGTGGCGGGGATAAAAAACCAATTATTGCAAATGGCGTACAGCTCCGTGCGCAAGAAAACAGCACAAACCATTTTGCAATTTGCAAAAGTACTTAATAAAACTACCGAAGGAACTATATGTATTGCTCGTAATGACCTAGCTAGTGTTGCTGGTATTGCTACAGAGAGCTTGATACGTACCTTATCTGGATTTAAGAAAGAGGGTCTTATTGAAATCGAAGGTCGCAATATTAGAATACTTGATCTAAAAAAGCTAGAACATTTAGAATAGTACTATTTTTAAAGGCTTATTTAGTAGTTGATGATCCAAAATTGATTTTTATCATCAATTCTTAACTCTTAGGCAAATACATTTGTTTTATTAAACGTGTTTGTAATGAAGAACATCCTTATCCCTATTGATTTCAAAAGCCCTTCATGGAAGCTCGTTAAATGCGTGCTGTCCATGTATCCCTATGCAGGAATGCGTTTTTACCTTATTTATGTAACTGCTCTAGATCTTAAATTAGATGCTCATGTCATTCAAAGGGAATTCAAAGAAACAAATTTAAAAAAACAGTTAACAGATCTTGAAGAACGTTTAACTCGTAATCAAAAAATCATTTCGTTGCCATGGAGAGGAAATTTTATTCAAAATATAAAAGAAGCGGTTTCAGACTATGATATAGAGTTAATTGTACTTAAAACCAGGCATCCGATCATTTCAAATCAGGGTAAAGAGACAAGCCTTCCTAAAGATATTATAACCAGAGTAAAATGCCCAATTCTCATGCTGCCCAAAAAGTTTAAATGTGAGCAGCCTAAACAATTAGTGCTCCTATCTGATTTTAACTTTGCACATCGGGCACGCTCTACAAACACTTTAGTAAAATTTATCAAGGATAACAAAAGCCATCTTCACGTCTTACAACTTCGCAAATTACGTCAGGCATTGACTATCAATCAAAATGTTAACAAATCTTTTTTGCAAAGTACCTTAGGTCGTCTTCCTCATAGTTTTCATTTTGTTATCGATAAAACGATGGATGAGGGACTCCAATTTTATATCAATAGGAATCAGGTAGATCTGGTTATTTTATTTGCAAAAAACATCAATATTTTAGAACATATACTGTTTTTAAAAAATAAAGAACGAGGCAGGGATTATCGTGAAGAAGTGCCTTTTTTGATTATACATGAATAATCGCTCTTGATTGAAAAGCTAAGTGCTGTAAGCTAGAACTGATTAAAGTCATAGTTTTAAATTGGGATAGCCACTAGTTTTGGTATTGTAAAACCCAATGTTACTATGAGAGTTATTATCATTCCTACCGATTTCTCAGAGAATGCTTTTAACGCTTTAACTTGTGCTTTGCAGTATTTTATTAATGTGGAGGCTACCTTTATTATAGTTCACACTTATGAAGAGAGGGAGCGACATTTACTACAAGAATTTGATTCGCAATTGGACCACTTACTTGAACGAGTAGACTATCTGACGGATAATCCACTCCATCATTTTAAAACTAAAGTTATTTGCGGAACGTTTATTACTCAGATAAATGATCTAGTAGATGCTCAAAACGCCGACCTCATTGTTATGGGGACCAAAGGAAAAACAGCTGATCGCACATTAAGCTTTGGCAGTAACACATTAGAAGTAAAAAAAAGTGTAACATGTCCCGTACTAGCAATTCCATTGGAGCTAGAGTTTAAAAGCCCAGATCATATTTTATTTCCTTCAGAATTATTGATTCCATTTGAAAATAGGGAATTGGACCTTGTTAGTGATATCGCACACCATCATGGATCTGAGATCACCTTACTACACCTCGCAAAATCCGATACCTTATCATTGCGACAGCTTAAAATTAAGGCCTTGTTAGAATCTCGCTTTCGCGAAAGCAAAATAACCTACCAGCGTCACGATCCTGGAGTTCCTGCAACGATCTTCCATAATTTCATTATCCAAAATAATAGTGACTTATTAGTATTAGTAAATTCTAAACATTCTTTTCTGGAGTCTTTATTACAATTACCAACGGTAGATTTTTTAAGCACGCATCTTAAGATTCCATTTCTAACGCTTCAAAACTTACCCAGATAAAATTTTATACTATGAAAAATATCTTATTACCTATTGATTTTTCTGATGTTTCTTTAAATGCAATGGAGTATGCTGTGCAGCTTTTTAGAGATGAGAATTGTGTTTTTTTTGTATTAAACACCTATGAGCCGGTAGCCTTGTATTCTGCAACAGCTTATGGAATGGATCCAGCCTTGAATATGGATATAGGAGAACTATTTAAAGAGGCGTCCGAAAAAAAAGTACAAAAAGCAATAGACAAAGTCGCTTTAAAATTTCAAGACAGCAAGCATGTTTTTCGTGGAATATCCTCTTTCAATATGTTGAGTCTAGAGGTAAAAGAACAGGTGGAATACCTTGATATTGACATTGTAATAATGGGGACCAAAGGGGCTTCAGGGTTGAAAGAAGTCTTTATTGGTTCACAGACCTTGCATGTAATAAAGAATGCCAAAGTTCCGGTTATAGGAGTGCCAGCAGAATACGCTTACCAGCTTCCTAAAGATATTCTCTTTACAACAGATTTTAAAACGGATACCAATCAAAAGGGATTAGACCTTTTAGAGCAACTGTGTTCCAAATACAGTTCTAGGTTAATTTTTTTAAATGTCTTAAAAGGAGCAAGTTTCACAGACCAACAAATTAAAAACCAACAAGCTTTAAAAGCCTTCTTTAAATCGGATACTTCTGTCACACATATCGTTAAAGGAGTTGAAGTATTAGATGCAATGGAAGAGTTTCAATTAGAGCATAACATAGAGTTACTAGTGCTGGTGCACAACAGGCATAATTTTTTTGAAAATTTACTTTTCACTCCTACAGTGCAAAAAATAGTACATCACTCTAATGTGCCTTTCTTGATTCTTCCGCAGCAACTAACTCAATAATTATGTTACGAGTTCTCTTACCTACCGATTTTAGTTCACATTCTTATAATGCGATATCTTATATCCAACAGTTATTTTTAAGAGTTGCCGTAGAGGTTACTTTGTTTCATGCTTATGAGCCTACTGCACTGCAATTATTGGGAAATATCAGTCCACAGCGATTAGCTACTATTTATCAAGATTTAAAAGTGAAGTCTACTCATAAATTAAACTCGCTTAAATCTCAAATTTTTCAAACAAATCAACCAGAATGGCATCAGTATGCAATAGAGGCTTATGAAGGGCATCTCAAGGAAGGAATAGCCTCTTTTGAAAAAGGAGCCTATGATTATATCGTTATGGGAAGTAAAGGTGCTACAGGACTTCAAGAAATATTTATAGGGAGTGTTACCTATAGTATAGTTGCTCTACAACAAGAAATCCCAATTCTTATTATTCCAGAAAAGGCAAGTTTTACAACTTTAAAAAAAATCGGATTAGAAATAGATGTTAGTAAAAGCTGTAGCAAAGCAGTGTTTGAGCCTTTAATAAAACTCTCAAAGATCGGTAAAGCTGCTGTACATCTCGTTCAAGTTTACAGCGATCCAGATTTGAGTACCCTGGAAGAAAAATACCTAACGCAGCTAAAAATTATATTAAAAGATATTCCGTGCAGTTTTCATGTGATTCCTAAGTTTTCATCTTTAGAGAATTGTATTTATGTATTTGAAGAAGAGTTAGAAATTGATTTAATGGT
Organism: Nonlabens sp.; assembly: GCF_018401815.1. Lineage (GTDB taxonomy): Bacteria > Bacteroidota > Bacteroidia > Flavobacteriales > Flavobacteriaceae > Nonlabens. The sequence continues at coordinate 187,634 of NZ_JAGYKG010000004.1, forward strand.
TGTAATAGACTATCCATTAAATTTCTTTGATCGGTTGATGGGAAAATCCATCGTTAAAAACATCACTTTTCATACCAAGTTACCATTTTTAATACTGCCTACACCTAACTGATGAGTATCACAGAACATGGAAAATAGCAGTGTAGCGCTTTAACTATTAAAACAACCATTATGGCATCTATAATTGTACCTACCGATTTCTCCGATAATGCATACAACGCTTTATTTTATGCAACTAGATTACTACCTAGTGAAGGTTGCAAAATTCTATTAGTGCACTCTTATGAAGAGCAACTATATGAAAGTTTAAGCAGATTGGACAACAGGATGAATGATGCTATTGCAAAAAAAGTAAGAGCTACTGTTTATAATGAATTAGAGAAGATGAAACATAAAATAATAAGAGATAGTGAGGGTATAGCCTTAACAGTGGAATTTTTCTATGGAGCATTACCTTTGATAGATATTATCAATGATTTAATTGATAATGTGGAGACAGACTTTTTGATAATGGGGACAACGGGAGCTACTGGCTTAAAAGAGGTATTTATGGGAAGTCAAGCAGTGAGAGTGGTTAAAAACATCACGCCTATTCCGGTATTTTTAATACCTGAAAAATCGGATTTTAAGGAACCTAAAAATGTTGTTTATGCTACTGATCTTAAATATAGTTATCAAGAAAACCAATTTGCTTTTTTAAAAAAAATAGTAAAAGAACACCAGGCAAATTTTCATTTGGTGCATGTTTACCATCAATCTAAGGAATCTTCAGATGTCGAGCTTCATTACATAAATCTTAAAAATAAATTGCAAGACCTAGCTTATATCCCTCACTGGATAGATAGTACTAAATCAATAGAAGAAACGCTTACTGAATTTTGTGAGCAGCACGATATACATTTATTGGTACTCACCTATCATAAGTATGGTTTTTTCAAGAGCATTCTCAAAACATCATTTGTAGAAAAAGCAAGTTTTCACTTGGAAGTACCTCTGCTGATACTGCCAGACAACATCTGATAAATGTCATAGTACGCTATTGGAGGACGTTTTAATTTTATGGCTCAATGTAAAGGCTTAAAAATGAAAAAGAAAATACTTATCCCAACCGACTTTTCAAAAAACGCTTGGAATGCCATCATTTACGCTGCAGCTCTTTTTAAAGAAAAGGAGTGTACGTTTTATTTATTAAATGCACATGGTTCCACTATATATAGTACCAGTGAAATGATGGTTTCAGAGCCCGGCACGCTTTCCTATGACAGTGCAAAGGCAAAGTCAGAAGAAGGATTGGCAAAAGTCTTAGAAATGCTTGATTTTAGAGATAAAAATCACAAGCACAATTACATCACCGTTTCTCAATTTAACGACCCTTTAAGGGCGATATATTCTGTGGTAGAGAAACGAGATATAGAACTTGTTGTTATGGGAACAAAAGGTGCTAGTGATTATGAGAACAGACTTTTTGGTAGTAATACAGTCAGAGTCATGGAAGAATTGCGCAATTGTCCCATACTCGGTATTCCATTAGATGCTCATGTGGTACATTTAAAAGAGATTGTTTTTCCTACTAGTTTTAAAACGCATTACAAAAGAAGGGAGTTGCTATATCTGGTAGAGCTCGCACAAATTCAACATGCTAATATCTGCGTATTGCATATTGGTGAAGATCAAGAATTAGATGAAGAACAATTAGAAGATAGAAAACTTCTAGAAGAATGTTTAGAAGGAGCCTCGTTCACCTGGCATCACTTAGGTGGTTCTAATGTAGCTAACGGGGTCCAGCGATTTATTGAAAGTCGCAACAGTGATATGGTTGCTTTTATCAATAGAAAGCACAGTTTTTTTTCCAATATATTTTCAAAACCTATGGTAAAAGAATTAGGAATGTTTAGTAAAGTGCCTTTATTAGTGATGCACGATTTACGGAATTAGTTAAAAAGCTATTAGGTTATGGAGTTGCACCGCTATGGATGGAACTACCCGTCAAAATAGAATGTGCCGTATTTTTCTGCTGGGTATAAGGCTTTCGCGAAAGCGAAACACAACATAGCAACCACTTTAATTCTCACTATTGTCTAAGTCTAAAATTATTATAAAAAAATCATCTGGAGAAAAAGAAGCTTTTTCTCTAGATAAATTGAGGCGCTCCTTAGGATACAGTGGAGCAAATGAAAAGGAAATACAGCACATCCTTGATGTCCTAGGAGAGGACTTGTACCAAGGAATTTCTAGCAATGAAATTCACAATAAGGCCTATGAATTACTCAAAAAGAAGCAATCGGTTTTTGCTTCTAAATACAAACTTAAAAAGGCCATTTATGAGTTGGGTCCTACAGGTTTTCCATTTGAAACATTCATAGGTCAAGTATTCAATTATTCTGGATATAAGACGCAAATAGGGGAGCTGTTGCAAGGTAAATGTGTGAAGCATGAAGTGGATGTAGTAGCCACTTTAGGAACTGTAAAATTATATATAGAATGTAAATTTCACGGGGAAGAGGGGCGCAATTGCGATGTAAAAATACCCTTATACATTCATTCTAGGTATCGGGATATTGTCGAGAACCAAGGCAAAAGTGATCAAGTAACCACCCAAGGTTGGGTGGTTACTAATACTCGTTTCACTACAGACGCTGTCACTTATGGAAACTGCGTAGGCTTAAAACTTTTGAGTTGGGATTACCCTAAAGAAAACGGACTTAAAGAACGTATTGATCTATTAGGTCTTTATCCCATTACAGTGTCCACACTGCTTTCTAGTCGAGAAAAAAACTTCTTATTGAGCAAAGATATAGTCTTGTGTCAACAATTGCTCAATGACCCGTCTTACTTGGACCATTTAAAAATTGCAGCTACGAGAAAGGCAAAAATACTTCATGAAATAAAACTACTTTGTAATGCACCCACCAACAGAAAAGCATCGTCTAAAAATTCACTTTTTAGGTGGAGCAAAGACGGTTACCGGCTCCAAATTCCTTATAGAAACCCCAGAGATTCATATTTTAATTGATTGCGGTATGTTTCAAGGCCTTAAAGAACTCAGAGAGCGCAATTGGGTAGATTTACCCGTTGATGTTTCGGCTATAGCTATGGTGCTGGTTACTCATGGTCATCTGGACCATACGGGCTATTTGCCTAGATTGGTTCAACAAGGATTTAAAGGTACCATCATGGGTACAGCTCCTACTTTGGAAATTACTCGTATCATACTGGAGGATAGCGCGCGAATTCATGAAGAGGATGCTGAGCGCGCTAACGAAGAACACTTTACAAAACACCATCCTGCAAAACCCTTTTACAATCAAAAAGAAGCTGCTGCCACGCTGAGATTTTTTAAACCTATAGAAGAGGGAAGTTGGATCAGATTAAGCCAGCATGTAAAGTGCAGGTTTCAACCCGTAGGTCATATTATAGGCGCGACCTTTATTGAACTAGAAATGTATGGGAAACGATTTGTTTTTTCAGGAGATGTAGGAAGGCCCATAGATTATTTATTAGCACCTCCAGAACGACCATTGCGAGCAGACTATCTATTTTTAGAAAGCACCTATGGTGATAGGCTTCACGAAGAGGACCCACCAGAGGATAAAATTATAGCGCTAGTGAACAAGGTTATAGAGAGTAGAGGCACGCTTATTATCCCCTCTTTTGCAGTGGAACGTTTACAAACTCTGATGTATATTCTTTGGAAATTGTATCAAAAGAATAGAATTCCTAATATTCCAATATATGTGGATAGTCCTATGGGGAATAATGTGCTCGCTGTTTTTGAACAATTCCCAAAATGGCATAAACTGTCTTTGCAAGAATATGAAGCAATGTGTGATCACATCAATATAGTGACATCATATAAAGAGACTTGGGAAGTTATAGATAAACAAGGGCCTAAGATTGTAATCGCCGGTAGTGGTATGGTCACTGGTGGGCGGGTGCTTACTTATTTAAAACAGATGATTGACATGGAAAGCACACAACTACTACTCGTAGGTTATCAAGCTGAAGGAACTCGAGGTCGACACTTACAAGAAGGCGTTCACGAGGTGAAACTATATGGCAAGTATGTTCCTGTAAAGGCTCAAGTGCATCAATTAATGAGTTTATCAGCACATGCAGACCAACGAGAATTACTAGACTGGCTGGGCTATTTAGATACAGCACCTCATATGACCTATCTCGTACATGGTGAAGCTGCTGCTGCTGATGCTTTACGCGTAAAACTACAAACAGAAAAAAAGTGGCGCATACATATTCCAGAACTTAACGAAGTAGTGAGTGTGGAGCTTTCAACTTAATAGGTGATTTATATATTTTTAAAATACTTTAATCAAGTACTGACTTATATCATTTTTTCGGAAAGATTCACAAGTTATTTTTACAACATATAAAAAGATCCATTGAAGCTATCAGTTCAATACGTATTGAAATTAGCAATAAAGTTCTTTTTGTAGGAGATACGTCACCACTCTTATAGATTTTTTGAGTGATACATCATCTAAGACTACCATACCACGATCCAATTAATTGGATGTGTTAGGAGACAGTTCCTATTTTTAAGGGGAGTGGGAACTTGTCTCCTTTTTTTTACACGCTCTAAAATCATAGAACGAGCAACCAATTGTGAATTCAACTATAGTTAAGTAAACTCATTATATTTTTCACGATAAACTTTTTGCAATGAACAATGGATTCGTATATGCTTTTTTAATTTTTGGTTGTGGATTATTTAATTGCTCGGATTCAGAGCTAGTAGAAAACTGGAAAAATCCAGAAATAGATGCATTTCAAGCACAAAAGGTACTAGTGCTTTCTATATCTAATGATAAAAAGAACAGCAGTGATTTTGAAAAAAGACTGGTAACTGATCTTAGAACTAAAGGAGTGAATGCATTTAACAGCGATGATTTTTTTAAGAATCATAATAAAAACAAAGCCTTCACAGAAGAAGAATTGGAAGATCTTGAGGCCCTTTTGCTTTCCCAAGGTTATGATGCTGTGCTGGTTTCTAAAGTAATAGGTGCTGAGGATAAGATAACTCTAGTACAAAGCTACCGCAATTTAAATAAGACGTTTGACAATTTTGGAAGTGACTATTATTCGAACCAGGACTTGGATAATATAGAGGATCAAATAGAGAACTATGTGGTTTATCATGCGCAAAGTGTCCTCTACTGTATCTGTCCAGAGAATAAGCGGCAAGTCATATGGCGAGCATCTATAGATGTAACTAAATTAGATTCTGACAAAAAAGCCATTAAAGAATATATAAAAATGCTCTTGTGGACTCTCGAAGAACAAGATCTGTTAATCAGCAGCTCTAAATTTTAATTATGAAAACACTACTATACTCTTCAAAAGATTTTGAAATTCCTTTTTTAGAAGAAGCAAATAAGGACCTACACTCTTTTAAATACATCACGGATAGGCTAACGACAAAGACCGCCAAGATGGCCTTAGGATTTGAAGCGATTTCTATTTTCTCTGCAGACGATGCCAGTGGGATTGTGCTGGAAAAGCTCAAGGATTTCGGCGTAAAATACATTACGTTACGCTCTGCCGGATATGATAATGTCAATCTTAAAGTAGCAAGACGATTGGATTTTAAAGTAGCACATTCTCCTGGATATTCTCCCTATGCCGTTGCAGAGCACGCAATAATGCTTTTGTTGGCGTTAAATAGGAAGGTGGTTCTTGCACGAAAACAAACACAAGACTACAACTTTACCCTTGATCATCTTATTGGATTTGATCTGAAAGATAAAACAGTAGGGGTTGTAGGAACAGGGAAAATAGGAAGTGTTATCGTTCAACTATTGAACGGATTTGGTTGTCAGCTTATGGCTGTAGACCCTTTTGAAAACGAAGAGCTTAAAAAAAGATTTCAGCTTTCCTATAGTTCCTTGGAGCAGTTACTTCAAAAATGCCAAGTCATCATCTTAAGTGTTCCATTAACTCCACAAACGCATCATCTTATCGATAAATCAAAGCTGCTTTTGATGCAAAAGGGAACGTTATTGATCAATGTAGCAAGAGGTGCAATTATACATACCAAAGATGTTTTGGAACATGTAAGTAAAAATCTCTTAGGAGGTTACGCAACCGACGTGTATGAAAAAGAAAGCGATGTGTTTTTTTATGATAGGTCAAATAATCACCCTCATGATGATGACCTGGATAAAATGCTTAAAGACGATCGCATCTTACTTACTCCTCATCAAGGCTTTGCCACAAAAGAAGCACTAGCAAATATTGCGCAGACCACCGTAGAAAACCTAAGTAATTGGCAACAAGGAAGTATTCCTAAAAACACGTTGTTGCCAGCAGGTAAAAACCATGTTGATGACCATTACAACCTTTTTTAAAAGTGGCTTTAACCTAATCACCTGCTATAAGGCTGTGATGTGATTTTATCGAAGTTGAAGATGTTACTCCGCTTTCGCGAAAGCAAGTCTTATAAAAACACAAAAGCACACACCCTAACAGTGTGTGCTTAGTCCCCCCCCCCAGGGATATAAATAACCTTTTGTTATTTACAATTACAAACTTAAGAGGTTATTGGATAGAAAACTTACGGGTTCCCTCAATTGAGTAAATTAAATAAGTCCAAGATCTTTTACAATGCCGATGAGATGTGCAGTGTTATGAGCATTAAATTTAATAAATAGCTTGCTCTGTTTTTTTTCTATAGAGCTCAAACTGTTAGGTGAAATACCGGCATTTTTAAAAAATTCACTGATCCTTTCTTTGGAATTACCTAACGCCAAATAATTTAAGAGTTTTATGTCGTAATCATCTATTTCTATATTATTTCGATCATGTAGGGCCTGTTCTATTTGAGGAGATAAAAATAAGCGGTTGTCGTGAACAGAAAGAATGGCCTTTGATAAATCAACTAATCCATTTCTGCCTTTACAAACGTAAGCACTAATTTTAAGCTGGTTAATCAGTTGTCGGACTTTCTGTAATCGGTCTTCTACAGAGTAAACGATGATTTTAAGATGGGGCATTTCTTTTTTTAATTGTTCAATAATAGCTTCTCCTGAAGCAAATCTTTGAGCTCGATGATCTATTTTAAAATTGAGATCTGTGATGAATAGATCAAAAGGATCATTATTCTTTAGAGCACTTTTTAGTTGTAAATAGGCATCATCACAGTAGTGCACTTCTTGCGTATTTGAAATGCCTAATTGCTCTAATACTTTAAGCACGCCTTGATTGACACTACCAAAGTCATCCGATATCAATATTTTTTGGAACATTCTTAACTAATTATTATTTTATAGGTGTTATTTTCTTCTAGGGTAAAAATAAAGGTTCCATTTATAGATGTATTACGGGTTTTCCCATTCTGATCAATATAAGCTTTTTTTATTTCATTACTTAGGCAGTATTTCTTTCGATTTAAAGGGGTTGTTCTATTCAGTTTTATAAAATAAACTGGTATTAAAGAGGTTAAGATGCGTTTCAGGTTGATTAATAACTATTTTAATTATGGATAGCTACCATATTTCTTAAGAAAACAAACAGGAATACTTCTTTGATTGAACATAAAAATGTCAATGGGGATACATACACTACTTGGTGGATTTAATTTAAAACACTCGCATACGTAGCTTAGAACTTCTAGAAATATATATCTGTCTTTTTTACTGCTTACTTTCCGATACAGTATTTGCCTAGTCTTGCTATAGAAGGGATTCAAGACTTTGGGCAACAAATAGGGTACAAATAAGCTATAAAAAAAGAAATTGCAGGATAAAGAAAAATAAGATGTTTGTGCGGTCAAGCTAGTCCTTGTGTGGGTGAAAGGGTAGGCAGGACTCTAAGGGTTTTAAGGACTTTAAGGAAGTTCAGAACTTGAAGTTATATCACACCACTACCACTAAATCAATTTTTATTACACATTCTAGATATGCATTGTAGAGAAACAACTTCCATTATATTTATTAATTCAAAATGTGCTCATTCAGTTTAAAATTACATCAAACTATTATTTATACTTCAACACATTATTCTGTTTTTAGCACTGTCAAAGACATACGCTACCTTCATTTTCGTCTTTTAAGCGACTTGGTAAGGTGTATGGCTTTGAGCTTTGGTTTTCACTCTACACTGCTATTTCTTGATAGAGATGTTGTTGGAAACCTATAAAGGTGTCTCGAATCGATTTAATATCTCCTAGTTCACGCTTTGCATCTGAAATGGCATTGTATTTTAATAATAATAAGGGTGATAGTTTATCAATGTCCAACTCCTCAAATCCCTCTTTTACATATTGGTCTAGTACAAAATTCAAAAACTCTTGTTGCTTTGGATTGTAATCATTCATTTGAATTTTAGCTCTTCCTGCTCTTTCCAATCTTGGAACAAGGTCTTTGTGGTAGGCTACATAACTTAACACATCAAAAAGGTCGCTATCTTCTCCATGAATTAAGTTTCTCAAATCTTCTAATTGCGAATTTGTATATCCCTTTTCGCTTAACTCCGTCAGCAATTTTTTACGAGTGTCTGGTAAACTCCAAAGTTTTCGCAATTCTTCTTCATCCTTAAAGAATGCTGGTAAATCTCCATATAGTTGATTTAAAAACTCTTGATGGCCTATTGGTTTTCCTGATGGACTCCAAAAAGATGTTTTAACCATAGAATCTATTTCTCTCACTTTGTTATCTGAGAGTTTCACTTTAATCATTTGTCGCGGTGGCGTTTCACAAACGCAAGGAATATTATCACATTCAGGACAAGGGTTTGGCTCTGGTTTTTCGCAAACGCAGGGTGTTTCTCCGCAAACATTACAATCTTTTGATTTCCCGCCTCCTGTTGATGGTTCAGGTTCTAATGGTTCGCCATCCCATTCTGGGTCTTGGAAATGTTTGTGGGCATTTACAAAATCGAAAATGGTGAAATAATCTTTCCCATCAAAAAGGCGAGTTCCTCTACCAACGATCTGCTTAAATTCAACCATTGAATTAACTGGTCTAGCATTAAAACTATATTTCTAATTTCAGGGCATCAACTCCATAGCGCTTAATTTTGTGAAGTAGTTAATATGGACGGAATGCTTTTTTTCGTTGTCTTGAAAATCCCGTAAATGTTGTTCTCCAATTTTACCATCATCAGCGAGTTGCACCTATGGCAGTAATTGGAACTTTTACTGGCACATATTGATTGATTAAATCTCTAACTGCTGCCTGTGAATTTGGTAGCACAAAACAATTTTTGGTTTATTTACCTGTAGCATCCATGAAGAGTTTTACTCTGTATTGTTCTCTTGCTTTAATCTCAACCAAATTCTCTTAAAATCTGCTTCTGTATATGATCCTGCATCTTCAATATCACCTTCTTAATGTCAGAAGTATAAGTATAATCATCTATTGTGACATTTATTTACAACACACGACCTTAAAGACGTTACAGAAACCATCTTTAATTCCTTCTAACTTTTAGTTTGTAGCTGTACACTTGGGTCTCAAAATAGTCGTAGGGCATCTACATTTACATCTCGTTTAGGCGTAGCGGTTAAACCTAACTGAACAGCAGGAGCAAAGTAGTCCATTATGGCGCGCCAAGAACTTTCATCGTTTGCACCACCTCTGTGACACTCGTCTGCAGTGAAATCGAAAAAGTCTGTTGGGTATTGACCAAAGTTAAAGTCCGAAGCTGCATAGTTTGCTTTTGGTTCAGCAGCAAGGGATAGTTCATTTTCTTCTTCTTCCATTTTTACTGTAGTCATGAAACTTTGAAAAATGGTAAAAAATATACTTCCGTTTTTTGGAACACCACCTTTCTTTTTAATTTCAGAAGGTCTAATACGCACCTTAATATTTTCATCTATGGTATCAAATGCATTGAATGCATTAAAAGCCTGATCTGCTAAAATATTTCTATCTGCCAAAAATAATATACGTGGAGCGCGACTCCCATCACACGTTTTTAAGTTCCATTTAGCATGAAACAATTTCCAAGCTATTTGAAAGGCAATAGCTGTTTTTCCTGTCCCTGTGGCTAAGGTTAGTAAAATTCTATCTTTTTCTCAGAAACAACCTTCTAATACTTTGGCGATGGCATTTTGCCCATTGACATCTTGGTTGCATGTGCCTAGCCATAATGGAATGGTGAATAAGCGTTCTTTCAATTGGCAATCTCAATTTTTGTAATCCTCTTTGGGTGTTGGAAAGGTCATTTCCATAGCTCTGGTGTTGGGTAGTTGATACATCACCTTCAGTACCTTTACGTCCATGTCTATCCATAGATTTGCAAACCATTGGTAGCATAGCTAAAACGAATGTTTTAAACGCTCTGCATAATCTTTGGCCTGACCAACACCATCAGTATAATATAGATCTCGTTTTGAGGGCTGATACCTATGCGTCTGTTTTTGTATTCTAAAACATAATCTGCAAACAATGGTGTTGCACGCCTGTTTTGACCAACACTGGTATTAAGGAAACTCCAAACGCAAACGACTGCCTTCAACAATACCCCAACCTGCTTCACGCAATGCAGGTTCTATTAAATCATGTTTGGTTTGTGCTTCGTTCATTTGTTTCTGTTTAATACGCTAATCACCAATCGTTTTATGGTTTCCATTTCTTCGGGTTTGCTAGAGGCAATAAAAAGCGTTAAACTCGCTAAGGTATCATTGCTAATAATAGGTTGATTTTCAGCATTAAAAAGCATGTTGTTTTGCTCCAAAAATTTCAGAAAACAAGCTGCTGCTATACGTTTATTTCCATCTACAAACGCGTGGTTTTTTACTACTAAATATAAAAGTGTGGTTGCTTTTTCTTCTAATGTAGGATAAAAATCATCTGTTCCAAATCCTTTTCCTATTTGAGCAACAGAACTTTCAAAACTTTTGTCTTTTTCTTTTCCAAAGACATCACTATCAAAGTCTTTAAGCATTTCGTTTATTATTGCTTGATAGTCTTTTAAACTTGGGTAGTTAGCAGCTTTAGTAGTTAATCCTTTAGTATCTAATTGTTCATGGTCATAATCGTCTAATAGGCTTAAGCCTTTTGCAAGGTTTCTAAAATGGTATTGTTAGATGCTTTTTCTTCAATGGCACTAACCGTTCTGGTTAGAATCTGAATACCATCTTTTAGTAACTTTACTTCTTGTTCTTTTTGTGCTAGTCTTTTTTCGTTAAGTGCGTAACCTTTAACTAAATAATCTTTTAAGACTTGATTTGCCCACTGTCTAAATTGTGTAGCACGAGAAGAGTTAACGCGATACCCAACTGAAATAATCATATCTAAATTATACAATTTCATCTTACGAAGTTTTCCATCAGATGCAACCTGTTCCATTTTGGAACAGGTTGATTTTTCGTTTAACTCTTTAGATTTGTATATGTTACCAACATGTTTTACAATAGCCGGTCGTTGCACTCCAAATAACTTTGCAATTAAGTGAGCATCAAGCCAAATGGTATTGTTTTCCAGTTTTACCTGAATTTCTATACCGTCAGTGGATTTAAATATATCTATTTTATTTTCCATACTACTATTTTTAGTTGGTGCCTTTTTTACAACAACTCAATTCTTTTCTAACAGTCAAGGATTTCTTTACAACTCCATCATGCATGTTTTGCATAATACATTTTCTGTATAGTTGAACTATCTTATATTTTGCGACAGTTGCTTTATTAATTTTCCATCATACATTTTCAATTATCAATTGTTTAGTTAGTTCCCCTGCAAAGGCTTTTTGAAGAATGGATTTTTTGAGGTCTTCTAAATCTTCTAGTTTTTTCTTGTAGTTTATTTCAATTTCAATGCAATTTTCTTTTAATTCTTCAAGTGTTTCAACAATAGTGGATTGCTTCTTTTTGTCTGTATTAGATGAACTTTTAATTTTAACCATTTAGATTTATTTATTGTATCAGTAAGTAGCTTGAGCACTTTTTCCAATGGACAATACTTGATTCTGTACGAAAGGAGAAATTAATGCGTAATACAATAATTTAGGAATATAATTTTCATTTGGAGTTAATGCATTAATTTTGTTGATTTGAACTAACAGGAGTTTCAGAAAATCCAGTTTTTCAATTGTTGCTCCAATACAAACCATTAAAATGGAATTGGCAGAAAACAATCGACCCTTTTCTAATCCTTTTTTACTTAACATACTTTCGCCTGAATCAATTGAGCCATCTTTATTGAAATGTGGCGGTTTGACAAAAGGGATGTAAACACCATAGTTTAATTTATCCTTCGTGGAAGGTGTAGTTCCTGTTTGCACTTGACCAATATCACCCAAAGTCTTCTCCTCCCAACCATCGCCTTTTTGACTAAAAATGTCATTGAGTTTAGATTGAAACAGCTCTTTAGCGCGTTTTTTACACATGTTTTTCGTATTGGCTTTGGCTTGGTCATGGCTACAAAGGCTTTATCAAAGTATCCTTTACATTTGTTTTTGTTCTGAAATTGGTGGTTAGGTGGAATATTACCAATTTGTGTTTTATTAATTGAATTAAAAACAGCTCCAACATTACCAATTATTTCGCTTTCCAATAATTTTGAATAAACCAGTAATCATTATCCACTTTGTCAGAAGCTCTAATTGCAGCTAAACCTCTTCCAATACAGATGTGCTGTGTAGCTATGTTAATAGGTCCAACAGGTGCTCTTACTGACATTAAAATATCATCCTTAAATGCTTCTTTTGTTGTTTTTGTTGTCCAAGTAGTTGGCTCGCCTATTTCTCTATCTGTAAATTCTTTTTTGCCTTGATAAAATGGCAGCCCCTTCACCAACTTTATTATAATATTTACCTTTTGGTGACTGACCTGCCCTACATTACTTCCATGACATTAATTAATCGTTTAATATTTTTCGCCCCAACTCATATCAATTTATTTGATTGATTGAAGAATCAGGTGACCATTGTCTGTATCAAACTTTCCACGACTATTCACTAAAATAACATCGGACTGCGTAAAAGGTCTGCTTCTTTCAGATTGTGTTAAGATTTTTTAACCGATGTCTAAATCAGGTTTCGCAGATACTATGTCTGCTACATTTATATTCCACGATTGCTCGCTTTCGGGTTTCGTTTTCGCGAAAGCGATAAACTCTTCCATATCGGTATCATTTAAAGGATTGGTTTTTCCGTAATTGCGTCCTGGGTCTAGCGGTAGTGCCAAATCTTTTACGATAGGTTCGCCTTTTGGAAGAAACGAGACCACCGTTTTACAACGCCTGCACTGAGGGTACCTGAGTAGATTAAGGTATGTAGGTTCGGGGCAGCTGACAGAGTTTCCTGTTTACAGCGTTGTCTGACAGCTTAATACCGTGTTTTTTAATAACAATTGCTGCTGACCACTATGTTTTTAGACTCTTGATAAAATGCCACATAAAGCAAAAGGCAGTTTCTCCTGTTTACAATATCAAAATTTTGCTGTACTTCTGGTCGTTCCTTTCCTCCAAAGGGTGGATTTGCTAAAATAACGTGGTAACGGTTTTTCTCTTGTATGTCACGAATGTTTTCGCCTAGCGTATTTACATGAAGAATATTGGGTGCTTCAATGCCGTGGAGAATCATATTCATAATCCCAATGACATAGGCCAAGTTCTTTTTCTCTTTACCGTAAAGGGTGTCTTCTTGTAGCGTTTTTAAGGTGTCTGATTGTTTTTCCATTGCAGTTCATGCACATGGTCGGCGGCCAGGCTTCTACTAAGAAACCACAAGAACCTGCTGCACCATCATAAATGGTTTCGCCAATTTGTGGGTCCATCACATGAATCATCGCACGAATAAGCGGTCTTGGGGTGTAGTATTGTCCACCATTACGACCTGCATTCCCCATGTTCTTGATCTTGGTCTCGTACAAATGACTTAACTCATGTTTGTCAGTTGAGGCACGAAAAAGGGAAGCGCGCGTCAAAAAAAACATTTAAAATCTCTCATAAGTTGCTTTCCCACTTTGAATTTTGTTTTTTAGCTCAGAGAATATTTCTCCAATCTTGTATTCAATGGTTTTGGGATTGTCGGCTTTTTGTTTGAATGCAGCCAAATAAGGAAATAGCTTGCCATCTACAAACTGAACCAAGTCTGGTCCTGTTAGGGCAACGTGATGGTCCACTTCGAGAACCTCAGTGTCCACGCACTTTCTCCTTTAGGCATTGCCCTTTTGGCCCAACATTGCTCTTCATCTAATGGCAAACTGTGACTATTTCTCAGCACCAAATTCGGCTTCGTCTGCTTTGTCTTGTTCTAATTCGTCTAAGTAACGTAAGGTATGCACCCAAGAGGTTGGCTCTCTTGATCAGATTAACTGTCTGCCTGGATCTTTATAAAGCAGGTCGTCTATATTTTTAAATGTTTGTTCGAACATGTGTTTTATTTCTTCTTTTTATGGCTCTTGTAGAGCATAGGCTAAAAATAGCTCTTTTGTTGTTTTTAGCCTTGGCTTATGCGTTGAAAAAAGCAACTAAAGGTTATAAAGGTATTTTTAATTTGATCCATACGGTTACGGGAAACCATATTACAGCTTATAATTTATTTGGGTAGCGTAAACAGTAAACAAAAAAATCGAGGTGTTGCCTCGATTTTTTTGTTTGTTTTGTTTTACTCAGGATTATTTGAAATTCAGGGTTTGTGTATGGTTTGCTGCATGTAACAAGATTTAGTGAATACAAATGAGGTCTGGGGAATTACACAAGGGTTTTGTGAGTATAGGTGAGGGCTGCTTGATTAAATTTATTATTTGGGTTGTTAGGAAAGTTTTAATATTCTAATACTATTGTCTTTCGGTCATAGCATCTTGTGCTTTTTAAAATCAGTTATTCCCTCAGACCAAGAGTAGTTTTTTTTCTGTTCCGTGTTTAATCGCATTCAATAGTTTTTCCTTTTTGATATCTATTTCATTAATGAAATAGACTTTGTCTAAGTCATTAATTATGTTTTCAAATGTATGATTCTCTTCAACTTTTTATAATTATTCGCGTGAGTGCATTAAGCTGTGAACAACCAGTCCAAATTTGATAATGGTTGGTTTGAGGGTACATTATCTATAAAAACACGCCCGTATTCGGAAACACATTTTTCATAAAAATCCTTCATTGATGGACCTGCCATTATCAATCCTAAAAAGTCAATATTTTCAGCCTTAGGTTTAGGATTTACTTCAATTTTGCCACGATTGGATACAACCATTTCAGGAATATCACCATTAACTAAGTTTATAAATTTAGGGTAGTTTCCGTGCCTTATACTTGCAAATTCTTTATTGAATTTAGTTTCTTTTTTACGTGCTTTCATTATTTTCAAAACGTATCCAAGTACAATTCCAATAATGTATTTTTCTGCTTTCATTCTTAATTGCAATGGTGATGTATATGAAAATAGTAGCTTGAAAATAGCGATGTTTTCTATTAAACTGGATCTAGCACAAATAAACTGAAACCTCTCATAAAGGAGATAATAGCTATGTTTTGTGATCACGTGTTAGCTCGCGTATGTTATTCGAAATCTCTTTCTCTCACACCTTTCTTATCACGTCTTGCTTCAACCGCAATCCTTAATTCTTTTCGTAAATCATTTCCATTCTTTACTCCATGTATTTTTATTATTGGAGAAGATTTGTCTGATGTAACTAATAAAATTGTTGATAATCCGAACATTCTTAAAAAAAACGGTTCTTCTAATCTAATATCTTTAATACGATACAATTCTGTCTCGTCTGTTTTCTAGAAAAAATACCAGTTTGTTCAATAATTCTTTCTTCTGTAACCTCATGATTTAGTAAACTTAGTTTTAAAATCGAACTAAAAACATTATTAAGCCTAATCCAAATACAGGCAAAAGGATTAAACACAAAATGTAAAATCAAAATTTGTCACCTGTGAAGGCGAACGTTTTTCCCAAAATTAATTTTCTTCTTCCATAATAATCATTGTTTAAATTAACATTTAACAATCTATCTGTTTAATAAAAAAATCATTTGTCTATATTTAGTCAAGTTTGAAATTAACTACATCGACCTTGAAATGATGAATCCTAAACAAACTTAATTTTAAATGTGCAATGACATCACATATGCCAACTAACGTTTGTGTATGGCTCATGTGTAAATGAAGCCAAATACTGACACCAGTTATACACAAGCAAGAATTTTTTAATTTTTTATTACCTTTTCAATAAGCCAAATTAAAAAATTTGTGACCTGAGTAAATATATGGCTTAGACTTAATTAAGCATTGTTTATTTATGAGATATATACGACAGTTAGTATTAGTTAATTAATGGTGAATCATTAGTTTTGATAAATTGTCTATGAATTCAATAGTCGTTCCATTATCTGTATATTTCTGGCAGTAGTACAAGTTGATTTTTCATTTATATTTTAGTCTGTTGAGTAAAAGTATATCATTACCCAATGTAAAAGTAACATCATTTACAGTGGCAGAAATCGTATAAGAGCCATTATTCTCAAATGGGCTGCCACAAGGCTCTGTATTATTGTCATATAGTATTTCTGTGAAATTGCCAGAAGAATCCCAGCTGTATGTTTCTTGTAAATCACATTCATCCTGCGAAAGGCTTGTTCCGTTTTCCGTTGATGATACAAGCCGCCAAGTTCCAAGAATTAGCTCGGTAGCGTTTTCGGTGTTGTTGTTTCCTCCTTCGTCATCTGAAGAACAACTAGATAAGGCTATCATTAAGAATAGCTAAAATTGGGAACAGATCTTTTTCATTTTTGTATTTTATTTTTGCTCCTATATGTGGCTTTCAGACCACGCCTTGTTTTTATTTGTACTATCTATTTTGACAGAAGTAGTTAGTTATTTTATGATTTGAAAAGGAATGAACTTTATTTTCATGTTCTCATTAAGTAATTGTTCTTTTCAATTATTCGTCCAAACTAATACTACTTTTACAACTTTCCTTACAGTAATCCAGCAGCTTCTTCATTTTTTTAAGGTTAAGCACGAAGAATACAGGGAAGGGCTATTTTCAGGGTTTGGCAAATCATTCTACCTTTCAGTATATTTATTGCCACTGTTGTGTAACTCTTGTAGGTACACAAGCTTTTACGTGGTCAAAATAGGCTTCTGTTTGATCTGGTATTCTAGGTAACTTTATACTTTCTTAAATGGGTCAAGAGTTCTTAAAACACCCTATAATTAAGGAGTTTCTTTTGGGAATGGGCTAGTGTAGTTCTTGGAACTGGGTGTAGGATTTTTAGCCGCTAGCAGGACACCCTTTTCTTAAATAGGCATAACAACAGGCCTATTTATTTTTGGGCTTGCAGTTCTAAAAAAGATACTGATAGGTAATTCTTGGGGTTACTTCCCAATACAAAACTGACTAAAAATATTACCCAGCAATTCATCGTTAGTGATCTCACCGGTAATAATGCCTAACGACTCGGCTGTAGCGCGTATGTCTATGGCAAGAAACTCGCTGGAGATATCGTTTTCTATTCCTGTTTGTACTTCTAGCAAAGAGCTATAGGCCATTTGTAATGCATCATAATGTCTGGCATTACTCACTATAGAATCATCTTGAGAAAGGGCACCGCTATTAAAACTTTGTACCAGAGCCGTTTTTAATTCGTCTACACCAGCGTGAGATTTGGCACTGAGCGAAATCAGAATGGTATCTGGTGATTTCTTTTGAATTTGTTTGGTAATTTCAGCATGCTCGAGTCCTGATATCTGATCGATCTTGTTTAAAATAACTACCAAAGGTTTATCAGGGAATTTTTCGCGCATAATTTGTATGCGCATCAAGCAATGAATAATATTAGGAGCGGTATGGAGTTGGGTAGCATCGAGTAGGTATAAAACTAGTCTGGACTGTTCTGCCTTAGCATAAGAACGCTTAATGCCCATACCTTCTATAGTATCTGTTGTCTCTCGCAAGCCTGCCGTATCAATAAGTCTAAAGCGCACTCCTTCTATATTAATTTCATCTTCAATAGCATCTCGTGTGGTTCCCGCAATCTCGCTTACAATAGCTTTTTCTTCATTGAGCAAGGCGTTCAATAAAGTTGATTTCCCTACGTTAGGCTCGCCTATTATAGCGACTGGAATACCTGTTTTTAATACATTTCCTAAAGCAAAGGAGTCGATGAGTTTTCTCAAGGTGTGCTGACTGTTATTCAATAAGGTTCGGAGCTCATCACGGTTGGCAAAGGCAACGTCTTCCTCACTAAAATCCAATTCTAACTCTATCAAGCTAGCAAAGTTGAGTAATTGTGATCTCAAGTTTTTTAACTCACTAGAAAAACCACCTCGCATTTGCTGTAGGGCGATCTGGTGTGCCGTCTCGCTTTCACTGGCGATTAAATCTGCTACGGCTTCTGCTTGTGAAAGGTCCATTTTTGCATTTAAAAATGCCTGTAAGGTAAATTCTCCTGCTTGTGCCATACGCGCACCATGCTTTAAGCAAACCGCAATGACTTCTTGTTGGATATATATGGAACCGTGACAGGATAGTTCTACTACATGCTCGCCAGTGTATGATTTTGGCGCCACAAATTTGGTCAATACTACTTGATCTATTACTCGGTCGCCATTATAGATGTGTCCGAGAGTGACCGTATTGGCTCCTAATTGATTATAGGTTTCTTGTAATGATTTTGATTCCGCTTTCGCGAAAGCGGGAACAAAAATAGCTCCTGCAATACGATGCGCATTGGAACCAGAGATTCTAATTACGGCTATAGCACCAGAGCCAGCAGGAGTTGCCAAGGCAACAATAGTATCATTTTTAAACATACTACAAAGGTAGTGGGAATCTAAAATAAAGATTA
Source organism: Nonlabens sp. (assembly GCF_018401815.1). GTDB lineage: Bacteria > Bacteroidota > Bacteroidia > Flavobacteriales > Flavobacteriaceae > Nonlabens. The sequence continues at coordinate 206,394 of NZ_JAGYKG010000004.1, forward strand.
AAGAATAACTAAAAAATAACTTTACTAAGATTGGATTTACCCAGATTTAATTGAGTAAAAGAAAAAACTCCCTTGAAATGATTTTCAAGGGAGTTTTTAGATTGATGTTGAATTTAATGGATGATCAATTTTTTAGTAGCAGATCGATCGCCAGATTGTACCTTTATAACATAGATACCAGCACTGAATTTTGAGAGGTCTAAAGTTGTATTTGTGTCGTTTAAACGATAGAAATCAACCATTTGGCCTAAAGAGTCATAAATAATTAAATCAGTCTCATGCTGTAGCCTGTCCAATTCTAAAATGATAACACCATTTTCAGTAGGATTAGGATAGAAATTAAATAAGCTCTTATATTCTTCGTTCTCGCTTAACGTGCTATTGGAAAACTGTAATGAAAAACGGTTAGCCGCTGCAGCTCCAGTAATTGCGGGATCTACTGTAAAAGAAATTATATTTTCACCATTATTAAGATCATGATTGGTATTTAAATAGGCATCATGCAATTTGGCACTGATGCCAGTATTTAAATTATTCAGGACTATTTTAAAAGAATATGCCGTAGCACGGTAGTTTTGGATATCTAATGCGATTACCTCTCCACCTATAGGCATAGCTTTATTCTCAATACTGAAGCGCAAGCCATTATTAAGGCTTGCGATATTTTCGTCTAAGTTATCCAATTTGATGGCATCTTCTATAGTAACGGCATTGTTTCCATCTAAAAACATTCTTAATTCATCGGTTCTAATATCATTTCCTTGATAATCTTTGTTCAGAGCAACTGAAATAAAGGGTCGCTGTGAAGGTGTTGAAAAAAAGCCGATGGAGTTTCCATTAGTCTGCTTGTCGCTTTCTTTAAAATCTAGAGAAGCAGGACCGTTGGCTATAGTGGATACAAAAAAGCTCTGTCCTGGCTGGATAAACTGATTGGCGACTGGAGTACCATTGTTGACAGTAACAGTTTCATACGCACCACGGGTATTAGCGTTGGGATTCCAAACGTAAATAAAGTTAGGATTTACATTGTTTTTAGTTACCTGCGCTATATCTACAGTAGCTTGGTATGGGTTACCCACAAAGCTAAAACCATTTACAACAGGGTTCAAAGGGCCTGTATTAACGCTCGAAGCTAGATTCAGTGTTCCAGTTGCTCTTAAGGTAACGTTACTATTAACCGGGTCTGCAGGAACAGATCCCAAATTATAATTGCGATCTCCTCGTACCATCAAACGATAAGGCGCTCCTGCGGTTAAAATATCAGTATTGGAATTGGTCCTTGTTACTGCTGCCCACTGACCTGTAGTATGATTAAAATCAAACATGGATGGGTTATTGGTTCCTGTGGTATCAAAACCATTAGTAGCACCTCCATTTCCTGTAATGTGCGTTCCTAAACCAGCTGCTGTTCCTCCATTTTCTTGCCAATTTTCAAAAATTGAACCCGAAGTAGTTACGGCTGAGGTTACAAATCTAAAAGCACGACGGCTATTGTCTAATGCAGGTATAAACCTATTGACTTCGACCGGTTGTGAGATGCTAGCATTAGGGCCGTTAATCAATTGAGCGCTTCCCGAGCTACTACTGCTAAATGTTAAGGTGCCTATATTGTTGATACTATCATTTAAGGTCAGCACCTGATCTGGATCGATGGTAAGACTTTTACCAGAGTTAATGGTTAGTGAATTATTTATAATAGGACTAGTGTTAACGGTCACATTATGATCTATGGTAATTTGATCCGTACTTGCAGGCGGGTTACCATTGGTCCAAGTACTATTGTCTGCATATAATCCATCAGTAGCAGTTGTGGCAACCCCAAAAATCTGATCGTCTGGATAACTATAGTATGTGGTGATGCTAAGGGGTTGATTTCCGTAATTTCCTGAAGTTTGGAAACCACCGCCATATCCTTCGTTAGAAAGAAATCCGTTGCTCCCGTTGAGATAAGTAGCTACAAAATCAAAGCCATTAGCGGGAGTTGTGCCCAAATCCGTATAGCTAAAAGTCATTTGAAAAGAACTAGATGTGTTAGATCCCGGATGACCTACAGCCACAACAAAAGGTAGTCCACCATTACTAACAAATCCCGTAGCTGGAATACTCCACAAACCACCAAACGAAGTATTTACTGCAATTGCATGAGTGGCTTCAAAGCCAGGTGGAAAGCTTATGTCAGAAGCATCGAAACCGGCCGAGCTGATAGCCCGTCTGTGAACATCATTTTCGTCATCCACATTGGCATCTATAACTGTTCTGCCTGACACGCCCGTGTCAAAATAGATCACCAAAGTATCATTAAAATCACCACCAACTCCCTTATTGAAGTCTATGGTGACTGTTCCAGCATTTTCGCTAATACTTAGGGAGCTGCCACCAATTGCACTACCAAAACCACTGTTTCCATTAGCTGTAAAGCTTACTTGAGCGATTCCATAAGAGACAATAAGCGACGTAATTGAGCAAAGTACGTATTTGAAATTCATGGTAATTACTTATTAAATGATTAAAATCGGGAAGAAAAATAAAATAATTATTAAGTGGTGTAAAATGTTTTTTTAAAAAATAACGAAATCGATGTAGTATCAAACAAATATTATAATTATAAGATATATTTGATATGTTATCGATTAAAATGTACTCTAAAGAAGAAGCAAAGAATGTAAGACAACAGTTCTGGATTATGTTTGGAAAGCGATACGATCGCAAATGGTTGTTGTACGACACAAAACTAAAAAATGTGATACTCAAATTTTCATTTGAAGATAGGCGGGCATTGGTATCTATAGATATCACTCATGATGATAGCATTTTTAGAGCTTATTACTATGAAAAATTAATAAGCCTTAAAAATATAATGAAGGAAGAGGTGAGTGAGGAACTTATTTTTGAAGAGAATTATGTAGTGGAATCAGGTAAGACTATTTCTAGAGTATTTGTCACATGCGAAGGTGTAAAAATACAGAAGAAACACGACTGGCCTAAGGTTTATGAGTTTTTTTACACCTATATGGATCGCTTAGAGTTTTTCTTTAGGGAGTATCAAGACTTTATCGACAACTAGTTGTAGACCTTTTTATTTTTTAAAAAAAGGAAGTAATGATAAGACTCAGGCATTCTAATTTAAAAAAAAACAAATAAATAGGAAAATGTTACGAACATTTATAACTGTTCTCTGGTATATAAAACTTGCGCATTAATTTGCTCATAATTTTCATTAAATTGAGCGAGTAAATGTGGAATATCCTGCATGTCCTTTTTGTTTTTTGCACGATCTTCTATTTCTTGTAAAATAGTTGCCATTCCTGTAATTCCTAAGGTTCTATAACTAGATTTTACTTTATGGGCTTGCATTCCTGCAGTCCCATAATCGCCACTTTCTATGCTTTGTTGGAGCAAAAGACAGTCTTCAGGTACTTCTACCATGAAAATATCTAAAATAGAGCTGAGGATGTCTTTGTCATTGTCAAAAGACTCTCTGAGATCAGTTAGTGGAAGTATAGTTAAAGGCATAAATCAAAGCTTTAAAATTATAGAAAAGGCGATAAAGTAAGTCAATATACATCAACTGATAGAGTAATCGAATTAAAATTTGATAATCATCAGTAAAAGCAACTTTTACTGATGATTTGTATGATTAACCTAGCCAACCATCACGATCTAGGCTTCTATATTGAATAGCCTCAGCAATATGAGTTGAATTTACTTGTTCTATAGCAGCTAAGTCAGCGATAGTTCTAGCAACTTTGAGTATGCGATCATATGCTCTGGCGCTTAGATTTAATCGTTCCATTGCATGTTTAAGCATTTGTTTGCTTTCCTCGTCAAGAGTGCAGTATTTTCTAATATCTTTTACGGTCATTTGTGCATTGTAATGTGTTTTTTCATTTTTGCTGAAGCGTACGGTTTGAATGTCTCTAGCTGCAGTAACACGTTCCCTAATAACAGTTGATTTTTCTGCAAGTCGCTCTTCAGTTAGTTTTTCAAAAGGCACAGGAGTTACTTCAATATGAATATCAATGCGATCGAGCAGTGGTCCAGAAATTTTTCCTAGATAGCGTTGCATTTCAGATGGACTGCTTTGCACTGGGGCATTCGGATCATTAAAATACCCACCCGGGCTTGGATTCATGCTGGCTACCAGCATAAAACTGGAGGGGTAAGTAACTGTGAACTTTGCTCTTGAGATGGTTACCTCTCGATCTTCTAAAGGTTGGCGCATCACCTCCAACACCGTTCGTTTAAATTCGGGTAATTCATCTAAAAATAATACGCCGTTATGACTAAGAGAAATTTCACCAGGTTGGGGGTAGGCACCACCGCCGACTAAGGCCACATCTGAAATGGTATGATGAGGACTTCTAAAAGGCCGTTGCGCCATCAATCCTGATTTTTCTTGTGTACGACCAGCAACGCTATGAATTTTGGTAGTTTCTAAGGCTTCATGCAAGGTCATTGGAGGTAATATAGAAGGCAATCTTTTAGCTAGCATGGTTTTTCCCGCACCCGGTGGACCTATTAAAATGATATTATGCCCTCCTGCAGCGGCGATTTCCATGCATCTTTTGATTGATTCTTGACCTTTGACGTCTGCAAAGTCAAATTCTGGGTGTTCTAGTGCTTGAAAGAATTCATCTCTAGTATCCACAATAGTTGGTTCCAGCTCTTCTTGTTCATTGAAAAAATTAATTACTTTCAGAATGTTATCTATTCCATACACATGAAGGCCATCTACAATTGCTGCTTCTCTTGCATTTTGTTGAGGTAAAATAAACCCTTTATACCCTTCCTCTCGTGCTTTAATGGCAATAGGTAAAGCTCCTTTTATCGGCTGTAACTGTCCGTCGAGAGAAAGCTCTCCCATAATGATATAATCTTTAAATAAATCGCTGTTAATTTGTCCAGAAGCATTAAGTATTCCTAGTGCAAGGGGCAAGTCGTAGGCACTTCCTTCTTTTCTCAAATCGGCTGGAGAGAGATTAAGTATCAATTTCATGCCAGGCATTTTATAACCCACGTTTTTAAGGGCGGCAGTAATACGGTAAGAACTTTCGCTTATCGCTTTATCTGGAAGTCCAACTAGATGATAGCCTATTCCTCTATCGGCATTGACTTCTACGGTAATTGTGGTAGCTTCAATACCAAAAACAGCACTTCCGTAAATTTTTGTCAACATAAACCAGGTTTTTCTGAAATGTAAGGTCGTGGAAAGCTTTTCAATTATTCTTGCCGTTACTAATGGAAACTAGAAATGACATCAAACAAAAAAATAAATGGAGCCGAAGCTCCATTTAAGCAACTTTTAAAAAGCTGCAGTGGTGAAATGTAATTAGCAGTCCCCTAACCCTTCTAATCACTTATGCAACCACCGGTCCAAAAATAATTAATAGTTTAAAACAAAAATTATGCACACTTAAATAATTACCTAAAGGTTATTTATTTTAGATTAAATGTAAGATTTTACCTATTAAAAGAGTTTTATATCATTAAAATCATCGATAAAGTGAATTATGTATTCATTTTATAAATGCGTATTCCTTGAAAAACCTGCTGTCTTTGTAATGTTGGGTTTTACCATACTCAAGTATAGTGACATGAGGTTTTAGTAATTCATTTAGCTCATAGGTAAAAAATAGATAATGATGTAGTTTAGTCTAATTGGTACATAGGTGTTGCCTGCTACAAGCAACGGTACGTTTTTAGTAATTCTTCCGGAACTGTAAAAACCTGTAATAAAGAAATAACTTAACCTCATTTATTTATGCTTGATGCGAAGAGCTAACAGATTAGGAGAGGGCCTACCTGTGATTTTTAAAACTTGTTAACTTTGGTTGTTATAGGATAAAATAACTACATAGGTTTTTTAAACCTAAGGGCTCTATTTTTCTATTTGTTAGAGAAGATGTTTGATCTATTTTTAATTGTGTTGCGACTTGTAGGGGGGTATTTTTGGAAGAACACGATTACTCTTTCTTCAATACGGAAGCTGTTTGCTATTTAGTAAAAAGGGTTGCTTCTTATTATTTTACTTTTAAGAAGTATCGAAGTAAGTAAGTAGTTGTGAACAGGAGCTAAGTATGGGGGACTAGTAAAAGGGATTTCAAAAGACAATCGGCCGTTAAAAAGGACTTTTAGTGCTGTAACAAGCTTATATTTACCGCAGAGAAAATAATTGTAAAAAAAATACATTATCTATTGTAGGTAATATAAGAGTTGCTATATTTGCAGCCGATTAAAAATGAAGGTTTTTAAGCCTTTTTACATATAGACACAGATTTCAAGCTATGGCACAGAAGAGAACATACCAACCAAGTAAAAGAAAAAGAAGAAACAAGCACGGTTTCAGAGAGCGCATGGCTTCTGTAAGTGGTCGTAAAGTTCTTGCACGTCGTAGAGCTAAAGGACGTAAAAAACTATCTGTTTCTACTGAAAGAAGACACAAGAGGTAATGAGTTACTTATAATCATATAATGGGCGTTAATTCTTTAGAATTGACGCCCTTTTTTATACCCAAATTTTACGATATTTAAGCTTTAGAAAAATACACTACAATGCCAAAAAGAAACGACCTCAAATCCATTTTATTAATAGGTAGTGGACCGATCATCATAGGTCAAGCTTGTGAGTTTGATTATGCTGGTTCTCAATCACTAAGATCCCTACGGGAAGAAGGTATTGAAACTATCTTAATCAACTCCAACCCAGCAACCATCATGACTGATCCAAGTATGGCAGATCATGTTTATTTATTGCCATTGAATACCACTTCTTTAAGAAAAATTTTAAAGGAGCATCCACAAATTGATGCAGTTTTACCTACTATGGGTGGTCAAACAGCATTAAATTTATGTATCGAGGCCCAAGAAAAAGGGATCTGGGAAGATCATGGTGTAGATTTAATAGGTGTTGATATTGACGCTATTAATATTACAGAGGACAGAGAGAAGTTTAGAAAATTGATGGGTGAAATAGGTATCGGGATGGCACCTCAAGCTACCGCTACATCATTTTTGAAAGGAAAAGAAATTGCTCAAGAATTCGGTTTTCCATTATGTATTCGTTCTTCTTTTACTTTAGGAGGTGCTGGTGCTGCGATTGTTCATAAAGAAGAAGATTATGACGAGTTATTGACCATGGGACTAGAGGTATCTCCTATCCATGAAGTCATGATTGATAAAGCTCTTTTGGGTTGGAAAGAATATGAATTAGAATTACTGCGTGATAAAAATGATAATGTAGTTATTATCTGTACCATCGAGAATATGGATCCTATGGGAATCCATACAGGAGATTCTATTACGGTAGCACCTGCAATGACTTTGTCAGATCGTACGTATCAAAAGATGCGCGATATGGCTATTCACATGATGCGCAGTATTGGTGAATTTGAAGGTGGCTGTAATGTACAATTTGCAGTAAGTCCAGATGAAAGAGAAGAGATCATTGCTATTGAGATCAATCCTCGTGTATCTCGATCATCAGCTTTAGCAAGTAAAGCTACAGGTTATCCTATCGCAAAAATTGCTACTAAATTAGCCCTAGGTTATACACTAGACGAGTTGAACAACCAGATTACTGGTAACACTTCAGCTCTTTTTGAACCTACTTTAGATTATGTTATTGTAAAAATACCTCGCTGGAATTTCGATAAATTTGAAGGTGCAGATCGTACATTAGGTCTTCAAATGAAAGCGGTAGGTGAAGTGATGGGTATAGGTCGCTCGTTTCAAGAAGCCCTTCACAAAGCCACACAGTCGCTAGAAATTAAGCGCAACGGTCTTGGAGCAGATGGAAAAGGCTATACCGATTATAACCAAGTAATTGAAAAACTAACTAACGCCAGTTGGGATCGTGTTTTTGCATTATACGATGCTGTTGCTATGGGAATCTCATTGGAGCGCATTCACGAGATTACCAGAATAGATATGTGGTACTTAAAGCAGTTTGAAGAACTCTTCTTACTAGAAAAAGAAATCGGGAAGTTTGATGTGAGCACGCTTTCGCGAAAGCTACTACTAGAAGCAAAACAAAAGGGATTTGCTGACCGTCAAATCGCACATATGTTGGGATGTCTCGAGTCTGAGGTCTACACATTGCGTGAGGAAATGAATGTCAACCGAGTTTATAAATTGGTGGATACCTGTGCGGCAGAGTTCAAGGCAGATACTCCTTATTACTACTCGACTTTTGAGGCAGACATTGAAACTGCTGATGGGAAACGCTACGTGGAAAACGAAAGTATCGTGTCTGATAAAAAGAAAGTAATCGTTTTAGGTTCTGGTCCTAACCGTATAGGGCAAGGAATTGAGTTTGATTACTGTTGTGTTCACGGCGTTTATGCTGCTCAGGAATGTGGCTATGAAACTATCATGATCAACTGTAATCCAGAAACGGTTTCTACCGATTTTGATACAGCAGATAAATTGTATTTCGAACCAGTCTTTTGGGAACATATTTACGACATCATACGTCATGAACAACCAGAAGGTGTGATCGTACAATTAGGTGGTCAGACCGCTCTAAAACTAGCTGAAAAACTAGATCGATACGGAATAAAGATTTTGGGTACCAGCTATAAAGCACTCAACCTCGCTGAAGATCGCGGATTGTTCTCTAAATTATTACAAGATAATGATATCCCTTATCCAGAATTTGCTACAGCAACTACACCTGCTGAAGCGCTCGCCGCGGCAGACGAATTGAACTTTCCTATCTTGGTAAGACCTTCTTATGTGCTCGGAGGACAAGGAATGAAAATCGTAATCAATAAAGATGAGCTCGAAGAACACGTAGTAGATATTTTAAGAAAAATACCTAATAATGTGCTCTTACTCGATCATTATCTAGATGGAGCTATAGAAGCAGAAGCAGATGCGATCTGCGATGGAGAAAATGTCTATATCATCGGTATTATGGAGCACATAGAACCTTGCGGAGTGCACTCTGGAGATTCTAACGCTTTGCTACCGCCTTTTACATTAGGGGATCTGGTGATGCAACAAATTAAAGACCATACTAAAAAGATTGCACTAGCATTAGAAACGGTAGGTTTGATCAATATTCAGTTTGCGGTTAAAGATGATATGGTATATATCATTGAAGCTAATCCAAGAGCATCACGTACGGTTCCATTTATAGCAAAGGCTTACGGAGAACCTTATGTGAACTATGCTACAAAAGTGATGTTAGGACACAACAAGGTGACCGATTTTGATTTCAACCCTCAACTGGATGGTTATGCGATCAAGCAACCTGTATTTTCATTCAATAAATTCCCTAACGTGGACAAGCGTCTAGGACCAGAAATGAAATCTACAGGAGAAAGCATCTTGTTTATCGACAGCTTAAAAGACGATGCGTTTTATGATTTATACGCGAGACGCAGAATGTATTTGAGTAAGTAAAAGTTGTCAGTTCGAGCTATAGTCGAGATCGATTCCACATCGAGATTATTAAATGAGGTCTAGACCAAGCCTTTGCTGAAATTTATGCAGTGCTCGACCAAGCATTTTACAGTATGAAATGTTACAAAAGAGAACCCTAAAAGCAACTAACTTTTAGGGTTTTCTTGTTGGTAGACCTTGAGTTTCGCTTTCGCGAAAGCGAGGACATATGAAAGCATTATGGGTCAGTTGGAGCGCAGTCGAGAAGGGCGAGATTTCAAGATATAGGAAGACCTTCTGATATTCTTAAAATTATTATTGTTTAAATACTTGTCAAGACATAACTAAAATGTTACTTTTAGAATATGGAAGATATAAACAAAGAGCGCATATATAAGCATACCAGAAATGTGCAATGGTTGATCCTGTTTTACTCCATTATCTTTTTAAGCCGATTTGTTTTAAGTTTCGGCTTTCCAGATTTTTATGACCAGTTCTTCCGTGATGCGGTGCCATTCCTATTTATTACGGCATTAGGTTTACCAATTACAGCTTATGCTATTTGGTATGTTCTTCAAGTAGCTCCCATGCGACAGCTTTCAAAAACGAATAAAGTTTTGGGATTGTTATTTTTAGGAATCATAGGCATGTGGATGACGTTTCCTTTGATTTATAAGATCCGGAAGCAGTTAGAAAGAAAACAATCCGGGTTTAGTTTTGGAAAATAGTAAGGGTTCCTTTTCCACCCACTAACTACTGATTTTATATTCAAAGCCCCAGAAGTTGATAGCTTCTGTGGCTTTGTTGTTTTTATGGATATTGTTTCGCTTTCGCGAAAGCGAAACAATCCCTATCTTCATTCCTTAAAAGCTATTTCATGAAAAAGATTCTATTGCTATCTGTTGTATTCATTTCTACAGCGGTATTTGCTCAAAAAGTAGATTACAAAGCGCTAGACAACTACATCTCTCAGACACAAAAAGACTGGAATATTCCTGGCTTGAGTGTTGGTATTGTAAAAGACGGTAAAATAGTCTTTGAAAAGGGTTACGGTCAGATGGATGTAAATGAAAAGCAACAGCCAGATGAGCACACACTTTATGCGATTGCCAGTAATACAAAAGCTTTTACAGCGGCAATTATGGCACAACTGGTAGACGAGGGTAAAGTCAATTGGAAAGATAAAGTGCAAGATCATTTGGCGTATTTTGAGCTATATGATCCTGCGATAAGCAGGCTGGTGACTATTGAAGATTTGCTAAGTCACAATGTAGGACTTGGGACTTTTTCTGGTGATGTGATTTGGTACAAGTCTGAGTTGAGTACAGAAGAAGTGGTAAAGCGCATTAAGTTTGTTCCCCAAGCCTACGGATTCAGAGATGGTTATGGGTATTCTAATTTGATGTTTATTACCGCAGGGGCCTTGATAGAAAAAGTAACCGGCAAGAGCTTTAAAGAAAATGTGACGGAGCGTTTTTTGAAACCGTTAGAGATGCATGATACAGTGGTGAGCATTCAAGATTTTGGAAACAATACCAATGTGGCGACTCCTCATGCGCTGGATGCTAATAATAAGAATTATGCAATTCCATGGGTAGGTTGGGATAATGTGAAGTCTACAGGTGGAATGATCTCTAGCGTTCATGATATGAGCAAATGGATGATTCTCAACATGAATCACGGGGTAAAAGATCAGGACACTCTTTTTTCTATAGACAGCCGCAATACTATGTGGAATTTACACAACAGTTTTGGTGTAAATCAGGTAAAAAGAAATGCTACTGGATCCCAATATGCGGGTTATGGTTTGGGATGGTTTTTAGGTGATTATTACGGTAACTTTAGAGTGCGTCATGGCGGTGGTTACGACGGAATGATTTCTACAGTGCAAATGTTACCAGATGAAAAATTGGGTGTGTAGTGGTGCTGACCAATGGTGTGAAAGCACCAACCAATGCTATCGCCTATTACATATTAGATCGTTTCCTGAACAGAGATAAAAAAGACTGGAGCAAGGAAATGCTAGAAAGTTATGATCAATGGAAAGCAAGCGACACGAGAATAGCAGAAAGAAAGGAAAAGCAAATAAAAGGAACTCAGCCTATTCTCAAAAAAGAAGCCATCCTAGGAAGGTATCATGCAGATATTTATGGAAACTTTGAAGTGGTTGAAAAAGATGGAAAGCTCCAATTACTATGGGAACACACGCCATTATTGAACAGCAGTTTGAAGCATTTTAATTACGACTCCTATGAAGTATTATGGAAGGAGCCACAAGCCTGGTTCAGTTTTGGAACCATCAAATTTGAAAGTGATGCCTATGGAAAGGTAACAGGAATCACTTTTGATATTCCTAACGACGACTTCTTTTTTGATGAAATGAATGCTAAGAGAGTAGAATAGGAGCAAAGGAATAAAATAAAAAGGTGCAAACCGAATGTATCTGGACATTTTTTACTTATTCAAGCATAGTAGCATCAACGGCTACTTTTATTTGATCCGCTATTTTTTTTCTAACAACAGAGGGAATATCAATCTTGTAATCGGTAGGATTGATTTTAAAATCAGCGTGTAATTTACAACCCTTTTGAGTAGAGACAAGCTCTACTGGAATTTCTATATCATTTATAACTCCATGCATCTCGAGAGTTCCTTTAAATCTTAACGTCTGCCTGGAGCCGTCTTTTAGGTAATTCTCATAATTCAATAATGCACCTCTTAGAGTAGCTTTAGGATAGTCATCGCTTTCCATATAGTTTTCATTAAAATGTTCTTGCATCAAAGCAATAGGGAACCTGAAGCCTTTGATCAAAACCAGTGCTGCTAGGTTTCCTTGGTCATCAAGTACCACGGTGGTGCTATTATTAGTAGCTTGAATAGGTTCAAAAGAAGGTACAGAAGCTTCAAAGTGTATGCTTCCTGTTTTGGTCACCTTCTTTTGAGCATGGAGCGATAAAGAGCTTAGTAGTAATAAAATAAAAATATTTTTCATAAGATTAATTTTCTAGGTATCCATCAAGTTGCCACTGCAGAATAATGTCAATACTGTTTTGAGGTAATTGACCGCCTTGAGGCATGAGTAACGGGTCTCCTACACTTCTAGTAATTCGATCAATAACATTGCCGTTTTCTGTGGCGTTTCTAAATTGAGTATAGCTGCTATAACTATTATTTCCAGAAGCAGAATTATCGTTGTGACAGGACAAACATTGACTTTCTACAATTGGAAAAATGTCTGTAGTATACTTTATGGTTGTTGTAATCGGAGTATCGTCTACCAGATCATCCGGACTCGTATTAGAACAAGAGGCGAGTGTTAGAGCAGCAAATATGCTAAAAAACGTGTATTTCATGTCGGATTATTTTGCTTTAAATATATAATTATGTGCAATATGTTATAAATTTAGAAGATATTTGGCATTACAGATGAAAAAAATAGTACTTATAGTTTTTTTTATTATCGTCATCCTAGGCATTCTTGGGTACAATTATTTGTATCAGGATCACCGTGACGTGGTAACAAGTAATGCAACGGCATCCTATACCTCTTCAGAACTTATAGATCTTTTTACTGATCAGGACAGCGCTAATGATACAGATGCATTAGATCAGGTGATTGAAGTTTCAGGGGTAGCCACTGCTACATCAACGAACTCTATAACTTTAGATGGTCAAGTATTTATAGAGTTCAACACGCCACACAAGGTTGCTTTAAATCAAACCTACACGTTAAAAGGTCGTTGTTTGGGATACGACGACTTACTGGAAGAAATTAAAATAGATCAAGCGATAGTTATAAACCCCTCTAATTAAAAATTTATGAAAAAGAACTACTCATTTTACAGTGTTTTAACCGCAATTCCTGTTGCATTATTGATACTTGTAAGTTTTTCAAGTGGTCAACCAGCTAGCTTTTCAGGATCACCTGGAGACGCCGGTAACACCTGTACCAATTGTCATGCTCCGGGAGCAACCCATAACGGTACACCATCACTTACTAGTGTGCCTGCGGCTTACATCGCAGGACAAACCTATGATATGAATCTTATGATTAATGGGTCTAGTGTGTCAAAATTTGGTTTTAATATCACAGCAGAAGTTGCTGGCGGAACTAAAGTAGGTTCTTGGACTGCAGGAGCAGGCACTCAATTGCGCAATGGGGGCACTGGATTAACACATACTTCTGCCGGAAACACTAGTAACAACTGGACGTTACGATGGACAGCGCCAGCTTCAGATCAGGGACCAGTAACTTTTTATTACGCCACCCTTCAAGCTAATAATAATGGAGCTAATAGTGGTGATCAAATGATTAATGGCCAGTCTTCTGCGGTGTTAACTAATGCAGACGAGTTGATCAGTTCCTTTAAATTGTTTCCTACTCATGTCGTAAATGACGTGACTATTGAATTGGCAAATTCTGAAGAAGCAGCCTTAACTATTTACAATATGAATGGACAGCCCGTATTACAACGCAGCATAGAACGACAAACCCAAATTGATGTGACTTCTCTGTCTACAGGAATTTATATCAGTCAGGTAATCGTAGGTGACAAAGTTTCTACTCAGAAATTCATCAAAAAATAAATAATAACCCATTAATTACAGCCGCTCTATTTGTTTAGGCGGCTTTTTTTGATATTATGAAACATCTATCCACCTTATTCGTATTCTTGTCGGCTCTAATTGCTGGCGCTCAAGAAGATTTATTAGAAGGACTCGATCCTGAGAAGGATCAAGAAGTAATCGCTACATGGAAATCATTGAAAGTGGTCAATTTTGAAACTACCAAATTAGTAGCTCCTAAAGAATTTCAATTGATCATCTCTCACCGTTTTGGAAGTGTAGAGAATGGTATCGATGACCTCTTCGGTATGGATAATGCCGTTACTCGATTTCAATTTGCTTACGGACTTACCGAATGGATGCATGTGGAAGCAAGTCGTACGGGCTTTAATAAAACCTACCAACTTGCCACAAAATTTAAATTAAAAAAACAACAAGAAGAAGGTGTTCCTTTTTCTATTGCTTTATTTACAGCAATAGATGCCAATACGGAATTAGATAAGTCCATTTACCCTAAATTAGAATTTATAGATCGACTGGGGTATACCGCTCAATTTATTATAGCTAGGAAAATATCTAAAAGATTGTCGGCCCAACTAAGTCCTACCTTATTCCACCAAAATTTTGTCGCTTTTGATCCACAAGACAATACGCAATATGCTATGGGATTAGGTGCCCGATATAAATTAACTAACAGGTGGAGTCTCAATGCCGATTACGGGTATCATTTGAATCGCGCAGACGGCAGTCCATTTGTAAATCCTTTAAGTATAGGTGTGGACCTGGAAACCGGAGGCCACGTTTTCCAAATGCATTTTACAAACGCTCAGCCTATGTTAACCAATGGTTTTTTGAGTCAAGCAACAGGCGACTGGACAGAAGGAAGGTTTTATTTTGGATTTAATCTGGTACGTGTTTTTTAAAGATTGATTTCTACATTATATTTCTTTAACTCTTCTTTATAGCTAGCGTCAGAGAAATTAGCGGTGTCAATTTCTCGGTTGCTTTTTATTTTTATTTTCTTCCTTTTTATGGCTCGTGCAAATCGGCGCACATGAGTTTCATTACTTATTTTAAGTCCAGGAACAGGTACGGTTGTTCCGTGCTCATCTTTGGCTACCATAGTAAAAAAAGAAGAATTACAATGCTTAGACTCGCCTGTTTGAATGTTTTCTGCATCTACACGTATTCCTACTACCATAGAAGAGGTACCTACGTAATTAACAGTGGCTTTGAGAGTCAACATCTCGCCTACCTCTATGGGTGCTTTAAAATCCACTACATCTACACTGGCCGTTACACAATAAACCCCACTGTGTTTTGAAGCGCAAGCAAACGCAATTTGGTCGATAAGGGAAAGCACATAGCCACCATGTATTTTGCCTGAAAAGTTAGCATTAGAAGGTAACATGAGTAGTGATAGCATCACTCTAGATTCTTCTGGGGATTTGAATTTATCTTTCATAATTTACGGGTAGTTCAATAATAGGTATAGGTATATCGCTTTCGCGAAAGCGGAATTTCAATAATTAATCTCGATTAAAATGAGGACTGTTCTCTCTTGTTACCTCTGTAATAAAGTATTTGGTATCGCCCCAAAAGAAGAAGGTTCCAATAAAGGTGGTCAGAACCCAACAGGTGTTTTTCTTTTTTCTTTATGAGTTGATCAGTCTGCAAGACAACATCGCCCAGAAAGTGTACTATTAAAAGTTTAATCAATACTTCCATCGCTCCCGTCTTTATAATAGTGTTTAAATACGCTTAAAACTTCTTGGGTTTCTTGCCAGTGAGCTCGGTTGAGTCTTCTACTAGCAGTAGCTTGTTGAACCCCTAGTTTTTTACCCAACTCTGCTTGAGTAATATGTGGTGTTTTGAACATCTCATAAACGGTAGCAGCAGCATTTTCTGTCCATTCATTCATGAAGAGGAGTGCCATTTTTAATAAACTATTCATATACACATCTAAGTGTCTACCGCTGTCTATCATTATTTCTTGCTTTTTAGACTTTAGTATATCCTGTAACTCTTCAGACTTTGTAAGTGCTGTTCCAGTAGATTTTGCAATATCGTTATCGATCATGGTTACGCTACCCAGACCTATGGCTATACGCACCTCCAGAAGTGCTGTCCTTTTTAATGCAGCTTTTAACTCTATAACACAATCAAGAGCCAGTTCGGGACGGTCCATCCATGCTAGGAAACTATCACCTCGGTAAATTAAGAACCGGTTGGGGCTTGAGTATCTTTTTAATACCTCTTCTATGGTCTTGAGATAGGCTATTGGTTGATTCTTCTGGGAACCTATAATATCACCGGCAAGTACTACTTCCATATCAGCTGTTTTAAATTATTACGTAAAAGCGTAATAATAACACATTATTACATTATTGCGTAATAATTAGTGTTAATGGCACAAAATTCCTAATGGACAACAGAACAAAAAGCTCAGGTTCTTCACTAGCTCAAAGGCTCATCACCAGCTTCCAAAACGTCTGGATCACTCTCTATAGCTCGGTTAACGAGTTTTTCATTAAGAGATTTGTTAGCTTTTGCTCCCAATCTTTTTAATCGTTCAATACGGCCTACCAGGTTTCCAGAACCTACTGTAAGCTTGTTCATACTAGACTTATAGGTTTTTTGTACCGTATCCATTTGGGTGCCTACTTTGATCAAATCTTCTGTAAGTCCTACAAATTTATCGTACAAAGCCCCAGCAGCAATTGCAATGTCCAGTGCGTTTTTTTGCTGTTTTTCATTTTGCCACATGGTATCAATCGTACGTAAGGTAGCCAGTAGGGTGGTAGGGGTAACAATCACTATATTTTTATCAAAAGCTTCACTATACAAGTTGCCGTCAAGATTTAAAGCCATAGCAAAAGCAGGCTCGATAGGCACAAATAGCAAGACAAAATCAGGACTTTCTATATGGTAATCGTGATAGTTCTTTCCAGAAAGGTCGGTCACGTGTTTTTTAAGCGATGCTACGTGCTCTTTTAGATAACGTTGTTGCAGCTCTTCATCTTCTTCATTGATAAAACGCTCGTACGCATTAAGAGATACTTTTGAATCGATCACCATTTTCTTGCCTCCTGGAAGGTGGATCACTACATCGGGAAACAAGCTTCTTCCATCTTCAGTTTTAATGCTTTGCTGTACTTCGTATTCAGATCCTTTTTCAAGACCAGATTTTTCTAGCACTCGTTCCAGTACCAACTCTCCCCAATTCCCACGCATTTTTGAATCTCCTTTTAATGCTTTGGTGAGGTTGTTGGTTTCTTTACTCATTTGTTGGTTGAGTTCTTTAAGACCTAAAATCTGTTGTTTTAAGGCGCTTTGACGGTCTATGGTATCTTTATGTGTGTCTTCTACACGCTTTTCAAAACTTATGATCTTTTCTTGTAGCGGACTCAGAATTTGTTCTATATTTTTTTTGTTTTGGTCGGTAAACTTGATGCTTTTTTCATCTAGAATTTTGTTGGCGAGGTTCTCAAATTCTTTGGTAAACTTTTCATTGAGTTTTTCTATTTCCCCTTGTGCTTCTGTATGCTTTTCTTCCGCTTTCGCGAAAGCGGTACGTTGCTCAGCAAGTAATATATTTAAGTTCTCTTTTTCAATAGCGATCTCGCGATATTCTTTATCTAGTCTTTGAAGTCGACCAGCCAATTCTTGCAGGTTTTCTAGTTTTTGCTCTAATTGTGCGCTGTACTGGCTATTTTCATGTCGCAGTTGATCGCGTTCTTCTAAAGCAGGCTGCAATTTGGAAAGTTGAGAGTCCAATTGATTTTTCTCTGATTCTAGAAGATTTATAGTTCCTGCGAAACGTGTTTTTGCAAAAAACCAAGCCACAACAGCACCGATCAACACACCGATGGTCAAAAACAACAACCAATTCAATTCTTGAGACATAAAAATACATTTATGGTAAAAATACGACCTGTGCTCCCGTCTTAAAATAATAAGGGCATCTAGTTATCCACAAGTCTAATAACAGCTTAGAAAGGTGCAGGTACGTGAATCACAACAGGTTTTAAAGTTACCGGATGTGTAAATTCCAGTTGCTCTGCATGTAAGTACAATCGGTCTTTTTTAAAACCGTATAGATCATCGCCTATAATTGGGCAGTTCAGTCCTAAGGGATGGGAGGCATGAACACGCAACTGATGCGTGCGACCTGTTATGGGATAGAAATACACCCTAGTTTTGCCATCTTTACGCTCCAAAACCTCAAATTTTGTTCGAGCACTTTTACCGTACACAGGATCTACCATTTGAAAAGGACGGTTATCCAGATCAACGCGTAGAGCCAAATCAATAAACCCAATATCTTCTTTTACTTCCCCTTCCAATAAAGCCACATACCGCTTTTTAACGCTGCGGTTTTCAAACTGTTCTTGTAGTTTTTTATGAACTTCTAAGGATTTTGTAAGTACTAAGATTCCAGAAGTACTCATGTCCAGTCTATGAACTATAAGTGGTCCAGTAGCTTGAGGAAAACGCTTCTTCATTCTATACTCCACAGAATCTTCTATAGTTTTACCCCGCACAGAAAGGAACTCCTCTGGCTTATTTACTGCCATAATATAATCGTCCTCATAAATGAGTGAAAGTTCTTTCCCTACAGCAGGATTGATCAACATAGGGTTATCATCCACCTCCAGACCTTGTAGCATGTGTTCTAGGATGGGTTCACATTTAGAACGACAAGACGGATAATAATGGCCGTGCTTTCTAATTTGTGATTTTAGAGATGCTCCATACCAAAACTCTGCCATCGCAACTGGTTTTAAATTGTTGCGATATGCATATTGCAACAATTTAGGTGCAGCACAGTCGCCAGTACCCGAAGGTGGAAAGTAGGGCGGTATATTTTTAAAAAGGTGTAGGGCATTTTTAGAAACTCCCTTTGCATTGAGGAATTGATACTGTTCAAAAATCCAACTCTGAAGCTTGTTGGATAATTCCTTCCGGGCTGTTTTATACTCTTTAATTTCTTCCTCATGTATGGCAATAGCTTTTTCTAGCGGAGCCTTCTTCGCATTTAAAAACACCTGGTATTCCTTTAAAAGAAACTTGGCATGCATTCCCTTTGTTTGATGCAAATCCAGTAATTTTTGATAGGCGCTCTCAGTTAGAGAATGCACTGCCTCTTCACGTTGTTTTTTACGCTCGGCTTTAAGTTGTGAATGTTTTTTACGCTGATTGTAGAGCAGCAGCTCGTTTTCTTTTTCTAATTTTTGAAGCTGTTTTTTATTTTTCAGGTAAAGGACATCCTTTTCTAAGATAGTGATTTTTTTATTCCAGACATCGAGCTGAGAATTTTCTTTGAAATAATTACTATTCTCTGAGAACATATTGAATACTAAAGGAACAAATAGAGAATCCTTTTGTTCTCCAGTAATGACACCAGAATAAGCCCATAGATGTCCCAATTTTCCGGAGCTATCTTCTACAACTAGAACTCCAAACATCTTTCCAAGAGGGTGCTGGTAATTTTTGGGTCCTAAATTCAAATCGTAAAACCAATTTTTAAACCCATCTAGATAGGTTTTTAATTGTTGTACAGCTTCTACCGCCAGTGGATGTGGCTCGTAAAGAAAGGGAAAAGTGAATTTTGAAGGCACATCGATAGTTTCTTTTAGATCAAATCGGTGCAAAATAGAATTCATTAAATAGAAGGATTTGTTAATATAACAAAGGTAGGATTAAAAGATTGCTTCTAGGAACTCTTAAATGGGAACGCAGTTGGAGGACATGCGCTTAGTACAGGTTGGATACAGTTAATTACAGTAAAAAAACCAACCTTTATACTTCCTGTTAAAACGTCAAATAAGCTATTAAGGCAAGTTTTTTTTGAAATTATTTTTTAGTAAACACGATGGCCACATTTTTTTCGTCTTCCTTGCTCATCTCAGAGGTGGCTTTTAATTTTTCAATAAAAACAACAACCTCTTTTTGAGAAGCTGGGCAGCCTAGGTTTACACCTTTTTCATTAAAAGAGTTGGTAATCACATTTCCTGATCCATCAAGAATGACCCAAAATGGCAGTCCAGCCGTTGCCCCTTTATATTTCTTTAATAACTCTCTAGAGCCAGGGTTTTCTAAGGATACGTTATTGCCATTTTCAAAAACAACGATTGGAAGCATCACATAATTTTCTTTAAAATAAGAAGCTACACTTGGATCTTTTAGTTGCTCATTCATGCGGTGACACCACCCACACCAAGAAGCTTCAAATTTAACGAGTACGTGTTTTTCTGAAGCTGCCGCCTCACTCAGTGCCTTTTTCATTAGCACATCGACAGTCTCTTGAGCCTTTGATAGGGAAGTGCCTGCGATTAGAAATACAACTAGAAGAAGAAGCTTGTTCATGTTTTTCAATTTTATCAGATAAATATACTAAAATTTATGCCCCTAAGCTTTGCATGCCTACTAAACTGTGGTAAAGTCCTGCTTGAGCAATTAAAGTTGCATGAGTTCCTTGCTCTACGATTTCCCCTTTTTTCATAACTACAATATGATCAGCTTTTTGAATAGTAGATAGACGGTGGGCAATGATTATAGAAGTTCTGTTTTTCATCACTTTCTCTAGGGCATCTTGCACCAGTCGTTCACTTTCGGTATCTAGAGCACTAGTAGCTTCATCTAGAATCAGGATTGGGGCATTTTTGAGTACTGCTCGGGCAATAGAAAGGCGCTGTTTTTGTCCACCACTGAGTTTATTCCCACTGTCACCAATATTGGTATAAATGCCTTCGGGAAGTTCTTTTACAAATTCCCAAGCATTGGCAATTTTTAAGGCCTCGATAATTTGTTCTTCAGACGCATTTTTGTCGCTTAAGGCCACGTTGGTAGCAATCGAATCATTGAATAAGATAGAATCTTGGGTCACAATAGCTATTTGATCTCTTAGACTTTTAAGCGTTACTTCCTTAATATCTAAGTCGTCTATGCTAATGCTTCCTTTTTCTACATCATAGAATCTGGTAAGTAAATTTGCTATAGTACTTTTCCCAGAACCACTTTGCCCCACTAGGGCCACACTAGATCCTTTCTTAATATGAAGGGAAAAGTTTTTGAGTACGGGTTCTTCCAAGTAAGAGAAGGTGATATTGTTGACGTTTATCGCTTTCGCGAAAGCGGGAATAGTTACAGCTCCTTGTTGATCTGCAATATCATTTTTAGTATGAAGTATTTCGAGCACACGCTGAGCAGCTGCATCGCCCTCTTTTACTTGATAACTGGCTTTTGACAGTGCTTTTGCCGGAGTTAAAATTCCATAAGCAAGTAACATAAACCCTATAAAAGTAGTCCCTTCAATATCTTGTTCTACAATAACAAGGCGACCACCATACCAAAGTAAAATACCTATAACCAAAATGCCGAGAAATTCACTAACTGGACTCGCTAGTCCTTTTCTGTGGTTAAGCTTGACCGCAAATCTATAAAGCCTACTGGTGCTATTTTGAAAACTTTCTTCTAACCTATTTTCAGCATTAAATCCTTTTATGACCTTAAGGCCACCCAGAGTTTCTTCCAGTAGGGACATGAAATATCCTTGTTCTTTTTGAACTTGATCGCTTCGTTTTTTAAGTTTCTTACCTATTCGAGAGATTAAAAAACCAGAAACAGGCAAAAATAGAAGCATAAAGATGGTCAGTTTAGGGCTGATAACAATCATAAGGGCTAGGGAGAATAGAATATTTAAAGGCTCCTTAACTATAAGTTCCAATATGGATAGAAAGCTGTTTTGTACTTGCAGTACATCAGCACTTGTTCTTGCAATTACATCACCTTTTCTTTTTTCAGAAAAATAGGCGATGGGAAGATGCACTATTTTAGAATACATATCATTTCTAATATCTCTCAAAACCCCATTGCGCAGAAACGCAATAAAGTACATTCCTAAATAACCGAATAAATTTTTCAAAAAGAAAAGGGCCAATACCAATCCTATGACCAGTAATAAGGCCGTTTCTTTGTCACCTATTTCGCTAGTGAGATAGAATCCCAAAGAACCTTTGATATAAGACATTAGGTCAAGTATTCCGGTCCACTCTGGTTTTGTGGTGACTTGTTGCGTCTTGTCAAAAAGAACATCGAGCATTGGAATCAATGAAATAAAACTCAAGGCTCCAAAAAAAGCAAAAAACACATTGCAAATTATATTGAGTATTCCATAGCCCTTATAGGGCTTAGCATACTGTAAAATCTCTTTAAAATAATTCATTGCTTACATGTCAAAACTGGCAAGAATGCCTTTAATTTTTTCTTCTAACTGCGCGCGAACGTTAGTATAATTTTCTACTTCATGCAGCGCTGTTTTTACCGAGATATAGAATTTTATTTTTGGTTCTGTACCACTAGGACGTGCTGCAATCTTTGAGCCATCGGCTAGATAGAAGATCAACACATTAGCTTTAGGAATATTAATGCGTTCATTTTTGTTCAATTGCTTGTTTATTCGAGTACTGGCAGCATAGTCTTCTATAATGGTGACATCTTGTCCACCTATCTGAGCAGGCGGGTTTTCCCTTAAATTTACCATCATTTGTTTGATCTCTTCTGCTCCAGAAATTCCTTTTTTAACAAGGGAAACGAGTTTTTCTTGATAACAGCCGTGTGTTAGGTAGAGTTTTATCAACTCTTTGTAAGTGGTAGAGTTATTCGCTTTCGCGAAAGCGTACATCTCACAAGCTAATAATGCTGCTGTAATAGCATCTTTATCACGTACAAAATCTCCTACCATATATCCAAAACTTTCCTCTCCACCACCTATAAAGTCTTGGCCAGGATAGTCTTCAATCATCTTTGCAATCCATTTAAAACCAGTCAGACCTTCTTTACATTCTACGTCATAGGAACGCGCTAAATCGTGCATCATAGGTGTAGAAACAATTGTAGAGCCTATAAATGGATTCTTTAAGGTTTTTAAATCGGTTTGCTTCAAAAGGAAATCGGTCATAGCAATCATGGTCTGGTTGCCATTAAGCAATAGCATGTTACCATCATTGTCTCGCACGGCAACACCTAAACGGTCGCCATCTGGATCTGTTCCTATTACAATATCAGCATGAATTTTATCAGCCAGATCAACAGCCATTTTTAATGCTTCTGGCTCTTCGGGGTTAGGAGATGGAACCGTTGGGAAATCACCATCTGGAAAAGCTTGTTCTTTAACGACATGTAAATCGGTATAACCCGCACGTTTCAACGTTTCTGGTAGTAAGGTAATACTCGTACCGTGAAGACTGGTAAAAACAATTTTTAATCGAGATCGATCTATATCACCAGCTATTCGGCCGGCTTTGATACTGTCTTCTATAAAGGCATTATCATCTTCCTCAGTAAGGAATTCTATCAATTTAGGATTTCCATTAAAATTGATGTCACTAAAGTCTGTGGATCCTATACTATCTAATATTTCTTGATCCTGTGGTGGGACCAACTGACCACCATCTTGCCAGTATACTTTGTAACCATTATACTCTGGCGGATTATGACTTGCAGTCAATACAACTCCTGCATGGCATCCTTTTGCTTTTACGGTGTAAGAAAGCAGTGGAGTAGGGCGCAACTCTGCAAAAAGATATACATGAATACCATTAGCACTGAAAACGTCTGCGACTACTTGTGCAAGTTCTTTAGAATTGTGTCGGCAATCGTAGGCTATAGCTACTTTTACTTGTTCCTTAGGGAATTGTTCAGTTAAATATTTAGAAAGGCCTTGGGTGTTTTTTCCTAAGGTATATTTATTAATCCGGTTGGTTCCCACTCCCATAATACCTCGCATTCCACCAGTACCGAACTCCAAATCTTTGTAGAATGATTCTTTAAACTCATCATTATCTGCCGTGATTAAGGCTAGTGTGCGCGTTATGGTAGCCTCATCAAATGGCTCGTGAGTCCAGGATTGTGCCGTTTTAAGAATGTGGTCTTTATTCATGTGGGGTCATCTTATTTGCTTAGACAAATATAGGAATAAGTAGGCAGTAAAAAGAGTAGGCAGTAGGAAGGTTCATTTGTTTGCTATGCTCACAAATGTGAGTAGGCAGTAGATGGCATTGATAGTTGAGTAAGCAAAATGGAATACGCCTTCTGTGTGCTGTAGGAAGTAGTGACTGCCTACTCCAATTTACAGCTTGCTGTAAAACAGCCCGCCTACTGCTTACTAAATTTCTTCTGCCACTTTATAGCGAGTTCCTTGATGGCTATTTCTCAATATGAGTTCTCCTAAAAATCCCGCAATAAAAAAAAGGGTTCCTAGTATCATGCTGGTCAAGGCTATAAAAAACCAAGGGTTATTTGTCACTAAACTGTAAGGAAGATCGTATGTCATGCGGTAGAGCTTGGAACTGCCTACGTAGCCTGCAATTACAAAGCCTATCAAAAACATAATAACCCCTAAGCTACCAAAAAGGTGCATAGGTCGTTTCCCGTATTTTGAAATAAAGGCGATGGTAATCAAGTCTAAAAAGCCATTAATGAAACGTTCATAGCCAAATTTGGTACTGCCGTATTTCCGTGCTTGATGAACCACTTCTTTTTGAGTAATCTTTTTGTATCCAGCGTTTTTGACCAAAACTGGAATATAACGGTGCATCTCTCCGTGAACATCTATGTTTTTTACGACTTCACTTTTGTAGGCTTTTAAGCCGCAATTGAAATCATTGAGTTTTACACCGCTGGTTGTGCGGGCTGCCCAATTAAAAAGTTTGCTGGGTAAGTTTTTAGAAAGAACACTATCGTATCGTTTCTTTTTCCAGCCACTGACAAGATCAAAGTTCCCTTCTGTAATCATTTGATACAACTCTGGGATCTCATTTGGAGAATCTTGAAGATCTGCATCCATGGTAATAACTACGGTTCCTTGAGCGAGTTCAAAACCTGCGTGCAAGGCCTGAGACTTCCCGTAATTCTTTTGAAACTTAATACCTTTAATTCGATTAGGATTTTGATTTTCATTTCGCTTTCGCGAAAGCTCACTGATAGCATCCCAACTGGAATCGGTACTTCCATCATCTATATAAATAACCTCGTAAGATAATTGGCTACTTTCTAAGACGCTATCGATCCACGCCTGTAATTCTGCAAGCGAATCTGCCTCATTAAGAAGCGGTATGACAATGGAAAGAGCTGTTTTTTGCAATGGGTTTAAAAGTTTTTGGAAGCACAAAGATAAATCGCTTCTTATAATTTATTCTGGTATTTTGTTAGATACCCTACGCGGAATCTTACTTATTATTAGTCCAGTAATGAGTCCAGGGACCGTAAACATCAGTGTTTTTGTAGCAAAGCCTAAGGCAAATTCTGACAAAGAAAAAGCAGGCTCTTTAAACACGTTTACTTGAGCTAGATTGCTCTGACTCTTGTCATTAATACCTCGCCATGCTTCTAATAAAATTTCTTTGGCGTTGGTATCTATATGGTTGAGTAAAAGGTAATAAGTAACTGATTCTGTCAGAAAAATAAGAACAATACAGATAAAGTAAGCTAATATAACCTGTTTAAAAGAAACGTTGCCTTTCATAGTTATTCTGGCCCATATTTGCGAAATCACGCCAAAAAAGATAGGGTAAATATATATAGAGGTGTTGAATAGCGGATTTAAATAATCTTGGGCCTGCCACATGTACATATAAACGGCTAGGGTTACTAAAGCTCCTGCAAATCCTAAAATAAAAGAGTTTCTCTTGATCGTTTGTTCCACAAAAATAGGTTTTAAATAACAACGCAAATATAAAGCTAGGAAGTGTGGTTTTAAGGCTTACCTTTGTTTTAAATTAATTTGGAATCAAAAGGTTGTTATTTAAAGAAAAATAAGTAAATTTGCAGCCGCAAAAGAATAAGATTTAAGTCATGCAAAAAGGAATACACCCAGAGAATTATAGATTAGTAGCGTTTAAGGATATGTCTAATGAAGAGATTTTCATTACCAAATCTACTGCAAATACTAGTGAGACCATCGATTTTGAAGGAACAGAATATCCATTGATCAAATTGGAAATTTCTCGTACATCTCACCCATTCTACACGGGAGAGAGCAAACTCATCGATACCGCAGGTCGTATTGATAAATTTAAAAATAAATACTCAAAATTTAAGAAGTAATTTTCTTAGAATTTTATTTTACTTAAAAAACGCCTAGCTAGTAGCTGGGCGTTTTTATTTTAACAACTGTCCCGTCCTAAAATAGCGATACACTAAAATTTAGTGTAATGAACAAGTCAGTAAAGAAGGGTTATGCAAAAAGAACCCAAAAAGACTACTCGCTCTTTTTAAGCTTCAAATAGTCGAAGAAATTGAGTCTGGTCAATTAGACAGGTTGTCTGCTCACCTTAAGTATGGCATTCAAGCCAGGTCAACGATTACCACATGGCTCAGAAAATATGGTACCTTTGATTGGGAGAACCTATCCGTTGTGACCATGGCAAAAACACCAGAACAAAGAATCATAGAACTAGAGGCAAAAGTCAAACTTTTGGAAAAGCAAAAGGCTCGAGCTGAACATCTTGCAGAAAGAGCTGATAAGAAGGTAATCATCTTTGATATGCTAGTTGGATATGGCAGAGAAAGAATATGGACATCGCTATCCAGAAAAATTACACGCCCGGTTATTGAACGCTTCAAAGAAGATCAAGAAGAAACAATAGTTTCCACCTGTAACTTACTTGGGCTGGACAGACAGGTATATTTATCCGAGCCATTAAATCTAGAACTCAAAAACAACATATCTCACAACAAGTTATTGAGCTGTCAGGGCTATACGTAGTATAATGCCTAAACTAGGCACTAGAAAGCTATATCATATGTTGAAAGATAAACTCTCTGCTATAAATGTAGGAAGAGATAAATTATTTAGAATACTCAGAGCAAATCATATGCTTATAAAACCTAAGAGATCCTATCATATAACCACAGACTCACATCATCGCTTTAGAAAGCATAAAAACGTTGTTTGTAATATGGTGATTAATAAACCAGAACAAGTATGGGTTAGTGATATCACTTATTAGGGACTGAGAAAACCCATCCTATCTAGCATTAATAACTGATGCTTATTCAAAAAGAAATCGTAGGATATAATGTCTCAGCAGTCTTTCTGTTAATGGAACACTACAAGCTCTTGAAATGGCCTTGAATAATAGAAAGTATAAAGATCAACCACTTATTCATCATTCTGATAGAGGATTACAATATTGCTCTAATGAATACCAAGAACCTACTTAAACAGCATGCTATTAAACCTAGTATACTGAAAAGTACGATCCGTACGAAACAGTTCAGAACGAGTGGAATACTCAAACAGAGTTTGATGTAGCAAAAAGTCAAATCTTTAGAAATAAAGAAAAGACTGGAAGAAGCTGCTGGTATTTATAATATAAGACCACATTTATCAAACTATATGCTAACACCACAGCAGATGCAAACAGAATAAACTTAAAATGAAAACAGTACAAATCAAAAAATCTCATTGAAGCTAGCTTCAATGAGATTTAAATAATAAATTTAATCTTTAATAATCTGTATCGTTTATTTAGGACTACACAAACTGTCCCGTCCTAACAAGGCTTTTAAATCATACCAGATCATTTATTTTCTGTTTCTTTATTCTAGAAGTATTTTAAATGAAAATAGTATAATTAGTTGAGTTAGATAAATGGTTGGATTTCTTTAAAAGGGTTTTAATAGATCTAAGGCCCCTAATAAAAGGGGTAAAAGTGTAAATATAAATCTACTCGTTTTCTGATACCCTACTTGAAGAAGTTATGCTTTATTAGTTCCTTTACTAAGCATATCTTTTTCATATTTATTGTGAACAGTAATCATAGCAAGTCCAAAAAGGCCAGCCACTACAATTAGGATAGTGCTTATCGCACCGTTTACTCCAAATGACATCCTTATTAAAATGGTAGATATGATAAATCCAGAGTTTCTAATGATCTTATGAAATTGATCAGTATAAAATAATGATATCAAAAGAAGAACGACATCAACTAAAATAAGGACGGTAAAAAATTCATCAAAGAATAGGTTGTTGATACTTTCAAAAGGTGCAAGATCGTTAGGCGTTAACGTAAAACCTATCGCCCAAGTGGTCAGGGTATACAAAGCCATAATAAAAAATAATGGCACCAAAACAACAGCGATTATTTTTTTCTTATAAATGAAGTTTTCTACTCGAGGCTTTGATTCATTTTCTTGAATCAATTTTCTTCTGCCCTGCTTTTGAAATAAAAATATCAAGTAAAACAACACTAAGGACCCTATTAGATCATAAGTAAATTGTAAATCTCCTTTTATTTCAAACCATTCTGAAGAAAGTTCTAGAGACGCTAAATCTTTAAATAATTTGCGAATAATGATCAAGGTTATTATTTCATACTGCTTAGTAATGTATGTTGTGATGGACTTAGGTAAATAATAAATAAGCAAGTAAACCTCGTAGATAAGTATAAATGAAAACGGAGTATAAACCGCTGATATAGGGTTCATTAATAATTCTGTATCAATTGATAACGCTATAAAATCAAACTTGAATAAATAAATCACTACTAGATGAATGAAAAAACTGAGTAGTGCAAGATTGAGAATCACCTTTTCTGTTCGTTCCCGTGTCTCATCAGAAAAAAACTTTTGAAATAGAAATAGCACTTTATTTTTTAGCATTTTTCACCTCTTTTTAAATAATACCTATTAGATATGTCGTTAGAACTAATATAAACTATTTTTTTTATTAAAAAAGTTATAAATTTTTAGGTAATATCTCACATCTATTTAGGTATTTTGGATCAGGAATTTATAACAACTGAGACCGAGAGCTCCCTGTTTTAAAAGGTTTTTTTCTAGATTCAATTTATAGTTCTTAAGTAATTGTGGGTGTTTATAAGGATCAGTGAACCCGAAGAATTGTTCATAGTTGAATACACTAATGACTAGAAAGTGGGGGTTATCAAACAATATTGTCTATAACAGAACCTGTAGGTTTTTCTTATTACAACAAAGGCTCAAATAAGTGGGCTAGAAGGAAACGCTGCAAACCGAGCTATGCTGAGAGAGGCTATTTGGTATTGAGATTTATAAATAAATGTGGTTCATTTAAATGACCTAAAACCGTTTTAATAAAAGGTTTTCCGTATTCCAATAAAAACAAAGACCATGACGGTGTATCCTAAAAAGAAAGGCAGTATAACAGATTTAAAGCCTCCTACCAGAAAGATAGAAATGAGTAATAATTGAAACCCTAGACCAAAAGTAGAGATGCTCGTCATTAACCATTTGGGAAATATTTTACCAGTACCTGCATTAGTATCTAGGGCATATATAGCTTTGTCAAAAGCACCATAGAAAAATACGTACAAACGAAAAAGAATATTTACATGTTGTTGATGCTCTCCTTTTAATGCTACCGGTGTTTTGGTTTCAAACACCCGACTGGTGGTATCCCCATCAAATTTATTTCGCAAAATTACATAGTAGTAATTGTATAGTGTTCCCTGCAATTGCAATCCTAAAAATGCACCAATACAAATCCATAAAGGAGTATCTGTAATGAACCATATAGAAAGGAAAAACAGCGCGTTTAGTATAATGTCTGCAACAGAATCTAAATAGCGACCGGTGTAGGATGGTTTTTGTTTTACTCGAGCCAGTTCACCATCTGCAGCGTCAAGGATGGATTTGAAAATCAAAAAGAATGCAGCCAACCAAAAATATTCCTGTAGAATACAATAAATAGCACTGAGTCCTGATATGATAAAACCTATAGTCACCTGAACAGGAGTGCACGAAGTGTTTTTTAAAGAGTTGGCGATCATTCTTGCTACTGGTCTTCCATAATCGGAAAGATCAATAAACTTATGCTCTTGGGGTAATTTGGACATGTAATGTCATAGAAAAGTACTGTGGAATATACCAATTTAGAAAGCAGCAAAGATACGCTTAAATCCTAGTTCATAAATTGGTTTTACAGAAGTAATGACCTTATGAATGCGCATACTTAAAAAATTGCGGGTACGGTCCAGCAGTTGCTGCGACAACTAATCCAACGGGTGGTACGTTGACCATGAATGCGGACGGTACGTATACATTTGTTGGCACAACACCAGGCGTTTACACGTTCTTGGTTCCAACATGTGCACCGGGACAAACGGTAAACTGTCCAGAAGTTCCATTACAAATTACGGTTTTGGATCCAATGGCTCAGGATAATGAACCGGTTGTTAATCCAGATGTTGCGACAGCAGGATTTAACACATCAGTTGTGATTGATGTGTTGGTAAATGACGCGGCAGGTAATATCGGCGGTGCATTGAATACTGGTTCAGTAGCGGTTGTAACAGCTCCAACAAATGGAACAGTTACTGTGAATGCTGACGGAACAGTTACCTATACACCAAATGCTGGCTATGTTGGAACGGATAGTTTTACATACACTGTTTGCGATACAGTAACACCGCCAAACTGTTCGGAAGCTACGGTTTACGTAACGACTTTACCGCAAGGTGCAGCACCGCAAACGACAGCATCAGACGATTATGTTTCAGTGATTGCGAGTCCAGATGGCACCACCAGTGTTGGAGGCAATGTGTTAGACAACGACAACAGTACGGATGCCACCGCAACTTTGACTGCCAGTTTGGTGGAAGGACCAACTGCTGGGGAAGGTACGCTTGTATTTAACGCCGATGGAACTTACACATTCACACCAGCACCTGGATTTACAGGTACAGTGGAAGTAGTGTACACGGTATGCGACGATAACACGCCCGCAAACTGTACAGAGGCAACGCTTTATATCGTTGTACAATCTGGTGATTCTGATGGAGATGGTGTTTTTGACTTACAGGAAATATTAGATGGTACAGACCCTAATGATCCTTGTTCATTCGATCCTGAAAGTCAAGATGTATCTCTGGCATCTCCAGAATGGTTTAATTTAGATTGTGATGGTGACGGAGTAACCAATGGACAAGAGCTTATAGATGGTACAAATCTTAATGACCCCTGTTTATTTAATTATGAAAGTCAAGATTTATTATTAGTGTCACAAGAGTGGTTAGATGGAGATTGTGATGGCGATGGTGTAACTAATGGGCAAGAGATTTTAGATGGAACAGATCTATTAGACCCTTGCTCTTTAGTAATAGCAAATCAGATACTAGACAGTCCAATATGGGATTTATTAGATTGCGACGGTGACGGAGTAATTAATTTAGATGAAATATTAGATGGGACCGATCCACAAGATCCCTGTTCATCTGATCCTTTAAGCATAACTTTACCACTATCAGAAGAATTTTTGGAAGGGGATTGTGATGGTGATGGTTTAACCAATGGACAAGAGATAGGTCCAGAACCAACAAAACCATTGGATTCTAACGACAATGGCATCCCTGATTATTTGGAGATTAATAACAATCAACCATCAGAAGATGATTTGGAGGTATTTACATTAGTGACACCAAACGATGATGGTGATAATGATGTTTTGGTAATTCGGAATATTGAGTTATATCCAGATAACAACATAGAGATTTATAACAGATGGGGTGTTAAGGTATATGCATGTAATGGCTATGGACAAAACGGCAACTTTTTCAGGGGCGTTTCACAAGGAAGAGCAACGATTAATACATCTGCAGAGTTACCTGTTGGAACTTATTGGTACATTTTGAGATATAAAAATACTAATGACATTTGGAAAGAACGCGTAGGATATTTATATCTGACCAGATAGAAAAACTTAATACGACTGTCATGTTTTTTTGCAATACTTTTTTAAAGAAGATCAAAATGAAAAGAATTTTAGTTTTATTTTTTAGTTTAAACGTTGGTATACTTGCTTTCGGTCAACAGGATGCTCAGTTTACAAATTATATGTACAATACAATGAATATTAACCCTGCATATGCAGGATCTAGAGGTATTACAAGTATATTTAGTATGCATAGGACTCAGTGGGTAGGTTTAGTTGGCGCACCGACAACTAATACATTTTCGATTCACGGTCCTATACGTGATACCAATTTAGGCATGGGTGTAAATGTAATGAACGACGCTATAGGTCCATCTAACGAAAGTACTATATCTTTAGATGTATCTTATACGGTGCCAACTTCAGAAAATTTTAAGTTAGCTTTTGGACTGCGATCAACAGTAAATTTACTAAATGTTGATTTTACTAAATTAAATATTTATAACACCGGCGATGCATTGTCGCAATACAATATCGATAACAGATTTTCTCCAAATTTTGGAGTTGGAATTTATTGGTATTCAAGTCGAACTTATATAGGGTTATCTGTTCCAAATTTTTTAGAGACTTCCCATTTTGATAAAGGACAAACGAGTCTAGGCGCGACATCGGTAGCTAAAGAACGAATGCACTATCATTTAATGTTAGGTCATGTTTATGATGTTGATTACTGGATACAGTTTAAACCTGCTTTTTTGGCTAAAATAGTTGAGGGTGCTCCATTGCAAATAGATGTATCAGCTAATTTTTTATTTAATGAAAAATTTACATTAGGAATGGCTTATCGTTGGGATGCTTCCATAAGTTTGTTGGCAGGATTTCAGGTAAATGATAATATGTTTATCGGCTATGGCTATGATAGTGAAGTAACCAATTTAGTAAACTATAATTCAGGATCACATGAATTGTTTTTACGTTATGAATTCAGTAGAAAGAAACAAGTAGTATCACCTCGATTTTTTTAAAATAGTATGAAAAAACAAATTATATATTTCCTGTTAGTTTTATTAATTGCTGGATCTAAAGTTTTGGCTCAACAACATAAAATAGATGTGGCTCAAAAAAAATATAATCAATTAGCCTACGGTGAATCGATAAATATTTATGAAGAGCTTGCAAAAGATGGTCACAAATCAAAAGAAATGCTAGAAAATTTAGCTAATGCATATTTTTACAGAGCTGAATTTGCATCTGCAAAACGATGGTATGATTCGTTATTTCAATTTACCAAAGATGTATCAGCAAACACTTACAGCAAATATGTCAGTACTTTAAAAACACGACAAGAGTATACTAGGGCTGATCAAATTATGTTGCAAATGGGTGAGAAATACCCAAATGATTTGCGTTTTAAGGTGTATGCTGCTAATAAAGATTACTTAAAAAACATTAAGGAATCGCCTACCACAAGTAAAATTAGCAACGCAGGAATAAATAGTGCTAATTCAGATTTTTCACCTGCTTTTTTAGGAGATAGCGCTATCGTCTTCAGTTCTACTCGCGCAACACAAAAAGCCATGCTTAGCAAACACGTTTGGACTGGGGAGGCTTATACTAATTTATTTTTAGCAACTCGATTACATAAAAAAGGTAGCCATGAAAAGGATAGCATTTCTGCCCCAAAAGCACTAAACGGTGAAATTAATAAATATTATAACGAATCTTCGGCAGTATTTACTAAAGACGGTAAAACAATGTATTTCACTAGAAATAATCAATTGAAAAATAAAGCAAAGACCGATACGTTAAATTCGGTTTTATTAAAAATATACAAAGCTACCTATGACGGAAAAAAATGGGGAAACGTAGAAGAACTTCCGTTTAACAGTGATAATTACGGATGTGCACACCCTGCATTATCCGCCGATGAAAAAGAATTATTCTTTTCATCAAATCAACCCGGTTCAAAAGGTTTGTCGGACATTTACAAAGTAGCTATTCTTGATAACGATACCTTCGGTAAACCCGAGAATTTAGGAGATAACATCAATACAGAAGGTAGAGAAACTTTTCCGTTTGTAACCAATGATAATGTGCTCATTTTTGCTTCAGATGCCCGAGCAGGATTAGGAGGATTGGATTTATATTATGTGCATCTTGATAGTGAAAAAAAAGAAATAAAAACTTTTGGCGTTCCAATAAATTCAACCCAAGACGATTTTGGACTTATATTTAAAGACACACTACAAGACGGTTTTTTTACGTCTAATCGTGCCGAAGACAATCTAGGAAAAGATGATATCTACAGCTTTAAATCTTTAAAAATTCCTAAATTATGTAACGTATCAGGAACAGTACTTGAAGAAGTCTCACGCACATCGCTAGCAGCGCAAGTAACATTATTTGATGAATTTAAAAACAAAATTACACAGACAGCGGCTGTTGACGGTAAGTTTCTGTTTACCGATTTAGAACAAGGCAAAAATTATTTTATTACAATTACCCACCCTGATGTTGATCCCTATGATGAACCTTTAATAGTTAAAGAAAAAGAAACAACGGTTGTATATGCGCTAAAGAAAAAAGAATTAGAGATAGTAGAGGTAGATTTATCTAAAATACTATCAATCCCAGTCATTTACTTTGATTTAGACAGACATTTTATTCGAACAGATGCAGCTTTGGAATTACAAAAAATTGTGGATATAATGAAGGAGTATCCTCAAATACGAATCGATATTCGCTCGCATACCGATAGCCGAAGTTCATCAGTGTATAATCAAAAATTATCGCAAAGAAGAGCCGACGCGACTAGAGAATGGTTGATTACTCATGGCATTGCACCAAAGCGATTAACTGCACACGGTTATGGTGAGTCAAAACTGTTAAACGAGTGTGTAGATGGTTTAAAGTGTTCGAAGGAACAACACCAAGCCAACCGCCGCTCTGAATTTTTTATTATTAATTAACATTTTAAACCAAATCTATAGTTATGAAATTCTCTAAAAAGAGTATCAAGCAATTACCTGTAGATCTGCAAGTTGATGAAAAGGAGATAATAAAATTTTATCAGCAGCTTGTTAAAATGAAAAAAAATCGCCCTCATATCAATTTGGTTAATTTATTAAAAAGGTGCTATCCAAATCACAGCAAATTCATTGATGATTTGGTTGATAAAGAATCAAATTAACAATTTGTCTAGTTCTAAATGATCTGTAACTATTAGTTAGGCCCAAACATGGATAAATTCATTTCCATAGTTCCAGGTGCATGATCCCTAATTCTTAGATCTGGAATGATTTTATCTGAGCCACATTTATTGCAATTCATTCTATTTTTTTTAATTTTTTACCTGATGATCTCGCTTTCGCGAAAGCGGAAAAAACAACATACTACAACCCGAAATTTATCCCTACCACAAAGGCGCCATAACTTCTACCGCTGGTCATGCTGTACACATAATCCACACGAAATGGTCGGAACTTGCCCAAACCGATGTTATCAATCCCAGCACTGGCCTCAAAATAGGGCTTGAGCTCTGTAAATAGTGCCTTACCGCTTAGAATCAGATCGTAGTTCAATTGGTTCAATCCAGGGATTTTACCCAGTACAAAACCTTTAAAATCGTGCTGAAGATGGAATTGTGCATAATCACAGTTGGTGCTGTAATCGTAGTAATTCAATAAGCCAAAACCATAAGGATTCAAGGCGGCTAACTTGTAGCGCAACCTGTTGCCATTAAAATGCTGGTAGTCCACAAAAGAGATGTCCTCTCCATTGAGAAACGTACCGCCATTTACCCAGTAACTGCTGCGGCCTAAGTTGCCCATGTCAAAGCTTTGGTAAAGGTTGGCACTGAACTGGTGAAAGTTATTGCGACTGTCATTTGCTCCTATACCACCTTCATACCTCAAAGAAATAGTCGGGTATTTTTCATTGCGTATGTTGAACTTCTGGTCTGGGTAGCTCTGGTACTTCTGTCCAGGACGTATAGTAACCGCAAGGCCAACTTTAAATAGCTCGTGCTCGGTTATAGAGGCAAAACGGTTGTTGTCTAGCGCGACAGGGTTGTTACTGGTATAATCTACATCACTTTGTTTAAACCACACCTGATCTGTAGTGTTTTGAAGCGGCTGCCTTCTCTCATAATTAGCACTTGCCGTTAAGAAAAACCCGTTTGCGACTTCCTCATAAAAGCTTGCTCCAGCAAAATTCACTTCGTAGAATTTGGCAAAATTACGTTCAAATGCCAGACTAGAAAGGGTGTTTTCTAGCGTACTGATAGGTTCTGAGTTATTGATTTGTCGCGCTTCTGTACCCGCAGATAAGGAAATAGTTCTTCTGTTGGTTCTGTTGAATCTGTAATTGGCGTTTAGCGTATACCTCAATCGGTCGTCTGAAATCCCGTAATTGATAGCTGCATTCACATAAAGATTGCGGTTGTAATCGTCATCATAACCTTTGGAATAGCTCAGTGCTGTCCCGATCACATGACCTTGCACCGTATTAAAGCCTTTAAAAGAACCTGGGCCCAACAGTCCATCATAGCTCCACCTTTCATTTTTCTCGCTGTTTCTATACGTATACCCATTTAAAGGATCTAAGATCTTGAACTTATTATTGACCCGATCTACACTGTCTTTGTATTTGGGGTCGTTGCGCACTGTAGCGATGCTGTCTTTTTTTACATACTCTTTATCTTCCTCTAGCGTGAGTGGAACGGGTCGTTTTTGATTCCAATAACTGCTGTCTTTTTTATTAGCATCTTTTTCAAAACTCAACACCTCTGCACCAAAGGACTTTTTATCAAAAGCTGGCTTAAAATCATAATTGGTATAATTGGCGAGGAACCTACCATTTCCTTTAAATCCAAAAAAGCCAAATTTAAAATCAATACTCTGGGAACGTTTTACCCAATCGCCACTACTAGGCTCATAAGTAAAGTCTTGATTAAAGGTGAGCTTCTCGATGGCTGGTACGTTGATGTTTTCGCCTAGGGTGCTCATTTCCAAGCCGTAAATGGTCCATTGATCTTCAACGATATATAGGATTCCATTAAAAGTAGTGTCCTTAGGACGTCGTGAGATCACCTCTATTTTATTGATCAAGAATTGGTTCTCATCATAGAAAGTACCTAGTAACTTGTATTTGTAATAGCTAAAAGCATAGTCTGCGATAGGAGAGACGATGCGGTTATTGAGATCTATAGTGTTGTTGTAAAAATCAAAGTTTGCGCTCTCGGCACTATTAGCACTAAAGCCGTTATCGTCTCCAGATATTTTACTGGCAATAATACGTTCCTTAAAATGATCAGGCGCTTCATAAGCGATTTTAGAAACTGTTTCAGATAGGTAAATCACACCGCTACGAGATACGGAGTCCAAAGATCCTTCTAAGTCGCCTATTTCTTGTCCTAAAAATTTTTCAGGTACATCTTCCAAACGCCAGATACCACGGGAGTAAAAGTCTGCTTTGTAGCTGGAAAATTTCTTTCTATTGGCTTCTCTGTTGGCAATAGCTTCACGTATGACGCGGTCTGCTGGGTTTTCATTAGAATTGATCACCACAGTGTCTAACGAGGCAATTTCTTCTTCTAGTACTATGTTTTGCACCTGTCCATTCTTTGTAAAAGCGACAGAAATGGTTTTGGGCCGGTATCCTAAGGACTGGTAAACGATCTCGTAGGTCTTGAATTCCGCTAATTTCAGCGTGTAACTCCCATTTTGATTGGTTGTTGTTCCTGTATAAGTGCCTTTGATGTAGATGGAGGCAAAAGCTATAGGCTCATTGCTCGAGTCCGATAAGGTACCTGTGAGTTGCGCTTTCGCGAAAGCAGAAACCAGCAAAGCAATAATAAAGGAAATAGCAGTTTTAGTAATAAAATTCATTTGGTCGGTGGTTGGAGTGCAAATTAATAAAGCTTTTGTCAGTGTAGGTGTTAATGATCATTACCTATTGTTAAGACGTTATAAATGTAATAAAGTTGCCTGAATAGAGAGAGTGTTTTTCAGTTGCGTTTATGGGGTTGTAGCTGATATCGATAACAATTAAGTTGGTGTTGTTTTTATCTGCAAGATGTTAAAACGTAGCGACTGTATATTTCATAATGTTTGGTGCGGCAAAAGAGAAGAACAACAAAAAACTCCCTTCAAATTTAGTTGCAATCCAGTAAACGTATCTGAAGATAGAATTAACGATATTACCCCATCTATCATTTAAAGGGTGAACGTTTGGCGCTATTGGCAGGGCAAAAGGGAAAACAACAGAAATAGGTCGAGGTGCTTTTAATAGAATTAAAATTTTAATAGAATTAAAACAACGCCTAGGTGCGGTGCATTTTTTTTATTTGATCCAGGCGTTTTTTATTATCTCGATCTTTCATGGTCTCGCGTTTATCAAATAGTTTTTTACCTTTTGCTAATGCGATATCTATTTTAGCAAAACCTTTATTGTTAATGAATAATTTTAAAGGTATAATGGTGTTACCAGAGTTAGCTACTTCTTTTTCTAGTTTCTTGAGCTCTTTGCGATTCAAGAGTAACTTGCGCTCTGCTTTGGGAGCATGGTTGAAATAGGTCGCATGAGAATATTCCTGCACTGTCATATTGATGATGAACAGTTCATTGTTCTTGAATTCGCAAAAGCCTTCAGCAATACTGGCCTTACCTAATCGTATAGCTTTGATCTCTGTTCCTGCAAGGACTATTCCAGCGGTATATTTATCAATAAGCTCGTATTCAAATCGCGCTTTTCGATTCTTAATTTCTATTTTATTCTTAAAATCCATAATTAACAAATATACTTGAATCGATAGCAGAATCTCTTATATCTTTGTGAAATGAAAAAGAATGTTTTATTACTTTTTGCGATTACAACAATCCTTTTTTCCTGTACCAATACTGATCCAGATGCACGAGCTATAATGGATCAGGCAATGAATGCTCATGGTACCACTATTGCTGCAAAGGGAACCTTGTCTTTTAACTTTAGAGGTATTGATTACTCTGTAGAGCGGGATAATGGTCGTTTTGTATACCAACGTCATTTGATGATCGGGGCAGACACGATATTGGACCGTTTGGATAACAAGGGTTTTTCCCGTTACAGCAACGGTATGGAATTGCCACTAGCAGACTCACTTTTAACGCGTTACACTTCAAGTTTAAATTCAGTTATTTATTTCGCCCAACTTCCGTATAGTCTGGATGGTGAGGCGATCCAGCTTCAATACATTGCTCAAGATACCATTAATGGAAAAGCTTATCATGAATTGCAAGTAACTTTTAAAGAAGAAGGTGGGGGGGAAGATCACGAAGATGAGTTTATGTATTGGATCAATACGCAAGATCACCTGATTGACTATATGGCTTATTCTTACTGTGAAGAAGAATGTGGTTACCGCTTTCGCGAAAGCGAGAACCGCAGAAATATCAACGGTATAATTTTACAAGATTACAACAACTTCAAAGCTCTAAATGGAGATCCAGATCTTTCTAAGATGGATGATATGTTTGAAAAAGGAGAACTTCTTAAAGTAAGTGACATTGATTTAAAACGCGCTAGCTTTAAGAACAATTAAAAGCAGGCAATTATCCCAAATATTTTATTTTCAAATAGGCGGTATATCGTTCTAAGATAAGACTATTGCTTCTTACTACTTATCAGAAGTGGTATTCCTACTAATGCAAATGATGATGTGTTTAATCCTTAAATAGCCTTACACCAAACAAAGTGTAAGGCTATTTCAATGCTAGACATTTTATTTTTCAACAGGTAGGAACTCCATTTTTAATAAGAATAAAATCAAATCTAATTTCAACTAAACAGGTACTATCCCAACACCTCATTCAATAAAGCAGCAAGACGTACACCTCCTTTTTGTAATTGATCACGCAGCTTGTTGAAGTATTCATACATATAACGGTAACTTAGATTAGCTCCTTTTTCGGTATTGGCATAGATGTCTTTAACCATTACACGACTGTCTTTTAGCCAGTCTCTAGGAGTACCGCTCCCCATGGTTTTAACTTGCTTTCTAGTCAGGTTAGGCATGTTGTTAGCTAGTTCGGTATAAGACATTCCGTAGCTTTCTATCATTTTTGTATCCCAAACACTGTGTAAGTTAGTACCCGCTCCAAACCATTTCACTTTAAAATCATTACCTCCTTTATCCTCACTTAATCCAGTGTGAAGTGGCTGGTGCAGGTCTCCTATAAAATGGATCAATAGGCGCAATTGAAAGGCTTTTTCTTCTTTAGTAGCTGCATCCGATTTTAGAGCAGCGATACAGGTATCTATTGCTTGTATAATATCACCATTCTCATTTTTAGGATGATGTTCATAATCAGTTTCAAATGGAATATTCACATAATGCTGTGGGTCATATGACCTATATTTAGAGTCACTTTTTATCTCATCTGCATAAGTAGCAACCAGTGCAAGTGATTCACCATCTAGTAATTTTTCAATAGCCATTCTGGCTTTTTTAGTCAGGTACTGCTCTGCAATGGCACCAGTAGTTCTGTGACCTGTTTTTCCCCAATCGTCAGCATAGGCATGAAACGAGACACATAAAATAAGTGAACATAATAAGAATTTGCGCATAAGTAAATTTTTAAACGAAGGTAAGATGTCAGACTCACTGTAAAGTTATCCTATCGTTAAAAATATGCCTATATCAAATAGATATGAGTTATGTCCTGCTCTGAGAGGCAAAAGACAATTCCTAGACCTCACATACATCTTCTTCTTGGTAAGGAACAATAATGCGCCTAAATGCAGTTTGATTTCTACTTTTCCATCTTTCAATTTGTACATCAGGTTGTGAGGCAATAATTAAAAAATAGTTGTTTAAGGTGCAGAAAAAAGTCTGTGAATAGAGATCCACAGACTTTAATTATTTAAATACGTCTCAACTATTCAATTACTCCACAAGCTACGCGAGCACCTGCAGCACCGCTAGGTTGGGATTTAAAGTCATCGGCACTAGCATGCACTATAACTCCTTTTCCAATGATGTTTTTCATTTCATCATCACAACCTATACACCATTTATCTGTGGTAAATTCTAGAGATGCTTTTCCATCTTCTAGTACTTCTAAGTTGCCTATATCACCAGAATGATACATTCCTTCTCCCCATTTACCGTGATCTTTCATTGTTGGATCCCAGTGTCCACCAGCGCTTTTAGCATCTTCAGAACTACAATCTCCATTTTGATGCAGGTGTATCGCATGTGTGCCTTGAGTTAATCCTTCAAGAGCTACATTCATCGTAACACCTCCTTCTGTTTGCATAAATTTAATCGTTCCACTTACGTTACTTCCACTTTTTGAAGACATAGGTACCGTAACTGTTTTACCCATCATCATGCTGCCATCGGCCATGGTATGGTCATCGTGATTCATACCTTCCTTATGATCCATTCCATCTTCATAAGATGTTTCTGTCTCAT
The DNA here is from genome assembly GCF_018401815.1 of Nonlabens sp. Classification (GTDB taxonomy): domain Bacteria; phylum Bacteroidota; class Bacteroidia; order Flavobacteriales; family Flavobacteriaceae; genus Nonlabens. Next base: position 247,492 of record NZ_JAGYKG010000004.1, read on the forward strand.
TGCTAGGCTTATCTGTTTCTTTAGTTTCTTTGCATGATGATATGCTTAAAGTCAAGCATAAAGCAAAAATCCCTGTTATTAATTTTTTCATTTTTTTGGTTATTTTAAGTTATAATTCAGGTTAAATGTAAGAATATCTTATAGTTTTTTATCACAAGAGTTTCTCAAATTTTATAGGGTAGTGAGTTCCCATTTTTAAATTTTCCATGGCATTCAACGCGGTATCAACCCTTTTCTGAGAATCTTTTAGGTTGTAAATCATAAAAATGATGTTGCGTTGTTTGCCAGGAAGTAAGTTTTCAAAAACCTCATAAGCTTCGTAATACCGTAGGAGAACGGCTTCTAGTTCTTCTGTCACAAGTGCTTGATCGTTACTCGTGTCTTCTTGCATGATCACATGTAAAGAATCTCCTTGAGAGATGTCTAGTTTCTTTTGATTTGCTTTTGAAAACATCAGATAAACGCTGCCCTGCCTCTTTGTTATTCCTGCATGTAACGTCAGGCTATTTTCCCAGAGCTAACTATCCAACACTATCTTCTGGAATAAGAACAGCTCCTGTAGCGCCATTTTTACTTCATCGAGTATCAAATTCAACTACTATTAATCCATCAATTTTGTAAGTACTTGGTTTTTTGAATGCAAGGTGTTGTGGACGGGGCATTTATCTGCTATTTGTAATATTCTTTGAATCTGCTTATCGTCCAGATCTCCAGTTAACTTGATCTCCCTTGTAAAAGTGTCAATTTTAGCAGTTTCTAGTTCGCAATTTTCACAATCTAAGGCATGTTGCCTGTCGTAGTTCACATGACATGCTACATGTTCTAGGTTCCATTGCTTTCGTTTGGTATACATCTGTATGGTCATTACGGTACAGGCTGCCAGACCGCTGGAAAGCAATTCGTATGGGTTAGGGTCAAAATCATTTCCACCTGCAGCTTCTGGCTCATCTGCGGTAAAGTAATGCCTTCCTGCTACCGCTCAGTTCATAGCCTTGTGCATTTTTAAAACTGATTTTTTCAAAGCTCATTAACCTAGTTTTGCTTAAAAATAAAGACTTTTTATCAGAGTACTATTAATAGAGCTAATTATTATAGATTAGGATTGGATTCTTTACTTTTACAACTGCAGATCTATGTATCATGAAAAATATATTTTTTATACTCTCCTTAGCCTTGGTTTCTTGTTTTAATTCTAATGCAGATAAAACACCTGAGGAAAAGGCAAAAGAAAACGTAACCACCTTTTATTTTATTCGTCACGCAGAGAAGGCTACCGATCAAGGTAGCGATCCTGAGTTGACTGAAAAAGGAAAGAAAAGAGCAGAGCAATGGGTGAATTATTTCTTTTTAAAAGATCTAGATCACGTGATTTCTTCTGACTTTAAAAGAACGAAAGCCACAGCAGCGCCACTCGCCAAGGCAAAAAAGCTAGACATAGAAATCTACGATGTGAGAGAAGTAACTGGCACCTCTCTTTTAGATACCTATAGAGGTAAAACGGTAGCGCTTTTCGGTCATAGCAATACGATCAATGCTTATGCAAATGAACTTCAAAACGATAGTGTTTATAAAGACCTAGAAGAAACAGATTACGATCATTTTTTTATCGTAAGAATCGATAAAGATGGAAACTCTAATGCTATTATGGAGTCTATAGATTTTATGGAATACGATGACTAATGGTCCATCGCGTAAAACACCTTTGAAATAGAATTGAAGTGCGCTAGTAAAGAACAATTTTACAAAGCTTAAAGCATTTCACCAAACATAACAGTGCACCCCTGTAAGAGTCGAGGAAAGATCAAAGACTTTATAGCACTTATTGATCAATAATGTAAAGAGAGTTTATTCAAATTGTTTACTATTAAGAGTAACTTAATACCAATTACCAACACCCTATGAAAATATTAAGCTGGAATCTACATCATCTGGAAGGCAATTTAGATAGCGATATCAATAACTCTCGCAAGCAATTGATCCTGGAGCAAGATGCTGACATCATCATTCTTACCAATACAAAGCTAGATTTTTATTTAGGTGGAACGTATAAGAAAATTTCCACTTTAGAAATTCCGTTGCGACACGATGGTATGGATTATCAAGAAGGAGAAAACAGGGTGAGTATATATACCAAGTACCCTTTTAAAAATAAAGTAAACACCTTTGACGATTACACTAGTGTTTGCCAAATGATAGAGACTCCTTTAGGTAATTTAAATGTTTATGGAACCATCATAGGTGCCAAACAAGAGCTCTTTAAATCAGATTATGTAGAACAAAAAGAAGACCTCGTTAGAATAGAAGGTGCTGTTTGTTATGCAGGAGATTGGAACACTTCCTTTACAGGAACTTTGTTACCAGATGAAAAAACCGTTCATGAATTCCAAGAATTCTTAAACGATCAAAAAATAGCTATTCTTACTGCCGATTTTGAAAACAGCATACATCACGTTGGAGTAAGCAAGTCGTTTTTAAAAGGAAACACCACTCAAGTAGAGGTATTCCCTGTGGATATAAACTTATCTGATCAAGAAATGATTCTAGTGGAGATCAAAGAAAAAGAGATCAAAAAGCAGGTGAACAACCCGTTGCACGGTGTCAAACTTTCTTATATGTTAGAAAAACTCGTCGATCACTACGGTTGGGACGAACTAGGGGATCGCATCAGAATCAATTCCTTTAACTCCAATCCAGGCATCAAATCCAGTTTGAAATTTCTAAGAAAAACCGACTGGGCTAGAAAGAAAGTAGAAGATTTGTATGTGTACACTTTTGTGGATTAAATTTTTGGTTAGGCAGTTGTTCTAAAATTAAACCATCAAAAAAGGGACGCAATAAATTGCATCCCTTGGTAACTAAAAAGTTCATGAGGTTTAACTCATAAACTCAAAGACTCAAAACTTAGTCCTTAAACAGATCAATACTCACCAGTTTCATTTCTGTAACAAAAGCATTCCACTCTTTTTCTAAAAAGTTTTTAGCTTCAGTATTGACTTCTCTTGCGAGAACTGCTGCCTGATTGTACAATTGTTCTTCGGTAGTGGTTTGTGCCCCCTGACGGCTTCCTATATAACTAGAAGCTCCGTAAATACGATTCATTACCGTTACTTCAGGATTGCGAGTGATTCCCTGACGTTCATCTGGTGTGCCGAAGTATTTGTTCTGTAATTTTTCGATTTGTTTTACGATAGAATCGGTGGCTTTTATTTGTTCTTTAAAAGCTTTTTTATCTTGGCTGCTGAGTAGCTTTTTAAAGCTATCGGATGTTTCCTTGTTTTTAGCCAATTGAGAAGTCACTGCTTCCACATCGCTGATCAAAGATTGCAATTGATCTTGTGCCGCTCGCTTTTCTTTAAGGTCGGCCATGGTGAATTCATCGATACGTGGATCTTCTTTTACCTCGATCATTTGCTCACTAGTCATTTCTCCATAATGCAATACCGCTCTATAAGTTCCAGGGAGCACATCTTTACCGCCTGGTTCTCTTTTAGAATCTCTTACTGTTCTAGAGGGGTAATCAATTCCTTTTTCGTCCAGCCTCCACGTCCAAGTGTTGACCCCTTTTTCCTTTGGCGCCTTATCAGATAATGTTCTGATCAATTGGTCTCCTTTATAGATTTTCAAGAAAAGAGAATCAGCTTTGATGGTATCTGTTTTGGCTTTCAAGTCTTTGTCAAAGAAGTATTTAAACTTCCCGTTAGGCCTGCTGCGATTTTCTCCATGAAACATGGCGTCTGCACCAAATCTACTTCCTGTAGGTTGTTGGTATCGAGCAAAGTAGGCAGTACGTGGCTCGTATAACTCGATGGCTTTTCTCTGTTTCGCTTTCGCGAAAGCGGTAAAAGGCTCCAAATCATCTAACACCCATGCAGCTCTTCCAAAAGTTCCAATAATCAAATCATCCTCCCGCGGGTGTATCACTAAATCTTTTACAGAAACCGTTGGGAATCCGTTGGTGTATTTGGTCCAGTTGTCTCCAGCATCTATACTTACATAAAGGCCGTCGTCTGTTCCAAGAAACATCAGGTTGTTTTCTTCTGGATGTTCCATAATACTAAGCGCATAACTGATTACATCGTCTTGGTCTACGATACGCGTCCAATTCTTACCGTAGTTGGTGGTGCGGTAGGCATAAGGCTCAAAATTGAACCTGCGGTAGTCGTTTGCCACTAGTAACGCGTGGCCTTTTTTAGTTTGTGAAGCCTTCACTTGGGTAATCCAGCTTCCCTTGGGCAATCCTTTTAAGCCATTAGTAATATCCTCCCAGTTACCGCCACCGTTTTTAGTAACATGTACCAAGCCGTCGTCAGAGGCTACATATAACACGTCTTTTTCTACCGCACTAGGTTCAATAACTAGAATGGTGGTATGATTTTCAGCACCTGTAGCGTCCATGGTTAGTCCGCCAGATTCTGATTGTTTTTGTTTTTCAGGATCGTTAGTGGTCAAGTCTGGAGAAATCACTTTCCAGGTCAATCCTTTGTCTGTTGATTGATGTACAAACTGACTTCCGAAATACAAAGTTGAAGCATCAAAAGGATCCATTTGGATCGCAGCATTCCAATTGAAACGCAGTTCTACGTCAGCATCTGGATGGGTAGGTTGTATGCTGTAGTTGTTACCAGTTTGCCAGTCATAACGTTGTACCGAGCCTTGCTGACTCATAGAATAACCAAATCGATTATTTTCAGGGTCTGGGATGACATCAAATCCATCGCCAAAACTAATCTCCTGCCAATAACTATTTCTTATTCCCTGGGCTCTCCATACATAAGCAGGACCTCGCCAGCTTCCATTATCTTGCATCCCACCATAAACGTTATAAGGAATTTCCATATCTACATTGATATGGTAAAATTGAGCGACAGGCAGGTTGCCTATAAACCTCCAAGTTTTTCCACGATCACGAGAAATATTCAAACCACCATCGTTACCATCGATTATGTACTTCCCATTTTTAGGGTGTATGTACCAAGCGTGATGATCTGGGTGGACACCATTATTTGCACCGTAAGCAGGCATGAGTTGTGTAAAATTCTTACCGCCATCATCAGAAACGTTGATGTAAGTAAATACGGAATAGATGCGGTTTTCATTCTGAGAGTCTACATAAATCTCGGAGTAGTAAAAAGGTCGGTTACCGATTCCGCTTTTATCATTGATTTTATCCCATTTGAATCCGCCATCCGTAGATTTGTACAAGGCATTTTTCTTTGCTTCTACCAGTGCATAGATGACTTTAGGGTTGCTGGGTGCAATAGCAATTCCTATACGTCCTAACGCTCCCTCAGGTAATCCTTCTTTATCGGTTACTTTTTTCCAGTTTTCTCCACCGTCATAAGTAATGTACATTCCTGAACCTTCACCACCAGATTTAAAAAACCAAGGGTCGCGTTTGTGTTCCCACATCGCAGCAATGAGTTTATTAGGATTTTCAGGATCCATTACGAGATCTGCTGCACCAGACATATCGTTGGTGTATAATATTTTCTTCCATGTCTTACCGCCATCAGTGGTTTTAAAAACTCCTCGTTCTGGATGAACTCCCCATGGAGAACCTATAGCTGCTGCGTATACGATGTCTGGATTGGTAGGGTCTATAATCACGCGATGTATGTTGCGTGTTTTTTCTAGTCCCATCAATTTCCAGTTTTTACCACCATCGAGAGATTTGTAGATCCCGGCACCACCATTTAATGAATTACGCGGATTTCCTTCTCCGGTTCCTACCCAGATCACGCTAGGGTTGGACTGCTGTACAGCTACTGCGCCTACAGATGCAGTGGCTTCTTTTTCAAAAATAGGTTCCCAAGTGATCCCACCATTTTGCGAGTTCCACAATCCGCCACTGGCAGTACCAGCATAAATAATTTCTGGATGATCATGAACCACATCTATAGAAGTGACACGTCCAGACATACCTCCGGGGCCTATATTTCTTGGTTCTAAGTTTTTGACCAATTCAAGATCTAGTTTTTGGGAAAATGCTTGTACCGTAATAAAGCACAAGGCAAAGAGAAGAATATGTTTCATATTAGTTGTTGTTAAAACTCTAAATATAAAACCTAAAATGGAAACCTTGACGATTTTAGTAGTTTGTTAGGATTGGTTTTTTGTAGTTGATCTGCATGAACTACATATTTTTAGGATCAATTTTTTGATGTACTATTATCAAATACCTTATTCAGTCCATAATTTACTGGAATTTTAATTCGAAAATCATCAAATAATCAATAAAACATCATGCAATGAAGTCATGGATTTAAATCCAATACCAATTGTCATTTAACATGCGCTCCAAGGATCCCCAAATCGTAGTGGTTAATATTTGATGACCAAAAACTGCAGGTTGAATGCTGCCAACCTCACGGAGCGCCGCAATCGCGTAACATTTTAGTAGGATAAATGGAACAAAGCATGGTGGATAGCCTCGGTAATTTAAGCATAGACTTGGAGGTTATTGTTCCCGCGATGATTCCCTTTAAATAAGTCCTGGATTCTCTTTATAATCACTTCTTATAATAAGAAACGTAAAGAACAGTAACTTCAATATTAGGTTTTATAGGTAGATGCAATTAATAGGCGATCAACAGTCAATGCATTCTTAACAGTTTAAAAGCAATGACTGTATACCTACTAAGAGCTCGAGGTGTAATTTGGTAAAGAATTATTGATGCCGGGACTCTTTCCACATCTGGTTGCCAAAGGGTTCTAATTCATTACTCCCGATGATCTCATCATAAGAAACTGTAGGTAAAGAAGAACGAGAAGAACGACCATTCAATAAAATATCATCCAAGCAACGCGCTAATAGAGGTTCATTCACATCTCCTAGAATACCTAGGTTCTCAAAATCTTCATTTTGAGCAATATCAGGAACTAACCCATCAAAATAGTCGGTATTTCCAACAGAGTTTAAACTTTTAAGCACTAGTGGCTGCATCGCATAACGGTGTGCAGGATTTGCTCCAGATCTTCTAAAGTCCGGACTGTCGTACAAGGTAATACTTGCCTGAAATTTTCCTACGGTATCGTCACCTACTTGCACCACATTGATATAAGGATCTAGCGAATTGATCACTAATTCACTGGCGCTGGCGCTACTTCCTGTAGTGATGATATGTACCTGATTAAGATCTAGCGTATTTAATGACGAACCGGAATTGGTTTGGTTTTTAAAGAAATTGACTAATTGTTCTGGAGTATTTGTTTGTAACTGTCCCTGTATCTCCGGATTCCACTCTTCTCTTGAGTATACATCTGTAATAGGATTTCCAGAAATTAAACTCCCTAAAATAATAGCTGTAGTTACAGAGCCACCTCCATTGTATCTCAAGTCCAATACCAAATGAGTCACTCCTTGGGCTCTAAAGTCTGCAAAAACGCCATTTAACTGCTCATCAAACTGTGACAAGAAGCCGGTATACATCAAATAACCTATTTTCTGAGCTCCTTGGTTGAAGACTTCAGTAACAAGAATAGGATTTTCTTGCACCACTTCTTTAGTAAGTGTGATCTCTAGTCCGTTAGATGTGGTCACTCCAGCATTGAGGTCTGCAAGACCTATGGTATAAGTGTTTTGAGCAAGAAGCGCATTAAAATTATCTCTAGATAAACGTATGCCATTGATCGAGTTGAAGATCATACCTCGTTCTACGTTTTCTCTTTCGGCACTGGTATTGGGTTGTACATAACGCACGTAACCAAAAACATCAGCGGCACTTCCAGTTTCTCCTACAAGACCAAATTTCATCCCATTATTTAGGGTGTTTCCAGCTAAAATATTTTCTAAAGCTACATAGTCATCAAAAATAACGCTGAAACGATCTGTTCTTGGTCGATCAAATACGAGGGATTCAAAAAAGCTTTCTGGAGAATCAAATTGGGAATGATACCCTTCGAGCTCTTGGAGGTTGGCAAACCTATCGTTTGCCAGCACATCCACTTCAGCTTTATATAGGTAAAAAGCATTCATGCCTTTATAGATAAAGTTGTTGATTTCGCTTGTACCAGCAAATACATCATCATTATCCTTAAAGCAGCTGGAAAGCGCAGTAACTGCAATTAGGCCAACTAAGGTATATTTAAATAATATCTTCATTTTCATACTTATTTGGAAGTAAAAATAGGGAAAAGGCATTAGAAAATAGAATTGAAATACTGCTAGGTTACGAATCAAGGAGCGCCACAAGGGATTCTTCATGGAATTAAAAGGCCACTATAAAGTAGTAAATTTCCTATCCTGTTAACCAAAACCTTAACAATAGTCCTTTTGTTTGTTGTGTTTGACGTAGAGGGAGTAAAACGGAATCATAAAAAAAACATATTCTTGTAACAATTAAAAAGCAGACTCGTCATAACAACAGAATTAAGGAAATGAATCACCAAACATTTTTAACTACCTTCCAAGGAATACAGCAAAAAATGTACTTTCTGTCCAAGCGATTGCTCACTTCTCATGAGGAAGCGGCAGATGCAGTGCAAGAAGTGATTGCAAGACTTTGGGAAAAGCGTTTCCAACTGGAAGAGGTTAGAAATAAGGAAGCCTACGCCATGCAAATGGTTAAAAATTATTCCTTAGACCGATTGAAAAGTAAACAAGCAAGTCATTTAAAAATAGTGCATAGCAACTATGATAGCGAAGAGCGAAATGTAGAAGATGAGTTAGAAAGACTTGGTAACGTAACGCTCGTACAGAACATGATTAATGAACTGCCAGAACACTATAAAATGATTATTCAGCTTAGAGATATACAAGGTTATGATTTTGAAGCTATAGAAAATATAATGGATATGAAGGCTACAGCGGTAAGAGTAGGGCTGAGCAGAGCAAGAAAAATGCTTAAGGAAAAAATAGAAGAACAGTATAAAATAGAAATCGCATGAACGATTTATTAGAAAAATATTGGATCGGGGAGACCACTCTGTTGGAAGAACAACAACTTAGAGACTATTTCAGCTCTGAGAAGGTGTCCACAGAGCATGAGGTATACCGCATCCTGTTCAACACTTTTGAGTTAGAACAGGGGTTGGAAGAAGGTGATTTTGACGCTTTCGCGAAAGTGAAACAAAAACAATCCCTAGATAAGCAGTTCCAGAAAAGAACCTGGAAAGCACTCGCCATAGCAGCAGGTTTCTCTCTACTTCTCGCAGTAGGAGCCGGCTACTATCAAGAACAATACAAAACAAAGCCAGACTTAGGAACTTATGAAACTCCAGAAGAAGCTAGAGCAGCAGCCCTAGATATGCTAGAGCTGGTAAGTGTCAAGTTAAATAAAGGTCGTAGTAATATGAAACCACTACAAACTTTGGATAATAAAACAGCAGCTGTTTTTAATCTTAAATAATAATCTCAATCACAATTTAAATAAAAGTCAACATGAAAAAGTTAATTCTTACCCTAGTACTCGCAGTAATGGCCACCCCATTATTTGCTCAGGATGCATTTGAAAAGATGGGTTCCCTAAAAAACATTAAAGAAACTGTAGTAACCAAAGACGCCTTTGAACTCCTCGCAGAGATGGATATGGATATCCAAGATGAAAATTTGAAAGCAGGTAAAGATCTGCTAGACAGTCTTAAAGACGCTCGTTTTTATTCGACCTCTAACGCAGATAGCGCAAAGAAGATGATCAGTATTGCAAACGCCTATGTAAAGAGCAACAGCTTGGTAAAATTGATGAGTGTAAAAGAAGATGACCAAGATTTTGCTTTTTACATAAAGAAAGGCAACACGCCAAAGAAAATACAAGCACTAGTAATGATCATTGATGAAACTATGAATACATCAAATCCAGAAGCTATAGTGATGAAAATAACTGGAACTATTGACCTTGGCCAAATCTCTAAACTGACTAAGATGATGAATGTGCCTGGGCAAAAACAGATTGAAAAAGCTACTCAAGGGTAGTGGCGTAGGCTACAACTTCAACTTTTGAACACCTTAAAAAATCTTACTTATGAATAAAATCATTTTAAAAATAGTGCTTTTAACACTTGCTGCTACTGTAGCACTTACCTCTTGTGACTCCGATCCAACCTTACAAAGCTATATAGTAGATAGTGGTGCAAAAGAGGGATTTATCAGTACCTCAATTCCTAAATCAATTTTTGGAATAGACGATAGCAAATTTTCCAAAGAAGCACAAAAGGCTTATAAATCGGTCAGTAAAGTAAGTGTATTGGTATACCCTAAAACAGCCGAGAATGCTGCTGTCTTTAAAAAGGAAAGCACTCAACTCAATAATATTTTAAAGGGTAATCAATATAAAACTTTAATGGTTCACAATGAAGATGGAATACGAGCAAAATTCCTTTATCAAGGTGACAAAGACGCTATAGACGAAGTTATTGTTTTTGGCACTTCTGATGATATGGGAATGGGTGTTGCGCGTATTTTAGGCAATGACATGAATCTTTCTGGAATCATGAAAATGATGAAGGAACTGGAAAAGGTAGATATTGATCCAGCAGGTATAACAAGTATTCTAGGAACTATGGGAATTGATACAAATAGTACTGGAGACCTAAAGGAAGAAGCAATGAAAGCGATGTTGGAATCAAAAGGAATTGACACCTCATTTATGGCAGTTACTAAGGAATAATTAGTTTCCTGACACTTTATAACATCTGTATCTCCCTAGATACAGATTTTTTTATGCGCTATGGACTCATAAATTTTATAATATGCTTAGGTAAACCTTATATTTGCACGCTTTCGCAGGAAGCCAAGTTCAGTTACAACTTGTATTTTTTTTTGACAAAAATAAAGAGGAATAATAACAAATAATTTTACACATGAAAGCTGGAATCGTAGGACTACCTAATGTAGGTAAATCAACTCTTTTTAACTGTTTATCCAATGCCAAAGCGCAAAGTGCCAACTTTCCGTTTTGTACCATAGAACCCAATGTAGGAGTAGTCAACGTGCCAGATGCACGTCTTAAGAAATTAGAAGAACTGGTAAATCCAGAGCGTGTGATGCCAGCAACGGTAGAGATCGTAGATATTGCAGGTCTTGTAAAAGGAGCGAGTAAAGGAGAAGGACTGGGTAATCAATTTCTGGGAAACATACGTGAAACAGATGCCATCATTCACGTGTTGCGTTGTTTTGATAATGATAATATTGTCCATGTAGATGGTCACGTAGACCCTATACGTGATAAGGAAACTATCGATATAGAATTGCAATTAAAAGATCTGGAAACCGTAGATAAAAAACTAGAAAAAGTAAAAAGAGCGGCCAGAACTGGTAATAAAGAAGCGATTAAGGAAGAAGAAGCTTTAGTAAAAATTAAAGCTGCTTTAGAGGCTGGTATTTCTGTACGTGCAGTAGAATTAAGCGATGAAGTAAGAGCAGAGTTTGTAAAGCCATTACAATTTATCACAGATAAGCCAGTAATGTATTTATGTAACGTAGATGATGAGTCTGCCGTTTCTGGAAATAAGTATGTAGACCTTGTTAGAGAAGCTGTACAAGGTGAAAACGCTGAGGTTCTTGTACTTGCTGTAGGAACAGAAGCCGACATTACCGAATTAGAAGACTATGAAGAGCGTAAAGAATTTCTTGCAGACATGGGACTAGAAGAGCCTGGTAGTGCAAAATTGATACGCAGTGCTTACCGTTTACTCAATCAGCAAACCTATTTTACAGCTGGTGTAAAAGAAGTAAGAGCTTGGACCATTAATATTGGTTCTACAGCACCACAAGCTGCTGGAGTGATACATACCGACTTTGAAAAAGGATTTATACGTGCAGAGGTGATTAAATACGATACCTATGTAGAATTTGGTTCTGAAGCAAAAGTAAAAGAAGCAGGGAAACTCAAGGTAGAGGGTAAAGAATATATTGTGCAAGATGGTGACGTGATGCATTTCTTGTTTAATGTGTAGTAGTGCATTGAATGCGTTTTATAGGGCGTGAGGAATGTGGGATGAGGTTTTTGGCTCGCTCGCTTTGCTCGCTTGATATTATAAAAAAGCTCCTTTTTCAAAATGAAAAAGGAGCTTTTTTATTTTATTTCCGGAAAGTTTGATCATTTCAACTTTGGTACTTCCTTTTTCTCAACCATATAAATACAAAACCAAAACCAGCGACCAACAGCAGCGGAAGGACCACATTGATCAATTGCCATTTTAATTTTTGGTCAATTATTTTTTTAGTGTCTAAGAACGGAACTTTAATGTCTTTGTTGCGCAGCTTGATGAGTCCCGTATCGTCTAGCAAGTAGTTAACGGTATTCATTAAGAACTCTTTGTTACCGTATAACTGTCCAGTTCTCATATCGTAGCCCAGTTCTTGAACTTGTCCGCGGTCTACTTGGTTTTTAAGAATATCCCCATCTGCTATGAGCACTATAGCCGCACTTTTTCCATGATCTATGTTTCCTTTCAAGTTGACTGGTTTCACCCGGTTTTTATATGCACTGGTAAAAGAACCTTCGGCTAGCACGGCTAGCGGTAAATGGGAGCTGTTATAAGTTTCTGGATTGATTTCTTGACCGATCTCTGCTAAGGAAACCAAGGAGGGTAAGGTCATTACTTGTGTTTTAGAAGAAGTACTTAATAAAATAGTTTTTTTAATCCCATTTTTTAAAGTGTCTATAGATCCAGTATATTCAAACTTGACACCTTCTAGATTTTTAGTAATGAATTGAGCTGTTGCACTGGTGTCTAAGGAAGACTTAGAAATAGGGTAGTAGGGCCAGCCATAGGCTTCATATTGAGTATTGCGACCTTGACCCGTGGCAAGAGCAATAGGGGCATGTTGTACATCTTTTACTAATCCGTTTTTTAAGCGCAAGCCATACTTAAATAGCATGTCGTCTAGATTCATTTTTCTCGGTAATGGATATGCTTTTGCTTCTTGATTAGAAAGACTGTCGTTTTCCATAATGATAGGGTCTACTGCGAGAAGTAATTTCCCCCCTTGCATGAGGTATTGATCGAGCAGGTATTTTTTTGTCTCGCTATAGGCTTCTGTGGGTTTTGGATCGACCACTAAATCAAATTTATTCAAAGACTCCAATACTTGTTGAGGTTGTATAGTATCACTAGTCCTCACAAATTCGATCCCAAAAGGCGCTGCGCGGTAATAATCTTGTATACTCTTTATAAAATCACCAATTTTTAAATCAGACAAGCTGCCGCTATCCCTTAGGAAAGCTACTGTTTTAGTCTTTTTTTGAGAGGCTTTACGCAAGCCGTCGGCAAATTGATATTCCAATTGTTGGATACTGGAATTTACCCGTTCCTCTGCAGTCGCACGAGCCACTGTTTTTAAAAGCGGTACCGCAGTGGTTCTTCCATCGTAAAGAATCAGTGCGTAGGGAAAAACAGTAATCTTAGTACTTTTTCCTCCTTCTTGAACAGTAGCTATAGCACCTTTTACACCACTTTTGGCCAGTTGTGCGGTAATCTGTTCGGTTTCTTGTTGTGAAGCATCCTCAATAGGATTGATAAAATCATATTTTAAATTGGGATGTATTGCTGCTAGTTCTTCTAGAAACTGACCTGTTTCCAACTTCAGTTTACGGAATTCGCCTGGCAACTCCCCATCTAGAAATACATCTATGATGATAGGTTTGTAGGCTTGTTCCAGGATTTTTTCTGTTTCTTCACTAACCGTATAACGGCTGTCTTTGGTAAGGTCAAACCGCTGGTAAACAGATCTAGAGACCAGGTTCAACACAATTAAAACCAAAACGACCACGATAAAGCTGGTATAGGTTCTTTTCATGCTTATCGTTTTGAGGAGATGGATTTTAGTGAAATTTCGCTTAAAGCGAAAAACAAAACAGCAAGGCTTAAAAAGTAGGTCACATCACGAGTATCGATCACGCCTCTGGCCATGCTTTCATAATGGTATTTAAGGCCTAAGGAGGCCAGAAAATCACTGTCTGATAAATAGCTAGAAAGTCCTTCAAAACCAAAATAAAGAATAAAACACAACACCGCAGACAATAAAAAAGCGACCACCTGATTAGAAGTCACTGTAGAACTAAAAATACCTATTGCTGTATAACTCATCGCCAGTAGGATAGCACCTAGATAACTGCCAAAAGTACTTCCGTAATCAAGGTTGTAAGAAGTCTCCCCTAATCGCCCTAGACTCCACACATACACCAACGTAGGGATCAAAGCAATGACGATCAACACTAAAGCGGCTAAATATTTACCAGCTACTAATTTTCTAATGGAAATAGGTCTGGTGACTAACATTTCTAAAGTTCCCAAATTGCGTTCTATGGTAAAGCTGCGCATAGTTACCGCTGGAATTAAGAACATAAAAAGCCAGGGAATGAGAAGAAAGAAAGGTGCAAGGTCTGCAAAACCGTAATCTAGGATATTGTACTCGCCTTTGAATACAAAAACAAATAAACTACTGATCAAAAGAAAAATGCCTATGACTAGGTAGCCGGTTAGACCAGCAAAAAATCCATGGAGTTCTTTGAGGAAAATGGCTTTCATAAAAGGCTATGAATTTTTATTACAGAATTGGCTTGTGGTTTCTGATCAAAGAGGGCTTTGGTTTGTGGCCATACTTCTTCAAACAACGCACTTTTTCGGTACGTATTTAAAGCTTCTTCATTTTCCCAATAACTATAAGTGTAAAAACGCTGTTCGTCGTCCTTGTCTTGATATAATTCTAAAAAACTGCAACCAGGCTGATTCCTGATTTGTTCCTTATAGGCATCAAACATGTGTTGAAACTTACCTACAGCAGTTTCTTTAAAATGCATGTTTACAATTCGTACAATCATGATTCTTTAAATGTAATAATTACTGGTGCATTAATTTGTAATCCAAATAAAGTGCTGGCACTTCCTACTGTTAGTGGATTTGATTTATAAGTAGCGATTTCTATATAACCGGCACTGTTAAAAATAACCAAGCCTTTTCCATCTACATCCCGCTTTTTTTCATCTTCATCAAAATTAATAATATCGCTGTAGCGTTTAAAAATCTTTTGAAATCGTTCATTGCGGGCAGAGAGCTCAAATTTACGTCCTTTGCCTATTTGCTCAAAAATATCTTCATTTATATTAGTGACAGAATTCCCATAATTATCGATATAAATAACTTGTCCGTAGATCATGTTTTTAGTTTCAGAGATTTTAGGGGTAACTCCTGATATGGCTCTGATACGGGAGATAGGTTTGCCTATTACTTCTAGGGTTCCTCCACGAGCTATGTGACACGCGGTACTTACAAAAACATCTAAAGTGGTAAAGTTGGAAGAAATTCTGTCGTGTATGTTGATTTCTACCAGCTTTTCTGGTCGTAATTTATTCATGATTAAAGCCAGCACCCCATTATCGGCACAAATAAAAAAATGGCCTTGTAACAACACGGCAATATGAATATTCTCAGGAGTATGCTCTGCATCTACCCCAATGATATGTATGGTACCGTCTGGAAAGGAGTGGTACGCATTTTTGATAATGTAAGCAGCCTCGGCAATGTTGAAAGGAGTCACTTCGTGTGAGATATCAACGATGTTTACATTTTCTAATTCTTTATAAATAGCACCTTTTACCGCTCCAACGTAAGGATCTTTCCAGCCAAAATCAGTTGTAAGGGTTATAATAGGCATAAAGGATTTTAAAATTGTTAATTAATTGGTCGTTAAATTATCCTTTAGGAGTTCTATGAACTAATCATTTTTCCCTATTTTCAAACTGTCATTAAATTGAAACACAAATCTATAAAATTAAACATTTAATTACTTACTTAATTCACCGCTTTTGAACGAACTTATCATTGACCTATCCGAATCCAATCCAATAGAATTTTTTGGTGTAAAAAACAAAAACCTCGCTTTTTTAAAAGCGCATTTTCCAAAATTAAAAATTGTCGCTCGTGGCAGCACCATGAAAGTTTTTGGAGATGAAGAGCAATTAGGAGAATTTGATAAACGCATACAAATGATGTTGACCCACTTTGGTAGGTACAACAAGATGGATGAGAATGTCATGGAACGTTTATTAACCAGTGACAAAAGCCATGAAGATATGGGCACAGGTCATGACGATGTTTTAGTTCATGGCAATTCTGGAATGCTCATTCGTCCTAAAACCCCTAATCAGCGTAAATTAGTAGCACTTACTAAAAAAAATGATATGGTTTTTGCGGTAGGACCTGCAGGAACGGGAAAAACCTTTATAGGGGTTGCCCTTGCGGTAAAAGCTCTTAAAGAAAAGCGTGTCAAGCGCATTATTATTACACGTCCCGCAGTAGAAGCTGGTGAAAATCTAGGTTTTCTTCCAGGAGATCTTAAAGAAAAGTTGGATCCCTACATGCAGCCTATATATGATGCATTGCGAGATATGATCCCTGCCGAACGTCTTTCCAATTACATCGAAAAAGGAATCATTCAAATTGCACCTCTTGCTTTTATGCGTGGAAGAACTTTAGATCATGCATATGTGATTTTAGATGAATCTCAAAATACCACTCATGCACAAATGAAAATGTTCTTGACTCGTATGGGAAAAGATGCTAAGTTTTTTATCACAGGAGATCCAGGGCAAATTGATTTACCCCGTCGAGTAACCTCTGGACTTAAAGAAGCCCTTTTAATTCTTAAAAATGTCGACGGAGTGGGTATGATGTATTTAGATGATAGCGATGTGGTGCGCCATAGATTAGTGAAAAAAGTTATTGAGGCGTATAAAGACATTGAAAATAGAAATTAATTGGACATGTTTCATTTGGTTTGGACTCATCTATTCATTAAGTAGTCTCCATAGGAGTAGCTTTAAGCCTTTTTATTAAAAAAGTCCGCTTTCGCGAAAGCGGAATCATTATAAAAAACACCTTGTTACTCAAGCTTCTAATGAGTACCTTATATCTTGTTCCATTAACAACAACTCACACCTCATGTTAAACCGGTGTTTTTTATCCTAACTAGTGCAATAGGCGTGTTAATGTTTTGAGAAATAGAGTACTCCTGTTAGGTGTTTGTATATTTTCGTTGAGTAGTGTATTAAAATTTAAATTATGAAGGCCATTATTTTTTTAGTTAGCGTCGCTGCTTCTTTATTTATTTTACCATCTCAACTTGAATTACAAGAGTTTCAAGGTCAAGCGGTTTATATTTCAAAAACCAGAATGGATTTAGGAACTTGGGGTGCAAGGATGAGTGAAGAACAAAAGAAACAAATGCAAGCACGTTTAAAGAACAGACTTGAAAAGACTTATGTCTTAAACTTTAATAAAGAAGAATCTGTTTTTGACGAAAAAGAAAAGTTGGACGCTATATCAGGAGCGACGGATTCCTGGGGAAATAACTTTGCTGCAGGAGAACAATACAAGAATGTTAAGAAAAATGAACTTATACAAAGTCAAGAGTTTTACGGGAAGCAATTTCTAGTAAAAGACAAGCTTGCGGCTATAGATTGGAAAATGGGTTCTGAAACCAAACAAATAGGGAAGTACATGTGTTTTAAAGCTACTGCGACTATTCCTAATTCAGAGTTGACATGGTACTCCTTCTCATGGAGCGAAATAAGAAACAACGATGAAGAAAAGCCTGCAGCTACCGAAGGCGATACAGCGACTACAGAAACAATTGAAATAGAAGAAGTGCCATCCACACAAGTAGAAGCATGGTATACGCTGCAAATACCAGTCGGTCACGGGCCTGCGGAATACTGGGGACTTCCAGGACTTATCTTAGAAGTAAGTGCGGGAGATACCACTATATTATGTACAAAAATAGTGATCAACCCCAAAGAAAAGGTAGAAATAGAAGCTCCTGCAAAAGGTAAAGAAATTACTAAAGCTTCCTATAAGGAGACCATTGTAGGTAAAATGATGGAAATGAGAACTAACAGAGGAAGAAGAAGAGGTTAAGAACACATACAATAACTTTTTAGTTCCATTTCAAGAATTCTAATTATGAAGAAACTATGTTTTTTACTGTTTTTAATAGCAGCAAATTGTTCTTTTGCGCAAATTAAATTGCAAGGAGTTGTTAAAGACAGTTTAAAACAGCCATTAGAACTCGCCAGTGTTGTTGCCTTTAATCAAGAAACCAAGGCATTAGAAGCCTACGGGGTTACCAATGACTTCGGTAAGTATTCTTTATCTTTAAAAAAGAACATCACCTATAAAATACAAATCAGTTATATAGCGATGAAGACTTTGGAAGAGTCTCTAAATGTGAAAGAAGCTGATATTACAAAAGACTATACCTTATATCCTGAAAATTCCTTGGACGCTATAGAACTCATTTATGAAATGCCAGTAACTATAAAAGGAGATACGGTCACCTACAATGCTGATTCTTTCCAAAATGGGTCAGAAAGGAAGCTAGAAGATATTCTTGCCAACCTTCCGGGGGTCGAAATTAATGAAGATGGGCAGATAGAAGTCGAAGGGAAAGTGGTCAATAAACTCATGGTCAACGGTAAAGATTTCTTTGATGGTGATACCAAATTAGCTTCCAAAAACATCCCTTCAAAAGCAGTTGATAAAATACAAGTACTGCGCAATTACTCTGAGGTAGGTCAACTACGAGGGGTAACTAATAATCAAGATAACGTAGCACTCAATATCAAGCTTAAAGAGGGGAAAGAAAACTTCTGGTTTGGTGATGTTACCATGGGTGGGGGCAGCTCCCCTGATAAGGAGCTCTATTTATTACAACCTAAGCTATTTTACTATACTCCTAAGTATAGCATCAACTTTATAGGTGATTTAAACAATACGGGAGAGCTGGCATTAACCAGAAGAGATATACGTAATTTTGGAGGTGGTTTTAGAGCACCGAGTAGGAGTAGTGGAACAGCTCTTAATTTGGGAGATAACAGTCTTAACTTTTTAACCAATCAGAATAATGCCGTCGAAATTGAAAATCAATTGGCATCGGCAAACTTTAGTTATGCGGTCAACCCAGCTTTGGATTTAAGTGGATTTGTTATATTCAATAGCAGTCAGATTGCTTCAAGAGAAACCAGTTTTGTTCAATATACTAATGAAGATTTAAATATCCCTGATGAACTTACAGAGCAAAATAATAACGAACGCTCTAATCAAGGATTGGTCAAATTAAGCGCTTCTTATCAGCCTAATTTTAGCAACCAATTAGAATATGATATTTTAGGACGTATTTCAAACGATAAGCAACGTCAGAATTTGTTTTCTTCTGTAATAGGTAATACCAATCAACTAGAAGAAGTGACTCCTTATACTATCAACCAAAGCCTTCAATATTATTACACCTTAGATGAAGACAATATCTTCTCTTTAGAAGCACAGCACTTGCTTAAAAACGAAGATCCATTTTACAATGCGGTGTTAGAGAATGATCCAAATGGGTCAGATGAGTACGACGCTACTGCAGCTAATTTAGGATTGAATTCTAGTTTAGATACCTATAACATAGGGCAAAATAGGCGCATCAAATCCAATCAGCTGGATGCTAAATTAGATTACTTTCATATTTTGAATCCTAGAAGTAACTTGAATTTTACCTTAGGAACCATTTTGAGCAGTCAGGAATTTAACTCCAATCTTTTTCAGTTCTTAAACGATGGAACCACTTTTAATCCAACGCCTACCATTAATAACGGACTTGCTGTAAACGATACACAGTACAATTTTACAGATGTTTATTTAGGTGCTCATTACCGAGTGAAAACAGGTAAGTTTACCATTACGCCTGGATTCTCTTTACACGCCTATGGCAATAAGAACACTCAATTTGGTGAAACTTTTAAAGATAACTTCTTAAGGTTACTACCAGATTTTGAAACACGTATTCAATTCAAAAAAAGTGAATCCCTTACCATGAGGTATGACATCCGCAATCAATTTACAGATGTAACGAGACTTGCACAAGGTCTTGTTTTAAATAGCTTTAACAGCATACAATCGGGGACACCAGACTTACTAAATGCCTTGTCACATAATGTCAATTTGATCTATAGCAGTTTTAACCTGTTCAATTATACCAATGTATTTGCACGAGCTTCTTATTCTAATAATATAGATCAGATAAGAAGTTCCACTGATTTTGAAAGCGTTATTAGAACCAATACATTTCTAAACTCTGCGTTTGCAGATGAAAACGCCAACGTATTTGGACGTGTGCAACGTACTTTTGGTAAGATTCGAGCGAGTTTTAATGCGGGTCTTAATTACAGTAAGTTCAACCAGTTGATACAGGAAGTGCGTTCTGTTAATGAAGCGTATACACAATCTTATACGCCTAGTATCCGTACGAATTTTAAAGTAGCTCCTAATGTAACGCTAAGTTACCGTTACAGTATTAATGATAACAATCAAGGTGGTCGTAAAACGCAGTTTATTACCACATCCCCTTCTGTAGATGTAGATGCTTATATCTGGAAGTCTGTTACCTTTAGAACCAACTATTCTTATACCAATCAAAATATAGGAAATGGACAATCACAATCCTTCCAAAATTGGGATGCAAAACTTTCTTATAGAAAAGATCGAGAGGCAAAATTTGAATATGAAATTAACGCGACCAACCTTTTGAATATTTCATCCCAGGTAACTAACAGAGTTAATAACATAGCTGCATTTACTTCTGAAACCTTTATACAGCCACGTTTTATCACTTTTAGGGTGGTATACAGTTTATAAGCTTTTATTATGGTCGCGTGGACTGTTTTTGGCGAGAGCTTAAATTTAGTTTCGGTTGGGGTTGCAGTAGCGCTGTTAAGCTTCTTATTAACCCTGTGTATTTAAACCTTAAAGAGCTTTCAGCGTCTTTGCTCATATCTAGTAGATAACTTCAATAAAAAAAAAGGAATACCTTCTACATATTCAACGAAATTGCAGAAATTTGTTTTAAGAATAAATTATTAAAATGGCAACACCACTTCCAGCAACGATTACTGATACTAATTTTAATTTTCCAGGTCAAAAGAGCCTTTACAAAGGAAAAGTAAGAGAAGTTTACAACATCAACAACGATTTGTTAGTCATGATTGCCAGTGATAGGCTAAGTGCTTTTGACGTAGTGATGCCTAAAGGGATTCCGTATAAAGGGCAAATCCTAAATCAAATTGCCACGCAAATGATGGCAGCTACCCAAGATCTTGTTCCTAATTGGTTGATTGCTACACCAGATCCTAATGTTGCCATAGGCCACCTTTGTGAGCCGTTTAAAGTAGAAATGGTCATTCGTGGCTATTTGTCTGGTCACGCAGCAAGAGAATACAAAACTGGTAAGAGAATGCTTTGTGGAGTTGCTATGCCAGAAGGAATGAAGGAAAATGATGCCTTTCCAAATCCCATCATTACCCCAGCGACCAAAGCTGAAATGGGTGACCATGATGAAGATATTTCTAAAGAGGCTATTCTTGCAAAAGGTATTGTTTCTTCGGCAGATTATGAACTTCTAGAACAATACACCAAGGCTTTGTTTCAACGAGGTACCGAACTAGCTGCAAAACGAGGACTGATTCTCGTGGATACCAAATATGAATTTGGTAAAACAAAAGATGGAAAAATTGTCCTTATAGACGAAATTCACACTCCAGATTCTTCTAGGTATTTCTATTCAGAAGGTTATCAGGTACGTCAAGATAAAGGAGAAACTCAAAAACAATTGAGTAAGGAGTTCGTGCGCCAATGGTTAATCGCCAACGATTTTCAAGGGCTTGAAGGACAACAAGTACCTGAAATGACTGATGAATACATAGCATCGGTAAGCGATCGTTATATGGAACTTTACGAAAATATTACAGGTAAGCCTTTTGAAAAAGCAACAACTTCAGATATCCTGTCGCGTATAGAGACCAACGTACTGGCTTGGTTAGAAAAGAGCTCTTAGTTGTTAAATGTATTGCTTAACACTAATGAAACGGCATTCTGAGCTCACTTCTACTGGATCAATGTTGAACTTTAATGCATTCTGGCAGCTCTTTTATCTTAACTGAAAACCCGTTTAGTTCAATAAATAGGTGCAACAATTATGCTGAATTTTTTAAAAGATTATATTTTTTTTAAAATTTTGATCTAGAGAACTCACCTAGTAGTTTTTATGGAATTCAACAAACTAATAAGTTATCAACCCCAGCTCCAAAGCACAAGAAATAAGTTAAAATACCTGGGAATTGTCCTAAGTATTTTAGGTTACTTAGTTATATAGAGCCGTTAAGAAGCAAAATACCACCAACCCATTACGAGTTTAAGATAGGTAGGTACTCCCTCTTACAAGACAGGAGGATTCATCTCCAAAAGCAATTTCATTGGTGGTATGTAGTGCAGTAGTAACCAACTTCCAAGCACCCCTAAAAGAGTTCTAACAAACTGTTTGTGCACCCTTAAAGTAAAACAGGAAGCAACAGCTACCTTCTCTAGAAGAGAAACTGTTGCTTTTACCTGTAGGGAGTAAAGAACCTGTCCTTTGATATAAAGGGGCTAGGAGGGGGAGTTTAGAACTCCTTTCACCTCTGATCAACTTTTAAGGTAGTTGGTTTTATGCCTGAGCTGTTTTGCGTTCTAAGCGTGTTTTTTTTCTAAAGTAACTCACGATCAATAGTATGGCTATTCCCATTACAGGCATCACCCAATCATCTATTGGAGCTGCTGGAACATCTTCTACATCATTGGTAAAACTTGGTTGTCCTTGTGCTATTGCGGTGTATACACTTAAAATTACAAGACTAATTTTTAATTTTAATTTGTGTGTTCTTTTCATGGTGTTTTTGTGTTTTATTTTACCATCCATTTTACTTGTTGGGTAATTCCTTCTGAAGTTACAGATACTAAATAAACCCCTTTAGATAACGTAGTATTGGTTGTCACTTCTACTAAGCCATTTCTAGAATTAAGTGTCGCAGGAATGTTTTGTCCTAGTAGGTTGTGTATCGCTACACTTACATCCCCTGTTACCCCTTTTATATATAGTTCACCTCCTGTTGATGGGTTGGGATATACTACTATAGGGTTTTCAACATCTGGCGTTGATAGTGTGGTATTTTGGAATACAATTTTAAATCGGTTCGTTGCATCTGCACCAACTGTAAACGGAATTACTGTTGCGTCATCAATAGCAGTAATGGTATTACTCTCTACATCTACTAAATACGGATCGTGTCCATTATAATGAGTTAGATCAAAGTACCAACGGTAATTGGTATGTCGCAATTGATTCAATCGAATAGGTAATTCATCTGTTAATGCTGCACTACTTTGTTGAGTAATTGCCAGAGCCGTATTAGCTTTAACAAAACTAACTTCTTCATCTAGATTTCCTATTTTCACTGCATCCTCTTCTGTGACATTCCAGCTGTACGTATCGTTAAAAACAGCCAATGCAGCATCTGTAGTTTGCCATTGATTGTTCCAATTGGCTTGGAGGTTTGCTCTAATCAGGCCGACTGAATTATTCTGTACAGCATTTCTAAAAGCGCCAGCAGCACCTTGTGATACCACTTTGTGTGTTTCTGAGATAGTCAGAGAGGGAGCAGTTGAAGTGTTGTCTTTTTTAACAAAAACGGCCTGTCCTGGTTGTAAAACTTCTGTAAAGCTTGAAGAGACATTATTAGAAGCTGTTCCTTCTGATAGTGTTCTTGTCACATAACTGCCTCTAGTGTTCAACGTTGGATCCCAGTAGAACAATTGACCAGTATTCATACTGGAAGAAGCAGCATCAAGGGCGGTTTTGATGTTTATTGGCGCTTGATATGGGTTTCCTATAAAACTAAAGCCCTCTGCTGTTTGATTTAAGCTAGGTGTAAAATCACCAGTGTGCAAAGCACCCGTAGCTCGTAATGTAGTGAGAGACGGTGTGGGGGTGTTGGAAGTTAAATCGGTTGTTCTATCCCCTCGTACCATCAAGCGATAAGGTGTTCCTGCGGTCAAAACACCTAGTGTACTTGTTACAGGTACCCAAGAGCCATTGCTAAAAGTAAACATCGACGGGTTATTAGTCCCTGTAACATCAAATCCGTTAGCACTGCCACCTGTACCAGTGATATGCGTTCCTAAACCAGCAGCCGTACCTCCATTTTCTTGCCAGTTGTCTCTGATAGAAGTAGTAGTAGTTACCGAAGGACTTAAGAAACGGAAAGCACGTTGGGCTGGTATAAAACGTTCCACTTGAACGGTGCCATTTCCAGAAATTGTCCCTGTAAATTGATCAAACATACCACTTCCAGTAGCATCACTTTTAAAAATGATTTGGCCGTTATTGTTGATGTTACCGTTGACTTTCAGAGTTTGAGTCGATTGAATTGTCAGTGAAGCACCTGTTTGGATGGTCAAATTTACTACTTCAACAGAATTACTGATCGCAGGCTGATTAGTGGTATTAGTAATTATTATATCATTTGTCTGTTGCGGAATAAGTTGTGGATCCCAGTTGGTTGAAACATTCCACAACGTATTAGTAGATCCGGTCCAAGTAGAGGTATTTGAACCGCTTTGTTCAAATTTAAAGGAACTATTGATTGAAAAACCGTTGAGATCTATAGAAGCTCCATTCTTAATATGTATGGAATAGGCAGTAACATTTCCCGTCAAAATAGGATAATTAGTTAAACCATCGGGTATATAAACCATGTCCTTGGCTAAGAATGCAGTGTTGTTATTAGGTGAGGCAAAAGTATTAGAACTTGGAACAACTCCTAAACTCCAATTCGAAGTATTACTCCAATTGGTATCTATTCCTAACCACGTATTGGGATTATTGTTGAGTATAGGATAACCATCGGATCCAAAACCCCAGGTATTGACAAAATCCCAATTAGCACCAAAATTGGAAGCATCTTTTAATTCATTTGAAGTCAGTCCAGAACCAAAAAAAGAATTAGTGTTCGCTGTACCTCTACCAATGGTATATACATCTGTATTCCAGTAATTTTCACTGCCAGAAGTAGTTGACATATTAGTCCTGAGCCTGCCAATTAAACCGCCGTTATAGGTTGTCGTGCTACTGCCCGCCATAGTAATAGAAGTGTTTGCATAAGACCTGAAAAGAGGATTAGTGCTAAACTCTGCAATAAGACCTCCAATATGTGCATTATCACTAGAGGTTGTAACACTACCCCGCGAATAACAATCATAAACAGCTTCTTGATTTAAACCTAACAAGCCTCCTGCTACGCTTGAAGCGGACACCGCACAAGTAGAATACGAATTAAAAATCACCCCATTCAAATTTTGACCGACTAAACCACCAGCCGCCACACTTGTAGATGCAATGGTTCCTGAGGTGCTACAATTATAAATTTTACCATTTCTAAGGAACGCAACTAAACCACCTGTTTTTTGAGAATTTGTAGTGATAGAAAGATTTGTCAATCTAAGATTTAGAATAGACCCCTCAACACTTCCAAAAAAACCATTTAAACTGTTACCCGAGAACGCATTATTATAAGTTACGCCATTAATTGTATAGCCGGCTCCATTGTATGTTCCGTTAAACGGACGATTTTCGTTATCAGAAGAATCACTTGGTTGAACTGAAGTTCTACCTCCAATAGGGATCCACTTATTCGTCCAACTTGAGGTAGCAGAAGCATCAATATTATTGGTTTGTAAAAAAAATTTACCATCAGAAAAAGTAGCATTATTTATTAAACTGGTAGAAACCCAATACAAATTTTCTAACGAACTTATTAAATAAGGATCGGCGCTCGTACCCGAACCACTAGGGGCTGTAGCGGTTTGAGAATGTCCGTTAAGATAGAATAAGGATAAAATCAACACTAAAATAATGTTCTTTTTTAAAGTAACTATTTTCATTTCAGTAAATTTTTGAGGGTAAGGTGAATTATCTTAAAACATCTTTATGTAGAGGATCTTATTCATAAAAACATCGCAGTTAGTGAAACAAGAATCAAGTTCAAGAAAAACAAGAAACCACAATCGGACTCCAAACATTTGGTAAAACTACAAGAATGTAACTTCTTAAAAAGTTTGATCTTAAAATTTGTAAAAATTTACAACTATTTTTTAAATATGTACCACTATTTAATCCCTATTTCACCATTTTAGGTTTGAATTTCATTGTTTTCTGCAAGTAAAAAACGAAAAAATAATATACAATTATCTCTTCATTTTATAATTTTTTTAATAAGTATACCAGTATTGATAAGTTTATACCAATTTTTAAAAAGTTAAAATTAAAGAAGACTTAAATTACATTAGGGTGCATCTAACACTCCTAAAAAATGAATTATCAGAAATATATCTTTTACATGTGCGTTCCAAGCTTCCGTGATTGGGTTGTTTTATTCTTCTAGGGTAGTTACTTCACCTGATTGTTTATTTTTTTTTTTTTGCAAACGCCTTAATCTTTGGTTGATGTATTTTTGTTACGTCTGTCAGTAAGTATTTGGGTTTCCTAAGACGTACTGGATGCTATAGTATAGGCAGTGCCACTTCATATTCAACGTGATAGTATTAATTTTTTAAAATTTTGTTGCCCTTTTTTACGTTTATTCTAACAATGATCCTGACTGTTTCAGAAGGGTTTCACTTGTTGGTTGATCAACGCGCTCTACAGGAAGCAACAGGTACATAGTGTAAAAGCATGTTCGGGGCATGATTTTTTGGCAAGTGCTTATGGTTCTTAACGTTAAAGACGTCTAAAATCTCCTTGATCATCTGGCTTATCATTGTATTTTTAAAATAAAAGGAATGATCACGACCATAAATCCATACCATGGTAAGGAATTACATCACTATCAAGAGCTGACTAAAAAAGAAATAAAAGCCAAATTAGAAATAGCTCAACAGGCTTTTGACGATTGGAAGGCTACTAGTTTTGAACAACGTGCCAATTACTTGTATCGAGTAGGAACATTGCTGCGAATACATAAGGAGTCCTACGCAAAAATGATGACGGCTGAAATGGGTAAACCCATCTCCCAATCTAGAGGCGAACTAGAAAAATGTGCCTGGTTATGTGATCATTATGCTGAAAATGCTTCGGACTATCTCTCCAAAGAACATATCAAGACCGAGTATTTTAAATCTTATGTGTGTTATGAACCTATTGGTGTTGTGCTTGCCATCATGCCTTGGAATTATCCATTTTGGCAAGTTTTTCGTTTTATAGTGCCTGCTCTTATGGCGGGTAATGTAGGCGTTTTAAAACATTCGAGCAGTGTTATGGGATGTGCAGAATTAATACAAGATCTCTTTTTAGAAGCTGGAGTTCCACAAGGCTGTTTTCAGAATTTTATAGTTGGAAGCGGTGCTGTGGAGGCAATTATTGAAAATGATATTATCAAAGCGGTCAGTTTAACAGGATCTATGAATGCTGGTGCAGCGGTTGCAGCAGCTGCTGGAAAACAAATCAAGAAAACGGTATTAGAGTTAGGTGGCACTAATGCCTTGGTGGTGTTTAAGGACGCAACTATTGATAAGACCGTAGAAGAATGCGTTGCCGCTAGGTTTCAGAACACAGGACAAAGTTGTATCGCAGGAAAACGATTGCTGTTGCAAGAAGAAATTGCAGAGGAGTTTTTAGATAAGTTCACCCAAAAGGTAAAAGCGCTTGTTTCAGGAGATCCACTAAAAGAAGATACGTATATAGGTGTCATGGCCAGGGAAGATCTTGCAGAAGAATTAGAAGCGCTTATGAATGACTCTATAGAAAAAGGAGCAGTGCTGCATTATGGGGGCACTAGGCATAAAACTTATTTTGCCCCTACCATTTTAACTAATGTCACAGCTGATATGCCTGTTTTTAAAAAAGAAACTTTTGGTCCTTTGATCGCAGTTACAACCTTTAAAACACCACAGGAAGCTATTAATTTGGTCAATAATTCCAAGTTTGGACTTGGTGCAAGTCTTTTTTCAACCGATTTAAAAAGGATGGAAGAATTGGCAGTTCAAATAAAAGATGGTGCTGTTTTTATTAATCATAAAGTAGCAAGTCATCCTGCCTTGCCCTTCGGTGGTACAGGAATTTCAGGTTACGGTAGGGAATTAGCTCACTATGGGATTAGAGAATTTGTAAATATTAAGACAGTGGTGATCGCATAATAGATTAGGTATTTTGCTTTCGCGAAAGCGAATTGATCTTGGGTTTCTTTTCCCGAACAAATACCCTCCACGTGTTAAGAGCTTTTGTGAATAGACGGTTTGGAGACATTACCAGCTAGGATCTTTAAGGTATCGAATAGTGCTTTGTACTGCCTATGTACATTTAGAGAAATACTTCAATGCCAAGGATTTCGGTGCTATTTATTTTGGTGATACCCAACTAAAATAACAAGCAGAACGTCGCTTCCTTAAATGCCATCATATTCAAGGTGTAAATGATAACCTCACTAATTGTATAGGTTGAATAAGGTGTTGGGTTTTCACACCACAAATTTTACGATTGTTTTTACTGAATTATAAAACGTCAACAATTATCGCATTAACCTTATTACAATGTATTTCATCCGTCTTTATTTTATTGATGCAGGGTATAAATTCGTTGATTAGAAAGACAATCCTCATTTTAAAAGTAACAAAACAGGGTGTTTAAAAGCTATTGAGAACCTCTGTAATTTACACTCAAAGGCATTCGATCAGAGCCAAGTGCTTTTAAAAGTTAGGAAATGATGCGCTTTTAGTTGTAAGGCAAAGGTATTTATTCACATTGTATACCTGAAATATGTTAATTAAATTAGTTTTTCTAGTTAGACAAAAGGAGTTACAATCCTTATATTTCGGAACATACAGATTTTATTTTAATGGACGGAACTACGCAATATACCGAAGATAATATACGCTCTCTCGACTGGAAGGAACACATAAGAATGCGTCCTGGAATGTATATAGGTAAGCTAGGAGATGGCTCTAGTGCCGATGACGGAATATATATACTTCTTAAAGAGGTTATCGATAACTCGATTGATGAGTACGTGATGGGTGCGGGAAAAACCATTGAAGTTTCTATTCAAGGAGAACGAGTTATTGTAAGGGATTACGGTCGCGGGATCCCGTTGGGTAAAGTGGTAGACGTAGTTTCCAAGATGAATACTGGAGGGAAGTACGATTCCAAAGCTTTTAAAAAATCAGTAGGATTAAACGGTGTAGGAACCAAAGCGGTCAATGCACTTTCTTCATTTTTTAGAGTAGAATCTACAAGAGACAATAAAAGTGCTAGTGCCGAATTTGAACGAGGTGAGCTTATAGGGAAGGAATTACTAGAAGAAACAACGCGACGCAAGGGAACAAAAATGACTTTTATTCCTGATGCCGATATTTTTAAAAACTTTAAGTACCGACCAGAATACGTAGCGCGCATGTTAAAATACTACGTATACCTTAATCCTGGTCTAACAATCATCTTTAATGGCGAGAAATTTTATTCAGAGTACGGATTAAAAGACTTGTTAAGTGAGACAATCATAGAAAGCGATCGCTTGTACCCTATCATTCATTTAAGGTCTGAGGATATTGAAATAGCCATGACGCATAGTAGGACGCAATACAGTGAGGAATACCACTCTTTTGCTAATGGTCAAAACACGACACAAGGGGGAACCCACCAAGCTGCCTTTAGAGAAAGTATTGTGAAAACCATTCGGGAGTTTTACAATAAAAATTATGAAGCCAGCGATGTGCGCAAATCCATAGTTAGCGCTGTAGCTATTAAAGTCATGGAGCCTGTATTTGAATCACAGACCAAAACAAAATTAGGATCGACAGAAATGGGCGGTAACTTACCCACAGTAAGAACCTTTATAAACGATTTTATCAAAACCCAACTGGACAATTATCTGCACAAAAACCCTTTGGTAGCAGATGCCCTTCAAAAGAAAATTGTGCAAGCAGAGCGGGAGCGCAAAGAACTTTCTGGAATTAGAAAGTTAGCTCGTGATCGCGCTAAAAAATCCAATTTGCACAATAAAAAATTAAGAGACTGCCGCGTGCATTTAGGAGATACTAAAAAAGATAATAACTTAGAAAGCACCTTGTTTATTACAGAGGGAGATAGTGCCAGTGGATCTATTACTAAATCTCGTAATGTAAATACACAAGCGGTATTTTCTTTGCGAGGTAAGCCGTTGAACTCTTACAACATGAGCAAAAAAATTGTTTATGAAAATGAAGAGTTTAACTTACTTCAAGCAGCCTTGAATATTGAGGACAGTATGGAGGACTTGCGTTACAATAAAATTGTGATCGCAACAGATGCCGATGTCGATGGGATGCACATCAGGTTACTGCTCATTACTTTTTTTCTTCAGTTTTTTCCAGAATTGATTAAGAAGGGACATTTATACATTTTACAAACGCCTTTGTTCAGGGTAAGAAACAAGAAAGAAACCAAATATTGTTATACCCCAGAAGAACGTGCTGAGGCAATGGCTACATTAGGGAAAAATCCAGAAATTACTAGATTCAAAGGACTTGGAGAAATCAGTCCAGATGAGTTTGTTCATTTTATAGGAGAAGATATACGACTGGATCCTATCATGTTGGATGACGGAATGAGTATTGAAGATTTACTGAGGTTTTATATGGGTAAAAACACGCCCGATAGGCAAGATTTTATTATTGATAATTTGAAGGTGGAATTGGACGTAATTGAGAATGAATGATTAGGTAAAGCACTTCATTTTAATGTCGCTTTCGCGAAAGCGAAACCAATTTATAAACAAGAGTTATCTAACAACAGATGATAATTAACAGATAACGGACTACTGTCCCATGAGTGAAGAAAACGAAGAATTAGAGGATTTAGGTGCCGGCTTGGAAGAGCCAACAACCGAGACGATTACCCGTGTAACCGGCATGTACAAAGAATGGTTTTTGGATTATGCGAGTTACGTTATTTTGGAACGTGCGGTACCTGCCATTGAAGATGGTTTTAAACCAGTGCAGCGACGCATCATGCAATCCATGAAGGATTTGGATGATGGGCGTTACAATAAGGTGGCAAACATAGTAGGTCATACCATGCAGTACCACCCTCACGGTGATGCGAGTATAGGCGATGCTATGGTGCAAATAGGCCAAAAAGATTTATTGATAGACATGCAAGGAAACTGGGGTAACATACTCACCGGTGATCCTGCGGCGGCTTCTCGATATATTGAGGCGCGTATTTCAAAGTTCGGATTAGAGGTTCTTTTTAATCCTAAAATTACAGAATGGCAGTCCAGTTATGATGGACGTCGAAAGGAACCTATCAACCTACCAGTGAAATTCCCTTTATTACTAGCGCAAGGAGCTGAAGGTATTGCGGTAGGATTATCAACAAAAATATTGCCCCACAACTTTAACGAACTGATCGATGCTTCTATTAAGCATTTACAAGGCAAGCGTTTTAAGATTTTTCCTGACTTCCCCACTGGTGGAGCGGCAGATATAGCTAATTACAACGACGGTCTTCGGGGCGGTAAAGTTAGGGTGCGCGCCAAGATGCACTCACCTGACAAAAATTCGATTGTTATTACGGAAATTCCGTTTTCCACAACCACCAGTACATTGATCGATTCGATTCTCAAAGCAAACGAAAAGGGAAAGATCAAGATCAAGAAAATTGAAGATAATACCGCTGCAAATGTGGAGATTTTGATTCACTTACCACCTGGATTATCTCCAGATAAAACCATGGATGCGCTGTATGCGTTTACCAATTGTGAGGTGAGTATTTCACCATTAGGTTGTGTTATTGAGGATAATAAACCACTTTTTGTAGGAGTGACAGAAATGTTGCGCCGCAGTGCAGACCATACGGTAGAATTACTTAAAGCAGAGTTAGAGATATTACTTTATGAAGTAGAAGAGCAATGGCATT
This sequence comes from Nonlabens sp., assembly GCF_018401815.1. GTDB lineage: Bacteria > Bacteroidota > Bacteroidia > Flavobacteriales > Flavobacteriaceae > Nonlabens. Next base: position 279,230 of record NZ_JAGYKG010000004.1, read on the forward strand.
TTGCCTCTCTCGAGCGTATTTTTATTGAGAATCGGATTTATAGGGATATAGAAGAAGAGGAAACTTGGGAAGGTGTGATAAGCGCCATAGATAAAGGGTTAAAACCCCATATAGGTCATTTAAAAAGAACGATTACAGAAGAAGATATTGCAAAATTGACAGAAATACGGATCAAGCGTATTTCAAAATTTGATCTTGATAAAGCCCAACAAAAAATTCAATCATTAGAAGATCGCATTGCAGAATTAAAGCACCATCTTGAAAACCTGATTCAGTTTGCTATTGATTATTTTACCAAATTACAAACGGATTATGGAAAAGGTAGGGAACGCAAGACGGAGTTGAAAAATTTTGAAGATATTATAGCCTCAAAAGTAATCATCCGTAATACAAAACTCTATGTCAATAGGGAAGAAGGTTTTGTAGGAACTGCTTTGAAAAGGGATGAATATGTTTGTGACTGTTCAGATATTGATGATATTATTTGCTTTACCAAAGAAGGAACCATGATGGTTACTAAGGTTGATGCCAAGACCTTTATTGGTAAAAATATTGTTCATGTTGCTGTCTTTAAGAAAAATGACAAGCGCACCATATATAATGTCATTTATCGAGACGGTAAAACTGGACCAAATTATATCAAAAGATTTGCTGTGACTAGTATGACCAGAGACCGAGAGTACCCTATGGGTACAGACGAAAAAGGTTCCTACCTGCACTATTTTAGCGCAAATCCAAATGGAGAGGCAGAAGTAGTAAGTATTAACTTGCGTCAACAAGGAAGTATTAAAAAGATCAAATGGGATGTGGATTTTTCAGACATCTTAATCAAGGGACGTACATCCAAAGGGAATCTAGTGACTAAATACAACATTAAAAAAGTCGACTTGAAAGAAGAGGGTGTTTCTACTTTAAAACCTCGTAAAATATGGTTTGACGATAGTGTACAACGCCTCAATGTAGATGAGAGGGGAGAGTTGTTAGGCGAATTTAGAGGGGAGGATCGATTGTTAATTATCACGCAACGAGGTATTGCAAAGACCATTATTCCAGAGGTTACTGCAAGATTTGATGATGACATCGTGGTTTTAGAAAAATGGATACCTAAAAAACCCATTACCGCAATTTATTTTAATGGGGAGCGCCAGCTTTTTTATATCAAGAGATTTTTAATCGAAAATGAAGAACGTGAAGAGTCTATTATTACAGACCATGAAGACTCTTATCTAGAAGTGATCTCTACAGATTACAAACCTAGGGTAGAGCTGGTTCGCGTAAAACCTAGAGGTAAGGAACAACCAGATAATGAGGAGGTCAACTTAGAGGCATTTATTTCTGTCAAAGGGATTGCAGCACAAGGTAATATGTTGAGTAAAAGTAAGATCAAACAAATTAATTTATTAGAACCTTTGCCTTATGAGCCTGAAGCTACCATTCCAGCTCAGGAGGTAGAAGTGAATCAAGAGGAAGTTGTTAGTCCTAAGAACGCTGATGATGATCAAGTCATAACTTCAAAAATTGATTCCGATGTACCTGATCCAGATATAGATCATACAGGACAGTCTAGTTTATTTTAACGAACCTATACATTTATAAAAAAGCGGTTGAATTTTAAATTCAACCGCTTTGTATATTTTAGCTTTGTCAATGAGCGCTATTCTGTTAGCTGCTATTTTCTATTCTTTTTTTAGAAATAGACAAGGAGTGTTTTTCAATCAAAAATTCAAAGTTTATAGCATGAAATTATTAAAAGAGTTTAAAGAATTTGCCGTAAAAGGGAATATGATAGACATGGCGGTAGGTATCATTATAGGTACCGCCTTTAACAATGTGGTGGAGGTACTTGTTAAAAAAGTCATTTTGCCTCCACTTTCTTATTTGACTGATGGTGTGAATTTTGAGGATAAAAAATATATTTTAAGAGAAGCTCTAGAAGGCAGTAGTTATCGTGCTCAAGAGATTGCTATAAGTTATGGATTGCTTATCAATGTTATCATAGATTTTATGGTTATTGGCTTTACGGTGTTTATGGTGATAAAGCTTATGAATAAATTGCGTAATAATGCTCAAGATCCTAGCAATAAAAAGACAGTAACTCCTAAGGATATAGAATTACTCAACGACTTAAAGGAATTGATGCAAGAACAAAATGCAATATTGAAACTGAAGTGATTTTTTCAAACGGTTTCTTACCCTTCCACTAAAAACAACAAGCGTCGGAAGTTATTCTGACGCTTGTTGTTTTCTTATAAATAAAATGTTCTTATTTTAAGGAAACCACTCCTTCATATGATCTGTAGCTTTTTAGTACGCTACTTAAAATGGAGTACTCCCACAAACATAGAGAAGAAAATAGCAACGTATCAATATAATTTAGGCCAAGCGCTGTTTGGTATCCAAAGAAGCTTTAAGAAGACATAGGAGCGACTTCTGCAGTCAACTTAACTGCTATCAAAAGAAAAGAGAATATCATTGTAGTATTTTATAGGATTACTTCAGAAAGGGTAAAATAGCAGTCAAAACCTTTGCCAATCAAACCTTAGGGCAGTAGTTTATTGCCCAGAGTACGGGGTGATTTATCTGTAGCAAAAGCAATAAAAAAAATATCATCTACACGTTAAACTAGTTCTAATAAGCTTAGGGATAGAAGTGTTATCTGGGGCATCTGCTTAAGAAAAGAGTTCCAACACAATGGAGTTGTTTATTTTTTAGTTGCTGATCCTTTATAAATCTGGTCACGACCGGATTGTTTAAATTCGAAGGTATAGGAATTCTTACTCGTGGTCAATATTTTAAATAGGTAAGCTCGGCTTTCGGCATTTGTTTTAGGATCAATAGGGATCACTCTCCATTCGCAATCATTGACCCATTCAATTCTTGAAGTATCAACTTTAGATTCAAAACGTTCAATTTGAAAATCTTTGGTGCGAGTAAACTCTGTCTTTAATAAACGACCACCACTTTCTTGTTCCCATATAAAAGTACCTTCTTGAAAGTCCTTACAATCTCGGGTGTTTTCATAACAGCTGGTGGTAAAAAATAAAATTAAGATCAATAGAGGTGAATACTTCATGTATTTTTTTTTGCAAAGTTACTTCCTGAGCAGGAAGTTAAGGTATAAAATATTCAAAACTTCCATCGTCGTACAACAAAATCACCTTTTGTATATTTTTCCCTTTTTTTATTTGAGTTGTGGGGATATTTTGTTGGTGTTCTGAAGTGGAAAAAAGATCTGGAGAGGCTTTTTGTACTGGCTCATTACGACTGGGCTCCATTGTTTTCTTTTCAGGCGCAGCGGCAGGAGGGGAGTGTTGAGTAGGAGGTGTTAGTGGCACTTCTGATTTGGGATAAGTTCCTTTACCATTGAGTAGCCAGTCGAAATCTACTTCTGGAAATTCTTTCACGGTATGAATAACAAAATCCAAGCTAGGTTTGTTGCGTCCGGACAGAATATGTGATATAGAACTGCGTCCTACATTGATACGTTCTGCAAAGGATGAAGCGTTTAAATCGTTCCTATCCATAATTTTTTGCATTCTTTTTGAAAAATCTGCTGAATTCATCATAGGTTACAAAAGTAAACAAAATATAGCCTACAATTGTGTTTATTAATGTAAACATTTTTAAAAACGGGTTGTAAAAACCTTTAAAACTAGTAAGTATAGTATTAACAATTACTTTACTTCATGATGCTTTAAATATTGAATTATAATTAAATAGCTGTTAATTTACATTCAATAGGTATTCAGGAATGAAAGTAGGGTTAAAAAGCGACGACAACCCACTTAAGACTGATTACAAATGTAAACTACCCGGCAGGAAAGCTTGTTTACATTTGTAACTACAAGGATGTTTACTTTTGTAACCTTTAAAGAGTTTACATTTGTACTTTATAAATAGCATTCTAACTGTATGATTAGGATGCTGGCTTTAAACCTTTTTATTGAATGCTTCCTAGATATTACTCGTATACCCAATTTGAAGACTATCTCCAAAAGATCCTACATGCCTTAAACGGTACTGTTTTACAGGATCTGATAATAGGTAAATCAGTGCTTCAAAGACCTATTTACGGGCTTAAGTTTGGCTCTGGAAAAGTAAGAGTTTTGGCATGGTCTCAAATGCACGGAAATGAATCTGCTACTACAAGAGCGATTTGTGAGCTTTTAAAAAGGAGTGATTTAGATTACCTACTAGAGGATATTGAATTATATATTATTCCTATTTTAAATCCTGACGGTGCAGAAAATTGGACTAGAGTAAATGCAAATAATGTGGATTTAAATCGGGACGCAGTCTTATTGTCACAGCCTGAAAGTATTGTTTTAAGAAAGGTTTGTGATGATTTTCAACCTCATTATTGTTTTAATTTACACGGTCAACGCAGTATGTACGGATCTTTAAATGGGTCAACTCCAGCTCAATTATCGTTTCTAGCGCCTTCAGGAGATCAAAAGAAATCCCTAAGTGTTGCTCGTATTAAGGCGATGCGTGTTATTAATTCCATAAACACCAACTTGAATCATCGTGTAGACGGAATTATAGGAAGGTATAAGGACGACTTTAATAGGAATTGTGTAGGAGATTTTATGATGAACTCTCATGTTCCTACGGTCTTATTTGAGGCAGGTCATTCAGGAGATGATTACTCTAGAGATAAGGTAAGTATGTTGGTGTATCAGGCGCTTGTGATAGCATTGAAATCTGTTGGTACCAACCAAATACTCGATGCAAATGTTGTGAGTGCCTATGAATCTATTCCAGAAATGAGCACTGCTTATGTAGATATTTTAATTAAAAACGTTCCAACTCCAATTGGAAACAGGCATCTTTCTATTCAGTACCATGAGCAGGTTAGGGAGGGTGAACTCTATTTTATACCTATTCTTATAGGGGTGAACAGAGAAGACGTTCTCAATGGGCATCGGGTTATCGACTTGTTAGGTCATCATCATTTTAAAAATGATTTGATCGTAGAAGGCAGTTTTGAAATCCATTCAGAGTCTTTAAATATCAAAATATTTGCTAATTAATTTCAAAAATGTTGAATTAGTTAGTTTATTATCATCTATTGTCCTAATTTTACGAAAAATTGTTAGAAAAACCCCTATGTTATGGCAAAAGTTGATGATATTGATAAAAAAATCCTGGATGTGCTCATTGAGAATACAAGAACCCCTTTTACAGATATAGCAAAAAGACTTCATATTAGTGCTGGTACGGTACATGTTCGGGTTAAGAAAATGGAAGAATCAGGTATTATACATGGATCTTCGTTGACGGTAGACTACCATCAACTCGGATATACCTTTATTGCCTATATAGGTGTATTTTTAGAAAAAACAAGTACTACTCAATTTGTATTGAGCAGGATCCAAGAAATCCCTTTTGTTACAGTAGCTCATATTACCACTGGAAAATTCAATATTTTCTGTAAAATACGTGCAAAAGATACCACACACGCAAAGAAAATTATTTTTATGTTTGACGATATTGATGGGGTAAGTCGCACTGAAACCATGATTAGTCTGGAGGAAAGCATCAATGATAAGAAAAGGTTGTTGCACAAAGTATTTCAAGACCTGTAATGTTTCTTTTAAAGGATCTCGACAAAAGCGAATATTCAGAATACTATACTCCTTATCTCTCCTTGTTAGATAAAGAAACTGCTTTAGAGTCTGTTTTATTAGACAGTATCTCGCAAACAGTGAAGTTAGTGAACTCTATTGATAAGCCTTTTTCTTATTCCTATGCAAAGGGTAAGTGGTCAATAGGTCAAGTATTACAGCACAACTTGGACACGGAGCGCATTTTTGCTTACCGCGCTCTTAGATTTATTCGAAACGATGCGACTCCTTTACCAGGATTTGATCAAGATCTTTTTGTTGAAGCATTAGCAGATTCCGCTTTCGCGAAAGCGGAATTATTATCTTCCATGCAGTCCACTAGACAGGCAACTATAGATGTGTTTAAGAATGCAACAGCAGATTCTTTACAATTTAGAGGAGTTGCAAGTGGTCAGTTCATGACCGCACGCGTGATTCCTTTTTTAATAGCTGGTCATAGTTTGCACCATGAAAACATCATTAAAGAACGCTATCTATAAGTAGGTATTCAAATACTTTTGGAAGGAAAGTGAATACCACAAAGAAGGCTCGCAATTGCGAGCCTTCTTTGTGGTCAATAAGTTGCACCAGGGTTACTGGTTCAACATAACCGGCATTACTAACATAGTTACGTTTTCGCCTTCATCCAGTCCGTCTACAGGTGTTAAAATACCTGCGCGATTCGGAAGTGACAACTCTAGAGAAACGTCATCACAAGTTAGGTTATTAAGCATTTCAATAAGAAACCTGCTGTTAAAACCTATTTGCATGTCATCCCCTTGATAGTCGCAAGTCAAGCGTTCATCGGCTTTATTGCTGTAATCTAAATCTTCAGCACTTATGTTAAGTTCAGCACCTGCCATCTTAAGTCTGATTTGGTGTGTCGTTTTGTTGGAAAAAATACTTACACGTCTTACAGAATTTAAAAATTGTGTTCTAGAAATGGTGAGCTTATTAGGATTCTCCTTTGGAATTACCGCTTCATAATTAGGGTATTTCCCATCGATTAAACGACAAATAATGTTGGTAGAATCAAAGCTAAATTGTGCGTTGCTTTCATTGTATTCAATCAAGACTTCAGATTCACTTCCTTGCAACATGGCTCTAAGAAGATTTAAAGGTTTCTTAGGCATGATGAACTCTGCTGTTTGACTGGCAGTAAGGTCTTCTCTTTTATAACGCACCAACTTATGAGCATCGGTAGCTACAAAAGTAAGTGAATCACTTGCAAATTGAAAAAACACACCACTCATTACAGGTCTTAAATCGTCATTACCAGCCGCAAATATAGTTTTGTTAATCGCCGTGGCTAGGGTATCGCCCATTATAGAGGTGCTGCTAGGATCTGAAATAGTAACCGCTTTTGGAAACTCTGCAGCGGCGGCACAAGCTATTTCAGACTTACCTTTATCGTGACTTACCGTCATCATGGTGTCCACAGAATGAAAAGTAAGTGGTTGTTCTGGAAATGTTTTTAGGGTGTCAAGTAATAATTTTGCTGGTAAAGCAATGCTTCCATCATCTTCACTCTCCACTTCAAGTTTGCTAATAATGGTCGTCTCCATATCGCTAGCAGAAACTTTAAGCTCATTACCCGTTAATTCTAGAAGGAAGTTATCTAAAATAGGTAAGGTGTTGTTATTATTAATGACTCCACCTAACAGTTGCAGGTGTTTTTGTAGATAAGAACTTGATACTATAAATTTCATCCTATAGGTTATTATTTGGTGATCTTAACTTCTTTTCTCTAAAGAATTATAAGAAATTAGGTCAAAAAGGAAGGTTGGTATAGCCATGACCTTCCTAATTTTAACGCATCACAAAGATATTTTATATATAACTAGTACCATAACATACTTATTAACAATTCAAGCCTATTTATAAATAAAACCTTTCTTATTAAGGTATACGTGTTGCTGCATTCTTTTGTTTGGTATGGGAGAATATGATTAACAGGATCAAGATCTCAGAGATAATGATCTGAAATTTTATAATTATCAAATTAGTTACGCACATTTAAGTAGGTGATGGTTGTTTAAAAGCCACATTAACATCGTTCTAGGTATCTTGATTTGGTTACAATGGTAAAATGAATAGGCTGCTTTTTATGAGAACTACTACATATATTAAAGACTAGATTTAAATCTGCATGAAGCTATAGAACCTGTTAAAACGCATACATTTTATAGAGAGGTATGTTTTTTAGAAAGATAGAAGCCCCTTAAAAAGGTAGCGTAGCGCTAATTGGTATAGTTTTTAATCCAGAAAAGAAAGCATTTTAAAGAATACCTAAAGAACTAGCATTAGAAAGACGATCAATAATTAAGAGCTATTCTTACCTATAGCGTCTTTGTAGCATGCTGAGGCGGTTGGAAAGGCGACCAGTTGCAACCACCCCTTAAAAATTTGGATAAAGCACATATAAATAAAGCCCTCATTAAGATAAAATCTTTTTATTTTATTAAATTAGTTACAAAACAAGAGCTTCTAAGTACAGATTTTTCCACCAAAGTATAGGCATCCTTTAAAACGGGGAGGCCTTATTTAGAGGTTAAGGCAAAGGAGGTGTTGACCACGGCCCATAAGGAAGGGTCTTTACTCTAAGTCTATCATGGGTTTTTCAAACAGCTGTATATTGCTGATAAGTCGCTCTCTTACAAGGTTCATCATGCGTTTATTTAGGGCGCTGGAGTTGGAAATGTACTGCTGGTATTCTGCTATAGTGAATTGCCCCATGATCACCCCTTTTAAAGAATTTCTAAATTTTTGATCCCTATTGACCGCATTTTCAATGTAATCGATACGTTTATGAGCCGTAAGACCGTAAAAAACATTTTTATGTTTTTTAATGTAGTTTCTAAAAATAGCGGTGATCAAGTCATTTTGCAATTTTGCAATAGGGCGCAAGGTGGCATTTTGGAAACGTTCTTCATCACTCGTGTTGTCATCAATACGAGCCCCGAAAATTTCGGGTCTTAATGCGACTAGATATTCATCTCTTTCATTCATAACAATTCATTTGTATAAAGATAGAATCACTCGTTGGCTTATTGAAAATACAAAGCCTTACGTTCTCAACAAGTTTGTTAACATGCAAACAGAGGTATAGTAAAGTTGTTTTGGGCAGGGCAGCTGTTTCTTAAGATGCAATTAAAAACAGGTTCTTTGCAAGTAAATTTTAAAAATCCTGTGTAGGGTTGTAAAAGGCTAAGAAGGGCCTTGTCTTCATTCTTATTTTGAATTTTCAAGGTTTATTTTTACAAAACACTTGGGAGGATACTTATGGATGATCCTAAAACGCTGCTTTCTATAGTGAAGTATGCAACTTTGGTGCGCAATCAAAAAGGCGTGAAGGCCACTAAAAAATTTATTTGGCTGCCCGTATAACCTAGTTAGTGGGGTGCTGGCAGCATTATTTTTCTGTTTTAAAGAAACGATAACAGGAACAACAGGGGGAATGAAGCATAGTTAACTTGTTGCAGATGCAAATGATAGGGAAGACACCTTAAAAATAGCTTCTAGGTTTACGTGCTTCCTAAATAAAGATTCAACCATTTTTGAGGTGCTAAATAGAGGCGTTTAAATGTGGGGGTGATGGGGAAATCAAAAAAATAGTATAGAAGTAAAATTGGTGTTGGACATCAGTATTATAAGAATAAAAATGATGCCCTTTTAACTGAATTTTTTAACCAGTTGGATAAGGGACTTTGGGAGGGCCATTTAAAATAAAACTGTCGCTGTTGTCTTGCTAAAGGGCGGTGCTAGGGGGTTGTGATCTATCAACAACAATAGAAATTATAGAACACTTTTTAGAATGAAATAAAATAATAGATAAGCTGTTTTTTTTATGGGGTAACCGAACTAAAAACCAAAGGAGCTTCTTATTTTTACAACTTATGCAGCATTTCATTGACGTTATTCTACCACTTCCTCTTGAGCGTTATTTTACGTACACGGTCAATATGCTCGAAGCTGATTTTTTAAAGCCGGGCATGAGGGTGGCTGTACCCTTTGGTAAATCAAAGATTTATACCGCTATTGTTCATCGAGTGCATCAAGAAAACACCGCTACTTACGAGGTAAAGGATATCGAGTTCATTATTGATGAACAGCCAGTAGTCACAGAAAGTCAACTCAGGTTTTGGGAATGGATAAGTTCCTATTACTTGTGTGCAGTAGGTCAAGTAATGCGAGCTTCTTTACCTAAATCATTTCTTTTAGAAAGTGAAACCATCGTTTTGAAAAACGAAGCTACTTTTATAGATGAAGCACTTCTAAACGACAGAGAATTTTTAGTAATGGAAGCGTTGGAATCTAATAATGCTTTAAAAGTTCAAGATGTGATGGATATTTTGGATCGTAAAAGTGTGTTGCCGCTTCTGCAAAAAATGCTAGAAAAGGATTTTATCATCCTACAGGAAGAGCTCTATCATACTTATAAGGCTAAAACAGAAAAATTTATACGATTACAGGAGGGATTAAAAGAAGAAGAAAAGCTTCAATTGGTGCTGGAAGAACTGCAACGCGCTCCTAAACAAAGAGAGGCGGTGATGACCTTATTTATGTTGCAGGCAGGAAATACAAAAGAGGTGACTAAAAAACAGCTTATAGAAAGAGCTAAGGTTACCGCTGCTGTTATCAATACACTCGTCTCCAAAGGTATTCTTTTAGAAGTTGAAAAAGAAATAGATAGAGTACTGGATACAGAAGAAGAAGGTACTGATTTGTACCGTTTAAATGATGATCAAGTTGTGGCTTTACAACAAATCAAAAGCAGTTTTAAAGCCGGTAAGACCGTTTTACTTCACGGAGTGACCTCAAGTGGCAAGACTCAATTATATGTAGCTCTTATTAGAGAACAATTGGAGAAGGGTTGTCAAGCCTTGTATTTGCTTCCAGAAATAGCCCTTACCACTCAATTGATCTCTAGATTAAAAAACTTTTTTAAACATCAAGTATTGGTATATCATTCCAAATACAACCTCAACGAGCGTTTGGAGGTTTGGAATCACGTGCTCAACGCAAAAGAGCCTTATGTCATTATAGGTGCCCGAAGTGCGATGTTATTACCTTTTCAAAACTTGGGTCTAATTATAGTGGATGAAGAGCATGAAACTAGCTTTAAGCAATACGATCCAGCACCTCGATATCACGCTAGAGATACTGCAGTAGTATTGGGTCACATGAAAAAAGCAGCAGTACTTTTAGGAAGTGCAACACCATCCTTAGAAAGTTATTACAATGCTAGTTCTGGTAAGTACCATTTGGTAGAATTAAAGAAACGCTTTGGAAATGTTCAGATGCCAGAAATTAATATAGTAAATATTAAAGAAAAGCACAAGCGTAAAAAAATGACCGGTCATTTTTCAGACACTCTTATTGAGCACATGCAGCAAGCGTTTAGAGATCATAAACAAGTTATTCTTTTCCAAAATAGGAGGGGGTATGCACCTATTATGGAATGTGGTACTTGTGGGAACGCCCCTCAATGTCCTAATTGTGATGTTAGTCTCACCTATCATCAATACAAAGGACAATTGAGGTGTCATTACTGTGGCTATCACACTTATGTACCTGAAGAATGCCCATCTTGTTCTAGCAGTGCAATGGATACTAAAGGTTTTGGTACAGAACAAATAGAGCAAGAGTTCAGGATGTTGTTTCCTAATCACAAGGTGGCTCGTATGGATTTGGACACAACTAGAGGTAAGAATTCTTACGAAAAGCTTATTCATCAAATGGATGCTGGAGAGATCGACTGCCTTGTTGGTACACAAATGCTTACAAAAGGTCTCGACTTTAGAAATGTAAGTTTAGTTGGGGTTATGAATGCCGACTCCATGCTTAACTTTCCGGACTTTAGAGCACATGAAAGATGTTTTCAATTACTTACCCAAGTTGCAGGAAGGTCTGGGCGAACTAAAGAGGTAGGTAAGGTGTTGATACAAAGTTACCATCCAGAGCATGTGATCTTACAGCAGGTCAGTTCTTATGATTATCTTAAGATGTATAAAGAGCAGATCGAGGAGCGCTATCAATTTAAATACCCACCTTTCCAAAGGTTGATCAGGATTACTTTTAAACACCGTGACTACCAGACGACACTAGATTCAAGCACTTGGTTTGTAAATGCGTTGAATCAAATTCCTCATGGCGCGGTAGTTCTAGGGCCAGAGTTCCCTCCAGTTTCTCGCATAAGGAATCTTTATAATATCCACGTGTTCATTAAGTTAACAAAACAACAGGCTCCAAATCAGGTAAAAGGCTATATCATGAAAGTAAAGAAAAGCTTTGAATCTATCAAGCAGTACCGTTCTGTAAGGTGTAACATAGATGTAGATGCTTATTAAAATAGATTTGTTGTGATTTTAGCTTTCGCGAAAGCGGAACTACATCAGACTTTTTTACTATTATTAAAAACAGGTAGTTATTAAAAGTTTTTAAAATAACAACGGCTTAGAATTGAGATAGTGCTTCAACAAGCTCTGATTTTCTATTGCGACTTAAAGGCAACACTTCATTGCTTAGTTCTACGGCTTTAGAATTAAATTTTTCGACCTTTCTCAAGTTGACGATGTAGGATTTGTGAATGCGCAAAAAGTCTTCTTCAGGAAGCGTGCTTTCAAAGGATTTCATCGTAGAGAGAACGATTAAGTTATCTTCGTCAGTAATGAGTTTTACGTAATCTCCGAGTGCTTGAATGTATTTTAATTCTTTAAGGTATACTTTGCGTTTTTTAAGATTACTTTTCACAAAGATAAAATCGCCGCGATCTTCAATCAGTTCAGTTTTCATTTTCTGGGCTAAGATTGCCCGCTCCACTGCATAAAGAAAACGATCTTTTTTAATAGGCTTTTGCAAATAGTCTATCGCAGCATAGTCAAATGCTTTGAAGGCATACTTGGTCTGTCCTGTAACAAAAATGACCCCTGGTTTTTCGGTAATGTCGTCTAATAAATCAAATCCATTAAGAATCGGCATCTCTATGTCTAGAAAGATAAGCGCTACTGCTTGTTCCTTTAAGGCTATTTTGGTCTCTATAGCGTTGCTAAACTCGCCTATTAACCTCAAATTAGGATGTCCTTCAATCATCTTAACTATAGCGAGTCGTTGTATACTGGAATCATCTACTACAAAGCAGGTCAAAATAGTGTTGTTCATCGTCTTTAATTAATGGTTTCTAGACAATAGTACTCACTTTTCTGATTAAATACAAATAAAAAACACGAACAACCAAATAAATTAACATGTGGGCTAATTTATCTTGATTATAACGTTTTAATAATAATAACAGGAGTCGGCACTATATCCACATTTTGAAGGGATAAAAAAGAATCAAGTTTTTTATTTTTTTTGATGAGATCATCGATATGTGGTAAGTAACAAGCTTATAAATTAGTAAATCGCAGTAGGCATAACGAATAAAAAAGTCCTTATTTTTAAAATAAACAGGGTTCTGAAATCAGATCATATAAAATATAAAAGATTCTTTTAGTTTAAATTAGAGAAAAACATTATTTTTGCAGCCGTTAAAAAACAATATTAATTATGAATCAATACGAAACTGTTTTCATTTTGAATCCCGTTTTATCTGATGACCAGGTAAAGGAGACAGTAAAGAAGTTTGAGAATTTCCTTACTGACCGTGGTGCAAAAATGGTAGCCCAAGAAGATTGGGGCCTAAAAAAATTGGCTTATGCAATCGAAAACAAGAAAAGTGGTTTTTACCACCTTTTTCAATTTGAAGTACCTGGTGAGGTAATCAACGACTATGAAGTAGAATTTCGTCGTGATGAACGTATCATGAGATACCTTACTGTAAAACTTGATAAATACGCTATTGAGTGGGCAGAGAAAAGAAGAAGTAGAATGTCTAATAAATCTAAAGCTTAAACTATGTCAACATTACAACAACAAGCTAAAGGTAAAAAAGATGGTGACATCCGTTACCTATCTCCTTTAAAGATAGAGACGCAACAAAGAAAAAAATACTGTCGTTTCCAACGTAGCGGTATTAAATATATAGATTACAAAGACCCTAATTTCCTTTTCGGATTTGTAAATGAACAAGGGAAGTTACTTCCGCGTCGTCTTACTGGAACTTCACTAAAATACCAACGTAAAGTTGCTGTAGCTGTTAAACGTGCTCGTCACATTGCTATCATGCCTTACGTAGGAGATTTACTTAAATAACAAAATCAGATTAACATTATGGAACTTATATTAAAGAAAGACGTAGAACATTTAGGTTTTACTGACGATTTAGTGAGTGTTAAGCCTGGTTATGGTCGCAACTTTTTAATACCTAATGGTCTAGCGGTAATGGCTACCTCTAGTGCTAAAAAAGTATTGGCCGAAACGCTTAAGCAACGAGCTCATAAAGAAGCTAAAAACATTAAAGCTGCTCAAGATCAAGCTGATCAACTTACAGCTCTTGACTTGAAAATAACTGCAAAAACCGGAGACGGAGACAAATTGTTTGGTTCTATTACCACTGCAGATGTTTCCAATATCTTAGCTAAAAACGGTATCGAGATAGAAAAGAAGTTCATCTCTATAGCTGGAGGCGCTATTAAAAGATTGGGCCTTTATGAGGCTGATGTACGTTTTCACAGAGAAGTAACTGTAAAACTTCCTTTTAACGTAGTAGCCGAGAAGTAAGACGCCGTCTTATCCCTTATAAAGCCGTTTCATTAAGTTGAAACGGCTTTTTTTAATACAAATTTGTAATACAAGCTTTTTATGAAATATAGAAGACTTACCAAAGAGCAATTGGAAGAAATGCACTCAGAGTTCATCAATTTTCTTGCTGCCCAATCTATTACAGCAAAAGAATGGGAGGATTTAAGGACAAATCAACCAGAAATAGCCGAAGAAGAAATAGATGTGTTCTCTGACTTGATATGGGAAGGAGTCCTACAAAAAGCTCAATACTTAGAGCATATTTCCCCAAGGAATATGAATCTGTTTTCTTTAGGTGAAAAAGAAATGGAAGTCATATCTATTATGATAGGTGATGAGTTGATCGATATTACTACTAAAGATGGGTATCAATGGCTTCAAAAAAACCTGATGGATGATGAGGTAAAGATTTTTACTGCTAAAAAAGCTTACAGTAAGAACCCTAATGAAGATAAATTCAAGCTTATTGAAACAGGTGCTGTTATTACTAAAGGGCAATTGTTTAATTACTTTGATGATCTTATGGAGTTAGGTAAAGAAACCAATGGGTTTTAAAATCTTTCTGTGACAAGTATAACAAAAGCCAATGTATAAGAATTGGCTTTTTTTTAATCCCTCTAGATTTAATTACGGGGTCATTAGTTTTAAGCGATAGTACTAGGGGCAAGCCTATTTTAAACGGATTATAGCTTCCAAAATCACCTAAAATTTAAAAGAGATTTTATTCAGTAAATACCATTGTAGACTTATAATACTGATGGAGTTATTAAAACAACCTTCTTCAAGTTGTTGTCTGATTTCCTGTCTGGATATTTTAACCAATTCAATATCTTCCTTTTCTGAAATAGAGCCACCGCCTTTTGCTATTTTTTGATTAGAAGTTACTTCGCCATAAAAAATACTGATCTGTTCTGAAAGTATTCCAGGGGAGGGGAAGTATTCTACTATGAATTGCAATTGGTCTATTTGATAACCTATTTCCTCTCTTACTTCACGTATAGCAGCATCCTTTGCCGATTCATTAGTGTCTATGGAGCCAGCGGGGATTTCTAATGTCCAGGGTTGACCATGTCGTGCACTGGGATAGCGGTATTGACGAATAAATAAAAAACTATCGGTATCCTTTTCATATAGCAACACCGCTATCGCATTGCCTCGGTCTAAGGCGAGGCGTGTAGCAGTGATTTCTTGATCGGTGTTAAAAGTCTCGTGAGTTACTACAGCTTTATAGATTTTTAGAAAATCATCAAAGACTTTTTCTTCTTTTTGAATCTTGTGTTTCATAGGGACTTAAATTAATGAAAAAATCGCCTATTCACTTTGAATAGGCGATTCTAGTTAATGAAAAGCTTTAGAGGTACTAACGCTTAGTTTAATAGGTGTTTTCACCTTTTGTACTCAACTTGTGGCAAGCGGCTTGTATTCTTTGATCACCTTTTTATTTCTGCACCAAACTTATTCATATAGCGTTCATACAATTCGGTTTGATGAGAATCTAGAGAAATATCTCTTCCGTCTATAAAGGCTCTTGTCAGTTGATTTCCTCTCATATCTAGAGCATTACCTTTAGATATAAACAACGTAGCGCTCTTTCCTTGTTCTAAAGAACCATACTTCTTGTCGATTCCTAAAATTTTTGCTGGGGTAAGGGTGATCATCATCAAGGCTTGCTCCATATCCATTCCGTACCCTGCAACAGTTCCTGCATAGAAAGGAAAATTACGAGCTTGATGTCTTTCCATACTTCCAGAGTTTTCTAGGGCTACCATGACACCTTTATCTGCAAGGAGTTTAGGGAATTTGTAAGGCATATCAACGTCTTCGTCTTCTCTAGCTGGAAGGTCATGAACACGTCCTGCAACTACAGGAACATTCATGGCAACCAATTCAGTCGCTACTTTATCAGCTTCACGACCTCCAATGATCACTGGCTTTTTAATATTGTTTGCTTTGATAAATTTTAAAACATCTCTTATGGCTTTTTCTCCATCCACATGTATGTAGAAATTTTCATCCCCATTCAAAGCTGGTTGAAGGGCAGCATATTTCAAGTTGAGTCCTACTGGTGTTACAGTGGAATTATAAGCTTGTGCACTGTTTAAAAAGTCGGTAAGCTCTGTGACTTGCTCCTTATAATTTTTGCTTGGTTCTATAGGTCCTAGCTCGTACCATGTGCCACTTCTTCTAAAGCTAGACGGCCAGTTAATATGTACACCATCATCAGTGCGTATTGCGGCATCCTCCCAGTTCCAAGCGTCCAATTGTACTACGCTAGATTTTCCAGAAATACGTCCACCTCTAGGCACTATTTGTGCTAGAAGTACTCCGTTAGGGCGCATGGATTCTACCACGCGACTCTCGGCATTGTAAGCGATCAAGGAGCGTATATGCGGATTAAAAGTTCCTATCTCGCGCTCGTCATCACTTGCGTTTACAGCATCAACCTCTACCAATCCTAAAGTAGAATTCATCGCAATAATCCCAGGGTATACGTGCATTCCGTATCCATCGATCCTTTCTCCTTTGAGGTCCATCTTTACTGATGTGGCATCTGCTATAGCAGTGATGATTCCGTTTTCAATTACGATTACCGAATTCTCGATCACTTCACCATTCCCTATATGTGCCGTAGCATTCATAATCGTATAAACTCCTTGTTGTACTGGAGCAGGCGTCTGTTGTGCTGTTGCTGTTATGGCAAATAAAGCACTAATAATATATACTATGTTTTTCATTGTCTTCATGTTACCAGTGAATAGTTTCGCATTCATATAAAGTCTTGTCTTTCTTTTTAGGCGTCTGAGTTTTCATTCCTTTGTTCTTGGCCATGATCATTTCATTTACGAGTTGTTGTCTTTCTTCTTTGATGCTTTCGCGAAAGCCTAGGTCACGTTCCAAGTCGAAAAACACAATCCCATCAATCATCGTTATTTCAGGTCTTGCCGTCACACTTAATGGGTTGGCATTCCAAAGTACTAGATCGGCATCTTTTCCCTTTTTGATACTACCGGTACGGTCATCAATGTGTAATAATTTTGCTGGATTCAACGTCACAAACTTCCAAGCCTCTTCTTCACTAACGCCGCCGTATTTAACAGCTTTAGCAGCTTCTTGATTCAAACGACGAGACATTTCAGCATCATCAGAATTAAAGGCAGTAAGTACTCCTTGAGAATGCATGATGGCACCATTGTAAGGAATAGCGTCGTTTACTTCGTATTTATAAGCCCACCAATCACTGAAGGTAGATCCACCAGCGCCGTGTTCGGCCATTTTTTCAGCTACTTTATAACCCTCTAAAATATGTGTAAAGGTGTTGATACGAAAACCGTGCTTCTCAGCAACCTTCATCAACATATTGATTTCGCTTTGTACATAAGAGTGACAGGAAACAAAACGCTCACTTTCTAAGATTTCCAATAATACTTCCATCTCTTCATCATATCGGAAGTCTTTATCGTTTTTAGAGTTCGCATAAGCTCGGGCTCTAGAAAAATAGTCTTCAAATACTTGTTCTACACCCATTCTTGTTTGTGGAAAACGCACTCCATTTTGAGAACGAGATTGTTTTACATTTTCTCCTAAAGCAAATTTGATAAATTTAGGAGAGTCTTTGTAAATCATCTCTTCTGCTTTGTAGCCCCATTTTAACTTGATAATTGCGCTACGTCCACCTATAGGGTTTGCACTACCGTGAAGTAATTGTGAAGAAGTTACTCCACCGGCAAGATTTCTATAGATATTAATGTCTTCGTGATCTACAACGTCTTCAATGGTTACCTCTGCAGTGGAATTATGCCCAGCTTCGTTAACACCGTTATCTATAGCAATGTGACTGTGCTCGTCAACGATTCCACTAGTTAAATGCTTACCTGTAGCATCAACGATTCTCGCATTTCCAGCACTTAGGTTTTTACCTATTTGAGCTATTTGACCGTCTTTAACAAGCACGTCCGTATGTTCTAAAATTCCTTCTTGTTCATTCGTCCATACGGTTGCGTTGCGGTATAAGATGGTTTCTTCCGTAGGTTTTGAAATACTGCCATAACCTATGTTCGGATAGGTCATTGTTCCCATTTGCTTTACAGCCTTATCATCGTCTTCCTTCTCCTCATCGTCTTCATCTTTAGAAGCATCTTTGTTTTTCATTGCCGTAAAGGCGATTTCTTGACCGTTAGGTAAATAGGCCGTTCCGCTTAAATTGTTCATTTGAGATGTGGCTAAAAAGCGGGTGTAAGATTTATTGTCAGTTTCCTTTTGAGTGGTTACAATGTTGATCCAGTCTCCATCATAAGTAATTATAGAACCCAGAGTGATGCTGTCTATTTTTACCGTTGACTTTTTACCTTTTCCTTTGATACTAATGTCATACGTAGTTCCATTTATAGTGGTCGCATAAGTACCGTCAATGTCTTTGGTACTTCTGTCTTTTATAAGATGTTTAGAACCTTTGACCCAGTTTTCGTAAATTTCGGTATCATCTTCAAATAGTTTTCCAGAAGTCATGATAAAGTTTGCCAGCTTTCCTTTCTCAAGCGTTCCTACCATATCAGTTATTTGAAGTATTCCAGCTGGAGTAGTGGTAAGGGCCGCTAATGCCTGATCTTCAGTAAGACCATATGCTATTGCTTGCTTTAATTTACTCATTAAATCTGCAGGAGATTTTAAATCTTTAGTAGTTACTGCATAAGTAATACCTGCTTTAGATAGGGTCATTAAATTACCAGGAGCCTGTTTCCAATCTCTCATATCTCCCAGATTAACAAACCATTCTAAATTGGGATTAGAAACATCATAAGCATCTGGGAAGTTAACAGGAACGATAAGAGCAGCGTTAGTTGCTTTTACATCGGCAATCATCTCATAAGCGTCCTCTCCACCTACAATTACAAATTGCTTTCCTATTCGATCTCCTAGTTGATCTACTCTAAGAAGGTTTTTCTTATTTCCAGCCTCAATGATTTGTACCAGGTTTTTCTTTGCGTTTAAAGCCTCTAGAGATAAATCTTTTGATTTAGAATGTCCTTTTGCATACCAGTCTGCATCAAAATGGGTCTGGCGTAACAACGCCAAACCTCCCATCATGGAAGTTGGATACGATTGATTGGACTGACGGCTTTTACTCAACGAGAAGAAATTCCCGCTTTCTTGTTTTAAAATACGGTCTGCATCAGTTCCATTATTGTCTAGAGCTATCAACATACCGTTACCACGAGCAATACCGTCGTGAAGGTGGGTTTGTACCGTTCCAAAACCAGCATCAACATATTTTTTTGCTTCTTTGGTGTCGTACATAAAATAATCCATCGCGCTTTGCTCTGCTCTGATGTGATCATTCCAGTAATATCCTTTACGGCCTTCGTCGTATTGTGCGGTTCCGTTACTGCTCGCTCGTTGCGGAGTTTTTATGGATAGATCTCCATAGGACTCTATAAAAGAAGGGTAGAGGTAATTGCCACCAGCGTCTTCTACAACAGCATTTTTAGGTATAGAAATGCCGTTTCCTATAGCTTCTATTTTACCATTTTTGATAATAATGGTTCCGTTGGAAATTATTTTTCCAGGACTTGTAACGATGGTCGCGTTAGTAATCACCCTTGTGATATTGCTTACCGCACTGATGTCGTCATTGTTAGGGAAATACTCTTGTGCATGCACGGATATGCCAACCAATAGCAAGAGAGAAAATATTCTTTTCATGAATTAAAGTTTAGACTCTAAAGATAGCCAAAACTCCTACGTATTCACCTCTTAAAGAATTCATAAAAAATACATCCTTATTTGTAGTAGTTTACTAAAAGAGCAACTACATAGCTGTAGGTCTCCATTCCGCCAGGTTGATTGTTGACTTTTAAATAAGCGTCGTAGGTCACTTGAAAAACATCTTCTATACCACCTTTATATTGGCTCCAGAAGTCTTCTAACTCTTTGTAATTCATGAAAATACCTTCTCGTATAAAGGGTCTTATTTCCTTATATGCCTTTGGGTCCTTGAGGTATAACTCACTGATGCAATAGCGCAAGGCAAAAATACTCGCACTGTATTGAAAGTAAAGATCGTTGTGATTCATTCCTGCAATAATCGCTATAAAATTGGCTTCATTTTCTTTTGCAAACCCCAACTGATGAGACATTTCATGTAAAATAAGTACGGGAGTTTTGTAATTATTAATCCATGCGTTGGTTTGTGCTTCACCGGTCAGCGGATTCAAATAACCGCTGTAACCCATATACGATAACGGCATGGTGAGTAGCGATTCTTTGATGCTGGAATTTCCATAATCCAGTGTTGGATAAATAGGATCTATATTTTTAAAAGCAGCAGGTGCGAGTTCAAAAAGTTCTTTTTGAGACCTTTTGAACACTACGGGAAGGGAGTCTGTTTTTTGTAGTTGCTGGTGTAATGAATTAGAAGTGACAACAAGTTGCCGTACCACTGTTTTTAGTTCTTGTGTACTGTATTTGTTATCCAGTTCTAGAACCTTGTGCAATGGCTCTCTGTAATAATTCAATCCCCACATGCAGTGAAAAAAAGCAAGAATAACGTTTATGGAAAGAAATAGTTGTGTGTAACGCTTTCGCGAAAGCGAGATCAAATCCATTCTACTACACCACAACCATCTAATGATCATAAGTATAGCTACGGTATATACCAAGTCTCCAAAAGAAAAAGGAACCCAGCCCAAACCTAACCTCATGGCTTTTGCGATATACGGATACATACCCCTGCTATAAAGTGACTCGACTACAGAGGGAAAAAATCGCAGACTGTAATAAAAGCTCACTTGAATACTTAATATTCCTAGGGCAATAAAGAGCGATCGGTTTTTTTGCATGCGGCTAATTTAGGAATTAATGTAGGACAATGGAACAAGGAACGTTGAGTTTTAAGAATAGGGAATCAACATAAAAAAAGACTAAAATAAGATTAGTTATCGCTGTGCCATAACTTTGCTGCTGACGAATTTTTTTGCTTTCTGAAAATAGGTCTGACAACTATTTGAACATCAGAAATTCATTGAAGATGATTTCTTCAACCTGCATGATAATTATTTTCAAGTAAAATGATAAATGACAATAGTTTTACGACCTTTGACCTTAGAAAAGAATTCAAACCTATGAACTTTATCCTAGCCGACTTTAATAAACACCAAGCCTTACTGCCGTTTACTTATACCCGACCTACTTGTGAAATACGTTGTGGGATTTTGACATTACGAGAGAAATGGGAAAAGCAACTGGAAGAAACAGTTAGTTTTCAGACAGAGGAGTATTTACAAACAAAATATCCACTTGTAGAAACAACGGATAATACGGTAATTGCTGGAAATGTGTTTGCTACCGCAGCCCTTTGCAAAGCGATAAAAAACTTAAAGCCACAGCAAAAATTGTTGGCAGGTAATGACGTGGTTGCTTACCGAGTAAAAGACTTACACACTCCTGCTATTGAGTTGGAACAAGTGCTTTTCTTAGAAGAAGAGGTAGATCGTATTGATTTTACTTGGGATATTTTTTCTAAGAATGGCAAAGCCTTAGAGGCAGATTTTGACCTGATGACTAAAGGAAGGAAAAGCCAACCTATTCCTGAAAGTGTGAACTATATCAATTCAGACCGCATCTTTATAGAAGAAGGAGCCACCCTTCAATTTGCCACTTTAAATGCGTCAACGGGGTCTATATATATAGGTAAAAATGCTGAAGTTATGGAAGGTTCCATTATACGTGGTGCTTTTGCTTTGTGTGATTACAGTGTCACTAAATTAGGAACAAAGGTTTACGGTCCTACAACCGTAGGTCCACATTCTAAAATAGGAGGAGAGGTTAATAATTCTGTGATTTTTGGTTATTCTAATAAAGGTCACGAAGGGTTCTTAGGAAATTCGGTTATAGGAGAATGGTGCAATCTTGGAGCAGACACCAATACCAGTAACCTAAAAAATAACTATGCCGAAGTAAAACTTTGGAATTATGAAACTGGTCGATTTGCAAAAACTGGTCTTCAGTTTTGTGGATTGATGATGGGAGATCATTCTAAATGTGGGATCAATACCATGTTCAATACAGGAACTGTGATAGGCGTGAGTGCCAATATTTACGGAGCTGGCTATCCGCGTAATTTTATTCCTTCTTTCAATTGGGGTGGGCCTCAAGGGAACATAACTTACCAACCTGCCAAAGCTTATGAAGTAGCAGAGGTGGTTATGAAGCGCCGTGGGTTATCCTTTGAGCAAGTAGATAGTGATATTTTAGATCATGTATATCAGCAAACGGCTCAGTACCGTAAAGATTGATCTTGACTAGTTCACTCTTACATAACGTTCCCCACAAGGCTCTATACAAAAGTGTGATACCTCGAGAAAAGGCCCATTAAAGGAATAGGTTCCTGTACAATTATCAACATCAATACTGGTGGTAGTGATGTCATAAGTACCTGTTGTCGTCGCTTGTGTTATCTGTCCGAAGCAAAAACTTATATTGCAATTCACCACACCTTGATCGGTAAATTGAAGCATCTTTCCAGTAGCTGGTTGATAAGTACCACTGCCGTCTCCGGGATCTGCTAGAATGGCTACCAGTTCCCAACTGCCTACTATTTCTGATTCAGCCACAACAGCATCATCATCGCAATCTGTACAAGAGGATAAACTGACGAAAACGCTGAGAAGTATAAGTATTTTTTTCATGATAGGAATAATTTGATTTAAAGATGCACCAAGTCTTGAAAGGTTGCGCACAACTAATTTTCTTTTATGAAAATCGGTTATCTTTATTTTTTAAATTAAATTATGAAAAGTACTCGGTGCCTCCTTTCCTTATTATTTTTAATTTCCGCTTTCGCGAAAGCGCAGTCTACATTACCTCCCCAGCAATTTAAAGGCTATTACGACTTCTCTTATCAGGAGGATAAAGGTAGTATACTTTTGGAAGTTAAAGATCTAGACAAAGAATTTCTTTATGTACATTCCTTGACCAGTGGTTTAGGGTCCAATGATATAGGGCTGGATCGCGGACAATTAGGCGATGGAGTTGTGGTGAAATGGATCAAAAGTGGGAACAAATTATTGCTCCTACAGCCTAATTTAACCTATCGTGCTAGTTCTATAAATAAAGATGAAAAGGCCTCTATAGAACAAGCCTTTGCAAAGTCTGTATTATTTGGTTTTGAGATACAAGAGCATAAAAATGGCACGTATGTGATTGATTTGACTCCGTTTTTAATGCAAGATGCTCATGGAGTAGCAACACGTTTAAAAGACCGTAAACAAGGAATCTATAAGCTAGATAAAACACGTAGTGTTTTATGGATAGAAAACACCAAGAGTTTTCCCAAGAATACAGAGTTTGAAGCCATGCTTACCTTTACAGGAACCCCTGCGGGAAGCGAGGTAAAAAGTATTGCACCAGACGCCAGTAGTATTTCTGTGATCCAGCATCACAGTTTTGTAGAATTACCAGATGCAGGTTACCAGCCTCGTGTATTTCATCCGCGTAGTGGCTCATTTTACATGAGTTATATGGATTATAGCACACCAGTTTTTGAACCTATCCAAAAACGATTGATTACCAGACATCGATTAGAAAAGAAAAACCCAGAATTAGCCATCAGTGAGCCGGTAGCACCTATTATTTATTACTTGGATCGTGGAACGCCAGATCCAGTGCGCAGCGCTTTATTAGAAGGGGCCGGCTGGTGGAATGAAGCTTTTGAAAGCGCTGGTTATAAGAATGCCTTTCAAGTAAAGATGCTTCCAGAAGGGGCAGATCCTATGGATTTGAGATACAATGTGATCCAATGGGTACATCGCAGCACTCGTGGCTGGAGTTATGGCGGTAGTATCACAGATCCACGAACTGGTGAGATCATCAAAGGACATGTGAGTTTAGGAAGTTTGCGCATACGTCAAGATTTTATGATTGCTCAAGGATTGCTTAAAGAACCTTTTAAAGAAAACGATAAAAATCATAAGGCCATGATGGATATGGCGCTCGCGAGAATACGACAGTTAGGTGCGCATGAAGTAGGACATACTTTAGGTTTTGCGCATAATTTTGCAGCAAGTACACAAGACCGAGCGAGCGTTATGGATTACCCGCATCCTAAGTATGACCTTGTAGATGGAGTGATTTCTTTAGGAGATGCTTATGACGTAGGAATCGGAAGGTGGGACAACTTAACCGTACAGTATTCTTATGGTAGCCCAAAAGCCAATCAATCTGAAGCCGCTTTTTTACAATCGATTATTAACATAGCAGACGTAGAAAACCTCAAGTTCATCTCAGACAGCGATTCTAGAGCGGCTGGTGGTGCAAGTGCCAGTGGACACCTTTGGGATAATGGAGCAAATCCCTCAGAAGAATTAATACATATTTTAAAAGTTCGCTAGATTGCTATGAATCAATTTTCTTTAGATAATATCAGATCTGGAGAGGCTTTAAGTGTGTTAGAAGATGTATTTGTACCTGTTTATTTTGCACACAGGTACCAAGTAGAGGCGACTACAAAACTTGTTGGAGGACTGGAGTATGAATTTCTAACAAAAGATGGCAATGAAGAATTTAAAACTGTAGGTGCTTTTCAACAAGTTCAAGCATTGCGCAGTATATTAAAATCAATAGATCCAGAGACGTTGAAGATTCCGCAATCGGTTTTAAAATTATTTCCACCTAGAGCATACGGATATTCTAGAACAAGAGAAAGCTTTCAATCAGAAACTGGGGTGGGTTTTGATCCATTAAATGCTGCAGCTACTAGTGTAGGCATGACCTTTGATCTCTTATTTCATCCAGAGCGTATGAACCGAATCACCACTGCTAATGCTCTTGTATCTAATAATTTTAAAGAGGTAAAAAACATCAATGATTTTAATGACGCTCCTAATGTTATTTTGACTTTAGGGACCCTATTGAATGCTGTTTCTGATCACATATTTAGAAATGATAAAAATGATGATTTATATGCTACAGCCATTATTCATAGAACACAAGAGCTTTTTATAAATCACTTGATGAATCTTATAATTAGTTCTCAAACGAATATAGACGTAAAGGCTGCGGCGAGAAACCAATTGAAAAAGATTGAAAAAGACTTGAGCAAACGAGATCTTTTTGAGAACCAATTGTTAATGCAAATCAATACATTTTATAAGCATCCAGAATTGTTTGAAGTAAAGAAATTACCGTCGATTCCAGATGGAAGTCCCATTGGTTGTGGGTATTCTTTTAAATAGAGGTCTCTAATTCTGATCTTTAGAATCTATAAAAGTTTCTAATGCGGCTTGAAATGGTACAAGTATGTTGGTACCTAAAACCAATAGAACCCAAGCTTAGTGACTAGGGTAATTGATTTTGGTTACATATGGTTGCACTCGTAATAAAGGCTAGCGTCTTTGCTAAACAAGTTGGAACGACCTAACAGCTAAGGAAAAAGTAAAAAGGATTTAGAAAGTGGGGTCTGGTTGTCTGCGCTGGTCCCATTTGATATCGCTTAAGGCGCTTGCTTTAATGCCTATAAAGAAAAACCAACTGTTCCTAGGACCAATAGGTGTCCAGTTAAAGCTCATATTAAAACTCTCTAAGTCCCGCTGAAATCTCAATGTGGTAAAAGAAATACCTTTATTAGCAAAATCATAACCTGTATTACCACCTATGGACCAACGTGGCGATAGTTCTAGATCACCACTTACCATTAAACTTTGCTGGTTAATGGCATTTTGTCGCTGTGCATTATTATAGGTCATCGTATAGGCAAAATTCAAATTCCAAGGAATCTTGAATCGATACCGATCTTTATTGATGTTGATATCTTGTTTTTCTGGTTCTTGATTTTCTTGTCGGCTGTAATCTACAGACTCGCCAAAAAGATCATCAGTACGGCCACCATTTTGTTGGGTGCGCTCGTCAGATGCATCTTTTTCTGCATCACTGTCTTTTTCAAAGTCTTTGCTGCTCAACCTAAAACTGGTGCGGAAACCTGCACGTGTCAAACGGAACAGGCTACCGCCATTATTAATGTTAAAGGTATTGATGCGGTTGTTATTGTTATCGAGTGCATAAGGATCAAAGTTAGCATCTAGATTTAGATCTATATTTTTAGTAATTGGGATCACCCCTCGTATTTGTAAAGGACTCCAGTTCAAGGAATCACCAGCCAGGTTATAAGAGGTATTAAAGTTTAAACTTTTAAGAATTTGAATTTTCTTTAGATCTGTTTTTGTAGAGTCGCTATCCCTCACTTTTGCCTCTATGTTGTTTTGAACCCCAAAGTTAATGCTGCTAGAAAAATTACGTCCTGGTGCACCAAATAATGTTCCATCAAAACGACTGTAAAACTGCTCTTCTCTCCCAGGAGCATCCAATCCTTGCTCTGTAACTAAGCGATCGTAATACTCCTCAAAACTAGGATTTGCCGAGTAACTTATATTAGGACGTATGATGTGTCTTATGGCTTGTACTTTAGATTCAGCATTCTTTGATTTCCAACTACCGTAAACGGTAGTTCCTACACTCGCTCCATAGCTATACGTGCGATACGCATCAAATCCTTTTATAGTATCTCGGACCGTTTCAAAAACACCACTTTCATTTTCTACAAGAGACTGTTTAAAGGTTTCAAAAACCCAATTCTCTTCATAGTTTCCATTAGCACTAAAGCTAAAATATCCTAGTTTAAAGTTGGTAGCTATAGGGATACTGTGTTTTAATCCCATGACAGCATTGTCAAACATTTTATCGGTAAAAAAATCTTCATCTGTTGTAGTAATGCGATTTTCTCCTCTTAAATTGTATTGAAGGTTGATGTTTTCTATCACTCCTTTTTTAGTTCCTTCTTTGGGAGCAAAAGGAAATATTCTGGAAACACTACCTTGAAGTGTAGGCAAAGTTAGGTTGACAGCATTTGTATTGGTGTTTTGATTATGGGTGACACTTGCGCTAAAGTTGACTTGAGGTTCCCCTGGAAAGGACTTAGAATAAGAGATGGAACTGCTCAAGTTGTTTACAAGTGTAGCGCTTTGATTGACCTGATTAAAAGACTGTCTAAAAAATTGACTACTTCCTAAATTTACACTTGCACTAAATCTAGAGCTTGGGTTGGATTTAGCATCCTGAGAATGTTGCCAGTTGATGTTATAACGAGAAGTTTGAGCAAAATCAGAAAATCCACGCTCGCTTTGCAGCTGGTTTTCAAATAAGAACCTCAAGCTGCCATTGTATTTATAGCGCACGGTATAGTTGCTTTCGACTCGACTACCATAACTTCCATTGGTAAAATAATCTCCTAAAACAGTTAAATCCATATAATCGTTAACTGCAAAATAATAGCCACCATTTTGTAAGAAGTACCCTTGACTGTTGTTGTTACCAAATGAAGGAATAATGATACCGCTTTTACGTTCTTTGGTCATAGGAAAGTATGCAAATGGCAGTCCTAAAGGTGTTGGAACATCTGCTATATACATATTTACAAGTCCAGTAACAATCTTTTTGTTGGGGACAAACTTGATTTTACGTGCGAGAAAATAATACTCTGGGTTTTCTGGATTTTTAGAAGTAGTAAATCGAGCGTTTTGCATATAGAAAACAGAGTCATTTACCTTTTTTGTCGTTTCTGCAATGACATTGAATTCTCCTTGGGTGGTTCTAGAGTTAAATGTTAATGCTTTTTGTGAGTTTTTATTAAAAATTATAGAGTCTGGTTTTACTATATTAGCGCCTTGAGAGAATACGGGGCGTTGTGTGTAGCCTAAAGAATCTTTTACAATACCGTAGGCAAAAACATCACCTGTATTATTGTTAATAACGATTTTACCAGCCTCTATCGTAATGTCTCCGTAAATTATTTTTGCCTCGTTGTATAAGGTAATGGTGTTTCCTTTTCTATCAATACGTTTGTAATCCTTAGCACTAGATTCAATCCGGTATTCTAGGAACGCTTTTGGTTTTTTAACCGAGTCGTTCACTACGGAGTCTTTTGAAACCTCTGGAATTTTAATTACTTTTAATTTTAATGGTATTTCTTCCTGTTCTTCTTGGTCGGGCTTAGGTTGTTGCATTGGTATAGGAGTTCCTGTTTCTGGAAGATCCTGGGCCATAACAGACATAAAGCCTGTTAAAAACAGTAGGGATAAAATAATATGCTTAAAACGTAATTGCAATCTAGGTTATGCTATTTTTGTTAGTAGTAATGGTTTGGTTTTTAAAACGTCAAAACTACATATAAATTTGAAGCGTTTTTTAATAATTACGCTTTCGCGAAAGCGAACTAATCAACAACACCGACCCAACTTATAGTTTACATATGAAAACAAAGATATATTTCATAATTATACTTCTTGGTATTCCCATCGCATCCATAGCAAATATACCTATCGATTCTACAAAAACGACCGATAAAAAGGTTTTTACTGTAGTGCTTGATGCGGGACATGGAGGTAAGGACTCTGGCAAGTATGTAGCTCAAACTGCTGAAAAGGATATAGCTCTAAACGTAGTGAAGCTTTTAGGTCAACAATTGGAATCGCATACAGAGATAAAAGTAGTCTACACGCGTACTACAGATCAATTTTTAGAATTGTATCAACGAGCAGATATCGCAAATAATGCAAAAGCAGATCTATTTGTATCTGTTCATTGCAATGCTGCAGCTGCTACAGAAGCAAAAGGAAATGAAACTTGGGTATTGGGTATTCATAGAAATGCAGATAACCTAGAAGTCGTACAACGAGAAAATTCTGTGATTTTATTAGAAGAGAATTACGAAGAGAAATATGTAGGTTTTGATCCTAATGACCCGTCTAGCTTTGCGACCAATCTCATGATACAAGAAGAGTACTTAGATAACAGTATTGAAATGGGTGCCAATGTACAGGATAGGTTTCAAAACCAACTGAATCGTAAAAATCGCGGTGTAAAACAAGCGGGATTTGCCGTTTTAAGACTTTCTTATATGCCCAGTGTATTGATAGAAACCGGTTTTCTAACCAATAAAGAAGAGCGTGCGTTTTTAAGAAGTACTTCTGGTCAAAAAAAAGTAGCCAATTCCATTTATGCAGCAGTATTAGATTATCAAAAGAATAGGGATGTCAATCTTTTTGAAGTGGAACAGGTACGGAGGGAATTAACAGGCCCATCAGTATCGGGGAATAAGCCTGTTTATAAAGTACAAATAAGTGCAAGTAGTAATAAATTAGAGGCACAAGCTTATAACTTTAAAAGCTTGCCTGAAATTTCTAGAGAAAAAGAAGGTTCCCTATATAGGTATTTCACGGGTCATGTGTATTCTTTACAAGAAGCGTCTGATTTAAGAAAAAAGGCTATTGCAAAAGGCTACACCTCTGCATTTATAGTAGTTTATGAAAAAGGAGAACGCCGAAGGCTTTAATAAATCCTAAAAAAATGTTAGCCTTTTTAAAAATAGCTTGTCTTATATTTACAGATTCAATTACGTCAGTATTATGAAATTTTCAAAAGAAATCAAGGTCGGTATTTTAACAATAGGGGCCATAGCGCTGTTCATTTTTGGATATCAATATTTAAAAGGGCGCAATTTTTTGAAAAGTGACAGGTCGTACTACGCGGTTTATGATAATGTAGAAGGACTGACTTCTTCAGCACCTGTTACCATCAATGGGTTACGAGTAGGGAATATAGATAACATCGATTTTTTGGATAGATCTGGAAGATTATTGGTTAAATTTCATGTAGATGAGTCGTTTAGTTTCTCTTCAGAAAGTGTCGCATCGGTTTACAGTACTAGTTTGATAGGAGGAAAGGCACTGGCTATAGTGCCTAATTATGAAAGCGCTGCTAGACCAGCAGAGCCTGGAGACACTTTAGCATCTCATACAGACAACGGTATTCAAGGAAAAGTCATGGATGAGTTCATCCCTCTAAAAGATAAGATTGAGCACATGGTAGTTAGTGCAGACTCTGTTTTAACTGCTGTGAATCAAACCTTGAGTCCTAAAACCCGACTTGCTATTACGAACAGTTTAGATGAGGTGAGTAGAACCTTAGCCGAAATAAGAGGCCTCTCCAAAAGTGCAAAGCTACTCCTTACCGATAATAAAGTACAGCTAGACAGAACAATTAGGAACTTAGATACTACTACTGAAAACTTTGCTGCAATATCAGATACTTTAGCTCGAATTGAAATTTCAGGAACAGTGAAAGAATTACAAGATGCTGTCGCTAAATTTAATATTGTGTTAGGTGATATAGCTTCAGGTAAAGGAAGTCTTGGGAAACTAATGACAGACGACTCCTTGTACAACAATTTAGAAAGAACCACCAGGCAAGCAGAAATGTTGATGCAGGACATTAAACTTAATCCTAAGCGATATGTACATTTTTCTATTTTTGGAAAAAAGGCAGGAGAATACGAAAAACCAGAAGATAGAGACCAATAATTACTTATGGAATACCTACCTAATATCATATTTGTTTTACTACTCCTTGCAGGAGTAGGTTACTTTGCGAGTAACATCAAAAAGATGATACGCAATATTCAACTTGGAAAAAAAGTAGATCGCTCTGATCGTAAAGGAGAACGTTTTGCCCAAATGGCGCGCATTGCGTTGGGGCAATCAAAAATGGTGAGACGTCCTATTGCGGGTTTCTTGCACGTGATAGTTTACGTAGGTTTTGTAATCATTAATATTGAAGTATTTGAAATCATTATTGATGGTATTACTGGACAACACAGAATTTTTGCTCCTTATTTAGGAGGTGTTTACGATGTGTTGATCGCTATATTTGAGATTCTTGCATTTCTGGTTGTAGCCACAGTTGTTATTTTTTGGCTGCGTAGAAATGTAATGAATATCAAGCGGTTGATGATGGGTGAGCTCAAAGGCTGGCCTAAAAACGACGCCAACTATATTCTTTATTTTGAAGTTGTGTTGATGACGTTGTTCTTAACCATGAATGCGGCAGATCTCAGCATACAGGAAGGCGTAATGGCAGGTCGATTTACTAGTGAAGCAGCTACACATTATGTCAATGCGGGTAGTTTTCCCATCAGCGGATTTATTGCACCCTTATTTGATGGAATGAGCTTTGAAAGCTTACTAATTATAGAAAGAACCTGTTGGTGGTTGCACATTGCGGGAATTTTGATCTTCTTAAATTATTTATATTGGTCCAAACACCTGCATATTATGTTGGCGTTCCCTAATGTATATTTTGCAAAGTTGACTCCTAAAGGACAGTTTACTAATATGGCTGCTGTTACTAAAGAAGTAAAAATGATGATGGATCCAAATGCAGATCCATTTGCTGCGTCAGATCCTAATGACGCAGATGAAGTTCCTGCCGCACTAGGAGCAAATGATATTTTTGATTTAGATCAAGTACAACTGCTTAACGCCTATACTTGTACAGAATGTGGACGTTGTACTTCTGAATGTCCAGCAAACATTACAGGTAAAAAATTGAGCCCACGTAAAATAATGATGGATACCCGTGATCGATTGGAAGAGGTGGGAGCGGTGATCAACAAAGAGGGAGTATGGAACGATGATGGAAAGACCTTGCTCAATGATTATATCACCACCGAAGAGCTTTGGGCTTGTACAACATGTAATGCTTGTGTTGAAGCTTGTCCCATAGGAATCGATCCCTTGAGTATTATCATAGAAATGAGAAGGTATCTAGTGTTAGAGAACAGTGCTGCACCTAGTGAATTAAACGTTACTATGAGTAATATAGAAAACAATGGAGCACCGTGGCCTTATAATCAAATGGACCGCCTTAATTGGGTAAACGAATAAATATGAGTAAAGAACAGTTTCAGGAAGCCCTGAATAGAGATGGATCCCTGGCAAGTCCAGTACTTCCAGAAGGAGTGAAAAATTATTTAATAGATATTGATGGAACCATCACAGAAGATGTGCCTAACGAAGAGCCGGAGAGAATGGCTACTTGTGCACCCTTTCCAGATGCGTTAATAACGCTCAATGAATGGTATGATCAAGGACACGTTATTTGTTTCTTTACCTCTAGAACTGAGGAGCACCGTCAGGTTACTGAAGACTGGCTGAACAAACATGGTTTTAAATTTCACAGCTTGTTAATGGGTAAACCTAGAGGTGGAAATTACCATTGGATCGATAACCACATGGTAAGAGCAACACGATATACAGGCGAATTCACTCATCTAGTAGAGAAGGAAGTAACTATAGAGGTTTTTAAGAACCATAAATAGTTGTGTTGTTTCGTTTTCGCGAAAGCGGAACAACAACAGTAACAATTTACAAAGAATAACAATTCTAAATTCTTTAAACGGATTCTCAATTATTAAGATATGAGTAACAATCTAGTAGTACCAACAGCGGCAGAATTTATCGCACTAGGCAAACAGCCAGAAGTATTGTTTTGGGTAGGATGCAGTGGTAGTTTTGACGACAGAGCAAAGAAAATCACCAAAGCTTTTGTAAAGTTATTAAATAAAGCTGGAGTAGAATTTGCAGTGTTAGGAGCAGAAGAGAGTTGTTCGGGTGACCCTGCAAAAAGAGCTGGAAATGAATTTCTTTTCCAGATGCAAGCGATGATGAACATAGAAGTCTTAAACGGCTATGAGATCAAAAAAATTGTTACGGCCTGTCCTCACTGTTTTAATACTCTTAAAAATGAGTATCCAGAATTGGGTGGAAACTATGAAGTGATTCACCATACCTCATTTCTTAAGGACTTAATTTCTACTGGTCGCCTTACGATTGAAGGAGGGAAATTTAAAGGAAAGAAAATTACTTATCACGATCCTTGTTATTTAGGACGTGCTAATGATATTTATGAGGCTCCAAGGGAGTTGATAGAAAAGCTAGATGCCGCATTGATTGAAATGAAACGCAGCCGGCGTAACGGACTCTGTTGTGGAGCTGGGGGCGCGCAAATGTTTAAAGAACCAGAGCCAGGAAATAAAGACATCAATATCGAGCGCACGGATGAGGCTATAGATACAGGTGCTGATATTATTGCTGCTGGATGTCCCTTCTGTAATACCATGATGACCGATGGTATAAAAGCTGCCGAAAAAGAAGGTAACGTAGAAGTGATGGATATCGCAGAATTAATAGCAAGCGCAAACGATTTATAATGAAGGTGGCACCCATTCTAATAGTAATATTGTTGACGACAGTAGCTGTAAACGCACAACAGTTCAATGAAAAAGCGGTCAAAGAACTAGCAGAGAAAGTCTGTGAATGTATACCAACTAAAGAAGGTATAGCGACTAGAGAAAAGGCAGAGACGGAATTAGGATCTGGTATGCTTCAAGCCTATTCTTCTAATCAGACGTATTTTGATGGCAAAGGGCTCAATTTCCACGATGCAAAAAATGTCGAGAAATTAGGAGAGCAAGTAGGTATTCAATTCGCAGAGTCTTGCCCAGAGCCTATTTCTCTTTTTATGTTGTTTGCTAATGATATTGAAGAAATGGAAAAGGAAGAGGAGCGTCTTGTTATTATTGATACCATAGTAAAGGTTGAAGATAAAAAAATCAAATCTTTCGAAATCAAAGATGAAGATGGTCGCAAGCCTAATGTATTATTGCTTACTTATGTCGATAACGATGAGTTGATAGAAGATGCAGTTAAAGGTAAGACGACTTATATTTTACAGCAATGGAATTAGATAGTTACGATCCGCGTATAGGCGAATATAGAAATATGTTAGTTATCGATAGGGTAGACACCAAGTAAACGTATTGAAACAACAACCTGATTATAAAAGTATTGTGCTATCTGGCTCCTTAGGAGGGCTGGTATATGCGATTATCATGTCCATTTTCTATCAGTTTACTGGAGATGAAGGATTTAGTATCATCAAGTTTGCTGTAGACTTTTTAATGTTTGGTCTTTTGGTAGCTGGAATTATATGGTGGTCGATGCGTAAAGAGAGTAAGGACAAAAGGAAATGAGTGTATTTGAGTTTAAAAAAGCCCCTGTTAAAATGAGACTAGTTTATGCTTTCATAAGCGCTATTGTAACGACTTTTCTTTGTTATATTTTTTTTACAGTCTTTGATATGGCAGACTATGGTTGGTGCTATTACCTGTTCTTCTTAGCCTTTATGTTGATATTCGGTTTTTTTAGTGCTGGATATATAGTTAAGAAGACGAAGGGTAAATAATTTTAATACATAAATTAGGATCGTCTCATTCCTTAAAAACTTGTTTGATTAAAAAAAAGGCCGCTTTAAAACTAGAATAATTACGGTCTAGTGATGTTTTTTATTTAATCAGCCTTGTTTTTGATTTGTCCTAATTAGGAATTGATTAGTATGCTTTTTTCTTTTTAGGGATTGTCCCGTCCTAAAATAGCGATACACTAAAATTTAGTGTAATGAACAAGTCAGTAAAGAAGGGTTATGCAAAAAGAACCCAAAAAGACTACTCGCTTTCTTTTAAGCTTCAAATAGTCGAAGAAATTGAGTCTGGTCAATTAGACAGGTTGTCTGCTCACCTTAAGTATGGCATTCAAGCCAGGTCAACGATTACCACATGGCTCAGAAAATATGGTACCTTTGATTGGGAGAACCTATCCGTTGTGACCATGGCAAAAACACCAGAACAAAGAATCATAGAACTAGAGGCAAAAGTCAAACTTTTGGAAAAGCAAAAGGCTCGAGCTGAACATCTTGCAGAAAGAGCTGATAAGAAGGTAATCATCTTTGATATGCTAGTTGATATGGCAGAGAAAGAATATGACATCGCTATCAGAAAAAATTACACGCCCGAGTTATTGAACGCTTCAAAGAAGATCAAGAAGAAACAATAGTTTCCACCTGTAACTTACTTGGGCTGGACAGACAGGTATATTATCGAGCCATTAAATCTAGAACTCAAAAACAACATATCTCACAACAAGTTATTGAGCTAGTCAGGGCTATACGTAGTATAATGCCTAAACTAGGCACTAGAAAGCTATATCATATGTTGAAAGATAAACTCTCTGCTATAAATGTAGGAAGAGATAAATTATTTAGAATACTCAGAGCAAATCATATGCTTATAAAACCTAAGAGATCCTATCATATAACCACAGACTCACATCATCGCTTTAGAAAGCATAAAAACGTTGTTTGTAATATGGTGATTAATAAACCAGAACAAGTATGGGTTAGTGATATCACTTATTTAGGGACTAGAGAAAACCCATCCTATCTAGCATTAATAACTGATGCTTATTCAAAAAGAATCGTAGGATATAATGTCTCAGCAAGTCTTTCTGTTAATGGAACACTACAAGCTCTTGAAATGGCCTTGAATAATAGAAAGTATAAAGATCAACCACTTATTCATCATTCTGATAGAGGATTACAATATTGCTCTAATGAATACCAGAACCTACTTAAACAGCATGCTATTAAACCTAGTATGACTGAAAAGTACGATCCGTACGAAAACGCAGTTGCAGAACGAGTGAACGGAATACTCAAACAAGAGTTTGATGTAGCAAAAAAAGTCAAATCTTTAGAAATAAAGAAAAGACTGGTAGAAGAAGCTGTTGGTATTTACAATAATATAAGACCACATTTATCAAACTATATGCTAACACCACAGCAGATGCACGAACAGAATAAACTTAAAATGAAACAGTACAAATCAAAAAATCTCATTGAAGCTAGCTTCAATGAGATTTAAATAATAAATTTAATCTTTAATAATCTGTATCGTTTATTTAGGACTACACAGATACTGATAAAAAAGGAAGTTAATTTATGTACAAAAATCAAAAAAATCTATTGTTTAAATTATATAATAAAGTCTTAATTCACTTAATTTGAAAGATACTAATAGGTATAAGTGTTTTCCAAGCTACAAGAATGATTAAAAGAGACTTTTAGTAGTACTAAAATTTACATTCCAACTCATCTGCTTTGATTTTTTGATATCAATGGCATTTAGAAATAAAGACAAAAAAATAAATCATGCACGCAAATTTTAAAGACCTTCCAGACGATTCTAGAATATGGATTTACCAAGCAAATAGGCCGTTTACTACAGATGAGATCAATGAGTTAAAACCTCAAATGGATAATTTTTTACAAAAATGGACCGCTCATGGAATGAATCTTAAAGCAGGAGTGGATTATCCATACAATCGTTTTATAGTTATCGGTCTAGATCAATCAGAAGCAGGGGCAACAGGGTGTTCCATAGATTCTTGTGTTCGTTTTATTCAGTCTATTGAGAAAGCATTTCGCATTGATTTGATGGACAAAATGAATGTGACCTTTAAAAACGGTCCCTACCTTGCTCATAAAGAATTGGCCGAATTTAAAAAAATGGCAAAAGCAAAATCAGTCTCCCCCAACACTATTGTTTTCAATAACTTGGTTGAAACAGTAGGAGAGTATAAAGAACACTGGGAAGTGCCTGCAAGTGAAAGCTGGCATTCTAGGTTTTTCTAGAATACTTAATTTTTAAAATAATTCATAAACCAGCTTACTTTTAGGCCGGGTTTTTTATGTCAGCCTTTGGTTTTTCGGTATCTTTCGATCAAGATCAAGATCAAGAAGCTCGCAATAGGCTACCTATTTATATTTCTGTTTCGTCAAAAGAAGCTAGCAATCATTTGATATGGAAATAGTTCTTGATTTCTGATTGAAAACATTGGATCGATGATATGAAATTAAACTATACTTCATGGCTTGTATTCGTGCTCGCTTTCGCGAAAGCGTACACATTACAAGCACAATTAACCACAAACCAACCTCTCGTTGCTACCGATTCTATCGCACAGATGCAATGGGTGGATAGCGTGTACCAAAGCCTTTCTCAAGAAGAAAAGATAGGGCAGCTATTTATGGTAGACCTTTTTTCCAATAAAGGAAAAGCACATGCTGACCAGGTACGCAAATTGGTGGAAACATATAAGATAGGTGGCATCATTTTCTCAAAAGGAGGGCCAGTCCAACAAGCTCATTTAACTAATGAGTTGCAAGCCAAATCCAAAATACCTCTATTGATCGCCATGGATGCCGAGTGGGGTCTCGCCATGAGACTGGACAGCACGTATGCATTTCCATGGAACATGACTCTAGGAGCAACTCCTGGAACAAGATCCGCTTATGAGGTAGGAAAAAGAATTGGTGAACATTGCAAAAGACTAGGAGTGCATATTAATTTTGCTCCAGTAGTAGATATCAACACCAATTCCAAGAACCCTATTATCGGAAATAGAAGCTTTGGGGAAGACATGAATAAGGTGACCGACAAAGCCAGTGCTTTTATGAATGGTATGCAGCGTACAGGAACACTGGCTTGTGCAAAGCATTTTCCTGGCCATGGAGATACAGATCAAGACAGTCACAAAACCTTACCAACAGTAGATTTTAGTGCAGCACGTATCGATAGCGTGGAATTAACTCCTTATAGAAAGTTAATTGATCAAGGAATGGCGAGTGTTATGGTGGCGCATTTAAATATTCCAAGTCTGGAACCCAGGTCCGGTTACCCGACAAGTATCAGTGAAAAAGTAGTCACCGATTTATTAAAAACAAAGCTAGGTTTTAATGGATTGATCTTTACGGATGCCTTGAATATGAAAGGGGCGAGTAACTTTAGTGCCCCAGGAGAAATAGATTTACAAGCCTTTAAAGCGGGTAATGATGTGCTATTGATTTCTGAAGATGTACCTAAATCTATAGATAAAATTGTTGCTGCCATGCAAGCAGGTGATATTACCGAAGGGCGATTAGCACATTCTGTAAAAAAAATCTTGATGGCCAAGTACATTGTAGGCCTTCATCAATACAAACCCGTGGTTATTCCGAACCTTATAACGGATTTAAACACGGAACAAGACGAGGTGGTTTATGAAAACGCAATTTCTAAAGCCATCACTGTTGTAAGGAATCAGAACACTGTTATACCTATCGCTCATCTAGAAACAAAGAAAATCGCTTATGTAGCACTGGGTGATGCCTCTGGAGAGGTTTTTTATAATGAGCTTAATAAGTATGCCAAAGTAGATAAGATTGAAGCAGATAATCTGGATGTATTGCTTCAAATGCTAAAAAAATACAATACAGTTATCGTAGGATTGCATAGGGGTAATGAGAATCCATGGAAATCTTATCAATTGAATGAACGCGAGTTGACTTGGTTGTATGAGATAGCACGGAAGCATCGCATTATTTTTGATGGTTTTGTAAGTCCCTATATGCTTGCTCAGATTAAGACGGTAAAGAATTTTGAAGGAATCATTATGTCTTATCAAAATAGTGAGTGGAGTCAACAGGTGAGCGCACAACTCATTTTTGGTGGTAGAGATGCAGAAGGTACCTTACCAGTAAGCGCTGGTTTGTTTCAAGTGAATGAAGGTATAGCGGTTAAAAATATAAAACGTCTTTCTTATGGTAATGATCCCTCTAGTGTAGGTTTGGACTCTAGAGTACTTGCAAAAATAGATAGTATTGCAAATTATACGATCAACAAAAAAGGTGCTCCCGGAATGCAAATTCTAGTAGCACGACACGGGAAAGTGGTTTTAGACAAGACCTATGGCTATCATACCTATGATAAAAAAGATCCAGTCACCTCTAGTGATCTTTACGATATTGCCTCTGTTACAAAGATTCTATCGACCCTTCCGCTAGTTATGGAGCTGGAAGAAAAAAATGTGATCTCTATAGATGATGTTATTTCTAAATTAGACGCAGACTTAAAGAGCACTAATAAAGAGCAAATAACAGTAAAGCAAATGCTGTCCCATTATGCTAGGTTAACGCCATGGATTCCATTTTATAGCTATACGCTGGACTCTTTAACCCATCAACCGTTGTCACAATATTACAGCAACGGATCTAAAGCAAATTACAGAACTCAAGTAGCCGACAAGTTGTTTATTAATACGATGGCCCAAGACACTATATTTAATCGAATTTTAAACAGTGAATTAAGAGAAGACCTCGAATACAAATACAGCGACCTTCCGTATTATTTATTAAAAAAATATATAGAAAATCACTTCCGTAATAACCTAGATGAACTCACGCAAGATCACTTTTATAAAAGCTTAGGAATGAACCGCACGGGTTACTTACCTCGTAAAAAATTCCCTGTTTCTCAGATCATCCCTACGGAAAATGATACCACTTTTAGAAAACAGTTGATTCATGGTTATGTGCACGATCAAGGTGCAGCGATGCAAGGCGGAATAGGCGGCCATGCCGGTTTATTTTCAAATGCAAATGATATAGCAAAGATGATGCAAATGTATCTCCAGGGCGGTACTTATGGCGGCCGACAATACTTCAAGCCTGAGACGATAAACAAGTTCAATACCTGCTATTTTTGTGAAAGTGACGTAAGACGAGGCGTAGGATTTGATAAACCACAGTTAGAAGAAGAAGGTCCTACCTGTGGTTGTGTGAGTAAAAGAAGTTTTGGACATAGTGGCTTTACCGGTACTTATACTTGGGCAGATCCAGAAGAAGAAATAGTATATGTCTTTTTGTCCAATAGAATATATCCTGATGCGGGCAATAGATTTCTCATTGACAAAAATATCAGAACAGATATACAGCAACTTATCTATGACTCCATCATCGACTAAAAATTGAATTAATGAAACTAGCTATAGTATGTTATCCTACCTTCGGTGGTAGTGGAGTAGTTGCTACCATGTTGGGCACAGCACTTGCTGAACGGGGCCATGAAGTACATTTTGTGACC
Organism: Nonlabens sp.; assembly: GCF_018401815.1. Classification (GTDB taxonomy): domain Bacteria; phylum Bacteroidota; class Bacteroidia; order Flavobacteriales; family Flavobacteriaceae; genus Nonlabens. The sequence continues at coordinate 319,196 of NZ_JAGYKG010000004.1, forward strand.
TATAAACAACCGGTAAGACTAGATTTGCTCTCAAAGAATATTTTTTTTCATGAAGTAAACGTTGAGGAATATCCGTTGTTTCATTACCAGCCATACGAGTTAGCCCTTTCTAGTAAATTAGTAAATGTGGTCCAAGAATACGGGATTGAACTTTTGCATGTTCATTATGCAATTCCACATGCCTATGCGGGTTATATGGCGCAACAAATGTTAAAAGATCAAGGGATTAGATTGCCTATGGTTACTACTTTGCACGGTACGGATATTACATTGGTAGGAAACCATCCTGTTTATAAACCGGCAGTTACTTTCAGTATCAATAATAGCGATGTGGTGACTTCTGTTTCAGCTAGTTTAAAACGGGATACTATAGCGCTTTTTGATAGTGCCAAGCAAATCGAGGTGGTTCCTAATTTTATTGATATGTCGTTGTATAAAACAGAGTTCAAAGATTGTGATCGAACGATCATGGCATTTCCTCAAGAACGCATCATTACCCATATAAGTAATATGCGGCCTGTGAAACGCCTTTTAGATGTAGTGAAAATTTTTGAAATAGTTGAGAAACAGCTACCGGCCATATTAATTATGGTAGGAGATGGTCCAGAACGATTCGTAGCAGAGGAATATGCCATTAAAGCAGGTTTAAAAATAAAGGTCAAATGGGTTGGCAACAGTACAGAAATCGATCGCATTCTCTGTTTTTCAGACTTGTTTTTATTGCCTTCTGAGAAAGAAAGCTTTGGTCTTGCTGCTTTAGAGGCTATGGCAAATCGCACTCCAGTCATCTCCACAAATACTGGGGGATTGCCAGAGGTGAATGAAGATGGTGTTTCAGGTTACATAAGTGATGTAGGCAACATTGAAGAAATGGCAGCAAATGCTTTGAAGATCTTAAAAGATGATCAAGTCCTAAATCATTTTAAGAATGCCGCTTTCGCGAAAGCAGAACAATACGACATACTAAAAATTATACCCCAATATGAAAAATTGTATCATTCGGTGCTTGCTAGCACTAAGTATTTGTAGTTTCAACTCGTGTTGTAGTAAAATGGAAAGGGCAACTCAGACCCAACCAACCCTTTCCGAAAACTTTGAGATTCTTATCAATGATAGCAATAGCAATATCTTGGAAGAGAAGTCAATGATTATTGACAACGAAGAAAAGCTAAAAGAATTTTACGAAATTCTCAATGCAACTCGATCCCCAGGTTTTAAAATTCCAAAGGTAGACTTTAACACGCAATCAGTAATTGTGGTAGCTATGGGACAACAGAATACGGGTGGGTATAGCATTTCATCTCCTAGTTATAATTTAAAACAGGGTGTGTATGAATTTTATTTCTCAAGACCTTTGACAAATACACCAGTCACTATGAGTATGACTACTCCAGGAATAGTAGTCGTAGCAAATCAGCCAGCATCTGAAATTAGTATTAAAGTAACTCAGAGATCAACCAAATATGGCGACCATTTCTGATTGCCATTCTTTTTTGATAAATAGATAATCTAGAATTGGTACCTGATACCTAACGCGATATTCAGATCATTTCCATCTCTAAAGTCTCCAAAATTGAATTCTGGTCTAATGTCTAGAGAAAGCAATAAAGGAATGTCAAAATGGTAGTCTATACCTACTTGTCCTGCGGCAAAGAAAAAAGTTTCTGAGTCGTTATTAAAACGTTCTCTTCCGGGAAAATCAGCATCTAAATTACTGCTTCCTAATCCACCACCAGCACCAGCGTACCAGTTAACACTACCTTCTAGATTCCATATCCATTGATAAATTCCAGTGGCTTTAAATCCGTCAAAGTGTTTCCCACTTTCATAACCCAAATCCAGTTCCAATCTATTGTTAGCTCCTAAGTCTCGTTGGTATGATATTTCCGTACCAAAACCACTTCCACCTCCCGTTCTAATACCAATGGCATTTTTTGAAATTTCTTGTGCATTTGATGACGCAATACCTCCTAGCAATACAAGTAAAGTAACCACTATCTTTTTCATAATTTAATTATTTTACTGTAAAACTGATGCTAATCATCGATGATAGGTATTTTATAGTGTTAAGATTAGATTAATGTCTTAAGAAATACAGATACAAAGGTTCTTTTATTAAAAATTGTCACATCTTTTCTTTACCTATTACTGCCTATGGTTATCTATAAAACCCTGTATTAAAGTGGTTGCTATTGATAAAGTTTTATTTATGAGTAGTTCTTGTTTTACTGCTCTAATAGCCTACTTAAATGCAATGGTTGATGGCTTAGCCTTTTAAATCGGAATATCCTCCTTCATTGCTATGTTCCTTTTTTTCTGCTTTTGTTGGAGATCAATTTTATAAAGTGGTTCTCATTTTAACTGAAGCTTAAAAACACAGATGGTGTATGCTATACTTAAGTTAAAGCTCGTTACTAGGGGTCTCTTTGCTATCTTCCATTAAAAAAGCTTTAAGGAAAGCATCTAAATCTCCGTTAAGAACGGCATCAGTATTACCGGTTTCATGACCAGTTCGCACATCTTTGATTAGTTTATAAGGATGCAATACGTAATTGCGTATTTGAGAACCCCATTCTATTTTCATCTTACCAGCTTCTATTTCTTTTCGAGCTGCATTGCGTTTTTGTAATTCAATTTCAAAAAGCTGTGATTTTAACATCTGCATGGCTTTTTCTCTGTTTTCTAGCTGGGAACGCGTTTCAGAATTGTGAATCACGATACCCGATGGATGGTGAGTTAGTATGGCCTTAGTCTCTACTTTATTGACGTTTTGACCACCAGCACCACTGGATCTGGCAAATTCCCAATTAATATCTGCTGGGTTGATATCTATTTCTATGGTATCATCTGCAAGCGGATATACATATACAGAGGCAAAAGAAGTATGACGTTTTGCATTAGAATCGAATGGAGAGATGCGCACCAGTCGGTGAACTCCATTTTCACCTTTTAACCATCCAAAACTATAATCTCCTTCCAATTCAAGAGTAACTGTTTTTATTCCGGCCACATCTCCTGATTGAAAATTGAGTTCTTTGACTTTATAACCATTCTTTTCGGCCCACATCATGTACATCCTCATCAGCATTTCGGCCCAATCGCAGGATTCGGTGCCACCAGCTCCAGCAGTGATTTGAAGTACAGCACTCATATCATCACCTTCATTAGAAAGCATGTTTTTAAATTCTAGTTTTTCAATCAGATCGTTTGCGGCCTTATACTTTACTATAACATCTTCTTCATTAGCCTCGTCTTCCTTGAAAAACTCAAAGAGCACTTCCAGATCTTCCGTAAGGGTTACGGCTGTGGCGTAATCTGTTGTCCATTGCTTCTTGTTACGCAGTAGTTTCATGATCACTTCTGCATCTTTAGGCTTATTCCAGAAGTCTGGAGAAAAGGTTTTTTCTTCTAGATTAGTGATTTCAATTTGCTTGGTATCAATCTGTAAATAATCCTTTAGTTTGTGGACGCGTTCTTGTAATTCTTTAACCTGTTCGGCAGTAATCATAGTGTCATTTTCAACTACTGCAAAAATAGAATTAAATTAGTTGCTTTTATCCATGCTTGTGTGTGGGATAGATATTATTTTTATATTGCTTTTAGGTGTTCTGCTTTCGCGAAAGCGGAACACCTAAAAGCTTTACCGCTCCTGCTCGTAGTGAGTCGATCGAAGTGAGTAGGTAGCAAGTCCTAACAACAAAAAACATCAATGATAGATTTAAGAAGTGATACAGTAACAAAACCTTCCAAAGGAATGCTAGAGGCTATGTTTCAAGCAGAAGTAGGGGATGACGTTTATAAAGAAGACCCAACGGTAAACGAGTTAGAAAGGCGAGTTGCAGCACTATTTGGGATGGATGATGCCTTGTTTTTCCCAACCGGAAGTATGGCCAATCAAGCGGCAATTAAAATGCATACGCAACCCGGGGAGCAGTTGATATGTGATAAATATGCGCATGTCTATAATTATGAAGGAGGTGGTGTTTCTTTCAATAGTGGTGTTTCTTGTAAATTATTAGATGGATCAAGAGGTATGGTAACGGCTGCTCAAGTTGAGGCAGCGATCAATCCGCCAGATTTTTACCACAGTCCACTGACTTCTTTAGTATGTTTGGAGAACACCACTAATAAAGGCGGTGGTGCTTGTTACGACTTTCAAACCTTTCAAGAAATCAAAGCCGTTTGTCTAAAGCACGGTCTGGGATTGCATCTGGATGGAGCGCGTTTATGGAATGCGCTAGTGGCCACTGGACAAAACCCTAAAGAATATGGAGAAATCTTTGATACCATTTCCGTCTGTTTTTCTAAAGGAATGGGAACACCACTAGGTACTGTACTTACTGGTAAAAAAGAGATCATGAAAAAGGCCATGCGAGTGCGTAAGGTGCTGGGTGGGGGTATGCGACAAATAGGCTTTATGGCCGCTGCAGCAAATTATGCGCTGGAACATAATTTTGATCGATTGGCAGAAGATCACCTAAGGGCTCAAGAACTAGGTGACCTACTTGCCTCGCTTGATTATGTAGTAAAAGTAGAACCGGTAGAGACCAATATCGTCATCTTTGAAGTGAAAGACGAGAAGGCCGTAATGGATTACTGTGCTTCAATAAACCTGATCATTAGCAATATGGGACAAGGCAAATTGAGATTGGTCACTCATTTGGATTATACGCAAGAAAATCATTTGTTGGTTCTTCAGTTTTTTAGAGATTTTAAAAGCTGGTAGTTGTCAAATGTGTTCTTTTTAACAGCCCAATGTTTAAGTATTAAGAGGTAAAGTTAGGATGGTATTAAAGGGAAGGCCTTAAAAAGGCGCTCTGAGGGTTGTAAAAGGGAATTGATTTAATCACAGGATAAGTAATCATTGAGCGGTTTTTAGAATAGGAATTGGGCATCTAATTTGGTGACTTTATAATTCTAACCTGCGTTCTTCTACATGACTTTTTAAATCCTTAAAAAAGAGTCTAAAATGTACTTCTAGTTCCTGATAGTATTTAAGTAACTCAATAGGAGCAAAGTTCATGTTACTTTTCCCTTTGGTACGATGATTCATTTGTTCAAAAATCCTTGAAATACCTTCTACGGTTGCATAATTATACAGCCAATTTTGCTCTATCATATAGGGCAAGAAATTTTGAATTCGTTTTGGTAATATCGCATGCTGCTCTTGTAGGTCTTTATAAAATCCTTGTACGTAATCTGACAAAGGCATTTCATGAAAGTCAAGCCAGTTAGCAGCAAGGAAGTGATCGTAGTACATATCTACGATAACACCGCTCCAATGTCCGTATGTCCCCCTAATTAAGTCTTTACTTTTTCTAACCACAGGATGTGTATCGGTAAATGTATCAATGTGCCGGTGGAGTATAATTCCTTGTGCCACACGTATAGGAAACCTACTGAAGTCTTTTCCTTTAACAGCATCTGCTATAAAATTACCGATTCTCAATTCTTTGTCTTCTTTTGAAAGGTAAATGTGAGCGAGATAATTCATAAGAGCTTGGAGTAATAATTTTTAGAAAGACTACTTTTGCTTCAAATGTAAACCAATAATTAATGACTCTTATAAAATCTATTTCAGGAATACGTGGAACCATAGGCGGGACACCAGGTGATAATCTAACTCCTTTAGACGCGGTTAAGTTTGCCAGTGCCTATGCCATTTGGATCAAAGAAAACTCTGGAAAAGAGGCTCCTAAAGTAGTTATAGGAAGGGATGCACGATTAAGCGGTTCTATGATTCAATCTTTGGTACAAAACACCTTAATAGGTATGGGGTGTCATATTATAGATTTAGGGCTGAGTACTACTCCTACCGTAGAACTTGCAGTTCCCAATGAACAAGCCGATGGTGGAATCATTCTTACCGCTAGTCATAACCCTAAGCAATGGAACGCTCTGAAATTATTGAATAATAAAGGAGAATTTTTAGATGGAGCAGAAGGACAGAAGATTTTAAACAGTGCTGATCAAGAGGATTTCCATTACGCTGAGGTGGATGATTTAGGAACAGTTCAAATTATAGAAGATTATATGGACCAGCACATTCAAATGGTACTGGATCTGGAAGTTATTCAAATAGAGGCTATAAAAGCGGCTGGTTTTAAAGTGGTTATAGATGGTGTTAACAGCACTGGAGGTATAGCTATTCCTGCTTTATGTAAAGCATTAGGAGTAGAAGTAGTAGAGTTGTACTGCGATCCTACAGGGCATTTCCCACACAATCCAGAGCCACTTAAAGAGCACTTAGGAGATTTATGCGAGGCAGTTAAAAAACACCAAGCGCATTTTGGAATTACTGTAGACCCAGATGTAGATCGACTGGCATTTGTAGATGAAACAGGAGAAATGTTTGGAGAGGAATATACCTTAGTCGCTTGTGCAGATTATATTTTAGGTCATAAGAAAGGAGCTACTGTTTCAAACCTTTCCTCTTCAAGAGCTTTACGCGATGTGACCGAAAAGCACGGAGGTACTTATTTTGCCGCCGCAGTAGGAGAGGTGAACGTGGTGCAAAAAATGAAAGAAAAAAACGCAGTGATAGGCGGAGAAGGAAACGGAGGTATTATATATCCTGAATCCCACTACGGTAGAGACGCATTAGTAGGTGTGGCCATGTTTCTTTCTTTACTTACTGAAAAGAAAATGAAAGTAAGCGAGTTGAGAGCCAGTTACCCTGCTTACTTTATGAGCAAGAAAAAAGTTCAATTGGTGAAAGGCATGCCAGTAGACGCCATTCTTGAGGATATTCATGCAAAATACCTATCTGAAGAAGTTACCAGTATTGATGGTATTAAAATTGATTTTGCTGACCATTGGGTACACATGAGAAAATCCAATACAGAGCCTATTATACGTATCTATACCGAGGCTTCGACACAACAACTAGCAGATGCACTAGCTGATCGATTTATTGCTGAACTCGAGGAGATAGCTCAACGGCATGCTTAGTATTTTCTAAAGTAGACTTCCACCGTTTATGAGACCATAAATAATATTCTGGCTGTTTGATGATTTGTTCTTCAAGCAGTTGAAAGAAGGTGTCGGTTATCTGCCAGTCCTTTGTTTCTGCACCATTTGTTGTAATATTGACAAATTCTGTTTCGTAATAGCCTCGTTTTACTTTAGTGACCCTAAGAAACACTACTGCTGTTTGGTGTTCTCTTGCAATGCGTTCGCCGCCTTTAAACACAGCACTGGGTACGTTAAAAAAGTTAGTGAAATACTGAGCACGTCCCGCCATAGGAGATTGATCTGCTACTAGTGCAAATAAAGCTGCTTCTTTTTCTGCAGATTCTTTCATTGCGGCGGTGGCTTCTTTCATTGCGACCAATTCACTATTGAATTTTTTTCTAATGTTGACGATTAAAGTATTCCACCTTTTATTTTTCAAAGGCTTATAGATAGCATAGACCTTGTAGTCTAAAACCTCATCGAGGACCATGGTCCATTCATAACTTGCTTGATGACCGAACATGACGATAAGGGGGCGTTTCGCTTTCGCGAAAGCGTTTACTGTTTCAGGGTTCTTGCAAAGAAATCTTTTTTTCATCGACATTTTGCTCATTCCCATGGACTTAATCATCTCAATAAAAATGTCGCAAAAGTGTTGGGTGCTTTTTTTAGCTAATCGTGTAATTTCCTTTTCGTCTTTGTTGGGGAAAGCAATTCTTAAATTGTTTTTAATGATCTCTTTACGATAACCGATGATGTAATAAGTAATAAAATAAAAGAAATCACTTAACACATAAACAATTGGAAAAGGCAATCGCGAAATGATCCAAAGAATAGGATATATAAGATAAAAACCAACTGCCTGCATGTACTAATTTTAAGCAAATATACTATCTTGTCAGTTATAAATTCATTCATGTACCAACTAGATATTGTCACTATTGTTATTATAGTGGCCAACCTGATTATAAGCTTTAAAGGGTTTCAAGATTATGCGTTTAAAAGTAAATACCTTTTTAATATAGCCGGAATTCAACGCGGCGAACAATGGCGTTTTTTCACCAGTGGTTTTCTTCATGCAGATCAGCGACATTTGTTCTTTAATATGTTGACACTGTTCTTTTTTTCTCATGTAGTGGTAAGTAAGCTGGGAGACCTAAGTTATCTTATTATTTACTTGGTCAGCTTATTAGCAGCTAACTTTTTAAGCTACCTGTTTCATAAGGACGAGTACCAGTATAGTGCACTAGGAGCAAGTGGCGCTGTTTCCGGAATTATTTATAGTGCTATTTTATTAGATCCTTCCATGAGGATCTATTTTGGTATTCCGGGATTTGTATTTGGAATAGGTTATTTGATCTATTCTTTTTATGGAATGAAGAGACTTAATGACAACATAGGCCATGACGCCCATTTTGGTGGAGCGGTGGCTGGAATTTTGGTAACTTTAATCTATAATTTTGATCTGATTTATACCAATACCCTGACCGTAGCGGCTTTAACAGCCACAATAGTAGTGTTGTTTGTATTGATGAAGTTTTTAAAAAAATGATTTTACTAAGATTCCCTTAGTAATTCTTCAAGTTTGCGGTGCAACTCTTGTCCACGCAAATTAGTTGCTATAATGATACCGTTTTCATCTAATAAAAAGGTAGCTGGAATAGCATTGACGTTATACAGCTTTGCAAGTGGTCCAAAATACTGCAATCTAGAAACATGATTCCAATCCATTTTGTCTTTGATGATGGCATCTTTCCATGCTTTTTCACCTCCTTTGCGATCTAGTGAAACACTGAGGATATTAAAACCTTTATCATGGTATTTGTTGTATGCGCTCACCACATTAGGATTTTCTCTACGACAAGGACCGCACCAAGAAGCCCAAAAATCTATCAGCGTCACTTTTCCTAAGACTTCACTAAGTCGTATGATTTCACCTTCTGGACTAGCTCCCTCAAAATCAGGTGCTTTTGCACCTACAACGACCGATTCTGCCTTTTGGAGGTAGGTATCTATTCTTTTTGCCATTACCGACTCTTTTACTTGAGGATCAAAATTAGTGTAGATGCTCCTAGATTTTTTTTCATCTAACATTTTGCTACTTAATAGCTCTCCAAGTATCATAGGAGCCATAACGCTAGAATTATGACTGGTTACCATTTGTGTTGCATAATCCCTGAATTCATTTTCAGCAGCAGTCCATTGGTTCGTTATGGTCGTGGCTAGAGCTTGATCACCACTTCTGATAGCTGCAGCTCGTTCATCTCGATATTTCCTTGAGTTAGTGGCATAGGTAGATTGACGTTTTTTAAATAGTTTTAAATCTTCGTTGGACTTACTTCCCACAACTTCACTATCAAAAAGAGAATCCTTTTTAAGCCTAACTGCCACATGATCATTTTGAATCAATAATAAAAAATTACCTTGGCTACCATCTAAAGTGATCAATCTTATTTCTTCAGTATTCAATTCTTCTTTTTTATCAAAATAGAACTTTTCTTCCATCACAATACTGGTATCCACCACTATAGTGCGTCCATTCTCATCTATATCATTAAGATAAACACGCATTCCATTTAAGACTCCAGGAGCATCACCATTAATAAAGTGTGTTTCCTTATTTTTTTCATTACATTGATTTACAGCTAGAAAACTTAAAAAAACAATCAGATATTTCATCGTTAAAATTTTGAGCTAAAATACTTGACATTTACGTTAATCTGGTTAAAGAAAGCAAAAAATATATAGGTAATTTCAATGCGTTAAGTAGAACAAGTATCTTTGAAGCATGAATAAAAAAGGTTCTATTTATTTGATCGCTTTAGGCAGTATCATTGTTTTGGTAGGGGTAGTTATGTTTCTAACAGAAGTGGTGGGCGCAAAAGGAATGATTCTTATTGGTTTTTTTACTGAGCTATCTGGTGTATATTTTTACTGGCAAAACAAGAAAACTAAGTAGGTACAGCAATTCTATTTCGGTGTTAATGCTACTCTTAAGGTTTTATAATCCGTGCATCCAACTTATAAAAATTTAGATTTCAATTCTGGCGTAGGAATCATACAATTTTCTTTTTTACCAAACCAATTGTAGCGGTTTCTCGCTATCAAATCATAGACAGCATTTGATATAAAGCTAGGAATAATGATCAACGAGTAGAGTAGAGGCCATAGTCCAGTCAAGTGTTTTGAGATGCGCAATGCAGCTCTCGCTTTCGCGAAAGCGGAATTCCCACTTACCAATACGATAGAATCTATTTTAGAAGCATCAATTTGATGTTTAGAGAGCAACTCCTTACCCACACCACTTTCCAACGGAGCAAATTTAAATCGGTTGTTTTTATCGCGCTTTATGATGAACAGAATGGCTGCATTGCACAAGTTGCACACGCCATCAAATAACACTATGTCTTGATGTTCTTTCATTTATAGGGTGGTATATGCCATTAGTTAAATTGCGTAAAAGCTGGTTTGTAAGCTTCTCAACTTGAACGCATAACCACTTTTCAAAAATATAACAACTCTTAGAGGTAAAAAAACATATTAGTGTACAACGTGTTTTAGAACAGACTCCATCGAGCACTGAACTTTATGCACATCAGAACAGCGGTTGTTAGGCTATTTACTGACTTTTTCTAATTGTTCTATTGGGGCAATAGTGGTGAAAAAGCCATAGTTTATGGTCGCTTTGCCCTTTTTAATACTATCTATAGTCCCCACCGATTTGGAATCGGCCAGTCGTACTTTGTCATTTATTTTAAGAGCTACCTGAGGTTTCTTTTCTTCTTCCTTAACCAGAGCAACTTTAGCTTTTATTTTTTCAGTTCTAATTTTCTGAACTTTTTGAATTACTTCTTGTTCTACTTGTTGTTGCTTTCCTTTTTGTTGATTTACAACTTTAGGAGTTTCTTTCTTTTGTGCCGGATGTCGTTTTACGTTTTCTGTGATGACCATCTTCATCAGTTCATCAAGCAACAACTTTTTCTTTTTATTGTTTTCAAAGTTGGCCGCTAGGCTATCAAACTTCTTACCCAACTGAATAAATCGCTGGTAACCGTCATAGAGCTCTTGAAAATCTTGTAATTTTTGATGTACCCGTTCTTGGGTGTCTTCCAGCTTAGTTGCTCGTTGGGTGGCTTTGACTTCTTTGTCGCGCAGGCTGTCGTTGTTCCGTCTCAAATTAGAGCGCTCTTTCTGTAAAGCAGCAATAGACTTGTCAAAACGTATTTTGCCTCGTTCTACTTTTTTCTTTGCTTTATTGATCAAAGAATAGGGGATACCGTTTTTTTGAGCTACTTCAAAGGTAAAAGAACTGCCTGCTTCTCCCAGCTGCAATTGATAAATAGGTTCTAGCGATTGAGAATCAAACAACATGTTGGCATTAGTCATTTCAGGAAGCTCGTTAGCCAGCATCTTTAGATTGGTATAGTGCGTAGTAATGATGCCGTAAGATTTACGGTCGTCGAGTTCTTCCAGCATGCTTTCTGCAAGCGCTCCCCCTAATTCTGGGTCAGACCCTGTACCAAATTCATCAATTAAAAACAAGGTCTTATCATTAGCTGTTTTTAAAAAGCCACGCATGTTTTTCAATCGGTAACTATACGTACTTAAATGATTATCAATACTTTGATTATCTCCAATATCAGTCAAGATATAATCAAAAACACAAATTCGGCTCTTTTCATGAACTGGAATCAGCATTCCTGTTTGTATCATGAGTTGCAGCAACCCTATAGTTTTTAAAGTGATGGATTTACCACCTGCGTTAGGTCCAGAAATAACAATAATCCTGTTTTCTGGGGCCAGTCGTATGGTTTGTGGATAAGTTTTTTCTCCTCGTTCCTTGTTGGCTACCCATAATAACGGATGGTAGGCATCTACCAATTCCAATTCTTGATGTGCTACCATCATAGGTAAACAACCATTGATTTTACGAGCATATTTTGCTTTTGCAGCAATCACATCTGTTCGAGCGAGATATTCCCGGTATTCTTTAAATTCTGGAATAAACGAACGTAGAAATTCGGTTAATTCTTTAAGAATTCGCTGGATTTCTTCCAGCTCTTCTATTTCTAATTCAGATAGCTTTCGCGAAAGCGTTAACACGCGCTCTGGTTCAATGTAGGAGATGCTCCCTGTTCTAGAACTCCCCATTATTTTACCTTTAACCTTGCGGCGGTACATGGCTTTAACAGCAAGAACTCGGCGGTTTTCCACAACACTTTCTCTAATGTCGTCCAGGTAATCCAACTGTCCGTAATGACTCAACGCTTGACCAAAACTACCATTGAGCTGGCCTCTAACCGAATTCATCTCACGTCTGAGATTTCTCAAATGTGGAGAAGCATCATCTTTGATTTCTCCAAATCGGTCCATTACCAAATCTACTTGAGCAGGAATGATTTCGTTAAAAGCAATAGGCTGTACTCGCTTGAATAATTGAGGGAAATATTCTTGTAATTTTTTAAAAAACTTGATGTGTTCATTAACGGTACGTGGCAGTACTGCTAGTTTTCTAATACTATCTTTTTCCAACGTGCTGTTTTCAATTCCCAGCAACTGAAGTTCTTTCTCTATAACATCAAATCCGTGATTGGGAATTCTATGCTCGCTAGAAAACGAGCACAAGTATTCATTGGTATAAGCTAATTCTCGGTCTATTAAAAACCTTGTGGTAAGTGGTTCTAAAGCGTTGACAGCAGCTTTTCCATCCTCTGTAACACAATAAGTGCTGGCTTGTGCTAGTACTACGTCGAATTCTAAATCCTGAATCGTTTTTGTTGAAATATTCTTCATATGAGTGTTACAAAAATAAGTTAGGTAGAAGTGGATACTAGTGCATTTTACAATAAATTAAGGAAAGAATATAAAAAAGGCGGAAGACTGATGTGATAATTTGTTGATGTGGTAAGTTGATGCTTTTGAATCAAAAACATAAGACTGATGTTGTACAAAATTTAATACTGATTAAAAAGGTTCTTGAGGCGCTTGATACATGGAATAAAAGACAAAGGAAAATAGTTTTGTGGAGAAGTTGGGTTACAAAACAGGAGGATAACAAGAGATGGCACTATTCAACGTATAAAGCCTGTGATACAGGAACAATAAAGCAAAAGAGATACCTGCTTTATCCCAGCCTACTCATGATGATAAGGTTCGTTTTTTAATATGGTAAATGCTCGATACACCTGTTCTACCGCAAATAAACGTACCATTTGATGAGAGAAAGTCATGTCGCTTAGCGATAGTTTAGAATTGGACCTGAAATATACCTCTGGAGAAAACCCATACGGACCGCCTATGACAAAAACCAAGCGCTTTAAACCAGAAACACTTCTTTTATTGATCAACTCTGCAAACTGTAGACTGCTGTATTTCTTACCTTTCTCGTCGAGTAAGCTTACAAAGTCACTCTTTTCCAATTTATTGAGAATTAGTTTGCCTTCTTCATTCTTTTGCTGTTCTTCACTGAGGTTCTTTGTTCTCTTCAGATCAGGAATGATTTCTAACTCAAAATTAATGTAGTGATGTAAGCGATCTACATACACTTGGGTGAGTTGTTCTATACGAGAATCGTCTGTTTTACCAACGGCTAGAAGTGTGATTTTCATGTCGCAAAGTTATGGTATTTACCATTTCCATCCTTAGAAAATGCTAACTCTTACAGGTATTGGAAAAGTTTCAAGATAACGGATGCTATTATAAATGCAAAGGAGTGTGGCAATTACAGGAGTGATAAAAGTCTCTTTAATTTCATATAAAGCAAGCCTCAACTTCACTTCATAATAGAGGAAATCCGTATTTTTGAAAAGAAAATAGGTATCATGGATTACAACTCTAAAGAGGCTCAGGAAGAAATCACACGTATTATTAAAAATGCGTTGCGAGAAGACGTAGGTGACGGGGATCATAGTAGTTTGTCTTGTATACCTGATACGGCCATTGGTAAAGCGCGATTACTTGTTAAGGACGATGGTATTTTAGCAGGTGTCGCTTTCGCGAAAGCGGTATTTCATGAAGTAGATCCAAGCTTACAGATGGATGTAATAATAGAAGATGGAAGTCCTGTAAAATTTGGGGATGAAGCATTCTATGTTACAGGTTCTTCACAATCTATATTAAAAGCAGAGCGTCTGGCGCTCAATGCTATGCAGCGCATGAGTGCTATTGCTACCAAAACAAGAAAATTTGTTGATGTTTTAGAAGGTACTAAAACCAAAATTTTAGATACACGTAAAACCACTCCTGGAATGCGTATGTTAGAAAAATGGGCGGTAGTTATAGGTGGTGGTGTGAACCATCGATTTGGTTTATACGATATGATCATGCTTAAAGACAATCATATTGATTTTGCTGGTGGTGTTTCTAAAGCCATTCAAAAAACAAAACAATATTTAAAAGAGACCAATCGCAACCTTAAAATAATTGTGGAAGCTCGAGATTTGGAGGAAATCAAAGAAATCTTAACCAATGATGGTATTCACCGCATTTTGATTGATAATTTTAATTACGAAAATACTAGAAAAGCGGTGGCATTAATAAATGGTCAATGCCTTACAGAAAGCAGTGGTGGAATCACCCTAGATACTGCAAGAAAATATGCCGAATGTGGTGTGGATTTTATCTCTAGTGGAGCGCTTACCCATAGTGTTTATAATTTAGATTTAAGTCTTAAAGCTGTTGATGAGTAGGTTTAAAAAAATAGTTGATCGCATACCCATCATCTCTTGGTTTGTTGCTCTCATTGATAAATGGAAGTTACCAGGTTTTGAGGGAATGACCTTTTGGGATTTATGGGAGACTTACACTATAGGAATTGTTCAAGGGGCTTTTTCGGCAAGAGCTAGTTCTATATCTTATAGTTTTTTTATGGCGATCTTTCCATTTATTCTATTCATTCTTAATTTAATACCTTTTATTCAAATTGATAATTTTCAAGAAGAAGTATTGCTTTTTGTAAATGATTTATTACCGGCACAAGCCGCGGGAGCATTCGATAATATATTTTCAGAAATTGCTTTACAGGAAAATACAGGGCTTTTAACCATAGCTTTTTTAACTTCATTATTTTTAATGGCTAATGGAGTCAATGCTATTTTCAATGGTTTTGAACGCAGTTACCATTCCGAATTGAATAGGGGTTTTTTTAGACAATATGTTGTTGCTTTAGCAGTTTCTGTTATGTTGGTTATTTTTCTTTTTCTAGGGGTAGTATTAGCAGGGGTGGTTGAATATTGGATAGCAGCGCTTAGAGCACGAGATTTTATGACTCAAGATTCCATGGAAATCTGGTTGAAGCTTATCAGATACATCACTTTAATAATGATGCTCTTCATATTTGTTTGTACCTTGTATTATACGGGTACTAAAGAAGGAAGGACGACGAGGTTTTTATCAATAGGGGCTTTGTTAACTACAGGGTTGATTATTTTATTCTCCTATCTTTATGGGATTTATATTGATAACTTTTCTTCCTATAACGAGATTTATGGTTCCATTGGCGCGTTACTTATTTTAATGGTCTATATATGGCTTAATGCTAACCTGTTACTGCTGGGGTTTGAATTAAATGCATCTCTTCGGGCCTTAAAGGCACGGAATTTGGAAACAGTGTAGTATATTTAAAAACTAAAAATTTAAAAAAATGAAAAAATTACTTTTAGCGGCTATAGCACTTTTAGGTACTTATACTGCAACTGGTCAAAAAACAATTGAAGGGGTAACTGTAGAAAAGAATATTACTGTTGCCGGACAAGAACTAGATTTGAATGGAGCTGGTTTAAGAGAGAAACTCTGGTATAATCTGTACGTTGGAGCTCTTTATGTAAATACCAAGTCTAGAGATGGTAATGCGCTTGTTAAAGCAGACAAAGCTATGGCCATCACTTTAGACATTACTGATGAAGTAGTCACTCAAGAAAAAATGAAGACTTCTGTAGAAGATGGCTTTGGTGATAGTTGTACTTCTAAGGAGCGCAAGGCTATACAATCTGAAATCAATGAATTTATAGGTTTCTTTAGCCAACCTATTGTGAAAGGGGATCATTTTGAAATCGCTTACATTCCTGGAAAAGGTACCTTAGTATCTAAAAATGCTAAGTATATAGGTACGATAAAGGGGCTTCAATTTAAAAAAGGATTGTTTGGGATATGGTTAGGAAATGATCCTGTGGATGAAGATCTTAAAGAGGGAATGCTCAACGGATAATTCTTTTATGTACTACCCTATAAAGCCCATGTATCTTTCATGGGCTTCCTATTTTTGGAACCTAATGAATTAGGTAATTACCTTAGTGATACTGTTTTTTGCTTTTGCGAAAGCAAATTGTCAAGTAGCCATCGCTACATGAAAAACTGTTAGTGATGAAATAGAAATTCTAAAACCTCATGTAGAAAGCTATACAAGAGAGGAGAAAATTTATGGCAAAGTACCTTAGTGGATTATTAAACAATCTCAATCTTATCAATATTGTTTTCGGCTCCTAAATGTAGAGAAGGTGTTGAAGTTCCCCCTGATAAATATGTATTTTTACTCACTATTAAAATTAGGATGACGTATACAACCGAAGAGAAGAAACATATCATTAGTGAGTTGATCCTAATGGCATTCGTCGATAATCGTTTGCAAAAGGAAGAAATAGCCTTTGTCACATCTGTTGGGAAACGAATGGAATTGAGTGATGAAGAGATCAACTATTTGTTGACACATCCGGAAGAGTTATCCATATCTACTCCTAAGGATTACAACAAGCGCATTATACATTTTCATAGAATGATGTTGATGATGCACATAGACGGTCATGTAGATGAACAAGAATTACAGCTCTTACACGAAGTAGCCTTGCAGTACGGCTTTAGAAAGACTACAGTTGACACATTACTTCAAAGCATGATAAAATACCCGCATGGAGAAATACCAGTGTCAGAATTGATGCAAATACACACGCGAAACAGTAATTAATTGGGGGCTATTATTTCCATCAACTAAGAGAAATAAGATTCATTGCATGACTCAACTAGTCCTTTAAGGGTTTTGTTTTAGGAGCGCAACTGACGCAAGCCTTCATATGTGACGACGGCAACAGCATTAGCTAAATTGATACTGCGTAGGTGCTCGCTGTATTGAGGTATTTTGTATAAATCATTTTTAAATCGTTCTGTGATAGTGCTAGGAAGGCCTTTAGACTCTTTTCCGAAAACCAACATAACGTCTTTTTGATAAGGAATTTCTGTGTAGTCTTTAGTACCATAGCTGCTCAAAAACACCATTTTTCTATTCTTGTTCTTCTCAAAAAAATCCTCGGTATCTTCATAAATAGTAAGTTCGATATGCTGCCAATAATCTAAACCGGCTCTTTTTAAACGCTTATCAGTTAATTCAAATCCGAATGGTTTTACTAAGTGTAACTGGGACGCGGTGGCCAGACTCAACCGACCTATGTTTCCTGTATTGGTATGAATTTCTGGTTCGATAAGAACAATATGCAACGACATGTATTTTTTTAAAAGACAAATATAGGAGGAAAGAGGCTCTTATAATCCCCGCTTTCGCGAAAGCGGAACAATTATCCAAAAAAATAGTAGTCACCGAGCTGCTTTAACTCCTCATTAACCTCAATAACCTGTATTGATGAGTACTTTTATAAAAAAATAGTCCTGACAACAGGTACCAACAACTTAAAAATAAAATAATGCAACAGATAAAAGCTTACGGCGCTATTAATAAAGATGCAGATTTAAAAGAAATGACAATCACACGTCGCGATCTAAATGACAATGATGTTTCTATTGATATACTCTATTGTGGTGTGTGTCACAGTGATATACATGCGAAAAATAACGATTGGGGGAATGCAAAATACCCTATTGTTCCAGGACATGAGATTGTAGGGAGAGTGTTAGAAGTTGGAAATAAGGTTGCTACTTATAAAAAAGGAGATCTTGTAGGAGTGGGCTGTATGGTAGACTCCTGTCAAACCTGCAGCGCTTGTCAAGACGATTTAGAGCAATTTTGCGAAAACGGAATGACTGGAACATATAATGGAAAAGATCGTATAGGTGGAGCCGAAAGCGATCATACTTTTGGAGGTTATTCTACCAGCATTACGGTAAGAGAAGAATTTGTTTTAACCATACCTGAAAACTTGGACCTAAAGGCTGCTGCTCCTCTATTATGTGCTGGAATTACTACGTTCTCTCCTTTAAACCATTGGAAGGTTAAAAAAGGTGATAAAGTTGGAGTCGTAGGTTTGGGAGGATTAGGACATATGGGTATTAAGTTTGCTGCTGCAATGGGTGCAGAAACTATAATGATTACTACTTCTCCGAGTAAAGCTGGTGATGCAAAAAGACTTGGAGCAAGTGGTGTGCTTATTTCAAATAACGCACAGGAAATGAAAGAGCATCACGCTTCTTTTGATTTTATCTTGAATACGGTTCCGGTAAAGCACGATATCAATCCGTATTTAAATTTATTAAAACGCGATGCTACTATGTGTATGGTAGGAGCTATTGAGCCTTTAGAGCCTATGCACGGTGGTAGCTTGATTCTTGGAAGAAAAAGAGTGGCAGGTTCCTTAATAGGCGGAATTAAAGAAACACAACAAATGCTTGATTTTTGTGGGGATAACAACATTGTTTGTGACGTAGAAATGATCTCAATAGAGGAGATCAATCAGGCGTATAAAAGAGTGCAAGAAAACGATGTCAACTACCGTTTTGTAATAGATATGAAGTCATTAAAAAACTAACAATTCTTTTTTCTGTGTTATAAAGGCTGTTTATAAAACGGCCTTTTTTTTAGGTTTTGGAGACTACTGTTTTATTTTAACTCAGGATATAGTAGTTTTACAACTTAACAACACCCTTATTTATGCATTCTTTTACGGTACAACAAATCAACGACATTCTTCAAGGAGAATTGATCGGAAATACAACACAACGCATTACAGGAGTAGAAGAAATAAGAAACGCCTCTCTTGGCGATTTAACATTTATAGGCAATAATAAGTATGCTAAATTTTGGTTTGACTCCAAGGCGTCAGTAGCAATCATTAATGATAATATCGTTTTAGATCCGGGCAGTAATCGGGCTTTTGTAAAAGTAAAAAACGCAGATCTTGCTATGGCTAAGCTTTTAGAAGCTTTTCAACCTCCCACTCCTATTTTTGATCAGGCCATCCACCCAACGGCGGTTATTCATGAAACAGCTCGTATAGGTGAAGGTGTTCAGATTGGAGCACATTGTTACATCGGTAAAAATGTCGTTTTAGGTAATGGAGTTACGTTATACCACAATGTTAGCGTGTTTGATGATACTACTATAGGAGCTAATACTATTGCTTGGTCTGGAACAGTTATAAGAGAACGCTCTCAAATAGGCGCACAGTGTATTTTTCATAATAATGTAAGTATTGGCGCAGACGGTTTCGGATATCGACCAGCTGATGATGGTCGAGGTCTGGTTAAAATACCACATATAGGAAATGTGGTCATAGGTAATGGTGTTGAAATAGGAGCCAACTCCTGCGTAGATCGTGCTAAATTTAATTCTACCATAATAGGAGATGGTTGTAAAATAGATAACTTGGTGCAGATCGCACACAATTGTATTATGGGAAGGTCTTGTATTATGGCAGGTCATAGTGGTCTGGCGGGGTCTGTAACCTTAGGAGATGGAGTAATTATAGGAGGTAGTGCCAGTATAAAGGATCACACCACTATTGGTTCTGGAGCAACAGTAGGCGCAGGAAGTGGTGTTATAAATGATGTAAAGGCAGGTCAGACGGTATTGGGCTATCCTGCGACCGACTCAAGAGATATGCTCAAGCAATGGGTGGCTTTACGTAGATTAGCTAAATAGTGCGCTAACAGTTGTTTATTCTATCGCATGCGTAATTAATAGTAGTGTTACAAGTTCCACCAAAATCATCCTCAGTTTATAGATTAATTGTGCCGTCATTTAAAATGCGCGTATGAATTTAGAGCGCTTATCAGTAATTTGTAGGACATTTCCTACTTACAATTTTATGATGCTTTTGATGCGCCGCATTACCACCCTTTTTATAGAGGCAAGACTAAACTGATTAGGTACCCCTCGCCTGAGGATTTATGTTGCCTGCAGGTTTTTATTCAATTAGAGGTCAGAACAGGTATAGGTTTTTACAAATTTTTCTTTGCTTATCACTTTCGTGCCAATCGATAGTGGTGTTTTTTTGTAACTTAAATCATTAATCATTGTTTTAGCCCTTTAAAAAAAATGATAATTGCTCTTCGTATTTTAACATTTCTTCCTTTATAAATAATGTATTTTTGCGCCGCCTTAAAAAGAGGAGCACATGAAGCGTATCAATCAGTACAAAAAGATGTTTAACGTAGATAAAGACATCGATCTTAAAGAGTTAAAGAAAACGTATCGCAATTTAGTAAAAGAGTGGCATCCAGATAAATTCCAAGATGGGGATGAAAAGAGGGATGAAGCCGAGGTAATGAGCCGTGAAATTATAGATGGTTACCACTTTCTAGTAAGTATTGCTCCAGAAACGAAACAAGCAAATATCGCTGAGTATACAGCAACTATTACCAATACAGGAATCCAAGACTTTGATCATAAAGGTCGAGTATTAGAAATAGTTTTTACTGACGGCACAACTTATGAGTATTTTGGAGTGGATGTAAAAATGTATAAGAAATTGATCAACGCAGATAATCGTTATAGATTTGCAAAGCGAAATATCTTTAACAACTTCTTATACCGGAAATCAAAAAAGGATTTGGACTTACAAGAAGCATAGGCATATAGATCCTTTAAGCCTAAATAAGCAATACGTATTATTTAGGTCAAGATAGGGTAAAAGCCTTTTGTAGCGTCAGTCTAAAAAATTGCATCACAATTGGTTGCACTAACTATAAGTATTTCAATAATATATAGATGATTTTAGGTGTATTTTATTTGTACTTGAAATAAAATGATTACTTTTGCTATATGATTGGAGCATATGATCATAAAATTTAGTAGGATTTCTTATTTATTTTTTATCATTTTTCTAGTTATATCGAGTTTTTCTATGGTGAATACTCTTGTAGAGGAGCTTTTCAAACTAAATAAGAAGTATTATTAATTTAAATTATTACAAATGAGTACAGGTACAGTAAAATTTTTCAATGACGCAAAAGGATTTGGATTTATCACAGAAGAAGGATCAGGTCAGGAACATTTTGCACACGTAACAGGTTTAATCGACGAGATCCGTGAAGGTGACAAAGTTGAATTTGAACTTAAAGAAGGAAAAAAAGGTTTAAATGCCGTTAATGTTAGAGTAATCGATTAATTCGATTCTTTAAATTTCTTACAGAGCCCGTCTAAATTAGCCGGGCTTTTTTTATGTCCAGGAATAAGTTTTATTTATAAGAATAGCTCTTTTCAAATTCTTTATTCTACTAGATTTGTACTTATGAATAGAAGTACGTTGCTCATTGTATTAGCCTTTTTTTCCATTTATGTATTTTGGGGCTCCACTTATTTATGGAACAAGATGGCGGTAAGTGAGTTACCTCCATTCTTGCTTGCTAGTATTCGCTTTACTTCTGCAGGTACCTTAATATTTATTATAGCTAAGACTTTTGGTTTTAGTTTGCGCATCACTAAAAAGCAGCTTGGTAATTCTGTTTTAGCAGGTTTTTTATTTCTTGCCTACGGCAATGGTGTTTTTGTTTGGGCTTTAAAATATGTAGATACTAGTTTTGCAGCTTTATTAGCCGCTTTACAACCATTGTTTATACTGGTATTAATGAGAACGGTACAACGTAAATCTTTGCAGCCTAAGTCTGTAATAGGGGTGTTGTTAGGATTATCAGGTATGTGTATTCTGGTCAGTCAAAATGAAATTACTACGAAAGAAGGCGCTTTAACTGGCATTATAATGATCCTTACTTGTATTCTAAGTTGGAGCATAGCAAGTTTATTTGTGGCAAAGGCTGACCTACCTCAAAATTTCTTTGTTTCTACGGGCTATCAAATGTTAGCCGCCGGCATTATTCTTGGTTTTGCAAGTTTTGCCTTTAACGAAGTCTGGGCATCTCCTTTAAATTGGAGTTCTTCAGCGTATATATCACTGACCTGTTTGATTTTGTTTGGCAGTATAGCAGCGTTCACGTCTTTCAATTTTCTATTAAAGAATATGTCCACAGAAAAAGTGGCGACTTCTTCCTACGTAAACCCGGTAATTGCCATGCTTTTGGGTTGGTATTTTTTGGAAGAGAGAATAACTACTCAATCCATTATTGCTGCAGCGGTTATGTTAACGGGGGTCTATTTTATTAATAGTCGACAACGCGATAAAAATGAAATCAAGCCATTTCCCAAAAGTAGATAGCCTTAATTTAATGATCTTTAATCGACCTCGCACATCTTTTAAAAACAAATTAATACAGGTCCGAAGTCTTGTAGGGTGTCTATTGTTAATTTCGCTTTCGCGAAAGCGAAAGCAGACCTATTCTCCTTAGAAAAGAAATACAAATACGCCTACACTAATTAAAAAAATCCTGTGTAAATCATGCTTTTACCGTTAAATTTGTGTCTTTAAAAACTAACTATGAGTGAGCTTAATAAGATGGATTTTGAAAAGTCATCTTCAGAAGAACTAGAGGCCTGTATCCGGACACTTAACAAATTCATAGAAGACCCCAAACAAATTTTTGAGCTATCTGAAGGGCAGCGCGTTGCTTTAATAAAGGCTGCTGGAAAAATTTCAAGACCAACACGGGAAGAATATAAACGTTCCAAGAAGGATGCACAAAAAGCAGCTATAAGAAAGCAAAAAGAACGTGATAAACACGCTCGTAAGGAAACAGGAATAAGAAGTGCCCGAGAGGATTCCATTTTTAGAGCTCCCAAATTACTCGCCGCAGCTGACCTGTCGCAAAAGGATTTAGGCGACCTTTCTTCAGCTCGTAATTGTTATGTATGTAAAACTCTGTTTACAAAGCTGCATCACTTTTACGATCAAATGTGTGCAGATTGTGGTGATTTTAATTACGCCAAACGTTTTCAAACTGCCAATGTTAACAATCAAGTAGCGGTGATTACTGGCTCACGTTTAAAAATAGGATATCACATTACTCTGATGTTATTAAGAGGTGGTGCTACTGTGATTGCAACGACGCGTTTTCCTCATGACAGCGCCTTGCGCTTCTCTCAAGAGGAGGATTTTAAAGATTGGGGACACCGATTACACATTCATGGTTTGGATTTAAGACATATTCCCAGTGTGGAAATATTTTGTAACTATATAGAACAAAAGTATGAACGCCTTGACATTTTGATCAATAATGCGGCTCAAACCGTTAGAAGGCCTTCAGGATTTTACGCTCATTTGATGCCTAATGAAGAATTGAGCTTTGAAAAGCTACCAGCTTTTGCACAAGAAACATTAACAGATCATTACACCTGCCTTCAAGAACTCCAACAATTAACGCCAGGTGCTTCATCTAGCAAAAATATGCCAGTTACTTGGCATGGTCCAGAGCCAGGAATAGGGTTGCGCGCTAGTGCAAAGCTTTCTCAAATCCCTTATAGCTTTGATAAGGCATTGGTAACACAAGAAGTTTTTCCCGAAGGAAAACTCGATGCCGATTTACAGCAAGTAGATCTTAGGATGACAAACAGTTGGCGATTAACATTAGGTGAGATTGAAACCACAGAAATGATAGAGGTACAGTTGGTGAACGCTGTAGCTCCCTTTGTATTGTGTAATCGGCTATCTGAAATTATGAAAAAAGAGGTTACCGGACAGAAACACATTATTAATGTAAGCGCTATGGAAGGAAAGTTCCATACCTTCCATAAAGAAGACCGCCATCCACATACCAATATGGCAAAAGCAGCCTTAAATATGTTAACACATACCGCAGCAGGAACGCTCGCTAAACATGGAATTTACATGAATGCGGTAGATACGGGTTGGGTTACTGATGAAGATCCAGCGCAACTTTCTAAACAAAAACAAGAAGTACACGATTTTCAGCCTCCTTTAGATATTGTAGATGGTGCGGCTAGAGTAATGGATCCTTTATTTGATGGCATCAACACGGGTAAGCATTGGTGTGGTAAATTTTTAAAAGATTATAGGCCTATTAGCTGGTAATGAGTATTTACCTGTCTAAATATAGTATTAAGATTAAATAAAGCGTACACCTTTAATTCGTTCTCATATCCCAAATAAGATTCTGATACAGATAGCTTGCTTTTTATGTATTCTTTTCTTTCACGGCATTTGCTAGCAGTCAACATCAATCAATTCTTCAAGTTTTACAAGTTGTTCTTGACGTTTTTACATGTAACTACCCTGCCGATAGTGATCCAGATTTTGAGCTAGATATACACGGATACGGGAAGTTTATTTAAAAAATGGCGGAATAACGTACCGTGCAGATTTTTATACTGCTTGATTTTAGGGAGGAACATAAAATTCTAAAAAAAAATAAAGAAATTTCTTAAGTTATCTAAAGAGAATTTCAAGTATCAAAAAAGCAAAAGCAAATTATATGATGCATGCCACAAAACGTTAATTTTTGATGTACAGTTCAATCAAAAATTCAGGAATAAGGTAGTCAAATACAGAAGGGATGCTTCTAAAGTAGTAGCGCTAAACTTTTTTAATTTTCAGGTGTTTTAAAAGCAGGAAAGTTTGTTGTGCCTTTTATAGGAAGGTGTATCTTAAATTCTGTCCATTTTCCTAATTTGGAGTCGACCGTTATACTTCCATTCATGTGTTCTAATAGTCTAGATACCGTAGCAAGTCCTATTCCAGTTCCTTGTTTACCATTTCTGTCTTGTTTTGCTCCTACGTAGAACAACTTAAATACCGAGTTAATTTTTTCTGGAGGGATTCCACTTCCATTATCTCGAACACTTAATTCGTACTCTACTTGATGTTTGATCAGTTGCACATCGATTTTTGTGTGTTTTTTATCACTGTACTTTATGGCATTAGAAATCAAATTGACAAGAATTTGTTTTAAGGCTATGTGGTTGGTTATTAAAGTAGTGTCTTTTTCAGGTACATATCGCACTTGTACACTCTCATTCAATACAGTCAGAGCGATCACTTCTTCCATAAGGTCTACATAACTTACTTCATCATAATCTTCACTAACCAATTCTTCACTGCGGTAAAATTGTAACATCCCATCAATGTACCTACTCATGCTATTAGAGCTCTCTTTTAGGTAGCCTAAATATTCATTTGATTGTTGCGACAGGTTTTTTTCTCCTTTTCGCAATAACTCTGAAATCATTATGATATTGGATAAAGGGGCTTTTAGGTCGTGCGACACAATCCCGGCAAAATCTTTAAGTTCTTGATTGCGCAGATCAACTTGTGCTTTTAGTTGTTGTAATTCAAAAGTTTTAAATCGCTCTTCAAAAAGGGACATCACTTGTTTTGCCATGGCTTTAAGAGCATTTATTTGGTTTTTAGTTAGGGTTTTAGGTCGGTGATCGTAAACACACAAAGTACCCAATTTATAACCATTCTTATCAATTAGTGGTGCACCGGCATAGAAGATGGCTTTAAAATTATCTACAATTGGGTTTCCTTTAAAACGTTCATCCTTTCTGGCGTCGGGAACAATCATAACATCATCATTTCCGGCAATGGCATGACCACAAAAAGAAGTGTCTCTTGGAGATTCTGATAGATCTATTCCATTCCTTGATTTTAAAAATATTCTATTTTTATCCACAAGTGTGATTAAAGAAATAGGAGCGTCACAAATGGTTGAAATGATAAAGGTGATGCTGTCATAACTCTCTTCTGGCATGGTGTCAAGCAATTTGTATTTTTCAACAGCTGCTTGCCTTTGGAGTTCATTATCTAGAATAGGTGGTGTAATCATTTATCAGTTGGTTATTCTTTATAAAGTGAAGAAACAATATATTGTTTGGTTTTAATTGGGACTGTTTCAGCTATTATGTAAAGATACAACCTGTTACTTATGAAATTTGACAAGACACTTGTAATTCTATGTTCCTTAAAAACTTATGTTGCACCAGCCATTTAATTAAATTTATTAGTATCATGAGCGGTATTTTTGAACCTGTTTTGGGTGGTGTCATGCAGCAATCTGTGTGCTTTATACTCGGTATAAAGATTGTTCGGAGTCAGAAAGTTGTAGCTAGTAATCTAAGGGGGTTTTTAGGTAATGGAAGCATGTATAATTAGGTGGCCTGTTAGGTAACAGGATTTTTTTTTAAAATGATTAAACAATAATTGTTAAATAAGTATATTTCGCTTTTTTTTAAAGAGAATCTGCATTGTAATATGAAAAGAAAGCTTTTGTATGGTCTTTTAGTGCTACCTTTTTTTCTTTCAGCTCAAATTAACGAAAGTGATACACTTAAATTAAAAGCAACTCTTTCCTTAACTGGGTTTTATCAAGGTGGAAATGTAGAAACTTTAATATTTAGAGCCAAATCAGATTTTAGTTTTAGAACATTAAAGAAATGGGTGTTTAAAACTCAGAATTCTTATGTTTATCAAGAGTTTGGGAAAGAAAAAGCAGATGAAGATATTTTAAGTCTCAATTTTTTATATTTAAATCCCGAGCGAAGGATATACCCGTTAGTATTAGGTTTTGTAAGTACTAATTTCAGAAGGGAAATTGACTTGCGTTACTTGGTTGGAGCGGGAGTTACTTTTCAACTTCTTCATAAAAATAACAACTGGCTTAAAATGGCTATCTCTAGCGAGTATGAGCAGACAAATTTTAACACAACCAATTTTAATATATCAGAGTATAATGGAGCCAGGTCGATAGATACTTTTAGAGCTACGGTCTGGGTAAATGGCAAGTATGTACTCTTTAAAAAGAAAGTCATTGTGAATCACGAACTTTATTTTCAACCTTCTCTGGAGCAAAGTAATAATTTTCGCTGGCAAGCAGATGTAAGTTTAGAGTTTCCACTTTGGAAGTTTTTAAACTTTAAGGTGAATTATATTCACAGCTTTGAAAATATAGTGATAGAAAATCAACAACAAGAAGATAATTTCTTGACTTTTGGTTTTACAGTAAAAACTTATTAAACAGTTCGTTAAGTTGGTGTTATTGATGATTTTGGAACAGTATCCATAGCTTTTGACGCCAACTGTATTAAGTTTTGGAATCCGTGTAATGGAGGATTTTTATACACTTGGATCTCACCTTATCAATAGCAGTAATATGTTTCATTATAAGGCCTATGAGTCCGACTTTTCCCTTTTTAGAGAAGTCCTTCTCTAAAAAGACACGTGGAGGTAAGTTTAGCATAACAGATTTCCTAACAGAAGTCAAATAAGCATAGTGATATTCTAAGGATTTCGCGGTAGAAATGATATTACGTATGTTGATTTTGCTATGTGTTGAGAAAGCGTATGATTACATCATTATCAAATTTTTAGTGTAGGTTTAAGAGGGATTAAGCGTAGTTTTGTCTGCTATTAAAGTCATTGTTATCCATGGATCAGTCGCATAAATTAGAATTGAGTAAAGAGGAGATGAAGGCCTATGGTTATCAGGTAATAGATACTATTGTAGAACATTTTACCACTCAAAATGTTAAGAGTCCAGTAGCTTCTGGGAGTAGAAAGGAAATGGACGATTTGTTTCAGGAAACAGTTCCTGAATTTCCATCAAATCCAAGAGAGGTGTTGGACTTTGTTACACAGCAGGTGTTGCCTCATAGTAACATCGTGTCACATCCTAAATCGTATTCATTTGTTCCAGGACCTAGTAATTATATCAGCGTGATGGCAGATACGCTCGCGACAGGTTTCAATATCTTTTCTGGAGGTTGGGCTGCATCTCCAGCAGCGGCAGAGTTGGAGATCGTTACGATGAACTGGTTATTAAAATTATTCAAGTTTCCAGAAAAAAAGGGCGGAGGTATTTTTACAAGTGGAGGATCTATGGCTAATCTTACGGCATTGGTAACAGCAAGAAGACAAATGTGTGGTGATGATTTTTCTAAGGCCGTGATATATATGTCCGATCAGGCGCATTCTTCTAATGTAAAAGCCATACGCGTCATAGGATTTAAAAAGGAACAAATACGCATTATACCAACTGACGGCGAATTTAAAATGGCTATTAATAAATTGAAAAATGCTATTTCAAAAGACCGACTAACCAATTTGCAACCATTTTGTATCATTGCATCTGCGGGGACAACTAACACAGGTACGGTAGATCCTTTAGATCAAATTGCAGCTATTTGTAAAAATGAAAAGCTATGGTTTCATATCGATGGTGCTTATGGAGGAGCAGCCATATTATCTCTAAAAGGGAGTAAGGCTTTAAAAGGTATTGAAAAAGCAGATTCACTAACCATAGATCCCCACAAATGGCTGTTTCAACCTTATGAAATGGGCTGTTTATTAGTGCGTAAGAGCAAGTGGTTACACGATACTTTTGTAGAAAAACCGGAATATTTAAGAGATATTGAAGGCAATACTTCAGAGATTAATTTCTATGATCATGGAATTCAACTCACTAGAAGATTCCGTGCGTTAAAGTTTTATATGTCTTTAAAAACCTTTGGCTTGCAGGCTTTTAAAAAAGCAGTAACCTATAATATTGCTATAGCTGAAGATGTAGAAGGTATTTTGAGAAAAAGTTCTTTATGGCAAGTAGTATCACCTGCAACTCTTGCTATTATTAATTTTAGATATAACCCTATTCATTTAAATTTGAAAGACAAAGATTTAGATGCCCTAAATCAGGAACTATCTAAAAGAGTTATAGCTTCAAAAGAAGCATTACTTGTGACCACAGTTTTAACAGGACAAGTGGTTTTGCGCATGTGTTTGATCAATCCACGAACTACCATACAACATATTAAGGAGACCTTTGAAAGCTGTGAATATTTTGCTCAGCAGATTCTAGAAGAGCAAACGCTTTCATAAGGACACAAGTCGCCGCAGTTGATGATTTTTCACCTTTAAGAAAACCAGTATTATTATCCAACGGCAGCCTGTCCCGCAGCATATATTTTATCGAAATTGTTAAAAAAACAATTATTTAGGCCGTTTTTATTTCTTAATAGGTATTAATATTTATCTTACCTAAAACTAGAATTATGGAATTTATCGAAATTATAGAAATCCTTATCAAATTAGGTGTAGGATTAAGTATTCTTAAGGTGTGGTTACTAAATAGAAATAAAAACACCCCGTGGCGAGGAGCTTCTGCAAGTAGTATGGAAGAAGAGTTTGCTGCTTATGGTCTTTCAAAAAATGTGATGATTATAGTCGGGACTCTAAAAAGTATTTTTGCACTATTACTAATAAGTTCTATAGGATTTCCAGCAATAGAGTACATAGGTGCAGTGGGTATCGCTACCCTTATGGCTGGAGCAATTTTTATGCATTTTAAAATTAAAGACCCAATTAAAAAGTCATTTCCAGCAGCGTTGTTTTTGGTGCTTTCTATTAGTACTCTTTTTATAGGTCAGTAAGGGTATTGGTAATTGTTATTCTTAAGAAGAACTCAATGTTCCTACAATAAAGAAAACGCAGTGTTTTGATTTATTTAATTATCTCAATAGTAGGATTACTATAGGTACTACCTAAAGTATTTTTATAAAACGATAACAAATGATGCCACTGATAACCATAAAAGCTAGTGCAGGAGATGACTTATAAATACCATCTTTAATTTTTATCCTCACAATTAATCCAAAAAACATCAACAAGCACAAACCTGCAGAAGCCGCTATTCCTACTTTTGTATTAAAGATCCCACAAATCAATCCTATTGCTCCTGTTATTTGAAGGATACCAGTGAGTAAGCGTTGTAAAGTGTTCAAGCCGTACCTGTTGAATTCCAACCTCATGCGTGGGTTAAATATGCAATTCATTCCGAAAAACAAGAAAGAAACTATCGTGAAATAGAGGAGGAGGTCAAAAGTTTTCATCTTGCCAAAGTACAGTAAATCCCAAATCGGATACGTTAATTAAATGTTGAAATTATAAAGAAGAGCTGTTTTAATCCTAACGATATGCTGCGGTAAAAAGGATAGACTCTTTTTTTTATTGGTATTCCCTTGCCTTGTGATCTATATTCCTAACAAAAACAACTATTATATCTTAAATATAACTTAATAGCTCTTCATCTGATAACTCCTAATTAGTAAAGTTATAGGGACCTTTTAACATTTAGATGTAGACGAACTCTTTAGTTATTGATCTTGCAATCTTTCTAAAATTCCAGCATCTAGGCTTACGGGATGAATTTTAAAACTTTAGCTCTGTTCTACTTCCTTCATGTTTACTACCTCAAGCTTGATCTGACTTAGTAAAACGAATGACTAAACCTCTCCATTTTTTATATGATTACTTTTTTCTCCATAAAGCGACGGTCAAAAAGTAAAGGAGAAAGAGCCAGGGCATACCGTGAAGAAAGGTATCCCAATAATCCATAAATCCCATTCCTTTTGCACCACCAGCAAGCCATTTTAACTTTCCCCATATATGAGGTTCGGGACGGAAAGGCGCTAATCCTAAACTCATACATGCGACGAAGGCAAAAATTATTTTTGTTTTTAGCTTCATTGTCTTAATTTTTTCATTGTGTATTGCGAATAAGGTATTGCGTTGATGTGATTATAAATTCCTTATCGCTTTCTTTTTAAAATACTTTTCATACCACTACTATTAGCTTTTGATTTTAATACACCGTAGTGCTATTCATAGCGGTAATGCGTTGCTGTAAACTAGGATGCGAATAATGAAACCAGATGTAGGCTGGATGTGGCGTGAGATTGCTCAAACTAGTTTTGGAAAGAGCTTTTAAGCCACTGATCAGTGGTTCTTTTTTATAGGTCGCCTTTGCGTAATAATCGGCTTGGTATTCAAATTTTCTTGATAATAGATTCATGACAATACCTGTAAGCCTAGAAATAGGAGCGTAAAGCAAACCAAAAGCAACCAGTCCTATATGAAAAGAAGGAATGCTAACTCCTAAAGCTTGAGATAAAAGGCTGTTGTTTACAACTAAGGAAAATAGCCAAAGTGTAAAGCCAGTTGTTAGAGTGCCTAGTATCAAATTGTAAATAATATGGTTTCTTTTATAATGACCTACTTCATGAGCCAGCACAGCAACGATCTCTTCCTCAGTTAATTGTTCTATCAAAGTGTCGTATAAGGTGATTCTTTTTTCACTACCGAAACCACTGAAATAAGCATTTGCTTTTGTAGATCTTTTACTCCCGTCGATTACAAAGACCTTATTTATATGAAATCCAACGCTTGCGGCATATTCACTAATTTTATTTTTTAAATCTCCTTCTTCTAATGGAGTCTGTTTATTGAAAATAGGTACAAATAATTTGGCGTAAAACATATTCATAAACAAGGAAGTCATCAATATCAACACCCATACATACCACCAAAAATGAGCTCCAGCCCAGTTATAGCATAAAATTATCAAAGAAAGGATTCCACCGCCCAATAGAGCAGTTAAGATATAAGATTTTATTTTATCTAAAATAAATGTTTTTAGAGTGGTTGTATTAAACCCAAACTGCTCTTCAATAACAAAAGTAGAATAGATAGAAAAAGGCAGTGAGGCAAGCTCACTAGCTAGCATAATAATGCCAAAAAACAATAAAGCTACCAGAATTTGGTCGGTCGCAAAACCGCGCGCAATTTGATCCACCAGAGCAAAGCCTTTGAAATGTAAAAACAATATAATTACTAGAAATGACAACGTACTTGAAATCAATGAAAATCTGAAATTAGTCTTTTTATATTCTTGAGATTTTTTATATTCTTTGGGTTCATACACATCTGATAATTCTTTTGGGATGGCCTTTGAATACCAAGTGTAATTGAGTAAACCTAAAAAGCGTTCCAATAAAAAATCAACAACGAGTATTCCGATAATGAGGTAAAATATGCTAGTGGCATTCATAAGGGTGGTGGTGGATGATTTTAAATAAAATTGCGTTGTCTTCTTGCTTCAAAAATAAGGATGGCAGCGCTTACCGATACGTTCATGGAATCTATTTCGCCGGACATGGGAATGATGATATTTGCTCGGGCAGCACCTCTAATCTCTTCAGATAAGCCGGTGGATTCGGTTCCTACCGCTATAGCACAAGGGCTTGTATAGTCCTTGAGGTCGTAGCGTTCACTGCATTGCAAAGTTGCTGCATAAAGATCAATTGAGTTTTTTTTCAAGAACTCGATTACCTCTTTTGTACTGCCTACAGCTGTGGCTACTGTAAAAACACAGCCCACACTCGAACGTATAACATTAGGGTTATATAAATCTGCTGTTGGATTAGCAATAATAACTGCATCTACCTTTGCGGCATCGGCAGTTCTTAATAAAGCTCCCACATTCCCTGGTTTTTCAGTAGACTCGGCGATAAGTATTAATGGATTTTCAGATAATTGGAGATCTGCTAATTGTTGTGATTTCGCTTTCGCGAAAGCGATACATCCTTCAGTTCCACTACGGTAAGCCATCTTTTCATAAACCTGTTGTGTAACGGAAATGATTTCAGGATGTTGATCTATTTGTAAAAAGGAATACACTTCTTGGGGTGTAAATTCTTCTTTATCGAGCAAAATTGGTCCACAAATCAATAAGTGATCCATTATAAAACCTCCACGAGATGCCATAACTACTTCGCGTTGTCCTTCAATAATAAAAACACCTTCGTTTTTACGAGCTTTGCTTTTACGCTGCAATTGTTCTACATGACGAATAAGGTCGTTATTAAGACTAGAAATATGTTTCATCTAGCAAAAATAGGTTTTTCAGGCAGATCGCATGTATCTTTGATTATAAACTATAGCATATGAATTTTCACACGAGAAAATGGATTAAACCAGAAGACTTAAATCCAAACGGAACACTATTCGGTGGAAGATTACTGGAATGGATCGATGAAGAAGCAGCACTCTACACGATAATTCAGTTAGAGAACCAAAAAGTAGTTACTAAATACATGAGTGAAATCAATTTTATAGCTAGTGCCAAGCCAGGTGATATTGTAGAAATAGGGATAGAGGTGAATAAATTTGGCACAAGTTCAATAGATTTAAGATGCGTAGTACGCAATAAAATGACTTATGCCATCATTATAACCATCGAGAGTATCATTCTAGTAAATCTAGGCGAAGATGGAAAACCAGCAGCACATGGTAAAACTGAAGTAGAATACCAGCATAACCGCATGAAAGATAGAGGGGTTGATGTAAATTAAGAACGTTCTTTTAGGTCTTCTTTTAAGTAAACACCTTCCATCCAGAAGGTCCCAAAAGGAACTACGGACATGGCGAGAACTATTAGTAGTTTTTTGATGTTCCATCGCTGCAGCTGGCTGAGTACGATGGCAATGACCACATAACTTAAAAAAAGAATTCCATGAGCCATCCCCATAATTTTATTAGGTAAAATCACACCCCCTAAATACTTAAGTGGCATGGTTAAGAACAGTATACATAGAAAGGAATAGCCTTCTATTAATGCTAAGAATTTGAAAAATTTAAACATCTGTGTCACTTTATTAAAATGTAAATTTCAAAGGTAAGTTAGAATTATTAAGCCAACCATATTTAATTCCTAATGAAATAATAATTATTGAATGGGGCTAGCGGTTCAACGCCACGTCCATCACATTTATGTTATAAAATAATTGGTTAATGAGGTTGTAAAGTCTTTAAATTCTACTGCACTGGCTTATTTTTACACTATGGAAAAAAGCCAACCCAAAATTACTATTATAGGCGCCGGAGTTAGCGGCTTAACTGCAGCATTAACTTTGCAAAACGCCGGCTATAAGTCTACCTTATACGATGCCAACTCCTTTATAGGTGGACGTGTGAATAGCCTTATCAAAAACGGATTGATACTGGATCAGGGTTTTCAAGTGATGCTGGACGCTTATCCCGCAGTACAAGAATTTCTTGATATAGAGGCTTTAAAATTGCGCAAATTTGTTCCGGGTTCTCTTATTTTCAATGGTAGAAGGACGTATCGGCTTGGAGACCCTTCTAGAGATTACAGCTTTTTTTGGAGCACTTTATTTGCGGGAGTTGGTTCTTTAAAAGATAAGTGGTTGGTTTTCTCGCTTTCGCGAAAGCTAAAACAAAAATCACTTCAACAAGTATTTGCTTCTCCAGAAAAAAGTACATTAACCTATTTGCAGGAATTTGGATTTTCTCACCAAATGATTTCTAGTTTTTTTACACCTTTTTACGCAGGTATATTTTTAGAAACAGAACTTGCCACTAGCAGCCGAATGTTTGAATTTGTTTTTAAAATGTTTACTGAAGGTAGTGCAGCAATACCCGCAGGTGGCATGAAAGCAATTCCAGAGCAGCTGGCTTCAAAGTTAACAGCTGGCTCTATTCAATTAAATCAAAAAATAAGTGCGGTCTTAGGAAATGAGATCACTTTAGAAAATGGAGAGAAGTTTTTGTCAGATTACACGATTGTCGCGGCTCCAGCTGGGGACATTGTCCCTAATCTTCCTGATGAAATGATGCCATGGCATCACGTAACAGTTCTTTATTTTGAAACAGATCATACTGGTTTTGACGAGGCTATCATAGGTTTAGTAACTAATGAAGAGGTAGTGATCAATAATTTTCACTTTTTACAAGATGTTTTTGAAAATCATAGGATTGTAATCAGTGTATCTGTTATTAAAAAGCATCAATTTACGGATCAACAACTCGTAGAACGGGTAATCAAGGAATTGAGAGAAGAAACTGGAATCAAAGCTTCAGAATTCATTCAACTATTTCATATTAAAAAGGCATTGCCTCAATTACATTCTTTAAATTATTGCATGACTCCTTCAGAAACACAGTTGACAGAACATCTATTTCTAGCGGGAGACCATTTAAGTAATGCCTCTCTTAATGCAGCAATGTTAAATGGTAAAGCAGCTGCACAGGCCGTGATAAGTAAAATAGAAAGCTCGGTATTACTGTAATGAAACAACGTTTCCCTTAAGTTCTTTTCTAGAAAATAATTGAGGCTACAACCGTAAGATTTTAACTTTTAATAAAACAATAGTGCTTGGACCTATTGATGTAAATGAGTTTTAGGCCATATAGGTGCGCTTGAAGTTGACTGCTTTAACCAGGCACCGTTCTTCATTACCACCCCAAGGTTGTATTGATTTCTTCAGGGACTACTTTTTCTGTTAGGATATTCCATCCCTTTATTAGGCAGGCATATTTTTTACAAGCAGCTTCCTAAACGATGTTTGATCACGTCAACATGAAAGGAAGGTTAACATGGCTCAGCAAAATTGCCTATATGAAAGAATTGGCTATTGGCCTACTAACTAAAGAATAATCACTTATCATCAATGAAGTTTATAGGACCTTAACGCGTTTCAAATTTAGTGGTTGCTCAACCTCGACTTTGTATTACAACTGTCCCTATAAAAATGGCTGAAAGGCATGGTTCTTTAAGCATATCTGGAGTAATTGGGTAAGCAGCTTTAGCGTTTTTAAGCAGTACACTTCCAATAATCAAATTGTGAGTTTTGGCAGGCTTTCTATTTTATCATAATATATCTTAAAAAGTCCTGCAGTTTTTTAGTTCATCAATTAGTTACAAACTAACGTTCAAATCTTTTCCTACCCTTTTTAGAGTATGTAATCAGTACTTACAAAGTTTGATGTTTTGGCATCCATCAAGTTCTTTAATATAGCATTATTATAATCATTGTCTTTAGACGCCAAAAATGTTCTGATAGAAAAGGATCTCAAGGCATCATGTACACTTAAGGTACCAACAGCAGAGTCTTTCCTACCCGTAAACGGATATACATCTGGACCTCGTTGACATGAACTGTTCAGATTAACACGGCAAACTAAATTTACTAAGGTATCTATTAGTGGTGCTAGTGTTTGCACGTCTTTGCCAAATAGGCTGACTTGCTGGCCATAATTAGACGCTGCCATGTCGTCTAGTGGTTCTTCAATATCTGTAAAGGATATGATAGGTATAATTGGCCCAAATTGCTCTTCCTCATAAACCCGCATGTTTTTTGTTACCGGATATATAACAGCAGGGAAGATATAATTATCAGTAGTTTGTCCTCCTTTTTCATTGATAATATTTCCGCCTTTTTCTAGTGCATCATCTATCAACTCTTGTATATAAGCAGGTTTATTGGGTTCTGGTAAAGGCGTTAACTGAACCCCATCTTCCCATGGATTACCAAATTGAAGAGCATCTACTTTTTGACAGAAACGGTTGTTAAATTCATCAACTATGGACTCATGTACGTACAATACTTTAAGAGCGGTACAACGTTGTCCATTAAATGATGTTGCTCCTGCAATACATTCTTCTATAGCTAAATCTAAATCTGCATCGGGTAATACAATTGCAGGGTTTTTAGCCTCCAACCCTAGAACCATACGCAAGCGATTGCTCTTAGGATGTACACTTTGTAAGGCATTTGCCGAATTGCTATGTCCTATGAGTGCCAGCACATCAACTCGACCATCTTTCATGATAGGATTTGCTACCGTTCTACCTCTTCCAAAAATAATATTGACAACACCTTTAGGAAAACTATTTTGAAAAGCTTCCAAAAGAGGACATAATAAAAGTACTCCAAATTTAGCAGGCTTAAAAATAGCCGTGTTGCCCATGATCAATGCGGGTATTAAAAGGGCAAAGGTTTCATTTAAAGGGTAATTATAAGGACCAAGACACAACACAACCCCAAGAGGGCCTCTTCGTATATGTGCATTTACACCGCTATGCTTTTCAAATTTTGCACTATTACGGTCCATTTTCTTGTAATCTTCAATAGTATCAAAGATATAATCTACCGTTCTATCAAACTCCTTTTCAGAGTCTGCTAAGTTTTTACCAATTTCCCACATCAACAATTTTACAACTGCTTCGCGTTTCATTTTCATTTGTTCTACAAACTTTTTCATACAGGAGATGCGGTCCTCTACTTTCATTGTAGGCCATAAGCCTTGACCTCGATCATAGGCTTCAACTGCTGCGTCCAAAGCTTCTAAAGCCTCATGTTCTCCTAAAGTAGGTACACTACCTAGAAGGGTAGGCTGATAATTTTTTGTTGACGATATACTTGAAAAGACTTCAGAGCTTTCACCATTCCACTGTCTTAATTCCCCGTTAACCAGGTAGAATTTTTGATTTACACGATCTTTAATTTGATACTTTTCTGGAATGTTCATAGGGTAACGCTCTTGTGTTGATATAAATAGAATCGAAATATAGGAATTTTCCGCTTAACGGATTCTTTATAAACGTTAAACGAATGTCTAAGCTTTTACACCTTTTGCAACGTAAATATTTAACTTATTTGGTTTTGCTATTTTCTTACGGGGCTTCTTTGTTTGATCAATACAAGGAGTGCTGCCATCGCTTTCGCGAAAGTGATAGCATCAAAACCGCTATTTTTTTTTAAAAAAAAGAGTAGCTACAATTGACACTTGCAGCAGATTTAACAACTACCTTATAACGTGTAGCTCCTTATAGTTAGGAGTGAAATTTTAAATTTCAAAACGAATATCGTTGAGATATAAAATACATTAAAGGGATTTTTGGATGTGAGGTTAGAAATGCTATCTGTTGCGGAGGAGAAAGTTTAGAAACAAAATACCTATATTTTTAACTAATATTTTTCTCACTTTATTGTAGGGAGTGGTCTTATTAAATTAATACAAAGTAGTCTTAGGGTATAGCGGAAATAAGTACCTGTAGTTTTTATCTGTTTTTAAATGTTTTCAATGCAATTCTATTTCCCAAGGCTCAAATTCGGGAGTAACCTGATAAGCTTCTTTACTTTTATGACATAAAGCGATAATGAATTGTGCCGCTCTATTCATCGCATGTTTTTGATTTAAAACCCTACCTTTTTCGTTTATTTTGATATGATGGGTATCAATAGCAAAAACTTGTTCTACAGTACTGGACTGGTCTGCAAGTTGAATAGCATCGTCCACCTCTGAAAGAAACTCAACATCTGGAACTAAATAAGTAAGGTGGTGTTTATATTGAACTAATGGTAAACAAATAGCCGAAGCGCTCTTTTGAAAATGCTTACTACTTCCATTCTTTAAAGGTATAAGAAGTTTATGGGTAGTTCACATTACCTAAAAGACAAGATAATTAAAAGGAATATTATGCATCAGACTTTTAGTAATCAGCAAACAGGGACTGTTAGTTGTTATTAGTGCTACTATAGGCTTCTATTTTATTGACTTTGGGTATTCCATGATCATTTTAAATATGCTATCAAATAAAAGGTCAACTAAGTGGTCTGTGTTGTTTCTTTGCAAAAAAAAATCTGGTTGATGAAATCCTTACAACTCATTCTTTCCAACTTAAAATATTTTGCCCCTTCTTGGGTGTTTGCCTCAGTAAATATTTTAATAGGCACGTGGATCCTCTATTTGCCACATATTAAAATGAAATTTGAATTGAACGATTCTCAAATTGGTTTGGCTTTATTTTTTACGGCCTGTGGGTTATTGATATCCATACCTTTTGTACCATATATCAATAACAAAATAGGGGTAGGTCGCTCTACTCAATTGGGGATCTTATTTTTGGCTTTATTTTTTAATTTACCCTTACTAGCTTCTAATTATTATTTACTGTGTAGCAGTTTATTGTTCACAGGCATTTTTTCTGGCTTTACAGGCACGTCCATGAACGCTTTGGTTTCCATTATAGAAAAAAGAGATCAGCAAAATTTTATGTCTGCAGCGCATGGTTTTTTTAGTTTAGGAGGTTTTATAGGAGCGGGAATAGGCAGTTTTCTCATCCTCCAATGTTCAAACCCCAGTTACCATATGTTGTTGATGTCTTCTTTTATTATCCTATCCACTTTGTTGTTAGCTCCTAGTTACAGCAATATCGAAGAACCCAAGGAAGATAAGAGTAGTGAAAGCACCAATATATTTAAAAACATAAAACCTGTATTAGGCTTATCAATCATCGCCTTTATTATCATGTTTAATGAGGGAGCAGTGGAACATTGGAGCAATTTATTTTTGTTTGATATCGTCCGTGTTTCGGAAAGTCAGGCAGGTTTTGGATTTGTGATTTTTTCACTCACCATGACCCTTGGTAGGTTTTTAGGAGATGGTGTCAGTAAAAAAATAGGTGCTATCAGGTCTATAAGTTTTGGCTTGATCATCGCAGCGGTGGCTTATTCTTTAATATTGGTTTCCAATTTTTATATTACTGTTTTTGGCTTTGGGGTATTAGGTTTGGGAATTTCTGTAATCATCCCTGAAGTCTTCAGATTAGCTGGTAAAACAAAACATTTGAATACTTCTGTGGCTATTTCAGTTGTTTCTGGAATAGGGTTCATGGGTTTTCTTGTAGGTCCTGTTTTATTGGGGCTGATCTCTAATTGGAGCAATTTAATGATGAGCTATGTATTTTTATTACTATTGATTGTGTCCGCTTTTGGTTTGGTGGTAGTTCGTATAAGTAAAAAGTACCGCAACAATTAACCTTAAGTTTTAGAGTTTCTACTGTTGTTGTCTCGCTTTCGCGAAAGCGGAACAGTGATAAGTTTTAAAGCCCAAAACTAACTATTGCCTATAACGTTTAATGAGACCTATTCCGACATCAAAGAAATCAAAAAGCCATCTCGCTGGACATAGCTTTTTGCTAAGCAGCAAGGTTTTTTAATTTGCTGAAGAAGTTACTTGATCCTAGCGGATAAGATACTAATAGCTTATACCCTGACGTGACCATCCCCAAAAACATAATATTTATTGGTCACCAACTGCTTTAAGCCTAACGGCCCTCTGTGATGCAATTTATCGGTACTGATCGCTAATTCTGCACCAACTCCCATTTGACCACCGTCGGTAAATCTTGTGGAGGCATTATGGTACACTGCGGCATTATCTACTTGTTCCATAAAGACTTTAGCAGACTCTATATCTTCTGTAAGTATCACAGCAGAGTGGCCTCCAGAATAGTTATTGATCATATCAATGGCTGTAGTGGCGTTATCCACTTCGGCAATTAATAGTTTCATGGCCAAAAACTCTTCATACCATATATCTTGACTGGTTATGACATTTTCCTTAGGAAGAATTTTTCCTATGTGTTCATCAACTACCAATTCTACTTTTAAATTGGTCAAA
This sequence comes from Nonlabens sp., assembly GCF_018401815.1. GTDB lineage: Bacteria > Bacteroidota > Bacteroidia > Flavobacteriales > Flavobacteriaceae > Nonlabens. The sequence continues at coordinate 359,314 of NZ_JAGYKG010000004.1, forward strand.
ACAGCCTGTAATTCCTTTACTTTGTCTTGGTAATTAGGAATATTTTTATCGATTAAGACTTTATCCAAGGCATTGCACCCCGATATTTTATCTGTTTTTGCATTCACAATCACCTTTATAGTTTTTTCCCAATCGGCATCTTTCCCGACATATAAAAAGTTATTCCCGCGTCCACTGATCAGTACAGCACAGGTAGCGTTATCCTTGACAAATTTGATCAAACGCTCGCCACCTCTAGGCACTATAAGATCTAATTTTTCAGTTGGATTTTTTAAGAACTCTTGAGTTTCTTCGCGTTTTAAATGGAGCAATTTGATCCAGTCTTTGGAAAGTCCATTTTCTTCTAAAGCTTCGTGCCAGCATTTTTCTAAAACGATGTTGCTATTCAAGGCTTCTTTTCCACCTTTCAACAAAATTTTATTATTGGCTTTAAAAGCGAGTACAGCGGCTTCTATAGTTACATCTGGTCTGGATTCATATATAATCATGATGGTACCAAACGGAGCCGTTTTGTTGGTGATTTTCAACCCGCTATCTAAAGTTACATCAGATATTTCTTTTCCTACAGGATCCTCTTGGGCTTGAACTTCTTTGATGGCTTGGATCATACTGTTAATTTTGGCATCATTCACCACTAGTCGGTCATATAGAGCTTGGTCTTCTCTATTAAATGCCTGTAAGTCCTTTTTATTAGCATCTAGAACAGCGTTGCGTTCTCTATCAATGATCGAGATCATGGAGTTGAGGACTTGATTTTTTATTTCTGAGCTTAATAATTTCATATCTATTGGAATGTCTTTATTAGTGTATAAATTTTGTTCCTACTTCTTTATCGTCAATGATATCTACAATCACATTGGCGCGTTTCCCGTTAGCAATATAAGTAGGGATGTTTTTTTGAGCCGTACTTTTGGCGATCTTCAATTTAGATCCCATACCACCTCTGCCTTCGCCTTCTTTTTTATTAGAAGCCTTCACGTATTGTTCTACGTTTTGGTCAGATCTTACTTCGTTGATCATAGTGGAATCTGCATCATCAGGATGTCCAGTGTATAATCCGTCAGTATCAGATAAGATAATTAATTTATCGGCATCTAATAATTCGGCAACTAAACTAGCTAACTCGTCGTTATCAGAAAACATGGACATGGTTAGAGATACCGCATCATCTTCATTAGCTATAGGAATAACCCCTTCAGAGAGCAATCCTTCATAACAATTGATCATATTTTTTCTGTGCAATCCAGCATCAAAATCACGTTTAGTGGCTAGTACTTGTGCGCATCGCATTCCATAATCATGAAAAATACTATAGTAATGGCGCATCATTCTAGGTTGTCCTACCGCAGAGTACACTTGTCTTCTGATAGACGGGTCTTCTATTTTAGTATCTCCGAGAATTTCTTTTCCTGCAATGGCAGATCCAGAAGATACCAGTACAACCATGATGTTACGCTCGTACAACACTGAAATTTGACGTACTAATTCTTTAATAACCGGTCCTAAGATCCTGTTATCTTTATTAGTTAATACGTTGGTACCGACCTTTACTACGATTCTTTTCGGTCCCATAATTATTCTTTTCCTAGTTCTACCGCTCTATCAAATGCTGCATAAGCAGCGTCTTTTATAAGTTCGTTGACGTTATTATCTTCCATAGAATCAATGGCAGCTCTTGTTGTTCCTCCTTTGGAGGCTACTTTGTCAATCCATGATTCAGGAGAGATGTTGTTTTGATTGAACAACGCTATAGCTCCTTCAAAGGTGCTGCTTACTAATACTTTGGAGTCGTATTCTGAAAAGCCCATTTTAAGAGCTGCATCTAACATAGATTGCATAAAATAAAATACGTAAGCTGGTCCACTACCAGAAATTCCTGTAGAGGCATCAATAAAGTTTTCAGTTTCTACATGTATAGAAACCCCTGTTGTTTCAATAAGGTTGCGTACCATAAGAAGTTCTACACGAGAAACTTCTTCAGATTCTGTGTAAGAAGTGACCCCTTTTCCCACTTGAGCTGGTAAATTAGGCATGGTTCTCACTACTTTTTGAACACCTAATTGATTTTGAATGGTATCAATAGTGACCCCTGCCATCAAGGAAACAAATAGTTGTCCCTGATTGATCAAGGATTTCATTTCTTCAAATAAACCTTCACAGTGGTAAGGCTTTACAGCTATAAAAACAATGTCCGATTTAGGCAAACAATCTTCCAGTTTGCTGTAAACTTGGAACCTTCCATCTTCATTTAGTGTTTTAATTTTATTAGGGTCGGTATCATAGATCCTAAGTTTTTGTTTTGAGAGCAGCGGCGAGCTTGCCATTCCTTCAGAATAAGTGAAGCCCATATTTCCTGCGCCAATTACTAATACTTTCATGTTATAAGGTATTCATTATCAATATTAATTGAATCTTAACCACTGCAAGTATTATACAGAAGTATCCTTATGATTATTTATATTAAAAGAATTGAGGTATCTTAAATGGAATGGACTAATAGTTGCGAAATTCAAGGTATATGTTATTAATGGTTGTTAAAACCTTAAATTTTATTTTATGTAACCGGGTTGAAGCGCCAAGTTGTCGGTGACAAGTTGGAGGTTTTTAGTAGTTTTTTTTTAAAAAAACACTAAAATTTGTGAGTTATTCTATTTTTTTTGGCCATTTCTGACTCATTTGAGGTGTTTTAATACCATAATGATAACATGTAACCTTGTAATCAGTTAAATATCACTATTCACTTCATCCTATTTAATGATCGGGCTCAATATGAATAAGTACCTGTCCTAAATTAGGTAATTTGTTTTTTAAATGATCTTTTAAATGATGGGAGATGTCATGACCTTTTTTTACAGAAATCTGCCCGTCAATGATAGCGTGTAAATCCACGTGAAATTTCATTCCGGCTTTGCGGATAAAACATTTTTCAGTACCTAAAACGCCTTCCACTTCTAATGATTTTTTCCTGATTTCATTTTGTAGGTCACCGTAAAGTTGCTCGTCCATTACCTCTCCTAAAGCGGGTCTTAAAATCAAATAGCTATTGTATAAAATAAAGAATGATGCAAACAGGGCTGCAACATCATCAGCTATTTCATAGCCTTTTCCAAAAAATAGAGCTACTGTTATTCCAATAAATGCCATTACAGATGTTATGGCGTCACTTCTATGATGCCATGCATCTGCTTTAAGAGAAGAACTATTGGTTTGTTTACTTTTTTTTATCACAATTTTAAAGGAGACTTCTTTCCAAATGATGATTAGCCCCAACACAATCAGTGTCCATGCTTTTGGGGCTTTATGGGGTGTCTGAATATTTTGAATGCTTTGGTAAGCAATTAAGGTAGCGGAGATCACAAGAAAAACAACTACCGCAAATGTGATTAAAGGTTCAATTTTACCATGTCCATAGGGATGATTTTTGTCGGCAGGTTTCTTGGCATATGTAAACCCTAATAACACTAAAAATGAAGCAAAAATATCTGCTATGGATTCTATCGCATCTGCGATCAGCGCGTAAGAATTTCCAAAGAAACCAGCACATCCTTTTATAAGAGCTAAAGCAAGGTTTCCGATGATGCTGAAGTACGTCGTTCGTATAGCAGTTTGTAAATTATTCATTTTTATTATTTATTCAGCAGTAAAAATTTATAAGAAACAAAGGTTATTAAGGGACTCGATCACCACAACGGAATACCCATCATTATTCTCTACAACAATCAACACCTTTAAAAATTTGACATCATAACGAGATCAACAAGGTAGTACTTCTGGGTCAGTTTTAAAAGTAGGTAACGTACTTATTAACACTTAAATAAAGTTATTTTCAGGAGTAATCGGTCTTTTTTTATCTCACTAAGGCTACGGATTTAAAGAACTTAGCAACATTTTTTCTACTTTTAAAAAAAGGGACTAATAATAGGGGTGTGTTATATATTGTCTTTAAATTTTTGACCAAAAAACTACTTTGCTTTTTATTCCAGTTCAATAGCACCCCGGTTGCTAATATTTTAATTGCGTTTCAATCGTATGTTGCGAATACCAAATTCAGTGTCCCATTGGCTCACCTCTATAAAACCGAATTTTTTATAGAGCCCATTGGCTGGTCCATTAATCAGACCAGTTTCTACAATAAATATACCGGAGTCATAAGTAGTATTAAAAACAAACCCTATCAGTTGACTTGCAATTCCTTGTCTGAAACAGTCTGGTTTTATAACCAGACTTGCAATACGGGTATGATCATTGGCATGCTTTATTTCAATGACTCCGGCTAATTCCTTATTCTTAATAAAACCCAAAAAGTCAGTTTTACTTTCCTTGTAATTTTTTAGAGGGCTGCTTAAAGAAGGGGAATCAATAGCTTTTAAAATTTTGGCCGCTACTGTATAGGAGGCTTGAAAAACAGCATGAATTTTTTTAGATACTTCTATCTTGGTATTTTGAAGTTTCTTGATCATTTTAATAAGAGTTGATCTAGGGTGCAATAGGATAGGAGTGTTGGAACAGGTGCTGCCTTAAATTTTTAAGTGACAACAAGCCTAGACAAAAGGGGAGACCTTTTAGTCTGATTAAAATCAAAGAGGTTGATCGTCTTAATGGTTAATTATAATTCCTCTCCTATATGTTTTTTGTAAAACTTCCAGTCTTCTCTAGCTACTTTTCTACCCAATTCTAATCCTGCAATATTATCCGACTGTATGTGATATCCTCCTAATACTCGCGATATTCCAGCCATTTCAGCAGCTTCTGTAAATGTGGGGAATTTCAAAGTAATCGTACTTCCTAGGTGATCAGGTTCTGTTAAGGCACCCGCCACTAGTAAGGCCTCAGAACCAAATTTTTCACTACCAGTCCATATTTTTAATGCTTCCGCACATCCACCACTTATGGTACTATGACCTGAAGTATAACTAGGAAATGGAGGGCATAAAAATACAGGGGGTGAATAGGGTTGCCATTTCGAGCCATCTATTTCTATCATTCCTTTGCCTTCTCCTCCCCAAGCTTTAATTTTTTGTCCCTCATAATACTCATGAACCAATGCATAAGGCCTGGCAGAGTCATAAAACATTTTAGAATCCCAATTAGCAATAAACGCATCCATTGCTACGATCTGATTATAGAAATACATTTTTACATCTTGATCTAGAGTGTGGTCATCTCTAAGGGAAACCTCTTGTGCAAACTTTAACCAATGTCCAGCTTGTTGAACAGACTCGGGACCATCTCGCATAAATTCTACCAAGGCTTTTTGATAGTCAGTTAGATTTTTTTGCAAATCAATAACTTCTTGAACCTCTAGCTTCATTTGCATAGAGCCTATTTTTGGTGGTGGTCCCGGACGGAATTGATCAGCAGATTTTAATGCAATGGGTTCTACCTTATTCCAAAAAGGAGTGAGACAACTAGGGGCATAAGTACCTCCTTTACCGTCTGAAAAGTATTTAGGTTGCCATCGATCTGGGTCGATGTTCACATCTGGCGAATTTATTGGAGCATATCCGGTATAATCAAAATAAGGTATTCCATTTGATCCATCTTCTTCTCCATATTGATTGGCCCCATCACCCTTTCTAGCATTAATAACAGCCATTGCAGCGAGGTTTCCAATACCTTCAGGAGTATTGGGATTTAAGGAATTATTGTTAGGGTCTAATCCAAGTTCTATCATGAACTCGGCAAACAATTTTTGGTCTGAATAATAGTACTCATTCAAGGCTCTAAAAGCAGCATAACTAATAGCTATCTCTTTGTTTCTTAAATTGCGTTCATTAATTGGCTTTCTTTCAACCTTGTCAAGGTACACCGGAAGTGCTTTTTCATCAAATCTACTCCATGCATCAAAGATGGAAACAAATACCAATCCCAAGTATCTAGAAGTGACAGTAGGTCTTGGTTGAAACCTTTCGGTATCCTTTGCTTGGGCAATTAAAGCCATCTGTCCCCATTTGTAGGCTAAGTTATCAACTCCTGTTGGCTCTTCATTTTCTGTGAAAATTTGTGGATCATGTTGATTTTTTTCTTGCCTACAGCTAATAAAAATTAGTATAGTTAAAAATAATACGAGTTTTTTTTTCATGTTCATATTTTTCAAAAGCAAAGGTTGGCTTCAGCTATATTATAGAGTACATAATGATATAACGAAGTTAGCAAACAAATTACATATAAAAAATTATAATAGTATGAACGGTTATCTGGAATATGGTCAAGCGAAAAAGAACAAAAGCGAAGCATTAAAGAGAATAGGCACCTATTTAGTGATGAACACTGATCAAGTGCATCTAGTAGAGCAGCCTATTACTTGCAGTTGTTAAACCTACTAAAAAGCAAATTGAATGGTCTTGAACTAATTTAAGTGTATTGCTCCTTGATCGATTCATCCCGTAATAATTAGTCTTCCATCTTATTTCATCTTTCTAAAAGGGGGCAGTAAAATCAAATAACTTAGTTGATTGAGGTAGCAACCACTGCTTAATGCGTTCTTGTAGGATAAGCTTGTTTTATTTTTTTAAAGAGGCAGCTTCAAAATGGGCTTTAACTTCAGCCAACTTAGCAGGACTGGTAAATGTCACGGCATAAGCTTCTTTTATGGAGCGACTTTTTATAACGTCTAACGCGATGTCCTTCCATTCGTGAAAATTCAACGTAATGGGATTATAGGAATTGATTGGTTTTGTGATACCATATATGGCTTGTTCTTCTTCAGTTTGAAAGGTCCCGAAAAGTCTATCCCAAACAATAAATGTCGATCCAAAATTTTTATCCAAATATTTTTCATTTTTTGAATGATGAACCCTGTGGTGCGATGGTGTCACAAAAATATATTCAATAGGAGCAGGCAATTTTCTAATATATTCTGTGTGTATCCAAAACTGATACAACACCTCAATTTGATGGCATATAAAAAATAGTACGGGATCAAATCCCATCAGAATGATCGGGATAAAAAATATAATTTTGATGTGCTGCGTCCACCCCAATCTAAAAGAAACCGACCAGTTATATTTCTCAGAATTGTGATGAGTCACATGAGTTGCCCACCAAAAGCGATTGACATGAGTTAATCGATGCGACCAGTACCTACAAAAATCAATAGAAATGATACAGAGAATATAAGCCCACCATACTCTTGGAATGCTCCAAGGAACTGCATTGTAAAAAAACAAAAAGACCCCGAAAATCCCTATTTTTAAAAGGGCAGAAATTCCAACATTTACAAGACCTATACATGTGGCAGATAACGTATCTAGTCCATTATAGTACTCTTTTTTTTGATAAATGGTAAACAACCACTCCATCAATACAAGTAAAATCATTGGGATTGCAGCTATTTGGATGATTTCTAGACCAGCAAGCTGGTCCAATAACATTTCCATAGTTAGGGGATTTTCTTTCATATAGCGAGTGAGTTCTTTTAGTGAGATTCTTTAAAATGGAATGCCGCTGGTAACATACCGCATGCTTTTCCAAAAAGAACCCTAATTTTGAAAAATAAGCTTTTTATGAATTACTCTACCACTAATATTGGGTAAGTTGTTATTAATTAAATAAATGCTCCAGACCTATAGGAGGACTTATCACATTGGAGGAAGTGCTGTATCCATAAGAAAATAAGGTGCGTAAGCATTTCGACAGAAAATCTTGGAAGTAACTTCTTTTCAAATAGATTTTCATTTGGTAGAATTTGATGTGAGTATTCTCGCTTTCGCGAAAGCGAGAATACACTTTATACCATACAAAAAAACACTTGACATTGTGTAGGTAAGGGTGCCTCTAATATCCTGTTTTCTAATTTATTACATGATTTAAATCATGTGATGAGATTTAAAATCATTTTACTTTTAGTTCTTAACTGAACAAAAAATGAGTTATATAAAAATCACATCCAGCCAAATTTCCAATCTTGATTATTCTCTTAAAAGAGAAGTCCTCCAAACTAACAATGTAGGCAGTTATTGCTATTCCACAATAATTGGTACCAATACAAGAAAATATCACGGGTTACTAGCGGTGCCTCAACCACATATTGACTTAGATCAACATGTACTTTTATCTACTATTACCGAGGAAATTACAGAGGATCAACATCATTATGAATTGGGAACTCAAAAATATCCCAATACCTATGCTCCTCATTCATGTCACTATATCAGCACTATAGAGGTAGAACCGGTGCATAAAGTTACCTATGCGATAGGTCATGTGATCCTCACCAAGGAGCTGGTATTGGTGCCATACAAGAATCAAATTTTAATAAGGTACACGTTAATAGATTCAAAATCGGCGGTGCAGTTGAAATTAAACCCATTTTTAGCGTTTAAGAATAAACATTGCTTGAATAAGGCAAATTCTACTTGGAATACCAGAAATATCAAAGTGCCTAGTGGTGTGTGCTTTCATCCTTATGAACTATACGACAAGCTTTTTTTACAATTCTCGTCAAACAAGTCAACATTTGTAGAGGAATCAGACTGGTACTACAATGCTGAATATGAAAGGGAAAAGGAACGAGGTTATGACTATCATGAAGATCTTTGGAAGCCTGGGTATTTTTTAGCAGATTTAAGGAAAGGTGAAAGCCTGGTCTTTTCTGCGGGATTAAAAGAAGTAAATCCTAAAGGTTTAAAAAGTAGTTTTACAAAAGCAGTCCAAAAGCTTCCTTTATTTAAAACAATGGAGGATTGTTTGATACATGCCGCTTCCCAATTTATAATCCAACGAGATCGACAGACTGAAGTGATTGCTGGCTATCCTTGGTTTAATCGATGGGGCAGGGATACGTTTATCGCATTACCTGGGCTTACTTTGAGTCAAGGAAATGTGAAAGACTTTAAAGCCGTATTGGATGGTATGATTCAAGAGCTTAACGGGCCACTATTCCCTAATTTAGGTACAGGAAAACAAGCAGCAAGGAACGCTGTAGATACCCCTTTATGGTTGTTCTGGACCCTTCAACAATATGTGCAACATACAGCTACCCCTTCAACACTATGGAAAAAGTATGGGGTTTACATGAAATCTATATTAAATGGGTATAAGGAAGGCACACAATATAATATCCAGATGCAAGACAACGCTCTGATTTATGCTGGGGAAGAAGGAGTTGCCCTTACATGGATGGATGCTGTCTGTGAAAATAAAGTGGTTACCCCGCGTATGGGTTATGCTGTTGAGATTAATGCCCTTTGGTATAATGCAGTGTGTTTTAGCGTGGCATCTGCTCGATTAAGTGGTGATGAAGATTTTGTCAGTAATTGGGAGCCTTATATTAATAAAATAAAAACTGCATTTTTAGAAACTTTTTGGGATCAAGAAAAAGGTTATTTGGCAGATGTTGCAAAAGATGGCTTTGTGGATTGGTCGATACGCCCTAATCAAGTTATTGCTACCTCTTTAGCTTTTACGCCTTTAAATGAAAAGCAGTGTAGAGCCGTATTGTTAGTGGTTGAAAACAAATTACTTACTCCAAGGGGATTGCGCAGCTTAAGCCCAGATGATCCTAATTATATTGGCTCATATCAAGGAAGTCAACAGAGTCGTGATAGTGCATACCATCAAGGTACCGTATGGCCTTGGCTTTTAGGTCATTATGCAGAAGGGTATTTGAAAATTCACCAAAACAAAGGAGTCGGGTGGATACAGTCTCTTTATAATGATTTTGAAAACACGTTACAAGAGCATGGATTAGGAACGGTTTCTGAAGTATATGATGGGGACCCACCACATCATCCGAGAGGTGCTATTTCACAAGCTTGGAGTGTGGCAGAGTTGCTAAGAATACATCAAATGCTGCACAAGTATTATAAAATAAAATAAGGGAAGCTCGCTATTCTAAACCCTTATATGTTCCCATGTAGCATGATTTATGTCATTTTAAAAACACTGTTCTTTCTTTATTTTCAATTCTTAATGCAAGAATAACTCGTTGTTTTAAAACGAAAAATAGTAAGGGATATAGTGCTTAATCTGCTTTATTTAAAGTGGAATCAACAGCAATGTTTTGATTTTTATTTCTTGCTAGAGTTACATATCCAACTACAAAGCTTAGAAATATGAAGGTATTAATGTTTGGGTGGGAGTATCCACCAGAAATTTCAGGAGGATTGGCCACAGCTTGCCATGGACTAGTTCAAGGACTTATAAATGTTGGTTATGACGTCAAATTTGTGATTCCCAATACCACTAAAGAATTGAAAACGCCACAGTTTCAATTGATCAGTGCGAGCCATATTAAGCTGCCTAAAAAATGGAGTGCCAAATATGTAACATTATTAAATCAAGCCATCTATCAAATACGTCCCAATAGCTTTCAAAATATGAAAATGGATACCTATACATTTTCTGGCACCTATCAAGAAAACCTCTTAGAGGAAGTTTATTGGCTGGCTGTAGTTGCTTCTCAAATCGCATTAGAGGTAGAATTTGATATTATTCACGCACATGACTGGCTTACCTATCTTGCTGGAATACTCGCCAAAGAGGTGAGTGGAAAACCTATGGTGGTGCATGTACATGCCACCGAGTTCGATCGTTCAAAGAATATCAACAAGCAGGTTTTCCAAATTGAACAACTTGGAATGCAAGCAGCAGACAAAGTAATGACTGTAAGTAACCTGACTCGAAAAACCGTTATTCACAACTATCATATCCCATCTCAAAAAGTCATTACAGTTTATAATGGTGTGATACAAAAAGAACAGCCATCACCTCTATACAAGAAACTATTGAAAGATAAAATCGTTACCTTTTTAGGTAGAATAACGTATCAAAAAGGACCTGAGTATTTTATTGAAGCTGCGGAAAAAGTTTTAAAAAAAAACAAAAATGTAAGGTTTGTCATGGCGGGAAGTGGAGATCTTATGAATGAGATGATATTAAAAGCAGCTTCCAAAGGATTGGCTACTAAATTTCATTTTACTGGTTTTTTAAAAGGTAATGCCGTCCAGCGAATGTTAAAAATGACTGATATTTTTGTCATGCCATCGGTATCAGAACCCTTTGGCATCACTCCACTTGAGGCAATATATAACCATGTGCCAGTTATTATTTCTAAACAATCGGGAGTTTCAGAAGTATTGCCACACGTCCTAAAGGTAGATTATTGGGATACCGATAATCTCGCAGACGTCATTCACGGGTTGTTGAATTACAAAATACTTGGCGAGATGGTAAAAGGAAGCAGCAGCAGAGATCTTAAAACCTTGACATGGGAACATACCGCTATAGGGGTCTCACACATATATAAATCCATAGCGTGATATGAAAACAACTACCAAACATATATCGTTCTTATTTGAGGTGCATCAGCCGTTTCGCCTAAAGAAATATCACTTCTTTGATATTGGTAATGATAATAATTACTATGATCATGAAAATAATGCAAGACTACTGCTCAGCATTGCAGAAGAGAGCTACTTACCCACAGTTCAAATTTTGATGGATCTCATTAATACCTATGGTAATTCAATTAAAATAAGTTTTGCTATTTCGGGAACCGCTTTGGATCAAATGCAGCGCTATGCGCCACATGTTTTAGAAAGCTTTCAGCGACTTGCAGCAACAGGAAATGTAGAATTTATAGGTCAAACGAACAGCAGGTCACTATTTTCTGCGACTTCTATGAACTCCTTTTCTATGGAAGTTGGTCTTCATAAAAAAGCAATAGAAAAACACTTTAGACAAATACCATCCACTTTTTTAAATACAGGATTTATTCTCTCAGAACAGCTTTGTAACACCATTTTTGAATTGGGTTTTAAGGCTATAATTACAACTGACGAAGCGGCCGTTGTACATGGTAAAAATCAATATGCTATTTATAAAAACAATTCAGTAAAGCCCCTAAAGTTTCTCTTAAGAAATTCATCTCTTAGTAATGACATCTCTTTTAGGTTTTCTCAAAAGGATTGGAGTGAATGGCCTCTTACGGCCGACAAGTACATCTCTTGGTTAAAGGGCCTTCAGCCTAAAGAAAAAATAGTTACTATAACGATGGACTGCACCAGCTTTGGATCAACTCATAAAAGCAACACAGGAATTTTTTCTTTTTTAAAATTTTTGATGCACTATCTGGCTGAAGATAAAGAGATGATTTTGAGTACACCACAAGAAGCATTAGAGAGTCATCAACCAAGATCACAAAGTTTTTTTCCTAATTCTTATAAAGGTAGTAAAAGTGTTGGAAATGAGGTTTTTGAAAATGAATTGCAAATGGAGGCCTTTAAATCTTTATATCATTTAGAAAATAAATTGGGCAAGCTAAATAACCAACAGTTGCACAAGGATTGGAGCTATTTACAGTCGGCTGATCATTTTTATTATATGAGCGACAACGGCTTTTTTGACAACTATTTTAATCCGTATAACAGCCCATACGATGCATTTCTTAATTATATGAACGTGCTGACAGACTTCTCATTGAGATTGGAAAATGCAAACAAAGCAGTTGCTACTTCCATTCCTTTATTATAACGAAGTTGATGCAAATAGTAAGCAGTGTTGGTGATTCCATTGGAGCGTTAAAAACTAAATAATAGAGAAGATAAAAACATTTTAAAACATGGAAAAGAAGGAGGGAAAATATAAGGAACCTGATTATGTTTTTGAAGTAAGTTGGGAAGTATGTAATAAAGTAGGGGGAATTTATACCGTTATATCAACCAAGGCCGTTTTAATGCAAGAAAAATACGGCGATCATTTTATGATGGTAGGTCCTGATTTGTACAAAGGTTTAGAGGGAAACACAGCCTTTATGGAAGATTCAGAAATGTTTAAAACATGGAAAGAAGGGTTGGATATCAATGGAATTAAGTTTAGGGTAGGTCGATGGGATATACCGAGCAAACCCATTACCATTCTTATTGATTTCTCTCCTTTGTTTTCAAATAAGGATCAAATATTTGGAGAACTTTGGAGCAGAAATCAGTTGGACTCTTTAAAAGGGGGGTGGGATTATATAGAACCAGCATTGTTTGGCTATGCTTGTGGTAAAATCATTGAAAGTTTTAAGACCTTCTATTTGGATCAAGACACTATAGTTTTGGCACAGTTTCATGAATGGATGACAGGAGCTGGTGTATTATATCTTGAAAATACGGTTCCAGATGTAGCTACAGTCTTTACTACTCATGCAACGGTAACAGGGAGAGCACTGTGTGGTCGAGGACTTCCATTTTACAGCAAGTTTAACACCTATAATGGAGACCAGGTGGCTAAAGATTTTAATATTCTATCAAAACACTCCTTAGAAAAAGCAGCTGCTATTATTGCTGATACATTTACAACAGTTAGCGATAATACGGCTAAAGAATGTGAGCAGCTATTAGGTAAAGCGGTAGATAAAGTAACTATCAATGGATTTGATGATTCTTTTGTGCCTAACCAAGAGGTATTTGACAAAAAGCGTGTAGAAGCTAGAGAAAATTTATTAAATGTAGCTTCTGCAGTATTTGGCTACCGAGCAAAAGAAGATAGTTTAATAGTGGCAACTAGCGGTCGATATGAGTACAAGAACAAAGGAATTGATCTTTTTATAGACGCATTAGCTAATCTGAACCATAAAAAAGATAGTTCACGTGATGTCATAGCATTTGTAACCGTTCCTGCTGCACATACCTGTGCCAAACCTGAAGTGCTAGAGGGATTAACATCAGGAGTTCTTAAAAAAGGGGGAGAACCATCAGTAGCAACTCATTTCTTACAAGATCCCGATCACGATGCTATCTGGCAGCAAATTAAAAATTGTGGATTGTTGAATGACAAAGAAAACAAGGTGAAAATCGTTTTTGCACCCATCTATTTAGATGGTAGAGATGGAGTCTTTAATATGACTTATTACGATATTTTGATAGGTTTTGACCTTAGCGTATTTCCTTCCTACTATGAACCTTTTGGTTATACTCCCTTGGAAAGTCTAGCCTTTCACGTGCCTACAGTTACAACTACCTTAACAGGTTTTGGATTGCAAGTAAAATCAATGTTTAGTGATTTTAAAGATGGAATGTTGGTTATTGAGCGGTCCGATTTCAACCACGAAACGGTTACTGAACAAATTTGTAATTACATAAATGATTTTAGTAATAAAAATGAAAATGAAGTCGCAGCCGCTAGAGCCAAGGCCTTTGAACTATCCAGATCGTTTTTGTGGAAAAATTTAATTCTTAATTACATTAAGGTCTATGATATCGCTTTGAAAAGATATCTTCTAAGAACTCGTCATTTAGAAAGAACACTCAAAGTAGACGCTACATCATATACCCAACTTCCAGAGTCCAACGAACCTATTTGGAAAAGTGCAATGGTTCAGTTTAAAGTCCCTACGGCTTTAAAAGATCTTGAAATATTGAGTAAAAATTTATGGTGGTCTTGGAATCCTGAAGCAAAGGAGCTCTATTCCTCCATTGACAGGAACTTATGGGAGCAAGTTCATCACAATCCGATTGCTTTATTAGGTTCTATTACCTATTCACATTTTTTGAAATTGGCCAAAGATCCTGTATTTCTAGAGAATCTAAAGAATATCACTAAAAAGCTACACGATTATAAGGCTGTAAGCTCAAAAAGAGCAGCTCCTAAAATTGCCTATTTATGCATGGAGTACGGGGTGCATGAATCACTACCTATCTATTCTGGAGGGCTGGGTGTTTTGGCGGGAGATTATTTAAAAGAAGCTAGTGACCAGAATCTTGATATCGCTGCATTTGGACTGCTTTATCGGTATGGATATTTTAGTCAAGGATTAACATTTCAAGGGGAACAAATTGTCACATATGAAAAGCAACACTTTACTCAGTTACCAATAGAGCCAGTAAGGGATAAAGAAGGTAAGCATTTGATTTTACAAATACCATTTAGGGGACCTATTGTTATGGTACAAGTATGGAAAGTGGAGGTAGGTAGAGTGTGTCTTTATCTATTTGATACAGATATTGCAGAGAATGGTGACCAAAACAAGAGCATAACACATCACTTATATGGGGGAGATAAGGAATATCGCTTAAGACAAGAATTAGTATTGGCCTTAAGTGCTCTTCAATTTATGGAAACCCAAAACATGACTCCTGACTTAGTTCATTACAACGAAGGACACACGGCATTTACGGGTTTATTCCGTCTGCTAAGGGCGGTGACACACAAAAACTTAAATTTTGAGGAAGCCAGACAAGTGGTTACTGCCTCTACTTTATTTACAACTCACACGGCTGTACCCGCTGGGCTAGATACTTTTGATGAAAATTTATTACGAAGTTATTTATCTCATTTTTCAGAAATTTTAAATGTGCCTTGGAATCGGGTTTTGGCATTTGGAAAAATCAACGCCTCAGATGTAAATGAAAAGTTTTCTATGAGTTGTCTTGCTGCTCGCTTATCAGGAGATATAAATGCGGTTAGTAAAATACATGCAGGAGTAACCCAAAAAATGTTCCAACCTCTATGGAAAGGATTTCTTGAAGAAGAATTACGAATAAATTACGTCACAAATGGTGTTCATCTTGCTACCTGGATGGCGCCATTATGGCAACAATTATTTACAGAAACTTTTGGTGGTGATTTTTTACAGCAGACTTCTAATCCCAATTATTGGTCAAAAATCACCAGCATTTCTTCCAATAAAATTGTGGAGATCAAAAAAGAACTAAAAAAAGAATTGATCAACGGAATTAGAAATATATTAAGATCTGGGTTAAAAGACTTGCATGTACCTCCTGCAGCAGTATATGAGGTTCTTCACTCTTTAAAGGAGGATGATTTTATTATTGTTTTTGCTCGCCGATTTGCTACCTATAAACGCCCCGACTTATTGTTCAGAGATTTAAAGAGGCTTGAGAAATTAGTGAATCATACACTCAAACCTGTTAAAATTATAGTTGCAGGGAAGGCACATCCAGCAGATACAACTGCACAAAAATTGATCAAACGAATTGTTGAGATTTCAGAAAAACCACAATTTGTAGGTAGAATTTTATTTATTCAAAATTATGATATGGCCTTAGCTCAATTGCTTGTAAAAGGTGCAGACTTATGGCTCAATACCCCACAACGAGAGAAGGAAGCTTCTGGCACCAGTGGTATGAAGGCTGTTTTGAATGGTACACTACATCTCAGCGTTATGGACGGTTGGTGGGCTGAAGCCTATCGAGAAGATGCAGGATGGGCGTTACCGCAAGAATCTATTTATGAGCATCAAGCTGATCAAGACGATATAGATGCTGAAATGATCTATAATATCTTAGAATACGAGATTATTCCCGAATATTTTGATAAAAACCAATCTGGGGTCTCTGAAAAATGGGTCCAGCGAATTAAAAATTCATTTGAACATATTGCTCCCCAAGTTACAACTACCAGAATGTTAAACGAGTACATTGAAAAGTTCTATAGTAAAATGTACAAAAGGGTGCAGAGTTTAAGAGAAAACAACTATGAAACTACAAAGAGTATTGTCAACTGGTCTAAAAATATAAGCGATCGATGGTCTAAAATTTCTGTGGTTGAAGTTCAGTTTTCAAATAATATAGAGCCATTACAGTTAGGAGATGAATTTAATGCAGAGGTTATTTTGAATTTAAATGGACTACCAGCAAAAGAGATAGGTGTAGAACTGGTTTTTGCAAAACGTTTAAAAGATGGCCGCTATCAGATTAATAGTATAGAAGAATTGCCAATGGTCGCATCCAAAAATAAACAAGCTATTTATAGAGGAAGAATCACTGCCAATACTACAGGAGCATTCCAATATGACTTGAGATTTTTTCCAAAAAACTCCTTGATGCAATTTCCTAGGGATCTACCTCTTGTAAAATGGATTTGATACCAATTATAAAACACAGAAAAAATGAGCGAGCTAGAAAAAAATGAAGGCATTAAAATCCTAAAGAATAATTATTTAGGTCATTTAGCATTTGTATCAAAAGACAGGCCGTATGTGGTACCTATAACCTATTATTACAATGCAACTAAAAACACTGTTATTTGTTATGCGGTGGAGGGGCATAAAATAAATGCCATGAGGAAGCATAACAATGTCTCCCTAGTAGTCGAAGAAGTAGAGTCTGTCAACAATTGGAAATCAGTATTGGTTGTTGGAGTGTTTGAAGAGCTTCATGGAGTTGATGCCAAATACTTTTTACATCAATTTGCAATTGGTGTAAGGAAAGTAATTAGAAAAAAAGAAAAAAGAGACCTGCACTTTATCAGCGAATTTTCTATAGAATTAGCCTCAGTAGGTATCCCAATAGTTTATCAAATTAATATACTTGAAATTATAGGAAAGCAAAGAGTGCCTAATGCAATTAATAAGAGTTAAGCTAAGGTTTTAAACTTTCGGGACTGTGCCCTTTAGTCATAAGTAAGTGCTATTGATGTTTAAAAAAGCACATAGGGTCTTTCAATACTAACTTTCATACAGCAAAATAATATGACTATTGTTTCTTGGAATGTGAATGGACTTAGAGCTATTGTAAAAAAAGACATTATAAATGCTCTGGTGATAATGAGCCCAGATATCATATGCTTACAAGAAACAAAAGCGCAAATAGAGGATGTAGCAACTTCATTGAACGACTTTAGTGATTATAATATTTATTCAAACCCAGCAGATAGAAAGGGATACGCCGGCACTGTATTACTTTCTAAAACAAAACCTATTGCTGTAGTTAATGATATGGGAATAAAGCAACATGACGCAGAAGGCAGAATAGTATGTGCTGAATACACTTATTTTTATCTAGTGAATGTTTACACACCTAATTCTGGACAAAAACTGCAACGGTTAACCTATAGGAAAAAGTGGGATCAGGATTTTCTAAAGTTTTTAAAGAACCTCCAAGAAAAGAAACCCATCATAGTTGCTGGAGATTTTAATGTTGCCCATCAACCTATAGATTTAAAGAATGATCTGGCTAATTATAATAAAGTAGCTGGTTATACTCAAATAGAAATTGATGGAATGGAAGCATTGCTTCAAAGTGGATTGGTTGATGTTTTTAGGATTTTACATCCTAAGGATGTCGCATATACCTATTGGAGTTACCGATCTAAGGGCCGAGAGCGGAATATAGGATGGAGAATTGATTACTTTTTAACCAGCAGTTCTCTAGTAAAGAAGGTTACCTCCATAAAAATAGCCTCTGACTGGTATGGGTCTGACCATTGTCCAGTCATTATGGAAATAAAAATATAGAAGAGCTATTTAAAGCGGTAGAGATTGCCGAGTAAAGCCTAATGGCCTGAATAAAAGAAAGAGCGAGAAATTAATTCATAAAGATCGACCCTTATGGTCCCATTTTAATTACCAACTATAAGCGGGCATTCATCTCGTTGGATCAACACATTTATAATATAGAGGCTGAACTACTATGCTTAGAAACGAATTGTAAAAAGCAGAAATGTCTATTTGATTACTTGAAATCAATAAGTATTTTTTTGCCTACGGCCAAAACAAGGTTGAAACTTTAGGCATACTCAAATCACAGGAATTATGAACTTATTTTTAGAACATACGCACCGCTCCTAGACCTATTTTGTAGATGTTTTGAGTACCAACTACACGAGCTCAAAACAGTTCCAAAATCTGTGGAATTCCGCTTTCGCGAAAGCGGAACAAGAAGTTTTTTTTGTGATCTTTATTAAAGAGCTCCCTGTGGGGCTTCCAATTATTAGACGGTACATGATAAATATCATTTGGAGTACCTCACTCTTATGAGATATTTAGGTCATTAAAACACAAGTTATTGCTGCTTAAAATG
Organism: Nonlabens sp.; assembly: GCF_018401815.1. Taxonomy (GTDB): domain Bacteria; phylum Bacteroidota; class Bacteroidia; order Flavobacteriales; family Flavobacteriaceae; genus Nonlabens. Next base: position 378,063 of record NZ_JAGYKG010000004.1, read on the forward strand.
ATAACCATGGGAGACTACATTAAAAACTTTAGTGAGATTGATATACAAGATATTGCTATTGTGGGCGGTAAAAATGCCTCATTAGGAGAAATGTTTCAAAAATTAACTTTAAAGAATGTACAAGTGCCTGACGGGTTTGCCATTACTTCTGATGCCTATTGGTATTATTTAGAACAGCAGCATTTAAAGGAATCTATTTTTGATGAGTTGCAAGGATTAGATACCAAGGATTTTTCAAACTTAAAAATAATTGGTGCTGCGATCAGAAAACATTTTTCAATAGCATCCATACCTCAGGTCATAAGGGAAGCTATTCAGGAAGCTTATGCTGCTCTTAAAAATAAGTACGGCACTGACATTTCCTTAGCAATAAGAAGTAGTGCTACCGCCGAAGACTTGCCTAATGCTAGTTTTGCAGGTCAGCAAGAAAGTTATTTGAATGTAAAAGGAGAGGAGGAGTTACTAGCTGCATGCCAGAAGTGTTATGCGTCTCTATTTACAGATCGTGCCATAAAATACAGGGAGGACAATGGTTTTGATCATAAAAAGGTGGCCTTGTCTATAGGGGTACAATTAATGGTGCGTTCTGACTTGGCTTGTTCGGGCGTTAATTTTACAATAGATCCTGATACTGGCTTTGACAAGGTTGTCTTGGTTTCTAGCATATGGGGTTTGGGAGAGAACATTGTTCAAGGAAGTGTCAATCCAGATGAATACTTTGTGTTTAAACCTAGTTTAAAGAAAGGTGTACAACAACCTATAATTTCCCGAAAATTAGGCAGTAAAGAAAAGACCATGATTTATGACGATTCTGGAAGTGGTACGGTAAATCTGATCACTACTATAGAAAAGCAAGAGCAATTTGTTTTAACTGATACTGAGGTGGTACAATTGGCTAAATGGTCGGTTATTATTGAAGAGCACTACGGGATTCCTATGGATATTGAATGGGCCAAAGATGGATTAACTAAGGCGCTTTTTATTGTACAAGCAAGACCAGAAACGGTTCAAAGCGCAAAAAACAAACTAGAAATAACCACTTATTCCTTAATTGAAAAAGGTAAGGAAATTACAAGAGGGATGGGACTTGGTAATAAAATAACCACAGGAAAAGCTAGAATTCTTCACAGTCCAAAAGAGTCTGATATGCTGCAACAAGGAGAAATTTTAATTACAGAAAAAACAGATCCAGACTGGGATCCTATTCTTAAAAAAGCAGCAGGTATTATAACTGATCAAGGGGGACGTACCAGTCACGCCGCAATAGTTGCTCGTGAAATAGGAGTAGCAGCTATTGTAGGTTGTGTCAATGCAACAAATGTTATCCAGGACGGGCAGCAGATCACCATTTCTTGTGCAGAAGGAACAACCGGAATTGCCTACGACGGAAAACTTAAATGGACAGAAACAGCAGTAGATATAAAAGATCTTAAAACACCTCAAACCCAAGCCATGCTTATTTTGGCAGATCCAGAACAAGCTTTTAAGTGCTCCTTGTACCCCAATAGTGGTGTAGGACTCATGCGTTTAGAATTTATAATTAATAACAGCATTCAAATACACCCTATGGCATTAAGGCATTTTGAATGGATAAAAGATGTACAGGTCAAGCAAAAGATTGAAAAATTGACGCATCATTACCCCAATAAGGAAGATTACTTTGTTCATCAACTAGCAGAGGCTGTAGCTACTATCGCAGCAGCCTTTTACCCTAAAGAGGTCATTGTGCGTACCAGCGATTTTAAATCAAATGAATATGCTAATCTTATAGGAGGACAACAATTTGAACCTGTGGAATCTAATCCCATGATAGGATTTAGAGGAGCTTCTCGTTATTACCACCCCAAGTATAAAGATGCTTTTGAACTGGAATGCCGAGCCTTGAAAATGGTGCGTGAGGAACTGGGAATGGAAAACATTAAAGTTATGATTCCCTTTTGCCGCACTTTAAAAGAAGCCCATAAGGTGGTCCAACTTTTAGAAAACAACGGCCTGAAAAGAGGAGAAAATGCTTTAGAGCTTTATATGATGATTGAAATCCCTAATAACGTTTTGCTAGCAGAGGAATTTGCTCATTATTTTGATGGGTTCTCTATTGGCTCTAATGACTTAACTCAATTGACATTAGGCGTCGATCGAGATTCTGAATTGCTGAGCGATATTTTTGATGTCAATGACCCGGGAGTAAAAAAAATGATTGCTATGGTTCTTTCCTCTGCTCGTAAGACAAAAACTAAAATTGGCTTCTGTGGACAAGCGCCAAGTGACTACCCAGAATTTGCCCAATTTTTAGTAGAAAAGGGCATCGATAGTATTTCTTTTAATCCAGACGCGCTCATTTCAGGAATAAAAAATATAAATACTGCCGAAGCGAATTTAGAAGAGCTTTGATCCATAAAAGTATAGGAACGAGTTGTAATTGAAATATTCTAAAGATGAAAAAAAAGAAGGGTAACTTCTTCAGTAAAGGAGAAGGTGCATCTCTTTTTATTTATCTTCTGTCTAATAGGTTGTAACGCCTGCTTTTAAAAGGTATGCGACCAACTTTGTTTTAAATAACAGATTGGGATATCGCAATGCTGCTGCTTTTACAACTTTTGGATCTCCTTTTGTTCAACGCCCTAAACTAGTTGCTTCCAAAATTGAAGTTGCCTTAGGCAGGTTACTTTATGAGGTGCTTGATGTTGTACCTATTAGAAAAAGTACAACATGAATTAAACGTTAGTACGTCATAAAGTTCAATAATCTTAAAGAGACTTTGATGAAAATGGAATCACTTTTAAAAAAAGATACCGCATACTTGTTAGAACATCAATGCACAACCATACCTAAAGAAAAATGGAATCACAATGAGTTATTAAGTTATCCAAATACTTTAAGCCAAATGTATTTTGGAGAAGTTAAACAGGCTTGGAATTTAGAAGCTAAAGAAGTAGAAGCAACTATATATTTTGGTTCCCCAGAATCTGATAGACAAATACAAGAAACAAGCAAGGCATGCCAGCAGGTTCATGAGTTAGGCCTGTTCACTATTTTATGGTGTTATCTTATAAATGATGCATTTAAATACGATAAAGATTATAGTGTAAGTGCTGAATTAACTGGGCAGGTTAATCATTTGGGAGTCCCTATAAAGTCAATATCATCCAACAAAAATTGCCCATGAATAAAGGAGAATATATGTCACTTGATAACTTTGGAAAAACAAGCGATGTAGTAGATACGAAGTTAACTATGGACCATCCAATTGATCTTGCAAGTTATCAAGTGGTTCATTGTTATATGGGAAGAGCCGGATGGATCAATGCTGCAGGTACCTCTGTAGAGGATGATTTTCAGCAGCTGCTCGTACTGCCGTAATTAATTAAAGAGCTGGTAGTATGGGATTGGTATCTGTAAGAAAAGCCTTTTAAAGGCCTATGGAGGATGGAATTAAGTTACTTCATTTCATTCCAAATATTTATTTAGTAAAGAATATTTCTATCGCCTAAATGCGTAATATGATACACAAATCCTACAGCATATCTTTATCTAACCTTAACCAAGCTGAGGTACCCTTAGCCTATTTTAAGAACATCAACCTCAACCAACAAGCGATTGTATTGGCAGCAGATGTAGGAGGTACTAAAACACATTTGGCATTATATCAAGTTAAAGATGGACAGCTTTTTCAACTTAAAGAGAAAAAGTACCGTACTAAAGAACAGCCTTCTTTTATAGATATGATTTATAATTTTCATCCTAAAAAAAGCCCAGTAATTGATAGTATTTGCACAGGTGTAGCTGGACCAGTTATCAATAATAAAGTTCAAGGTGTTAATTTGCCATGGGAAATAAATGGAGATGAAATCGGAAAAGAATTAAAGATGGATGCGGTGACTCTTTTGAACGATATGGAGGCAAACGCCTATGGGTTGGCCGCTCTTAAAGAAACTGATTTTAAAACCTTACAGAAAGGAGCTGATGTGCCTGGCAATGCAGTCATTATAGCTCCCGGGACTGGTCTTGGAGAAGTAGGTTTGTACTGGGATGGCACGCACTACCTCCCTTTTGCTTCAGAAGGGGGACATTGTGATTTTTGCCCTCGTAATGATTTGGAGATCGATTTATGGAAGTATATGCATCAAAGCTATCAACATGTAAGCTGGGAACGCGTTTTATCGGGTCCTGGTATTTATGATATCTATACATTTTTAATTCAGAAAAAAGGGCAAATGGTTCCTGAGTATCTTCAGCAACAAATACAAAGTGGTCATCCGGCAGCAGCAATAACCCAAGCGGCTATGGAGGGGAAGGATATGGTTTGTAAAGAAGCTTTTGATCTATTCACGAGGTTTTTATCTGTTGAAGCAGCACAGCTGGCATTAAAAATGAAAGCTACTGGAGGCATTTATATAGGAGGAGGAATTGTCCCCAAAATAATAGAAGGAATGGATTTAAGCATTTTTAATAGAGGCTTTATACAGTCAGGTCGTATGGACGAATTGCTTAGACTGGTGCCGGTAAAAGTCATCTTAAATGATAAAGCGGCACTCTTAGGGGCTTCGCTTTATGGAGCGGCCCAACTAGGAAAATAATTACTTGGAAAATCAATACCTTACCAACTCCCTAACTGAAATAATTCAAGAATGCGCAAAGAGGGATTGTATACAGTCCCAGTCAATTTTTTAAACTTTAGCTTAACCTTACTATTTTCTAATGAATATAACAAGCCTTACCATCAATCCTGCTTTGGATAAAAACGCGAAAGTGGCCGGTCTTATCGCTACACAAAAACTTAAATGTCATTCTATTCACTACCAACCTGGCGGTGGCGGAGTTAATGTGTCCAGGATGTTGCATAGATTAGGAGAAAAAACAAATTGTGTATTCCCTTCTGGGGGGCACACCGGTAAACATCTTAACGACTTACTGCTCAAAGAAGGAGTACCTGCGATGCAGATTCCTGTAAAAGAATGGACCCGCGAAAACCTGTCGGTGGTGGATGAACACACTAAGTTGCAATATCGTTTTGGTATGCCCGGCGGTACTTTATACAACTCAGAATTAAAAACCATACAAACTTTTGTGGATAAGCAATTGAATGAAAAGGACATATTGGTTTTAAGTGGCAGTTTGCCCGAAGGAATACCCACAGATTATTATACCCAATGGATTGCACATACCTCCTTAAAAAACATTAAAGTGGTCATTGACACCTCTGGACCAGCACTTATGGAAGCGCTAAAAGAGCCTGTATTTCTCTTAAAACCCAATCAAAAAGAGCTCGCACAATTGGCTGGTAAAAGCTTTTTATCCAGCGCCGAACAAGAAGCTGTTGCTTTAGAAATGATCGCTACTAAAAAAGCGACTTATATAGTGGTTTCACTAGGTGCTAGAGGTGCGTTTCTGGCCTCAAAAGAAGGTGTTGTGTATCAACCCACGCCATCAGTTGCCGTACAAAGTACAATAGGCGCAGGGGATAGTATGGTCGCAGGATTGATTTATGCCATTAAGAATAATTTTGCAGATCGAGACATTTTAAAATGGGGGGTTGCCTGTGGGGTAGCCACGACTATGAGTGAAGGAACCTCGCTAGGTAGTACAACTAATGTGACTAAAATACTACATATGATCGGATAGTGCGTTGGGTTTTAAGCTCCTATAGAGGCGGTACTGTTGTGATAAGGATAGTATCGATTACTTATTTTCCCATTAGGTGATGGGTGCAACGGTTTTTTACCAGTTTGCTTTCGCGAAAGCGGATGTTTCCAACTAATTTAAACGGGTACCTATAAGATAAATAAAACTTTACTTCTGTCGAGTACGTTAACTACCGTATTTATTTGCCCTTTCTAAAATCAAAGATGAAAAAGAACGCACACCAATTCGGATACTTTCTTCATCCACATCAAAATGTGGGGTATGGTTCATGGCACGAATTCCCTTGTCCTTATCGGTGCCACCCAAAAAGAAATAAACACCTGGAGTAGTTTCTTGAAAGTAACAGAAGTCGTCATTAAAATAGGGGATCTGACCATAAGCCTTCACAACAGTGTCCGTTCCGTAAATATCATTAAGCGTTTGTATGGCCTGTTTAGTGAGCTCCTCTTTATTTATAACGGTTGGATTTTCTTGAATAAAAGAAGCAGAGATAAATTTCTCTTTATGTTTAGAATTGCCAATGATCGCTGCGATTTTAGGTACTATATATTCCAAGTTGGATGCATCTGTTTCATACAAATAGGCCTTTAGGTGCAGCTGCTGCTCCGTAGACTCGATTGCTACATTTTCTTCTAAAAAAAGGTAATCTTCAAAAACAGTATTAAGGTTGTTCAATCCGCTAGCAGCATCAAAAACCATTGGTAATTCCCAAGGGTTTCCTCCAGGCTTTTTCCGAAGCATTTGACTTCTTATTTGGGTATAAAGAGTTGCTGCTTCCATTTTTTTTAATGTATTGTGGAAAGTTAATTGTATTCTTTTTTGATACGCGAAAGGTTCCTTGGGCTTCACCATGATCTTACCAACAGGCAAGTCCGTCACGTGTAAAGCATATATTTCATCTAGATGTATTTTAGAAAATAGGTCGCTGTGCAGGATTTTTTTTGCACCGGTGAATGTTTCCTCCTCTGGTTGAAATATAAAATAAATAGTACCTGAAATAGCCTCTTTGTTTTTCGCTAATACACTAGCTATACCTAGTCCTATAGCCATATGAACATCGTGTCCACAGCCGTGCTGTTTTCCTGATTTTTGAGTGCTGAGGGAGGTGTTATCGCCATAAATATTGGGCAAAGCATCCATATCAGCTCGCCAGGCGATACTTCCCCCTTCTTTCCCACCTTTTAAAATACCCATGACGGCATGACCAGCAAAACCTGTTTTCACTTCTAAGCCTAAATGGGTTAAATATTCAGCAATGATGTTAGAAGTTCTTTTTTCTTTTCCAGCGAGCTCCGGATGTTCGTGAAAATCTCTCCTTATTTGAACTAAACGATCAAAAACCTCATTGGTATCTTGTTTAACTAATTGATGAATATTTTGTTGTTCCGTGAGCTCGCAAGAAGTAAACAGGCTGCCTATCAAAACGCATAACAAAAAGTTTTTTTTAAAATTCATAGGCCCGTTGTTGTTGGTGTGGTATTAGGGAGGTGTTCAAATAACAAATTTAGTTATTCCCTTGCAAATAGAACACAAGAACAGATCCAATAACTAGACTTGCGGCTTATATACGAGTAGGTCTACCCGCGGTGCAATAGTCTTTTTTTATTTGGATTGGGACATTTCTTGTTTACAAGAAAAGGATTCAAATAAAAAATTGATCCCGGTCATGATCAAAATTAGAGATAAGGTTCCACCGGCAATCCATTGCCATGGTTCAGCTTGACTGTGTTTTAAAAAACCGCATTCTACTAACGCAGACAGGCCTATACCCAACACAGCCGTGCCAAGACCTCCAAACCACCAATAGCGTTTTTGTAACTGTTCTTTTGTGTGGGTCTTCTTTTTCATTATTGATTTATTTTAAAATAAGAAATCATCCCGCTAATTTTTTAAACTGTTGGGAAGTGCCTAGAAGTATAGACTTCCAGAAGTATCAAATTTAGAAAGAATAGACTTCTTGTCACCTATGATGCTAAGCTGCGTGATGCAACTTTTTAGTTTTTTTCTAGTAATTCTATACTATCTGTTGTAATAAGAATAAGCTTTTGTTTATACAGACTTCCTAGGGCTTTTTTATAGGACTTTTTACTCATAGTAAAGTGTAACCGTATCGCTTCTGGTGAGCTTTTATCGGTCACTGATATAGTTCCCTCTGGACTTTCTCTTAACTTTTCTAACACTTTTTTTACGTTGGTATCAATTACGTTTAGAAAGCCTTGTGGTCTAAGGGAAACGTCTATTTTACCATCTTCTCTTATGTATTTTACATAACCAGTAACTTCCA
>NZ_JAGYKG010000005.1 GCF_018401815.1 Nonlabens sp.
ATCGTTAGACGGGTCATCACACAACCTGTAGGTCGCTACTGGATTGGCTACTGGTTGTGTATCTAAGCTCACTGTAAATGAAAAGGTGTCAAAACAAGGCTCGTTATTCAGGTTATCAATACGAGCAAAGAAAGTTGTTGTTGCCGTAAGGTCAAATGGGGATGCTTGATCATTTGCACCAGCATCAGCATCAGCTTGATTTAGGTGATAAGTAATTACATAATCAGGATTTGTTTGAGCAGCAAGAACCTCGTTATCAAAGTCAGTTAAAAGTATGATTTCTGAGCTGTCATTTGCCACATCACATATTGTTGTATCCATTATTGGATTTGCAATAGGAGTATCCCAAACAAATAGATCTACTTCAGTAGTGGAGGTGCAGCCACTAGGACTGTTATCTTGAAGTCTAATAAAAACTCGTTGCGTAGTTACCGTGACGTTCGTATAAGTTGTTGGATTTGTAATAGGATTCGTTCCAGTTCCTGCCTCAGCGGCGGTATTGTAATAAGAAATTGTAAAGGCACTGGCAGGTAAACCATTAAGCACTTCTGTTTCTGTAGATGTCAAATCAAAAGTAGAGAAGCCATTATTATCATTATCACAATTATTTAAATCTGCTGGACGTGAGGCCCCAGCTCCACTAGCAACTATTACATCAAAGGACCCGGTATCAAAACACAATCTAGAAATAGCATTTTCATCATTTGTAATCCTTGTATATACTGTGGTCGTACCTAACGGGAAATCGTAAGGTAACGCAATAGCACCCACGTTATTATCAGCTTGATTTTGAGTTAAGAAATAAGCAACTACGTAGTTAGGGTTGGTTTGCATGTCAAGTACTTGAGGAGTTTCTACTACATCAAGATCTCTGCTTTCTATTCCGTCTCCATCACTATCACAAAGAAACACATCGGCCACTATATTGTAAATAGGGTTGGAGTATATAGTAATATCTGAGGTTGCAGTAAATCTAAAGCCACCATTACGAACGATTAATGTAACGTTATAAACACCAGGGCCAGGAAAGGTGTGAATTGGATTCATTAAGGTACTAATTGGGCTTCCATCTCCAAAATTCCAAGTCACCGTTGAAGTTGGACAGAAATCAGTTGTAGAGGCTTCAAATTGAACAGGAGTTTGGTCGCAAAAATCCACTTGGTTGATAGAGCCTCCAGAAGCACTTCCAGCAACATAGGAGCTAAAAGAAGGTTCAAAAAAGGAAGTGATAAACGGTGGCAGTCCTTCTCGAGAATTATTATTTAGAGCAATTCCATCATCGGTGTAAGCTGCGCCAACACCAACTACATCAGGATCTCTTATCACTCCTAACCAATTTTGACATACTCTAGCGTGATAAATTTTACCATCAATTCCTAGTTGCAAAGCACCACGTCCACTATTTGCTCCAGTCGCGGCAAGCACAACTGGTGAAGAGTTCCAACCGCCACCACTATTAATATTATATTGTAAAATCTCTCGTGTGTTTGTAGCTCCACAACCATTTCCAGTATCATTAGAATTGGCATTTAAATAAACCAATTGCGAATTTGGAGAGAACTCTGTACCATAGAATCTATTACGAGTACCAGGTGTGGTTAAGGCAATAGGATTACTTACTATCCCAGTTACATTGTTGAAGTCCGCAAGCCACGCAGTTCCAGGATTGCCTATAGAGGTATTTGATATTTTAGTAGCATTTGGAGATAATCTAATATATCCACGAGCGTCAGACAATCCATTGGTACCTGGAACAATTGAATTAACCCCTCTGGATGGAAGTATAATACCCCCAGCAGCTGGATAGGAACTGTACACTCCATCTTCAAAAGTTACGATCCAATAAAAATTACCGTTATCGCTCAGGGCTGCGGTCACCTTTTCTTGAGTGTTCTGTTGTATAAGAATATCTCGTCGACCCGGTAAAACATCACCAAGCCCTGCGTTTAGGGTCATATCAACAATACTATATCTCAAACCTGTAAACCCCCCAATAGTAACGACAAAATACCTACTGGTACTACCTAAATCAGGTATAATAATAGCCGATTGCGCACTAGATGAATTCCCAGATAGACCGGTACCATTAGGCATAGGGACACCATTTCGATTCCAAATAGTGGTTCCATCAGAATACATTTGCAGGACTCCACAGGAGTCGGATATAGAGCTACAACCTTCGTCAGTACTTAGGCTACCCGCAGGCGCTGCTAAAGGAGCGCCAGAATTAAAATCTACGCTGGCATTTGTCCCAAAAAACCACCAAGCGGCTTCTAATTGGGCAAAGCCTATTATTGGAAAAAATATAAAAATTAAGAGGAATAATTTTTTCATTATTGTTAATTTTGGAGGCCCTAAAATACGCAATTTTATTGAAATCCTTGAATCGAACAGTAAGGCGATACATAGACATGTTATAAGGGTAAATGTATACGTAATACAAGTGTTAATTTACAGCTATCCTTGAATGATGAACATTGCTGGCCTTTTATGAAGTTCAGGAATCTGCTTTTTCCAAAGGTCGACGCTTAAAGTTCTTATGAATTCTGTAGGTAGACTGATATCGCATGCAATGCATACTTTTGTGTTTCCAGATAAGGATAGTAGTAACTCTTCTAGCATTTTGTTATTGCGATAAGGTGTTTCTATAAAGGATTGAGATTGCTGATTTTTTAAAGAACTATTTTCAAGGTCTTTTATCTTTTTACGTCGTTCGTGTTTATCAATAGGCAAGTATCCATTAAACGCAAAATTTTGCCCGTTTAAACCGCTGGACATCATAGCCATAAGGATGGAGCTAGGACCAACAAGGGGTTGTACTCGTATTCCTTTTTCATGGGCGATGGCAATAACATCAGCACCAGGATCTGCAATTCCAGGAACTCCCGCTTCACTCATAAGGCCCATGTTTTTACCTTCTAAACAAGGCAATAGAAAGGCTGGTAATTCACTTTTTTCTGTAAATTTATTGAGGCTAGCAAATTCTAAAGAAGCTTGTTGTTTGGATGGATAAATACTTTTTATAAACCTTCTAGCTGTCTTTTCGTTTTCTACGATATAATGATCGACCATTCCTACCACCTTTTTTACAGATAGCGGCAGCACTTCTAAAGGACTTATGTCTCCTAAAGGTACTGGTATTAGAAATAATTTACCTTTTTCTTCCATGGTTTGTATTCTGGGTTTATTTTGAATAGTTGTTTCGCTTTCGCGAAAGCGAAGTGTTTAAAAATCAATGACTTGATAGACTCTTTTATGTCTTAAGTAACTACTTATTATATGAGTCACTTGCTTACTTTCTTCAATAGGGGTTAATAGGTTTTTGAGCATGGAAGAATCCGTCATTTGTATTCTTAGATTCACAAATGCATAACCTATAACTTTACCTTCTTCTATTAAAATAACACTGCGCTCACTTGTTTCTCGACCTCGATCAACGATGATCTTGCTTTTTTCTAAAAGACTAAACTTTTCTTTTATTACAGCAATAATTTCTTGAGGGGATTTATTATCTTCTTCCTGCTTTTCCATAAAATTAGTTCCAGACTTGGAAGAGGAAAAGCTCAATAGATAATTAGGATCTTTGGCGGCCGACTTAATTTGTAGACTAGGTTGATCTTTCTCATTAATATGAACATATAATCCATGTGAGAAATTGCTTTTTTTTATCGTCCCATTCCAGATAGGTTGATGCTTTTTCACTTCTATAAATTCTTTAAGGATAGAAATTAATTCATTTCCAGTTTTTTCAAAAGTAACATCAGCTACTTGCTTTTGAATCTCTTTAGATTTCTTACTGGAACTGGTAAAGATTTGAGTGACTCTTTTTTTTATATTTCTACTTTTCCCTATATAAATGATTTCTCGATTTGAGTTATAAATGTAAAATACTCCAGTAGTATTGGGGATGTTTTCGAGTATTACTTTAAGGTTGGGTTCTATTTGTAATGGTTTGAAGTATTTTAAATTTTGTGTTATGATCTTTTTATCTACATCTTTTTGAAGCAATAATTTAAATAATTTTACGGTGGCAAGTGCGTCACCGGTTGCTCTATGCCTATCGGTAATAGGAATTCCTAATGCCTTAGTTAGTTTGCCTAGATTAAAACTATTTTGTTCTGGTAAGAGGCTCTGAGCTAATTCTACTGTGCAAAGTGTTGGGCGCATATAATCAAATCCTAACCGGTCAAATTCCAAACGCAACATACGGTGGTCAAAATCGGCATTATGTGCGACTAGCGTTACCCCTTCTGTAATTTCTATAATTCTTTTTGCTACTTCATAAAATTTAGGAGCGCGTTTTAACATGGCGTTATTAATTCCAGTAAGTTTTACCACAAATGGCTGAATTTCCTTTTCTGGATTGATTAAGCTTGCAAACTGATCAACTATCTCATGACCGTCAAATTTATAGATGGCGACTTCAGTAATACCCTCTTCATTATACTTTCCACCAGTGGTTTCTACATCTATTATTGCGTACAATTCTGAATTTTTAAAAGACCATTAGGTCTATATTATTAGGCGTAAGCTACTAAAAAAAGCCGTGTTATAAACACGGCTTTAGGTAATTTATGCAATGACTTATTAAATTTTTGAACCATAGATCTTGATGTAAAGATCCTGGTAGCGTGCTTTAATATTTCTGCGTTTCAATTTAAGAGTAGGGGTCAAGTGTTCTGCCTCAATGGTCCACTCTTCGGGTGTAAGTTCAAAGGTTTTAACACGCTCCCATTTTCCAAATTTTTGGTTGTGTTCTTCAACTTCTTTTTGGTATCTAGCAATGACTCTTTCGTTATTGCATAGGTCATTCCAGTTTTCAAATGCGATTCCTTTGCGCTTTGCCCAGTCCGTAAGAAAAAGAAAATTAGGTTGTATCAAAGCGGCAGGCATTTTTTCGCCCTCACCTATCACCATGACCTGTTCGATAAAACGACTTTGTTTCATGGTATTTTCAATTAATTGAGGAGCTACATACTTCCCACCAGAAGTCTTGAACATTTCTTTTTTACGATCCGTAATTTTAAGAAAACCTTCAGAGTCAACTTCCCCAATATCTCCGGTATGGAAGTAGCCATTTTCATCAATGGCTTCTTTTGTCTTTTCTTCATCCTTGTAATAACCCATCATGCGTTGTGGACCATTTATCATAATTTCTCCATCCTCAGCAATGATGACATCTGTATCAGGCAACATTTTACCCACAGTACCTATTTTAAAACCACCACCTCTCATATCATTGACGGAAATTACAGGACTTGTTTCAGTAAGTCCATATCCTTCCATTACAGGAACTCCTGCTGCGTTAAACACTCTTGCTAATCTAGGTTGTAAAGCTGCGCTGCCACTAGCAATAGCTTTTAAATTACCACCAAGAGCTTCTTGCCATTTAGAGAAAATTATTTTTTTTGCAAGGCCAAGTTTTTTCTCGTACCACCATCCGTTTGCTCCGTAAGGTTCCCATTCTAAACCTAGTTCTACGGCCCAAAAGAAGAGTTTTTTCTTAATACCAGAAAGATCGCTTCCTTTTGCAATAATTTTATCATAGACCTTTTCCAATAATCTAGGTACCGCGCTCATTACTTCAGGAGAGATTTCTTTTAGGTTATCTGAAATGGTTTCCAGTGACTCTGCAAAATAAATTCCAGTACCGGTGTAAGTATACATATATTGAAGCATTCGCTCATATATATGACATACAGGTAAAAAACTTAAAGCTTTTGATTGACCAAGTTCTAGAGGTAACCTTCCCGCACTCGTCACGGCATTACTAGAAATGTTTTTATGAGATAACATGACCCCTTTTGGGCGTCCAGTAGTTCCAGAAGTATAAATTAAAGTAGCAAGATCTTCTACATCGATAGAAGCCATGATACTTTCTAGCACTGCTTGATTACTATCATCTTCACCTAATTGTTTAACATCTTTCCAAGTTTTACATCCGGTAACATCTTCAAAAGAGTACACCTCTAACAAAGAAGCCACTTGATCTTTAATATTCATGACTTTCTCATAAACTTCTCGATCTGAAACAAAAACATATTTTGATTCACTATGATTCAAGACGTATGCATAATCTTCTTCAGAAATAGTGGGATAGATAGGTACATCCTGGGCACCAGTTTGCATAATTCCTATGTCCATGATGTTCCACTCGGTTCTGTTAGTGGTAGAAATGATAGCTATTTTATCATTTTTTTGAACTCCTAATCTTAGAAGACCTCTAGAGACAGCATTTGCTTGCTCTACAAAGGACTGCGTAGAAGTTTTTATCCATACCCCATTTACTTTTGAAACTAAGGCATCTTCACGTGGAAATGTTTCTAGTTGGTACTGAGGGAAATCAAAAAGTCTTTTATACTGCATGTTCAATTATTTCGTTATGGCAAAGTAGTGAAACATTGGGAATTTTCAAACGCTCTTTTTATGATACTTATAATTTATTGGCTCTCGCTTTCGCGAAAGCGTAATTTTTAACAGTCTCATGTATCAAAAAAGCCTAATCTTAACTAAGAAGAGGCTTTTTTACTTCCTAAAAGGCCATTGATGTTGCCTTTGATTGTAGCGATTTACCAGTTTAGCAACTAAAAACTTACCGTTTTTGTTTGGTTTCTAAAAACTAATTTGTTTTCAAAAGCATCAACAAGAACAACACTATCCGTACTTATTTTACTAGATAATAGCTGTTTGGAGAGTTCGTTAAGAACCTCTTTTTGAATGACCCGCTTTACAGGTCTGGCACCATATTGTGGATCATAACCTTTCTTCGCCAGCAGTTCAATTGCTTGCTCTGTGGCATCAATAACAATTCCTTGTGCCTCTAGCAATTTAGTAATTCCTTTAAACTGCAAACTTACTATTTGCTTAATTTCCTCTTCATTAAGCGGAGTAAACATGACAATATCATCAATACGGTTAATGAATTCTGGACGTACACGTTGTTTTAAAACGCCAAGAACATCTTTTTTAGTTGTTTTTGTAAGGCTAGCAATATCTCCTTTATAATTATCAAAATTTTCCTGTATGATATCTGACCCCATGTTAGAAGTCATGATAATAATGGTGTTTTTAAAATCTGCTACGCGACCTTTATTATCGGTCAATCTTCCTTCATCGAGTACCTGTAATAAAATGTTGAACGTATCTGGGTGGGCTTTTTCAATTTCATCTAGCAATACCACGCTATAAGGCTTTCTGCGCACTGCTTCGGTAAGTTGCCCACCTTCATCATAACCTACATATCCAGGTGGTGCACCTACTAATCGACTTACACTATGACGTTCTTGATATTCACTCATGTCAATACGTGTCATAGAATTTTCATCGTTAAAAAGGAATTCTGCTAGAGCTTTGGCTAGTTCTGTTTTACCAACTCCTGTAGTTCCTAAAAATAAGAACGAACCAACAGGTTTTTTCTGATCTTGCAATCCAGCACGACTTCTTCTTACAGCGTCGCTGACCGCTTGTATAGCTTCTTTTTGCCCTACCACTCTGTGGTGAAGTTCGTCTTCTAGTTTCAATAGTTTCTCACGATCACTTTGAAGCATTTTAGTAACCGGAATTCCAGTCCATTTAGCAACAACTTCAGCGATGTCTTCATAAGTTACTTCTTCTTGGATCAAGTTGTTAGAATTGTCATTTGCTTCCATATCAGCAAGCAATTTGTCCAGTTTTTCTTGGGCTTGTTTTATTTTTCCGTATCGCAATTCGGCTACTTTCCCATAATCTCCATCGCGCTCGGCACGCTCGGCTTCAAGTTTATAGTTTTCAATATCAGTTTTAGCGTTTTGAATGTTATCGACAACGCTTTTTTCATTTTCCCATTGTGCGTTGAGTTCGTTGCGAGATTCTTTAAGATTAGCCAATTCAGACCTCAGATTCTTTAACTTAGTCTCGTCATTTTCTCTTTTAATAGCTTCGTGTTCAATCTCTAACTGCATGATTTTACGGTCGAGTACATCAAGTTCTTCAGGCTTTGAATTGATTTCCATACGCAGCTTTGCCGCTGCCTCATCCATGAGGTCAATAGCTTTATCCGGTAAAAACCTGTTTGTGATGTAGCGCTGAGACAACTCGACAGCACCTATAATCGCTTCATCTTTTATTTGCACCTTATGATGGGTTTCATATTTATCTTTAATACCTCTTAAAATGGATATCGCACTTTCGGTATCTGGCTCATCGACCATTACTTTTTGAAAGCGACGTTCCAAAGCTTTATCTTTTTCAAAATATTTTTGGTATTCGTCCAAAGTTGTTGCTCCTATAGCTCTCAACTCACCACGAGCAAGCGCAGGTTTTAAAATATTTGCTGCATCCATTGCGCCTTGCCCACCGCCAGCACCTACTAAAGTGTGGATTTCATCAATAAAAAGAACAATGTCTCCTTCACTAGAGGTCACTTCTTTGATCACTGCTTTTAAGCGCTCTTCAAACTCTCCTTTATACTTGGCTCCCGCAATAAGAGCGCCCATATCCAAAGAATATATTTGCTTCTCTTTAAGGTTATCTGGAACATCACCGGCAACTATACGGTGCGCAAGGCCTTCGGCAATAGCCGTTTTACCAACTCCAGGTTCTCCAACAAGAATAGGATTGTTTTTGGTGCGTCGGGAAAGGATTTGTAATATTCGGCGTATTTCCTCATCGCGCCCGATCACAGGATCCAATTTGCCTTGATCGGTGAGTTCATTGAGGTTTTTGGCGTATTTTTTAAGACTGTTATAAGTTTCTTCGGCATTTGGAGAAGAAACCTTATTCCCATTTCTCAATTCTTCAATTGCCGATTCTAGGTTCTTTTTAGAGATGCCTTGATCTTTTAATAATTGAGCAGTTTTTGAATTTCCATCAAAAATCGTTAAAAGTAAATGTTCTATACTTACATATTCATCGTTCATCTTTGTGGCAAGGGTCATCGCTGCATTGAAAACGCTATTGGTTTCTCGAGACATTTGCAATTCACCACCTTCTACTTTTGGTAAAGACGCAATTTGACTTTTAATTAATTGTATTACCAAATCTAATTTTACATGAAGTTTTTTAAATAAAAAGGGCAATACATGTTCGTCTATCATAGTTATAGCAAGAAACAAGTGTGCATTCTCTATTTGTTGTTGACCGTATTCTTGTACCAGTTGCTGCGCTTTTTGCAGCGCCTCTTGTGATTTTGTAGTTAGTTTATTTGGATTCATGATCGTTTTTTTTAAACATCATTTCAATTCTTATACCCTTTATAAAAATTGACAACTCGACAGTTTTTTTTGTGTTTTTAACAGACATAATGTCGTGTTTATAAAAGCTTTACGATTTTGCTTATCGGAACTGCAGATAGTTGTAATTTAGTTTTTTTTATTAAAGAAACCTATTGCTTGTCCGCTTTTTGCGAAAGCAACCTACAAAACAAATGCTATGAAATTTATGGATAAGCTGTTTAAAAAACAGCCAAATAAGGAAATAAAGGAACTAACCGGAATACAATGGGAACCTCTAGAATCAATAGATCAGTTAGAGAATGTGATCAAAAACTCTATTTTAAAACCAAAGGTAATTTTTAAGCATAGCACCAGATGTGGGATTTCAAGAATGGTTCTAAGGCAGTTTGAAAATGGTTTTGAAAAAAACGATGACGAAGTTACCTTTTATTTTTTAGACCTATTAAATTACAAAGAAGTAAGTGCAGCCGTTGCCAATAGGCTTAATGTAGTGCACCAATCGCCACAGGTGATTATACTTTACAACAAAGAGATTTTACACACAGAATCTCATCAAGGTATTGATATTAAAAAAGTTCAACAAATTGTTGCACGCAAAAAATAGATCATGCATCCCAATAAACACCTATTAATAGCTCTAGTTTTTGTTCTATTTTCTTGTAAAACTAATGTCTTTACAGGTAAAAAAACTTTGAATTTTGTACCAGATAGTACCTTGTTCCCTATGGCTTTTACCCAGTACGATCAGTTTTTAGGAGAAAACAAAGTAGTCACAGGAACTAAAGAGTCTGAAATGATTACTAGAGTAGGCCAAAAAATAAAAACAGCAGCTCAACGATGGTTGAATGCCATCGGCGAAGAAAAGTACTTAGCTAATTACCAATGGGATTATAAATTGGTTCAAGATGAAACTGTAAATGCATGGTGTATGCCCGGAGGTAAAATTGTTTTTTACACAGGTATTTTACCTATTTGTCAAGGAGAAACCGGTGTTGCCATAGTAATGGGTCACGAGGTGGCTCATGCCCTAGCCAACCACGGTGCACAGCGCATGAGCGCTTCACAAGTACAAGCATTAGGAGCTGTAGGAGTTGCAGTAGGTGGTCAAGCAGCTGGAGCAAGTAAAGAATCTCAACAGCTTATCAATCAAGCTTATGGTATAGGTTCTCAAGTAGGAGGTATGTTGCCATTTTCTAGAGCACATGAAACAGAAGCAGATAAAATAGGTCTTTACCTTGCTGCTATTGCTGGTTATAACCCAGAAGAAGGAGCTCGATTATGGGAACGTATGAAATCCAATAACGCTGGACAAGCACCACCAGAATTTTTAAGCACACACCCGTCTAATGACAGCCGTATTGCCAATTTAAAAAGTTTGGCTTCTGAAGCAATAGCCGAAGCTGCAAAATACGGAGTAACTTCTTTTCAATAAACGTCTAAAAACACATACTTTTAAAGGGTTCTTAATGAACCCTTTTTTTATGAAAAAAATTCTACCTCGAGGCTCCAAAAAGTTACTCAATGCTTGGGCATTTTACGATTGGGCCAACTCCGTATATTCCCTAGTAATTAATAGTGCCATTTTTCCGATCTTTTATGCCGCTGTAAGTATCAAAGCTTTTAAAGAAGGAAATGTACCAGACATACTTCAAGGAGTTAATAATGAATCCATTATTATCGTTACCACAGCTATTGCTTTTTTAATCGTAAGTATCCTATCTCCTATTCTTTCTGGTATTGCAGACTATTCAGGTAATAAAAAACGATTTTTGCAATTCTTCTGTTATTTAGGAGCTTTTAGTTGTATAGGCCTGTCCTTTTTTAGCTTTGATTATTTGTGGAACAGTTTATTGATTTATTTACTGGCACTGGTCGGGTTTTGGGGAAGTTTGGTTTTCTATAATTCCTACCTTCCAGATATTGCATTTCCTGAGCAGCAAGACGCTATTAGTGCTAAGGGCTTCTCTATGGGATATATAGGAAGTGTCTTGCTCCTTATTATTTGTCTAGTATTGTTAGAAGGGGGGTTTTATCCAGAAGATGGTTTGTTGCCTGATAATGCGTATTTCCAACTCTATTCGTTTCAGCTTTCTTTTATTCTAGTAGGACTGTGGTGGATGGGTTTTGCTCAATACACCTATAAGTACTTGCCTTTAGGAACTAAAAAGGACCGAAGTGAGGTAAAAAACATTTTTACTAATGGTTTTAAAGAACTCAAAAAAATATACAAAAGCCTATCGGCTAACCTGCAAATGAAACGTTACCTAGGAGCCTTTTTTATCTATAGTATGGCGGTTCAGACTGTTATGTTAGTGGCAACCTATTTTGGTACAGAAGAGGTGCAATGGGAAGAGGATGGTGCGACCATGGGATTGATCATCAGTATTCTATTGATTCAATTGGTAGCTATTTTTGGAGCTTGGTTGGCTAGTTTGCTTTCGCGAAAACTAGGTAACATTAAAACCTTAATCGTTATTAATATACTATGGGCTGTCATATGCGTTTATGGATATTTTGTGGTAACTCCTATGCAATTTTATATAACAGCAGGATTTGTTGGGCTCGTAATGGGATCCATACAATCTTTATCACGCAGTACCTATTCTAAAATGATTCCTGATGGAAATCCAGACACTGCTTCTTACTTTAGTTTTTACGATGTGGCAGAGAAAATAGGAATCGTTATAGGTATGCTCATTTTTGCTGTTGTAGGAGAATTAAGTGGTTCCATGAGAGAGCCTATTCTATTCTTAATCGTCTTCTTTATCGTTGGAATTATTTTACTTTCTCGAGTGCCGACGTTAATAAGGTGACTGTTTAATTCATATAGACATAATACATAATTAAAAGTAATAGAATAGATTTTAACTATTCTATTGTAATTATATAAAATTAAGAAAGTAGCATCAATGCGTTATTTTGTTTAACTTTAGAGCTATAACAAACTATAAAAGATGATTTAATGGATACCAAAGACGCTAATAAAACTCCAGTATGGGATATCAATCAGTCTGATGCTGCGGCAAAATGCCCTTTTATGGGGGACCCTTCCCGTAACGCTGCAGGACAAGGAACTAAAAATAACGATTGGTGGCCTAATCAACTACGACTTAACGTTCTACGCCAAAATGCACCAAAGTCAGATCCGATGGATCCTGATTTTGATTATGTAAAGGCTTTTAATAGTTTGGACATGAACACTTTGCGAAATGATTTAACTCATTTGATGACTGATTCTCAGGATTGGTGGCCAGCCGATTACGGACATTATGGAGGTTTTTTTATTAGAATGGCTTGGCATAGCGCTGGAACTTATAGAGTGGGAGACGGTCGAGGAGGTGCTAGTGTTGGAAATCAACGATTTGCACCCTTGAATAGTTGGCCAGATAATGGAAACCTAGATAAAGCACGATTGCTGTTATGGCCTATCAAACAGAAATATGGTAAATCTATTTCTTGGGCAGACCTTATGATACTTGCAGGTAATGTAGCCATGGAATCTATGGGATTAAAAAAGCTTGGTTTTGCAGGAGGAAGAGTAGATTCTTGGGAGCCAGAGCAGGATATTTACTGGGGTAGCGAGACCAAATGGTTAGGAAATGATGACAGGTATGAAAACGGTGAGTTAGAAGGAATTCTAGGTGCCGCTCATATGGGATTGATTTATGTGAATCCAGAAGGTCCTAACGGTCAACCTGACCCGATGGGAAGTGCACATGACATTAGAGAAACATTTGGCCGTATGGCAATGAATGATTATGAAACAGTGGCCTTAGTTGCTGGTGGTCATACCTTTGGAAAAGCTCATGGAGCAGCAAATCCAGACGAATTTGTGGGACCAGAGCCAGCAGGAGCTCCTATAGAAGAAATGAGTAAAGGTTGGAAAAATTCCTTTAAAAGCGGGGTAGGTGATGACACCATTACCAGCGGTTTAGAAGGCGCATGGACCCCTCATCCAGATCAATGGGATCACGATTATTTTAGAGTATTACTAGATTACGATTGGGAACTTACTAAAAGCCCAGCAGGTGCCCACCAATGGAAACCTACTGCAGCTTCTAATGCCGATCAAGCTCCGAAGGCAGGGGATCCTTCAAAGCGTCAAAATTTAATGATGTCCACAGCAGATATTGCTTTGAAGACCGATCCAGAATACTTAAGAATTTCTAAGCATTTTAGAGAAAATCAGCAAGAATTTGAAGATGCTTTTGCAAAAGCATGGTTCAAACTAACACACCGAGATATGGGGCCAGCTTCTAGATATTTAGGTGCAGACGTGCCTGAAAAAGAAGAATTATGGCAAGACCCTATTCCTGCTGTCACTCATACATTAATAGAAGACAAGGACGCAGTTCATTTAAAATTCCAAATTTTAGAGTCTGGTTTATCGGTGCAAGAATTGGTTTCTGTAGCTTGGGCTAGTGCATCCACTTATAGAGACAGTGACAAGCGTGGTGGTGCAAATGGAAGTCGTATAAGACTAGCACCTCAAAATGAATGGGAGGCAAATAATCCTAAACAATTACACAAGGTACTTGATGTGCTGACTAAAGTGCAAGCTGATTTCAACAAAGCTCAAATAGGAGATCAACGAGTTTCTATGGCCGACCTTATAGTTTTAGGTGGAAATGCCGCTGTTGAAAAAGCAGCAAAAGATGCTGGACAGGATATTACTATTCCATTTCATCCAGGAAGAGGTGATGCCACACAAGAACAAACAGATGTGGAATCCTTTAGTTACTTGGAGCCTCGTGCAGATGGATTTAGAAACTTTTTAGGCAACGAGCAAAAGGCAGCCGGAGAAGATTTATTGGTGGATAAAGCAAATCTTTTAAGCCTTTCAGTTCCTGAAATGACTGTTCTTATAGGAGGGTTAAGGGCGATGAATACCAACTATGATCACTCTGACTACGGTGTATTTACAAAGACTCCAGGGGCTTTAACAAACGACTATTTTATCAATGTCTTGGACCTGAGTACCACTTGGAAAGCAAAGTCAAGTGCTGAGTTGCTTTTTGAAGGACGTAATCGCAATACAGGAGAGTTAAAATGGACCGGTACACGTGTAGACCTTATTTTTGGTTCTAATACAGAATTAAGAGCTATTGCCGAAGTCTACGCCAGTAATGATGGTAAAGAAAAAATGGTAAAAGACTTTGCCGCTGCATGGAATAAAGTGATGAACTTAGATCGTTTTGATTTAAAGTAAATACCCTTATTTTTTTAAAAAAAGTTCCCCAAATCTTTTTTTTGATTTGGGGAACTCTTTTTTTACCTCATACGATGAGCTACATTTTGGTAATATCACCACTACCGATAATGTTCTTTTTCACATTGCTTGTTGTTCCTTTATATCTTAAATCTCCAGAACCTATAATGGAGGCTTGAAGTTCTCCACCGTTGCAATAAACAGAAACATCACCACTACCGGCTATGGATGCATCTACATTATTTGCCTTAAGATTATAGGCAGAAATATCACCACTTCCAGCTACACTTGCATCCAGATACTCTGTGCGACCGCTCAATTTCACATCACCACTTCCCGCAATGCTTACCCGAAGTTTTTCTGCTTCTACTTCTACAGCAATATCACCGCTTCCAGCTACAGAAATAGTCATAGTTCTAGACTTGAGTTTCATAGTGCTTGTAATATCTCCACTTCCAGCCATACTTAAATTACTGATACGTTCAACTGCCACCCTAATTTGAATTCCTTTACGGGTATTGATGTTGTAACCATCCTCAATTCCTATTTCTAGTCGGTCTCCTTTTACTTCGACCTCTAGGTGTTGCATAATATTAGATTCTGCTTCAACAGTTATCGTTCCTTCTTTACCTTCTACGAGGACAATGTTAATACTGTTTCGGCCCGAGATTTTGTCATAATCAGACGTATTAAATACTTTAGTGATGACCTTGCCATTTCCATCGATGCGTTTATTACTACTCCACCATTGGGCGTTTGCAGTATGGGTTCCTAAAATGGCTATAAGAAGTAGGAGAATTTGTTTCATGATAGTGTTATTTTTAAGTTTTTTTTAATTAGCCTGGGGTTTTCAACCTAGTGATTTTTTAATTTTTCTTTAGACTCACACGGCCGAAGCTGGATCTTATATTGATTACTGCGGTACTGCTTTTAGGACCATAATAGCCAGATTTTTGCTTGTCTGTGTTGTCACTTTCAGAACTCGTAACTTTTAGGTCATCAGAGAGTTGGATACTGGAATATTCTGTGTCAATATCAAACCTAAAGGAGGCCTCTGGATGATAGTTGATTTTTATTCCTGTGTATTCTGATTTGATAGTGACTTCCTTAAAATCACGTCCCAGCTCTTCTACACTGATGGATCCGAAGTCTGTATTCAAATTCAAAAGCTTGCTGATGTTTCCTATTTTTATGGTAGTATAGTCTCCACGGCCCACTAGTTCGATCAACTCATCTATTTGTAAAGTAGAAAAGTCTCCATTAAAATCCAGAACTTTGACATCGTGAAAGGTAGCTTTGGTATAATCACCTTCATACGTTACTTTTTCTGCTCCGTAAAGTTCGAAGCCACTAAAATCTGCTTGTATGTTTCCAGACTTCATATAATCTATGTGTGAGTTATTCGTATAATCAAATTTAAGATCATTATTTTCTGCTAGGAGTTGTCCTATGTCCAGTCTTCCAAAGTCACAGGTGATTGTAGCACGGCCTTTTAATCTATCTAGACTCACCGCGCCATAATCGTTACTTAAATCTAGTGAAGCAGTAACTGGCATCTTAATGATGTAATCTATTTTCATATTAGAACTTCGGTTGGAATCGCTTCCAAATAATAAGTTCCATAAACCGCCACTATTGTTAGAACGGTGATCAGCATCAGTTACAGCGCTTACCTTAGAAGCACTAGCTTCAAAATTCACATCTATTTCTTTGAGCTGATTGATAACGCGATCTTCATTATTACCACTTACTTCAACAGTAATATCAATAGATACGGTAGGAGAATCCCAGGTCGTAATGCTCACACTTCCGAATTCGTTTTGAATAGCTACCAGACAATTTTTGTTGACGTTAAAAGTTTTACTAATTTTTTTGGACTTGGTATATTTCCCGTCTTCAGGACCGGCTACAAGCAATGCTGGAAGTAAAAACAGCAGGATACTTAGTTTATATAAATGTTTCATCTTCTTGTTCTTTAAAATTTTTCAGTTGTTCTATTTGCTCCAAAGCAGTTTCTAGTAAATCGATTCTATTTTGAAAATTTTGAATCATCGCAGCGATAACCGCTTTACTATCGTTGTTTATTTTAAAATCTACTTTGATGGACTGGTAATCCGATTCTAATTTATTCAAAGCCGTTTTGGTGTCGGCGATAATGCGCTCTGTATCTGGGGTTTGTTCTTTGTTCAGCTTTTTTAACTCTTCTTGTATAGTTGTTGTAAAAAAGTCTTGTGCTTGTGCCATTTCTGGTGACACACTGGAAAGTCCATTATCTACCGTTTTAGTTGGCGCCAGGCGCATTCCTGCAAATCCTAATAAAACAGCCAGTCCAGCAACTAGGGACCATTTGAACCAAGAGTTCATTGGGATCGCCTTGGTATCTTTCTTTGTTTTATCTAGAGGGAGTTGTTCCATAAGGACCACATCACTTTCTGGATGCTCTTCTTCTTCACCAGCTGCTTCCAGCTTTTCTAAAAATCTATTTCGGTGGCCGCTAGGCAATGATTCTGTATTAAAATCTTGTTCTGCAAACCATTCTTTCATGTCCTTTTTCATATCAGTTGCATTTTATTTCTGAGGCTTTCTTTTGCTCTCGATATTGTGGTTCGGCACATAGCATTTGACAATCCCATAATCTCACATATTTCCTCATTATCCATACCTTCAATAAGGCTTAGGGTTAACACTTGTTGGTAATTATCTTTTAGTAACTTCATTACTTGGAGTACTTTTTTTGCAGTCATTCCAGCAGCTTCCATATCGATCTGCACCTCTGTTTGCTGTTCCATCTCGTAAGCGACATCATCATATGCTACTTTAAGCATTTTCTTTTCTTTCTTTAAGTGTGTCAGACTATTGTTGACAACAATTCTTTTTAACCAGCAGCCAAAGGTTGCTTCACGGTTCCATTGTGACATCTTAGCAAAAGCAGTGATCATGCTATCTTGCATAATATCTTCGGCTTGAGCGCTGTCTTTTACGATCCTTAAGGCGACGTGGTACATTCCCTTAGCATATTGATCATAGACACGCATTTGTGCCTTGCGATTGCCTTGTTCACAGCCTTTATAAAGTTCTATTTCAGTTATTGTTAAAGTCACTTGGTCAGTGTTACGCTTTAAAGATGCAATTTATTCCAGTATGTTACACGTCATGGCAAGGAATTTGAAAATTATGGTTGATGTTCCTAATGGAATCTGCAGGATGCTATTTTACAATAACCTAAAATACTATTTAGTAGTTTGATAATGTGTTTATTATGTAGGTAAATTTAGCTTTCGCGAAAGCGAAATACCAGCATGACCCAAGCAGAAAATAATTATTAAAAATAAAAGCCAATAGTCAATATGACAATATGGCGACTGAAAAAGATATGTTCAAACCAAATAAATTTTCAATAGACAACTTGTCACTCCAAGAATTTGATCAAGATGCAGAATTCATCCCTTTATTAAGTAGCGAGGATGAGGAAGAAATGAATAACGAAAACGTACCAGAAACTTTAGCTATTTTACCATTACGCAACATGGTATTGTTTCCAGGTGTTGTAATTCCTATTACCGCAGGTCGCGATCGTTCTATTAAATTATTGCAAGATGCCAATAAAAAGGGTAATGCTATAGGGGTGGTAGCTCAAAAGAATGAAGATGTGGAAGAGCCGTCGTTAGAAGACCTGCATCGCACCGGAGTAGTTGCGAAAATATTAAAGACTTTTAAAATGCCTGATGGCAATACGACTGTAATTATTCAAGGTAAAAAGCGCTTTGAAATGGGTGAAATGGTAACAGAACACCCCTTTATCACCGCTGTTGCTAAGGAAATTCCTGATGTACGACCTGTAAAAGAAGATCCTGAATTCAAGGTTATTATTGACAAAATAAAGGAACTAGCTCTAGAAATTATTAAAGAAAGTCCCAATATTCCGAGTGAGGCATCTTTTGCTATTAAAAACATTGAGTCCGATTCCTTTTTAGTCAATTTCGTCTCTTCTAACATGAATTTGAAGGTAGAGGAAAAGCAAAAGGTACTTGAAATCAATGATTTAAAAGAGCGTGCGCTAGAAACCTTGCGTTTTATGAATATAGAACGACAAAAACTAGCCCTTAAAAATGATATTCAGTCCAAAGTACAGACGGATATCAATAAACAACAAAGAGAGTATTACTTGCATCAGCAAATGAAGACCATTCAAGACGAATTGGGAGGCGGAGTCTCTTCCCATCAAGAAGTGGATGAGATGCGGCAGCGTGCTAAGAAAAAGAAATGGGACGATAACGTAAAGGAGCATTTTGATAAAGAATTATCAAAGTTGCAACGTATGAATCCACAAGTAGCAGAGTATTCTATACAGCGTAATTATTTAGACTTAATTCTTGACCTTCCCTGGAATGAATTTTCAAAGGACAATTTTGACTTAAAACGCGCGATGAAAATTTTAGATCGGGACCATTACGGTCTAGACGATGTAAAGAAACGCATCATTGAATACCTTGCCGTGTTGAAATTGCGCAACGACATGAAGTCGCCTATACTTTGTTTATATGGACCTCCTGGGGTGGGTAAAACCTCTCTGGGTAAATCTATAGCAGAGGCCTTAGGACGACAGTACGTTCGTGTTTCCTTGGGAGGTTTACGAGATGAAGCAGAAATACGCGGTCACCGTAAAACCTATATTGGAGCGATGCCTGGACGTATTTTACAAAGCATTAAAAAAGCTAAAACTTCAAATCCTGTTTTTGTACTGGATGAGATTGATAAATTGAGCAATTCTCATAATGGAGATCCTTCTAGTGCGATGCTGGAAGTTCTAGATCCAGAGCAAAACAATTCCTTTTATGACAACTTCTTAGAAATGGGATTTGACTTAAGTAAAGTAATGTTTATTGCCACAAGTAATAGTTTAAACACCATACAACCTGCATTGCGTGACCGAATGGAGATTATAAATGTTACGGGTTATACCATAGAAGAAAAAGTAGAGATAGGAAAACAACACTTACTTCCTAAGCAATTAAAGGAACACGGACTTGACAAAATTCAACTTAAAATTGCAAAACCACAGATTGAAAAAATTGTGGAAGGCTATACCCGTGAAAGCGGTGTGCGATCTCTAGACAAGCAAATTGCAAAAATGGTGCGCTATGCTGCTAAAAGTATAGCTATGGAAGAAGATTACGACCTTAAAGTGACCAACGATACAGTTATTCACGTATTGGGATCGCCTCGAATGGAACGTGATAAGTATGAGAATAATGAGGTTGCTGGTGTAGTTACAGGACTGGCATGGACTCAAGTAGGCGGTGATATTCTATTTATTGAATCCATTCTTTCAAAAGGAAAAGGGAATCTTACCATAACGGGTAATCTCGGTAAAGTGATGAAAGAAAGCGCTACTATAGCAATGGAATACATCAAATCAAACGCCGAAGATTTGGGGATAGACAGTTCGGTTTTTGAAAAATACAACGTCCATATTCACGTGCCTGAAGGAGCCACTCCTAAAGACGGACCTAGTGCTGGAGTAAGCATGTTAACTTCATTAGTTTCTTTGTTTACACAACGTAAAGTCAAAAAAAGTCTAGCGATGACAGGAGAAATCACACTAAGAGGTAAAGTACTTCCCGTAGGTGGTATCAAAGAAAAAATTCTTGCAGCAAAACGAGCTAGAATTAAAGAGATCTTGCTTTGTGAGCAAAACCGTAGAGATATAGAAGAAATAAAGGCTGATTACATTAAAGGCTTGACCTTCCATTATGTCAGTGATATGAGCAATGTGCTGGAGCTGGCACTTACCAAGCAAAAGGTGAAGAATGCCAAGAAATTGTAGTTCTAATAACTAATAAAACAATAAAAGGTCGAGAAGTATTTTTCGACCTTTTTTTTACATCATTAAGCTTTAAAAACGCATTAGTTCATCCTAAGTTTTTCCTAAAAAATCTATTTACATCTTATCTATAATCCACCACCAGTTTCTTATACCATTTCCCTGAATCTCTGGAAATATCTTTATAATTCCTAGTCGGTTCTGTTGTTAGTCTGGAGTTAGAACGCTCTTTTAACGAGAGGTTTGCTGTTAAATAGCCTTGGAATTTCCCAGCATCATCTATAATTTTTGGTATCTTGTTTGAAACCTTGTTCCATGGTGACAGGGGATTGTTAGGGTCTCCATAATTATTTAAATGGTTCCATACGGAAGTCTTGCTAAAACTGCTGCCGTAACCTCCAAAAGCCTTCCAGATGACTTGCTATCCAATTTAGAACAGTCCATACATCCTAAATATTCGGTATAACCCGCACCACCAAAGAGGGGCAAGTTTTGAGAATTGGCATAGGGACTGCTTGCAATTTCAACTAATATTAGGAGTGTGTTGTTCATTTTATTGGAATGAAATCTATGTTATAAATTGATTTTTGTAACATTTTTAAAGCGGTTCTTTAACAAATAACTAGTTATTGATAACCAGCAGCTTGTAAGTTAAATAGTTGTTCATACAGCTTTGGAGTAGCCATAAGTTCTTCATGGGTACCTATTTCAGCCACTCGACCTTCTTCGAGAACTAAAATACGATCTGCCATACGTACAGTGGAGAATCGGTGTGAGATAATAATACTGGTTTTCCCTTTGGTAAGCCCAATAAAACGTTCAAAAACATCGTATTCGGCCTGTGCGTCTAATGCACTGGTAGGCTCGTCGAGCACGATAACATCAGCATCTTTCATATAGGCACGAGCCAAAGCAACTTTTTGCCATTGTCCACCGCTCAATTCTTGACCCTTTGCAAAGCGTCTTCCTAACTGTTGATCGATACCGTCTTTCATTACGGCAACAACTTGATCTGCCAGGCTGCGTTGTGCAGCATCATTGATCATCCTATCATTAGTAA
This sequence comes from Nonlabens sp., assembly GCF_018401815.1. Lineage (GTDB taxonomy): Bacteria > Bacteroidota > Bacteroidia > Flavobacteriales > Flavobacteriaceae > Nonlabens. Next base: position 21,306 of record NZ_JAGYKG010000005.1, read on the forward strand.
GTTCGTCTATATTTCCTACGGCTATGTTCTCTCGCAGGCTAAACTCATACTTAAAGAAGTCTTGGAAAATAACACCAAAACGTTTTCTGTACTCTTGTTTGTCAAACTGCGCAATATTGATTCCGTCGAGTAATATTTCTCCTTGTGTAGGTTCATAAAAGCGCAAGATCAATTTGATTAAGGTAGTTTTTCCTGCACCATTCTGACCTACAAAAGCTATTTTTTCTCCAGCGTTGATCTTAAAACTAACTCCTTTCAGTACATCCGTGTCACTACCTGCATAACCAAAATGCACATTTTTAAGTTCAAATCCTTCTTGAATACTTTCAGGAAGTGGAGTCGTAGAAGCTTCCTGATCTGTGACCTGTATATCTAAAAAATCAAAGTAATCCCTTAAATAAAGCGAACTTTCAGAAATGTCTGTAAACCTGGAAAAGAAGCCTTGAAGGTTATTTCGCAACCGGTTAAATGATCCAGATAAAAAGGTCAATTCTCCTATAGAAAGCGTCCCCGAAATCACTTTAAAAATGATAAGGATGTAAGCGCCATAATAGGACAATATTCCTAAAATATTAAACAAGGAACCGTACAAGCTTTGCTTTATGGAAAGCTTTTTATTGATTTCGTAATAATCACCTGACAGCTTTTTAAACCGCAAGGCGATGTAATCCGTTAGGCCAAAAAGTTTGACTTCTTTTGCCGTTTGATTATTAGCTCCTATAAAACGTAAATAATCCAGTTCACGACGCTCGGCGGTCCAGCTGCGAGCTACAGAATACCGGTGGGAGCTGAATTTTGCTTCATTGATAAAGGAAGGTATAATACTCAATACCAAAAGGATGATCAATAAAGGTTCAAAATAGATCAAACCTGCGATTAAAGATCCTATAGAAATAATACTTTGAATCTGGCTTAAGGAAGCACTCATCAATCCTACTCGACCACTGGTTTGCTGTCTAGCGCGTTCCAGCTTATCATAAAAATCAGGATCTTCTAATTGCTCTAAAGTCAGTTCGTTTGTTTTCCTAATGATTCTTTCTGAAGAGGCATTGGAATATAAGTCTCCGATCAATCCATCGGTAAGGTTGATCAATCTATTTAACAAATCGGCTATCACCGCAACACTTAATTCGATTGCAACATAGGTCCAGATTTGATTAAGGTTTTTTTCATCTAGTGAGATTTGTAAAATAACCTCATCAATGATCAATTTTCCTACCCATAACAATATAACAGGACTTAGTGCAGTAAGCAGTCTTGCGATAAAGTTGGTCACAAAAAGCTTGGGACTCACACGCCAAATTTCCTTAAAGAATCTAGGTAAGGTTTTTAAGGCGCTAAAAGAGAATGTCGTTCCCTTTTTACTCTGTTCTTTTATGGATGCTGGAACTCTTGCCACATTTTTTGTTTAGAAGTCAAAGGTACGATACAAGGGATTGTTTTATGGCGTTCTCGCTTTCGCGAAAGCGGACTTTTAACAACCTCTTTTATTAGAATACCATAGAGCAGCGGAAAGAGAATGAAAGCTAGTTGTCAAGTGTGCGTATTCAAAAACAACAACGGTTTGCTGTAGCATCATTTATAAACCAATACTCATTTAGTTTATAGGTTTTTTGAAACTCTTCCTAAGGCAATTCTTTACCCGTCGAAGCATTATAAATCTGAAACCAGTGCGCTAATGACATCTGGATATTTAAGGAGTCAACAGCTGTTTTAATACGCTCGATTTTACCAGTCCCCAAAATGGGAATGATGCCAGAAGGATGCATTAATAACCATTGATAGAGGATCTGCTCTGTTTGGGTTACCCCCAGTTCTTGTGCTACAGCTTCTACGGCTTGAATCAGTCTAGTTCCTTTCTCGGTTTTGGGAGTTAGAAGTTCCCCACCAGCAAGTGGCGACCAAGCCATAGGGCGTATTTTTTTGGAGATCAGGTAATCTAGGTTTTGGTTTTCAAAATGCTCTAAAGAGTAAGCAGAGATCTCGATTTGGTTCGTGACTAGTGGTTCTTCAACAAAGGCTTGTAAGGACTCCAATTGCAATGGAAGGAAATTAGAAACCCCAAAATGATTTACCTTCCCACTAGACTTTAATTGATCAAAGGCTTTGGCTACTTCTTCAGGATTAAAAAATGGTGATGGTCGGTGCAATAACAACACATCTATATAATCGGTTTGCAGGTTTTTTAGGGATTGCTCAACTTGAGATATAATATATGAGGCGCTGTAATCGTAATACTTCAACTTGCGCTCTGGAAATTTATTGGTATTGAGTTTGATGCCGCATTTAGTAACCAGTTGCATTTGGTCGCGTAATAAGCTGTTATTTTTTGTCACTTTTCCAAAAGCAGCTTCACATTCGTGATTTCCATAAATATCAGCATGATCAAAAGTGGTGACCCCTATTTCTACCGACTCCTTGATAAAAGAGAGTAATTCTTGATGCGTTTTATTCCAGTCGATCAAGCGCCATATTCCCAATACCAATCTTGATATTTCTAAATGGGATACAAGTTTTGTTTTCATTTCCATAGGACCAAAGTTACCATTCATTTTTAATTTAACGCTCCACACTATGTTGAATTAATTCTAGGTTGTTTTAAGGTGGAATACCGCTTCAAATCATCAGCTTGTATGAATAATGGGAGCATTGGTCATTCTTCTAACTTCTCAATCTGGCTTCTATTGGTGTTCATGGCGCTTATCCGCAGCATGTTCAATTCATGAATGGTTCATATTTTTCAGAAAAGCTGCTGTCTTATTCAATAGACCGATCTTTACGTTGGTTGTGAACGATAGTGAAGATGAAAAGTCCCTTTTTAATGGTGTTGCAAGAAATTATCTATAAACCGATTAGGTTCCTCTTCGTTTTTGTTTGTTATTCGTCAATATTTTTCTAGTTTAATTCAGTTAATTTTTAATTTCTTATTGATTTCTTTATATTTTTTAAAGGAATTGAACTTGTGCGAAATACAGGAGGAATAAGACTAAACATACTCTCGAGTAGGAATGCACTTGTGGATTGAATACAGTTTTGTAATATAAGGTTCTGTTGTTCTTTTTGTAAACGCGTTATTCAGGTAAAATAAGCATGGTGATTGCAAAAATATGTTGAGTCACTATGATGTTCTCAAATGAAAGCGAAAAACACTACCAAATAAAAATAACTTGGAGTACACTTGATAGCGGAGAAGTTGCCAAACAGTCTTTGCAATTTTGGTGAGTCAGCAAACAGTCTACTAGATCTGTTAACATATGTAAAAGGAGTCCGATTCCTAAAATCCGAAACGGCTTACGTAAAAACAAGAGTCCCACATAAAAAACCATGGCATAGTAGGAATGTAACGGGTGGAAATTGATACTTCAACGGTTAGGATCAAATATAGGAGAGGCGAGAAGGTGGTCCAGGTCCACCAGCATCGTAAGAAGTAAAAGCAAGTAGGCGTTCTTCCATTCGTTATTAAAAAACACCCACGCGATCGCCAACGGGAAAACCAGGTGTAAAAAATAATGGAGAACTGTTTGCATAAAGCTTAACGAACTTGTTTTTTATTTAAAGAGCTAAATTACTGTTATTCTTGGTGGATAGTATGTTGTTTTTAAGGCAGCTGAATGTTTTTTACAAGATTTTTTTAGAACTTATTTCTAGTCAGTATTTATTGAAAAAAGCTACAGAATACCATAGTAAAACAAAAAAAAGACCCTGAACTGAATCAGAGTCTTTCTTGATGTACCCTATTTAACGGTACTAAAATTTATTTTACTTCTTCAAAGTCTACGTCTTCTACGTCACTTGTAGCGTCTGAGTCGTCAGAAGCATTAGCCCCAGCATCTGGACCAGGTTGTCCACCTTGACCGTCAGCTTGTGCTTTGTACATTTCTTCACTTGCAGCGGTCCAAACCTTATTTAATTTTTCAAGTGCTGGATCAATAACTGCTATGTCTTTAGACTCATAAGCAGCTTTCAATTCATTAAGTGCTTCTTCAATAGGAGCTTTTTTATCAGCAGGTAATTTATCGCCAAATTCTTCTAGCTGTTGCTCTGTTTGGAAAATCATCTGATCTGCTGCGTTTAACTTATCTGCAGTTTCTTTAGCTTTTTTATCAGCATCAGCATTTGCAGTAGCATCTTGCTTCATTTTTTCAATTTCTTCCTCGCTAAGTCCAGAAGAAGCTTCAATACGAATATCTTGTTTCTTTCCAGTTGCTTTATCTTCAGCACTTACTTTGATGATACCGTTAGCATCAATATCAAAGGTTACCTCAATTTGTGGTGTACCTCTTCTTGCTGGCGGAATATCTGATAAGTGGAACCTACCTATGGTCTTGTTATCATTTGCCATAGCTCGCTCCCCTTGGATTACATGAATCTCAACACTTGGTTGATTATCTGCAGCCGTAGAGAATACTTGAGACTTTTTAGTTGGGATCGTTGTGTTGGACTCAATTAATTTAGTCATCACACCACCCATAGTTTCAATACCTAAAGAAAGTGGAGTAACATCTAATAAAAGAACGTCTTTTACATCACCTGTTAATACACCACCTTGAATAGCAGCACCTACAGCAACTACTTCATCAGGGTTGACTCCTTTTGATGGTTTCTTACCGAAGAATTTCTCAACAGCTTCCTGTACCGCAGGAATACGAGTAGACCCACCAACGAGAATGATCTCATCAATGTCTCCAGTAGAAAGACCTGCGTTTTTCAATGCCGTTTCACATGGAGCGATCGTTCTTTTTACTAAGTCGGCGATTAATTTTTCAAAAGCAGACTTGGTCAATGTTTTTACAAGGTGCTTAGGGCCACTGGCTGTTGCAGTTACGTAAGGCAAGTTGATTTCTGTTTGTGCACTTGAAGAAAGCTCAATTTTAGCTTTTTCTGCAGCTTCTTTAAGACGTTGTAAAGCCATAGGATCTTTTCTAAGATCGATATCTTCAGCAGCCTTAAACTCATCAGCTAACCAGTCGATGATTTTTTGATCTACGTCATCACCACCTAAGTGAGTATCACCATCAGTTGAAAGTACTTCAAAAACTCCGTCACCTAATTCTAGGATAGAAACATCATGTGTTCCACCACCAAAATCAAATACTACGATTTTCTGATCGGTATCTTTTTTGTCTAATCCGTAAGCCAGTGCTGCAGCAGTAGGCTCATTGATAATACGTTCTACTTTAAGACCTGCGATCTCACCAGCTTCCTTAGTCGCTTGACGTTGAGAATCGTTAAAATAAGCCGGTACCGTAATTACGGCTCCAGTTACTTCGTATCCTAAATAATCTTCAGCGGTTTTCTTCATTTTTTGAAGAATCATCGCGCTTAATTCCTGTGGCGTATAAAGGCGCCCATCGATATCAACACGTGGGGTATCATTATCTCCCTTTACTACTTTATAAGGTACACGTCCAGCTTCATTAGTAGACTCGCTATATTTGTTACCCATAAAACGCTTGATAGAAGCAACTGTTTTTGTTGGGTTGGTTACCGCTTGTCTTTTTGCAGGATCACCTACCTTAATCTCACCACCCTCTACAAAGGCGATAACAGATGGGGTAGTTCTTTTTCCTTCTGCGTTAGGTATTACTACAGGCTCGCTTCCTTCCATTACTGAAACACAACTGTTAGTCGTACCTAAGTCTATTCCTATTATTTTACTCATTATAAATTATTTTAATTAAGATTCGATTTATTTACATCCTCGTTAAGTCAATGTTTGTGCCATGACAATTCTAATGACATGATGTCATTTTGACTGTCACTATCTCATGATAGTGGTGTCGTTCAACTCCTTTATAAAGGTTTCGCTTTCGCGAAAGCGAGATCAAGACAAAGAATTTAGTGTGTTTTCCTCTTAACTAACAACAGTCAGGCTGATAGCAAGCTGCATTTGAAATATCGGGTAGTTCCTCTGCCTAACGGAATTACTAAGAGCTATCTCAAAAGTGAATCGAGTTGGTTTTCTCTATGTTGTATTTCTAGAGAGGAGAAAAGCCCGCAAAGAATACTACTAACACCTCTTTTGCTGAGATTTATCGAATTATGGGAAATAGCATGCGCCAGTTCTTTCCCATCTGTAACAGGACCTGAACCTATTTTAAACGATCAGATTTGATGACAAGCATTCTAAAAATCAGCTAGCATACTTTTATTTTCTATCGGCATTATGTTTACTTTTACCTTGTAAATTTGGTATCATAATGAAACAAAATTCTCCTGCTAAAATTGAAGCCATCAGTGTGTTTGACATGCTTAAAATAGGTGTAGGCCCTTCCAGTTCTCACACCTTAGGTCCATGGCGTGCGGCACGTCATTTTTTAGCGAAATTGAAAGATAAAAACAAGTTGGAATTGGTGAAATCTATAGAAGTAGACCTTTACGGCTCGCTATCCTTAACGGGTAGAGGACATGCTACAGATCTCGCTTGTATTTTGGGACTTACTAATGCAGATCCAGAGACTTGTGCCATTGATGAAATCCCTGAAATTATAGACTATATAACCAATCAAAAGTTATTGCAACTCGACGGGGTTCATTTGATCTCCTTTGATCCAAAAACACAGATTCATTTCCATCGTAATTTTCTTCCGTTTCATCCCAATGCTTTTCGCTTTAAAGCCACCTTAAATAATGGGAAGCTAGTATTTGAAACCTATTACAGTATTGGTGGTGGTTTTTTTGTACAAAAGGAGCGTAAAAGATCTGCCAAACAAGTAGCTCTTTTTGAGTGTTTTCCCAGACCTATTGAAAAGGCAAGCGAACTTCTTGCCTATTGTGAACGCGATCAAATGTCAGTGTCACAAATTGTTCTTCAAAATGAAGAATACCTTCGGAGTCCCGAGGAGATCGATGAGCTATTTCGTAAAATTTGGGAGGTTATGTTGGATTCTATGTACATAGGTTGTCATACAGAAGGAGTACTTCCTGGGGGTTTAAATGTACGCAGAAGGGCTTATGATACCCATGAGCGTTTGCAAAAGGGAAAACCTTATTCCAATAAAGAAGAGTGGGTAGAAGCCATACGCGATACAGAAGTGAAATTTAGAGAAATTCTCAAATGGGTTTCTTGTTATGCGCTGGCGGTGAACGAGGTAAACGCTTCTTTAGGTCGCGTGGTTACGGCACCTACCAATGGAAGTGCTGGAGTGATTCCTGCCGTGATGATGTACTATATGACCATTGAAAATCACGATGCCGACTTTGAGGACGTCAAGAAATTTTTATTGGTAGCAGGAGAAATAGGAGCCCTCTTCAAAAAAGGAGCAACCATAAGCGCTGCAATGGGTGGCTGTCAGGCAGAAATAGGAGTGAGTAGCGCTATGGCTGCTGGTGCCTTAACAGAGCTTATGGGCGGCACACCAGCTCAAGTGCTAATAGCTAGCGAGATTGCCATGGAACATCACCTGGGGTTAACTTGTGATCCTATAGGCGGATTGGTGCAAATCCCTTGTATTGAACGCAATGCAATGGGGGCCATTAAAGCCATAAATGCCTGTGAGATGGCCCTAGAAACAGATGCTAAAAACGCTAAAGTTCCTTTAGATAAAGTCATAGAAACCATGTGGCAAACGGCTCAAGACATGAATACTAAATACAAAGAAACCAGTCAAGGCGGGCTGGCTGTTAATGTCGCACTTTCTGATTGTTGATTTTTTACAATTAGGATAGGTATGGTAAAGGACACACTAGCTTATTGTTTTAAAGCTATGGTTGTGGTTTCCGCTTTTATTCTTTATTTTGGAATGAATAAAGTTAATACGGCGCTTATTGTAGTGCGAAAGGCTAACTAGTATTACATTTATACACTAACAAAGCATGATGACAAACGACCAAGTTCTAGCTGACCGATTACCAAACATAGAAGAAGCAGTTTTTCAAAAACATCCCAAAAGATTTTTAAACAAAAAATTGATCGCCAAAGTGATCATTTTCTTGCCTTTGCTGGTAGGTGTAGGGGTTTTATATTTTCTTGTAGAGGACATAACTTGGTTGTGGAAAGCAGCACTAGCAGCATGGGTATTCTTGTTCTTAATAGCTGTCTTTTTGGCTTACAAAGAGTATTTTGTACGGGGGTATGTATTGAGAGAACAAGATATTACTTATAAGAAAGGCTGGTTGTTCCACAGTCAAACAACTGTCCCTTTTAATAGAATACAGCATACAGAGATCAATCACGGACCTATAGACCGACTATTTAAGCTTTGTGAACTGGACATATTTACCGCAGGTGGAAGCGCTAGCGATTTAAGCATCAGCGGACTGGATCCTGAAGACGCGGCAAAACTAAAGGACTATATTTCTGGAAAACTGTCAGTACATGCTTGATTTAACTATACCTCAAAGACAGAGCAAAAAGATCATTCTATTTTACTTGTTCAAGAGTATTAAAGGTTTAATTCTTTACTTTTTGTTTGCCGCTATAGGAACAAAGTCTATGGGAGCTTATGGTTGGTACATGACTGCTTTCATTGGTTTTATAGCAGTCATATCACTCTTGTCTCCTGTTCTCAAATACATTTATTTTACCTTCCATATAGAAGATGATGAATTGATTATTCAAAAAGGATTCTTGCAAAAGGAGCGAAAAGCAATTCCTTTAGAACGCATACAGTCTATCAATATCAATCAAAATGTCGTACAACGTATTTTGGGAATTGTTTCTCTGGAAGTAGATACGGCTGGTTCCAAAGCTAAGGAATTGGAAATCCCTGGACTGGAGCGATCCTTTGCTAGCCAATTCAAGGAGTTGCTTCAAGAACGCAAAGAGAAAATTGTGGAAGAAATGGATGCAACCTCCGGAGTAGTTACGGAAAATAAAAAAGCAGATTTTAGCGATGAATCCACCACATCAGCTAAAATGTCTCAAGTCATAACAGAAGTAGTCATTCTTCAATTGAGTGTTATTGATATTTTAAAAGTAGGAATTACTCAAAATCACCTAAAAAGTGCCGGTCTTGCTATTGGAGTAGCTTTTGGAAGTTGGTACAAAATAAAAGATATAGTAGAACAATATTTTGGAGAATGGTTGGGGCAATTCTCGTTTGAAAATGTTGTTTCGGGAACCAGTATAGGACTTGCCGTTGCCGCTGTGATTTCTTTCATGTTTTTCTCGGTTGTGATTAGTATGTTACTAGCCATTAATAAATACTGGGATTTTAGTATGGTTAAAAAAGGAACCGATCTAGAAGTGAAAATGGGATTATTCAATAAAAAGGAAATTAAAATTCCATTGAGTAAAGTTCAGATTTTAGAATTCCATTCCAATCCGTTGAGGAAGTTGTTAAACTTTCAGACGGCTCAACTATATCAAGCACAATCTACCGACAACAAGCTGGGTAGTGTTTCTGTGCCCGCTTGTAAAGAAGTACACAGGATTTTATTACAACATTTGATCTTTAAACAACCGGTGGAAGAAACAGAGCAAGAACTTTATTGCAATCCTTTTTCTTATGCTCGATTAGCGTTTTATGTCATTTCTGCAGTTGCGATACCATTACTAGGAGCCGCTATTTATTTTGAAGTATATGTGGCACTTGGACCGGTGGTCGCAATTTCATTCTTTTTAGTTTTTGCGGCTTTTATGTACGGAAAGAATAGCAAAATCATCAAAGATGATGATTTTGTCGTTTTTAAGAAAGGATGGATTTTCCCTCAAATCATTATCTCACCAGTCTTTAAAACTCAAGCGGTAGAAAAATGGCGTAGTATTTTTTTAAAACGTAGAAGAGAAGCGCATTTTAAACTTCATAGTGCCGCTGGATCAAGAGGTCTTAGGTTCCTAGAGGAAGTTGCCTTAAATAAATTGATGAATACCATCAATAATGAAGTGATTTGTAGTGAAGAAAAATGGATGTAGGCTTATGAATATTAATTAAATTAGATTTTAAAAAACTCTTTATTTCAAAAAGTTGGAAGTATTTCTCTCCCGAAGCAAGTTTGGGACCAGTTTCGCGAAAGCGAAATAAAACAAAATAGTCCAGACCTGATTTCATTACTAGCTATTGAAGCATAGCTACTTCAAACTTTCACGTTTAATAAACACTTCAAATTCTTTTGACAGGATCAAGTGTGCTACCTTTGTATCGTGCACGGAATAAATAAAAATTGAATAAGCAAGAACAATTAAAATCAAGTCGTTAAGTTCGTTTTCAGAGGTATTCTGTTTCTTGAGTATTGACTAAATTTTACATGCCTTATTTGGGTTTAAAAAGACTTGCTTATTCTCAATATTTTTGCTGTTAGTGTTTTGGGGACCTGATGAAGTGACCGTCAATCACCTGTCGCTTTTACTTAAATACCATTAGAGTATTTCCTCTTTTAAATGAATGCAGCAGTCCCATCTTATCGAGTGACGCCCTAGTAATAAGCATGATTCCAAGTTGATTATTCAGCTTGCCGAATAAGGAAAAGAGCTTAAAAATGAAGCGAGTCCAGTAGTGCCAAATGAAAGGCTACTAACATTGCTCACAGCAAATATAGAATTTCCAGAGATCACCCATTTAAAGGAATTATTGGAAGAATGAATTGGAGTACTGGATGAACAAAAATCAAAAATATTAAAAGAAATGGAATTATTAGAACGACTAAAGTGGCGCTATGCGGCAAAAGCTATGAGTGGAGAAAAAGTACCACAAGAAAAAATAGATAACATACTAGAGGCGGCAAGACTTGCAGCAACCTCTAGTGGATTACAACCTTTTGAAATTTATGTGGTAACTAACCAAGAAGTTAAAGAGAAAATTAGGCCTGTAGCTTGGAATCAATCCACCGTAACCGATTGTTCTCATTTGTTAGTTTTTGCAGCTTGGGATACTTACACCGCAGACCGTATCAATTACATGTTTGATTTAACCAATACCATACGTGGTTTTAAAAATGAAGGATGGGAAAATTACCGTCAGCAGCTCTTAAGCACCTATCCACAACAAGATGCTGAGGTAAACTTTAATCATGCGGCCAAACAATCCTATATCGCTTTTTCACATGCCTTAATTGCTGCTGCTTTTGAAGAAGTAGACGCCACCCCTATGGAAGGCTTTGATGCAGATGCTGTTGATGAGATTTTAGGATTGAGAGCAAAAGGCTTAAGATCCACAGTATTACTTCCTATAGGGTATAGAAAGCCATCAGAAGACTGGTTGGTCAACTTAGAAAAGGTGAGGAAGAGTACCGAAGACATGGTTACCATCATAGATTAATCTAACTAACTATGATATTGAAAAATTAATATATACAGCTATGGTACTTGCCTTGTTTGCAGCAATAAGTTGTAAAGATCAAAGCTAAATGGCAACTAGTGCCGATTTAAATAATAGTAGTAATCTTTAAAAAGAAAACAATATGAAAGTTTTATTTGTATTAACATCACACGATCAACTTGGAGACACTGGTAAAAAAACAGGATTTTGGGTAGAGGAGTTTGCTGGTCCGTATTACACTTTAACAGATAAAGGTGTTGAAATTACATTAGCAACACCTAAAGGTGGTAAAGCACCTATAGATCCAAGTAGTGATGCTCCAGATGCAGCAACAGAATTTACCAAGAGATTTGATAAAGACGAAGAAGCTCAAGAGTACATCAATAACACACATCAACTAGCAGATGTCGATGCTGCAGATTATGATGCGGTATTTTATCCTGGTGGACACGGACCTTTATGGGATTTGGCTAACGACGAAACATCCATTAAGTTGATCGAGACTTTTAACAGTCAAGAAAAGCCTATAGGCTTTGTATGTCATGCTCCAGCAGCCTTGAAACGGGTTAAAGGAACTGATGGAAGTCCATTAGTGAAAGGAAAGAAAGTAACTGGATTTACCAACTCAGAAGAAGATGCGGTGCAACTTACTGATGTGGTGCCATTTCTAGTGGAAGACATGCTTAAAGAAAATGGAGGTGTTTATTCTAAAGGAGCTGATTGGACAGCATACGCATTACAAGACGGTAATTTGATCACAGGACAAAATCCGGCTTCCTCGGTATTAGTAGCAGAAAAACTATATGCCGCGGTCCATTAATGGAGTAAAAAAACATCAAAAGGATTACAATCATTTGGATTTGAGCTTTATGCACAAAAAAATATTTTCCAAATGATTTAGAAATACAAACTTTCCCTATTCTTTGACTTCAGCTGCTGATGTTTTTGGTAGTGTATTGATTAGAGAGGAAGCATTAAATCATTATAAAATGGTCCCCGTGAAAAAGCCACTTCAACCTGAAGTGGCTTTTTAGTTGTATTAAAAATAAAATTAGGTTCCTAAATATTGGAGTGCCACTTGCGCTTGCCTGCTGCTTATATCTTACCATTAATTTATCGGTGACCTATCATGTCTTCTGGTTTCACCCATTCGTCAAATTCTTCTGAAGTAACGTATTCTAAAGCTAGTGCAGCAGCTTTAAGAGTGGTGCCTTCTTCATGTGCTTTATTTGCGATTTCGGCAGCTTTATAATAGCCTATTTTAGTATTTAAGGCAGTTACCAGCATTAAAGAGTTGTCGAGTAAGGATTTTATGGTTGCCGTATTAGGCTCAATACCCACGGCACAATTCTCATCAAAACTTCTACAAGCGTCGCCTATCAACTGCGCACTTTCTAGCACAGCTGCTGCCATAACTGGCTTAAACACGTTGAGTTCAAAATGTCCTTGCATGCCACCTACAGTAACTGTTGTATCATTGCCTATCACACGAGCACATACCATGGTGATGGCTTCTGCTTGTGTCGGATTTACTTTTCCAGGCATGATAGAACTTCCAGGTTCATTTGCTGGAATGATCAATTCGCCTATACCGCTGCGGGGACCACTAGCAAGCATTCTAATATCGTGAGCGATTTTATTTAATGAAACGGCTACTTGCTTTAAGGCACCATGAGTCTCTACGAGAGCATCGTGAGCCGCTAAAGCTTCAAATTTATTATCGGCTGTTTTGAAAGGCAATTCGGTAAAATGTGCAATATACTCTGCTACCTTTACGTCATAACCTCTAGGGGTATTAAGTCCAGTACCTACGGCGGTTCCCCCTAGAGCGAGTTGACTCAAGTGAGCTAGTGTATTTTCTAAAGCGATGATCCCAAAATCCAGTTGCGATACATAACCAGAGAACTCTTGCCCAAGGGTTAGAGGTGTTGCATCCATCAAATGTGTGCGACCAATTTTTACAACGTCTACAAATTCAATAGACTTATTATGCAAGGTATTTCGCAGTTGTTTGATTCCAGGAATGGTATTTTCTACTACTTTTTTATAACATGCAATGTGCATTCCTGTAGGAAAGGTATCGTTAGAAGACTGCGATTTATTCACATCATCGTTAGGTTGTATGATTTTTTCACCTTCACCTACTGTTTTACCAGCGAGCTGTTGTGCACGGTTTGCGATCACTTCATTTACATTCATATTAGACTGTGTTCCAGAACCAGTCTGCCAAATAACTAATGGAAATTGGTCATCGTGTTTTCCATCTAATATCTCATCACAAACTTGAGCAATTAAATCGCGTTTCTCTTCTACAAGAACTCCTAGATCACAGTTGGTGAAAGCAGCAGCTTTCTTTAAATAAGCAAATCCATAAATGATTTCTAGCGGCATACTACCAGAAGCACCTATTTTAAAATTCATACAGGAGCGCTGTGTTTGCGCACCCCATAGCTTATCTGTTGGGACTTCTACGTCCCCCATTGTATCTTTTTCTATTCTATATTGCATGTGATTGAATTTTTAACAAATATAAAACCTGCAGTTTGTTTAATCGTCTGATTATAGATAATTATAACAAGATACAACAAGAGGATCTTCTTCAATAACTCAAGTTGAAAGCGAGATTATGAAAGGAAGTCCAAGACAGTAATGAAAGATAATAAGGGGAGCCAGTTTTATAAACAGTTTTTTGTTAATAAATGACGTGTAGTCTTTGAATTTTTGGGTTGTAGTCTTTATCTTTGCACCAAATAAAGAAATACAATGTTCGATTTTGATCAATACTTAGGCTTTTTAGCTTTTTTAGGAATTCTAACTTTAGGGTTTTGGCTAATGATTTTTTTGACGGCAATTATACCCTATTGGATAACAGGTTCTTTATTAGAAAAAAGAAAATTAAAAAAAGAAGCAAAACTTAAAAAGCAAGAAGTAAATAGTTCCTTATAAGGAATTGATATAGCCTATTTTGAAAACCGTTCCGCTACTGCTGAACGGTTTTTTTATGCCTTAATCCTAGGAACAACTGATGTTCATAGATCATATAATCAATCAAACATCAAAAGTAAATAAGCTCTGTTTTATAGGTATTAGTAACCTATGTTGCACTATGTGGTTTCATCCATTTATGCTCTATTTTAACTCCTTGGAAGCTGTTAAGAATAGTCACGAGGAACAACTCCTGCACAAGAAAAAAAGGGAAAAAAGTACGAAAATTTGACAATGTTTTCTTATTAACTACACAGCAATAGGTGCTTTTCAATATTAAGAAAGCAGCGTTTAAAGTTGCACATTAGGTCCTTATCAACATCAAAAGACTAAGAAAAGAACTCAATAGATTGCTTTTGGCACTTTATTTAGAATCAACACAGGGCATGAAAGAGGTTTCAACGCATCCCCAATTTGACACGTACGCCAAGGAACGCCGTACTTACAACCCCTTATTTATTGAGGCATAATTTTAAAAAGCCACTTTTCAAGTGCCTTTTTTTATTTCTTGTTGCGAGCCTAGCTACAAGATTTTATATTTACACCATATAATAAGTAACTATTAAACTTTAGAAATGGGTAGAGCATTTGAATTCCGCAAGGCGCGTAAAATGAAACGATGGAGTGCCATGTCTAAGGCCTTTACAAGAATAGGTAAAGACATTGTCATAGCAGTAAAAGAAGGTGGGCCAGATCCTGAAACCAACTCTAGATTAAGAGCGGTGATACAAAACGCCAAGGCGGTTAATATGCCTAAAGTAAATGTAGAGCGCGCCATTAAAAAGGCTACCGATAAGGATACAGCCAACTATGAAACCGTACTTTTTGAAGGGTATGCACCTCATGGTATTGCAGTACTTGTAGAAACCTCCACAGATAATAATAATAGAACGGTGGCAAACGTGCGCAGTTATTTTAATAAATGCGATGGCAACCTAGGCACTTCTGGATCGGTTGAATTTATGTTCGATCATAAATGTCATTTTAGAATCCCAGCAGGCAACTTAGATTTAGATGAGCTGGAATTGGAATTGATAGACTATGGTGCTGATGAGTTGTTCTTTGATGAAAAGGATGAAGACGATGACAATTCTGTAGATGGTATTATCATTTATGCAGAATTTCAAAATTACGGTACTTTGCAAAAAGCATTAGAAGAGATGAACCTAGAAATATTGAGTTCAGATTTTGAATATATTCCTACCATTCAAAAGGTAGTGACAGCTGAGCAAAAAGAGGATATCGATAAATTACTGGAGAAGTTAGATGATGATGACGATGTAAATAATGTGTATACCACCTTAAAAGAAGAGGAATAAACAAGCGATGATAGGTTTTTTTGATAGCACCTGTAGAGATGTTTCGTTGTGTTGAAATCAAGACAGTATTAAGTGATGTTTAATGACATTCCTTACTATAGCAATTATGTTATACTTCTTTAAAATAGTAACTTAGAGGCAAAGTTTAAAATGATTTATTTTATGGTAAAAGAAAAATATCAAAGCGTCTTAGACTTAGGAGAAAAATTAAACATCCAAAACGGAGATGTAAAAATAAATGGGGACACATTAGAAATAAGAGGTACCGCTGCAACTCCTTATCATAAAAATTTATTGCTAGATGAAATTAAAAAAATAGGTGGAGCTAGTCCATCAGATTTAATAGCAGACATTAAAGTTGCCGATGAATCCATATATGCAAAGCATGTGGTAAAAAATGGAGAGTCCTTAAGCCTTATTGCAACACATTACTTTAAGAATCCACTAAGATACCGGCAAATTTTTGTTGCTAACATCGACATATTAAAAAACCCAGATTTAATTCATACAGGTCAGGAGTTAGTAATTCCTAATTTATAATTATCAACCTATTCTATTTAGGTAAAAAGACTCACAATTTGCGAGTCTTTTTTTTAGCTTGACTCACATAACACAGCGCTTTTATCGTCGAGGAAGATCATTATCTAAATCTTTAAGAGGTAATTGAGAAGTCCCCATTAAATAGGAGTCGACATGATGCGCTGCTTCTCGACCTTCAGAAATTGCCCAAACTATTAAGGACTGACCGCGTCGCATATCTCCAGCAGCAAATATTCCATCGACGTTGGTTTTATGGTTAGAGGGGTCTGCTTTTATATTTCCTCTCATATCTGTATCTAGGCCTAACTGGTCAATCAACGTTTTTTCTGGTCCAGTAAAGCCTAAGGCAAGCAACGCCATATCACATTTCCATGTTTTCTCTGTTCCTTTGACCTCTTTTAATTCTGGTCTTAGCTGACCTGGTTTTTTAATCCATTCTACATCCACAGTTATCAGGCCGGTGAGATTTCCTTTTTGGTCTCCTATAAATTCTTTAGTAGAAATGCTAAAAACTCGTTCTACGCCTTCTTGATGTGAAGAGGTGGTTTTTAAACGCATAGGGAAATAGGGCCAGGGTTGTTCTTCTGACCTTTCTATAGTAGGTCTGGATAGGATTTCAAAGTTGGTTACAGAGGCTGCTCCGTGTCTATTAGAGGTTCCTATGCAGTCAGAACCTGTATCGCCACCACCTATAACCACTACATTTTTATCGGTGGCCATGATGACTTCTTCCCATTCTTGAAAATCGTCTACACGTTCATTATTTTGCTTTAAAAAATCCATTGCTTGATAGACCCCTTTAAGATGTGCTCCTTTGATAGGAATCCCTCTTCTTATGGTAGCACCTCCGCAAAGAACAATGGCATCGTGATCACTTTTAAGTTTTTCAACGCTGATATTTTTACCAACCTCAGAATTTGTTTTGAAAATAATTCCTTCTTCCTCTAAAACTTGCAGGCGTCTATCGATCACGTCTTTTTGTAATTTAAAATCTGGGATTCCATATCTTAATAGGCCACCTATTTTTGCGTCTCGTTCATAAATAGTAACGCTATGACCAGCGCAGTTTAACTGTTGAGCTGTTGCGAGCCCTGAGGGTCCAGAACCTATAACAGCAACAGTTTTATCGGTTCGTTTCTTTGGAGGTTGTGCCTGCACCCATCCTTCTTCAAAAGCTTTTTCGGCAATATTCTTTTCTATATTCTCAATACTTACAGGATCTTCATTAATTCCTAGTACACAAGACTCTTCACAAGGAGCTGGACATAACCTTCCTGTAAATTCAGGGAAGTTATTGGTGCTGTGTAAAATTTGAGCAGCTTCTTTCCAGCGGCCTTTATACACCATGTCGTTAAAATCAGGAATCAGATTCCCTAGCGGGCAGCCACTATGGCAAAATGGGACACCACAGTCCATGCATCGTCCTCCTTGTTTTTTTAGTTCGGGCTCTTTAAGAGGTACGGTAAATTCTTTATAATTCTCTACTCGTTCTTGAACAGGTAAATAAGTTTCATCTGCTCTTTTATATTCTAAAAATCCGGTTGTTTTTCCCATCTCTAATTTCTTTAATTCTTTTAAAACTGTTGCTTATGACCTTTTGTTGAAATCACTTTTAAGACTCCAAGTTTTTGCTATATATCCCTATACCACAGTGCTCCATTTCTTTTTAGTCATCAAACAGTTTCTGTATTCTCTTCTTCTAATCTCAATAAGGCCAGTCGGTACTCTTCAGGCAACACTTTTACAAAATGTGTCACTTCTTGTTCCCAGTTTTCTAACAATCGCTGGGCTAATGGACTCAATGTCATGTTGTAATGTTCTTCGACTAGTTCTTTTAAAGTATGTAAATCGCCTGTAGTTTCTACAGGGATGAAATTGAGGCCATCCGTATTGGACTTGGATACCAGAGTGTGGTCTTTATCATATACAAAGGCGATACCTCCGCTCATTCCAGCGCCAAAGTTTCTTCCTACACCTCCTAAGATCACTACAGTTCCACCCGTCATGTATTCACATCCATGGTCACCTATGCCTTCTACAACTGCTTGAACTCCAGAATTACGAACACAAAAACGTTCACCAGCTTTTCCATTGATAAAAGCTTTACCAGTGGTAGCCCCATAAAAGGCAACATTACCTATAATCACATTTTCCTCTGGTGCAAATGTGGATTCCATTGGGACTTTTACAATCAATTTTGCCCCAGAGAGTCCTTTACCTATGTAGTCATTAGTGTTTCCGGTAACGCTCAGTGTAAGCCCTTTTGCTGCAAAGGCTCCAAAACTCTGCCCAGCAGATCCTTTAAAATTCACTTTAAGGGTATTATCAGGAAGTCCGTTAACTCCGTAGATCTTTGAAATTTCATTACTGAGAATAGTGCCGACAGCCCGATCTTCATTAGTAATGTCAAAGTCTAAAATGGTTTTCTCCTTTCTAAATAAAGCGGGATGTGCTTTACTGATGATTTTAAAGTCTAAAGCTTTTTCAAGATCGTGATTTTGCTTTGTTGTATTTCTTAAAGCCACCGTATCAGGAACATCTACTTTATGTAGGATAGGAGAGAGGTCGAGTCCCATCGCTTTATAAGAATCTATAGATTTATTTCTGTCTAGTTTTTGAACTTGACCTACCATTTCATCAACGGTTCTAAAGCCTAATTGTGCCATAATCTCGCGTAATTCTTGAGCGACGAAATACATGAAATTTACCACATGTTCTGGTTTTCCTTTAAACTTCTTACGCAATTCTGGATTTTGCGTGGCTATACCTACAGGACAGGTATTTAAATGACAGACACGCATCATGATGCAGCCAGAAGCAACTAATGGAGCGGAGGCAAAACCAAACTCTTCAGCACCTAATAAAGCTGCAACGGCGACATCACGACCAGTTTTTAATTGACCATCACATTCCAATACCACTCTATTGCGCAAGTCGTTCATGACTAGTGTTTGTTGTGCTTCTGCAAGGCCCAATTCCCAAGGCAAACCTGTATGTTTAAGCGATGTAAGTGCTGCGGCACCAGTTCCACCATCGTGACCAGAGATGAGGATCACATCGGCTTTTGCTTTTGCCACTCCAGCGGCAACAGTTCCTACACCTACTTCTGAAACCAACTTCACATTAATACGGGCTTCTCGATTAGCCGATTTTAAGTCATAAATTAATTGAGATAAATCTTCAATAGAATAAATATCGTGATGAGGTGGTGGCGATATCAATCCTACGTAGGGTGTAGAGTTACGCGTTTTTGCAATTGCTGCATTTACTTTAGGTCCAGGCAATTGTCCACCTTCACCTGGTTTAGCTCCTTGAGCCATTTTAATTTGGATTTCGCTAGCATTAGTCAAGTAATTAGAAGTTACTCCAAATCTTCCTGAGGCCACTTGTTTAATAGCGCTGTTTTTCCAGTCTCCGTTTACATCTTTATAGAATCGTTCTTGGTCCTCACCGCCTTCTCCAGAATTGCTTTTTCCAGAAATACGATTCATTGCAACGGCCAGATTTTCATGGGCTTCTTTAGAAATAGAACCATAAGACATCGCTCCAGTCTTGAATCTTTTTACAATTGCAGTCCAAGGCTCCACTTCATTGATATCTATAGGGTCAAAGTTGGTAAACTCAAAGAGACCTCTAATCGTCATCAATTGTTTTTGCTGATCATTGATTAATGCAGCGTATTCTTGGTAAACTACAGGTTTGTTACTCCGCACAGCCTCTTGAAGCTTGGCAATGGACATCGGATTGAACAAGTGTTTTTCTCCCTTTCTTCTCCATCGGTATTCACCACCTATTTCAAGATCAAAGTTGGTTGGTTGTTTCGCTTTCGCGAAAGCGGTATCATAACGTTTATGAATATCTTTTTCAATCGCATGCAAACCAATTCCCTGAAGTCGTGTTATTGTGCGAGGGAAGTATTGTTCTACCACTTTAGAATTGATTCCTATACATTCAAAAAGTTGAGAACCACGGTAAGAATTTAATGTAGAGATTCCGATTTTATTCATCACTTTTAAAACCCCTTTACCTATGGCTGCATTAAAGTTTTGGATGGCAATCTGTGGGTCATCCAATTCTAGTAAATCTATATTGTTCTCAATGATCTCATTTACCATATACGGGTTGATCGCACTGGCTCCATAACCAAATAATAAAGCAAAATGATGTACCTCACGAGGCTCAGCAGACTCGATGATCAAACTGGCTCTAGAACGTTTTTTGAGTTTTACCAATCCGTTATTGATATAACTACAAGCCAGAAGTGCTGGAATAGGAGCGCTGTCTTTACTTACTTCACGGTCTGATAGAATGATGATGTTGGTCCCTTGATCAATTGCTTTGGCAGCTTTTCCTAGAAGTCTTTCCAGAGCATCTTCTAAACCATTATGACCTTTCTGTACTTCATAAACCATAGGAATAGATATGATATTAAAGTGATCATGCTTGAAGTTTTTTACTTTATCCAGATCTTGCTTAGAAATCACTGGATTCTGAATTTTCAGTTTTCTACAATGAATATCATTAATATCAAAGATGTTAGAATCGCTTCCTAAAGTGAGGCTTATATCCGTGATCAACTTCTCTCGTATTCCGTCCAGCGGTGGATTAGTCACTTGTGCAAACAGCTGTTTAAAGTAATTATAAATGAGCTGTGGACGCTCTGATATCGCAGCAATAGGGGCGTCATTTCCCATGGATCCTATAGGCTCTTTACCCAGATTTGCCATAGGAAGAATAATGCGGTCTATTTCTTCTTGTGTGTATCCAAATAATAATTGTCGTCTGACTAGCGACTCCTGATTGAGAAATACAGGACATTCATTGTACGGAATGTCTTTTAAATACACGAGATTTTGATCCAGCCATTTTTGGTAGGGATATCTAGAGGCAATTTCCTGTTTGATCTCTTCATCATTTATAATTCTTCCAGCACTCATGTCCACTAAAAACATTTTTCCTGGTTCTAGTCTTCCATGCAGTTCTACATTAGCAGGCGCTATATCGATAACTCCAGTTTCTGACGACATGACTACGTAGCCATCTTTAGTAACCGTATATCTGGAAGGTCTTAATCCGTTTCTATCCAGAACGGCACCTATGTAATTGCCATCGGTAAAAGGAATAGAAGCAGGGCCGTCCCATGGCTCCATAAGGCAAGAATTAAATTCATAAAAGGCTTTCTTTTCTGGAGACATGTCAGGGTTTTTTTCCCATGCTTCTGGTACCAGCATCATCATGACTTCGGGTAGCGATCTCCCTGTCATTAATAACAGCTCTACCACCATATCCATAGAAGCAGAATCAGATTTACCTAGAAGTACAACCGGTAAAACCTTTTTAAGGTCTTCACCGAACCAATTGCTTTTCATGAGCTCTTCTCTAGAAAACATTCGGGCTACATTACCTCTTAAGGTATTGATTTCTCCATTGTGACACATGTATCTAAACGGCTGTGCCAAGTCCCAAGTAGGGAAGGTGTTTGTAGAAAATCGCTGGTGTACCAATGCTAGTCTAGTAACAAAAGAAGGTTCATTTAACTCTTTATAAAAAACCTTAATATCACGAGGACGCAATAATCCTTTATATATGAGAATTTTAGTTGAGAAACTGGGAAGATAAAAGAAAGAGCTTTCAGAAAGTTTAGAACTATATATAGTGTGCTCTGACGTTTTACGAGCGATGTATAATTTTAAATTGAAGTCAAATTCACTTTGGCCCTTAGGCTTTTCTACAAATAATTGCTTGATAAAAGGCTGTGATACTTGTGCGATTTCTCCTAATACAGACTCATCCACTGGAACATCCCGCCATCCTAAGATCTCTAATCCCTGTTTTTTAATTTGCTCTTCAAGAATATCAATACAGTAGTCTTGTTGATTAAGCTTGCGTGGAAGAAAAAGATTACTTACAGCATAATTCCCCGCAGGCGGAATCGCGAAGTCACAAACACGTTCAAAAAAATCATGTGGAATATCAATGAGTATTCCAGCTCCATCTCCAGTTCTACCATCGGCACTCACCGCACCACGGTGTTCTAATTTTTCTAAGATTTGAAGTGCTTTGTGTATAATGTCGTTAGACTTAGTTCCATGTAGGCTACAAATAAAACCTGCCCCACAATTATCGTGTTCAAATTCTGGAAGGTATAGTCCTTGTTTCTTAAGCATGTGTTGGATTTTAGGGGTAAAATGAAAGGCAAATGATTTTAAAGGTAGCTTTCAATCTACTGAACTCCTAATGCTTAGGTGATTTTTATTAATATCTAAATTTTGTTTTATGATAATTATCAATTTGGAAGAATACCAGCTTTTAAATAAGATTATCGAAATCACATTTTAGATTTATTTAACAAAGAGACTTTAATTTCTTGAAATAATTGGATGTAAGTATTGTTTTTAACGAGGAATATATATTCAAAAGCAGGCACTAATTAGGGAATTTATAATTAAAGAGCGATTGATGTCATTTTATATATGGAGGTGCCGCCCTAAAAAGAATTCCGTATATCATTGTCTGTTGGGGGAGGAAGGTTAAGAGTAGGTAGAACTAAAAAGCCACTAACTTTTTGCTAGTGGCTTTTTAATGACACATAGCATTAAAAAGGAGGAGAAGTTTATTTAAAAAATAGGATCTCCTACTAATACTCTTACTTTAAGAAAAAAGGTGCTATTTGAACATATCCATACCAGGGATACTAGGCATGCTGTTTTTAGCAACGGCAGCAACTTCAGCATCGTAAATCGCTTCGGCTTTAGAAAGTGCTTTGTTGGTCACTAGTACAAGATAATCTTCTAATTGTTCTTTGTCCTCTAAAAGTTCTTTTGCAATGTTGATGTTTTTAATTTTTCGGCTTGCGGTAACCGTTACTTTTAAAAGGCCATCGCTAGATTGTTCGTCTATCAATACCGCATCCATTCTCTTTTTAGTTTCTTCTACTTTTAGTTGGGTTTCTTTGAGTTTGCCCATCATATCTCCGAACATAATTTCTATTTTTTATAGGTAATGTTGTAACGTGTTTATGGTTATTCCGCTTTCGCGAAAGCGAGAACAAAATTAACTATATCACAACCATAGTAACAAATGGAATGCAATTTTATATCTTGCGGCGCTTTTAAACTTAAAGATTTTTATGGCTCATCAGGCACCTATTGCAAAGAAAATTACCCACGTTCACGACATGCATGGACATCAACGAATTGATAATTACCATTGGATGACAGCGCGTGATGCTCCTGAAGTTATTGATTATTTAAAAAAGGAAAATGAGTATTACGATGCAAGTACGCAGCATACAGCAACTTTAAAAGAAATTCTTTTTAAGGAAATCAAGTCTCGTATTAAGGAAGATGATGAGTCTGTTCCTTACCTATTAAATGGGTACTGGTACATCAGTAAAATGGAAACAGGTGAGAGCTATCCTTATTTTTACAGGCGTAAAGACGGTAGCGAGGAGAAAGAATTGCTTTTTAATGTCAATGAAATGGCTATTGGTCATGATTTTTATAAGCTTACCTCTTTAAATATATCACCAGATAATAAGCTAGTTGCCTATGCGGTGGATACTAAAGGCAGAAGAGAATACACGATCCATATAAAGAATCTAGAAACAGGTGAAACCTTTAAAAATAATTTAGAATTCACAACTGGAGGATCTGTTTGGGCAAACGATAATACAACACTTTTTTTCACACGTAAAGATCAACAAACTTTACGTGCTAATAAGATTTTCAAATACAAAATAGGTCATCCAGCTTCTTCTAACGAGATGATCTTTGAAGAGAAAGATGAAATCTTCAATTGTTTTGTTTACAAAACCATGTCAGAGCGTTTTATTATGATTAAATCATCTTCTACGCTATCTGATGAAGTGCGTTTTATAGACGCAGATTTACCGCACAGTGATTTTAAGATGGTTCAAGAACGCCAGCCAAAAATGGAATACAGCGTGTCTCATTTTCAAGATAGTTTTTATATCATGACAAATAAAGATGAAGCCACCAACTTTAAAATCATGAGAACTGCCATAGCAACACCAGAGATGGAAAATTGGGAAGATTTTATTGCACATGATCCAGAAGTGCTACTGGAAGATTTTGATCTTTTTGAGAAATACGTTGTTATTTCAGATCGTTTTAACGGCTTGAATCGTATTAGAATCAAGTCCTGGGACGATACAGTAGATTACTTTTTACCCTTTGATAACGAAACCTATACCGCTTTTACCAGTGCTAATTTCCAGTTCAAGACCAATAAGTTACGCTACAATTATAACTCGATGACCTTGCCTCCATCGGTTATCGAATTTGACATGGAAACTAGGGAAGAGGTGATCTTAAAAACGCAGCATATAGAGGATCCCAATTTTGATTCTGAAAACTATATATCAGAGCGTGTATGGGCAACTGCTTCTGATGGTGTTAAGGTCCCTATCAGTTTGGTGTATAGGAAGGATTTGAAAAAAGCTGATGGGAATCCGCTGCTGCAGTATGGCTACGGGAGTTATGGGAGCACCATCGACCCTTACTTTTCTATTTCTAGGCTGAGTTTGCTGGACCGTGGATTTATATTTGCGATTGCACACGTTAGAGGTGGGGAGTACTTAGGTAGGCAATGGTATGAAGAAGGGAAGATGTTTAAAAAGCGTAATACGTTTACCGATTTTATAGCTTGTAGTGAGTTTTTAATCAAAGAAAACTACACGACTTCCAATCATCTCTATGCTTCCGGAGGAAGCGCAGGCGGTTTACTAATGGGAGCAATTGTAAATATGGCGCCACATTTATATAAGGGAATCTTAAGTGCTGTTCCTTTTGTAGATGTAGTTACTACAATGTTAGATGATAGCATACCACTTACCACAGGAGAATACGATGAATGGGGAAATCCCAACATCAAAGAGAGCTATGATTATATGTTGAGTTACTCCCCTTATGATCAAGTAATCGCCCAGAATTATCCGAATATTTTAGTGACTACAGGTTATCACGATTCACAAGTACAGTATTGGGAACCTGCTAAATGGGTAGCTAAGTTGAGAGAGTTTAAAACGGATTCCAATTTAATACTATTTAAAACAGACCTTTCCAGTGGGCATAGTGGCGCATCTGGAAGATATGATGCTCTAAAAGAAGTAGCTGTAGATTTTGCTTTTCTGTTAGACCTTGAAAATAGTAACGGCTAGATTTTTTTATGTAGATTTGTCAAGTTTTAAGTTAAAAGTGATGCACACAGAATTTTTAGTCAGGTTTTTTAAAATTGAAAACAAAACTAAAAGTTCCAAGCAAAAACCAACATATGAGCGACAACATTAAAGCGTATAATAATGTACTGGAATTAATAGGAGAAACCCCTTTAATAAAACTTTCTAAGTCAGTAGAAACATTTCTAGGTAGTTATTACGCTAAAGTAGAGGCTTTCAATCCAGGGCATTCTTCCAAAGATCGTATAGCACTTCATATCATTGAAGAAGCAGAACGCAAAGGGATTCTAAAGGCAGGCGATACCATAATAGAAACTACTTCTGGAAATACGGGTTTTAGCATTGCGATGGTAAGCCGTATCAAGGGTTACGACTGTATTCTTGCGGTAAGTTCAAAATCTAGCGCAGATAAAATAGACATGTTAAAGTCTATGGGAGCAAAGGTTTATGTTTGTCCCGCTAATGTCAGTGCAGATGATCCACGTAGTTATTATCAAGTAGCAAAACGTCTTCATGATGAAATTAAGAACAGTATTTACATCAATCAATATTTCAACGACCTGAATACAGAGGCACACTACTTATCTACAGGTCCTGAAATATGGAATCAAACTGCTGGGGAAGTCACCCATTTAGTGGCTTGTAGTGGAACAGGAGGAACTATTTCAGGTACTGCAAGATTCTTAAAAGAGCAAAATCCGAAGGTTAAAATTCTAGGGGTTGACGCCTATGGTAGCGTTCTTAAGAAATATCACGAGACACAAGAATTTGATAAAGAGGAGATTTATCCTTATCTTATTGAAGGTTTGGGTAAGAACTTGATTCCTACTGCTACTGATTTTGAGGTGATCGATAGTTTTACTAAAGTTAAAGATGAGGATGCTGCGCATATGGCACGTCAAATTTCACAAACAGAAGGCTTATTTGTAGGGTACACAAGTGGAGCGGCTATGCAAGCAGTAAAACAATTGGCTGCTTCAGGAGAGTTTGATGAAAACTCTAAAGTGGTTGTTATTTTTCCAGACCATGGTTCTCGTTATATGAGTAAGATTTATAACGATGAATGGATGCAGGATCAAGGTTTTTTTGATTCCAAATCAACGGCTACTCAGCAACACATAGAATACATCAAGTAGGTTAGACAAAGATTTAACATATCATAAACCCTTGTATTACAGAAATATAGGGGTTCTTTTATTGGTTTTCTTAAAAATTAACCCGCCCATATTTGGATAACCACCTATTTATCAACAGATTATTGTTATCAACTTGTTTATTATGCACGCATAAGGAATGTTTCAATTGTGTTTAGAATTGTATCTTTGCAGTGTTATAACATTCTTATGAAAGATTTATTTGATAAAATTTACAAAGACAAAGGCCCGCTAGGCAAATGGGCTAGTGTAGCTGAAGGATATTTTGTATTTCCAAAGCTAGAAGGTCCTATATCGAACCGCATGCATTTTAATGGTAGAGAAGTGATTACCTGGAGTGTCAATGATTATTTAGGACTTGCTAATCATCCTGAGGTAAGAAAAGTTGATGCAGAGGCTGGAGTTCAATTTGGTAGTGCCTACCCTATGGGAGCACGCATGATGAGTGGTCATACAGACTTACATGAACAACTGCAGAATGAGTTAGCAGCATTTGTCAATAAAGAAGCATCCTATTTATTAAATTTCGGTTATCAAGGCTGCATGTCTACTGTAGATGCGTTGGTTGGTAAAGACGATGTCATTGTATATGACGTAGATGCGCATGCTTGTATTATTGATGGGGTACGCTTACATCAAGGTAAACGATTTACCTATAAACATAACGATCTAGAAAGTATAGAAAAAAACTTGCAACGCGCCACTAAAATTGCAGAGCAAACCGGTGGGGGGATTCTAGTAATCTCTGAAGGCGTTTTTGGAATGCGCGGGGAGCAAGGAAAATTAAAAGAAATAGTTGCCCTTAAGAAAAAGTATACGTTCCGTCTTTTTGTGGACGATGCACATGGTTTTGGTACCTTAGGTAAAACTGGTGCTGGAGCAGGAGAGGAGCAAGGCATACAAGATGATATCGATGTTTATTTTGCCACTTTTGCAAAATCTCTTGCTAGTACAGGTGCTTTTATAGCAGCTGATAAAGAAATTATCGATTATTTAAAGTACAATTTACGTTCTCAAATGTTTGCAAAATCTCTACAATCACAATTAGTGGTAGGAGCTTTAAAACGTCTTGATATGTTGCGCACTATGCCAGAGCTTAAGGAAAAGTTATGGGAAAATGTAAATGCACTACAAAATGGTTTAAAAGACAGAGGCTTTGATATAGGCACCACACAGTCCTGTGTAACTCCTGTTTATTTGAAAGGAAGCATCCCAGAAGCGATGGCTTTGGTTAAAGACTTGAGGGAAAACTTTGGGATATTCTGTTCTATTGTTGTTTACCCGGTAATACCTAAAGGATTAATCTTATTAAGATTGATCCCTACTGCTTCTCATACCATGCAAGACATTGAGGAAACGTTAACCGCATTTGAAGGAATACGTGAGCGATTAGATAGTGGTGTTTATAAAAGACTTAGCGCAAGTGTAGCTGCCGCTTTTGCATAACTAGGACATCAAATAAGTATAGATATAAATGGTTAAAAGCTCTGTTTTTTGCAGAGCTTTTTTATTTAAAATAACTAAGCAATGATTCTTTTGTAATCTCGACTTTTGGTTTGATAAAATACATTCCTTACTTACGCTATAGTCTATTAAGGCGTTAGTTTATATAGTGATGCTTGCTGCACGACGCTAATGGGATAACTAACGACTTCATATCCCGCAGCTTCACCTGTTTTTTCTTTATTCTTTAATACTGACATAGTAATCATAAAATCCATACGGTCTTGGTAAAAAACTTCGCTATTTTGTAATAAATTACCAGCAACTTCATAAGTGCTAAATAAGGTGTTTTTAGAATAAGCTACAGGTAGTAAAATACCGTTATTTTCATCGAGTTCATAAATGTTAGGGTTTTCTGTCTGAATTAATGTGTAGGCTCTTTCTGATCTTTCGGCTCCATAATATATTTTATAATCGTATTTTAAATGATCAGTTGTGGGGAGAAGATGAAACTCCATTGGAATGATTTCTATTCCATTACTTGTCGTGTTCATTAGGTCTCCTTTATAGATGCCTAAAAAATCATCTGGAAATATCAGTTCTTTTTTGATTTCTTCCACATAAGGCGCTAAGGTTATAGTGTGTTCCTTAGGTGTTGTTTTACAGTTTACTAAAACCAGTAGGAGTGCGATTACAGGCCATTTTTTCATTTGTCTAAAATATAAATTTATTTACTTTGATTGATGATATCCTATAAAGTTTATTAATAAAAGAAGTCCCAAGCCGTCTATAAATAACACCTTAGGACTTCTAACCAACCAACCAAAAAAACTTTATGAAAATTACTTTATATCACTTAACTGTTACAATATCAATACATGTGCCAAACTATTATGCATGCATAATGAAATAAAAAGCAATTCAGTTAATTTCATTTCTATCGTTATGATGTTTTTTGTTCTGATGTAGGAGTCCTAGGAGATGATGCCGGTACCGAAAGGGTGTCTAAAGGAACTGGTTAACGTAGTAAAGAAATTTATGTCGTTTAAAAATATATGATACGTACTATATTCTTTCAATAGGTTGTTTTATTAGATGATGGGTCTCAACTTAATTTATTTTTTGAAGCAAGTATGCCGAGGGCCTAAGTTGCAATGATCCTATTTTTAATGAGCCAACAGCGTTATCAGTACCGTCATTAAAAATGTAAGCTTCCAACTACATTGATCTATTTTGTTATAAAAATTACAATTCGGTAATTTTTTCATAACACTAGTAAAGCTATCAAGATATTAGGCTACAAATAATTAGAAAGGCATACTCACTACAACCACTTTTTCCATTTAAAAACGATGATAAGGCTTATAAAGATAATAACGTTAACTATCCAAAAATATTGATATCCATGTTGCCAAGTTAACTCAGGCAGGTGTTCAAAATTCATTCCGTAAACACCCGCTAAAAATGTCATAGGGATAAATATTGAAGATACTATAGTAAGTACTTTCATGATCTGATTCATTTTGTGACTAACACTAGAAAGGTACATATCGCGCAATCCAGCGTTGATCTCCCGGTAGGTCTCAACGGTTTCAATGATCTGAATGCAGTGGTCGTAAGCATCTTGCAGATAGGCATGAGTACGAGTGTCAATAAGAGTATTATCTTCTTTTAAAAGTCTAGAAATGGACTCTCTTAATGGAAAAATAGCATGTCGCAACTGCAGCAACATCCTTTTGTTCTTTTGTGCTTTATTCAAAGAATCTTTCTGTGGGTCATCAAAGACTTCATCCTCTAGTTGGTCTAAATAATCGCCTATTTGTTCAATGGCAATAAAATAATGATCTATGATACTGTCAATAAGGGCATAGAATAGGTAATCACTTTTTACTGACCTAATGCGACCACGGCTATTTTCAATACGTTCTCTAATATTTTCAAATACATCACCTGTTTTTTCTTGAAAAGTTATTACAGAACCTTGAGAAAGAATGATACTCACCTGTTCTTCTACGAGCTCATGATGTTCTGCGTCATAAGAGATCATTTTGATGCATTGATAGATGTAATTATCGTAGAATTCAGTTTTAGGACGTTGAGTGGTATTGGCTATATCCTCCAAAAGTAAGTGGTGCAAATGGAACTTACTTCCTATTTTTTCTAATAAATTTATATCATGAACCCCGTCCACATTGAACCAATTGACGCGATCTTCATTTAACTGATCTAAAAAGATTCCCTCTTGTTTCGAAAAATGAGTCTCGTTATACAAAATGGTTTCAGTAGTTACAGCACCGGTTCGGTCTTCTCCTACATATGAAATCGTTCCAGGTGGCTGAAACACACTATTTCTAGACTTAGGAGTTGCCTTGCGTCGCAATCTTAAATTGGATTTTCTCATGAGCAGGTAGATTAGAATTCCATTTTAATCAAATGTATGAAGTTTAAAGGGAACTATTCCAACAAGCTCTTTAACGGATTTGCAATACTATAGTAGGGATACGTCCAATTACTTTAATTTTTCTGCGACATAGGGAGCGGTATAACTATTTTTTATGAGGGCTATTTCTTCTGGTGTTCCAGCAGCGACAAGTTTTCCGCCAGCTTTTCCACCCTCTGGTCCGAGATCAATAACATGGTCGGCACATTTAACCAAGTCCATATTGTGCTCTATAACGATGACAGAGTGTCCTTTATCAATCAATGCATTGAAGCTGTCTAGTAGTTTATTGATGTCATGAAAATGTAATCCAGTAGTAGGTTCATCAAAGATGAATAAAGTCTTATCAGAGGTGGTTCCTTTTACTAAAAAGCTAGCTAGTTTGATGCGTTGTGCTTCACCACCTGAGAGGGTAGAAGAACTTTGTCCTAAGGTCACATATCCCAAACCTACGTCTTGAAGCGGTCGTAATTTTTTAGTGACTTTCGCTTGATTTTTACTGTCAAAGAAGGCAATGGCGTCATTGATGGTTAGATTAAGGATATCGTCGATATTGTTATCGTGAAATTTCACTTCTAAGATTTCTTTTTTGAAACGTTTGCCATTACAAGTTTCACATTTCAAAGTTACGTCTGCCATAAATTGCATCTCAATAGTGACTTCACCGTCTCCTTTGCAGGTTTGACATCTACCTCCATCCACATTAAATGAAAAATGTTTAGGTTGATAGTTTCTAATTTTAGCTACTTTTTCATTTGCAAATATGTTTCGGATGTCGTCATAAGCTTTGATATAAGTTACTGGGTTGGATCTTGAACTGCGACCTATTGGATTTTGATCAATAAACTCTACGGTTTTTACATTTTCAAACCTTCCTTTTATTTCGCTATACTGCCCTGCTTTTTTTCCATAACCCCCCAACTTTTTCAAAAGTGCAGGATATAAAATTTGCTTTACCAAAGTGGATTTTCCACTGCCTGAAACTCCGGTAACCATGGTTAAAACACCAAGAGGAAAACGCACGTCTATATTTTGAAGATTGTTCTGTCGAGCACCTATAATGTCTATATAATATTTGTGCGACCTTCGCTTTCGCGGAAGCGGAATTTCCATAGATCCATTCAGATACTTTGCCGTGAGACTATCCGATTTTAATATTTCGGCAAGTGATCCAGCGGCAACCACCTCACCTCCGTGAGTTCCAGCTTCTGGACCTATATCGATTATCTGATCAGCCGCCTGCATGATTTCTTCATCATGTTCTACAACAATCACGGTATTTCCTAGATCGCGTAGATTTTTTAGTACTTTGATCAAACGCTTGGTATCTCGTGGATGCAATCCTATACTAGGCTCGTCTAGAATATACATACTACCTACTAGGCTACTTCCCAATGAAGTTGCTAGGTTGATACGTTGTGATTCTCCACCAGAAAGGCTGTTAGATTTGCGATTTAAAGTCAAATAATCTAAACCTACGTCAGATAAGAACCTAAGTCGGTTAGTGATTTCAATAAGTAGTCTTTTGGCAATTTGTTGATCGTGATCACTAAGTTCTAAATTCTTAAAAAAGCGGGCCAAATCTGTTATAGGTAAGGTGACTAATTCGGTGATTGTGGTTCCGGCTATTTTTATAAAGTTGGTTTCCTTTCTCAAACGTGCCCCATTACAATTGCTGCATTTGGTTTTACCACGGTACCTGGAAAGCATCACGCGATTTTGAATTTTATAAGCTTTCGCTTCGAGCTCTTCAAAAAAGGAATGTAAACCGTCAAAATATTTATTTCCGTCCCAAACCAGCTGTTTTTGCTTCTCGGTTAATTCAAACCAAGGTCTATGAATAGGAAAATCAAATTTGTCAGCGTTCTTTATGAGTTGGTTGTTGTAATAAGACATACTCTCACCGCGCCAAGGGAAAACGGCTTGTTCATAGATAGATAGAGCCGTATTGGGAATAACCAATTCTTCATCTATTCCTATGACATCACCATAGCCTTCACATTTAGGACAAGCACCGTACGGATTGTTGAAACTAAATAAATGCGGGTTAGGTTCTAAAAACTCTATGCCGTCCAATTCAAATTTATTAGTAAACTCCCGGACTTTACTGCCGTCTAGGTGTTCTATAAAAGCGATGCCTTTTCCTTCAAAGAAGGCAGTATCAATGGCGTCTGCTAGTCGGTTATAGAAATCTTCATCATCACGGACAATGATGCGATCCACTACTATTTTTACTTCGTCTTTGTTAGAATAGGATAAATTTTCTTCATCCATTCTATGAACGCTGTTGTTAATTTTGATACGGGTAAAGCCTTGTTGTTGGAGTACTTGTAATTGTACTGAGATATCGCGCTTTCCTTTTACAATAAGCCTTGTAGTAAGCAATAATTTGGAACCTTCTTCTTGTTGTTTTACATATTTAACGACATCGCTAACCGTATCTTTTTTTACTTCATCGCCAGAGATAGGTGAATAAGTGTGTCCTATACGGGCAAATAATAATTTAAGGTAATCATATATCTCGGTAGTCGTCCCCACTGTAGATCGCGGATTTGTAGAATTCACCTTTTGCTCTATAGCTATTGCAGGTGCGATTCCTTTGATGTATTCTACTTTTGGTTTGTTCAAGCGGCCTAAAAACTGTCTGGCATAGGAAGAAAGACTCTCTACATAACGACGTTGACCTTCGGCGTAAAGGGTATCAAAAGCCAGAGAAGACTTACCGCTTCCAGACAAACCAGTGATAACAACTAGCTTATTGCGTGGAATGACAGCGTCTAGGCTTTTAAGGTTATGAAGCTCGGCACCTTTGATAAGAATATTTTCTTTAGGGCTCAACTGGTCAATATTGGCAAACAATTTAGTTTCTGGCATAGATACAAATATACTAGGGAGATCGTCCTTCAAAGAATCGTTTATAGTGATTTAAATGTTAAAAAACGTTATTAGTTTTTGTATTAATGGAATAAATGTTCCTATATTTATCTTTTAATAGTGAAAAACCCGCTGCCTATAGTATAACATTACTTTAAAATCTGATCAAAGACACCTATTCTGAGGTCACCAAAGTTGTTATACTATGAAATTAGAAAACGTACAAGATGCTGTATTAGTAAGGCAGTACCTAGAGGGAAATGAAAAAGGTATTGAAGTCCTTATCATTCGTCATAAACAAAGAATCTATAACTTTATTTTTTCCAAGGTATTGGATCGTGATATTTCTGAGGATATTTTTCAGGATACTTTCATTAAGGTAATACGTACCCTTAAAAAGGGAAAATATAATGAGGAAGGAAAGTTTCTTCCTTGGGTGATGCGTATTGCTCACAACTTGGTTATTGACCACTTTAGACGCAACAAGCGCATGCCTAAATTTCAATCTCGTAATGATTTTGATATTTTCGATGTGATTAGTGACGGAGAAGAAAGTATGGAATACGAAATGATCACCTTCCAAATGCATGAAGATGTCAGACGTTTGATCGAAGAACTTCCCGAAGATCAAAAAGAAGTTCTTGTCATGCGTATTTTTAAAGAAATGTCTTTTAAGGAAATAGCAGCTGCAACCCACGTGAGTATCAATACGGCGTTAGGCAGAATGCGCTACGCACTCATTAATTTACGCAAGGTAATTGATAAGAACCAGATCATCTTAACAAGATAATTTTAAGGTTTTTAATAGATTCCTATACTATAGTCTTTAAAAGTACGTTTAATTCAGAACTAAACTTACTTACAACATGGCACAACTTTACAATGAATCATTTCCTGAACCCGTAAAACCTATGGTTCCTAAAGAAGAGACGGTAAAATTTTTACTGGACTTTTCAAAAGCATTAAGTGTTACAAGATATAAGAACATGACGTTTGAAACACTTAACAATTGATATACTTCAGCCTGGTATCAATATTTGTTTTCAGTTCGAAAACCCATTTTCAAAGCTACTGAGGATGGGTTTTTCTTTTTATGCTAGTTTTTATACAAAAGTAGTGGGATGTTCTGCTGCTTATCAATTTTAAAAATTTGTGTTGTGGCCTGTATGATTGATCAAGGATTTGTTACAATAACTATGCGATGCTAGCTTATTTTCAGGGAATTTCTTTACAGGTTTTCTATTTCTTTAACTTTTTATAATAGGCATCGAGTACCGATTTTCTTCCTACGGTTTTTGTAATGATGTCCTTTTCTAAATCCCAACCACGTGCTGGGCTATATTCACGACCGTACCATATGATTTGAAGATGTAAGTCGTTCCATATTTCTTCTGGAAAGAGTCTTTTAGCATCTTTTTCTGTTTGCACGACATTTTTTCCACTAGAGAGGTTCCAACGGTACATTAGTCTTTGAATGTGTGTATCAACTGGAAAAGTTGGTATTCCAAAGGATTGGGCCATGACAACAGCAGCAGTTTTATGACCTACGGCGGGAAATTCCTCTAATTCCTCATAAGTTCTAGGAACAATGCCATTGTGTTTATCAATGAGAATTTTAGAAAGTCCATGGATCCCTTTGGCTTTCATAGGGGAGAGTCCCACAGGTTTGATGATCTCACGTATTTCTCCTACGCTCAGTTGTACCATGTCATAAGGATTATCTGCTCTGTCAAATAAGAGTGGTGTAATCTGGTTAACACGCACATCTGTGCTCTGTGCACTTAATAATACAGCTATTAACAAGGTGTACGGATCGCTATGATCTAAGGGTATGGGAATTTCTGGATATAACTCGCCAAGTTTTTTTATGACAAATGCAACTTTTTCTGATTTGTTCATTCTTATCTTTATACTTTAATTCATTCAAAAATACGATATGACTACATTAAAAGTAGGAGATAAGGCTCCAGATTTTTCAATTCTTAATCAAGATGAACAAACAGTTTCTTTGTCGGATTTTGCCGGTAAGAAGCTGGTTTTATTCTTTTATCCTAAAGCAAGTACACCAGGTTGTACCGCTGAGGCATGCAACTTAAGGGATAATGTAGATCGTTTTCGCGCAAGCGGCTACGAGATTTTAGGAGCAAGTGCCGACAGTCCTAAAAGACAAAAGAACTTTCAGACTAAATACGAACTTCCATACGACCTTCTAGCAGATGAAGAACACACCTTGTTAAAAGCTTTTCAAGTATGGGGTCCAAAGAAGTTTATGGGAAAAGAATACGATGGCATTCACCGGACAACTTTTGTAATAGATGAAAACGGCGTGATCACTGATGTTATTCAAAAGGTGAACACCAAAGATCACACAGCTCAAATTTTATAAAGGCAGGTCCTCTGTATGAGGAGTGGTATCTTTCTTAGAATTTTGCTCCTTATTGTTGCACCCGAAGAGATTTTCTTTTTCCATCAAATTAGGAATTCCTTCGGGCAACATTTCTTTCCAACCGTCTTCACCAGCTTCGATCATTCTCAGTACTTCTCTAGAAAAAATATGAAGAATATCAGGATTGTAGTCTTCTATATCTTTTAATTTCCCATTGTATTTAAAAAACTTATAAAGTTCTTTCATACGTGGATGTACTTTTAAGTTATCGCTTGTTGTGAGTTCTCCAGTTTCAGCATCTAGCATCGGGTATAAGTACACCCTTAAGTCTTTAAAGAAAAGTTTTCCAAAAGCTTCCAGAATACCACCACTGAGGTGGGTATAGTATTTAGTGTCAAAAATTTCAATTAAATTGTTAACTCCCATAACAAGTCCTATACGTTCTTTAGTATAGTTATTAAAGTATTCTACTAGCTTATAGTATTCTTTAAAGTTAGAAATCATTACGGTCTGCCCAAGAGAACAAAGCAGCTCTGCTCGGTGCATAAAGTCTTTTTCGTCAATTTCTCCACTAGCTCTTAAATTAGAAAGAGTGATTTCAAATACGGTTTCTACATTTTCTTCTTTAACTGTACCTGATTTTAAGAACCTTCTTCGAGCAGTTTCGAACATGTCCATATTTACTTTGGTTACTGGACGGAAACTGCCTCGTAGGGCCAGCACATTTTTTTTATAAAGAATACGTGCACTTAAAATATTATTGCCATCAGGACCAAACATCACCGCCTCTGTCATTCCATGTTTGAGAAGTTGTAAACTCATCAGGCGATTATCTACTTCCTCAAAACGAGGACCAGCAAAATTGATCATGTCAATCTCGATCTTATCCTTATCGATATGATCGTATAGGTACTCTAATAATTTTCTTGGGTTATCGTGTTTATAAAAGGCACCATATATCAAATTGGTACCCAAAATACCCAATGTAATTTGCTGTAATCTAGCATCGCGTTCTTTAAAACGCACATGTAAAATAATCTCTGAGTAGTCCTCTTCTGGGGAAGCTTGGAATCTTATTCCTACCCAACCATGGCCCAAGTATCTCTTGGCAAAGTCAATAGTCGCTACAGTATTAGCATAAGTAAAGAATAATTTTTCTGGATGCTTCTCTCGAGACAGTCTTTCTTCAATAAGATTGGACTCATGATCCAGCATTTTCACTAATCGAGACTCGGTGACGTAGCGTCCATCATCTTGCAAACCATATATAGAATCTGAGAAATCTTTGTCATAGGCACTCATTGCTTTTGCAATAGTACCAGATGCGCCACCAGCTCTAAAAAATTGCCTAACTGTTTCTTGTCCGGCGCCTATTTCAGCAAAGGTTCCGTAAATGTTGCGATTCAAGTTAATTCTAAGGACTTTGTTTTTTAAGGAAGGAACAGATTCAAAATCGTGATCTCCTGGTAAGCTTAAACCCATTTTGTATATTTTGGTGTTGATACAAAGGTAGCAAACAACCCTACTTTAATGAAAAAATATCAATACTTTTATAAAACAATTATGGAGGTAAAAATTACGATTTTAGGAACTGGTACATCACAAGGAATTCCTGTTATAGGCAGCTCACATCCAGTGTGTTTGAGTAATAACCCTAAGGACAAGCGCCTTAGAGTGAGTGCTATGTTTGAAATAAATAACAAACGTTTTATTATCGATTGCGGTCCAGATTTTCGCCAGCAAATGCTACGGCAAAATGTTTCTAACATTAATGCGATGCTTTTTACTCATGAGCACGCTGACCATACAGCGGGTTTGGATGATTTGAGGCCGTTTTATTTTCGTCAGGGCAATCTTCTTTGTTGCATGACTTCTAGAGTTCATAAGGCTCTTAAGGAACGTTTCAGTTATATATTTACTACAGTAGATAAATATCCAGGTGTTCCCACCTTAGATGTGTATGAATTTGAAAAGGAATCTTTTGAAATTGAAGGTGTTGAAGTAATTCCTATTCTGGCAGATCATGGTTACATCCCTGTACATGGTTATAGAATAGCAGATGTCGCGTACATGACCGATGTGAAAACGATTACTGCCGACGAAAAGAAAAAACTTAAAAATCTAGATGTTCTTATTCTCAATATGCTGCGAAAAGAAACTCATGCCACACATTTAAATCTAAAAGAAGCTCTAGAATTAGTAAGGGAATTGCAACCTAAACGTACTTACTTTACACATATAAGTCATCATTTAGGTTTTCACGATGAAGTACAAAAAACACTTCCTGAAAACGTATTTTTGGCATACGATAACCTTGAAATTAGATCAAATTGATAAAAAGTTTTTATTTATACCTGTTCATTTTTGCCTCTTTAATTGCACTAGTCATTTATGTGAATGGCAGAAAATACCAAGAAAAATTAGAGGACCAAGTGCAAAGTCTTAGAAAAGAGCTTTATGAAACAGATCAAGAGCGTAAAGAAGCACTGTCCACAGAAGTAAAAGCCGATTACGAAAATGCTGTTTTTTCCTTAAAAGGAAATCCAGAATCAGAAAATTATTTGTACAACCTAGGTTTAGAACCTTCTGAAGTTGAATCACTGGTTAGAGATCAATTGTTAGAACTCAATATCAAGGAAGGTGGTAACCCATTAGTTCCTTATATAGGTCAAGGACGTGGTTTTAGAATCAATGACACTAAGTTTATCAATCATAAATGGGTGCTCGCTAACTTTACGGATAACGATCGCTGGGGTGATGTGTTGATACGCTATGATATCAATGAGAAGAAAGAAGTAGAGCTAGAAACAATCAAAGCCTTGTTGTTTGATAAGAATACCAACAATTAATCCAATCGGTAAACTCTAACTTTTCTCTTCTTAATTTTACTATTATTAAGTCGCTGTGCTAAATCGTAAGCCTTTTCAAATGGTACTGCGATAAAAGCACAATCTTGCTTCAATTCAATTTCTCCTAATTCGTTTTTTTCTAGATGACCTTGTTTAAAGAACAATCCCGCGATGTCTCCTTTGGAGATTTTATCTTTTCTACCACCTGAAATAAAGAGTGTTTCCCACTTTTGTTGAGGCATAACTTTTAATCGCTCTCCATATTCTAAAGGGGTACTTTCTCCTATATAGTCTGGGAGGGGGTGTTTTTTATTGTGCAAAACATAAGCCGTACCATTAGCATGCATTCTTGCAGTACGACCATTTCTATGGGTAAATTCTTCTTTGTGGAATGGAAGTTCGTAGTGAATAATAAAATCTAATTCAGGCACATCGATCCCACGGGCGGCGAGATCTGTCGCTAAAAGTAATTGATGAGTTCCGTTTCTAAATTTAATTAGGGCACGCTCGCGATCTCTTTGTTCGAGTCCGCCATAAAAAACAGAATGAGAAATATCTCGGCTTTTTAGAAACTCGCTCACTTCTTCAATAGAATCTTTGAAATTGCAAAAAATGATCCCATTCCCATTATTGGTACGGGCAATAATTTGTTCTAGATTCAGAAAGCGGTTCTTAGAGTCAGAAGCCATTGTTTTAATTTGGAGTACGCTATCCGTCTTCTTTTCAAACTTCAATAGTTGGGGATCCTTCAATCCAACAAATTCTGGAACAGCTACTTTAAAAGTAGCAGAGGTGAGAATGTTACGTCCTACATTGGGCAATGCGCTTAAAATTTCTTTCATTTCCTTTTCAAACCCAGTTTCTAAAGACTTATCAAATTCGTCAAGAATCAATGTTTTAATAAAAGAGGGATCAAAAGATTCTCTGCGTAAATGATCGGCTATTCTTCCTGGAGTTCCAATTAGCATAGCAGGGGTGTGTTTCAAATCTTCCTTATCTTTTGTTCCAGAACGGCCGCCATAAATAGCATTTGCCTTATAACCAGTTCCCATTTCTCTAATCACTTGTTCTATTTGAATGGCAAGCTCGCGAGAAGGCACTAAAATTAGAGCCTGAACTTCTGTAAGCTCTGGATTTAATAATTCAATTACAGGAAGAAGAAACGCCAGTGTTTTACCGGTTCCAGTAGGAGAAATAATCAGAGTATCTCTATGATTAGTTATGGCATCATGCGCTTGCAATTGCATGTCATTTAAAGAAACAATCCCTAGTTTATCCAGAATTTGTTGTTGAGATTTGATAGAATTATTCATGGATCACTTTTTAATTATCAGCTAATTTACTGGCCTAAAACTCGTTTCTCGAGCCACTGCTTCATGTCGTAAAAATTATCTCTAGAAACACCGTGTCCTATGGGGTATTCTTTAAATACATAATCGGCATGGATTTCTTCTAGAAGCAGCGGGGCCTGTTTTGCCCATGTAAAAGGGATGACTTGATCCATGGTTCCGTGAGAAATGAAGTAGTTGGTTTGGATCTCGCTTTCGCGAAAGCGTGCTTCTAATCCAGCTCTCCCTGCAATTAAATCTTCATTGATGTAACCACTCATTGCCACTAGGTTACGGAATAATCCCGGATGCGAAAGGCTTAATCCATAAGCAAGAATCGCACCTTGACTAAAACCTAGTACATTCAAGTTATTAGGATCAATAGAGTAGGTGGCCTTTAACTCTTCTATAAAATCAGTAATCTTTAACATGCTTTCTCTAGCTTGATTGTCATCGCTAAACTTACCTCCAGAAGCATCAAAATTGATGGCATACCATGCAGCTCCTTGTGGAGGCATATCATAAGGGGCTCGGACTGAAACTATAAAAATGTCTTCACTTATCTCTGGCGCAAAGGAAAAAAGGTCCTCTTCATTACTGCCATAACCGTGAAGTAGCAGAAGCAATGGGGCATTTTCCTTGCGAGCAGGTCGCGTGATGTGGGATAATGTAAGTGATGTATGCAACGTTATTATTTAATAAATGTGAACCATTTCTGAAAGTACTTCCCTATAAATGGCAATAAAGCTTGTTGATTGCGCAGGGTACTTATCAAGCCTAATAGGGCGAGCAATACCATTAAAGTAATAATCAACAGCGGCAGTATCAGCTGGTCTTTAGGAATGTTATCGGCAAATACAGAAACTATTATCGCAACGATGGCTATACCAAACATTTGTCTGATATGGAATGACGCAAACTTATTACCTTTGTTATAATTAAGTATAATGGCTACCCCAAAAACAGCTATAAACACCATTAAGTGCAGGTATAAAAATACAGCACTGGCATAAGCAAGTGTAGCAAGGCTTTTAGCGGGTGGATTCTCATTCATTCCAAAGGGCCTTTTTATTATTGATGATTCCAACAACCGATCCTCTCATGGGTTTTCCTAAAAATGCAGAGTTCTTAGAAGTAGAAACAATATGACTTTTTTCAAAGTTATAGCTGGTATCTGGTTCAAATAGGGTCAAATTGGCTATTTGCCCTTCTTTTATTTCTGGTATTTCTTGATTAAAGATGCTATAGCCTTTGGTCAGCAATTCAATGGTGGTGGTAAGGTCTGTCAATTGATTTAATATACCAAATGCAGTTTCTAGACCAATAGTTCCTGCAGTGGCATGGTCAAATTCTAGGTCTTTGTGTTCTATAGTTAGTGGTACATGATCGCTAGTAACGACGTCAATCACCCCTGAGGCAAGAAATTTTTGTAACCGTTTTACTTCTTTCTCCTCTCTTAGTGGAGGCTGAATTTTAAAGTTTGCATCAAAAGTTTCTAATTCCTTACTTGATAAACTCAAATGATGAATGGAAACACTGCAGGTGACATTTTTAGCAGTTTTCTTATATTTTTTGATCAATTTTAAACCTTCTACGGTGCTTACGGTAGGAATGTGTAACCTTCCATTGGTGTAGGTTGCGATTCTTAAATCTCTCGCTATCTGAAGCTCTTCGGCCAGGCTAGGCATGGACTTGAGTCCTAAGTTGGTAGTCACGATATCTTCATTGACCATTCCTTTTCCTGCGATGTCTTTATTTTGCGGAAATGATTGCACCACAGCATTAAAGGAGGATGCGTATTGCAAGCCTACCTTTAGCAGGTTGGCATTAGTTACTTCATGCTTGTAGTCGTAGAAGGAAACCGCTCCAGCTTCTTGCATATCATATAATTCGGCAAGGTGTTCTCCATTTTGGTTTAAGGTAAAAGAACCTACTGGCAGGACGCTTACGACCTGATGTGCAGTAACGTTTTTCAAATATTTGATTCCCGATTGATCTTGAGGGTTGGGTTGGTTATTAGGGTTCAACATAATGGTAGTAAATCCGCCTGCTGCCGCTGCTTTAACTCCGTTCTCTAGTGTTTGTCGTTCTTCAAAACCTGGTTCTCCTAGACTGACACTTGTGTCAATCCAACCAATGGAAACATGCAAATTTGCAGTCTCGATGATTTTGGCACTTTCTTCTTTTATAGAAAGGCCTATTTTTTCAATCTTCCCATTTTTAATGAGTAGATCTCTTTTTTTGCCGTTTAAATCAGAACTGGCATTTACAATAATCACGTTTTTAAGTAGTATCATTTCACAAACTTTAAAATCAATAATTCACAAATTAGAAAGAATAGAGCTCCCATAACAAAATATCTCCACAAAGAAAGGACATTTTCTTCCTTAGTGAGTTTATAAAGTAATTCATCAATAGATTCCGAAAGGTCCTTTCCTAAATCAGCAGTTGAATAATATACTAACTTATTCTCTTGACGCTTGTTATTGAAGCTTAGTTTGGAGATCTTTTGTTCTTTAATTTTTACCATATAGGTTCCTGGTTTGAACAACTCGTCACCAGTAGCAATGAGTACATAACTATCAAAAGCCTGCTGTCTTGGAATTACTTCAAATGAATCATTTGCAAGGCTCAAAATGCCATTTTGGTTGGTATTTACGGCTATGTTATTGCGCTCATCGAGTTCGTAATACAATTGTGAAATCGGTAACGCATGAACCGCCATGTTGTAAAAAACAGGAACAATTAGGGGTGAATTTTGAAAGTTACTGTTTTCCAAATTAAGGCTTGTTGTAAAAAAATAAGTAGTGTTGTCTTTATAGAGGAAGCTGCTTCCATCGTCATATTTAAGTATAGGATCTATAGCGTTGGTAGTTTTTAAAACGCTAGTTACGTTGGGGTATTGGAAGTTGGAAACTTGCTTATTAAAAACACCTTT
Source organism: Nonlabens sp. (assembly GCF_018401815.1). Classification (GTDB taxonomy): domain Bacteria; phylum Bacteroidota; class Bacteroidia; order Flavobacteriales; family Flavobacteriaceae; genus Nonlabens. Next base: position 63,959 of record NZ_JAGYKG010000005.1, read on the forward strand.
AAACAAGGGATGATTGAAATTAATTTCAGTAACCTTTTTTGAAAAACCGTTGTATTCTAGTCCACCAAGGCCTATGTGTTGATATCCAGAAGAATTTTGTGCTGGAATAACAACCAAGTAACCACCACTAGCAGTTAATTTGTTTAACTCATTACTAAGACTTAATGGAATATCAGTCAACTCATTAAGGATAACGATGTTTTGATTTTTGATTAAATTATAATTGATATCCCTTTCTGCCACGCTGATGTATTCAAATTCATCCCCATTATAAAGTCGGTCAAGGAAATTAGAGTCGGACCCATTGATACTTAAAACGTTAATTTTTTGCTTATTAGGCGTACTTATAAAAAGCTCGTTATCCATGGAGATTCCATTATCATCTATAAAGATTTTACCATCTATAGGCTCATCGATCTCCATTTCAAAATGAGCTGTGCCAGACTGATTTTCCATAAGCACCGAGGTTTTTGCTATTAAAATAGTATTGTTTTCAAATGATAAGGTTACAGGTTGTCCCACTTTATAATTAGCACTTAATTCCACTTGAATTTTTATGTTTTTACCCGATTGACTCATTATAAAAACGGTATCGATGGAGATATTATTAATTTCTTGTGGGGCTACCTTTACAAGTTCTCTTGTTACATTTTGTAAAGGTTCTGGAAATGGTTTTCCTGGATTTTTTTGAAAATCAGATATGAGAATAATTTCTTTAGCAGCATTCTTATTTTGCAGTAAGGAAGCGGCTTTAAGTTGCACTTGATCAAAGGAGAGCACTTGGGTGGAATAATTATTAGAAAGCAGCTCATTTGTGATCTTCTGTTTATTGGTATTAGTAAAGACGTTATCATTGGTAAATAGAGTAAATACTTTATCTGCGGGTAATTTTTCTAGTAGCTGGGTGGCTGCATTTTTATATAAAGCTCCATTCTTACCTTTTAATTCCATGGAGTAAGAGTTGTCCAGATAAATAGCAGTTTGTTTTTCCTGTGTAGTAGCATCGCTTTCTGGCACAACAGGTTGTGCAAAAGCCAGTACCATGCAAGTGACAGCCGCACAACGAGCTAACAAAATCAGCCATTTTTTAAGCAGGCGACTTTTTCTAGTTGTAGTGATTAAAGGTTGAAGGAAGGCAACATTAGTAAAGGATACTTTATTAAACTTTCTAAGCTGAAAAAGATGAACAATAATAGGAACTATAAGAAAAAATAGACCGTAAAGTATTATTGGGTTTTTAAATAACATCTATTCTATTTGCAAATCAAAGATACTGCCTTTGCATAAAAAAGCCCTTATTTTTTAACGGTAAATGTAAAAGTTGTTCCAGAGTTGATTTTCGATTTACACTTGATGGTTCCGCCTAGTTTGCCAACAAGTATTTTAACCGTCGAAAGACCAATGCCATTACCTTTTTTGCCAGTTCGATCGGTTTGGTTTAAAGTGGTAAATAATTTAAAAATATCTTTTTGTTTATCTTTTGGAATACCAATACCATTATCTGTAATGCTAAATTTATAGTACTTAGTTGTTTTTTTTGCCGTAATTTTTATAATAATAGTATCTTGAGTATTGTATTTAATACTGTTGCCAATGAGGTTTAATAATATTTGCTCAAAAGCTGTGCTGTTACTATTAAGGATCATATTTTCTTCCGGAAATATGAGTTGTATATCATCTCGAAGTCCTACCATTTCTTCTACTTTTTCAATAATAGAATACATATCAAACTCTTCTTTATCCTCTATGGCTAATTGGTCACTTTCATAATGATTCAAAATATTATCTATATAATCACTCATAGAAAAGGCTGTTTCTTTAATAGAGTGCAGGTAACGTTTACCATGGAGATCTAAACTCTCGTTGTATTTTTCTGATAGAAGATCAGTAGTAAGTATCATGCTTGCTAAAGGCATTTTCATATCATGTGATACGACTCTAGCAAAATTCTTTAACATCTCATTATTTTCTTCTAACAGCTTAGATTTTTTTTTGAGTTCTATATTTGTTTTGTTAAGCTTAAGTTGCTGCATGATAAGATCAGCAATCATCTTCAAAGATTTCTTTTGTTCTGAACTTAATCTGTGAGGTCGATCATCAAGTACGCAAACGGTACCTAGAGGTAAATTTTGTTTGTCTTTTAATTGTACTCCTGCAAAAAATCTAATAGTGGAGTTTTCTTTTAAAAAGGTAGCGTTATTAAAACTTGAAGTTTCATGCACATCTTCGACATAAAAAAAATTGTGGTCGCTAGCTATCGTATGAGCGCACCAACTTAATTCTCTAGAAGGATTATCGAGCTGCAACCCTTTTTGAGATTTGAACCACACTTCATCTTTGCCGACTATTGCAATTAGGCATTTTGGGACGTCAGTGAGCTTACAGGCAAACTCCGTAAGTTGATCAAGCACTTTTACTCGTTTAGCATCGATATGAAATGATTCTAAATAGGCAAGACGTTCGTTTTCACGAGGATGTAAGGATGCTTTGGTCATTGGAAGGCAGAAAGCATCAAAATTAACAAAACTTACTAAATATTCTGGTGCTTTTATAGAACTATAATTCTTTAAAAGCGCCTAATCCAAAAAGAGCAAAATCATATTTAATGGGGTCTTTAGGGTCAAATTTTCTAAGCACTTTGTCCAGTTCAGCAACGGCTTTTGCATCGTTTTGTTGGCGTTGGAGCAGCTTTAGTTTACGAGCTACATTCCCGGTGTGTACATCTAATGGTAGGGATAAAGCACTCATAGGTATGGAGTTCCATATTCCAAAATCCACTCCGGCATTGTCTTTTCTCACCATCCACCGCAGGAACATGTTGATGCGTTTTGCACTGCTATTTTTCATGGGATCACTGACATGCTTTTGGGTACGTGGCAAATGATCTACCTCAAAGAAGCTGGTTTTAAATTGGGAGATGGCTTCTTGCAAATTTGATTTTTCCTGATACGCTTTCGCGAAAGCGTGCTCTAAGCCATCATATTTCTTTTCTATATGCTGCAATGATCGCATAAAAGTCTTGCAATCTTCACTGTTAAAGGTACGGTGTACAAAACCATCCAATCGATCCAAGTCCCTTTCTTCATGATTTCTTATAAAGTCTGCTGGAGATTGATCTAAGAGGGTCATCAATCTATTAGCATTGTTGATGATGGACTTGCGGTTCCCCCAAGCAATTGTAGCGACGAGAAAGCTGGCTATTTCTATATCCTTTTTATCAGTAAAAAGATGGGGTATCTGAATAGGATCGTGAGGAATAAAATCTGGAGTGTTGTATTGCACGACTTTTGCATCGAGAAATTCTTTAAGTTTGTTTCGGTTCATTTGAAACCTGTTTTATTTTAGAATAGGATGGTTGCAGTCTCTTCTTTTGGTACGGCCTTAAAAAAGCTTAGTGTAATGCTGGTAAGACTGCTATTTAAAACCTTGATTAGCTCAAAAATAACGGAATTTAGGAATGGGACAATACAACCACTTCTTACAGAAATTTACCATCGCTCATTACCAGCTTGCGGTCTGCTAGATCTGCGAGTTCTTCATTATGGGTAACGATAACAAAGGTTTGATGGAATTCTTTTCTTAATTGAAAAATTAATTCGTGTAGGTCATGGGCTGTCGCACTGTCTAAGTTTCCAGTAGGTTCGTCAGCAAAAATGACTTTTGGATTATTGATTAATGCTCTTGCTACGGCAACACGCTGCTGTTCACCACCAGAAAGAGCTCCAGGCTTGTGATCCATTCGGTCAGATAACTTGAGATAGGAGAGGAGTTCTTTAGCTCGTTTTTCAGCTTTTGATTTATCAGTATTTGCGATATAAGCAGGGATACAAACGTTCTCTAAAGCTGTGAATTCGGGAAGTAATTGATGAAACTGAAATATAAAGCCAAGGGATTGGTTTCTAAATTTATTAAGCTGTTTACCACTCAGTTTCATAATATTGGTGCCATCTATTTCTAGGCTGCTGCCGGTACTTATGTCTGGTTGTTCTAAGGTGCCAAGAATATGAAGTAAAGTGGTTTTACCAGCACCAGAACTACCCACAACACTAACTATTTCACCAGCTTTAATTTCTAGATTTACGCCTTTAAGGACTTGTAAATCTCCAAAACTTTTATAAATCTGAATCGCTTTAATCATGTTAACAAAGTAATGAATATTTATGCTTTAAACCATCTTTTTGCATCATTAAAGTCAAGGAAATAAGTAACTCTAAGAGATAAATTGTGACGAGACGGTTGCGTAAATAATTCGTCTAGGCTGTCCTGAAAAGTGATATCCCCTTGATTATCAAAGTTAAATATGCTATTGCGGTATAGTAAAGTAGCTTCACTACCTGGAGCAAAACGCCATCGGTAGGAAAGGTCCAGGTTCCATACATTAAAATTTGCATCAGGATCAAAGTCGTCTGTCAAGGTGTAATCGGTAGGAATGGCAGCACCGTTGGAATCGAGTTCTTTAAAATCCCGACTAAATGTTGCTCGAGACCAAAAATTTCTAAAGGACAAGCTCAGCGCTTGTTTGTTATTAAAGTTATAAGTTCCAGACACTCTGTTTTCAACCGAATGTGTATGACGCCTGCTTACAATGGGGTTATCGTTTATATCTGTATCTACATAACTGATGCGATTGTCGTTTTTGTCCCATGCTAGGCGGTAAATAAGTAGGAATTGATCTGAGAATCTATACCTAGGACTAATATTAAAATTATAACTTTCTTCTATATCATTAAATCGTTTGAACCTACCCAACCTGATGTCTGTTGCAAATTTCTTACGATAATCTGTAGAGATAAAGCCTCCTGTGAAATAGGAAGGTTCGTATCTCACAACTTGTCCTACTTTACGCGCTTCAAATTGATTTAAGTTTTTAGTAAAGAAATTAATATCACCACCGAAGGCCAAACGTTCTCTAGTAGAAAAGAATGGGTTGATATTGAACTCACTATTGGTAGCTATATCTGGATCGATCTGTCTTCTATGTCTTATTCTAAAGTCAATATCATATCGATTAAAAATACCAACAGGCACAAACTGGTTGTAACTCAAATCTGCTGCAAAAGTTTGTGTGTTGTTTTGAAAATTACGTCCTAAATCATTAGGGTTCCAGTTTTTATCTCGGTAAAAGTGGGCGAGTCGTGGCCTCCATCTTCCTCTAGTTTTACGCCAGCTGGTCTCACTTGCGATACCCGTTTGCGTTCCTGTTGGAGTCAATCGATTACTCATTTTTAATTCTGCTCTATAATTATTGGAAGCATTTTTATCATTGTGGTCGAGTACCAAGGCATTAACAATTGCATCTGTAAAACTCCCATTTCTTAAGGTACTTGCCGTAGATAAAGCAATAGAACTGTTTTTACTGAATTGCTGGTCCAGAATAAACATATTGTAATTAGTAAAGGGTTCTGTGATTTCTGTACGTCGCTCATTGTTAAGTAAGTTTTCAATAGTAGCTTCTGTTTTTTCGGTTACGGCATTTAAAAAGCCTATTCCTAATCTATTTACTGTCCTTCCTGTAATTTTTACTGCATTGAGCAGTTTCGCGTTATTAGGGTTATCAATGATATATTCATTTTCTAAGAGGTTGACGTTACCAAAACCACTCGGGGTTTGTCCTATTCTACGCGAAAAGAAAATACCTCCCTTGTTAAATAAATCTGTTCCTTCATTAAAAAAAGCTCGGTTTTCTCCAAAGGTTTGTTCAAATGGTCCCAAATTAAGAACCACTTGGTCAAAAGCCACTTGACCAAAATCTGGTATCAATGTCGCGTCAAGAGTAAAGGCATCGTTAATCCCATATTTAAGATCCATACCAGCGTTATACTCTGTTGTTTGTACTCCATTAAAATTATCATTAACTATGGTGGCGTAAGGGTAAAGATTTAACCTTAAGGGGGGATTAATATTTTCAACCCCTGTCATCAAGGCATCGTATTGTGTGCTTATTCCTTTGGTTATATCTACGAAGTTATAAGAGTACTCTTCATTTAAAGCACGAATTCTTCTAAAAACTTGAAAACTCCAATCTTGTTTTTCTATTTCTGGGAACCTCAACGTTCTATATGGAATTTTCATTTCTACAAACCATCCAAGTTCATTAATGCTGGTCTCTGATTTAAAAACAACGTTATAACTAAAGTCTTCTCGATTACCTTCAGCAATGGCATCACCTAATGCGTTGGCACTAGTAGCAAAAAATTTTGTTTGATTAATTTGATTGTTGTAGTTGTTTAAAAAGAATCCAAAGACATCGGCCTGAGCGTTTATTTCATCTCTTTGTGAAAATTGTCTTGGAATGCTTTTTGGATTGTTGTCATAAAGAAATGCGGCAACATAAAGGGCATTATCATCATAAGCAACTTTAAACTTTGTTGTATGCGTATCTCTTTCTTTTTGACCATTTGATGGCTCTACCATTACAAAATCCCCTCCAGATGGAATAGCATCCCAAAATTTTTCAAAAGGCTTGCCATCAATTACTGGCAGGGTACTAACTCGGGTAGCTCGATATACTTTTCTTTTGATATCAAGAGTGTCCTGAGCTATTTGTGATTCCGCTTTCGCGAAAGCGAGAACTACAACCAACCAAGTGAGAATAAATTTAAATTGCATAAGAGGAGGTAAACGGCACAAAAATAACTTGTTTAACAAATCATTTCATTAAAGGCATGTTAATTAAAAAAAAGATAAAAATGAGTAGACTAAATTGCTAAAAAAAATATGGATGAGGCAATTTTTGCAGGAGGGTGCTTCTGGTGCACAGAGGCAGTTTTTCAAAGAGTTAAAGGAGTAGAGCGAGTGAAATCAGGTTTTTGTGGCGGGCATATTAAAAACCCAGCTTATAGAGAAGTAGTGCAAGGTAGAACAGGGCATGCAGAAGCTATTCACCTGACTTATGACTCTGAAAGAGTTTCCTATGAGGATTTAGTGGCCGTATTTATGGCGACTCATGATCCGACTACACTGAACAGACAAGGTTATGATGTGGGAACACATTATCGAAGTGCAATATTTTATCTTAATGAACAACAGGAAAAGACGGCTAGAGAGGTTATTAAAAATATGGAAGAAAAAGCTGTTGATACAGATCCTATAGTTACAGAGATCGCTCCGGCTACAGCCTTTTATCCTGCAGAAGATATTCACGATGAGTATTATAACAATAATAGAGAACAAGGATATTGTCAAAATATAATTGACCCTAAAATAAGAAAATTGATGACGGGTTTTAAAGAATTGGTCAAATAAAAAAAGCTCCTTTTTGAACTTGCTCCAAAAAGTTAGACGCTATTTAGGAGCTTTTTTTTATGAAACCTGATTTACATCGACGGACTTTTCTTTATCGCTACCTCTTCCAGATTTGATAAGATAGGTATAACACCACATGATGGTGAATGACGGAATGATATCCACGCCAGGGAGCAATTCTTCTATAGTTGTAATAATACCCGCCGCTACTCCAGATTTCCCTGGATAAAGTTTTGTCATTAAGTAACCCGCTAATGGTGCCCAAACCAAATCCATAAATTCTAAAACTCCATAGCCTAGTAATGACAGCATCCCAATAAGATCTAGTATTACACCACTAATTAATCTAGAACGTTTTGAATGAAACATAAGATTGATTTAATGGATTAAAATTACTAAAATTTAATGTAAAATATGTTAATGCAATTTTGAAGAAATAAGGTTCATGAATTCGTTACGGGTCTCTACTTTTTGAAATTGGCCTCTAAAACCACTTGTGGTAGTTACGCTGTTTTGTTTTTGTACACCACGCATCATCATACACATATGTGAAGCTTCTATAACTACAGCAACACCTTTTGGTTTTAAGGTATTGTCAATGCATTCTAAAATATCATGTGTTAGTCGTTCTTGTACTTGAAGTCGACGCGCAAAAACATCTACAATACGAGGGATTTTGGAAAGGCCTACAATATGACCATTTGGAATATAGGCAATATGAGCCTTTCCAAAAAATGGAAGCATGTGATGTTCACATAAAGAATATAGTTCAATGTCTTTTATAAGTACCATATCTTTATATTCTTCTGCAAACATAGCACCTCTTAGTATTTGAGCAGGATCTATATCGTAACCTGACGTTAGAAACTGCATCGCTTTTGCAGCTCGTTCAGGGGTCTTCACAAGTCCTTCCCTTTCTACGTCTTCCCCTAATTCGGTAATGACATCGCGGTATTTCCCTTTGATTTCATCTGTTATTTTTTCGTTGTATTCTTCAAAAAATCGGTAAGGAGCCATATAGTTTTAATTAAGCTACAAAGTTATCTATATTTTGTTTAACTATATAAATAATTAGTTAAACATTACAGAAATTAAGAGTTAGGCCAATGCAATTTGAAGTAGCACCGAGGTTAATAGCTAATTTTTGTCAGTTATGTTCTGTTTTGCCTATTCCGTATCGCTTATCAAGATATGCATTTTGTTCAGGTATATAGCGATTTACAGTTTCTGCAGCAGCAATGCTAATAACCATGTAACACTACATCGGTAAAAAAAAAAGGATCCTAACCCATAAACGAGAAACAAGAAATTAATCCAACTGTATACATTTTACTTGTACCTAAGGATTTTTAAATTCTTATGTTAGTAGTGAAGTCGGCAGAAAATCTAAATCGGGTATACGGTGGGAAATAATCGAAAACCAGATTCTCCTGAAAAAGGTCTAATCTCATGATCTTTTTAAACCAGTTTGCGGAGTTGCTCTTCCCGTAATTTTCATAAGTATTTGCTGTAATCATCATCCGGCAGTAGCACTAGATATTATCTACACACTGGTGCGCCTTCATTAGGAGTGTTTTGTAACTAACCCAAGAGCATAAATCCCTACGGTAACCCTATAATTATTTTGTGGGCCTCCAAAAAAACAACTAAAATTTTGTGATGCAAGGATATCTTTTTTTTATTCCTAGAGGAGTCAATTGATTCCTTATCAAAGGCACATAAGCCAACAACAAACAAACTTGTTGCACCTGCAGGATAAAGATCCCGTTCCTGCCAAAGAAACGGTCTAGAGTAGGAGCAGGCAATTCCATTAAAAATGTTTCCGCTATCGTATTCGAGCAAGTGCCATCTGTTCTTGTTTTCCTATTCTGATGCAGTGTAAGAGTCTGCTTTAAAACTTTAAAAATATAGCAGGTTTGCTATTAGAAGAATTTCTATCAAAAACGTATGTTACAAAAAAATACGGCGTTCAAAATTAAGAATTTCAACCAATTAAAAACATAAATAAAAGAATGGAATGTTTAATTTAAAAAATAGGCATGACTTTATAAAATAATACTATATTTGCAACCGCTTAGAGGTAATTTAAGTGAAACGGGCTCGTAGCTCAGCTGGATAGAGCACCTCCCTTCTAAGGAGGCGGTCACAGGTTCGAATCCTGTCGGGCTCACTAAATTGGATTAAATCAGAAAAAACGCCAAGTTCGCTTGAGCGTTTTTTTTATGGGTCACGCTCTCTTAATGATGCATCAGGAAGACCATTTAGAACTAATCAGGACCGATTGAAACTTTTGACTAATACTTAACCTGCGGTCATTAGTGCAATTTTAATAAATATTTCAATGGCTAGACATGAAAATTTTATTTGCAAAAGCACACACACAAGCTATAATAATACAGCAATAGTTTTTGTAAGTCTTTAATGATTTTGAAGCACTTTATTTTTTATTTTGTAAATCAACACCTACTTCAAAAAAAAATAGGAGTAGCATTCCTGTTAATTGAATGAAGTGAACAATAATTATGCTTTTCACCAATAGAATTTGAAGGTTATTAATTGGAGTGTTGCTGCATAGTAGATAACTCTAAAACCTTAGGCTTAACATGAACTCATTGGTATTTCCGGATTGAGCAAGCGTTGATCTTGTACTTGTCTCATAGGCATAACCTAAAGTAAAATTTGGACTTATGCTTATAGAACATATCCATGCCAATGCTTGGTCTGTTCTATAAGTTACTCCAAAACCAAACTTGTTTTCTAAACGTAACATCGTATTGATGTCTATAGATATAGGGGCACCATTAACATACCTTAATAAGAATGACGGGTTAATCGTCCATACTCTATCTGTGTCCAACCCTAATTTATACCCCGATGACAAATAGTAATGAGGTCTGTCTGTCGCTACCGTTGCTTGACCATTGTCGTTCCTTGCTCGCTCTGTGTTTAATAATCTTGGAACTGATAAGGAAACATACCAATCCCCTCTAACTAATAATCCTCCCAGTCCTACATTTGGTGTAAAATTATTGATACTCTCTAACGACGGATCTGAAAATATATTATAGGTATTTAAACCCACTGTATTAACATTATAATCATTACCTCCAGCTTTTATTCCCAAAAACAATTGTGTCTTTTCTGATACTTTTAAGCGGTATGAAAAGTCTATAGAGACAACTGTTTGAGTCTCTATAAAGGTCTTATCTCGCATCATAGATAAACCTAAACCTACATTCCTACCTAAATAGGTATCAAAAGTTAACATTTGAGTCTGCGGAGACTGATCTATACCACTCCACTGATCTCGCACCATTATGGTTGCGCTGGTTTGACCATCATACCCCGCATAGGCTGGATTGATTATATTCATGTTTGACCAGTACTGAGTTATAGCTGTCTCTTGCTGCGACCAAGATATGCTTACTACTAAAATTAATAAATTACTTATATATCTAAATTTTCTCATCTCTTTATGTTAATTTTCCCAATACTTTTTTAATTATCATTTAGTAATATAGATCCACCCTTCTTTATCCACACGACCATCACTATTTAAATCTAAACGATAATAATAGGACCCATCAGGTAGTGGCTCTGAGCTGTTCTTATAATAGGTATTCCAATCATTATTATAATTATGAGAATAAAACACCTCGTTCCCCCACCTATTATAAATACGTACCGTATTGTTAGGATACTCCTCTATACCATAGATTATCCAAGTATCATTGATGCCATCTCCGTTTGGTGTAACTCCCTGCGATACATAAACAGATAAATCATTCTCACACGCATCTCCTATGCCATCTCCATCCCTGTCTTCTTGATTTGGATTGGATATAAAAGGACAATTATCTTCCTCATCGATTATACCATCATTATCATCGTCTATATCACAAACATCTGGAAGACCATCTAAATCATTATCCGATAAATTTGTAGTTAATACCGTTACCGTTACGTTAGTTATATCTATCTGACCTACTCCGTCAGTAACTGTAAACGTTACCGTTGTATCTCCTATTGACCCGTCCTGAAATATGTATACACTAAAACAAATGTATATGTATAAAAACGATGGATATGTAAGACGATACAGTGAGAGTTTTAAACTCAAAGTCCTTGATGAACTCACCAAGGGAAACCACTCTAAAAGACAGGTAGGACTGCTCTACGGCATCCAACCCAGTACCATTAACGAATGGATAAAAAAGTACAATCGCAAAGATTTAATGAACACCCGTGTACTCGTGCAAACAGACGATGAACTTACCCGAATAAAAGCCCTGCAAAAGGAGCTTAAACAGCTAAAGGAACTTCTTATTAAGAAAGACCTAGACAAGCTTATTGATGATAGTTATCTCAAAGTAGCAGCTAATAAATTAGGCTACAAAGATGTTTTAGAACTTAAAAAAAAACTAAACATCTAGCACTAATGGAAACTATAGACAATAACCCAAAAGAAAGGCCTTTTAGCATCCTTACGATTTGCAATGGATATGACTTGACTCGTGATGCGTTTTATAAATACAAAAAGCGATATGTCAAGCGAATAACAATTGAAAACCAGGTGTTAGATATCGTCCACAAAAGAAGAAGGACCCTGCCTAGAGAAGGTGCCAGAAAACTGATGAGATCACTAAGATCCGACTTTGAAAGGCACAACATCAAGATAGGAAGAGACCAACTATTACGGATTTTAAGAGATAATGACTTGTTGATTAGACGAAAGAAATATTCGTCTAGAACAACTAATTCACACCATAGGTTTTACAAGTACAAGAATTGTATTAAGGATGTTATAATCAATAGATCAAACCAAGTGTGGGCAGCAGATATAACCTATATAAGAACCATAAATGGGTTCTGTTACTTGGCGCTCTTAACGGATATGTATTCCCGCAAAATAGTTGGCTACGACCTTAGTGACAGTCTTGAGTTGACAGGATGTGTTAGAGCACTTAAAAAAGCTTTGTATCACAATAAAGGATTCGAAAATCTGACTCATCATTCAGACAGAGGAATACAGTATTGCAGCAATGTATACACGAACGAGCTCAAGCGAAAAAGAATCACAATCAGTATGACAGAGGAAAATCATTGCTATGAAAACGCGCTAGCAGAACGAGTAAATGGAATATTAAAAGACGAATTTTATCTCGACCAGACCTTTGCCAGTGTGGAAGAGGCTAAAAAAGCAACCAAAAATGCAATCAAACTTTATAACTCTAAAAGATTACATTTATCTTTAAACTATGAAATACCTAATAACGTGCACCAAAATGCAGCTTAATCTTAATCAATAACCTGTAGACGTATTTTAGGACGAGACAGAGTAGCGGTAATCGTTGCGTTACCATTGGTATCTAGTGCAACCGTGACATCTTTTCCAAACACTAGTGCAGCATCTTTTGTTTCAACAGCTATTTTCTTAACATAGTTGTTTTCTATCGCTAGTTTATACTTTAATTGTAGTAGCCTAGAACAGAACCCCATTTCTTGCATTTTATAAGAGTTGTTATCAAAGATAAAAGGATTCCCATCTTCTTAAATTAGTTGTATTGAGCCCATGATGTAGATACAACAAGAGATCTTATTACTTCTTTGATTTAAAAGGAGATTTTCATAGCAAGTAAGAAATTTATAGTGACGTTTGATGCGTCACCATTGTACCAGTAATTCAAATTTAAATAAGCTAATTACTCACCGTATTTATCATAAGTATTCCAAAAAGTACATCTCACTTTGGGTATTGCGCAAATTGCATCGAAAGTTTATAAAGAAAATGGATCATCCTTTATTGGTTAAAGGACTATATGGTCACCCTCCAACTTACTAATATTGTTTGTCTTTTTATATGTTGTTATTGAGGGATTTTAGGATCCTTATAGTATTGAATTTATACTGGTTTTTTTTGAAAAATCAACGGAATGCGCTTAAGTAATAATAATCCTAGCTACTGCTTATTTCACCGCCAGGAAAGTGTCGTCCATAAAAAAAAAGGTTCTTCTTTATAATAACACCTTGTAATAGCAATTCTAAAGTAAGGTTAGTTGAGCGTGTGACCAGTAAGACTTTGAACCGTTAAAATTTGTGCACTCTGAGGCACTGGCAAGCTTACTCCTAAAGAAGAAAAATCCTCCAGTGTGTAGTCCAATTGATTTTCAGACTTGACAAGACCTACGTCTTTTGCCCAATAGTTATCAATGACAATCACCTCTTGTGATTGTAAAAGAGGAATCTGTTGAGTAAATCCGGAAATACTAACATCTGTAGTGATTGAGGCAGTGATAATGAGTTGTGAATGCAACAAGTCTGTAAAACTTATTCCTTCAACGGTCATTTGGGATACAGGAGCTTGCTGCACTGTAGTGACCTCATAATTAATATTTAAATCAAAATTCTGAACTGTTTGGGTAGTAGATCCGGTAGTACCATATAGCACTTCCCCAGCGTTAGCATTTTGATCGTACAGTGTGCCGTTAGTAATAATAACATTAAAGTTGTTCAATCCCTGTAATCCAAAATCAATCGTTCCATTACCTATCAACTTTCCAGAATCTGCTTTTAAGGCTCCACCACTTAAAATACGTGTCATGAATCCAACTGCATTAACAGGATTGGCTGCTAAGGTATATTCATTTCCTGTCATTGAGGCTACTGTTAGATTTTCGGAAGAAGAGTCTGCTCCTGTTACTACATCATAATCCCAACTGTTTGTAACGGCAAGTGGGAAATAACTGAAATCAGTATTAGCTCCATTAGAACCACTATTATCATCACCTGGGTCACAAGAAACTAATGAACCGACACAAAATAAAAGTATAATATTTTTAAACATAGTTTTTTTATTACAAGGTAAATATATTAGTATTATATAGAATTTGGTTATTTTTCTTAATGTTTAATTACACATAACTGTTTTTTCCTAAAGGTAGTACCTAATATTTTAAGTTTCGGGAGCCTCTAAATGTAAAGTCCTTTTTAAACTTTGACTTTTTAATAGCATTTAAGGGAGGTAAAATCACTCTTTCCGCCTATTGAGATAACATTCTAATAGGTTTTCTTGCAGTGATGCATACAAGATTAACATCAGAGCTTATGGTGAAGTACAGTGTTGTCGTTACCTTTTTCAACACTAAAGGTGTTTTTCTAACCGGTATGTCAAAATCATTCTAACGCATTCTTAAACCTTTGGACTGCTGTATTTTTGAATTTTCATTTGTGTTGTCTCGGGGCACTATGGAAATTTAGCTTGTTACACCCCTTAGATTGCTATCTTCATCTAGCTGTTCCTAAGTGGTGTTCTTCATTATTGACTCTTGTATAACTCTAATTTTTTTTAATTTTTGTTCAATCAGTTGAAAAATGACTAATTGCATCGCTTTGTTTTAGTATAAAGAATGAGTTGCTGCATAATCAATAGCGAATGGATAGGCGATTTAGCACTAGTAATCGCTCCATTTTGGTGAAGCACAAGCTTTATTAAATCATAAAGGTTCTTCATAAATATTCTTCGTTTATTTTTTGGAATTGCGTATCTAAGGATTGCATCTAGGCTTTGTTGCGTCTGCTTTTGATAAGTAATACACAGCAGCTTTATAAGAGCTTTTTTCTGAGCCTAATTGACTAGGTAGATAACTGCTTCCCAGTAACACCACCATAACAACAAGATCATACAGTTTTTTAAACTATAAAATTTTATAAGGATATTTATAATGTACACAAAGCTAATGCGATTCATATAGTATATTTGCCTTTATGGCAGGAAATACCTTTGGCAAGCAATTTACCGTTACCACATATGGAGAATCTCATGGACTCGCCTTAGGTGGTGTTATCGATGGATGTCCAGCAGGAATAGCTATTGATTTAAATGCAATACAATTAGATTTAGACCGACGCAAACCCGGTCAAAGCAAGATTGTTACACAACGTAAAGAAAGTGATACCGTAACGTTCTATTCTGGAATATTTGAAGGAAAAACTACAGGAACACCTATTGGTTTTCAAATTGTAAATGAGAATCAAAAATCTAAAGACTATTCGCATTTAAAAGAAACCTATAGACCTAGCCATGCCGATAAGGTTTATGAAGATAAATACGGTCATAGGGATTACAGAGGCGGTGGGCGCAGTAGTGCTCGTGAAACTGCTAGTAGAGTAGTAGCAGGAGCTATTGCAAAACAATTGCTTTCTCCTATCAAGATAACTGCTTACACCAGCAGTGTAGGAGATCTTTTTATAGATAAACCTTATCAAGAACTCGATTTCTCAGAGATTGAAAATAACGCGGTGCGTTGTCCTGATATCGCTTTCGCGAAAGCGATGGAAGAAAAAATCCTACAAACTAGAAAAGAAGGCGATACCATTGGAGGAACTATATCTTGTGTTATTCAAGGTGTGCCGGCTGGTCTAGGAGATCCTGTATTTGATAAACTTCATGCCGACCTAGGCAAAGCCATGCTCTCCATCAATGCGGTAAAAGGTTTTGAATACGGCAGTGGTTTCGCAGGGACTCAATTCAAAGGAAGCGAGCATAATGATCAGTACAATGCTGACGGAACCACCAAAACTAATTTAAGTGGTGGTATTCAAGGCGGTATTTCTAATGGTATGGATGTTTATTTTAGAGTGGCCTTTAAACCTGTGGCAACCATCATGCAATCACAAGAAACGATCAATTCCAAAGGCGACCTTGTAGAAATGCAAGGAAAAGGAAGACATGATCCCTGTGTGGTCCCTCGAGCTGTGGTGATCGTAGAAGCCATGGCAGCACTCGTACTGGCCGACCATTTTTTAAGAGCACGTACGTCAAAGATGTAAAGCGATCACTATACAGATAGTTTTAGGCAAATAGCTGTTCTTGATTTTAGTTTTAATTTTGTTTTTATACTCGCTTTCGCGAAAGCGGACCAGCACAAAAACTTTACTTATATTACGCCTCAAAGAATAAAAGAATTCAATTTTACATGAAAAAATTAGCATTACACTGGCAAATATTAATCGGGATGGTTCTTGGAATTGCATTTGGGTTTATCATGACACAAATGGAGTGGGGAAAAGATTTTGTAGGAGACTGGATCGAGCCTTTTGGAAAAATATTTGTCAATTTATTAAAATTGATTGCTGTTCCCTTAATTTTAGCATCACTGATTAAAGGGATTTCTGACCTTAAGGACATTGCAAAATTCCGTAATATGGGATTGCGTACGGTTTTGCTCTATATAGCCACTACGGTAATAGCGATTTCAATAGGTCTTGTTTTAGTTAATGTTTTTAAACCTGGTGAAGGGATTTCAGAAGAAACTATTGCCAATTTAAGTGCGACTTATGAAAACAATTCAGATATCCAAGGAAAACTTGCCACAGCTGCGGCACAAAAAGATGCGGGTCCATTACAAGCATTAGTTGATATGGTTCCTAGTAACGCTGTAGAAGCAATGGCTAACAATAGTTTGATGTTACAAGTAATCTTTTTTGCTATCTTCTTAGGCATCTCTATGTTATTGATAGGTGAAAAGAAAGCCGAACCATTAAAAAAATTCTTTGATAGCCTTAACGACGTGGTATTGAAAATGGTGGACTTGATCATGTTGTCAGCTCCATTTGCCGTATTTGCGTTATTAGCAACCGTAGTAGTCACTTCGGATGATCCAGAAGTACTGCTTGCTCTCTTGTATTATGCGCTTACAGTCATAGCTGGTTTATTGCTGATGATCGTGGTGTATTGTATCATTTTTGCTGTTTATGTCAAAAAATCACCTCTGTGGTTTTTACAACAAATAGCACCTGCACAATTACTCGCTTTTTCTACCAGCTCTAGTGCCGCAACCTTACCGGTAACTATGGAACGAGTAGAAGAGCATATGGGGGTGGAAAAAGAAGTTTCTAGTTTTGTACTTCCAGTGGGAGCCACGATCAATATGGATGGAACTAGTTTGTACCAAGCCGTTGCTGCTGTTTTTGTTTGTCAGGCTTTAGGTATAGATCTTACTATTGGTGCTCAATTAATCATAGTTCTTACAGCACTGCTTGCTTCTATAGGAAGTGCCGCGGTTCCTGGAGCTGGGATGGTCATGCTGGTTATTGTTTTAGAATCCATAGACTTCCCTAGTGAGCTGTTACCAGTTGCCTTGGCTTTAATTTTTGCAGTAGATCGGCCATTAGATATGCTTCGAACTACAATTAACGTTACTGGAGATGCCACGGTTGCTTCGGTCGTGGCAAAGAGTTTGGGTAAGTTTGGTAAGCCTAAGGTTCAGAACTGGGACGATCATCTGGATGAGGTTTCTTCCTAGTTGTGCAGCTTGTTGCAGTGTTCTTTTGGAGGTCAATAGGTTTGTATTTTTAAAGGATAGCATGTGTATTTTTTGCTTTCATTCCTTTTAACAAAAACGTGAAAAGTACTTTTATCGTGAATAATATTGCCTGAATTTCACCAGTAACTTCATTTTTTCTCCTTAGTTTGCTGAGGTAATTAATTCAAAAAATCAAAACATGAATGTTTGTTTTATCATGTACCCCTGGGAAGAAATTAACCCAGAAAAAGATTCTACTTTAACCCTGATTCACGAATGTGTTAAAAGGGGGCATCGTGTGGCCATAGCAACTCCATCAAATCTTACTATTAGAAATAGCATTGCTTATGCCTTCTCTAAAATAATCAAGAAAACAGAGAAAGTTCCCGCGCAATTAAAATCCTTTTATAAAAATGCAACGCTTAAGGAAAAAATGCTGCCGCTCGCAGGGTTTGATGTGATAATGATGCGAGCAAATCCGCCTTTGGATCCTATTGCCTTGAATTTTCTCGATTCTGTAAAAGATGATGTATTTATTGTCAATGATATTCAAGGATTGCGAGAGGCTAATAATAAACTGTATACCGCTTGTTTTGATGATCCAAATAACGAGATCATTCCAGTGACTCACGTATCTAAAAATAAGGAATATTTAAAATCTGTAATTAAAGAAAGCCCTAAGGAAAAGATGATCATGAAGCCTTTAAATGGTTATGGAGGAAGTGGAGTGATCATGATCGAGAAAACAGCCATGGGTAATGTTAATTCGCTATTAGACTTTTATATAGACAATAAGGACGGAACCACCAATTACGTGATCCTTCAAGATTATATAGAAGGGGCCGAAAAGGGTGATGCGCGTATTTTATTATTAAATGGAAAGCCTATTGGGGCAGTGCAACGTGTTCCTGGAGAAGAAGACCATCGCTCTAATATAAGTGCTGGAGGTACCTTTAAAAAACACACGCTCACACCAGCAGAGAAAAACCTTTGCAAAAAAATAGGCCCTAAGTTAGTTAAAGACGGATTGTATTTTGTTGGTATTGACGTCATAAACGGCATGCTGGTAGAAGTTAATGTCATGTCTCCAGGAGGGATTACTTATATTAATAAAGTATCTAAAGTAAAATTACAAGAAAAGGTTATTGACTTTTTTGAAGAAGTTGTTGAGGATCGCATCAAAGAATTAGAAAGACGAAACAAACTTAAAAGTACCATGCTGGATGATTAAATTGTCTGTTATTGAGATCATCACTCGTATTGAAAATAAAGAATGCTTTCATGCAGTGGTTGAAGACTATTCGTTCTCCATAAAAATTGAGGATTATGTACCTTATGCTTGCGCAGCTATTCATAATGGGCATCATTTTTCAAAAGATTTATGGGATAACTGCTCGCATACCGAGTACGATCGCTGGTATGAAGAAGATCCATGCACAGGTCAGATGATTTCTGGCTTGCCCATTACTTTAATTGCGCAGGACAGTAGGTTTGAGTACGATTTAAATAGAGCACCTGAACAAGCTATTTATGAAACTGCTTGGGGTAAAACGTTGTGGAAAAAGCCGTTAAGTCAAGATAAAAAAGATAGAGCGCTCTCCAAACATAAAAACTTTTATAACGTAGTTCATGCCCTTACGATGAAGTTAGAAGCCTTGTTCGGCAGTGTTGTTTTTTACGATATGCATTCCTATAATTGGAAAAGATGGGACCGAGAAGTTCCTGTTTTCAATATAGGAACTACTAATGTAGACGAAGAGAAATACCGTGCCGAAATCACTCAGTGGCAGGATATTTTAGATGATGTGCAACTGCCTATAGCGCAAAAAGTACATTGTAAAATCAACGACGTTTTTCAAGGAAATGGATATTTTTTAAATTTTGTTAGTAAGAACTCCCTCAACACACTTGTCCTTGCGACAGAGATTTCAAAGATATATGCAGATGAAATTACGGGAAGAATTTTCCCAGAAGTAGTAACAGCAATTCAAGACCTTCTCAAGTATTATATTAAAACACATGCTCACCGTTTTTATGATAGACACCACACTCCCAAAATATAAGAACATTGATTTTCATACCTATCAAGACGTATTTGAAATCGATACTAATATACATAGGATCGTAAAGAACTTAGAACTTCTAGCGTATATCAACCCGTTGAATATCGCCCAAGAACGCAAAGAGTTTTTTAAATCTAAATATACGTACGAGCCCAAGTTCAAGTACCGCAAACTTAAGTTCAAACCATACAAATTACACCGTATGTTCTATAGCCAGCGGCTGGAACGTATAGAGGATGAAGACATCAGATCTTTATATAAAGATATTATATACACCTACAGCGGATTGGTGCAATGCATAGAAACCATCAGTGAACCTAATAGCAAGTTTTATTACAACAGTTTGCGTTTTTTTGGAACACCTACAGAGAAGATGGTAGAAAATGCTAAATTCATCCTGCATTTTCAAGAAGAACAACTTGCAGCGCCCAAATACGACGCTGTGCTCAGTACTGATCAGGCAGAAGCTTTTTTTATCAATTACAGGGAAATGTACGATTTTGATTTTAACATTAAAACAAGTAGTGCGATGAGCGCTGCGGCTATGGTATCCAACAAGGATAAGATGCTGATTTTAAAAAAGGGCCACCGGTATTCACAGCATGAATTAAACGTACTGGCACATCATGAAATAGGAGTACATTTAGTAACTACCTTTAATGCTATAAAACAACCGTTGTATATTTTTAGCAATGGATTTCCTAACAATGTTGAAACGCAAGAAGGGCTCGCTGTGATGTCAGAATATAGGAGTGGTAATTTGACCTTAACTCGATTGAAAGAACTAGCTTATAGAGTCATAGCAACTGATTCCTTAATTAAAGGGTACTCTTTTGCAGATACATTTGATTTGATACATGGACAGTACAAATTAGATCGAGACCGTGCATTTAACATTACCTTACGCGTGCATCGTGGTGGTGGTTTTACTAAAGACGCATTATATCTTTCTGGACTGAAGAAGGTGTATGATCGTTACAAGAGTAACACAAATATCGACAATATGCTATTAGGAAAATGTTCCTTAGAATACAACCCTATTATTGAGAAAATGAAGTCCTTAAACCTGGTTTTACCAGTAACACACCAAGCTAAAACTTTTGATCAACAGTTGAATACCAATCCTACCATTGATTTTATTCTAGGTCATTTAAAATAGTAGAGAGGTAGTTTTAACTATCTCGCTTTCGCGAAAGCGGAACAAGAATAATTAATTACAACATCTTAAGCTAAACCGTTGCTAGAATATGTAGTATTGCAATTCGTAAAAACAGAGCATGTCAGACTTAAGTAAACAATTAGAAGAGCGATCAGGAAATACTTGTGAGCTTTGCGCTGCAACAGATACTTTAGAGGTTCAGGTGCACCTAGAGGTATATGAAGTGCCAGACTCCCCTAAAAATGTGAAGGATACTACTGTTTTTGCCTGTGAGACCTGCAGAAAGCAGTTGGAAGGAGAAACAGAAGTAGATCCTAACCATTGGCGTGCCCTTAATGATTCTATGTGGAGTAGCGTACCTGCCGTTCAAGTTGTTGCCTATAGAATGCTCGATCAATTGCGAGCTGAAGGATGGCCTGTAGACCTTATGGACATGATGTATATGGAGGACGATACCAAACAATGGGCTGAGGACGGTATACAGCGTGGAGCTAAAATCATACATAAAGATGTCAATGGGAATATTCTTCAAAAAGGAGATAGCATCGTGTTGATTAAAGATTTAGACGTAAAAGGCGCCAATTTTATTGCAAAACGGGGCACACCTGTTCGAAATATCACCTTAGTGCACGATAATGCGGCTCAAATAGAAGGTAGAGCAAACGGTATCTATATCGTAATCCTTACAGAGTATGTAAAGAAAACGCCTAAATCTGAATAAAGTACGCTGTATTTTTGGTATGGTTAAATTTTAGTTGATCCCTACCTTAACTCAAGCAAAATATAACATATTCACTGCGCACGTGCGAGTAGTTGTCCATTAAATAGTTAAGGACCAATCTTAAACCACATAAATTTCTTACAATGAGAAGGGTTAAAATATCTGTAGAAGGTTTTTAATATTCTAATAAGCACCTATCATCTAAATGAGGATGTCTAAATAGCAGATTACCTACCTGTAATGAAGACAACAAATACGTTCCTACTCATAACGCAGGGCCTCTATAGGGTCAAGCTTTGCTGCTTTTACTGCAGGAATAACACCAGATGCAAAAGCAATTAAGACAGAAACAATGGTTGCGGCACTGATCGCATTCCAAGGGATTTCAAAGGGGATTTCAAAACCTGCAGAGACGGCATAACCTATAAGCATTCCTAATAAAATACCTAGTATACTACCGTATTGACTAATCAAAAAAGTCTCAATAAAAAATTGCCAAGAAATGGTACTGCGCCTGGCTCCTAAAGCTTTTCGAACACCTATCTCTCGTGTGCGTTCTGTTACTGAAACCAACATGATATTCATCAATGCTATAGAAGAACCAAAAATAGTAATCAGACTTATGATAATGGCCGCAATATTCAACGATTTAGTTATGTCATTTAAATTTCCTAAAAGCTGATCGCTTTGTACGATTCCAAAATTATCTTCTTCGATAGGGTTGAGACCTCTGATGTTCCTCATTAAAATTTGAGCATCATTTTTTGATTTTTCCATTAAATTCTGCTCAAACACCTTGACACTTAAATCATAATTGATGTTGGGGGAGGTATAGATGCCTCTAGCTGCCTCAATAGGAATGAGGACTCTTAAATCAACATTATTACCAAAACTGGATCCTTTTTCTTCTAGAATTCCTATAACTGTAAATTTATTTCCTCTAATACTTAAGGTTTTATTTAATGGGCTCAATCCTTGAAAGAGATCCTTCTGCAAATCACTTCCGACGACACAGACTTTAGAATTATTTGAAATGTCTAAAGAAGAAAACATACGACCTTCTTTTAGCTGGATCCCTGTATTCTCCGCATAAAATTCATTGACACCAGTAACAATTACTTTTGGTTTGGTCTTGCGGTCTTCATTTTTTACTTCGGCACGGCTAGTGGCTTGAAAAGAAATACCTACTTGAGTTAACGGAGCAGTATACTTATTTTTAAATTCGGTGACCTGTCGGTAATTAATGATTGGATTTATTTTTGTTCTTTTATTACCCCCTCGGCTTTGAAAACTGCGGGCATATTGTTGTACATAAAAAGTATTGGTACCTATTCCTGAAAAACCGGTACTTAGAGTAGAAGAAAGAGCATTTACTGCACTTAAAATCCCTACTAGAGCGGTGATGCCTATGGCGATAATAATAATGGTTAAGATGGTACGCAATAGCTGTCCTTTGATGCTTTGCTGAGCGATACTAATATTTTGACGAAGTAATCCTATCATGAAACGTAAGACTTAAAAATATTTAGAAAGTTACAAGTTCTCTAGTTAAATTATTTTTTTATTAAAATTACTTTAGGAATAGACCTATATTAACTGTTTATATTTGCATCTTTAATTCCAATTATGGCACAGCAACCATCTATTCCAAAAGGAACAAGAGATTTTAGTCCTCTAGAAGTACAACGCAGGCACTATATCATGAACATCATCCAGCGACATTTTGAACTGTATGGTTTCATGCCTATAGAAACGCCTAGTTTTGAGAACTCGGATACCTTGATGGGTAACTATGGCGAAGAGGGAGACCGATTGATATTTAAGATTTTAAATAGTGGTGAATATCTAGAAAAGGTAGATCCGAAACTGTTACAAACTGGAAAAGAAAATCAACTAACATCTCAAATTTCTGAAAAAGCCTTACGCTATGACCTAACTGTACCCTTTGCTCGATATGTAGTTCAAAATCAAAACGATATCACTTTTCCTTTTAAAAGGTATCAAATGCAAAATGTATGGCGAGCAGATCGCCCACAGAAAGGGCGTTTTAGAGAATTTACTCAATGTGATGCCGATGTAGTAGGTAGTAATTCTTTGCTTCAAGAAGTAGAGTTGGTGCAGTTGTACGATGCTGTTTTTACAGATTTAAAACTTCATTCCTGTACTATAAAAATCAATAATCGTAAAGTTCTTGCCGGTATTGCCCAAGTAATGGGAGCAGAGGATAAGCTTATAGACTTTACAGTCGCCCTAGATAAGCTAGATAAAATTGGCAAGAAAAAGGTTCAGGAAGAGATGTTGTCTAAAGGAATTGAACAGCAGGCGATTGATATTTTAGATCCTGTTTTTTCTCTATCTGGATCTTACGCAGAAAAGATTGCGAGTATGAAAGAATTACTCAAAAATTCTGAAATAGGGTTAAAAGGTATTGAAGAGCTGGAATTTATTAATACTTCCATTCTTCAGGTGCCTTTAAAAAGTGCGATTCTCGATCTGGATATCACCCTGGCTCGCGGCTTAAATTATTACACCGGTTGTATTTTTGAAGTCGCTGCTCCAGAAGGAGTTTCTATCGGAAGCATAGGTGGTGGTGGCCGTTATGATGACCTAACTGGTATTTTCGGATTGAAAGATGTCAGCGGTGTTGGAATCAGTTTTGGATTGGATCGCATTTACTTAGTTTTGGAACAATTGGAGCTATTTCCAAATTCTGTAAGAGCAGGGGTAGAGGTGCTTTTTATTAATTTCGGGATAAAAGAAGCTCAGTATTGCTCGTTGTGGTTGTCTCGCTTTCGCGAAAGCGGAATCAAAACAGAACTCTATCCGGACGCTGCTAAAATGAAAAAGCAACTGACTTATGCTGATCGCAATGCTATTCCTTATGTAATACTTGCTGGCGAAGATGAAATAACTAAGGGAAAACTCAACCTAAAAAATATGGCTAGTAGCGAGCAGTTCCTGCTTACCCCTGAAGAGGTGATCTCAAAATTATCATAATACCTGCAAGGTAGCGTCAGGTTTTCTTTTAGAAGAACAACAAATTACTGTTGGTGAATGAAGAGCCATCCGATCGATGTAACGCAGGTGTTTTTAAAAATAAGCTTCGTTGGTGATCCTATATTTTTAGGAGTTTTATACTTAAGATTAGGATATCTTAAAGTAGAAACAATTTGACTGGTTAGCGTGGTTGAGTTATTAGAACTCTTATTGTTGCAATTGTTGGTATACCAAAAGTTCTTTGCTCCTTTTTTACTGATACCAGTTCCTGAACTCAATTAAAATCTCTTCGTTGTTCCGATACTCATTGTTCTAACAGCAGTATCAAGAGGGGTTAATCCCATACTGTTTGGGGTGTTGTCATTTTCAAAAATAGCAACTGTGTTTTCTAAAACGGCCAATGCTGTTGCAGCGGTTCCACAACAACCACCAGAGCTATATTAACGTTTAAAAAGGAAGCGTTTTGACCACTTTGTAATCCTGTTTACGAACAGTGTTTCTTCACAAAGTTGTTCTGGCAATGCCACCTCCATCCCAACTTTGATTGTGCCTATCTAAAAAGCGAGTGCTATGATAGTAGTATCTGATAAACAACCAAAGTAGATACGGGTATAATTAACTACCGAACCGATAGAGCACTCAGAAGATTATAATACCTATCCAATATCATCGCTAGAAGAACCTCTTGCAAGTAGTTTTCGCCAGACCAAGAGGACCCATTTAGATCTAAACTAACTGGATTGGTTGGAGCGACGCTTTACAAAGGATAAAAAGAGAATAATAAGAACCTTATAAATATCTAAGAGATAGAAGGGAAATTTTTTCATGGGAGTTGTTCTTTTTAAGGTATACAACTATCAATACTGCTTATCGTTAAAAAGAGTTTTGCAAAAAATAATCAGTGTCTGAAGTCACTATAGTAGACTATATGGAGTTGTTATTGACATGTGCTACGTAATTAAATAAAATTGATGTGGTTAAGCGATGAATTAAAGTAGTAATCTATGATATAAAGATCGGACTAGAATAAAGAATATTTGTCAGTGTAGAAGAAAACTCATATATTTCTTTTGGTAGTAGGAAACACATGAAAAAAGAGAAAGTAACCTTAAAGCAGTTGGCAGATTTGTTGAACTATTCGATTTCGACAATTTCGAAAGCTTTAAATAATAGTGAAGAAATAAATAGTCATACAAAGCTAAAAATTATAGATGCCGCCAAAAGCATGGGCTATAAAATTGCTCATACCTCTTTATCTACTTATAAGACAATAGTTGTGATGATTCCAGATATAAGGAATGATTTTTTCGCACAGGTTTTAAATGGATTAGAAGATGCAGCTAGGGAGCACAACTTTAAGATCATTACGGGTTTTTCTAATGAATCCTATGATCAAGAAGTCGCTTATTTAGCAGCTTTAAAAAAGGAATCTGTTGATGGTTTTATAATAGCTGCGGCAAGAGAAACCCAACAGATTAAAAAATATGATCATTTTGAAGAGCTCATAAAATTAGGGTTTCCCTTAGTTATGTTTGACCGTGTTATCGATGAGTTGGAATGCGATAAAATAGTTAACGACGATTACCAATCAGGAGGCAGGGCTTTTGATTCCTTGATAGAAAGTGGTGATAGAACGATTTGTATGGCAAGCACTATTAGTTGGTTAAGTGTAGGTCAGTTAAGAGAAAAGGGGATTAGAGCAAGTGTAGAAAAAAGTGAAAATGTCAACTTTCAAGTAATTTCTGCGTCTGATGAAGAGGAATATGCTATAAAGATTGAAAAAGCTCTGAAAATGGACGGAATTCAATCTATCATCGCGCTAGATCAAATCGCTGGAGTATTGGCATTAAATAAAGCACATGAATTGCAAATTAAAATACCAGAAGAATTACAACTTATATGCTATTCTGATGGACTTTTGTCTAATTATTCCTTTCCAAAAATGTCTGTTATTGATCAACATGCAAGCGAAATAGGGAAAAAGTCTTTTGTCCGGATGTTCCATCTTATTAATAATACCGATAAAATAAAGGTAACCCGTATTCACACCTTAAAATCGTCACTTATCAAAAGAGGAACCACTAGATAATAAAAAAAGCCCTTACTAGAGTAAGAGCTTTGTAGCGTGGGGCGGGCACGATCCGCCGACCTCAGCATTATGAGTGCTGCGCTCTAACCAACTGAGCTACCACGCCATTTATTGGTAATGCACTTTATCGCTAAGCGGCTGCAAATATACATTTATTTATATTTTCATTCCAAACCTTACTCATTATTAATTTTGATTAATTTTCTTTTTTCAAGAATGAAATTATAACCTATATTGCCATAAAAGTTTATTAAATGCAAGACCCAATCAAATTTGATCTTGAATTTCCAATTCAAGCATCACCGTCTTTGTTGTACCAACATATTGCAACGCCTTCTGGAATGTCGGAGTGGTTTGCTGATAACGTAAACAGTCGTGGCGAATATTTCCGATTTATTTGGAATGGTCAGGAAGAAAAAGCAAAGATCCTTAAACGTGTTTCTGGTGAAAGAGCTCGTTTTCAATGGGATTATGACGAGGATACCAAAAAATATTTTGAAATCAGAATTCAAGTAGATGAAATCACTAAGGATGTTTCTTTAATGATTTCAGACTTTGGTGATGATGAAGATGAGGTCGAAGAGCAAAAAATGTTTTGGGAAAACCAAATAGCGGAGCTAAAGAAAGTCTTAGGGTCTAGATAATGCCCTAATTAATATATAACTTTGAGCCCTGAATTTACAGGGCTTTTTATATGGTAATAATCAATAGAGAATTTTTAGAAGAACAAAATGCTGTTATCCCTTATGATAATAGAGGAACCTTTTATGGCGATGGTGTTTTTGAAACCTTGAGGTGTTTTAATGCTAAATCATTACTTTTTGAAGAACATTATTTTAGATTAATGTCTAGTATGCGCATATTACGCATGGATATCCCCGCATTTTTCACACCTGAATTTCTAGAGGACAGTATACTGGAGCTGCTTTCTAAGAATGATTTACATAAAAATCACGCCAGGATAAGAATTAGTGTTTGGAGAAAATCAGGTGGTTGGTATGCACCAAATGATTTGTCTGTAAATTATTCCATCTCCTGTTCTTTGCTGGAGGGTGCCTTTAGTAATGTATCTAAGAAAGAAATTGATTTGTTTAAAGATCATTTTGTTTACGCCTCAATGTTGAGCACTTTAAAAACGACCAATAAAGCAGTCAATGTTTTAGCTGGTATTTATGCTAGCGAAAATGAGTATGATGATTTATTATTGCTCAATCAAAATAAGATGGTGGTTGAAGCTATTTCGGGCAACCTCTTTTTAAGAAATGGTGACCAGATAAAAACCCCACCAATTGATGATGGTTGTTTGAACGGTATTATGAGAACCTATATTATTAACCAACTTAAAAAAATGCTCAACTACCACATTGTCGAAGAAACCATCACGCCATTTGAATTACAAAGAGCCGATGAAATCTTTACTACCAATATGATTAAAGGAGTTCAAAGTATTACTCAATACCGCAAAAAGAGCTACACTAAAGAAACAGCAAACGAGTTGATAGCGTTACTTAACGAAAGCTTTTTTGACTAGTTGGAAGAAGGGTTTTCTGGAGCGTTAGACCATAACTCATAATTACCTCCAAGATGTTTCATCTTTTTTTTCCAAATATCCTGCATGCTATTGGACAAAAGGTTTTTGCTATCGGTGTTTTCTACCACAACCCAAGAATTAGAATTTAATTCCTCCTCTAATTGTTGGCGTTCCCATCCTGAATATCCTAAAAAGAATTTAATTTCTCCACTTGTAATGGTTCCTTTCTTGAGTAAATCACTTACCGCGTCAAAATCACCACCCCAATAAATACCGTCTTCAATCAATAAAGAGCCTGGAATGAGGTCTGGAATATTGTGAAGAAAGTAAAGATTGTCGGTTTCTACAGGTCCACCTTGGTATACTTCTAATTGTAAGTTGATTTCTGGTATTAATTGATCAAGAGTACAGTTTAGCAGCTTGTTGAGTATAAAACCTACAACTCCCTCCTTATTAGATTCAGTGAGTAAAATCACCGAACGTGAGAAGGAATCATCTCCTATTATAGATGGTTCAGAAACTAAAAGAGTTCCCTTATCTGGTGCTATATGTTTCATGGAAAAATCTTCAACCCTTAAACTTAGTAAAAATTAATGAGTAGCCCACTAGTTTTTATGAAATAGGATAAAAATCAAACAAAATACCTCCTGCACCGAATAAAAAAAGTCCCAATCTTAAACGTGTTAAATTGGGACTTCTAAATAGTGAAAACTAATCTAAATTAGTTAACAGCTTTTTGTAAATCGCTACCTGCTTTGAATTTTACAACTTTTTTTGCAGCAATTTTAATGGTCTTACCAGTTTGTGGATTTCTACCTTCACGGGCAGCTCTTTTAGAAACTGAGAAAGATCCGAAACCTACTAGAGATACTCTATCTCCTTTTTTAAGAGAACCTTCTACATTTCCTAAGAAAGATTCTAGTGCTTTTTTAGCTGCTGCTTTTGAAATACCAGCGTGCTCTGCCATTCCTTCGATTAAATCTGTTTTGTTCATAATTGAATTTAAATTAATGTTGGTTAAACTAAAACGTCCCACAAATTTATACGGAATATGCGACCACGCAAGGATTACAGCGTAAATCTCAACAATTTGTTCATAAAACCAATAAATTGTTAATAACTATAGGCGTTTTAAGGCGGTTTCCCCTAAGGCCTTGCCAAATCTAGCTTCTCGAGCAAAGGTATATCCGTTTAAAAGATCTTTTACATTCATACGTTTTTTATTAGGTAGCTGTATTTCTTGAATTTCAATCATATCTTCAGCACAAGCCACTAATATTTGATTGTTTTCTAATACCAAACTACCTGGTGTCATCTTATGCGACTTTTCAACAACCTTACTTTTATGAATTTTTACATCTATGTTTTTTTCATTAAACAACACCGCTTTTGCTACTGGGTAAGGATACAACCCGCGGATCAACGCATCGACGGTTACAGCAGGTTTATTAAAATCTATAAAAGTATTTTCATTGGTAAGTTTTGGTGCTTCTTTTAAATGAGGGTGATTCTTTTGAATTGTCGTGGTTACGGTTCCAGCGGCGATCGCATCAACTGTTTTTAAGGTGAGCTGGGCTCCCATATTCATCAGTCTGTTATAAAGAGTTCCTGCGTTCTCTAATGGAGCTATAAGAGTTTCACGAGTAGCTATAATGGCACCAGTATCAATTTTTTCATCTATAAAAAAAGTAGATACCCCTGTTTGCTTTTCTTGATTAATAATCACCCAATTAATAGGGGCAGCTCCTCTGTACTGTGGTAAAAGGCTTGCGTGAAGGTTAAAGGTGCCCATAGGAGGCATTTTCCATACGGCTTTGGGAAGCATTCTAAAGGCTACTACTACTTGGACATCGGCCTTGAAAGAAGCAAGTTCTTTTAAGAAGTCTGCGGCTTTCAAGTTATGGGGTTGTAAAACGGGTAGCCCATGTGTTACTGCATACTTTTTGACATCACTTTCATTTATTTTCCTTCCTCTTCCCGCCGGTTTGTCTGGAACAGTTACCACAGCTACTATTTCATGTGGCGACTCTTGTAGGGCCTGTAATACACCTGTGGCAAATTCTGGCGTACCAAAGAATACAATTTTTAAAGACTTATTCATTGATCTTATATTTATTATGGCTAGTTAAAATAACTTTTCCTTGTTCTAGTAATGATTTGAGTAGTGTAATTACGACATCTTTATCTTTTTTAAGTTCTTGACAGATCTCTTGAGCATTAAGGGGTCGTTTGTGTAAGGCGATTAGGATTTCTTCTGAAGAAATGCGTGAGACTACTTGACTGCAATTACTGCAATTACCACAATCAAGTAATGTTTTTTCGTCAAAATACTCCAATAACATCCTATTGATACATGTGGTTGTATTGGTTACCAGTTGTACTAGCGATTTTAATTTATGGTGTTTTAAGGCATTCTGACGTTCTAATTCTCTCGAGAATCTATTGATGGTCCGATCGTCATCTCTAGGAGTTAAATAGGTAATTTGTAAATCTGTATGGGTAATACCGGCTTCTATTAGGTCTTGATCGTGAAGCAACTGTAAGGTATTAATTACTTCTTCTTCACTAGTATTACTTCTTGTAGCAATTAAAGCCGTATTGATTTGCAGCACGTGATTTTTACTACTTCCATAGCTGCGCAATATGGCTTGAATAATGGCGTTAACCTCCGGTTTGTTGTGGGTAAAAGAAAGAATTCTTGTACTGCTTTCGCGAAAGCTCACACTACATCGTCTGTGATATCCTTGAGAAAGACTTATAACACTAAACCTGTCTAAGGTATTAAGAGCACTATAAGCTTGCATACCGTTAAGTTGATAAGTTGCGCAAAATTTTGCAAAGGAAAGAGAATAGGTTTGCTCTTCACCTTCACCGAGGGCTATTCTCAAATAATTTGATAATTTGCGATAGATGAATTTTAGATCATCGGCAGTAGGTTGGGATTTTACGAATTGATTATATGCGTGTTCAATATCGTTTTGATTGTATATAAAACAAGCAATACTTTCCTGACCATCTCGACCTGCTCTTCCGGTTTCTTGATAGTAACTTTCAATACTATCGGGTAACTGCATATGAACTACACTTCGCACATCTGGCTTATCGATTCCCATACCAAATGCGTTAGTAGCTACCATTACTTGAAGTTTATTATTCATCCAAGATTGCGCAGTATTGGATCTCATCTTATTGGAAAGCCCGCCGTGATAGAATCCTGCTGTAATTTGATCATGTTGAAGATCTAAGGTAAACGCTACAGCATTCTTTCTACTCCTAACATAGGTAATGCTGCTGCCACGTTGGACCGTATAAAAATGCCGTAGGGCTTCTCTTTTATCTCCAGTATTTTTTATTTGATAATGAATATTAGAACGCTCATAACTGGATTGGAAGACCAAAGCGTTATCTAGTTCTAAAACGGTCTTGATGTCATTTTGCACTGCTTTTGTAGCTGTTGCCGTCACCGCGATAATTGGGACTTTCGGATGTAATTCTTTTAAGGTGATGATTTGCCGGTACGCTGGTCTAAAATCATGCCCCCATTCACTGATGCAATGCGCTTCATCAATGGCAATAAGATTGACATTCATTTTGAGGATACGTTCTTTTACCAATGCTTGTTGTAAACGCTCTGGGCTCAGATATAGGAAATCATAATTTCCATAAATACAATTATCCAAAACATCATCGAGTTCTTGATAGGAAATTCCGCCGGTGATCCCTACCGCTTTAATATTCTTCTTTTTAAGTTGATCGACTTGATCCTTAATCAACGCTACTAGCGGGGATATGACAATGCATATACCAGGAAGTTGTATGCCCGGAATTTGATAACAGACCGATTTCCCTCCACCTGTTGGCAATAAGGCGAGAGTATCTTTACCTTTCAATACATTGGAAATAATTTCCTGTTGTAAAGGTCTAAATTTTTTAAAACCATAAACGGTTGTTAATATGTCTAAGGATTTAGTTATCAATATTATATTCGATCGTTAATAAAAGTAAGACGCTTTTTTATATCAAATTTAGGAACCTTGATAAGAGTATAGCCTAGGTTACTGTAAAAGCTATGGAGTATATCTCCTAAAATTACTGCTTGTTCATAAGTTTCATAACGCTCGCGGTCGCTTTTATATATTTCTTTCCAAGGAGGTAAAAAGAATACCTGATCGTATTGGTGTTCTTCACTGGCCTTAATAAACGCTGCAGGGATTTCATCACCTGTAAATACATGATAGGCGGGTACGTCAGGAATACCTCTGTCATAAAAATGAATTCCTTCTGTAGCCATCTTGAATTGTAAAATACGACCAGCAAGCAATTCCTGGCTAAAAGCAAAGGGATCGGTTAGAAAAAGTTGTTGTATACCATCTTTTTGTGCTTGAGCGGTTACTTCCCTGGAGATTTCGTGATGTACGTTAAAGCCTTTGTTTTCTATAGCTCTAAGAATACTAGTTTTTCCCGATCCAGGACCACCGATGATTAAAATTCTTTTGAGTTTTTCCATAATCCTACAAAATAACTAAATCTAGGAATAGCAATCGAGAGTATCATGAATTATATTTGCAACTATATTATGGAAAATAAAAATTCAGAAGACTTTTATGCAAAACTAAAGATTCAACTGGCAGACACTAGTTTATGGCCATCTAAGTATTTGTATAAGTTTATCGTACCCACGCAAGGAACACAAATCTCAGAAATTGAAACAATTTTTGACAACACAGGTGCGGTAATAACAACAAAAGAATCCAGTAAAGGAACCTATACGAGTGTTTCAATTGTAGTGAATATGAAAAATCCTGATAGCGTGATCACAAAATACAAGGAAGTCGGTAAAGTTAAAGGAGTTATCTCTCTTTAATAGATTATTTATTCTATTTTGTGTATTTTGCAACACTTCACATTAAGTAATACTTTTCAATTTGATATCATCATTAGAATACAATACAGAGCGCAATCAGCTTGTTATACCTGAATATGGAAGACATATTCAAAAATTAGTAGAACATTGTAGAGCCTTAGAGACTAGGGAAGAGCGCAATAAAATGGCTACTGCTATTATTGGTGTAATGGGTAATCTCAATCCACATTTAAGGGATGTTGCTGACTTTCAGCACAAGTTGTGGGATCAATTATTTGTTATCGCAAATTTTGATTTAGATGTAGATTCCCCATATCCAATACCTAATAAAGAAGAGCTTGCTGCCAGGCCGGTTAGAATGTCCTACCCTCAAAAACGACCTCGTTACCGATTTTATGGTAATAACATTCAGGGAATGATTAACGTGGCTCTAGGATGGGAAAAAGGAGAGAAAAGAGAAGCCTTGACTTATATCATTGCAAATCACATGAAAAAATCGTTTTTAAATTGGAACAAAGATTCCGTAGATGATTCGGTTATTTTTAAGCATCTCTTTGAATTAAGCGAAGGTGAGATCAATCTTGCAGCAAAAGAAGAAGATCTTTTAGAGTCCAAAGCTTTGATTTATCCCAATACAAGTACCCTGCGCTCTAATACCAACAGCAATAAACGTCAGCATGGTAAAAAGAATCCTAGAAGTGGCAGCACTAATAATAGCAATCGAAGAAGAAGAAATTAAGTCGTTTACTTAATTTAATAAATAAAGCCCCATTTAATAATTTAAACGGGGCTTTATTTGTTTATAGGTATTCTGTTTAGATCGATCTTCTAGTGTCTTCAGAGTTCATTCTCCAAGCATCTAGCATCCACGTCGTTGTTTCAAGTTCTCTTATATATGCTCCAATTAAATCAATAGTTCCCTCGTCTTTACATTCTCCTGCAGTCGCTACAACTTTTGACATTTGACTAAGAATGCTTCCGTGGTCTCTTATCAAATTATTAACCATTTCTATATCAGATAACTCTGACTTGCTTTCCTTTAAATTAGAAAGTTTTAAATAATCACTATAATTTGAGGTAGGCTGGAACCTAAGAGTTAGAATGCGCTCTGCGATTTCGTCAATTTTTATGATGGCATCGTTGTACATTTCTTCAAATTTAACATGTAAATCAAAGAACGACCTTCCTACAATGTTCCAATGGTAATTTCTTAATTTTTGGTAGTATAAATGGTAGTCAGCTAATAACACATTAAGTTCTTTACTAGTGTGTTTTGCTTTTTCTAAATCAAAGTTGAGGTAATTCATTATTTTTATTTTTATCGTTTGTTGTTACTTGTTTGTGGTATCTATGCTAACTTTTCTGTGCCCAACGGCGCTGTTTCCATAACTCACTAAGGGTGGTTCTTTTGGCTTTCTTTCCCATTTCTTTTCTATGTTCTCAAGATAATCATATAAAGTACTTCACTTTAAGAAATTGAAGTTAAACTGTGTTTATAATATCATAAATCAATAGAATAAATCTATATCTAGCATAAATCTATATAGCTATTGGGTAATCAATTAACAACAAAAAAGCGTTCAAAACTCTTATCTTCTAATAGCATCCATAAAAGAGGCGCAAAGCCTCTTTCTAGGCTTTTATTGACAAGGAGAGCAACTTCATGGTAGCTATAGGACAGGGGCAACTCTTGGGGTGTCATTTTCCACGCATATTTTTCTGGTAGAAAATAGGTGTTTTCAGTTTCCGCTTTCGCGAAAGCGGCATTCTTATAATAATATCCAGCTATACACGATTTATGTATGTATTTAAATTTATGATTCCATAAATGATGTGGTATAAAGACATGGGCTAAAAAACAGACTTGCTGTTTTATTTTTTCTACAGCGATGTCATGATTTTTCAATAACTCTACAGCTTCATTGGTGTGGAGTAATGGCAGTTGATGGTTTTTAAGATGTTTTAATTTTCGCACAAGATGGTCCTTACCGTTGGGGCCTTGATATTTGTTGAGCTCTTGTAGGATTGTTGATTTCTCTGTGCTGTTAATTGAAGGATTATAAATGTAAAACTTATAGACTAATTCTACATGTATAGTGGAGTTAGTTTGTTTTTCTTTAATAATAAAGTCTAACTCACCTTTGGTTATTTTCCCTTTAAACACCTGTAAATTTGACAGTAATAACTGATAATTGTTAGATTGCTCTACACAATATTTGAAAAAATACTCCGCTCTTTTACCCAATAAAGTACCTTCAGGAATCCAAGGCAGGTCTAAAGATTTTTGATGTACCAGATGGTCAAATTTAAAATTTGATAATCCAAATTGTTGCAGTCCTAATAATTTCCCAGACCATAAACTTGTGGTACTGTAAAAAGCTTTAAAACGCGCAAAATCGCTTTCCATATAGTTATAAGCGGGGGTGATGACTTTTTAGGTAGGCACCTGCCGCTGGACCTAAGTTAAACAATAGATCGAGACCGCTTAGGGGTTGTGTAAAACCATGCTTTTCTTGAAATACTTGTAGGTATGGTGCTATTTTTATGACAGGTGGTTTTTTAGCATCAATTAATCGCTCGGCTAATGGATCATGTTGAAAAGTGGATAGGATTTTTATTTCTTTAATTAATTGAAGGTGTTCCAATATGAAATGAAGTGTTTTCATATTCCATTGAATTAACAATAATGGAATGTCTAGAAAAAGATCCTCGAGTTCATCTTGATAATATTCAAAAAAAGGACTGCTGTAATAGGCACTTTTAATGCTTTTTAAATGAGTGGTGGCCCAATTTTGAGAATGATCTATTTCAACGGAATCATAGGGTACTGAACTTCCTTTTTTTTGGTGTATTACAGGGATATTAAGCGCAAGTTTTCCATTTGCTGCAGCGATATAAGTTCTGTTCCTATAGGTCTGTTTTACATAACTATCTTTAATATCTAACCCAAGGCTAGTTGCCGAATGCATATAAATTAGGGATATCACATCCACAAAATACGATGGATGAATAATAATTTTATTCATAGCGGTTAACTTCTTGCTTTTATGATTCTTTTTACTACAAAATAACCTGCTAGGAGAACAAGAAAATAAATTAAGTAGGAGGTAGGTTGTCCAGATCCATTTACGGTGGTAAACATTCTTTCAAATCTAAAACCATTGGGAAATGATTTATTACTATCATAACTCATCCATACAAAAACGGGTTTTCCAACCACATGATTAAAAGGCACATAACCCCAGAACCTGCTGTCGAGACTGTTATCGCGGTTATCTCCCATAAGCCAATAATAATCTTGTTTAAAAGTATACGAAGTAAGTGGCACCCCATTTAAAAGGACTTGATTCCCTTTTAAAGTGATGTCGTGAAAAGTATTCATTTCACTCCCTTCATAAACCTCAATGATTCTTTCGAAGTAGGAGATGTTTTTATAATCAATGTCTACCGTCATTCCTTTGGCAGGAATCAAAAAGGGATCCCTATCATCGGTATTGTTTGATGTTCTTCCGTCATATGGGAAAATATTAGGTTTCATGTACAAGGAGTTTTCATCTTTAAGGTCTCTTAAAGCCATACTCATAGGCCTCCCTATATCCATATTTTGTCGCTCCACATGTAAAACGTGTCCTGATGCTTTTATCTTTTCTATGGCTTCCTCGGTAGCTGCTTTTACAAAAAAGGCTGGTCTACCGGTTTTTAAATGAGAACCAAATTGAAACCCATCAGTGATATCATAAGTAAAGAAAAACTCTTGTCTAGTTAACCGGCTCCCATCGGGGAAAATCATTTCTTGGTCGGTCTGGGATATTGCATCGGTTTCTATAACATAGGAATGCTGGGGCTTTGCACGTTCAGGAAGCACTAATTTTTCTCCATTGATAAAGATAGCTCCATTGATCATGGACATAGTGTCGCCTGCGATTGCTACACATCTCTTGACATAATTGGATTTCTTATCAATAGGCTTGTAGTGAAATTTACCATCATCATTAGGATATGAATTAATGGTATCTGTGGGATAATTAAAAACGACGATGTCATTGCGTTCTATTTTTTGAAATCCTGGAATTCTTGCGTAAGGCAATTGAGGTCGGGCTAAATAACTTTTTACTCCTGCAATGGGAATGGTATCATGCACCATAGGAGCCGCAATAGGCGTCATAGGAAGCCTTGCGCCGTAATGAAATTTACTTACAAACAAAAAATCTCCAGTAAGCAAGGTTTTTTCTAAAGAAGATGTGGGGATGATAAAGGGTTGCATCACATAAGTATGAACAATAGTAGCAGCTATAACAGCAAACAGGATGGAGTTGGTCCATTCTCCTGCAGCTGTTCTAGGATTTAAATCTCTTTCTTTTATATGATGTAAGGATTGTGTGTAATTAATGTAATAGAGGTAAAAACCTAGACTTAGTACACCCAGAAGAGTATTTATCCTTTTATGGTACCCAAAGGACCTCAACGTATCCACCCAGACAACGATAAACATAAGGAGGTTCACCACAGGTAGAAATAGTAGAAGGGTCCACCACCACGGTCTATTCATGATTTTCATCAAAATAACCGCATTAAAAACAGGAACAAATGCTTGCCATGCCTTATAACCGGAAGCTACATACATCTTCCATGTTCCTAACCCATGTACTAGCTGTATTACTAAAAATACGATAAACCATTCTGTCCAATTCATAATTGATATGTTGTCGTGTGATAAAAGAGTTGAGGTTGTGCTACAATCCTAATACATCTTTCATCGTGTATATTCCTTTTTTATTAATAAGCCACTCTGCGGCAATGATACTTCCTATCGCAAAACCATCTCTAGTTTGTGCGGTATGAATAATTTCTATGCGGTCTATTTCATTTTGATAGCTAACCACATGAGTGCCTTTTACATCATTCTCTCTAACAGCTTCTATAGGCAATGAGTTCTCTTTAAGTCGATGACCTAAGTGCCAATTTTCTTTACCTGCGCTTTCTGAAAGTCCTTCAAATAAGGTAATGGCAGTGCCGCTAGGGGCATCTTTTTTTTCTGTGTGATGAATTTCCTTCATTTTCACGTCATATTCCTTGAACGGGCTCATCATTTGAGCTAATTTCTTGTTGAGTTCAAAGAAAATATTCACTCCTAGACTAAAATTAGAAGCATAAACCATACTGGATTGATGTTGAGAAACTAATTTGGTAATTTCAGGAATATGTTGATTCCATCCTGTGGTACCGCATACTATGGGTATTTGTGTTGGAATTAAATACGTTAAATTCCCCATGACACTTTCTGGGCTGGTAAACTCGATAATCACATCGGCTTTTGTAATGTCTTCCATGGAGTCGTTGCGACCCACACGAGTTACTACATGATGACCGCGTTCAAGAGCTATTCTCTCAATAGCCTTGCCCATTTTGCCATATCCTAATAATGCTATTTTCATATTAAAAAGTGTAGCTTAAATTAAAGCCATAGGAGTTGCCAATGGCTAAGGTGTTATAATCCATATAAGGTAAGAAACTCAAATTGCGATCCACACTAAATTGGCTCAAATGCCCATCTACATTAGCATCTATTATTTGTATAACATAAAGTGCGGCTGTTATTAGAATGCTTAACTCTTTATTGCGTTGAGAGGTGCGTTGGGCTCGTTCTAGTCCCTCGTTACTTATTATAGGTGTACCGTCTTCATTTGAAAACTCATCGTTGGTTCCTCCAGCAAGTCTAATTCTAAAGGCATCTCTTAGTCTGTTGTATTCCTTATCGTTTATAGTATAAGCATAAATAGGCAATCCCACAGCAGCTAGAGCAAGTGGTACTTTCCAATATTGGTTATTATAGGCTTGACCTAAACCAGGGATAACAGCGCTATAAAAGGCAGCTTTTGAAGGTCTATTAGCGTCATAATTATTACCAATAGTGTCTTGTGCAACGAGCAAGGTGTCAAAATTAGGGCTTGGGTCGGTCGGATTTTGTGAGATCCCTACTATTCCCGAGAAAAGTAATATGTAAAAAAAACGGTTACTCATTGATCAACGTTACAATGCGTTCAAAATCAGCTTTAGAAGCGTAAGAAATAGTTATTTTCCCTTTCCCAGAATCGGACATAGTAGTGGTAACTTTAGTGTCTAATAAATCGCTTAAATCCTTTGTTTTCTTAGAGATATGCTCTGGTAAGGAATTGGTTTTAGTTGGCTTTCGCGAAAGCGTACCATTTTTTAATTCCTTGACCATTTTTTCTGTATCTCTTACAGAAAGGCCATTACTAAGTATTTTTTGATAACTATCTAATTGCTGTTCTAGACTTTCTATAGTGATCAAGGCGCGCCCATGTCCCATAGAAATAAATCCATCTCTTATACCCGTTTGTATAATTGGATCTAACTTTAATAGACGTAAGTAATTGGCAATAGCACTACGAGATTTTCCAATGCGATCGCTCATTTGTTCTTGGGTGAGATCGATCTCCTCAATAAGTCTTTGGTAGGAAAGAGCAATTTCAATTGGATCCAAATCTTGACGCTGTATGTTTTCCACCAGTGCCATTTCAAGAGATTCTTGATCATTTGCAATACGTACATAAGCAGGAATAGTTTCCATACCTAAAAGCCTAGCAGCGCGGCACCTGCGTTCTCCAGATACCAGTTCATACGTACCAAAGCCTTTTTTGCGTACCGTAATAGGTTGTATGACTCCAAGCTCTTTAATAGAAGAAGACAATTCTCTTAATTGCTCTTCATTAAAACTAGTCCTAGGTTGAAAAGGGTTGATGTCGATGTCCTTTAAAGGGAGGTCAATAACATTACCTACAATTTGATCTGCATTTTTATCTGCGGCAGAATTGATATCGTTACTTGGGTCTTTTAATAGAGCCGATAAACCTCTTCCGAGTGCCTGTTTTTTAAGTGCTTTGGCCATAGTGCTTAAGCGTTTTTCTGTATGAGTTCATTGGCAAGGCTCAAATAATTTTCTGATCCTTTGCTAGACGCATCGTAATTAATAATACTTTCTCCATAAGAGGGAGCTTCACTTAAACGCACATTGCGCTGAATGATTGTTTTAAAAGTAAGGCCTTCAAAATGTTGATTTACTTCTTCCACCACCTGATTAGAAAGTCGCAGCCTGCTGTCATACATGGTAAGCAATAAACCTTCTATATCAAGTTGGGCATTATGTATTTTTTGTACACTCTTTACCGTGTTCAGTAATTTACCTAAGCCTTCTAAAGCAAAGTATTCACATTGAATAGGGATCAATACCGAATTGCTAGCAGTGAGTGCATTTAAGGTAAGTAAACCCAAAGACGGCGCACAATCAATAATAATGTAATCGTAACGATCTTTTATACTTTGTAGCGCTTTTTTCATCATATACTCGCGATCTTCTTGATCTACAAGTTCTATTTCTATGGCGACAAGGTCAATATGGGCTGGTATAATATCAACATTAGGAGACGCGGTTGTAATGATTAAATCTTCAGCTTTTGCAGAGTTTTCTATGAGCTGATAGGTTCCTTGTTCTATAGTATCTGAGTCAATCCCTAACCCTGAAGTCGCGTTGGCTTGAGGATCAGCATCTATAAGTAAAACTTTCTTTTCTAAAACACCTAAACAAGCTGCAAGATTTACAGCAGTAGTTGTTTTTCCTACACCACCTTTTTGATTTGCTATGGCAATTATTTTACCCATGGAATATTTATAAATTTAAAATGCTAAAGTAAATATTTTAGGTCGGTTTTTAAGAACTATTCTATAATTAGGTTGACAAGATTTTATTAATAAGTAGGTAAAGGTACTTATTTGATTGATTAAAAGCTTTGGACTAAAAAAAATGATTGTATAGCGACAGGTCTATGGATCGATCTAGTTACAACTATGCATTAAATTTGCCTTATGAAAAAATTACTCGTCATAGGAAAGAACTGGCCTGAGCCTAACACAACAGCAGCAGGATATAGAATGTTACAGTTGCTCCGTATTTTTCAAGAAGACACTTATCAAATTCATTTTTCAAGTGCCGCGACAAAATCTGAATATTCTGAAGATTTAAATTCCTTACAGATCATCGAAAAGGCTATTATTCTTAACGATTCTAGTTTTGACGATTACCTCAAAGAATTGCAACCAACTATCATTCTGTACGATCGTTTTATGACTGAAGAACAATATGGATGGCGCTGTAGAGAGCAGGTACCTCAAGCGATTCATATACTGGATACTGAGGATCTGCATTTTTTAAGAAAGGCAAGGGAAGAGGCGTTTAATAAAAAGGAGCCGGTCCATGTATTTAATGAAACCGCTATGAGAGAAATTGCAGCTATATACAGGTGCGATTTGAGTATTATTATTTCCACAGTAGAGATGGAGCTGTTGAAGAGGACTTTTCAACTACCTGATCACAAGTTGATTTATGTGCCTTTTTTATTCCAGGCTTTACCTAATCAAAAGAGCCATAAGAGGCTCCCCAGTTTCCAAGAACGAAGACATTTTATAATGATAGGGAATTCCTTACACCATCCTAATTATGATGCAATTTTATACATGAAGAAGGACATATGGCCTAGCATTAGAAAACAATTGCCAGGGGTAGAGGTTCATATTTACGGAGCGTATCAAAATGAGAAGATTACCCAACTTCACAATAAGGAACAAGGATTTATTATAAGCGGATTTGCTACAAGTGCGATTAATACTTTAAAACAATATAGAATATTGATGGCGCCATTAAGGTTTGGCGCTGGCTTAAAAGGTAAAATAGTTGATGCTATGCAATCCGGCACACCAGTCGCAATGTCTTCTATTGCCTCTGAAGGTATGTTTGATGGAGAAAAGGTATTTGGTTTTGAGGAAAACGATACGATTGCTTTTATAAGTAAATGTGTGGAGTTGTATACCTCTAAATCTGAATGGATTAAGATCAGCATAACTAATGAACAAATATTGAAAAATAATTATGGTTATACCGCTTTCGCGAAAGCGTTTTTAAATAGAATACGCTCATTAAAGGAATCACATCTAGCTGGTGAATGTAAAGATGTTTTTTTCATTAAAATGCTTAATTACCACTCCAATAAAGAATATAAATATTTAAGTAAATGGATTGAGGAAAAGAAGCTATAAAGTCATGGAATTTTCCAATTGTTTTGCTTTTTTTGAAAAGGCAGATACTTGTGTATTTCATCGATAATATATAAGTTATAACGTATTTATGACAACTTACTGCTTAATTATTAACATTTGATATGTTTTTTTAAAGCTTTTTTATAATGTTTACCGGTTTAATCCGTAAACAATTGTTTAATAAATCGACGTCGGAATCACTTAGTAGGACGATACTTTAACTATATTATGTATTAAATGATTGAATATCAATATATTAAATAATTTAAATAACCT
Source organism: Nonlabens sp. (assembly GCF_018401815.1). Taxonomy (GTDB): domain Bacteria; phylum Bacteroidota; class Bacteroidia; order Flavobacteriales; family Flavobacteriaceae; genus Nonlabens. The sequence continues at coordinate 106,319 of NZ_JAGYKG010000005.1, forward strand.
TGTTATTAGGTAACGCATAGTATTTTACTTGTCTTTCCCTACTTCTTCTTCTATTCTTGTGGTACTCATTTTTAACTTTGAAATAATGAATAAATTGAACCACTTCAACTTAAAGGTATTACTAACTGCTTTTACTTTATTTTCTGCTTTTTTTATTTTCGGGCAGGTGACTATTTTTAATGCTGATTTTGAAAATAGTGCGGGAGTAAATTCATGGACCTATCAAAATAACGGGGGAAGAGATTTCCGTAGGGGGACCATTTCTTATCATCCTGGCGGTTCTGGAAGTTACCAATACTCTCGGACTTCAAGTAATTATTATGAAAATAATACCGATATCTCTGCAACTTCTCCAGTTATTAATTTATCTGGATATGATAAAATGACCTTGTTTGTTGACATTAGTCATGATACAGAGCTAAATTATGATGGAATGAATATAGAGTTCACCAATGATGCTGGGGCTAACTGGCACTTACTAGGAAAATTTAATGGTGAAGCAACAAACTGGTACAATAGAAGTTATGATGCTTCTGCTTACGGATTAGTTTCTGTAATGGTAGGCGCATGGACTGGAGGACCTAGTGGATGGTTCAATGCATCTATTGATTTGCCGCCTCAAGCATTTGACAACCAAAGCAACATACAATTTAGAGTTAATTTTGAAAGTAATGATTCTAACAGAGACCGTGGTGTCGCGTTTGATAATTTTAGAATTGTCGGGTTTACGCAACAGGTTAAAAATTACTTTACTTGTGGCACAGGTATATATGACAATTTAGAACTTTGGTTGAATACAGAAACACTAGCGCTAGCAGGATTGAATAATGGAGATCGAGTGAGTGAATGGGAAAATACTTCAGCATTACTTCCAGGGTCAAATATCAGTCCAGACTGGACAAATGCTAAGGCTTCTGGAGCAGCTCGACCTACCTTTTATGATAATTCAAGCAATAACGTCAATTATAATCCCGTAGTTTCTTTTAATGGGTCCAACGCCATGTTTGGTAAGTCTGGATTTTATAGTGAAGATTTATATATCGTCTTTAACCCTACACTTACCATTTCAGCTTCACGTCCTACAGAGGATGTGTTTTTAGGAGATGATTATGTCGCTGATGGAAGAAATCAAGATGTTACTGGGATTTCTATTAATAACACTTCCGCTAGATATGGATCCTCTCCAGATATTGTGGCTTATAATCAAGGTTCTCAAAATGATTATGGAAAAGCCATTATTCACCCAACTTTAGTCTATGATAGACCAGTGATTTTTAATGCCCGTTTAAATGCAGCAGGTAATGCAATGGACTTGTTTTTAGATGGGATAGACTTAGGTGTTAGTGTTGATCCTACGTTTACTCAAGAAGAAAATTTGAGTACGTTTAAAAACATTTTAAATTCCAGGTATTGGTTGGGAAGATCAGAGTATTTCGGGCCTAGTTTTACAGGTGACTTTCTGGAAGTAATGTCTTTTTCCCAGCGCAAAAATGATATAGATCGCAAACGTTTAGAATCTTATCTAGCCGTAAAATATGGGATCACCTTAGGACTTTTTGAAGTTGCAGCTATAGGAATACCCCACGTCCCAGGGGAGTATTTTGATTCCAACGGAATTGCCATGTGGAACAGCACATTAGATCCAGGTTTTACGTATAATGTTACAGGCATAGGACGTGATGATTGTTCTTTGCTGAATCAAAAACAAGCCAAAAGTGTAGACCCGTTCTCTTTTATGACTGTTGGCTTAGGGGATATTTATGTTACTAATAGTGCTAATCCAAGTACTTTTGAATCTAGTGGAGACTTTTTGATGTGGGGTAGCAGTAGTGGAGCACTTTCTGCTCTTCCAACCCCTCTAGAGGTAACTTTAGGTCCCAGTCTAGTCACAACCTTTACAGACGTGACAGAGCGTACTTGGAAATTTAAGGAGTTATCTCAAAACGCTAATGATATCCCAGAAGTGAAAATATCAATAGTAACAGCTGGGTTAGTTTCCTTACCACCACTAGTTGGTAATGATGCTTACGTCATGATAGTTGCTGATGATGAAAATTTCACAACAGCTGTAGAAACCATCTTTCTGGAAACCATAGGATCCAATCAAGAAGCTTGGTATGATTTTGACGGTACCCGTTATGTGAAATTTGGTGTTGCTCATGAAGTTATCGCTTTTAAGGACATCTTATTTGATGGAACCAACGATTATGTAGCAATGGGAGACGAAGTGGAGTTTACCGGTGATTATTCGATTTCTGCCTGGGTAAAAACAAATGGGTCTAATTCGAGTACTTCTAATAAAACTATTGTTTCTAAAAGAGCAGGAGCTAATGATGGCTATCAATTCTATTTAACAGATAGCAACCGCCTTGCAATGACCCATAACGGGACCTCTACTATTGTTAGTAATACCGTTTTAAGTAATAATGCGTGGAGGTATGTGACTTTTACCTATAGTGGGAGTACAGCAGTGCTTTATATAGACGGAGTCCAGGATATTACACAGAACATTGCTAATACGATTCCTAACGATGCTAAGTTTTGTATTGCATCTAGATACGTGGATAAGGATAACATCATCGATAACTTCTCAGGAAGTCTAGATGAGATTCGGATTTTTTCTAGAGCGCTTAGTCAGGATCAGATTCGTTTTATGATGAATCAAGAAATAGAGATCGACGGAACGGGAATCAAAGGTGCTGTGATTCCAGAAACAGTGAGTAGAAATGATATTTCTGGATTGAATTGGAATAATGATCTAGAAGCCTATTTTAATATGAACACTTATATAGGAACCCATCTTAACGATGCTTCAGGAAACGGTCATAGAGGTGGTTTGATTCAGCCTGATAATTTTAGTATCAATGAGCAAACCGCGCCACTTCCTTACGTATCTGCTGCTGACGGAAACTGGAATAGCAGCAGTAGTTGGAGCAGTGGTAACGCGGGGTTTATACCAGGCGCTGCTAGGATCATTAATGGTGTAACGGTATCAATCGATTGGAATATCGCTATTGTCAATGAAAACATTACAGCAAATAATAGGGACTATACGCTTTTAGGACTTGAAGTAGGCGCACTAGGAACCCTTTCTATGGAAGGCGATAGAGGTCTTACGGTAACGCACAACTTAAAATTAGACGGCACCCTAGATCTTCAAGGAGAATCTCAATTGGTGCAGTCAACAAATAGTGATTTGATCACCTCGACAACAGGAAAAATAGAAATTGATCAACAAGGAACTTCTGATTTGTTCAACTATAATTACTGGAGTTCGCCAGTAAGTAGTATTACAAATGGTACGAATAATAATGGTTTTACCATTTCAGGAGTTTTTAAAGATGGAACACTAGTAGCAACACCTAGAGACTTGATATTTACTTCCTCTTCCGTAAGAGACGGTGCTCCAGGGACAGCTAGCACACCTGCAACTATTTCAGGAAGGTGGTTGTATACCTATGGAAATACGACTAGTAACACTTATGCCAACTGGGAATATGCAGGACCTAACAGCAGTCAACTTACAGGAGAAGGCTGGACGATGAAAGGAACAGGAGCTGCAGGAGCCACACAAAATTACATTTTTGTAGGGAAGCCTAACAACGGAGATATCAATCTAGCCATTGATAATGGTAATGATTATTTGGTCGGTAACCCTTATCCAAGTGCGCTAGATGCTCACGAGTTTATCTCAGATAATCCAGATACTGATGGAACTGTTTACTTTTGGGAACACTGGGGAGGAAACACTCATATATTAAGAGACTATCAAGGTGGATATGCCACTTATAATTATTCTGGTGGATTAGGGAGTGCTACTTTTGGGACTTCAAATCCTGACGTCAATCAAGGAGGTGTAGCCACCAAGCGACCAGAACAATTTATCCCAGTGGGGCAAGGTTTCTTTGTTACAGGAATCAATGATGGAGGGAGCATTAGATTTAGAAACGATCAGCGTCAGTTTAGAAAAGAGTCTGATGGGCAAAGCTTATTTGTAGCTGCTCCAGGAAGCTCCCCTATTTCAAGTATAGGAGGAATCAATACGGTCAGTGACTCTCGTTCTAAAATACGATTGGGATTTGATTCTTCTAATCTGATTCACAGACAGTTGTTGTTGACTATAGATAGCAACGCGACAATAGGTTTTGATAGAGGTTACGACGGCAGAATGTTGGAGGAGCAACTGGATGATATGGCTTGGTCACTTCCTAATGAAAAACTACTGATTCAAGGAGTGCCTGTCATGGATGCTACTACAGAACTGCCTTTAGTTATAAAAATAAATAACAACAGTAGTTTTAGTATCAAGATAGATGACTTACGGAATGTAGCTGCTGCTCAAGAAATCTTTGTCAAGGATGCTTTATTAAATACCTATGTCAATATAATGAATGGCACTTATGCCAGCCCACAACTGCTTGCGGGAACTTACGAGGACCGCTTCTTTATTACTTTTTCAGATCCATCTACTCTGAGCAATGATAGTTTAGAATTAAGCGCTTCTGATATCATAGTTTTTACACCTGAAAATATAGAAGAGCTACATATTAAAAAATCTATAGAACTAGAGATAGAAGAACTTAGTATCATCAATATGTTAGGACAACAGTTGAAGGTATGGCATGTAGCCGATCAGAATGGAATTATTAGAGTTGATATTTCTTCTTTAGCAAAGGGTAACTACATTGTAAAGATGAATACTAATTACGGTAGTCAAACTAGAAAAGTAATCATTAAGTAAAAAGGGATGTACCTAAAATTAAAACAGCCTGTTTATCTTAGTAAACAGGCTGTTTTTTTATCTTATTTTTTTGTTTTCCTATCTTCTAAAACACCATTATTAATAAGGTTCTTAAGAATATTTTGATAGAATTATGGAGCACTCCAACAATGATAAAGTGTAGTTTTTGGTCGGCTATTTAATGGGCTCTATTTTTATTAAAAAACACATATTTTGTTAGTTGAAACAAAGCAAAAGCAAGTATTCCTACCACCAGACCTGTGATTAACTCGCCTACAATAAAAGGAAGAGAGGATAGAAGTTCCTCTATAAAATGCAGGTTGTGCACAAAGATTCCACCAGCCACTAGTAAAAGTGCGACGGTTCCTATTATAGATAAACTTTTAATGATCCAAGGCAATGCATGCACTAAGATAGTGCCAATAGTCTTTGATATGCTTTTCTCGTTATCGCTCCATTTAACTAATTTCCATCCTAAATCATCTATTCTTACAATAAGAGCCACAATTCCATAAACTCCTACAGTAGCAATAATTGCAACTACGGTTACTACTAATATTTGCATAAGTAAAGGTTCGTTAATGACAGATCCCAAGGCGATAATTACAATTTCTACAGATAAAATAAAATCAGTTACAACAGCTGATTTTATCTTATCTTTTTCTATGGTGAGAATTTGGCTCTCCGATAATTCTGTGCTTTTTACTTCTATTTTTGGTTCATCGTGTGGAACCAGCCATTCATAAATTTTTTCAGCGCCTTCAAATGCGAGGTAAATACCCCCTAAAAGTAAAATAATCGTTATCGCCCAAGGTAAAAAAGCACTTAATAGAAAAGCTATAGGTAAAATGATTAGTTTATTTAAAAAAGAACCTTTAGTAATAGCCCACAAAACAGGTAGTTCTCTAGACGAAACAAAGCCAGAGGCTTTTTCAGCATTTACGGCAAGATCATCACCTAAGATACCTGCTGTTTTTTTGGTAGCAATCTTACTCATTGAAGCCATATCATCCATAAGTACAGCTATATCATCTAGTAAAGCAAAAAATCCTGACGCCATTAAGTGTTTTTATTAGTGTATATTTTTGAATACCTCCTATGAGAGCTATCATACTTCTAACTCTTTTCAGATTAAAATTGACTTCTTCATTTTAAGTTTTGAAAGGATATCAACTTGTATTTCTAGATGACAAATTTAAATTATTTACATCAGTAGAGCAACCTCAACCTGGATTCTCGAGAATAATATTCAATGTATGACATTACGTTGCTAGGGATGATGTGCTAACAGGTAACAACTAAATCAAAATAAAGCCCAATCATATGTTGGGCTTTATTATAAAGGGTAGAAGAGTGGGGTTTCCTATACCACTATTAATTCGTCTAATTGAATATCACATTGCCCTTTTAATATGTCCTCCATGGTTTCCCGTTCTCTTATCAAGTGGGATTTACCATTGTACCAAAGCACTTCAGCAGGACGGTAACGAGAGTTGTAATTACTTGCCATAGAAAAACAGTATGCCCCGGCATTAGAGAAGGAAAGAATATCACCTTCTGTAATTTCTGAGATTTGACGGTTATTGGCAAAGGTGTCGGTCTCACAAATGTATCCCACAACACTATAAAACCTATTTTTACCTTCTGGGTTTGATATATTTTTAATTCCGTGATAAGAGCCGTATAACATAGGACGTATCAAGTGATTAAAACCAGAATCTATTCCTGCAAATACTGTAGAAGTAGTCTGTTTTACTACATTTACTTGTGCAAGAAAATGTCCCGCCTCACTCACTAAAAATTTTCCAGGTTCAAAAGCCATGGTGATATCACGACCGTAGGAGATACAAAAATTATTGAATCGCTCACTTAACTGCTCGCCTAAATCTTCAATGTCTGTAGAGACATCACCTTCCTTATAGGGAACTTTAAATCCACTACCGAAATCAATAAATTCCAAAGCCTTAAACTTTGCAGCGGTTTCAAAAAGAATCTCGGTAGCATAAAGAAAAACACCTATATCTAGAATATCACTACCAGTGTGCATATGAACACCGTTTACCGTCATTCCCGTGTTCTCTACAATACGCAAGATATGAGGAATTTGATGTATGGAGATACCAAATTTACTATCAATATGTCCCACAGAAATATTTGCATTACCACCAGCCATTACATGAGGATTGATTCTTACACAAACCGGAGTTTTTGGATGCTTAGAACCAAATTGTTCTAAAATTGAGAGGTTGTCAATATTGATTTGCACACCTTTTTTGGCCACCAGTTCTATTTCTTCAAGAGAAACACCATTAGGAGTAAAGATTATTTTCTTAGGATCAACACCAGCAGCAAGACCTAACTCGACTTCTTGCAAACTCACGGTATCCAATCCAGCACCTAACTGTTTAAAAAGTTTCAAGATAGAGATGTTAGAAAGTGCTTTAACTGCGTAGTGAATTCTTAAGTTTTTTGCTTTCGCGAAAGCGGCAACTAAACGTTCATACTGCGCTACAATGACCTCTGCATCATATACATAGACAGGACTACCGAAGTCCCTAGCTATGTTTAATAAATCTTGATTATTCATAAAAAAAATTAAGCCTACAAAAGTAATAGAGTGGTAGAATTAAACGTGAATAATATCATAAAATTTAATGGTGAGGTGAAAGTCGTAAAAGCCTCGTTACTCCAAACAAAAAATAAGCATTCTTTTAGATAGAATAATTTCAAATTCAAAGCTCACTTTCTTACTTTTGCTGGACTTAAATGGAATCTTAAAGAACAATTATGAATCTTCACGAATATCAAGGTAAAGAAATACTCGCCAGTTACGGTGTTACCATACAAAGGGGTAAAGTTGCAACAACTTCAGAGGAGGCAGTAGCCGCTGCACAAGCACTTACTGAAGAAACTGGAACCGGCTGGCACGTCATTAAAGCACAGGTGCACGCAGGTGGTCGTGGTAAAGGAGGTGGTGTGAAACTTGCAAAAAACCTTGATCAAGTAAAAGAAATTTCTAAGCAGATTATAGGAATGGACCTAGTGACGCCTCAAACGACTGCTCAAGGGAAACGAGTACACCAAATTCTTGTGGCTGAAGATGTATACGAACCTGGTGAGGCAGAAATAGAAGAGTTCTATATGTCTGTTCTTTTAGATCGAGCTCAAGGAAAAAATATGATCATATATTCTACAGAAGGTGGAATGGACATAGAAACGGTGGCTGAAGAAACACCACACTTGATTTTTACAGAAACCATACATCCTGCTCATGGTCTTCAAGCTTTTCAAGCCAGACGTATAGCTTTCAATTTAGGATTAAGCGGTAAAGCTTTTAAAGAAATGACCAAGTTTGTCGATGCTTTATACAACGCTTATATTGGATCTGACGCTGCTTTATTTGAAATCAATCCAGTTCTTAAAGCTTCAAACAACACCATCATTGCAGTGGACTGTAAGATCACCCTTGATGAAAATGCATTATATCGTCATAAAGATCTGGAGGCATGGAGAGATATAAGAGAGGAAAACCCAACAGAAGTGGAAGCAAGAGCTGTAGGATTGAACTACGTAGCTCTTGATGGAAACGTTGGTTGTATGGTTAATGGTGCAGGCCTTGCCATGGCAACGATGGACCTGATCAAACAAGCAGGAGGTGAACCCGCAAACTTTTTAGATGTAGGTGGTACTGCAGATGCTAAACGGGTGGAAGAGGCTTTCCGCATCATTCTAAAAGATGATAAAGTAGAAGCTATTCTGGTTAATATATTTGGTGGTATCGTAAGATGTGACCGTGTAGCGCAAGGTATAGTAGATGCTTATAAAAATATGGGCGATGCTATAAAAGTGCCTATTATTGTAAGACTTCAAGGTACAAATGCCGAAATCGCCAAGGATCTCATCGATAGCTCTGGACTAGACGTTCAAAGTGCTATAGAATTCCAAGAAGCAGCTGATAAAGTACAAGCGGTGTTAAATAAGTAAAACCTAACAAATTTTTACGTTAAAAGCTCCCTTAAAGCACTGCTTTAAGGGGGCTTTTTAGTTTAGATAGTTTTTTAAAAAAAGAGCAGGTGCTATATTCCAACCGGTCGGCCTACTTTTTTATAGTTCAAAACTTTTATTGTCATCTTACTATTTATAAAAGCAGCAAGTATTCCGGCTACAATGAAAAATAGCATGACTTTTAATTAGCCCACTATCTTACAATTGTTCTAATGTAACATTAGTAGCACTTAAATAAAATAAAGCTGCAAGAAAAATATAAAAAAAAAGAATTTCAGCCAACTTGATAGGGATGTTTTTCATTAGTTGTTATTTGTTGTGGTGCATCAAGACGTCTTATTAGGTTGTAAACGAGTCAACATCTGTGATAAGTAATAACACAGGGGAGCTTTAATCTTTATCTTCTTCTTCTTCAGCTTTCTTTAGGTCCTCCACCGTAATTTCAGGAAGTGCTTCTGGATCGTCCATTTCCTTTTCAGAATAATCGTCTTCATCAAATGATTCCATTTGCATGGAAAGACGCTTGGATATCTTTACAAGGTACTTGGTATCCTGCGTAATGACTTCTACAGCTTCTATAGTTTCATACTTATGATTTTTAAAAGTAATCACATCATCATCACCATATCCATCAGGATATTTTTCTACCAGCATAGCCAATACCTCAGGTGTAAGTTTTTTATAATCAACAATAACATTTTTCATATCAAGTCCTTTTAGGAAATACCAAAATATAGCATTTTTAACAACTCGCAAAACAATATTTTGAAGTAATTTAAATTTTTAAAGTAAAGAAAAACTTTTGATGACATCTTCAACTGGTACGGTTTGATCAGTTACAAAAAAGCCTATAGATGGCAATAAAACAAACCTGATTTCCCCATTTACATTTTTTTTATCATGAGACATCAATTCCAGCATTTCTTCGATTTCAGTTAATGTAAATTCTAATTGGAATCCTAATTGGTGGTACCAAGAAGCTATTTGATCAAAATCATTTTTGTTCAGTCCTGTGTGCACATAACTTAAATAGGATTCTAAAAACAAACCTACCGCAATGGCTTCTCCATGCAGTAATGGTTCGTGATTTTTACTAGATAGACAAAAAGACTCTATGGCGTGACCAATTGTATGACCGTAATTCAAGGACTTACGAGGTCCCTTTTCAAAAGGATCACTCTTGACTATATGATCTTTTATCACTATACTTTGATAGATCAGGCTTGTAAACTTTTCAGAAAGATAATCATCCCCCGTTTGAATCATTTCATTCCAGTACTCCCGGTCTGCGATCAAACCGTGTTTAAACATTTCTATTGAGCCGTTAATCCATTGTTTTTTTTCTAATGATACCAAATAGTTAGTGTCGATTAATGTCATTTCTGGTGGGTTGACAACACCTATTTGATTTTTCAACTGTCCTATATCAACACCGTTTTTACCACCTATAGCGGCATCTACCATACCTAATACGGTAGTAGGAATGTGAATAAAAGAGATTCCTCTTTTAATTGTTGAAGCTATAAAGCCACCCAAATCTGTAATAACACCACCTCCTAGATTTATTAGTAAGCTATTGCGATCGCAGCCTAATTCAATCATTGCGCTCCACACGCCACTACATGTTGCTATGTTTTTGTGTTCTTCACCAGATTCCACTTCAATTATTTCTATACGAGCCACTGTTTCTATGTATGGTAGGAGTAGGGGATAACAATGATCCATGGTATTTTCATCTACGAGTATAAAAATACAACTAGGTTGTTTAGAAGCTATAAATTTATTGAGGTGTAGATAAGTTTCTTCTTGAAAGTGTATGCTGTAATTAGAATTTAAAATGGATTTCATTATAAATAAGCTTATAAGTTTGATGGCAATATCGCTTTCGCGAAAGCGAGAAATCTCTTGCTTTTTAGATGCGTAATGATTTATCAAAAGTAGGGTCTATAGGATGAAATAAAACCAATTTCCCAATTATATTTGTAGCATGAATGAGAACCCTTTTAATAATACAGCAAATGCTTTTTCTTTAAAGTCTGACAAGGAACTTAAGAAAGCACATTTTATATTTACATCCATGTCTCAACCTTGGCTTGTCCAATTGGGGTCTAAGGCTACCATGCTGGCCTTAAAATGGCATCTCCCTGTGAAAGGCATTATTGAAGATACGATTTTTCAACAGTTTTGTGGTGGTACAACAGATGAAGACTGTATACCACTTGTCGAAAAAATGTTTGAAAAAGGAGTGAGTTCCATACTAGATTACTCGGTTGAAGGTAAAGAAAATGAAGCTGATTTTGATGCAGTGGTAGGCAAGAAATTAACACTTATTCATATGGCAAGTGATAATAATGCATTGCCTTTTGAGGTGGTGAAGCCCACTGCTATAGGTCGTTTTTATATTTGGCAAAAAAAGAGCGAAAAGAAAACGCTAACAGTTCCAGAAGAATTGGAGTGGGAACGAATTTACAATAGAGTTGATTTACTTTGTAAGACAGCCGTTGATAATGACATAGCCTTGCTTTTTGATGGTGAAGAAACTTGGATGCAGGATGCTGCCGATGATCTCATTGGAGAGATGATGAGAAAATACAATCAGGGAAAAGCATACATATACAACACCGTACAGTGTTATCGCCATGACAGGCTTGACTATATCATGGAGCTCTATGAAGATGCAAAAGCAAATAACTACATAGTGGGTGCAAAAATTGTTAGAGGCGCCTATATGGAAAAGGAACGTGAGCGCGCCAAGAACTATAACTACCCGAGCCCTATTTGTGTTGATAAAACTGCTACAGATACTATGTATAATAATGTGATGCATTACATTTTGGACCGATTAGATGTTATCAAGCTGTGTATAGGCACACATAACGAAGAAAGTACTTTGGATGCCATGCGAGTGCTATCAGAAAAGGAAATAGAGCCTAATACCAATGATGTATGGTTTGGCCAGTTGTATGGTATGAGTGACCACCTGACTTTTAACCTAGCTGCACTGGGGCACAACACTTTTAAAATATTGCCTTTTGGCCCAATTGAAGATGTAATGCCTTACCTCATCAGAAGAGCTCAAGAAAATACGTCTGTTGCTGGGCAAACAGGAAGGGAACTGGCTCTTATCAAACAAGAAATGAAAAGAAGAGGCATTTAAATGCTTACTGGGTGAGTACTTTTTCTACTCTGGTAAAACGATCGCAATTTCTAACCCATAAACTGGTAGTTGCCAGTTCTTTTCTTCCAGAAATGTGGTAAAAATTACAAGGGATGGTATCGGTATTGGATTTTGAAAAATCGACTCGACCATATTTAAGGATAAGTTGAATATCTAACGTATCAATTTTACTTTGCTGCAGCAAATCTCTCACTTCTGGAGAAAACCTTACGTAGTTCTTTCTGGAAATATCGTTAAGTACCCGATCCTCTGGTAACCAAGTACATTGTGTTCTTTTTCCAGTGAGGAAAAAAATTAGAAAAACAATACCTATAGCAAAACCTCCACCATAAAAACCAAAACGTTTTATAAAATTCATAGTTTATTAAAAGATAAGCAAATTTACGTCGCTGTAAGGTAAATTATACCATTCGCCTACCGATTTATTAGTCACAATACCGTGATAAAGATAAATACCACACTTTAAGCCTTTGTCCATACGTATGGCATGCTCGATACCACCGTCGTTGGCAATGCTTAAAATATAAGGAGTAAATATATTACTTAAAGCTACACTAGCTGTTTTTGAATATCTAGCGGGTATGTTTGGTACGCAATAATGGGTTACCCCTAATTTGGTAAAAGTAGGCTTATCGTGAGTGGTGATCTCGCTAGTTTCAAAACAGCCTCCCATATCTATACTCACATCTATAATTACTGATCCTTTTTTCATATTCTCTACCATAGGTTGAGAAACCACCACTGGGGTCCTGTTTTCGCCTGTTAAGGCTCCTATGACTACATCACAGCGCTGTAGCGCTTTAGATAGGTATTTAGGTTGTATGGTGGAAGTAAATAATTGCTGACTGACATTATTTTGCACGTTTCGCAATTTGGAAATGGAATTATCAAAAATCTTAACGCTAGCCCCTAATCCTAAAGCAGTTCTTGCTGCAAATTCTCCCACAACCCCAGCACCTAATATCACCACCTCTACTGGTGGCACTCCCGTTATATTACCAAAAAGATGTCCGGTTCTGTTTTCTCCACTAGACAATAATTCAGCGGCAATAAGAATAGAAGCCACTCCTGAAATTTCGCTTAACGCGTTTACAGCGGTAAACCTTCCTTCGTCATCTGTGATGAACTCATAAGCAAGAGCGGTTATTTTTTTTTCAGCTAGTTTATTGAAATAATTTTGATCTCTAGTTCTCAATTGTAAAGCAGATATTAATACCGATTGTGGCTTTATGAGCTTGATTTCTTCTAAAGATGGAGGTGCCACTTTAAGAATGGTCGGGCAAGAAAATACTTTTGCAGTATCGGTGGTTAATTCTGCTCCAGCATTGTTATAATCTTGATCGGTAAAATTACTAGCTAGCCCAGCTCCTTTTTCAATTAAAATACGATGACCATGCGCACAGACTGCGGCAACAGCGTCTGGAGTCAAACAAATACGTTTTTCTTGATGCTGAGTTTCCTTGGGGATTCCAATAAACAACTCCTTTTTGGTTTTTGTGATTTCAAGACGTTCTTCTTGAGGAATTAACTGTTCTTTTGTAAAAGGTGTAGAGTATGAAGTCATTAAGCTTTAGCGTTTATGAATGATATATAGGAATCAATTATTGGAACCAGCGATCCCTAGGTTTTTTATTCCATCTTCCATTTCACAAATATCACTACTGTGAATTTGGTCAAAAATTTTAATTTTAGCCTGATAGCACAATGATAAAAAGATGTCTACTAGTTCAATAGAGCGCCACTCACCAATATCGTTGTATGTTCTGGAAAAATAAAAAAGATTACAGAGTTGAGATGCGCATAAACGGATAGGTAGTACTATCGCATAATACCACCAAAGTTTACTGGCAAACAACCACATAACTAACAAAAGTAAAGGTACTAACTTTTGAATGAATGTCCATGAGTCCATTAATAGAGAAATATTAAAGGAGCTGGAAAAAAAAATCAACATGGGAGTGTTCCTTAACCAGTTAGTCAATGCTTCATTATCATAGAAAGCATATGCCATAGCAAAAATAAAGGCACTAGCCACAGCTTTAGCTATGTTGTGTATTCCCTGTCTTGACTTACTTTTAGTGGTCATACAAAATTGAAAATTTAAAAAAGAGCTGCAAGTAAATGTAATGCGCTTTTTGTACAAAATCAAATTAAATCTTATTCAGTTAGCTGCACTTAAACGTTGTTGGTTATTCCTTTTTAGTTGTTGTTATCTTCTTTGAGCTATAAAAGTGGAAAAGGAACTGCGACTACCGGGAGATCGACTAAAAACACATCCAAAGGAAGTTATTAAAAAGAGTAGTATTTTAATAATACCAACAATGAATAGGGATTAATAACTAGAGTTTTATCCTATTTAGGAAGTAAAAAATTATTCAGTTGCTAGCGGTTTAAATTTTGCTACTATTTTTTTGATTTTAGCTGTTGTCGTCTATTGTGGTTGAAACTGAACGGTTATTTAGTTAGGAATGCGCTAAAAATGTCAAAAAGGGGTTAGAGCGTGTTAGGTTTTTAGTTCGTAAGGAGAAGTTTACATATATTCAAAACAAGCTAAGTTGCTCTTGTTCGATAATACTAATTATAAAAATAATCTCGTTGGATACGGTATAAATAAGGCGGTATCAAATTAAAGTTTTATGATTAGTTATCTTAAGATGATTTACAAATTAATTAACCACCTTAGTTAAAATTAACTTTCTGGTTTTTAAATCCAAAATTTCTAACCTGATATAATGATAATCAGATAAAAATGAAAGGGATAGCTTTGGCCACTCAATAAGGCAAAGCGCATTTTTTTCTAGGTAATAATCAAATCCAATATCCATTAATTGATCATACGTCTCTAACCTGTATAGGTCAAAGTGTATAACATCTATAAGGGAGCCCTTATACTCATTAACAATACTAAATGTAGGAGAGTTTACCTCCTCTTTAACACCTAATTGTCTGCAAATGGATTTTATCAAAGTTGTTTTTCCTGCACCCATAGGGGCGTCAAACAATACCGTCTTAGAATCTAAGTTTTCTAGTAGTTGTAGAGCTACCTTATCAATTTGTTTAAGCGTGTAGGCGAATTCCATTATCTTGGTTCAAAGATGGCAAAAGGTATCAACATTTCTTCAAGTGAAACACCTCCGTGTTGGTAGGTGTTTCTAAAATAATTCACGTAATAATTGTAGTTATTGGGATAAGCAAAAAATAGATCAGATTTAGCAAAAATAAAACTACTGCTCATATGGATCTTAGGTAACTTGATAGTGCTAGGGTCTATAACGGCAAGAACATCTTTTTCTTGGTAAGACAAGCTTCGGCCCGTTTTATATCTTAAGTTTAAACTGGTATTTTTATCGCCTACAACTTTACTTGGATTCGTCACATTAATAGTCCCATGATCGGTGGTTACAACTAATTTAAAATTAAGTTCTTGCCCGCGTTGTATGATATCTAATAAGGGGGAGTTTTTAAACCAACTTAGCGTTAATGATCTATAGCTCTTATCGGTACTTGCTAACTCTTTTATAACCTCCAATTCAGTTTTGGAATGGGAAAGCATGTCAACAAAATTGTACACCACAACAGTAAGATCGTTATCTTTTTGAGATTTAAAATTTTCAGCGAGTTTGCGACCACTATTCTCACTAGTTATTTTATGATATTGGTGTTTGATATGGAGCCCTAATCTTTTTAACTGAGCCGTTAAAAAGGCGTTTTCATGCATGTTTTTACCTCCTTCATCGGTATCATCTAACCATAGATCTGGGTGACGTTTTTTCATGTCTTCGGGCATTAATCCAGAAAATATAGCGTTCCTAGCGTATTGTGTTGCTGTAGGTAAAATGGCGCAATAGGTTTCCTCCTCCGTTTTTTTGTAATGATTGTTGATCAAATTCTCAAAAACTTTAAATTGATCATAACGCAAATTATCAACGACTATAAATAAAACAGGTTCTTTCTCTTTTAAAAGTGGAGCAACTCGCTTTCTAAAAAGGTCATGACTTAAGGTGGGGTTACTTTCATGCCCATCAAACCAGCCTTGGTAATTTTTTTCAATAAACTTACAAAATTGTTGATTTGCTTCATTTTTTTGAGAAGTTAAAATGTCAAACATTCCAGAATCATCAACATCTTCTAATTCAATCTCCCAATAAATTAATTTTTGATAAAGTTGTACCCACTCCTCGTACGTATTTATTATGGAAATATCCATAGCTATTTTACGGAACTCCCGCTGGTAATAACTAGTCGTCTTTTCATTGACCAACCTAGAATGGTCTAAGTTTTTCTTAACCGCAAGTAGGATTTGATGAGGATTCACGGGCTTAATTAAATAATCTGCGATCTTAGATCCAATCGCCTCTTCCATAAGATACTCTTCTTCACTTTTGGTTATCATAATTACTGGAAGTTGTGCTTGCTTCTCTTTTATTTCATGTAGCGTCTCTAGACCTGTAAGACCCGGCATGTTTTCGTCTAGGAAAATAAGATCATACCTGGTTTCTTCTATGGCCTCCAGCGCTTCCGAACCACTAATTCTAGTATCTATAGAATATCCTTTGTTCTCCAAAAATATAATGTGAGGTTTTAATAAATCCACTTCATCATCCACCCATAGTATTTTGATCTCTGCCATATCAGTATATTTGTGTTTAAAAATAGCTCTTCCCTTGAAACTAAAGAACAAACTTAAAATATTAAACGATCCTATCTACGGTTTTATTTCGATTCCTTCTGAAGAGATCTTTAAAATTGTTGAACATCCTTATTTTCAACGCTTACGTAGAATTACCCAAATGGGTTTGAGCTACTTGGTATATCCAGGTGCTCATCATACAAGGTTTCATCATGCATTGGGATGCTTGCATTTGATGCAAAAAGCAGTTCAAGTTCTTAAATCTAAGTCGGTTGAGATTTCAGATCAGGAAGAAGATGCTTTATATAAAGCAATTTTACTTCATGACATTGGACACGGTCCGTTCTCTCATGCATTAGAACATCAAATCATTGATAAGGTAACACACGAGCAATTGTCAGGTCATTTTATGAGCCAGTTAAATAAGGAGTTTAACGGTAGTTTAACGCTTGCTATTCAAATATTTAAAGGAGAATACCACCGTCCATTTATGTTAGAGCTCATATCAAGTCAACTAGATATGGATCGATTAGATTACTTGAAAAGAGATAGTTTTTATACCGGTGTCGCGGAAGGCAATATTAATAGCCAGCGCTTGATCACGATGCTTAACGTCGTTAATGACCAGCTGGTGGTTGAAGAAAAAGGATTGTACAGTGTAGAGAATTTTCTATCTGGGCGTAGATTGATGTACTGGCAAGTATACTTGCATAAAACAGGAATAGGAGCAGAGCATTTATTACAGTCGGTAATCAAGCGTATTCAAGAGCTAATGGAAAAAGAAATAGCAGTCGACCTCCCTAAGAATTTAGAATATTTTATTGTGAATCCAGATCTAGATTTTGACTCAAATACTCATGATCTTGAGAAATTTGCGTCATTAGATGATTCTGATATTTTGTCTACCTTAAAGCTGGGCAAGGATCATAAAGATTTTGTTCTTAGTGAATTGTGCAGCATGATTTTAAATAGACAGTTGCTTAAAATTAAATTTACTGACCATCAAATAGCTCCTGAAAAAGTTCAAAAACACCTAAGTCAATTAATGCTAACGTACAACTTGACCGCGCATGAGGCTTCTTACTTTGTGTTTTCCGGCAATGTTGTAAACGCAGCCTACGCAAAGACGCAACCAATAAAAATCCTGAATAAAAAAGGGAATTTAATAGAGCTCATTCAAGCAGGAAAAGAAGATAGTTTTAAAGCGTTGCTCAAAGAAGTGAAAAAATATTACTGTTGTTTTCCTAAGCTGCAAGAATGATATTAATTAGTACTTTTGCTAGAATGAAATTTACTATTAAACAGATCGCCGAAATTTTAGATGGAACCATTGAAGGAGATTCAAGTGTTGAAGTAAATAAATTGTCAAAAATAGAAGAAGGTAGTGCGGGTAGCTTAAGCTTTCTTTCTAATACCAAGTATACTTCTTATATTTACAAAACACAGGCTAGTGCTGTAATTGTAAATAAGGAGTTTGCAGTGGAACAGCCCGTAAATTGTTCTTTGATTAGAGTAGAAGATGCTTACCTCGCGTTTACAAAACTCTTGGAGTTTTATCAATTGTCTAAAATGAACAAGCAAGGAATTGAACAGCCTAGTTTTATTCACAATACAGCAACTTATGGAGATAACCTATATGTTGCAGCATTTAGTTACATAGGAGAACATGTGAAAATAGGAAATAATGTAAAGATTTTTTCCAACGTAACCATTGAAGATAATGTAACTATTGGAGATAACTGTATCTTACATTCGGCCGTACAAATTAAATCGGACACTATAATAGGTAATCAGGTGGTTATTAATTCGGGTAGTGTGATAGGTTCAGATGGTTTTGGGTTTGCACCTACCAAAGATGGTACTTACACCAAAATACCTCAAACAGGTAATGTAATTATTGAAGATCGTGTAGAGATAGGATCGCTTACTACTATAGATAAGGCTACTCTAGGAAGTACCATTATTAGATCGGGTGTAAAGCTTGACAATCAGATTCAAGTAGCTCACAATGTAGAGATTGGGGCTAATACTGTAATTGCTGCTCAAACTGGAATTGCAGGGTCGAGTAAAATAGGTAGAAATTGTAAGATTGGAGGACAAGTTGGTATTGCAGGACATATAGTAATTGAAGACAATGTAAACATACAAGCGCAAAGCGGTATAGGTAAAAGACTAAAAGAAGGAACAACAGTGCAAGGTTCTCCAGCTTTTGATTATGGAGACTGGAATAGAAGCTATGTACTATTTAAAAATTTAAGAAATATTGAATCAAGAATTTCAAATCTTGAAAAAAAATAAGCATAAATGACGGTAACAGAATTTAAGCAAACGACCATAAAAAATGAAGTGAATCTATCAGGGGTAGGTTTACATACTGGTAAAGAAGTAACTTTAGTTTTTAAACCAGCTCCAGATAATTATGGCTACGCTTTTCAAAGAGTAGATTTAGAAGGGAGTCCCGTAATCGAGGCATCCGCTAATTATGTGACAGATACTAAAAGAGGTACTACTCTAGACAAGAAGGGTGTACAAATCCATACTTGTGAACACGTTCTCGCAGCTTTAGTAGGTTTAGAAATAGACAACTGTTTGATAGAAATTAACAGTAGTGAACCGCCTATTTTGGATGGTTCATCAAAATTCTTTATTGAAGCTCTAGAAAAAGCAGGTAAAGTAGAGCTAGACCAGTTCAGAGAAGAATATGTGGTTCAAGAAAATATTTCTTACCATGATGAAGAAACAGGTAGCGAGATTATCTTGATGCCTGCTGACTCCTATCAAATTACAACAATGGTTGATTTTGGAACTAAGGTTTTGGGAACACAAAACGCAACACTTCATAAAATCAGTGATTTTAAAAAGGAAATTTCTAGTGCGAGAACATTTAGTTTTCTTCATGAAATTGAAATGCTTTTGGAGCATGGGCTAATTAAAGGAGGTGACCTTAATAATGCCATAGTTTACGTCGATAAAGAACTCTCTGAAAAAACGACAGAAAGTCTTAAAAAGGCTTTTAAAAAGGATAATATCACCATAAGGCCTAATGGGATTTTAGATAACTTAGAGCTTCATTATCCTAATGAGGCTGCAAGACACAAACTTTTAGATGTGATTGGTGACTTGGCATTGATAGGGTACAGAATCAGGGGTAAGGTGATCGCTACTAAGCCTGGGCACTTTGTCAATACACAGTTTGCTAAGAAAATGTCTAAAATCATTAAAAAGGATATCAAAGACAATGTACCTCAGGTAGATATACGAAAGGAACCTCTTATGGATGTGATGCAGATCATGGAGGTCTTGCCGCACCGTCCACCCTTTTTATTAATAGATAAAATATTTGAGCTTTCTGATAGTCACGTAATTGGATTGAAGAATGTAACTATGAATGAACCCTTCTTCGTCGGACATTTTCCTGGCCAACCAGTGATGCCAGGTGTACTTATTGTAGAAGCAATGGCGCAAACTGGAGGCATCTTAGTTTTAAGTACGGTTCCTGATCCAGAAAATTATTTGACGTTTTTTATGAAAATGGATAATGTGAAGTTCAAAAGAAAGGTTTCTCCTGGGGATACCCTTATATTTAAATGTGATTTAATTTCCCCTATTAGAAGAGGTATTTGTCACATGCAAGCTTATGCTTATGCCAATGGTATTCTTTGTGCCGAAGCTGAGTTGATGGCGCAAATTTCAAAAGTTAAATAATGAATCAACCATTAGCATACGTACACCCGGGAGCAAAAATCGCCAAAAATGTAGTTATAGAGCCCTTTACAACTATACATAACGATGTAATTATTGAAGAAGGAACCTGGATAGGATCTAACGTAACCATTATGGAGGGTGCTCGGATAGGTAAGAATGTAAGCATTTTTCCCGGTGCTGTGATTAGCGCCATTCCTCAAGATAAAAAGTTTGAAGATGAAGATACCGTCACGATCATAGGGGATAATACCACTATTAGAGAATGTGTAACGATCAATCGAGGTACTTCTGATAGAATGAAAACAATTATAGGTAAAAACTGCTGGATTATGGCTTATTGTCATATAGCACATGATTGTATCGTAGGAGACAATTGTATTTTTTCTAATAATAGTACTCTTGCCGGTCACATTACAGTAGGCGATTACGTCGTTCTAGCGGGAATGGCTGCAGTTCAGCAGTTTTGTCAGATAGGTAGTCATGCATTTGTCACTGGTGGTTCTCTAGTGCGTAAAGATGTTCCTCCTTTTGTAAAAGCCGGTCGGGAACCTTTAAGTTATGTTGGGATTAACTCTGTAGGGCTTCGTAGAAGAGGTTTTGACCTAGAAAAAATAAGAGAAATTCAAGACATCTATCGCATTCTATATCAAAAAAACTACAATGTTTCTCAGGCCGTTGATATTATAGAGGCAGAAATGAGCGCAACACCTGAGCGCGACGAAATATTAGAATTTATTAAAAACACAAAACGGGGTATCATGAGAGGGTACGTAAGTAAACAATAAGATATGGCAAGTACAAGCGACATAAGAAAAGGATTGTGTATTCATTACAATCACGATATTTTTAAAATCATTGAGTTCCTTCACGTAAAACCAGGTAAGGGTCCAGCTTTTGTAAGAACTAAATTGAAATCGGTAACCTCTGGAAAGGTGATTGATAATACTTTTTCTGCCGGACATAAAATTGAAGAAATACGTGTAGAAACACATGCTTTTCAATTTTTATACCAAGATGGTGAAGGCTACCATTTTATGAATACAGAAACGTACGAGCAAATTATTTTGCAAGAGAACTCTTTGGACGCCCCTGGATTATTAAAAGAAGGCGAAGTGGTAAAAATTCAAATCAATACCGAAAATGATTCTCCCTTATCTGTAGATATGCCTCAATACGTTATTCTTAAAGTTACTGCCACAGAACCAGGCCTCAAAGGCAATACAGCAACAAATGCCACTAAGCCAGCAACTGTAGAAACAGGTGCTGAAGTTAATGTGCCTTTATTTATTAATGAAGGTGATATTATTAGAATCGATACTGAAAAAGGGAATTACCACGAGAGAATGAAGCAATAAGTGAAATTCCCTAAACCATACCAACTGTCGGAGATAGCTTCAATGATCAACTGTGATTATGTAGGAGAAGACCATTTTCCTGTGCTGGGAATGAATGAAATTCATGTGGTCACCCCGGGCGATATTGTTTTTGTGGATCATCCCAAATATTACGAAAAGGCTTTGCAAAGTGATGCTACAATTGTGTTGATCAATAAGCAAGTGGAGTGTCCCAAAGGCAAGGCATTACTCATTTCAGAAGATCCATTTAGAGATTTTAATCAACTCGCGATGTATTTTTTTCCTTTTCTCGCTTTCGCGAAAGCGCAACTTCCTAAAAGTATAGGTGTACATTCCCACATTCATCCTAGCGCTGCAATAGGTAGGGATGTAGTAATAGGAAATCATACCATTATCCATGCCAACGTGACTATAGGTGATCGAACTGTCATCGGAGATCACGTGATCATTAATGCTGGTGTGGTTTTAGGTGGGGACGCTTTTTATTACAAACGACGCGCAGATGGTTATGATAAATTATTAAGTAGCGGGCGTGTAGTAATTGAAGATCATGTAGAGCTTGGAGCTAATACCACTATAGACCGAGGTGTTACGGGAGATACAACAATAGGTTATGGAAGTAAACTCGACAACCAAGTGCAAATCGGACACGATACTGTTTTAGGTAAACACGTACTTATTGCTAGTCAAACAGGTATTGCCGGTTGTGTAGTGATAGAAGACGAGGTGACTATTTGGGGGCAAGTAGGGATTACCAGCGGTGTAACTATAGGGAAGAAAGCGGTTATTTCTGCCAAGTCAGGAGTAAGTAAATCACTGGAAGGGAATAAAAATTATTTTGGTATTCCTGCTGATGATTTTAGAAGTAAGTATAAAGAAATAGCAGCTATTAAACAAATACCCGAAGCCTTAGAGCTTCTTAAAAAAATAATTAAACGCTAGTTGATATTTAACGAAAAGATAGAATATAATTTTAGGTTAACATTTCATTCTTACCTAGTTTAGCGCTCAATAAAAAAATTTTACAAATGGCTGCCTCAGCAAAGAAAATAGTGAAAAAATTTTTAGATTCTGACGTGTTTGTTAATGTTGAAAAATTTGATCATTACATACATAAAGGCTTTCAAATGCACTGGCATGCAAGTTCTGGTTACAGAGAGTTTGATTACGATGAGTACTACAGATTATGCCAGTCTACAGCTGCCTCATACGAAAGCATGAGGTCTGAGGTAACGCACATGATCAGTGATAAAAAAGAAGTAACCGCTAGATTTACGGTCTATGTAAGAACAATTGAAAACCCAAGAGAAGAAATTCCGGTAGGATACTTTATTTCTATCTTTAAGTTAGAGGATGATAAAATAATAGAGGTGCATCAAAGCAGCCACCCATCACAAGTTTAAATATAAGATTACTCCATATAAATTATAAACAATGAGCGTTTTAGTAAACAAAGATTCTAAAATTATAGTACAAGGTTTTACCGGTAGTGAAGGTACCTTTCACGCAGGTCAAATGATCGATTACGGTACCAATGTAGTAGGTGGTGTAACCCCAGGCAAAGGAGGGCAAGAACATTTAGGAAAACCAGTTTTTAATACTGTTCAAGAAGCAGTAGATAAAGCAGGAGCCGATGTCAGCATCATTTTTGTACCCCCAGCTTTTGCTGCAGACGCTATTAAAGAAGCTGCAGATGCTGGTATTAAAGTTATTATTACCATTACAGAAGGTATTCCAGTTGCCGACATGGTTCAAGTGGCAGATTATATCAAGGATATAGATTGTCGTTTAGTAGGTCCTAACTGCCCTGGAGTTATCACTCCTGGTGAAGCAAAAGTAGGGATCATGCCAGGTTTTGTATTTAAAAAAGGAAAAGTAGGTATTGTTTCTAAATCAGGAACGCTTACTTATGAAGCCTCTGACCAAGTTGTAAAACAAGGTTACGGTATTTCAACTGCCATAGGTATTGGTGGGGATCCAATTATAGGAACAACTACTAAAGAAGCGGTGGAACTTTTTATGAATGACCCAGAAACAGAAGCTATCGTTATGATAGGTGAAATAGGTGGGCAGTTAGAAGCTGACGCAGCTCATTGGATCAAAGCTACTGGTAATAAAAAACCTGTGATAGGTTTTATCGCTGGTGAAACCGCTCCTGCAGGTCGTACTATGGGACACGCTGGTGCCATCGTAGGCGGGTCTGAAGATACTGCTCAAGCTAAAAAAGCGATCATGAAAGAATGTGGAATTCACGTCGTAGATTCCCCAGCTGAAATCGGTAAGAAAGTTGCCGAAGTACTAGGATAAATGCAACAAAAACTAGAATATGTATCAATGATCTGATAGGTGTTCTAAATGGTATAAATCAACCTAATTATGAAACTATTACAAGGTAAAAACGTAATTATAACTGGCGCCAGTCGTGGTATTGGTAAAGGTATTGCTGAAGTATTTGCAAAACACGGAGCAAACATCGCTTTTACGTATGCGAGTTCTGAAGGTCCAGCCTTAGAGTTAGAAAAGGAACTTATCGCTCTAGGAGTTAAAGCAAAGGCGTATAAGAGTAATGCAGCCGATTTTAAGCAGTCCCAAGAACTTATTGATGCGGTAACTAAAGATTTTGACAGCATTGATGTGTTGATCAATAATGCGGGTATCACCAAGGATAATCTCTTGATGAGAATGAGTGAAGATGATTTTGACCAAGTCATTCAAGTCAACTTAAAGTCTGTTTTTAATATGACTAAAGCAGTACAACGCACCATGTTAAAGCAACGCTGCGGAAGCATTGTTAATATGAGCAGTATTGTTGGGGTGAAAGGTAATGCTGGACAGACTAATTATGCAGCAAGTAAAGCAGGAATAATAGGTTTTAGTAAATCGATCGCTTTAGAATTAGGGTCTCGTAATATACGTTGTAACGCTATTGCACCAGGTTTTATCGAAACAGAAATGACAGATGCGCTTAATGAAGAAACAGTACAAGGCTGGAGAAATGCCATCCCGTTGAAACGAGGTGGCACTCCAGAAGATGTTGCAAATGCCTGCGTATTCCTTGCTAGTGACCTCTCATCTTATATTACTGGTCAAACGTTACACGTAGATGGCGGAATGTTAACTTAAAAAAAAATCATGACCGTATTTTGGATCTTTATTGCTGCAGTAGTAGCTGCTTTAATAGCTCTTTTTCAATACGGTTATATAGGTGCTTCTAAAAACACCATAAGAAAACCGTGGTTTGCGCTATTGCGCTTTATCACGGTTTTTTGTATTTTATTGTTATTAATATCCCCGAGATTTGACTCTAAAACTTATGAATCTATTTTACCGCAATTGGTAATTATGGTTGATAATTCTAAATCTATTGACTATTTAGAGGCATCGCCTAGAATTCAAAAAGACTTACAAGTATTACAAGAAAATAAGGCGCTTAATTCAAAATTTGAGATGCAAGTCTTCCAGTTTTCAAACGCTATTCAACCTTTTGATTCCCTAAGTTTTGATCAACCTGATACGGATTTAAATAAAGCGATTGAACAACCTCAGAAACTTTTTAAAGACCGAAATAAAGCTATCGTTATTCTTACAGATGGACATCAAACTACTGGAAGTAGCTATGCGTATGCTTCAGTAGGTGATAAAACAAGTTTGTATCCAGTCATTTATGGGGATACGACCTCTTATGCTGATGTACAGATCTCCAATATAAATGTGAATAGGTATTCCTATCTCAACAATGAGTTTCCAGTGGAGGTATTTCTAGCCTATGAAGGCACTGAAGAGGTTACTTTAAACCTCACAGTAACTCAAGGAAATATAACACTACATGAACAAACATTTTCTTTTAACGCAAAACAACGAGCTGCGACTGCCAGTTTTAACTTAACGAGTACTTCTGTGGGGACACAATCAATGCGTGCAAGTATAGAAAGCTTATCGGGGGAGAAAAACACCAAAAATAATTATCGAAGTTTTGCAGTAGAGGTTATTGATCAACAAACCAATGTGCTTATTTTAAGCGACCAACTGCATCCAGACATCGGAGTGCTCAAGAAAGCGATTGAATCGAACCAGCAACGTAAGGTAAGCATCAAGAACACCGCAGATAATTATGATTTGAATGAATACAACTTGATAGTGATGTATGGTGTGAGTTCCGCTTTCGCGAAAGCGTTTACTCAAATAGAGCAGATGAATAAAAATACTTGGATCATCACCGGAGCAGTTCCTGATTGGAATTATTTAAATGCCAATAACTTGGCATTTCAAATAGAGGCAAGCAGTGAATACGATGAAGCACAACCCATTCTCCATGACGCCTATGCTACTTTTAATTTAGAGCAACTTAATTTTGATGATTATCCTCCCGTAAAGGTTCCTTTTGGCGATTTGGTATTCAATACCAATGCAGCGGTGCTTTTTTATAAACAAATAGGAGGGGTCCCGACCACACAACCTATATGGTTTACCTATGAAAATGCCGATTCTAAGCATGCGGTCACGTTAGCGAGTGGTTTATGGAGGTGGAGAGGCCAAAGTTTTCTTAATAATAAAGACTTTAAAAATTTTGATGACCTAGTAAGTAGTCAAGTTCAGTATCTTGCAAGTAATAAAAATAGAAATCGGTTAGAAGTTTCTTATGAATCTTTTTATTATCAGAATAATGCTATTAACTTGAATGCTCAATACCTCGACAAGAATTATGAGTTTGAAGATAATGGGATTATAAACATGGTCTTAAGTAATAAAAAAACGCAAGAAACACTTATAAGGCCTTTTGTATTGAAAGGTAATACCTATACAGTGGACTTAAGTGGTTTAAGCGCTGGAGATTATGTGTTTAAGGTTCAAGTAGAGAATGACTCATTATCTCGTTCTGGATTTTTTAGTATTTTAGATTTTGATATAGAGATGCAACAAGTAACTGCTAGCGATGTTGGCATGAAAAAGTTAGTTGGGCCTTCAAATGTGTTTTATCAAGGACAGATGGAGCAATTGATCGTTCAATTAAATAGTGACCCATTATTACATACAGTAGAAAGAGCAACTATAAAGCAAAACAGTTTAATTGACTGGAAGGCAGTGTTGATGGTGATTCTTTTATTGTTGGGTGTAGAGTGGTTTTTAAGGAAATATAACGGATTAGTTTAAAAAAGAGAATTATGCAAAAATTACCCAAAGCAGCAGTATTTACCTTAGTAGGTTTAGTTATACTGGCAATTATTATTATCAAAAGTTCAGTTGTTATTGAATCTGGACAAGCAGGTGTCTTGTTTAAAACACTAGACAAAGGTGTAGATAGAGAAAACACTTATGGTGAAGGATTTCACATTATTGCACCTTGGAATGAAATGATCATTTATCCAGTAAGGCAACTTTCTATAAGTGATAAAATGAGAGTACTTTCAGTAAACGGTCTGGAAGTAACTGTAGATGGAACCGTATGGTACCAACCAGAATACAGCAAATTACCTTACTTACACCAAGAAAAAGGGCGTAATTATGAGTCTGCTATTCTCGCTCCAGCCATAAGTGCTGCAGCTAGAAGTGTGGTAGGACGTTATACCCCAGAACAATTGTATTCCAGTAAACGGGATGTCATTCAAAACGAAATTCTTGAAGAGGTACAAATAGAATTAGGTGCTCAATACATCCAAGTGAACAGAGTACTGGTTGAGGATGTCACGTTACCGATTAAAATTAAAGAGGCTATCGAGCGCAAATTGCGTCAGGAACAAGAGTCCTTAGAATATGAATTTCGCTTAACTAAGGCAGCTAAAGAAGCTGAAAGACAAAGAATAGACGCAGAAGGAAAAGCAGTAGCCAACAAAATTCTTAGTGCCTCTTTAACCGATAAAATTTTAACTGAAAAAGGGATTGAAGCTACTTTAGAATTGGCTAAATCTCCTAATTCCAAAGTCATTGTAATTGGTGGCGGTGAAAACGGTGGTTTACCTATCATACTAGGCAATCAGTAAAACATTTCGATTTTAATACATTTAAAAAAAGTCCCATTTCATAGGTTATGAAGTGGGACTTTTTACATTTGGTAAAGTGAATTATCAAGCGGTAATTCAATAGATTCCAACAAAACAGTTTCAGAAAAAAGTCACTTAAAACAAGGGATAGGATCCTTTTTTATGGAAATATGCGGGTATCTGCAATACCGACGATCACCATGTCGTGCGCATCTGTGATGCGTTTGAACTAGTTGAGCATTACAAATGCCTAAAAAAATTAGCATGCTTTACAATACCGCGCTAATCAGAAGTTATCAAATTTCTACTTACTTCACCTAGCCTTCAACTTCAACTTAAATTTAGGTTTAAGTTTAAATTTAATCTACGACCCATAAATCCTGGTATCTGCAATACCAACGATCACCCATTTATCATCGATAAAGAAAAGGGTAAACTTATTGGTCCCGATGTGAGAGAGGAAATTATTGTAATAAAATTCATAAGTAGTGGAAACCGTTGCTATTTGTGTGTCTCCAGTGCACCTAATTTCGATAAGACGTTCTTCAAAAGGGATGCTGTCTGGAATACTTGCTATATTTTTAAGAAACTGGGTTGCTTTTGTTGTAATTAATTTTCGGTTCCCGCCATTTATAGACATAGAAGTCAACTGTATATTCATAAGCATGCACTCTTTTAAAGCAGTGGTATCTTGTTCATGAAAGTGCTTAAAAAAGCTTTTTACTGCACTGATGGCTGTTGGCTTTTCAATGCTTACACCAGTAGAATCTTGTGGTAGTGTTGGTTGAGAGTTTGCTTTCGCGAAAGCCAGAACACAAAGAATAGGAATTAGAAGTCTCATGTGGTTTCAGTTAAAATGCGCTGTAATATTAGTACTTTTGCCAGACTTAAAACAAGTATTATGTCAACTGCAAAGAAGCAATATAAAAGAGTCACCGTAAAATCGCTAACGGAGATGAAGGGGAATAACGAAAAAATCTCGATGTTAACCGCTTATGATTATACCATGGCAAAAATTATTGATAGCGCTGGTATAGATGTGATCCTTGTAGGTGATAGTGCTAGTAATGTAATGGCGGGTCATGAAACGACTTTACCTATCACGCTGGACCAAATGATTTATCATGCAAGTAGTGTGGTAAGAGGTACAGAGCGCGCTCTAGTTGTAGTAGACTTACCTTTTGGAAGTTATCAAAGTGATCCCAAAGAAGCCTTGCGAAGTGCGATACGCATCATGAAAGAAAGTGGTGGCCATAGTGTAAAGTTAGAAGGAGGGAGTGAAGTGAAGGAATCCATCAAACGTATTCTTCATGCAGGTATTCCAGTAATGGGTCACTTAGGGCTTACCCCTCAGTCTATTTATAAATTTGGAACGTATACAGTAAGAGCTAAAGAAATTGAAGAAGCAGAGAAGTTAGTTGAAGATGCACTTGCATTAGAGCGATGGGGATGTTTTGCCTTAGTTCTTGAAAAAGTCCCTGCAGCGTTAGCTAAGAAGGTGGCAGAGCAACTAACCATTCCAGTAATAGGAATAGGAGCTGGTGCAGG
The DNA here is from genome assembly GCF_018401815.1 of Nonlabens sp. Classification (GTDB taxonomy): domain Bacteria; phylum Bacteroidota; class Bacteroidia; order Flavobacteriales; family Flavobacteriaceae; genus Nonlabens. The sequence continues at coordinate 135,459 of NZ_JAGYKG010000005.1, forward strand.
AGTAGACGGACAAGTTTTGGTTTCTCACGATATGTTTGGGATGACACATGAATTTAACCCGCGTTTTTTACGACGCTATTTGAATCTTTATGAAGACATGGGTAATGCTGTCGCTAATTATGTTAAAGATGTAAAAACGGTCGATTTCCCTAATGAGGAAGAGCAGTATTAAGCTTGTAATACTATAACTTTTTAGTTGGGTAAGATGTTGATGTAAAAGCACTTTGGAAGCACTTCTTCTAGCGCAAAAAGTCTATATACCATAGGATTTGAATGTAGCATGTTTATCTCTTCAAGGAACTGTGTAATAGTTGCTGTCAGTTCTGATAGTTTTTAAAAATTCCTTAATCCGTTAGTACTCTATACCATAGTAGAGATAGAATAAAGGCATCATGTTATGCAGCCATGGAGAGGTGTTCAATTAGGAATGCTTAATATTTCAAACTGCTCCTGATTACGGTGACTCAAGACTGTTCATTACTTGTGAATACTAAGCTTAAGAATGCTTTAACAAGTTCGTCAACTTCTTTATTTTTAATTTTTACAATTTAAGACAATTATGGGATCATTTATAATAGAAGGCGGGCATCAATTAAAGGGAGATATACACCCGCAGGGAGCTAAAAACGAGGTGCTTCAAATACTTTGCGCAGTATTATTAACAGATCAACCAGTAGAGATTAATAATGTTCCAGACATTATCGATGTGAATAAGCTCATCGCTTTATTGAATAACCTAGGGGTAAAAGTGACTAAAAATGGTCCAGAATCCTACACTTTTCAGGCCGATAATGTCAATCTGGACTGGTTACAGTCAGAAGATTATAAAATTCAAGGACGTGGATTAAGGGGGTCTATTATGTTAGTAGGACCTTTGTTAGCGCGTTTTGGAAAAGGGTACATCCCGCGTCCAGGAGGGGATAAAATTGGCAGACGTAGATTAGATACTCATTTTGAAGGCTTTATCAAATTAGGAGCGAAATTCAGGTATAATAAAGAAGAATATTTTTATGGTGTTGAAGCTGAAGAGCTTCACGGTGCTTACATGTTGTTGGATGAAGCTTCGGTAACAGGAACGGCAAACATCGTAATGGCGGCTGTCCTTGCTAAAGGGAAAACAACAATCTACAATGCAGCTTGCGAGCCTTACCTGCAACAACTTTGCAACATGCTCGTGCGTATGGGTGCAAAAATAGCTGGTATAGGTTCTAATATGCTACATATTGAAGGTGTCGATAAATTAGGGGGTACCACACATAGAGTACTTCCAGATATGATTGAGATAGGAAGTTGGATAGGCCTAGCTGCAATGACTAAATCTGAAGTGACGATTAAAAATGTAGCTTATGATGAGCTGGGAATCATTCCCAACACGTTTAGAAAATTAGGAATTACTATCGAGCGAAAAGGAGATGATATTTACATTCCGGCTCATAAAGATGGGTATGAGATACAGAATTATATCGATGGTTCTATCTTGACCATTTCTGATGCTCCGTGGCCAGGTTTTACACCAGATTTACTGAGCATTGTATTAGTGGTAGCTACCCAGGCGAAAGGGAGTGTCTTGATCCACCAAAAGATGTTTGAAAGCCGATTATTCTTTGTAGATAAATTGATTGATATGGGAGCAAAAATTATTCTTTGTGATCCACATAGAGCCAGTGTTATAGGTCATGATTTTCAATCTCAATTAAAGTCGACTATCATGACCAGCCCAGATATTAGAGCTGGAATATCGTTACTTATTGCGGCATTGAGCGCAAAAGGTACCAGTACGATCCACAATATCGAGCAGATTGATCGGGGGTACCAACATATAGATACCAGATTAAGAGCTATAGGCGCTAAGATCAAACGAGTCAATTAATTTCTAGGGCCCACTTTTTCGTTTTTTAGCAATAGATCCAAAGCAATGGAAATAGCGATGCTGGTATTCATGTCTTATTTTGGTGACGCTTTCGCGAAAAGCCCTCAAGTAGGAGAGTCATTTGTATCATTCTCAAAAGATAATTATCAATCATTCACCTGCCTTTAACTGTATAAAGGCAGATTTTTTTATGGTAAGTGTTTTTAATGAACTCCCAGATGACACAGAAATCCTATTATATCTATCGCTTTGAGTGTATAAGTTGTTGGACGCGACTCATTTATTATACTTTCTTTAACCTAAAATAACTCTTTAGAATTCAAATTAGGCAAGGAATTTGATAACTTGCAACTATGAAAAAGATTCTCGCATTCATTTTTATATTTTCGTTAGGTGTTTCGGGTGCTCAAGAAATTCCCAAAACTACACCTCGTACCATAGAACCACTACCTCAAACTACTGCAGGTGGATCCATGTTATTTCCAGAAAAGAAGGAAGTAAAAACCTATACTCGACCTAAAGACAACAACGAAATTAAAATGCGTGTAGAAACAGATTTGGTTGATCCAGGAATTAAATACGAAAAACAAAAATTTAAAAGGGATGCTCCTGTTGGTGCCGGTTTTAGAAGTGATACTTTCTTAGGTGAGATCAGAACTGGTGAGAAACTACTTCGTTTAGTATGTAGAGATCATCAATTTGAAGATGGAGATATGGTGCGTGTCTGGCAAGATGATAAAATATTGGTAGATAAGATTTATTTAAGGAACGTATACCAAGGAGTCAGTATACCGCTTAACAAAGGTTTTAATAAATTGGAAATAGAAGCCCTAAATCAGGGTACTTCAGGCCCTAATACAGCCGAATTTAAAGTAATGGATTCTAAAGGGAAAGTGATCCAACAAAACATATGGAACCTAGCCGCCGGAGTCAAAGCTACATTAATCATTTTAATGGACGAGTAAAGTGAGTTGCAGAGGAATGCTCACTCTAGTAGGGAAAATTATTTTTTGAAAAATTCAACCAAATCCTGAAAAAAGAATTGACCATTAAAGTAGATTCCTTTTTGAAATTGTTATTTGATTTGTTATTTCTAGTACTTTTTCTCCTTTTAAATCAGCCACTTTTAAATCGCCTATTCTTACACGGGCCAAACGCAATACAGGAAAACCTGCTGCGGCACACATTTTACGCACTTGTCTAAATTTACCTTCTTTTAAAGTTATGGAAACCCAGCTGGTCGGCCCGTGTCGGTCATCTCTTACTCGTTGTAGTGTTTGAGGCAATTGAGGTAGCCGATCTAAAATACGAGCTTGACATTCTTGAGTACGGTACTTATTGCCGTCAGTGCTGATTTCAATTCCAGAAGTCATTTTATCAAGTGCTTCTAAAGTTATAGTCCCATCTACTTGAGCATAATATTCCTTTTCTACTTTGCCTTTATTATTTAAAAGGTTGCTAAGCGTGCCGTCTGTGGTAATTATCAATAAGCCTTCGCTATTCTCGTCCAGCCTTCCTACTGCCATACTTTCAGATGGGAAGTTATGAAAATCACCTAAAAAGTTCTTCTTCTTTTGATGGCTGTCATTAGTCGTGAACTGACTGAGCATGTTATAAGGTTTGTAGATAAGGAAGTGGCGATGATTCATCCAGCAAAGGTCTTAAAATCAACAGGAACTACTTTGAATATTTATTTTTTATTTTTCTAAGTTTTAATGATGATGACTGCACGATAATGAATGTCCATATAAGCTGAGGAGATACCATATATTGGAATTATATATTTTAGTACCTAGTACGGCATTTTAAATGATGAGTTCCTCTTTCTCAACTAGTCTTCCGCACACTTGACCGGATATTAATCCTTACTTTAATTAAAAATTTATATAACGTTCCTGTAGGTCCTTTTGTAGATTCCCCCAATTGGCACTTCTTAAAACTCCTATTGCACCATTCATTATTAAATAGAATCAATAGGAACCATAAATTTTAATCCTTAGGCTCGCTCGTGTGATTCATTTAAGACTGGACCGTTTTTAAAAAATTATAGAATAAAGTCCAACAATAATGTATTCAACTCCTTTTTGTGAGTGAGGTATAAACCATGAGGACCGCCTTTAATGATTTTTAATTGAGAATCTTTTACTAATTGATGTCCTTGTTGGGAACTAGGGGCTAAAGGAACGATATGGTCAGCGTCTCCATGAATAAATAAAGTTGGAATTTCAATACCCTCTAGATCCCCACGCAAGTCTGTTCTGCCGAAAGAATTGATGCATTCTAAAGTTCCTTTAGGACTGGCATCTATAGCGATTTGAAAGTTGTAATCTAATTGTCCTTGAGAAATAAGGTCTTTATTATCTTCATAATTGACAAAGCCCTCGCCAAAAGTTTTTAAGAATCCGGCACGGTCCTTCTTGATATTCTCTTCCATCTCATGAAAGACTACTTCTGGAGCTCCATCTGGATTATCATCGGTTTTTAATAGGTAAGGAGCTATAGAGCTGATAAAAATAAGCTTACTGATTTTACTGGTTCCATAGGTAGCTGCATATCTTGCTAACTCACCACCACCCATAGAAAATCCAACCAAAATAATGTCTGTTATATCTAATTTTTCAATCAGATCATGCAAATCTTCTGTCATGGAGGTATAATCATAACCCGAATAAGGCCTAGAAGAACGACCAAACCCACGACGATCGTAAGTAATGACGCGGTAACCTGCTTCTACTAAAACTGGGACTTGGTATTCCCACATGCTACCGCTCAACGGCCACCCGTGAACTAAAACAATAGGTTGACCACTTCCTTGATCTTCATAGTAGATACTTACATTCGTGTCTTTTTGAGCTGGAGTCTTTATTAAATTTTTCATTTTTAGATTTTTAGTTACTTCAATTTAAAAAAATCAAACGGTATACCAATAAGGAAATGTGAAAATGGAAAGCTTTTGGAAATTTAAATTTGCTGTCAGTAGAAAGCTATACTCGATGTATTTTTCTTAGTCTAAGAAGTTAAAAAAAACTGAGCAAACAAATCCAAAACATTTTAGGTATCATTTATATCTAAGTCCAAGAACGCAACTAATAGGCGTAGTTGAGTGATATAGGCATAAAAATAGACAGATGTGTTACCTGCTAGGATTCGTGAACCCAGGTAAAATGTATCCTTATAAAGTTTACAAAGCACTATTTATAATTCTATGGATCCTTTTCCTTCCCTTAAAAGAACTGGTTCATTACCTGTAAGGTCGATAACCGTAGAGCCTATGTTACCTCCGTAACCGCCGTCGATCACATAATCCACAAGTTTGCCCCATTTTTCGGCAATAAGACTTGGATCGGTAGTGTATTCTATAACTTCATCATCGTCTTTAATAGAAGTAGAGATGATTGGATTCCCTAATAATCTTACTAATTCGGTAGCAATTTTATTATCTGGCACACGTATTCCTACTGTTTTCTTTTTTTTAAATGCGGAGGGCAAATTGTTATTTCCAGGTAAAATAAAAGTATAGGGTCCAGGCAAATTACGCTTGAGGATCTTAAAAGTATGGGAATCAATTTGACTGGTATAATCACTTAGATTGCTCAAATCTTCACAGATAAACGAAAAGTTAGCTTTTTCTAGTTTCACTCCTTTAATTCGGGCTATTTTTTCTAGTGCAAGTTTATTGGTAATATCACATCCTAGACCATATACCGTGTCAGTAGGATAAATAACTAAGGCACCATCACGCATAGCATCAGCGATTCGTTTTAAGTCCTTTTGGTTGGTATTGCCTTCATATATTTTAATCAGTTGTGCCATATTAATATTCTGAATTAAAAAGTGATTTGATAGGAATATATAGAAAGGTAAAAGTGATAATCGCGATGATAATGCGTATCCAAAATTTCAAATTGCTATTACCTAAATTAGGCACTACTTCATACTTATATTTACCGTTGTGATCAATCTTTACAGCGATAGAATTTTTATTGGAGTCAGCGTTTGTATTTTGATTTTTTAAAAACAGCATGCATCCCAACACAAAAAGACCTGAAATAATAAGAATTATAAAGGTGCTTTGTAAGCTGTATTGCAGTAATTGCTGCGCTGTAAGTAGGCTATGATTCAAATCTATATTTTGTTTAGGTTAAATTTAGTCAATAAAATTCATTAAACAGCAGGTTCTATGGTGCTTTATGTTTTTAAATGGCTTGCAGCTTAGTTCCCTGTTGTATCAAGTGTTTTTTCCTTTTACCAATATTGTTGCCTGTGAATTCGTTTCAATTCCTATTTTTTTTTGCGGTGCTATGAGGCATTTTGCTTTCGCGAAAGCGGGGTAAAAATAACGTCCCAATCATTTAGAGTCATCACAAAACTATCAAATATGGAATTACACCCAGCTCATCAATTTTTTTACCCAACTTAATTTGGAAGCGTAAGGTGCATACTTAACAGGTAAATCGATCCAAGTACCTCGATGTACTACGCTCTTATAATGAGAAAATACTTCAAAAGTTTTCTTTCCGTGATAAGAACCTATACCGCTATTACCAACACCACCAAAGGGAAGTCTATCATTGATAAACTGAACAATACAATCATTGATAACCCCACCTCCGAAAGTAAATCGATTGATGAACCACATTTCAAATTTAGAATCTCTGGTAAAGCAATAAGCGGCTAAGGGTTTTTCAAAACTATTTATCCACTGCTCTAGATCTTCTTTTGTCGTATAGGTGATCACGGGGAGTAGAGGTCCAAAGATCTCATTGGTCATTATTTTAGAATCTCTAGACGGTTCATCCACAAGAGTAGGAGCAATATATAATGCACTTCTGTCGTGCTGGCCACCTTCTAGAAGTGATTCACCATCTAGCATATCAACAAGTGTATTAAAATGACGCTCTCTTATAATTCTAGGGAAGTCTGTAGATTCATTTACGTTTGTGCCGAAAAATTCTTGAATTTGCTTTTTGATTTCAGCAATTAATGAGTCTTTGATGCTCTGATGCACCAGCAGGTAATCTGGCGCGATACAGGTCTGACCTGCATTGAGGAATTTTGCCCACACAATACGCTTTGCAGTTACTTTAATGTGAGCACTTTCATGAACCACACATGGATTTTTACCCCCTAACTCCAAGGTTACTGGAGTAAGATGTTTTGCAGCTGCTTGATAAATTAGTTGACCCACTGCTGAACTACCTGTAAAGAAGATATAATTCCAACGCAAGGTGGTAAGCTGCTGTGCCATGTTTGAATCTCCCAAAGCAACAGAAACATGTGCTTCTTCAAACGCTTCTTGTATAATTTCTTGTAACAATTTACTGGTAGCTTTGGAAAATTCGCTTGGTTTTAAAACTACGGTATTCCCTGCGGCCACGGCACCAATTAATGGGATTAAGGCTAGTTGAAACGGATAGTTCCAAGGAGCTATAATCAATGTATTTCCGTAGGGTTCTGGGTATCTTCTTGCCTTAGAAGGAAAGTTGAGGATAGAGGCTCTAACTCTTTTAGGTTGAGACCATTTACTAATTTTGTAAATATACCTTTTAAGTTCCCTAAGAACGACTTGATATTCCGTTAGAAACGATTCCAACTCGCTCTTGCTTAAATCCTTTGCCAGTGCATCGTAAACTTGTTGTTCTCGACGTTCTATTACCTTTTTAAGACATTGAAGGCGTTCCACTCTGTATTTTAGATCTTTCGTTTTACGTGTCTTAAAAAAATGTTCTTGGGCTTTATGAAGCTGTTCTACATTCATCATGATAATAAGGTATTGGTAAAAAGGGAAGTCGCTTTTAAATTATGGTTTTCTAGTTTGTGGTCTTGAAGCCAAGTTAAGAAATCACGTATTCCATCAGCATTCATTTGACCCCAATGTTCTTGATCTCCTAAAACAGCACAAGTCAACTCTATAGATTTTTGGAGGTCCATGTTTTTATCTTTTTCAGGAACCAGCACCTTTAAGATTTCAGCAGCCTTCTCCGGATGTTCTTGCGTATAGAAAAAGCCTTTTTTAGTGGCTCTTAAAAAAGATTTTAATGCGAGTTCTTTGGTTGAAATAATATGTTCAGAGCAACTGATCACAGGAGAATACGAATAGGGTATGCCGTAATCCTTGAGTTGGAATAATGTCAGTTCGGTATTCTTTTGAGCTGCCTGCACAGCTTCCCAATTTGTAAAGATCCAAGTAGCTTGAACTTCATCCTTTTCTATGGTTTCCCAAATACCTAATTTATCTGGGTAGACGCATTCTATAATTCCCTTTCCGCCATCATTTTTGATTAGTTGCTTGACGATCTCATCTTCATAACGCGCTTTATAAGAAGCATAGGTAGTATGATCTAAATCTTTAGGAGACTTGATCCCTGTACCAGATTTACAAGCTATTGCACTTAGATCTTCTTGAAATAGGGCTGCAATCGCGATGAGATCAAATGCTTTTGATTTTGTTTGATAGCTCATCACACTCTCTAACGGACATAAAGCCATATCTACTTGGCCTAGTTCCACTTTCTTTGCAGGAGTAAGCTCATAATTATCTTGTGAAGGATCAATAATTTCTACAGCTACATCTTCTTTTGTATAGAAGCCCAATTCCTGAGCTATAAAAAACCCAATGTGGTTGGCATTAGGTGTCCAGTCCAGAGCGATTTTTAAGGAGGTCATCGATTGTTTTTAAAATTCAAAACAAGTTACATCAAAGCAGACAAAGTTATGTGAAGGTGTTTGTAAAGTTTAGCTGTAGACAGCGTCACTTTCCGGCAGCGGCCCTCCATAAAGCATCTTCCTCATTTACCGGAGCGACTATTTTTACCGATTCGTTTTTCACTGGGTGTATAAATTCTAAGGTTCTCGCGTGCAGATGAATACTGCCGTCTTTATTACTGCGTTTGGCGCCGTATTTTAAATCTCCTTTGATCACACAACCTATTTTACTCAGCTGTGATCTGATCTGGTGGTGCCTTCCTGTTTCTAGTTGTACTTCTAAAAGCGTGTACCGATCCAGTTCTTTAATAACCGAGTAGGAGAGTGCTGCATTTTTGGAGTTAGGCACTTCATACTCATGTGCATAACTTTTATTTTGTTTCGGATTGCGAACCAAGTAATGTTCCAATCGGTCCTTTTTCTTAGGCACGTTCCCTTCTACAATTGCCCAATAGGTTTTAACGGTTTCATGAGCTGCAAAAAGTTTATTCATTCTAGGCAGTGCTTTTGAAGTACGAGCAAAGATCACGACACCGGTTGTAGGGCGATCTAAACGGTGTATAACACCTAAAAATACCGCACCAGGTTTATCGTACTTTTTTGCGATATAATCTTTGATTAAATCAGGGAGGATCTCATCTCCAGTTTTATCTCCTTGCACGAGATCACCAGACTGCTTATTAATAGCAATAAGGTGGTTGTCTTCAAAAAGAATGCGTTGATTGATGGACATAGTCTAGATTCGATTGGTAAAGGTAAAGTACTTGTAACTTTTTTGGAGTATACTATCTATATTCTATAAAAATATAAAAGTTGATCTTCAGAACTAATTGAAGTCAGATGACGAGTATAGCTCTAATTGTAGACTGTAACAACCCATGTACTATCCTATCAAAAGTATCTAAATCTAGAAACACTTCAAAATGGAGCGGTATCAGAATCAGATGTACCATATGACCAGTAACTAGAAAAAATCCTCATTCACTAGAAGTAAACAAGGATTTTAATTAAGTTTAAATCCAATTTAAAAATTGAATTAGCACATTTTCAAATTAATAAAGCATCAAATTAAAACAAGCCTTCATTCTTATTAGAGAAATAATTGAAATCGTGATTGTTTTCAATCTTCAATAACGATTCGTAAATCATTTTGATGACGTTTTCTACATCATCTCGGTGAACCATTTCTACTGTAGTGTGCATATAACGCAAAGGAAGCGATATTAAGGCACTTGGTACGCCGCCATTAGAATAGGCAAATGCATCAGTATCGGTTCCAGTAGAACGAGACGTAGCTCTTTTTTGGTAAGGAATTTTTTTCTCATCTGCAGCATCCATGATCAGGTTGCGCAAGTTGTTTTGAATTGCTGGCGCATAAGCGAGGACGGGGCCTTTTCCTATAGCAGCATCTCCATTAGATTTTTTTTCGATCATTGGAGTAGTGGTGTCATGGGTTACATCTGTAACTATGGCCACGTTAGGTTTTATGGTCTGCGTGATCATTTCTGCTCCACGTAGACCTATTTCCTCTTGAACAGAATTAATCACATAAAGTCCAAAATCCAATTCTTGTTTATTTTCTTTCAGTAATCGAGCTACTTCAGCAATCATGAAGCCGCCCATACGGTTATCTAATGCACGACAAACAAATTTGTTTTTATTCAAAACAAAAAACTCATCTGGATAGGTAATGACGCATCCCACATCAACTCCTAGCGCCAGGACTTCGTCCTTAGTCTCACAACCACAGTCTATAAAAATATTGTCTGGTTTAGGTGCCTCTTCTTTTGACTTATCTCTTGTGTGTATGGCTGGCCAGCCAAATACTCCTGTAACGATTCCTTTTTTGGTATGAATACTCACTTTTTTAGAAGGAGCAATCTGATGGTCAGAACCTCCGTTGCGCACCACATAAATAAGTCCGTCATCAGTAATGTAATTCACATACCACGAGATCTCATCGGCATGTCCTTCTATAACCACTTTAAATTGGGCGTCTGGATTGATAACTCCTACTGCTGTACCGTAATTATCGGTAATAAAGCTATCTACATAAGGTTTCAGGTAGTCCATCCATACCTTTTGTCCATTCCATTCATAACCAGTTGGAGAGGCGGTATTGAGGTATTTTTCCAAAAAGTCAAGTGATTTTTTATTTAAAATGCTTTTTTCAGCCATGTGATAAATTTTAGACGGTGAAGATAATAATTAGGTTGTAAAAACGCTTGTATTCTATTGGGTTTCTTATTTTTGAAACACTTTTAGAGCATACTTGTTTATGATAAAGAATTTCATTTTTTTACTAGTGGCTTGTGGTGGTCTCGCTTTCGCGAAAGCGCAAGAAACACCAACACCCCAACCTGTTTCAAAAGACTCGATAGCAAAGTCGTCAGAGCAATATTTCTACGTAGACGGCGACTCATTAAGTGCCATAGAACTGGATAAGGTCCTCTTGATGCAGGACTTAAACTTTGACAGCAGGTACGAGCGCATTCGTTATTTAATCTTAAAACGCAAAGTGGAAAAAGTATGGCCGTATGCAAAACTTGCTGCCGAACGTTTAAGCGTTCTCGATAAGCGACTGGCTTCTTTAGAAACTACCAACCAAAAGAAGAAATACTCTAGGATGGTCGAGGACTATATAGAGGATGAATTTAAAGGAGAACTTAAAAAACTATCCAAAACCGAAGGGCAAATACTCATTAAACTCATTCACCGGCAGACTGGGGATACCGCTTATGACTTATTAAAGCGCTTAAGAAGTGGCTGGAGTGCCTTCTGGTTTGATAAAACAGCCAGCGTTTTTGATATGTCTCTAAAAGAAGAGTACCGACCAGAAACCGTTGTGGATGATTTTTACGTGGAAGACATTTTACTAAACAGCATTATAGATGATAAATTAGAAGATCAAAAACCAGCGATTGAGTTTGATTATTTTGCTGCTCGAGCCCATTGGAAAACATATGAAAAAGCGCTTCCTGCAAATTATGACAGCATCCAACTCGCTGCAAGAGCAAAACGCATACAGGAATACAACGAGAAAAAAGCACGTAAAGCCAAGCGCAATAATTAATTTTTTGTCCGGTTCCTAGAGTAAGTGTTCTTCTCGGTAGTCCATACCTGTAGCAGATTCAAAAGGGCCATCAAAATACATGAAAAACGCTACAATAGACATTGTCTATAGTTAGTTTTAAATTTATTTAAAATATTATAATTCAATTAATTATAAACTTTAACTAAATAGATGATTCATGTTATTAAAAGGGGTAAAGTTTCTTTATGTCATCCTTCAAAAATCGCATATTACACCTTATAAATACATTAAAACTTGTTTAAAATTGTTGTTTGACGGCTTATTGATTCGTATGTCTACTTGCGATTTGATCAATTCATACAACTTGTATACAGCCTGAAATAGGCAGCCTTAAAAAAAGTAAATTTTTTCAGTGTCGCGCTTTCTTAATTTGATGGCATCCCTTAGATTTGTTATTTAAAATAATTCTAGATAACAAATTATAATGGGTAGAAAAACTTCTCAAAAAATGCGTGAATTGCACAGGTATCTGGGCTTTTTCCTTGCCGGTATTATGGCTGTTTATGCAATTAGTGGTATTGCGTTAATCTTTAGAGATACGGACTTGTTAAAGCAAGAGGTCAGCATTGAAAAAACAGTACAACCACAACTGTCCATCAGCGAAATAGGACCAGCACTTAACATAAAGAAACTGGAAGTAGAAAGAAATGAGGCTGGGACCTACTATTTTGAAAATGGTTCTTACAACAGTCTTACTGGAGAGACCCAATTCACTAAAATGGAATTGCCTTACTTATTAGATAAACTCACTCACTTCCACAAAGCAAAATCGGGGCAGCCTTTATTCTTTTTAAACATCTTCTTTGGTGTGGGATTGCTCTTCTTTGTTCTATCGGCATTCTGGATGTTTCTGCCTGGTACCAAAATCTTTAAAAAAGGAATCCTCTTTTCTGCTGCTGGATTGTTGTTGGCGTTGATCCTGTTATTTGTATAACTGTTACTGTTCCACTAGAGCTGACTGCAACACTAGAATAGGTCACTCTAAAGAAAAAAATCCTCCTAATAGATGTTTGATCTGTAGGGAGGATTTGTTTTTCTAAAACCTATATGTATCAAGCTCTTTTAAGCTGTATGATGCCTATAGCGTTCAGTAATCTTATAATAACGTAGGTAATGTCTATTTCATACCATTTGACACCAAAGTTAGCGCGATTAGCGTGTTTGTGGTGATTGTTGTGATAACCTTCTCCCATCATTAAGAAATCAAATCTAAATAAGTTCTTACTGGTGTTTTTCATTTGGTAATTCACATAGCCATAAATATGACCAAACCAGTTGATGATCACCCCATGAATAGGAGCCATCATAAAGGTGACTGGTAATAACAACCATTGCCACCAAGCTGTTACAAAGAAGGCAAAGAACAATACATACAGCGTAATCCATAAAAGTCTAGAGAACCGAGAGCTAGCAAATTTGTCAAAAGCTTTCCATTGAGGTACGTTTTTAGTAAAACGCGCATCTACTGCTATGCGTTCTTGATTAATGTCCTGATAGATGGTTTTGGTTTTCCACATCATGGCAAACATATTATCATCAAATTTTGGGGAATGTGGGTCTTTTTCTGTGTCTGTAAAAGCGTGATGCATTCTATGCATGATGCCGTAACCGTATGCACTGAGGTAACTAGAACCTTGAAAGATCCAAGTGAGTACAAAAGTGATGCGTTCCATTGTTTTAGACATTGTGAACACTTGGTGCGCTGCATAACGATGCAAAAAGAAGGATTGAAAGAAGAGTCCACCGTACCAAAGCGCTACAACTAAAAGTATAACAGCCATAAGTCTTTTTTTTTTACAAAGGTAGGAGCAGTACAGGTGTAAAACTATGAACCTAGATCAAGAAATTCGCCTCCTGATTCGGCTCAATGCTTGTGCGGTTACCCCTATATAAGAGCTGATATATTTCAACGGCATGACGCGTATCAACTGAGGTCTTTCTTTGAATAACTTCACGTAACGCTCTTCAGCATTGAGGTTCAATAGGTTTTGTTCGCGTTTGGATTTGATTAGAAAAAGTCGCTCTGCAGTTAATCTGCCTATAAGATTCCCGATTTGTGTCTTTTTGTACACTTCTTGCAGGTCGTCATAAGTAATACTGAGCAACCTTGTTGTAGTCAGCGTTTGTAATTGATATAGGGAAGGCTGTCTGGTTAAAAAGGAGTCGTAAGCACTTATAAACTGGTTTTCAAAACTAAAGCCAAAAGTGATGTCTTTTTCGTCGTCTTCCTTGGGAATAAACAAGCGTACAATACCAGATTCTATAAACGAAATCTGATTTTCTACCTCGCCTAATTTTAAAAAAACTTCTTTTTTAGGAATCACTCGCTGAGTTAATTTTGAAGTAAAAAAGTCCCAATCCTCATTTGAGATGTGAGCAATACTTTCTAAATATTCTTTAATTTGTTTCATTAGGGTCGAGCTTACTAATTCCATTTCAAAGATAAGCGCATAGCAGCGATTTCATAGAAAGCAGCTTCCTAATTAAAGGGTAATTTATTTAGATATATAGGAGGCCCTCCTACTTGACGAAGCATTGAAATGTTGGGTAAAATAGAGAGGAGGGACAAGAAAAAACCGTCTTTACCTTTGGATTTCAAATGTTTTTTGAGCTACGCCTCTAGCTACCTTATTGTTGATCAGTTATATAGTGTGGTTTATCGCTGCAACGTCATAGTTACTTTACAATTGGGACAAACCATTTTATTGCCCTTTATTAAATCTTTAGTGATCAACGGTATTGCAGATCCACAATCAAGGCAAGGAATGCTGGAGGTTGTTTTCTTTTTAATTTTAATAAACTTTTTAAATATGTCCATCTTAGCTTGATCCAAGTCTGTTTTTTCTGTCATCCCTATTTTAACATCACAATTGGAACAGGTAAAACTTATCCCTTTTAAGAATACTTCTGTATGTAATACGATGAGTGTTTGACAATTGGGGCAGGAAATGTTGTTCGACATTTGATAGGTGTGTATGAGAGGTATCACAACTATAAGCTGAAGTAGCATTCCAGAAACTGAATAATAATTCAGAGCTGTTAGGTTGCATAGCAAAGGTATTATAGTTATTCTTGATAAATGGGAGTATCCAAGAAATTTTAGAAGACGTATACCTTATAAAAAAACAAATGACAGCGAGCATCATCAATATTCACCCTTTAGGATTTCCATGGAAAACACAAGATCCTTTTTTATTTTGTGCACACCATAGAGATTTATATCCAGCAGGAGATCAGTATTTAGGAATTCCTGAGGTTCAAAAAGCAGGTAGAACTATAGGTCAGGATTTTGTGATCAAAGATGGTTTTAGAATGTACCATGGTAGTCATGTACCAGGTTTTCCCTACCATCCGCACCGGGGTTTTGAAACCATCACCATTAATAAAGAAGGAATTGTAGATCATTCGGACTCGTTGGGAGGTGCAGGTCGTTTTGGTGCAGGCGATGTACAATGGATGACTGCTGGGAAGGGAATACTTCACAGTGAGATGTTTCCGATGCTAAAGAATGATCAAGAAAACACACTAGAAATTTTTCAAATATGGCTCAATTTACCTAAAGTGAGTAAAATGGTGCCGCCACACTTCAAAATGTTGTGGAGTGAAGAAGTACCTGTTATTCACCACAAAGATCAAAACGGCTTTGCTACTGAGGTAGATCTTATTGCTGGAACATTAAATGGGCACCACTCCTTGAAACCAACGCCAGATTCTTGGGCAGCAAATCCTGAGAATGAAGTACTTGTTGCTACTATAAAAATGGAAGCCGGTGCAACTTATATACTGCCAAAAGCACAGGGTAGTGAAGTTAAAAGGAATCTCTATTTCTATAGAGGGACGCAACTAGAAATAGCAGGAAAACCAGTCTCTGAGCATCATTCTATTGAAGTTTTAGCACTTCATGATTTAAAGATACAGAATACGGGTAGAGAAGCTTTTCTACTCATTTTACAAGGCAGACCAATCCATGAGCCGGTGGTACAACACGGTCCATTTGTGATGAATACAGAGATGGAGATCAGGGAGGCTTTTACCGACTATCAACAAACACAATTTGGAGGTTGGCCTTGGCCACAACAAGAGCAAGTACACGAGCCTAATAAAGGCAGGTTTGCTTTGCATAGTGGTGGTAGGTTAGAAACAAAAGAGGGAAAATCTTAAGGATGATTATATAATAAATAAACACTGCGATGTGGATTTGGCAGTATAGAACTGGTCTTTGCTTAAAACACACCCCTCTTTAGTAACTACAAGTGCAACAAAATCGGATCCTAAATAAACATAGTAAAATGAGCAATATTCGGGCTATATGGGTATTTAATAAGACTTGGGTGACCTCCTTGTCTTGTACTGCATTCTTTTGATATCAGCTGTGTACTACTAAAAATAAAGCGGATAAAGTATCCTATTACTTCCACATGCCCGGAACATGTTGTTTTTGATTAAATATCATAATTTTTAGTTTCGGTTTTAGCATCTGTATTATTTAAGCCTATGCGCAAAGAATGGTTGATTTAGGAACATCTTAATCAGACAAGAACTTATATTTGTATCGGCTTCAACAAATTTTATTATAAGACCAAATCTTTTTATATATCATTGTAGTTGAAATTGGTACTATTGTATTTTATTCAAATCTGTTCGCATTCCTAGGCTTTGTTAACGAATAGCTTTATCCATCTCTAACATAGCTTTAATCGAGTACTAAAATGTAATTAATGAAATTTGCAATCTTATCAGCAAATCCTAACTTGTACTCCACCAAAAGAATTGTGGAGGCAGGTAAAAAGAAAGGTCACGAAATGATCATTATAGATCATACCAAATGTGATCTTGTAATTGAAAAAAAGAAACCTATAGTTATTTATAAAGACGAAGAAATACGGGACCTTGACGGAGTCATTCCTCGTATTGGTGCATCGGTGACTTTTTTTGGTACCGCTGTGGTACGTCAATTTGAAATGATGAAAATATTCACTGCTACTGAATCTCAAGCTTTAGTTCGTTCCAGAGATAAATTGAGAAGTCTTCAAATATTGGCACGTGCAGGTCTTGATTTACCTAAAACGGTTTTTAGTAATTATTCTAAAAATGTAAGTAATGTGGTAGAGAAAGTAGGGGGTGCACCATTAGTTATTAAATTATTAGAAGGAACTCAGGGACTTGGCGTTGTATTAGCTGATAACAAAAATTCAGCGGAATCTATTTTAGAAGCCTTTAATGGTTTACAGGCTCGAGTGATTGTGCAAGAATTCATAAAAGAGGCTAAAGGGGCTGATATACGCGCTTTTATTGTTGATGGAGTGGTAGTAGGAGCTATGAAAAGGCAAGGAAAAGAAGGTGAGTTTAGGTCCAATTTGCACAGAGGTGGATCAGCAGATATCATTGAATTAACAGATGAGGAAGAAAATGCAGCTTTAAAAGCGGCTAAAGCAATGGGATTAGGGATCGCAGGGGTAGATATGCTTCAGTCAGTAAGAGGTCCTTTAATTTTGGAAGTGAATTCTTCCCCAGGTCTAGAAGGTATTGAGACAGCAACGGGTAAGGATATTGCCTCTCAAATCATCAAATACGTAGAGCGTAATGCGTAACAAGACCATTGAAGTTTTAGGAAAAGCTATTTCGGAAGGAAAAGGACTTCAGATCAATTTGGATATTGCAAAACTTCATACACGTACCAAAATAGAAGTGCCTGTTATTATTGAAAGAGCTAAAGAGTCTGGACCAACCATTTTAATTACAGGTGGTATTCACGGAGATGAAATTAATGGGGTCGAAATTGTTCGACAATTGGTTGCTAAAGGGTATCACAAACCTCAAAAAGGCATGGTAATATGTATTCCAGTAGTTAATATTTTTGGTTTTTTAAATCAAACCCGCCAGTTTCCGGACGGAAGGGATTTGAACCGAGTTTTCCCAGGTTCTAAAAGAGGTTCACTCGCCAGTATATTTGCCTATCATTTGATGAAGGAAATTGTACCCCTGGCAGACTACTGCCTAGATTTTCACACTGGTGGTGCAGATCGTTTTAACGCCCCTCAAATAAGAATAAATGAGGGGGATGAGGAAAGTTTAGAATTAGCAAAATCCTTTGGAACTTCTTTTATTATGCAATCAAAACGAAGAGAAAAATCCTACAGAGATTCTGCTATAAAATTAGGTAAAAAAGTACTTTTATTTGAAGGAGGGAAATCTTTAGATATAGATAAAACAATCACTAAAGTAGGGATTACAGGAGCGTTAAATTTGATGCATCATCTAGGGATTAGAGATTTTTCAAAAGAACTAGCATCCAAGGCAAAAGTCAGTGAACCCATAATTGTAGCAAGTTCTAAATGGATTCGAGCAAATCATTCGGGTATGTTTCGCAGTAATGCGATTTTGGGAAGGTTCTACAAAAAAGGCGATAAGATCGGCAGTATTTCAGATCCGTTTGGCTTTTTTGAAAAAGACGTCAAAGCTCCTGTAAAAGGCTATGTCTTTTGTATCAATAAAGCTCCAATAGTCAACAAAGGGGATGCTGTAATCCATATGTCCGTAGAAAAATAAGAACAAGCCTAGACTACAATACAGACAGCGTATCGAACATCAACTCATATCAAATATCAAAAAACAGCTATGGACTCATGAGTATGTTAAGAAACATATGAGTCACTTTTTTTTGGCTTTCGCGAAAGCGCAATAGATCTAACATACTACCTCCGGTTTACTCGTTGTCGCTTCCATGAGCTTTATTAAGATCCGTAAAACTCGAATTGCTCGGCAGTTCAAATATTTTCAAATTAAAATAGGGAACTGACGCAATTAGATGATCAAAGATGTCGGCCATGATGTATTCATAATTTTGCCAGCGCTTATCACTACTAAAAGCATACATCTCTATAGGAATACCGTGGGCGGTAGGGGCTAATTGTCTAACCATGATCATCATCTCCTTATTAGTACCCGAGTGGTTCTCAATATAGGTTTCCATATATTTTCTAAATACTCCTATGTTGGTGAGGTTTCTACCGTTTAACAATAATTCTTTATTGATATTATTTTCGTTATTGTAAGTAATAATATCCGATTGGCGCGCATTTAAATAGGAAGTGATAAGTTGAATTTCTTTTAATTGTTCCACTTCCTCATTAGATAAATGTTTAATGCTGTCTAGTTTGATGTTCAAAGCTCTTTTAATGCGTCTTCCAGCAGATTCTTCCATGCCACGCCAGTTTTTGAATGAATCAGAAATAAGCGCATAGGTAGGAATGGTGGTAATAGTTTTATCAAAATTTTGAACTTTAACTGTAGATAAATTGATTTCTATCACATCGCCATCAGCACCGTATTTTTCAAAGGTGATCCAGTCACCTATGCGCACCATGTCATTTATAGATACTTGAATACTGGCAACAAAACCAAGAATGGTATCTTTAAATACTAAGATAATGATGGCTGAGGCAGCACCAATAGTTGTAATAAATTCAATAAACTCTATTCCTGTAATAATTGCAAAAGCAGATAGTATCCCAAGAGACCATGCAAAAATCATAAATACCTGTATGTAACTGTCTATGGGTTTATCGTTTAAACGAGGTAAGGTTTTGAAGTAATCTT
Source organism: Nonlabens sp. (assembly GCF_018401815.1). Lineage (GTDB taxonomy): Bacteria > Bacteroidota > Bacteroidia > Flavobacteriales > Flavobacteriaceae > Nonlabens. Next base: position 154,727 of record NZ_JAGYKG010000005.1, read on the forward strand.
TAAAAGCTCTTAATAAACTACGAGCTATCCACAATGTCAGTACGATAGCAAATACCTTCAAACCTTTTTCTATTATATTTTCTAATTTTGGGAAGTCGATAAATATTTTAGGAATAACTTCTAATATCAGAAGAAGAGGAATGATATGAGCTACATTTTGTGGCACCCTATTCTTAACCAATAAATCATCAAACTTGGTTTTTGTTTTATCACTAAACTGAGTAAATAATTTAATAATCACTTTACTTGTGATCAAATCAATAAGAACGGCTAGAATCAGCAGGAGCAGAAGTAAGCTAACGAGATTGATATATTTAGCAGTAACATCTGTCATTCCAGATGCTACCAAATAATCGTATAACAAATGTTCCATATTCATATGAGTGTTCTTTAATGAAAATCTACTGTTTAAAGAAGATGTGTTTTTATAGTTGGTAAAATTAAGTATACTTATACGGAGTGGCCTTGTTTGTATAGATTTATTTTTAATCTACGGCACAGCATACTAGGAGCAAGACCTTCTTAGGGTGCAGGTCGTGACTTATAAATCTAGCTGGAACTGCTTAAAGGTAAAGAATAGCGGTAGCCTTTTTATAAAGAATGTTGTCATGTGGATAAATGTTGTTATCTTTACGCCATTAACAGTATTAATATAAATAAATTACATTAAGATGAGTAGAGGAACAGTAAAATTTTTCAATGACACTAAAGGATTTGGATTTATCACAGAAGAAGGAGTTGAAAAAGACCACTTTGTACACATTTCAGGATTAATCGATGAGATTAGAGAAGGTGACGAAGTAGAATTTGATTTACAAGAAGGAAACAAAGGACCAAACGCAGTAAACGTAAAAGTTCTATAATATATACTTATATATTTTGACAAAAGCCCCATCAATTTTGATGGGGCTTTTTTATGTACGGTACTGATGTTCCTTTAAAGACTTATAAATTTGACATCAAGTCCTGGATTTTATGATTTCTTTATGGTTGGTGACTGTACTTTTTATTCTTTTGAAATAGCAAGAACGTCTTCCAGTTCTAGATCTTCATCCATTTTGTTTACAGCTGGTACCGAGTCCTTAAGAACGACAAAAGTTTTTAATAGCTCCATATCTTCCTCTTGGCCTGAAAAATAAGGAAATACATCCATAATAGGGGACTCTGACACCGCTGGGATGCTGTATTCTCCCATCGTATCTTTCATAGTTAGGACGGTGTTTTCATAAGCTTCCTTGACATCATTGGCTTGAACTAGCAAGTACATATTGGTCTTCCGTTCCTTACCACTTTCTTCGTCAAAAGCAATTAAGGAAACACGAGACTTGAACCAGCGATCGGTATTTTCAAACGGGTGAATTTCTGCATAATTAGCCACCTTGATATTGATAATCTTAATTTCTTCACTTTCGGGCAAATAAGCTGTCATTTCTTCCGTAATTCTACTTTCGGCTTCTGTATAAGAAATTGCATCTACTAGAAAGGCCTCTGTCTTTATTTTTTGTGCTCCAGAGGCTTCATCAAACTTTCTGTATTTTACTTTACACTCGTACCAAGTTGCGCTCATATTTTTGTTTTAGGACGGCAAATATAGGCTGCTGAGCTAGCTCCTAAACTCAAAAACAGAATAGATGTTCACAAATCAAAAACGACAGGTATAGTGCATTTAAAGTAAGTCTGTTAGCGGTCTTTTTTTGTTTTGCGTTACCGATTGCAACGGCATCCTTTTGTTTTTCTTTTAAAAACAAAAGATAAAGTGAAAAGCGGGACCCGGTAGGGAAACGCCCAACTCATTAATAATCAATTTTTTCTTATATAAAAGTATGTCGCATCTCATCGGTTGAAGAGGCTCCCAACAATTCATTGAATGTTTTTATGCTATTAAAATCGGCTGTAATGGCCTTAGTAACCATAATACCAGATACACCAGTATCTAGAATACCTAGAACATCTGCTGTAGTAATACCTCCAAAACCAATAAGAGGAGTTTCGGTTGTTAGGATTTCTATAATAGCGGCATACCCATTAAAACCTAAGGCAACCGGGTGATTTTTTTGATCTTCTGAAATCTTAAAAGGTCCTAAACCTATATAATCTATATCTTTTGCAATTAGAGAATGGCAATCTTCCAAGGTATTAGCCGCGGCTCCTATAGTTTGCCAGTCGTACAAACCTTTTCTAGCCAGAGTAGGGCAGGTGTCGTTACGGTCTAGATAGGTACCGTCTGCCTTGATTTTATGGGCAATTTTATAATAGGTCTTGATAACCAACCTGGTTTGAAAATGCGCCGTAATCTTTAACACTTCTTGTGCGAGCTTCAAATGATCTTTTTCAGAGATATGCTCCAGATCCAGCTGTACCAATTCGGCTCCAGAGCTGCAGGCTTTTTGTATGTTTTCTAGATGTTCGGTGGCGCTAATTCCTCGAGAAATAAAATGTAATTTAGGGATCATAGGTTCTTTTGGTGTGTGATGGCATACACATTAGAATAATAATATTCAAAAGTATCTATTTAAAATGGGATAGGATCGCTAGTAAATGTAAAATAGTACAAATAATAAGAGGTCGTAATGTTTGCTATCATGGTATTTCTTATGCTAGCATCCATATTTGAACGGTTATGTACAAAAGTTGACCTTCCATATGTACCAATGGAATATAAAAATAAAAGTCTAGTTTAATGTAATGTGATTGGGTGGTTGAGTTCACTCTTAACGCTTTTTAAACGATTCTCTGGTACAACTAGCCAAAAGCGGCTTTGAGTTCTAAGCTGTAGTTCCAATTCGCTAGGTTAACCAATAATAATATTTTATTGATGACCAATTTTATAACTCAAACTTATAATTGTTGCAGCGTGATTGGATCATTTTTTATGATTTGGGTGTTGTTGGTGTTGGTATGCAACAAATACGTTGGGTTGAATGATAGGAGTTCCTCATATATATTGTCTCATAATTTATATTATGTCAAATAGTAATAATATACATTTTAGAATAGCACACATTTCCTACCTCTACACTCAGTAGCACCTCTCGCCGTTAAATAACTTCGAAACACACCCACCTGTTTGTGAATGACAGGATCCTCCACAATTACCTCAACGTATAATAATGACGGACTTCTTTAATTGGTAAGCCATCCCCTTTAAAAAGAAAAAACCATTTAAAATTACACTTACTTAAAACATAAAGTTTAGATGTATAATAACACTACTTAATACATAAAATTGACGCGTACCACCTTTAACCTCATGCGCTGAGTTTGAAACAGTATTCTATATGTTTTAACGGAAGTTTACAACCCCTATGTTACGATCTAATTTTTATCATCGGTTTTTTTAAGAGTTGTATTATTGCTGGTATTGCATTTTTGTTCGATCAACAATATGGAATTACTCCTCTTTTACTTCCAACCATTTTAAGCGGCCTTCGTATTTCATAAAGGTACGGTGGGAACTGTTAATGTTTAACTTTACGTTATTAGGTTGGTAAATTTGAAGTTCCACGTCCAGTGTTTCTACGTCGTTTTTGGTGGTAAACTGATAAGAAATATAGCCATTTTTATCATTGATGTTGCTCTTGATATTTTTTATATCGGCTGTAAAGTTAAAACCGGCATCTGCAGCATAGCCACCACTAATACGGCGTTCACCGTAAAATGGCAAAGCAAATTCACCTTCTTGTGCTACTATCTTTAGGCTGTAGTCATCACCTTGTACATCGATTCGGGAAAGGCTGTTGCCCGAACGTATCAGTAGGTCATTGGCAACATTATTAAGGGCTTGTGTGTTAAATGGAATAACCACGTCAGCTTCAAATTCAAAACCTTGCTGGCTCATTTTTTTTTGCAAGTTTTCTAACTGACTTCGATCATCGGCTGTAAAACTAGTTTTACAAGAAATCAACACTAATAAAGCCACTAATACTGAGGTAAGTGTTAAAGTCTTCATTTTTTTCTTTTAGTAACGATAAACAAATATTAATTGAGGTACTAGAGGTCTGTTTTTATTTCGCTTTCGCGAAAGCGAAAACTTATAAATTTGTTTATTCCTATTCTTGCGTTGACGGCTTTGCTCCTCTAAAACACTACGTAAATTTAAACATAATAGAAGTATTACAAACTTATTGAGCTGTTAAGGTTTTTACTTCAACTAATCAATAAGCATATAACATTCATTCAACTTTTAAGTGCTCGTATTTGAAATAACAAACTAATTCTTATTGATCTGTTAAAAATATGCTTCTTCTACTTTTATAATGGGACTATAACAACAAGGTTAACAGTTTTTATAAAAAGGTGCCATTAGTTAGCATTAATTCATTAGTATCAGATTATTTGTTTATTAATAATTTAATCGACTGATTTTAACGATTAAAAGTAAATCAATTTACTTTTAATCGTTTTTAAATAACATTTAATCTAATATTATGCAAATGATTAAAAAAAAACCTCTCTTTTGCTCGATAATCGTCTTATTCATACGTTTTGACTAGTTATTTAAAATTTACACACCCACATCAATGAAAGGATTCTTACTCCAATATATGAAAATAACGCCAATTGCAATGGCGGTACTTTTCTTCACACCAGTGCACACCATTTATGCCCAATGCCCAACAGTTACTGTCTCTACGCAGGTTATCTGTGATGCTGCTGGTTTTGACTTTAGCGATTTGAATGCATATGCCATACCGGCCCCAGGAAATAGTGTGCGTTGGTATCTCAATGCTACAGGAGGAACACCTTTACAGCAGTCACAACTTGTTAGTCAAGGTACTTATTATGCTGGCGATCCAACAGGAACTTGCGGTACTCGTGCAGCTTTAGTAGTAGACTTTACAGTCAACCCTAGTGGTCAAAGTCTGGATGCTATATTTTGCTCTAATGAAACTCCTAGCATACAGACTTATATGGACCGAGCTCTTTTAATCAATGCTCCAACAGGCGGTAGCGTTCAGATTTTTGCTGACTTTGCCCTTACTAGTTTATTAAATCCTGCAACAGCCTTAACGGGGAATGCTAATTACTTTATCGTATTTGTTGATTCTAGTGGCTGTCGCAGCCAAATAGAAACAGGAAGTACCGCTGTATTTCCCTCACCCACGGCTCCTTCTCCTCCGGCGACGCAGTTATTTTGTTCCAATACCAATCCAACCATTGCAAATTTGAATCCAGGGACAACAAATAATTTCAATTGGTTTAATAATATAGACGCATCCAATAGCCCTATTCTTCCAGCTTTGTTAGATAATGAGCCTTTAGTGGATGGTGCTACATATTATATTCAAGGAGATAATTTCTTCTGTGAAAGTGATCTTGTTGCTGTAGTAATTCAAATTAATGATGCTGTTGATGCAGGAATGAGCAATAGTTTAGAATATTGTGAAGTTAACATTCCAGCAGCAGATTTTGACCTATTTCCTTTATTAGGACCTAATGCTGATTCAGGAGGAACATGGACGGGGCCTTTGGCTACATCAAATGGTGATCAAGGAACGGTTAACATTAGTGGACAAGCAATAGGTGTTTATAATTTTGTTTATACGGTTTCAGGAACTGGCGCATGTCCTGATGAGAGCGCAACAGTTGCTATTAACATCTCAGAAATTTTATCTTCTGGGATACCCTCCTTAATCAACTCAGTAAGCTTTTGCGTGTCTCAATTACCTACTGCTTATGACTTGACTTTATTATTGGACAACGAGGATACAGGAGGAACCTGGACCCAAGGCGCTACGAGTATGGATCCAACAGTGACATCACCTATGGATTTGACCTCATTTGTTCCGGGTACTTATGACTTTACATATAGTCAAAACTTAGCTCCTAACCCATGTCCAGAAGAGTCTACAACCGTACAAGTCATTGTGTTAGCAGATCCTAATGCTGGAACTGCTATAAGTATGGAGTTTTGTGAAAATAACCTTAGTGTTCATTCTCCATATGATTTGTTCAGTTCCTTAGATGGATCTCAAGATAACCCCCTTGGAACATGGACAGACGCTATGAACAATCTTGTCTCCACTTCTATAGACATAACTGCCTTTACAGTAGAAGGCAGTCCTTATATTTATACCTATACAATTAATACCGGTTTTTGTCAAGATGCTGAAACCATTGCAATTGAAATTTTACCAGCGCCAGAATCTGGTACTTATATAGGAACACCTTTTACAGTTTGTGAAGATCAAGCAGCGGCCAATTCGCCTTATGATCTTTTCAACTTATTAGATGGAACACAAGACACGAATGGAACTTGGTATGCAGGAAATACTTCTACAGGTACTTCGGTAACCAATCCAATAGACTTAAGTACATTAGGAAACGGAATATTTGACTTTACTTATACCGTTCCAACCATAGGAACTTGTACTGATGTAGAGGTAGTGGTAACCGTAATTATCAATGAATTACCTAATACCGGAACTCCTACTCCATTCTTAATTTGTGAAAATGAACTAGCGGCCACCTCACCTTTAGATGTATTCGGACAACTGTCTGGACAAGTTGCTGGTGGAACTTGGTCTGATGACGATGCTACTGGCGCGTTAACAGGAAACACAGTTGATCTTACTGGGTTGGTTGTAGGCGACTATAACTTCTCTTATACAATTACTGATGGAAATACTTGTACCAATAGCTCTACAGTTGAAGTAACTGTAGCCCCAGCACCAGAATCTGGTAACTACATTGGAACACCTTTTACAATTTGTGAAGATCAAGCAGCGGCCAATTCGCCTTATGATCTTTTCAACTTATTAGATGGTACACAAGACACCAACGGAACTTGGTATGCAGGAAACACTTCTGCAGGTACTGCGGTAGTTAATCCTATCGACTTAACCACATTAGGAAACGGAATATTTGACTTTACTTATGCAGTTCCAGCGATAGGAACTTGTACGGATGTAGATGTTACGGTTACAGTAATCATCAATGAATTACCTAACACCGGAACTCCTACTCCATTCTTAGTTTGTGAAAATGAACTTGCAGTTAACTCACCTTTAGATGTATTCGGACAACTGTCTGGACAAGATGCTGGTGGAACTTGGTCTGATGACGATGCTACTGGCGCGTTAACAGGAAACACAGTTGATCTTACTGGATTGGTTGTAGGTGGTTATAACTTTACTTATACCGTTACTAATGGATCTTGTTCAGATACGGCAACAGTACTTATTAGTGTGCTGGATGCACCTAATGCCGGTACTTCTACTGTCTTAGACCTTTGTCTTTCGGATATCACTACAGGACAAACATTAGATTTATTTACTCAGTTGACTGGAAATGACGCTGGTGGAAACTGGTCTGATGATGATCTTACGGGTGAACTGACCGGTTCTATTTTAGACGTCTCTTCTTTAACGACGGGTGTTTATAATTTCACGTATTCCGTTTCTCTTTTTGCTGCTTGTAATGTAGACTTGGAAACCCTACAAATAAGGATCAACAATATTAATGCTCCTACCGCTCTTGCTATTCAGGACTTTTGTGATCAAGCAACTGTTGCTGATTTATCAGTGATGGGGAATGCAGTGATATGGTATGAAGATGCGGCATTGATGAATCCGTTAATAAGTACAGATGTTCTTTTAGATGGAGAAGATTATTTTGCTACACAAACAGACGCAATAACCAATTGTGAATCTAACGATAGTGTTGCCGTGACGGTAAATATATTTGCATCACCTAATTCTGGTGTTGCCGTATTACTTTCTGTATGTAACGATCAAAGTATGGTAGATTTATTTACTTCTTTAGACGGTACGCAGGATGCTGGTGGTACTTGGATAGATACAGATGCTACCATGGCGCTGACAGGAAATCTATTTGATGCATCTGCAGTAGTCGCTGGAACCTATAGCTTTGAATATATGGTAAGTGCAACCGCACCTTGTACAGATGCTTCTACCATTGTAATGGTAACTATAGAAACTCCAGTAGACGCAGGAACATCTGCTGTTTTAGATGCTTGTACTGACAATGGAACAACAGATTTAGTTACTTTATTGGGAACAGCTACTACTGGTGGAACTTGGAGTCCTGCATTAGCTAGTAACAGTGGTGTATTTGATCCAGCTACAGACCTTGCAACAACTTATACCTATACGGTCACTAATTCTTGTAACACATTTTCAGCTGATGTTGTTGTTAGTATTACCGAAGCTCCGAATGCTGGTACAAACAATATGATTTCTACTTGTGTATCCGATGGTACTATTGACTTATTAACTCAATTAGCTGGCACACCTGACACGTCAGGAACTTGGTTCCCAGTACTAGATAGTGGTACTAATTTGTTTAATCCAACAGTGGACCTTTCAGGCACTTACACGTATACGGTTTCTGCAATTTCTGCTTGTGCTACAGATGCTTTTGCTACTTTAGACATTCAAGTGAATGAAAGTGCAGCGCCTACTCTACTAACTGCTACTCTTAACTTTTGTGCGATTGATCATCCAACAGTAATGGATCTGGATACGGCTGTAACTGGAGATATGATTTTATGGTATGATGTTATTGATGCTACTATTCCATTAGCGGCTACAGAAAGTCTTGTAGATGGAACCACATATTTTGCATCTCAAACAGAAGCAAATGGATGTGAATCCAGTATCAGAACACAAGTAATGGTAACTGTAGGAGATGCACCAACCCCTACTTTAGATCTGGATGGAGAACTATTTTGTATCAATGATAATCCTACTTTACAACAACTAACGTTGAACGTATTGCAATATGATTCTATTGCTAATAACGTTGTTTGGTACGATACGGTTGAAGGTACGAATGGCTTACCTCTTACGACAATAATGACAAGTGGAACTACGTATTACGCTGCTTTAATAGATGCAGCAACTGGTTGTGAAAGCAGTTTAAAAATAGAAGTAACGGTAGATTTATCAGCTTGTGGAGATCTAATCATTCCAGACGGATTTTCACCTAATGGTGATGGGGTCAATGATACTTTTGATATTGATAACTTAAGCTTTCTTTATCCTAATTTGAGTTTGGAGTTCTATAACCGATATGGAAGTCGCATTTATAGCGGAACTGCCAGTACCCCTAGATTTAACGGTTTCAGTAATCAATCGGCCTTATTGAGTGACGGAGAGTTACCAGTAGGTGTTTATTACTACATCCTTAAATACAACGATGGAACTACAAAACCATCCCAAGGTAGAATTTACTTAAGCCGATAGTCACTTCAAGAAAGAAACAAACAAAATGAAAAATTTTAATATAACACCTTTACTAATTGTATTGATCGGTATGCTTTCCCTGAGCACGGTTGCTCAGCAGGATCCGCAGTTTACTCAATATAGGTATAATCAAAGTATCTTGAATCCGGCTTATGCTACTGCAAACAAGTCTGAGCTCAATATTGGTGCTTTGTATAGAACACAATGGGTAGGACTGGAAGGCGCTCCTAAGACCGCCTCTTTATTTGTTCATTATCCTGTAAGTGATCGCGTGGAAGTAGGAATCTCTTTTACAAATGATGACATAGGAAATGTGGTTACAGAAAACAATATCTATGCAGATGTTGCCTATGTATTGCCGGTTTCTGAAACGGGTAAACTTTCCTTGGGTATAAAAGCAGGACTAACTTTATTTGATGCTAACTTTAACGGTTTTAACCTGCAGTCTGGTGGCGTTGATACAGATATAGCTTTTAATGAAAATGTGACTCAAAGCTTTCCTAACGTAGGATTAGGAGGTTTTTATTTTACAGATAAATTCTACGTGGGTTTATCAGCTCCTAATTTATTAACGACGACACATTTAGAAAATGAAAACGGTATACAATCTACTGGTGTTCAAGACATTCATTTTTTCCTAAACAGTGGTTATGTATTTGACATCAACCCAGACTTAAAGTTCCAGCCTTCTTTCCTTTTAAAAGGTGTAAAAGGAGCTCCTTTATCTGCTGACTTGAATGCCAACTTCTTGTTTAATGATACATTAGAAGCTGGTATAGGTTATCGTTTAGATGACTCTGTCAGCGCGCTGGTTAACTTTAAAGTGTCACCAGAACTTAAATTAGGTTATGCTTATGATTACACCACAACTAACTTAGGTAACTTTAATTCGGGGTCTCATGAAATCATTTTATTGTATAACATTAAAACAAAATACTGGAGGGGCGGTTACGATCGTTCCCCTAGATTTTTCTAAACCTATTTATCACCATACTTATGAGATTAATAATTACTTTATTGATGATCGCACTGCTAGCAGGAACTTATAGCACTGCCCAGAATTTAAGTCTGAAAAAGACGGATCAATTATTCAAAAATCAGGCGTATACGGAAGCCATAGTGAACTATAAAAACTTGGAGACTTCTGAGGAAGTTCTTCAAAAGCTAGGAGACTCTTATTATTACACTAATGATTTTGAAAACGCAGCAAACACCTACACCAAGCTTAAAGATAATTTCAGCAGTAGTCTAGACAAAGACCGCATGTATAGATATGCGCATTCACTTCTTGGTATTAAGGATTATCAAGCAGCAGATGTTTATTTAAAAACATATTATGGTAAAGATTGGAACACAGAAGAGTTTCTCTTTGAATTAGAAAGAACAACTCCTCACGTTTTTGAAGTAGTACCAATTATAAATAAAGGATCTAAAAGTGATTTTGGACTGTCTTTTATAGATGGTAAAAATGTAGCTTTTGCTTCTTCTCGTAATATGGAACGACCCGTTTTTTCTTGGAATGGAATCCCTTATTTAGATATTTATGAAGGGCAATTAAACGACACTGCATTAAGTAAGGTGACGCCATTTTCTGAAGAAATAAATACAGATCTTCATGAGAGCAATGCCGTTTTTACCAATAATGGAACTGTGATGTATTTCAATCGCAACACTGAAAAACGTGTTAAAATAGATGGCGATAGAGTTTCAAATATCCAATTGTACCGCGCAGAAAAAGTTGATAACAAGTGGACCAATGTGGCTTTATTACCTTTTAATAATGAATTGTACAGTGTGGAACACCCTTCTATCAGTAAAGACGGAAAGACACTTTACTTTTCTAGTAATAGGTCTGGTGGATACGGCGAATTTGATATCTATAAAATAGCGATCAATGAGGATGGTTCTTATGGTGAGCCTATTAACCTAGGTAATTCCATCAATACAGCTTATAGAGATCAATTTCCTTACATCAGCGATATCAACACCTTGTATTATGCCACTAACGGTAAGCAAGGCCTAGGTGGATTGGATATACATAGAGCAAACTTGGTAAATGGTGAGTTTGATACTCCTATCAATCTTGGTAGCAGTATCAATAGCTCTAAAGATGACTATGCTTTTGTAATTGACGAAGCTACAAATGAGAGTTACTTTTCTTCTAATAGAGATGGTTTAGATCAACTCTATACTGGTAAAAGAGAGGAGAATATACTGACTAAATATCAGGTGGTAGGTGTCGTACAAGACAGTATTAGTAGAAAGACCTTACCTGGTTCACTTGTTTCCTTATTGGATGAACGAGGAGTGGTTATAGATGACATGATCACTGGCAACGACGCCTCTTACCTATTTAAAATAGAGCCAAATAAAAAATATACTGTTCGTGCTACTCGCAAGTTGTACATTCCTGAGAATGTAGATTTTTCTACAGATAAAAATGGAAAAGTGAGTCACGATATATTTTTAACGCTTCTCTCCTATCAAGATGCAGAAGAAACTATCAACGCAGATCGCAAGGGAGAGGTACAAGTAGAATTAGAACAAATCTATTTTGATTTTGATCAAGCAATTATTAAACCTAAAGCTGCTGCTACTTTAGATGATCTGGTAGCGATCATGAATAAATATCCTGAAATGCACGTAGAGGTATCTGCTCACACGGATGTACGTGGACCTAGTGAATACAATCTAACTTTATCAAATCAACGTGCCGCCTCTACTATGAAGTACTTGATCAGTCAAGGGATTGATGAAAACCGATTGCGCAGTATAGGTTATGGTGAGATGCAACCACTTAATGAATGTGTTAAGGAAGGTATTTGTATTGATGAAGAATATGAGATCAACCGTCGTTGCGAGTTTAAAGTGATGCAATAAGAAATCTATTAAAAACTTAAAATCCCAATAGCGAGTTATAGTTATTGGGATTTTTTTGTTTGTGGTATGGATAGAGGTTACGCTTTCGCGAAAGCGAGAACAACATCATCAAATAGACACTTGCTAAAAAAAGTTAGTAAAAGCAATACCTCGAGCTGATTTGCTAATTATAAACTACCCCTTCTATGACCAAAGCCTAAACCTTTATTAAAGCTGTACTAATGATTTTATAAAGACTACAATAACTCTCTATAAGTTACTTAGATTACAATAAAATCGATAAAATGACTATTCAATTTAATTACCAACATGTTTCTGGAAGTACAGAACTTGAAAATTACACAAAAGAAAAGTTACAAACCATTTTTGACCGCTACAGTTGGGTCACTAGAGCTGATGTGTTTTTTATAGCCGAAAACACGTCTAGCGATCAAACAGGGAAGATTGCACAAATAAGGTTAAGTGCGCCTGGACCTCGATTATTTGCGGAGGAAAGTCACGATACCTTCACAGAATCGATAAACAAAGTGGTCGACCAACTTAAAACCCAATGCGAAAAGAGAAAGGCAACCATAATCACACATTCCTAAGATGATCTCCCTAGCCACCAATCACCGACAAATTGTTTTACTATATAATTCAAATCAAAAAGGCCATCGAGAAACATTAGCATACGCAAAAGCCTCGGGCAACAACTTACTTTCGATTGATGTTTCAAAGGATAAAGTTGCTGGAACTGTTTGGACAGAAGTTGCAACTCTACTTCAAGTTAATGTTCGTGATTTGTTGCATACAGAACACTCCCTTTATGAAAATAAATATGGTAAAGGACATGTAATAGATGATACTGGAGCCATTAAAACGCTCCAAAAAGATCCAGGAATTCTGTTGTACCCAATAGCCATAAAAGGAAATAAAGGAATAGAGGTGAAATTATATAATGAAATGTTAAAGTTATTTGATATAAATACCGCAGCCATCAAGATTCCATAATATATTTACTACCAGATTAAAAATCCAGCTTTTAAAAGTTGGATTTTTATATGACACCTATTTTTCCCTATGATCATTTGGATATCTTTTATCGTTTTAGTCAGCATTTTTTTATGCTTAGACCTTTTTGTTTTTAATAAAAACGCCCATGTTATAAAAACGAAAGAAGCTTCAAAATTCACTGCCTTGTGGGTAGGTATTGCGTTGCTTTTTACTGGGGTTGTTTATGTTATTTACGATCGAGGCTATTTAGCAAACCCGGATCAACTCAGTGGTAGTGCCGCTGCTATCAAGTACTTAACAGGTTACCTTATAGAACTTTCTTTAAGCGTTGATAATATTTTTGTTATTGCAGTAATCTTTAAATCCTTTTCAATAGAACAAAAGTACCAACACCGGGTGCTGTTTTGGGGGATTGTTGGCGCTCTTGTTTTTAGGGCCTTGATGATCCTTTTTGGTATTGCTTTGATTAATGAAATCAGTTGGATGACCTATATTTTCGGAGCATTTTTATTATATACTGCTTTTAAAATGCTCAAAAGTGAAGAAGAAGAATTTGATCCTAAAACTTCCAAAATTTATAAACTATCTAGAAAGCTATTTCCTGTCACAGATCGCATAGAAGGACAGCAATTGTTTATCAAAAAAATGGGAAAGCGTATTGCAACTCCCCTATTTTTAGCTTTGGTAGTTATTGAGCTAACTGATGTGCTTTTTGCTTTAGATTCGATCCCGGCGATTCTCGCTATTACTTCAGACCCCTTTTTGGTATTCTCTAGTAATATACTAGCCATTATGGGGCTGCGTAGCATGTATTTTTTCTTGTCTAATTTGCTGGATAAGTTTCAATACATTCATTACAGCTTGGTAGCTATTCTTGCCTTTGTAGGAATAAAAATGATTTTAGTACATCAGGTGCATCTTCCAGAATGGCTTTCCCTAGCGGTTATTTTTGTTTCTCTTGGAGCGGGTATTCTATTCTCCTTACAAAAAAAGGAAACTGAAAGTGATCCTGTAGATCAATAGGAAACTTTAAAGACTAAAAAAACACTGGATTAAGTTATTACTGCTTATTCTAATTATTTTTACACCTCATAAAAAACTGTTATTGCTTTTGCTACGTAAGTATGCTAAAAAATAACATGATCCATTTCTCTTACATTCACGTTCCTTCTATTCGCAACTTAGAAGCATTTACCAGTACATCTATACAACAGCTTAATAAATACTCTGGCTTAGATAGAGTTGACATTTCCTTTAAAAAGATATTTGACCTCAAAAACAGAACTAGAGAGGTCGCTAGCTTAGCAATTGCCTGCGATGGACATCAAGTAGACTGCGTCATAGCTTCTCTTAATTTAAAAAAATCAGTAGGAATTGCGGTAAAATCTTTGTGAAATAAATTGATGTCCAACACAGATGAACTTTCTGCATAACTAAAAATGCCCTGAACGTATTCAAGGCACCTTTTTTGTTTAACATATAATAAGAAGTACGGTATGATACTTCCTAACTTTTAGCTCTCGTTTAGGTCTCCAGTGACTTTGTAGTCCCCATTAAAAACAAAATCGTTTTGTTTTTTGCGAGATCGCTCCCCTGTTTCAGCATCTTGTAAGAAATCAGGAACATCATTCAATGCGCCACCGTAATAACCCAGTGCTATAGCAGTTGCTACGTGAAAAGTTTCAGGAAACTTGAATTCCTTTTTAGCTCTTTCATAGTCCAGTCCAGCCATTTGATGAAAAGCTATTCCCATACTTTGCGCTTGTATGGCCATATTTGCAGAAAATTGACCTAAATCATGAGGTGCGTGGTAATTGTCATCACCTTTAGGTGTTTTAGTATCTACCACACCTAATAATAATACTGGAGCATTCTTTGCCCATTTCTGATTGAATTCCACCAGAACATCCATAATCCGATCATAGGTTTTGCTACCTTTAATACCCCAAACTATATTCCAAGGCTGTAAATTATTAGAACTAGGAGCCCATCTGCCAGCTTCAAAAAGCATCTGAAGTTCTCTTTGAGAAACAGGTTGGTCAGAAAATGTACGTGGACTCCACCTGTTTTTAATAAGATCTATAATATCGTGATCAGTGGGTGTTATTTTATTAAAATCTGTAATATTTTTCATAATTGTGTTTTGATTTAAAATTAATAATTCATCGACAAGTTATGGCCAAGCTTTAGAAAGCTTTAACCACCTACTTGCATCAATTTTAATAAATGGAAAGTTCCTTATGCAGAATTACGACTGGCGTTGATATTTCCATAGAGAGAACGAGTTACCATACGCTCATAGGTATCTATATTTTCAGTCGCCTTTCCTGCATTGATCTCTTGCACCATTTTTAATGCATATTGTTGAATGGTTAATAATGGTAAGACGATAGTTTCTCTAGCTTGAATACTGGCCCGTCCTGCTGGCTCATTTTCCATCAATGTTTTCATTCCAGAGATCTTGAGCATATACTTTTTTGAACGCTCGTATTCTGTATAAATCATCTTCCAAAACTCACCGTAGATAGGATCATGCTCCATATAAGCAGTTAAACCAAAGAATGATTTGGTTAAACTCATCATGCTATTATCTAGTAGTGTACGGAAAAACTTATTGTTTTTATACAGCTCTTCAGCTGCTTCCCAGTTACCAGCCTTATCCATTATTTCTAGTGCGGTACCTACGCCGTAAAATCCAGGAACATTTTGCTTTAGTTGACTCCAAGAACCAACAAATGGAATAGCTCTTAAATCTTTAAACCTCAATTCTGCGCTTCCCGCACGCTTGCTAGGGCGACTTCCTATGTTGGTTTTGGCATAATATTTTAAGGTGCTCATCTGTTCCAGATAGGACAGGAATTGTGGGTGCGCTTTAAAATCGGTGTAAGCTTTATAACTTGATGTTGCTAGTTGATCCATAGTAGCTTCATCCTTTTCTGAAAAGTCATTGGCATCACTAGCATAAACCGCATTGCTCACTCCACTACTTATCATTTGCTCTAGATTGTACTGACAGCTTTCTAAGGTGCCAAACTTAGAGCTAATGGTTTGACCTTGCACGGTTAACTGAATGTGTTTGGATTCTATTTTGGTGCCCATAGAAGCGTAAAATTGGTGGGTTTGGCCTCCACCACGAGCAGGCGGTCCACCTCTACCATCAAAGAATACAATAGAAATACCGTATTCCCTAGAAACCGAACTTAAGGCTTCTTTAGCTTCATAAATAGCCCAATTGGCCATTAAATAACCACCGTCTTTAGTACCATCACTGAAGCCTAACATGATATGCTGCGTATCGTCTCGCCTTTTTACGTGAGCACGGTAATGCTCATTTTCATAAAGCGATCGCATCACCTCTGGAGCTTTTATTAAATCTGGAACAGTTTCAAATAAAGGCACTACATCTATTTTGGGTTGAGGCATATTACACAATCTGATCATCGCATAGACCTCCATAATTTGAGAAGCCATTTGTGTATTAGAAATGATGTACCGATTACAGCCTTTTTCCCCGTTGCGTTCTTGAATGTTTTTAATGGCGTAAATGCTGCTTAGTGTTCGTTGTGTGTAGTCGTCTGTAAATTCATTAGGATCGATAGAGCCCTCCACCTGTGCCAGTACGTTTACTTTCTCATCTTCAGTTAAGCTGTCGTAGTTGGAGGGTAGTTTCGCTTTCGCGAAAGCGAGGATCTCATCAAAAACCGCATCGTGAGCACTGCTATCTTGTCGTATATCTAAGGTGGCAAAATGGAAACCGAACAATTCAATTTTATGTATAAAACTGTCTATTTGACCGAGAAATAGGGAGTTATGCTGCTCTATAACAGTAGACCTGATCTCGTTCATTCTATCAATAAGATCTTGGGGAGTAAAATCCAAGACTTCTTTTTCAAAAATAGACTTGTAACACCTACTTTCTAAAGCTGATAACTGCTCTTCAACGCCTTTAAAAGTAAGCCTTCTGCGCAGCTTGCGCAAATCCCTGTAATAATTTCTAAATATGGTGGATCGCAATCGTTTGGCTACATTTAATGTAATAGCCGTAGTCACAAACGGATTTCCATCTCGATCACCACCTGGCCAAAAACCTATTTCTACAATCTGATTCTTAAACTCCTGCGGATTCTCAATATGGGTTTTAAGGTAATCATAAATATTACCCATCGCCTGATAAAATACATGTTCTAGGTACCAAATTAAACTTACCGCCTCATCAAATGGAGTAGGTTTTTCCTTTTTAAAGAAAGGGGTTTTACCCAATTGGGAAAGCAACAGTTTGACCTCCTGTAGTTGATTCGCTTTAATAGCATCTCCCAAATCGTTAATAATACCCAGAACAGCGCCTGGATAAAATTGTGTTGGGTGAGCTGTTAATACCGGGCGTACTTTAAATTCTTTTAAATAAGCAGCTAATTCTTCTGTTTTATTTAGTTCTACTGCCTCCTCTTTGATACTGCGCAGGGAACCGCGGCCATCTATATTGTTGACCTTACTAAAAGCGGCATCTTCAATAGCATCAAACAACACTACCTGTCGCTCTATATATTGAATAAATCTAAAAAGCATGTCTTCTCGCTCTTTAGAAGCTGTGTCACGCATGTATCTTTCAAAAAAGTACTCGACAATCTCGGTAGGGTTTTTACCTTTTTCATAACCTCTTACACATAATTCATGAAATAATGGCAATAATCCACCAGTATTTGAAATCTGATCAAATGGTAGTGTCATAAAAATCCCATTAAAAATCTGGTATTTTGATTCTACTTCATTTTTAAAACGTTCAATTTTTGGTAATCTTGACATGTGATTAGTGATTTATATGATTGGTAATTTAATGGCAGTTGAAACCTATGAAGCGGTTTTTGCTGTAACTATTTCAATAGCGTTACTTACCGTTTTCATAGCTTCCATATCTTTTTCATCAAGAGTAATGTCAAAGGCATCCTCCACATCGAGTACGACATCTACTAAATGGGCACTATTAATACCTAGATCTTGCATTAAATGGCTTTCCAATTGTATAGCGCTTTCTTTTACATCTTGAGGTAGATAGACTTTTACAATTTTAAAAAGCGCTTCTTGTATTTCGTTTTCTTGCATGTTATTTTTTCAATAGAATTTTAAAAATACCATCAAAAAATGGATTTTCCTTGGAGTTAGGGAGAGTTTAAGAGTTTAAACCCTTAATAACAAAGTTAGATCAGTAAAATACTTTTTTAGGAAATTCAGTAGTTAAGAACTGTACTTTTTTAGTAAAACGCAGGCATTTACATCTCCGAATCCGAAACTCGCTTTTGCCAAAATATTCAGATCTACATATTTGGAGCTTAACGGAAAACTCTTTTTGTCAATTACATCCATAATCTCTGGATGTATAGAAGTGATATTGCTGTTTCCATATATCTTTTGTTCTTTTAATTGTAGCACAGCTCCTACCAACTCTATACTACCTGCTGCAGCGAGGCAATGGCCTATACAGGACTTAAAGGTATTTATAAAAGGGAATTCTGCGCCTTTAAGTTTAAAAGCAGTCGACCAATTTTTAATTTCGAAAGCGTCTTTTGATGTTGCAGTAAGGTGTCCATTAATCGCATCGATTTCTGTTGCAGTTACTCCTGCATCTTTCATTGCCAGATGTATACAATCTTGTACAGCTTGACCATTAGGTGCTGTCATAGAGCCGTCAGCTCGATGTCCGCCAGAATTTACTGCACCTCCTAATACTTCTGCATAGATCTTAGCTCCTCGTTTTTGAGCACTACCTAAATGTTCTAAAATAAAAGCACCGGCTCCAGATCCAGGAACAAAACCTGCGGCATCTTCTGATAAAGGCCTGCTGGCGTTTTCTGGATCTTGGTTGTATTTAGTTGGTAAAATCCGCATGGCATCAAATCCGCCCCAGATATAAGGGCCTGAATCACTAGTAGATCCCACCAGCATTTGAGTTGCTTTTCCAGCTGCAATACGCTCATAGCCCATAAGAAATGCTTCTGTACCTGTGCAACAAGCACTGGAATTACTGGTGACGATATTGCCACAACCCAATTCTCCTGCCAACCAGGCACTGATACCGCTGGTCATGGTTTGAATCACACTGGTACTTCCAAGGCGGCGCACTTTTTTATCATCAATTAAATGAATGGCTTCCCTAAATTTTTCACCACCGCTTTGACCAGTTCCGAAAATAATTCCCATTTCTGACAGGGCCTTTTCTGGACTTGCGATTTCTAGACCAGCATCTTTAAAAGCTTCTTTTCCAGCGATAACCCCATAAACCAGGCCGCTGGCTTTCAAGCCTCTTAGTTGTAGCGGTGTAAAATTATCGGCGAGTAATTCTTCTGTAATTTGTGGGGTGCCAGAAACTTGACAGCCAAAGTTTAAATCGGCTAATTGTGGGTCAAATCTTATTCCAGAGGTTTGTTCTTGTAATGCTTTCGCGAAAGCGGAAACCCCAATGGCATTAGGAGCCACAACACCCATTCCCGTAATCACAACTCTTCGCCTATTATTATCTGTATTCATAACAAAACGAAACTACATAATCTTTAGTAGATATGGCTACTGTTAATCATGGACTTTTA
The DNA here is from genome assembly GCF_018401815.1 of Nonlabens sp. Lineage (GTDB taxonomy): Bacteria > Bacteroidota > Bacteroidia > Flavobacteriales > Flavobacteriaceae > Nonlabens. Next base: position 174,390 of record NZ_JAGYKG010000005.1, read on the forward strand.
CTGTGTAGGATGGTTATAAAGGTTTGTTGCAGCAGCAGCTCATTCAAGAATAGTAATGATGAGTTAAAAAAAATAGGGATAGGAATGGGTGTTGAGTTGTATTCATAAGCATATCTTTAATGCAGTATTCCAATAGGATTAGGTTTTTGGTTTTGGTAAGAATCAAGCAAGTGGTTGGTTTTTGGAACAGTTCAGTACTTTTAAAAGAACACAAGATGACAAAGAACAAATTTTTAGTAGTTGCCTTATTGGGTATTGGCTTCTGTAACTCCCAGCAGAAGGAGGTTCAAGAACAGCATTTGGCCAATTATGTCGTTTCTAATACGGCCATGCAGCAAGAACATATACAAGAGAACAAAGAGGTCTTTGATCACCGCCTTTTTGATCAATTGCTTAAGAAGTATGTCAACAAAAACGGCGCAGTTAATTATGAAGGAATTAAAACACATCAAAAGCCTTTAAGAGATTATCTAGAAAGTATCCGAGTGCACACCCCAAAAAATAAGTGGAGCCGCGAGGATGAATTAGCTTATTATATGAATGCTTACAATGCGATGACCATTGATTTGATTGTCAGAAACTATCCTTTAAAAAGCATCAAAGACATCAAGGATCCATGGGAACAACGCCTTTGGAAAATAGGTGAAAAGCTGATCAGTCTAGAAGAAATTGAGCATGAAATACTAAGAAAAATGAACGAGCCGCGCATTCATTTTGGGATCAATTGTGCTTCTTTTTCTTGTCCGCCATTGATGGATGAGGCTTTTACGGCTGCTCAAGTGGATGCACAACTGCAGCGACTAGCGGTGCAGTTTATCAATGATCCCAAACGCAATACGATAACAGCAGGTAGAGTCGAAATTTCCAATATCTTCAAATGGTTCAGAAAGGATTTTACCAAAAATGGAGATCTTATTGATTTTTTAAACAGCTACAGTAAAGTTAAAATTGATAAAAATGCCCGAGTGCGTTATATGGATTACGACTGGAGTTTGAATGAGTAAGTCTTCATTGGAGTTAGTTGTGTAGGCTACAAAAGGAGATTATTTAGCAATTATAATTCCGCTCATCCAGCCTTCAGCGATTTTATTCTTGCTCTCATCTATCATTTGAACCCTTACTTTTAATTTACCAAAACGAAAGTATTCTTTTTTTGCAGTAACAATGACGGTTGTTTCTGGTAAAACAGTGTTCAAGAAAGTAATGTGATTTTCTGTAAAGGCACATTGAAGAGGTTTTTCTTCGTCTTGCATCAAATAACTTCCTAAGCAAGCCAACCCTATTTGAGCCATACATTCTGTTAGGATAACGCCTGGAGTTACTGGATGATCCTTAAAATGGTGTTCATAGAAGTATTCCTTCTTTTGAAAACGGTAAATCCCGATCACACTAGTGTCATCGATCTCTAACAACTGATCTACAAACTTAAATCCGTCACCATAAGGGAGGTTAGCTACAATTTTTTCTAATGGATTTAAGAGCATTCTTTTGGAGTATTAAGTATGATGTGCATATCTATAGGTTTTTGAACTTAGATTTCAAGTTCGATTTCGAGTTTCCGTTCCCCAGCCCTAAAGGGTGCGGAAGCCCCTTTCTATTTTATCTCGATTTTAAAAAAAAACCTAGTCTTTAGTTCGAGTTCAAGTTCAAGTTCAGATTCAAGTTCAAGTTTCCGTTCCCCAGCCCTAAAGGGTGCGGAAACCCCATTCTATTTTATCTCGATTTTTAAAAAAAACCTAGTCTTTAGTTCAAGTTCGATTTCAAGTTCAAATTCAAGTTCAAGTTCGAGTTCAAGTTTCCGTTCCCCAGCCCTAAAGGGTGCGTAAGCCCCTTTCTATTTTATCTCGATTTTTAAAAAAAAACCTAGTCTTTAGTTCGAGTTCAAGTTCAAGTTCAGATTCATCTTCATTGCAAACTCTCGCCACCATCGACTTTAATGATGGTTCCTGTGATCCAGCCTGCTTCTTCCTTACTCATTAAATAGACTGCGTTTGCTACACGTTCAGGAGTAGTTAATTCCTGATGAGGATTCCGCTTTAAACTCGCAGCCTTCAGTTCTTCGTACCCAGGAATCATGCTTAAACTCAAGGTGTCAGTAACTCCGGCTTGTATACAATTGGAAGTAATCTGGTGTGGAGCAAACTCAATGGCTATACTCCTATTGATCGCCTCTAAAACTGCTTTTGCTGCGCTCACAGCGGCATAAGACTTCATAGGTTTGGTACTCCCCTCACTTGTAAAACTTAGAATTTTTGCTGGTTGAGCAAACAAATGAGCGTTGAAAAGTGCTTTGGTCCAGCTGTACAAGCTTATTCCCATAGAATGAATGGTTTGCTGGAAATCAATAGTAGTTAATGGTTGATCACCTGTTAATGGCTTTAGATTGCCTTTAGAGATGCTGTGCAGCAGCACACTTATTTTTTGACCTTTTAAAAAGTCTTCTATTTTTGACAAGTTTTGTTCTAATTGATCCTCTCTAGTTGCATCACTATTGATGGTTACTAATTGGATATCATAAGAACGCAAGACATCAAAGCTCGCCTCTATTTGTTCCATTTGCATTCTGGCTGCTCTGTAAAAAATGATCAAATTCATTCCGTGTTGAGCCAATTTTAAAGCACTTGCATAGCCTAAGCCACTACTGCCGCCTAAAATTAACGCATAGGTATCTTTAAACTCTTTTACCATTCTAATAGTATTCTTTGAGCAGTAAACCCAGGTCCAAAACTTAACATCAAACCCTTAGAGCCTTTGTTGAGTTCCCTACACATAAAGCGTTCTAAAACAAATAGAACTGTCGCGCTACTCATGTTTCCATAGATACGCAATACTTCTTTAGTGTCGTCTATATTTTTACCGAGTTTATGAAACAGTTCTTCTACAGTTTGCACGATCTTTTTACCTCCAGGATGGAAAATTAAATGATCAACATCGTTGATAGTTAATCCATTCTTTTCTAAAAACGGATGTATAATAGCAGGAAAATGACTAGCTATAGTTTCTGGAACAGATTTATCCAACACCATTTGTAAGCCACTATTTACTAAGTCAAATCCCATCATGTGTGTTGCATCTGGGAAATGGTACATTTCATGTGATTTAATAACTGGACCTTTGTCTTCTTCACAAGAAGAAAGCAATACACAGGCGCATCCGTCACCAAATATAGCCGCACTCACCATATTGGCCATGGAGAAATCGTCCAATTGGAAGGTTGCCGTAGGTGCTTCTATAGCCAGCACCGCTGCTTTTTTATTTGGATTGGCTCTGAGGAAATTTTCGGCATAAATCAGTCCAGAAATCCCTGCAACACAGCCCATTTCTGTAACTGGCAATCGCACGATATCTTGTCTCATACCCATAGAGTTGATCAAATAGGCGTCAATAGACGGGATCATGATACCTGTGCAACTTACGGTGATGATGTAATCGAGTTCTTGAGCATTCCAAGAGGCTTTTTTCAAAGCTTTCTCTATAGCCGTTTGAGCTAGAGGCACCACTTCTCTTTTATAAATATCATTGCGTTCTTGAAAAGAAGTCCTTGTAAAAACTTCAATAGGATCCATGATGGAATAACGTTTATCCACGCCTGCACCTTCAAAAATCTTGATGGTTTTGCGTCTCAAACGCTCGTCCTGACCAGAAAGCCATTCTTCAACAAATGGCAAAATGTCTTTAGTTTCCTTATAATACTGCGGCGTTACCGTCGCTACACTTTTAATTTTTACGCTCATCTATTGGAATTATCCATATAAAACGGAACGACCACTTCCATGTCCATCGGTCATTTGTTACACCTATAGCAGTAGCATATTTCTTAAAATCTCTAGTTTTAAAACCTGATGCAATACTGATCAATCCATCGTGTTTAGAGATGTCATGTTTTATAAAAATAGGACTTATATATTTAAAAAATAGAAAGGCAATTCGATGCCTGTGCAAATCATTGATAATGATACTTTTGGTTGTAATCTCTTTAAATTTAGAAAGGAAACTTACGATTTCTTCGTCATCAAAATGATGCATGGTTAAAGAGCTTATGAGGATATCACAGTGTACTTCTTCAGGGTTGATCTGTAGTATATCGCTTTCGCGAAAGCTTAACCTTGACAATCCCTCACTTTTATCACGAGCTTTCTCAATAGATCGGGATGCAAAATCTAGCCCGACAAAGCTGATGTTTTCTCGATCCAAATGGGCTTCTAAATAGCGCAACATCTCACCATCACCGCAACCTGCATCAATTATTACCAATGATTGATTGGGGTGTTTAGAGACCTCTTTTTTTACCGCCTGAAGCATAAACTTAAAGCCACCTAGCAGGTTATTTACCGTATTGATATCGTCCACAGCATGTTGCAAAGTGAGTTCCTCTAGCATAGGATCATCCATCCATTCTGGATCGGTATTGCGTTTATGAGAATCGTATGTAATATTAGATAGGTTTCCCATGGGTGCCTTTTATGGTGGTAGGTAATATAAACGGAAATTTACGAAGGAGCCACAGACCCCACCTCGTATAGGTCTTATTTAACAGTATTCCTTGCAGGATGCGTCCTATTTTTAATCGCTTGCGGAATGTTTTTTTCCACCTACGCGCATAATTTTTTAAGGCTTGTTCTCGGGACATATCATCGTTGAGGTATAGATATAGCTCTTCAAAAGCGATTTTGGCACTGTGAATAGCCATAGCCATTCCATTACCGCAAAGTGGATGTATCAAACCTGCTGTATCTCCTAACATCAGAATGTTGTTCTCTATAGGTTCTTTCTTTTCAAAAGAGATTTGAGAAATAGTAATAGGTTGTTCCCAAGCAGGGATGGCTTCTTTAAAAAAACTCTTTAAAAACTCATTTTTTGAAAGTACTTTTTTATTAAAATCAGTAACGTTCTTATGCTTTTTAAAAGATTCATAACTAGCGAGATAGCAAAGATTCACATGCCCATTTTCCACCTTGGAAACACCTGCATAACCGCCATCAAAGTTGTGTAATTCCACCAGACGATCACTTATAGAGTACTTGTAATGCATTTTAACGGCGAGCCATGGTGATTTTTGCTGTATAAATTTACGATCTAGTTTTTTATCTAACAAAGATCGTTTCCCAGTAGCCATAATAAATTGCTTACACTGCAAATGCTGAGAAGTAGTGCTGACTTGAAAAGTATCTTTGTCAAAAACAGCATTTACGACCTTATCTTGAAGGAAATCGGCGCTTTTAATGGCTTTTTGATACAGTAGGTGATCGAGATGATACCTAGAGATTCCTTTACCTCCCTGAGGCAATGCGCATTCTATAGACCTATGACCAGCAATGGTGAATTTTAAGTGTTCTAAATCAACTGAGGATTCTCGATCCAGATCAATATCTAGTTCCTTTAGGAACCCGATGACTTCATTGCTCAAATACTCCCCACACATTTTATGGCGTGGATACGCATCAGGATCAATAAACAGGACATTGAAATCTTTAGAAAACAAAATTGCCGCTGTAAGACCTGAAAGTCCTCCACCGGCAATAATTATATCGTATTCATTTTTCACTATTCAAAGATAATAGCTATTGATTTATTTACTATTAATTAGACGCTATATCTTTTAATGATGTCTTTCTTCTACACTTTAAAAATCAACACAACACTAAAAGAGTTAAAAAAACGTACTAAAATGATGGCAGTGGGTATTATGATACCCTGATAGGGTCAGGACCCAAAAAGAACAAAAGCAAATCCAATCATTAACGACCAAAGCAGATAGCGGTAATTATCTGCTGTATCAATAAATCAACTAATTTTCTATTTATAAGGTACCTCAGAAGTGGTTTATTAGAAATATCCTGTTGATCCCATTAATTTTAATATTTCAATAACTCTTTTATTTTTTCCTTTAATCTTTTTGTGGGAAGGTAATTACTTTCTAAGCTCTTTTCAAAAGGTATAGGCGTATCAATACTTCCTAACCTCATTACGGGGGCGTCTAGATATTCGAAGCATTCTTCACTAATAAAGGCTGCTATATCACTAATAACACTACCTGTTAGGTTGTCTTCAGTTAATAACAACACCTTGCCTGTTTTCTGAACTGATTTAATTATGGCCTCTTTGTCCAAGGGAACTAAACATCTTAAATCCAAAAGGTCTAAGGAAAGATTTTCTTCTTTTATAAGCTGTTTTGCCCAATGTACTCCTGCACCAAATGTAATGATAGTAGCATCCATACCTTCACAAACAGTCATTGCTTTCCCTAATTCTCTATTGTAATAACCCTCTGGAACTTCTTCGTAGACGGATCGATACAGTGCTTTGTGTTCAAAGAAAAGTACTGGATTTGGATCTTCTATAGAAGCGATTAATAAGCCCTTGGCATCTGCTGGGGAAGAAGGGTATACGATTTTAAGCCCTGGTACCGTATAGAACCATGACTCATTGGTTTGAGAGTGAAAAGGCCCGGCTCCTACTCCAGCCCCACAAGGCATGCGGATCACCACATCTGCTGTTTGATTCCACCGGTAATAAGATTTAGCTAGATAATTGACAATCGGATTAAAGCCGCTGCTTACAAAATCGGCAAACTGCATCTCAACAACTGCTTTCATTCCCATAATACTCAGACCCATTCCCACTTCTATAATAGCACTTTCACAAATAGGTGTGTTTCTTACGCGTTCTCTTCCGTACTTTTCAACAAAACCGTCAGTTATTTTAAATACTCCGCCATATTCTGCGACGTCTTGGCCCATGATTACTAAGTTGTCAAAGGCATCCATAGCTTCCTCTAGCCCATCTTTTATGGCATCTATTAACCTTATGTTGTGAGTAGAATTTCCCTGCGGCACCGCTTTAAATAGGTGTGGTGCAAATACGTCTGCGAGTTCTAGTTCTGTTGTTGAATGAGGTAAAGCTTTCGCGAAAGCGATATCAAGACCATCATTGATCTCCTGTTTAAACTCCTCACTCCAGTTGTCAATTTGCTCACTAGAAATAACATGATCTTCCAATAAGAATTTTTCAAATCTGGATAACGGGTCTCGTTGTTCCCAGTATTCTAGCAATTCATCAGGTACATATTTGGTCCCACTTGCCTCTTCATGACCTCTTCTTCTAAAGGTCTTGAACTCGATCAACACTGGATGAGGATTCTCGCGCATGTCGTTTAATATGGCCGAAACTTTAGTGTAAACTTCGATAATATTGTTCCCATCAATAATATGAGATTCCATACCATAACCCAATGCACGGTCTGCAAGGTGTTCACAATTATACTGTTCTGAAGTTGGGGTACTAAGTCCATAACCGTTATTTTCTATGCAGAAAAGTACCGGCAAACTCCAAACACTGGCTACATTAAGCGCCTCGTGAAAATCGCCTTCACTAGTTCCGCCTTCACCAGTAAAAACCGCTGTGGCTTTACCAGTATTCTTCATCATTTGAGCAAGTGCAATACCGTCTGCAACCCCTAATTGTGGACCTAAGTGAGAGATCATCCCGACGATTTTATACTCTTGAGTTCCAAAATGAAAACTTCGGTCGCGGCCTTTGGTAAAGCCTTCTGCCTTCCCTTGCCACTGTGCAAAAAGCTTCCATAAAGGTATTTCTCGAGAGGTAAAAACACCTAGGTTTCTATGCATAGGTAAGATGTACTCATCCTTTTGCATAGCAGCCGTAAGACCTATTGAAATTGCTTCCTGACCTATTCCAGAAAACCATTTAGAAATACGTCCTTGACGCAAGAGTATTAACATCTTCTCTTCTATCAGTCGAGGCAATAGCATTTTTTTATATAAATCTATAAGCACCTTATGATCTAAGGCATTGCTGTAGAGTTTTTTTAAGTCTGTTTGATCTGTATCTATCATTAGTATGAACTGTATTTCAAATGTAAGATAATCTGTCTACTTCCTTTCAGGTTGTGGTTAAAGAGTACCTATCATTTACTAACTTTGTATCAACAATCAAAGTTCCATGAAACAGCTTCTTTTATCTCTCTTTTTATTCTATTCATGTAACTGCCAAAGCCAACAAAAAGTAGCTGATTCCCTCCCATTTCAAGAAAAAGTAGCTTTTAAAGGCACTTCTCTGTTGTTGCCTCTTGGATTAATGAGTTACGGTATTCTAGGAATTAAGAATGATCCTGTTAGAAAATGGGACCGAGATATTAGAAAAAGTTTACATCCTAATGGAGCCAAAACCATGATAGATGACTATATTATGTTCTCTCCTATTGCAGCAACTTACGGGCTTGACCTTTTAGGTATAAAAGGGCGAAACAATATGCTTAATAAAAGTATTATTTTGGGAACCTCTACTCTATTGTTATATTCCAGTGTGAATATCGTCAAGAACAATACCAACATAAGAAGACCTAGCGGAAGGTCTCAAAGCAGTTTTCCTTCTGGTCATACAGCGATTTCATTTATGGCAGCAGAATTCCTGCATCAAGAATACGGTCACGAATCACTATGGTACAGCATAGCTGGGTATTCTATAGCAACAACAACTGGTTTTTTACGTATATATAATGATAAACATTGGTTCAGTGATATTTTGGCAGGAGCTGGAATCGGAATTTTATCTACAAAAATCGCTTACTGGCTGTATCCTTTACTAAAGAATGTTATCTTTAAAAACAGAAATAAAACACTAGAATCTCAGGTAAAGGTTCAATTTACCCCATTGTACACTGGTAATGAGTTGTTACTTGCTACTTCACTGAGATTTTAATTACAGAACTTCTAATACTATTTATTATCATGACTAATATTCCAAGTGTAGATCTAGCTGACTTTTTAAGCGAGGATCCTAAGAGAAAACAAAAATTTATCAACGAGATAGGCGCTGCTTATGAAGACATAGGCTTCGTCGCTTTAAAAAACCACTTCTTATCTGATGAATTGGTGGAACAACTATATACTGAAGTAGAGAAATTTTTTCAACTTCCTAAAGATACTAAACTCGGTTACGAACGCGAGGAGTTGAATGGCCAGCGCGGTTATGTATCCTTTGGAAAGGAACATGCCAAAGGTAAGAAGGAGGGCGATTTGAAGGAATTTTGGCATTTTGGACAGGAAGTGTCAGCAGATGCACAGTTAGAAGAAGTCTATCCAGATAACGTACCAGTTAAGGAACTTCCAGAATTCAACAAAATAGGAATGCAAGCCTTTCGCATGTTAGAGAAGACCGGTATTTATGTGCTCAGAGCCTTATCGCTTCACATAGGTTTAAAAGAAAACTATTTTGATCATTGGGCGAGTAACGGGAACTCCATCTTAAGACCTATTCATTACCCACCAATCACCAGCGAACCAGATAACGCCGTAAGAGCTGGAGCACATGGAGATATCAACCTTATTACTTTATTAATGGGTGCAAGTGCACCAGGATTACAAGTTCAAAATCGCCAAGGCGAATGGATGGATGCTATTGCTCAAGAAGATGAGCTGGTCATTAATGTAGGTGATATGCTGCAACGCCATACCAATAATAAACTGCGCTCCACCATCCACAGAGTGGTGAATCCGCCACGTGAATTGTGGCATACGAGCCGCTATTCCATCCCTTTTTTCTTACATCCACGTAGTGATATGAAATTGGATTGCTTAGAGGAGTGTGTGGATGAGAACAACCCAAAACAATACGAAGACATTACGGCAGGCGAATTCTTATACCAGCGACTTGTGGAGATTGGCTTAATTAAAAAATAGGTTTTCGCTTAAAGAACTTTGTCGTCTGTAGCATTTAGCTCTAGCGATAACTTATTATAATAAAGTCCACTGGAAGTTGCTTCTAGTGGACTTTTTTTGTGGACGCTTTCGCGAAAGCGGAAAACATCAAATCACGATGACAATAGGTTCTGTTGGTGAGGGATTTTTTCTTATTACCTTAGAAGTGGTTTCAATTTCTTAAATTGGATTGTTGAAATAAATACATAATATGCAGGCCATAGATTACTTGTGGCAGTGTTATTTGAGCGGTCTTTGGAAGCGGCTCAACTAGAAATCGTATACGATGGTTTTCCACAGGAAATGAAGCGCCTAACTCTGCTAATGTCCTGTTTCTATTAATAGCAAATAAAGTATTTTAAGTAGAAACTGCCACCTTTAACAGAGCCCTATATTTTTTCCTCCTCTTTTTCTTAGAATCGAACCCTTTATCAAAACGCATCAAAACGTCTTGTTAAACCCTTAAAATTGGCTCTTTAAATCCATATTTTTGCGTACTTAAAGTAACTCCTATGTCCGACAGTAACGTGCTCCATTATATCAAAGAAGTTTTAGAAAACATGCCTAAAGACTGGATAGGTCTGACAACGCATCGACTAGATCTCTATGAGGAAAAACTGGCTAAAATTCAATTTTTAGAGCAGTTCGAGACCTTGTTTGAAGCTGATAATACGCAAACTTCTTCTCTAAGTATTCTGCCTACTGCCTACGATTATATTCGCTTGGGACATCCTCTATCTTCTATATTAGAATGGGCCATTGCTCAATTGAATCATACGGAGTCTGATCATGTAATCAGTTTTGCATCAAAGACAATTCCTGTTTTAGCGGTACTTAGAAAAAACTTATTGGATCAAAAAAGCACCCGAATTCTGTACACTAGTGAATTGCCAGAACTGTTGGACACTGATATATTAAGAGTTGTTTATGGCTATAACTTTGAGTTGTGCCAAGTGGATGATCTTGAAAAAGTTGCTGCATTTGATGGCAGCAGCATTTATATTTCCCAAAAAAATGACCTATGTAGTTTTGATCTTAACCCAAACATTGATTTCTTTATCAATGTTCATCCTTATTTAGGAAGTATTCTATTGGTGAACGGTTCAAAAAACGAATCTTATATTGCAGATATTCAGCATGTAAGAAGAAGGGAGACTATAGCCATGACTCCAGCCGATTCTCACACTGCGTTAACATCATTGGTTCAAAAAAGTCTTTTAGAAGACAGGGATATTTCTGCTGTAGAATCCAATAAAAAAAGTGTCTTAGCATCTATTGCCAGTGTTACTGGTTCGCATACCAAAGCTCTAGTAGGTTCTTGTGGATTATCTGTTCAATATGCGATCATGATGGGGCTGATAGATGAAGCATTAGAAAAACATCCTGGTAAGGCAATTAAATTTATAGTCCCTCCTAATTGTTATGGTGGCACAAATGATCAAGCGAGACGAGTAGCAGCTTGCCTTAGTACCGTTGAAGTAGTGGATTTACCAGTGGATGGGGACAACGACATGGTTAACAGTATCGATAGCATTTTAAATCAACTAGCTCATGAAGATGCGATACCTTATATCATTGCTGAGATCCCAACCAACCCTAGAGTTGAAGTTCCTGATCTTATTCAGCTTAAAGCGGTCTTAACAAAAGAGCGCACCACCCATACGGGGGAGCCTGCGATAGATCCTGTTTTTATTTTAGATCAAACTTTTTGTCCTAATGTTCACTTTTTAGGAGATGGGAAAATACTTTCTAGCATAAGAACTATATCTTATGCTAGTGGATCAAAATTCCCAAGTGGTGGTCAATGTACTGCTGGATACTGTGTAGGAAACAAAAAAACGGTTTCCTTGATGGAAAAGGTGGAAAAGCATTTAATTTTCTGTGATAATGAGGCGACTGATTTGCAATATGAAATACTAGCAAGACAATTGCCTTCTATGAATCAACGTATCAGTGATGCTTATAAAAACACTCGCGAATTTGTAGATTTCATAGGTAAAACTTTGCCTGAGGCTAAAATCAATTTTGTTTCTGAAGAACTAGCAGATCAAGGCTTCACCCCATCGGTATTTTCATTGGACCTTCCCACCAAAGGATCCACAGATGAAGAAAGAGAATCTTACAAAAGGGCGTTGAATCTTCAATTGATCCATTTAATGATTGCAGAAATCCCAGACGAAAGTAAATTTTGTGTGAGCTATGGTCAATTAGAAGGATGTTACTGGACGGTGCCTGCCACCTCTACACAAGGAACTACTAAAGAGGGTGATAAGGATTATATTGTACGTGCCTCTCTGTCACCAAATTTAGATCTAGAACGACATAAAAAAGTGTTTTTAGAATTTGTGGAGCAAATCTGATAAAATCTCATCTAAGCAGGACTCCTTAAAGAAAAGGTATACGAAGTAGTTGTGTTTACTAATTGGAGATGGCCTAAAAGACTATTTGGTATTCCAAATAGCTTGTTTTTAAAAGCGCCAAAAACCATAAGCTTGGTTTTGCGGCTTTTATATCGAGTTTTAAATGACGTAGCAATAGAATTAAAAGCCTGTGAATAAAGCAGACTTCTTCCAACTCAACTATATTGCACAAGTAAATCAGTATTATGAAATTAAACTTATTGTCTTGCGATGCTCTAAGACCAGAGAGAAGAGCCATAGCCCAATGTATTGTAGAGATTTCATTTCTAATGAGTGCCTCTTTATCAAACGAATTGACCGATATTCTTCTTGAAGGAGATGCGGTAGAAATTGAGGTTGAGGATAAAAACACGGCAACTGCTCTAAGATCACTGCGCAAACTAAGTATCGACTACGAGATTATAGAATAAATCAAATTAAGCCTCTACAGCTTGCAAGTTTCTAAAACCTATGGGTAGTGCTTTTCAAAATAAAACTGTTCTTATCGCTTTTCCCTTTTTAAAAGAATCTTTAATTAATTCCAAAGGCTTTTAGCTTTAAAAAAACTTACTCTCAGTCATCCCTAAATACCTCAATAGAAAATAAACTTCTGTATTAAATAAGTTACCTTCCTTTTTCTAGCCTAGCGGCTTGTGATAAGACCATAAGCGGAAGTCTTATCAAGGCGTTTATATCACTTGCGGGTGCCTAAGTAGTGTAAAGGGGGAATAATAGATGGTTCTAATACGATCAATTACTTATGTTGAAGCTCCCAAAGCTCCACTTCTTCTTGATCGCGCCAGTGTGGATCGCGTTTGGTTTTTTCTGAAGCAGAATTCACTCGCTTTTTAAAGCAACGTTCCAGTTGGAACCTATCGTTTTCTGCAAGTTCCTTTTCTATAGGATGTTCTTTGGTGACCTCTGTTATTTGAGCAATATTAGAAAACAAAATAACTAATTTACCACCTTCTGCCAGGCGTTCTTTTGCTCCTTCAAAGAATGATGGAAACAGATCTTCTTTATAATAAATGGCTTGATCAAGTCCTTCAACATCTTGTGATGCGGGCAACCATGGCGGATTAAACACAATAAGCTCTGCTGGTTGATCAAATTTTCCAAAAAGGGGGGCATGATCCAGTTCTATTTTACGAGATAACTTGGTATCGCCCATATATTCAGTAAGGCCGATAATAGCATTCGGGTTTACATCTGTAGCAAAGACTTTTTGAAAACTATATTTAAGCAGTTGAAGAGCGAGAACACCAGATCCTGTTCCTACATCAAACGCTGCTTTCTTAGGTCCCTCATAACGTTCTAAATAGGTATCAAAGACTTCCAAATGCTCAAAACGTGTTGGGAAATAAACCCCGTAATAAGGGTGTATTTTATTGCGCAGTACAGGAATGGAAATCCCTTTTTTAAACCATTGCCAAGAGCTGTTAAGTCCTTGAATTAATGGAAGAGGTAAATGAAACTCACTGACGTCTGGATATAATTTCTCTAACCAACCTATGGAAGGTGCTTTTTTTACCTCTAGTTGATTTTGAACGATCTCTAGCAAAATAAGATGGGACATTTTGCGGTAGGTATCTCGGTAAACTTGCTGTTCTTGATAGGTTGTATTAGGCAACTTCTTTTTAAGGTGCACATGCAATTCCTTGAGCAGATTCAGGCCATTGCTATAAAATGATCTTATAAGCACCACTTTACCCTCTTCTAAATTGTTCATAGTCGTAACCAGATTAGAATTAGCATCATAAAATGCTGGTCGCTCTGTTAAGTCTATAGGTGTTGGTCTGTTAATTTTGATATCCGTACTCATAAATAGGTTTTGATGGTTGGTAATATAAGGTATATTTTCACTTTTACCTCATTCATTAAGGCGTGACCACTGTTGTGGTCGGGCTTTACGCTGCAATTCCTCGCAGGTACCCAAGAAAAATGGGTGCCTGCTGCGGGATTTCCACTGCAATCCCTCACGCAAACTTGTAATAAGCACAATCTACTCATTAAAATTAAAAAAGGAAAAAGCCAACTACATCATACACCTAAAAGACAGCTTCAAGTTTACAAGAGTAAAAATTAAATCTCTGGTAGCTACTAAAAATCAGAGATCAAAAAATGATTGGAGCAATTTGGATTAAAAGAATTTTCGCAGGCTGTAACTACCATTTTATAGGCTTCATTCCGTGTTCTTGTAAATAGCGATTGGTCTTAGAAAAATGTTGGTTTCCAAACCAGTAGCCTCTATTAGCACTTAAAGGTGATGGATGACCGGTTTCTAAAATAAAGTGAAATTTAGGATCGATAAGCGTTGCTTTTTCTTTGGCAAATCCGCCCCAAAGAAGAAACACCACATTTTTACGCTCATCAGATATTCTTCTAATAACCGTATCCGTAAATTTTTCCCACCCTTTTTTCTGGTGACTACCCGCCATTGATTCCCGCACAGTAAGAACGGTATTGAGCAACAAAACCCCTTGGTCGGCCCAGCGTTCTAAATTCCCAGATTCTGGATACGGCTGATTTAAATCTTGAGAGATTTCTTTAAATATGTTGATCAAACTAGGCGGATGCTTTATGCCATCAGTTACAGAGAAACACAAACCGTTTGCCTGACCGGCAGCGTGATAAGGATCTTGTCCTATAATCACTACTTTTACACGTTCATAGGGAGTGCGATCAAAAGCTGCAAAAATTTTATTACCCGGTGGATAACAAGTGTGTTCTCTATAATCATGTTTTACAAACTCCGTCAAGTCCTCAAAATAAGGTTGACACAATTCATCACGCAATACTTCTCTCCAACTTGCTTCTATCTGTAGGGACATATTTCTTTTTGGGTAAAGTTACTAGATGTTCTTGAGTAATAAGAGGGTTGAGAACAATAGAATTCATAAAAAACAGATCGAGAAATACATCAGATTCATAAACAAATTACAGCTCTGGAGCTTAGTGATTCCTATCCAATCCCTAATGTCGGGGACTGCAAATGATAAAACTCCACTATACCAGGTATTGTAAAACTTAAGAATTCGATGGCTCATCAACACAAAACTAAAAATTCACCGCTTAAAACTCAAACCTAAAATCGTACTTTTGTGAAAATCAAAAATCTCTCATGCTTATACTAGGAATCGCAGGTGGAACCGGTAGTGGGAAAACCACAGTTGTCGAACAAATGGTTCATGAATATCCAGATCACGAAGTAACCGTTATCTCTCAAGATTCTTATTATAAAGACACTAGTGACCTTACTTATGAAGAGCGCACTAAAATCAATTTTGATCATCCTGAAAGTATCGATTTTGATTTATTGGAAAAGCATCTTTTACAGCTCAAAGAAGGAAAAACTATAGATCAACCTGTTTACAGTTTTAAAGAGCACAACCGCACTGAGGAAACTATAAAAACCGCACCTAGTCAAGTGGTTATCGTAGAAGGGATCTTAATCCTTACCATGCCTAACATTCGTAAGCTGTTTGACATCAAAGTTTATATTGACTGCGACAGCGATGAGCGATTGATAAGAAGGTTAAAACGCGATATTGCAGATCGTGGGCGCAATTTAAATGAAGTACTGGAGCGTTATCAGAATACCTTAAAACCTATGCACCAACAGTTTATAGAATCTACCAAGGTATATGCAGATGTGATTATACCTACCAACCGATTCAATTCGGTAGGTGTTAAAATCTTGCGTACGATTATTGACCAAAAACTAGGATAATTTCTTAAATTTCCACTTATGGGATTAAAAAAAATAAAAGCTAGTCCATATTGGAAGTTTTTTAGTAATAAGTACACGCTTATTAGCCTCTTTTTTGCAGTCTGGATTTTATTTCTAGATGCAAATGCTTGGATGACATCACACAGAAGCATTGACCAACACATCTCTGAAAAAGAAAAAAATGTTGATTTCTATAGAAAAGGAATAGCACGTGATCAAGCGCGAATAGCTTCTTTAAAAGATAGTTTAGGTTTAGAAAAATTTGCTCGAGAGCGCTATTTAATGAAACGTAGTAATGAAGAGGTGTTCATTATTCAGCATCCAGACTCTGTAAAAACTAAAGAAAATGAGTAAAGAACTTTTCCACGATTTTGAACCAGTTTCTGAAGCACAATGGAAACAGAACATTCAAATGGACCTCAAAGGTGCCGATTATAACAAGACACTGATAACACCAACCCGAGAAGGCATACATATCAAGCCATTTTACCATAGAGATGGTGCCCCTGAGGTACATATTCCTAATCGCTCGTCACCGACTAACGATTGGTATATTTCTCAGCGGGTGTATGCGGGTAATGCGGTTGCCGCAAATAAAAAAGCCTTAGATATACTCAGCCGTGGTGGAGAAGGAATTATTTTCTCTATCCCTCATAAAGACATCGATCCTGGGGTACTATTTAAAAACCTTCCTCAAAATGGCATACAGGTGCATCCTCAGTTTTTTGATTTGGATTATATCAAATCAGTTCATAAAATCGCTCCAAAAGTATACATTCACATAGACATCATCCACCAATTGGTAAGTGATGGTAACTGGTTTAAAAACAAGGATCAAGATCATCAAAAACTAGATGCTTTTATCCATAACTTTGAAGGTTACTTTTCAAACATTACGGTAAATACCACTACCTATCAACAAGCTGGCGCTACGATTACACAGGAACTTGCCTATTTTACGGCTCACCTTAACGAGTATTTAAATCATTTAAATGATACTGGTCATTTATCCGCTTTCGCGAAAGCGGGAAAAAGAATCAATATAGACACTTCAATAGGCAGCCATTACTTTTTTGAAATGGCAAAATACCGTGCCTATCGCATTCTTACTAAAACATTAGGAGAAGTATACAACATTGATTTGGAGTGCTATATTACGGCCTCTCCTAGCCTGCGCAATAAATCCTTAATGGATTACAACGTCAACTTGTTGCGCACCACAACAGAGTGTATGAGCGCCGTATTGGGCGGTGCCGACACCTTGTGTAACATCCCTTATGATACCTTTTTTAACAAGGAAAATGAATTCGGCGATAGGATTGCTCGCAACCAGTTGATCATCTTAAAAGAAGAAGCGTACCTGAATCAAATAGGCAACGCTGCTGACGGTTCTTACTATGTAGACACGATCACCAAACAACTCGTTGAAAAGTCTTTAGAAGTATTTAAAGACATCGAGAAAGCTGGTGGAATGGTACAATCCCTTTTTGAAGGAACCATACAACGCAAGATCAAAGAAAGTGCGCAACAGGAACAACAAGATTTCAATGATGGAAAACGAGTTCTAGTAGGAGCCAATAAATATCCTAACGCGGCCCTTCCGCTGCAAAAAGAATACGAAATCTTGCCTTTTGTAAAAATAAATCCGCGTAAAACGTTGGTACAGCCCGTTATCACTAGAAGACTGACAGAAGAATTGGAGAAAAGCGAAATGAAGAAATTATAATGAAAAGAAAGGACCTCTCTAACATAACGCCCAATTACGATTTTCATAGTGCTCGGCCAGAGTCCGCTACTTATGAAACATCTGAAGGGATTTTGATAAAAAAAGAATACACAAAAGAAGATGTAGCAGCTGTTGAGCATCTAGATTTTGTGGCTGGTACTGCTCCTCATCTGCGTGGTCCCTACTCTACCATGTACGTGCGCAGACCGTGGACCGTAAGGCAGTATGCTGGTTTTTCAAGTGCAACAGAATCTAATGCCTTTTATAAGCGCAATCTCGCTGCTGGACAAAAAGGACTCTCCGTTGCTTTTGACCTCGCTACACATAGAGGTTATGATTCGGATCATGAACGTGTGGTAGGCGATGTAGGAAAAGCTGGTGTTGCGATAGATAGTGTGGAGGATATGAAAATTCTCTTTGATGAAATCCCATTAGATAAGATGTCCGTTTCCATGACAATGAATGGCGCTGTGTTGCCTATTATGGCATTTTACATTGTCGCTGCTATGGAACAAGGTATTCATCCTCAATTATTAAGCGGTACGATTCAAAACGATATCCTTAAGGAGTTCATGGTTCGTAATACGTATATTTATCCGCCTACTCCCAGCATGCAAATCATCTCAGACATATTTGAGTACACGAGTCAGCACATGCCTAAGTTTAACTCGATTTCTATATCTGGATACCACATGTATGAAGCTGGTGCAACCAGCGACATTGAACTGGCCTATACACTAGCTGATGGTTTAGAGTATGTACGTAAAGGACTTGCTGCAGGAATGAACATAGATACCTTTGCTCCTCGTTTATCTTTTTTCTGGGCAATAGGAATGAATCACTTTATGGAAATTGCCAAAATGCGCGCGGCACGCATGCTTTGGGCAAAAATGATCCAACAGTTTCATCCTAAAAATCCTAAATCTCTTGCCTTAAGAACCCATTGTCAGACTTCTGGCTGGTCCCTTACCGAGCAAGACCCTTTTAATAATGTCGCTCGTACTACAATAGAAGCTTCGGCAGCAGCTTTTGGTGGGACCCAAAGTTTACATACCAATGCGTTGGACGAAGCTATTGCGTTACCAACAGAGTTCTCTGCCCGTATTGCAAGAAACACACAACTATACCTTCAAGAAGAGACGGGAATCACAAAAACCGTAGATCCTTGGGCAGGTTCTTATTATGTAGAATCACTTACAGATCAACTAGCCGATAAAGCTTGGGAATTGATTCAAGAAGTAGAAGAATTAGGCGGAATGACCAAAGCTATAGAAGCGGGTATTCCCAAAATGCGTATTGAAGAAGCTGCTGCAAAAAAACAGGCACGTATTGACTCCGGTATTGACACCATCGTGGGAATTAATAAATACAAGAGCCCAGATGAAGACATGATCGATACTTTTGAAGTAGATAATGCTGCGGTAAGAGTAGAGCAAATCGATCGGCTGACACAAATAAAAGCTTCTAGAGATGACCAAAACGTACATGCAGCTTTAAATGCTTTAACCGATTGTGCCCGCTCAAAAAAAGGAAATCTTCTGGAACTGGCCGTGGTTGCTGCAAAAGAACGAGCTACTTTAGGCGAAATTTCTGATGCGCTAGAAAAAGTGTACGGTCGTTACCGCGCAACTATTAAAAGTGTTCAAGGTGTTTATAAAAAGGAAATTATGAATGATCCCGCTTTCGCGAAAGCGCAACAACTAGCCGATCAATTTGCAAAGACAGAAGGCCGAAGACCTAGAATCATGATCGCCAAAATGGGTCAAGACGGACACGATCGCGGAGCTAAAGTAGTTGCTACAGGCTACGCAGACGTTGGTTTTGACGTAGATATTGGTCCTTTATTCCAGACCCCTTCCGAAGCTGCCAAACAAGCCGTAGAAAACGATGTGCATGTTTTGGGAGTTTCTTCACTAGCTGCAGGACACAAAACGCTTGTTCCACAAGTCATGGACGAATTAAAGAAATACGGACGTGAGGACATTATGATTGTCGTGGGAGGAGTGATTCCTCGTAAGGACTATCAGTTCCTTTTTGACGCTGGAGTAGCGGCAGTATTTGGTCCAGGAACAAAGATCAGTGAAGCTGCCATAGATATTTTAGGACTGTTGATGCAAGAATAAACAGCTCGATGTTCTCGTTCAAATAGCCCTGAATTGTACATTTTTTTAATACAAAGACTTGAGCTTTTATCTTAAATAGGTAAGTGCGCTGTGGCTAGTAAAATCCAATTAATTATATCATAATAATAATTTTAAGATGCAATAAAACAGTAATTTAAATAGAATTATGTTAACTTATGGTTCACTATAGATTATTTAAATTGCCACTCCAAATTACTTGTGTATTTTAATCACAAGTCTAATATAACACCTAGTGATACGCTAAGATTTTACCATTTAAAACATTCTTACAAATGATGATACGAGCTTTTACTTCTTTAATCCTATTATTGCTTATGAATCAATCTCCGACTACTATATTCCGATTTAATAATGACGCTGATGTTTCTGCATGGAATATTGTAGACGATCGCGTCATGGGAGGGATCTCCAGAAGCTATTTTGAGCTCACTGAAGACGGTTATGGAAAGTTCCATGGCTTTGTTACCACAGAAAGTAATGGTGGGTTCAGCTCTGTAGCTTATGACTTTGACAAGTTACAGGTGAGCCCCGCTGACAAAATACGTATCAAAATCAAAGGGGATGGAAAGACTTTTCAGTTGAGAGTCAAAGCCTTTGCTGGTGATCGACACAATTACATCAAGGAATTTGATACCACTGGCGAATGGCAAATTGTTGAAATAGCGCTTTCTGAAATGATACCTTCTTGGAGAGGTAATCAATTAAGGATTCCTAATTTTGATAAAAATCAAATAACCAGTGTCACGGTATTGATAGGAAATGGGAAGAAACAAAATTTTGAGCTTCTTATGGAATCTATAGAGGTGGTGAAGTAGTAGGGACTTAAATAGCCTATTGCTATCCAACAGCCTTACTAAATACAATTGTCATGTACTTCCACTACCACGTAGCTCAACTTGATCGTATTACTTACTAATTACAACAAAGATTTATTATTCTTTCTTTCTTTTCGCTGCCTTGTAACCTCTTTCTTTTTAAGAAAGTACAGTCGGCGCTTTTCTTTAATACTTAAATCAGCACGATCACGGCTTTGTAATTCTTGAAGATCTTGGTTCTCTGATTTTCCTAATGGAATAGTTCGGTAATCTCTTACATTTAAACGCATTCCTACAGCAAGGTTAAGGTAACTAGCATTATTAAAAGTATCGTTTAATGCAACTGCCGACTTAATATTGTAAGACACTAGTTCGTAGCTAGGACTAAAGAAAAATGAAACCCCATCACTAAAATTATATTCCAAGCTTGAAGTAAACCGCAACACATTTCCAGAATCCCTAAACTTTCCACCACCTTGGGAGCCACTTTGTCGGTTTTTATTCTGACTGTACCCATAACCAAGGTCTGCTGTGATGTTCCAATCTTCATTTAATCGGTAGTCGTAACCCGCAAAGAAATAAGCATTAAACTTGGTAGTTCTTGCATACTCACCGACTATAGCAGTGCTTGATACACTCATAAAATCTTGAGTGAGTGCAGCACCTAAATAAAAGTTTTTTGGCACATAAAACTGCATGCGTATTCCATAACCTACTCCTCCTTTCAATCCATTACCAGCAAAATTATCACCAGATGGAATGCCGCGTTGTAAATAAAGATCAGTAAGAAATAGACGTTTAGGTTGTTCAGAATTGGGTACGGCTAATTCTGATGAGTATTCCTGGGCAAAAGATAGGCTGGCAAACAAAAAAATCAGGATGCTTATAATTATTCTAATAGGTAATCTCATAACTTTCTAAGGCACTGGTTATAGTAAAAGTTCTTATGGATTCATTACCCACAGCATCTGTAAATTGGACCTCAATAATAGACGGATAGAAAACGTTTAAATTAATAATACCGTCATCACTTGTACTATTAAAACGTGTGGATTGCATCGTATAAAAGATACAGTCCTCATCTTGAGTGAGCGTATTATTTCTGTAAATAAGACCACAATCTAAAGATTCATATTCAAAAGTGGCAGTGTATTCTTCTGTAGTTCCTGAGGTGTTTACAAATTCAATTTGCACGTTTGAAGCCGCTTTTAAGACGGTTTCTGGGATATCTAAAAGATAATCATCATTCAATTCTTGTCTCGAAACGCTGATTTTGTTAGCTGCGTAATTTTCTGTATTAAAATTTATAAAAAAACTACCATCGATAAGCATTACAAATTCCACTTGCCCGTTTTCATTGGTAATTCCTTTTCCTAATATAAAATCTTCGTCTGCAGGAGAAAACTTGGAGAGCTCCTGCCCTATTATAAAGCGATTGGTTCTATAGGTAGTGGCGCTCACCTCCATATTAGCAATAGGGTTGCCAGAGACATCCACTACTCTAGTTTTAAAAAGTGCTCTGACATCATTTTCTAGTCTGGCTTCACAAGAAACCAGCAGAATCGGAAGGAGTAAAAGGAATAATTTTCTCATGCAATAATAATTGATTGAAAGATGCCTTAAATTAATAATGGTTGCGTAAAAGTAGTTTAATATATTGACATTTTTATTTGGTGATCTCATCAGTGCCTAGAAACTGATCCTCTTTATTGCCATACCACTTGCGCACCTTAGGCATATAGATATCATTAACCCTGTGGGTTTCAGAAAGTAAAATATACTCTCCAGTGTCAGGCAGTATTTTTCCAGAAGGATCTGTTTTAAAAAACTGGTACACTTCCATTTGATAAGTAGTTGGGTCAAAATAAAAAAACCAAGCATCGCTACCTACATGTTGATCATAAGTGGCTTTGAGTACGAGGTACTCTTTGCCTATAAAGCTTTTGCGTTCTACTTTTTCGGCTATATGAGTTCCTTGATCTTTTAACTTCATGGGTAATCCGTACAAATAGGTGTAGTAGTTTTTCATAAAAACCGCTCGTTCTAAATCCTTTTCTGCAGTTTCCAGTTTCTTTTTTGGGTTTTTCCAATCGGCCTTTACTACACTAATTTCATTTACATTGACACGATACTTAGTCATCACACTATCTCGTACAGCAATTAACTTAAAAGTTTGAGCAAGTAAATTAATAGTAACATCACTAACTCTCTTAGGGCTTTTAGGTGCCGTCATCGTTATCTGTATGCTTTCATTAAATGAAGGCCAATTATTATAAGGGTCATGTGCTTTGATTGCTTTTTCTAGTAATTCCTTACCGCTAAGTTCTTGCGAATGAGTATTACAAGTTGTGCAAAGCAACAAAAGAGTAAAAAGATAATTCATGATCCTGTATTTTAAGCTAAGATAAGTAATTGACTTCGGCTGTTTGAAACTTCAGAAAAAACAAAAAATCCCAACAGCAATGGCTCTTGGGATTTATATATTCTAATCAACTCAAATAGGCGATTATAAAAATCTTATTATGCGGAAAGGTTCTCAACTACAGCTCGAACAGATAGTTTAACTGTCAGCTGAGACTGAAAACTTATGATTTATGCATAAAAGCCTGTTTAGCTTCTAGCTGTTCCTTGGTCTCCACTACACTGTCGTCTGGCACACAACAATCTACTGGACACACTGCAGCACATTGTGGTTCTTCATGAAAACCAACACATTCGGTACATTTATCAGGAACTATATAATAAAACTCGTCACTTACTGGTTCTTGAGTCCTGTTAGCATCTACTTCTTTCCCAGATGGCAGGACTACATTTCCATCTAGATCAGTACCATCTGCATAGCGCCAGTCGTCTGCCGCTTCATAAATTGCGGTGTTCGGACATTCTGGCTCGCACGCGCCACAATTAATACATTCGTCTGTTATGATGATTGCCATAGCTTTTATTTACTTTTGTGCAAAAATAGCACCTCGTGAAGACAAAGCCAATTAATACCTCGTTAAATGATCGAATTACTGCTTTCGCGAAAGCGGGTGCCCTACTTACCTCCTACCTAGAAGGTACATTAACAGCCTTAACAAATGACGGTGCAAACTGGCAAGAACGCATTCAACAAAGGCTTGAGCTCGCTCAACGCAAGAATTCTTGGTTTACAGAGGACACCTTAGAATTTGCCATCACACAATGGGCAGAGGCACTTAACGAAGAAAATTTAACATACTGGACGCAAGAATATCCTTTAGACAAGGTGACCGAAAAAAATATTGCTTTGATTACAGCTGGCAACTTGCCATTAGTAGGTTTTCACGATGTGTTATCGGTGATCATCGTTGGTCATCATGCCATGATAAAAAATTCGAGTAATGATGATGTGTTGACGCCTTTACTGCTAGAAATAGCAACTTCATTTTGTGCAGACTTAGCATCATCTTATTCCTACGTGGAGGGTAAATTGGAACATTACGATGCAGTTATTGCCACAGGGAGCAACAATACCGCACGTTATTTTGAACATTATTTTGGTAAAAAACCTCACATCATACGCAAGAACCGCAATAGTGTTGCGGTTTTAACAGGTAATGAAACCTTAGAGCAAATGGAAGCTTTGAGCAAGGATGTGTTTCTTTATTTTGGATTGGGTTGTAGAAGTGTCAGTCATTTAAAAGTTCCTAAAGGATATAATTTTGATCTTTTTTTTAATGGAATGTTTGTACAGAAAGAACTTATCAAAAATGAGAAGTACTTGAATAATTACGATTACAACAAAGCGGTTTACCTGATGAGTGAGTTTGATTTACTCGACAACGAATTCCTTTTGATAAAAGAAGAAACGAGCAGCTACTCTTCTCCTATCGCGAGTTTAGGTTACAGTTTTTACGAAAAATTAGAAGATCTAGCCATAGAATTTGATCAAAACGCAGATCAATTGCAATGTGTGGTTGCTCAAGGCCCTGCAGCGGCTGCTGTTAGAGAAAAATTAGGAGATAGATCAGCGCCGCAACTAGTTCATTTTGGTACTACACAAACTCCAAGATTATATGACTATGCCGATGGTATAGACACAATTCAATTTTTGTTGACATTATCTTAAAAACCTTATTGATTTCATAACAGAATTTGGTATTATATTTTTCATTTTTGTAGTTCATCATAAAGGAACTAAATAATGCTTAAGCACAATTTTAGCGCAGGTCCATGTATACTGCCACAAGAAGTTTTCAAAAAAGCAGCTGCAGCTGTTCTTAATTTCAACGACCTTAGTATTTTAGAGATTTCTCATCGCAGTAAAGATTTCATTGCGGTAATGGAAAAAGCACAATCCCTGGCATTAGAGCACCTAGGATTAACTGATAAAGGTTATCAAGCATTGTTTTTAGGTGGAGGGGCTAGCATGCAGTTCTTAATGGTGGCTTACAACCTACTAGAAAAAAAAGCAGCCTATTTAAATACAGGTACTTGGAGTGATAAAGCAATCAAGGAAGCAAAAATGTTCGGAGAAGTAGTCGAAGTAGCTTCTTCCAAAAAAGACAACTACAACCATATACCAAAAGGTTATGTGGTGCCAAATGATGTGGATTACTTTCATATTCAGACCAATAACACCATTTTTGGTACGCAACTAAAATATACACCAGATGTTTCTGTTCCTCTTATTTGTGATATGAGTAGTGATATTTTTTCAAGACAACGCGATTTTGAAAAATACGATTTGATTTATGCTGGAGCTCAAAAAAATATGGGCCCTGCTGGAGCGACCTTAATTGTAGTAAAAGAAGAGATCTTAGGGAAAGTTTCAAGACAAATTCCTTCTATGCTCGACTATAGAATACACATCTCTAAAGAGTCTATGTATAACACACCTCCGGTTTTTCCTATTTACGTAAGTATGTTAACATTAGAATGGCTAAAAGAAAATGGCGGAATAGATGCCATTGAAAAACTGAACAACCACAAAGCCGCTTTGATTTATAACGAAATAGATCGGAATCCATTATTTAAAGGTTTTGTTATAGAAAAAGAAGATCGTTCTACCATGAACGCCACCTTTGTATTGAATAATGAAGCACATGCCGCTGCTTTTGATGCTTTATGGAAAGAAGCAGGAATCAATGGTTTAAACGGCCATAGATCTGTAGGTGGATATCGCGCAAGTATGTATAATGCGTTGTCATTAGAAAGCGTTCAAGCACTAGTAGACACTATGCAAGAACTTGAGAGAACATCCTAAAAATTTAAAAACGAAATTTAAATAAAAAATAGTTGTTTCCACTCCATGCCGGATGGGTAAACGAGACTTAAAAAATGAGAAGATTATTATGAAAATACTAGCAAACGATGGTATTTCACAAAGTGGAATAGATCAACTAGCCGCAGCTGGTCACGAAGTGTTGACTACAAACGTAGCCCAAGAACAACTGCAAGATTACATCAACAAAAATGATATTGCAGTTCTTTTAGTGAGATCTGCTACAACTGCTCGTAAGGAGTTGATCGATAATTGTCCAGGTCTTAAAATTATAGGTCGTGGTGGTGTTGGAATGGATAATATTGATGTGGCTTATGCTCGTGAAAAAGGTCTTCAGGTGATCAATACTCCCGCAGCAAGCAGCGCAAGTGTAGCTGAGCTGGTTTTCGCACACCTTTATGGGGGAGTTCGCTTTCTATATGATGCCAACCGCAGCATGCCGCTAGAAGGAGAAACCAACTTTAAAGGATTAAAAAAAGCCTACGCCAAAGGTTCCGAACTAAGAGGAAAAACTATTGGAATTATAGGAATAGGACGCATTGGTCAAGAAGTGGCCAAAATTGCTGCTGGAGTGGGAATGAACGTGATAACTCACGATAGTTTTGCAGATAAGGCACCTACTGTTTCTTGGGATCTTTTTGACGGTCAAAGCATCAGTATTGAAATTCCTTTAGTAAGTAAGGAAGAATTATTAAAAACAGCTGATTTTGTAACCATTCATGTTCCTGCACAAACAGATTATGTGATAGGAACTGATGAGTTAGAAATGATGAAAAAGGGAGCTGCTATTGTAAATGCTGCTCGTGGTGGTGTTCTTGATGAAGTAGCTTTAGTAGCAGCCTTAGCATCTGAGCACATCTCTTTTGCTGCTTTAGATGTTTTTGAAAAAGAACCACAGCCAGAGGTAGTATTGCTTATGAACTCTAAACTTTCATTAAGCCCGCACATTGGTGCTGCAACTAATGAAGCTCAAGATCGCATAGGAACCGAACTTGCTGAACAGATCATTAGTATATTAGGATAATTAACCTTTAATGAGATCCTCCAAGTAGTTGGGTGATTTAACTATTGGCTTCTAAAGAGTGTCTTTAAATACGTTTGATACGCTATTCAGTAGTTATAATGAATTAAAGGATCATATGGAATACACCGCATTTCAATAAGAAATGCGGTTTTTTTTGAATACGTTAACACCATATTACTTGTACCTACAATAAATTTGCCTACATGAATACCATACTACACAGATCAGACTCTAGAGGTCATGCCAATCATGGCTGGTTGAATAGCCATCACTCTTTTAGCTTTGCCGGATATCACAACCCAGAGCGTATGAGTTTTGGAATATTGCGCGTATTGAATGATGATACTGTTGCTGCTGGAATGGGCTTTGGTGCGCATCCTCATACCGATATGGAAATTATAAGCATTCCGCTTTCTGGAGACTTAAAACACCAAGATAGTACAGGAAGAACCGCCATAATCAAAAATGGTGATATCCAAGTGATGAGCGCAGGAACAGGCATTACTCATAGCGAGAAAAATGCAAGTACAAAGGACGAAGTGAAATTTCTTCAAATTTGGGTGATTCCTAATAAGCAACAGGTCACTCCTCGGTATGATCAGGTTACTCTTGATCCTAAAAATAGATGCAATCAATTGGAGCAAATACTCTCTCCTAACCCAGATGATCAAGGCGTATGGATTTATCAAGACGCTTGGTTTTATTTGGGAACCTTTGAAAAAGGTATAAAAAGCAGGTATGAGTTAAACATGTCTGAAAATGGGGTTTATGCATTTGTTTTAAAGGGTTCATTTCAATTGGGAGATCATATTTTGACACATCGCGACGGATTAGGAATTTGGAACCTAACGTCCATAGAATTGATCTCGTTATCAGATGATGCAGAGATTTTATTGATGGAAGTACCCATGAAATAACTAACTGCAGGAGCATTTATGGTACCTATAGCACATTATTTCTGTAACTTAATACTGTTTTTATCATTATAAAAATGTTTTCTTATTAGGAACTATAGGCATTTTCTAATCAACATTGGATGCACCTTTAAATTAAGTGCCTAGTATACCACCGCCTAACTAAAAGAAAATAGGTTGTAATAAAATG
This sequence comes from Nonlabens sp., assembly GCF_018401815.1. GTDB lineage: Bacteria > Bacteroidota > Bacteroidia > Flavobacteriales > Flavobacteriaceae > Nonlabens. The sequence continues at coordinate 202,296 of NZ_JAGYKG010000005.1, forward strand.
GTACCCACCACGTCTCAATAGTCTTAATAATAGCTAAAACGAATTTGATGATCAAAAAAATATTGTTCGGGATGATTATAGTGGTTGTAATGGCGGCAATGGCTGGTGGTTATGCCATATATTCCTTTTTCCCTGAAGATGATTTTGTGGCGCGATTTGCTTTAGAAAACCCAAGCAGATCGGCTTTCTTATTAGTTAGAAATGACACCGTTATTGGACAGCAAAACTTGCATCAACCAATGCCATTAGGGAGTACAGTAACATTAATTATCGCAATAGAATTTGCCGAGCAAGTAGGAAAGGGATGGATAAATTTAGACGAAAAAGTAAACAAGAATGAACTTCTTCGTTTTTATGTTCCTCATTCAGATAGAGGTGCACATAATAACTGGTTAAACAGTGAAACATATATCAGTTATGGTGATAGCATTCCCATTATAGAGATCGCAAAAGGAATGATTCAATACAGTTCCTATGCAAATTCAGAATGGCTCATGAACCGATTAGGAACCGATAATATTAATAATAGATTATTGGAATTAGGTTGTACCGACCACGCTCCCATTTACCCTTTTGTTTCTTCATTATTTATTGCTAAAGAATATTATACTACCAAAAAGGATGATCAGCTTTTAAAAGCAATTAATAATCTATCGGAAGAGCAGTACAAGGATTATGCGTTTAGTATTCATGCAAAAATGCTCCAGGATGTGGAGTATAGAAATCAACCTATAGAAATCACTGAAACGACGCAGCGCATATGGTCAGATCGATTACCTGCCGGTAGTGTTAGCGATTATGTTACCTTAATGAAAAAACTCAATTCGAAAACCTATTTTGATAAAACAACACAAACGGTACTTAATGAAATCATTGAAACAAGTATGAGTGAACCCTCCATACGGGAGTTTTATCATCATATAGGGATCAAAACTGGAGCAACACCTTTAGTGATTACCAAGGCGCTCTATGCAAAGGACAGAAAAGGGAATACCACAGAGATGGCTTACTTTTTTAACGATTTAGATGCTCAAGAGATTAAAAAGATGGACCTGTCCGTGAAGGATTTTGATAGAGCGGTTCTGAGAAACACCTTAATGGTACAGAAGATTCAGAAATTGTATTCCTCCTATGAATGAGGTATATTGATCGGAGGTAGTGACGCTTTCGCGAAAGTGAACTTAAAAAAATATGAGGTGAGAGATACTTATTACTTCTTTATTATCCAGGAGTTGACCTTGATTTACGGAGACTAGTGTTCGATGCGCATTAAAAGTGGTAGCCGCTCTCTTTAAAACAGGTACTCGCTTATTGTTCTTTGTAATTTTTAACTTGAGAACTGCTTATAGCAATTGTAAATCAAGCCTTTTCCATTTTAACAATAACAATAATTATAGGCAGCAATAAGATCATAACAATCCAAAACAAAAAAACGAACTCCTTTGCTGTTCACAATAACTATGTGTGTATTACAAATAAAAGTCTGAGATATAAGGTATTGATTCAGGAACTTGCAATGAGAGAAGTTTTACCAAGAAAAAAACTAAGATATTTCACAACAATCCATTAAGAGAATAAATAATAACAATGGAATTCCAGATAGTACTTTCAAACCAGAAATATTGTTGCAAAAAGAGTTTAAATATATCCTATTTCTAGAGCAACGGGGCCCCCTGTAAGTTATGGCTTTAAATGTAACTTTATGTGGTATAACACCTTTCTTTTCTTCTAACAAAAATACAATCTATGCCTGAAGTAACTTATTTTTGCAGCATGCAAAAAATAAAAAAGAATTGGGAAATAACCCATAATTGGCAACTGCTATTTATACCTCTAGGAATTATAGGGCTTCTTGCTTGCGGCTATTTTATGGCGGTACTCATCTCACCAACTACCTTTGAGGACATTACTTATGAATACCTATTTACTGGCATTACAACAATAATTTTTGCTTTTGTTTTTTATGCTTTTACCATCTGGTTATTTAAAAAATTACAGAGTAAATGGGAAGTAGCTTATAGATGGGAATTGATAGCCATATTTATAGTTTTTGCTATTACTGGCTCTTTATCTGCTCGATTATCTGGTCCGCTTATGGAATATATCAACTTGACTAAAGAAGCCACATCGCCTTGGATTTTTTGGCCACTACGCATTTTGGCGGTATTTCCTATTTATCAAATCGTTTTGGTAGTAATGGGATGGGTTTTTGGACAACACGCTTTTTTCTGGAAATTTGAAAAGAAGATGTTGTCCAAATTTGGTATTAAATTGCCCTAGTTAAAATTAGTGTATTGCGATGGTAGTCTATTTATATTGTTTTTCAAAAACGCACACCACAACATAAAGCTTTCCTAAAAAAATCATAATCGTACCTTTATCGCTTATAACGAGCTAAGAAACACAAGAAATGGATAACAATGATATACTAAGAAGACTGCGATTTACACTCAATTTAAGCGACGACTCTATGATAGATATCTATGCCAAAGGGGGTGAACGTGTTTCTAGAGCAGAGATAAGCAGCTGGCTTAAAAGAGAGGAAGATGAGGACTTTGACCTGGTTATTGATGAAAATTTAGCTACCTTTTTAAACGGCCTTATAGTAAATTATCGCGGTAAAAAAGAAGGGGAAACTCCGGTAGCTGAAACAGAATTAGATAATACCATCATTTTAAGAAAACTAAAAATCGCTTTTAACTTTACTTCAGACGAGTTGATTTACATCTGGAAAAAAGCTGATGTTGAAATTAGTGAAACAGAATTAAGCGCCTTTTTTAGAAAGAAATCGCACCCAAAATTTAAATATTTAAACGACCAATACTTGCGTAAATTCCTAAAAGGTTTTCAGATCCAACGCAAAACGCAGCGGGAAAAGGAAGCTTATAGAAATTCTTTTAAGAAGTAACTATCCTAGCTTCTAGATAGCACAACACCTATAAACACTTACCAAAGTATAAAAACACCCCACTTCCTTAAAAACATCAGAAAGCATAGATTCATGCATTACTGTTTATGAACCAACTATTTTGGAGTAGTAATCAACAGAAAAACCTATACGTATTAAATGTCGAGCCTTTTCTTTTAAGGACTAGCAGCTTACTTCTTCTCAGACTTCCTGTGAATCTTAAACTCCTTATACCTTGCAAAGGCAGCAATTACAAATATAACCGACAGTGTAATAACAGCAAATTGATACGAGATGATCTGATCCCCGCTGGCATAACTGTGCAATCCAGATAGGTAAAAGTTGACACCAAAATAAGTCATCAATACACTAGAAAAAGCGAGTACAGACCATAAATTAAAAGTCCATCTACCTTTTAAGCCAGGAACCAGACGCAAGTGTAGTACAAAAGCATAAATAAAAATAGTGATTAATGCCCAAGTTTCTTTAGGATCCCAACCCCAATAACGACCCCAGGATTCATTTGCCCACATACCACCTAGAAAATTACCTATGGTCAGCATAATCAATCCCACGGTAAGAGCTACTTCATTAATATAAGTTAACTCCTGAATATTGAGGTCCATGATTTTTCTGTTCTTTTTGGTAGAAAAGATCATTAAAATTAAGGTGACCAAACCTAGTATCATACCTAAAGCAAAAGGGCCATAACTACCTACAATGACAGCTACATGAATCATTAACCAGTACGAATCCAACACCGGTTGCAGGTTGCCTATGGATGGATCCAGCCAATTCAATTGTGCTACCCATAAAATAATGGCCACTACGAACGCAGTGCTGGCGACAGTCATCTCACTCTTTCTACCAAACATTAATCCAAATGCCATAGTAGCCCAAGCTACATAAATCAAAGATTCGTAAGCATCTGACCAAGGAGCATGACCACTTAGATACCATCTCGTTATGAGGGCTGCGGTGTGAACTAAAAATAAGGCTGCAATGACCCAGTGATGAAATTTAATAGTCCATCGTATTTGCTTCATAGGTCTAATGATCTCTACGATTAAGAGAATCAACATAAGTGTACCAAACCACACATACCATTTATACAAATTCTTAAAGACATCGTATTTGTTGTATACTATCTCTGCATCGATGCGTTCTTTGCTAGGAATGATTTCTGCTCCGTGATACTGTTGGAATTCAAAAAGACTGTTCAGTGCTGCATTTGCATTAAGGTAATTACCGCTGGCATTTCCTTGCCTTAATAAAGCGGTGTATGCTGGAAAAAAATCTCTTACAAAATTGATATCTCGTTCTTCTTCATAGGCCGCTTTTTCCATATCTGGCGAGGCATACCACGTATTATTTTCTGCTCCTTTTTTAGGGAAGATCTTTAAAATAGAACCGGAAAGCACTTGGTCTAAAATCCCTACACTGTAGTTGATATCTATAAAACCTTGCTGGATACTGGACTTTACATCAGCAGCATTTGCCTCATCTAGGTACGGACTGATTTTATAACTCCCTATAGTACTATCTTGCCTTCTCCAAAAGTCCATTCCACGCGCGTACTTAGTGCTTTTTTCGACACCTAAAATTGTTTTTAAAGAATCGTTTTTATAATTAAGCTTTATCAGTGGTACATCAAACCACAAATCCCTGAATTGAATCATACTGATCATGGTTTGTTCTGGAGTAAGCCGCACCGTACGATCTCCGACTTTTGCCTCATAATAGTCTCGTTCAGAAAGTCTGCGCAATATTTCACTCGCTAAAGTAGACATGGGCTTCATGCGTCCATCGTCTTGTACGACTACTTTACCAAAACGCTCTGCCTGAGCTAGTGGCACCATATTAGCTACAATAATACTGTCAGCAAGTCTTACTGGAATAGGCGGCATTTTAGGTGGGGCTAGCTCTTCTGCAGTTACACTTAAATTTACGGCGGAAGCGTCTTGATCGGAACTTACTCCTTCCCTATTCTCCACGACCTTAGAATGTTCTGCGGGAGTTTGTTGAGGTACGGGATGATCTTGTTCTGTTACCTGTGCTCCAGTCAGACTTACGGCAAATAAAATGGCCATCAAAGAAAGATGCTTTGCTTTGCGTTTTTTAACTCGTTCAATTAATCTTCTCAATTCTCCAAATCTAGTATTAGGATCAAAAATCAAGGCCATTAAACCAAGATATAACAAACAGTAGCCTAAATAAGTAACGGTTTTTCCCCAGTAATCATGGTTAACAGAAAGGTGGGTGCCTAGCTCATCTGGATCAAATCCTGCTTGGAAAAATCTATAGCCGTCTTTATCGAGTACGTGGTTCATATAAATGCGTTCTTTTGATTTTCCAGTAGAGTCAATTACGGTTACCTGACTTTCAAAAGCCGAGTAAGACTTTTCCGTGCCTGGTTGTTTGCTGGCTATAAAATCATTCAACTGTATCCCAAAGGACAGATCTCTAGCAATAGAACCATATTTTATATACACTTTTAAACCATTAATGTCTAGGTCAACATAATCTGATATAATGCCTTTCCCTCCTAACATTTCTATTTTCTGTGACTGGTCTCCGCTAGTCACAGTAGCCAAAATACCGTGAGCTTGCGCCTTGGTAGGTTCTGGACTTTTAATGATTCCCACTTCACCTTGTGTCACAGGATCTGGAATTACAAATTGCATTCCTGCCATCGTATACAGAGACCTTAATTGCAAGGGTTGTATAGAATCTGGAATTACCTTACCCTCCATCTGGTCTGCCATACGGAGAAAATTTCCTTCGTAAGGGGTTTGTATGGTATAGCCATTCCAATTTTCAGTAATGTTAATCAAGCCTTTTTGAGCAGCGATTTCTGGGTCGATATTCACACCGAATAACACATTGTGAATACTAGCCTCTTCTCCAGCTTTAATCAAGTGATCGTGACGCTTTCCTTCTCCTGCTTCCACTATTTTTAAATAGTAATCGCTATTCTCATCACCTTCTTTTAAGCCTTCCACAGCATCAAAGATCATGCTGTCTATAGAAACGCTAATTTTCTTATCGTAAAATTTAAAATCTCTAGAAGTCTTATAATCGTATTGAGAAATTAATAGTTCTTCTTTTACAGCACGCTGCATAGGTTTACCAGAGGGATCTTCTCCTTGAATAATCGCGCTGAAATAGGTTTCTTCACTTAAAAAAGTATTCTCTGTCTGTCCTTCTCGTATCAACATCATTCCTTCAAAAGAAATGTACCTGGTAATACCTGCGCCTATAATAATAAGAACCCAAGAAAGATGCAGCGTTAGAGTGGCCCATTTTTTCCACTGTAAGAGCTGGTATCTTTTAATATTGTAGATAAAGTTGAACATCAACCACAGCATAATTAATGAAAACCACCATTCATTATACACCCATAGTTTAGAAGTAGGCGTGTCGTAAGAATTTTCAATAAAGGTTCCAGCCGCCATACTTGCTGCAAAAGCGAGTAATAAAACTGTCATTGTGCGTGTACCAAAAAGCAAAGCAATTAATCTGTCTTTCATAGGACTTTTTTACCGGCTGCAAAGATACTTCACAAAAGCCGCATCACCATCCTATTGTGAGTCGCTTTGAAGTGTGTATTTTTACAACATGATAAGGATAATTATTATTGGAACGGGAAATATAGGCGGGCACCTTTGTAACGCCTTTGAAAGTGAGCCTGCATCAAAGAAAGTACAGCTTACCGGCTATTGTAATAGAACGCAAAAACAGCGGTTGGACAGCAATGCATCCTTAATTAAAGATTTGAGTCAACTGCCAGAGGCCGATCTTATTTTACTTGCTGTTCCTGATGATGCCATTGAAAAAGTTTCACAACAAATCAAAATATCTAATGCTATAGTTGCTCATACTAGTGGTAGTGTTGCTATGAGCGTTTTATATCATCACCCTAATCACGGTGTTTTTTATTTGCCACAAAGTTTTAGCAGTTCCAGAAAACCCAGGTTTGAGGATGTTCATATATGCCTAGAATCCAGCAGTAAAGAGGTGAATGAGGTTTTGGAACTAGTGGGTGGTACGCTTTCGCGAAAGCGAGAACAAATCAATTCTACACAACGTAAAAAACTTCATCTGGCAGCTGTTTACATGAACAACTTTGTCAATCACTGTTACTCTAAAGCAGAGGAGCTCATGGAGGAGGCTTCTATAGATGTTCATTTGTTAGATGCTTTGATGCGGGAGACTTTAGAAAAGGCTATTTCCCTTTCTCCTAAAATGTCACAAACAGGTCCAGCAATAAGAAATGACCTAAATACAATAAAAAAGCACTTAGAACTGCTTGAAAAAGGAGATCGAGAAATGTACCGATCCATTACTAAATCTATACAAAAAACACATGGCAAAAAGCTATAAAGAATTGCTTCAAAACATTAACACATTTATTTTAGATGTAGATGGTGTGCTCACCGATGGCAGGCTTATTATATCTGAAAATGGAGCGCTATTGCGCACTATGAATGTTAGGGATGGCTATGCCATGAAAACCGCACTTGATAACGGATATAATGTTTGCATTATTACTGGCGGCACCAATGAAGGAGTGAAAATGAGACTCACCGAATTAGGAATTAAAGATATATACCTCAATGCGAGCAATAAAATGACTCACATACGGGAATATGTAGCCGCACATAACTTAAAACCTGAAAACATTGTATTTATGGGGGATGATATGCCCGATGTCCAAGCCATTCAATATGCTGGATTGGGCTGTTGTCCTCAGGATGCTATTCCTGAAGCAAAAGCAGTCAGTCAATACATTTCTCATAAAAACGGTGGCGATGCTTGTGTACGCGACATCATAGAGCAAGTAATGAAAGTACATGGAAAATGGAAGGTTCAAGATGGAGAAAGCGTGAAATCGACCTAATCAAGTGCTTTTGCAATACGCAAAAAGTACCAAGCTCCCGTAATTTTGCTCTTAAATAGAACCGCCTAAAGCGATCACTTGTATTACTAATAGTTCCTTTTATTTTTATTTTTGTTTTATTTTAAATGATCACTTTAATTTTTACTTTCGTTTCCCCTTAATTTATCTAATGGCTACTTTTTTTAAAATCATACGCTGGCCTAACGTTATGTTGACTATTCTTACACAATTGGTCATTATTTACGGTCTGTTAATTCCTTCAGGAGTTGATCCAACTTTAAACTGGTGGCAATTGCTTTTGTTGGTGATGGCTACAGGATTGCTTACGGCAAGCGGTAATGTGATCAATGACATTTATGATGTTGGCATTGATCAAATCAATAAACCTCAAAAACTATTAGTCACCAAAAGGATTTCAGAAACAAGTGCTTATAACTTGTATTTTGTTTTAACGGTGCTTGCCGTAATCTGCGGGTTTGTGCTGTCTAACAGTTTAAACAAGCCTATACTTTCTAGTATTTTTATAGGTGTTGCTTTTGTTCTTTATTTATATGCTAGCTCGCTTAAAGCGATGTTGCTAGTCGGTAATATAGTCATATCCTTGTTGGTTGCTTTAGTGATATTGATTACTGGAATATTTGAACTTTTTCCATCCCTGACCACAGAAAATCAACCGGCATTTAAGTTTCTTATGGAACGGCTGCTTGAATTTGGGTTAATGGCATTTTTAATCAATTTAGCTCGAGAGTGGGTCAAAGATTGTGAAGATGTAAATGGAGATAAAGCTGGCGGCAGGAATACGCTTGCTATCGCATTAGGAAGAACCAGAGCTGCCCGGTTGGTAGCTATTTTTATTTTAGGGATTTTGATTTTGTTAGGCTGGTATATTTATAATTACGTTTATAAAAACGATGTAATAACTTACTACTTTATAGTTTTCATCATGGGACCTTTAATGTTTGTCATGATCAAGCTATGGACGACAGCAACTCAAAAGGAATTTCATTTACTTTCTTCAGTTCTTAAAGCAGTACTTCTCTTTGGGATACTCTCCATAGGAGTGATTAAAATTAATTATTACCTTAATTAAAGGATATGCTCTCAGAAAAATTTGCAAGTATCGATATCATTCTAGCCTCACAATCTCCTAGAAGACAGGCGCTTTTAAAAGGATTAGATATCGACTTTAGCATAGCAACGAGGCCGGTAGATGAAGTGTATAGCAGCGAATTAAAAAGACAAGAAATCACCAATTATCTCTCCATTTTAAAAGCGGAAGCCTTTACAAATGAGCTTACAACCAGGCAGTTATTAATCACTAGTGATACTATTGTATGGTTCAAAGATGAGGCATTAGAAAAGCCTAAAAATGCGGAACATGCTAAAGAAATGCTGTCCTCGATGAGCGGGCATTCTCATGAAGTAGTTACCTCAGTTTGCTTTACAACTACACAACGGCAAGAAGTTATTTACGACTGTACTAAGGTACATTTTGCCACATTGACTGAAGAAGAAATAGAGTACTATGTGGGAAACTACCAACCATTTGACAAAGCAGGCGGTTACGGTGTTCAAGACTGGTTAGGCTATGCAGCCGTTACCCGATTAGAAGGCTGTTATTACAATGTTATGGGACTGCCATTACCTAAGGTGTACGAGTTTTTAAAAAACTTTTAAGCTTGCTGTACTGCTGCAAAAGAATCATATAAATAACAAAAAAATCCGCTTTCAAAAAAGCGGATTTTCTATATTAAAAAGCAGTAACCCTATACTGAAGGCCATTCCTTAATACATTTCACGACCTGAGAAATGGAATGCGCTCTCGATAGCTGCATTTTCATCGCTATCACTACCGTGAATAGCGTTTTCTCCTACACTCTTAGCAAACATTTTTCTGATCGTACCTTCTGCAGCCTCATCAGGATTTGTAGCACCAATTAAGGTGCGGAAATCTGCAACTGCATTTTCTTTTTCAAGAACAGCGGCGACTATAGGGCCACGAGTCATAAATTCAACTAATTCGCCATAAAATGGGCGCTCGCTGTGTACTGCATAAAATTCCTGCGCATCGGCAACAGTCATTTGAGTTTTCTTAAGAGCGACAATTCTGAAACCACTAGAAGTAATCTTGTCAAGTATAGCACCTGTGTGACCGTCTTCAACGCCGTCAGGCTTAATCATTGTAAATGTTCTATTCGTTGCCATTTTTATATTTTTTTTTTAAAATGCGGTGCAAAAATAAACTATTCCTTAGTTTTCATTGAGATTTATTAGAATATAATTCATCAGATTTAATCAAGTGGTGATTTTCACTAAGAACAACTACCAACTCATTGGTAATGCTTAGCCTGATGCAAATCGCACATAATACTGCGGTGTTTTAAATCAATAGTAGGAAAGATTGTAAGACCTTGTCTAAATGAAACCATTGTATTTCGTCGCTATTTTATAGCTTTATCTTATTAGCACCTAATAATTAATGGTAATTGAAAAAGTTAATCCTTACTTTTGCTAGCATTATGAGTGAAGACCAAATTCAAATCTTAAAACAAGAGCTATCTACCCCAAAAAAAATAGTTATTGTTCCCCATAATAATCCAGATGGGGATGCCGTGGGTTCTGTAATTTCCCTTCATGGTTACCTCTGCCAGTTGGGGCATCAGGTGAGCATGATCAGTCCAAATGACTTCCCCTCCTTTTTAAAATGGTTAGAAAACAGCGACTTGTTCATAAACTATGAGAAGGAAAGTCAGCGGTGTGACGCCTTAATTAATGAGGCCGATTTGATTTTTAACCTCGATCACAATGCTCTTCATCGTACAGGGGCGATGGAATCTATACTTAAAGAAGCAAAGACTACTTTTGTCATGATCGATCATCACCAACAACCAGATGATTTTGCTCAATTCATTTTTAGCGATAGCTCAATGAGTTCCACCTGTGAAATGATCTATCATTTTCTAGAAATGATGAATGATACCGACAAGATTAATTCAGCTATGGCGACTGCTATGTACACTGGTATTCTAACCGACACCGGGAGTTTTAAATACCGATCTACCACCTCTACTACCCTACGTGTTGCAGCAAATTTAATGGATAAGGGAGCAGACGGTGAAGCCATCAACCGTAAGATCTATGACGTAAATACACCATCAAGGATGAAGTTATTGGGTGTAGCATTAAGAAATATGGTCATTTTAGAAAATTACCGAACGGCTTATATTACCTTATCGCAAAAGGAACTCAATGATAATAATTTTAAAAAAGGGGATACAGAAGGATTTGTCAACTATGCACTTAGCTTAGACGGAATTGTTTTTGCTCAAATTTTTATAGAAAATGAAAGTGAAGCGATTGTTAAGACCTCTCTAAGGTCAAAAGGTGATTTTGACGTCAATCAATTGGCTAGAGATAACTGGGAAGGTGGCGGCCATAAAAATGCTGCTGGAGGTAAATCTGATTTATCAATGACAGCGACCGTAAAAAAATTAATCAGTATCTTGCCTGCGTATAAAAACGAGCTACGTGATGTTGTTATTTAAAACATTTTTAACTGGTATTTTGTTGGTTTCTCTTCAAGGCTGTAGCAAGAAGGTTGAAGCTAGAAGACCTATTACTGCCACTACCGGATCTAGTATACAACAATCAATAGAAAAAAATAAAAAACTAAATGCAGCCGAAGAAAACGCTATAGAAAACATCATAAAAGATCTTGATGAAAAATTTGAACGCAGTGCCAATGGTTTTTATTACACTTTCGTTAAAAAGGATTCTATTGTAGGGGTACATCCTAAATTTGGAGATCGAGTCACCTTTGAGTACGATGTGGTATCCTTAAACGGAGATACCATATATAAAAAAGAAGAACTTTCTCCCATTACCAAAAGTTTAGATCAAGAATACGGTATTTTTAAAGGAATGCGTGCTGCCTTGAAATTAATGAAGACAGGCGAAGAACTGATAGTGTTCTTCCCATCTTATACTGCTTATGGCTACTATGGTGATAATAATCGAATTGGTGCAAATACACCATTTAAAAGTAGGGTAAGACTTCTAGGGATTACTGTAGAAAAATAAAAAAGATCATTTCTTTAATGAAATTGATGCGGTTCAATTACAAATAATTAAATATATTTAAACAAAAATTAAATTAATAAAATGAAAAAAATCCACGGACTCCTTGCAATTCTAGCCCTCGTATTTATGGCATCATCTTGTGAAGACAAATATCCCGACATAGAGGATGGTATCTATGCAGAGATACAAACTAACAAAGGGACGATGTTTGCTCAATTATATTATGAAGCGGCACCTGTTTCTAGTGCTAATTTTGTGGCATTAGCTGAAGGAAAACACCCATTAGTAAGCGACTCGCTAAAAGGAAAGCCTTTTTATGACGGTTTAATTTTTCATAGAGTTATTAAAGATTTTATGATTCAAGGAGGTGACCTAAGCGGCACTGGTAGTGGTGATGTGGGTTACAAATTTGACCAGGAGGTTAGCGATTCTTTAAAACACGATGCCAAAGGTGTTCTTTCTATGGCAAATGCTGGTCCTAATACCAATGGAAGTCAATTCTTTATCATGCATAAAGAAAATCCTAGTTTAGATATGCGTTATAACGTTTTTGGTAAAGTAATACAAGGTTTAGAAGTTGTTGACTCTATAGCCTTAACTCCAGTAAACGGTCAGCGTCCTGTTGATTCCATGATCATGCAAAAAGTTTCTATTATTCGTAAAGGAAAAGCGGCTAAAAAATGGGATGCCGTAAAAACTTTTGAAGACGCGATTAGTGCTGCCGAGGCTGAAAAAGAAGAGGCTGAAAAGCTTGCTGCCCAAAGAAGTGCAGCAGCACCTGCGGAACGAGCAACGAAAGCTGAAGAACTCGCCATTCTAAAAGAAAAGGCAACCAAATTACCCAACAGTAGTGTTATGGTGTATATAAAAAGTAAAGGAGATGGAGAAAAACCAGCTGAAGGTGCGTCAGTCATGATGGATTATAGTGGTTTCTTTTTGGACGGTACTTTATTTGATTCGTCAATTCTTGAAATTGCTCAAAAATTTGACAATGTAAATACTAGGAAAGAACAAATGGGCGCCTATGCTCCTATGCCAGTGCAGTACAGTTCTTCTGTAGGAATGGTTCAAGGCTTTAAAGACGCTATGTTAAGCATGAACTACGGTGATGAAATTGTAGCCTTTATTCCTTCTGATCTTGCTTATGGTGAGCGAGGGGCAGGTGGTGTAATACCTCCCAATACAGATCTTGTTTTTGAAATGAAGATCACTAAATAGTATATTTTGAACTAAGACTTTACTAAAAAACGCATTGTTGTATTCAATGCGTTTTTTTGTTTCTTAGGTAGCACCAATAAAGATTTAGATTCATCTATGTTTATTTAAGTATTATGAAAAAAATCATCTACACCAAGCTGGCACCCCAACCAATAGGACCCTATAATCAAGCTGTTTACTATAAAAATGCATACGAACATACCTTGTATACCAGTGGGCAAATCGCGATTGACCCCAGCACTGGAGATTTAAAAATAGACGATCTAAAGGAAGAAACCCATTTGGTGATGAAACATTTAGAAAGCTTGTTGACACAAGTAGGCATGACCTTTGAACATGTTCTTAAAACGACTATATTCCTAAGTGATATGGCCAATTTTGCTACAGTAAATGAGGTTTATGGAAGCTATTTTAGAGAAGAAACAGCACCTGCAAGAGAAACAGTAGAAGTAGCCAACTTGCCCAAATATGTGAATGTAGAAATCTCACTTATTGCAAAACACGAGATATAATGCCCATAGCAAATTCAGAACTCATTATCAATACCGATGGAAGTATCTACCATCTTAATTTAAAACCTCACCAACTTGCAAATACCATCATCACGGTTGGTGATCCCGAACGTGTAAAGGAGGTCTCTAAGTACTTTGATGTAATTGAATTAAAGGTAGGGAAACGGGAATTCCACACACATACGGGAAGTTATAAAAATAAACGTATCAGCGTGGTTTCTACAGGGATAGGAACAGATAATATAGATATCGTTTTTAATGAGTTGGACGCATTAGTTAATGTAGATTTTAAAACAAGAGAAGTTCATCATCAACTCAAGTCTCTAGACATTATACGTTTGGGAACAAGTGGCGCTGTTCAAAGTGATATTTCTGTAGATAGCTTCTTATTGTCACAACGAGGTATTGGATTTGATAGCCTAATGCACTGGTATGAAAGTGATGGTGGTGATCTCGCTTTCGCGAAAGCGGTATCCAAACAAATACCCAGATCAAAATTACATGCCAGCCCTTATGTGGTGGCTTGCGATCCTGAGCTTGCCAAAAAGTTTCAAACCCTAGAAATGAAAAATGGAAATACGGTCACAAGTGTTGGCTTTTACGGTCCGCAAAGTCGAAAAATACGTCTAGATCCTGCAGATAACCATCTCCTTACTCATATAGCAGATTTTAATTATGAAGGTCATAAAATTACCAATATAGAAATGGAAACTGCTGGAATATATGCTATGGCGGCACTCTTAGGACATCGAGCAGTTTCTTTAAATGCCATACTCGCCAATCGCGCTACTGGAGAGTTCTCTATTCAATCTGTTGAGACTGTAGAGAAACTTATCAAATTTACTCTTGATGCTCTTGTGGCTTAACCGTTATCGACAATAGCTTTTATACTTTTTCATTTACTTAACACCTGTGGACTATCTTTGCCCCCAATGGAAAAAAAAATAACCATAAAAATAGGTGGCGTACCAGAGCATTTTAATTTGCCATGGCACCTCGCCATTGAGGATGATGCTTTCGCAAAAGCAGGAATAGATTTACAATGGCAAGATATTCCAGAAGGGACTGGTCGCATGAGCAAGCTACTACGCAAAGAAAAACTGGACGTGGCTTGTATATTAACCGACGGTATTGTAAAAGATATCATCGCTGGTAACAAATCGCGTATCCTTCAAGTATATGTTTCTTCTCCATTACTTTGGGGTGTTCATGCACCCGGACAAATTGAAGCAGATCGCACCGAACAATTAGAAGATGGAAAAATTGCTATAAGCCGTTACGGAAGCGGCTCTCATTTAATGAGCTACATTCTTGCCAAAAGACATGGTTGGAATCTTAAAGATATAGAATTTGAATTGATCAATACACTGGATGGTGCTGTAAAAGCACTGAGTACTAATCAAGCACAATTATTTCTTTGGGAACGTTATATGACTCAGCCTCTAGTAGATCAAGGTGTTTTCAAACGTCTAGAAACTATCGCAACTCCTTGGCCTAGTTTTGTCATCGCGGCAACCGAAAATTGTATCAAAGAGAAAGAAGAAGCCTTAACAAAAATGCTTCATATCATCAATATCTACACAGCAGACTTTAAGTCTATACCGAGTATAGACCGAACTATTGCTTCTCATTACAACCTGCAAGTAGGAGATGTACAGCAGTGGTTGTTGCGCACAGAATTTAGTAGTGAACAATTATGGGAAAGCACCGTAGACACCATTATTGAAGAATTTACAGCCGTAGGCATTATTGATAAAAAAGTGACTCTTAATGACTTGGTCCATTATCTTCCTAAAATAGATGAAGAAGAATAGCGCTTATTCAACAACTAATTCACAAACTCAAAAGCTCATCACAAAAGATTCCTTCACTCTCATTTCTTCTCCACTACAAGGCTTTACGGAGTTTAGATTTCGTAACGCTTTCCATACGTATTTTGGAGGTATAGATACGTTTTATGCACCTTATATTAGGTTCAATAACAAGCCAGAAATAAGTAATAAATACCAACGGGATCTAGAATTGAATAACAATCATGTTCCAGAGTTGATTCCGCAAGTGATGACTAATGATGCCGATGAGTTTCTTATAGCGGTTCATTATATCAGATCCCTTGGGTATAAAGAACTCAACTGGAACCTAGGTTGTCCCTATCCTATGGTGACTAAAAAAGGAATGGGTTCTGGATTAATTTGTGATCCTGGAAAAATTGATCACATTTTAGAACGGGTTCACGCAGAAACTGATGTGATCGTTTCTATGAAAATGAGAATGGGGTACCTGGAGCCCACAGAGATTTTAAAAACCTTTCCTATTTTAGAAAAATACCCTATTAAAAATATAGCCATACATGCGCGTATTGGAAAACAATTGTATAAAGGCGGTGTTGATCTCGAGTCTTTTCAAAAATGCCTAGACACTTCAAAACACCAACTCTACTATAATGGGGACATTACCTCAGTGGCAAGCTTTAGAGAAATGAAAGCCCTATTCTCTAAGATCAATCACTGGATGATAGGTCGTGGACTTATTGCCGATCCTTTTCTACCCAGTATGATCAGAGCAAATACAGAAGTATATCCTGAAAACAGGTGGGAAATCTTTAGAGAGTTTCATGATACTTTGTATAAGGAATACGATGAATTTCTTCAAGGCCCCACTCCTATTAAAATGAAAATGCAAGGCTTTTGGGAATACTGGTCACAGACATTTCCCGATCCGCAAAAGGCGTTTAAAGCTATTAAAAAAGCATCTAATCCTAGAGCATACCAACAGGCAGTAAATGATAATTTAAAATCGGTTTCTTAACTAGAACATAAAATACTATAAGAATTACACTTTCGCGAAAGCGGAATACCTACTTACCTTAACTTTGCACTACATTTTGATCTATGCAAAAAGACCTTTTCCTTTTCACGCCTCCATTTACCCAACTGAATACACCCTATCCGGCAACGGCATATATCAAAGGCTTTCTAAATACCAAGAACATAGAATCCTATCAGATGGATTTAGGTATTGAGGTCATTTTAGAATTGTTTTCATCTGCAGGAATGACAAAGCTTTTTGAAGTTGCACTGGATAAAAACAGTATTTTAAGTGATAACAGTCAGCGTATCTATGCACTAAAAGATCATTACATACGGCCTCTGGACAACATCATCGCTTTTCTTCAAGGTCATAACGATACGTTTGCTAGACAAATTTGCACAGATAATTTTCTTCCACAAGCCTCTAGATTTGATCAAATAGACGACTTGGAATGGGCTTTTGGAAACATGGGAATGCAAGATAAAGCAAAGCACCTCGCTACCTTATACTTGGAAGACCTGTCTGATTTTATAGTGGATTGTGTAGATGATCATTTCGGTTTTAGTCGTTATGCAGAGCGATTGGGAATGAGTGCCAATAGTTTTGACGAGCTTTATGAAGAGTTGCAACAGCCATTATCCTACATAGATGTGATCACACTATCTATTTTAGAAAAGAAACTTCAGGAAATCCAACCAAAATTGGTCGTAATGTCCATCCCTTTTCCGGGTAATTTATACAGTGGATTGAGGTCCTGCCAGTTGATCAAAAAGCACTTTCCAAAAATAAAAATTGCAATGGGCGGCGGTTTTCCTAATACAGAATTGCGTTCCTTAAAAGATGCTCGAGTATTGGAGTTGGTAGATTTTATTTGCTTAGACGACGGGGAATTACCGCTGGAATTAGTTGCCGATTACGTATTGCATCATCCTTCAAAACCCATTCAAGACCTTGAATTAAAAAGGACTTTTATACTGGAAAATGAACAGGTCACTTATAAAAACAACTCTAAAAAAGCCGATTATAAACAGCTGCAAGTAGGTACGCCAGATTATTCAGACTTGCTTTTAGATCAGTATATTTCGGTGATAGAAATTGCCAATCCTATGCACAGCCTTTGGAGCGATGGAAGGTGGAACAAACTAACCATGGCACATGGATGTTATTGGGGTAAATGTACTTTTTGTGATATTTCTCTTGATTACATCAGTCTTTACGAACCTGTTGCTGCAACTATGCTTGTGGATCGCATGGAACAGTTGATCGCGCAAACGGGAGAACAAGGTTTTCATTTTGTAGATGAAGCAGCACCACCTGCTTTGATGAGAGCTGTCGCCTTAGAAATCCTAAAACGAAATTTAACCGTCACTTGGTGGACCAACATAAGATTTGAAAAGAACTTCACTCAGGACTTGTGCCATTTATTAAAAGCTTCTGGCTGCATTGCGGTTTCAGGTGGGCTAGAAGTAGCATCAGATCGCTTACTAAAATTGATCGATAAAGGAGTAACTGTAGAACAAGTGGCACAAGTGACTAGAAATTTTACCGCTGCTGGCATCATGGTCCACTCCTATTTGATGTATGGCTATCCTACACAAACCATTCAAGAAACTGTGGACAGCTTAGAAATGACCAGGCAATTGTTTGAATTAGGAGTGATACAAAGTGGTTTTTGGCATCAGTTTGCTCTTACGGCGCATAGCCCGGTGGGAATGAACACAAAGGATTATGGCATCACGCCTCATTTAAAAGAAATTAGTTTTGCTAATAACGATGTTCAATTTACTGATGCTACAGGAATTGACCACAGTATTTTTAGTGATGGATTGAAGAAGTCATTATTTAATTTTATGCACGGTATCGGCTTTGATATGTCCTTACAGGAATGGTTTGATTTTGAGATTCCACAAACAACTATTGCTGCTTACTATATAGAAAATTGTTTAAACAAGGATTCTTTTAGATCTATTACCTCCAATTCTAAAGTCATTTACTTAGGTAATTTACCATTGATAGGTAAGTTTTCAAAGACTAAAAAAGGGGTAGAAATCCCTTATTTGGAACTGCTATTTCATGAGAAAACAAGTTCCTTTAAAATAAAACTTCCCGAAGATCAAGGAAACTGGTTGTTAGATCAATTAGAATTATGGCAGCCTGGTCATCAACTCACTACCTTTTCTCAAATTAAAACTTCATACGAATCTCAATTTGACACATTCGAAGCTTTTTGGTACGCTGGGGAAATGGAGGTGTTACGAGAAAACGGCTTGTTAGTTTTATAATGCGCTCGATATGACAGGTACTTGAACTTCTCCCATGGTAATGCTCTTAAAACCTTTAGAAAAACTCATTGCCTGCCTCATAGGTTTTAAATACCATAGCATCGTTTATGCATCGCATTGCACTTCTATGCAGAAATTGAGTATTTATAAATCACCCCTTAGTGAAAAGCTGCTAATTCTATTTTGTCCTGCTAGGAGACCTTCCTTGTGACTGATCATTTTTACCGTATAAAACCCTTGGTCTGATAGTTTTTTCCAAGAATCCCCTTGTGTTCCACTCCACCAAATCCCTTGAGGTCCTACGGCCAGAAGTTCCTTTCCCTTTGTTTCAGGAATAAATACGATATCGCTGCAATAACCTGGACCATTATCAACATTCAGCAACTTCCAAGTGTTACCCCCATCATAAGAAATTGCTTTGTTAGCTAAGTTATCATTCTTATTGTTCCAATCTCCACCAATCACTACACCAAGCTTGTCATCATAAAAGTCAACTGCATAAATACCTGTCATTTCTCCACCTGAACTAATAGGGGTAGAATAGGATTCCCAAGTGATGCCTCTATCTTTACTGTGTAGCACTCTGGCAGCGGCTCCCCCTGTAACAATCCAAACATGATCTTTATACAAACTAATGTTGGAATTACTAGCGGCAAATCCTGCTTCCCCAATTATAAATTTTGGCAGATCCTCACAGAGAGACGAGTTCCAAGTAGCACCTCCGTCAATAGTTTTGATGATAGACAGACAATCTTTTGAAGGATCGCCAAAGGCAATTCCTTCCTGATCATCCCAAAATTTCATACTATCATAAAAGACCTTTTCCCCGAGCTCGCTATAAACCAATTTCACCTTATTAGTGGCATTTGTGATTTTATAAACTAGTGCCGGGCTACCTGCACTTAACAAGTAGGTGTAATGCTCAGTTACTGCTAAAGATCTAAATTCCATGGTGAGAGCTTCTCCAGGGGGCAGTTGTAACTTTAAAACCTCACCACTTTCAGCATTTATTTTTCCATATTTACCCTTGCTTCCCGAATACCAGTAAGCGCCATTTCCATAATCCAACGCCCGTATACTTATTGAATCCGACATGATTTCATTAATTTCAATAGTAAGATTTGATCTAGCAGACGGAGTATCCAGCTGGTTTACCATCGTTGGTGAGTTGGTTTTACAAGCTGTTAGCGTTAAGGCTAAAGCAACATATAGCGCATTTTTCATAGAAGTAAAAATAAGTTAGAAAAAATAATTAGTAAGTGAAAATTTTCGCTTTCGCGAAAGCGAAACATTTATCAGAAATCTGGTAAAAAAAATATATCGTCTCGCTTAACTTCCTGAGGAATAGCCGTACTTTTGCAAAATGAGATTTCACCATAATTTAGTGGAAGCAACTGTAGATGCTTTACACCTTATATTTAATGACGGTAAGTATGCCGATCAAGCGATTCAAAAGATTTTAAAACGCGATACACGTTGGGGCTCTAGAGATAGAGGTTTTATTGCAGAAGTAACCTATGACATTGTCCGGTACAAAAGGTTATACGCTTCTATTGCTAAGGCCAGTGAGCCTTTTAATAAAGAAGCTTTATGGAGACTGACCAGTGTATGGATCGTCTTAAAAGGACATGACCTTCCTGCATGGGAAGAATATTTTAATACTCCAGTAAGACGCATCAGAGGCGGACTTGACGAGGTAAGAACCAATCGCAAGATGCGGGAATCCATTCCTGACTGGATGGATGACATGGGTATTGCAGAACTAGGTAATATTTGGGAACAAGAAATTACTGCTTTAAATGAACAAGCATTTGTCGTTTTAAGAGCTAATAGATTAAAGACTGATGTAGCGTCTTTAAAGGAAAAACTAGTTGCACAGGAAATAGCAACCACCACAGACGAACGTTTTCCGGACGCGCTCATTCTCACTGAACGTGCCAACGTTTTTAAAACACAATTATTTACCGACGGATTGTTTGAAGTACAAGATGCAGGATCACAGCTCATAGCAGCTTATTTAAACCCTAAACCAGGAGAGCGTATTATGGATGCTTGTGCAGGCGCAGGAGGTAAAGCGTTGCACTTAGCTGCATTGATGGAAAATAAAGGACAAATTATCGCAACAGATATTTATCAAAGTAAACTCAACGAACTAAAAAGACGCACACGTCGTGCCGGAGCTCATAATATAGAAACACGATTATTAGAGTCTACTAAAACCATCAAGAAACTAGATGGTAAAGTAGACGGTTTACTTATAGATGCCCCTTGTAGCGGTTTAGGTGTTTTAAGGAGGAACCCCGATGCCAAATGGAAACTACAACCAGAATTTATTGAAAAAATTAAAGAAACCCAGCAAGAAATTTTACAGTCTTATAGCCGTGTAGTAAAATCTGGAGGTAGAATGGTCTACGCCACTTGTTCTATTTTCCCTTCAGAGAATGAAATGCAAGTCGACAAGTTCTTAAATTCTGAGGCTGGTGCAAATTTTGAATTGGAACACTCCCAAACCTTATATGCCCATAGGGATGGTTTTGACGGTTTTTTTATGGCAAAGATGAATAAAAAATAAAAAACGAATAAACAGAGACTCACATGATCTCTTTACTTCCAGATTTAGTGCTTTATCCTGTTACATTGAATGAGCAAAAAAAATTGTTTAATTTGATGATGAACATTTACAGACCTGTATACCAGCATCTTTGGTGGGATGATGGAAGTAACTATGTAGAATCACAATTTAATGAAGCACAGTTGCAGTTGGAATTATCTAATCCTAATGCTTCCTATTACTTTGTTCATTTTAAAGAGGAGCCTATTGGAATCCTTAGATTTATATGCGATAGTGAAATCAATAACATTAAAGAAAGAAACACTACTCAACTACACCGCATTTATTTAGATCCACTTGTTCATGGTCAAGGAATAGGTAGGGCATTAATGTGCTGGTTGATCGCATTTTCTATTACCCAAAATCAACAATCCATCAGGTTGGAATGTATGGATACCCAACTGGCTGCATTCCACTTTTACAAACAATTTGGTTTTAAAATTGTAGAAGCATTCCAGCTTGACTCTCCAACAATGCGCTCTGAAATGCGTGGAATGTTGCGCATGGAATTGAACTTAAATAATAGTTCATGTATCCAACCACCAATAGCAACGATCGAACGATATAACCTTTAGGCTTTCTTTTATAAAAAATTAGATACCTCCTATGGAAATTTTAGCTGCATCCAAAAACTTGATATTTAGATGCAAATTTGATGTATAACTCCAGTTCTTATTCTCTTTTTATTTGTTATTTCAAAATAGATCCTTTTGGTGGCTATGTTGTTCAGTCTCTTTTTTTATTCTAATTGTAAATAAGTACGTTAATAATTCCGCTTTCGCGAAAGCGGAACAACTACAATTATCATCCTAAAAAAGTATCTTTGTGACCGCCCACAAAAGCGCTTATAAATGATCCATTTCTACGGTAATCCATCCCAATCAGTTTACGCAGTGCACACCCAAGCACCGATCTCTACAGAAGATGATCATAAATTACAATGGCTTTTTGCCGATGCCCCAAAACTAGAAGCCGATTCTTTATCTGGCTTTTTTACTGGACCTCGAGCTACGACCATTACGCCATGGTCTACTAATGCAGTAGAAATCACACAAAACATGGAAATCAAAGGAATTCTGCGTATAGAGGAATTTCATGCGTGTACAGCAGACGCTGACTTTGATAAAATGTTGTTGCAAAAATTTGATGGATTAGATCAATCCCAATTTGATGTGCGGGTGCAGCCAGAAAGCGTTCTAGAAATAGATGATATCCCTGCGTATAATATGCAAGAAGGGCTATCCTTGAGCGATGACGAGATTGATTACCTCATAGCTCTTTCAGAAAAATTAGATCGAAAATTAACCGATAGTGAAGTTTTTGGATTCTCACAAGTGAATTCAGAGCACTGCCGCCACAAGATTTTTAATGGAACCTTCATCATCGATGGAGAAGAAATGCCTACATCACTTTTCAAACTCATTAAAGAAACTTCTAAGCGCTGGCCTAACGGTATTGTAAGTGCTTATTCTGATAACGTAGCTTTTGTAGAAGGCCCACAAGCAGAGCAATTTGCTCCCAAAACGGCTCATCAACCAGACGTTTATCAAACCAGTCTTTTTGATTCGGTGATCTCTTTAAAAGCAGAGACTCACAACTTCCCTACAACTGTAGAGCCATTTAATGGTGCTGCCACAGGATCTGGTGGAGAAATAAGAGACCGTCTCGCTGGTGGCCAAGGATCGTTACCGCTTGCAGGAACCGCTGTTTATATGACCAGTTATTCCAGACTCAATGAAGAACGACCATGGGAAAAAGGTTTTGAAGCACGCAAATGGTTGTATCAAACACCTATGGATATTTTGATCAAAGCCTCTAATGGTGCAAGCGATTTTGGAAACAAATTTGGCCAACCCTTAATAACAGGATCTGTCTTGACTTTTGAGCATCAAGAAGGGGATCAGAATTTAGGTTTTGATAAGGTCATTATGCAAGCTGGTGGTATAGGCTATGGTAAAAAAGATCAAGCTTTAAAGAAAACTCCTGCCACAGGTGACGATATCATCGTTATGGGTGGAGATAATTATAGAATTGGAATGGGTGGTGCTGCGGTAAGCAGCTCAGATACCGGAGCCCTAAATTCTGGACTGGAATTAAATGCCGTCCAACGTTCTAATCCAGAAATGCAAAAACGTGCTGCCAATGCCATACGTGGACTGGTAGAAAGTGATCACAATCCTATTAAATCCATTCACGATCACGGTGCCGGTGGACACCTCAATTGTTTATCAGAACTCGTAGAAGAAACAGGTGGTATTATAGATGTTGAAAAACTTCCTATAGGTGATCCTACCCTATCTCGTAAAGAGCTGATAGGTAACGAGTCTCAAGAACGTATGGGACTAGTGATGGATGCAAAAGACACTCCTATTCTAGAAGAAATTGCTGCTCGTGAGCGCGCACCTTTATACAAGGTTGGAAAAGTTACTGGAGATAACAGATTTACTTTTAGCGAGAAGGATGGTCGCAGCCCTATGGATCTGGCACTAGAAGATATGTTCGGTTCCAGCCCTAAAACTATTATGGATGATACCACCATCAACCGCACCTATGCTCCTATTTCTTATGATGGAAAAGATTTTAAACTATACCTCTACCAGGTATTGCAACTAGAGGCTGTCGCTTGTAAAGACTGGTTGACTAACAAAGTAGACCGTTGTGTAACGGGACGTGTGGCAAAGCAACAAACTTGTGGAGAGCTGCAATTACCCTTAAATAATGTGGGGGTGATGGCACTAGATTACAACGGTAAAAACGGTGTAGCAACTACCATAGGTCATGCTCCTGTTGCTGCCTTAATTGACCCAGCAGCTGGGTCTCGCAACGCGATTGCAGAGTCGCTAACCAACCTTGTTTTTGCACCTTTAGAAAAAGGCTTGTCAGGTGTGAGCTTAAGTGCTAACTGGATGTGGCCTTGTAATAACCCTGGAGAAGATGCTCGTTTATACAGCGCTGTAAAAGCCGTAAGCGATTTTGCTATTGAACTGGGAATTAACATTCCGACGGGTAAAGACAGTCTTTCTATGAAGCAAAAATATCCAGATATGGATGTACTTGCACCAGGCACGGTCATCATTAGTACCGTAGGGAATTGTGATGACATTACCAATGTGATTGAACCGGTTTTACAGCCTCAATACGAGGCTCCTATTTACTACATCAATATGAGTGGTGATGACCACAAATTAGGCGGTTCTAGCTTTGGGCAAACACAAAATAAAATAGGTGATGAATGTCCTACGATTATAGATAGTTCCGCTTTCGCGAAAGCGTTCAACACCATCCAATCACTTATCAAACAAGGTAATATACTGGCAGGACACGACGTTGCTAGTGGTGGTTTGATCACTACGTTATTAGAAATGTGTTTCCCTTCTCAAAACATAGGAATGGAATTGGATTTCAGCCAAGTAGGTCACGATATGGTCAAGGTGCTTTTTGCTGAAAATGCAGGTATCGTACTCCAAGCAACCGACGACGGCGTCGAAGCCGAACTTGCTAAAACGGGCGTACCGTTCTTCAAAATAGGAACCGCTATAGACGAGGCCGTGCTGGACATCAACGAATTCATTATAGACGTTGACGATATGAGAGATGTGTGGTATGAAACCTCCCATTTACTAGATCAAAAACAATCCTTTAACGGCACAGCAGACGAGCGTGCATTGAACTATGTGAATCAACCATTAGAATTCAAGTTTCCAGCACATTTTACTGGAAAACTACCTGTATTACCTCAAAAACGTATAAAAGCAGCTGTTATACGTGAGAAAGGAAGTAATTCTGAACGAGAAATGGCACGTGCTATGTACCTGGCTGGTTTTGAAGTGATCGACGTACACATGACCGACTTGATTGCAGGTCGTGAAACTTTAGAAGACGTACAATTTATAGCTGCAGTAGGTGGTTTTTCCAACTCTGATGTATTGGGAAGTGCCAAAGGTTGGGCAGGGGCCTTTTTATACAATGAAAAAGCAACTAAAGCGTTAAAAAACTTTTTTGCCAGACCAGATACTATGAGTATAGGAGTTTGTAATGGTTGCCAACTTTTTGTAGAACTTGGCTTAATTAACCCTAATCACGATGAAAAGCCTAAAATGTTGCACAACAATTCTGGGAAGTTTGAATGTAATTTCACCAGTGTAGAAATATCCGAAAACAATTCCATCATGCTAAAATCGCTAGAAGGAAGTAAACTGGGAATATGGGCGGCACACGGAGAAGGAAAATTCCATTTCCCAAAAGACCGCAAGGCTTACCATATACCAGCAACTTATGGGTACGACAGCTACCCTTCCAATCCTAACGGCTCAGACTTTAATGCAGCCATGTTGAACTCAGACGATGGTCGTCACCTAGTGATGATGCCACATTTAGAACGTTCTACCTTCTCATGGAATTGGGCGCACTATCCTGCTGATCGCAAGAATGATGAAGTCACTCCATGGATAGAAGCTTTTGTGAATGCAAGAGCTTGGTTGGAAAAGAAAAGTTGATAAGGTGAGAACATTCATACAACCGACAACCATATTATTGCCGACCGATGACGAACCTTTCACCGTGCGGACGGTCTTCCGTCCACATAATCCTTCTGGAAATTGTACAAAAAGAGACTTGAAAACTTTAGCATATAAAACTGATAATTCCCCAAAAATTAGAACAGTAAGTTAAGTTCAAAAAACATTTATCTTTGTATTATTAACTAAATACTCTCTTAGGAAAAGTCCACATTAGTTTGAAGACATAAACTATGTATCCATTTTTAAAAATTATTAATAATAAAATGTTGTATTTCAAAAGAATATTCGAAAAAGCACTAATTAAAACACGCTAAAAAATAATGATATGAAAAAACTTTTTTTGTTTTTTGTATTAACCATCTCCTTCGTATCCTTTGCACAATCTGTGGGCATCAACACCACGTCGCCCGATGCTTCTGCTGCTATAGACATTACCAGTACTACGCAAGGTTTTTTACCACCGCGCATGACAAAAATCGATCGGAATGCTATTGCAGCTCCCGCAACCGGTTTGGTGGTGTGGTGTACCAATTGCGGTGTGGCAGGAGAATTGCAATTTTTCAACGGCACGGCTTGGACAAAATCGGGCGTGTTGCCCGGCACGGCACAAGGGCAGCTGCAGTATTGGAACGGCACCGATTGGGTGGTGATTCCTCCCGGAACCGAAGGGCAAACGCTTACGTACGTCAATGGAATACCCACCTGGAGCATAAACTAACACAAATGCATATATTGTACAAACGCACCAACTTTAACTCATGAAAAAAATATACCTAATCGTTTTACTATTCAGTGCCTTTTATTCCAGTGCACAAGTAGGAATAGGCACCACAACACCCGATGGTTCTGCAGCTTTAGACATTTCAAGCACCACGAAAGGGCTTTTACCACCAAGAATGTCCACCACAAAGCGAGATAATATTAATGCTAGCGCTGCTGGATTGGTAATTTACAACACCACCACCAACACGCTGGAATATAAAACGGCTTAAGGATGGGTATCTTATAAAGACATGCCTGATGGAACTGCTGTTGGAGCAATGAACTATTGGGATGGCACCAATTGGGTAAGCATTAGCCCTGGTGCCAACGGCGAGGTATTAAAGTTTGTTAATAACGCACCAGCATGGGGAATGGTTGAGGCAACTGTTCCCGATGCGCCAACTATTGTGTCAGCGGTTGCAGGTAATGGTCAGGCTACAATTACATTTAACGCACCTGCATTTAACGGATATTCAACTATCACATCCTACACAGCTACTTCTTCACCAAATAATATTTCAGATTCTGTATCACAATCGGGCGATGGTACAATAACGGTATCTGGTTTAACTAATGGAACATCCTATACCTTTACAATTACTGCTACTAATGCACTTGGCACAAGTGTTGTTAGCAATGTGTCTCAAGCAGTGATTCCCGACACTGTTCCCGATGCGCCAACTATTGTGTCAGCGGTTGCAGGTAATGGTCAGGCTACAATTACATTTAACGCACCTGCATTTAACGGATCTTCAACTATCACATCCTACACAGCTACTTCTTCACCAGATAATATTTCAGATTCTGTATCACAATCGGGCGATGGTACAATAACGGTATCTGGTTTAACTAATGGAACATCCTATACCTTTACAATTACTGCTACTAATGCATTTGGTACAAGTGTTGTTAGTAATGTGTCTCAAGCGGTGATTCCTGGAAATATTTATGATAATTTAGCTACAACAGCTTTCGGAATCGATTATGGGAATAAATCAAAAATTGGTCAACAATTTCTTGCAACGGGTGGAGGCCAATTAGTACAAGTAGAGGTTAATTTATTTAGAACTAATTCACAATCAGGAACTTTTACTGTAGAGCTTTGGAGTAATATTGCAAATTCTACGCATCCTCTAGCCAAACTAGCAACATTAAATTCTTCTGACTGGAGTAATATGCCATTAAATTCAATTACTCCTTATTCCATAACTTCTTTTACTCAAAATTATACCCTTATCGCTGGAACTTATTATTGGTTAGTGGTTAGTCAACCTGCAAATGGACCTGCAGCAAAACGATGGGCTATAAATGGTTCAGGATTAGGACAAACTGCAGAATATAATAATAATAACAGCACTTGGACAAATCTTGGTTCTTCGCAAAATTTTGGTGCACGTATTAAAATTAATTAAAATATATTAGGCATTCAAAAAAATACTTAATCAATATGATAAAGTATTAAAAAACTGCATTGAAACTAGTTTGCGTAAACGAACACCAAAGATTAAAAGGGCGATACTATATGCTGCACCTAAAAAATTATATCTAAATATATGAAAAATAGTGCAATTTTATTATTACTTACACTATCAATAGTTTCCTATGCCCAAGTAGGAATAGGCACCATGTCGCCCGATGCTTCTGCGGTTGTAGACTGATCAATCCCCCAAAATTAGGACAGTAAGTTAAGTTCAAAAAAGAACATTAAATTTACTGATATGACACGATGAAAATTTACTTCAAAATTTAAGACGAAAGTCGTTTTAGAAGCTCTTAAAGAGCAATAAACTACTAAGGAAATTCCAAAACGTTTTGAGATGAGCGTACAGCAGGTAAATCTATGGAAACGGGAGTTTTTACAAGATGCCTGTACTGTATTTAACAAGGATAAAACTTCTAAGAAGAGTGATAAAGAGCTTAAAGAACAACATCTGTTAAAGGTTATTGGATAGCAAAAAGTGGAACTCGATTTTTTAAAGAACGTCTTGCGGTAAGACCACTACCAACAAAGAGAAAAATGATAAGCAAGAATCATTCTAAACTACGAATAGCCAAACAATGTGGTCTTCTAGGTATCCATAAGTCTGGATTATACTACAAACCAAAACAAGAAAGTCCGCTTAATTTGGAATTAATGAAGCTGATGGACGAACAATATAATTACCATCCCTTTAAAGGAGCTACAAGAATGCACACACTTGGCTTACTCTGGATAAGGTTTTGATATTAATCATAAACGAGTAGAACGACTCTATTATAATGTTATGGGACTTAGAACTATAATGCCAGGTAGGCATACCACTAAAAGGAACAAGGCTCATAAGACCTATCCTTATTTGTTGCGTCATCTAAAAGTTACAAGACCCAATCAAGTGTGGGCAACAGACATCACCTATATACCAATGCAGAAAGGGTTCATGGAACAGTTTTTCGCCGATTGATTGTTGCTAACGCATTTCGTTTGTCGGGTAGTTCGCTTTCGCGAAAGCGAATTGTTGAACAAGCAGCATTTACAAACCATAATCTATGTGCATAAAAAGGCCACCGTGCATAATGGTGGCTTTTTACAATAAAATTAAAACGTATTATTTAGGGTCAAGTATCAAATTAACTCGCGCTATTAAATCATCATAATGATAGCGATTTATAGTATTGCTGGAGCTATTCCTTTTTGCTCTTAACGTATTTTGAAGGGTGTTCAATTCACCGCGAACTAATGCTCGCACGTCACTTTGTGCAATGTTATATCCTGCACGCGTACTGTTTTGCGTCATTAAATATTCCAATCTATCTACGTAAGCACGTTGCAAGTTTCTTTTATAAATATCGATGCCGGCGCTATCAAAAAGGCCTTTACGCGTATCTTGTAATAAGTCTAATGCCGTATAATAATCGGTTGCTACGGTTTCAGCATTAATGAGCCTGCCAAGTGTATCAAAATCTAATAAACTGTTCAAATGTCTCACTTGAACGTTGCGCATTTTTTCAAAATAACCGTCTGAATCTATGTTTTGAACAATGTTCTTGTCAACCAACCAGGTAGGTGTGTCAAACACGTTTTCCTTAATCCACTTCACAGATTTTTGTTGGGTTGCTTTTGGAACATTGGAATAAACAGTTCCCTCTTGAGCTGGTTTCTTCAGGTCCTCATGGACCCCTCCTACATTAGTTACAACATGACCAACATACCTAGAATACACCCCTAGCAGCTCTCCATATAACTCCTCTAGATCATCGTAATTGTTTGTTTGATCTGAGGTCCAATGAGGTAATTGTTTAATGACATATTTTAGATTCTTAATTCCATATGTGCTTGCTTTCACGGGGTCATCCCCTATTGCTTCTGTCTGTGATTGAGGATCAAATCTACTGCTCTGACGACCAAATTTGTACTTTGGATCACCTGCCTTTTCCATGATCCAGTCGTTCAAGGTCTTTATTTCTTGTTCTGGTGAAGTGGCGTTTGGGATCACCCGATAGCCCCAGTTGGCAGCATAGTGATCATAAGGCCCCATCTGGCGTACAAATCGTATGTTATCATCACCAGGTTGTGCAATATAGTTGTACCTGGCGTAATCCATAAGACTTGCAGCAATACCATTTTTTTGAGTAAAAGCTCCGTCTCTATAATCTTCGACCCGATAGGCATAACTAGCGGCCATATTATGTGGAAAACCTAAAGCATGACCTACTTCATGTGCAATTACTTGACGCATCATTTCTCCTATTTCTTCAGGCTTGGTGTTTAAGGTTCGAGCACTTGGATTTGCCGCTCCAGTTTCTAATAAATACCTATTCCTATACGACCTCAAATGATTGTGGTACCAAATAATGTCACTTTCTATAATTTCTCCACTACGCGGATCGCTCACTGAAGGCCCGACGGCATTACGGGTAGTGCTGGCTACATAACGTACTACGGAGTAACGAATGTCTTCGGGACTAAATTCTGGATCCTCTTCTTTTGTGGGCGCTTCTCTTGCAATAATGGCATTTTTAAACCCTGCTGTCTCAAATGGCTTTTGCCAGTCCTCAATACCTTGTTTAATATACTCCTTAAGGTTTTCTGGAGTTCCTGCATCTAAGTAATAGATGATAGGCTTCACTGGCTCTACCAATTCACCTCTTGCATAAGCCTCTGGATCTTTTGGCTCCAATCTCCACCGACGTATATAGGTTTTTTTATCTGCCTTTAGAGCTGTGCTGGAATAATCGATTTGATCTACGGTGAAAAAGCCAACTCGAGGATCGTTTAGTCTAGGCTGCATTGGTTCTTTAGGAAGAAGTATCATGGATTGGTTCATCTGCAAACTTATTGACCCCACAGAACCGTTAGAAGGTGGCTCGGCAGCGGTATAAGTAACATCTTGTATGACCTCAATATTTTCTGGAAATGATTTTATCGAATTGATAAAACTTCTGTCTTTATCTAAGCTACGTACTTTATAGGCGCTTCTCAATCTAGGGCTCAAACCACTTATAGAAGGAACATCTGTACTGAAGAATTGAGTTACGTCAATAACTGTTGACGTAGAATCTGCGTCAAAAGCTAGGATATCAAAAGCATATAGAACAGGCTCGTAATTATTAACTTTTACAGAATTATTAATCGCTGCAGTCTCATCTAGAGCTACTTCAGCATAAGACTTGACTTTTAATAAAATTTTATCTTGGAAACGCTCCCATGAAACTACTTGTTCATTAGTTTTACTTCCTGCGTTCATGTAACCACCTCCTAAATTAGAGGGGATTTGAGCGATGCGACTTACCCATAACAGCTCCCTTTTTAAGAGATCGTTAGGTATCTCATAAAAAAAATCAGCTCCTACTTGATGGGTTTTAAAAAGACCCTCATCGGTAAGAGCTTCGCTTGTAATAATTTTATCGTAAGATTTGAATTTTGAATTTTTCTTACTGTTTTTTGATGCTGTTTCGGTAGTAGCATCTGCAACTACTTTTTGAGTTGATTTACAACCACTCACCCCTAAGGTCATCGCCAAGACGAGGCTGGTAAACATTATTTTTTTCATCTGTAAAGGGATCATTAAAATTGTGGAACAAAATAAGGTTTAATTCCCATCTTTAATTTCAGTTTTAAAAAGCTTAACAAAACTCTAAGAATTAAAGATGCTTCAATAAGAAGTGTTGGTAACCTATTTGAATGGCGCATTTTAAAATTGATGCTGTTTTTTAGGAACCGAATAAAAACCAATAGTTTTCTTATACTGTTGGAAACTATAAAAAGGTACTCCTAACTAATGAATATTTATTCAGGAAATGTGAGAGGTATTAAAGAGAGGAAAAAACGAGTTATCGAAAAAGCGGTGATCAGCATACAGCAATTATTATGGTCCCGGTTGTGATGTATCCTCTGCAAATCACGTAGTTTCCTTTCTAAAATACTGTTTTACAGTGGTGTAATTTTATTTGGGTATCAATTACCAATACATCAAGTTTTTATATAAAGTTGTAATGGTTACGCTTTCGCGAAAGCACACCAAAAATACCCCTTTAGAAAACTTAAAATAATTGCTCATATCCATAAAGTAGCTTAACTTTACTATTATGACTGATGTCGAGATTAAAGAAGAAAATAAAAAGATAGCTAGAGGGTATAAAGACCTGTTAAAAATTAGCTATCAAATGCTTAACGATGAAGATAAAAAGCTAATTAGAAAGGCTTTTGACATCGCAGTAGAGGCACATGCTCCGCAACGCCGTAAGTCTGGGGAAGCCTATATTTTCCACCCTATAGCAGTAGCAAAAATAGTTGCTAAACAAATAGGGTTAGATGCCACAGCTATAGCTGCAGCATTGTTACACGACGTTGTAGAGGATACCAAGTACACCCTTTCAGACATTGAGCGACTATTTGGAGAAACCATTGCGCGTATTGTGGATGGCCTTACAAAAATTGCTCATCTCAAAAAAGATGCTGATGTCTCACAACAGGCCGAGAATTTCCGTAAAATGTTATTAACACTTAATGATGACATCCGGGTGATTATCATTAAAATAGCTGACCGTTTGCACAATATGCAAACAATGGACAGCATGCCAGACTACAAACAAGTAAAAATTGCTAGTGAAACCCTTTATATTTATGCTCCTATTGCACATCGATTAGGACTTTATAACATTAAGACAGAATTAGAAGATTTAGGTTTAAAGTATACAGAACCAGAGGTTTTTCAGGACATACAGCAATGCATTGTTGAAAGTAAAGAGGAACAGAAAGCTTATATCAAAAATTTTAGTGAGGTTATTGATGGGAGTTTAAAAAGTGAAGGCTTGGAATATCATATTTTAGGAAGACCTAAATCGGTATTTTCTATACGCCGTAAGATGCTTAAGCAAGGGGTTACATTTGACGAGGTCTATGACAAGTTTGCTGTACGCATCATTTTTAGGAGTGATCGAGCTAACGAGAAATTTTTAGCTTGGAAGATATACTCTGTAGTTACCGACCACTTTACCCCGAACCCCGTGCGACTTAGAGACTGGATAAGCTCTCCAAAATCCACTGGATATGAAGCTTTACACATTACCGTAATGGGACCCGATGGAAGATGGGTAGAAGTACAAATTCGATCAGAACGCATGCATGAAATAGCCGAAAAGGGGTATGCAGCGCATTATAAATACAAACAAGGGAGTAAAGAAGACGGTTTAGAAGAATGGTTAAATAGACTACAAGAAGCACTGGAAAACCAAGATGGAAATGCCATAGACTTTGTAGAACAATTCAAACTTAACCTCTACAGTAAAGAAATTTTTGTTTTTACACCTGCAGGAGAATTGAAATCCTTACCCAAAGGAGCAACCCCTCTAGATTTTGCTTTTTCTATTCACACTGAAGTAGGATTGCATACTCGTGGTGCACGAGTTAATGGGAAACTTGTCCCCCTATCTCACGAATTAAAAAGCGGGGATCAAGTAGATATCATTACTTCCGACAATCAAAAGCCTACTAAAAACTGGTTAGATTATGCGACCACAGCAAGAGCGCGTGCCAAAATAAAAAGTTCCTTAAAGGAAGATCAAAAAATAGTAGCCGCTGACGGAAAAGAAATTTTGTCAAGAAAGCTCAAATCTCAAAAAATACCTCTTGATGAAACCAGCGTGAATCAAATGGTCAACTTTTTTAAATTGAAAACCAGTCACGATCTCTTCTTCAGAGTTGGAAATGGAACTATAGATAACAAAGCCATTAAGGAATATGCCAACAGCCGAAGTAATGCGCTGTATTCCTTTATCAAGAGTAAAATGCGCAAGCCTAAAGAAAATCCAGATTTATACAAACAAGAAATTACTGAAAATTATGATGCATTAGTATTCGGAAAAGAAGGAACAAATCTAGATTATACCCTTGCTAAGTGCTGTAACCCAATTCCTGGAGATGCAGTTTTTGGATTTACAACGGTAAGTGAAGGCATTAAGGTTCATAAAAACAACTGCCCTAATGCGATAAGTCTTCAAAGTAAATTTGCTTATCGAATTATAATCGCTAAATGGATAGATTCTTCTCAACGAGAATACAAAGCAGAATTAAAATTAACAGGAATTGATAGAATGGGACTGGTACAAGAAATTACTGGACTTATTTCAAAGAATATGCATGTGAACATCAGGAACATCTCTTTTAATAGTAATCATGGAATATTTACAGGAGAAATTACCGTTGTGGTACCCAATAAAAACTTGCTGACTTCTCTAATTCAAAACCTTAATAAAATAAATGGTATCGATAAGGTATCCAGATTTTAAAAATATGAGTAAAATTATCAACACACTTGAAAAAGAACAAGAAACCGTAAGAAATGTATTCACTCAATTCTTGAGTGACAACAAACATCGTAAAACACCAGAACGCTATGCTATATTGGATGAAATTTATGCCAGTGAAGAGCACTTTGACGTGGAGTCCTTATACTCCAAAATGAAGGAACAAAACTACCGCGTAAGCCGCGCGACCCTTTACAATACCATAGAATTATTACTGGAGTGCAAACTGGTAAGAAGGCATCAATTTGGTCAAAATCAATCGCATTATGAGAAATCATATTTTGATAGACAACACGATCATTTGATCTTAACGGACAACCACGAGGTGATCGAATTTTGTGACCCGAGAATTGAGTCGATAAAAAAAACAATTGAAGAGGTGTTTGATGTAACAATTACCAATCATTCTTTATACTTTTACGGAGTTAAAAACACAACTGAAAAATAGCAACAATGGCAGTAGATTTATTGCTCGGCCTTCAATGGGGTGACGAGGGAAAAGGTAAGATCGTAGATGTATTAACCTCTAAATATGATATCATCGCTAGATTTCAAGGCGGGCCTAATGCAGGGCATACTCTAGAGTTTGACGGTATCAAACATGTATTAAGAACAATTCCATCTGGAATTTTTCACGAGAACTCAATGAACCTTATAGGTAATGGCGTCGTTATTGACCCTGTTGTTTTTATACAGGAATTAGAGGGGTTAAAACAATTTAATATTGATTTCAAAAGTAAATTGCTCCTTTCTAGAAAGGCACATGTCATTTTACCTACACACCGTTTACTTGACGCTGCTTCTGAAGCCTCCAAGGGAAAGGCCAAAATCGGTTCTACCCTTAAAGGAATAGGACCTTCATACATGGATAAAACCGGCCGTAATGGCATCCGATTGGGTGATCTTGAATTGAACTCCTGGAAAGAAAAATACAGAGCTCTTGCAAATAAGCATGAAGAATTGATCGCTTTTCATAGTGTGGATATACAGTACAACCTTCAAGAAATGGAGGATGAATTCTTTAAAGCAGTAGAAACTTTAAAGGAACTTACATTTATTGACTCTGAGGAGTATTTACATCAAGCACAAAAGAGTGGAAAAACCATACTTGCCGAAGGAGCTCAAGGATCTCTACTAGATATTGATTTTGGAACTTACCCTTTTGTAACTTCTTCCAACACCACCGCTGCCGGTGCCTGCACCGGTTTAGGAGTCGCTCCAGGCCAGATAGGAGAAGTTTACGGTATTTTTAAAGCCTACACCACTCGTGTGGGAAGCGGTCCATTTCCAACAGAACTATTTGATGAAGTAGGCGCTAAAATGGCTAAAGTGGGTCACGAATTTGGTGCGGTAACTGGTAGACCTCGCAGGTGTGGTTGGTTGGATTTGGTCGCACTTAAATACACCTGTCAAGTTAATGGAGTGACTCAACTCATGATGATGAAAGGTGATGTGCTTTCTGGTTTTGACGAATTAAAAGTGTGTACCGCTTATTCTTATAAAGGAAAAGAAATTACTCACTTGCCTTATAATATTGAGCCTGAAAACGTAACTCCTATCTATTCGGTATTTAAATGTTGGAAAGAAGACCTTACTAAAATGAGAGAGACTTCGAAATTTCCTAAAGAATTAAATACCTACATAGACTTCTTAGAAAAAGAATTGGAGCTTCCTATCAAGGTGGTAAGTGTAGGTCCAGACAGGACGCAGACTATTCACCGATAAGAAATATGTAGCAGGTGATCCTTTTTTAAATCCCAAGCTGCCACTTGGGATTTCATTTTAAATAAAAATATGTCCGTAAAAAGATTTCTAACTGTTGCTTCTAAAGGACTTCTTATGGGAGCTGCAGACGTGGTGCCAGGTGTATCTGGAGGCACCATTGCTTTTATCACTGGGATTTATGAAGAACTAATCAGGACCATCGACGGTATTGACATTCAATTATTCAAAGATCTCTTTAAAATTGGGTTGAAAAACACTTTTTCTAAATACCACCTTGGTTTTTTACTTGCACTTCTTACAGGAATTGCCATAAGCATCCTCAGCCTTTCTAAATTACTGACCTATTTACTGCAGCATCACTCGGTCTTACTTTGGTCCTTCTTTTTTGGATTAGTACTCGCCAGTGTGTTGTATATCGCTAAACAAATTTCTTCTTGGAATTTAGGCGTCATTATAGCTATTATAGCGGGCAGTATGATTTCCTATTACCTTACTGTTGCCGAACCTTTAGGTTCGCCAGAAAGCTGGTGGTATATCATCTTCTCAGGTTTCATCGCTATTATTGCAATGATTTTACCTGGAATTTCAGGAGCCTTTTTATTGTTATTATTAGGAAGTTATAAAACAGTTCTAGGATCTATTTCTGGATTATTAGAAGCTGTTATAGCAGGAGATTGGAGTCAGGCACTTGATTATTTTATAAAATTATTTCTTTTTGCAATAGGTGGTGTGCTTGGGCTTAAAGTGTTTTCCAGACTGCTTACCTGGCTTTTTGAACATCAAAAAAATCTAACCTTAGCTTTGCTTACTGGTTTTATGGTGGGTTCTTTAAACAAATTATGGCCATGGAAAGAGGTTCTCAAGTACCGAATAGACAGTCATGGTGAAGAGGTGCCCTTTTTAGAAAAAAGCATCTCTCCAACTTCATTTGAGGGTGATCCACAACTATTATACGTAATTTTCCTTACTCTTATGGGATTTATATTAATCCTAGCATTAGAAAAATGGGCTAACAAAAAAACAACATAATTGCGACAAGCTACGAGAACCTTTACTGATAAATTTTTCCTTGTTCTTAAAGGAGTTGCTATGGGGAGCGCAAATAAGGTTCCTGGTATCAGTGGTGGCGTCGTAGCTTATGTAGGTGGATTCTATGAAGAGTTTATTTACTCTTTACAAAAGATCAACCTTAAAGCTTTCAAGTTACTTCTTACGGGGAGGTTCGGTGTTTTTTTTGACTATATCAATGGACGTTTTTTGTCCTTACTCATTTTAGGAGAAGCACTAAGTTATTTTACCGTGAGTAAAGGCTTTGATTTATTGATACAGTACTACCCTATTTTAGTCTGGGCTACCTTCTTTGGAATGATACTAGGATCTATCTACTATATATCAATAAATTATGGAGAATGGACTCGCAGGAACGTATTGCTCTTAACTACAGGTATCCTTATTGGAGTCGGGACTTCCCTACTAGACCCTGCTAGGCAAAACACCAATTTAATTTTTGTTTTCTTTTGCGGTATGGTAAGTATATCAGGGATGACCTTACCGGGTTTGAGCGGCAGTTTTATTTTAATTTTATTAGGCAATTATGTATTGCTGTTGGTGGACAGTATCAACACTTTTTTTGATA
Source organism: Nonlabens sp. (assembly GCF_018401815.1). GTDB lineage: Bacteria > Bacteroidota > Bacteroidia > Flavobacteriales > Flavobacteriaceae > Nonlabens. The sequence continues at coordinate 240,046 of NZ_JAGYKG010000005.1, forward strand.
CACTTGTCGCCATTTTACAAGGTGATTTTTCTTGGTGGTACGACCCGGCACATATGGATATGCTCACCATTCTCGCATCCTTTGTATTGGGATCCATTGTTGGTTTAATAAGTCTTTCTCACCTTTTGGGCTGGACTATTAAGCATTACCGCAATGAAACTAATGCCATGATTATTGGTTTTATAACCGGTTCTCTTGGTGTAGTATGGCCCTGGAAAAAGGAAGTCTATCAATTAACGGAAACAGGTAAAATAGCTATTGATGCTTCGGGAAAGAACATTTTAGAAAATTACAGCCGCTATTGGCCAGAAATTAATGATACTCACACGTGGATGGCATTTTTGATGATTATTTTAGGACTTTTAAGTGTTTATTTATTAGATCGTTATGGAAAAAATCAACATCCCAAATAGCATTTTCGGCCTAGTAGGAGAACGTTTGGACTACAGCTTTTCTCGTGCTTATTTTTCTGAGAAATTTGACAACTTACAACTCTATGATCACGAGTATAAAAACTTTGAGATGAGTAGGGAGTTTTTATTGTCTCGCTTTCGCGAAAGCGTCACCTATCATAAGGAAACTCGCACTACCAATGGTAAAAGTGAGATCCTTAGAGGGCTAAATGTGACCATTCCCTTCAAACAGGACATGCTGAATGTAGTTGATGTACTCAGTGAAGAAGCCAAAGCTATAGGAGCTATAAATACCATTGTTATTGAAGATAATGTATGGACTGGTCATAATACGGACTCTTATGGGTTTGCAAAAAGTCTAGAACCCTTCTTACCCATTCAAAAAAATGCACTTATTTTGGGTACGGGTGGCGCATCAAAGGCTGTGGCTTACACCTTAGAAGCACTTCAAATCCCTTACCTTTTTGTAAGCAGAAATCCGGAAGACGAGTTCAGCATTGATTATGCTTCCATTACCAAAGAGGTTATGGAACTAGTAAGTCTTATAATCAATACCACACCTTTAGGGGTCACTCCAGAGGTGGCTTTGCGGCCAGATATCCCTTACAAACATCTGAATTCCTCTCATATACTTTATGATTTAGTTTACAACCCTTCGCTGACCATGTTTATGAAATTAGGACAGCAAAGAGGTTCTAAAGTCATTAATGGATATCAAATGTTAGTGCATCAAGCAGAAAAAGCTTGGGAACTTTGGAATAAGTAAATTGATTGAGCATTGCGGTTGAAGAAGAATCTATTTATCTTGCAAGGCCTATTAAATCAAAAATAATGGAAAAGAATGACAACCTGCAAGATGCAGACGGAAACTCACCAGAAATGGATCAAAGAATACTAGATGCACAAGATGCTTTGGAAAATGCCATGCTAGAAGAAGCTACAACCCTCAAACAAGAGGTTCAAGGTCAAGAAACTACCGACAGTGATGATGCGAGTTCAGAGCCTATCAAACTTGGTTCTAATAAAGTCTCAAAGAAGCTAGAAGATACTTCTACCACTCATGAAGATGCCATTCTAGAAGAAAGGAAAACCGCTGGTAAATCTCCTGTTATGATCGTGGACTCTGAGGAAGATGAAGATGATAATGAGCCAGAAGAAGATAGCGTAAAGGAAATTGAAGAAAAGGATTATGACTCCATGGAGATGCCAGCTTTAATAACAGAGTTAAGGCATTTAATGCAAGAGTATCCTATCAACAGTTTTAGATCACAAGCTGAAGACATCAAAAAAGCCTTTGAAAGTGCTGAAGCTGAAGCCAATAAAGAAGCTCTAGAAAAATTTAAAGAGCAACATCCACCTAGTGATGAGGCTGTTGCTCCGGAGTTTGAATACAAAAATCAGTTTGCGACAGAATTCTATGATCTACATTCCTTATACAGAAAACAGAAGGGTCAATTTCAAAGAGATAAACGCAAACAACAAGAACTCAATCTTGAAAAGCGCAGAGAAATCATAGAAGGCATCAAGTTGCTGATCAACCAAGAAGAAACTATTGGAACTACATTTAAGAAGTTTCACAGCCTCCAAGAGAAATGGAAAGTTACAGGAACTATACCTCACGATGCGTATAACATTACTTGGGAAGATTACCGTCTTGCCACTCAAAATTTTTATGATTATATAGATCTGAGTAAAGAGCTGCGGGATAAGGATTTTGAACGTAATCTTGAATTTAGAAAAAAAATCATCACTCGTGCAATAGAATTGGGTAGTGAAGAAAATATACATAAAGCACTAAGAGAATTACAGGAACTTCACCGCATGTGGAAAGAAGACTCTGGTCCAGTAGCAAAGGAAGAACGAGATCCTATTTGGGACGAATTTAGTGCAGCGACAAAGGTGATTCATGATAAACGCCAAGCCTATTATGATGAGCGAGATAAAATGAGTGCTCACCACCAGCTGGTAAAAGAGAATATTGTAGCTGAAATTGCAAAAATAACAGCAAAAGGAGCAAAGAATCACAGAGAATGGCAAGAAAGATTAGAAGAAATTAATGTCTTAAGGGAGTTGTTTACTTCTACTGGTCCAGCTCCTAAAACCGTTAATAATGAATTGTGGACTCAATTTAGAGCAAGAACTAGAGAATTCAATAAAGTTAAAAACGATTTCTATAAGGGCCTTAAAAAAGAGCAACAAAATAATCTAGAGGCAAAAATGAAATTAATCGCTATTGCTGAAGATCATCAAAACAGCGAGAATTTTAACGAAGGATTGCAGGTCATGAAACGCATACAATCAGAATGGAAGCAAATAGGTCATGTACCTAGAAAAGACAGCGATAAGATATGGAAGCGTTTTCAAAAGGCGTGTAATGGATTCTTTGAAAAGAAGACGGCACAGAAAAAAGAAGATAATAAGGAAGAAGTAGATAACTTTGATGCTAAAATGAAAGTTTATGATGCTTTAAAAGAAATGATTCCTCAGGATGATAAAGCAAGCATGCTATCTGAAGTAGAAAAACATATGGCAGATTGGGCAAGTATAGGTCGCGTGCCTTACAGCAAACGCATGATCCAAGAAAAATTTGAAAAATTGCTTCAGGCAAAACTAAAAGCTGCCGGATTAAGTGCCGTAGATGCTGAAATGTTGAAGTATCAAAACAAATTAGCCAGCTTAAAAAGCGGGGATATTCAAGATTTCAAAAATGAACGTTTCTATTTAAAGAAAAGACGTGATGAAATCCAAGATGAAGTGCGACAACTGGAAAACAATCTTCAGTTTATCAATGCGAAAGATGATAAGAATCCGTTTTTAGTTCAACAAAGAAAGAATATTTCTGAGTTGTCTAAAGAATTAGATGTGATTAAAGAAAAGCAAAAGCAATTGAACATCCTTCAACGTCAAATTCAAAAAGATGAAGAGGAAGACGCTGCAGAAAATGAAACCTCAGAAGAGGAAGACACTGCCGAGTCTACAGAATAATATTCTTTTGAATTGATCTAAAAAGAGCGCTGATGTATATCAGCGCTCTTTTTAGATAGGAAACAAATACCAATTATAAATGTTTACATACCTTCAAAAGCTTTTAGGAAAATCGATCTCATACTATGAGATGTTGATGAAGAGCAAGACTCAACAAATCTCAATTACCCAAAAAGATATCGATAGCGTTAATAAACAACTAAAAACAATAGCATTACATGCCGTAGTCTATACAGAAGTTAGTGCACAATACAACACCATGATACCTGATCATATCGAAGAAATTCCTACTAATGAAAAGGGAATGCCTATGCAGTTTAAAGGTAGTTTTATTCTTCATGATCAACTCTTAACTCTTTTTGTTGACACTGATAAAAATTTTAACCAATGTGAAAAACATCGATTATGTGTAACTAATTTTGATAGCAGCCATATAGAAATCAAAAAAATATTGGAAAAACAAAGAATACTTAAATGTAGGAGTTATCCTATATGGGAAGAGCTGATACATCGATTTCTCTCTATACATAAATGGATAGTTTCTATAAATAAGAATCATCCTTGGAGCTTGTATACTCTTGCTTGTAAGAATAGTGAAAAGAGTAATTACTCTGTATATATAGGAGGTTATCCTCAATGGCGCATTAACAATGTCGATTATAGAACGTTAAAATCTATGAATTTTTTATTGGAATACCGTCAACATGATACAAATAGTTCTTATTATTTTTTTAACTGTACCACAACAAAATCAATCGAAATGATTATGCAAAAAGATTGATATTTAACAGTTGTTAATTTATTTCATAACTATTGGAGGTTTAATCTTGTATAATTAAGTATTATTGGTTTAACTTGCATGACTTTGATTTTTTTAACAATAATTCCCTTAAAAATGAAAAAAGCAATAAAATTTACACCGAAAGAAATTTTCTTCGGAATGAATCAGTACCGTTACCGCTGGATCACTTTTAATGATACATTAACTGGTGGAAAATCTACCAGTAAATTGGAACAGCAACAAGATTGGATTACCTATAGCGGAATCATTAGAAATATCAACAACTCTGCTTGGAGCTGCATGAGATCTAATAAAATTGAGCAAGATTTAAGTGATTATAGCCTTATTGAAATCAAGCTAAAAACAGATGGTCGACCTTATGCTTTTGAAATAGAATATAATGAAGGCTGGCAAAATGAAAAGTTAGTCTCTATGATTTATACGTTGCCCCACCATTGGACGACCGTACAACTTCCTATACATCAATTTAAACATGCCAAATTGAGGCAAATACTTGATAAAAAATTAGATGAATCTGTTTTAAATCATGTTTTAAGATATAATTTTCATGTTGCTGAAGAAATAACAGGACCCTTTCAGTTAGATATTGAATGCATTAGATTTATTTAATACAACTGATTTCAGTAAACAAAAAAGCCATTTCAAATGATTGAAATGGCTTTTATCTTTAAATACTATCAGCTAAGGAGTTATTGTTTGTATCTTTTTGATATGATAATCAACCAAACCATCTATAGGTCTACGGACGATATTCCCCACCTCATAGCCAAACTCTGCAGCAACTTGTTTAATTCTTGCTTGAGCAAAATGAGCAATACTTCCCACAAAATGAACTTCATGAGACTTGATCTCTTCTCTAAATTGTAAAATCATATTGCGAGAGAATTTACGCAATCCTTTTCTCAACAGTTTTTTAATATAACGTTCCTCTAAGTTTTGAAAAATAAACTCGGCATGTTTTGCTAAATAGGCATTGGGATTAGGTTGTTTGTATAGATTGAACTTAATGAAATCTGGATCCATATTGTACAACTCTGCAAACTTAACCATTAGATCAACTGGCATGTTTTTAAAACCGTAATCCCTTAATAGATTCTTTCCATACCAATTACCGCTAGCTTCATCCATAAGAGTATATCCTAAAGAAACTACACGTTGCTCTATCTTTTTGCCATCAGAAAAACAACAATTAGATCCTGTGCCCAATATACAAACTACACCTGGTTGATCTCCCACAGCAGCATATACAGCTGCAGCTGTGTCTTCTTTAACTTCTACCTCACTGTTATGAAAATACCTCTTGAGCAAATTTTCTAAAGCATTCCTAGGGTCTTCTGTACCACATCCGGCACCGTAGAAAAAAACTTTACTAATCCGGTCTTTGTGAGCCACCAGTTCTTCACTTTCTTCTATGCGCTCTAAGAGTTGGTTAATTGAAAGAATAGCTGGATTCATTCCACGAGTACGTGATTTAAACAATATCTCGCCACCATTATCTAGGGCTATCCAATCAGATTTGGTAGAACCACTATCTACAATAAGAATCATAAAATTACTTTGAAATTAATAAATAAAAAAAGAGTTGTAATTGGAGCAATCACAACTCTTTTTAAGAATTTATAAACTGTTAACCTTTTCTGCAAGGTCAACTAGTTTGCTAGAATAACCAAACTCATTATCATACCAGCTTACTAATTTAAAGAATGTCGAATTCAATTCGATAGCAGCAGCTGCATCATAGATACTTGTGCGAGCATCACCAACAAAATCCTGAGAAACAACCGCTTCATCAGTGTATCCTACCACTCCTTTCATTGCACCTGTAGAGGCTTTCTTAAAAGCAGCATGTATTTCTTCAAGATTAGTCTCCTTTTCTAACTTTACCGTTAAATCTACAACAGACACATCTACTGTTGGAACTCGGAAAGCCATACCCGTCAATTTGCCTTGCAGAGAAGGAATTACCTTGGCCACTGCTACAGCAGCACCAGTTGTTGCAGGAATGATATTATTCAACGTGCTGCGTCCCAATCGATAGTCTTTTTTGCTTGGAGAATCAACAGTTTGTTGAGTAGCTGTAGCGGCATGAACTGTAGTCATTAATGCTTCTTTGATACCAAAGTTGTCATTTAGAATCTTTGCCATAGGTGCCAGACAGTTTGTTGTACAAGAGGCATTGGAAACAATGGTGTGAGCTGCGGTTAACTCAGAATCGTTTACACCCATAACAAACATAGGAGCTGTCTTAGATGGTGCAGAAATGACTACTTTCTTTGCCCCTGCATCAATATGAGCTTGCGCATTATCAAGCTCGGTAAATATCCCTGTGCAATCTGCAACAACGTCTACGTCTACTTCGTTCCACTTTAGATTTTTTGGATCGCGCTCGCTAGTCACACGAACTTCAATACCATCGATGATTAAATTACCATCTTTGATCTCGATCGTACCACCATAACGGCCGTGCACAGAATCATACTCTAGTAAATAAGCCAGTTGCTCAACATCCACTAAATCATTTATAGCGACAACTTCAACATTTTCTCTATTTAACGTTGCTCTAAAAACTATTCGACCTATACGTCCAAATCCGTTTATTCCTAATCTCAATTTTTTACTCATTTTTAAATTATTTAAATTATTTAAATTATACTATTCTTTTAATAGGCACACTGGATACATTAAAGGCACCCAATGAATTTAATTCCTTCACTAATTCTAAACAGTTGGCCCTGTTCTTTTTATTAAGTGGTCATGATATCACTTACACGTATCAATTCGATATCTATATCTGTCTTGCCTTTCACTGCTTGATCAATAGGACAAAGCACCATTTGGGTGTCTCTTATTCCTACCATGTAGTTTGTTTTTCCTTCTAGCAGACTTTCTACTGCCTTTACTCCCATGCGACTGGCGAGTACCCGATCAAAACAGGATGGTGAGCCACCACGTTGCATATGACCTAATACAGAAACACGTACATCATATTCCGGTAAATTGGCTTCAACGTAATCCTTCAATTCAAAAACATTATCTCCTGTTTTATCTCCTTCGGCCACAACTACTATACTAGACGATTTTCCTGAAAGTCTCGATCTCTTTAAGCTTTCAATCAATCGCTCCTTTCCTAAATCCTCTTCAGGAATTAAAATCTCTTCAGCTCCAGCACCAACACCAGCATTTAATGCAATATGGCCTACATCTCTTCCCATTACTTCAACAAAGAACAGACGGTCGTGAGAACTTGCCGTGTCTCTTATTTTATCAATTGCTTCAACTACCGTATTTAAGGCAGTATCATAACCTAGTGTATAAGAAGTTCCATAAATATCATTATCTATAGTTCCTGGTATTCCCATCATTGGAAAATCAAATTCTTCAGAAAAAATCATGGCACCAGTAAAACTTCCATCTCCTCCAATAACTACTATAGCGTCAAGACCTTTTTCTCTCGCTTTCGCGAAAGCGGTTTTCCTACCTTCCTTAGTCCTAAAATCTTTAGAACGGGCACTTTTAAGTATGGTTCCACCTTTATTGATGATGTTATTCACACTGCGAGCGTCCATTTCTTTGAAGTCTCCTTCTATTAAACCTTGGTAGCCTCTATAGATCCCAATACACTCTATTTGGTGAAAGGCACAAGTACGCACCACTGATCTAATGGCGGCATTCATTCCAGGAGAATCCCCTCCCGAGGTCATGACACCTATTTTATTAATCTTATTGTTCATTGAATTTTTAATAAAAACTGTGCTAATCTATTAAAGTTTTACGAGTGAAAGTAGTGAATTATTCTATATTTATCGTTTTAAGAAAATTCAATCGTTATCGTTAATAACTTTTATTCATGAAATTAGAATTCATAGACATTTGCATCATTATTCTCTTCTTTTTGATATCTCTAGCTATTGGACTTATCGTCTCCAAAAGAAGCTCCAAAGACAGTTCCTCCTTTTATCTTTCTGGAAGGAATATGCCTTGGTGGTTGTTAGGTGTATCTATGGTCGCTACTACTTTTGCAGCAGACACCCCCAATCTTGTGGCTGGACTTGTAAGAGCAGATGGTGTTTCTGGAAATTGGGTATGGTGGGCCTTTCTACTTACTGGAATGCTCACGGTGTTTTTTTATGCACGCTTATGGCGTCGCAGTGGCATCACCACAGACCTCGAATTTTATGAAATGCGATACAGCGGTAAAAGTGCCGCGTTTTTAAGAGGTTTTAGAGCCTTGTATTTAGGAGTCGTTTTTAATATTATTATAATGGCAACCGTTTGCCTTGCTGCTATCAAAATAGGACATGTTATGTTTGGTTTTAGTGCTGCAACTACCCTTACCTATGCCTCTATAGTCACTCTAGCCTACTCCTTACTCGGGGGATTAAAAGGAGTTTTAATTACTGATTTTGTTCAATTTATTATTGCTATGGTTGGTTCTATTTGGGCGACATGGTACATTCTGGACCTGCCAGAAATCAACGGTATGGCAAATCTAATTGCACATCCCAACGTACAAGACAAATTAAATGTATTCCCAGACTTCTCTAATACCGATTTGATGATGGGGATATTCATTGTTCCTATTGCTGTGCAGTGGTGGAGCACATGGTACCCCGGGGCTGAACCTGGCGGAGGTGGTTATATCGCCCAACGCATGCTGGCAGCTAAAGATGAAAAAAATGCCACTTGGGCAGTATTGTTTTTTAATCTCGCACATTATGCATTACGCCCTTGGCCGTGGATCATTATAGGACTAGCTTCTCTTATCCTATATCCCAATCTGGAATCTTTAGCAGTGGCATTTCCTAATCTCGACCCAAGCTTTATCAAAGATGATTTGAGCTATCCAGCGATGCTGACCTTTTTACCCGCTGGGTTATTAGGACTGGTAGTAACTTCTCTAGTTGCAGCATTTATGAGCACTATTTCAACACATTTGAATTGGGGGTCCAGTTACGTAGTAAATGATTTTTATGCAAGGTTTATCCGTAAAAGTGCCACCGAAAAACAAAAAGTTATTACAGGACAATTTTCCATGGTTCTTATGATGGTATGTGCTGCATCACTTTCTTTTGTTCTGGAAGAAGCTAAATTTGCCTTTGACCTGATCATACAAATAGGTGCGGGATCTGGATTGTTATTTATTTTGAGGTGGTTTTGGTACCGCATTAATCCGTGGTCAGAACTTACTGCAATGGCAGTTTCTTTTTGCATGGCCGTCTTATTTTTTATCAATTCCAGTACAGAATTAGGATTGAAAAACGAGTTGTTTGGAGATCTGCAAAGTTGGGAAATGATATGCATCAACGTATTGATTACCAGTATATCTTGGTTGACTGTGACCTTCCTAACTGATACAAGTAACCAAAAAACTATAGATGGTTTTCATGCTGCTATTTTTGGCAAAGAATCAAAGTTTCACAACTTCCAATTCAAGACACTAGGCTTTCTATTTGGAGTAATGGGGGTTTACAGTTTGTTATTTGCTACTGGTAAATTGCTCTATGGCCAATTGGAAATAGGTTTTGCATTACTAGGGGTTTTTATTGCGTGTACTTCAGGAATTATTGTTTTAAGAAAAAAACTTTTTTAGCTCTTTTTCAAGCTGCATAAATCGCTTGGCAACTAACAATCGAATGATGTTTTGATTCACCCTTAACTAATATCCAACTCAATTAAAAAAAAGTACGCAAATTATAGGACTGATTGGATACCAGCTTCTTAGGAATCAAAAAGGTATCGAGAGTCGCTTTGTGTAGAATGGTTAAGCATTACAAGCGCTATATTAATGCATATGTCGACTGCCTAGGTAGAAACATTTATATCTTCCCACCTAAAAAAGGTACAAAACGAAATTCGCCAAAAGTTTCTTTAGAAAAATCTGTTGCGCTTTCTCGAATAATCAAGGTCATGATTTGCGAATCACTGCCTACGGGAATAACCAACCTACCTCCTATTTTGACTTGGCTTAACAAAGTTTGTGGTATCTCGGGTGCGCCACATGTAACAATGATGGAATCAAAAGGAGCTTCTTCTGGAAGGCCTTGATACCCGTCTCCAAAAACATATTTTTTAGGTCGGTAATTCAGTTTTCCAAAAAGCAAACTCGTCTTTTTATACAGCTCGTTTTGACGCTCAATCGTATAGACCTGTGCTTTCATTTCTAGTAAAACAGCACATTGATATCCACTCCCTGTTCCTATTTCTAAAACTTTGTGCCCAGGTTTCAATTGGAGCAACTGACTTTGAAAAGCGACGGTATAAGGATGCGAGATGGTCTGGTCTGCTCCAATAGGAAAGGCTTTATTTTGATACGCGTGTTCTAAAAAAGAACTGTCTAGAAATAAATGCCTAGGCACTTGATTCATAGCATTTAGAACCGACTCATCGCTGATGCCTTTTGAACGCATCATCTCCACCAGTTGGCGGCGTTTTCCTTTATGTATGTAGTTGTCTTTGATAAAGTCAAAAATAGCCTCATGACATGGATATTTCGCTTTTTATGTTCATCTTTTTTCAACAAAATAGCATGGATAAATCCTTAGAAGATTCCTGTTGCTAACGATTATTTAACGTTCATTTCCCTATTTTTACAAAAATGCAATAACTATGCTTAAAGCTGGAGTTCTCGGTGCTGGTCACCTAGGTAAAATTCACCTTAAATTATTACAACAAAGCGAGCGATATGAATTGGTAGGCTTTTACGATGCCAATCCTGAATACGCTGCCCAAATTGAAGCCGATTTAGGGTATACTTATTATTCAGACGTGGACCAACTCATCGCTGCTTGCGATATGATTGATGTGGTCACTCCGACTTCTTACCATCATGCGTGCGGTGTAAAGGTGTTAGAAGCTGGAAAACACCTTTTTATTGAAAAACCCATTACCGTAACCGTAGAAGAAGCCCAAGAACTGATCTCGCTTTCGCGAAAGCAGAACTTAAAAGGGCAAGTAGGACAAGTAGAACGTTTCAACCCTGCCTTTAGGTCTGTAGCTGACCGTTTTGATAATCCCATGTTTATAGAAACCCATCGCTTAGCAGAGTTCAATCCTCGAGGAACTGATGTCAGTGTCGTATTGGATTTGATGATTCACGATATAGACGCTATTTTAAGCGTTGTAAAAAGCAAGGTCAAAAGTGTAAGCGCTAGCGGAGTATCTGTGATTTCTGAAACACCAGATATAGCCAATGCACGTATCGAATTTGAAAACGGTTGTGTGGCAAATCTCACTGCAAGTCGTATCAGCCTCAAAACTATGCGTAAAGCGCGTTTCTTTCAGAAAGACGCTTACATCTCTGTAGATTTCTTAACCAAAAAAGTAGAAGTCGTGCGTATGAAGAATGCGCCCGTAGTTCCAGGAGATTTTGATATGATCCTACAAAATGCAGAAGGAATCAAAAAACAAATTTATTTTGACAATCCTGATGTAGCAGATAACAATGCCATTCTAGACGAACTTGAAACCTTTGCCGATGCTATAGAAAATGACACCAGGCCTATAGTAAATTTAGAAGATGGAACTGCCGCATTAGACGTGGCTTTAAAGATCATAAAAGAATTTAGATCCCTTTAATAAAGAATAATAAAAATAAAATCCGCATCAAATCGGAAAATCATATATAACTTAACTATGAAAAACGTAACCGTTATAGGAGCAGGAACCATGGGAAATGGTATCGCACACACATTTGCACAATCAGGATTTAAGGTATCTCTTGTAGATAGATCACAAGAATCTATTGATCGAGGTTTAGGCATTATTGCCAAAAATTTAGACCGCATGATTGCAAAAGAGCGCATTACAGAAGCTGATAAAGAAGCTACTTTAAATAATATTACTTCTTTTACAGATTTAAAGGAGGGAGTTTCAAAAGCGGATCTAGTCGTAGAAGCAGCAACAGAAAACCTAGGTTTAAAACTACAGATATTTGGTGATTTAGATCAATTCGCTCCTGCAGACTGTATATTGTCTACCAACACCTCTTCTATTTCCATTACACAAATTGCTGCGGCCACTCAACGACCAGATAAGGTTATAGGCATGCACTTTATGAATCCTGTGCCTATCATGAAACTGGTAGAAATTATAAGAGGTTATTCTACTAGTAATGAAGTAACCACTACCATTATGGAGCTTTCAAAGCAATTGGGAAAAACACCTACTGAGGTAAATGATTATCCTGGATTTGTAGCTAACCGTATTTTAATGCCGATGATTAACGAAGCTATAGAGACTTTGTTCAACGGTGTTGCTGGTGTAGAAGAAATTGATACCGTGATGAAACTAGGAATGGCGCATCCTATGGGACCCTTACAACTGGCCGATTTTATAGGACTAGATGTATGTTTAAGCATCCTTAATGTAATGCACGACGGGTTTAAAAATCCTAAATATGCCCCATGTCCTTTATTAGTTAACATGGTGATGGCTGGTAAAAAAGGAGTGAAATCTGGGGAAGGATTCTATGATTATTCGGCATCAAGAAAGGCAGAAGTCGTAAGCAAGAGTTTCCAATAGGCACCTCACTCCTAACTCATCCAACTCATTGCTACTCAAAAACAGTAAACAGATGTTCTACAATGGGTGATCAACTAGCAGCATTTAACAAGTGCTGTTGCTCTATGCGGGATATTAAAGATTTTACATCTCTAGTATCCCAACATCAGCAAGGTATAAATTATCGATTATTAGGATCTTATAACTTATTTAAACATACCTTTAATTGAATAAGAAACACTGAATCGCTGACAAATTGGGAGGTGATGATCACTTAAAAACTACCGAATCAAGAGGCACAGCTTACATTTTAATTAATATAAAGCTGTTTTAAATTTATTAAAAACAATAGCAGAAAATCGAAAATCATAGAATTCTTGAATCCGATTACCGAATCATTAAAAATGATAAGCAACAAATAGTTCAAATCAAATCACTATTAAATGCCTAAAATAAAACCATTTAGAGGAGTAAGAGCTGCAACTGATATCGCTGCACACGTTATCTCGCGCACCTATCAAGATTACGATAAAAAGGAACTTAAAGCTCAACTCCAATACAATCCCTATAGCTTTTTACACGTATTAAATCCAGGATATAAATTTCAACAAGAAATTACTGGTGCAGATCGTTTCAATTTAGTAAGAAACAGGTATTTGGAATTTAAGGAGGAAGCCTACTTAGTACAAGAAGAACACCCTGCATTTTACGTTTATGAAAACACGGACCCACACCATTCTTACACTGGGATTATAGCAGGAACAAGTACTCAAGACTATCAAGACACTATAATTAAAAAACATGAAGATACGTTAAGTCTTAAAGAGATCTTGTTTAAGGACTACCTCAAGACGGTAGGTTTTAATGCCGAACCAGTTTTACTTACCTATAAAGACCAGCCAAGTATTAACGAAATCATCCAACACGTCAAGACTAATTTGCCAGACCAGCATTTTTCAACTACTGATTTCAATTCGCATAAAATTTGGGCAGTTACGGACCCAGAATTGATTCAGTCTATAGAAAATCAATTTAAAGAAATTCCAGAACTATATATTGCAGACGGGCACCACCGAAGTGCAAGCTCTAGCTTGCTTTCTCAAGAAATGAATGGACAGCAAGAGACTTATCATTATTTTATGAGTTTACTTATTGCCGAAAGTCAGCTGCATATTTATGAATTTAACAGACAGGTAACTGATTTAAATGGACTGAGTAAACAGGAGTTTTTAATACAACTCGACCAGCATTTTAGAATTCAAAATCGAGGTCATGAATTGTACCGACCTTCTAAGAAACATCATTTCAGTATGTATTTAGATGGAGATTTTTACAGCCTTTATTTGCGTAAGAGCTTGTACAAAATCACGACTCCCTTACAGGACTTAGATACCCAAATGTTGTATGACTTAGTTTTACAACCTATTTTAGGAATTGAAGATTTACGTAATAATGACAGGATCAAGTACAGTTATGGGAAACACGATATGGTTCATATCAAAGAACGTGTCGATAAGAGGGAGTTTGAAGTAGGTTTCGGCCTATTTCCAGCTACAGTAGAACAGATGAAATCTATTGCAGATGCCGATCTGAGAATGCCTCCTAAAAGTACTTTTATCCGTCCCAAACTGCCTAGCGGTTTAATAATTTATGAATTTTAGAAATGAGCACAATTAAAGAATCACTGTTACGCTTTCGCGAAAGCGTAGAACCACAAGCCACTCTCGTAGCTGTTAGTAAAACTAAACCTATAAGTGATCTTCAAGAGGCTTATGAGGCAGGACAACGACATCTGGGCGAAAATAAAATTCAGGAGATGACAGAAAAGTGGGAAGCACTTCCCAAGGATATTCACTGGCATATGATAGGTCATACGCAGCGCAATAAAGTAAAGTATATGGCCCCTTATGTGCATTTGATACACAGTGTAGATTCTCCAAGATTGTTGAAGGAAATCAATAAACAAGGAAAAAATAACGATCGAGTGATCAATTGTTTACTACAAATACATGTGGCACAAGAAGATTCTAAATTTGGTTTTGATGAGCAAGAATTAATTGCCTTACTCCAAGACCAAGCTTTTAAGGAGTACGAACATATTCAAATTAAAGGACTTATGGGAATGGCTACTTTTACGGAAAACAAAGATCAGGTAAGAGAAGAATTCAGAAGTCTAGCTGATTTGTTTAAAAAAATACAAAAAGAGAAGTTGCTCTCTTCCAGACATGATTTTACCGAATTATCGATGGGAATGACTGGAGATTATGAAATTGCGATGGAAGAAGGTTCTACGATGATTCGTATAGGTAGCGCCATTTTTGGAAGCAGAAACTAAACTTGAACAGGTATTTGAATAAAAAATTTCATTTGTGGAACTAACACTTAGCATACCAGCACTACTCTTCCCGGCTATTTCATTAACCATGCTTGCATATAATGCAAGGTATCTTGCTATTGCTGCTTTGATCAGAAGTTTGCATACGAAGTACGAAGAAAACGCATCAGAAACTGCCCGTTTACAGGTACAGAAATTGAGAAAGCGATTAACCATTATAAAAAACATGCAAGCCGTAGCTATTGTGAGTTTCTTACTGGCAGTTATCACCATGTTTCTTATCTATATTGAACTGAGTTTTTGGGCAAATATCGTTTTTGGAACGAGCTTAGTAGCTTTAATGATGTCGCTTATTCTATCGTTGATAGAGGTGCAGCTTTCTACAAAAGCGTTGAGCATACAGTTAAAAAGTATAGGAAAAAATAATTGATTCTTTCCAAAAGCAAAAAAAGGGAGGAAATCAGCCGACTCCTCCCTTTTATTTTATGTTACACTAGGATTTTTTACTGAAGCACATCGGTTAAATCATATCCTCCGAATTTTTTCATATACGACCTTACGCTACTACCGTAAGCGTCTTTATTGCTTATACGCCCATTAGATTTCAAAAACTTCTTTACGCCTCCTGGTCCAGAAAGATGGGCTGCCGCCAGCATACCGCTTTGAGTAACCTTCACACCAGCGATGGTTTTGCCTTCGTATTGATTGATATAGGATTGGAGTGACTTGTTGTTATAACGTAAGTTTTGGATAAACACACGTTCTTGAAGTCTTACAGAATGTAGAAATGCTATGGTGTCGGTAACTCCAAAATGAGCCAGTGTCACCTTACCAAATTGGTATTTTCCCATATATCCCAAGGTATTTACTCGCCAGTGCTGACCTCTGGACTCTTTAAAAGCAAGAGCTTCTTTAAAGGATACAAAACTATCAGCGCTAGAAGTGGCCAGTGAGTAGTCCCGAAGACTGATGTCTTCTTTTTCTTCGACTCCCTTAAAAGGACCCGTTTTTTTTAAATCCATCACCGCTATAGTTGGCGCTTCAGTAGTGTAAGAGTCGGTATTCACAAACTTGAAAACCGAAAAGCTCATCAATAAAAGTACTGGTAAAGCTAAAAAACTCACATATTGTGATCTCATAAATGTTGTTTTCGAAAGTCTCTGTCACTTCTTTCTATAAATCAATGCAAATTTACAATACTATCTCTATTAAACTACAGAGAACTGTTAAATAACTTAATATGAGGAATAAACCAGTTCAATAACCATAAGGGGGGGTGTCATAAGGAGACTTTATATGAAGTAGGCTTGATCAGTATCATCAAATTGTTAGTCAACTTAGGGTGATGAAAACAACATCTCTTATTCCTAATATAACACCTAATTTTATAGGAGCTGTGGCATTAGCCTCAACAAATTATTAAATTGGATGTATTGGATACCAATCAAAACACACCAATGTTTATTGATTGGTACAACAATTGAAAAAATCACTTGTTATTCTTAGCAATCCACCTTCTGTATTCGGCAGCATTGCGATTGTGTTGGGAAAGTGTTTTGGCAAATTTATGGTAACCGAAATTCTGTACATCAGCTACAAAATACAAATAGTCGTGATGTTCTGGGTGCAACACCGCATTGATGGCTGTTAGATCTGGAGTAACAATAGGGCCTGGTGGCAAACCAGAATACTTATAAGTATTGTACGAATTATCAATTTTTAAATGCCCATAAAGCACCTGCTTGATTTGCTGGTCAAAGTCAGCTTCTGATAATTTCTTTGCATAAATTACGGTAGGATCTGCGTCGAGTTTGATGCCTTTTGAAAGTCTGTTAAGATACACACCAGCCACTCTAGGCATTTCGTCCACCTTAGCAGTTTCTTTTTGAACTATAGAAGCTAGTATGTAAACCTCACTTGGTGAAAGGTCTCGTTTTTTTGCTTTCGCACGTTTTTCTGCGCTCCAAAATTGGTTGTGATATGCCAACATTTTATCCCTAAAATCAGCTGCTGTTGTATTCCAATAAGTTTCATACGAATTGGGCAAATAGATACTCAATGCGTTTTGAGTATTCCGTTTATTCTCTTTTAAAAAAGCGGGGTCGCGCATGGCTTTTAAAAAACTAAGGCTGTCCGGTTCCATTTGTTGTGACAACCTTGCAGCTAGGTTCTCTAGGCGTTCTTGGTTATTAAAAGTCACCTTAATAGGCATGTTTTGGCTGCGCACGGTGTTGATGATGTCATTATTACTAGAACCCTTTTTAATAAGAAACCGACCTGGCTTTACGTTTTCATTGTATTTCTTTTTTACAGCAGTAGTATGTAAATCTTCTCGATTCTTAACTGCATCTGCGATGATCAAAAAAGCGGTGTTGTAATCGGCATCTGTTGGAATAAAAACCTCGTAGGTTTCTGACTCAAAATTAGTGTTAGGGGAAAAGAGTACCGCCCAGACATGGTAGGCAAAAAACCCCATGATAACAAGTCCTACCAGCACTATTCCAAGCAGGATTTTTTTGTAATTAGTATTCATTGATCAGTTGATAAAGGTGTTCGTTCTTATACGATTTTTCTGTGGCGATCCAGTCCTTTTTAATTCCGCTTTCGCGAAAGCGGAGCCTTTCAAAGAGTTTGCGACTTGCAAGATTATCTTCACTTATACTTGCATATAATTGATGTAGCCTCAAATGTTTAAAAGCATAGTCTATGATTAATTCCAACCCAGAAGTAGCTAGGCCCCGTGCTCGGTCTGATTCTTGAGAAATCACAATTCCCACACCAGCGCGTTTGTGATACGGATCAAAGTCATACAAATCTACGACTCCTTTTATTTCATTTTTAGGATTACAAATAGCCAATCTCAATTGCTTTACTTCGTAGATATCTCGGTGTGCATTCTCTAAATATTCTCTAATGGTAAATTTAGAAAACGGAGTGAGTGTATGACCAAATTCCCATAAATCTGGATTGTTTTCAAGTTCATAGATAAAATCTAAATCTTCAGGATCAACGGCTCGCAAGCTACATATGTCATTTTGTAACCTCATACGTGGATCTCGCCTTTAAAAACTTGTGTCGCAGCACCGGTAAGCCAAATATCTTCATAACCTTGTGGTGTGGGCTGGTATTTAACCTTAAGCTCCCCTCCTGGTGTTTGCAAAATTACTTCGTTATTCCTAGTTTGTTGGGTGCGGTGCATAGCTAATGCTACTGCGGTAACTCCTGTACCACAGCTCAACGTCTCGTCTTCTACACCACGTTCGTAAGTGCGTACTTTAAAAACATGACCTCCTTGTGGCTCCACAAAGTTGATGTTGGCCCCTTCGTTACCGTATAACTCATTCCTTAAAAGCCTTCCTTGAGCAACCACATCTATATGATCCAGATCATCTGTTAACTCGACGTGGTGTGGTGATCCGGTATTGGTAAATACATGTCCGTCGAATACTTGTACTACAGGTACGTTAGTCATTTGCAGACTGACATTGCCGTTATCAAATAAATGTGCATGATGCACCCCGTCTATAGCTTCAAAGCTCGCTTGGTCTTCTACAATTCCTAAAAACTGCGCAAAACTTACCAAACAACGGCCTCCATTTCCACACATACTGCTTTCATTTCCATCTGCATTGTAATACAGCATTTTAAAATCAAGGTCATCGTGGTGTTCCAACAACATCAATCCGTCGGCACCAATTCCAAATTTTCTATCGCATAGCTGGGCGATACGCTTGGTATCCTTTTTATCAAAATAGTGCTTCCGGTTATCAATGATTATAAAGTCGTTACCTGTACCTTGATATTTAAAGAATGTGATAGTTTCCATTCCTACAAAAATACAGTAAGTGAATGAATTGTTGAAGTGTTAAACAGCGTTAAACCTATTTTTTTAACACAATTCTATCTGTAATTTTAGGTTATAGATAATATCAAACAAATTGTACATGAAATCATTTATCAAAACATTAGGGATAGCCATCCTAGGTGGCGCAGTTGTTTTAGGATCTTATAAATTCTTTTTTGAGGAAGATCTTCTGCAGCATACTTATTCAAAACAAAGACACATAGAAGATACCCTACCTGTGTCTCCCGTAAATTATGTAACAGCAACATCTATTGCAGGAGTTGACTTTACACAAGCTGCCGAAAAGACTGTTCACGCAGTAGTTCATGTTAAAAACAAAACGCTTGCAAGGGTACCACAGTCTTGGTCAGATTTAAGATCTGGTCGTGTACCGTATAGAGAAGCTATAGGAAGTGGCAGTGGTGTTATTATCACAGAAGATGGTTATATAGTAACCAATAATCATGTGATTGATAAGGCTCGTGATTTAGAGGTCACTTTAAATAACAATAAGACATACAAAGCACAACTTATAGGAACAGAACCTAATAGCGATATCGCATTATTAAAAATTGATACTGATGAAGACTTGCCTTATATCGTCTTTGGTGACTCTGACCAGACGAAAATTGGCGAGTGGGTTCTTGCTGTAGGAAATCCTTTTAACCTGAACAGTACCGTAACCGCAGGGATCATAAGTGCCAAAGGTCGTGATCTCGATGAAACAGATGCTAACGTTCAAAGCTTTATACAAACAGATGCTGCCGTTAATCCTGGTAACTCTGGTGGAGCGCTGGTCAATACAAATGGAGAGTTGATAGGTATCAATACGGCCATAGCTTCTAAAACAGGATCTTACGTAGGCTACTCTTTTGCAGTTCCTTCTAACAATGCTCGTAAAATAATAAACGATCTCATGGAGTTTGGTTTTGTTCAAAAAGGCATGCTAGGAATAAGCGGTGGCCAGCTTAATGGTAATATTGCAGATGAATTAGGCATTGATGAGAGTGAAGGGATTTTTGTTTCTGAGGTTGTTGAGAATAGTGGAGCTGCCATTGCTGGACTGCGCAGCGGTGATGTGATTACTAAAATCGATGACATCCAATTACAGAAATTTTCAGACCTAACAGGTTATATCAATAGTAAAAATCCGGGAGATGTGGTCGTGGCAAAGGTATTAAGAAATAAAAACTTTATAGATGTACGTATAGAACTTACCAAAAACAATACGGCTAGTATTCCTTCTATTGGTATGAATTTGCGCAATCTTACCGATGATGATCGCAAAAAGTTTAAAGTCAGTGATGGAGTGAAAATAGTCGCTACAACTGGCGGACTTTCTAGGTATGATATGAGCAATTATATCATCACAAAAATTAATGACGAGGAGGTTAAAAACATTGAGGATGTGCAACAAATATTAAGAAGCCTACCTCCTAGTGCTACCATTTTGATACAAATGAAAAACAGTGCTGGCGAAACAGAACGTTTTAGATATACGATGGATTAGGTATGAGGTATGAGGTATGAGGTATGAGGTATGAGGTATGAGGTATGAGGTATGAGGTATGAGGTATGAGGTATGAGGTATGAGGTATGAGGTATGAGGTATGAGGTATGAGGTATGAGGTATGAGGTATGAGGTATGAGGTATGAGGTATGAGGTATGAGGTATGAGGTATGAGGTATGAGGTATGAGGTATGAGGTATGAGGTATGAGGTATGAGGTATGTATGAAAAATAAAAAATTTGAGCATAAAAAAGTTTTATCGGCTTCATTTATTCTTTAAATTATCAAAAAATGTCCTGTAAATTATTCAACAAAAAGGCAAACTTCATTCTGCGTCATAGGAAGAATGCCGAAGGCGACCACACAGATCCGTAGCGGTGGACTTCAGGCCGCTGTTGGGAAATGAACGGGTTCGGGTTCTTATCTCCTACAAGAAAGCAACTTTTATTTTGCTGGTTATACATTCTAAAGCCCCCAAATGATCAAAAAACGTTTGGGGGTTTATTTTTAATTTGCTTAATCTACTAGTTGGTATTCTGGATAGGTCTCTTGAAGGTATACTTCTGCTCGTTTGGGTAGTTCTACGAGCATCACATAGACCATTACACACATCAAAACAAACAAAAAACTGATGCCAGCTAACACATACGCATTTAGACTTGCAAAGGACTCTGTATTGGGCAGAATGAAATTAAAAAAGTGAATAGGTAATAAAGCTAACCCAAAACCTGCGCCCTGCTGCATCATAATATCTTTAAACAACCATTTCTTTTCTCCTCTTTCTTGCGCTCGCTTTCTATTTCGGTAATTTGAAACCGTCAACACCACAAGATAACCGAGACATAAGATAAATACCACCGCTATAAAATAGTCGGCTGATAGGGTCAAAATTCTCAACAAATAGAAAACTAAAAAGCTGAACACCAAGAGCATGAATATCCTAGGGATTTTAAAGAAAACTAGCACGTGTTTCCATATTAATTTTGAATACTTTTTACTTAGAGATTTCTGCCGCTCTTCCACTACCTCCATAAAGCCAAAAACGCCAAATTTCTTAAACTCCTTTTGGAGCGCATCTTCAAAGCTAAGATGAGGATTTTCTTTCCATTGTGCTTCAATTCCGTTTGCTAAATGGTCTACCAACTCCATCTGTAAATCATACCATTCTACATAATGCTTTTGAGTAAATGTATAAAGTTGTTTTAACTGAGAATCGTTGATGATCATATCAAAAAACTAATTTAGGATTGGTAATGGCTTGCATGTTTTCCATATACTCCCGCAATTCGGAGAGCATGGCAAGCGTTTGTTTTTTTCCTTGTGGTGTCAGCGAATAATATTTACGAATTCGGTTCTCTACCTTTTCAGCTTCCACTGTTAGGTGCCCTTCTGCCTGCAGTTTATGAAGGGATGGGTATAAAGCCCCTTCTTTAATATCCATACGACCCCCTGTTATTTCCTTGACTTTTTGAGTGATTTCATAACCGTACATCTTCCCCTCCTGCTCTAGTAATCGCAAAATTATGGTGGTCAGGCTACCTCTATACAATTGATTATGTGACATACCTAAGAATCTTAGATGTAAATATACATAAGATTCTTAGGTAAAACCAAATAAAATCAAAATCAAAACAAAAGACAAAATCTAAACTTAAATTTAAATTCCAGTTGCGGTAGTTTGCTTTGCTATAAAACTCATCGACCCACTACGGCCTAGTCATTGTAAAAAGGAAATCTGATATGTGTATGAAAACAATTGATTTGGCTCGCTTTCGCGAAAGCGCAACAGTTATGCTTCTATTGGATTACCGAAGAAAGTATTGAACCCAAAAAAAATAGAATTAAGTCAAAATTAATGTTACTATAACGTTATAGTATGATTACTTTTGCAAAAAAAAATAAAACTTACTAAACCTACAGTTATGAGTAACCCAATAGATACTTATGAAAAAGAGCTGGCTTTTCAAACTGACAGACGACGTGCGGCTGTTGCTTTTATTAAAGCTGTAAGTGATTTATGGTACGACCGGTCTATAGAATTGGTTATTTTTAGAAACCAGTTGATCGATAGAAACGTGAGCCAAATCATCAATTTACATGAATATGCTGGCCAATTTGTTCAAAAGCCTATTTCGGTTTTTGATAGTGTGGAAATTGCTCAGGCTATTTTATCCTTAGACTTGCCGCCATCTAAACTCGACATAGGTAAACTTACTTATGAGTACCATTTGGAGGAAAATGAAATGCAAGATGCCATGAGTTTTGTGATGAGCAAATTAGGAGATGCCCAAAAAACGCAAGAGATTACACCTAAAGATGTAGTTCTTTATGGTTTTGGACGTATAGGTAGGTTACTCGCTCGCGAATTGATGACTAAGGCAGGAAAAGGAAGCCAACTTAGATTACGTGCTATAGTTACTCGTGGAGCCATTACAGCATCTGTTTTAGAGAAACGCGCTTCACTCCTAGCACAAGACAGTGTTCACGGTGATTTTTCTGGAACAGTAGGCTATAATGTAGAGCAGGAGTCTTTAATTATTAATGGGACAACAGTAAAGATCATAAGTGCCAACGCTCCAGAAGATATCGATTATACGGCCTACGGTATTAACAATGCTCTAATTATTGATAACACGGGGGCTTTTAGGGATGATGTTGCCTTAGCACATCACTTAAAAGCAAAAGGTGCCCATAAAGTGTTACTTACAGCACCTGGGAAAGGCATCCCTAATATCGTACACGGCGTTAATCATCTAGAACACGATCCAGATCACGTAGCTATTTTCTCTGCTGCTAGTTGTACTACAAACGCCATTACCCCTGTTTTAAAAGCGATAGAAGATAGTTTTGGTGTCATAAAGGGACATTTAGAAACCATACATGCTTATACCAACGATCAAAACCTAGTAGATAATATGCACAGCAAGTACCGTCGCGGTCGTGCTGCTGCGTTGAACATGGTCATTACAGAAACTGGAGCTGGTCAAGCAGTAAGCAAAGCCCTTCCTTCTTTTGAAGGGAAATTAACCTCTAATGCCATACGAGTTCCAGTACCTAATGGTTCTTTAGCTATTTTAAATTTGGAATTAGAAATGGCTACTTCCAAAGATGCGCTTAATGCCACGCTTAAGAAATATGCGTTAGAAGGTGATCTGGTAGAACAAATCAAATACTCTATTGATAACGAATTGGTTTCCAGCGATATCATAGGGTCTAATGCGCCTTCTATCTATGATTCTAACGCTACCATTGTAGGTCCTGACGGTAAAAATGTAGTGATTTATGTTTGGTATGATAATGAGTACGGATATAGTCACCAAGTCATCAGGTTGGCTAAATATATTGCGAAAGTGAGAAGATTTACCTACTATTAAAAGTGGACTATTCTTGTCGGAATTTGCTAAAACGTGAAAAAGCCTTCTCTATTTGAGATGGCTTTTTTGATTTCTATTCGTTTTAAGGAAGGTACTACACCTCCACAGTACTCATGGTCTCTAGTGCTTTACCGATGAGTCTACCTCCTTTTATAATTTCCAAGGTCTCCTTATTTGCTGTATCGTCGTGTAGTACTCTGGTTAGTACCTGAGCGACATCTGTCCTAGAAATGGATCCTTGCTCCTTTAATTTATGCGATAATTCTATGTGTTGTGTGCCCGCTTCATTAGTAAATGCGCCTGGCCGTACAATCGCATAATTGAGTCTGCTATTTCTAAGATAAATATCAGCCTTGTGTTTGGCTACCATATAATCGTGCAACTCTTCCATTTCTTCTGGTTGGTCAGCACCCATGGAGCTTAACATAACAAATTTTTTGATGTTATTAGACTTGGAAGCATCTATGAACCTCTTTGCTCCTTCTTGATCTATCTCTACTACATTTGAACCTCCAGAACCAGCTGCAAATATGACTTTATCCATGTTTTTGCAAGTATGTGAAACGTCTTTTGAAAGGTCTCCTAAAATCCATCGAACGTTTTGATCTTCAAAAAAAGATTTTTGATCCTCTTTACGAATCATCGCTATAGGTTCGAAATATTGAGATTCTTTTAAAAAATTAATGATTTTTTTTCCTGTCGCGCCGGTAGCGCCTGCTATGAGTACTTGTTCCATTCCTTAATATAAGCTAACTGGCTTAGCCTCGCACAAAAATCAACTAGTTTAACTAAGATTTGTGCCAGTATTAACTCCGTATTCCTTTCTATTTAAGGTTCCTTTAACTTTAGCGATATTAAAATCAGTCCAATAGGTAGTGGCCGCTTGTTGTAGTAGTTACAAACTATGTTATTTAGCTTCAACCGTTTAAATTATGAAAACTAATTTGGTAGCACTTGCTTTATTACTTTCTATTCCTGTGGTACATGCTTAAGAATGGAGGTTGATAAGAATGAAACGCTCGAGTTTAGAGCAACAAATCCCGATACCCCTAAAAAGACTGTTCAAAAAGTTACTACTGCTTTTGGAGCACTAGACATGCACATGGTGACGTATGCACCAAGCTCTGGTGATGACAGCGCCGTGTATTCTTTAGGACGCTCTGATTATCCTAGAGGTCAGTTTGAAGGTGCTGATTCGGATAGGTATACATAAATACTTGATGGTGCTGTTGAAGGTGCTCGTAACCACTTAGAAAGCACTTTAATTTTTGATAAAACGGTCCTTTTTAATGGTTTTCATGGAAGGAATGTTACAGGAGCTTACGTATACATTAACGCTATTTTGGTATATAATAGGTGGTATAGTAGTCCATTACTTTGCTCTACTAAAAAAGACAACAACGCGAGTATTCAAAGGTTTTAAACTCATTTGATATTCTTAAAATCAAGGAGTAATAGGTGCTTTAACCCCTAAAATGTAATAGCTTTACGAACTCTAAATAGATACATGCATTTAAAACCGCTCACTTCTCTTCGCTTTTTATTTGCCTTAATGGTTTTTGTCTCTCATCTTGATTTTTTAAGGACAAGCGATTATCATTGGTTAAGAACTACCTACCAAGATATTTTAGTGGAGGGGTATATAGGTGTGAGTTTCTTTTTTATTCTTAGTGGTTTTATATTAACCCATGCCTACCATTCCAAAATCAATACAAGTAATCCAGAGAATAAAAAGTTTTTTATAGCTCGAATAGCGCGCATCTACCCATTGCATTTTGTGACGTTTTTAATTGCAGTTCCATTGATGTTCTGGGGTCAAGAAATAGATGGAAAGGGATGGTTGCTAGGGCTTTCTAATTCGACACTCACTCAAAGCTATGTCCCCATTAAAGAATTGTATTTTTCTTTCAATGGACCCTCATGGAGTATTTCTTGTGAGTTTTTTTTCTATTTGTGTTTTCCGTTTTTACTGCGCTTTTTTGATAAGATAGGCCAATTCAAATACTACCTTACCGGAGTATTGGTTTTAGCTATTTTAATCCTTCCTGATTTTATTGATCAACAATGGCATCACGGATTGTTTTATATCAATCCGTTGTTTAGAGTGGTTGATTTTATACTTGGGATCGTGTTATACGATTTCTATGTACACCTAAAGAGTAAAAAAGTCTTGATCAATTTCACTAAACTAGAACTCTTTAGCATAGGTGTTTTTATGTTGTTTTTCAGCTTGCGCCATAGCGTTTCTGAAACAGCTTTATACAGCGTGTTTTATTGGTTCCCAATGATGGGTATCATTCTTGTTTTTGCCTTTCAAAAAGGGAGGCTATCAAAATTTTTAAGCCATCAATACGCTATATGGTTAGGGGAAATAAGCTTTGGATTCTATATGCTGCATCATTTGGTATTGCGTTATTTCACTTTAGGAAATGGGAAGTTGGAATGGATTACTAACGATTATATCATCATTGGTTTACTGCTATGCATCTCTATGGTAGCTGCTGGTATAAGCCACCGCTATTTTGAAGTACCTCTGAATAAACTCATACGACAGAAATGGAAATAAAATAGGCACAGGATCCAATACGGCCTGCGACATATTACTTTTAATACCCTGTAAACATTGTGTTGTCGCCAATATTTACGTCTAGAGTATGAATGCGATAATCCCCTACTGCTGTAACAAAAAAGGAGAGAACACAGCTCTAATTCATATAAAATGCAAACTTCAACTCGTCTTCTCCTTCTAACTGATCCAGATAGGCTAGTAGGTCATCTATTTGAGCTGCTTCTCCTGTAGTAACGGTATTGATAAGGCCTAGTACTATGGCCTCAGTACGGGTATCAATTCTTGGAAGGTATTGATACCAGTCTTGGAATACTCAGTAACATACGTGCAACAACATACGCCCTAATTAGCCGCTTTTACTCTTCCTATTACTCTTTTATATTTTAGAAGGCCCCCATTTTTAAACTGACTGAGGTCGTGTCCCTTTTTTAACGTGCCAACACCTATAGAGAGTTTCGTAATAACTTCTACATAAATTAACGACTGTTTTTTACACTAATAAAGTCGCTCCATCACCGCAAAAAAAGAACGTTATACCGATGAGCCTTGGACAACAAAGATGTAAGCAGGAAACCATTGACCCAGTAGCATCAAGATTTAGTAATTGTTGATTTTACCTCTGGTACTTCCTTTGTAGAGTTCTTGATACCCGTCACAATGACAATCCGCTTCTTAGGCACCGTTGCCTTATTTAAGAGCAAATCCTAAAGAACGCCCTAATATCAAAGTAATTGAAAATACAAGTAACAGTTTTCTTGTCGTATAGTTCAACTTTCGTCAGTTGTTGTAGGTGATAACGAGGAATTAATAAAATCAGCTGAGCAGCGTATACGCATTACCTAATTCACACTAAAAGGTCCACAAGATGGGAAGTTGTATTTTGAGCTGAGATTTTTATTTTTAGGGAGTCCTTAGTGTTCCTGTTTTCAAAACTAAGGAATAATAAAAATCCGATCTCAAATGAATGAGATCGGATTTATAATTGATAAAGTATCTTAATGAATTAATCCCATTTAGAACCAAAAAACTTTGAACGGCTTCCTTTTTTTTCTACGGAGCTGCCTGATGAACCAGAATCCTCTCTTTTAGGTCTAGAATCTCGGCTTTTAAAACCGCCAGTACTAGAATTAGAATCATCATTTGATCTAGAGCTGCGACCTTTAAAGCCGCCACCAGAACTAGAGTCCTCATCACGACGTCCTCTATGGCTGCTTCCACCGCCATCGCTACGTCTTCCTTTAAAACCACCACCAGAACCGGAGTCACTATCTCTATTTCCTTTATAACCACCACTAGAGTTGCTGTCACGATTTCCTTTGTAACCGCCACCACTGCTTCTACCGCGACCGCTATCTCTACTTCCGCTATCTCTACCGCCGCGACCTCTATCTCTAGATTCTGTCACTTCGCCTTCGTGTACGTTTGCTCTAAGCTCACGACCATTACGCTCTGCAGCGTTGAGTTTTTCCATTTGGGGTGCCACTTCTTCTTTTACATCCATAAAAGAGTGAGCTCCATCTAGAACGATGCGTCCTATGTCGTTACCAGTTATTCCAGTAACATCACAAACAAAGCCTAATAAAGCTCCTTTGTTCATCTCATCTTTGCGACCTAAATTGATAAAATAGGTTTTCATTCCCTCTTCTTTACCTCTAGATCTAGGTTTTCTCTCGCGGTATTCACCACTATCCTCGCGATCCTTAGAATGGTCGTTAAGATCTGTGATCGAATTGCGTTTATAAATAGAGTTGAATTCTTTAGTTAAGAATTTACCTATTAATTCGTCTTTAGTAACATCAGCAAGACTTGCTTTTACTTCTTCAAAAAGCTCATCAGTAATTTTTTCATTTACTGTTTGTGCTTTTAAATTTTCAGTCCATCTACCTATACGTTTCTGTGTAATTGCTTCTAAAGCAGGGATTTCTCCTCTATCAAATTTGATAGAAAGTTTACTTTCCATATACTTTAATTTTCGCATATCCCCTTTAGTAATCAAGGCAATAGATTCTCCTTTTTTACCTGCACGAGCGGTACGACCAGAACGGTGGGCATAAAATTCAGGATCATCTGGTAAAGCAAAGTGAATCACATGTGTGATATCTTCTACATCAATTCCACGAGCGGCAACATCTGTTGCGATCAATAATTTTAGATTTTTATTTCTAAAACGTTTCATTGCAGCATCTCGCTGTGCTTGAGACATATCTCCATGAAGGGCTTCAGTAGAATAACCATTGTTATTCAATTCATCAGCGACTTGTTGAGTATCTCTTTTGGTACGACAGAAAACCACACCAAACATATCTTGATCAAAATCCAACATTCTTCTTAAAGCTTCGGTTTTATCGCGTGCCTTTAATTGGACATATTGGTGTGAGATATTGGTATTTACAATTTCTTCACGATTGATACGTACTTCTTCAGGGTTTTTCATGTAGGTATCTACAATCTTCTTGATTTCCTTTGCCATAGTAGCAGAGAATAACCAAATGTTGCGACCTACGTCGGTTTTAGAAAGGATAAAGTCAATGTCTTCACGGAAACCCATGTTCAACATCTCATCTGCCTCATCCAGAATCAAAAACTTCAACGCATCGAGTTTGATCTCGCGGCGTTTCATAAGATCCATAAGACGTCCTGGAGTAGCCACAATTACTTGTGCTCCACGTCTGATGTCTTTGATCTGACCCATGATATTTGCACCTCCAAAAACCGGTACGACATTAAGTCTTCCCATTTTTTGAGACATCGCTTCTATCTGTCGACAAATTTGTTGTGCTAGTTCACGCGTTGGGGCTAGAATTAATGCCTGCGTATCTTTTGAGTTGGTATCCATTAGCTCTAGTAACGGTATACCGAAAGCTGCTGTTTTCCCTGTACCGGTCTGCGCCAGACCTATAAAATCCCCATCATGCTTAAGCAAGATTGGAATTGCTTGCTGTTGAATCTCTGTTGGATTCTCAAATCCCATTTCAGCAAGGCCGTCTAATAACGGCTGAGTAAGCCCTAAGGCTTCAAAATTTTTCAAATAACTGTTTTTAAATATTTTGCAAAAATACGACTTTAATATGAAATACTTATCATATAAAAAATTAGGAGGTTAATTAACTCTATTATTAGGTTCATATTATCCATTTAAAAGCATGAAGCAAGGTTTTTCTTGTGCTTAGCTAGATTTTAAACCTGGAAGAAATGCCCGCTGTAATGACCTATCTTATCACCAGCAAAGTAGGTTAATAGTAAAAAGGAGTTATTTTATGACGATGGCTGCCCAATCATCCTGAACTTTATATAAAAACTACTTATAGAGCATCTCACACCCCTTACTAGGTGCTGGTATAAGAAAAACTTACTACAACTTACCCAGCAAACTCAGTAAAATCGGCAATGTTTTTTCTTTCTGGTAAAATTACTGTTGCCTCGTTATCATAGGTACCTAAATAGAAAAAGCCTAAGAATTCTTCTCGATCGCCCACACTGATATGCTGGAATTCTGACATGTTTACAAAGTCTTTTGGCGAGCTCCAGTAACAACCATAGCCCATGTCATGAGTCGTCAACCACATGTTTTGAACGCTCATGCTCACTGCGGCTATTTCTTCCCATTCTGGAATGGATTCTTTTTCATCTCTGTGTTTAAAAATAAGCAGCATGACACTGGTAATGGCTAGTTTTTCTTGTAGCTTTTTAAGTTTTATAGAAAGTGGTGCTCCAGTGGTTGTTATAAACTGTTCTCCCATAAAGATTCCCAAATCACTAAGGGCATTTCCTTTCAGGACTTTGTAACGCCAAGGTTCTGTTTTTTTATGGTTGGGTGCCCATCTGGCGCTTTCTAAAATTTTTAACACATCATCGTGAGGAATTTCTCCACCTGTATATTGAGAAGGAAAGACGCTTCGGCGGGTCTGGATCAATTGTTCTAGGTTCTTTTTCATGTTTTAAAGATAGTAGATATTTCGCTTTCGCGAAAGCGGAAACCATATACTTAACGCAGAAGAACCAGTTGTATCACAATAAAGAATTCCTGTGATTTTCACCCCAAGGGATATTAGGGCCTGTAAATAGTCCAAGCTTACGGCATGCCCTCATAGCGATTACAAGGAGTCATTTGTAGCATTTTATTTTAAAACTACTTCTTTATTTACAGCCTTCTGTAATATTTTTTGTAATGTTATCTTTACTCACAAGACTCACCGCTTAAAATATTTTATGAAACTCACCTTACAACTTGCTGCTATTTACAATCTTATTTGGGGAGCTTGGGTCGTATTACTTCCGAATCATTTTTTTGAACTGGTGGGTATGGAGCCGCTTAACCATCCTATGGTATGGCAAGGAATGGGAATGGTTATAGGTGTTTATGGTTTGGGATACTGGTGGGCGAGCTATAATCCTATGAAGCACTGGCCTATTGTAGCCGTAGGTTTTTTAGGGAAGATCTTTGGCCCTTTAGGCTTTTTGTTCAATTACGTTCAGGATATTGTTCCTTTTGAATTCATTTTTACCTTAATCACCAATGATTTTATCTGGTGGATCCCTTTTTTCTTGATTCTTAAAAAAGTACATACCGATTATCAATGGAAGCTTACTTAATAAGTGTCTTTTCCATCACCGCATTAGCATCGCATACTAGATGATTTTAAAATATTCGAACCACTGACTATACAATAGTTACATGAAGAAAAAAGCGCTTTTATACAGTTTTATAGCTCTCTATACGATTGCTGGCATCATGCATTTTGTGACTCCAGAAGTCTATCTAGAGGTCATTCCAGACTGGTTGGGAAATAAGTTACGGATTAATTATGTATCAGGAATTGCAGAGCTGCTAGTTGCTGGTTTGGCTCTTTTCCCTAAGACTCGTGCAATTGCTGGAATAGGTGCTATGGTCATGCTCCTTGCCTTCTCCATTTCTCATGTCTATTTTTTACAGAACGGCAGTTGTGCAGGAGATTTTTGTATTCCGTCTTGGATAGGGTGGTTGCGTCTTGTGATCATTCACCCTTTATTGATCTTTTGGGCATGGAAAATATCTCGTTTATGAATTTTTTAGATCTTTTACAGCTTTTAGTAGATGTTGGACTGGTAGTTCTTATATGGATCGTACAGCTGATCATTTATCCTAGTTTTCTTTATTACGATAGTGATTCTTTGAGCAAATGGCATAAAATTTACACGGGTAGAATTACGATTATTGTGGCCCCACTTATGATTGCTCAAATAGCTATAGCGTCCTACTTGCTGTTGATCAAAGGCACATTTAGCATCCCTGAGATGGCCGCTTTGATCTTTATCGCTGTGAATTGGCTGATCACCATGTTTGTTTTTATTCCCTTACACGAGCATATCGATACGATTCCGGATGATCGCAAGGTACAGCGGCGGTTGGTTCACTCGAACTGGTGGAGAGTCTTGCTGTTTTGTATGGTATTCTTGATACATCTGATCTATTTTATAAGCCTGGAATTTTAGAATTTATACTTCTAGGAATGGATACCAACTACTAGAGTTGATGAAAAACACTGATCACCAATTGTCCTTTACTAGTGGAAGGTGTGAGTTCTCTCATATAACCGGCTTGAAATTTAAAAGAGGCATTCCATTGATAGCCTAAACCTGCGAAAGCCCAATTGCGATCAAAATACGCTACGGTTCCTGTACCTGTATCCGTTTCCCCATTGATAAATAGCTCGTTCCACAAGGCGGCGTAAAGAGTATGTTCTGCAATAGTTGATCGATGTAAAGGGACATTAAGGAATAAGGTATAGCGGTAACGCGTTCTAAAATTTTGACCTTTTATAAATCGTTCTTCTATTCTTATACGGTGTTTGAGTTCGAAACGGCTGTTCAGTTTGCTTTCAAACCAAAGGTCTTGATGTAATCGGTGTTCTGTAGTATTATCCTCTGCTGCACCAAAAGGTTGACCTGTAAAAAAGTCATAACCCAAATGTACATCAATTGCCGTATATGTAGGTCGATAAGAAACTGCCGCACGAGCTATAAATTGCTGGAAGTCTGCACCTATCTCGTAGGTGCGGTATTGAAAATCTCCTGCGATGGCCCAGCGTTGGGTTAAAGGTTTTTTATAAATATATTGAGACCACAACCCCGTTGCGCCTATTTTAGTTTGTGACTGACCATTGGATCCTAAGAAGATGAGGAAGAATAACAAAAAGCCAAAATTAAAATTCATAACACTAATGGTGTAGTTTCGGGTGACATGTGGCAGATATAGAAAATAAAACAACGAAGGTCTAACTTTTTTCTGTTTTTAAAAATGCTTTTACAGGTATATTTTATTGGGGTTGTAATCAATGCCAACCTTTTTTATATGGATCAGGCCTATAAATGTGTAACACTTTTAGATTTAAAACGACTAATAAATGGTGTTGCAGATCGCCCTACGTAAAGCATGATAAGCTGTCAGAAAGAACGTTAATGGTATGATTTTTGCTGCTCAAACTTGGCCTGATAAAAGATGTCAGGGTATAATTTTTTTAATCTTTAGTATTTAAATGAGACAACTCAAAATCACCAAGCAGGTTACCAACCGTGAATCAAAATCGCTGGACAAGTACCTACAAGACATCTCTAAAATTGATTTAATCACAGCAGAGGAAGAGGTGGAACTGGCACAGCGCATTAAAAAAGGTGATCAGAGAGCTCTAGAGAAGTTGACTACGGCAAACTTACGTTTTGTGGTATCTGTTGCCAAGCAGTATCAAAATCAAGGGCTTAAGCTTCCCGATCTTATAAATGAGGGTAATGCCGGTCTTGTAAAGGCTGCAAAAAGATTTGATGAGACTCGTGGTTTTAAATTCATTTCCTACGCGGTATGGTGGATACGCCAGTCCATTCTTCAAGCACTAGCAGAGCAGTCACGTATCGTGCGACTTCCATTGAACAAGATTGGTTCCATTAACAAGATTAACAAGGCTTTTTCTCATCTTGAGCAATTGCATGAGCGTCCACCATCTCCAGAAGAACTTGCAAAAGAACTGGACATGACGGTGAGTGATGTCAAGCAATCCCTTAAGAATGCTGGTCGTCACGTATCCATGGATGCGCCTCTTAAAGAAGGAGAGACTTCTAACCTTTACGACGTAGTACGTAGTGGTGAGTCTCCTAATCCTGATCGAGAATTAATGCATGAATCTTTAACTTTAGAGATCACACGTGCCTTAGAAACTTTATCTCAAAAAGAAGCAGACGTGATTTCTCTTTACTTCGGTATTGGAAATCAACAACCTATGAGTCTGGAAGAAATCGGCGAAACTTTTGACCTTACTCGTGAGCGCGTGCGCCAGATCAAGGAAAAAGGAATCAAAAGATTACGTCAGAATTCGAGAAGTAAGATCCTTAAATCATATTTAGGATAGAGTAATCTTCCTAAAGTTAGTATGCAAAGTGCCTCCTCTTCTGGAGGCGCTTTTTTTTTAACGTATTTGTTGATGATGTGACTTACTTAAACCTGTTAGAAACACAAGCACAAGGAACATAGCTTAGGCCTAAATTCTAGTGAAGTACCAGCACCAACTCATTTATTATAACTCGTAAGTACAAATGACATGTAGCACTGATCTTATTTAACTGTTTCAGATGTGGTATCAAGGAGTGTAATCGCTACTTCTTTTACCCCTCTTGATAGCGGCCTCTTCATCCAGCTCCATATAGACCGTTATCTTCTATCCCCATCATTTGTTCATTTTATCCTTGACGATGAAGGTACCTTCAAGGCCATCAATTTCCACTACTGCGTTATGTTCTAGGCCCATGGGTATCAAATCACGGGATACGGCAATAGCCTTTCACCAGATACTAAGGTATTCTCCCAAGCTGCAAGACCTCTAGTTCCTTTTTTGGTCTGACGTTCAACAGAGTTATAAGCCGTAGCAGTTACTGTTATGGTGGTGGTGTCTTTTTCTTTTGTCTTGTTACAACCTAAGAGTGCTATGGAGATGCAAAGGAATACTAGTATTTTTTAGGTACGTGAACCTATTTTTTTCTAGAGCCAAAAGTTACAAAATTATCATGAATTGGTTTTTACAGTGTCTTCCTTAGCTTGTGGTGTATGATTATTTGGTCTTGTTTTTTAAAATATTTTATATAACAACATGAAAATCATATGGTTAAATTTTAGTAACTTCAATGGTTGATTTCATAACAAATTTATACGCCATGCAAGAACCTACTATTTACTTTAAAAAAAGCCGACTTCAACAACAGGACATTGTTGTCTTAGAATATCACTACAGTAAACCCATTTACACTTTTTTAAAATCCAGCGGATTGGTTTTTTGGAGTGATGATTTGCATAAGTGGTACCTTGATTATGATCGGGATCAGCTCAATACTCTTTATGTACAATTGAAGCAACAGGGGTTTTTGGTCGATATCAAAGCAGCCCTCCCTCCTATGCCTAGTAGCAGCGGGTTCAACACACACAACCTTAGTATTTACAATGACTACCGTTCTTACTTGATAGGTTTGCGCATGAGTGTGAGCACGGTGGACACCTACAGCAATTTTATAATGGCCTATGTGCGATATTTAGGAGACAAAGACCTATTAGAAAGCGACGCAGAATGCATCAGAGACTTTATATTTCACAGTGTCAAGCGTTTAAATTACAGCGTGAGCACCCACCGGCAGATGGTAAGTGCTTTTAATCATTTGGGGTTGTTGTATCCTGAATTACACACTATTCTGGAAGTAATGAAACGTCCTAAAAGAGATAAGTTCCAGCCACAGGTATTGAGTACACAAGAAGTGATTCTTTTATTACAAGTAACTGAAAACCTCAAGCATAGATTTGCTTTGGGAATGCTTTACAGTTGTGGTTTACGTATAGGCGAACTCTTAGATATGCGTTTACACCACATTGATCTAGATCGACAGCAGGTATTTGTCAAACATGGTAAAGGTCGTAAAGACCGTCATGTCAGTATTGCGGTGAGCATGTTCCCCCTGATTAGAAATTATATAGCCACTTACAGGCCTGAAACTTATATTTTAGAAAGTTCTTCTAAGGGTCCTTACAGCAGCAGTAGTATTCGTGCCTTTTTAAGACGTTCTTGTAAGAAGGCAGGTATTACCAAAAAAATAACGCCTCACAGTTTGCGTCATAGCTATGCCACACATATGATCGAGAATGGTGTGGGCTTGCGTCATGTGCAGGAGTTACTGGGACATAGCAAGCCCGAAACCACGATGTTGTACACCCATATCGCAAGAAAAGATTTACTACAAATTGTGAATCCGCTAGATGCTGCTGTCAAAACTTTTAAATCTGCTAAAGAACCACCAAACATCCGCTTATCCGGAGATTTTTAATGAATAAAGAGTATATTTGAGTCGATATAACCAGTTACCTACAATAGCACAAAAACCCCAAGCTACGGCCAACGCTACAAAGACGCTCGGAACATAGCGCTGAGCTAAATAGTAAAGCCCCCCTCCGATCCAATACTGAGATGATTTATACAATGCACTCCGTGTTGCGGTAAACTGCGCGTATAAAACTCTGAGAGATCAAAACAACTCCAGATCATACAAACACCTAAGTAGTTAAAAAACAATCACCAGGGCGCTCCATTAGAACTCACAGGATGAAAAGTAGAACTCACAGGATGAAAATATAGAAAACCTTAGAACCGCAACACTCCAGTAGTGACTTGGCTATGGAATTTAGGAACGTGGTGCTACGGTAGGTAACAACGGTTATAATTCATTGCAAATTAAGAGCTAGCCAATGTTTGCTAGTAATTGGATCTACAGCCGCAGCCCTTTTGAGGAGTTTACTGAACTGTCGTCTGGAAAAAACCAGACCACAAATAAAGTAAAAGAGCTGCGCTGCTTTTTGTGGCATCAAGATTTTGGCTTACTTTCATGCAACGAAATCATAGCCTAGACAGTTACCTACAATAGCACAAAAACCCCAAGCTACGGCCAACGCTACCATAACGCTCGGAATATAATTCTGAAGTTACTGGTAAAACCTCCCTCCGATCCAATACTGAGATAATTTATAAAATGCACTCCGTGTTGCGGTAAACAGCGCGTAAAAGGCTCTGAGAGATTAAAATAAATCCAGATCACACCAACACCTAGATCGTTAAAATAAAATTACCAGGGCGCTCTATTAGAACTCACAGGGCGTAAAGTAGAACTCACAGAATGAAAATATATCAGAACCTTAGAACCGCAACACTCCAAATATTTACTAGCTATGAAATATGGGAACGTGGTGCTACGGTAGGTAACAACGGTTATAATTCATTGCAAATTAAGAGCTAGCCAATGGCTGCTAGTGATTGGATCTACAGCCGCAGCCCTTTTGAGGTATTTACTGAACTGTCGTCTGTAAAAAAACAGACCACAAATAAAGTAAAAGAGCTGGGCTGCTTTTTGTGGCATCAAGTTTTTGGCTTACTTTCATGCAACGAAATCATAACCGAGACCGTTAGGCAATATTTGACAACGATAATTAATGACTAATTGAAAGAATCAAAACGCATCCCAAATCTAACAGCAATTCGTTTCATTTTAGCTTTGTTAGTAGTTATATTTCATATTGCACAATTTAGCGAAAATAGAGGATTCCCTTTTTTTAATGATTTGGCTATTTTTCATAAAGGTACAGAAGCTGTATATATGTTTTTTTCCTTAAGTGGATTTTTAATTATTAAGCAACTTTTTGTTGAGAAAAAAGAAACAAATTCAATCAATTTAAAAAGCTTTTATCTAAGACGAATATTACGTATTTTTCCTTTATACTATTTAATCTTGACTTTTGGCTTCTTATACTATCGCCTTATTTTACCATTCTTTGGTTTTGAATTTGAAAATAATTATGATTTATTATCTGGAATATTTTTATCAGTCACTTTTTTTCCAAACATTTTTAATAAATATTCACCAGGTGGGATATTAGAAATTTTATGGTCTATTGGTATTGAAGAACAATTTTATTTATTTATCGCCCCATTATTTCTATTACTACCATTAAAAAGAATAATATTGTTTTTAAGTGTATTTACATCTGTTTATTTTCTAATATACTTTTCTGAATATTTAGTTTTCCTTAAAGAATATAATATGCTATTCTTTTACTTTTCGTTTGGTGGTTTATGCGCTATTCTATACAGTCATAATTTATTTCAATCTTTAATTAAGAAGTTAAGATATCCAACATTATTAATATTCATCACATATTTTACAACAGGTATATTCATAAATAACTTTAATCCATTTTTTTACAATCTTTTTAGCTTCATATTATTTGGATTTGTAATTTCCGCTCTAGCTTTAAAACCAATTAAAGTACTTCAGAATAAAACAATGAATTACCTTGGCAAAATATCTTACGGAATATATATGTATCACGCAATAGTTTTGCAATTAGTAGGGCTGATTTATTTAAAGATGATTTCTAAGTTTGGTTTTCAAAACACTTTTGATGTAATTATAATCAATGTTTGCGTAATATTTATAACAATTGTAGTATCTCATTTTTCATATAAATATTATGAAGGTTATTTTTTAAATTTAAAATATAAGACTGATATAAAACAAAAAGTAGAAATAAAAACATTGCCTAACAATGGCTATAAGTAATTGCTTGTTCTCGCCTACTTCTGAAAACCCTTGCGAATTTTCAGTTTGGTGTGTACTTGCTAAGTTAAGTTCTAACCCACGCAACTACTCATAGCCTAACAGTTACCTACAATAGCACAAAAACCCCAAGCTACGGCCAACGCTACAAAGACGCTCGGAGACATGCGCTGAGCTAAATAGTAAAGCCCCCTCCGATCCAATACTGAGATGATTTATACAATGCACTCCGTGTTGCGGTAAACTGCGCGTATAAAACTCTGAGAGATCAAAACAACTCCAGATCATACAAACACCTAAGTAGTTAAAAAACAATCACCAGGGCGCTCTATTAGAACTCACAGGGCGTAAAGTAGAACTCACAGGATGAAAATATAGAAAACCTTAGAACCGCAACACTCCAATTGTGGATTGGCTATGGAATTTAAGAACGTGGTGCTACGGTAGGTAACAACGGTTATAATTCATTGCAAATTAAGAGCTAGCCAATGTTTGCTAGTAATTGGATCTACAGCCGCAGCCCTTTTGAGAGTTTACTGAACTGTCGTCTGGAAAAAACCAGACCACAAATAAAGTAAAAGAGCTGCGCTGCTTTTTGTGGCATCAAGATTTTGGCTTACTTTCATGCAACGAAATCATAACCACGACCGTTACCTACAATAGCACAAAAACCCCAAGCTACGGCCAACGCTACCATAATATTCGGTACATAATTCTGAAGTAAATAGTAAAGCCTCCCTCCGATCCATTACTGAGATGATTTATAAAATGCACTCCGTGTTGCGGTAAACAGCGCTTGAATGGCTCTTAAAGATCAAAATAAACCCAGATCATACAAACACCTAGATCGTTAAAATATATTCGCCAAGGCGCTCCATTAGAATTCGCAGGAAGAAAAGTAGAACTCACAGAATGAAAATATATCAGAACCTTAGAACCGCAACACTCCAAATATTTACTAGCTATGAAATATGGGAACGTGATTGCTACGGTAACAACGGTTATAATTCATTTGCAAATTAAGAGCTAGCCAATGGCTGCTAGTGATTGGATCTACAGCCGCAGCCCTTTTGAGGTATTTACTGAACTGTCGTCTGTAAAAAAACAGACCACAAATAAAGTAAAAGAGCTGGGCTGCTTTTTGTGGCATCAAGTTTTTGGCTTACTTTCATGCAACGAAATCATAACCACGACCGTTACCTACAATAGCACAAAAACCCCAAGCTACGGCCAACGC
Source organism: Nonlabens sp. (assembly GCF_018401815.1). GTDB lineage: Bacteria > Bacteroidota > Bacteroidia > Flavobacteriales > Flavobacteriaceae > Nonlabens. Next base: position 279,227 of record NZ_JAGYKG010000005.1, read on the forward strand.
TACCATAATATTCGGTACATAATTCTGAAGTAAATAGTAAAGCCTCCCTCCGATCCATTACTGAGATGATTTATAAAATGCACTCCGTGTTGCGGTAAACAGCGCTTGAATGGCTCTTAGAGATCAAAATAAACCCAGATCATACAAACACCTAGATCGTTAAAATATATTCGCCAAGGCGCTCCATTAGAATTCGCAGGAAGAAAAGTAGAACTCACAGAATGAAAATATATCAGAACCTTAGAACCGCAACACTCCAAATATTTACTAGCTATGAAATATGGGAACGTGGTGCTACGGTAGGTAACAACGGTTATAATTCATTGCAAATTAAGAGCTAGCCAATGGCTGCTAGTGATTGGATCTACAGCCGCAGCCCTTTTGAGGTATTTACTGAACTGTCGTCTGTAAAAAAACAGACCACAAATAAAGTAAAAGAGCTGGGCTGCTTTTTGTGGCATCAAGTTTTTGGCTTACTTTCATGCAACGAAATCATAACCACGACCGTTATGCCACATAAAAGCAAAATAACGGTCAAAAACGGACTGACCTTCCAAAGTCGAAATGATTTTGAAACGACATCAAAAAACAATAAATTTGAGTATGTTATGAGCATTGTTTGAAAATCAAAAAGAGTAAAACAAATTATTAACTTTGAAAAGTCTAAAAAATGAAAAATATTTTTCCATAAAACAAAATTTATGAATATTTTAAAAAAATTAAGAAAGCCATATTATGTTTATTTTTTGACAGTGTTATTTTTTGTAACAAGTTGTTCCGAAACAAATGATGTTGAAAATACTGAGAATCATCAATTAGAATTAAAGGACTTTATAAATTCTAATCTTAAAAAAAGTAATATACAAATGAATGTTTCAGATTTGAAACAGTATAAATTGAAAAATTACGATTCTTTGAAACAAAAGGCAGGTATTAATAATTATGCTAAAAGTAATTTTGAATTTGAACCTTACAGTATCGAAATTACTGCAAATAATAATGTTTATAACCTTCACACAATAGCAACAAGTGAAACTCATGCTTCAATAGTAATTGAAGATTCAGATGGAATATTAATTGAAACAATAGAAGTTGATATTTCAAATTATAATTCTATTAATGATGAGTATGAGATTTTATGGGCAAAAAGCAACACAAACAATTCATATGCAAAGACAGATTACGATGGAAACGACTGTAAAACAGGTGCTGCAACAGTTGCAGCAGCTGGAAGAGTTATTGCGTTCGGTTCTTTTTTTGGATGCGTGCCTTGCGCTTTTGTAGGTGGAGCAATTACAGCATTAGGATCAATAGGTTTTATAGCTTGTGTTGCAACTAATAGTTAATTTATGAAAGCGAATACGAAAGTTTACATTTATTTAGAAATAATATCTCTTTTAGGTTGCTTAATAATTTTGATAATTAGAGATTTAAAGATTGACTTAATTAATACTATTATCTTTTTTGGAATCATTTTTTCTGGATATAAATTATTAAAGTTAATTAAGTGAGATAACGTGGCATAACAAAGTATATAAAAAATAGCAGTTAAGAGCCAAACCATAAGTTTGGTTCTTTTCTGTTAACTTTATTTCTAAACCGAAAATTGGCACATATAAATCTGCTACTTTTCATATACTAGACCGTTGTAAAACATTTTGACCCGTCCTGAAATATGTATACACTAAAACAAATGTATATG
>NZ_JAGYKG010000006.1 GCF_018401815.1 Nonlabens sp.
GAAAGAAGCGGAAAACAAAACTAAAATCAAAATCAAAATCAAATCGAACTCGAACTCGAAAACTCCTTCCCTTGAGGGAAGGTGGGGATGGGTGTTGCGGTGTTGGGGATATGGAGAATGTATGAACAAATTCCACATCAAATGGGGAATGACAATTAAATAAAAGTGTAGCTTCCACCCTTTAGGGCTGGGGAAAGAAGCGGAAAACAAAACTAAAATCAAAATCAAAATCAAATCGAACTCGAACTCGAAAACTCCTTCCCTCGAGGGAAGGTTGGGATGGGTGTTGTGGTGTTGAAGAAATAGAGATAGTAACATCCGATTCCGCTCTGCAGCGGAATGACAAGAGACCAACAGATTCCACATCAAGTGCGTAATGACAAGAGACCAACAAATTCCGCATCAAATGCGGAATGACAATTAAATAAAAGTGTAGCTTCCACCCTTTAGGGCTGGGAAATAAATAGGTTCAAAACTGTTCATAACTCGACTTTCAAGGCGTCGTTCAAAGACCTATATTTAAAATCCTGATCTTAAATTTTTATTTGGATTCAAGTAGTTGTTATACAGACTTTTGAGCGAACGTATCATTTTTGTTTTAGGACTTCATCATCTTGCTATTAACGCTTCATAACTTATACCTATGTATCTCATCTTTGACACTGAAACTACTGGATTGCCTAAACGCTGGGATGCGCCTTATACAGCTACAGACAACTGGCCAAGAGTGATACAAATCGCCTGGCAGTTACATGATGAGATGGGGAATTTGATCGAAGCTCAAGACTACTTGATACAACCTGATGGTTTTGATATTCCCTATGACGCAGAACGCATTCACGGGATTTCGACAGCGCTTGCTGAGAAAGAAGGAATACCGCTTACTGAGATGTTAGCAAAATTCAACATCGCATTAAGTAAAACAAAATTTGTAGTCGGTCAAAATTTAAAATTTGACTTGAATGTTACCGGATCTGAGTTTGTACGCGCTCAAATAGGCAACAACTTACAAGAACTTCCAGTTCTTGATACTTGTACCGAACAAACAGCAAACTTATGTCAGATTCCAGGCGGCCGTTATGGAAAGTTTAAATTACCTACACTTACCGAGTTGCACCAGTTTCTTTTTAATCAGCCCTTTGGAGAGGCTCATAATGCCACGGCAGATGTAGAAGCAACAACTCGATGTTTTTTAGAATTGCTTAGAAAAGGTAATTATACAGAGCAAGAATTAGGATTAGGTGAAGGATATGTGGCACGCTTTCGCGAAAGCAACCCTACTAGCATTACTCCCGTAGGCATCAACCATGTCAACCTAAAAAAAGCATCTGAACGACTGGTTTCTGATGAGAGTCCTGGGATTTCTAAGGAAGAAATTAAGGAGAATCTAAATGAATTAAATGATGCAAAATTTGCTCACCTCCACAGTCACAGTCAGTTTTCTATATTGCAATCAACAGCAAGTGTAGGGGATCTTGTACAAGCAGCTGCAGCAAATAATATGCTAGCCGTTACGATGACCGACCATGCTAACATGATGGGGGCATTCCATTTTGTAAGAGCAGTAAAGGCACATAATGCCAGCCTTGCAGATGCGGAAGATGGAGAAGAACAAGCGCCTATAAAACCTATTATAGGTTGTGAGTTTCAAGTGTGTGAAGACATGCACGATCGCACACATAAGGATAATGGATACCAGATCGTCATCCTTGCCAAAAACAAAAACGGGTATCACAACCTAGCAAAAATGGCGAGTAAAGCCTATACTGATGGGTTTTACTACATGCCTAGAATAGATAAACAACTGATTGAAGAGTTTAAGGAAGACCTTATTGTCCTTACCGGAAATATGTATGGTGAAGTTCCTTCTAAAATCTTAAATCTTGGAGAAAATCAAGCTGAAGAAGCTTTGTTGTGGTGGAAAAAACACTTTGGTGATGATCTTTATATAGAAGTAATGCGTCATGGTCAAGAAGATGAAAATCGTGCCAATGAGGTGCTCATCAACTTGGCACGCAAGCACGATGTGAACATGGTAGCTACTAACAACACCTATTACATACATAAGGAAGACGCAAACGCACACGACATTTTACTTTGTGTAAAAGACAATGAGAAGCAAGCAACTCCTATAGGCCGTGGACGAGGGTATCGTTATGGATTACCTAATCAAGAATATTACTACAAGTCTGCACAAGAGATGAAGGAGCTCTTTAAGGATTTACCAGAAGCTATTCTAAATGTGCAAGAAGTCGTTGATAAAGTAGAGGCTTATGAACTAGCTAGAGAGGTACTACTTCCAGCCTTTGACATCCCTAAAGAGTTTATAGACCTCAATGACGCCAGTGCAAAAACTAAAAATGGAGAAAATGCCTATTTAAGGCATCTTACGTACGAGGGTGCTAAAATGCGTTACGGAGAAGATTTTGGAGATGATATTAAGGAACGTTTGGATTTTGAATTGAGTGTTATTCAAAATACAGGTTATCCGGGTTATTTCTTAATCGTTTGGGATTTTATAAAAGCGGCAAGAGAAATGGATGTTGCCGTAGGTCCAGGGCGTGGATCTGCTGCTGGTAGTGCTGTAGCGTATTGTTTAAAAATCACAAATGTAGACCCTATTCACTACGACTTACTTTTTGAGCGCTTCCTAAATCCAGATCGAGTGTCCATGCCGGATATCGACATTGATTTTGATGACGAAAATCGATATAAAGTTATGGATTACGTTATTGAAAAATACGGCTCCTCCCAAGTAGCGCAAATCATCACTTATGGAACCATGGCAGCAAAGTCATCTATAAGAGACACTGCTAGAGCCCTCGATCTACCGCTACAAGATGCAGATCGTGTAGCAAAGTTAATTCCTGATTTTGCCAAACTCAAAAAGATTTTTGCTTTAGAAGACAATGAAATTAGTAGTAATTTTCGTGGAGAAGATGCTGATATGGTGCGAGAACTGAGAAGCCTCGCTGCTGGAAATGACCTCACTGCCGAGACCTTAAAACAAGCTCAAATTCTTGAAGGATCCGTTAGAAATACAGGTGTTCATGCCTGTGGAGTGATCATTACACCAGATGATCTGACTAACTTTGTTCCTGTAGCTACAGCAAAAAACTCGGATCTTTATGTCACTCAGTTTGATAACGAAGTCGTAGAAAGTGCTGGACTGTTGAAAATGGACTTCTTAGGATTAAAAACCTTAAGCCAAATTAAGGATACGGTTGCCATTATAAAGGAACGTCATGGAATAGTACTGGATATAGAATCCATCCCGTTAGATGACGAGAAAACCTACGAGCTGTTCCAGCGTGGAGAAACAACGGCTATTTTCCAGTATGAAAGTGTCGGGATGCAGAAGTACATGCGCGAACTCCAACCTACCAAGTTTGCCGATCTCATCGCTATGAATGCTTTATATCGACCTGGGCCTTTGGAATATATTCCAGAATTTATTGATCGTAAACACGGTCGTAAAGAAATTGTTTATGATTTAGAGGCCATGGAAGAATACCTGAAGGAAACTTATGGTATTACGGTGTATCAAGAGCAAGTCATGTTGCTCTCTCAAAAACTAGCTAATTTCTCCAAAGGTGATGCCGATGTATTGAGAAAGGCTATGGGTAAAAAACAGATGGCTACACTTCAAAAAATGAAGCCCCAATTTCTAGATGCTGGAGAAGCAAACGGGCACGACCGTACTATCTTAGAAAAGGTATGGAAAGACTGGGAGGCCTTTGCTTCTTATGCCTTTAACAAATCGCACTCCACTTGTTATGCCTGGATCGCTTACCAAACGGCTTATTTAAAAGCCAATTATGGAGCTGAATTTATGGCAGCTACCTTGTCTAACAACATGAACCAGATCAAGGATGTAACCAAGTTCATGGATGAATGCCGTCGTATGGGACTTGATGTGTTGGGCCCAGATGTAAATGAATCCAATTATAAATTTACCGTTAACCCTAAAGGAGCCATTCGTTTTGGTATGGGAGCTGTAAAAGGATTAGGCCATGCTGCGGTAATGACGATTATAGATAATAGAAAAGAGGGGCCTTACCAAAGCATTTTTGATATGGCAAAGCGTATCGACTTGAGAGCTGCAAATAAAAAATCTTTTGAAGCACTCGCATTAAGTGGCGGCTTTGACGGTTTAGGTGGTGAAAATCGAGCGCAATTCTTCTATGAATTTGACAACGGTCAAATATTTTTAGAGCAAGTAGTGAAATATGCTCAAAAGTTTCAAGAAAATGAAAATAGTGCACAAGTGAGCCTTTTTGGAGAGGCAAGTGATGTACAAATACCAGAACCACAACTACCCATTTGCGAAGATTGGGGTGCGATGGAAAAATTAAAAAGAGAAAAAGAAGTCGTAGGTATTTACATTTCTGGTCATCCTTTAGACGATTACAAAAAAGAAATCAAATTCTTTTGTAATGCCAACCTAGCAGCCATGAAAGATCTAGAACCACTAGTTAACAGAGAGCTTACTTTTTGCGGTGTAATTACAGAAGCCCGACACATGATGAGCAAGGCAAACAAACCTTGGGGTATGTTTACTATGGAAGATTATGATGAAACTCACGAATTCAGAATTTTTGGTGAAGATTATTTAAAATTCAGACACTTTTTAATCCCAAATTCCTTCTTACACGCCAAAGTAAAAATTCAACAAGGATGGCCAGATAAAAATACAGGTCAACCAAGAGAGCCGCGCATCCTATTTACACAAATGGGACAATTACAAGATGTATTAACAAACACTGCCAAAAAGCTAACTATTGAGTTTCATGTAAATGAAGTTGTAGAAGAACGTATAGAAGTTTTAAAAGAAGCCCTAGATCAACACCAAGGAGAACACCGTTTGTATTTTAATCTAAAAGATCATGAAGAAAAAATATCCATTGACATGTCAGCCCGATTGCAAAAGGTAAACGTAACTGGCGAGTTGCTCACCGTACTAGACGAGTATGGAATCACTTATGGAGTAGGTTAATGCAACTCTTACATTACTTTCATTAAAATATCATCGCAGAAATAGAAAATAGGGAATGACCTTTATAGGGAGGTAAAACAATTATTCCACTTTTTTCTAGTTACCTGTAAAAATATGTTATGAGACATTAGCTCCTTAAACATTTTGCTTTAAAAAACTCTATTTCTCTTATTCAAAAAATTATATTTGCCCCTTAAGCCTTACCCATGCAGTTTAACATCACAAAAGATTTTATAGAAGAGATCCAATCACTGATTAAAGTCAATGATAGTAAACAGCTGGAATATGTTTTAGAAGAACTTCACTTTGCTGATATCGCAGAAATTATTGATGAACTCCATCTGGAACAAGCGGTTTATATTGTTAAGCTTCTCGATTCTGTAAAAACTTCTGAAGCTTTAATGGAGCTGGATGAAGACCAGCGCGATCGCATCCTTAATGCTCTTTCTCCCAAAGAAATCGCTGAAGAGTTGGAAGAGATGGATACCGACGATGCAGCAGATATCTTAAACGAGCTTCCTGATGCTATTGCCCAAGAAGTCATCAATGAAATCACTGACGAACAACATGCAGAAGATATTGTGGACCTGTTGCGTTTTGACGAAAACAGTGCCGGTGGACTTATGGCCAAAGAGTTGGTGCGTGTCAATGAAAATTGGACGGTTATTGGATGTGTAAGTGAAATGCGGGCGCAGGCCGAAAACGTAACCCGTGTGCACTCCATATACGTAGTAGACAATAACAACAAACTCAAAGGAAGGCTTTCCTTAAAAGATCTATTAACCAGCAAGGAATCCACACCTATAAAAGATGTTTATATTCCTAAAGTAGATTTTGTAACCGTCAACACTCCTGGAGAGGAAGTATCTCGCATCATGCGTAAATACGATTTAGAGGCCATTCCTGTGGTTGATGAATTGGAACGACTTGTAGGACGTATCACCATTGATGATATTGTGGATTTTATCACAGAAGAAGCAGAAAAAGATTACCAACTCGCCAGTGGTATCTCGCAAGACGTAGAAGCAAATGATAGTATTTTAGAATTGACTAAAGCGCGACTGCCTTGGCTGGTTCTAGGTTTATTAGGTGGTATAGGAGCTGCGGCAATCATGGGTGGGTTTGAAGTGGTATTTGAAAAACACGCTGTATTATTTTTCTTTACTCCTTTAATAGCAGCTATGGCTGGAAATGTAGGAGTGCAATCCAGCGCGATCATTGTACAAGGTATCGCAAATGATGATCTAAGAGGAAGTATAGGAAATCGATTGATTAAAGAAGTATTGCTCGCGATGTTAAATGGAATCATACTAGCCCTACTTTTATTTGCTTACACATTTGCTACTAAGGGAGACCTTCTGACCTCTATCGCTATTTCTATTTCGCTACTCGCCGTTATTATAGTTGCCGGACTGGTAGGTACTTTTGTGCCCCTCGCACTGCATAAACGAGGTATAGACCCTGCTCTTGCTACTGGACCATTTATTACAACCAGTAACGATATATTTGGAATTTTAATCTATTTTATGATTGCAAAGGCCATTATAGGTATCTAAAAAGAGCCTGTCGATGCTGCTTTGTAATTTCTTATTCAATGGAAAGTTTTCCTTTAAGTCGCTCATGGCGAAAGCAGAAACATCACAAATAAACACTTGTATTTCTAACTTTTGATTTATTAAAACCCTCGCCCATTGCTTATCTTCACTTCATGAAAACGGCTGCATTAAAAGAATTAAAAGAAGAACTGAAATTTAGGTCTGATGACGACCTGATAAAGATCATCTTACGTCTTTCTAGATTTAAAAAAGAAAATAAGGAACTCCTTTCCTACCTGCTTTTTGAATCCGCTGACGAAGATATATACGTCGCAAACATAAAAACGCTGATGGACAACATGTTTTTAGCCCTCAATACTACCAACAATTACCGCCTGCAAAAAGGAATACGTAAAGTCCTGGGGGAGTCCAAAAAATATGTGCGTTATTCAGGTAGTAAGGAAACAGAAGTTTCTATTTTGATCCACTTTTGCCGATTGATGAGAGAAACCCATCCACAAGTATTGCGCAGTAAAACCATGCGTGACCTTATGGAAAGACAACTTATTATTGTCAAAACCCGTATATCTACCCTTCATGAAGACTTGCAATACGACTATGAGCAGGAACTCAATATGGTTGAGGTTTGATTAGGTATTAGGCATGTGGCATGGAGGTATGTAGAAAAATAAATTTTTAAGTTATAGAGAAAAAACCTACTTGATTGAGTGGTAGTCGAGACTTGAACTCGAACTCGAACTTGAAAAAAGAAAACAAACCCCTTCCCTTGAGGGAAGGTGGGGATGGGTGTTGCGGTGTTGGTGATATGAGAACGTATGAACAGATTCCGCATCAAGTGGGGAATGACAAGAGACCAACAAATTCCGCATCAAGTGGGGAATGACAATTAAATAAAAGTGTAGCTTCCACCCTTTAGGGCTGGGGAAAGAAGCGGGAAATGAAAATGAACTCAAACTCGAACCTGAAAAAAGAAAACAAACCCCTTCCCTTGAGGGAAGGTGGGGATGGGTGTTGCGGTGTAAATTGATGTTATAAAATCTTGTCCCTAAACCTAAACACCACGATTTTAGGTTAAATTTGAGCTTGAATTTGAAAAAAGCCAGGGGCAACACTATAGATTTTTAGCGGCGGAATTCATTCCGCTATTTATTAAAAAAATATAACTCATGAAAGTACTCCACCTCGATAGTAACCACGTTATTCTTGCACAAAAACTAGAACAAGCTGGCTTTGAAAACGATTATGATTATACGTCGTCTAAGGAAGACATCATGAAAGTGATAGGCAATTATGACGGGTTGATCGTGCGCAGTAGGTTGCCTATTGATAACGCATTTCTTCAAGCAGCCACCTCTTTGAAGTTTATAGGTCGCGTAGGCGCTGGACTGGAGAATATTGACCTAAATGTCGCACAACAACAAGGAATATCTTGCTACAACGCACCAGAAGGAAATAGAAATGCGGTTGGAGAACACGCCTTGGCAATGTTGTTATCCTTATTCAATCATTTAAATAAAGCAGACCGAGAAGTGCGATCTGGAATGTGGCGTAGGGAAGAAAATCGCGGCTTAGAACTGGACGGAAAAACTGTAGGACTTATTGGTTACGGCAATATGGGAAAAGCTTTTGCCAAAAAGCTCTCAGGTTTTGACTGTAACGTGATTTGTTATGACATTAAGCAACATGCAGGAGATAAGAATTGTAAGCAAGTAAGCCTGCAAGAATTACAACAACAAGCTGATGTGTTGAGTCTTCACACCCCACAAACCGAATTAACTATAGGAATGGTCAACAAGACTTTTATACAGGCTTTTTCAAAACCATTTTACTTGATCAATACCGCAAGAGGGAAATCTGTAGTCACAGAAGATCTTGTTGCTGCCTTAACAAGCAAGAAAATTTTAGGGGCTGGACTGGATGTACTGGAATATGAAAAAGGTTCTTTTGAATCACTCTTTCGCAATAGCGAAATCCCAACAGCATTTGCAGCACTACTGGAAATGGATAACGTATTGTTGAGTCCGCATGTCGCTGGATGGACGGTAGAGTCTAAGTACTTACTTGCCGAAGTTATCGCAAATAAAATCATTAACCACCACCGAGCATTATGAAAAAAGGTTCAGGAATAGCATTTCTTGAAGTGCAAGGAGATACAAGTAACAAAAGTTTGGTATAAAGCACTTAGAACTGGGCGTAGATGACTAGGGAGGGAGGTACCTTCTGGAAAGAAGACAGTGTAAGCTCGATAAAAAAGCAAACGAATATTGGATCCCTTTTGAATCTGGTTCAACCTATTTTGATCCTAGTCAACAGGATTTCATGATCAACTAGCGAGTCGCTGATTTAAAAAGTAAACTAGAAGAACTGAAACAAAATGATATTGAAATAGTCCGTGAAATGGAAGAAATAGGACTACGGTAAATTGGTAAGAGTGTGGGATAGTGATCCCTGTAAAATAGAACTTTGAGAGCCTAAAATTGAGCTGCTTTTTGAAAAATAAACTAACTTTACCAGAACCAATTTAAATCAATAAACATGAGTACAGAAGGATACGACAGTTCCAAAAGCGGCTTTGACAATGCAAAAGAAAGCGCCAAAAACATTCAACAAGACTTTAATCAAACGCTAAACAATCAGGAAAACAAAAAAGTTCTTGCTGGTATCATGGGGATTTTATTTGGATCATTTGGAATCCACAAGTTTATATTAGGATACAACCAAGAAGGAATTATTCAATTAATTATAAGTGTTTTAAGTTGCGGAACCTTAGGTATTATAGGATTTATAGAAGGTATTATTTACCTGACTAAGTCTGATGAAGAGTTTTATTACACCTATCAAGTCAACAAAAAAGGGTGGTTTTAAAATGAATTGATTACCAGTTATATAAGGTCTTAAATGTTAAGTTTAGGACCTTTTTTTGTACACAAGAATTAATGGTCTTAACTTTGCGTTAACACAAACATGATTATTGATGTTTGTCATTGAAAATAATGGCCTTAAAAATTCTTGTCCTCAGCACCACAAATTCCACCTTAGGTCCCATGACCCAAGGATTCCTTGATTATTATAGTTCAAAAAAAACAAAGGTATTCAGTGCTGGAATAGACCCCCAACCTATTCATCAGATGGCGTTAAAAGTTATGGACTCTTTAGGCATACCTGTAGAGAAGTCCAGAAAAAACGTTGAAGATGTGGAAGCAATCGTCTTTGACTATATCATTACCTTTTCTGATAAAGCACATGCACTAGCTATTTCAAAAGCCCAAAAAGCGACTGTTTTTCATCTCCAAATGGATAGTCTTGACTCTGTTCAAGGTACAGAGAAAGAAATTAAAATGGCTTTTAAAGATGTCCGCAAAGAATTACAAGCTTACTGCACAGAATTTGCAGACCACTACCTACAGAAAAAAACTAAAAAAGCTTAGCCTTTATTCCATCTTATAATCTAGGGGTAACATACCTGATACCTTTAAATTAGAAACAAATCCGCCTGTTTTTAACACGCTATAATTAATCACATTACCCGCATCTGAAATCACTAATCCAGGCGCGTCAAGATATATAGCAGATTGAAAGTTCTGAGGATCCATAACTTCGTATTTTTTTTCTCTAAAATCAACAACATATAAAGCTCCCTTTTTCCTAGTTCTGATGTGGTCTTTTACCGCTACTTTTTTTCTATCAAAAACAAGGTGGTAACCTTCTTCTTCCAATTTACCTTCAGCAATGAGTTTAAATAATCTCACCTCAGAAACTTTATAAGCGCGGTTGCGGTGGCGCCTCACCCAAGCTCTTTTAGAGTCTTTTTCATTTAATTCTTTAAAAAAGGCGCTGCCTACAAAGTAGGAAGAAATCATATAATGAGTCGGAACTTGCATAGAGCCGCTAACTTGCATATGTTCTAAACTCACCTCTTCAAAACTAATCTCAAAATCTATCAGGTTATAAGTTACTAAGTAATTTAAATCCCTATTTTCTATAAGGACAGGCTCTTCAGCATAAGCAGTCATTTTTTTAGTAAACGGGTTAAACCGCATTCTCACCTTATCGAGATTAAGAATACGGCATTCCATAGCAATTGCAGTAGTCCCTAAAAATTGATTGATGAAGTACTTCTCCTTTTTTTTGCGGCTCCACGGGTCAGGATAAAGAAACACCGCTGGAAGTTCTCCTACTTTGGGCTGTAATTTAAGGTTAGAGAAGTCAGTAGTTAAAGGATCACTAAAAGTTTGTGTTTCGTATCCCAATAGCGCTATGGTAAAAACACTTTGACTATTCTCGTAATAAGGAATTTCAAAATCCCCATTAAAATCAGTAATACTTCCTTTTGAGGTGCCTGAAAAGTAAATGTTTACAGAAGCTAAAGGTTCATTTGAAGAGGCGTCTGTAATAGTGCCTTTAATAATTTGGGCGTTTAAGGTCAAAGGAATCCCAACAAGAAAAAACAGACCTAAATAATTCCGCATGTTAAATTTCCAAGTTATTCCTCTTCATTCATTTCGTCCTGCTGATTAAAATATTTAGATTCCATCTCTGCTTGGAACTCTTCTAAAACTGGCTTTACGGTACTTTCTGGAAGGTCTGCGATACGTATGTACATTAAACCATCTACTGCATTGTTAAATAAGGGGTCTACGTTAAAAGCTACTACTTTGGCATTTTGCTTCACGTATTTCTTAATCAATACAGGTAACCTTAATTCATTTGGCTCTAGCTCGTCTATAATCTTATCAAATTTGTTAAGATCTGCTTCACTTTCATCAAATATAAAGTCCTTATCTGCATCCTCTAGTTTTACTTTAAAGTCTTTTTTGGGAGTAATATACTGCGCTATATATGGATCGTAATAATTACTCTTCATAAACTCGATCATAAGAGATTTTGAAAAATTAGAGAATTTATTACTGATGCTTACCCCTCCTATAAGGTATTTATGCTCGGGAAATCTCAACGTACAATGCACTATTCCTTTCCATAATAAGAACAACGGCATAGGTTTTTGCTGGTATTCTTTAATGATGAATGCTCGTCCCATTTCTATCGACTCACTCATCATTTTATGTAATTCTGGTTCAAATTTAAAAAGTTCATTAAGGTAAAAACCGCCCATACCATAATCCTTACTGATCTCACTACCCATACCCATACGATAGGCTCCCGCAATGCGGTTGGCATCTTTATCCCACAAGAACATTTGATGATAATACTCGTCATAACGATCGAGGTCTGTCGCATTGTTGGTTCCTTCTCCAATAGCCCTAAAAGTGATCTCTCTCAATCTTCCTAATTCTGCTAAGATATTGGGAATGTGTTCCTTTTTAGATAAAAAAACTTCGTAATTTTTTGAATCTAAAAGGCGTTTATCCCCCATTTCTCTCAATGCATCTACTTCCAAAATCATGGCTTTGTGATCTGAAGTAGCTACTATTTTTTTGGGAGATTTTGGTATTTTGATCGCATGGGGCAAATCGCTTAACCTTTTCGCTTCTCTATCGTAAGGCTTGGAAAGCATGTAAGTTTTTCTGCGCAAGAAGTCTGTAAAATCTTCCAGAGATTCATATTCTTTTTGTGATTTAACAGAGATTGGGTTTCCTATTCTCACTTTTACTACTCGATTTTTTTGTGAAAGCACTTCAGATGGAAGTTTTGCGGTTCTGAAAACATCGCTAAGTTTTGCGAGTAGGTAAAACATGCGACTATTCTTGGCATGAAAGTAAATAGGGATTACTGGGACTTCAGCCCTCTGAATCAATTTCATAGCGCTATCCTCCCAAGTTTTATCAACAACTAGCTTGCCATCCCTATAGGTAGAAACTTCCCCCGCAGGAAATATCCCTAAGGGCAAATCGCTTTTAAGGTGTCTAATAGCCTGCATAAAACCTGCCGTACTAGACTTCACATCTTTGCGATCTTCAAAAGGGTTTACCGGCATGATGTATGGCTTCAAAGGCTCAATACGCTGCAGTAAGAAATTGGCAATGATCTTATAATCAGGTCGGCGTTCAAGAAGTAATTTTAATAACAACACCCCATCAACACCACCTAATGGATGATTTGAAATTGTGATAAAAGCACCCTTTTTAGGAATGCGCCTGAGGTCTTCCTCTGGAATTTCAAACTCAATTTGAAGGTCTTCTAAGAGGCCGTTTAAAAAAGCAGCAGTGTCTTTATTTTTATGCTTGTCATACAATTTATTAAGAGTAGAGATCCGCAGCAGCTTCATCAAGGCCCAGCCACCTAAAGTTCCTAACAAACCGTATTTATCTATGTGGATAGCTTTGGCCACCTCTTTTGCATTCACAAGTCCCATAAAAATTGGTTGGTATAAGTCTACAAATATAATATAATTGTAGGGCCTCTATTCTTTAACGACTAATTGGAGTGTTTCTTGTGCGCGTTGTTTTAGCAAAACGACCTTTCCAGACTCTATAAATTCAATAGCATCTCCATCATAATGCCTTACTGTATATAGGGAAACTCCTTCTACGTGGCTTATTCTATAATGAGATTCTAAATCCTTAAGAAGTTCATTTATTTTTGAATATTTATCTTCTATACATAAGGAAAAGCTAATTGCACTATTCTGTAATAGGCCTACTTGCATCTTGTGAAGACTTAATTCTCGAAAAATATCAGAAATATTATGCTCTCCTATAAAGCTAAAATCTCTAGAAGATATCTTGAGGAACACCATATTCTTTCTTACGATATAACAAGGCGTTAAAGGCTCCATAGTTTCTACAGCCGTTATCACCGTGCCGACCTCCTCTGGCTGTATAAAAGATTTTACATAAAGAGGTATTTCCTTTCCTTGAAGGGGCTGTAAGGTTTTAGGATGGATCACAGAGGCACCATAAAATGCCAGCTCAATAGCCTCATTGTAAGGAATCTTGTTCAGTAAAGTCGTTTTTTCAAACACTCTTGGGTCTGCATTGAGAACTCCAGGCACATCCTTCCATATAGTTACCCCAGTACCATTGAGGCAGTAAGCGAGAATAGCCGCGGTGTAATCACTACCTTCTCTACCTAAGGTAGTGGTAAAACCGTTGCTATCAGACCCTATAAAACCTTGAGTAATAAATGGCTGGCCTTGACAAGATGACCCAATTAAATGTTCTGTTTCTTTCCAATTGACACCTGCATCACGGTATTTCTGATCCGTTTTTATAAGTTGTCGGGCATCTTTCCATACCAATCGCATATCGCATGCATTGAGAAATGCGGCCACTATTTTAGTAGATAATAACTCTCCATGACTTACCACTTGATCGTAGAGAAAACTGTAGTTTTTACTTTGATTGCGCAACATTTCGCCTTTGAGAGACTCTATGATGGCTTTTACTACTTTTTTAATACCGCTTTCGCGAAAGCGGAACAACCAGACTTCTTTTATACCCTCAAAAGGCATCTCCAAACCCGTAATAATTGCCAAATGTTTAAGGTATAGCTCATCTATAAGATCCAGGTAACGAGCATCATTGTCTTGATAACTAGAAATAACAGCTTCTAGGTCATTTGTTGTTTTTCCCATAGCAGAAATGACGACACCTAAATCTTCCGTCCCCATAATTTGCAACACCTTCAACACGTTACGCACTCCATCGGCATCTTTAATTGATGCTCCACCAAACTTGTATATCTCCATCTATTCTTTTATATAAGTTGCTAACGACTGTTGATCCATTTGTACCAGATACCAGTCTTTAATTATCGCAGCTCCTGTACGTTCATAAAAAGCTACCGCATTAGTATTCCAGTCCAAAACTACCCATTCTACTCGTTTTACACCATGGTTATAAGCATAACGCAAAACTTTATCGTAAAGGGCCTTTCCTATGCCTTTTCCTCTCATTTTTTCTGTTACAATAAGATCTTCTAAATGAATGGTCCGGCCTTTCCAAGTAGAAAAACGTGGATAACACAAACTTATGCCCTCTATAGTTCCGTTGTATAATCCTACAAAGCATTTAAAAAGTGCCTGTTCTCCCAATCCGTTTTGTTCTAACTCTTCTACAGTTACCTCAACAGCATTTGGTTCCTTTTCAAAAATAGCCAGCTCTGTAATAAGTTCTAATACTCTAGGAAAATCTTCTCTTCTAGCTTCTCTTATCTCAATCATGATTCTATTTTAAGCAAATATAAATGAGCCTGTCTAAAGAAATGTGAAAACTATCTAATACAACGTTGTAGTACGAACTATTTTATTAAGATATTTGCACAACTGATCTAATTATGGCTACAATAAACCAATCTCTGGGAGAATTTATCATTGAAAACCAAGCTGACTTCCAGTACAGCAGTGGAGAACTCTCTAGACTCATCAACTCCATAAGGCTGGCCGCAAAAATGGTCAATCACGAGGTCAACAAAGCAGGTCTAGTAGATATTACTGGTAGTGCTGGCGAAATTAACACTCAAGGAGAAGATCAACAAAAGTTAGATGTTTTTGCCAATAACACCTTTATCAGAACACTTACCAATCGACAAATAGTCTGTGGTATTGCTAGTGAAGAAAATGATGACTTTATTACCATTGAAGGAGAGCGCAAAGATCACGGCAATAAGTATGTTGTAGCAATGGACCCACTAGACGGGAGTTCCAACATAGATGTTAACGTGTCAGTAGGAACTATTTTTTCTATTTATAGAAGAGTTACTCCTATAGGTACACCAGTACAATTGGAAGACTTTTTACAACCCGGTAATATGCAAGTAGCCGCTGGTTATATTATTTATGGAACCTCTACCATGCTGGTTTATACAACCGGTAATGGTGTCAATGGTTTTACCCTCAACCCTTCCCTAGGAACTTATTATCTTTCTCATCCTCACATGACTTTTCCTGAAGACGGCACAATATACAGTGTAAATGAAGGAAATTATGTTCATTTTCCACAAGGAGTAAAAGATTATATCAAATATTGCCAGGAAGAAGAAGGTGACCGACCCTACACCAGTCGTTATATAGGAAGTCTAGTAAGCGATATACACCGCAATATGATAAAAGGCGGGGTGTATATGTACCCTAAAAGCTCTAAAGCAAAAGAAGGCAAACTAAGGCTGTTATACGAATGCAACCCGATGGCTTTTATTACCGAACAAGCCGGAGGAAAAGCCAGTAACGGACACCAAAGAATAATGGACCTCAAACCTACTGAATTACATCAACGCGTCCCCTTCTTTTGTGGAAGTAAAAACATGGTTAACAAAGCAGAGGAATTTATGAGTAAATATCCTCAATAGATGTAGCTTTTTACGTGACACTATCAACCTGTTGAGAGTTGGATTTGTTAAAAAGAGACCACCCAAAAAAAGCCTTTTATAAATAGCGAGTGATACAACGCGATTTATAAAAGGCTTCAGCTTTAAAAGATGATTTCAACTATCTGTTCTTATTCAATAAGTACCTGTAATCCTCTAGATTGAGGTGCCCACTAAAGATCTCTATAGAACGCTCTACTAGGTAGGCGGCATCTTGATCATTATAACCTAATGCCGTAGCATACTTTTTCAATAAATGATGCTCTATCTCGCTCATATGATGATCTGCAAACACTACCTTAAACAGGTCGTGTAACCACTCTATACGCTCTTCACTAGTATTAGGGGGTGATACAGGGTAAGCCTTTGGATTTTTTATAATCGTTGCATAATCAGCATCTGAAATATCTAGAACAACCTTTAAACGATTGAGTACCATCTCTTCTTCTTCTTGAATACCAGAAACTTGAGCAAGAGTTACTAATGTTGCAAAATGACTTTTATTTCTGGCACTTTCACCAGAAACAAATAAACTTGAAAATGACATAATCTTGAATTTTATTCTTACAAAGATAACAATAGCAACTGCAGTTTGCCTTACTTATTTGAGATGAGATAACATTTCGACCACCATTTGATCAAGGCCGTATTCATGACTCCAGTTCCAGTCTTTTCTGGCGGGGGCATCGTCAATAGAACTAGGCCAGCTGTCTGCTATTTGTTGTCTAAAGTCTGGCGCATAACTTATAGAAAAATCTGGTAGGTGCTTATGAATTTCATTAGCAATATCTTGCGGTGTAAAACTCATTCCAGAAAGGTTGTAGGAAGAACGCTCGATGATCTCCTCAGCAGGAGCACGCATAATTTCTACCGTAGCTCTTACCGCGTCTTCCATATACATCATAGGAAGCTCGGTATCTTTACTTAAAAAGCAATTGTAATGCGCCCCAGCCACTGCTTTGTGAAAAATATCTATGGCATAATCTGTCGTTCCCCCACCTGGCAGCGTTTTCCACGAAATCAACCCTGGATATCGCATAGACCTTACATCGACCCCATATTTTTGATGGTAATACTCACACCATCGTTCTCCAGTTTGTTTGCTAATACCATAAACCGTAGTAGGCTCCATAATCGTATGTTGAGGCGTGTCATGCTTAGGAGTAGTAGGTCCAAAAACAGCTATGCTCGACGGCCAGAATAGTTTATCAATCTTTCCTTCTTTGGCAAGGTCCAACACATGCATCAAAGAATCCATATTTAAACTCCAGGCTTTTTTAGGAAACTTCTCTCCGGTAGCACTCAACATAGCTGCCATAAGATAAACTTCATTTACTTCATAATGCAAACACACATCTTCTATCTGACTTTTATTCATTGCATCCAGCGTTTCAAAAGGCCCAGTAGCCATAACCTCCTCATTGCCTTCACGTATATCGCTGGCAATTACCTGCTCCCCACCATAAATCTCTCTTAATCGCATGGTAAGCTCTGTACCTATCTGTCCGCAAGCTCCTATTACTAATATTTTGGTTGACATTTCTGTTTATTTCCAACAAAGATAAGAAGACCTTATTGGGTTAATCGCTAGTTTTATTAGAGTTTTAATATTTATACTATCCCCTTTTTTAAGTTCTGTTGCGATCTCAAAACTGTAATTTTAAATTAACGTTTTATCTTGATCGAGCTCAAGGCGAAAGTGCAAACAATACTAGCCCATAACCCCCATTAAAATTTCTACTTAAAGATAGCATCCTATGCGACTGCTAAAAAATGTTGCTTTTTTATTCTTTTAATTATAAGCATATTTGCAATTCATCGTTATAAGACTATGCGACTTTATATTTTTTTGCTTTTTATATCACTACTAGCTTGTAAACCCACTTCTGATGAAGGCGCGGCTGTACCAGAGCAAATAGATGATACCACCATGAATTTGAGTAAGTCAAAAATACCCCTAATTAAAGAGGCTCAAAAAAAAGCACTAGAGTGGAAATCCTTTCAAGACTTACTTACAGGACTTGAGAATTATGACCATACCGCCTCAGCGACCTCTAAAATGATAGATCACGTCAATGACATGCTTTTAAATCCAGAAGCGTCTTTCCAAGATCAAGCTGTTTTCTCCCGTATTAAAGTTTTAAAAACCAGACTCCACATCTACAAATCTTACCTGGGATACCGCACAAAAACCCCTTCTCAATTAGAGGAAAAATACAACAACATCATCCGTGCCTTAGAGGAATTAATTATTCAAATGAACTGGAAGGTCAATGAATTCCGTCAAAGTAATGACAAACTTCTGGAAGATCTCAAAAGTGAACTAGATCCAGAAGAAAAATAAGCCTATTACAAAACTTTAAAAAGTCATAGGTAGAAGAAAAGATAACAACTTCATTCCATAACTTAAAAATGAGTCACGCTGAGTTTGCCTACAAATAGTGTATCGCAGCATCAATCTGTACCTGCAGAGGTAAACCGTCTTTGCTCTTATACCTATATCCTATTTGTAATTATAATTAGTATGATAAACTTCTCTTAATCCATATAGAATACCGCTCCTGTCATTTAATTTTATGTCATGAGTCAAGCATTACTTCAATTCACTAAAAAAGGAATTTATTGCAAGCCCGCAGGCGTCTATCTGGATCCATGGAAACCAGTAGCTAATGCCCTCATCACACATGGTCATGCAGACCATTCTCGATGGGGACACAAAAATTACCTCACGCATAAGGATAACGTACCCATCATTACGCACCGACTGGGCGACATCAATGTGTCTGGAGTAAACTATAACGAGAGTTTTTCCATCAACAATGTGAAATTCTCTTTTCACCCCGCTGGGCATATTCCAGGCTCTTCACAAATACGCGTCGAACACAAAGGAGAAGTATGGGTATTTACAGGAGATTATAAAACTGAAGATGACGGAATCTCCACCGTTTACGAACCTGTGACATGTGATACCTTTATTACAGAATGCACCTTTGGATTACCTGCCTTTAAATGGCGACCTCAACAACTGGTCATGGATGACATCAACTTGTGGTGTGCTCAAAACCATGCAGAAAAGAAAACCTCCGTACTCTTTGCTTATTCGTTAGGAAAAGCACAGCGCATCATCAAACACTTGGATACCAATCAAATGAAGATTTACTGCCATGGAGCCATCTATAAAATGACGGAAGTCTTGCGACAACAAATCAACTTTCCTCCTACTCATTTGATCACTAGAGAAACGACCAAAGAAGAACTAGCAGGCAACATTGTGATCGCACCACCCAGCGCCCATGGGAGTGCCTGGATGAAAAAAATGGTGCCCTATGTCACAGCAAGTGCCAGCGGCTGGATGACTTTTAGAGGCGCAAGACGCAGAAAAGCCATCGATAAGGGCTTTGTGCTTTCTGATCATTGCGACTGGGACGGATTGTTAGAAAGCATAGCAGCTACTGGCTGTGAAAATGTGATTACGACACACGGCTATCAAGATATTTTTGCTCGATTTTTAAGAGAAGAAAAAGGACTCAACGCCATAAGCGAGCGTACCCAATATGAAGGAGAAAACTCAGAATTAAGCGCTGAAGAAAAAAGTGAAAGTTCAGAAACTGAGCAAAGTGTTTCCGAGCGAAACGAGAAAACATCAAATTCAAGTTCAAGTTCAAATTCAATTTCAAGCATAGCGCCATGAAACAGTTTGCAGAACTCATCCGAACCATAGACGGAACAAATAAAACCAACCTTAAAGTAGCCGCACTTGCGGAGTATTTTAAGTCCGCAAATGATGAAGATAAGTTATGGACCATCGCCCTACTTTCTCACAGACGCCCAAAAAGACCAGTAAACACCACTTTGATGAGAGAATGGGCGACACAAATTAGTGGGGTACCCATGTGGCTGTTTGAAGAAAGCTACCATATTGTCGGTGATCTGGCAGAAACTATTGCGCTTATTCTTCCTACAGCAAACGAATCTAGTGAAAAAGGCCTTTCACAAATCATTCAGGAAATTATTGAACTAAGGACCAAAGGAGATCTTGAGAAAAAAGAATACCTGCAAAAAAATTGGCTCCAACTCAATTATTACGAACGATTTGTTTTTAATAAAATACTAACTGGTGGTTTTAGAATAGGGGTTTCTCAAAAATTAATGACTCGAGCATTGGCCAGTGCTACGGGTATAAACAAAGATGTACTCGCCCATAAACTTATGGGGAGCTGGACAGGAGAAAATACCAGTTTTCAGGAATTGATTTATGAAGATAATGAAGTGGCTAGGAGAGGAAAACCTTATCCTTTTTATCTGGCCTATGCGGTGGAAGGGGAAGTGAGTGATTTAAATGATGTTCACCAATGGAGTGCAGAGCACAAATGGGACGGCATCAGATCACAAACAATTATACGAACTAACGAGCTTTTTGTATGGTCCCGAGGGGAGGAATTAGTGACTGATAAGTATCCAGAATTTCAAAAGTTTTTAAATGTGATTCCTAATGGAACCGTGATCGATGGCGAGATCCTGCCTTTTAAAGATGGTGAAATCATGAATTTTAACGACCTGCAAACCAGAATAGGCCGTAAAACAGTAGGTAAAAAACTATTAGAAGATGTTCCTGTAGTTATTGTCGCTTACGACTTGCTGGAATGGCAAGGAAAAGATTTGAGAGAACAACCCTTTGAAAAACGCAGAGCGCTACTGGATCAACTGGTTTTAAACCTTCACAAAAAAGAAGAGGCATTGCCTCAAAAAGAAAAAACGCCATTGCTGCTTTCAGAAACCATGACTTTTAACTCATGGGAAGAAATGGCGACAGAGCGGGATCTGGCAAGAAAAAAACGATCAGAAGGATTGATGATCAAACGCAAAAATAGTCCCTATCTGGTAGGACGTAAAAAAGGCGACTGGTGGAAATGGAAAACAGATCCCTTTTCAGTAGATGCCGTCCTAACTTATGCCATGCGTGGACATGGGAGAAGAGCCAATTTATTTACCGACTATACCTTTGGACTTTGGCAGGATGGAGAGCTGGTCACCTTTGCAAAAGCCTATTCTGGGCTTACTGATACCGAATTTAGGAAAGTAGATGCGTGGATCAAGAAGAACACCCTGGAACGATTCGGTCCAGTGCGATCGGTAACACCACATCATGTATTTGAAATTGCTTTTGAAGGAATAGCCCCTAGCAAAAGACACAAATCTGGAGTAGCTACAAGGTTTCCTAGAATCGTCCGATGGCGAACTGATAAACCTATAGAAGAAGCAAATACCCTAGATGATTTAAAGGCATTGATACCTTAGTGCCAGAAATTTGTAAAAATAAATAATCACTGGTCGCATTAGATTATTCGATAAAGACCGCTATAACGTAAAGGAAATAGAAACAAGACCTTCTTGCAACTCCCCTATCATAATGGGCTGATGCTAGTAAGCAGGTCAACTACTAACTTACACGCCCCATCAAATCAATAGAAAAATCTCTCAACTCCTTTTTGTACTCTTCACTAATAGAAAGTTGATCAATACTACTTAATGCTTTATCTGTATAAGATTTAATCGCATCAAGAGTAGCTGCTGCCCCACCGCTTTCTTCAAAAAATACTTTTACTATTTCTTTCTTTTCTTCAATCTGATCCTCATTCATTTTTTCATGATCAAGAGCAAACCATTCCTTTAATTCGGTAGCGCAATGCTCATCTTCTATACTTTTAAGGTATAAATAAGTCTTCTTATTTTCCCTGATATCACCACCTACTTCTTTACCAAAAGTCTCTGGATCACCAAAGGCATCGAGGTAATCATCCATCAATTGAAAAGCAAGTCCTAAATGAATCCCATAGTTGTAGATCAATTCTTGCTCTTCTTTACCTACGCCAGCGATAATAGCACCCATTTGAAGGGCACAGCCTACAAGAACCGATGTTTTTAATTGGATCATCAACAAATATTCTGAAATACTAACGTCATCTCGAGTTTCAAAATCCACATCGTATTGCTGCCCTTCACATACTTCTAGCGCTGTTCTAGAAAAGATTTTAGTCAATTGGTTAAATTGATCCTTGTCATAGCTTTCTAAAAGACGGTAGGCCATAATCAACATGACATCCCCAGAAAGTATTCCTGTGTTGATATTCCATTTTTTATGAACGGTTTCTTGACCCCGACGCAGGTCTGCTGCATCCATAATATCATCATGAAGCAATGTGAAATTATGAAACACCTCAACAGCTAGTCCAGCATCCAAGGCATCTTTGACTGGGGCACCATACATTTGAGCACTCATCAAGGTCAGTAAGGGTCTTAATCGTTTCCCGCCTAATTGTAAAATATAGTGAACCGGATCGTACAATCCCGCAGGTTGCTTTTCTTCTATCCTGTTCTTCAGGTGATCTAAAAAAATAATTCTGAGTTGGTCTATCGCATTCATTTGGTAAAAATACTTCATGAAAGGCTCTTTACTGAAGGAAAAAGAAATTGTCTTGTTAAATTATTGTAAAACTTAGGAAACTTTTAAAGTTTTTATAGTTTCCATAAGGTATCTTTGCATTCTTTTTTAAAAGCAATGACCAATATCAAGGAACATATTTTAACTACTTCCCTAGATCTTTTCCTGACCTTAGGCTTTAAAAGTGTGACTATGGATGAGATCGCAGCAAAACTAGGGATGAGTAAAAAGACCTTGTACACACACTTTAAAAATAAAGGAGCGCTAGTAAAAGAATCCTCTGTTCATTTGTGCGATCATATCTGTAATGGGGTGGATCAGATTATTGACGGAGAGACAGAAAATGCGATTGAAGAACTATATACCATAAAGAGATTTGTAATGGAACACCTCAAATCTGATGACACTTCTCCTATTTATCAACTTCAAAAATATTACCCAGAAGTCCATAAAGAAGTCACTCAGATTCAATTTGACTTTATGGATAACTGCATTCAAAAAAACGTTTCTAAAGGAATAAAAAAGGGACTTTATAGAGATAATATAGATGCACATTTTATTGCACGCATCTATTTTATCGGTATTCAAGGAATTAAAAACCTGCAGGTTTTCCCTTCTCAAAATTTCCCTGTAAACGAGCTTTACGATCAGTATTTAGAATACCACCTCAGAGGCATTGTTACACCGCAGGGGCGTAATATTTTAAATAAAATAACCAACACAAACCACAATTAAATGAACCATAAACTTCTATATGTTTGGGTTTTTAGTATACTCGCTTTCGCGAAAGCATACCCACAACAAACCACAAACCAAGACTCGTACAGCTTTTCTTTAGAAGAAGCAGTAACCCACGGACTAGAACATAATTATCAGGCCATTAATGCCAAAAGAGACATCGCTATAGCCCTTAAACAAAAATGGGAAACTACTGCAACCGGATTGCCCCAGATAGATGGGAACATCGATTATCAATACCAAATCAAGCAACCCATAACTCCCCTACCAGGAGAGATCGTAGGTGGCACACCTGGAACATTTATACCTGTAACTTTTGCCCCTAGACAAAGTGCTGTGGTAACAGCAACTCTAAGACAGTTAATCTTTGACGGTTCTTATATTGTGGCATTAGAGGCTTCAAAAACTTTTTTAGACTTTTCTGAAAACGCCAACAACAAGACAAAGCTTGAGGTACGAAAAGGAATTATCAATGCTTACGGTGGGGTGCTTCTCACTCAAGAAAATATGAAGATCATAGAACGCAACCTTACGGCATTAACCAAGAATTTAGAAGAAACTACAAAAATATACGAAAACGGACTTGCCGAAGAAGAAGATGTAGAACAATTGAAAATTACCCGATCACAACTCGTAAATCAATTGAACAGTGCTAAGCGTCAAGAAGATATTGCCATGGATATGTTGAAACTAGCATTGGGAATAAATTTACAAACGCCATTAAGACTTACCGATGACCTTGCCGCTCTCGCTCTTAAAAACATGGACCCAAGCATGACAGTCAATTCCTTAGAATTAGAAAAAAATGCCGATTTCCAGATCGCGACTAATTTTACCGAACAGCGCAGACTAGAATACCAATTAGAAAGAGCCAAAGCACTGCCGAAACTTTCTGGATTTGTAAATTATGGAGTCAACTCTTTTAATAACGACTTCACTTTCTTAGATAGCGATAATAAGTGGTATGGGCAGTCTATTGCTGGAATGAGCTTATCCGTTCCTATTTTTAGTTCTTTAGCAAGACAAGCGAGAACCGATCGTGCAAAAATAGCCTGGGATCAAGCGCTTACCGACCTAGATCGCACCAAAGAAGAAATACGATTGAACTACCAGACCTCTCTGAATAACTACCAGCTGGCTATAGACAATTACAGTACTAGTAAAGAAAACTTAAAACTAGCAGAACGAATTGAAAACAAAAATCGAATCAAATTTAGAGAAGGGATTTCTTCCAGCTTTGATTTGAGGCAAGCACAAACCCAATTGTACAGTACACAAGCAACCTATTTACAGAGTATGTATGAAGTGATTACTGAAAAGGCACATCTAGAAACCATTTTGAATACCCCTGAATTCCTCAATAAAAATTAAACCTACCACTGAATTATAGACCATGAAAAAATTAAGCCTCCTACTAATAAGTCTTTTTATTCTCACCTCATGTGGTGATCAAGCACAGAGCATTGAAGAGCTTATCGCTACAGGTGATACAGAAATGATCGCTCAAAAGAAAACCGAGTTGCTCCACACAAAAAAGATGCTCGAAAATGAAATCAATTCTATTGAACAGTTTTTAGATAAAAACAGTGTAAAAAAAGATGGTGCTTTGGTCAGTATAAAAACGATTAGTGATACCATTTACAATCATTTTATAGAACTTCAAGGAAGTGTAGCCACCAAGCAAAACATCACCTTAATGCCAGAAATGGGGGGTATTCTGACCCATGTTTACGTGACAGAAGGACAACGAGTGGTTAAAGGACAACATCTAGCGAGAATAGATGATGGTGGTATCTCTCAAAATATTGAGCAGATGAAAGTACAGGCTCAACTAGCAAAAACTACTTATGAACGTCAAGAACGACTTTGGAATCAAAAAATAGGTTCTGAAATCCAATACCTACAAACTAAAGCTGCTTATGAGGCACAAGTAAATGCGATCAAGTCCATGCAACAACAACTAGCCAAAACAATTGTTACAGCGCCTTTCGCTGGAGTTATTGATAACGTCATAACAGAACAAGGAACTACGGTAAGTCCTGGGATGACGCAACTATTGAGAATTGTCAACCTCGATAACATGTATATAGAAGTTGAAGTTCCAGAAACCTTTATCACTTCAGTAAAACAAGGAACAGAGGTAGAGGTCGAGTTTCCAGTACTTGGGGAAACTCTTAAAAGTATGGTGAGACAGACCAGTGCTTATATCAACCCATCCAACCGTTCTTTTAATATAGAAATTCCAGTGCCTAACAAAAAAGGTCGCGTAAAACCCAATCTTACCGCTCGTTTAAAAATTAACGATTATACCAATAAAGAAGCCATCTTAATCCCTCTTGCTGTGATCAGTGAAAATCAACATGGAGACCAGTATGTCATGATCGCTACAAACCTACAACCTGGAGATCAGTACCATACCGCTGTCGCGAAAAGAAAACTCATCACAACTGGAAAAATCACAAAAAACTTGATTGAAATCACCAGCGGACTTACTAAAGGAGACTATATTATTGAAGAAGGAGCACGTAGCGTGAGAGAAGATCAACAAGTAAGAATCAAAAAAGCTTAAAAATAATGGGACAGAAAAGTGAAAAAGAGTTTGGGTTTTCCTCCTGGGCAATCAACAACGCCACCGTAATTTGGGTTCTTATAGGCTTAGTGCTTGTTCTTGGAATTCAAGGGTATTTTGCGATGCCTCGAGAAGATTTTCCAGAGGTAAAGGAAACAAAAATATACATCTCTAGCGTTTATCCAGGGAACACCGCTGAAGATATTGAGCGTCTTATTACCGACCCTTTAGAAGATCAATTAAAGAATATTTCTGGTGTTGCAGAAATCCTATCAACTTCTCAAGAGGATTATTCCATCATTACCGTAGAATTTGAAGAAGGCTCCTTACTAGGCTCTAGCTTAACGGTGGAAGAGGCAAAACAAAAGGTCAAGGATGAAATAGATGTGGAAACTTCTGGTGAAGACTGGCCTACATTCAATGGCGCAAAAATTGAACCTAATGTTTTTGACCTTAAAATGAGTGAAGAAGTGCCTATTATGAACATCAACCTACGTGGTGATTATACGGTACGAGATCTTAAAGTATTTGCAGAGTACCTACAGGACGAGATTGAAGCCTTACAAGAAGTGAAGGAAGCAAGCATTAGAGGTGCTCAAGAACTTGAAGTAGAAATAGCCGTCGATATTTACAAAATGACCGCTGCTAAGGTTAATTTTGACAATGTCATCAATGCGGTTCGTGGCGGAAACTCTACCATGAGTGCAGGTAATATCAAGACAGCAAGTCAACGACGTACCATTAGAATTCTAGGCGAAATTACAGACCCCGATCAACTAGAACGTTTTGTGGTTAAAAATGAAAAAGGTCCTATCTATCTTAAGGATATTGCAGAAATCAACTTTAAAGAAGAAGACAAAACCACCTTTGCTAGAGAATCTGGGGAGTCAGTAGTCATGATAGACGTAAAAAAACAATCTGGTAAAAACATGATTACCGCTGCAGAAGGGGTGAGAAAAATTATCGCTGATTCTCAAAAAAATGGAAATATCCCTAAAAACGTTGATATTTCAATTACTAATGACGGCTCCAGCCGTACATTAAACCAAGTAGATGATCTGGTCAATAACATCATATTTGGAGTAATCCTAGTAGTTACCGTATTGATGTTCTTTTTAGGATTTAGGAATGCCCTATTTGTAGGTTTTGCGATTCCTATGTCTATGTTAATGAGTTTTATCATCCTCAACTTCTTAGGCTATACATTGAACACGATGATTCTTTTTGCCATGATTATGGGATTAGGAATGCTGGTAGATAACGGTATTGTAGTGGTAGAAAACGTCTATAGATTAATGGACGAAGAAGGAATGTCGCGCATCAAAGCAGCAAAAGTGGGAATAGGCGAGATCGCTGTTCCTATCATTATTTCCACTTTAACCACAGTTGCAGCATTTGTACCTATAGGTTTATGGCCTGGAGTAATGGGAGAGTTTATGAAATACTTCCCTATTACTTTATCTGTTGTTTTAGGAAGTTCACTCCTTGTAGCCATATTCTTCAATTCCATGTTAGTCTCTAAATACATGAGTATTGATGAAAAGAACATTCCTCTTAAAAAACTAGTGCTCATCTCTATAGTAATGGGTAGTATCGGACTGTTGATTTTACTTTTCGGTGGTGCCGTAAGAGGTATAGGCTCTGTAATGATTGTGACCGTGATTTTATTATGGCTGTATAAATATGTAATAAAAGGAACAACACTCTACTTCCAACGCAGGATGTTGAAATGGTTAGACAATGCTTATGAACGTTTCCTAAGATTTGCTTTAAGAGGTAAGAAGCCTTATTTCTTTACTGCAGCTATGACCCTTATGTTCTTTGGTGTACTCGCATTGTATTTTGGATGGTCTGTTGGCACAGGTCGTACCAAAGTAGAATTCTTCCCAGAAAATAAGCCTAACCAGATCATGGTGTATATAGAGTATCCACAAGGTACTTCTATTGCCAAGACCAATAAAACTACTAAAGAAATTGAAACAGTCGTTTACGATGTGATCAATCAAGAGATGTACCTAGAAGATGGTAAAAACTTTTTAGTAGAAAGCACGGTGTCACAAGTAGGTGAAGGAGCTGGAAACCCGCAAACCGATGGAGGTAGTGCAGCTGAGATGCCCAACAAAGGCAAGATTACCGCTTCTATGCGAGAATACAAATACCGCAATGGAGCTGACAGTGAAGTATTGCGCAAAAAAATTCAAGAAGCAGTGCAAGGTAAGTTTCCCGGTATTGCTATAAGTGTTGAAAAAGATGCTGCTGGACCACCAGCGGGATACCCAATTAACGTAGAGCTTCAAGGGGATAACTACGAAGAATTGATTGTTACTGCAGAGCGTATGGTAAAATTCCTAAACGAAAAAAATATTGCTCCTGTAGATGAATTAAAAATAGATGTGAATAAAAGTAAGCCTGCACTACAGGTTAAAGTAGATCGTGAAAAAGCTGGTGAATTAGGGGTTAGTGCCAGCCAGGTAGGGATGCAGTTGCGCCGTTCTATATTTGGTGAAAAAGCTGGTATTTATAAAAAAGACGGGGAAGATTACGATATTTATGTGCGCTTTAATGAAGAGAACCGCTATGACCGCAGCTCCTTATTTAATCAGCGTATTACGTACAGAGATATGGCGACTGGTCAGGTATTAGAAATTCCCATTAGCGCGATAACCACTCAAGAAAATGTTTCTGGATTTAGCGCAATTAAACACAAAGACAATCAGCGTGTCGTAACGGTGTATAGTGCCTTAAAACCTGGGTATACTGATGCTGGAGCAGCAGTTGCTCAAATACAGAATGAGATGCTGGACTTTGAAAACCTCTCTGAAAACATCAAGATAGATTATACAGGACAACTAGAAGAGCAAAATAAGCAACAAGCTTTTCTTATGTCTGCTTTAGGTTTTGGGCTGCTAGCCATATTCTTTATTTTGATTTTCCAATTTGGGGGAATCTCTAAACCTACGATCATTATGATCTCGATCTTCTTAAGTTTTATAGGAGTATTTCTAGGATTGATGATTACTGGATGGCCATTTGTCATCATGATGACCATGATGGGCATCATCTCTCTTGCCGGTATTGTGGTCAACAACAGTGTGGTATTGATCGATTATGTAGATATTTTAATACTGCGTAGAAAAGAAGAATTAGGAATAGATGATGAAAAACACCTCATCAGTAAAGAAGATGCGTTTACAGCCATCGTACAGGCAGGGAAAGCTCGTTTGCGTCCGGTAATTCTAACAGCTATTACTACGGTATTAGGTTTGATTCCGCTTGCTATAGGTTTCAATATCGACTTTTTTAGCTTGTTCAATGAATTTGATCCCAACATCTATATGGGTGGAGATAACGTTATTTTCTGGGGACCTTTAGCTTGGACTGTAATCTTCGGTTTGTTATTTGCCACATTCCTGACGTTAATTATCATACCTGTGTTATTGTATTTAGTGCACAAAGCAAAATTGAGGTTCCAACGATTTAAAAATCCAGAAAAAGTAGCCACAGCAAATGACTCCTCAAATTTTAAGGAAGAGGAACAAGCAGCTTAACCTATTTTAGCTGAATTAAAAAAGGCATTTCCCCTCAGGTAAATGCCTTTTTTTATACCCCTCAAAAAGCCTTTGAAAATTTAATGTGGAGGCTCCTTCTGCTTCATTAAGAATCACAAGCACCCGTCTTAAGATTAAACGGGTTTTGGGGGTGCTCTTTTTATAGTCTAATTAGTGGAATACCGCTTTCGCGAAAGCGGAACACTTCTCCCTTCCTTGTTGATACACAATAACAATAGAGCTACGTCACTTGTGTAAAGCTTAATAGAAGTGGTCTTAAGCTTTCCATTAAACTAAAGCTGGTCGACACCTATGCTATTAAAAAAGAAAAGGAAGGTTTGATTCCAATAAACTCAACTGGTATTCCCCTAACTTAAAGACATAAAAAAACCGACTCGTTAAAGCCGGATTTTCATATTTTGAAGTGTTTCCTATTGCATAGGTTCTGTTTTAGAAGCGTCGTACTCCCGATAATATTGCTCTACAATTTGAATGCTTTCCTTCATCAAATCTCGAGTTTCTAATAAGAGACTAAAGTATAAGGTAGTGTTTTTGGGAGATTCATCGTCGTCCTTAGTACGTTTTACTTGTTTATCAATTTTTGCATCAACCAGAGTTATAAGCTCGCGTTTTTCAAGAATAATAGCCTCTAAACTACTAAAGTCTTTAGCGCTAAAAATCTCTTGTGCATCGTTAAAAATCTCGTGAATGCGCAAAATAATCTCTTTAAGATCCTTGATTTGAGTAAATTTTAGGCTTTTGTGATTATTGCTTATGTGGGTAGTGCTCGCTTTAGAGATATAATCTAGCGATTGTGAGATGTCTTGTAAATTACCTAATACCTCTATATAGAACTTACTCGCGCCTAAATTCTGATCATCTAAGCTTTTAATAAAAAAGAAAATGTTGTTGCGCAGTTCGTCTATTTCTCCAGCAAGCTTTTTGCTTTCCTTTTTAGAGGCTCTTAAAATAGCGAGGTCTTGCGCAATTAACCCGTCTAAAGTATTCTTATAAATGCGTTTAGAACGTTTAAAAACAGTAGCTACGTTATCAGAGCTTTCATTGATAATACCTTGAATGGTCTTGCTTTCGGCTTTTTGAAGTTGATCGGTTACTTTTTGCTCTTGTTGAGATTTCTTGTGACCTATAAAACTGCGTATAATAAGCAATACCGAAAGAACCACTAAAGCAACAACGGCATACATCCCCCCTATATAAATAAGATAAGCAAATACTGCTGCCGCTGTAAAGGCACTAAATGCTGTAAAAAACCAGCCACCTATAACGTTCAATACTCCGGCAATTCTATATACAGCGCTTTCGGTACCCCAAGCTCTGTCGGCAAGAGAGGTTCCCATAGCGACCATAAAGGTAACATAGGTAGTAGAAAGAGGTAATTTATAAGAAGTCGCTACGGAAATAAGCACACTGGCCACCATAAGATTTACCGATGCCCGTACATAATCAAATGCAGGCTTATCTGCATGTTTAGGAATTACAGCAGGAACTGGAAGCTTGTCAAATCTAGAAGATATGTAATTAGCAGTTCTTTGCGGCATGAGTTGTTGTACCCCTTCGGCAGCGTATAACGAGTAACGCACTAATATTCTAGATAAAAAGTTAGATTGAAAACGTTCGGCGCCCGAGTCTTGGCGGGCGAGATCTACAGAAGTTTTTACAACAGCTTGTGCCTTTGAAGAAAACCAAAGAGTTGCTACCATAACCAATCCAGCAACTACAAGCAACCATTTATTGGATGGCAATTTACCACTCAAGAAACTCATACCTATTTCATTTGCTGGAAGACCAGTACCTTCAGCATATTCCCAAGCTTGATAAGCGCCTATAGGCACTCCTATAAAGTTAACCAAATCATTTCCTGCAAATGCCATAGCCAAGCCAAAGGTTCCTAAAATAATAATGAGTTTGTAGATATCCCACTTGATGACATAAACATAGATACCACTAAAAATAGTCCAAAATAAAAATGTGACACTAATAAAAGTAGATACATCCGTTGCGGCTATAAATTCGGTTACCCCACCTAGATCTGCTCCTTTAAGACCTTTAAAGATGATAAAGTAAAAAAGACTGGTGAGGGAAACCCCTCCAAAAATTGCCGCAAGAAAAGGCGGCCTTCCTTGATAATTAAAGGTGAGCAACATTCTAGAAAAAAATTGAACCAGTCCACCAATAATAAAAGCAATAACAACAGAAAGTAAAATTCCTAAAATAATTTCTAGTGCAGTGTCAGAGGCAATATACGTTCCTAAATCCAATAAAGTTTCTGAATCGCTTTCACTAATCTTGATGATGGACATACATACGGCTGCTCCTAGTAATTCAAAAACAATAGAAACCGTGGTTGAGGTAGGCAACCCTATACTATTAAAGAAGTCCAATAATAAAATATCAGTAATCATCACCGCCATAAAAATGATCATGACCTCGTCAAAATAGAATTCACCAGGCACAAAGATCCCTTTACGCGCCACTTCCATCATGCCACTAGAAGAAAGTGCCCCAAAGGCTATACCTATACTTGCAATGACCATAATGGTTTTAAAACTGATGGCCTTAGAACCTATGGCACTGTTTAAAAAGTTAACGGCATCGTTACTTACTCCTACTACAAGATCTGTAATAGCAAGCCCAGCAAGGATGATAAGCATGTATATATAAATATCTGACATCGGGTGATTTTAACGATCTGCAAAAGTCGGCTAAATAGGTATTTTATATGTTATGCTACTGTTATTAATCAAGGAGTTTATGATATTTACGCTTTCGCGAAAGCGAGACAAACACAAAAAATCCAAACGTAAAAAAGGCTATTCATTAGAATAGCCTTTAATAAGCAAGGGTAACTTATGAATTAAAATTGTATTCCATAACTCAAAGAGAAGGAAGTCTCTGGGCTGCGAAAAGAAAAAGTCTTGTTTTCAGCTCCAAAAAATTCATATTCACTTTCTACATCGTCACCTAATAGGTTTTCGATTTTAAAACCAAAACTGTGCTTGATTTTATCCCCAAAGGTCTTGTTAGCTGTTAAATTTAGAGAGTTGAATGGCAAGGTATACACATCAGGAATATCTCCCGAACCTACAATCTGCAAGGTTCTTCCTTGTACATTAAAAAAAGCTCCTACTCTAAGGTTATTTTCTGATTCATAGACCAACCCAGCGTTTACCAGATAAGGCGATTGACCTTGTAGTGGTCGAGTATCCTCTAAAACCTCTCCATCACGTAAGGTATCTCTTCTATTGGCCTCTTCATCTTCACTGTACTGTTGCTTGGAGTCAATAACAGAAACATTTAAAGTTGTAGAGAAATTCTTAAGGCTAGGAGTTAAAAAGGCTAAATTCTTTCTCACTTCTATCTCTGCTCCTAAAACTGTTGCGTTACCTAAGTTTAACGGTGTGAACTGTCCTGCGGCTTCTCTAATAAAACTAAGCTCTATAGGATCTGTAAAGTCTTTGTAAAACGTACTAAACGCAAAGAAATCAATTCCTGCACCGTACTTTTCAAGTCTTAAGTCCACGTTATTGATGTAAGTAGGCTGTATGTCTCGATTACCAATAAAGAAAAAGTTAGAAACTGGGTCAAAGATTTCTGCATCAGAAGCCTCTTTAAACGAGGGTCTTGCTGTAGTTCTTGAATAAGAACCTCTTAACTTAAAACTTCTAGCCTCGTTGATATCATAAATTAAATTAAGACTCGGGAAAACATCTGCTTTGTCAATAAATTTTGCATTATCAGATACTTGTCCTTGTTGATTTTGTCCCGAATAAGTCAAGTCAAATTTTTCAAATCTCAATCCTACAATAGACTTAAGACGGTCCGTCACTTGAAACTCATCTGAAACATAAGCACTACCTATAGTAATTTGAGAATCAAAATTGTTGGTAATATTAAAGTCAGATCGCACTGCAACTCCTGATCCTGTTGCTGGATCATAGATATTAGCAGGATCTAAGATTTGATTTGCATCTCCATTGAATTGGGAACTTTGAAAATCCTGAAGAATAAACGAGTATTGATCTACAGCAAAATTTCTATTTTTAAAAGTAAATCCAGCACCAAATCTCAATTTAGCAGATTTTTTAAACAGCTGGTGTTTTTTAGTAAAATCTAATCTAGAAGCAAGATTGATTTCTTCTAACTCTCTAAATAAACGCGTAGGATCACCCGCCTCAGAAGGCTCAATAGTAGGAACCCCACCATCAATTCTAAACGGAGTAGTTCTAAAATCTTTATCATCAACTCTAGAGAGTGTCGGTGCTAGTTTCCACTCTGTATTCCACGAACCGTCTTTATTGGTGTGTTCTCCAGATATTAATACATTAGTCAACGACCTTTCGGTATAAGTTAAAACGTCCTTTTTGGTTTGGTTAGAAGATTGTTCTGCATTTTGTTGAAAAATTAAAGCTGCATTGGATTCTCCGTTTTGAATATGTAACAGATTAATGCGGTACTTTGAAAATTGTGTTTTATATGTTACCCCCAATAAGGCATTTAATAACACATTATTTGTCCCTATAGATCCTTGTTGAGTCCTATCGATTCTAGGCTCATTATTTGAAGTATCAGCTCTTTTTCTAAAAACTTGACCATCGACAAAATTATCGTAAAACTCGGTCTCATTTTTATAAGCTAAAGATGTGGTGAAGCCTAACGCATTACCACTTTCAAATTTGTACTTATTTCCTCCTGCAAAACTAAAACCAAAATCCATGAAGCTTTTTTCTCGCATTGCAGCGAGCTCTGGATTAAAACTTTGAGTAAGGGTTCTTACCAATGCTCCATCTTGCTGTAATAAAGGTATGGTCGAGCCAATTGCTATAGGCGAGTCTCTTAAACCGTCGTCAAAACCTAAAAAATCAGTGCCACTACTCCCAGAAGTTAAATAATCATCATTAAAGTGCATTTGAGGATTATAGCCTAGACTTAGGCTTATCGAGTACTCCTCACTAGAAGGGATGTCTTTAGTTAAAATATCAACAATACCGCCAGTAAAGTCGGAGGTCAAATCTGCTGTTGCAGATTTTTTTACCTGAAGATTTTCAATCACTCCAGTAGGAAAGATATCTAATTGTAATGCATTTCTATCCGGATCTAGTCCAGGAACTTCCATTCCGTTTAATAACGTTTTGGTGTACCTGTCACCTAAACCCCTTACATAAACAAATTTTCCATCTTGAACAGATACCCCGGGCACCGCTTTTACCGCACTAGCTACAGAAGATGAGCCTGCTTTTTTAATAGACTCTGAAGACAATCCATCCAGCACAACCGTGGCGTTCTTTTGCACATCCAAAACTGCCTTTTCTGAATTTTGCCTTTTGGTGACTACTATAACAACACTTTCTAGTGCATCGGCAGCAGAGGTTAGTGTAACCTCTAAATTTGTTACTTCTCCAGATTTAATAACCACATCTGTGATTTCTTTAGTGCTGTAACCTACAAACGTAAAGACAATCGTGTAGGTTCCAGGAGCCATTTCTATGGAATATTTTCCGTCAAAATCTGAAGCGGTTCCATAATTGGTGTTTTTTGCAGCGATGTTTGCAAAGGCTAGAACATCATTAAAATCTCCATCTATAACTTTACCAGTTAACGTACCATTTTGTCCAAATGATAAAAAGAAACCTAATAAAAAGGTAGCAAGTACTAAAACTTTAGAATTTTGCATTATAAAATATTTATATCTTTAAATTGAAAAAATGCCCATCATATTGTTATGATGAGCATTGTTATTTTGTTGGTGGCTACTATTAGAAACCTAATCCTGCAGCAGCGTTAGAATAAGTCCATGAAAAAGCAGATAAATCAGCTCCTCCACTTGTTCCAGCACTTGCCCAAGCAGCAGCATCTGCTGTGAATGTTGTAATAAAGTTTTCAAGAATGTCATTAGAATCGTCATCATCATCACAGTTTTGTGCACAACCTACTTTTTCAACAAAAACTTCATTAGCAGCAGCAACTCCTCCTGTTGGTAAATTGATCACCCAATTTGTAAAAGTAAGGTTCCCATCTAAGTAGTTTTGGGAAACTCCATTGTTATCTAACTCAACATCACTTGAAGCTTTAAAACCTGTTGCATACACATTGTTAGTAGCTCCTTGTGCTCTACTTCTGTAATCTGCATATTCCCCATTAGGTGTGTTGGTATTTCCAAAAATAGTAGCATTATTGATGGTAAAAGAACCAGTAGCTGACCCTTCTGGACCATCAATTTCAAAAGCGTGGTCTGAAATATCACCTAAAACAACTCCTACATTGGTAATAGTACCTGAATAAGCTTGATCGATATCGATAGAATCATCTCCACATGCCCAAACAAATAAGTTACTTGCATTAACAGTACCACCGAAAAATTCAACACCGTCATCTACATTAGCCACTACTTCAATGTTGGAAATAGTAGTACCATTACCAACTCCACCTAGTGTTAATCCGTTAATCTCATTTCCTTCACCTATGTTTGTACCACCATGACGAATAGATACATAATTCAACACTCCAGAATTATCGGCAGCAACACTACCTCCGTACAATCCATTGGTATCACTTGCAGGAATTCCTTCGATTTGAGCAGCAGCAACATCCCCTCTAAAAGAACAAGGTGCATTTCCTAAAACAATAACTCCACCCCAAAGGCCACGATCATTTTCAGTTAAATTAGTACCTCTAGTCTGACCTAGAGCAATATTATCTGCAATACTGGTAAATACAATAGGATTGCTTGCTGTACCATTCGCCTGGATTTGACCACCTCTTGCGATAACTAAAACAGAAGCATTTGCTCCTTGACCTGGCAATCCCTTAATAATAGTTCCTGGCTCAATAGTCAATACTGCTCCACTAGTAACTATTACTCTACCTTGTAAATCCCACACGCGATCATTAGTAAGGGTTTTGTTTTCTGTAATTAATCCAGAAATTAGATTGTCTGACAAGTCTGGACCTGGAGCCGCAATCGGGTCATCTTCACCACAACTCGTAATCACTAGAGCGGCAATAGCTAACATTGAAATAAATAACTTTTTCATCTTTTTTGTTTTTTTAGTTTGACGATGCAAAGTAAGGTCTAAAGTTCACGACAAAAGTTATTGCCAGATTATCAAAACAAGTAAAATGTTTAAATTACTGTTAAGCGTGTTACGCTAAGGTTAACTTGATTAAATTGTTATTGAATTATATTGCATTAAAATTCTAAACAAATGAACTGGCAGCAATTACTATCTCTTAAAAGATATGGCGACACACAACAAAGGCCTAGAGGGCTACAGGATGAACTAAGGCTAGGCTTTGAAGTGGATTACGACCGGGTCATTTTTTCTCAGCACTTCAGGTCCCTACAGGATAAAACTCAAGTCATCCCTTTAAGTCAGACGGGATTTGTGCATACCCGACTTACACACAGTCTAGAAGTAAGCGTTGTAGGCCGCTCTTTAGGACGAATGGCTGGTCAACGTATTCTAGAAAAACATCCAGAGCTACAGGCAGCTGGATATAAACAACAAGATTTTGGAGCCATAGTTGCCGCAGCGGCGCTAGCACACGATATAGGGAATCCGCCTTTTGGCCATAGTGGAGAAAAGGCTATAGGCAGTTATTTTAAGACTGGATTAGGAGCTGAGATCATTAGTACGCTTTCGCGAAAGCAACAACAAGACCTGCTTTATTATGAAGGAAATGCCAATGGATACCGATTGTTAAATCTAGAGAATCCGGGAACTCCAGGAGGCTTAAGACTTTCCTATGCCACCCTAGGAGCTTTTATCAAATACCCTAAAGAGTCGCTGCCTTACCGAACTACCAAACATATTTCACAAAAAAAATACGGCATCTTTCAAGCAGATCTAGCTCATTTTAAGGATGTCGCAAAAGAACTAGGACTCGTCAATAACACTGCTATAGAAGAGTCCCACTACCGTCATCCACTCACTTATCTAGTAGAAGCTGCAGATGATATTTGTTACACCATAATTGATTTTGAAGACGGCATCAACCTAGGATGGATCAGTGAAGATCACGCCCTAGAACAGCTCATCAAGCTTGTAAGAGACACCATTAGAACCGAGGTCTACACCCAGTTATCGACTACTTCAGAGCGATTGTCTTATTTGAGATCTCTAGCTATAAATAATCTGATAACGGACTGTATCTCTATATTTATGGAACATGAAGACGCCATATTAGCCGGTAATTTCCCTTTTGCGCTGACCGATAAATCCAAATACAACGCACAAATTGAAGACATTCTCAGCATTACGGTTGATAAGGTGTACAACAATGAAGAAGTGGTTCAAAAGGAAATTGCTGGATACAAAATCCTTCAAGACATTTTAAATGCCGTCATAAGAGCCAGTATCAACGAATTTGAACAAATGACCAGTTCCTACGATCAATTGATTCTTAAATCTTGTAAAGGGTTGAGGTTAAACGGGACTGATAAATATGAACGCATATTAGACGTCTGTGGTTATGTCGCATCATTAACAGACAGCAAATCCATTGCTTTATTTGAAGTGATCAATGGTAAAATTTAAAAAATCAACTCCGTTGTCTTAATTTTAAGGCGTTAAAGCATATCAAATGAATAAACAACGAATTGTTTCAAGTATTCTAGTAGTTGTGGTTGCCGTAATTAGCTTTTTTGTTTTTAATCAAGAAGAAAAAGGAATAGCTGAGGCGAGAGCGCTCCACAGGCAACTCCTAGAAAACAGTCCTTTTAAGGAAACCATAAAACTTTCAAGAGCCGAACGTAAAGCACTTTCATTACCACCTAATGCTTATAATGAACGCATGTGGGAACTGACCATGAATCCTGCGACAGGGATACCCACTCCATATAAGGTAAAAAGCATAGCTACCGATATATTGAAAAGTGCTCCTGGTTCGACCTCGAGAGCATGGGAAGAAAGAGGACCTTCCAATGTAGGAGGAAGAACCAGAGTCGTATTTTATGATCCCAATGACGTAGGAGCAAACAACGGAGACGGCACAGATTACAATAGAGTATTTGCCGGCGGTGTAGGCGGCGGTTTATGGGTGAATAACGACATCACTGATGTTAATTCGGTATGGACTATAATTCCTGGTCTTGCGGCAAATCTAAACGTAAGCGCTTATGCAATAGACCCTAATGATTCTATGACTTTTTATATAGGTACAGGTGAGCAATATACGGCGGGCGCAGCTGTAGGGAATGGCCTTTATAAAACTATTGATGGAGGAAGCTCTTGGTTCGAAATCCCTATTACACCCGCTGGACCTGGAAACTTAAACTCCCCTTCCAATTTATTTACAGCGGGAATTTTTTTTATTACTGATGTCATCGTTTGGGATAACAATGGAAGTAGTGAAGTCTTTGTAGGAGTAGGCTCTACCAATTATGCTTCACCCAATTTCCATACCTCCAATCCAAATAATATTTTGGGAGCACAAAATGCAGGACTTTATCGCAGTCCTGACAATGGAGCTAGCTGGTCACGCATAGAAAATACCTCTATGGAATATTTATTTAGTGGTCAAAGCTTTTATGTGATTCCCAATGATTTTGAAATAAGTGCTACTAACCAACTTTATATGGGTACGATTTCAGTGCCAGGAACAAATACCGGTGGCGGTCGCTTGTACCGATCCTCAGATGGGCTCAACTGGAACCTTCAAAGTACCATAATAGGAG
Source organism: Nonlabens sp. (assembly GCF_018401815.1). Classification (GTDB taxonomy): domain Bacteria; phylum Bacteroidota; class Bacteroidia; order Flavobacteriales; family Flavobacteriaceae; genus Nonlabens. The sequence continues at coordinate 38,808 of NZ_JAGYKG010000006.1, forward strand.
GTAACCGTATGGAAATTGCTGCGTCTTCAACAAATCAAAATCTGTTTTATATAGCCGCACAAGTAGGAGGTGAGGCCAACTTATATAAAAGCGTCGATGCGTTACTCACCACTACACCCATCAATGAACCTAATGACACCGATAGTTCTATCTCCCCTACCGATTTTACCAGAGGCCAAGCATTTTATGACTTAGTCATAGAAGTAGACCCTACTAACGACCAAATTATCTATGCTGGAGGCATTAACTCCTTTAGATCTATAAATGGCGGCACCTCATGGAATCAAATCTCTAAATGGATTGATGCATTTGGACTTGAAAATTTAAACATACCCTTTATACATGCTGATATACATGCTTTGACTTTTCACCCTACAAACCCCAACCAAGGTGTGATAGGAAGTGACGGTGGCGTTTCATGGGCCGACTCATTTGTCGCTGCCGACTTATCGACTACCGCTATTTCTACTAGAAATAACGGTTATAATGTCACACAGTTCTACTACGGCAGCATCGCTCCAAATAGCAGTGGAGGAGATGATCTTGTGGGTGGCTCACAAGACAATGGCACTTTAGCTATAGAAAATGCATCGGCTGGAATGAATCATTTTATTACTGAATTAGGTGGTGATGGTGGTCATGTGGAAATAGATGATGCAGATGGATATGCTGTAATTACATCACAGTACAACAACCACAGATACGTGAGCTATCCTAATTATAATTTTAGTTACTGCATCGCTACTGCTAATTGTGGAGATGGTGGCAGCAATGCTGATGGCGACTTTATCAATGTAGCAGAGCTGGATCGCAATTTAAACTACTTATACTCCAATAGTAAAAACTTAAGTGGCAATAATGCCATAGACGTCTGTCAATTATTTACTAACGCCGCATCTTGTAATACCATAACCAATTTCCTAATAACTTCCAACCGCCCTACGGCAATGAAAGTGTCCCCATATACACGTTCCAGCACAACGCTATTGGTAGGAACTGAATTATCTACCCTGGCAGTAGTTACTAATGCAAATACAACAAATCCGCAATGGACGGCTATTACAGGGCCTAACTTTCTCGGTAGTGTTTCAGACGTTGAATTTGGAACTAGTGAGCAAGAACTGTATGTTACCATGCACAATTACGGTGTACAAAATATATGGTATACTACTGACGGAGGAGCTACTTGGAGTGAAAAAGAAGGGAACCTACCAGACCTTCCCGTAAAAGCGATTCTCGCAAACCCGTTATTACCTGGTGAAGTCATTATAGGTACAGAAGCAGGCATATATGCCACTAGCGATTTCAACAGTGTCAGCCCGTCATGGCAACCCCTCATCAATGGAATGACTAATGTAAAAGTAGTGGACCTGGATCTTAGAACAGCAGATAATACCATACTTGCCACAACTCATGGTCGCGGTATGTTTACAGGAACTTTTGATACCTTAAGCATCTCTGAAGTTGACACCAATGACCTAGGTATTAAAATCTACCCCACTGTTTCTAATGGAGCAATAGCTATTACTTCTGATCAAAACCTGGCTACAACTAGTGTTCAGGTATTTAATCTAAGCGGACAGCGGGTGTTTGAAACGGAGAAAAACGTAAGCTCTAATGAAACTAGCTTACAGCTGGAACTAAGTTCTGGTTTTTATCTAGTGAAACTTACTGCCAATGAGCGTTCTCAAACAGTGAAGATTATCATTGAATAAGACTTAATTTAATTTTTGGATCAATTTTAAAACGGACTCCGCATCGATTCCAGCTATTTTATGCAAGTCGGCAGTGGGGCCGTGTTCTATAAAAGCATCTGGAATGCCTCGCTTATGAATAGTTCCTTGGTACGCTTTCGCGAAAGCGAGATCGCAAACAACACTTCCCAAACCACCTACTAGCGTTCCATCTTCAATAGTAATGATGTGATCATGGGTGTTGAAAATAGCTTCCAAAGCATGATGATCCATAGGCTTTAAAAAACGAATATCAAGGTGAGTTAGCTCTAGATGTTCTTTTTCCAGCAAGTCTTCTATCATCGTCCCTATAGGGCCAATGCTGATTATGGCTATATCTTTACCCTTCTTTAGAAGCCTAGAAGAACCTATTTCAACAGGGGTAAACGCTTGTTGCCAATTCACGATCTTACCACGACCACGCGGGTACCTGATGGCTATAGGCAGCTCCAAACCTTGAGAAGCCGTAAACATCATGTTTCTCATTTCCACAGCGTCCATAGGGGCTGCAATGATCATGTCTGGAATACAATTCAAATAAGCGAGATCAAAAACACCGTGATGGGTCGCGCCATCTTGACCTACTATTCCTGCCCTATCAAGACAAAAAATGACTGGCAATTTCTGTAGCGCAACATCGTGAATCACCTGATCGTAAGCACGCTGTAAAAAAGTAGAATAGACGTTACAAAAAGGGATCAAGCCTTGAGTGGCCATTCCTGCAGCAAGGGTTACCGCATGTTGCTCTGCAATCCCAACATCAAATGCACGATCTGGAATCGCCTCCATCATAATTTTCATAGAACTTCCTGTAGGCATGGCTGGTGTTATCCCAACAATCTTTTCATTTGCTCTAGCCAACTCTACTAGGGTATGACCAAATACCTCTTGGAATTTAGGTGGTAATTTACTGGTATCACTAGCCGGAATTTCTCCTGTGATTTTATCAAATTTCCCTGGTGCATGATAACGCACTTGATCGATTTCAGCTTGTTTTAAGCCTTTTCCTTTTACTGTTCTCACATGCAAAAGCCGCGGCCCTTTTAAACCTTTTTGTCGTTCTAGTTCTTTAATTAAGGAAGCTAAATCATGACCGTCAATGGGCCCTGAATAATCAAAATTGAGAGATTCAAAGATATTATCCCGACCGGTATCTTTTCCAGACTTCGTCTTGGTTAGATAATCCTTTAAAGCACCAACACTAGGGTCTATACCTATAGCATTATCATTGAGAACCACCAGCAGGTCAGCACCGCTTACTCCTGCGTGATTTAAAGCTTCGAATGCCATACCGCTGGCAATACTCGCGTCCCCTACTACAGCAATATGTTTCCTGTCTTCTTTCTTTAAAGCACTCGCCATAGCCATTCCAAGGGCAGCACTTATAGAGGTAGAACTGTGCCCAGTTCCAAAGGTATCGTATGCGCTTTCTGAACGTTTTGGAAAACCAGAGATGCCCCCCAGGTCTCTATTAGTATGAAACACCTCCCTACGACCAGTTAATATTTTGTGCCCGTAAGCTTGATGACCTACATCCCATACCAATTGATCTGCAGGGGTATTAAAAACGTAATGTAATGCGATGGTCAATTCTACCACTCCTAAACTCGCTCCTAAATGACCTTCTTTTGCCGCCACTACATCAATTATAAAAGAGCGCAGTTGTTGAGCAATTAGAAGTAGATCACTTGGAGACAAGCCTCTTAAATCGGAAGGATCGTTAATACTAGCGAGTAAATTCTTAGACATAGTCAAAGGTAAGTTGATTTATCAATTGGTTGAAATAATGATGTGCTAAATTCTTGAAGAGATAGAATTAACAAATCTTGCAAAACAAATAGATCTTATTTATAATTCCTGCTATGGTGTATTCTTTTATTTTTACTTTTGAACATATTTTAAAAGATGATCGAACCATTTGACCATGAGTATTTCATGGAAAAAGCTTTACAAGAGGCACAAGCAGCTTTTGAACGCGATGAAATTCCTGTTGGAGCAGTCATTGTGGTTCAAAACAGGATCATTGCAAAGGGCCACAATCTAACAGAAACCCTTACCGATGTCACTGCTCATGCAGAGATGCAGGCCATAACAGCTGCTTCTAGTTGTATAGGTGGTAAGTATTTAAAAGAATGCACCCTGTACGTTACTTTAGAACCTTGCCAAATGTGTGCAGGCGCATTGTACTGGTCACAAATAGGCACCATTGTGTTTGCTGCAAGTGATGAACAGCGCGGTTATCAAAAAATGGGGACGCAACTGCATCCTAAAACAAAGGTGATTTCTGGAGTTCTTGAACAGCCTTGTTCTGATTTAATAAAAGATTTTTTTGCTAAAAAACGAAGTTTAAATTGACGTTAACAGTTTTTTTAATAGTACCAAGTACTTAATACACATTCCTTGCCGAGAAAATGGAAAAGAAGGCTAATTGCATTTCTCAATACCTTTACAGCACGAAAACCAACACCAAAACAACCTAAAAAATATAAAACAGAATTCACCAAATTAGAAAATAATTACCTGGAATTAATTTACAACTACCCTCCCAACCTCATATATCGTTAATGGCGGATGTTGTACCGAATGGAAAATAAAACAATTTATAAACTTAATAACTCCATCGAATCGCAAGTGGTTTTTATACCGCAACAGGGCATCACTGCAACTTATTGATAGCATATTTCAAGAAAAGAGAAAATACATTATGAAAATAAAACGATTAGCATTCGGACTTCTTACCACGGTAGTGATAAGTTGTCAATCGACACAAAAAGAAAAATCTTCGGAAGAAACAACAGTCTCTACTGACGTTCATATTGTTGGTGCCATGAAAAACGTCATGTGGAAAGGCAAATTAGGTAGTAGCATTGATCTAGACAGCATTTCAGATAAAAACGGACTATATGGACTTGGCCCAGTAAGTTACTTGACAGGGGAATTGCTAATTAATAACGGAAAAAGCTATGTATCCAAAGTGACTTCAGATTCTACAATGATCGTTGAAAAAACCTTTAAAACATCAGCACCATTTTTGGTTTATGGAAATGTAACCCAATGGAATGAAATAGAATTCCCATCTGCCGTCAAGACCATTCCGGATTTAGAAAAATTCATTAATGATACCACTACTTCATTTAAAAGACCATTTGCCTTTAAATTAATTGGACAAGTATCAAGTGCGGTGATCCATATACAGAATTTACCCGAAGGAACAAAAGTCTCATCGCCTGAGGAAGCACATCAAGGTCAGACCAATTATACTATTACAGACGAAGCTGCGGAAATAATTGGGTTTTTCTCGACGCAGCACAAAGGAGTTTTTACTCACCACGACTCCTTTTTGCACATGCACTTGATTACAAAAGACGAAAGTAAGATGGGACATTTAGACGAATTAAAAATTGGTGAAATGAAATTATACCTCCCATTTAAAATATAATTGAACCTCTAAAAGATCAGAAATAAATCACTCTGTTCTTCATTAATAAAAGACCCTATTATTCATAACCCTGAGGTCACGGTGTAGGCTTCCCCTATAACGTAACTGGTGTAAAAATAATTTTATAGAAATTAAATATACACCACCAGGAAAACCTATGGAGAACGGATATATAGAACGCTTCAATCGTTTTTTTAGAGAGGATATTTTAGATGCTTATTATTTTAATGACATTTATCAACTTCAAAAAATTAGCGACAACTGGAGAGGATTACAATTACAATCATCCGCATAAGTCTTTAGGAACCAAATTTCCTACAGAATATATGCCCAGATTTGATGAAGAATTGCAAAAAATGATTTGGAGTAAGGAAACGGAGTAAGGAGAAATAAAAAAATAAAGAAAAAACACCTGTATTTGATACGGATTTAAAGGGGGTTAAAGGGTAAATAATTTTCTGCGGTCCTGAATTTTGTTATTTGATGCTCGAGCCCTTTTTATATATTTCCCACTTGTTATTTTTTTTGGAACACTTACGCGAGCATATTCCCCCACAACAACAAACTGGAATCATTTCATGCAATGAAATTCTATTGATTACGGACTGAAAACTCTAGGTTATTTTCCGAGTCTGTGAACTTAAGGTTTAAATAGTGGCCTAACAAGTCATCAACGATGACCTGTGCTTGGTCAGGAAAATCCCTAGAAATAATTTTACCCCTATTCACCCATTCCTGAATTTTCTCTATATTTTTATTGCTTAATTTATTGATGACAGCTACACCCATTTGCTTAAGTGCTTCAGCATTAAAATGTTGTTCAACCTGTCCTTTCATTGGAATCACCATAAGCTTTTTAAGCAAAAAAAGAGCTTCCGCAGGTGTCTCAAATCCTGCCCCACAAAGAACACCGTTTGAAGTAGCCATACTCGAGATAAATCTTTCAGCATTTACAGGTTCCATTTTAATGTTCTCATTTTGATAACTTTCCAAGGTGTGCTTAGAAAACACCTGCCACTCTACTTCTTTTATTTTTGAAAGCACTTGTACTATTTTTTGATCACTATAGGCTGGGAGATAAACAGTAACGTGTCCTTGTGTGGAAATTTCATGATTTCTTATTTCATGGCGAATGATGGGTAAAAAAATATTTTTATCATACCTAAAAAAATGAAAACCAAAATAATCATCACAAGGTGCGTAATAATTTAAAACTACATTGCCAATCCAATCCTGGTGCTTTGGTTTAGGTACTTTTTTGGATCGAAGTGCCGCTTGATGACTTAAAGATATGCATTTTACACCCTTTATTTTGCTCGCCCAAGCGGAAACAAATTCAAAATCGTTTATGATCAAATCATACTCCTGAACTGGACATTCTCTAATTTCTTGAATAGCTTTTCCTAAATTATTTTTCCGGAGGGTTTGAATAAAATCGACCCCTCCGTTTTTGCCATAAACAAAACTCAAACCATCATAATTGTATTTAATCGGAAAAGGTAAAGCAATGTCTGCTTTTAGTCCGCTAATCATGACATCCACTTGTACCCGATTCATTAGGGCTGGTAGTATCTCTTTAGCTCTGCTCAGGTGGCCATTACCCGTTCCTTGAATGGCATATAGTACTTTCATAATTGTTTGGTAATCATATCCTTTAACATATTAGTATATAATTCCTTGGGAGATTTAGCACCGAGATGCTCCAAGTCTTTACTATCAAAAGCATCAGCTACCTCTTGATCGTCAAAATCGCTATCACGATATTGAAATATGTTCCATGTTCCATTGTGATACTCCAGCGAGGTTAAATTTTCAATCCAATCTCCTGAATTAAGATAAATCACAGAACCATTGGGAGTATCATAAGCTTTTATTTCAGGATGGTGAATATGACCACATACCACAAAGTCAAATCCGTTTTCGGCAGCTATGCTAGTGACAGTTTCTTCAAACTGATTAATATATTTCACAGCACTCTTAACACTATATTTGACTTTCTTGGACAATGAAAAACGACCTTTCCCAACAAATTCGCTAATCATATTCACCAGCCGATTAACCACAATTAGAATATTATAACCAACGGCTCCTATCCTTGTTAACCATCGGGAATGTTGCATAGTAAAATCAAAAATATCTCCATGAAAAATCCATGCTTTTTTATCCTTAAGATGAATGGTTTTTTTATTCTGGATTTCAAAAGACCCCACTTTAAAGCCTTCAAATTTGCGTAGCATTTCATCGTGATTGCCCGTGATATAGGTGATTTTGACACCGTTTGACATCCATTTAATAAATTGGCTGATTACCTTCATATGACTTTTAGGCCAATATCTTTTACTAAACTGCCAGATGTCAATTATATCCCCATTTAAAATTATCTCTTTGGGATCAATACTCTTTAGGTAATTGTTAAGTTCTTTGGCGCGACATCCATAAGTTCCTAAATGAATGTCAGACAAAACCAATAAGTCAATTGTTCGCTTTGCCTTTTTTCTGTTAATCTCCATCATTAATGCAACTCATTAAGTTAATTAGGAAAACTAGATGAACCTAGTTCAATCTTTTAAAGAAAAGACATTCTAAATGCCTTTTAATAATGTAATTGTTATGTTATGGTTATGGTTATAAGTGTAGCTGACCTAAATGAGGTCATCTACAGTTAACAGTAAGGAAAATGTACCTAATGTGGTGAGCAAGCAATAACAGGAGCTGCGCTATTTTGAACCCTAAAACTATCAACCAAAGCTGCGTGCACTCTGACAGTTGACTCGTTTAATCAACTCCCGCGTTTATGAAAAATCATTCTAGCGCCACACGTTAACATTGCTACAAGCCACAACAATACCGACAAAAACGTGCTGCTCCACTTCCGCTAACACCAATTTTAAGCACCTAGTGATTGATTCCTTTTAACGAGTAATCGAAAGATTGCCCAGCTCAAAAAACCTAATTGAACAGATGTGGTGTCCTGCATATCGCTTTCGCGAAAGCGGCATCTTTACAGCTTTAACAACCAACTAGTTAAAGAGCTACAAAATGAGGTGACGATTTAAATCTTATCTTTTTAATAAAATATAGTGTAGGAATTACCTTTCTTTAATGCTGATTAATCAAAGTCTTCGTTTATGAAAGGCAGCTGTGACCTGTTGTGCATCGCAACAATAAAATTATCTGGAATATACAAAATACCCACAGTGTTTATCCTCGCATTATAAATTTTGAAATCAATAAAATCCAGTAACTCCAAGAATCGGCAGCTCCTTTTGGTAATCCCTATCATTCTTAGTCAACATACGGCTTGTTAGGTTTAAAAACCGGTGCTGGTGCAACCGTTTTATTTAAGCGTTTCCTTTGGTCCACATCATCTCTATCCCTTTTAATAGGAAAAAAGTTATCATTTTCCTGTAGCTTGCCCATAAAAAGAAAAACTGCTTATTACTGTTTTTTTTAGACTATAGAAAGTAATTTATAATAAAAATAGTGGTGTGAAGAATTCTAAATCAAAAAATAACCCTCTTGAAAAAAGAGTGGAGTACCGAGGTGAAAACATTCGAGCATCAAGAACTGGAGGGGTCTCTGCTACTGCAACATCATCAGGCGATGGATATGCCGTTACGGTGAATACCAAGCACGGTGTGCGCTTTCACAAACGTTTGTTCCATGGAGTACGTGCGGGTTTTCAAAGAGGTAATTTTCAATTCATAGGCAGGTACCGCAGGGGTCCTTTTAATTTTAATGTATCTAAAAGGGGTGCCAGCTCCTCTATTAAGCACGCGCACGGCTCTTTCAATATTATAAAACCAAATTACTCCAGTTTTAAATTAGCAGGTGTTCAGTTAAGAGGTAAGAATGCAATCCTATTACATGTCGCTTACTTAATTGTTATTATAAGTATTAATAGTGTTCACCTACTTTGGCAAATAGGCCGATATTTGCTTTGGTTGGTTTTTTTAACCACTAAATGGTTTTTTGATTTCTTGATTGGATGCTACAATGGAATGAAAAATAAAGATTAGGGCTTCTGTGAAGAGCAGCAGTGATCAGAGAAACAACCTATAGGGCCTTCACCATATTCCTCATAAGAACCTCTATTATAAAATCCATTTCTTGCATTTCTTATTTCAATGGTATAATTTGAACTTTAAATAGTACCCCGAACTTATTAGGGGCTAAATTAGATAACAATCCCTAGCACCAATTGTCTATATGAAACATCAAAAGAATATAAAGATGCTACTGCTTTTTACACTTCTCGCTCTCAACATGAAGAGCGCCGCACAAGAATCACTTCCCAAAGTTATAAGTGGAACGATTGAAAGAATGCAAAATTTTCAATCGGCCTATGTCACATCACGACATATTGACATTTGGTTACCCGATGGATATTCAGACGCAACAAAATATCCTGTTGTATATATGAATGACGGACAAATGCTATATGACCCAGAACAATCTTGGAATAAGCAATCATGGGACATAGATGATGTTGCTTCTCATTTATTTCAAAACAAGCGCATCAAGAAATTCATTGTCGTTGGTATATGGCATGGAGGGGAGACGCGTCATTCTGATTATTTTCCGCAAAAACCATTCGAGAACTTGTCTACAGTAGAAAAGGACACCATCAACTCACAATTAAAAAGTGCGGGAAGAATAAAAGAAAATTTTAAACCTCAATCAGACAATTACCTAAAATTTATTGTTCACGAATTGAAACCTATTATTGATAAAAAGTATTCCGTTGATACCGAAAGAGAAAATACCTATATTATGGGGAGTAGTATGGGAGGACTGATTTCAGCATATGCAATTTGTGAATACCCCGAAATTTTTGGTGCTGCTGCTTGTTTATCGACCCATTGGGTAGGTACCTTTACCTTGGAGAACAATCCAATACCCGACGAATTCCTTAACTATTTGACCCACCATCTGCCAGATCCCAAAACGCACAAAATGTATTTTGATTGTGGTGATCAAACCTTAGATGCCTTATACCCTGAGATTCAAAAAAAGGCAGACCGCATCATGCTGCTTAAAGGCTATAATCAAAACACCTGGGTTACCAAGTATTTTCCTGGTGAAAACCACAGTGAAGCTGCGTGGAAAAAACGTTTAACTATTCCTTTGGAATTCCTATTTAACAAATAACCCCTGATCACAAAGAACAACAGTAACAACAGCTTTCTTCATTAATGAAAGTCTTCATTACTCCCGGATCTTGAATTCTGTTATAAGACTATAGCGCCTATTTTATGTATTTACCGCTCGTGATTTAGGCAAATACCTATTGTTGCTATTAAGTTTTTATAAGTATGTGGAAGCCAGTTGACCTGCAGGAATAACTTACTTAATTGATGTGATCTATTATTTAAGGGAGTATCACACTACAGAAGCTGATATCAGAAGTTGTACTACATTACCTATATCAGAACCATAAAATAAATTTATTATGTAGACTCTTTATAGGTATGCACAGCCACAAAATGGTTGAACATGCATTCTGCAATAAACAATAATTAAAAGGCCGCGAAAGGGCTTTAAATAAAGAGTTAGATCAATCTGAAGAAATTATTGAATTAAACCTAGGTGTTTTCCCACTTAAAAAATCACAGCGACGGGCATAGTGTCCTCTTATCGGTCAATAAAGCTTCTGGTGTGCGATCTAAAAAGAGCATATTGCTTTATACCGTAAGGCCCAACTAGCTATCAAACCTCGCTTTTACCCGGTCTGCTATATCTTGCATGGCTTCTTTACTAAGCTCGACTTTATTGATAAAACGCATATCTTCCATATCGCGTAAGGGAATCAAATGCACATGAACATGAGGTACCTCGAGACCTATCACTGACATCCCTATACGCTCACAAGGAACTTCTTCCCTTAGTGAGAGTGCTACTTCTCTAGAAAAATCCATCAAGTCAAAATAGGTTTCACTGTCCAGGTCAAAAATCTTGTTCACTTCCTTTTTAGGCACACAAAGCGTATGCCCAGGAGCGTTGGGGTTGATATCTAAAAAAGCTATAAAGTCTTCATTTTCGGCTACTTTAAAACTAGGTATTTCTCCTGTGATAATTTTTGTAAAAATACTCATGATGAACTTCTTGAAATTTCTATAATTTCTAATTTGATGGTTCCAACAGGAACAACAGCCTCAGCCACATCCCCTACCTCTTTACCTAACAACGCTTTCCCAATAGGTGATTCTACAGAGATGTGTCCTTTGGTAACATCTGCCTCACTTTGGGCTACCAGCTTGTAGTTCATGGTCATTTTATTGCCCAAATTCTTGATCTTAACCGTACTATGAATGAGCACCTTGGAAAGATCTAGCGTATTTTCATCTACGATACGAGCATTAGAAACAATCGCATCTAGCTTAGATATGCGCATTTCTAGCATCCCTTGTGCTTCTTTTGCTGCATCATATTCGGCATTTTCACTTAAATCTCCTTTGTCACGTGCCTCACCAATAGCCTGCGATGCCAATGGACGCTCCACATCTTTAAGATGCTTTAACTCGTCCTTTAACTTCTTTAATCCCGCCTCTGTATAATATGATATGTTACTCATGTTTTTTTATTTAATTGTAATTGTTTGCATTTCACTTGCCATTTTCCTAAAGAATTTGAAATTACTATTGAACTTGAAAAGGCAAGAAAAAGGTAACTTCACCCGCCTCATTACTCCTATCTTGGCTCGTGATTACAAAAAACAAAATCCCTTCATTGCTGCGGGATTATCAAACAAATATAATAAATATCAATCAGTTCGTTATACTTTTGCACCTTATTGATTTATTATGAAAATACGCAAAGCTTACCTTCTCGCTATTTTATTTGTTGTTTTCGCTTGTAGCAGCGATGACGGCCGTAATAACAATCCGTTTTTGGTAGATATAGGCTTTCAAATAGACCTCAATACCAACTTACCCCAATATGGAAACCTCAATTTTCCTGGAAATTCGGTAATTGTTCCTAATGCAGGCTTACGTGGCTTTGTAATCTACAACTTAGACAATTCCCAGTATTTTGTTTACGAATTAAGCGATCCTAATCATTCCCCTAACGACTGTTCTCGTATGACTGTAAGTGGTATCGAAGCCACTTGTCCTTGCAATGACGACCAGAATAAGTACAACATCATCACCGGGCAACCTATTCAAGGTGACGGCTTGTATGGGTTAAAAGCATATCGAGCTCAAAGAAACGGAGCCATTATTAGGGTTACCAATTAGGGTTGAAAAATAATCACTCCATTTTGCTTCACATAATAGCATCAAAGAAGGCAGTTTGATAAGCTGCGTTACACCCTGCTCTAAAAAACTGCCTACTAACATTCAATTGCATCGCCTAGAAATCCTTCCGGCTATTTCTTGTGTCCTACTTTCTACTAAAATGACAAGGTAACTCCTGCCAAAAATTTAATTCCGGCTTGAGGGTAAAACCCAGCACCTTCTACAGTAGCAATGTTTCCAGGGTTGGTAAAGTCATCATCAAATGTGAAATAGTAACCGTTGGATACAAATTTCTGATCAAATAGGTTATTTATTAATCCAGTAAAAACCACTGAGTCAAATATAGATGTAGGCCTTATAGTATATACTAGATTTAAATCATTTAAGAAATAGCTGGACAACTTGGAAGCTTGTGCTTCTGTATTGCTCATGAATTGCTCTCCAACAAACTTACTTAACAATGAAAGTTGCAAGTTTTTTAATGGCTGATACACCACAGCATTTGCAGCGACTAGATTAGGGGAAAAGGCAATAGCTGTAGTCCCTAAGTTTTGTAACTCTCCGTCAAAAGATCGTACAGTTTCTGTATTTTTATTCCTGCTTATCGCAAGGTTAGGTTGTAAAGTAAGTTGACTAGTTACCGGCACCACTGCTTCTATCTCGAGTCCTAAACGGTAACTTTCCCCGCTGTTTGTTCTTAATGGAGCTCCTACATCATTGAGCTCACCGCTTAACACCAACTGCTCGTTGTACCACATCAAATAAGTATTTACATTCCAAGAGAAGTTTCCTTTTTTGTGACGCCACCCTAGCTCAAAGTCATTGAGTTGCTCTGGCCTTACGTTAGGGTCACTTTCAAAATCATTCCTATTTGGCTCTCTGTTTGCTCTGGCATAGGATAAATAAAGATCATTATTATCGTTATACTCATAAGTGACTCCAGCCTTAGGATTAAAAAACGTATAGTTTTCGTCCACTAAAAATTCGGTGAGGTTAGAATTAATACCCGAGGTTTCATAATTGACATTTCGCACTTGTAGATCTCCATAAAGCTGGAATCTATCATTCCATTTGTAGGTCGCCTTAGAAAATACAGACAGGTCATTCTTCTTCCCATTACCATCATAATAACGGTCTCTGATGTTACTTTGACTAGCAAAACGCGCCCAAATAACCTCCCCAAAATGATCTCCATCATAGTGGCTGAGAGAAGTTCCAAAAATCAAATCGATCTTGTTATTCTTATAATTAGCACTTGCATTGATCACGTAATAATCATTATCCAGCCATCTGCGACGTATAAGGTCAGTGGTAGTTACCGTTTGCCCGTCGACCACTAGAGGGTCAAAACCGTAAGTAGAGAACTCATCATCTTCTCTAAATTGCTCAAAGAAGCCACGCCCATAGGTATAATTCAACCCTACATTGGTAGACCAATTGTTATTATAACGTTCATTCCAGTGCAATTGGTAGTGATCTTGTCGGTAGTCATCGACTTCATTGTCATAAAATTGTTGGTTGCCATTTTCATCTTCATAGGCTCCAGCTGGGTTAAAGGTTCGGTCCTCTCTTAGTGTGGCGGCATCTATACCAAACCAAGATTGGTAAGTCACATTATTACCACCGAAGGTAACTGCTTTGATCAATGTATTATCGTCTACATACGAACCTTGTAAAAAGTAAGATTTTAAACTTGTAGCAGCGCGGTCGATATAACCATCTGATTCGATGTTAGATAACCTGCCAGCGATCTCAATACCCCTACTGCGCTCGGTATCCGCCCCTATTAGTCCTGTAGAAAACTTCACGGTATGCTTTCTACTATTAAAGCTGCCAAAAGAGTTAGAAATTTCTCCACTTGCCTCTTGAGAAAAACCATCAGTCAGTATGTTAATGCTCGCGCCAAAAGCAGCACTACCATTGGTACTAGTCCCCACTCCACGTTGTACTTGTAGGTTTTCTACAGAAGAGGAAAAGTCTCCTAAATTGACCCAAAATGTTCCTAAGGATTCTGCATCTGTATACGGGATTCCGTTAATGGTAACATTAGTAGATGGTGAGCTTACCCCACGTATTCTCAAACCTGTGTAACCTATTCCTGCACCGGCATCACTTGTAGTGACTACAGATGGTAAGAAATTAAGCAACATAGGAATGTCTTGACCTAAGTTGCGTTTTGCAATTTCTTCCTTAGAAAGATTGCTGTGTGTAATGGGTGATTTTGCATCCACTCGTACGGCTTTGACCAGCACTTCGTCTAGCTTTTCGGCGGTTGTGGAATCTTTGACTTGTGTGTTTTGCGCTATTGCGAGACTGGTTGTTGCCAGTGCAGCTGCAATTAAAACGCGACGTAAATGTTTCATATGAACTTGTTTAAGTTCAAATAAAAGGGGCATTTATTCGGTTTGGATTAAAATAAAAATGTTGAAGGATTCTCTTGAAATAAATAATTGAGAAGTAGGCTTTCGCGAAAGCGAAATTATAGCACACCAATCAACTAACTTAAATCTTTTCCCTTAGCGACATTACTCGCTCAGGTTCCTTGGGTATTATCTCAGCCTTTTAACTACATTATTCATGCAATTAAAAAGCACCCCTTGAGATTGGCGGCAAATGTACGAATGAATTTGAATTTGAACTCGAATTTGAACTTGAAAAGCATGAATTAAATTAGAAAAATAAATTTGAATCTGAATTCACTTCCTTTAACCTTTACAGCAGCTCTTTAATTTTCCTCTTCCAAAAAAGAAGTCCTTAATAAAAGCTTGCTTTCTTGTATCATACGAGTGAACGAAAGCAATGCATCATGCCTGCCCTGCACTGAGCTTGTCGAAGTGAGGACAATGGGGCGTGCGTCTGTGTAAAAGCAACCCTTCTTTCCTCAAAAAATCACCGACTCACCGACTCAAAGACTAAAACTCCATCTGCTTCTCCACCAATGTGCCATCTCGGTCCACAACGACTTTAGTCTTGTCTCCATTATCAAAAGTAGCGAGTGTACGCATGTAGCTCATCATATCCACTATAATGCTATCGCCTAGTTTTACTACTATATCTCCTTTCATCAATCCTGCTTTTTGAGCTGGTTTTTCTTCACTTATTCCGTCGATGCGCATTCCTTTTCCCGTAAATAAATAATCTGGAACGACCCCTAGACCTACCTTGAAGCGAGGTACTTCTTCGCTTTCGTTTTTTGTTTTCCTAAAAGCCAGTTTTCCTGCGTTATCCGTCTCTCCTATTATTCTAAGAATGTAGTCAGAGAGTTGCTCCATACCCGCATAATTCAATTTCTCAGCATCATCACCTGGTTTGTGGTAATCTTCATGTTGTCCCGTGAATAAATGCAATACTGGGATATCGTTCAAGTAAAATGAGGTATGATCACTAGGGCCTACACCGCTTTTATTGATGGCCAGTTTAAAATCTTTATTTACGGCATTCACTATTTGGTTCCATCGTGGCGAGGTTCCTGTTCCATAAATGGCAAGGGTATTTTCATCATTCAATCGACCTACCATATCCATATTGATCATATAACTCATCGAGTCTAATGCAATCGTTGAGTTTTTAGTAAAATAATTAGAACCTAACAACCCCATCTCTTCACCAGAAAATGCCATAAAAAGGTAGTTATTTCCCTTTTTGTCACTGGTTTTCAATTTATAGGCCAGGTCCAGCATTACGGCAACACCACTCGCATTATCGTCAGCACCATTGTGAATAGCCTCTCCTTCGCGGTATAAAGAACCTTCACCGCCCATTCCTAGATGGTCGTAATGTGCTCCTATAACAACAGTTTGTGCAGCGCCATGATCAAGGTAACCTATCACGTTAGTTCCAGTTAAGAACGCATCTCCTTTCTCGTCGGTAAAAGCAGCTTCTTGGTGTGGATCACTAGATGGCTTAAAAGAAAAGGTTTGAAAATAAGTCCCTTCATTTCCTTTAGGCTCTAGGCCAGATTCTTTCATGCGCTTTGCGATATAATCTGCCGCCAGTAATTCATAAGAGGTTCCCGTTTCACGTCCTTGTAAACTATCAGAGGCGAGGTAAAGCACATCGGCTTTCATGTTTCCTTTAATGGGTTCTAGACTTTTTTTATCTGTCTTGCACGACATTAAAAAAGTAAGGGCTAAAAAAAGTATCGTGATTCTCATATTTCGTAGTTGAGCTGTTATTTTAGTTTGTCTGGGTTCCTTGTGATCTTCCTCTCGTCACTTTTTAGTTTTCTATCAACTTTGTTTACATCTTCTTCTGGAGGCAAATTTTCAGGTACAATTCCTCTAGAAAGCAATGTATTTCGGACAGAAGTATTATTAGTAATATGCTCTTTTGAAATCTCACCTTCTGATTTCATTTGATTTTCCTTTGCATTAAAAATAGTAATTTCGGTTGCAAAGTCTTTTGCTTTAAGTAAAATAGCAGGCATAAAATCAGCAAGTGGTTTCGATTTTATTTGCCATTTCTGTTTCATTTGTTGGGTTGACCTGCCAAAAAGCGCCTGATCACCTTTACTTCTTATAAGTGCAAAATTTTGATTGCCGCCAGTCTGATCAGAAATGACCTGAGACAATTCCTTTTCTGTTTGTTTGAGTTTTTCTCTTGCCTGCACACGTTCAAATTCCAGCATTCTTTGCTCTATTAACTCCGCTTTTCTAGTTTGAACTGCAAAATATCTTTGAGCAAAAGAGATTTTTTCTTTCCTGGAATCTCCATTTTGAGCGATAAGGTAACAGGCAAAGCGAGTCAACATGATATCAGGGATTTCTTTCTCAGTATTTGACCCTATAACGACCATTTTCCCGACGTCGGCAAAATGGTCTAAAACATCTTCACCAGATAATTCACAAGCTGTTTTAGCTTTAGAAATAACACTTTGAAAGTTATCCCATTTCGAGTAATCTAATAAATGCTGTAAATCTCTCGCAAGCCAAAACTCAATGCCTTCTTCCGTAGTATGAGAATTAGTTTCAAAGTTATTTGTAAGGGATTTTATGATATCAGATTTCATGATATAAAGATACGATTTACACGAACATAAAGTATATCCCTTATTTTTGCCCAAAATTACATCATCCATGAGAAAGTTCTTATTCCTTATTTCCATCGCCTCCCTTATCAGTTGTAAAGACGAGGCAACTCGTCAGGACACCGCTGTAAATGCAAATCCACTTATCATGGAAGGTGAAAAGCATTTTAAAAACATATATCAAGTCACTTTTGGTGGTGATAATGCTGAGGCCTATTGGAGCTTTGATGACAAGCAGCTCATCTTTCAAAGCAACTATGCAGATTGGGACGTTAATTGTGATCAAATGTTCTTGATGAATAACGGAGACAGCTTTCGCGAAAGCGTACCGAAAATGGTCTCTACCGGCAAAGGAAGAACCACTTGTGCGTATTTCTTGCCTGATAATCAACACATCATTTATGCCAGCACACATCTTGAAATGGAGGAGTGTCCAGATACGCCACTAAAGGAAAATGGTAAATATGTATGGCCTATTTATGATAGCTACGACATTTTTGTAGCCGATCTAGAAGGGAATATCACGGCGCAACTGACCAATGAAAAAGGCTATGATGCCGAGCCTACCGTTTCTCCTCAAGGTGACAAAATTGTCTTTACCAGCGATCGCAGCGGGGATTTAGAACTGTATACGATGAATATAGATGGCAGCGATGTCAAGCAAATCACCTTTGAATTGGGTTATGATGGTGGTGCCTTTTTCTCCCCAGATGGAACGCAATTGATCTTCCGTTCTTCACGACCTAAAACCGAAGCCGAAATTAAAGAATACCAAGATTTACTGAAAACAGGATTGGTGCAACCTACAGAAATGGAATTGTACATTTGTAATGCCGACGGATCTGAGTTGCGTCAGTTAACTCAACTGGGAAATGCCAACTGGTCTCCCTTCTTTTTACCAGATGGAAAACGCGTCTTATTCTCTTCTAACTTTGAAGCAGAGCGAGGTTTTCCTTTCAACTTATACCTGATCAATACCGATGGAACTGGTCTGGAACGCATCACACATGGCGACACTTTTGACGCTTTCCCCGTTTTTTCTAACAATGGAAAATACTTAGCTTTTTCTTCTAACCGCAATAATGGCGGTGGACGAGACACGAATTTGTTTATTGCAGAGTGGCAGGATTAAGCCAGTATGCAGTCAGATTATAGTCGCAGTCGCAGCTTTTCCTAAGGGCAGACTTAAGTCTGCTCTTAGGAAAATACAATTAAGCAATAGTCGACCCGTTCACCACCGCATCGTCTGGATTTACAAAAACCAATTTTCCCTCTGGATCCTCAGCAAGTAAGATCATTCCTTGAGACTCTACACCACGTAGTTTTCTAGGAGCTAAATTTGCAAGAACAGTTACTTTACGACCTACTAATTCTTCGGCAGTGTAATGTTTTGCGATTCCTGACACTATGGTTCTTTTATCGATTCCTGTATCTACCGTCATGACCATTAACTTATCTGTTTTAGGCATTTTTTCGGCAGTAAGAATTTCTCCTACTCGCAAGTCCATTTTCATGAAATCTTCGTAATTAGTTTCTTCTTTTTGTGGCATAAGATCTGATATTGTTGCTGCATTTGCAGCTTTTGTAGCTTCTAGTTGATCGAGTTGCGCTTGGATTTGCTCGTCTTCTATTTTAGAAAAAAGCAATTCTGATGCGTTGATTTTATGTCCTGATGGAAGTAGTGGCTCTGAACTGGCAACGCGATCCCAACCAGCAGATTCGGCATCAAGTGCGGAATAGCCGAGAATTTTTTTAAGTTTATTGCTGGTATGTGGTAAAAACGGCTCGCTTAAAATAGCCAATGCTGTAGTGAGTTGTAAACATACATACATGATGTTTTGCACTTGCTCTGGATTGGTTTTTATGAGTTTCCAAGGTTCTAAACCTTCCTCAGCAATGTATTTGTTTCCTATACTGGATAAATTCATCAAGTCTTGAAGCGCCTCTCTAAAACGGAACCGATCCAAACTGTCTCCTATAGATTGAGGAAAGCTCTTGATTTGATCCAATACTTTTTGATCACGCTCGGTAAGTTCCATAGTTTCTGGAACAACGCCTTCATAATACTTATTAGTCAGTACAATCACTCGGTTTACAAAGTTCCCAAGATTGGCAACCAACTCATTGTTATTTCGTGCTTGAAAATCTTTCCAAGTAAAGTTATTGTCTTTAGTCTCTGGCGCATTTGCTGTTAACACATAACGCAATACATCTTGCTGATCTGGAAAATCTTGTAAATACTCATGCAACCATACGGCCCAATTTCTAGACGTAGAAATCTTATCATCTTCTAGATTCAGAAATTCGTTTGCAGGAACATTTTCTGGCAAAATATACTCCCCATGTGCTTTTAACATCGCAGGGAAAATGATACAGTGAAAAACAATATTGTCTTTTCCTATAAAATGCAGCAGGGAGGTGTCCTCATTCTTCCAGTAATCTTCCCAATTTTTTCCTTCTCGTGCGGCCCATTCCTTAGTGGCACTTATGTACCCAATAGGTGCATCAAACCACACGTAAAGTACTTTAGCATCAGCTCCTTCTACGGGTACGGGAATTCCCCAATCCAGATCACGAGTTACTGCACGTGGATGCAACCCATCGGTGATCCAGCTTTTTACCTGACCCAATACGTTTGTTTTCCAGTCTTTTGCATGTCCTTCAACAATCCACTCGTTCAACCACTCGCTGTATTGATCCAGAGGTAAAAACCAGTGTTTGGTTTCTTTTAATACTGGGGTATTTCCTGTGATCGCACTTTTAGGGTCGATCAAATCAGTACCATTATGAGAAGTTCCACATTTCTCACATTGATCTCCGTAAGACTCTGTATTGCCACATTTAGGACAAGTTCCTACTACAAAACGATCTGCTAGAAACTGGTCTGCTTCTGGATCGTATAATTGCTCGGTCACTTGCTCGATAAATTTACCTTCCTTGTACAACTTAGTAAAAAAAGCGCTGGCCGTTTCATGATGTATAGGTGCGCTGGTGCGGCTGTAGTTATCAAAAGAGATACCAAATTCTCTAAAGGAATCACCGATGATTTTATGATAGCGATTCACCAATTCTTGCGGAGTAATCCCTTCCTTTTTAGCTTTAATCGTAATAGGAACCCCATGCTCATCACTACCGCAAATAAAAGCCACATCGCTTCCCTTCATGCGCTGGTAACGCGCAAAAATATCGGCTGGAACATAGACTCCAGCAAGGTGACCTATATGAACAGGTCCATTGGTATAAGGCAATGCTGCTGTAATCGTAAAACGTTTTTGATCGCTCATGAAATTCTTTTGAAAGTTGCAAATTTACGGTTTCTAGCTCACGTTTTACCGCCTTTTTATATAGGTTATGCTTGAAATTTTTCGACTTTCGATAAAGTGAGATCACTGCACAACTCATTGTTTTTTAGATCAACTGCCGTATTTTTAAACAAAATCCAAGGACACATTGAATTATTCACCCATTTCTCCACTTAAGATCGGCGATCACGTCAGAATACTTGCAACCGCAAGAGGCGCCAATGAAAGCGAATTGCAACTGGCAAAAAGTTTACTGGAATCTTGGGGCTTACAAGTGAGTTTTGGAACAACTATAGGTAAAAAAGAGCATCAATTTGGTGGAACAAAAGAAGAGCGCTTAGCAGATTTTCAACAAGCGATTGACGATCCAGAAATTAAAGCGATTTGGATTGCTCGTGGTGGTTATGGCACCATCCAATTGATAGATGCTATTGATTTTTCCGCTTTTACTTCGGCACGTTCGGCAGGCAGTGCGGAAGCCGAACCAACCACCATCATAGGCTATTCAGATGTGACGTTGTTGCACGGCAAATTGCAATCTTTGGGCTTTTCTAGCGTACACAGTTTTATGCCGCTAGAATTAAAAAACAAACCAGTATCAAGTGTGGAAAGCTTGAGAAAAACGCTTTTTGGCGAAAGCCAAATCCTCTCTATACAAAATACTTTTTCCTTAACTAGTCAGGTAATCAATGCGCCAGTAGTGGGTGGAAACCTTTCCATAGTATACAGCATGCTAGGCAGCGATACCTTTCCAGAAACAGAAGGTCATATCCTATTTATAGAAGAGATCGATGAGTACCTCTACCATATAGAACGCATGATGTACTCGCTTAAAAGAGCCGGGAAACTTAAAGGTTTAAAGGCCTTGCTTGTAGGTGGAATGACGGATATAAAGGACCATGAAATAGCCTTTGGCAAAAATGCCGAAGAAATTATGTTATCCCTCACGGCAGACGGCGATTATCCGGTGATTTTTAATTTTCCCGCTGGTCATATTAAAGACCATAGAACACTACAATTAGGTAAAAAAATGCACATAGAGATCACTACAGATATGATAAACTTCACTCCATAATGGCAGAGCATAATGACTTGGGAGACATAGGTGAAGAATTAGCTGCCTTGCATTTATTGAAAAACGGTTATGAGATATTGACGCGCAACTATGTGTTCCAAAAAGGCGAGATCGATATTATTGCACGTAAGAAAGATGTGATTATAATTGTAGAAGTAAAAACCAGATCTACCCCTGACTTTGGTGATCCTCAAGATTTTTTAAAGCCTGGACAAATTCAAAGGCTGGTGGCTACCGCAAATCATTTTGTAGAAAATTTTGTAGAAGAGGAGGATGTATACGTGCGCTTTGATATCGTTGCAATTATTAAAAATAAAGCCGGTACAAAGCTGGAGCATATTGAAGATGCTTTTTATCATTTTTAAAGAAGGTCGCCTGCGGTCTTACAGTTATTGAACTATGAGCTGAACGGTATCAATTAGATGAAGGAACCTTCACCTCTTCGGTTTCTTTGATTTCTTTTACTAAATATACATACACTGGAAAGTGATCGCTAAAACCTCCTGTAAAACCACCATCTGCAAAGCTGCGTAATGGGTATCCTTTGTACCTGCCAGTTTTGCTGGTCATAAAACTTGGATTGTATATGTTTGCTTGATAGTAACGGAACCCTTCTTGATTTGCTTCATTTAATAATGCATAGGTCAACATGATCTGATCAAAGATATTTCCTGCATCCCTGTAAGCTAGCGTATTGAATCCATCCTTTAACATTTGAATGTAGGGATTGTAAATCATTTGAGGCCGTACGTCCTCTCTGTTCTTTTGTGCATTAAGGGTTACCAAAACACTCTTGTTAATAGGATCATCATTTAAATCTCCCATGATAATGATCTTAGACATCGCATCCATACTGTGTAAAGAATCGATCACTCTTTTGTTTAAAGCTGCTGCCGCAACTCGATTAGGACGGCTTTTTTGTTCACCGCCTCGTCTTGATGGCCAGTGATTTACAATCAAACTCATCTTATCTCCATCTAGCGCTCCAGTTACTACTAACTGATCACGCGTATAAATGCGATTACCGCTACTTTTATCATAAATAATTAGCTCTTTGCTCTCGCTATTCCATACTTTAAAATCGCTTTTCTTATACAAAAGTCCGGTGTCGATGCCACGGCGGTCTGGAGAATTATAATGTTCAATCCCATAATCAAACTCGATAAGTAGGGGATGATTAACCAAGTCTTCCAGTACTTTTCTGTTTTCAAATTCACAAACTCCTATTAGAGATGGAGCCGATTGTGACTTATCAGCACCTATTTTGCGTATCACTCGTGCCATAGACGTCAACTTCATCTGGTATACCTCTGCTCTGTTTGCTTCAGTCATTTCCATGATAGGGCTGGCTTCATCATTGATGCTAGGGTCATCCTCTACATCAAAAAGGTTCTCTAAGTTGTAAAAGGCAACCGTCTTCACTTTGTATTGTTTTGTTGTTAAAATAGGTTGCGCTAGTGCCGCTTTCGCGAAAGCGAAAACACACAGATACATGAGAAATATACTTTTATACACCGCCAAAAATAAAAATTACATCAGTGCAAAGGTAGTCACAATCGCTATATAAAACACTTTAAATCGTTATAATACAGTGTATTATGTATATGTTTTCAAAAAAAAATAGTTAAATTTAGAAATGATTCATCAAAAACTTAACATACTTATTTTGGCTGGTTTTGTATTGACTTCAGGTATTGGAATGGCACAAGAACTACTTAAAGGGCGCGTAATAGACGACACAACAGAGGAGCCCATCCTTGGTGTGAGTATTAGTGTTTTAGGTACAAAATTCAGTGCAATAACTGGTGCTGACGGGTATTTTAGAGTTACTGGGGGGATCCCTTTAGGAAATCAAAAAATTACAGTTTTAAAAAACGGATATTATTCAAAGACCATTCCAGTAGTAATCGATACCATCAACAGAGTGAATATTGATCCTCTTTATCTGCAACTGGACAACTCTGACATCGCCCAATCGCAGGGAATTATTTCTTTAACAGAAAATGATTTGGCAGATGATGAAAACGCTGCAAATAACTTATCTGGATTGCTACAAGCTTCTAAAGACCAATTTTTAAGAGCTGCAGCATTCGATTTCAGTGCTACTTTTTTCCGACCTAAAGGCCTAAATAGTGAAGACGGCAAAATTATTATCAATGGTATCGAGATGAATAAACAGTTCTCTGGAAGACCACAATGGAGCAACTGGGGTGGAGTCAACGATTTACAGCGCAACCAAAGCTTTAACATGGGGCTTAGTGCTGCAGATCAAAGCTTTGGTGGTTATGCCGGTGTGCAAAGCATCGATATGAGAGCCTCACAACAGCGCGCAGGAACTCAAATATCTTATGCAAGTTCTAACCGAAGTTATAGAAATCGCCTTATGGCATCACATCGTTCTGGATTGCGGAATAACGGCTGGTCCTATGCCATCACCCTATCAAGAAGAGCTGGTGAAGAGGGTTTTGTAGATGGCACTTTATACGATGCCAACTCTTTAGGACTTTCTGTGGAGAAAAAAATAAGCGATACACACTCCATCAATTTTACAGGTCTTTATACGCCCAATAGAAGTGGGCGTCGTACAGCGATGACTCAAGAAGTTAGAGATCTTAAAGGAATCGCATACAATGCATTGTGGGGAGATCAAAATAACGTGCAACGCAACAGTAGAGTCAGAGAAATCGAAGAGCCTATTTTTATGTTGAACCACTTCTGGAACATCACCGATAAGGTTAAGTTAAATACAAATCTGGGGTATCAATTTGGTAAAATAGGAAATACACGTATTGATAATGGAGGTACCAGAATAGATCCTACTTTAGGCCAAAATGCTTATATAGGTGGCGCAAGAAACCCTCTTCCAGATTACTACCAGAACCTACCTAGTTATTTCTTAAGAAATGGCCAAGACCCCATCGATTATCAACGTGCTTACCAAGCTCAACAAGAATTTATTAATGATGGGCAGTTGGACTGGAACAGCTTATACGAGGCCAACAGAAGTTGGAGCGCTGCTGGCGGAAATTCTTTATACGCTATTCAAGAGGACCGTATAGACGATACACAATTATCAGTAAATACAATCATTACTGCTGATCTTACGGAGAACATTCTTTTTAATGCGGGTATGAGATACCGTAATTTGAATAGTGAAAACTATGCGTTGATCAATGATTTGCTAGGTGGTCCAGGCTTCCTAGATGTAGATTTCTTTGCAGAAGAAACAAGTGAGATCAACCTCGACCAAGCAGCACAGTCTAACCTTAGAACCCCTAACCGTATGGTAAGTGTTGGAGATCGTTATAAATACAATTTCAACATCTATGCAAAAGTGATTGCTGGATTTGCTCAAACTCAATTTAAAACTAAAAAAGTAGATTTCTTTGTTGCTGCAAACCTAAGCAGAACTGTTTATCAAAGAGATGGTAAATTTGAGAACGGTAACTTCCCTGGTGCGGCGTCTTTTGGAAAAAGCAACCAACTGGAATTTACAGATATTAGTTTTAAGGGCGGTGCTACCTATAAAATCTCTGGCCAACAGTTTATTGATGTTAATGCTGCCTCTATTTCTCAAGCTCCAACGATTAGAAATTCTTTTAGCAATGCAAGGCAAAATAATGAAACCGTCGTCGGACTTGAGTCTCAAAAGTCGTACAGTGCAGACCTGAGCTATATCTACTCTACCCCAGTCATTAAAGCAAGATTCACTGCCTACTATATTCAATTTGCCAAAGGTGCCGATATAGGGTTCTACTTTACAGAAGATCTCACTGGACTACCTCTCAATGACGGCAGTGCTTTTGTACAAGAAGTAATGACTCAAAAAGAAAGTCGTAACACAGGTATAGAGCTGGGTCTAGAAGTTCCAATAACTCCTAGCATCATGTTCAAAGCTGCTGCTGCATTAGGACAGAATGTGTACACCAACAATCCTCATCTTTATCTTACAAGTGACGATTTTAGTGGGCCACTTTCCTTCGGTGACGGAACTACTAACCTTAAGGGTTATCATGTAGCTGGTGGACCAGAAACGGCCTTACAAATAGGTTTTGAATACAGGGATCCAGAATACTGGAATATAGGGGTAACAGCAAATTACTTTGCAAATGCGTATGCCGACATCAGTAACTTGAGAAGATCTGCAAATTTTAGACTAGACTATGATGGTATGGAGTTCCATGATTTTGATAGCGATCTGGCACAGGAACTGTTGAGGCAAGAGCAATTTGATAGCTATATGTTGTGGAATGTAATCGGTGGTAAATCATGGAGGATATTTGATAAATACATAGGCTTCTTTGCCACAATTAATAACGTATTTGGTCAAGAATACAAAACAGGGGGCTTTGAACAGTCTCGTAATTCCAACTTTAGATCCACACGAGATGATGCTAATAACCCACAAGAAGTATTTGCACCACGCTATTTCTTTGGTAATGGAACAACCTATTACCTCAACTTATACCTAAGGTTCTAATAAGCAATAAGGAACCTGTTTAATAACAAGAATATGAAAAATACGAACCACATTTTTGCCATTGTCTTAGTATCTATAATCGCTTTTTCTTGTGTCGAGGACGACGACTTTAGCATTCCAGACACCGCAACAGTAGCTATAGACCCTCCAGCTAACTTAATCGATATGTCTGCTGTGATAGGACAGATAGGACAGTCTTCAACAGGTATTGTTAGTTTTGAAAGTAATGAACAGTTTATGGAAGGATATGTCATCTCTAGTGACGAGGCAGGAAATTACTTTGAAGAATTGATCCTTCAAGATGCGATAGAAAATCCTACCGCGGGAATAAAAATTCTTATAGATAACAGTCCGTTATTTACCTCCTATGCGATCGGTCAGCGGGTTTATATCTTACTAGATGGGCTATCTGCAGGAAAAGCAAATGGAGTTCCTGTAATTGGTCTGAATGGAACCAATGGAACCATTGAAAAAATTACACCTGCTTTACAAGATACGGCTGTTTTACGAGATAGTGAGATTTTTGAAATCATCCCCACTGTATTGACTGCTTCTACAGAGTTCAGTGATCAACGACTACTGACTCTTATTGAGCTAGAAGCTGTTCAATTTATAGAGGCTGATATTTCTGCAAACAGAACCTTTGCTTCTGAAGCAACTGATCAGTTTGATGGGGTAAGAATGCTAGAGACTTGTTTTGACTTTTTTGACACTATAGTTTTAGAAACAAGTACTTTTTCTGACTTTAAAGCACTGAGATTGCCCGAAGGAAATGGTTCTATAACTGCGATCTTGAATAGAGATTTTGGAGACGACAGGTACGTTATTTCGGTCAATTTCCCAGCAGATTTTGATTTTGAACCTGGTCTAAGATGCAGCTTTGATGTCGTTGCCTGTGGAACTGCAGCTGCTGAAGGATCAACTATATTATTATCTGAAAGTTTTGAAACTCAATCCAACGGTTCTGTGGCGATGCCTACTGGGTGGACCAACCTTATTGAAGCAGGGTCGGAAACATGGGAAATATATTCCTCTAGCGGTCAAAACGCTTCCTTGGGCAAAAGTGTTCGCTGTAGTTCTAGAAACTCAAGAGATACCACTACTATTTCGTGGCTTATCACACCCGCAGTTGATTTTGATGCACAAACAGGTGAGGTATTCTCCTTTGAGACTTCCAATAGTTTTGCTAATAACTCTAACATGCAAGTCCTGTTTAGTTCTGATTGGGATGGAACTGGTATTGGTCTTACTGCAGCTACTTGGGAAGCACTGGCAGATGCCATCATTGTTTCTGATGAGGAGTTTTTCCCTAATTGGATTTTTTCAAACCATGTCTCCCTAGATTGTGTATCAGGTATTGGACATGTAGCTTTTAGATATACTGGATTTGATGATGACAATAATGACGGCACCTATGAATTAGACAACGTTTCTCTTACGAGTAATTAATGACACTATTGTACTCCAACAAATGTAACGTTAAACACAGCGGTAGCTAACTTTCTGAACAGGCTACCTATTTTATAGTCCCATAAAGCTTTCTAAAACTTTTGTTAGATCTTAGAAAGGTGTTTTATATTTTAAATAGCTGCATAGATTAGTAGATGAGGAACCTATGGGATGTAAAAAAGCCACTCTTTTCAAAGTGGCTTTTCTATAATTTTAAGTGTCTAGTCCTAACTTATTTTGCTAAGTTAATTTCTACACGTCTGTTTTGAGCTCTTCCCGCTTTAGTAGCGTTAGATGCTGCTGGCATAGTTTCACCATAACCTTTTGAACTTAAACGGAATTCATCGATTCCGTTTTTAACTAAGTACTCTTTTACAGAAAGCGCACGATCATCAGATAGTCGCTCATTGAATTTTTCACTACCAGTGCTGTCCGTATGACCGTCAATAGAGAATTTAGCTTCT
The DNA here is from genome assembly GCF_018401815.1 of Nonlabens sp. Taxonomy (GTDB): domain Bacteria; phylum Bacteroidota; class Bacteroidia; order Flavobacteriales; family Flavobacteriaceae; genus Nonlabens. Next base: position 67,014 of record NZ_JAGYKG010000006.1, read on the forward strand.
GGGTATTTGTTCAAAATGGCAGTTATTTCTGCAAGTGTTTGTTCCGACTGCTTTTGAATTGAAGCGTTACCTGTATTAAATAAAATAGTCTTAGCGTACTCATTTAATTGAGCTTGTACTTCTACTGGTGGAGCAATAGGACGAGGACAACCTTGTAATTCTGCGATACCTGCAACGTCTGGACATTTATCCATAGCGTCTTCTACACCGTCGTTATCTCTATCTTTTACTGGACAACCTTGTCTTGACGCTGGACCAGCTTCATTAGGGCAATTATCGTCAGCATCAGCAATGCCATCACCATCAGCATCAGGACAACCCATTAGGGCTACAAGACCAGCTATTTCAGGACAGTTATCATCTTTGTCTAATACGGTATCTCCATCGGTGTCAGGACAACCGTTCGTTTCAGCTGGGCCGAAAACATTAGGACACCCATCTTTAGAATCTTCTATACCATCACCATCAGTATCAGGACAACCCATGAACTGCTCTAATCCAGGAACTGTTGGACACAAATCCTTGTTATCCACCACTCCATCACCGTCAGTATCTACAGCTCCCCAAGTAAATTTAACACCTACGGTGTGTTGCCAGTGCTTAGGAAAAGTATCTTCAAAAGCGTGCTTGTACGTAGTTTGAATGTTAGCAGATAGGTTTTCAATGATCTCAATATCAAAACCAAATGTACCATTGAATGTTCCAAATCCATCTTCATCTAACCACTGGTAAGAACCACCAGCTCCCAAATAAGGGCTGATTGCAGAAGAACCGTTCCACAATTCATTAAGATTGTATCTCAAACCACCATCAAGTGATAGGTAAGCCAATTGCTTTATTCTATTCTCCCCCGCTCTATCAATTTGATTTAATGAAAAAGCACCGGTAGCAACTATTCCGTCACCTACATAGTATCCTAGTTCAAAACGACTTGGATAAGGCATGATATTGTAATGATCTACATTAAAGGGTTGATCAAAGTAATCTCCTAATCCTTGGTCTTTCTCTCCTACTGGGTAAAGATCAATTGCATTAACGCCTATTGCAAAACTCCAGCGATTGCTTTCATCTTGTGCGTAACTCATACTGGAAGAAAGTAATAATGCTCCAGCTACTAGTAATTTTAATATATTTTTCATGTTTGGTTATTTATAATATCTTTCTGCAAAATTAAACCGTTCCTTGTCTTTCGCAAGTATCCGGCTCCTAAATTTTCTTTAAAACGTCTGATTTACTGTTTATTCTTTGTTAAATTTAGATAACACCTAGCTTTTTACCAATTTTTTCAAAAGCAACGATGGCTTTTTCCAAATGTTCTTGTGAATGTGCAGCGCTTAATTGTACTCTTATCCTTGCTTTCTCTTTAGGCACGACAGGATAAAAGAATCCGATCACATAAATACCTTCTTCAAGGAGTAGGTCTGCCATTTGTTGTGAGAGTTTTGCATCGTATAACATTACTGGAACGATAGCACTTTCACCATCCATAATATCAAAACCTAAATCTTGCATTGCTTTTTTAAAGAAGGCTGTATTAGACTGCACTTTATCGATAAGTGCAGTGCTCTCATCAATAAGCTCCAAAGCTTTAATGGAAGCACCTACTATGGAAGGTGCAAGGGAATTACTAAAGAGGTAAGGCCTAGAACGCTGTCTTAAAATTTCAATCACCTCTTTATTGGCGCAGGTATAACCCCCCATGGCACCACCAAGTGCTTTACCTAAAGTACCCGTAATAATATCTATCCTTCCTAAAACCCCTTTTGCTTCTAAAGTACCTCGCCCTGTAGCTCCTAAAAACCCTGCTGCGTGACATTCATCTACCATAACCAGTGCATCATACTTGTCTGCCAAGTCGCATATCGTATCTAGTGGCGCTAAAAGCCCGTCCATGGAAAATACACCATCAGTGACAATAAGCTTATAACGCGCTCCATCTTCAGTGGCTTGTTGTAATTGTTTTTCAAGATCTGCCATATCTGCAGTGGCATAACGGTAACGACCCGCTTTACACAAACGCACTCCATCAATAATAGAAGCGTGATTTAAAGAGTCTGAAATGATGGCGTCCTCTTCAGATAGCAATGGCTCAAAGACACCACCATTAGCGTCAAAACAAGCCGCGTAAAGAATCGTGTCCTCACAACCATAAAAGTCGGCTAGTTTTTGCTCAAGTTCTTTGTGGATATCTTGAGTTCCACAAATAAATCGAACAGAACTCATTCCAAAACCATGAGAATCCAAGGTATCCTTTGCTGCTTTTATCACTTCTGGATGGGAAGAAAGTCCTAAATAGTTATTAGAACAAAAGTTGAGAACTTCAGAACCATCCTCTAAAGTGATCACCGCATCCTGTGGTGAAGTAATGATACGCTCTCTTTTATATAACCCCGCATCTTTAATTTCTGCCAGTTCTTTTTGTAAGTGTTCTTTGATTGATCCGTACATGATAGAATTTTTAGTGTATTACAAAGATAACATGCTGCTAGTCCTTAACCATTCCATTTAACGATTTCTAAACTATCGGTATAAATCAGTACTTTTTCTAGCACACTGATGCCCATAGACACCAATAATTCTTCATATTTATTAAGCTGTAATCGGTGCTTTTCTAAAACAGCGCCAGTTTTATAATCCATGATAACCGCTTGACCATCTATAAAGACAACTCTATCAGGTATAAGCCTCGTTCCCGATGGGAGTAAAATTGGTTGCTCATTGAGCACATGAATTCCGTTTATATAGTAAGGAGCGAGATCTGGATGACCGATGACTGCCTCAATCATCCTTTTCATCTCAGTTTGTTCTTCTTTAGACAGCGAGAAATCTCTATTTATCTTTTTACGCAACTTTTCAACACTAGAACGGTCCTTTATCAAAGACAAAAATTCATGCAATATGTTCCCTTTTTGGATGGCTTCACTTGCACCACTGACCCAGAGCAATCCTTTTCTGGTAGAGATGGACAATCTATTTGCGTCTAGATGAACTTTATATTCTCCCAGCATCTGGCTTTCTTGATTTTTGGACTTTCCTGATTTGCGCGATGGATCCCCTTTTTGAGCAGATTGATAACCGGTTTCAGGTAGTAACTCCAACCCTTTCATTTCTACAAAATCTTTTAATAAAGTAGCATAATTAGGTGTTTTGCTCTCTGATCCTATCGTACTGATGTACAGTTGCTCTCTCGCCCTTGTAAAAGCGACGTATAAGGTATTGATTTGATCCATTTGAACTTTGGCGAGGTTATGCGCATAGACCTCTGGAGCAGTACCTGGATAAAATTCGTTTTCTTTTTTTAAACTGATGTACACTTGATCAAAACCTTCATATTCTTCTTCCTTTACAGGAACCCATCCAGTCGGATTTTTTGCGTCATCTAATTTTTTATCGCAATGAGGAACGATGACCACTGGAAACTCCAGTCCTTTAGATTTATGAATGGTCATGATTTGTACCGCCTCAGCATCGGCTGCAGCTGGTACGCTCAATTTTTCCTTTTTCAATTCCCAATGCTCTAAAAATCCAGAAAGGGACACCTCATAGCCTGTAGAATATTCAAATAGAAATTCTAGAAAGGACTGTAATCTGGTGTCTTGCTCTTTGAATAAGCCTAGGGACTTAGCTACTTGTTCAGTGGCTTGAAATAATGCCGCTTTCGCGAAAGCGGAACCTAAATCATCCTGTTCCAAAGCCATAAGACCCTTGCCTAATTCCAATAAACTTTGATGGAGGTGCGCCGTAACAAACGAATGAATATCCTCGATCTCAAAAACTCTGGTATAGGCCGTCAAGAAATCAAAACGAGGCTGTTGTTGCTCTGGCGCCTGGACCATCTTCATCAAAGCGACTAATAACTGTACTTTATGCGAAGCATGTACCAGCAAACTATCTCCAGAAACGACCCGCATTTCTTGAGAAACCAGGTATTTTGCGATCTCATGACCTTCTTTATTTGCTCGTACAAGAACACAAATCTCGCCTAATGCAAAACCGTTTTTGTGCGCCTTTTTAATTTGTTGATATACCTGATAGGGGTAGGCATTATTAAAATCGGCTGTGTCGTAAGGCGCTTCAAAATCCTTATCTATAAAATCTATTTGAATAAAACCGCCCTCTTTTGCTCTTGTTTCTTGTTGCAGGTATTTCTTATACAATGTTTGATACACCTCACTGTGTAAATAGTCCCCATAATAATCAAAAAACTCGTTGTTAAATTGGATCACTTCATCATAACTACGCCAGTTGAATTCGAGTGTTTCGGCTTTTTTAGGCAACATAAACAACTCTGGAGTGGCCAGTAATCTCAGGAACTGGTCTGCATCACCACCACGAAATCTATAGATGGACTGCTTGGCATCACCTACCAACATCAAACTGCCTCGTTCTTCATTCTCTCGTTGTTGCTGGAGTTCATTTTCTATAAGTGGCGCCAGGTTTTCCCATTGCATGCGGCTGGTATCTTGAAATTCGTCTATAAAATAATGACGGTACCGCTCACCAAGTCGTTCATATATAAAAGGAGCTGGCTCGTCCTTTATTTGTTCTGCTAATAAAAGGTTGAACTCATAAATAGGCACGATTTGCTCTGCAACTTTAATCTTATCGATCTCAAGTAGCAATTCATTGAGCAGTGATAATGGTGTGAGGCTGCTGGCTATGTTTTTATAAAACATGATCGCACCGTAATTCTCTATATAAAACTCGGATAAATTAACCAAGTCTGCCCGTTTACTTTCAATCAACTCTTTTGCCGAGGCACTTGCAGCTTTATTTTCTAAAGTTGCCGTTGCCATGTCTTTTACATAACCCGTGTCTGGTGTAATAGAGTAATTTCCTTTCGCACTTTCAGCAATGAACTTATAAACACGACCCGCTTTATAAAAGAAATCATCAGAGGTTAAGCCGTTCTCAGTAAATTCTTGAAAAAGGCTTTTGCCTTTTTCTTCTAGCTCGCTTTTTGCACGTTTGATTTTCTTGTACAAACTTTCGCGAAAGCCCAAAAAGTCTTCCACCTTTTTTCCTTTTAATTGCTTGAGAAAAAGATAATGATTTTCATTTTGAATGAGCTTAGCAATATCTTGAAGATCGTATTCTATATCCCAGCTTTTGCCTTCTTCTATCTTTGATAAAGAAAAGTCAACTAATTGCTGTGTGAGTTTTTTATCTTTTCCCGCTCTCGCAATAAGGTTGTGAATGGCTTTTGAAATCAACCGTTTGCTATCCAGTTCTACCTCAAAATTATCGGGTAAATCAATATCTTTTGCAAAAGTTCTTAAAATGCGATGGTTAAAAGAATCGATAGTCACAATATCAAAGGCCGAATAATCGTGCAACAGCTGATTAAAAATAGCTCGAGCTTTCTTTTTGAACTGCTGGTTGTCCAAACCAGTTTGGTTTTTAATGTGATTTGCTATTCCTAAAACCCCAAGTTCCAAGTCGTCAAAAGTAAATTTATACAAGTATTCCAGTATACGTTCTTTCATCTCGCCCACCGCTTTATTAGTAAAAGTAACGGCTAGAATACGCCTGTATCCGTTGTTATAAGGGTTTTTAAAAAGCAGTGTTAAGTAATCTTGTGCAAGCGTATAGGTCTTTCCAGATCCAGCACTAGCGCTATAAAAAGTAGTAGGTGATTGAGACATATTCAAATATAAGCATAGAAAAGATGGACACAAGCCCAATGCGACCTAAGATTCCAAAGTGTATTGCTTAAAGTGATAAAAAATCATTAGATGGTAAGCTCTTTTAGCCTTTTGACATCAGTGGCTTCCCTATTACTGCTTTCCCTTTAACTTATATAATCCTAAGCATAAATCTTGTTGTTCCGAATTAAATTCCAACCAATGAACTCCTTTTGATGAATAAATACTTTACGATGAACCTGAACACTTTAAGGATAATATAACGTGTATAATTTTAACAGTTCCCATTTTGTGCCTAAATTTATGGTTCTATAATTATTAATCAATAAAAATAATATATAATGGATTTTGAATTACCAGAATTAAAATACGCTAATGATGCACTTGAACCTCATATAGATGCAAGAACAATGGAAATACACCACGGTAAGCATCATCAAGGGTATACCAATAATTTAAATGCTGCTATAGAAGGTACAGATCTTGCTGGAAAAACCATCGAGAACATCCTTCGCAACTTAGACATGAATAATAAAACCGTGAGAAATAATGGTGGTGGTTTTTACAATCACAGCCTGTTTTGGGAAATAATGTCTCCTAATGGTGGAGGTAACCCAACCGGTGATCTATCCGAGGCTATCAATAGTTCCTTCGGATCTTTTGAGGTGTTTAAAGATAACTTTAGCACTGCCGCCAAAGGACAATTTGGTTCTGGTTGGGCATGGCTTTGTGTACATGAAGGAGGAAAACTAGATGTATGTGGAACTCCTAACCAGGACAACCCACTTATGCCAGGAGTAGGATGTGGAGGAACTCCTATTCTAGGTCTTGATGTATGGGAACACGCTTACTACTTGAACTATCAAAACAGACGTCCAGATTATGTGGAAGCATTTTTTAACGTGATCAATTGGGAGGAAGTTTCTAAAAGATATGCTGAAGGGAAGTAATTTCCAAGCAGCAGCAAAAATAAAAAGCCCCACATCACTAATTTGATTTGGGGCTTTTTTAGGTGTTTTAACTGTACTTTTCTAATAAGCACGCTCATCATTTCCTTCAAAGAAATTGATATACGCGCGGTTTACTACACGATTACCACCGTCTGTAGGATAATTTCCTGTAAAATACCAGTCGCCTAAATTCTTAGGACAAGCTTTATGTAAATTATCTACAGTTTGATAAATGACTTTTACTTCAGCTTTTATATCTTCATCAGAGAGTAGTTCCCCTATTTTATCAGATATTTCTTGATTTGTAAAAGGGTCGTATAATTCCTTTACATGATTCACTACATCTACGTCTTCCAGTTCGGTTTGTAGTTTACACTTTTTATAAATGCGTTCAACTGTATCGTATGTGCCTTGATCTTTATGTAATGCAAGCGCCGCTCTGAAGGCAACCAAGCCTTCTAATCGAGCCATATCAATTCCATAACAATCAGGATATCGTATTTGCGGCGCACTAGAAACCACAACAATTTTCTTGGGATTCAATCGGTCCATCATTTTAAGAATGGATTTTTTCAAAGTTGTTCCTCTTACAATGGAATCGTCTATAATAACAAGATTATCTTCTGGCTTTACCACACCATAAGTCACATCATACACATGGGCCACAAGGTCATCACGAGAAGAGTCTTCTGTTATAAACGTGCGAAGTTTAGCATCCTTGATGGCTATTTTTTCTGTTCTTAGCTTTCGCGAAAGCGTGGCCTCCACCTGCTCTTCTGTCAGATTTCCTTCTCCTGCGATTATAAAATCTTTTTTCTGCTTATTGAGAACGGCATGACCTTCTTCTACCATACCATAGAATGATGTTTCGGCTGTATTGGGGATATAGGAGAAGACTGTATTGTCGATGTCGTTATCTATGCTCTTCATAATCTCGGGAAACAATAGTTTTCCTAACATCTTACGTTCCTGATAAATTTCTGCATCACTGCCACGTGAGAAGTAAATACGTTCAAAAGAACAGGCTTTACGTTCTAAAGGTTCTGTGATTTGATCTAAAGTAACTGTTCCATCTTTTTTAATAATAATGGCTTTTCCAGGATCCAATTCCTTTACATCATCAAATGGGGCATTAAAAGCAGTTTGTATGACTGGTCGCTCACTTGCCACTACAACTACTTCATCATTTTGATAATAATACGCTGGTCGTATTCCTGCGGGATCCCTTAACAAAAAAGCATCTCCATGTCCCATTAACCCCCCCATAGCATAACCACCGTCCCAATCTCTAGCGCTTTTACGCAAAATTTTGGCGACGTCTATTTCTTCAGCAATTTTAGGACTAGCTTCTATTTTAGAAAGTCCTTTTGATTTAAATTTTTTGTAGAGTTTACTGACTTGTCTGTCTTGAAAATGACCTACCTTTTCCATAACAGTGACGGTATCTGCCATATCTTTAGGGTGCTGCCCTAATTCTACAAGCTTGTTAAAAAGCTGGAATACGTTGGTCATATTAAAATTCCCTGCCATAATCAGGTTGCGATGCATCCAATTGTTCTGCCTTAAGAATGGATGTACTGATTCAATGCTGTTTTTCCCGAAGGTACCATAACGCACATGGCCCATCAATAATTCCCCTACATAAGGGATCTGCGCTTTTTGCGCTGCTACATCGTCTTTTATTCCAGGATTTTCAGTCAGCTCTGTATTGATGCGTTCATTGATCTGTTTAAAAATATCTTGAATAGGTTGTGCCGCATTGCTGCGTACTCTAGAAATATAGCGTTGACCTGGGTTGACATCTAGTTTAATACTTGCAAATCCAGCACCATCCTGACCGCGATTGTGCTGTTTTTCCATCATTAAATACATTTTATTGATGCCGTAGAAAGCTGTTCCGTATTTTTCCTTATAGTATTCTAGGGGTTTAAGAAGACGTATAAGTGCAATACCGCACTCGTGTTTTAATTGGTCGCTCATGATGGGGTTTATAAGGGTATAAAAATAGAAAAGCCTCAAGAATTCTTAAGGCTTTTTTAATAGATAGTGCTAATTGTTTATTTCAAATTTAGTCAACGCTTTAAATTGCTCCAAACGTGTATTTATTTCTTCACTGGTGATCGTTTGCATACGCTCTGTTCCAAATTTTTCTACCGCAAAGGATGCAAAGTTAGAACCGTAAACAATAGCTCGTTTCATGTTTTCAAAACTATAATCACCACTTGCGGCAAGGAATCCTGTAAAACCTCCGGCAAATGTGTCACCAGCACCTGTAGGGTCAAATACCTCTTCTAGTGGTAATGCTGGAGCAAAGAATATATGAGCTCCTTGGAACAACAAAGCCCCGTGCTCGCCTTTTTTGATCACCACATATTTAGGGCCCATCTCATGGATCTTACGCGCCGCAGCGACTAGAGAATATTCCCCAGAAAGCTGTCTTGCTTCTTCATCATTAATTGTGATCACATCAACCTTTGCAATTACTTGATGCAACATATCTAATTCACTATCCATCCAGAAATTCATCGTATCCAGTACGATTAACTTTGCCAAAGGGGTTTGCGCTATTACCCCTAATTGTACAGCTGGATGCAAGTTTCCTAACATCACTACTTCAGCATCTTTAAAGGCTTCTGGCACTATTGGGCTAAAGTTTGCCAATACATTAAGCTCTGTTGCTAAAGTGTCACGAGTATTCATGTCATTGTGGTATTTTCCAGACCAAAAAAATGTTTTACCCCCTTTGACCACCTCAACACCATCAATGTTCATGCCTCGGTTTTTAAGCATATCTAAATATTCTTGCGGAAAATCCCCCCCAACAATACTCACCAAACCTACTTCTGTATCGAAGTGAGAAGCACTAAGCCCAATGAAGGTTGCTGCTCCACCTAAAATCTTATCTGTTTTACCAAAAGGAGTTTCTATAGCATCAAAGGCTACGGTTCCTACCACAACTAATTTACTCATGTATAAATTTTATGCAAAAATACGTTTTTATTAAGTTTTCAGATCAGGTTTAACCAAGCAGTTTGCCCCTGTTTCCAAAAAATAAGATGGAAAAAATCTAATTATTTTACCAGACTGCTTTTGCTATGAATCAGTAGCAACTCATCCATATATTCCCTAGAATTACTCAACCTTGGAATTTTATGCTGACCTCCCAATTTATCTTTTTGCTTGAGCCAATTGTAAAATACATCTGGATTTGCGATGTTTATTTTTGGTGGCGTTAATGTAATATTGTTGTATCGTTTTGCCTCATAGTCACTATTTACTCTTTGAAGATGTAAGTCTAAAGCTTTCGCGAAAGCGAAAATATCTTCTGGTTGCCTCGAAAATTCAATCATCCATTCATGAGCTCCTTTTTCTTTACCTTCCATAAATATAGGCGCGACTGTGTAGTCTTTTATAAAGCATGGAACCTCAGCTATAGTCTTCTTGAGTGCCTCCTCGGCGTTTTCAATAATCAACTCTTCCCCAAAAACATTGATGTGATGCTTGGTGCGGCCACTTACCTTAATGCGATAAGGGCTTTTATTTGTAAAACGTACCGTATCTCCTATTTTATACCGCCACAAACCAGCATTAGTGGTGATAATAATAGCATAATTCTCTCCCAGTTCTACCTCGCTAAGGGGTATGACCTTCTCATCAGGCGTGTCATAGCCTTTCATAGGAATAAACTCGTAGAAAATTCCATAATCCAACATAAGCAATAGCTCCTTACTATGGTTTCTATCTTGAATGGCAAAGAACCCCTCACTCGCATTATAAGTTTCATAATAGTTAATGTGTTCTGCTGGAAGTAATTTCTTATACTGCTCTACATACGGATCAAAACTCACGCCTCCATGAAAGAATACTTCCATTTGTGGCCAAACTTCTAAAATATGATCCTTACCTGTAGTTTCCAGTACATTGATAAGAAGCACCATCATCCAGGAAGGAACACCTGCAAGACTGGTCACGTTTTCTTTGCTAGTCTCCTGAACAATCGCAGGCATTTTGGTTTCCCAATCTGCCATTAAGGCGACCTCATTTCCTGGCGTAGAGCTGTAATCTGCCCAAAAAGGCATATTGTCTATTAAAATACTACTCAAATCTCCAGCGGCAGTTCCTGACTTTTTATCCAGTTGTTTGCTCCCACCCAATCGCAATGCCTTTCCCTTAAAAATCTTAGAATCTGGATTGTTGTTCAGGTACATACAGAGCAAATCTTTTGCAGCCGCATAGTGACAGTCCTCTAAAGACTGCTGGCTTACTGGTATGTATTTACTGCGAGAATTTGTCGTGCCACTACTCATCGCAAACCATTTGATATCACTAGGCCAAAAAATATTTCCTTCACCACTTCTAGAGCGCTCTATGGAAGTTTCCATTTCGGTGTATCCAGAAACAGGTACTCTGTCTGCAAATTCTCTATAAGATTTTATGGAATCAAAACCGTACTTCCTTCCTACCTCTGTATGCCTTGCGTAATAAATAAGGTCTTGCAAAATATTATCCTGCAACTCCTGTGGATGCTTCATAAAAAGCTCCATATCGTGAAGGCGTTTCTTAAGAAACCACGAGACGACAGAATTGAGTAGTGCGTTTGCCATATATTACAAATCCTAATTGGTATTTTTACAATTTCAAAGATACTCCCTTAATTTTTAAAGTTACCACCATGATCCTTACCGGCACGATTAGAAAAATGCAAACAGAACTGAAGGAAACCGTCCACTATTACCTTGTCTTCCCAGATCACTTTTTGCACATGAACCAACTGCTGGATAAAAATATTTCTTTAAAGCATGTAGGAAATGAATGTCTTAATTGCGGCCTTGACAAAAAAATATGGCGTCAAGGATTTTGTTATGATTGTTTTTCTCAAATCCCACAAGCCGGAGAATGGATCATGAAGCCAGAGTTAAGCCGGGCACATCTGGATGAAGAAGATCGCGATCTAGAGTATGAGAAAAAAATACAACTCCAACCACATATCGTTTACCTAGCCAACAGCAGTAATATAAAAGTAGGTGTGACTCGTAAAACACAAATCCCTACCCGATGGATCGATCAAGGGGCACATGAGGCCGTTGCAATTCTAGAGACTCCCAACCGTTACCTTGCTGGTATTTCAGAGATGGCCTTAAAAAATCACGTAGCAGATAAAACCAACTGGAGAAAAATGCTGACAAATTCAGTGAAAGATTTGGATTTGTTAAGCTTTCGCGAAAGCTTGCTCCAATTTATACCTCAAGAAGCCCAAGAATTCATTCTGGAGAATGAAAAAGAATGGCAAATTAAATTTCCTGTACTTCAATATCCTGCAAAAGTGACCAGTGTTAACCTTGCTAAAACCCCTCAACATGCTGGAAAATTAAAAGGTATCAAGGGGCAATACCTCATCTTTGAAGACGGTACCGTAATGAATTTGCGCAGTCATGAAGGACTGGTGCTAGAGATCGAGGTAACTTGAAAAGGTATTCCCAAAAAGAGAAATAAAAAACAAAAGGCACTTACCAAAGGGAAGACTTCAGTCTGCCAGCAACTCGACGCAAGCATTAATCAATGATGCAATGACTTCTAACTCTTCTGCTTTGCTCCACAAAAAAGTGTGCGAAGGCTTTTCTAATTTGGGCAAAATTATAAAATCTTGATTTTTTGTTACTAAAACAAGATGCACATAGAGCTGTAAGTTGTTGCACCTCCTAATTTAAACATAAGATGTAGTTGTTTTCCTAAAAAACAACTACATCGCCGTTCCTAGGGGCAGACTTAAGTCTGCCCCTAGGAACGTATATAATGCACAAATTTCCGTACTTTTGCCAGCTTTAAAACACTAGTGCAATGAGTAAAAAATTCAATGAATACAAAGGATTAAACCTTCCAGAAGTTGATGAGCGTATCAAATCTTTTTGGAGAGAAAACGATATTTTCAACAAGTCCATGACGACTCGTGAAGGGAATGAGCCTTTTATTTTCTTTGAAGGACCCCCATCTGCTAACGGGTTACCTGGTATTCATCATGTTATGGGACGCACGATTAAAGATTTATTTTGTCGTTTTAAAACACAACAAGGCTATCAAGTAAATCGCAAAGCTGGATGGGACACACACGGTCTTCCTATAGAACTAGGAGTTGAAAAAGCACTTGGAATTACCAAAGAAGACATAGGTACAAAAATATCTGTAGAAGAATACAATGAGGAATGTAAAAAAGCAGTTCTCCAGTATACTGACGTATGGAGCAAGTTAACTGTTGATATGGGGTATTGGGTAGATATGGAACACCCCTATATTACCTATACGTCCAAGTACATGGAATCGGTTTGGTGGTTGTTAAAAGAGATTTATTCTAAAGGCTTAATTTATAAAGGCTATACCATACAACCCTATTCTCCTGCTGCAGGAACTGGACTTAGCTCCCATGAGTTGAACCAACCAGGAACTTATCAAGATGTAACCGACACCACTGTTACTGCCCAATTTAAAGTGGAAGATCCATCCAAATTACCTTTTCCAACTCATGGAGAGGTTTTTTTCCTTGCTTGGACTACCACACCATGGACATTGCCCTCTAATACCGCCCTTACTGTAGGTCCTAAAATAGCGTATGTACTTATTGAGACGTTCAACCAGTATACTGGTGAACCGATGCAAGTAATTCTTGCTGAGAAGTTAGTGAACTATCAATTTGGTAAAAAGTATCAATCTTTAAAAGGTGACGCTTTCGCGAAAGCGAAACAAGCATACCAACTAGGAGACAAAAAGATACCCTATCAAGTCTTAGGATCCTGCCAAGGAACCGACCTAGTGAACTTGAGATACGAGCAATTACTGCCTTACGCAACACCTTTTGAAAATGCGCAGGATGCCTACAGAGTCATCTTAGGTGATTTTGTAACTACGGAAGACGGAACAGGAATCGTACACACTGCGCCAACTTTTGGTGCAGATGATGCTCTGGTTGCCAAACAGGCACTTCCACCTATCCCCCCGATGTTGGTCTTAGATGAATATAACAATCCAGTACCACTTGTCAATTTACAAGGCAAATTCCGCGAAGAACTGCCTGAGGTAGGGGGAAAGTATGTGAAAAATGAATACTTTGCTGATGGAGAAGCGCCAGAACGTTCTGTAGATGTAGATATTGCGATCGCTTTAAAAGAACAAAACAGAGCCTTTAAAGTAGAGAAATACGTGCACAGTTATCCACATTGTTGGAGAACAGATAAGCCGGTGTTGTATTATCCACTGGACAGTTGGTTTATAAAAGTAACCGAGTTCAAAGACAGAATGCACGAGTTGAACAAAACCATCAACTGGAAGCCCAAATCTACTGGAGAAGGAAGGTTTGGCAACTGGCTGGCAAATGCAAACGACTGGAATTTATCGCGCTCTCGTTTTTGGGGAATCCCACTTCCTATATGGCGAAATGAAACCGGAACTGAAGAAATGATCATCGGTTCTATAGAAGAGCTGATGGGCGAAATAGAAAAATCTATCGCTGCTGGATTGATGACTACCAATCCGTTTGCTGGATTTAAAAATGGCGACATGAGTGAAAAAAACTACAACATTGTAGACCTTCATAAAAACGTCGTAGATCAAATTTACTTGGTAGGTAAAACCGGAGCAAAATTAACTCGTGAGGCAGACCTTATCGATGTTTGGTTTGATTCAGGATCCATGCCTTATTCCCAATGGCACTATCCATTTGAAAATAAAGAACAGGTAGAAAACCAACTCCGAAAAGCAGACTTCATTGCCGAAGGGGTGGATCAAACACGGGGATGGTTCTATACATTACACGCTATAGCTACCATGATAAGTGATGATGTGGCTTATAAAAACGTTATTTCTAACGGTCTGGTTCTCGATAAAAATGGACAAAAAATGTCCAAGCGCCTAGGGAATGCTGCAGATCCTTTTGAGACTTTAGGAAAATATGGTGCAGATGCAACGCGCTGGTATATGGTGAGTAATGCTAATCCTTGGGACAACCTTAAGTTTGATCTCGAAGGAATTACTGAAGTCCAACGCAAGTTTTTCGGAACCCTTTACAATACCTATTCGTTCTTTAGTCTTTACGCTAACGTAGATGGCTTTACCTATAGCGAAAAAGACATTCCATTATCAGATCGACCAGAAATCGACCGATGGGTATTATCAGAATTAAATACGTTGATAAAAGACAGCACGGCATTCTATGAAGATTATGAACCTACTAAAGCTGCTCGTGCGATAACCACTTTTGTCACGGAGAACTTGAGCAACTGGTATGTGCGTTTATGCAGAAGAAGGTTTTGGAAAGGAACTTATGAACACGATAAAATTGCTGCCTATCAAACTTTATATACCTGCTTAAAAACAATAGCGCAATTAGGCGCTCCTATTGCTCCATTCTTTATGGATCAATTGTATAAAGATTTAACTGGTGTTGGCGAAAGCAATCCGAGTGAAAGTGTTCATCTTGCGCTTTTCCCTAAAGCAGATGAGTCCCTAATAAACACTGATCTAGAGGAGAAAATGCACAAAGCACAAATCATTTCTAGCCTTACCTTATCCTTGCGTAAAAAGGAAGGTATTAAAGTGCGTCAACCCCTTCAACGCATTATGATACCCGTACGAGATGCTGTAGATAAAGCTCAGATCGAAGCCATCGCAGAGTTGGTAAAAAGTGAAGTAAATGTGAAAGAAATTAAGTTGATCGATGATGCAAGTGGTATACTTGTAAAGGAAATAAAACCAAACTTCAAAGTACTAGGCCCGCGTTTTGGTAAGCAAATGGGACAAATCGCTACTATCATTAAAAGTTTTCAACAAGAAGATATAGCTTTGTTAGAAAAAACTTGTAAAAAAGAGGTGAAAGTAAACGGTAATGCGGTTATTTTGTCCCTTGAGGATGTGGAGATTACATCTTCAGACATAGAAGGATGGTTAGTAGCAAATCAGTCTGGTATTACTGTTGCCCTCGATGTAACCATAACGCCAGAACTTAAAAAAGAAGGGATTTCTAGAGAACTAGTAAATCGCATTCAAAATATAAGAAAAGATTCTGGACTCGAGGTAACCGACCGCATTAACATTGAAATGGAATCTCACAGTGAATTGGACGATGCTCTTAGAGCAAACACACAATATATCAAGGATGAAACATTAGCAGATTTATTAACGATAACAACACATGTTGATAATGGTACGGTAATTGAATTTGACGATATTGCCACCACAATTAAAGTGACTAAAATTTAAAGAATATGAATGAAAATGAAAAATTAAGATATAGCGATAAGGACTTAGCTTATTTCAAGGACATACTTAATGCAAAAATTAAAGAAGCTAAAGAACAGTATGAATTGATCAAAAGCGCCTACATGAATGACGCTAACAACGGTACAGATGATACTGCCCCACAATTTAAGGCCTTTGATGAAGGAAGTGCTGTAATGAGCAAGGAAACAAGCTCACAGCTAGCTATACGTCAAGAAAAGTTTATTCGAGACCTGAAAAATGCATTAATAAGAATTGAAAACAAATCTTATGGTGTTTGTCGTGTTACTGGTAAGCTGATTAACAAAAAACGTTTGGAACTTGTTCCTCATGCTACGCTGAGTATCGAAGCAAAAAACATGCAGTAACAACTGCATATTCCTAGATTATGGGAGTTGCTACAATTTAAACCTAGGTAATTTGGAGGAAGGTAGTGCTTGTTTTGGTTTACGTAGGTTTTTTTGTGCTATCATACTTAGTATTGTTATTGCCTTTGCAAAAGTGGAAGCTCAATCAACAACTGCGACAGTTAAAAATGAAACCCGTCACCTTCAAGCTCCGTTTGATGTGGTAGATATTCAAGTGGATCAACACCTCGAACTAGAAATAACTACTAACAACTCTAATATAGTCCAATTAGTAAGCATACAGAATGGTGAATACAAAAATGCAGTAACTCTATCTAGCGAGATTAGAAATGATTCCTTACTGATAACAGACCCTTTTACCCCAGCTTTTTCCTTTCCTCAGGACAAATTAGGGGCTCATAAAGTTATCGACGGAAAAGCTACTTTATCCTTACCCAGTAATAGACATCTGGTTATTAATACCCATTCTGCAGATATCACTGTTCAAGGAAATTACAAAAGTATTTTTATCAATCAACTTTCTGGAAGTTGTAAAATAGAAAAGCTGGAAGGCGACCTCAATTATATCTCTGTTTATGCAACAATCTCTGTAGATCTGAACGATTATGAGATCCAAGCTCTTTCTAGATCCGGAATGGTGTCGTCATTTGAAAAAACTTTGTGGATCAAGTATTTTGCTCGACTAGAAACCATATCTGGTAATATTAACCATCTTAAAAAGCGCAATAAGTAGTATTTTTGAGTCTTTGAAAAACACCCATGAAATTATCAAGAGCGGTACTTATTATTCTATTAGTTCTACTAATAGATCAAGCGAGCAAAATTTATATAAAGCTTAATTATACATTAACTGGAAGCAATAGTGATGCTATTTTAGACTGGGGTAAATTTAAACTCCTTTTTTATGAAAATGCTGGGGCTGCCTGGGGTATGGAAATACCGGGGGATTATGGTAAGTTGATATTAGT
The DNA here is from genome assembly GCF_018401815.1 of Nonlabens sp. Taxonomy (GTDB): domain Bacteria; phylum Bacteroidota; class Bacteroidia; order Flavobacteriales; family Flavobacteriaceae; genus Nonlabens. The sequence goes on from NZ_JAGYKG010000006.1 coordinate 84,209, forward strand.
TGTATTTAGAATATTTGCTGTTTTTGGAATTGGTTACTGGCTGGTAAGTAGCATTAAGAAAAGAGCACATCAAATTTTAATTGTTAGCATTTCATTGATTTTTGCAGGTGCTCTAGGAAATATTATCGATTCTATCTTTTACGGTGTTATTTTTTCAGGAAGCTACCACGGTGCTATTGCGATTGCTTTTCCGGATGATGGCGGTTATGCATCCTTGGGTTATGGACATGTAGTAGACATGCTTTACTTTCCTCTATTTGAAGGATACTGGCCAGAATGGATGCCACTTATAGGAGGAGAACATTTTAAATTTTTCAATGCTATCTTTAACGTTGCAGACAGCGCCATCACCATTGGAGTTACCCTTTTGATCATCTTTAGTAAAAAAGCTTTTCCAGCGGATATTAAAAAAGAAGCTTCTGAAATTTAAGATGTTATATCAAGCAAATCCCCAGGCTATTGATGATTGCCTTTTCCTGTTAATACAGGAATAAGCCTTTTTTTTAGAGAATTTCAACATTTTTAAGACAAAACACTGAAATAGTGTTTTGAAAATCATAAAATGCTTTAGTCTGAAATTGAGTATGATAAAAAAGTAAATCGAAATACAAAGCTAGCGGTACTCCTGTTTATAAATAGAAAATAATTTAGAGCGTTATTTTTAAAATCTCTTGCCTATCAACAATGTAATCTAATGCGACATCCGTGCTATTAGCATTCATTTTAAAAGCTAACGGATTAAAAAATGACAGTCCTATCTTTATAACTTCAGGGCTACATTTCTTTAAAAATCGGTCGTAAAAACCCTTGCCATAGCCTATTCGATTGCCATATATATCTGCGGCAACTAAAGGAATAAAGACGACATCAATATTTTTTTCATCTACAACAATATTGTTTTTGTCAGGCTCCGGGATTCCATAATTGTTGATTGTTAATTTAGTCTGATCTGTCAACAAATAAGTAGACATGGAAAAATCTTCAAAATTTGATTTAGAAATGACTACATTTTTGTCTTTTCCTTGAAGTACATGTAGCAAGTACTCGGTATTTATTTCATTGAGTTTTACTATAGGAAGAAAAATATGATATGTGGAATAATGCCAAATATCCATTTGTACTACTTTATTAGCGATTTGTATGCTGTATTCCTCTAACTGATCCTGTGTCAGGGCCAACCTACGTTCCAAGTACTGCTTTCTAAGCGCTTCTTTATTCTCCATGTTTTGAAATATGAAATATCCCATCCCCTTGATACACTAGCGGGCTTTGATTAACATTAATAACGTAGCCCATATGTGGAGATTTGACCTTGTATTTTAACTCTCCATAAGGATCAGTGATAATCGCGATAATTTCGTCTCTTTCTACGCGTTTTCCGGTCTTCACTTTAGGGTGCAATAATCCTGAGTATTTTGCTCTGATCCACATGGAATCGGTTACAATAATAGATTCTTCGTTTCGCCTTTCAACGTAGACATCGGCCCTTAACATTTTAAGATGATCGAGTACTCTAATAGCCCCATTAACTGCGGTATCAACTACTTCTTTATCATTGCGGTTGGACATCCCTCCTTCAAAGAGCAAATACGTCTTGCCTAGGTCTGAACAAGTTGCTCTAAATGTCTTTTTAATATTGTTTCCGTGCATCAAAAATGGTGCATTAAAAACTTTAGCCAAATTCCAAGAGTTGACCTCTAACTGAGAAACCCTAATATGTGGCACATTAAAACGTTGCGCGCCACCAGTATGAAAATCCAAAATGATATCAACATGTGGTAAAATCTCTGAAGACACCTGATAAGCAAATCTACTTGCCAGGGCTCCTGATTTTGTTCCAGGAAAAACCCTGTTTAAATCTCTTCCGTCAGGAAACTCTCTTTTACCGCTTAAAAAGCCAAAAACATTTAAAACAGGAATCGCTATGATGGTTCCGGATACTGGCCTATTAATTTTTTTAGAAATCAATTGTCTTACGACCTCTATACCATTGATTTCATCTCCATGAATACCCCCTGTAACCAGCACTATTGGGCCTGCTTTTTTACTCCTATTTATAATCACCGGCACTTCAATACTAGTAGAAGTATAAAGCTTGGCCATATTAAAATTGAGCTTATAACTTTTCCCAGGCTCTATAATTGTATTAAATATTTTGAGTTCTTTAAGCATGAACACCTTTTTCTATGTACTTGATGATTTCTGCCGCAATATTTTTACCTGTAGCTCTTTCTATTCCTTCAAGACCTGGAGAGCTATTAACCTCAAGTACTAAAGGACCTCGGCTACTTTGGAGTAAATCTACCCCACAAACTCCAAGACCTAAAGATCTGGCCGCACTTACGGCTGTTTGTTCTTCACGTTTAGTGAGTACGATACTTTTTGCGGTCCCTCCACGATGTAAATTAGACCTAAATTCTCCTTTTTGAGCCTGTCTTTTCATAGCACCTACGACCCTATCTCCAACAACAAAAGCACGTAAATCTGCACCTCCTGCTTCTTTTATAAATTCTTGTATAATCACACGAGTCCTCAATTCATTATTAGCGTCTATAATGGCATCTGCAGCAGCTATAGTCTCGGCAAGATTCACCCCTATTCCTTGAGTTCCTTCTAAGACTTTGATGACTACAGGAGGACCACCAACCTGTTTACAAATAGCGTCTGTATGATCCCCAAAGTTGGTAAATACCGTCTTGGGCATGTCCACACCACTTCTAGAAAGCAGTTGTAGGCTTTGTAATTTATCCCTACTACATACTAGAGACATCGAGCTTACGGTCGTAAAACAATTCATCATCTCAAACTGACGTACAATAGCAGTTCCATAAAAAGTAATGCTAGTACCTATACGTGGAATAATAGCGTCAGGAGTAACCAACCTTTCTCCATGATAATAAACAGTAGGTTTCTGTTTTTCTAATTTGATATTACAATGCAGCACATTGATCGCTTTTGCTATATGACCAGCTTTACGAGCCTCTTCTAGCAATCTTTTTGTACTGTAAAGGCTGGTACTGCGTGATAAAATATTAATCTTCATACTGAGAATGTAAATAAGAAATATCCTGTAATTCAGGATCTACAATAAATTTAGGAGAAAGAAATTTACGCCCTATCAAAACTGGGTATTTCATTTCTTCCCGATTACTCAAAGTTAAAGAGATCTTGTACAGTTTCTTAAAAAGCCTGATGTTTCCTTCCACCTCATAACGCAAATCTACACTACCATTACTGCTGCGTACACTAGTGATCTTATACTCCTCAAAGCTCAGCCGCTTTCCATGATACTGATCGTGTTCTTCATCTAGTAGTGTGGCATAAAGCACACCGTCAGTTTCTTCAATATCTTTACAGTGTATGCTACTCGTGTAGGCACCTGTATCGATTTTAATATCAATTCCCTCTATCTTTAATTTTGGAAAATCAGCACGGTCTGTGCGGCCTATGATTATCTTTTTTGTTGCCAATTTAGTTTTCTAATAGGTTGCAAAGATGCATTTTTCTATAACCATTTGTGTTGTGTAAACATAAAATTCTGAATTGAATAGTGTGGTTGGTATCGCTTTCGCGAAAGCGATACCAACCACCTAACACAAGACAAGTTAGTGCAAGAAAGCCTATAAATAAAGAAGCTATTTGTTACTACAGAAACAGCTCTTTTTTATGGATTTGAATTTGATGCGACCGAATCGCAGATCGAGAACATTTACTTCTTTTTGGAAGCAGAGTTCTTAAGCTTAAGCATTGCTGCCGCTAGATTTGAATATGGGTTGCCGAAGTTTACGACTCCTTTTGCTGGTTTTTTAGCCATGGTATATCACTTTAAAATTATATAGTACATGTAGGATGGATTAAGATTCTTCTATTTATTTTTTAGTTAAAAATAAATCCCTTTTAGTTATATCTTGAAGCTAGTTTTTAACTTTACTATGATTAGGAAATTACTTCAAAGACTACTGTTGTATTGAGCAGGGGTTGAAAATGCCACAGCATTTTCACCGCAATTCTTAAGACTGCCGCATCAATTGAACGCTTTGCACATTTAGAACCGTTGATTCATCCAAAGACATAGTTTTTTAATTTTATAATGACATTGGTGGCCATACAATTCTCTTGTTCTACGCTTTTCAATAATCAGACTTGATGTTCCTAACATGCTCCAATTTACTATTTTTTGATATCGTTTTAAAATCATTTTGTTATTAGATGGTCCGTCTGTTTTTGACCGTTATGTTAGTTTTTATAATTTAAGAAAAAAATAACAAATAACTCTGTTACTATTACCATTAGCTTTGCGACTTTTACTATTATTAACTAATAGTATTACTATGAAAAAGCCATTTACCCTCATCGCCGCTTCTTTACTCATGACCAGTTGCGCAGTTATCCGGCCGGGAGAAGCAGGTGTGAAACAACGATTAGGCAAACTAGAAGATAAGGTAACCACTCAAGGTACTGTTGTGTTTAATCCTTTTACTACAAAGGTGATCAAAGAATCCATACAAACTAACAATCTGAAGCTAGCTCTAAGAATACCTAGTAAAGAGGGTTTAAGTGTTGATTCTGAAATTTCCATTCTTTATCGACTAGAAGTTGATATGGTACCTACTGTACTTAAAAACATTGGTCCTAACTATAAAGATGTTATGTCAGCAGTATTTCGTTCTGCCAGTTCTGATGTTTGCTCACAGTTTTTTGCGAAAGACATGCATTCTGGGAAAAGAGCAGATATCGAACAAGCTATTAAAGTAAAAATGGAAGAAACCCTTACTCCACAAGGAATTATTATTGAAGCTGTTCTTATGAAAAGCATCCAATTACCGCAAGGCCTCTCTTTTTCTATCGAGCAAAAACTACAAGCAGAACAAGATGCCATGAGAATGGAATTTATTCTTCAAAGAGAACGATTAGAAGCAGATCGTAAAATCATCGAAGCCACTGGAACTAGAGATGCTCAATTAATTCTAGCACAAGGTCTCACAGCAGAAATACTCAAAATACGAAGCATTGAAGCTTTTATAGAACTGTCCAAATCTGCTAACAGTAAAGTAATTATAACCGATGGTAGAACACCATACCTTATTAATGAAGCAAAGAATTAGCCATCTAGCTTTTTTAAAAATTATGGGTTGATCTAAGAAATTAGACAACCCATTTTTATGGTGTTCCAATCTATTTGAATCACTACCCTAAACACAACAGCAACAGCCATTTTATATAAAAAAACCAGAACGCCCGATAGTTACTGGAATTAATATTACCAGAAACCTATTCCTGATAACAAAAGCTATCGTAATTTTGTACGATGAAAAATTTATTCATTTATCTAGATAGCTGTAATACTTGTCAACGCATCAAAGATGAGCTAGATCTTCCTGGAGATGTTGCCTTACAAAACACAAAAGAACAACCAATAACTGTTGAACAAATAGAGTTTTTAAAAGAGCAAACCGGTTCATACGAATCACTATTTAATAGACGAGCACAGCTGTATAGAGGACGTGGACTGCACGAAAAGGAACTTTCTGATACCAATTATAAAGAGTTATTGCTCGATCATTATACCTTTATAAAGCGACCTATTCTTATTTATAAAGGCGAAGCTTTCATAGGCAATTCTAAAAAAGTAGTTGCTGATGCAAAAGTGGCAATATCTTAAATGAATGCACGCAGCATAGCTATTATTTGTGGCTTCTTTGTCGCATTATTTTACGCCTATAATTTTACCGCAGCAAAAGAAGTAACTCCTTTATATATAGGCCCTTTTGGATTAACCTGGTATCGAGTAATAGTGACATGCGCCATTTTCTGGATCATCTCTTTAGTTGCAGGACCCAAAGAAAAGATCCCTTTTAGAGAGTTACCGCCTATAGCTCTAGCGGCATTTTGCGGTGTAGGTTTTAATATGGTAACTTTTATGTGGGGACTATCGCTTACCTCCCCTATAAATGCCTCTGTATTGATGGTAAGTACTCCTATAATTGTATTGGTATTAAGTGCTATCTTTTTAAAAGAACGTCTTTTTGCTACTCGTATTATAGGAATTCTAGTAGGTTTTTCTGGAGCAGCCTTGTTGATATTCTTATCTACGGGAACTCGTGCAGAAGCATCAAACCCCACCTTGGGAAATCTGTTGATATTTGTAAACGCTTTCTCCTATTCCTTTTACATCCTTCTAGCCAAAAGACTAACAGCAAAATATCATGTATTTACGTTAATGAAATGGTTGTACTTTTTTGGGCTGCTGTTCATCACTCCTTTTGGAATCACACAAGGACTAGCCTTTGATTTTGAAATGGCGAGTACCTCTACATTACTCTATATAGGTTACGTCATTTTATTTGCGACTTTTGGAACTTATATGCTTAATATTATTGCAATTAAAACATTAAAGCCTAGTGTAGTGGCTGTCTTTGTGTATTTACAACCGCTGCTGGCTACTTTAATAGCAGTGGGTTTTGGAAAGGATATCATTACTTGGCAAAAAGCATTAGCAGGACTTCTAATTTTTAGCGGGGTCTTTTTAACTGGGCTGAAAAAGAAAAAGAAAAACAATAGGTAGCCAAATTGATCTTTTCTGATCTAAGAACGCCAGTGGCACAGACGCTACAAATTATTAAATATATTAAGAGTAGATACAGACGATCAGAAAGAGCTTGAGGCTCCTCTGAACTTATTACAAGAAATAGGCTCCAAACAGCTCCAGTTTTTAGAAGCGATGCTTAACGCTCTAAAGACCAAACAGATCAATATGGGATTTAAAAATTTTGAAATACTAGTTGTATCATATGCGATTGAAGCTATACTTCAGGATTATAAAAAAAGCGTGAACACCCTACAATCAAAGGTGGCTAACAGCATTCCAACACCGTAAAAATATATAGGCCTCTAGTAGGGATGAAACAAGAGTTAAAAAACCTCATCACTACTTCTATTAAATTTTCTAATCAAAATGGAGAAGTAATCCTATCTGGATAAACAGATAAAAACGCGGTAACCATAACCGTTCAGGATAATGGTATAGGTTTCAACAAGCAGACCGAACAAAGTCTATTTAAGAAATTCCCCAGGGCATTTGAGAACTAATGGAGAGCCAAGCACCGGTCTTGGTCTTTATTTGGCCAAAAGTATTGTGGTAAAACACAGCGGTAGCATCAGCTTACTTAGTGAAGCAAAGAGCGCTAGTTTTCCGGTTGCTATGCCTATCAAAACTTAATAAATACCTACGTCATTTGTACTATAAAGCGCTGATGTTGAAGACCCATTTATTGCTCCTTCCAACCAATCTGCAGCATAGAGTTTTATTCGTATAAATTCAGATTATAGTAAAACCTTCCTGATACCAGTACTGGTCTATTAACTACAGCTGATCTGAAGGAAATTCCCCATGTGCTCGCATATCTGCTTTTTCTAAAATCTTAAAGTCTTCAGATTTTGGAAAGTTTTTAATCCTTTTATAAAGTTCAGGATGCAATGCGGTGATTTTACGTTCTTTTAAATTCATCCATGCGCCTATCATTAGGCCTCGAGCGACATTACGCCCTTTGTAATCATAAAAATTATGTCTAAAACTAAACATGCTCGCATTGTCACTCATCCCAGTCACCTCACAAGTGACCGTAATTGGTTTTCCCTGGTGAATTTCTTTAAAGTAGAAGATATTTTCATTAAAAATAACTGGGCCAGTTTCATATTGAGCCATTTCTCGCTGCCCAAAATCGTTTTCTATTAAGAAAGCCATACGGGTGTGACTCATAAAGTTTTGATACGCGCTATTAGCCATGTGCCTGTTGGCATCTAGATCGCTCCATCTTACGTCAAATTCCTTTTTGTACATCTATTCACTTGTTTGAGTCGAAGATATTGTATGCGTGCATAGCATCGAAAAGGTTGGGATATATTTAATAATTCCGCTTTCGCGAAAGCGAGATCATTATACTAATCTGTGATAGAAACAGGTTTTAATTTACCCATTGCTTTCCATAGAAAATAAGCTGTAATCAGTGTAGAAAGTACGTCTGCAATAGGGAAACTGATCCAAACTCCAAATTCTCCATAAAAATTAGGGAGAATGAGTAACAGGGGTACTAAAATAATTGCCATGCGCAGCAGGGTTAATACTAAAGCAGGAATAGCTTTACCTATGGCTTGATAATAAGCGGCGCCAATCAATTGAATAGAAATAATAGGTACCGAAAGAAATACTAATTTCATGGCAAATGAAGCTTGCTCGATAACATCTGGGTTTTCGGTAAAGACCCCTACAATCTCTCGAGTAAAAAAGAAAAGGCCTAAGAAAATCATTATTCCTAATCCGCAAGAAATTTTAATGGAGGTATAAATAACCTCTCGTACACGCCCCCAGAGTTCTGCCCCAAAATTATATCCCGCTATAGGTAAGAAGCCTTGAGTAACTCCCATTACCGGAAATAAAGCAAACATCATCATACTTCCTATAATACGGAATACGGCAACTCCGTCAACGCCGCTTAAATCAAATAAGATGTTATTCATTATTAAGTAGATCAAACTAGAGGTCGCCTGTCTGGATAGGGTTACAAAACCAAGGCTGCCTATTTCTTTGAGAATTTGCCAGTCTGGCAATAAGTCCTTTAGAGAACAGAGCAACTCACTTTTTCCAGAGACAAAGAACCAAAAAATATAGCTAAAACAAAGGCCGTAACTAATAGTCGATGCCCATGCCGCACCAGCCATGCCCATATCCAACAGATTAATCAACATATAATCCAGGAACAAATTCCCAACAGAGGGGATCAACATAGCTATCATAGCGTGTTTAGGGGCGCCTTCAGCTCTGATGACATTATTCCCCATCATGCACAATCCAAGAATAGGAATCCCGTAAAAGACAATCTGATAATAAATCTTGGCCGGTTCAAAAAGCGGTCCTCTACCACCAAATGCGGGGACTAAAGTATCGACAAAAAGAAGACCGAAAACAGTCATCAATACGGTGATCACTACCGTAAGAGAAAGCATGTTTCCAAAAGTCCGCTTGGCTTTTTCTGTATGATCTGCTCCTAGCGCTCGAGAAATAATGCTAGAACCACCTATTCCTATCGCCATTCCTAAAGCAGCAACGAAAAAGGAAATAGGTAACACCACACCTATAGCAGCAAGTGCGTCAGAATTGATCCAGTTGCCCACAAAAATGCTGTCCACTAGAATATTGAGCGACATCACCAGGATGCCTATAGAAGCAGGAACTGCCTGTTTTATAAGTAATCTGGTGATCGTTTCAGTTCCTAAAAGTTGGGATTTATTGGCTCGTTTTATAGACATCTGGGGGTTAAAGAATCTTTAGGCTTTGATCTCACTCATGGCCCATTCATCGATCCATCGAGAAAGCACTTTTACCCAATCCTCACGGTCGTTTAAACAGGGAATCACATGAAAATCTTTACCTCCTACTTCGTGAAAAATCTCTTCTCCTTCCATAGCGATTTCCTCTAGTGTCTCTAGACAGTCACTTACAAAAGCTGGTGTTGCAATGGCCATTTTCTTGGTACCGCCTAAGCCCATTTTTTCGATGGTACGGTCGGTATAAGGTGTTAACCATGGGTCAAAACCTAAACGGGACTGGAAACTCGTAGAAAAAGTCCCTTCTTCCATTCCCAAGTATTCTCCCACTAATCGAGTTACCTCTTTACATTGATGGCTATAACAAAATTCATGTGCAGGGGAAGGTGTAGCGCAACATTTGCCATCCATTTTACAATGTGACTTAGTAATATCGCTTTTTCTGATATGTCTTTTAGGAATACCGTGATATGAGAAAAGCAAATGCTCGTAGTCTTTACCTTCTAAAGATTCCTTAATCGATTCTGACAGTACCCGTATGTAATCTGGATGATTGTAAAACGGAGGCATGTGCGTAAAAGACATCTGCGGAAACTTTTCTTGTCGCAATTCTTCGGCAAGCACCTGTATGGTCTCTGTAGTTGCCATGGCATATTGCGGATACAATGGAATCAATAAAACCTCATCCACCCCTTTATCGTGTAGCTCTTGCATTCCTTCCTCAATCGACATGGCGCCGTAACGCATAGCGAGTGCTATAGGCACACTTGTAAAGGCATCTATTTTCTCTTGTAGTCTTTCTGATAGTACGATTAACGGACTGCCCTCTTCCCACCAGATTTTGGCATAAGCTTCAGCACTTTTCTTAGGTCTTGTATTTAGAACAATTCCTTTTACTAAAATAGCTCTCAATATATAAGGTAAATCAATTACGCGCTCATCCATTAAAAACTCGTCAAGGTATTTCTTTACATCTTTTGGACTAGGACTGTCTGGAGATCCCAGATTGACCATTAATACGCCTTTTTTCATAGTGCTGCTTTGTTCAAAAATATTCTATTATACATCATATATGCGGCTTCCCCCATTAGGAAAGTCGATATAACTATTGATTAATTACCATCTTTATTAATTCCACTTGCTTTTATCATCCACATCCCAGTACTCATCATCCTCATCCTTCTTATTTTGATTGAAATTGAATTTACTCAAATCTTTATTTTTATAACGTGTCCATATAAATAAAGGCATGACTACAAAGAATATAAATAAGGTAGAAAGACCGATGATTTTATGACCATAAGCAACTTCTCCTTGATCAATATTATAAAACCCAACTCCTATGGCTGTCAAGGCACACAAAAGTAGAATTCCAAGAAATTTTAAAAAATTCATAGGTTATGTAATCGTATGTTACTAGTCAAAAAAGGTTTCGACGAAGCCTGTGCTGAAATTTATTTAGTGCTCCACCAGGCATCCTGGATATTGGATATTCAAACCCTCACAACACAAAAACTAACTGGCTACACCGTAACTTTTAGATTCAATTCCTTTAATTGCTCTTGATCAATAGCACTTGGCGCATCAATCATGACATCGCGACCACTGTTATTTTTAGGAAAAGCAATAAAATCTCTAATGGTTTCTTGACCTCCTAGAATAGCCACCAGTCGATCAAAACCGAATGCTAGTCCTGCATGCGGTGGCGCTCCGTATTCAAAAGCATCCATCAAGAAACCGAATTGTGCTCTTGCTTCTTCAGGAGTAAATCCTAAATAATCAAACATTAATGCTTGAAGTTCTTTATCAAATATTCTTACGGATCCACCACCTATTTCGTTTCCGTTCATCACCAGGTCATAAGCGTTAGCACGCACATTTCCCGGATCAGTTTTAAGCTTTTCCACATCTTCTGGTTTAGGAGAAGTAAACGGATGGTGCATCGCATGGTAACGCGCTGAGTCTTCATCCCATTCTAAAAGAGGGAAATCTACTACCCATAATGGAGCAAACTCGTCGGCATTACGCAATCCCAATCGCTCTGCCATTTCCATACGCAATGCGCTTAATTGTGCACGAGTTTTATGGGCTGGTCCAGACATTACACAGATCAAGTCTCCTGGTTCTGCGCCAGTAGCTTCTGCCCATTTGGCCAAGTCCTCTTGAGAATAAAATTTATCTACACTGGATTTATAAGTTCCGTCCAGGTTGCATTTTGCATAAACCATTCCAGTCGCTCCTACTTGTGGACGTCGTACCCATTCTATTAATTTATCAATGTCTTTACGCGTCATGCTCTCCCCGCCAGACACTGCTATTGCAACTACTAGCTCTGCTTCGTTAAAGATTTTGAATTCTCCCGCTTTCGCGAAAGCGGAAATATCAGCAAACTCCATCCCAAAACGAATGTCTGGTTTGTCATTACCATATTTTTCCATCGCCTCTTGATAGGTCATGCGAGGAAACGCTGCAAGCTCAATATTCTTCACTTTTTTCAATAAGTGACGGGTCATTTCTTCAAAGATATTCAGCACATCCTCTTGCTCTACAAAAGACATCTCGCAGTCTATTTGTGTAAACTCCGGCTGACGGTCTGCACGTAAGTCTTCATCTCTAAAACACTTTACAATCTGAAAATACTTGTCCATACCCCCCACCATAAGCAATTGCTTAAACGTCTGTGGCGATTGAGGTAAGGCATAAAACTGACCTTCATTCATGCGAGACGGTACGACAAAATCACGAGCACCTTCTGGTGTGGATTTGATCAAAACAGGAGTTTCTACCTCAATAAAGTCCCTTCCTGCAAGGAAGTTACGCACTTCCATAGCCACTTTAGAACGGAAGATCAAGTTCTCACGTACTGGATTGCGACGTATATCGAGGTAACGGTATTTCATGCGCAGCTCTTCTCCACCATCGGTTTTATCTTCAATGGTAAAAGGAGGAGTTTTAGAAACACTAAGGATTTCAAGCTCTTTTACAAGAATCTCGATCTCCCCAGTAGGCATGTTTTTGTTTTTAGATTCCCGCTCAATCACAGTTCCTTTCACTTGGATCACAAATTCGCGACCTAGCTTTTGGGCTTTTTCAATAAGAGCTTTTTGGCTACGTTCTTCATCAAACAACAACTGAGTAATACCATAACGGTCTCTCAGGTCTACCCAAACGATAAAACCTTTATCGCGGCTTTTTTGAACCCAACCGGCAAGTGTTACTTCTTTATTTATATCGCTAGCACGCAGGCTGCCACAATCGTGTGATCTATACATAATTAAAACTTCTAATAATGTGCAAAAATAAACCGATTTCACTCATAAACACATAAGGAATAGGTAAAGATTTGGCTATAATTAGGCCCTAATCGGACAAAATGCTCTATTTTTATTTAATTTACTTTACTGATTTACAGTGTTTTAAAATTTTAATGTAAAATTAATGTTACCTAAATGTTGTGTGAATGTGTTTTTAACGTTAAATTTGGCTTATATAAAATCACACAATGATGAAAAAATTTCTTTTAACATGCGCATTAGCAATAGGAACCTTTGCAATGGCACAAGAGGTAAAGCCTACTTTTGAAAAGATGGAAGATGGAGTGGTAAAAGCAACGTATTTCCATGAAAATGGAACTGTGTCTCAAACAGGTACATTTTTAAATAACAAAAGACACGGTGAGTGGATCAGTTATAATGCTGATGGTCAAAAAACTGCTAAGGCAGAGTATAAAAACAATAGAAAAGCAGGTAAATGGTTTTTCTGGACTAACGACCAGCTCACTGAAGTAGATTATAGTGAAAATGCTATTGTAGCAGTTAACACTTGGGTCAGTAAAGAGCCAGTGGCAACAAACAGACCATAGTTCACGATTCCCTATAATCTTGAAAATCCCTTTCTAAATTTTTAGAAAGGGATTTTTTTGTCAATTTGATTTAATTTAACGTTGTCACAAAACCGTTATAATTAAGTTTAAAATCGTTGCCTACAATATCAACCACTCCATTGTTAATAGTAAATACATATGTATTATTCTCATTTTTAGTGATAGTAAGCGTTCCAGATTCTATATCTTCTTCTCGATCTAGCGTATCATTTTGAATGTCATAATTGATAGCAAAATACATTTCCACTTGACCTGAAACCGCTTGATTATCAGTAATGGAATAAGTTCCTTCAATTTCAAAATTTTGCTGATCCGAATACACTTCCATTATAACTACATCTGCTGCGCCCTCAAGTTGATTGTTTTGAGTCAATACATAACCTTCACTTGATAATAAGATTGTTTTATAATATAGGTTAGGGCTGTCTTCTTGTACTGGCGTATCAAATCCAAACCTTAATCCAAATGTATCATTATCAATACTAAAAGAACCTCTAGATTCAATTGCTCGCATGTCATCATCATCAGATTCACAAGAGCAAAGCAATGTTAAGGAAAATATAAAGGATAATAATAATGTAAGATTTTTCATACTTTATGGTTTAATTAATATAAAATATTTTTAAAATGGTCAAATCCAAAGAAACAAACAAACAAACAAACAAAACTTTTAATTTTATTTAAAAGACCTTTAGTGTTTCTCTTTTTTACCCTATTTATCTTTTCATGTAGTGAAGATATTATTGAAGACACACAATTAAACACAAAGAACACTCAGTTAGAATTGGAAATTTCTGACTCAAGATTAATTTTTACATCAAAAGAGCATTTCCAAATAGTTCAACAAGGGCTTCAAAAGGATTTAAAACAAAATGAGCAATCAGTAGTTGATTTTTTTAATAGTTTATATGAGAGTGATTTTGTTTCTCTTTATCCATTAGTAGATGAGGAAGATACAAATGGTTATCTAGATGCTAGAGTTAATGGTGTACTAAATAATGAAAATTTAGATCCAAATGCTATTGAATTATTTAGTGAATTAGAAGATGCTTTCGGAGATGAAACTTTTTCCTCATTATTAAATCAAAATGCTGAAGTAGCAATTGGGGATCAAGTTTTTAAATATACTGATTCAGGATTATTTATGATAGACATTGAAGATTACAACGATCTAAACACATATTTAAATCAACAAAGTATAAGCGATAACTTATTAGCTAGAACTGATGTGCCAATTACAAATAATTTTATAAATGATCACAATCCATGTGGAGGAATAGTGCAATTATCACCTAATTTATCTTTTTTTGCTGCTGCTACTGAGGAGATTATCAGTGATCCTTGCGTTGTATCTGGTGGAAGCTTTTCGTCAGGCTCAGGCTCATCGTCTGGAACACAACCATCGGCAGACGATCATGCAATTGCATCAATGACATTAAATGAATGTGCTGGGTCATCCCCATTGCTAGGCAATATTTTTGGAACTACAAAGGTTTGTCACGACCAGTACTCGGATCGAAGAAGAGTAAAAAATAAATATTATGATATTGATGTGTTTTTAGCTTATGCAATAGGGGTAAAAGTGAAGCATCAGTTCAAAGGTGGTCTTTTTGGCGATTGGCGCAAAGAAGAAATTACAGAAATGGGAATGGGTTTAAATTCGATTACTTGGAAATATACACCACAAATTTATAACGTCGTTGGTCAAGTCCCAACAAATTTAACCACTATTTATGTTGATGGTCAGGCATATAGATCTGTTCAAGACTGGGTGAATTATAACTCATTAGGTCCTACACCTTTACCTAATTTACCATTTAATCAAAATGATCTTGATGTAATCATTGAAATTGCTGATGATGTATCTTTTGGAAACATATCAACAGAAAGAGACCTTACTGAATTAGTTTATTCTCAAATATTTGATCAAGTGAGAAGCACTTTTAGTAGCCTACAAAGTGAACAGTTAAAAAAAGCAGGTATTATTATTAAATCAAATAATGATGTATGGATTCAGTATTATGATCTTGCTAAAGCGTGTAACAACTGTGATAAGATTGAAGAAGTATTGGATTGGGGTATTATGACACCTTTAATCACGTATAATTTTGGGAATGCAGATCCAAGTTTTAGTTTTGACTATAATTTTGATTTTAGGAATCCAGAAGCTGTTAAAGTATCCGGTTATGGAATGGCTAGATCAGGAACTAATCAATGGCATGGCAATAGAGTAATATTCGAATAATGTATTTAAAAAGATACTTGTTTACAATCTCAATTCTTATTTGTTGTTTTGGGTTTTCCCAAAACAACAACTTTGAAACTGCTATATCTTTCAAAGTAGGAGCAATAGGTGGCTGGATTGCTGCCGAAGTTCCTTTATCAGATAAGATCATACTTAACGCAGAATTTGGTCAGGAAGGTGGTTTTTATAAAAATAGAACCGATAATGACACGCAATTCTTTTTTACAAATACTTTAAGTTTAGAACCGCGATACTTTTTTAATAGAGAAAAAAGGAAAGAAGCTGGAAAAAGCATCAACCTCAATTCTGGAAGTTATTTCGGAATAGAATTTATGAGAGTTCCAGATTGGTTAACCATTTCATCCGATAATAGTGATATTCGAATTGAACAGTCGTTTTCTATCATACCTAAAATAGGACTTAAACGAGCAATAGCAAACATCATGACTTTTGAATTTGCAGGTGGGATAGGCTACCAATTTAATGATAATTTAGAAAACTCGTTAACTGTAGGGCTAGATCTTAGAATAGGAATTTTATTATATTATAATCGGTATAAGAAGTAAGATCTTCTCAATAAAATTAAAAATCCCTTTCTAAAATTTTAGAAAGGGATTTTTTTATGCGTTCACCACTCTAAGTTTTACCTCAAAAAGACGACTAAACCTTAACATACTTTTGTTTAAACTTATTGCGTAATAAGTTAAACAGATACTATCTTTACCTCAAATACTAAGGTTATGGCAACTACTAAAAAAGCACCTGCAAAAAAGGCAACTAAAAAGAAAGAAATCACTAAGCATGATATCATCACTGCTTATATGGATTATGTTTTAGAGCATGAAAAAACGCCTAAATCTGTTTATAAATTTGCTAAGGATAACAATATGTCCGAGCAAGAATTTTACCAATTCTTTGGTAGTTTTGACAGTTTGCGCAAGGATATTTGGAACACATTCTTTACCATGACCATGGATGTAGCGCACAAAAATGAAGAGTATGCTCACTTTTCCAATCGCGAAAAGATGCTCACGTTTTTCTATACTTTCTTTGAACTTCTAACGCTTAACAGAAGTTATGTGCTCTATACCTTAAAGGAAAATCAGTACATGATGAATAAAATGGATCAGTTAAAAGGTTTGCGCAAGCACGTGAAGAATTTTTCTAAAGACTTGATCATGCAACGCAACGAGGATAAATCTAATATTTTATTAGAGCGTTCTGAAACCATTTATAGTGAAGGAGCTTGGATACAAATGTTGTTCCTTATGAAATTTTGGATGGAGGACAACAGCGCTGGTTTCGAAAAAACCGATATGGCTATTGAGAAATCTGTAAATACCATTTTTGATGTTTTCGATAACACTCCTTTAGATGCCGTTTTCGATTTTGGAAAATTTCTCTGGAAAGAACGCATGGCGTAATTAAACTTAAATCTAAGTTTAAACTTAAATAGGCTGAAGTAATAAGTTTTTTTATTTCTGCTTTCGCGAAAGCGAGACCACAATAATCATCGAATTCATTCTATTGAATTCCTACTTGTACTATGAAAACATTAGATAAAATACCTACCAGTAAAATAGGCCGCACGACAGAGCTAGTAAAGACTGGAGCTAAAATAGGTGCGAATTATATCAAATATTATTCTAAAAAAGCAGTAAATAGAGAAATGGATCGCTCCTCGCTAGATGAGGACAATGCTACCGACATATACGATGGATTAAAGAGCTTAAAAGGGAGTGCTCTTAAAGTTGCGCAAATGCTATCCATGGACAAGAGTTTATTGCCTGGTGCTTATGTAGAGAAGTTTAGTCTTGCACAATTTAGTGTGCCTCCACTATCTGCTCCTTTAGTTAGAAAAACTTTTAAAAAGTATCAAGGTGCTTATCCAGAAGAAATTTACGATACCTTCTCTAAAGATTCTGTCAATGCGGCGAGTATAGGTCAAGTTCACCGAGCTACTAAAGACGGTAAAGAATTAGCGATAAAAATTCAATATCCTGGTGTAGCAGAGTCTATAGGAAGTGATCTCGCAATGGTAAAACCCATTGCCATGAAAATGTTCAACCTCAAAGGGGAAGATTCCAAAAGATACTTCTCTGAAGTAGAAGATAAATTGACTGAAGAAACAGATTATGAACTGGAAGTCAAGCAAAGTGTAGCGATTACAGAAGCTTGTGCCCATATTCCTAATCTTAAGTTTCCTAAATATTACCCAGAGCTTTCTAACAAACGCATCATCACAATGGACTGGATGACGGGAAAGCATTTAAGCGAATTTGCAAAAACAGATTTTGATTCAGAAACCGGAAACAAACTTGGTCAAACACTTTGGGATTTTTACATGTACCAAATGCACGGATTAAAAGCTGTTCATGCTGATCCGCATCCAGGGAATTTCTTGATCTCCAAAGAGCATGAATTGATTGCTATAGATTTTGGCTGTATCAAAGAAATAGTAGACGAATTCTACCAACCCTATTTTGAGTTGGCCGTTCCTGCAAGCATCAACAATCCTGAAATATTCAAAGCTAAATTATACGACCTAGAAATCTTACGTGAGGATGATAGTGAGAAGGAAATCATTTATTTCTCTGCTTTGTTCCACGAGATGCTCAGTCTATTTACCAAGCCTTTTCAAGAAAAGACCTTCGACTTTGCAGATAGTACCTTTTGGGATGAAATTTCTTCTTTAAGTGAGAAATACAGCAATGATAAAGAACTGCGCAAAATGAATGGCAATCGCGGTAGCAAGCACTTCTTGTACATCAACCGCACCTTCTTTGGCCTTTATAATTTGTTACACGACTTAAAAGCGACTGTGAATACCCATGAATACGTAAAGTATCTAGAGGAGAAAGGCTTTAAGAACCACAGTGCGTTGTAACTCCAAAACTTCTTTCTCCAATCCTAAAGGGTGGAAGTTTTTGCTTTTATTACTTCCATCATCGCCTACACCCATCCCCGCCTTCCCTCTAGGGAAGGTGCTTATTTAAATACGTTGCAGAAACCAACCCTTAAGGGTTAGGAAAAAGATACCAAAACTTCTTCCCCCAACCCTAAAGGGTGGAAGTTTTTGTTATTAAAGATATTTTCTACCTCTTATAAACCACTCCGTCTTTCATTACAAAATCCATTTGCTCTAGAATAGCAACATTCTTTTCTGGGTTTTGAGAAACGGCTATAATGTCTGCATAAAAGCCTTTTTTTACTTGACCTATTTTATCTTCTAACTTTAAGATTTTTGCAGGTGTGATGGTAGCGCTTTGTATGGTTTCCATAACTGGCATTCCTGCCTCATTCATATAACCAAATTCTTTGGCATTCTGACCATGTGCAAAAACACCAGCGTCTGTTCCAAAAACAATAGGCACTCCTTTTTTATAAGCTCTAGCAAAAGTTCCTTGAATTTGTGGGCCTACAGTTCTCGCTTTAGGAACTACTATCGCTGGGTAGAAACCTTCCACCTCAGCTTTTTCGGCTACTTCTTTTCCTGCAGTAATCGTAGGAACTAAGTAACAATCCTTTTTGATCATGAGCTCCATAGTTCTTTCACTCATATAAGTTCCATGTTCTATAGTTTTCACGCCACCTTCTACGGCGCGATACATACCTTCGTCACCATGAGCATGTGCCGCCACATGATAACCGTAATCTGCTGCAGTTTCTGTGATGGCTTTGATCTCCTCCACGGTAAATTGCGGATTGCTCCCGTTTTTTGCCACACTTAAAACACCACCTGTAGCGGTGATTTTAATACAATCGGCACCATTTTTATAACGGTGTCTTACGGCTGCTCTTGCTTCATCTGAGCCGTTAGCTACGCCTTCTCTAGGACCTGGATTCCCCATAAAGGCTTGGTTACCTCCGTTAGTAGGATCGGCATGACCACCAGTTGTGGCGATGGATTTTCCTGCCGTAAAGATTCTTGGACCTGGCACTTTACCAGCATTTACCGCATCCCGCAGCGAAATGTTGATGCCACTGCCACCTAGGTCTCTTACCGTAGTAAATCCAGACATTAAAGTAATCTCTGCATATTTTACAGAATTATAGGCAACGTCTGCAGGATCATCCACAAATTTTGAAATGTACGCATGAGGATTATACTCTGTTTCCATGTGGACATGCATGTCTGTAAGACCTGGCATCACCCACTTATCTTTTAAATCATAATAATCGGCAGTTGTTGGGACCTTTAAATAGCCTTTATCCAAAGATTGTATTTCTCCATCAGCTAAGGTTACTGTCATCTCTGTGAGCCAGGTTCCTTTCTCCGTATCTAAGAGGTGTCCAGCGTGAATAATAGTTGTTGTGTTTTGAGCGATGCTGATGGTGATCACAAAGAACATCAATAAAGTAAGTCGCAGTTTCATATCTATAAATTAAAACCACAAGTTAAGACAGATTTGTCAAATCATTTTATAAAATTTGATTTGCCTTTAAAGAACTTTTTTTACTTTGAAGAAAAGCAACATTATTTCTCAAAACTGAATCCTACCTTTTAAATAAATTACTTTAGACCTACTGCTAGAATTTGAATTTCTCAAAAGACTATCCATAGGCAAAACAGCCATAACAAATACGTTTTCTGAAATCCAGAAAAATTCTCCTGCAGTGTACCAACTAGAAAACTTGATTAAATAATCTAGCCTAATAGGCTCTGCATCAAATTCTCTAATCGAAAATTCAGTGGTATTTGAAAACACATTAAAATATTCGCTTACTAAATATTCTCCGTTTGGAGATATTTCAGGCAAACCACTACACAAAAATTCTTTTTTGCCTGTTGTTCGATTAACCAGAATAACTTCAGCATCTTCTGCAAAACCAGATATTAAATAACTGTCCAACTCTTCAATCTGGCCGTAATATTCCGTTTTTGAAGCCCATTCACCAGTATGATCTTTTATCAATATAGAGTCTCTTCCTTTAGCAATGGGTAAGTAATATTGTTCCCATTCTACAGGTCGGTACTCGTTTTCTAGCTTGAATTTCTTAGGTTGCCAGTTGGTGTCTAGTTTGTAATTTTCAGTAATCTTTTGATCGATGTAATCATCTCTATTCACCACCTCAAATTGAATGATTTTTTTTAAAGCTTCTTTTGCAGCAGGATTGTTTTCATAGCGCACATCACATCCGCCTGGATGCATATCTCGCCTGGATGAAACACCTGTTACTGCCTTGTAATGCTCATTTGTAGCAAAATGCACTAATTCCACAAAATTATGAAGACTTGCCTTCGGAATTGAATTTAAATGTAGTGTAAGGAATATGTCAAACACATACTGCTTGCGCTCATTAGCGTAATGATATTTAGAGAAAGTAGGCCTGACTTGAACCCATTGTCCATATTTTTTCTTGCCCTCATCAATGATATAAGTTGTTCCAATAGCAGGAATATTTTCTACCACCTTTAACTGCGCTCCGTATGGTAGCTTTTGTACAACATCATAGCTTGTTCCTGGTCCAGAACGTAAATTAAGCCCGCTCTCTGCATTGATAAAATAACAAGTGTTTGTTTTTAATTGCGCTTTCGCACCTTGACTAGCAAGGCATAAACTTCTGTTTCCATTCGGAAAACAGAAAGCGGAACACAAGAAAACCACTACAAAAAGAATTTTAAAATTTACTTTCATAGTGGTTTATTTTTTTTAGAATTATCGTTCTAAAATTATCTGTTTATAAACTCCTTGACATGATCGGTAATAAACTTGATCTGCTCGTCATCCAGCTCGGTATGCATAGGTAAAGAAATACATTCCTTCACTAATTGATTGGTCACCATGAAGTTTTCTTCTTTGTAACGCTCGTCTACATAAGCCTTTTGTTTGTGCAGTGGTATCGGATAATACACCCCACAAGGAATGTTATTGGCCTGTAAATGTTTTACCAGTCCGTCTCGGTCTGCATTTTTAATAACTAAGGTGTATTGATGAAACACGTGACAGTCGCAATTATCGCAAACTATAGGCGTGATGATTTTTTCCTCCCCAGCAAAAGCTGCTGTATACTTTCTCGCAGCCTCTCTTCGGGCATTGTTATAATCGGTTAAGTAAGGTAGTTTTGCTCTTAAAACTACGGCTTGCATGGCATCCAATCGAGAGTTTACTCCTACCACGTCATGATGGTAGCGCTCGTACATACCGTGATTTACCACTCCTCTGATGATATGAGCCAGTTCGTCATCATTAGTGAAAATAGCACCACCATCTCCGTAAGCACCTAGGTTTTTTGAAGGGAAGAATGAGGTAGTTCCTACATGTCCTATGGTTCCTGTTTTAGATTTAGAACCATTGCTGTGCATATAATTAGAACCTATTCCTTGCGCGTTATCTTCAATGACATAAAGATCGTGCTCTTTTGCAATCGCCATGATCTCATCCATATTGGCCGTCTGTCCAAATAAATGAACCGGAACAATAGCTTTTGTTTGAGGCGTTATTGCCTTTTTAATAGCATCTATATCAATATTAAAATTATACGGATTTACATCCACTAGGACTGGTGTCAAATTCAAAAGCGCTATAACTTCCACCGTCGCCGCAAAAGTGAAATCGGCTGTGATGACTTCATCACCAGGCTGTAAACCTAGTCCCATCATCGCGATTTGTAATGCATCGGTACCATTTGCACATGGAATCACGTGTTTCACTCCTAAATATTCTTCTAGTTCCTTTTGAAAAGCATGAACTTCTGGACCATTGATAAAGGCTGCCGAATCTATAACCTCTTGTAGCCCTGTATTTATTCTATCCTTTATTCCCTCGTACTGACCCTGGAGGTCAACCATCTGTATTTTACGCATTTGTAAATTGTATTATCAATAGGCATTTGATGATGCATATCCATGTAAAAATAAGCAATAATGATAGGAATGCCCAAACCTTATTTTTTATATTACATTTGAATAAAGACTGATTTTTGAGGACCTTGTATAATATTTTTTCCGCTTTCGCGAAAGCGTGCCTGCCACTAGCTGGAGTTTTTAATAAAAAACTGAAGCTCGGTGCGCAAGGCCGCGAACGCACTTGGGACATTTTAGATAAAAAAGTAAAGTCGTCCCTACCCAAAATATGGGTACACGCAGCGAGTTTAGGCGAGTTTGAACAAGTTGTTCCCGTACTAGAACGCATCAACCGGGAGAATTATCAAGTCATCCTCACTTTTTTCTCTCCTAGTGGCTACGAGAACAAAAAAAACACCCCCCTAGCTGATGTGGTTTGCTATTTACCCCTAGACGCCGTGAGTAACGTAAATAAATTTATCGCCACCGTAGAACCATCGCTGGCCATAATGGTGAAGTATGAATTTTGGCCTAATTATTTAAATGCACTCCAAGAAACCAATTGTACAACCATTCTTGTAAGTGGTGTTTTTAGAGATAAAATGCCTTTTAATAGTTGGTATGGAACATGGATGACCCATTCCTTAGAAAGTTTTGATCATTTCTTTTTACAGAATGAATCTTCACTTCAAAATCTAGAAAAACTAGGTTTTACTAATGCCAGTGTAAGTGGTGATACCAGATTTGATCGCGCTAGCCAATTGATAGAAAGAGATAGTTCCATTACGGAATTAAAAAGCTTTATAGGAAATAAAAAGTGTCTTGTAATAGGAAGTTCTTGGCCAGAAGATATAGCGATCATGAAAAATTGGCTGAACAACAACGACCAAAATAAGAACTACAAAATCATTATTGCTCCTCATGAAGTAGCACCTAATTCTATTACCCAGCTATGCAACAGCCTGAACTACCACCCTATAAAATGGAGCAGCATTCAAGGCTGTGCGATTCGTGATCTCGAGGCTGAATCGACACTGATTATAGACAGCATAGGCTTGCTTACTAAAGCCTATAGCTACGCCGATCTTGCCTACGTGGGTGGAGCTATGGGAACAAAAGGCTTACACAACATTCTAGAAGCGGCAACTTATGGTGTTCCTGTGATCATAGGAAAGAACTATGACAAATTCCCTGAAGCTGGAAAATTAGAAGATTTAGGAGGTTTGTTTTCTGTAAAAGATGCTCTTGACTTTGAAACCATGACCAACCAGCTGCTAGAAGACGATTATTTAAGAGATAAAACTGGAATGATTTGTGGTCACTGGATCAACAGCAATACGGGCGCAACTAGAGAAATTGTTACCTATTTAAAAACTATAGATGAAAAACTTATTCTGGATTAGTTTTGTAGCAGTAAGTTTCAACTTAAGTTGGAGTCAAGACATTAGCATAAAAGATGCTACTACTAAAGAAGCTATTGCTTTTGCTACCATCAGTTTTGGAAACGGTAAAGGAACTTTTGCAGATGATGAAGGAAGTTTCAGGTTCTCCAAAAAACTCTATAATGACGTAGACTCTTTATTCTTTTCCAGTATAGGTTACGCTGATTTAGGTATCGCTGTAGAAAACCTACAATCAGAAGTGTTTCTATACCAACAAGCAGATGAACTGGAAACCGTCATCATAAGTGCAGCTCTTACAGGAAAATACCAAGACCGTAAAAAGAAAGAAATAGGTCACGATAATTACTTTGACTGTTGGTTGCCTACGGTAGAAAGTGAGATTGCAGTGAAATTTGATCGTTACGATGGCGAACCCACCCAAATCACTCAACTCAAATTACCGGTAGTTGTAGAGAAGAGTCAGTCCAGTAACAAAGGGAAGTTGCGCCAGTTTTCTACGATGTTCAGAGTTTCTTTTTACGATGTTCAGGAAGCTGGAAGTCCATCTAGCAGGTCGCTATATCCCTCAAAAACATTTATCATTGATCAAACCACTGAAGAAACATTTGAATTAGATATAGAAGAATTGAAGATCAATATCCCACAAAACGGAATCTTTGTTTCTATCCAAGTATTGGGATATAGCACCCCAGAAGGAAAACTCATCAAAGCTAAGAAATACAGGGAAATCAAAACTAGAAACGGTACTGTAAAGGTCTCCACCACGTACCGACCACTTCTGCCCTTTACTCAAGAAATAGAAGGTAAAAACACATGGGTAAAACGCATCTTTTTTCATAATAAGACTTGGCAACTATTTGATCTCAGTTACAACCCCAACAGTAAACTGGTAAGATCTGGCAACAACGATTATGGTATGGGAGCCGAGTTTAAAGTGTTTTATAGAGATCAGTAAATCAAACCGTTACTGCTTTATTCAAATAAGCTCTAAAAGGGATCATTTCTTTATATACGGCAACACAATGCTGCATAAAATCTTCTTGCATCACTTGTTTTTGAGTGAGATCGTGTTGTACGGCAAATGTTTTTAATCGCAGCAAGTCTATATGCTCATGATCTTGAGAATACCTTTTAGGGGCAGTTTTCAATGAATTGCCATCATCGATCAGGTCAAAAGTTTCTTTAAAAGATTTCTTGTTAAGAATTTTTTTATACTCCCTTCCATTATAATCTATAGCATCTCTAATAGAGTCAAGCAATTCCTTTTTAGGTTGGTAAAATCCGCCAGCGATAAAGGATTCTTCTGTCCCTAAATGAATATAAAAATCGCCTTGTTTTCCGTTTTCATTAAGGTCCATACCAGCACCAAAATGGTCCTTATAGATGGGCTTATTAGGATGGAACATCAAATTGTTATTGATGCGATTAATAGCTTTACGCCCGTCTATAGAAACATAATTAGGATCTACTTTTCCCAATTCGATATCGAGTTGGTTGAGCCAAGAAATGTACCAGTCGCGCACTTCATGGTAGCGCTTTCGGTTCTCATCCATCCAGTCTTTGGAATTATTCTTTTGCAAGTCCCTCAGAAAATCATATAATTTATAAAAGCTCATTAAATAGAAGTTGTATTTATTTTGTTTCGCTTTTGCGAAATCGGAATCTAAGGAACAACTACCTTAATAAAGTAGCAGGAAAGCAGGAAGCTGTGATTTACTTGTAAGAGTTGCCTTTTTTAATACTTTGTATTTCTTCTCGCAAACTATCCAGTCCTTGTTTTAACGAAATCATCGCTTCTTCTCCTTCATGCGCATCCAGGTCAAAACTCAATTTTGAGTTGACTTCCCAAAGCTCTTTAATCTCCACCACTGCTTGCTCAATCACGGGATATTCTCGATTAAGGGAGATCAAATTTACCGCTTCTGGTGATTCAGACTTGCGCATTTTTTTTACTAAAACACTATCTGTAGTAACTACCACATGAATGCGATTGTCATTTGCTGTGCGCACACTTTCCACTGCTTTTCCCATAACCCATTCTTGCGGCTGCAATACAGGCAACATACTATCTCCTTGTACTTGAAAAGCTCTATAACTTCCCTCACTGTATTGTGGCAGTGGTATGTTAAATGCCGGCAACTCGTTGTACCAATCTGTATCTTGCACATTACTAGCGTAACCAGCACTCGCTTTAATTGGAACCATGATCATATTTTCACGATCATTAGTATCCATGGTTATGATCTTAGGCGCTGTACTTGTGCTTGTCTCTAAATATTTATTGTAACTCTTCCCATACAACCACAATGGGTTCACATTAAACTGTCGCAGTAGTTCTGTTACAATTTTGCCGGTAATTTTCTTTTTACCTCGCTCTATGTCGGCAGTTGTGCTACCTGCATCGAGCAAGTCTGCAAACTCACTTTGTGTTTTCCCCAAGTCCTCTCGTACCTGTTTGAATCTTTTTGCTTCTGTTAGAATCTCTTGTGCCATAGGACAAATATAGGTATTTTAGGAATATTTCCAATTTTAACACTGGAATATTTCCATAATGTTGGAATTATTCCATATATTTGAATCGTGAACGGAGATAATTCTTGGAATATTTCCATAAAACTATAATTATGTGTGGAAGAGCAACTATAATTACGCCAGCAGTAAATTTAGAAAAGCGGTTCAACGCCGCCTTTGTAAAAGATGCTGAACTCAAAGAAAACGTAAACATAAGCGCAGGTAATAAGATACCTGTCATTACCAGCGAGCAGCCTAATCATATACAGCTATTTACTTTGGGCTACACTCCTCACTGGGCTCACAAACAGACGTACATGATCAATGCGCGCAGTGAGGGAAGTTTAAACGTAGAAAACGATCCTAATTATAAAGGAGCTATGGGTATTTTTAATAAGCCTATGTTTCGACATGCCATTAAATCTCAACGTTGTTTAGTTCTAGTAGATGCCTTTATAGAAGGTCCAAAACAAGAAAAACTTAATAAACCCTTTATCGTATATCCTAATCGTGATCGTGGCCCTTTTGCACTAGCTGGAATTTATGACACTTGGCAACATCCATTAACCAGAGAATTACATCATACCGTTGCCATAGTTACCAGTGCAGCAAATAGGCTTACACAACGAATAGAGCACCATAGGGCGCCAGTAGTATTGAGTAAAGAAGATGAAGAAAAGTGGCTCAATCCAGATATCTCTACCGCAGAGCTTTCTAGAATGATGCAGCCTTTTGACTCTAAAGGATTCAATGCTTATCCCATTTCACAAAAAATAAAAAACCCAGAAGCAAATGGTCTAGAGCTGTTAAAACCTATAGGAGATAAGCTTTTCAAAGATTACGACCGCTGTCTATATGAAAGACTCAAATTTGCTGAAGAAGATGAATACGCCATCAGAGAAGAGCGTCTTGTAGAAGGAGACCAATTTGTTTTATTTTAAAATGTATACCGACATGAATATAGAACTCATAAAAACAGAACTAGCGCAGCGAGTAGAACAGCTTCTTATTACTAGAAAAGCTAGTAGGCAAGCGACTATGAAGGTAGTATGCCAAGTAAAAACTTGGTCTGATAAAGTAGCCGAGACAGAAGACCTTATCCATAAAGTATACCACACACTTCATGAGGTACTACAGCAAAATGGTATTTACTTTAAAAATGAAATTGAAAAAGAAGGCTTTGTAAGCTTTATGGAGCCTACAGTAAATGATCTGGTCATTAAAAATATCATCGATTAAAAGCTACAAAACATAAAATAACCAACTTGTTATTTCATCAACCTCACAGAACTATTTCTGTGAGGTTTTTTAACCCATTGTTTTAAGCAAAGTGATGGTTCAACCTGTGAAAGTTCCACTTGAACAAAGTTGGAAATTAAAAGAAACATTTAGTGAGCCACCTCAAAGATTTAAGCCACAAATTATAATAAATCGAGATATTAAATAGAATCGAGATATTACAAACCGATTCCGCTATGCAGCGGAATGACAGTATAAACAAGAGATTCCTGCCTGCGCAGGTATGATAACTATGAGCGATAAACACATCATACATTTAGATCTAGACACTTTCTACGTTTCTGTAGAGAGAAAGATGGATTCACGTCTTGAAAACCGACCGCTACTTGTAGGTGGAACAAGTGATCGCGGTGTCGTTGCTGCTTGCAGTTACGAAACAAGAGGCTATGGGGTACACAGTGGGATGTCTATGAAATTGGCAAGGCAGCTTTGCCCAGAAGCAGTGGTTATAAGAGGGAATGCAGGGACGTATTCTAAACACTCTGATGAAGTCACTGAAATCATCAAACAGGAAACCCCGCTTTTTGAAAAATCAAGCATCGATGAGTTCTATGCAGATCTGTCTGGAATGGATCGGTTTTATGGCTGTTATAAGCTGGCAACAGAATTGCGCAAAAAAGTCATCAGAGAAACAGGACTACCTATTTCCTTTGGCCTCTCTATAAATAAAGTTGTTTCCAAAATCGCTACTGGAGAAGCAAAACCTAACAACCAATTGATGATCAATTACGGGGAAGAAAAAGACTTTATGGCACCACTGTCTATCAAAAAGATTCCGCAAGTAGGAGATAAAACCTATCAAACCTTAAGACATCTGGGGGTACAACGCATTCATACCATTCAAGAAATGCCCGAAGAAATGCTCATCAACGTATTGGGCAAAAACGGCAGCATGATCTGGCGCCGTGCACAAGGAGTCGATAACCGACCTGTTATTGCTTTTAATGAGCGCAAATCAATCAGCACCGAACGTACTTTTGACCGAGATACTATAGATGTGAAAAAACTAAATTCCATTCTTATCGCTATGACTGAAAACCTTGCTTTTCAACTCAGGCGAGGCGATAAACTCACCGGTTGCATTAACGTGAAAATCAAATACTCTGACTTCAACACCTACACCAAACAGATGCGAATTCCTTATTGCAGTGCAGATCATATTTTGATCCCTCACATACTAGAGATTTTTGAAAAGCTTTACAACCGCAGGCTATTGATCCGGCTTATAGGGATCCGGTTTTCACATATTGTAAATGGCCATTACCAGATCAATCTGTTTGATGATAATGAAACTGCACTTAACCTGTATAACGCATTAGATAAAATAAGAGAAAAATATGGCGATAGAACCGTAATGAGGGCTGCTGGAATGGAAGCAAAAACCATAGGCCGAATGCTCAACCCCTTTAATGGATTACCCCCAGTGGTGCTCGCACATCGCAAACAATAAGATTAGGGATTAAGGAGAATTAAAAAAATATAGGCGTGTGTTGAAATAAATCCCTATGAATTATAAAACGGACCAACCAACAAATTAATTAATTACGTCTTTCAAGAAGCTCCATGCTCGTTAAATAGCACCTAGTGAGGTCTAAAGCTCTTGAAAACCGCTTTAAATAAACCAAATTAAAAAGTCAATTTGTACCTCAATAATCACACCTATTACTCCTTGCGTTACGGCACCTTTAATGAAGAAGAGCTGATAAAACTTGCGCTTGAAAACGGAGTGAAAACCATTGTTCTAACTGATATCAACAACACCAGTGCATGCCTTAACTTTATCAGGCTTTGTACTCAAAGCAATCTTCATGCAGTGATCGGTATTGATTTTAGAAACAAGCACCAACAATTGTATGTAGGTATTGCTAAAAATAACCATGGGTTTCAGGAACTCAACGAGTACTTATCCTTTCATCTGGAAAATAAAATTCCCTTTCCAGATCAGGCCCCAGCCTTTGAGAATGCTTTTGTCATCTATCCGTTTAAAAAGGTACTAGCACTGGAGAAAACTCGCTTTCGCGAAAGCGAATTCATAGGAATCTCTATTGCCGCATTACGCCAACTTCCTTTTACCACATATGTGAAAATGAAGGACCACTTAGTGGTAATGCAAACGGTGACCTTTAGAACTAGAAAGGATTTCAACGCTCACCGGCTATTGCGGTGTGTAGACTTAAATATTCTTTTGAGTCAGTTACCAGAATCCCAACAAGGTCATTTTGAAGATCAGATGATTCCTGTTCCTGAAATGGAGGAGGCCTTTATAGAATATCCCTTTATCATTGAAAACACCAAACGACTATTAGCAAATTGCGAGATCTATTTTGACTTTGAGAACGCTCAGCTTAACGCAAATCAACACCTCTATTCTGAAAGTAAGGAGGCCGATTATCAAAAACTAAGAACACTTGCTTATGCTGGTGTTGCAACTAGATACAGAGATAAAAAAGATAAAAAAGACGTGTTTGAGCGTATAGAAAAAGAACTAGGTGTTGTAAAAAAGAAAGGCTTTGTCGCCTATTTTTTGATCAATTGGCATATTTGTGAATACGCCCGTAGCAAAAGTTACTTTTATGTAGGTCGCGGTAGTGGAGCCAACAGTATTCTTGCCTATTTGTTACAAATCACTGAGGTAGACCCCATAGAACTCGATCTTTATTTTGAACGTTTTATCAACGATTACAGGACGAGTCCACCAGATTTTGATATTGATTTCTCATGGGATGATCGGGAAGATATTACTCGATTTATTTTTGAAGAATTTGATCATGTCGCCTTGCTTGCCACTTACAACACCTTTCAGTACCGTGCAGTTATCAGAGAATTAGGGAAAGTTTTTGGTCTTCCCAAGGCAGATATTGACCTACTCACCACAGGCAATTTTCAACTCGAGCAACTGGATCAAATGCACCAATTGGTATTGAAATATAGCCATTTGATAAAAGGCATGCCCAACTATACCAGCATTCACGCTGGCGGAATTCTTATTACCGAAAAACCTATTCATTATTACAGCGCCACCAGCTTGCCTCCTAAAGGCTACCGCACCGTACAGTTTGACATGCATATTGCCGAAGATGCTGGGATTCATAAATTTGACATTCTTGCACAGCGTGGTTTAGGAAAGATACGCGACACGATAGAGATTATTAAATACAACCAGCCCGATGCTCCCATAGCAAACCTGCATACTGATGTAAAGAAGTTTATGAAAGACCCTGAAATCAATAACATGATCTCACAGGCAAAATGCATAGGTTGTTTTTATATAGAGTCTCCAGCTATGAGAATGTTGCTCAGCAAACTCGCTACTAATGATTATATAGGACTGGTTGCTGCCAGCTCTGTCATACGCCCTGGAGTTGCACAGAGCGGGATGATGCGCGAGTTTATTTTACGCACTCGATATCCTGAAAAACGCAAGGACGCACACCCCATCATGCAAGAAATTATGCCCGAAACTTACGGCATCATGGTCTATCAAGAAGACGTGATCAAGGTAGCCCATTACTATGCGCAACTAGACCTTGCCGAAGCAGATGTACTGCGTCGTGGAATGAGCGGTAAGTACCGATCTCGTGAAGAATTTCAAAAAGTAGAAGAAAAATTCTTTCAGAACTGTATCGATCTAGGACATGATCCAGAGCAAACTAAAGAAATATGGAATCAAATTAAAAGTTTTGCTGGCTACGCTTTCGCGAAAGGGCACTCTGCATCTTACGCTGTAGAAAGTTATCAAAGCCTTTACTTAAAACGGTATTTCCCCTTAGAATACATGACGGCAACACTTAATAATGGCGGTGGCTTTTACCAACCTGAACTCTACGTACACGAAGCAAAAATGTGTGGTGCTACCATAGAACCACCTTGTATAAATCACAGTAATATTGCTAACATTATTAAAGGAAAAAGCATCTATCTAGGCTACAGTTACCTCAAGGAGCTGGAAAGAAAAACCATGGTGCGTATCATAGAAGCACGTCATTTGAATGGAAGCTTTACCTCTTTAGAAGACTTTATAAACCGTGTCTTTATCAGTATAGATCAGCTTTCTATATTGATACGCATCAATGCTTTTAGGTTTACAGCAATGGATCGTTATGAATTATTGTGGCAAGCACATTATAAGCTTGACAAATCACCACAAAAATATATTCAAAACAAACTGTTTGTTCCAGAATATAGGGAAGCCAAAATTCCTCAGCTTCACACTACCCATCAGGAATTAGCATATGAACAGATAGAGCTTTTAGGCTTTCCGTTGTGTTCGCATTTTGACCTATTAGTAGAGCTGCCTAAAAACAATAACAGTCGCGAAGAGATGAAAGCGCATAACAAAAAAATGATGTTGATTTATGGCTACCTGGTAAATATCAAGACCACACATACGGCAAAAGGAAAACGCATGCAATTTGGTACTTTTTTAGATGGTAAGGGTCATTTTTTTGATACGGTGATGTTCCCTCCAGTAGCGGCAAAAATTCGCTTTAGAGGAAGTGGCATCTATAAAATATACGGCAAGGTTGTGGAAGAATTTGATTTCTATTCCATAGAGGTCCACGACATGCACAAAGCAGATTATATTCAAGATCCCCGGTATGCAGAAGAGAATCCGCAGACCATACAACGACTAGACAAACAATGCAGTCTAAAAGATCGCAGAATGGGAAATAGCAATGGGTACCGACGTCAGGAATTACCAAATAAATCCATTGAACTGTGAATAAAAAACAAAAGAGATCCCTAATCATGATCAACCCTGGCAGAAAGTATCATAAGAATTCTAGCCCCCGATTAAATCTTTTCTCATGACCACTACACTTTTATATGACGGTAGTTTAAACGGTTTGATGACGGCTATTTTCACTATTTACGACCGCAAGATTAAACTGCCCATCATCGCTTTAGATTCTCGTGAGCAAAACCACCTTTTTGAAGGTACCGAACTGGTCATTACAGATCCTGATAAAGCGCAACGTGTATGGAAGCGTTTTAACTCTTTATGCGAGCACCAAAATGCTCATCAGGTATACTGTGCATTTTTAAGTGAAATCATCGGGATCGAAAACACGATTTATGAGTATTTAAAAATGACTTTTACTGCTCAAAAAGCACCAGGCGGTGACTCTGCTAACTCTACCGTTTTAAAGATTACTCAAGCGGCAAAAATGGTACACCACGAGAAACACCGCATGGAAGGGTTGGTGCGTTTTCACTTAATGGATGAAGAAACCTATTATGCTCATATAGAACCAGATTTTAACATACTCCCTCTTTTGGTTAGTCATTTTAAAAACCAGTATACAGACCAGAAGTGGATTATTTATGACTTAAAACGCAACTTTGGAATAAGTTATGACCTAGAAACGGTACAAGAAGTACAAATTGATTTTAAAAAAGCACGTGGTCAAGGGGGCGTTTTACCTACCAGAGTCTCAGAAAATAGCAGTGATGTTGCTTCATCAGGAGGCTTTCACAATTCGACTGGACTGCGTATTAACTCCAATGAGATCAACTATAAAGATCTCTGGAATCAATATTTTAATAGTGCCTATGTTAAGTCTAGAAAAAGTTTAAAACTACACTTAGAATATGTGCCAAAAAGGTCTTGGAGATATTTGAGCGAAAAATACAAGGAACAATAAAAAGCTCTTCAAAAATATAATTGACGAGCGCTACATGTTGTTTTCTAAAAATCTATTTTGTTTTGGTAGTGTCTGCCACTTTCTTTTTTTTACGTCCGAATAAGTCCTTAATCAAGTTTCCCGCAGCTTCTTTGACCGGATCTTTTGGCTTAACCGTATTGGTAGAATCACCAGGTTTAGTAACAGAAGTAGAATCCTTAGGGGTTCCATAACCTCCTATCACATCCTTAATCCCATTTAAAGGATTCTTGCCATTCATAAAATCACCAATCGCACTATTTACGGCTTTTTCTCCTTTATCCTTAAGCTTGGCTTTTTGGATCTCTATAATTTGATTGGTTAAGTTTTTTACCGCAAGATCAAGATTCAAATCAATTTTAGGACTCAAAAATGATCCTGAAAACTTAACCGGAACCGCAACAGAAAGACTATCCACTTCTTTTTCTTCTAATTGAGAAAGCAAGCTAGCTCCTTCTTTACCAAAGTATTTTGCAGGAACATTTAATGACAAAGTATAATCCATCTCATTAGTAAGACTGTGCTTACCACTAGCCGTAGCCTTAATCCCTTTGATATTAAAATCAAATGGCGCTACTTGCACTGCGCCATCTTTAAAATTAAGCTTAGTTGTAATGTCAGAAACGTCAAATTTATTAAGATCTATAAAGCTCAATTTTTGATCTAATTTACCTAGTAAGGGGTTGTTAGTAGCATTAACCTCTCTAGTCAGCAACTGTGCAATAGCATCTCCCGCTAGTGTACCTAAAATAGGAGAAAGCTGCTTGTCTAATGATCCCGTGAGCGCTATATCTGTATTGATTTTACCCTGTAACACACTAATAATAGGGACATAAGATTTAAACATATCAAAACCTTCAAAAGACTTTGCGATATCTAGATTCTTCATATCCAATGCCATATTGAAAACTGGCGTAGCTCCTTTAGTTGAAACCGAACCGTTCACCGCTATGTTACCGTCAAAAATATCAGTAGTCGTATTGTTTAAAGTCAAAGTTTCATCCCTAATTAAAGCAACACCACTTACGTTTTTGAGTTCTAGACCGTCATATAACACTCGATTTGCTTGGAAATCTAAGTTGGCATCCAGAAAAGCTGGAATCTTAATCGCATCTTCAGTTGTTGCAGATGTAGATGTTTGAGTTGTTTGATTTGCTTTTTTGGCAGGAGCCACCTCTACAGCCGTCATAAAATCTGCAATGTCTATTGTGTTGGACTTTAAAGTAAAAGTTCCTTTTAAATTTTGGTCTTGAAGCAAAAATCCTATCAAGTTATTGATGGTACCCTTTGCATTTAGATCGGTATTTCCTGTTTGAGCTTCAAAGTCTTTTAGCTGTATTCTAGAAGTAGTCATGTCAATACTAGCCTTTTTGATCACTAAAGGTTTGATAAGTGCATCACCTTCATACCTGAAGTTGGTAAGACTGGCAGATCCTCTCGTATTGATACGTTCATACTGTTCTTTCTCGATACTTTCCATATCAAACTTAGCTGCCATATCCAGTGCCAGCTTCCCGTCAAGATTCATGCCTTCTGGCAAAGGAAATGCTTGGGCTAGATTTTGAAAATCTAGGTTTCCCTCTGCATTTAGATCCACATTCATATTAGTTGTCAGGTTTTTGATCATTGCATTACCGCTTATTCTATCACTCCCAATATTAAAAGAGGTTTGTGCAACGTTTAAATAGGTGTCGTCTATAGTTCCTGTATCGTTTTTAAGTTGTG
The DNA here is from genome assembly GCF_018401815.1 of Nonlabens sp. Lineage (GTDB taxonomy): Bacteria > Bacteroidota > Bacteroidia > Flavobacteriales > Flavobacteriaceae > Nonlabens. Next base: position 119,049 of record NZ_JAGYKG010000006.1, read on the forward strand.
CATCTATAGTGATGTTGGTAACTGTTTTAGGCAGGTCTGGATATTTAAAAGAAGCGTTTTTTGAGCTGATCTTGATATCCATTTTAGGAATGCGGGTATCGTCCACTTTTCCTTTAATTATCCCGTTTACAGTAAAATCTCCCGTAGTTGTAATGCCATCAAGGTTGTTGCGATAGGTTTCTGGAAGAACTGCAAAGAAGTTTTTAAAATCTGATGATGGGGTATCAAAACTTACATCCACCATAACATGCGATTCTTCTAACTGCACAAAACCGTTCATCTTTAATTCTAGGTCATTGACAAAAGCTTTGTTTTCTTGAAAAGTATAGTTCTGGTTATCTAGATCCATAAGAATAGCTGCATCCAGTATGACGTGCTGGCCAGATAAGTATTCTATACCATCCAACCCGTAAAAAACTAATGCCTCTGTATAGGTATCTAATGTACTCTTACCTAATGAAAAATCTCCATTTCCAGAGTGATTCATATGAGTAAGCACGAGCTTATTTTGGGTAGCTTTATCTTCGTAAGTAAGTTCAGAATCGGTTATCTCATAATGTTTTAAGTCAAAAGAGAAGCCTGTGTCTTGCTCAGTATCTTGTGAGTCATTCGCTTTCGCGGAAGCGGTATCCTTAGCGATATCCCAACTCGAATTACCATTTTTATCAACCGTAAACCTAGCTACTGCTTGATGAACGATCAACTCGTTGATATGAATAGGCTCACTAGCATCGTTAAACAAATCGCCTATAGGCAGGTCCAGCTTCACTTCTTTACCGTAAAACAAAGTGTCTCCTGCAAAAGGTGCTTTATTGATAATAGAAAAACCGTCTATGTGGAGTTGTGCGTCTGGGAAGGATCTAAAAAGACTCAAGTCTACCTCAGCAAAACCAATTTGTGCCTCCATAGAAGCATTGAATTTGTCCTTAATAATTTGGGCGATTTGGTCTTTGAAGAAAAAAGGCGCAGCTACAACCACGATGATTACAACGAGCAACGTAATTCCTAATATTTTAACTATTTTTTTCATGACTTTTTTTAATCAATTTCTATTTCTTCTCCCATTTCCAACCCGAACAATCGCCTAAAAATAAAAACGCCTGCATATAACAATGGCGTATCTAGTAATGCAACCAGCATTTTAAAGAGAAATCCTGCCAATAATAAGGGCCAAAATTGTTCCCAGGATAATACTTCATAATAACACAACAATAATAAGACGCTCATAGTGTCAACAAACTGCGAACATACAGTGCTAAAATTATTGCGCAACCACAGCATTTTGCCTCCTGTAATTCTTTTCCAAAAATGATAAATCTGTATATCTATAAATTGGGCAAACAAATAAGCGGTCATACTAGCGATCACTGCAATAGTTGTGGCGCCAAAAATTTTACTAAAAACAGCATCTTGTATAGGACTTGCATCTATCGCTGGAGCAACGTCTGCCACAGCTATAATCCCAAGGCTGAAGACCGACGCAAATATTCCAGCAAGGACCAGGTCATTTGCCTTACGACGTCCATAAATCTCACTCACTAAATCGGTAACTAGAAAGGTAACAGGATAGGGCAATAACCCTACCGAAATTTCAAAATTGAACCACCCGAAAGGATTCCAATAAAAAAACTTCTGAAAGATCAAATTAGATACTACTAGAGAGCAAATAAAAATCGCAGCCAGAACTAGATAAATACGGTGCGCGAGACGAAGTTGTTTACCAGTTAGGTTCTTCATAATTATCACAAAAGTAGTTCAAGAGTTGATCATTATTCCTTAATTTGGTATAAAAATTAAAAGCATCTCTTCTCATCACCATCATAGAATATTCATAGCCTTAGGAAGCAATCAAGGCGATAGAAAGCAGCATTTACTAGACGCATCTCACCACATCGAGCAACGTCTAGGCCTGGTGATTAAGACCGCTGGCGTTTATGAAGTTCCTGCTATTGGATTTACTGGTGGTGATTTTTTAAACACCTGTATTCTTGTACACAGTTTTAAAAGCGCCCAAGAAACCTTGCGTATTTTACAGCAAATCGAGCTTGATATGGGGCGTATCCCTCGCACAGGCGATACGTATGAAGATCGAGTGATTGACTTGGACATTGTATTCTTTGACGATGAAATTATATCTACAGACCGTTTACAAGTTCCTCACCCTAGAATGCACGAGCGCAATTTTGTCATGCAGCCACTTGTGGACATCGCTTATCAGGTCATACACCCTGTCTTGAATAAAAGCACTAGGGAACTTTCTAGCAATCTGGAGCCTTTAGAAAAAATGGCAGGTTTTGAAATTCCGCTTTCGCGAAAGCGGTACCCCATTCAAAATCTGAACTTTATAGCTGTGGAGGGAAATATAGGAAGCGGTAAAACCAGTCTCATTCATAAAATTGCAGAAGATTTTAATGCCAAACAAGTGCTGGAACGCTTTGCAGACAATCCGTTTTTGCCTCTTTTTTACGAAGATAAAGAGCGTTATTCCTTTCCTCTAGAAATGTCTTTTCTGGCTGATCGCTACCAGCAATTAAGTGATGATGTGGCACAAAAAAATCTGTTTAAAGAATTTACCGTCGCCGATTACTATGTAATCAAATCCTTGATATTTAGTAAAATAACACTGGAAAAGCAAGAATATTCCCTCTACAAGCGTCTTTTTAATATGATGTATAAAGAACTGGTCAAGCCAGATTTATATGTCTACCTCTACCAGACTGAAGACCGATTGCTAGAAAACATCAAGAAACGAGGTCGGGATTATGAAAAAAATATTGAAGCCAGTTACCTCTCTCAAATACAACAAGGCTATGCCGACTTCATAAGATCCCAACAAGAACTCAAAGTAAAAGTGATCGATGTGACCGATCTTGATTTTGTAACTAATCAGGAGGATTATTTAAAAGTTTTGGAGAAGATCCTAGAGGATTAAAATATTCATAGATGCGGACTCAAGTCCGTATATAGGAACGTATTTCTGGCTTTCATCAACATCTTCTTGATGAAACACCCAAGGTATTTGCTTGAATGTTTGCATGTAGCATCGAAAAGGTTGAAATAAAAGTCACACTGAGCTTGTCGAAGTGTAGCTTTATTTTGTTTCAGATTCTATTTTATATAAAAGCATCTCGATAAGTCTCAGACAATGCCAACACAAATAGTTGGCATGTCGAATCTTAGAAGCTGAAATAAAAACACAAAAAAACCGCCTTATTTCTAAGGCGGTTTTTGAATGGTTTAAAAATTATTAATCTGTAAAAATGAAAATTCCTTTATCAAACTTCTCGGGATCAAATTCTCGAGGTTTTTTAATTTCAAAGTAAATACAATTTCGTTTATCAAAAAAGTCTCCTTTCTCCCATTGATCTCTTAATATTTGAATCCATGCCTCTTCTGATTTCAAAGGTTTTCCATTAATGTCCTCATCTAAAAAGCTAACGTTTTCAGATCTGTACATAATTCTTATAACAAATACTAAAACCTCAAGTAACTCTTCATCACTTTCATAGAGATTAGATGCAAATTTTTCTAAGTATGTTATAATATCTCCAGTAGATTCAGTAAACCTTTGGTAGGTAGACAAAAAAACAACTTTTGATAGCCCAAGAATGTTGACCATAAGTTTTAATTATTAAATCTAAATTTACCAATTTCTACTCCATTTCTATAATCAGTTATCGTTTTATCTAAGCCAGCACTTGTAGCGAAGTCTCTTGCTACATATTTATAATTTCAATCAATGATTATTTGAAGTGGTTGGTTGGTGGAGTTTAACCTATCTAATTGTAGGTTTCCCTAAAAACAGGACCGCATTAAATTCGAATTTATAATCATTAAATTAAGAACATTACATCAATTACAACATATCCATTTTACTGGAAAAATCTTAAAACTATCGTTCTTACACTTTTGAACAAGAAATAAGTTAATGTATTCGTGATTAACTGGAGGTGCAGCATATTTTTCATTCTTTCTTATATCTCTATAAATCTCCAATTCTTTATCAATAAGTTCTGGAATGTTATTTATCAAATTAAATGGTTTTTTTTCTACAAATTGAAAACTATTAATTTCATCATTAAAAGCAAACTGTTGGTTTTGATATTCAAAAATTAACTTTTGTTCCACCTTTTTTATTTTCCATTCTTTATTAATCAACAGAAATAGGTCTTTTTTTTCTCTATTCACTTTTTGTGAAAAGCAAGAGGCTGAGAAAAAAAACAATATGAGTAAGCATACATTTTTCATTAATGTCGTGTATTAGGTCCATTATAAAAGTTATCATTTATATTTTGAATAATTCTGTTCCTGTCGCTGGCACTGACATTAACCCATGAAGGCGTCGTATTGCCATTACTTGTTGTTCTGATACCAACCCAACAAATATCTTGATATACTGAAAGTGGAAGACGAGAATTATCAAAATCCAGTAGCATAAGTGCCATTCTTGACTGATAATGAGCTGCCATTAAATTATGTTGCCAGTTAGGTTGAAACCTCTGATAATAATAATCATATAGACCAGGGTAATTATTAGATAAATTTGTTAAAAATTGAATTTCCTCTTCATATGTTCTATTGTTAGGATTAAGGTTTGAAGAAGCCGAAGCTTCAAGAAGTTTACGGAACATTTCCGCATGTAATATTTCATGAACAAAAACTAGAGCAACTCCTAAATCGGATAAGTTTACAAGAGCCAATTCATTAATCTGAATTTCAGTTGTAAAATTACTAGGAACTTGTGTCTCTCCATAAACAGTGCTTGGTAAATTATTATTAATTGTAAATTTTAGATGAGAAACAGGAAAATCCCCATCGAACCCTTGAATATAATCTTTAATATTATTATTTCCAGAATTTAATCGATTTAATATGAGGTTTGATGATGCAGAAAGTTCATTTATTATCTTATCGTCAAAATCAATCTCTGTATTTGGATCTTCTTCCATCACCATTATAGCTTCTAAAGCAAATCCCTGTGCCTCTTGGGAATTATATTCTGACCTTATAAAATTATTAATGTTGTTTCTCAACTCGTTTTGCTGAGGATTTTGAATAAAATTATAGAGTTCTATCTCATTAGGATTGTTCAAAGAATCAAAAAGAGCTTGTGTGTTACTAGATACTGGTTGTAAATCTTCTAAAACAGGTAACGTAATAACTCCCTCGCCTAAAGGTAAGGTTGAACCGCCACTTTCTTCTCCACTGCCATCTCAAGATGGGGGAGTATATCCACCAGTGGTACCGCTTGAACATAGCTCATATGTAGTAGTGGTGTCGATAAAGACGGAGCCGTATACATCAAAAAAATTATATTCTGTAGCACCACAGTCTGCACAAACCTCTACTGTATTGGTCAAAGGACACCATAGAGAACCGCCGAGAATCTCGTTTCCTGTCGCTGGATCTATCATATATCCTTTTCCATCGCTCTTATAAGTCAAATAAAATTCTACTATTCTTAAGTCTTCATCCTGCGCCACAATGTAATTTGTTATTTCACTTGAATCAACAGTTTGAGTAGCAAACGTAAATGAGGTTACATCATTTACTGTGGTCATAACAACTTTTGTAGAATCTATGTTTGTAACATAATTATAAGATGTAGACTTGTTTACCATATGATAAGCTGCTAGTTGACTGGCATTAGATTGTTTGCTAATGGCTATATCCTTCAAATTATTATGGTCTCACCTCTTCTATCCACTCTTCTAAATCACCTATTTCTTCTTCTACAAACTTTTTCCAGTTTGTATAAATAGTCCACCCTTTTTTTTCTAGTGCATCTAGATACCATTTTTTATATATAAACATAGGAAGTCCATCGAACTCATGGGTTTCTGTTCCTATTTTCCAAACTTTTCTTAGAAAAGCAATTAATTCGGTTTTTTCAAAGTTTGTTTTAGAAATGTTTGGTGTTTCTTGGCCCCAGTGAAATACTTCTATTAACTCCATATCGCATAATATCTCTACAACTTTCAGTCCATCTTCACGAGCTTGGGCGGTAAGATGTGATTTATCATTTAAAACTTGATAGTATCCAATATTAGCCAAGATAAAATGAATAAATTCAATTCCATCTGGAGTGAAAATATTTAAATTTTCTTCTTTAAATAAATCTGACTTTTTTATCATAAGTTAGTGAACTTGATTATCCTTGGATTATTCCAGATACTCGGAAAATTTAATTGAAGGGTTGCAGGGAAATTGGATCCTGAAGCGGTTACTGGTCTGAATGTAATAAAATTTCCATTGCCCATATTTGCCATTCTTGAGCCATTGAATTGAATTACCAAATTACCTATTTTATCTTTAGTAAGTGCGGTAAATGTTTCACTAGCTTTTGATACTGGAGCATTGGTTTTAAATATTCTAATCGAATTGTTTCCACCACTTCTAGTTCCCCATAATCCAACTTTACTAACTGTATTATTTAAACGCGTTCCCCTCAAAACCCAGCTTATTGGAATCTTTTGCAGTAATTTTATAGCAGCTGGCGCACCTACTTCAAAAAGTGCAATTTCAAGTAATATCTCTGCTACATCAACATAAGCTCCAACAATAGCCGCCATCATTTGAGCATTGTACCGTCGAGTTATGGATTTAAAAGTATCATATATATCTTGTATATCACCATTAGTGTAATCAAATGAATTTTCTATATCTGTAACTACATCTTCAAAATATGATGCAGTAACATCTCCTTCAGGTCCATGAAATCTTCTCAACCCTGCAGCCATAATATTGATTGATGCAAGGCAATCGTGATCCAATCCACAAAGTATTCCTTCTTCATTAATAATTTCAAATTCTATTAACCATTTTGCAAAAGCTTGCGCCTCTTGGGAATTATATTCTGACCTTATAAAATTATTAATGTTGTTTCTCAACTCGTTTTGCTGAGGATTTTGAATAAAATTATAGAGTTCTATCTCATTAGGATTGTTCAAAGAATCAAAAAGAGCTTGTGTGTTTTGGGAAACTACATTTAAAGGAAAAACAGGCTCAGAAAGCGATCCACACCTCCCATCTCCTAGTGATGGTACACTTGATTGTGGGCAATTACTATCTGTAGCTCCTATGGCGGCAGTACCATCGCTAGAGCCTCCATTACTACCTTGATTTTCTTCTGGATTTGTATCTATAGGATTAGAGTCGATAGGATCACTGGGTACGTTTGAATCAGGTGGGTCAGTGAGAGAGAATACTGCCACTTGCGCTATCTCCATCGTCAATAAGCTTTCATTATTGCATGAGACATAATCCCATCTATAAACATAGTTCAAGGTCGACATATTCTCTCATGAGGGTGTAACAATTGCACGTAACTCCACTAAGTCCACACGATCTAAAATCAGTATTAATTTGAAAATTTGTAGATAGATGTTCTTTTGAGAAAGATATAACTTCTTGATTTAAATCTGCACCTACATTGTTTTGATAATAATAGCTCAACAAATGGATTCAAAAGTACCATCCAGCTGTTTTTCTAAAAACACGTTATACAATACGGTAGAATCTTGGTTTATTTTATACGCAGGTATATTATAACTTTCATAATCACCACTTATAATTTGACTTGCATAAGTGTCATCTATAAACAATTGATTGACACTGTCATAAACGCTAAGAAGTTGATTCTTTGATTTAGATGTGATTTCTGATAGCGATCTCTTTAATTCATACTTTGATAACATTTGTTCTTTGGTTATCTTATTAACTTGTATGGTACTTTCTTTTAGACTGGTTTCCTCTTCTATAACATCACCTCGCTCACAACTGGTAAAAAAAATCAGCATTGTTACGAAGGCTATTAAAACAGAAAAAATCCCTTTTAGGTTATTGCGCATCTTATAATAATTAAGGCTTTTAACATTCATCTTGCTGTATATCAGTGATTAACTTCAATAAAATTATATTTTTATAACCGATAATCCGTCATATAAATTTATGTATTGGTCTATATTCATGAATGTCGACTAATTTTACTGCCTCATTTATCCTTGTGGTATTAGGATCATCTAATGTTACATCACATCCTACTCTTATTCTCATAGATGGTCGCAGCTTCCTAATGGTTACCATTGGGTGCTGGAGTTAATTTTAGAAGATTGATATATTCATATCCTATATGCGGACTTAAGTCCGCATATAGGAACGTATTTCTGGCTTTCATCAACATCTTCTTGATGAAACACCCAAGGTATTTGCCTGAATGTTTGCATGTAGCATCCAAAAGGTTGAAATAAAAGTCACACTGAGCTTGTCGAACTGTAGCTTTATTTTGTTTCAGATTCTATTTTATATAAAAGCATCTCGATAAGTCTCAGACAATGCCAACACAAATAGTTGGCATGTCGAATCTGAGAAGCTGAAATAAAAACACAAAAAAACCGCCTTATTTCTAAGGCGGTTTTGAAAATACGATACGATAAAAAAAACAAATTGAGAGCACCTCTGTGGTGCGATGGTTTTTTAAGGTATTTGAAATAGCTTAAACCATTTGCATTTTTTAAAATAAGACTTGCACTTTACAAGTACATTTTTTACAAGCTCGCATCCTTAGATGTGCTTTAAAAGGTGCTATTTATTCCTGTTTTTAATTTTTTTATAAATCTGAACAATAATAAGTGAAAGTACAACACTCCAAAATAATATGAATATAAAGGGCCAAATTGAAAACATACTACCTATCCTCATAATAAATATTATTAATTATTCAATTAAGAAATCTTTGATTTTTTTAACCTTTTTCTTATCCATCTATAATACCTCTACAAATTCGGACCATTAGTTAAGTTGAAAATTTATTAACTTTAAACAATGGACAAAATGAGAAAATCAAGAAGGAAACCCGCCTGTTCCGGCCGGCAGGTTCACTTCAGAATTTAAGACAAAGGTAGCTGTAGAAGCCTTAAAGGAGCGGTATAGCCTATCAGAATTAGCTGAACGTTTTGAGTTACATCCGAATCAAATCAGTCAATGGAAACAAGAGTTTTTAGAAAATCCAGTGATGTTTTGATAAAAATCATCTAAACCAAAAAGAGCAGGAAGTTGATTTGGATAAGCTCTATGCAAAAATTGGTAAGCTTGAAATGGAGCGAGACTATTTAAAAAAAAGCTTGAAAAATTTGGATCTACTGCAATGAAAAAGGAATTGATTTCACAACAAAAGGACCTCTCATTAAGTATTAGAAACCAATGTGAGCTTAATTTATCAAGGAGTAGTTTGTATTATAAACCCATAGGTGAAAAGCCAGAAAACTTAGAAATAATGCAAATTATGGATAAGCACATCTTAGAGGAACCAACAGCTGGAGTTCTCACCATGCAATCCATGTTAGAAGATAAAGATATTAAGGCTAGCTATGAGCGTGTAAGGCGTCTAATGCGTAAGGCTAACATTCGACCTATTTATCCTAGAAGACACTTAACAGTTCTGGGAGAAAAGAAGTATGTACATCCTTATCTCTTAAAAGGCTTGAAAATAGAGCGAGCTAACCAGGTATGGGAGATAGACATAACCTATATACCAATGCATAAAGGATTCATGTACCTTACAGCCATAATAGATGTATACAGCCGAGCTATTATGGCGTGGGGATTATCTAACACCTTAGATGCACAGGCAAGCTTGGAAGTGGTCAAACATGCCATAAAACCAAAGGCAAGCCCGAGATATTGAACTCTGATCAAAGGGAGTCAATTCACTTGTTTAGCTTATGTAAAATTTTTAAAGGATGAAGGGATAAGAATTAGTATGGATGGCAAAGGACGAGCTTTAGATAATATCTATATTGAACGATTTTGGAGAACCATTAAGTACCAACATATCTTTTTAAACCCCGCTGATGATGGTATAACTTTGTACCGAGGAATTAAAAAGTGGATGGATAAATATCATAACAAAAACCATCAAGGAATAAATCAAAAACCAATTGAAATGTATAAAAATGCAGCCTAAGAATTCAATTAAAAAACAACTAAAAGTGGTCTAAAGAAGTGAGGGTATTATAGTGTTGAGACCAGAAGATTCCAAATACAGTAGTGCATTAGATGATGCTGGAGAAAAAGGGTTGCTAGATGGAGTTGGTGTTTTTCAATACGTTAAAATGTAAAACCATACGAAAGGATTCGTGCGGTAGCGGGGAATTGTATTGATTAATTAACTTTTTTCAAGTTACCGTACAATAATCGTACAATTTAAAACATAAAAAAACCTTAACTAATTAGTATTTAATTAATTAAAGTTTATTAAAGTGGAGAATACCGGATTCGAACCGGTCACCTCTACACTGCCAGCGTAGCGCTCTAGCCAAATGAGCTAATCCCCCATAAAGAGTTTTCAAAGATACACGGAAGTTATCATATTTTAGAGATTATATTTACGCGCTTTATGGCAGTTCAAATCAATACTTCTCAAATTCTAAAACTTGCGATACCTGCTATAATTGCTGGTATTGCAGAGCCATTGATCAGTATAACTGATCTTGCTATCATAGGAAAAATGCAAGGTGATACGACCAACGCCCTTGCTGCAATAGGATTAGTAGGCACCTTTTTAAGCGCGATCATCTGGACATTGGCACAAACTAAAACCTCTATTTCTTCTATAGTTTCCCATACTATGGGAGCCAATCAGTTAGAAAAAATTAACGATTTGATACCTCAAGTGGTGTGGTTAAATGTTGTTTTAGGAATTTTTATTTATCTCATTACAGCACCAGTGGCGAGTGTTATATTTACTTGGTATAAGGCTCAAGGAGAGGTTCTTTCCATTGCCAGTAGCTACTATCAAGTGCGTGCTTTGGGATTTCCTATGACGCTGTGTTCTTTTGCTATTTTCGGGATTTTTAGAGGTTTGCAAAATACTTCTTGGGCCATGATAGCAAGTCTCTCAGGAGCGGTATTAAATATTCTACTAACACTTACTTTAGTTTATGGAATTGATGGTGTGATTCCTTCTTACGGAGTTTTAGGGGCAGCCTATGGCAGCCTAGCGGCACAATTATTCATGCTGTTGATCGCCATTTATTTTCTATATAACCACACAATGTTTAGGTTAAAGTTGCCCTTGTGGCACCCTCATAGACAACTGCCAAAGCACCTTTGGTTAACAGCAAACTTTTTTTTGCGTACCGCAGCTATTAATGTCGCGATCTACTTTTCCTACAGATTTGCAAATGATTATGGTGCCGCCCACGCCGCTGCCCACGCAGTACTTATGAATATATGGTTGTTGTTCTCATTTGTAGTAGATGGTTTTGCCAATGCAGGAAATGCGATCGGGGGCAAATTATTGGGTTCAAAAGATGCCGTTTCATTAAAGTATTTAGCAAACAAAACCTCGCTTTACGGTGTGGCGATTGCCGGGGTACTATCTATTGTCTGTGCCTTTCTATATACCACATTAGGAAAGAGATTCACAGACGATCCTGAGGTATTAGAAATCATTGCTAATACCTTTTGGATCGTTTTGCTTATGCAGCCTATAAATGCGGTTGCTTTTGTTTATGACGGGATTTTTAAAGGCTGGGGTGAGGCTTCGTATTTGCGTAATTTATTGTGGTTATTAACAGCCCTGGTTTTTTTACCAGTTTTGTTTTTGCTCGATTATTTAGAAGGGGATCTCTATGCAGTTTGGCTTGCCTTTTTTGCTTGGATGATAGGTCGGGCAGCTATTTTATTTTTTAAGTTTAAAAGTAAGGTTGCTGCAATGGAATCTTAATTTCTAGCGGATAGAAAAAAGGAATTATATGATTATCGCGTTTTAAAAGGAATGAATTCCAGCAGGAACTGCTGTATGCTACAGAAGATAGAAAGCACAACAACCACAAACATCTTCTTAAATGCTATCTTTGCAGTATAAAATAGTAGTTAATGAATGCATTACTCATAGAGGACTCCACGTTCTTAGATATTATAGGGTTTTTAGGGGGCTCAGGACTTTTTTTAGTACTGGGGATCCTGCTCATTATTGTAGTGATTTATAATAAATACAAAAGCAAAAGATGAGAAAAGTACGTATTACCAAGGAATTTTCATTTGAAACTGGTCATGCTCTTTATGGTTATGACGGGAAATGCCGTAATGTTCACGGACATAGTTATAAACTTGCGGTAACGGTTATTGGAACTCCTATTGATGAGTTAGGAAATGTAAAGCATGGTATGGTGATCGATTTTGGTGATTTGAAAAAGATCATCAAAGAAGAGATCGTAGACCCTTTTGATCACGCAACTGTGTTCAATAAAAACACCCCCCACGTAGAACTGGCCAAAGAACTTTCAGATCGAGGACATGATGTTATTCTTGTAGATTACCAACCTACCAGTGAGATGATGATCATCGATTTTGCTGATAAAATACAAAAACGCTTGCCTACTACCATCTCCTTGCATCATTTGAGATTGCGCGAAACAGAAACCAGTTATGCCGAGTGGCACGCTGCTGATCAGGTGTAATGTACCTATTTAAAAGTAAAGAGAGTTTTTACTGTCAACTTTCTCCCTCCTGCTATAAATAAGTGGCTACTAGTATTTGGCTTTATTTCTTGTAGGTCTTTGGTTTCTATATCGAGATGAAATTTTTAATAGGATCTAAACACCCAACAAAACACTGAAGACAAGTTAAAAAGTTTTACTTATTCAATGAAATGAATTTATAATGAACTACCGGATTACTTTCTTTTGACTTTAGATCAACTAATAGTTTATTTCAACCCATAAAGGCAGACTTTAATCCGTATTTGAGAATTATATTGTCGCTTGCAGTGTTTTTTTATTCAGCTGAATGAATTTGGCTGGAGCTGAAGCTTTTACAACAGAACTTTAAAATTCTAACAGCTAACAGTCAACAGGCTACTGTTTCAATTGAGGCAATTGCATTTTAAAATCTTTATTTTCTCCTACGGTCACTTGGCTGCTCCCTAAAATAGTGACTTGACCTATTGTAAAATCACTTTCCTTAGCTTCAAATATATTGTCCACGTACTTTTGCGGATTGCGATCTATATATGGAAACCAAGTGCTGTGAATTTGGATCATAATTCTATGACCTTTTTTAAAGGTATGCAATACATCTTGTAAAGGAAAATTCACTTGAGTCTTTTCTCCTTCTTTAAATGGTTCTGGTTTAGAAAAATCATTTCTAAACCTACCTCTAAAGGTTTCTGCTCGCACCAGTTGTTGGTAACCTGCAAGAGTTATATTTTTAGGGGTATACGCGCCATTTGGCTCGTCATCTGGATAGACATCTATAACTTTTACAATAAAGTCTGCATCGGTAATGTCTTTCAAGATCACTTCTAGGTTGGCTTGAATTTCTCCTGCAAGACGTGTGTCATGGTCTAGAATTTCCGTCTGAAAAGTCAATACATCTGGTCTTCTTGAGGCATGCCTTTGATCGTCGGTCATGTAAGCTCTAGGGGTAAAAGTCACTGGTGTTACTTCACTTCTAAAAGGCACTGGTTTCATAGGATCGCTTATGTAGTTGTGCGCTACATTTTGATCACCTGCTTTATTGATCAACAACTCCCCATTTTTCCCAAATCCAAAAGTAATTGGAGCGTCTTTAGGGGGCCATTGAGTAAACTGATTCCATTCTTTTAAACCTGTATCAAACATATAAGCTTCCGGTAATTGTGGATTCTTCTCTCCTTTTAAATGATGTTCAAAAAATGGAGTTTCAATATTTTTTTGATAAAATGTAGAGATGCTATCACCAAAGTAGATGTGGTTCACCATTTGCTTACCTGTTTCTCTAGACCAGTTTCCATGACTCCATGGACCCATTACGATGGTGTTATTCTTATTTGTAGGATTATTGCGTTCTACACTTTTATAGATATTGAGAGGTCCATAAAGGTCCTCAGCATCAAACCAACCGCCTACAGTCATTACCGCATGATCTACGTCTGTTAGATGATTGATAATCGCACGTTTTTGCCAGAATTCGTCATAATTAGGATGTGTTGCTACTTCTTTCCAAAAGAAATTATCTGGGAATATGTTTTCAGTGACATTTTTTAGGGGTCCTAATTTCATGTTGAAATCATAAGTGTCTTTTAAGTTTCCTGCTGCTCTCATTTGATCCCATTTGTCATTGTACCAGCTTTCTGTAGTGGGCTCTGTCTGGTGTCCAAAAACAGGATAAGCCATTAAATAACTCTGTAAAGTGGCTCCCATATGATGAAAGTCATCAAAGAAAAAATCTCCTATAGGTGCTTGTGGAGAAGAAGCTACTAGAGAGGGGTGAGCTTCTGGAAGTGCCGCCGCGGTATAGAATCCTGGATAAGAAATACCCCACTGACCTACTTTTTTATTATTGTTAGGGACATTATTGATGAGCCATTCTATGGTATCGTAAGTATCGCTGCTCTCGTCAATATCTTTCTTATTGTTGACATCGTTACCTGTAATATGTGGTCTCATATTATCAAAGTCCCCTTCACTCATCCATCGACCACGCACATCTTGATAGACAAAGATGTAGCCTTCTTCCATCATGAATTGATTAGGCCCTAAGGTGCTTTTGTACTCGTTTTCTCCATAAGGTTGCACGCTGTAACAAGTGCGCTGTAACATGATGGGATATTCCTTAGAAGTATCTTTTGGGGCGTAGATGACCGTGTATAAGTTCACACCATCTCGCATAGAGATATTTTCCACCCTTTTGGTATAGTTTTCTTTGACGTAGTCGGCGTTAGGTTGCGCTTTCGCGAAAGCGAAACCAACAACAGCAATAATGAATAGAATATAGTTTTTCATGATTTCTATTTAAGAGATGTTAAAGATAGTAGAGGCATACAAAAAAAGGCCTTCTGTTAAGAAAGCCTTAATATAAGTTCTATCAATTTTACCAAATTACAACACGATCTTCTGGAGCGATGTACATGCCATCATTTTCTTTGATATCAAAAGCGTCGTAAAATGCTTGAATGTTTTGAAGTGGAACATAGCCGCGATACATTCCTGGAGAGTGCGTATCGCCTTTGATACGTTGTTTGAGCGCCTCGTCTCTCATCTTAGTACGCCATGCACTTGCCCAGCTTAAGAAGAAACGTTGTTGCTGTGTATACCCATCAATAGGTCCCACCTCTCCTTTATCTTCTAGCCACATATTAAGGGCGTCATAAGCAGCGTTTACACCGCCTAAATCGCCAATGTTTTCACCTAGCGTATAAGAACCGTTAATAAAAATACCAGGTAATACTTCAATCGCATCGTATTGTACGGCAAGATCTTTCCCCAATGCTTCAAATTGTTCTTTATCAGCATCGGTCCACCAATTGGTCATATTACCATTTGCAGCAAATTTTGCACCTTGATCATCAAAACCGTGGGAGATTTCATGGCCTATAACAGCACCCATACCACCAAAATTGATGGCAGCATCTGCTTTATAATTGTAAAAAGGAGGTTGTAAAATAGCTGCTGGGAAAACGATTTCATTATAATAAGGATTGTAATAAGCGTTTACTGTTTGCGGGGACATGAACCACTCTGTCTTATCTACTTGTTCTCCCAGCTTACTCATATTGTCATGGTAGTTATACTCTTGAACAGCAAGCATGTTGTCAAATAGAGTACCCCCCTTTTTAGGACTTATAATTTCCATTTCAGAATAGTCCTTCCATTTATCTGGATACCCAATTTTAATGGTCATTCCATTGAGTTTTTCTATTGCCTTGGTCTTCGTATCAGCACTCATCCATTCCAAGTCATTGATGCGCTTTTCATAAGCTTTCTTTACGTATTCTATCATCTCCTTAGCCTTAGCTTTAGCTTCAGGGGGGAACTTTTTATCAACGTAGAGTTGTCCTAGAGCTTCTCCTAAAGTTCCATTAACGGCAGCAAGAGCGCGTTCGTCTTGTGGGCGTTGTTCTTTTGCGCCACTCATGGTCTTGCCATAAAAGTCAAAATTTGCTTCTTCTAATTCTGTGGAAAGCATGTTTGCAGCAGTGTCAACTAGGGACCATCTCATATACTTTTTCATGATTTCGAGATTTTCAGGTTTCCACATAGCGCTTAAAGCTTTTAAGTAATCTGGTTCACTTACAATCAGATGATCAAAGTCTTTCATTCCCGCTTTATCAAAATAGGAATTCCAGTCTATTGCGGGAGCAATTTTTTGAAGATCTTCTACATTCATGGGATTATAGGTTTTGCTAGGATTTCTTCTCGTCACTTTATCCAGTCTAGGAATAGCCATAGAGGTTTCAAAAGCAATAATTTCGTTAGCTGTTGCTTGAGCTCTAGCACCTTCCATCCCAGTCATTCCTAACATTCTAGCAACGTGTAGCTGGTATTTAGCTAGTTTTTCTTTACTGTCTTCATCTTCTCCAACATAATATTCACGAGCCATTCCTAAAGACCCATTCCCTAATTGAGCTACATTTATATCCGTATCCATGGCATCAGGCGCTACCCCTACATAAAAGAAAGCATTCAATCCTTTTTTAGCTAAGCCTGCTTTAACATCTAGTAATTCATCTAGGGATTTGATGTTTTCAATTTGTTCTAGGTAAGGAACTAGTGGTTGATATCCCGCTTGGTTACGAGCATCGTTATCCATCATGCTTTGAAAAACATAAACAGCTTTTGCCTGATCTGATTGAGGATCAAGGTCTTTATCGTTCATAGCCATATCTAGAATAGCCAGCACATCAGCATCGGTATCCTTTCTTAACTTATTGAACCCTCCCCAAACAGTTTGGTCGTCAGGGATTTCTGTAGAATCGATCCAAGTGCCATTTACAAAGCGGTAAAAATCATCTTTTGGAGAAGTGTCTTTATCCATATAAGCCACTTCTAGTCCAGGTTGTTCTTTTACTTCAACCTCTTTTTTAGTATCACATGAAACTATTGCCGCCACGACTGTGCCAGCTATTAATAGGCTTGATTTAATTTTCATTTTTTTCATTTTTAATTCAACTATTTATTCAAATAATCAGCATCCTAAGTTACAAAATTATTTTCTCTGATGGATACACTTACTAGTTTCATGTTATTGTTTTCTAATACAATTAGGGGGCAGTATAGAAGATAAAAACCATAAAAAAGGCTTTTCTACCAGAAAAGCCTTTTGGATTGATGTATTTTAAAGGGTTACTAGTGAACTATCTTACAATCAATTTTTGAGTTACTGATCCTGTCGCGGTGGAGATAGTTATAAAATACATTCCTTGAGACACTGCAGATAAATCGACCTGATGCATACTTCCGGAATTCTTTTTACTTGTAGCAATTCTTTTTCCACTTACATCGTAAACACTATAATCAAATTCTTGAGCAGCATTCCACGCGATAGTGAACACTCCTTCCGATGGGTTAGGATAGATAGAGAATAACTCTTCAAGAGATGTCGATTCGGTGCTTAAGGTTCCATTAATTACAAAGTTATCAATTACTGCGCCTTCATTAGTAACGGATTGGTCTGTTTTTAGAACATATCTAAAAACAACTTCTGAAGGATTGTTAAGAGAGTTCAAAGAAATACTGTAATTAGTTATTATAGGAGAAGCACCTGTCCATTGCCCCCCTATACAATTATAACAATTTGAATTGTTGGGGAATCTATTTGAATTATACCAATTAGGATCAGTTGCAGCGCCTAGAACACTCCAGGCTCCTCCACCATCTGTTGAATATTCCATGTACAATAAATCCCAGTTATTTTCTATATCAAAAGCCATATCAAATGACAATACAGGGTTAGTGGTATTAGATAAATCGTAACAACCCGAATATAAATAGCTGGTAGAATTGTTGCCATATGGCCCAGAAAGATTGGTACCGTAGACATTAGTTGATCCGGTAATCGCGCTGCTTAAAACAGCACCAGTTGCAGCACCTCGTTGCCATGCAGAAGATGGATCACCTTCAATGGAAGTAAGAAATGCTCTGTTTTCAAATTGGTGCATGTCATTCACTACACCAGAAGAGTTGCTTAAAATCTCTATAAAGCCTTCATTATTATTAGAGAAATAATCATTTATTGTGGTCACGATAACATCGATGGTGTGCGTTCCTAAAGTTAGGTTAAGTCCTGGAATAGGGATGCTAGCGGTTCCTTGCGGAGCAATAGACACATTAGTTTGCTGTGAAATACTTGTCCCTCCATCAATACTGTAATTGATGTCCACATTATTTACAACAGTCATTCCTGTATTTTCTACAATGATATTGACAACATTATTTCCACAAGCTATTTCACCACCATTCGTGAGAAGTTCAACTACTTTTACATCGGTAGTGGGAGCAACGCGTTGGAGAGCCGTTTGCCAGATACCTCTGCCGTAGGTTCCAGCTGTTAGGGTGTTGTCATTAGTGTTTATTTCGAGGTCTCTAATATTTACATTAGGCAAGTTATTTCCAAATGATTCCCATAGACCGACACTTTCATCATATCGGTAAGTACCTACAGTAGTACCTACAAATAGAGGTTCGTCTACGCTTAGTCCTTGGTGAACCAATGTATTTTTACCCAAGTTAGGAAGATTGCTAGTTATGTTTGTAAAGTTAGCTCCTGAACTAGTGCTTTTATATACTTGTCCATCAGAGAATCTAGTTGCCACATAAACAACAGAGCTATCATTAGAATTGACTTCTATAGCAGAGATGTTTTCAGGAAAATTAAATAGGATATTAAAGTTTAAACCAGCATCAATACTTCTATATAGAACTTGATTAACAGCAACATAAATGATATTATCGTCATTAGGATCTATTTCTAAAACATCAATATTAGCATTGAAGGCTGAAGATACCGCAGTAAAAGATCCGCCAACTACATTATACAATCTGGTGTAACCTGCATAAATAGTTCCTCTGCTATCGGTTTTCATAGGGGTAATCCAGTTTCCTTGTTCTGGGCCATTTATACTGCTCGTGAGACTGTTTCCTCCATTTGTAGAACTATACAAGCCGCCACCAAACTGTATGAAACCATATCTAATAGTTGAATCAGTGGGGTCAATTCCAGATTCCATCCCATCGGCACCATAATAATTCTTCCAAGAGCCTGCACTTCTGGTAAAGCCACCATTATCTTGTAGTCCACCGGCTAGGTCTGCACTGGATTGTTTTCCTACGGCGATTCTATAAAATTGCCCTATTTGCGCACTGCCAGTAAGGTCTGTAAAACTTAAGGCTTCGTTAGTACTTCGGTATACTCCACCGTCAGACAGAACAAATAATTCATTGCCAAATTGTCTTATCTGATGAATGTCTGCATGAGTATAAGTTGCTTGAGAACTATTACTCCAGCTATTGATCTTGATAAATGAAGACCCTCCTGAGGTAGATTTCCACACATTAAGACATCCCGTGTAAATAGTTTCAGCATCAGTTGGGGAGACCTCGAGTGCTAGGTCGAACCATCCTTGGGCACTTTCTAAAATATCAGTTCCGGAATCTCTTTTAGAAAAAGTAACACCACTATCGGTAGACCTGTAAACACCAACAAGAGCCGAACTGCTATCAATGATAAGTAAGTACACATAATTGGAATTAGCTGGAGAAACCCCTATTACTGATCTTCCTTGATTAGTCGGTAGTCCAGAAGTAATTTGTGTCCATGTCGCTCCTTGATTGGTAGATTTAAAGAATTGCGACAATGTAGCCATATAAATGACATTAGAGTCTCCAGGTTTAAACTTGATATCCTTTACATTACCATTGAATGTTTTTGTAACGGTATTACCGGCATCTGTAGATTTATAAAATCCACTACTAGAAGAAATGTAAAGGGTATTGCTATTATTAGGATCTATGTATATTTCACTAATGTTTTCACCTCTTGTAAAAGTTAACCCTGTAGTATTAAAGCTTGCACCAGCATCAGTTGATTTAAGCATTCCAATACTATAGGTATCGCCAGCATCATCGTCTCCTGTACCTATATAAACAATATTAGAATTGTTAGGGTCTATGGCAATAGCACTTGTTCCTATTTGAGAAAGAAAGTCTGTTATTGGATTCCAAGTAGTTCCCGCGTCTATGGATTTCCAAGCGCCACCACTAGGCGTACCCATATAATAGGTGTTGGAATTATTAGGGTCTACAACTAGGGTATTCACTCTACCTTGACCGGGTGACCACGAGCCAGTTGCAGTAAAACTAAAGGGTCCTACAGGAACCCAGTTGGAGGTATCTACTAAACTGTTTTTTAATAAATTTTGGTTGAGTTCGTTTTGTATATCTAAAGCAGACTGTAACGTACCGTCTGCCTTTACATAAGCTTCAGCTCTATCTACCCACCTCATAAAAGGCTTGTAACCACTACCTTTTGCATCCTTATCATGAACTTCCCAGTACTGTTCTCCAGCCGCTTTTATTTCTTCATAAGTAGGGGTACTGCCGTTTTTTTGACTCATTAATTTTTGCATCCATGGAGCATCTGCCCCTAATTGTGCAACAGCAGAAGCACTGAGAATAAATATCAAAAAACTAAATAAATTTTTCATTTGGACTTCTCTTTAGAATATGGGATACTATCAGCGTTATTTTCAACTTATAAATTTAGTATAAACCCAGTTGTTTTTAATTAAAAACAATCAGTTTTTAAGTGTTTTGATTAAAAGAACCATTTTTTAATCAATAATTGCCCTGATTTATTTTTTGGCAGTTATTTTTTGTCACATTCCTATCCTATTGATTTCCCTTTTCTTTCACAAGCTAGCATCTGTCATCCATAATCGGGCGGTTGCATCTTTCAGATAATAATTAAAAAAGTGCCTCATGCTGACGGACAGGACTCTTTATATTCTAATTGGGTCGAGGTTATAGGTAGGTATTGAAGTAAGGATTTCTGATTTTTAGTGCTCTTGCAGTTGTTTGATGTAATTTTTATCCCACTCCTTTTTCATTTCGGTAAGCGCGGAAACACGATCATTAGGGACGGCTATAGAAAGCACGTAATGGGCAATTTTCCACTTTCCATCTTGCATTTTCATAACGCCACTGCCACGGCATATTCCCATTTGAGTATCTAGCAATTCGTCAAAATAAGCCACTCCATATAGGCTATATACATGGCGTTCTAAAGAGGTAAAGGACCAAGCTTTTCCTTGGTCAAAATAAGGTTTGGAATAAGCTTTAAATTCGGTAACCTGCCAGTTTTCTGTGGCGTCTGTACCTATAAAAATAGCGTCTTCTGTCATCAGATCAAAATAATTTTCAAAATGAGCTTGTGATGCAGCTTGATGCCAGGCATCTATAGACTGTTCCACCTCTGGAATGCTAATGGCTTTTTGAGTGGCACAACTAGAGAAGAAAATAACCAAAATAAATAATACTAATTGTTTCATAGATCGTAAATATAAAGATTAGTAATTTTACATCATGAAAAAACAAAAGTGTGGCTGGTGTTTAGGAGATGAGTTGTATGAATCTTATCACGATCAAGAGTGGGGAAAGCCTGTTTATGACGACCAGACCTTGTTTGAATTCCTTATTTTAGAGACCATGCAAGCAGGATTGAGCTGGATCACAATTTTACGTAAACGGCAGAATTATTTTGATGCGCTAGATCAATTTGATGTTCAGAAAATAGCTGCTTATGATCAGGAAAAGCAAGAGGAGCTTCTTCAAAATGCCGGCATCGTACGCCACAAATTAAAAATAAAATCAATTAGTAGTAATGCACAACTATTTCTAGAAGTCCAGAAAGAATACGGCAGTTTTTCTAAATTGATCTGGAGTTATGTAGATGAGAACCCTATTAAAAACCAAGTTGAAAATTACAAAAAAGCTCCTGCAACAACTGCGCTATCAGAGCAGATTTCTAAGGACCTTAAAAAACGCGGATTCAACTTTGTGGGGGCTACAATTATGTACGCCTTTATGCAAGCTATTGGAATGGTAAACGATCACGAAATCACCTGTTTTAGATATGATGAGGTGTAGATTATTAGGAATTTGTCTTGTTCTTGCTTTCACTGCGCCTTGGGGCAGTGAAGTTTTTGCTTTACAACAAAACGACACGATAGCACCACCTTTACAAACTCCATCCCAACCAAAAAAAGAACGAGAAGAAAAAATAACTTTAGATCTCTTTCCTAAGAACGCGGTTGAAGTAGTAAGAGTAATAGGCTATGCGCGTAAGAAAGTAACTTACTATAGAGAAACTGATGGTAACAAAATAAGCTATGAAGCAAAACTCAAGTACCAAGATCGAAAATACAGTATAGAATTTGACGAAAACGGCCTTTTAGAAGACGTAGAATTAGACTCGCGCAAGAGAAGGATCCCTAAAGAAACCCTTTTTAAAATAAGCAAAACATTAGACAGCATTGCTGAAAAATACCGTATCGAAAAAGTACAAGAACAATATGTAGCAGGAGATCAAAATAGCCAACAAATACAACAAAAAATAGCTCGAGACAGTCTTGATAATTACGAGTTGATTGTTGCGTTTAAGGACAAACGGAAGATCTACCGCAAAGAATTCCTATTTGATAAAAAAGGAAAATTTATAAGTCAACGCGACATCAAAAGACTAGAATATGACTTTTTATTATTCTAGACTCTTCCTTTTTTTATGGGTTCCATTCATTTCATTTTCTCAAATTACAGACGATGTCATCGTAGAGCCTTCCTTAAATATATCCTGGCATAATAATGCCCGATGGAGTTTTAACACCGCTATTTCTGAGCGTAACCGTACGCAAGGTTCTTTTGAAGCACTGCACATTCAAGCATCTCAATTTGCTAGTTATGAAGTAGGCTTTTACTCGCAGCTAGGAGTAGGAGTCATGTATAGAGAGCTGTTTGATGACCTCAGACCAGAAGAAGTAAGGTTTTCAGAACAATATGTGTATACGAGAAAATACAACGCCTTAAAAATAGCACACCGATTAAGATGGGATCAGCGGCTAAGAGGAGATCGTACGACGCATAGATGGCGCTATCGTTTTTCTAGTTCCTTACCCTTAAACGGTTTTGCTACAGATGCATCAGAATTTTATCTTACCGCAAGCCTAGAAACACTTTTCATTGCAGAGCGCGATCAGCGTCCAGGCTACGATCAGCGGTTTTCTTTAGGAATCGGAAAACAACTCAGCAATCAACTGAAATTACAATTCGTTACTACTTACCGACTGGAAGATTTTACAGCACATACAGATCGGTTGTTGTTTTTAAACATAGGGGGTATTATGCTATTTTATAAATAGGCTATCCTCAAAAAGGGGGGCACTGATTTTTTGGTCAACCTAGTATCCACAGGATTAGAGGTGGCACTGAGCCTGTAACAATACAAGTGATAGCAAGTATAAAGGTGCAAGCGGTAACAAGAGATTAAAGCTAAGTCATGGTACTAGCTCAAATAACTTAAAAACACTTCTCGATCTATCTCTACCGCACCTAGGCGATCTAAATGATCGTTATATACTTGAGCGTCTATAAGCTGGTAATCTAAAGCTTGTAATTTTTCTACTAAATACATTAAAGCAATTTTACTCGCATCAGTAGCTAGTGAGAACATGCTTTCTCCACAAAAAATGCCTTTATCTTTTAAATCTATTCCGTACAGCCCGCCTACGAGCTCATTATCTTTAAAAACCTCCATACTTTTTGCATGACCAGATTCATGCAGTTGGGCATAAGCTTCCAGCATCTCTTTATTGATCCAGGTACCGTCTTGGTCGTTTCTAGGCAGGTTACCACAATGTTTCATAACAGTGGTAAAGCATGTGTTCTCTCGCACTTCATAACCCCGATTGCGCTGGCTTTGCCGCATGGATTTGGTAATGTGCATGGGAGAGTTGGATTTCAAATTAAAAATCATTCGAGGATCTGGGCTCCACCAGCAGATAGGCTCTCCATCATTGTACCATGGAAAGAATCCAGAATGATAAGCAAGAAGCAATCTTTCTTGGCTTAAATCACCACCTATAGCAGCAAGTCCATGTTCTGGAGCGCTGCTAGGATCGGGAAAAATTAAAGATTCGTTTAATAAATACAATAGAAATTGTGAATTAAGTTTGGAAATGGCCCTAAATTTACTAATCTTTGAATAGTCTTCAAATTTAAATTTATTTTCATCATTGCTTTTTTTTGAGTTTGTTTGAAGACTGACCTATTAAAATGAAAATCCCAATCTTGAGAAAGTTGGGATTTTTTATTTTTAATATCCTAACACTATTATTCATAGCTATGAATCCATATTAAATGTAAAAAGCAGCAAAAAATTTTCTTGCTGCTTTTGCAAATACTTATCTCACACTGAGCTTGTCGAAGTGCGACTTAGGATAGGTTCTTTAGATGCTATTATTGTCTTCGACAGACCCGTATTGAGTTGATCGAATACCTAGACGGACCTTGAATATTTAAATCAGTTACCTAAAAAGGCAAGTCATCATGATCTTCATTCTTGGTATTGGATACCGGCTCGTACTCATCAAATGGAGGTACTTCTGTTGCACCTGATGTTGGTGTGGCTGCACTTGCTTTTTCAATTCTCCATCCTGCGATAGAGTTGAAATATTTTGTTTCTCCTTGTGGTGATTGCCATTCACGACCTCTTAAGTTGATGCCTATTTTTACAGGTTCACCTACGTTAAATGCATCTAATAAGCTCGTTTTATCCTGCACAAACTCTATCATTAAGTGTTGCGGGTACTGCTCTTCGGTAGTTACTACCAGTTCACGTTTTTGAAAACCATTGGAACCAAAACTTTTGGTTTCTCCTATCAATTTAATTTTTCCTAATACTTCCATAGTCTATAATAATAAATAGTTCCACGCAGCCAGGAGTTCCCCTTTTGCGATGAGCTCTTTAGCTCGATTGTGTTTATCTGTTGTAGAGAGGTTGAATAAGTGTTCCGCTTTCGCGAAAGCGAGCACTTCTTGCTGCTCTGGTACTCGTTCTATATTTCCTAGTTGACCAAGATCGTTTCCGGTAAGAATATCGCTTTTTCTCGCATGTTCTGGTAGTGCATCAACGCCTACTCCTAGAGTTGCCAAAGGTTTAGGAACCTCAAACATAGCGTCTTTAGAACGGCAGTACCAGTCACCACCCATTCTTGCTACTGTATCGATTTTAAAAGGATCAATCTTGTTATCAGCATCGAGAACGTTATCATTCACATGTACCATAACCACTTCACAAATGATGAGATTACCTGCGCCACCTTCCTGACCTAATTCTACGATTTCTTTTACCTTACACTCAAATTGTACAGGGCTTTCTGCTACTCGAGGAGGTGCGACTAGATCACTTTTTACAGCGGTCAAACCAGCTTTTTCAAATTCATTGACACCTTCTGCATACTCAGTACTCGACAACGACATTTGTTGAACAATGTCATAGTTTACGATATTGATGACCACTTCTCCAGTAGCTTTGGCATTCAACAAGGTGTGTTTTACCGAGTTGTCTCGTACCCGTCGCGCAGGAGAAAAGATCATCACTGGCGGGTTGGCACTAAAAACATTAAAAAAGGAATAGGGTGATAAGTTCACCTTGCCATGTGCATCCACAGTACTAGCAAAAGCAATAGGCCGCGGTTGCACGGCTCCTAGCATAATGCCATGGAGTTGAGCTGTTTCTATGTCTTTAGGATTGAGTTTCAAGGCTTTTTTGATAAGATACAAAGGTAAGATTTAAAGAATAGAATTTAGAATAATGTTTTTAAAATGATGAACTACTCCAAAGGGGAAGTTTTTGATGGGAATCTTTGAACATAGAAGCGGGCATTCCTCAATTATTTTGGCAATCCTATCGGAGTTGATCCAACTGCTCCTGGCATAGCCTCATGGGTAACGCATCAAAATACATCTATGTCAAGTTTAAAAGAAACCTATCCTTTGAGCATAGGAAACATTTTCCTGCTTTTTCCTTAACTTTCCGACTCTGCAAAAACCAACCAAACATGAGACCTAAATCTCACCTCACTTCAGCCTTCTCATTTCTAGTTATTATTTTGATGATTTGGTATGCCTTTCAAAGACAGACCCCATCTTCTCAAGTAAAAGAGAATTTACCAACGACTGAATGGTCTACTGCTAGAGCATTGCAACATGTAAAAGCCATGTCTTTAAAACCACATTATGTAGGAAGTAAAGCTCATGATAACGTCAGAGATTATATAAAGGGTGAACTCCAAAAAATGGGACTGGAAGTTTCCACACAAAAAGGCTATGACATCAGTAGCAACGGGAACATGTCTGAACCAGAAAACATTATAGCTCGTATCAAAGGGACCGATGCTTCTAATAAAGCATTAGTGTTATTAAGTCATTATGACAGTGACCCACACTCCAGCAAAGGAGCTAGCGATGCGGCAAGTGGCGTGGCGACAATTCTGGAAGGAGTAAGAGCTTTTCTAGCACAAAACAAACTGCCTAAAAACGATGTGATTATATGTTTTACAGACGGTGAAGAACTAGGACTTAACGGTGCCAGCCTTTTTGTAAGAGAACATCCCTGGGCAAAAAATGTAGGTTGTGCACTGAACTTTGAAGCTCGCGGTAGTGGTGGACCTAGCTATATGCTGGTGGAGACAAATGGCGGTAATCGCAAGATGATAGAAGAATTTATGGCAGCTGGAACAGATTATCCAGTGGCACATTCGCTCGCATACAGCATTTATCAAATGATTCCTAACAGCACAGATCTTACGGCTTTTAGGCAAGAGGGCAATATCAACGGTCTCAATTTTGCATTTATAGGAGACCATTTTGATTACCATACCGAGTTGGATAATTACGAACGGCTGGACCGAAATACCCTAGCACACCAAGGTTCTTATTTGATGCCTTTGTTGATTCACTTTAGCGACTTAGACATGACCGATGGACTGATGGTAGAAAAAGGAGACGACCTGGTGTACTTTCCTATGCCCTTGTTTAAAATGCTTAGTTTTCCATTCAGCTGGCTTGCAGCTATGATTATTATAAGCGGTTTGTTATTGCTTTTTTTAATTATCTTAGGAATACGCAAGAGACGTATTAGTATAAAAGATCTTTTGGCAGGTTTTATACCCTTTTTGGGGAGCCTGATCATCGGTTATTTATGGAGCAACTATGGTTGGGCAGCTGTCAAGTACAATGATTTTTATATAGATCAACATCATGGTTTTCCGTATAATGGGTACTGGTTGATGGCTACAGCTGCATTTGCCGCTGTGAGTACTTGCTTTTTCTTGTATCACAAATTTTATCATCGGGATCGCATTGCTAGTTTGAGCGTGGCGCCTTTGTTGGTATTATGGGGGATCTCATTGGCAATCGCTTTTCCAGTGGGAAATGCCGGCTTGATTCCAGGGATATATCTAGGTGGTGCCGGTTACTTTGTAGTACCTCTATTTGCTGGATTGATCATGTTGTGGCTCAATATTTATCAAAAACGACCTAGTTATATTTTATTATTATTACTCGCCGTTCCTGCAATTTTTGTTTTCGCTCCATTTGTAACCGCCTTTACAGTCGCTTTAGGAATGAGTATTTTATTCGTCTCTGCTGTTTTGAGTACCTTGTTATTTGGTTTGTTGATCCCTATTATAGGGCATTACCGCAAGAAAGGATTGTTGGCATTTGGCTCGTTGATGGTTGCTTTAGTTTGTTTGTGTTTCGCTTTCGCGAAAGCGGAATACTCACCAACCCAACCCCAACCTACTAGCTTGATCTACTTGCAAGACCAAGACGCCAAAACAGCTCAATGGGCCACTTATGACAGTGCCTTATCAGATTGGACCAAGGAAAAAACAGGTAAAAAACCTCAATTAGCTCGGGAACTGAACGAAAATTCCATCGATTCCAAATACGGCACCGGATTCTCCTATGCGGCAACTGCCGATTATAAAGAATTGGCAGAAGTAAAGATTGAGGTCATGAGCGACACCGCAGTAAATAGTTTGCGTACTGTAAAATTTAAAGTCAGCAGTGAAAGCATCGTACATCGTTATGAGGTCTTTGCAGATGCTAAATATGTATTTGAAAAAGCCGTGGTCAATGGTCTTGAAATTCAAGCTACGGGGAGGACTAAAAAACCATTTGGCAACCGATGGGGAAATCGCATGTTGAGCTATTATGTGACCGATAACGCGCCTCTAGAAATGGAGATGACTTTTGACGTTGGTGTAGCACCAGAACTGATCATTTATGCAGCCTCCTTTGATTTATTAGATCAAAAAGAAATGCAGGTCAGCAAGCGACCGCTGGATCACATGTCCATGCCGTTTGTTTTAAATGATGCGGTGCTTAGAAAAAGAACCCTTTCATTACTTCAACAGCAAACCGAAGCAATAAGTGAAAATGTCGAATAAAATTATAGGAATCTTAGGATGTGGCTGGTTGGGTTATGAGCTTGCTTTACAATTAAAAAAGCAAGGTTACGAAGTAAGAGGGACATCGAGAACTGATGAAAAGTTACTGCAGCTTTCAGAAAATGGAATCCATGCTTTTAAGATCGACCTTCAAGAAGATAAAATCTATGGAGATGTTCAAGGTTTTTTAGAGGGATTGGATGTTTTGGTGATGGACATTCCGCCAGGCTTGCGTCAAAATCCAGAAAGCGATTTTGCCTTTAGGATCAAGTTGTTCATGAGATTTGTTCAAGCATATGAAATCAACAAGGTTCTTTTCATATCATCCACATCTGTTTTTGAAGATACGGAAGAACTACCTACTTATGATGAACATGCACTACCCAATGCCACCAGTAATCATGGTAAAAAAATCAACGCTGCAGAGCAAGTGGTTCAAGAAATGGCATATCAATCTACCATTATCAGACCTTGCGGACTGATAGGTGATGATCGGCATCCTATTAAAATGCTGGCAGGAAGAAAAGGAATTAAAAATCCTGAGGCACCCATAAATCTAGTGACACGAGATCATGTGAATGCCATTATTATAAAAGTGATCGCAGGCACACTTGATGCGCCAGTAATTCATGCCGTTAGTGAACCACATATAAGGCGAAAAGCATATTATCAAAACGCTGCTCAAGAATTTGGGTTAGAAGCTCCGGTTTTTGAGAAGGATGATGGTAGTGTTGGGAAGAAGATTACAACTGTATTTTCTTGAATGAGAAATTACAGATGGCTAACACCCAACTGTTAGCTTCCCTCAAGGGAAGACGGTACTAAAAGATTTTAATGATCTTATCGCTTCAGTTTTTTAATTTGGTTTTCCCTTGAGGGAAATGTCCGCTAGGACAAAGGGTGTTTGCGATGTTTATTTACAACTAGGGATCTATACACTACATTTTTTAGAACAGAATCTAATTTCGATCATCCAAAAGGTTTTCATTAATTCTAGCCTTTTCATAACATATTCATGAGATTTTCGCGTTCTTAAAACTCAAAGAATCCGTAGTTTCATTCGGTGAAAAAGTTCTATTACAAACATAAATTCAAACTCAGCATACGGGATCCTATTGTTGGTTTGGTAAGCGCTATGTTTGTCAGATCAACTGTTTGATGTACCTTATTCCACGGTTATAGAAACTAAGGATTGCCGAGCTAGTACTTTTTGATTTGTTCAATAGGTTGCCTACACAAAACTGGTTTGCCCCGCCTTATGATGACTTGATCCAGGTACCAACCTGCAACCAATCAGGCTATCTCGCAACCCCATTATGTGAAGTTACAATCCAAAATATTCCTGTAGCAGGAGAAAAGTTTGCCTCTTGTCCTTTTCATAAATCCATCAACTTAGAACCTACAAAAATCTACCAAGTAAATGCCGATTGTGAGGCTGCCTGGCAACTAGTAACCACCTTCTGGTTCACGTTGCCGCCGGTGATGTCTTTTACTATGCAAGGTCCAACCCTGCTTATCAAGCCTTACCCGATTACCGAGAGGACTGTGTTCCAGCTAAGGAGGATGTGATGATATTTATACAACCCAAACACAATACCACCATCACGCTTACTAAAAATGTAGAAGGCGAGCAAAATAGCGCCATTTTTGAGATTGCTCATAAGGACAGTGATGCTCAGGTATTTTGGTATATGGGAGATGAGTTTTTAGGCACTACTAAAACTTTCACGATCTTGCTATAGCGGGCAAAAAAGGCAAGCGCCTGATTACCGCAGTGGATGAAGAGGGCAATGATGTGCGTATTTATGTGGTTTTTGATTGATGGTTAAAATCAGTTGTTCTTACCCATAGTGATCTTAAAACAATTCTTTCTCCTCTAATTTATCTGGGCAAAATCACATGCTGTTCAAAGCTATTTTTTCTTCTTAAAACGAAGTGCTCTCGAATTTTCGACGGGCTATGGTGTTATTTAGACCCAAAAATCATCGATTTTTTATCAATCTTTATGAAGGTTGATAGAAAAAGAAAGAGGAAGACCCTGAATTAGGTGATAGCTGGAAAACAAAGAGAAATTTGATAGGTATACTGGTCTAGATTCATGAAGATCGAGTCGTTATTCATGAATCTAGACCAGTAGTTTTTGCATGCATTGTCTTTATCTTCTACATTTAGAATCGCAATCCATATAAAAAACAAAAAATAGAAAAAGTTGTAAAAAAAGAAAAGCTCCTACCAGGTAGAAGCTTTCACAGTCAAAAAACGTAACACCAATTACTAATTTTTTAACATTATAAAATTATGCAAATTAAACCAATAATCATTGCATTTTTATGCAGTACCGCAATTATCTCTTGTTCTAAAGATGAAGTGCAAGAGCTAGAGTCAATAACTACTAAATCAGGAGGTTCTATATCCAAAGTCTCATTTTCTCGATATGGATTAGCAGATATGTTATACTTCCCTAATATGGAGACCTTTTATCAAACTCAAATGGATCTTGAAGAACAAGTTGAAAATCATGATGATGCATTCGTAGAACAAAACAATAATTTAAATGAAGACGATTTAATTGATGAGGAAGAGTCTTCAGGTTTTGATGATGAAAAGCCTTTAACAGAATTTGAAAACAGTTTTTCTTTTTATAGTTTAAGAGTTCATTTGATACAACTGGAGCATATTTGGTTAGATCAATTTGGAGTTAATGACTCTTTTGATGTTAGCGATAGTCCTTATAATCATTTCATATTTGATGAGGAAAAAAGAGCTGTGCTAAATATTGATGCTCAGGCTAATATAGGCGAATATTTAATTCAATTCACTAGATTTGGATATATACAAGTGCCTGTCTATGAAATGGAATTATTTTTAGATGTAGTAAATGATCCAAGCAGCACTAATACGAACTGGATGGAAAATGAAAATGTTGTTGTGGTAGGTGGTTATTATGGAGCGCCCCAAAATTATGCTAACGGTACCGATGACAATAACTATGATCCTGTTACTTTAACTGAAGAGTGCTTTGCTGACATTGACAATGATGGTCAAATTGTTTACACAGATAATAGAAAGGTTTCTTGGAGACATCAGTTAAAAGGCGATTACATTGTAGTCAAAGCAAAAGCCAAAACTAGAGGTTTTAAGCATAAAAGAGGGAAGTGGAGGTGTAGAAGATTAAATATTTTTGCTAAAGTGGAAGGAGATATTAGTAGCACTGAAGCTATTGATTGCGACGTTTATAAATATCTTGATGAACCAAAAGGTAGAAAAAGAAGAAAAGTCATCGCTAAGGATGAAGAAATACATTTTGCCGGCTATGTAATTAAATATAAAGCAATAGAAGGAATAACTAAATCAATACATGGTTGGAGTACCAATAGAACAGATAAAATCATGTTACAATAAATGAAAATTATTAGAAAAATAATTGCAGCGAGTATCATACTCGCTGCTTTTGTCACTCAAGCCCAACAAGAAGAGAATAGAAGTTTTATCCAAAATATAGGAATAAAAATTAACTATGCTCGAAATCACAACTTCAAACGAGATGCTCTACCACCCCAACTTAAGTGGGAACTTCTCAATACTACCACCGCTAGACTCGGATTAAGTTATGACTGGAAAAGAAACAAAAAACTCAACTACAACTTTAATATTTCCATTGACTGGTTAACAGATAAAAATAGATACCTTATAAATGATACTGATTTTGACGAAAATATTATAGAACGTAAATCAGGAGCAAATGGATATGTTTATTTTATTTTGGAGACCCAATTATTATATGAATTAAATAAAAAAGGAAATTTGCATGCAATGATAGCGCCACAAATAAACTATAGATTATTTAATGATGAAGGTTCTTCTGGATTAGGAGGGACTAATACTTTGAATGGATATAACTTTAGACTATCCACTGTAGATCGCAACCGCATAATAAGACCAAGTCTTGCATTAGGTATACAATATGATTTACCTACCAAAACAAAAATGCGATTAGGAGCCTTCTATTCTTACTCTTTTACTCCTATTTATTTTGGTGAGTTTACGTATCAAAATAGCAATGCTGTTACCGTTTCTGGAGAATGGGAGCAAAAAGGACATCAAGCTGGTATCACTTTTCAGATATTTCCTTTTTTCAAAAACAAAAAGTAAGAAACCTACCACTTAGAAAATGGTTTTTCACTGATATAAGAATTGTAATACCGCACATCCCCAGTGACTTCTTGAGCGATCCATTCTGGTTTTAAGAAAGGTTCTTCTTCTGACTTGAGTTCAATTTCGGCTAGTAGAAGTCCGTTGTTTTCTCCGTGGAAGATGTCTATTTCCCAAGTATGATTTTCTATAACTACTTCATACCTAGTTTTATCGATCACGCCGGGCAAACATAATTGTAGTAATTGTTTAGCCTCCTGTGTACTAATTTCTTTTTCCCATTCATAACGAGATAGGCCACTTTGGTTAGACGTTCCTTTTATGGTTAGAAAACCTTGATCGCTTTTTATACGCACCCGTACCGTACGTTCTGGATCTGTAGATAGATAACCTTGAGTGATGCGTTTTCCTTCTATACCTTTTAGGAAATCGGTGTTTTTAAATAGGAATTTGCGTTCTATTTCAGTCATGGTTGCAAGGTATTGAAAAAGCTTTTAAGATTTGACAAGCTGCGTATTTGTCTTAGCATTGTCTAAATTTGATAGAGAAGTTTTCTCTCTTTGTTTGATGGAGAAGGGAAAGGCTGCATCCAGAAGTCAATAAAACTTAAGGAAAGAAAAAACAGCAGCGAACCTAAATTTGTGAGCCGATTTTCTAATTTTGCCTACAGCCTACAGCCTACAGCCTACAGCCTACTGCCTATTTCTACCAATTCATCACTTTCTATTCTATTCTTATCATAAGCGTTTATCGCTATATAAATCATAGCGCTCGCAATTGTTTCTGGTTCTATAGTCCTGTATTTTTTAAGAGCGCCGAACAATAATGGATCAATCAATTTTTGAAATTTTTTCCACGCACTTTCAAAGGGCCTTTTTTCATCTCGTTTGCCACCTATAAGTGCTGGTTGGACAAAATAGCTTTCCTCAAAACCTAAATCTTCTAAGTCTCGTTCCATTTCTCCTTTGCCGCGATTATAAGAGATGTTGCTATCAGGATTGGCACCTAAAGCAGAAATAGTGATGATTTTACGCACTGCATTTTCTTTAGCCACTCGTGCCACTCCGAGGGGCAAATCATGTTCGATTTTGTAGTATTCTTCTTTGTTTGGAGTTTTGGCCTTCGTGGTTCCCGTGCATATAAAAAGATGATCCCCTTTTAAAAATTCCTTATAGGTGGAGGGGTCAAATAAATCGGCTAGATGATTATGGTGTTTTGGGTGGTTGTTTTCGATCCGCTTTCGCGAAAGCGTAACTACCTTAGCATACCTTTTATCTTCTAACAGTTGCGAGAGTAAGATATTTCCTGTTAGGCCAGTTGCGCCTATAATTATAGCGGTAAATTCCATTGGTGGAAGTTTGTTAATAGTCAAGGTTATATTTCTTAAAGGTAGTAATTTTACGATATGCACGAACTGTCAGACAGGAAAATAATTCATGTAGATATGGATGCGTTTTATGCATCTGTAGAGCAACATGACAACCCAGACTTAAAAGGAAAACCTATTGCCGTAGGGGGAAGCAGTGATCGAGGTGTGGTTGCTGCAGCAAGTTATGAGGCACGTAAATATGGGGTGCGCAGTGCGATGCCTAGTGTGACGGCCAAAAGATTGTGCCCGGACCTTATTTTTGTAAAAAGCAGATTTGACCGCTACCGAGAGGTGTCAGCACAGATAAGAGAGATTTTTTATGACTATACGGACCTTGTAGAACCTTTATCCTTGGATGAAGCCTATCTGGACGTTACCGAAAACAAATATAATTTTCCCAGTGCGACGATTATTGCTTACGAGATCAGGAGGCGTATTTATGAAGTTACCGGAATTACAGCCAGTGCAGGGATATCTGTTAATAAATTTATCGCCAAAATAGCCAGCGATTACAACAAGCCTAACGGTCAGAAAACAATCGTTCCAGAAGAAATTATTCCGTTTTTAGAACAATTGGACATACGCAAGTTTCATGGAATAGGTAAAGTCACTGCTGAGAAGATGTATCAATTTGGTATTTTCACTGGTTTTGATTTAAAACAAAAATCGCAGGAGTTTCTAGCTGACAATTTTGGAAAGAGCGGTACTCATTATTATAAAATCGTAAGAGGCATGCATAAAAGTCCTGTAAAAGCCGACCGAATTAGAAAATCTCTTGGCGCAGAACGCACCTTCGATGAAAATATTTCTAGCGAGATTTTTATGAAGGAACGACTGATTCAGATTGCTGAAGAAATTGAAAAGCGTATTGCCAAATCAGATGTGGCGGGAAAAACGGTAACACTTAAGATTAAATTTCGCGATTTTAAAACTCAAACGCGCAGCAAGACACTGCCTTACTTTATACGAGACAAGGAGGCGATTCTAAATACTGCTATAGAACTTATGGAACAAGAGAGTTTTCGCGAAAGCGTGCGCTTATTAGGGATCACACTGAGTAATTTGAACACGGCAAAAGGGGAGGAGGAAGAAGACTTTGTTGAAGTGCAGTTGGGATTTGCGTTCTAATACCAATTTGTTTTAACACTACTTTTGTGTAGTCCTAAATAAACGATACAGATTATTAAAGATTAAATTTATTATTTAAATCTCATTGAAGCTAGCTTCAATGAGATTTTTTGATTTGTACTGTTTCATTTTAAGTTTATTCTGTTCGTGCATCTGCTGTGGTGTTAGCATATAGTTTGATAAATGTG
Organism: Nonlabens sp.; assembly: GCF_018401815.1. GTDB lineage: Bacteria > Bacteroidota > Bacteroidia > Flavobacteriales > Flavobacteriaceae > Nonlabens. The sequence continues at coordinate 154,156 of NZ_JAGYKG010000006.1, forward strand.
GTCTTATATTATTGTAAATACCAACAGCTTCTTCTACCAGTCTTTTCTTTATTTCTAAAGATTTGACTTTTTTGCTAACATCAAACTCTTGTTTGAGTATTCCGTTCACTCGTTCTGCAACTGCGTTTTCGTACGGATCGTACTTTTCAGTCATACTAGGTTTAATAGCATGCTGTTTAAGTAGGTTCTGGTATTCATTAGAGCAATATTGTAATCCTCTATCAGAATGATGAATAAGTGGTTGATCTTTATACTTTCTATTATTCAAGGCCATTTCAAGAGGCTTGTAGTGTTCCATTAACAGAAAGACTTGCTGAGACATTATATCCTACGATTCTTTTTGAATAAGCATCAGTTATTAATGCTAGATAGGATGGGTTTTCTCTAGTCCCTAAATAAGTGATATCACTAACCCATACTTGTTCTGGTTTATTAATCACCATATTACAAACAACGTTTTTATGCTTTCTAAAGCGATGATGTGAGTCTGTGGTTATATGATAGGATCTCTTAGGTTTTATAAGCATATGATTTGCTCTGAGTATTCTAAATAATTTATCTCTTCCTACATTTATAGCAGAGAGTTTATCTTTCAACATATGATATAGCTTTCTAGTGCCTAGTTTAGGCATTATACTACGTATAGCCCTGACTAGCTCAATAACTTGTTGTGAGATATGTTGTTTTTGAGTTCTAGATTTAATGGCTCGATAATATACCTGTCTGTCCAGCCCAAGTAAGTTACAGGTGGAAACTATTGTTTCTTCTTGATCTTCTTTGAAGCGTTCAATAACTCGGGCGTGTAATTTTTCTGATAAGCGATGTCATATTCTTTCTCTGCCATATCAACTAGCATATCAAAGATGATTACCTTCTTATCAGCTCTTTCTGCAAGATGTTCAGCTCGAGCCTTTTGCTTTTCCAAAAGTTTGACTTTTGCCTCTAGTTCTATGATTCTTTGTTCTGGTGTTTTGCCATGGTCACAACGGATAGGTTCTCCCAATCAAAGGTACCATATTTTCTGAGCCATGTGGTAATCGTTGACCTGGCTTGAATGCCATACTTAAGGTGAGCAGACAACCTGTCTAATTGACCAGACTCAATTTCTTCGACTATTTGAAGCTTAAAAGAAAGCGAGTAGTCTTTTTGGGTTCTTTTTGCATAACCCTTCTTTACTGACTTGTTCATTACACTAAATTTTAGTGTATCGCTATTTTAGGACGGGACATTTTTAAAGCACAAAAAACCTTATCGATTTGATAAGGTTTTTTTATAAACTGTTGGTCTAAGTGTTACTCTACTTCAGAAACCCTTAAGGTATTTACCATTCCTTTATCAGTTACCGGCATCGCTGCTAGGTTGATTAGGAAGTCCCCTTTTTCTACAAATCCGTGGTCCTTAGCAAACTTGTTGACATCTTTAATAGTCTCGTCTGTACTTACAAATCGGTCGTAAAGGAATGCTCTAACACCCCAAAGCAAACTCAGTTGAGTCAGTATGCGATGGTTACTAGTAAAAGTAAGAATATGTGCAGCTGGTCTCCACGCACTGATCTGGAAGGCAGTGTATCCAGAATTGGTCATGGTAGTAATGGCTTTTGCATTAATCTCATCGGCCATTTTTGCGGCGTGATGGCATACTGATTTTGTAATGTATCTTTTTGTTTTTATGTGTGGAGCAGAGTGCGGTACTTTGATCAAGTCACTGTTTTCTACAGCCAAACAAATGCTAGTCATTTTTTCGATTACTTGCACTGGGTATTGACCTACAGAGGTCTCTCCAGAAAGCATTACCGCATCTGCTCCGTCCATGATGGAGTTGGCTACATCATTTACCTCTGCTCGTGTAGGAGTAAGGCTAGTGATCATAGTTTCCATCATTTGGGTAGCGATGATGACAGGAATGCGCGCTTTTTTTGCTTTAAGGACAAGTGTTTTTTGTATTAATGGAACTTCATGAGCTGGAATTTCTACCCCCAGGTCTCCACGAGCCACCATTAAGCCATCACAATAGGCTACTATTTTATCAATGTTTTCTACCGCCTCAGGCTTTTCAATTTTAGCAATAATTGGAATCTTATTTTCTGAGTGCTCTGCGATGAGTTCTTGTAATTCGATCAAATCACGACTGTGACGTACAAAAGACAGTGCCATCCAGTCTACTTGTAGTTTACAAGCAAATACAGCGTCCACGATGTCTTTTTCAGTAAGTGCAGGAAGTGAAATGTTTGTTTGGGGAAGATTCACCCCTTTTTTAGATCTCAAAGGTCCCCCTTGAATAACTTTAGTGACTACATCTTTTTCCCCATCAGTAGAAATAACTTCAAACATGAGCTTTCCGTCATCCAGTAGGATGCGTTCTCCAGGTTTTACATCTCTTGGGAAGTGCTCATAATTCATATAAACATGTTCTGCAGTTCCTTTAAAAGGAGTGCCTGTAGAGATGGTTATGATGTCACCAGGGTGCACAACTACCTCTTCTTTCATCACACCCACGCGTAATTTAGGACCTTGTAAGTCCCCTAGAATACCAGTGGCAAAACCGTGTTCTTTATTGATGTCGCGTATCATTTGCACGCGCTCTCTTACATCCTCATGGTCTGCATGAGAGAAGTTGATTCTAAATACGTTGACCCCTGCTTTCATCATGGCCAGTAATACTTCTTTAGTAGAAGTCGCTGGTCCTAGAGTGGCGACAATTTTAGTTTTTTTAGTGTTTGGCATTATTCAAATATTAAATAATCTTGTTGTTTAATTTTAAAAGTATCTACTGCATAGACACTTATTACTTGAGGAATCTCCCCGAGGGCATTTATTAATTTTTTAACTGGAAAAAAGTCGGGATCTTTTTCTATTTTGAGTAAAAAATCAACTGTTCCATATTCTTTAATTAAAAGGGTTTTCACTTGCGTCTCTTTTTCATGATCAAATAAACCTAAGGATATCTTTTCTTGATTTGAAACACCCCAATATTTATTTGGAATTAGATAAAAAGGAGCATTTTGTTCTTTGTCAAAATGTTTATATACGGGATAATTTGCAGTATATGCTTGCTGCAAGATATCTTGATCTATTTTTGTCCTTGAAAAGCCTAATTCTAGGTGCTTATTGATTAGATAAGCCATTCTGTAGGGCTCTGATGTAGCATGTATAGCGATAAGTACATAGGGCTCTTCTTCTAATTCCCAATCTGTTAATTTGTGAACGGCCATCTGCTATCTTTTTAACCTTGCTAATTTAAGAAGACTAGAGACAAATTTACTGTGTCATAGGTTGAAATAAGGGTAAAATATTACGAAAACGATAGTAGCTTGTTGTTTATGATAACGAAGTGCAATGAGATATGGCCGTTAGGTTATTATAGGATAAAAAAAGGGAGCTAAGAATCAGCGTTTTTATTTATAAACAGCATATAGATATTGTTGTGCGTTTTAAAATTTGTCTTGAAGGGCAAAAAAAGCTCTTTTGCTGGCTTTTTCTTCTGCTTTTTTCTTAGAAGTAGCCCTGGCTTTGGCAATGACCCGTTGGTCAATGCTAAGTTTTACCGCAAAATGTCTAATTTCATCGGCACCTGTATCTTCATAGGTGTTGTATTCAAATTTTTTCTTGTGTTTTTGGCACCATTCTATAAGAAGGCTTTTATAAGAGATCACTTTTCCTTCTAGTTTTTCAATATCTACATAAGGTTCAATCACTTTTTTACAAATAAACTTTTTACAGGCAGCGTAACCTCGATCGAGATAAACGGCCCCCACAACCGCCTCAAATAAATTACCGTGAATATTTGCTCCAAAATTGCGAGTAGGCACTTGAGTTTGGGCGTATTTAATTAAACCAAAATCTAAACCTAATTCGTTGAGGTGTTCCCGACTTACTATTTTAGAACGCATTTTAGTCAAATAGCCTTCATCACCACTGGGCACCTTATTATAAATGTATTCTGCTATTACGGCACCTAAAATAGCATCCCCGAGAAACTCTAAACGCTCATAACTTTGTGCAAACCCTTTTAGTGTTTTTAACCCCATCGATTTATGAGTAAAAGCGGTTTCATAAATAGAAACATCCTTCACTTTTAAACCAGTGATTTTTTTTATGGCATTAGATAAAGCTTCGTTAGTGTTGTTATTACTTCGAGACTTAAATATGTTACGAATTCTATTCATACGAATGGAAAGACCTGTTTAGATCTTTCTGAAAGCAAGGCAACAGTTATGACCGCCAAAGCCGAAAGTATTACTCAATGCAACGTTGACTTCTCTTCTTTCAGGCTGGTTCAATACAAGTCTTAAGGAAGGATCAATATTTTCGTCTATAGTGGTGTGGTTGATTGTAGGAGGGATAATGCCTTCTATTATAGCCATTACACTAGCAATAGACTCTATCGCACCCGCAGCACCTAGAAGGTGACCTGTCATGGATTTGGTAGAATTGATACTTATGTTAGGAGTATGATCACCAAAAACGGCTTTAATCGCTTTTAACTCGGCAACGTCACCTAGCGGTGTAGAAGTTCCATGAGTATTGATGTGATCTACATCTTCAGGATTGATTCCTGCGTTTTGTAGTGTGTTTTTCATTACTGCAATAACTCCGCGGCCTTCAGGATCTGGAGCAGTAATGTGGTATGCATCACTAGAAAAACCACCACCTATAACTTCTGCATAGATTTTGGCTCCACGAGCTTTTGCATATTCATAATCTTCTAGTACCAAAGCTCCAGCGCCTTCCCCCAACACAAAACCATCTCTGTGAGCATCAAAAGGGCGACTTGCTGTCTCTGGACTTTCATTGCGAGTAGAAAGCGCATGCATGGCATTAAAACCACCCATTCCTGCTTGAGCAACAGCAGCTTCAGAACCACCAGTTACAATAACATCACAATGTCCTAATTTGATATAGTTAACCGCATCCAACATCGCATTGGCACTTGATGCACAAGCAGATACGGTGGTGTAGTTAGGTCCCATAAATCCATATTTAATAGAAATATGAGCCGGAGCTATATCAGCAATCATTTTTGGTATAAAGAAAGGATTGAAACGCGGTACGCCGTTACCAGCTGCAAACGCTTTAACTTCTTCCTGAAAAGTTTCTAGACCGCCTATTCCAGCACCCCAGATAACACCGACTCTATATTTATCTATAGAGTCGATATCTAATCCAGAGTCAGCTATAGCCTCATCGCCTGCAACCAGTGCATACTGGGCAAATCGATCCATGCGTCTAGCTTCCTTGCGGTCTATAAAATCAGTCACATTAAAGTTCTTGATTTCACAAGCGAATTTTGTCTTGAAATGTTCCGTATCGAAATAAGTGATAGGAGCACAACCGCTCTTACCTGCTTTTAATGCCTCCCAATACTCCTGTAGGTTATTCCCTATTGGAGTAAGGGCACCCATTCCTGTAATGACAACTCGCTTTAATTCCATGTAATTTAAATTACGCTTTTGCTTCTTCGATGTATGAAACAGCTTGACCTACAGTAGCGATGTTTTCAGCTTGGTCGTCTGGGATCTGGATATCAAATTCTTTTTCAAATTCCATGATCAACTCAACTGTATCGAGTGAATCTGCGCCTAAGTCGTTAGTGAAGCTTGCTTCTGTTACAACTTCATTTTCGTCAACACCTAATTTGTCTACGATAATCGCTTTTACTCTTGATGCAATGTCTGACATAATAATCTAATTTTAATTTTAAATGAACTGCAAAAATAACAAACTTTGGGTTAAAACCATCTTTTAGCTAATTGAGTTAACTTGCAATTTCATTTATTTTATTTTTACCACCTCATTCAGCCTTGATTACACAACAAGTTTTTCCAAGAGATATATGAAGAAAATAGTCATTTTAGCAAGCGGTAATGGTACTAATGCTCAATCAATTATAGATCATTTTAAAGAGTCTGAAACCGTAGAAGTTTCCTTGGTTTTATCTAATAATCCACAAGCTTTTGTATTGGAACGAGCAAGTAAAGCTGGAGTTCCTGCTATATGTTTTAACAGATTTGCTTTCGCGAAAGCGGAACAAGTACAAAAACTTTTAAAGGCAGAACATCCTGATTTAATCGTTTTAGCAGGTTTTTTGTGGAAAATCCCAAGTTTTTTAATTCAAGACCATCCCAATAAAATTATTAATATTCATCCAGCATTATTACCTGATTATGGTGGAAAAGGCATGTATGGAATGAATGTGCATCGAGCAATTATTGAAAATAAAGAGAGAGAAAGTGGTATTACCATACATTATGTAAATGAAAATTATGATGAAGGCACTATTATTCAACAAGCTACTTGTCCTATTAGCGCTACCGATACAGCTGAAGATCTCGCTGCAAAAATTCATCTTTTAGAGCAAGAGCATTTTGCTACAACCATAGAAGAATTGCTTCAATAATGGAAGAAGTACACATTTATACAGACGGTTCTTCGCGCGGTAATCCAGGTCCTGGGGGGTATGGAATTGTAATGATAGCCGTAGGACAGAATTTTAAAAAAGAATTTTCTCAAGGCTATCGCAAGACGACTAATAACCGCATGGAACTTCTTGCTGTTATTGAAGCACTTGAAAAAATTAAAAAGGATAACGTAAAAATTACCGTTTTTACAGACAGTCGTTATGTGAGCGATGCCGTAAATAAAAACTGGATCACTGGTTGGATCAAACGCAAGTGGAAAAACGTTAAAAATCCAGATCTATGGAAACGTTTTTTAAAAGCCTACAATCGCACACAACCAAAAATGCAATGGGTAAAAGGTCATGACGACCACCCAATTAATGAACGTTGTGATGCGCTAGCGGTCAATGCAGCTATGAATACCTCCAGTCATCTGGTAGATGAAGGCTTTGAGGCTGGAGACAAGGGGTTGTTTTGATTGTTGTATGATCGTTAATTAAAGCAGCTTTTTTATTATTAAGTTTCTTTAACAACATAAATTTTACCAAACCATCACCATGCACTACTTTTGCTTATTCAAATTAATTCTAAATAAGCATTGAGTACTACTATAGCAGACTTAAAAAGAGGAGAAACGGCTATCATTAAGCAATTTGATGAGATCGATGTGCCGTTAAAGTTACTAGAAATGGGTTGTTTGCCAGGTAATCGGGTTACCATGATGCAGTCTGCACCATTCAAAGATCCTATTTATCTAGATATTAATGGAACTCACCTGGCGATTAGAAGAGAAACAGCAGTCAAAATTAGGGTAGAACTCGATGGGTAAATCAATTAATGTATCGCTAATAGGGAATCCTAATACAGGAAAAACCTCTCTATTCAATAGACTTACCGGTCTCAACCAGCAGGTAGGGAACTATCCTGGAATTACCGTAGAGAAAAAAGAAGGTTTATGTAAACTAGACCGAGGTCTTAAAGCGCATATTCTAGACCTTCCTGGAACTTATAGTTTGAATACCACATCAATAGATGAAAGTATCGTGGTAGAGACTTTGCTTAATAGGAATTCTAAGGATTTTCCAGATGTTGCTGTTGTGGTTTCCGATATCGAAAACCTCAAGAGAAATTTGCTGGTATTTACCCAGATTAAAGATTTAGAAATCCCTACCATACTGGTCATCAATATGGCCGATCGCATGAAGCGCAAAGCGATCTCTTTAGACATAGACCTGATGCAGAAAGAGCTCAATACGACTGTAATTCTAGTGAGTGCACGCAAAAATCAAGGGATTCAAGAGCTTAAAGAGGCTATAGCCAACTATAAAAAGCTGACCTCTGAACCATGTCTTAACGCATCGGCAATTGATTCCGAATATTTTGATAACCTCAAGAAAACCTATCCCAATCAGCTGGTTTATAAATTATGGCTGGTGATTACACAAGACGTCAATTTTGGAAAGCTAGACCGCAACCGGGATATGGAAGACTTAAAGAAGCATAAGTTTGACATCAAATCAGAGTCAGATTTGAAGAAAATGCAACACAAAGAAACAGTGGTGCGTTATCAGTTTATCAATGGCTTGCTTAAAAAAGTACTCACTGTCGATACAGCAAATGCAAAAGATATAAGAACACGACTCGATCGCGTTTTGTTGCATAAGGTCTGGGGGTACTTAATTTTCTTTCTCGTTCTTCTACTTATTTTCCAAGCGATTTACGACTGGAGCACGTATCCTATGGACTGGATCGATGGAGCTTTTGCCAGCATGAGTTCTTTGGCAAATAATTTTTTCCCCGCAGGACCCTTAACAGACTTGTTGGCCGAAGGGATTATACCCGGCTTGGGAGGTATCGTTATATTTATACCACAAATTGCATTTCTATTTCTTTTTATCGCCATTCTAGAAGAAAGTGGTTATATGAGTCGTGTGGTATTTCTCATGGATCATATCATGAAGAGATTTGGCTTAAGTGGTAAGAGTGTGGTGCCATTAGTCTCTGGAACAGCTTGTGCTATTCCAGCAGTTATGGCTACTAGAAATATAGAAGATTGGAAAGAGCGATTGATAACCATATTGGTTGTACCATTCACGACATGTTCGGCGAGATTACCTGTTTATCTAATTATTATATCCCTAGTAATTCCTGATGAACGCATTTTAGGAGGCGCTTTTAATATGCAAGGGCTGACTTTGATGTTATTGTATTTATTAGGTTTTGTTGCTGCCATAGTTTCAGCTTGGGTGCTTAACAAGATACTGCCTATTAATCGCAAATCCTTTTTTGTTATGGAAATGCCGGCGTATAAATTACCCATGTTTAAGAATGTAGTGATAACGGTTATTGAAAAAACCAAAAGCTTTGTAGTAGGAGCTGGTAAGATCATTATGGCTATTTCTATAGTTTTATGGATATTGGCCAGTTATGGATTAGGAGAAGAGTTTAACAATGCCGAGGCCATTGTCAAAGAACAATATGCAAATCAAAACTTGACTGCAGACGAAATGGATCAAAAGATCGCTTCTCACGAGTTGGAGTACAGTTTTATAGGCTACATAGGCAAAGGCATTGAGCCTGCTGTAAGGCCATTAGGGTACGACTGGAAAATAGGTATTGCAATAGTAAGTTCTTTTGCAGCGAGAGAGGTTTTTGTAGGAACGCTGGCAACTATTTACAGTGTAGAAAGCGATGGAGAGGAAGAACAAACCATTAAGAAACGCATGGCTGCAGAGACGAATCCGATTCTAGGTGGGCCATTATTTAATTTTGCCAGTGGTATTTCCTTGTTGTTATTCTATGCTTTTGCTATGCAATGTATGAGTACACTGGCCATTGTAAAACGAGAAACCAATAGCTGGAAATGGCCAGCGATTCAATTTTTATTCATGACCGCAGCAGCATATTTTGCTGCATTGGGCGCATTTCAAATATTGAAGTAATGTATATAGCACAAACGATCATCGTTATTCTTATTGCTGTTGCAGCAGTGATTTGGCTTTTGAGAAAATCATTGTTTCCCAAAAAATTCCATTCCTCTGATTGCGGTGACGGAGATTGTGGCTGTCATTAAGACTGTTTTTTCGCTTTCGCGAAAGCCTTCTTAAAGCCATCTGCTAGCTCAGGGAACATTTAATTATTACTCATGGAGCATCCTTATGAGCACAACTAAATACCTTGCAATTAATATGTTATAATTCAACGTATTTTCTCTTATTTTTACATCTATGAACGGCAATCCAATAGGTTTTTTTGACTCTGGTGTGGGAGGAACAAGTGTATGGAAGGAAGTAATTGAATTATTACCTCACGAAAACACCATCTACCTGGCCGACTCCAAACATGCGCCTTACGGTCGTAAATCTAAGGAGGAGATCATCAAGCTCTGTATTAAAAACACCGAGTTTTTAATAAGCCAAAACTGCAAACTTATCGCAGTTCCTTGCAACACAGCCACTACCAATGCTATTTCTTATTTACGCGCTCATTTCGACCTGCCTTTTATAGGGATTGAGCCGGCCATAAAACCTGCAGCCCTTAAAAGTGACACTAAAAAAATAGGTATTCTGGCTACTAAAGGAACCCTGTCGAGCAAACTTTTTATGGACACCCAAAAAGAATTTACGCAACATGTCAATACGATTGAAGTAGTAGGAACTGGAATCGTAGAGTTGATAGAAGCAGGTAAAAAAGACAGTGAAGAGATGCGGGATCTTCTCGTAAGTATTACAGAACCCTTCATGATTTCCGGAATCGACTATTTGGTTTTAGGATGCAGTCATTACCCTTACGTCAAAGAAATACTTCAAGAACTTCTTCCTACGCAAGTGCGTATCATTGATTCTGGAGCCGCAGTGGCACTACAGACAGCACATATTTTAAAATCAGAAAATTTATTGAATCCAACGCATCAAGCTGGAAAACACTTGCTGTATTCTAATCTACAAATAGAAACTCTAGATTATTTAACTAAAGAAATAGCAAATAGAGAGGTGTGCTTATTGGATTTTTAAATTTAGTTCTATCCACATTTAATAAGCCAATAAGCATTCTTATTGATAATTTATGATTTCTTAAAGCATCAAAAGCTTGTTTTTCAAGTGCATCTAGGAGTTTAGTTTACAAAAGGAGAGGAATGCATAGCTAGACAATTTGGAACTTGAGGAAAATTAATCGGAAAGAGGAAACTGTTGGACCTAACTAAAAAACTCGAACAAATCCAGCTTTTTACTCGGACTTACAGGAAGCTCTACGGTTCCCAGTATTACACTACCCCCTTTGCCTTTTTTATAAGCAGTAACATGAGACACATTGATCAGATGAGATTTATGAATACGGGCAAAACCTTTATCAGACAGCATGTCGTCAAAGTGTTTTAAGGTTTTTGAAACCAGTTTTTTGTCATTTTCCAGATAGATATGCGTGTAATTATCGTCTGCACTGCAATAAATGATGTCTTTTATAAGCAGTACTTCAAAACCTTCTTGGGTAGGAATGGTGATTTTATCAGTAAGCTGTGAATTGTTTTGTTCTTTGATGCTGAGGTCCACATTCACTTCGTTTTCACGTTCTTTGATCGCCCTAACTAGTTCTGTTGCCTTAATCAGTTCATCGATTTCAATAGGCTTAGTAAGGTAATAAGCTGCTTGCTGATTCAGCGCATCTTTGGCATACTGATCGTAAGCGGTGACAAAAACAGTTTCAAAAGTACGATTGGGCAACTTATCCAGTAAATCAAATGCAGTTCCGTATGGCATTTCTACATCTAGAAATACCAAATCGACCTCTGTTTTTTGAAGCAATTCAAAAGCCTCTTCTACATTAGTTGCTTCGTGAAGGACTTCCACTTGCGAACAGTATTTGGATATATAGTTCCTTAAGATGTCTCTCGATATCTGCTCGTCTTCTACTATGATAGCGGTTAGTTTCATGGTTTTAATTTTTGTAGATTACTTTTTATAACTGGTTATTCATGTCAATAATATCAAAAACCAGCTCTAAAGTCAGTGGCTTCTCCTTTATCTGAGAGGAGTATTCCTGTTGTGACAAAGAATTAGATTTCATTTCTTCTTTTAATTCTTGATCGGTCATCCCAGAAAAAGAAGGCCTGTTATTGTACAATCGCATCATTCTTTGTCGGTATTCAAAAACAAAGAAATCTCTTTTATTGCGAGCTAGCGCATTGTTAATACTTTCAAAGGCTCGTCTAACATTTCCGTCAAATTCATAATCAAAAATGGCTTTTAAATAGTAATACGGATAGTGGAAATCTGTGCTAGTTGCAAAACTTTTTGACTTTTCAACCTTTTCTAAAGATGTTTGAGCGATCTTTATGGCTGCTGTTTTATCTTCTTTAGAAAGGCCGTCATAATAGGCTTTTCTTAAATGAACTATGGTATTTATAAAATGCCATAGTTCGTTCTTATTTTGAAGTGCTTTAAAACGATCCCATAAGTCACCATCTATTTCTTGTGTTTGACCTATAGGAGAGCCGACAAATAAGTACAATTGCTCTAGAAATAATTCATCATTCTCTAGCTCTGATGTGGTATGAACTCTTGCAAGCATTTGATATACTTCACTATAATTTTCAAAATTATAAGTGTTAGTGACAGGATCGCGTGTCGTATAGGCACTCAAAGAATGGAGAACCTTATGTGCTTTTTTAAATTCACCTTCTGAAATATAAAAATCAACCAGTTCATAAACCCTCTGAAAAAAAACTACTCGCTGTCCTAGAATATATCCTTTAGAAAATTCTTTTAATTGTTGCGTAGTTCCTTCAACAGCACTTTTGTAATTTACAAACTGTCTAAAAACACTGGCTTCTAGTGTTGTTTTTTTGGTGATTGCTGCTTTCTCAGTGATCGTAAGCTGTTGCGAATTAAAAGCCAGCCCTTTTTTGTGATTCAAAACTCGTAAAATTTTTTCATCAACCAACTTTCTACTATGAGGTTTCTCACGCAGTATTTGTATGTAATCTTCAATTGCTCCTTGATAATCCGTATGCTCAAAAAGTCTAAAATCACCTCTTAGTACATAAAGTTCTTCCTTAGTAAAATCTACATCTGTACTATCGTTTTCTAAAAGATGATTCACATAGGAAAATGTGGCTTTATGATTTTTTGCCCTTCTTTTTTCGTGAACGTCAAGATAAGTTTGTAGTCTTAATTTTTCTTCTTTAAAGCGAGTCACATCTGGATATGCTTTTATAGAGTCTTGCATACGTTCCAAACCTTTTTGAGCAGACACAACAGGGTCTGGTTGCGCAGAAACACTTAAAACCATGAATAATATGAAAATCTGAACGCATCTCATTAGGTTTTCTGGATGCTCACCACAACCTCAGTCCCCACATCAGGAATTAATCCAGCATCTTTTACTTCCAAATGTATCTTACAATCGTGCAACTCGTTCAACAGCGCCACACGGTTGTTGATATTGCCCAACCCTTTAGAGTCTCGTTTCTTTTGATGTGCTGTTTTTATGGCCTTGGATTTTTCTCGACCGATTCCATTATCGGTGATGGTGACTGTAATTCCTTGTTCCGCTTTCGAGCTGCGTGCTGAGCCTGTCGAAGTAAAAGCAACATTTAAAAAGCCTTTTTCTTTTTTGTAACGCAATCCATGCCACACCGCATTTTCTATGATAGGTTGCAGCAACATAGGTGGCACTTGCATTTTGGTATTTTTTAAAGAAGGGTCGATCTCTAAAGTAAAGTCAAATTTATCTTTAAAACGTTCGTGCTCCAGCTTTAAATACAAGCCTAAAAGATCGATTTCTTTTTCTAGCGGTATAAAGTCCAGCTCGCTATTTTCTAAAACACTACGCATCAATTTAGAGAAGTCTGCCAGGTATTTGTTGGCCGCACGCTCGTCATTTTGTGCGATATAGTTATTGACAGAATTGAGTGCATTAAAAATAAAATGCGGGTTCATCTGACTGCGCAATGATTTTAATGCGAGTAAATGGTTGTTGATTTTTTGCTGCTTGTTGTTGCGGTACATAACATATGCCAGCGTGAGCAGCAACAGGCTCAAGCCAACAAGCGAATAAATGATCCAGCGCTGCCGTTGGTTCATTTGCTGTGTAAGTTCGCGCTCGGTATTGATCAGGGCAATTTTATTCTCGGTAAGTTCGCGATCTTTTTCTAGGGTTAGGATCCTGGTCTGTTTAGAAACCAATTCTTTGGTTTTTCTAGAGCTTTCTTCTAATTCATGTTCTTTTTCTAGATACAAGGCATCGACCGTATTGATATACAATTCATTATAAGCCAGTGCTGTTTTAGTATTTCCCGCTTTTTTATTGAGTTCATACAGACTTTTTGCAGCGTCCTTTTTTACTTCTAGGTCATTATTCTTTATTGCTTCGTCCAGACTGGATTCATAATAGGTGATCGCCTCTTTAATTTTGTTTTGAGACTCTAAAGCTTCGGCAATGTTGAGTTGTTCTTTTTGCTTGGACAAGCGAGGTATTCCATTTGAAGGGGAAGGCTCATAAGCAGGTTTTATAGCTCTTTCTTCCATGACATCCTCGGCTATAGCCACCTCGTTTAAAACACCTGCTTTATTGGTATTTTTTTGTGGTGCTTTGGCTTCGTCGCTTTTAATTTCATCCAGAATTTCAATATTATTCTTACGCAAGGCAATTTCCTTATCAAACTGAGAGTTGCTGCGGTAAAAGTCGGCTGTTTGTGATTGGGCAACAACATTAGCCGTACGGCCTTCTTTTTTAGATTCTTGAATGGCTCTATTGTAATAGGCCTCTGCTTTATCTACTTGACCTATTTCATTTAACAGCGCAGCAATTTTTGAATTGATGGAAGTTACTTGTATGTTTAAACTGGCGTTTTGGGCCAGTTGTAATGCTTGTTGGTACGTTTGCAAGGCCTTCTCGCTATCATTTGTTTTTGCATAAGCAGCAGCGAGACCTGTCAGCCTTTTTATTTTTAAAGTAGAAGAAGCTCCAGAGCTTAGGTTCTTTTTTGATCTATTAGTGCCGTAAACATCAGCAGCTAAGTAAGCGGCAATGGCTTCTTGATAATTGCCATTGAGACGCAGCATATCTGCTTTTTTTATGACAAGAGCAAGGCTGCTTTTGAGCTCTTCTGCCTGCGTATAATTAGCAATGGCTAGATCGTATTGTTTATTAAAACTATAGAGGTCGCCTAGTTTTTCATAAGCGGCACTTTCTTGAGTTTTGCTAAGTGATTTAGGGTTGTTAGATAACGCGGCAATAAGGAAGTCGGCTGATTTTTGTGCGTCTTTTTTCAGAAAGATTTGTGCGCTATCCATAGCCACTTGGTAAGGGACGCTGCTGCGGTTTTTTTGATCTTGCTTGTCACTTTGTACGCGTATTTCTATGCGTTCATTACTTGTTATACGATAATAAACAGTTTCAAAATTCAGACCTTTAATAACGATTTCTTCTCCCATATTTGCGGGTAAACTAAAGGTACCGCGAGCATCTGTAGTGGTATAACGGCCCATTTTCCCCTCTATATTCACTCCAGAAATAGGTACTCCACTTTCACTCAAAACACGTCCCTGCAGTACCATATTGGTCTCTGCAGTTCGAGGCGTTGCAAATTCCTTGTTTTGTGCCACTGCTATTTGAAAAGTAAAAAGCAGGAATAATAAAGTGATAATGTGTTTCATCAGGCTGTAAACTTAGTCATAAAAAAATATATGATTTCTTTGAAAAGCCATCTTTAGGTAGTTATAGAAGGTGTTTTGAACGCTTTCGCGAAAGCGAACTCGTCAAGAATAGCATTACACTCATTCAAAGGCTGTTTTCACTCATTGGTTCTATGTAACGGTTTTTTATACCAATAGATTTGATGCAAAATCAATAGAAAATGAAACAGATCACCACCTTTATTCTCCTATTTGCCGTACTTGGTATGAATGCGCAACACATGGGTAATTTTAATAACATGGCTGAAGACATGAGTATTTCTAGAGCAAATATTGTAAGCAGCATGGGCAATGGCGCTGCTTTTGGAAATCCGTATGCTCCACAATACACTGCGCCTCAACCCAGTAATATGCTCCATATCAATTTACGATCGCTTTACAATGTTGAGGCCACCGATTATACCGCCGTATTTAATATCGTTCAAGTAGGTAAAACTGCCGAAGAAACCACCCAATTGATAAACGATAAAATCGACCTGATCAAAGAAGAGTTGCGTGGCCAAGGTTTTGAAGGGCAGTTTGCCCTGGACATGATTTCTTTTGTACCTCAATACGAGATTGAAGTCACTAAAAAGCTGTTTTCCAAAACCTATACCGAAGTTCCCGTAGGCTTTGAACTACAGCAAAACTTATTGATCAGTTATAGAAAAGACAGCGATTTTCAAAATATCCTAACTGCCTGTGGAAAAGCTGAGGTGTACAACCTGGTAAAAGTTGATTACTATGTAAAAAACCTAGAAGCAATTTATGAAGACCTTCAAAACAAATTGCTTGCTGAGGTAACAAAAAAGAAAGCCTATTATGAAAAATTAGGCTTTGACATGAGTAATTACAACGTCATGATGGGCGATAAAAAATATTACTACACGCCTAAAGATTTTTATAAAAGCTACCTCGCTGCCGAAAATATAAGTATGGAGGCTCTTAAAAATCAAAAAAGTGTGACCACCGTGCGAAAACCTACATCTTATTACTACGACCCTATTCCCTACAACGGGTATGACGTAGTCGTAAATGCATCGATTACAATGCCGGTTATCCAATTAGGAATGGATTTGAGTTTGCAGTACACCCTCAAACCTGTGGAGAAAAAACCAGAGCCACAACCAGAGCCTGTAAAAACACCTAACCCTAAAGTCTATGTAGTAAGTCCGAGTGGACCTATTGATATTAAAGAACTACCTAATAATTAAGGGGAGCAAAATCAAAAATAAAATCAAAATCAAAATCAAATCCAAAAACCCTTTCTCTGGTCCTGAAGGGGAGGTTTTTAAGAGGAGAACGGAAATAAAAACAAAATTTAAATATTATGAAAAATCTAAAAACAATTGCTTTTACATTAAGTGTTACCGCATTAATGGCCTGCAAAGGCACTGCGGCTGAAAACGGAGTAGAAATCGCAACAAACGGGATAGAGATTCCACAAACTACTGCTGCGATGGCAACAGTGGTGGAAGAGCCGGCAACCATACAAATCGCCTTACTTCTAGACACCAGTAATAGTATGGATGGGCTGATTGATCAGGCCAAAACCCAACTTTGGGACGTGGTCAACAAAATGTCTGGGGCGCATTGCAACGAGCAACAAGCCTTATTAGAAATTGCACTTTATGAGTACGGTAACAGCAGGTTACATTCAGAAGAAGGTTTTGTGCGTCAAGTACTCTCTTTCTCTACCGACTTGGACTTGATCAGCAAAGAGCTATTTAGCTTAAGGACCAATGGTGGAGAAGAGTATTGCGGGACTGTAATTGGAACCTCTTTAAAGCAATTGGAGTGGAAAAAAGGGAAAAACGATCTTAAAATGATTTTTATAGCTGGGAATGAAGGTTTTAATCAAGGTACGGTGCCTTTTTCTTCGAGTATTGCTCAGGCTATAGAAAAAGACGTGGTGGTCAACACCATTTTTTGTGGAGACTGGAATACGGGAGCACAGTTGCAATGGAAAGAAGGCGCCACTTTAGGAAAAGGACAATACATGAACTTGGATCACAACCAGAAATCTGCCTACGTCGCTACTCCTTATGACGATCAGATTTTGAATTACAACCATTTGCTTAACGATACGTATATTGCTTTCGGCCGTCAGGGGTATGAAAATAAAGCCGTACAAATGCATATGGACGAAGCGGTTCAGGAGGTGTCTGCTCAAGCCAATGTGAAGCGTACCTTAGCAAAATCTTCTGCAAATTATCGCAATTCCAGTTGGGACTTGGTTGATGCTTTAGATGATGAAGACATGAAGGGAAAAGTGCTTACGGAGGAGAATATAAAGACCTTACCAGACAGCATTCGCACTAAAAGTAAGAAGGAGATTGCCGCTTTCGCGAAAGCGAAAAAACAAGAGCGCACCTCCATACAAAACAAGATCAAAGAACTCAACCAAAAAAGAGATCAATACATCACGACACAATCACTCACCGAGACCAATGGATTAGAGTCGGCTATGTTTAAGGCAATCAAAAAGCAATCGGTCTCCAAAAACTTCCAATGGGAATAGTGATAAGTAGGTATTCACTGTTGAAAAATGTTGAGTAGTTTTAGATTGATCACAGTGGCTAAATCGTATTTTTGATATTCCTATAAAAGCATCAATTTGGCCACTAATTCAAATAAGGTAACTCCTTTAATGCAGCAATATAATAAGATCAAGACCAAGTATCCTGATGCCTTATTGTTATTTAGAGTGGGCGATTTTTATGAAACCTTTGGAGAAGATGCTATTAAAACAGCTCGTATTCTCAATATTGTATTGACCAGCCGTAACAATGGTGGTGATCATGTAGAACTAGCTGGATTCCCCCATCATTCCATAAACACTTACTTGCCTAAGCTGGTAAAAGCAGGGGAACGAGTTGCTATTTGTGATCAATTAGAGGATCCTAAACAGACTAAAAACATTGTAAAACGAGGGGTAACCGAGTTGATTACTCCAGGAGTTTCTCTCAACGATGAGGTGCTGAGTTCTAAAACAAATAATTTTCTTGCCGCACTTTCTGTCAACAGGAATTTATATGGAGTGGCTTTTTTAGATATTTCGACAGGGGAGTTTTTAGTTTCTCAAGGCTCAAAAGAAGAAGTGGATAAGTTATTGCAAAATTTTGATCCTAGCGAGCTTTTAGTAACTCGTAGCGATAAAAAAACACTGGCAAAAGAATTTCCATATGATTTACCATTCTTTCATTTAGAGGATTGGGTATTTCAAATCGACTTTGCCACGAAGTCACTTCTCAAACATTTTAAAGTGAATTCTTTAAAAGGCTTTGGAGTAGAAAAGTTGGATCAGGCGCTTATATCGGCGGGTTCGATTTTGTATTATCTAGAAGAAACTCAACACGATAAGTTGGATCACGTTTCAAATATTTCTCGTATTGAAGACGACAATTTTGTATGGATGGACCGTTTTACGGTACGCAACTTAGAATTATACACCCCGTTAAGTCAAGGTGCGGTAACCCTAATTGACGTTATCGATCAGACCACTACAGCAATGGGTGGGCGCATGCTCAAACGGTGGATGGCATTTCCATTAAAAGATGCCGCGCAAATCAACAAGCGTCATGATATCGTTGAGTTTTTTACAAAATCCCAAGAACAACAGCAAGAAATCAGGTCCTACCTAAAACGTATGAGCGATTTGGAGCGACTGATTTCAAAAGTTGCCGTAGGTAAAATTTGCCCTAGAGAAGTTGTACAGCTTAAAAACAGTTTAGAGGCTATAATTCCTATAAAAGAAAAAGTGCTAGCCTCAGGTAACAAAGCGCTTCATTTAATAGGAGATAGTTTGAATCCTTGTACTCACTTAATAGAGTTGTTCAAACAAGCTATTGATGAGCATGCCCCTGTAAATATTTTAAAAGGGAATACCATTGCTCCTGGATATCATTCAGAATTGGATGAGTTAAGAGGCCTAGCAACTTCAGGAAAGGATTACCTGGATAAGATGCTTGCCAGACACGCCGAAGAAACGGGCATCAGCAGTTTGAAGATTTCTAGTAATAATGTATTCGGCTATTATATAGAAGTACGCAATACACATAAAGATAAAGTTCCAGCAGCATGGACGAGAAAGCAAACCTTGGTCAATGCAGAGCGGTACATCACCGAAGAGCTTAAAGAATATGAAGGCAAAATATTAGGTGCCGAGGACCGCATCCATGCCTTACAACAAGAGCTTTTTGATAAAATTGTTCGGGAGATCATGCCTTCTATTACCACCATTCAGAATAATTCTCAGTTAATAGGGCAATTGGACTGTTTGATTTCTTTTGCTTCCCATGCGGTGACGTCCAATTACACCAGGCCAGAATTATTAGGTACCGACGAGTTAATCATTAAAAACGGTCGACATCCTGTGATAGAAAAAATGCTTCCAGCAGACTTGCCTTACATTCCTAACGATGTACAGCTGGATAGAGACAGCCAGCAAATCATCATGATTACGGGTCCTAACATGAGTGGTAAAAGCGCCATTTTAAGACAGACGGCGTTGATTGTTCTATTGGCGCAAATAGGAAGTTTTGTTCCTGCCGAAGAGGTGAAAATGGGAGTTGTAGATAAAATATTTACCAGAGTAGGAGCCAGTGACAACATATCTCAAGGAGAATCTACTTTTATGACAGAGATGAATGAAAGTGCGAGTATCTTGAATAATATCAGTGAGAAAAGTTTGGTGCTGCTTGATGAGATAGGCCGCGGGACAAGTACTTATGACGGTATTTCCATCGCATGGGCCATCACCGAATATTTACACGAGCATCCTGCTAGTCCCAAAACCTTATTTGCTACTCATTATCACGAGCTCAATGACATGACGTCTCAATTGGAACGCATTAAAAATTTTAATGTAGAAGTGAAGGAATTAAAAGATAAAGTGCTCTTTATGCGCAAATTAGTTCCTGGGGGTAGTCATCACAGTTTTGGAATTCATGTGGCTAAAATGGCAGGAATGCCACAGCAAGTGATCTCAAAAGCAAATAAAATACTTAAACGGCTTGAAAAGACGCACAAACAAGAAGATTCTAAAGAAGCTATGAAAGCCATTCAGGAAGAAGAAATGCAATTGAGTTTTTTTAATCTAGACGATCCCTTGTTAGAAACTATCAAACAAGAAATTTTACAGGTAGACATAAATACCTTAACGCCAGTAGAGGCTTTGATGAAATTAAACGAGATCAAACGCATGCTGGTAAAAAAAGAGAAAGCAAGTTCATAATTTTTCATTTTTTCCTTTGCAGTATAAGGAAAGTTGTTAAATTTGCAACCGCTTTAAAAAGTAGATGTTTTTTAAATTTGCGAAAGTAGCTCAGGGGTAGAGCATCACCTTGCCAAGGTGGAGGTCGCGGGTTCAAATCCCGTCTTTCGCTCTAAAGTTTGTTATTAAATAAGTTTTATATTACCAATGATGTGTCGCTGACACAATCGCTCGAGTGGTGGAATTGGTAGACACGTTGGACTTAAAATCCAATGGGTAGTAATGCCCGTACGGGTTCAAGTCCCGTCTCGAGTACTAAAGACTCTTCTTAACTGAAGAGTCTTTTTTATTTATGAAAAATACAATCATCTCAACTAAAGGGACGCAGTGTTTACTGCCGAGCTTGCCTCGGCACCCGTCTCGAGTACTAAAGACTCTTCTTAACTGAAGAGTCTTTTTTATTTATGATAAATACAATCATCTCAACTAAAGGGACGCAGTGTTTACTGCCGAGCTTGCCTCTGTGCCGGTCTCGAGTATTGATAAACTATGTAACTATCCTGTTATGAGCCTTATTTATTTATCATATATCGCATTTCCCCCGCATAATCACTGTAATTAATAAAAATCACTTAATTAAATACTTACTTGTTCGGGTTTTTAGCATATGAAAATGTACGATTAATGCACGGTGAAGTTATACTTATCTAGTTATGTAATTATAATTTGCTCAAATTTGTTACTCGAAAACATCTTTTATGGTAATTCCTGCCTTCTCAAAAAAAGGATAAAGATTCGTTATCCTTTTTAAAAAAGCTTATTGAACAATTTGAAAGCAAGAATCCTATCGATTTGAGTATAGGCATCAAAAGTTATTTTTTTCAAATCAGAGTTATGTTACATGGGTGTTTTGACCCCTATAAAACAAGAGTAATTTTTTAAATTTCGATTATTAATTAAGCGGTTAATTTTTTCATTATAATAAAATGCTTATCTGCATTCCATTTTTCCATTGGTGTTATGCGTCCCAACATGCCGTGAAGCCTTCTATTGTTATAAAATTTCACGTAACGTTTTAGTATTTGCGCTATTTCGCCAAAGTATTGATAATCGAACCTTCTAAAGACTTCTTTTTTTAATATTCCGTGATAGGCTTCAATATGTGCATTCTCCTCTGGTGTTGCAATGTGTGTAAACTCTTGCTGTACTCCAATCAGACCTAAATATTCACGCACTCTTTTTGCTATAAATTGGCTGCCATTATCAATTCTAATGATCACATTATCAGGATATTCATAGTCTTCAAACAACTCAGACAATAGTTCTATTACATTGTTTTGTTTAATATTAAAAGAGAAATAGTCTTTTAATATTCTACGTGTGTGAACGTCAATGATAGAGAGCAAATAAGCATTCTTACCTACACTTGGTATCCAAACCATCTTTATATCCATCTCTAAGCACTCTAAAGGTCTAGAGGTATTAACTTTTCTAAACTTTACAAACTTTCGTCCAGAACCACTTCTGTCTATTCTATTGTCAAGCTTTAATAAGCCTTCTTCCTTCATAATCCTATAGAGCTTTTTATGGTTGATAGTGTAACCATCTATAGTTAAATAACTAGTCATTAATCGGTATCCGCAATCTATAAATTCGTGCTCTAGAATCTTCTTTACGGAAGCTATGACGGTATCTTGGGATACAAAGCCTTCTGTGTTATGAAAGGTTTGTTTAGATGGTTTATTTCCTTTTTTCCCGTTGCTTGGTACTCTGTAATAGCTACTCGGTACGATGCCAACCATTTTTATAACCTGGGTTTTACTACACTTATGCTTCCTGCAAGTGACATTTACTAAATTTTTCTTGGATCTGACGTCCCAAACTTTTTTTTAAAAGTTCTCGCTGCACCTCAAGTTCGATTTCTCTATCA
Source organism: Nonlabens sp. (assembly GCF_018401815.1). Classification (GTDB taxonomy): domain Bacteria; phylum Bacteroidota; class Bacteroidia; order Flavobacteriales; family Flavobacteriaceae; genus Nonlabens. Next base: position 176,373 of record NZ_JAGYKG010000006.1, read on the forward strand.
CTGAGTAATTTTCGCAATACACGATTTTCTTCCTCTGCTTCTTTAAGCTCCTTGCTTTTAGTATCATAAGTAACCTTTAAGCCAGCTTCTCCCTTGTGCTCAAACTTCTTCTTCCAACTATAAAAAGTACCAGTACTAACGCTGTACTTACGACAGGTTTCTACAGTGCCAATTTCCTCTGAAGCAGAGAGTATCTCTAACTTCTCTTTTAAAGTCCATTTCTTGTATTTCATATCTCAAATATATTAGTTTTGAAATTTAAAATATCACTCCGAACTTATTAGGGGCTAAACTATTAGCCATCAGTATAAACCAAAAAAGTGATGCTTTAAGATTGATACCTTACAAGACCAATGTTTGCAACCAATTTGTAGTTTTTACAACGAATTGAAATTCGATTATTACCAGAAATTAAATGGAATTAGGAATTTACTAGTAAAAATAGGGCAGGGAAAAAATAATCATGGTCGGTGATAATTATTTCAATAAATATCGGGATAGATGTATTAAAAAACTAGGTAAAATTAGGTAACACAACTTAGTTTTCTTATTAATCTAAAGTTAAACATAGGTTTATTACTTTATTTATTATGTTAAAATATAACAATACCATAAACACCAATGACTAAGTATTTTTTTATGCCTACTATAAGGGGTAATAATAAAATAAAAAAGTAACCAAATTTATAAACTGAAATCCCAATTGAATTTTCTAAAAAATAAAGTTGTAAAAGAATATTTTTCTGCCATAGGCCAAGAATTTTTAAACCAAAAAGACATTAATAATGATAAAAATATAAGTGATTTTAGCTAATGCAATGGGAATTGTACTTGCATTTAAAGGACGAATCAAATACAGACTTTTATCCGTGATAGAAATGGGGAAGTCGCGCAGGTAGCATTGAATTTAAAGAGTTACAATCGAGCTAAAAAAAGAAACCATAACAATGAGTTTTTTAGATACATAAAGACAAAGAAAAATGGAAGCTAACGAGCAAGAGGAGAAATCCAGTTGTTAATTACTAAGACAACAATGTATGGAAATAGTTAGATGTCGTCAATAGTCTTAGAATTATAGTAAGTATGATGAGTACCTCACAAACTATGCAGCAGTAAACATCTAAATAGTTAAGACTAAATCCTTTTTCATTTATTGTACTAATTACTAGGGTTTGGAATTGAGATACGGAATTGGTTAGCAGTTAGTTTGCACTAAGAATATGAAATGGACTAGTGTTATCTGCCAAATTTTTTTTTAATTTTTACAATAAATAACAAGAATAATAAATTGAATCATAACTATTTATTTTTAAGATGATGTACAACGAACAATTAGAAAAATTGATTGAGATGGCCCTTATGGACGGAGAGCTCACTGAAAAAGAAAAGCAAATTCTTTTCAAAAAAGCAGAATCATTTGGTGTTGACCTCGATGAGTTTGAAATGGTTTTGGAAGCAAAACTTTATGAAAAACAACAATCAATGCAACAAAGCACCCAGGCAACAGCTGCTCCAAAATCAGACAAATTTGGTGATGTGAAAAAATGTCCCGCATGTGGGGCAATAGTTCAATCATTTCAAACAAAATGTGCTGATTGTGGTCATGAATTTAGCAATATTGAAGCTAATGCCTCAATTGACAAACTCTTTAAAATGTTAAATGATGCGGAGGACATGAGAAAAGAAGATTTGGATACAAGTAATCCATTGAAGGCAATGGGTAGTTTTTATGCAAAATCATTTTCAGGAATGACAGGCCCTGGGAAAATTGATAAAAAGAAAATGGAAATTATTTCAAATTTTCCAATCCCTACAACTAAGAATGACATTCTTGAATTTTTATCCTTAGCTATACCTAAAGCCAAGCAAATCGGTAACTTTTTAACCAAAAATAACCTAGAAAACAAGGCCCATAATGAATTTGCACAGGTATGGAAAACTAAATGCGAACAAATAATTATGAAAGCTAAATTTTCAATGAGAGAAGATAAAAAAGCTCTTGAAGAAATTCTGCAATACGCTAATGAAATTGGCATTAAGTAATCAAAAAATGAAATATGGGAATATTCGGTAAAAAATCAGAAGGCGGATTAATGGACGTAATCCGCTGTGACGAACAAGAATATCTTGTTTGGAAATGGCGACCTTCGGGAGAAGCGAATAGCACAAAAAAAGAAAATTCCATACGTTACGGAAGTAGTTTGCGAGTTAAAGACGGAGAACTTGCCGTTTTTGTTTACCAACAAAGAGATGGGGAAAATCAAGATTTTATACACGGCCCTTATGACCAAACTATAAAAACCGCAAACTTTCCAATATTAACAAATATCGTGGGGGCTGCATTTGGTGGAGCATCACCATTTCAAGCAGAAATATATTTTATGAACCTTTCGGGTAATGTTCAAATAAGATTTGGCATTCCTTATTTTGATGTTTTCGACCCTCGATTTTTGGATTTTGCGGTACCAATGGCAGTAAGGGGCACGCTTACCTTTAATATTACAGATTACAAAGGCTTTATAAAATTAAATCGTCTAATAAATTTTGAATTAGATGATTTTAAAAAGCAAATAAAAGATGCTGTAACCAAGTATATTAAGGGTGTTGTAACAAACATTCCATCCGATAATGGAATACCTGTGTTACAAATGGAAAGAAAAATCCTTGAAATAAATGATTTAGTTGCAAAATATTTAGGTACTCGACTTGAAACAGATTTTGGTGTAAACATGAAAGGTTTGGATATTGCAAACCTTGAAGTTGACAAAGAAGCTGAAGGATATGCCGAATTAAGAAAAGTTACAGCAGAACAGACAACAAAAACTGTTGGAGCACAGACAGACGTAAATATTAAGAATTTACAGGATACTCAGGAAATCAACGCTACGAATATGGAGGAAACACTTCGTATTCAAAGAGAAGAAGCACAACGGGCACAAAAACTTCAAACAGAAGGACAAAACATATCTGTTCATCAATTAAACCAACAAACAGAAGTAGCCAAAACAGCAGCTGAAAGTATGGGGAAAATGGGCTCTGGCGGCGGTTCTGGCGGCGGAGGCGGAATGATGGATCCCGGCTCAATGATGGCAAGTATGGCAATGGGCGGTGCAGTTGGCTCTGGCATGGCTGGAGCTGTTGGTGGTATGATGCAAGGAATGAACGAACAAAAACAAACTCCACCACCACCACCTCAAGTTCAATATAATATTTCAGTAAATGGTCAACAAAGTGGCCCGTTTGGATGGCAACAGTTACAACAAATGATTCAAAGTGCTCAAATTACTAAAGACACTTATGTATGGAAACAGGGTATGGCTGGTTGGGAAGTAGCAGGTAATGTTCAAGAACTTGCAAATTTATTTGGAGCAGTACCTCCTCCTCCTCCTCCACCTGCACCTTAATTTAGTATTAACATCTAAAAAATGTATTATGGATGATAGTAGCTTTTTTTCAATGGACAGATTAGTTGAATTTGGTATGGGTATTACTGTCGCACAACAAATGGTTAGGGCCATGAATGAATCAATGACTAGTATGAATATTCCCGGTGCAATGAACCAAATGCAAAAACCAAAAGAAATATTTTTCTACGCAATGATTGAAGGATTTCAAGCAGGACCATTTTCAGAACACGAATTGGCTCGGTTGATAGCAGAAAAAAAAGTTTCAAAAGAAACTTATGTTTGGATGCCACCTATGTCAAATTGGGAAATGGCAGAACAAATTCCAGAAGTTTTAAAGTTGGTTGCATTAACTCCACCGCCATTTCAACAAAATAAATAGCTGATGAGAATAAATCTTGTGCAAACAACAATAGCCATAGCAGTAAGTGCTCTTATCACTTATGGCTTATATAATTTTTATGTTGGGGACAATAAAAACCTTTTAAGTGCAGGCAGTTTTGTGTTTCTTACAACGGCACTGATAATGACTATTGGAGCAAGTTTTGAGCCTCCTAGAACTACGACCAATATTAGAGTTGTTTCTGGAATTTTCTTTGCAATTGCTCTGATTAGCAACCTGATTTTTACGTTTATTAATTTTTCTGTCCCAAGTTATGTAATTGTTAATGGAATTTTATTGTTAGTTTTTATTTTGATTGCTTACTCGATAAACAAATCAAAACAATAGCCAACGCATCAACCAAAGCTTTTTCAAAGAGTGCAATTTGTCTTTGCTTTACGAAACATTTTTATATTTGAGAATTGACATATGTAGAGTACCACCTTAACCGAATTGAATTGAATTGAGAAAATGTAGAGCAAGAAAACTACAATAAAAACAAGGCGAAATCTGAAAAGCCATACGAGTAAGAAAAATTATAATTTTAAAATAATGAGAAAATTAATTTACACAGTTTTAACGGTAGCATGTTTGATAGGAACTACTCAAGCATACGCCCAAGAGTCGAACGAAGACTTTAAATATCGCAGGAGTTCTTTATCAATGATTCTCATTGAGTCTGAAAGTTTCCCTAACAAGGATGCAGTAATGAGTTCATGGAACAATTATCCGTTTCCTGATAAGTATAACAAGCATGATATTGATTTAAAATCATTTAATATTAATTCAATTGTATTATCAGAACAAGAATTACTTAGTGCAGGATTTTTGAAAGACACTTTAACGAATCCTCTTCAAATTGCAAAAGCAATAGGAAGTTTAAAACCTGTTAAGTATCTAAATGCTGAAGAAAGTATTGCAGTTGTTATGCCTACTGAGAAACAAGAATATCAATTAAAAATTGATAAAGTAATTAATGACAATAAATTAGCAAATAAGGTAGTAGAAAAATGGTTTAATAGGAGTGCTGACGGTAAATTCGATATGAGTTTAATCCAAGAGCGAGGGTTTTATAACGCATCTGAATTGGAAGCAAGTATCGCACAAGGTCAAACAAAAGGATTGGCATCCCTTGGTGATGCTGGAGAAGAGTTAATCAGAAATTCTTTTGTGACTTTTACGAAGTTAGAGTTTATAGAAAATGAACCTGCAGCTGCTCTTGTTCGTGATGCAGCAAAAGCTCAGATAGCTAAATCTATGGCGGGCAAACCACAAATGTTTATCGATAAAGCGTTACAAGCTGCTGATGCTGCATATGAGAAAACAAAGGAAGGGTATTCTTTATGGTCGAAAACATGGTTGTATCAATTGAGTTGGAATGAAGAAATAGCTGCAATTTTTTATAATGACTTGTGGTCTGATCCTTCTGCTTTTGACAAATCTGATTTATTTAGTCTTGAGTTTGTTGGGGTACAGTACAATCAAAGCTTAGTTACTTTCAAAATTGGAGAAACCCGTACACAAGAACAAATAATAGACCTTGCTCTAGTAAGAAATGTTAATAATGCTTTTGCTAAATTACAAAAGCAAAATGATGTGTTCAAACCAAAAGTACCTGTGATTTCAGTTAATCCAATTACTGCTCAAATTGGCATGAAGGAAGGTTTAAAAGGCGGAGAAAAGTTTGATGTACTAGAAATGACATTAAATTCTAAAACCGGCTTAACAGAATATAAGAAAGTTGGTTCAGTCCAAGCAGACAAAAAAATAGTTTGGGATAATAGATATAATGCAGGGGAACAAGTAGAACAAATGCAAGATAAAAATGGAAATCCTATCAATGGAACAGCTTTTAAAGGAAGTAAAAAAATCCAGTCGGGGATGTTGCTAAAGCAAGTAAAATAAATATTCGTAAACATTAAAGAAATCAACATGAAAAATATACACATAGTACTGATGTTTGTTGCATTTTTGACTTTGCCATACTTTTGTATGGCTCAGTCAAAAAAGAAAGCTGACAAAGAAACTGCTCAATGGAGATATGAAATTGAAGCAGTAGGAACAGGAACTCAAGGTACCTATCAAATAAAAGTTTGGTCATATTCAAAAAAACCTGAAACAGCCCTAGAACAAGCAAAAAAGAACGCTGTTCATGGTATAATTTTCAAAGGATTTCCTGATAAAGACAGGATTAAAGGGCAAAAAGCATTAGCACAAAGTCCAAATTTGGAGCAGGAAAAAGAAGATTTTTTCAAGGATTTTTTTAACACTGGGGGGAAATACCAAAAATTTGTTACTCTAACTAATAATGGTGCTATTGCCGCAGGTGATAGAATTAAAATCAGTAAAAAAGAATACAAAATAGGTGTTGTAGTCAATGTTAATAAAGATGCATTACGAAAAGATTTGGAAGATGCCGGAATTATCAAAGGACTTGGCAGTGGTTTTTAATAAAATAAATAGGAATGAAATATTTAAATTATACAAAAATACTTTTTGTAATATCAATAGTTTTTATTTCTTGTAATTCTCAAAAGAAAATTGCCGGGAATTACTCCTACAAAACAGAATGTCTTGGGATTGAAATGGATGGCTCGCAAACTGTTAAGGCTTGGGGCAATGGAAGGAATAGATTTGATGTAATTGAACAAGCAAAAAAAAACGCTGTTAACGATGTTCTTTTCAATGGCATTTATGAAGGTAAGCAAGATTGCGAAAAAAGACCTGTTGTTGTAGAGGTGAATGCTCGGCAAAAACATGAGGCATATTTTAATAAATTCTTTGCTGATAATGGCAATTACAAAAAATTTGTATCATTAAAAGACGAACGCATTGGTCAAAAAGTATCAAGAGATCGCAAGAGAGCACGCCAGAGTGTTACTCACGGTGTTGTTATACGTGTTCTCCGTGCAGAACTAAAGCAACAAATGATTAAGGACGAAATTCTTAAAAATTAACAATTTAAAAGTAAATATATGAGACATTTAATTTTAGCATTTTTATTGGTTTTATGCACAGCAAGTGCTTTTTCACAGGCAAAAAAACCAACAATTATGATTGTGCCAAGCGATGTTTGGTGTAATACAAATGGTTATATGATGGAGTTTGATAATCAAGGATTACAAGTTAAGGTTCCTGATTATAAAAAAGCTTTACAAGAAAATTCAGATTTGTTATTAGTTATTAGTAAAATAAACGAATTAATGGCAGATAGAGGTTTCCCACTTAAAAATTTGGAATCATCTCTTAAGTCATTAGAAAGTGAGGCTGCAGAAGATGCCATGTTAACCAGTAAAGGAGGAGGAGAGATTAATGAAAGTCCGATAGATGCATTAAAGAAAGTCGCAAAAGCAGATATTTGGATGCAAATGACATGGACAGTTAATACTACGGGACCTAAAAAATCAATTACTTTTAATTTACAAGGATTAGACGCTTATACCGATAAGCAAATTGCTGGGGCTTCTGGTACTGGTGAACCATCATTTACTGCCGAATTGCCAGTATTATTAGAAGAAGCCGTTCTCTCACACCTTGATAATTTTAATGTACAACTTCAGAATCATTTTGATGATATGTTTACAAATGGTCGGGAAATTACGCTTCGCATTATGACATGGGATACTTGGGATTATGATTTAGAAACAGATGAGTTTGGAGATGATGAACTTGGATTTTTATTAGAAGATTGGGTGGCTAGTAATACTGTTGAGGGCAGATTCTCGACCTCAACTTCTACGGAGAACATGATGTTAATGGAACAAGTTCGGATTCCTTTGTATAACGAAAGAAATGGCAGGCAAAGAGCACTAGATGCCAGAGGATGGGCAAATGGATTAAGAAAATACTTAAAGGATACTTACGAAATTGAATCGAAATTAATGATGAAAGGTCTTGGTCAGGCTCAATTAGTTTTAGGTGAAAAATAAATTTTGAAAATTAGAGAGATGAAAAAAATAACATTAATAATCGGATTTTTTCTTTTCAATTATGTTTTGTTTGCTCAAAACAATCAAGGGAAAGCAGATGATGCAGGGCGTATAGCCCTTGCATCGGTAGTTTCTGATCAAATTGAAGGACTAACGCCTTCTGCTCAATCAAATTTGCAGAACAAATTAAATCGTATTGCTACAAAAAATGGTATGGGAGGCAGTTCTTTAAATAATCGTTTTATTATTACAGCCAATGTTGTTATTTTAACAAAGGATATTACTCCTACTGCCCCTCCTATGCAAGCATATACTTTAGAAATAACTCTTTACATTGGTGATGGTGTTGAAGGCACTTTGTTTTCAAGTACATCAGTAACACTAAAAGGTGTTGGTAAAACTGAAACTAAAGCATATATGGCTGCACTAAAAAATCTAAAAGTTTCGGATCCCAAATACCAAAGTTTTATTGAACAAGGAAAAAATAAAATAATAGAGTATTATAATAGTAAATGTGATTTTATTTTGAAAGAAGCTGATGCGCTAGTTAGTCAAAATGAATTTGATGCGGCCATTGCAAAATTAGTTTCAATTCCAGAGGTTTGTAAAGATTGTTTTGATAAAGCAATGGATAAGGTTGGACCCATATATCAACAACAAATAGATAGGCAATGTAAAGTTGATTTGGCAGAAGCAAAAAATGTGTGGAATGCAAATTTAGACGGTACAGGTGCAAGTAAAGCATCGAATTATCTTGGAAATATAGATCCAAATTCATCTTGTTATAATGAAGCACTTAACTTTTCAAATGTGATAGCAAAAAGAATAAAAGAATTAGATCAACGTGAGTGGGACTTTAAGTTAAAACAACAGCAAGATGATGTTGATATTCAAAAATCTACGATAAAAGCTGCTCGTGATATCGGAGTTGCTTATGGTGAAAATCAACCACAAAATATTCAATACAATTACAGAGGTTGGTATTAGTAAAATTAGATGCAGGTAATTTTACGAGCCTTTTGCCAAAGCCCCACGAGGTTACTATTTACCAATTAATGTGCAAAGAGCTTGCAACGACATTACAACTAGAGAAATTATTTTAAAAATTGCCGGTACTTTAAAATAATAAAAAACGCTGACATACGAGCCGACTAAAATCGAAGAAAGTTAAATATCAACGACAAGAAAACTGAATAATGACCATGGTTTATAAGACGGTAAGCTTTCCTAAAAATAGGCCAATTATAGACCCAGCCAAAATCAGTAAATTTTAATTATTTTGGCTGTACTCAGTTTTTGAGTTTACTAATTATTTGAGTCAAAGAAGCTTATACCTACTTCCAAAAGCTTTGTATGGTGGAGAATAATGTACATATCCTGCATAATAAAGTTCGATATTTGTCGGATTTCTTGTACTAAAGACTCTTCTTAACTGAAGAGTTTTTTTTATTTATGAAAAATACAATCATCTCAACTAAAGGGACGCAGTGTTTACTGCCGAGCTTGCCTCGGCACCCGTCTCGAGTACTAAAGACTCTTCTTAACTGAAGAGTCTTTTTTATTTATGAAAAATACAATCATCTCCAATAAAGGGACGCAGTGTTTACTGCCGAGCTTGCCTCGGCACCCGTCTCGAGTACTAAGCCCTTTTATAATCATTTGATTATGAGAGGTTTTTTTATTAAACAAGTTTATTTGATACCGTTTGCCTCGTATTTGCCCCGAAATCATTAAATAGAATGTTTTTTATGTAGTTCACCTACTGAATTACAAAACATTTTAACGTTGGGTCTTCTATGGTTTAGAACATGCATTAAATTAGTGTGTTTATTCAATAGGATGACGGTCGAAAATAATACTCTAAGGTTTAGTCTTTTCCTAATATAAACACTACTCTTTTCACACAGTATATTTGTCACAATTATTTACTATATTTGTGACAGATTATATATTTAAAAATGGCTATATCTGTCGAAAAAAAAGTAAAAAAAGCAATTACCAATTATAAAAAGGGGAAAATATTTTTCCCGTATAACTTCTCTAAGTTTGGAACTTCTACGGCAGTAAGACAAGCCTTAAACAGATTAGAGGACGATGAATTTCTTTTAAGATTAGCTCACGGAATTTACCTTTATCCAAAAAGACATCCAAAATTTGGAATTTTATACCCTAGTATTGATGAAATCGCTATAGCAATCGCTAATAGAGATAAAGCGAGAATAATTCCCACAGGAATACACGCTTTAAATAAATTAGGTTTATCTACACAAGTTCCTATGAATGTGGTCTACTTAACAGACGGGTCTTCGAGGTCAATAAAAATCAATAAAGGAAGTATCAAATTCAAAAAAGCTTCGCCAAAGCTACTTTCTGTAAAAAGTGATAAAATCATACTTATAATTCAAGCTTTAAAAGAATTAGGACAGGAAAATATAAGTTCAAAAGTCAAAGAAAGAATAAAGCAAATATTATTAACCGTTGATAAAGATATTGTTACACATGATATAAAACTTGCACCTCAATGGGTAACCGAAATTATCAAAAAAATAATTGAACAATAAAATGGAAGAGTGGTTTAAACTTAGCGAACACGATAGAAGAATTATAATAAATCAAGCAAGTACAAAGAGTGGATTACTTCCTGTAGCTGTCGAAAAAGATTTATGGGTTATTATAGCTTTGCAAGCTATATATTCAACAGAGGTCGCTAAACATTTAGTTTTTAAGGGAGGAACATCTTTAAGTAAAGCTTGGGGAATTATAGAAAGATTTTCAGAAGACATTGATTTAGCTATTGATAGGTCATTTTTTGGTTTTAAAGGAGAATTGAGTAGAGCTCAAGTTAAGAACCTTAGAAAAGCGTCCTGCAAGTATGTAGCCGAAAAATTCCATATCCTTCTTGAAAAAGCTCTTTTAAAAAATGGAGTTAAAGAATTTGAACTAAGCGTTACTGAATTTGAAGAATCTGACACAGACCCTTTAGCCATAGAAATAAGATATCTATCATTAGTTGAGCAACAGGAATATTTACAACCGAGAATATTAATAGAAATTAGTTCAAGGTCACTCATTGAACCATATGAAAATAAAAAGTTATCATCAATTATAAGTGAAATTTATCCAAATGAAAATTTTGTTGACCACCCAACAAATATCCCAACAGTAATTCCAACGAGAACTTTAATTGAAAAGATGTTCTTATTACACGAAGAATTTCAAAAGCCAAAAGATAGAAAAATTAGAAGTGAACGAATGACAAGACATCTTTATGATATTTCAAGACTTATGGACACAGAATATTTAGAAAAAGTAATTTCTGACAAAAATTTATATAATACTATTATAGAACACAGAAGTAAATTGACAAAAGTCTCTTGGGTAGATTATGATAAACATAACTATAGTACTTTAAACTTTATTCCGCCAAAAGAAATTATAGATGAGTATGAAAAGGATTATAAAGCGATGAAAGAAAGTATGTTCTATGGAGAAACAGATTCATTTGAAAGTCTAATAAAAAAATTAAAAAAACTGAACGATAGAATTAATAATTTGGAATAAAACTATCCTTAATAACTTAGATAAAAAATAGCGGCTGATGGTTAAATGAATTCAATTTCCTGCTTTTAATAAACAATAAAACTATCTGAAAAGTCCGAACATTAAATCCCGCTACTATTCTTATACTAGACCGTTGTTTTTTGTAAACATATACATTTACATATATTTAATTTTGTAAACTTAAAGATTTACAAAAAATGAGAAACAAGCGGAAAATTTTAATTGAGCAATTGGAACAAAAGCTACAACCTTTCTCTCCAACTAGAAAAGTCTTGGTCCCTTAACGTGGATGGACCAACACCATTCGTACAACGCTACATATGACAATGGCCCAACTTGGGGCCAAACTAAATATCACAAGACAAGGAGTGAAAAGAATTGAGGAAAGCGAAGCTAATGGCACGATAACACTCAATTCCTTAAAGGGTGTAGCCAATGCAATGGATTTAAAATTGGTATATGCACTAGTCCCAAAACACGGGACCATTAACCATTTAATACAAGTAAAAGCAGAAAAGCTTGCTCAAAAAATAGTGTTGCGGACCAATCAAAATATGAAACTAGAAGAGCAAGGAATTGGAGATGAAAAAATAGCCGAAACTATAAAGGAACTCGCTAGTGAAATAAAACGAGAGATGAGAAAGTCACTATGGGATTAGAATTCAATTATGAGTATGGGCAAACAGCATTAGACGCAGAAGAAAAGCAAGGTCTTAAAATATACTCAATTACCACTCACGGAGAGTTAGATGAATTTGAGCAATTGAATATTGAAAAAGCAGTCGAATGTACTATTCACTCAAAATTGAAACCTGAAAACATTTTGACAGAAAAGTTTAGTAAGGACTTACACAAAAAAATGTATGGTGATGTATGGAAATGGGCAGGTGAATTTAGGAGAACTGAAAAAACATAGGAGTCCGGTGGACACAAATCGGAATTGAATTGAAAAATTTACTTGAGGACACAAAGTATTGGATTGAAAACAAAACCTATTTACCATAAGAAGTTGCTATTAGATTTAAACATCGAATAGTATCTATTCATTGTTTTCCTAATGGAAATGGAAGACATTCAAGAATGATGGCAGACATCATAATAGAATCCATATTTGGGAAAGAAGTATTCTAGTGGCATTAGTCAAATATGGTTCAAGTTAACGAAACAAGAAAAGAGTGTATTAAAGCTTTAAAAAAAGCTGACGATGGAAACCTTGCACCATTAATTAAATTTGCAAAAAACTAAACCCAACAATGGCTATAAGTAATTGCTTGCATCTATTTTTTCTTAAGCCTTAATAAATAAACAAGACCAAACTCGAGGGAGTGATTTTAATCTAAGAAAATTAAAAGGAAGAGTACCTCATGTGACTTCAAGTGCGTTTTACCACAAAGAACTGAAGTAAACCCAACTCTTTTCTTCATTCATTTGATACAAACACTACAGGCTGTAGTAATTATTTAGCTAGCACTTATTTTCGTTTACAGTTTTAATGGTACTAAATCAACTAAAAAATCACCCAGGAATAGCAGCAATCAACTTCTTAGTATAAGCACTCTGCGGATTTTCATACAACGCATCGGCTTCGTTTTTTTCTTCTATTTTTCCTTGGTTCATGACGATGACCTGATCGCAGAAGTACTTGACTACTGCCAAATCATGAGAGATGAACAAATAAGAGAAGCCAAAATCTTCTTTGAATTCGTTGAGCAAATTCAACACTTGGGCCTGTACCGAAATGTCCAGCGCACTGACGCTTTCGTCGCAAACGATCAGCTTGGGTTCTAAGGCCACAGTTCTTGCGATTCCTATACGTTGTCGTTGACCACCACTAAATTCATGCGGATACCTGTTGTAGTGCTCTTCGGTAAGTCCTACGCGTTTTAATAAATGCAGCACTTTTTCTTTTCTATCAGCGCTGTCAGAACCTATTCCATGCCATTTCATAGGTTCTATAATCGCTTGTCCTACGGTAAGCCGCGGATTCAATGAAGCAAAAGGATCTTGAAAGATGATTTGGATTTCCTTTCTTAACTTGCGCATGGCCGCAGCTTTTAAATGGGTAATGTCTATACCTCGATATAAAATAGTACCGCTGCTCACATCCTTCAAACGCAGAATCAGATTTCCTAAGGTGCTTTTCCCGCAGCCACTTTCTCCTACCAGCCCTAGGCTTTCGCCTGGGTACAGATTAAAACTCACTCCGTCTACAGCTCTAAAATACTCTTGTTTAGCGAACAGCTTTTTGGGTAGTGGAAAATCTTTGACAACATCAATTACTTGTAATAAAGGGCTCTTGTTGTAGATGTTCTTATGCGATTCTTGACGTTGCTCTTTAGTCACTAACTCATCAGACACCTTGTGTTCTACAAAATCACTGATGGTCGGTAAGTTGCGAGGCCGCGTTTTGGTGCTTGGTCGGGAAGCAATCAGCGCTTGTGTATAGGCTTCTTTTGGGTGTTTAAAAATGTCGTTTGCCGCTCCTTCCTCTACAATTCGGCCTTGATACATTACTATAATCCTGTCGGCTATGGAGTGGACTAAGGAAAGATCGTGAGAGATAAAAAGTATGCTCATCCCGTATTCTTTTTGAAGACTTTTAAGCAGTAGTATAATTTCTTTTTGAACCGTTACGTCAAGTGCAGTGGTAGGCTCGTCTGCAATGAGTAATATAGGTTTACAAGCTATTGCCATAGCGATCATCACACGTTGCATCTGTCCGCCACTGATCTCATGAGGGAATTTTGAAAAGGTAATCTCAGGGGAAGGGAGTTGTACTTTTTCAAAAAGCTGCAAGACTTCTTTTTGAGCGGCTGCTGGCTTTATTTTTTGATGTTGTAGCAACACCTCCATTACTTGATTTCCACAAGAAATGGTAGGGTTGAGAGAGCTCATAGGTTCTTGGAAGATCATGCTGATCTCGCTTCCGCGAAAGCGGGACCATTCTCCATCTTCTAGTGCTAACAAATCTGTTCCTTGTAAAGAGAGTTCTTGAGCCGTTATTTGTGCGGTTGCAGAAGGCAAAAGTCCCATAAGGGCTTTGCTGCTAACCGATTTACCGCTTCCAGATTCTCCCACTACAGCGAGAATCTCGTTTTTATAAATGTCAAAACTAATGTCGTGCAAGACTTGAACGCGTTGTTTTCCATTAGAAAAGCTTACGTTCAGTGCTCTTATGGAGGCTATGCTGTTATTTGGAGATGATTTGCTCATCTGTAAGTAAAGGTTCTTTGCGTAATTTAAGTAGTATTTGTGCTACCGCCACCACGTCTTTTTCACAGTAGGTAGCAATGCGTTGTAGGTCGTGATCTTGGTAATAGACATCTCTAACTTGTGAGCCATCGATATCGTCTTTAGGCGAGGGTATTCCCAATATACGAGTCAGTAATTTAAGACTGGTATAATGTTTATAATCTCCAAATTTCCACAATTCTAAGGTATCTAAATGTGGGACCTCCCAAGGTTTCTTTCCAAAAAGATTCAGCTGGGAAGGGATGTCTATTCCTAGAATTACCATGCGTCTTGCGATATAAGGAAAGTCAAATTCTTTACCATTATGAGCACACATCAAATGATTTCTTCCTGAAAAGTGTTCATTGAGTAATGCAGCAAACTCTTCTAACAAGTCTTTTTCTTCACCTACAAAACTGCGGGTTCTAAACTGCTGTCCATCGCGATTTACAAAGTAACCAACAGAGATGCACACGATCTTACCAAACTCTGCCCAGATACCGGCACGATCATAAAATTCGGCTGGAGTGAAGTCTTCTTTGCGCTGGTATTTCGTCTTATCGGCATACAAGTGCTGGTCGATTTCTTCCAACTGGTCAAAACGCTCCTGCAGCGGTACCGTTTCTATATCAAGAAACAAGATATTTGCTAAGGATAGTTTAGAAATCATTACAGCATGTCTAATTCGTTAGTACTACTATTAGGTTGATCAGCACCTTTTAGGGGATCGTTGCCTTGACTTTTTTCATATTCATCGCAGTCTACTTCAATAGAGAGATTTTCTGGCTTTTTAAAAGGCTCTTTAGAAATGTTTAAGGTGGTATCTGCATACATACGTTTCATATAACTTCCCCAAATAGGAAGGGCCATAGTAGCTCCTTGACCGTATTTAGTGCTTCTAAAATGTACAGCTCTATCATCGGCACCCACCCAAACACCAGTGACTAAATTAGGAACCATTCCCATAAACCATCCATCAGAATTGTTTTGAGTGGTTCCTGTTTTACCAGCGATATCATTCTTAAAGTCGTATGGATAATCGGTAATCACTTCTTTATAAAAGTCGGTATTTGCAGCCCAAGTACTGTTGCCTCTCAACTTTGCTCCACTACCTATTTTGGTCACACCCTCCATCAAGTTTACAGTGACATAGGCGGTTTCTGGATTCAAAACATCTTTGCTTTCTGGCACGTATTGATAGAGCACCGTACCGTTTTTATCTTCTATACTGGTTACCAAAACAGGTTTGTTGTAAATTCCACCGTTTGCAAACACCCCATAGGCAGCTACCATTTCATACAGACTTACGTCTGCAGTACCTAATGCAAGTGAAGGTACGGCAGCCATATTTTTTGTGTCTATTCCCAGTTGGCCTGCGCGATCTACCACTGGTTGAGGGCCTACTTCATCCATTAAACGCGCTGAAATGGTATTTTTAGATTTGGCCAAGGCCTCTTGTAAGGTCATGATATTTCCATAATCACCATTAGAATCTACCGGTGTCCAATCGTTCATGTTACCGTGTTTGCCAGCAGGAATGGTATATTCTCCGTCAGGATATTTTTTACAGGGGCTGTATTTCAATAAATCTATCGCAGCAGAGTATAGGAAGGGTTTAAAGGTAGATCCCGCCTGACGTTTACCCAATTCTACATGATCGAACTTAAAATACTTGTGGTTGATCCCGCCTACCCATGCTTTTACATGTCCGGTTTGAGGTTCTAAAGACATCAGGCCTGTGTGTAAAAACTGCTTGTAATAACGTATGGAATCCATAGGAGTCATGATCGTATCACGCTCTCTAAACTTTGATTTCCAATCAAAAATAGTCATGTCGGTTTTTTGATTAAAACTTTTAATAATAGCAGCTTCATCAACACCTTTTTTCTTCATTTCTCTCCATCGTATGGATCTTTTCATTGCAGACTTGAGGTTGCTCTCAATTTGCGAAGCTGTTAGATCGGTAAAAGGAGCTGTTTTATTGCGCTTTTGTTGATAGTCAAATTCTGCTTGCAGGCGTTCCATGTGTGCATAAACGGCTTCTTCAGCCATTTTTTGCATTCTGTAGTCTATGGTCACATTCACTTTGAGTCCATCGTTGTAGAGGTTAAAGGGCTCTCCAGTTTCTGGATTGATATGCTCTTTGGTCCAATCGGTGAGCCAGGACCTCAGGTTCTCGCGGAAATAAGTCCCCATTCCTTCGTTATGATCAGCTGAGTTGTAGTCTAATTTTATAGGGATCGCTGTAAGGCTATCCTTTACCGCCTCTGTCATTTTACCATTGCGTACCATTTGATAAAATACTTGGTTACGTCTATTCAATGATTTTTCTTTTGACACCTCTCGATGGGGATTGTATTGTCTCGGATTTTTAAGCATGGCCACCAAAACTGCACTTTCAGAAACGCTTAGCTGTTGAGGTTCTTTTCCAAAATAAATATTGGAGGCGCTTCTTATTCCTATGGCTTGAAATAAAAAATCAAATTCATTTAAGTACTGAGTGATGATTTCTTCTTTGGTGTATTGTTTTTCTAATCTTGAAGTAATGATCCACTCGCGTATTTTTTGAATGATACGTTCTACTTTATTGCTGCTGGCTTGTTCTGTAAAATAGAGTTTTGCCAGTTGCTGGGTAATGGTACTCGCACCACCTTTGGTTCCTAAAAATGCGACAGCTCTTGCCGTTCCATAACCATCAATGCCGCTGTGCTTCCAAAAACGCTCGTCTTCTGTAGCTACTAAAGCGTCTATAAGATTGGTGGGTAAATCGTCAAATTTTATAGGTTTTCTATTGTCGTTATAGAAACTTCCTAAGGTTTTCCCGTCTGCGGTTAGGATTTCTGTAGCCAGTTCGGTCTGCGGGTTTTCTAATACGGTGTGGTCTGGTAAATCACCAAAGACTTCCCATGCGGCTAATAAAAACATTAAAAGCACAACTCCTGCGCCTACTGCATAGACCTTCCAAAAGAGTGAAATATTTTTCTTAGTTCCTTCTTTTCCTTGAGTTATTTGTGCTTTAGTTGCTCCCATTTTGCACTTGTTTTTCGATACTATATCCTACTTCGAGTATGCCTTTGAGTTGTACATCTCCTTTTACTTCTCCAGTTTTTCTCATCGCGTGTTTTAAGGCCAGTTGATAGGTTCCGCTTTCGCGAAAGCGGAACCCTTCTTTTAACCACAGTTTATTTTCATACACATCGTTAGAACCTGATCCTAAAAAGCTGCCATCTGCTAGTGCCATGCGGTATTGTAATGTATCTGTAACGACTTTTCCTTGTGGAAATTTTATTTGTGAGATCAACCAGAGGTTATTGTATTCATAATCGTGCGTATTGCGCAGGTTAATGAACAGGTTGTAGCTTGCTAGGCTGTCTTGTTGGGGGATTTGAAAAGTGACTACTTCTTCAATTGGCCACCCACTTTGAGGTACGTCATGGTATACTGCACGCACCAACTGCTCATCACAGGAGCTGGTTAGAATCATTACGGCTATAAATAATAGGTACCTGTTCACTACTCTTCCTTTTTAGGTGGCTGGTTGCCATCGTTGTTGCGATTGCGATTTTTATTGCGGTTGGGGCGGGACTTTTTAGACCTAGAATCCTTGTTGGCATTGGGTGGTTGATTGGGTCGATCTGTTTTCTTTTCAGGAGCACCAGGGCTGTTGGCACTTCTGTTTTTAGGTTGAGGTCTATGTTTCCGCTTTTGAGTTCCTTCTTTAGCAGCAGGAGGAGTTGCGGTAGCTGTAGAGGGAGCAGCGTCTGCCTGGTTAGCTCTGTTATCGCTTTTAGGGCGGCGCTTTTTGGTGCTTTTGTTGCGTGTTTTAGGTTGGTCAAAACGAGTTAAACTATCTTGTCCGACCACATTTTCAAAATTCATTTCTTCTTCAACAAGTAATTCGATAGCATATTCTTCTAGGCTACTAACACTTTCTTTGGCTTTGTTTTTAGCAACGATTTCATGAACTTGATCGGTGGTAAGCGTATGCCAGTTCATCCACTCGCCGTCGTAACAAAACCACATCAGTCCTTTGAAAATATCTATTTTTTGACAGATCGCAGTTCCTTTTTCTATGTAGAGTTTTTGATTTTGTTTAGGAAAGTTACTCAATGCATCCATATAGGAATCCAGCTCGTAGTTGAGACAGCATTTGAGTTTGCCACACTGTCCAGCAAGCTTTTGCGGATTGAGGGATAAGTTTTGATAACGCGCTGCGCCTGTTGTTACTGACCTAAAATCTGTCAACCAGGTACTGCAACACAATTCCCGACCACAAGAACCTATACCTCCCAGACGGGCTGCTTCTTGACGCAAGCCTATCTGACGCATTTCGATTCTAGTTTTGAATTCGCCAGCATATTCTCTGATGAGTTCTCTAAAATCTACACGTTCATCTGCGGTGTAGTAAAAGGTGGCTTTAGACCCGTCTCCTTGAAATTCAATATCAGAGATCTTCATTTGTAGTTGTAGACGAATAGCGATTTCACGAGCACGTATTTTCATAGGCTCTTCTTTCTCTCGAGCAGCCACCCATTTTTCAACGTCCTTGTCATTGGCAATGCGGTATACTTGGGGTATTTTTTCGTCTGTTTTAACGCGTTTGCGTTTCATTTGCACCCGAACCAATTCTCCAGTAATGGTAACGATACCTATATCGTGGCCGCTTTCTGTTTGAGTAGCGACGATGTCTCCTATCTTGAGTTGCAGGTCATCTTTATTGAGAAAGAATTCTTTACGGCCGTTTTTAAAACGCACTTCGACATAGGGGAACTGTTTTTGACCATCGGGCAACTCCATGTTGGCCAACCAGTCAAAAACGGTTAATTTATTGCACCCACTTGTTCCACAGGTGCCGTTATTTTTACATCCACCAGGGGTACTACCACTCGATCCACAACTATTACAGCTCATTCTTGTATTCTCTATATATTGAAATTGAAACGATTAACTCGCTCAATTGAAGTCCTTCCTTGAAACGTAAAGATAGGAATTAAAATTGTGGGATTTGGTGGGGGATAGTGTCACATTTTGCCTCTCATTTTGTTTTTAATGATATTAGTGTCTGTTTTACCATATATTGCGAGTGTATCGTATCAAAAGCTCTTAGTGACTCAACTTCCCTACAATTCAAATCTTTCTTCTGCAAAGCTAGCTTCGGTGTTTAAAAGCACCAGTGCCACCTATAAATTTTATTGGTTTTGGGCGATTTTAGAAGAAGTAGAGCAGGGGAAAACAGTTATTACAAAGAGCGACATTTTCTCTAGGATGATGGCTCTTTCTTGGTATACCGTTAATTATTTCCGCATCTCTTTTGGGAAGCAGGATTTAATTCAAGATGCGGTTAGAGAATTAAGTGCTATTGAAAACATTCCGTTAGATGCGTCTAAAGAACACATATTAAATAAATTAAGAGGATCAACTCATCCTCAAACTGTTTCCATTTTAGCACATTTTGATAAAAACGTTCCACATAAGTTTTTAAGTCCCTGGCTAGGTTCTGGTAATAAAAGCGCTATTTATCAGCGCTCAATAAGTACAACAAGTGATGCCCCGTATTCTTTATTCAGAGATCAAATTGTCATTGCTAATCATTGGAAGTATTATTTTGAAGTGAATATGGGTATTTTAAAGGCCTTCTGCTATTGAAATCTCACGCTGTTTTTTCAAAGTAGAAATCCTAATGTCCCCGATATAGCCAATAAAATCTACCGATCTATTCAACGAGGAAACTTAAACACTCATAAAACTAAATTTTGGAATCTCGTTATTGAAGAGATGGGTCCTGTAGCATGTATTTATACCGGAAAACCACTCGGTATAGGGGATTATGTTATCGAGCATTTTATTCCTCATCAATTTGTTGCACACGACCTGATGTGGAATCTGATTCCAGCAGACCAAAGTTTTAATTCTCATAAAAGCGATAAACTACCTTCTTTTGAAACATATTTTGATTCCTTCTATGAGCTTCAAAAAACCGGATTAGAATTGGTCAAAACAAAAAATCCGAAAAATAAATTCTTAGAAGACTACTTATCTGTTTTTCCAGACTTGGATATGGATAAAGATACATTTGCTGATCATATTAAGCCTATGCTTACTATAGCTCATAATAACGGGTTTCAGTATTTGAATTAAACGACTTTATAAAACACAAAATATCGAATCTTAAACCCCCTCAAGTTGAAGTTCCATCACAATAGTCAGCTTGTTGTTCGTTCGCTCTTTATCAATAGTAATGTCCCAATCGCTGGTATAAATAGTGCCGCTGATTTTTATAAGGCCGTCTGTTTTTACTGCTGTAAAAGTAACCGGCTTTGAGATTCCTTTTATAGTCAGATTTCCCAGTACGCTATAGGAGGCAGTTCCCTTTGCTGTAATAGCCGTACTTTCAAAATAGATGCGCGGATAATCACTTCTGTTAAAATAGGTTTCCCACATCAAATGCCCGTCTCGTAAAAAATTACCCGTTTCTAAACTACTCACACTTACAGATCCTTTTATTTTCGAATTTTCAAGTTGGCTGAGATCTATTTCAGATTGTGATTGAATATCCCCTATACTTCCAGTGACCTTCTTACTTTCAAAGGTGAAGCTTATTTTAGAAGCTGTGGTGTTGATTTGGCTAAAGCCTAAGACGGATATGCATAGGAGAAGGAGTGTCAGTATGGTTTTCACAGTAAAAGTGTTTTGGGATTTTAAAAATACGGCTTTTGAGAGGCTAATTTTGTTAAGGCTTATTCCAATACCTACAAGAAATCACCGAATGACCTTTCGTATGGTTGTGCCCGTATAAGCAAGCTAATTGTAGCGTTGCCTTAAATGCGTCATCTCAAGATTGGAACAACAAAACACTTTAATAATAAAAACAGTGTTTGGATCTTTACGCGTTCAAAAATAGCAGGTTAGTTTTTTATAATAATTAAATTAGGGTTGAGTTTAATAAGCTTATAGCGTTTATCGTTTTTACTGTTTATAATTATAAAAAACTCTTCTACGTTGCCGCCTAAATGAGGTCGTAATTTTTCTTGAATTTGGCTGATTAACATTTTCCTCTTTTTTTTAAGGGCATCATAAGAACCATCATATTTTAGTTCTTGCATCAAATTTGATAATGGAATGTAGCTTTTCTGTTGGGCCAAATAGCTTAACAATTGGTACTCTTCTTTTGTGAAATCATTAATCCAATAGCCTTTATAGTGGATTCGGCTGGTGCTTATGTAAATGCTTAATTTATGATATTTTTTATACCACTTGTGGCTTAAAGCACCTATTCCTAACAGCAGAAGAAGAAATATTCCATATGTGGACACTTCTTTGATTTGCAGTCCTGTCTCCTGATACAGGGCTTGTGTATCTAAAATGTTGTATTCTAAATCCGAACGGCTTACTTCTTCGTATTTTAATTGGTTTGTGCCATAGGTCTGATTTTTTATTTGATACATGCTTGTCGCAGGCGAGTATGTCAGAAGGTTAAAAGCGGGATGGTAATTGGCCTTGGTAGCTATACGGCTGAAGCTGTTGTTTGTAAAGTCAATCATAAAGTTTTTATCTACGCCCTCGATATAGAGCAACCGTCCATCATCTAATTGGTTGATTTTTACAAAAGGGTGCTTGATAGTTAATGCTTCATGACTTGTGTTTCCCAAATTTTCGAAAGTTAAATTTTCTAGGTCTAACTTGTATACTTCGAGGTTGGTATCATGGGTTACATGGTAGTCTCCTAAATTAATAAAATATAACTGATTGTTTTTTACACTAAAAAATTGACTGGTAATATATTCAGGAACGTCTCCAAAAGTTGTCACTAATGACCATTCCCGGTCTATAAAGTCATATTTAATTAAAATGTTTTTTGTGGTAAAAAGGCCATACCCTCCAAGAATGTAGATAGAACCATTGTAGGTAAAATGAATGGAATCATATTGATTTTTATGGCTAAATGATTGGTCGTGACGTTGGAACTTTTGATTAGAATACGATACGACTACACCACCAGCACTATCATAAAGGTAGGTCTTGCCATTAATATGCGCCACTTTCATAAGGGACAAGTTGGAGGTATCGGTATAAAGATGGTTTACCTGTTTGATTTGGAAGTCATGACCGTACAAATAAGTGGAGTCATTTAAAAATAGGATGGGTTGCTGCGTTTCATGGTCCCAAAAACTTGTGTTGGTTAGGTTAAGGTCTGTGAATTGTGCGGGAAGGCTCCAGCTTATAAAAAATAAGAAAATGAATGTGTGTATTCTCATATAATAGATCTAAACAACCGCCCTTTTTATTGAAAAATTGGCGGAACGTAGCATGGATTTAAAAATTAATGAGCGGAATATCTTACAAAATACTATAAAAATACAGAATTAGAAAAATAAAAAATTAGTAAACCCTACTATTGGTTGGTGTATGGGGCTGTTTTGAGGGTAAAGCTCCATATTATCAATAGTTTAGGGCATTAAAATAAATTAGGAACAAATAGGAATAAATAGGGGGAACACAGGGTTCCCCCTATTTATTTGAAATTTAGGCTTGTATTTTTCTAGATTTGAATTTGTAAGATGGGGTAAAAAAAGGGTTTTAACCTATTGCAGCTGCAATAGGTTGAGCAAGTTGAAAACCAAGTCGGTCAGCGAAAGCTTATGTGACTTTAAAGCAAATTAAAGTAGAGACTAGAGCCCACACAAAAGAGGAATCGTATTAAGCAAAATGGGGCATTACACAGCATGAAATTAAATGAAAAAATTACTAATCATATTGGGGACACTAATCTTTGCAATAACAATTCTAACTATTTGTGGTGGTACAACCACTGAAAAATGCAAAATGGATATCAGGGCTTATGAGTTTGGTCGTGAGATGCAAGCATGGTCTGAATTACTAGGGGAGGGGTCATTAAATAAAGCAATTGAAGAGTATTCCAACGGCCTTGGCATTAATGCGCCGTATAACGCAAGTAACGATTGTGTTAAAAGGGGGTATGTTGATGCTGAAGCCGGTATAGACAGCCCTTATCATCAGGAAAGAAAATCTTGGGATTCATTTTAAAACACGCTGTAAGCAATTAAAAATACATGCCATCTTATTAGTGAAGTGGGTGGCTCCGCTACATTAAAATTATAAAGAAGAACAGACCATCTCATGATTATGTTCATAATGTTATGATTAAAAACAGTTTTGAAACTTTTAATTTCTAGTTCATATAGTCAAAGGCAAATTTCCTGCAGTAGCTATGGCACTTATGGGTTGAATTCAGCGAATATTTAAAAATGAAATTACAAACTAAAAATGCGTGATTTGTTTAGACTTGCGCTGCCATTATTGTGTTTGTCGCTGCTAATGAAGAGGATACTATTAAAATATGTTTGGAATTGGGTGTCTGTAAACACCTTGATATCTAGAAACAATGGCCTACATAAAATGCATAAGCATTACAAATCTTTTAATCAGCAGTGGGCTAAAATATACCATGAATTCCTTATTATCGAGGATCGTCCAAATATTTACTTAGGTCCGTGAGCATTTAAAAGGGTGTAAAGTTGATTGTTATAAAAGAATTTAGGGGAGAAATAAATGATCGAGAATTAGCGCCTCTCATTACGTTTGTGTTAATTGGTAATGAAGTTGCACCATCTCTTTTTAATTGCACGTGACTTTTGGAAAGCCGATCCAATAGTTTTTTATTATTTTTAGAACGGAACCCAAACAATTCCTAATATGAAAGCAATGATACTTACGATCATTTTATTAATAGGTACTACTATTAGCTTAAAAGCACAAAAGGTTTTTTCGGTACAATATGCCAATCAAGCAGCTGTAAAAATATTTGTAGTAGATTTTGAAAACCAAGCCGACCTTAAGGTATTTAAAGTTACGCATCAAAATCAAGCAGGAAAAAACGATGGAAAATGGTTTTTTACCGAGTACGCTAACCAAGCTGCCAAAAAATTATTCTTTGTTGATTATCAGAATCAAGCCGATTTAAAGATATTCTTTGTGGATTATGAAAATCAAGCGGGTTGGAGAAATAAATCAAAACAGCATTTGATGTATTGATGATTAGTTGTTTGAGGGGATGATTTAACATATAATCTATACTACTAATTCTAACACAGACTGATAGTATAATACAAATTCACATCATAAAAATTACTTGAATGATTTGAAAGCTAATTTGTTCTATAAATTCTTTTTTAGTTTCAAATTGGTCGGGCCAGGAGTTAAACACATAATGTCAGTTAAATGCTGCTTCCTCCCTTTTTTCAATGGTGAATTGATCAAAGTATAGCTACTGGGGTCCTGAACAAAAATATTCCTCATCAAAACCTTCACCTTCTATAGAGTAATGTTTAAGCTTAGCTCTGAAATGTTGCTTTTTATATTGTTGGAGTCTATAGAATAGTTGAGGCCTAAACTGTCTAAATCTCTTATTCATTTGGTTAACTGTTCAATAATTTTTAAAATCATAATTGACAGCTCATGAATATCATTGGACATCTATTTTTTAATAACTCCACGTTCAAAAAAAAAGATTAGTATTTTTATAATTATATTTTTCAAATCAACCATGAAAACAATTAAAATTTCTTTTTTTCTTTTATTAATTTCATCTTGGGCATTTTCTCAATGTAGTTTGCAAAATGCTCCTAATAATGCAAATAGCTACTTAGCTAGTACCAAAAATTCCTTGCTGGACAACTTGATTTTTAGTCAAAAGGCTAAATTAGAATCACTTTTTGGGATACAAGTAAAACTTAACATTTCAAAAGGAACTAACGGATTAGCGTATCCATTTTGCAGTTTGGATAATTGTAGTGGAACCATAGATTTGGGAGTTGATTTATTAAAATCAGAGTATAAAAAAGAAGTAGGCAGCTATTTTATTATTGGAATACTAGCTCATGAGTTTGCTCATTTAGTACAATTTAAAAATAATATGCATTTTGACAGCACAGTTCAGCAAGAAATTCATGCTGATATTCTCGCGGGTTGGTATCTAGGCTACTATTTTGATCAAGTTATTGGCGACAGCCCGGACAGGTACCTAGGTGCTAGTGATTTAATGTATACTATTAAAAAATTTAAAAATGAGCTCAAGATTTCTTTTGGTCAAATAGGGGATACACAGTATTATTCGGTGGAGCACCACGGAAATTTTTTAACAAGATCAATGGCATTTCATCATGGAATAGATTCATATGACAGAGGGTTCAAGAATTGGGAAGCTGTTTTTTTTAGGTGGGGAAAGAGGGATGCAACCTCGTTAATAAAAAAATGGGATTATTGAAATTCAATATTTGTATTAAAAGCAGACTACCTCTATGTAGGTTGGTAGGCTTGCCTATTAACAGGACAAGTGCTAATTCGATTTTACTACTTTAAATTCCAACCATTGCTGATTGGGATGTTGCTCCCCCTGTTGACGAAAAATGCAGCTATAATGCGATGATAAAGTATTTGACTATCAAGAAACTGAATGGATATTATTAGTTTTTTGTTTAATTTTCAAAAAATAAGTAAAATGAAAAATTCAAAAAGCATTAAACCAAGGAGATTAAAAGGTACAGGTTACATCATTGGAGCGATTATTGGAATTATTGCAGCCATTACAGCATTTGTTTTCACAGAAAAAATAGCCATTTCTATACCATTGTTTGCTGGACTCAGCATTCCATTAGGAATGAGTATTGAGCAAAAATTTCAGAATCAAGCTACAGAGAAAGGCACGCGAACAAAGAAATTATTGATTGCACTCATCGTGGTCGGCGTTTTGTTATTTCTCTCAATTTTTATTTCAAAATTTATATTAGCATAACTTGACTAGCGTGTCTTGAAGACATTCCGTGTATACTCATTGCTTCGGATTGGTTATCCAAAGCTAGAAGAAAACTATGGGGTTAGCAAATGAACGATTACTTGGTGAGGTTCAATTCTCAGCTAGGGTTATCAAATCGTATCGCTCCATGTTAGAACGAATTTTCGAAGCAGAAGACTCAAGTAGGGCAAAATAATACAGAACACAAAAGACGAAATTCAACATCTTAAATAACGTAAAAACCATATACAAGATGAGTATATGGATGGTAAGATTTCATCACTTGAATAAAGGAGTTGAAAATGACCATTGATACGAAGGTGTATGAAAAGGAACGTTCCTTGAAGGAGATGAATGAAGAACTTTCACCTTACAAAGAGTTCTTAAATAGACACGTACCTGCATTGGAAGATTTAACCTCATTATATCAAAAAGTGGATGGTAAGACCAAGAAACAGATATTGATCTGCATCTTTTCAGAAAAAGTCCATTTTGAGAATGGAAAAGCTGCAGCACCCACGTACACACCCCCAATTGACATTTTAATCAATGCCAGAGGGGTTTTGGAAGGTTCTAAAAACAAAAAAGAGGTCATTTCTGACCTCTTATGCACTCTGGCTCCCCCTGTTGTCAGAAGTTGCAGACAGAACTTTGTGTTATAATGAATTAGGTTCTCAATACATAATTGGGTTTTGAAGGTTTCAACATAGGGGACCCTTACAGTACTTCAGTAAATTGAACTCTCACATCGAAAGTGCCTTTGGTGTTTTTAGTTTTCCAGAATGTTCATTAATGGCCGGTTCAGATATAATTTTTCTTTACCAACCTTTATTGATTTAAGGAAACCTGCTTCTTCTAGTGCTATGAGATAATTCCCAACTGTTTTCGGGGTGCCTAAATCTGCGTTAATCAGGTTTTGTCTCTTAGTGTAAGGAAGTTTGAAGATGACTTCAACTAAATCTTTGGAATAGACTTTAGGGAGCTTCTCTTTTATTTCTTGTCCGGTAGTATCCATGAGTTGAACTATTGACTCTAGTCTTTCTAAACCTTTAATTGCCGTTGTTTCTACCATATCCAGCATGTAGCGTATGAATGTAGACCATTCGTTATTCTCCGTTACAGATCTTAATCCTTCATAGTACATGTCTTTGTGTTTAATTATGTACTCACTCAGGAAAAGAGCAGGTACGTCCAAGAGTTTCTCCAGTTTTAATTGAAGTAAAAGTAGAATGCGACCTGTTCTTCCATTTCCGTCTGAAAATGGATGTATTGCTTCAAACTGGTAGTGTGAAATAGCCATTTTTATAAGAGGGTCTATTGAATCATTTTCATTGATAAATGTTTCGAGATTGGCCATTTTCTCTCGTATCACTTGTTCTCCCGAAGGCGGAGTGTAGATTACTTCTCCTTGTCGGTTGGATAGTGTAGTCCCCGGTGTAGTTCTAATTCCCGCAGTATTTTGTTTAATACACTGTACGAGCTCAATACAAAGGTTAGTTGTTATGAATGGTCGTTGCTCGAGTCGACTAAACCCCAACCAAATAGCTTCTTTATAGCTAATCACTTCCTTGGTTGCAGCGTTGTCGAATTTCTTATCTGCAACTACAGCTTGATATAGGTCGTCATTAGTCGTAATGATGTTCTCGATTTCAGAACTTGCCTTTGCTTCTTGTAGGTGAAGTGTGTCCAGAAATAGACTAGGGTTGGGAAGATTTCTTATTGCACCATTAAGTTGAGCTAAAGCTCTACTAGCCCTAATGGTTTTTGTTAAAATCTCCTTAGTCTCCAATTCAGCTTGAGGAGGAAGTAGCGGGAGATCATTATACGGTTGAGATTTATTGAAGCCCTTCATAACGAGAGTAACTTTTACACTTGAATTCTTAACGAGGGTAAAAATACAAAATAATTACCCTTATTGTATTTTAAGAGGTCGTCTTTACTCTCGTTTGTTGACATGAGGCACAATTTTTCGGTTATGAAACGTAAGGCATATCGCCAACCCGCCAGCTCGCTCCTTCGCTAAAAATCTCTACTGGACATTTTCTCAACGGCCAGCGCACCATCTCGCCTCTCACAAAAATTCATCCACTGGATGAATTTTGGTCGTTCGATCGCCTCATTTGGCTCTTCTCGCCCTTCGAGGGGTTGTCTAGTCCTAAATAAACGATACAGATTATTAAAGATTAAATTTATTATTTAAATCTCATTGAAGCCGTTAAGAATAACAATGGTAAGACATCTTTTTTGCCTTATTTAAACCGTTTATTTGATTTAAAAGAATCAATAGTTGCAAGGGCATTGATTTAGCATAATGCACCAAAGCACGTTTAAAAATAATCTTTTTTTATTAATACCTTATTTAGCGTTAAACTGGATAAGGTATTTTTAATTAATAGTTACAAGGGTATTAATTATATTTTATTAAAGTTACCGTACAATAATCGTACAATTTAAAGCATAATAAAGCCTAGCTGACTAAATATTAATTAA
>NZ_JAGYKG010000007.1 GCF_018401815.1 Nonlabens sp.
TTGAATAAAGAGGGTTTTCGAACCTCCACAAATAAGGAGTGGAACAAGAGTAACCTTTCTATCTACATAAAAAGAATGGGATTTGAGTTGGGAAAGTAGAAAGGGGTTACATTTACACACCCATAAGATTAAACAACTACGGTAGAATAACATAATTAATTCATTTTTTTAAAAAGCCACTTCCACAAGAAGTGGCTTTTTAAGTTGATTACTATCGCTTGTTATGAGATCGCTCAGGGCGAAAGCAGAAGCCAGCACTGTAACAGTCTACATAAAGCTACGTACAGTAGAAACAAGAAGAGGAAGCCCCATATGCAAGTCAGGTCAGAAAAAAATTGAAAAACACCGTGTTTTTTTATATTGTAAAGCAGTATCTTTGCACTTCGAAAAACAGCCGCAAAAAGCTGTATCTTTTTAAGTTTTAAAACATTATATAAATGTCTCAAATTACAGGTAGCGTTTCACAGATCATCGGACCGGTGGTAGATGTAACATTTGATAGTGCAGAAGGCGCACTTCCTAAAATTTATGATTCACTAGAAATCACCAAAAAAGATGGTTCCTTACTAGTACTTGAAGTACAATCTCATATTGGTGAGAGCACGGTAAGAACAATTTCAATGGATTCTACAGATGGGCTTAGTCGCGGTACCGTGGTTCATGCTACTGGTAATCCTATCAAGATGCCTATAGGTGATGACGTCTACGGCCGTCTATTTAATGTGATCGGTGACGCCATTGATGGTTTGGGGAATCTTCCTAAAACCGGAAAAGATGGACTTTCTATTCACAGAGATGCACCAGCATTTGAAGACCTTTCCACTTCTACTGAAGTGCTTTTTACTGGGATTAAAGTAATCGACCTTATTGAGCCTTATGCAAAAGGAGGGAAGATCGGGCTTTTTGGAGGTGCAGGAGTTGGTAAAACAGTATTGATTCAAGAATTGATCAACAACATTGCAAAAGGTCACGGAGGACTTTCTGTATTTGCCGGAGTTGGTGAACGCACACGTGAAGGAAATGACCTTTTACGTGAGATGTTAGAATCAGGAATTATAAAATACGGTGACGATTTCATGCATTCTATGGAAGAAGGCGGTTGGGATCTTCAGAAGGTGGATAAAGCCGGAATGAGAGAATCAAAAGCAACTTTCGTATTTGGACAAATGAATGAGCCACCAGGAGCACGTGCTCGTGTAGCACTTTCTGGTCTTACCATTGCAGAGTATTTCCGCGATGGAGCTGGAGATGGACAAGGAAAAGACGTTCTTTTCTTTGTGGATAACATCTTCCGTTTTACTCAAGCAGGTTCTGAGGTGTCGGCTCTTTTAGGTCGTATGCCGTCTGCAGTAGGTTATCAGCCTACTCTAGCCACAGAAATGGGTGCGATGCAGGAACGAATTACCTCTACTAAAAAAGGATCTATTACCTCTGTACAAGCGGTTTACGTACCTGCAGATGATTTAACCGATCCAGCGCCAGCAACAACTTTTGCTCACCTTGATGCAACTACAGTACTTTCTCGTAAAATTGCAGAGCTTGGAATTTATCCAGCGGTAGATCCACTAGATTCTACCTCTCGTATTCTTGCTGCAGACATTTTAGGTAATGAGCATTACGATTGCGCCACTCGCGTAAAAGAGTTGTTACAGCGTTATAAAGAATTACAAGATATTATTGCCATCTTAGGTATGGAAGAATTATCTGAAGAAGATAAAATGGCGGTTAACCGTGCACGTCGCGTGCAACGTTTCTTATCTCAACCATTCCACGTAGCAGAGCAGTTTACTGGTCTTAAAGGTGTGTTAGTTGATATTAAGGATACCATCAAAGGTTTTAACATGATTATGGACGGAGAGTTAGATCACCTTCCAGAAAGTGCATTTAACCTTAAAGGAACTATTGAAGAGGCTATCGAGGCAGGAGAAAAAATGCTTGCTGAAGCATAAATAAGTAAACAGTAGCAGCCTCAGCAACCCGTCTTACTGGGACTGTAAACTGGAACTGAAAACTAAATAAAGATGATTTTAGAAATAGTTACACCAGAGATGACCCTTTTTAAAGGGGAGGTAGAATCAGTTGCTGTACCTGGTATTAACGGCCAGTTTCAGATGCTAGACAATCACGCGCCAGTGGTATCCTTGCTTACTAAAGGAGCTATTAAGATTTTTGGAAGTGTAGCACTTGAAGAATCTGTTGCTGATTTGTTTACAAAAGCAGACGGTACTACTAACTTTGCTATTACTGGCGGAGTTCTAGAAATGAAAGATAACAAAGCCATTGTTTTAGCAGACTAAAGCAAGACGTGTTTTAAAAATATTAGAAAGCCTTTATCATTTTGATAGAGGCTTTTCTTATGATTAGAAGTTATACCATATCAGAGACTTGATCCCTTTAGGCCTGGATACTATTCAATAAAAAATCCTTTGAAGCATATTCCAAAGGATTGATTTTAATTGTTTAAAAACAGTTGGCCTAAAGTACAACCGCTCTATGGAGTGGCATTGTTATTATTTCAACAACTTAATTGTAGCTTCATTACCATTGGTCACGGCGAGTTGAAGAGCAGTTGTTCCATCTACTTGAATAGACGTATCGGCTCCAGCATCTAATAGTTGAGCTACCAGATCAGCACGACCCATTTTTGCGGCCCACATTAATGGAGTGTTATCGTTACATGCTTTGTTGACATCTACTTTAGCTTCTGTCATAAGGTATAGAGCAACATCTGAGCTTCCCATTTGAACAGCTAGTTGTAGAAGAGTTGCTTTCCTTGTGCCAGCTTGCAGGCATTCGTTTTTGTTGGTGTCGTTAACTAAAATTTTAAGGTCTCTAGGGCTATCATTCTTCAGAGCAATAGTCATGTCTTTAGTTAGATCTTGAGCACTTGCTGTTCCTGCTAGGATAAGAGCGAGAATAAAAAGGACTTTTTTCATTATTATTAGGTTTTAAGAGTTGCTAATATAACACTATCGGTTCAAACCTTTTAGTAGTTTGATCACAGATTTTTGGTAGGGACTACTTTTCTACCTTTTGCACTATAAAGTTGTACTGGCATCAAGACCCTTTTCAAGCGATTTCACTTTATAGCCAAGGCTGGTATCCAATTGATTATTCCTACTAGAAAACTTGCAAATACTACCTTGAATTATCAACAAGCAAAATGTGGTTTGTGATTTCGCTTTCCTTATTTTTACAGCATGCTTCCAGATAAACTACAAGCTCTTTTAGGTATGCGTCACTTCTCAGGAAGTTTGCGCAAACTCACTGTAAATAAAGGTCTTGTAGATTTTGCGTCTAACGACTACCTGGGGTTTTCAAAATTGGCGCCATCAGCAACCTATTCCTCTAATGGAGCAACTGGCAGTCGCCTGCTTTCTGGTCATAGCGAGTTGCATGATGAAGTAGAAGCACAAATTGCTCAGTTTCACAACGCGCCGGCGGCATTGCTGTTCAATTCAGGATATGACGCAAACATTGGGCTGATTCCCGCACTTACAGATCGAGCCGATTTGATCCTTTTTGACCAGTTGGTGCATGCCAGTATACGCGATGGGATCCAGCTCTCTCAAGCCAAATCCTTGAAATACCGTCACAACGATTTAGATCACCTCGAGATTTTATTGTCCAAATTCAGCGAGGAAGAGGAGCGCGAGGTGTATGTCATCACAGAGTCTGTTTTTTCTATGGATGGTGATATGCCGGATCTTAAGAAATTAATAGCATTAGTAAAGCGATTTGAGAATGCGCACCTGATTTTGGATGAGGCGCATGCCTTGGGTGTTATAGGAAAAAACGGCGCTGGTCTCGCACAAAAGCTGGATGTAGAAAATGATATTTTTGCTCGAGTGATGACCTTTGGCAAAGCTTTGGGCTGCCATGGTGCCGCTATTTTAGGGAGTGAAGACCTTAAGGAATATTTGATCAATTATGCCCGTAGTTTTATTTATACCACTGCGCTTCCAGAGCATTCGTTGCGATCTATTGCTTATGGTTACCGCACTTTGAGTCAGCGTGAAGGTACCCTCTCTCAATTAACCCAAAACATTACACTTTTTAATAAACTAGTGCTGCAAAATGGTTTGAGATTGCGCTTTCGCGAAAGCGAGACCGCCATCCAAGTATGTATCATTCCAAAAAACGACAAAGTAAAAAAGACGGCAAGTGTATTAAAAGAAAATGGCTATGATGTACGAGCTATTCTATCTCCTACCGTACATCAGGGAGAAGAGCGCCTGCGAGTGTGCTTACACAGTTTTAATACAGAAAAAGAAATAGAAGGCATGTTGAAATTACTTGCCAAAACCTTAAAAAACTTATGAGTAAATTCAGAACCGTGGCCGTATTTGCCTATCCTGCAGAAGCACTAGCAGTAAAAGGGAGATTAGAAAGTGAGCAGGTGATGGTTTTTTTAAAAGACGAATTTACTGTGGCTGCAGACCCATTGATCTCTAATGCGATAGGTGGTGTGAAAATGCAGGTACACAAAGAAGATTATATAAAAGCAATGGGAATCATTGAACAGTCTAATCCAGATATGTTGAAACATCGAGTAGAATACATCAAATGCCCTAGTTGCAAAAAAGTGGATGCTAGAGATAGGCGAGTTATAGAAACCGCAGGCTCCTTATCTGAAAAAATGATCGCTATAGGCTTAAGTATTTTTCCATTCACGAATTCATTTAATTACGAGTGTAAAAACTGTCAAACTAAATTTAATGTAAATGAGTAATATTTTTATTACCGGAATAGGAACTGATGTAGGTAAAACAGTGGTTGCAGCAATTGTGACACAAGCACTACAAGCCGATTACTGGAAACCTATACAGAGTGGTCTAGAAGAAATGGACAAAGCTACTATTGCTAGTCTTATCAACAATTCTAAAACCCAGATCCATCCAGAAGCCTACCGACTTTATACGCCTATGAGTCCGCATAAGGCAGCTGAAATTGATGGAATCACCATAGACCTTGCAAAAATTATACGTCCTAAAACAGAAAACACTTTGGTTATAGAAGGTGCTGGAGGATTGCTGGTTCCTATTAATGATCAAGCAACAATTGTTGATTTAATCAGCCCTGAGGATCAAGTGATCTTAGTGAGTTCTGGTTATTTAGGAAGTATCAATCATACCTTACTTAGTGTAGCGCTTTTAAAAGCTAAAGGCTTGAACTGTGTAGGTATTATTTACAACCACGTTGATCTTGATGGTACTATCGAAGTGATTGAAAAAATGACAGGATTAACAACTTTGGGTCACATAACAAGAGAACAAGAAATAAGTGCGGCTGTTGTTTCTGCCTATGCCTTAAAATTTGAAAAAGTTCTAAAAGCATTATGAAAAAGGAAGAAATTCTAAAAAATGATGCGCGTTTTATATGGCACCCGCTTACGCAACATAAAACGGCTTCAGCACCTATTGCTATTTCTCATGCAAAGGGAAATTACTTGTATGATTTTGAGGGAAAGAAGTATTTTGACGGAATATCAAGTTGGTATACCTGTAGTTATGGACATACTAATCCCGTTCTAACTAATGCGATCAAACATCAAGTGGATCAATTGCACCATATCGTCTTTGCTGGAATGACCCATGAGCCAGTAGCCACTTTGGGAAAGAAGCTCATAGCCATCTTGCCTGACAATCAGCAGAAGCTGTTTTTTTCTGAGAATGGTTCTACCAGTGTGGAGATAGGGTTAAAAATGGCGTTTCAGTACCATTTTAATAAAGGGGAGCAACGGAATACAGTGGTAGCATTAGAAAATGGGTTCCACGGAGACACTTTTGGAGCGATGAGTGCCAGCGGATTGTCTGTTTATAATGGACCCTTTGAAGATTTTTTTATTGATGTGGTGCGTATTCCAGCACCGACAAAAGAGAATTTAGATCAGGTGTTACAACTTGTTGATCGCATTCTAGAACAACAGCAAATTTCAAGTTTTATCTATGAACCATTAGTTCAAGGAGCAGCAGCGATGCAGCTTCATGATAATGAGGCTTTGTGCCAAGTAATTAACAAATTCCAGCAACAGGGCGTGATTGCGATTGCCGATGAAGTGATGACTGGTTTTGGTAAAACAGGGACCTACTTTGCCAGCGATCAAATAGGTGCAAAGCCAGACGTGATGTGTCTTTCTAAGGCACTCACTGGGGGCATCATGCCTATGGCAGTTACTTCTTGTACTTCAGATATTTACGATGCTTTTTACGATGATGAATTAGCTAAAGGGCTATTTCATGGTCATACCTATTCGGGAAACCCATTAGGATGCGCTGTTGCTAGTGCAGCAATAGATTTGTTAATTTCCGAAGAGATTCAGGAAAATATCAAACGAATAACAAGGTCTAACCTAGGGTTTAAAATAAAAATTGAATCTCATATAGGCGTTGCTGCAGTGCGAGCAAAAGGGGTGATTCTCGCTATTGATCTCGCTGTAGAAATGGAGCGCTATGGAAACAAACGCAATGAGATGTTTCAATGGTTTTGGCAGCGTGGTTTGTTTTTAAGACCGCTAGGTAAAACAATTTATATAGTACCTCCTTATACCAGCTCGGAGCAAGAAATGAATTTTATCTATGAGTTGTTAGAAGAATTTATAGTTCAGGGGGTCTAATTTTTTCAACGATTAGGTTACGAGTAGAGTTTTAATAGCATATTTTTTTTAGATAGGGAGTTGTATTTAATAGCCAGGGCATAAATATTCCAAAAAATGCCAGCCGTTTTGCCAAGTTTTCAAAAACTCGCGATGCTTTATTTTACAGGTACAATGCGTTGGATTCTTTTTCTTCTATTTATTCTAAGTCTGACTTCTTTTGACGATTTTTGCAAGAGTTAAAAAGCAAGTGAAAAACCCTATTTACATCAACGATGCAGCGATGATTGCCGCAGTAGATTCATTTACGAGTCTAAGGTCCGTTCATTGTTTTGAAAAAAAAAATAAAACTTGGATCAGTCCTATTTCCAAAGAGAAGGAAGGACAATTGCAGGCATTTTTAAAAGATCATAAGGCTTATAAATTTTTGGATCGCAGTGTGCAGCTGGCGCTTTTTGCAGCCAGGTCCTTAAACAATATTCCAGAGCAAACGGCCGTAAACATAGGTTCTAGTCGTGGTGCTACAGGATTGTGGGAGAAGTATCACTCTCGCTTTCGCGAAAGCGGAACCGTTCCAACAGCTACCTCTCCATTAACTACTCTTGGCAATATTTCTTCTTGGGTAGCTCAAGATTTGGGATTGAAAGGCACAGCTTTTTCTCATAGCATTACTTGTGCTACAGCCTCTCATGCGATTCTTAATGCTATTGCTTGGTTAGAAAGCGGTATGGCAACGAGTTTTATCGCTGGTGGAAGTGAAGCGGCATTGACAGAGTTTACCGTAGCCCAAATGCAAGCAATGCGTATTTATTCTAGAGATAGTATTCCTTACCCTTGTAAGTCACTGGATTTAGATAAGTCCCAAAATTCAATGATTTTAGGAGAGGCTGCCGCCTGTTTTTTACTTTCTAAAGAAGATAAAGATAGCCTGGCTAAAATCACTGGTTATGGAAGTGCTATTGAAAAATTAAAAAGTGCTACATCCCTTACAGAAAACGGAACGTGCCTACAGGGTTCCATGAAACAGGCTGTAGCGCGCATAGATCTAGAAACGGTAGATGCGATTATTACACACGCGCCAGGAACTATTAAAGGCGATAAAGCAGAGGTTACCGCGATAATAGCAGTTTTTGGTAAAAACTACCCCTATTTGTGTAATAATAAATGGCAACTAGGCCACGTTCTTGGGGCTAGTGGTGCCCTTAATCTAAGAATGGCTATCGAAATGCTACAATCAGAGGAGCTATTTAAAATTCCTTATTTAAAAGAATCTTTTGTGAACCCGAGGGGAGACGTAAGAATTCCTAAGCGTATTTTAATCAATGCGACTGGATTTGGAGGTAATGCGGTAAGTTTGTTGGTAGAGCGGTAATGGGCACTTATAGGGGAGGATTTTTAGATTCTTTTTAACGCGTATCTAATATTTCTTTATCCTTAAATCCTTGTAAGGAATACTTTAAGAATCCTTATTTTTACTTATTCAACTAGAAGAGGATTATGAGACACAACTGGACTAAAGAAGAAGTATTGGAGATATATAATAGACCCATTATGAGTTTATTATACGACGCAGCAACCATTCACAGAGAATTTCACAACCCAAATCAAGTACAGGTCGCTACACTTCTTTCTATTAAAACAGGCGGTTGTCCAGAAGATTGCGGGTATTGCCCCCAAGCTGCTCGTTACCATACAGACATAGAAGGAAATGATTTGATGTCTGTACAACAAGTTAAAGCACAAGCCTTAAGAGCAAAATCTAATGGTAGTTCTCGTGTTTGTATGGGTGCAGCTTGGAGAAATGTAAAAGACGGGCCAGAATTTGACCAAGTCCTTGAAATGGTGCGTACCATCAATAAATTGGACATGGAAGTGTGTTGCACTTTAGGGATGATCACTGAGAACCAAGCACACCGACTTGCCGAGGCAGGACTATATGCTTATAACCACAACTTAGACAGTTCTGAAGAATACTATAAAGAAGTGATCTCTACTCGTGGTTATCAAGACCGTCTGGATACGATTGGTAACGTACGTAAAACTAATGTTACGGTTTGTAGCGGTGGGATTATAGGAATGGGTGAAAACATAGAAGATCGCGCAGGAATGTTAGTGGCTTTATCTAGTTTAAGTCCGCAGCCAGAAAGTACTCCTATCAATGCGTTAGTTGCAGTTGAAGGTACTCCACTAGAAGAGCAACAGCCCGTTTCTATATGGGAAATGATACGTATGGTGGCAACTACTCGTATCGTCATGCCGCAAACTCAGGTGAGGTTGAGTGCAGGTCGCACCGATATGAGCCGCGAAGGACAGGCGATGTGTTTCTTTGCAGGCGCCAACTCCATCTTCGCAGGGGATAAACTATTAACAACTCCTAATCCAGATGTCAATGAAGACATGAGAATGTTTGAATTATTAGGATTGGAGCCTATGAAGCCATTTGTAAAAAAGGCACAGCCGGAAACTGTAGAAGCCCAATATTCTGTTTATAAAGATCAAGGTGAAAAACCCAGATGGACACGTCCTGATCATAAAATTGAACGTAACGAGCAAGCCAAACAAACAGCTAAAACTTTTAAAGCATAGTTATTGAAGTTGTATTAGTCCCCTTAACTTCTTAATCAAATAGTTGTTTATGGCTCTTAATCTTCAAGAAATACCACGTGTACCGACAATGTGTAAAGATGATTTTGTCAAAAATCACCTTCAACCACAGCGACCTGTAGTTATTGAAAAACTAACAGAAGACTGGCCTGCTTATGAAAAGTGGCATCTAGCATACATCAAACAAGTTGCGGGAGATAAAATAGTTCCTTTGTATGATGACCGCCCGGTAGCGCATGATGAAGGATTTAATGAAGCACATGCCGAAATGAAAATGTCTGCATATATAGACTTGCTAGAAGAAAAACCTACTAACTTTAGAATCTTTCTCTACAATATATTAAAAGAAGTTCCCTCTCTTCAAGCCGATTATAAGTTTCCGAAGTTGGGAATGAAATTGATCAAAGGCTTGCCGATGATGTTTTTTGGAGGAACTGATTCCAAGGTGTTTATGCATTTTGATATTGACGTTACCAACATCCTGCATTTTCAATTTCATGGTAAAAAGAGGTGTGTTATTTTTCCGCCAGACCAGTCCCCCTATTTGTATCGCGTCCCACATTCTTTAATTGCTAGGGAAGATATTGATTTTACAGACCCAGATTTTGAAAAATGGCCTGCTTTGCAAAAAGCCCATGGTTATGTTTGCGAGCTCCAACACGGGGAAATGTTGTACATGCCAGAAGGATACTGGCACTTCATGCATTACCTCACTCCAGGATTTTCTATAAGCTTAAGGTCGTACCCTAGAAAAATTAAAAACTTAGGGAAGGCGCTGTACAATTTGTTAGTAATGCGTCATTATGATAATTTCATGCGCAAACGCAAAGGGCAGGAATGGATCGACTATAAAAACAATCAGGCGATTGTAAGGACGCACGAGTATCTGAATAAATATCGTTGATCCCAGTTTTACAACTAATTAGGAATGAGTTCTACTGTTTTGGCATAAACCAGATGGCTTTCCCAACCTCTATAGAGCAAGTAATCAGCTAGTTTTTTGCGTTTTTTGTAGTTGTCGGTTTCCGTTGTGAGTTGTTCTAACCGCTTTCGCGAAAGCGCATCAAAAGCAATTTCATAATCATCATTAGAAATCTCTTTAAGACCTTCTTTTATAGTACGCTCGTTCAGTCCTTTCATTTTAAGTTCGCGTACAATACGAACCCTGCCCCATTTTTTAATACGGAATTTCCCTCGAGCAAAAGATTCGGCATAGCGGGTCTCATTCAAAAATTTGTGATGAATCAAATGCGGGATGATCTCATCTATGGCGAGCTGAATCACCCCCATACTCTTCAACTTATCTTCCACATCCTTATGACAGCGTTCTTGATAGGCGCAGTACCTCTCGATGGAACGAGTAGCCTCTTCTACGGTGTACGAATCTTTTTGCATGAAGTAGTTTGATTAAGTTTTCAACCCGATTTCAATAGGTGCTGTTTCTTGGTTTTTGAACAGGAGTTTCAGGATTGTAATTAAGAAATCAACTTTACCACATCTTTAGCAAAATAACTGGCAATCAAGTCAGCCCCTGCTCTTTTGATGGCGGTGACTTGTTCCATCATTACGGCATCGTGGTTGAGCCAGCCTCTTTCGGCAGCTGCTTTAAGCATGGCATACTCGCCGCTTACTTGATACACGCTTACGGGAACATTCACTTCATTTTTAATATCTCTAACGATGTCCAAGTAGCACAACCCTGGTTTTACCATAACTATATCTGCTCCTTCATCGATATCCATTAAGGTTTCTTTGATGGCTTCACTGCGGTTAGCTGGGTCCATTTGATAGGATTTTTTATCTCCAAAACCTGGCGCACTATCCAGCGCATCTCTAAAAGGACCATAAAAGGCACTTGCATATTTTGCTGAGTAGCTCATGATTCCGGTATCAGTAAATCCTTCTTTTTCTAGTGCTTCTCTGATATATAGAATACGGCCGTCCATCATATCGCTAGGAGCCACCATGTCAGCCCCAGCTTGTGCGTGTGAAACGCTCATCTGTGCGAGTACTTCACAAGTCGCATCGTTTATAATCTTGTGATTTTCTACAATACCATCGTGACCGTAACTGGAATAAGGGTCCAGAGCCACATCAGTCATGACGTATAGTTCTGGAGCAACTTCTTTAACGGTTTTGATAGCGCGTTGCATAAGGCCTTCTTTATTTAAAGCTTCTGTTCCTTTATTATCTTTTAATTCGTCAGGTACTTTAACAAAAAGCAACACACTTTTCAGCCCCATACTCCAAAGTAATTGTACTTCTTTCTTTAAAAGATCCAGACTGTAACGGTAATAATTGGGCATAGAAGCAATTTCTTCTTTGATGCCTTTTCCTTCTACTATAAATAATGGAACAATAAAATCATTTGGTGAAATCAAGGTCTGTTGTACCAGAGATCTTACCGAGGCACTAGTTCTTAATCTTCTATTTCTTCTTAGCGGATACATATTCTAAATCTAGTTTATTGATGAGGTTGTGGTAATCCATCGCATCGTTAGCAATTTTCAAAGTTACTTTCTTTAAGGTATTTAAAATAGCGATAACAGCAGTTTCTGAATTGTTGTATTTATGAGACTGGAATTGGTTTTGTATAAAGTCATTGATAAAAAGGGCTTCTTTATAAGTAATGGTTCTCCTTTTAACTCCTTCAGCTTTTTTATAGACGATGTAATCATCTCTAAAGCTCATGGATTCTTTATCATGACTGTCACGAATATATTCACTTGTAAAATCTTTACTTTGAAATATGGAATTGATATTTTCTATGGAGGGTTCTAAGCTTTGGGTGCAGGATGCGATAGTAACTATGGAAAATAGGAGAAGTAGTTTTTTCATGATCCTTTCAAAAAATATGGTAAATTATGTCCTTTTTTAATTACAGTGTTTGATCCAAATTTATTAGGGATCTATTGGAATGGTTTTCATTAGTTTATTTAGTTTCTGTTCCCTAACCGTAAAATCCTTTTGGTTGCTCGCTACGCTCGTCGCCAATACCTATATTCATCGGCACAAGCTCTGTTTTCCCTTTGAAAAAGGGAACTGCTTTTATTAGTTCTTTTCCCAAAGGATAGAATTAATTCTACCCTTTGGGAAAAGCGATTTCGGGAATAAATTATTCCTTCTTTAAAACCGTACTGCTTGCTTGTGCGGTGCACATTACGGTAAGATCGGCAATATTTACGTGTGCTGGTCTGGTCAGCGCAAATAGAATGACATCAGCCACATCTTGAGGTTGTAAGGGCATGTAGCCTTGATATACCTTATCTGCTCTTTCTGTATCTCCTTTAAATCGCACCTCGCTAAAGTTAGTTTGTACGAGCCCTGGACTTACAGCACCGACTCTAATGTGGTAGGGGTTTAAATCCAGTCGCATTCCAGTCGTAATGGCATCGACAGCATGTTTAGAACCGCAATATACATTTCCGTTAGGATAGACTTCTTTTCCTGCCGTAGAACCTATGTTGATGATGTGACCGCTTTTACGCTCGCGCATTTGTGGCATTACGGCATGACTGACATACAGCAGGCCTTTGACATTGATATCCATCATCGCATCCCAATCTTCTATGCTGCCTTTGTCTATAGGGTCTAATCCATGAGCATTTCCCGCATTATTAATTAGGACATCAATCTTATCAAAAGGAGATTGGGTAAGGCTGTGGATTTGTTGCGCTACTGTTTTTTGATCGCGCACATCAAAGCATAGCGTTTCTACAGGAACCTGTTGAGAAAGCTCTTGTTTTAATTCGTTTAATTTTTCTTTATTGCGCCCACACAGCACTAACGCAAAATTATTTTTGGCAAGTGTTTGTGCTGTAGCTAGTCCTATTCCGCTTGTTGCTCCGGTTATTAGTGCTGTTTTCATAATGGATCTTTCTAACAAAAATAGGGAAAAGCTACTGGTGATCTGTTGGATTTATGTTAGGGTTTTTATTTTACAATAAAAGGAACCTGTTTACCAAAATACCCTATGGGAAAAAGCGTAAGTGTTAACAATCGATAACATAAAACCATACTTCTTTGAAGTATATCAGCATGTCCTGCTTTAACTTTGGTAGTCACAGAGCCAAAACGAAATTTAACTACTTTTAAACAATTCCCTCTTGGATGAGGGTGCATTTTTGTCATTTCCTGACATGGTGAGGTAAAATAACAAAAAGAAGATTTACAAAATAGGATTTAAGAAAATATACTTATGGATCAACACAACACGCAGGTAGATATTGCGAGCATCAATGAAAAAGTGGCATTGGAAAGTCAGTTTGTAGAGCTGCTCGTTAATGAAATGAATAAGGTAATTGTAGGTCAACAATACATGATAGAACGCTTGCTTATAGGCCTTTTAGGTCGTGGGCATATTCTATTAGAAGGAGTTCCTGGACTTGCAAAAACACTCGCTATTACAACACTTTCTAAGGCAGTAAGTGGTTCTTTTTCAAGAATCCAATTTACACCAGACCTGCTTCCAGCAGATGTGGTAGGGACACTTATCTATAATATGAAAGATGGCGAATTCAATATCAAGAAAGGACCCATATTTGCCAACTTTGTACTTGCAGATGAGGTGAATCGGGCACCAGCTAAAGTACAGAGTGCGTTGTTAGAAGCCATGCAAGAAAAGCAGGTGACCATAGGGGATACCACATTTAAATTAGACAAGCCCTTTTTAGTAATGGCGACTCAAAATCCAGTAGATCAGGAAGGAACGTATCCGTTACCAGAAGCACAAATGGACCGTTTTATGTTAAAAACGGTCATCGATTACCCTACAATTGTGGATGAACAGTTTATCATGCGAGCAAATCTTAAGAAAGATTTTCCTGAGCCTAATGCAGTAGTGTCTGTTGAACAAATTTTACGTGCTCAAGATGCAGTAGAAATTGTCTACATGGATGAAAAGATCGAGAAGTATATTTTAGACATCGTCTTTGCGACTCGTTATCCAGAAAAATACAACTTAGCAGAGTTGAAACCCTTAATTTCTTTTGGGGCGTCTCCTCGTGGATCGATCAACCTTGCAAAAGCCGCAAAATGTTATGCTTTTATAAAACGTCGAGGCTACGTAGTTCCTGAAGATGTAAGAGCGGTAGTACTTGATGTATTGCGTCACAGAATAGGAATCACTTATGAAGCAGAAGCAGAAAACTACACGACAGAAGACATCGTAAATAAGATCGTAAACACGATTGAGGTACCCTAATCTAGTTGACAGTATTTAGTTGTAGTAGGCAGTTTTTATCTGGAACTACTTGAAGAATACTTTTGTTGAAAATTGAAAACGAATAATGAACACACAAGAACTCCTTAAAAAAGTACGTAAGATCGAGATCAAAACACGTCGATTAAGCGATGCTGTTTTTGGTGGCGAGTACCACAGTGCGTTTAAAGGACGTGGGATGACTTTTAGCGAGGTTCGAGAGTACCAGTTTGGTGATGATGTGCGCAATATTGATTGGAATGTAACCGCTAGATACAGTGAGCCCTATATCAAAGTGTTTGAAGAGGAACGGGAATTGACCTTAATGTTGGTAGCAGACATTAGCGGCTCGACACTTTTTGGAACTCAAGAGCAAATTAAAAAAGAAATTATAACAGAGTTGTGCGCTACACTAGCTTTTAGTGCCATGCAAAACAATGACAAAGTAGGCCTACTGCTATTTTCCGACCAGGTAGAATTATACATTCCGCCTAAGAAAGGGAAATTTCATATTCTTAGAATTATCAGAGAATTACTAGAATTTAAACCTCAAGGTACTGGAACAGATGTGGCTGGAGCACTTAAGTTTCTAGCAGGGGTGCTCAAGAAAAAAGCCATCGTATTTGTGATGTCAGATTTTATGAGTGCCGACTATAAAAAAACCCTTCAAATTGCAGGTCGCAAACACGATGTTACTGGAATTAGAGTTTATGACCAGCGTGAGGCAGAAATGCCTAAAATGGGACTCGTGCAATTCAAAGATCTAGAAACAGGGGCGTCGCAATTGATTAACACCAGCTCTAAATCGGCACGCATTAAATATGCTGCTTATCACAAAGAATGTGCTGCTTATTTTAAAGATGCGTTCACGAGATCTGATGCAGGCGCTATAGATTTAGAAACCCGAGAGAATTATACCAAAAAACTATTAGGATACTTTAAAGCACGATGATCAAAAAATTAGTGTACATAGCGTTTTTATTTTGCATCGCCATAACTTCTGCCCAAGACCAGACAAAGACGGAGGTAGTTACAAAGGTAGATCGTGACTTGATCAAAATAGGTGAAGAAGTAAAACTGGGAATCAGCGTAGAAGCTGATTTAGGTGATTTGATCATTTTTCCAGAGCAACAGACTATGGGTGCCATGGAAGTGCTCCAAAGCTATCCGGTAGATAGCTTGAGAATCGCCGATAAAATCAGGTTGTTCAAGCAATACGGCATCACCCAATTTGACTCGGGGGATTACTGGGTACCGCGATTGCAGGTATTGAAAAACAACCGAAGCATTCAATCAGATTCTGTTCTGATAAGTGTGCGTGAAGTAGTTGTTGATACTACTAAGCAAGGCATGTTTCCTATCAAGGACTCCGTAGATATTACCGATAGATCTACTCTTTCTTATAACTGGATGTGGTGGTTATTGCTATTAATTCCTGTGGGGATTGTTGTTGTTTTGCTTTCGCGAAAGCGGGAACAAAAAACCTATGAAGAAACCTTACAGCCTTTTGAATGGACCAAGTACCGCCTAAAATTATTGGACGAAAGTGGTCGTCTCGAAAACCGAGAATGGAAGGAA
The DNA here is from genome assembly GCF_018401815.1 of Nonlabens sp. Lineage (GTDB taxonomy): Bacteria > Bacteroidota > Bacteroidia > Flavobacteriales > Flavobacteriaceae > Nonlabens. Next base: position 15,978 of record NZ_JAGYKG010000007.1, read on the forward strand.
TATTATACAGAACTTACGTACATTATTAGAAGGTATATCGATTCTAAAGTCTATGGGCATACTCTAGAAAGCACTACGGGACAATTGATTAAAGAATTAAAGATAGCTATGTCTGAAAAAGGCATGCATATTACTGATAAAACACTATCCAGGCTAGAAGACATCCTTCAAAAAGCCGATTTGGTCAAATTTGCTACTGCTGGTGGAGATGCGATAAGTGCTAAAGAAGACCGACAGCGCACCATGGAAATTATCAATAATATCCATCAAGTATTGCCGCCACCTACTGAAGAAGAACTCATGCAGGATGCGCGTTACAGACGCAAGCAAGAACTTAAAAAACGCACGCGCAACATATTAATTGGTATAGCAGCTGCTGTTGTTGCTTTGGGAATAGCGGTAGGAATCTGGGGGTATCTTGCAGGATTTGATAACGTGAAAGACCAGATTTTTGGTAACTCTCAAAGAGCACTTACGGAGCAGACCTGGTTGACCAGTGAATACGGCATGCCACCGGTGCAGTTGAATTCGCCTGATATTTTAGTGCGTCAAGACAGTACCAATTTAGGAGAAGTATTTAAACAGGTTGCTTCTTCAATTGACGAATTTGCTTCTGGAAATATTGCTGACGACTTTTATATAGGTGTCATTACGTTTACCATAGGAGCAAGTGATCCTGATGCAGAAATTGAACTTGATCCAAAGGTGGTAAGAGATAATATGACCATAATTTTAGATAAAATGGGGGCAACCGACATCTTGATGTTGGAAGATGAGGTAGAAATAGATGGAGTTAAAGGAGTGTCCTTAAAAGGTACGTACCAACTTAATGATGAAGATTATGAGTACGATATTCTTATGATGTCTAATCGCGTAGGTATCGACCAAATCATCATCACCAATAAGAAAGATAATGAAGAAGATGCTGATCGCGAATTTGGAAGAATTTTGAGAGAACGAGTGAGAAGCTCTATTGTATTTCCATCTTTTGATGATGGTAAAAAGAAGAAAGAATAATGATGGACTGGGTTACAAATATTGAGTTTGCTTCACCAGAAATGTTTTGGTTGTTATTGGCGTTGCCATTGGTGATCGCTTTTTACATTTGGACTTTTAACAGGCAGCATGCACAAATACAAGTTTCTTCAATTAAAGGGTTTCAAAGTAAAGGATCTCTATTAGGGAAATTGAGGCCCTTACTTTTTGTATTGAGATTGCTGGCCTTGACTTTAATCATCACTGCCCTCGCAAGACCTCAAACAACTGATGTTACCACAAAGACTCAAACAACAAACGGTATAGACATTGTTCTTGCCATCGATGTAAGTGCGAGTATGCTGGCTAGAGACTTTGAACCTGATCGTCTAGAAGCTACTAAAGAAGTTGCTGCAGAATTTATTAATGGAAGGCCTAACGACCGTATAGGCGTTGTGGTGTATGCGGGAGAAAGCTATACAAAAACACCGATCACCACAGATGAAAGCATTTCTCTGAAAGCAATTAAAGACATCAAATTTGACGGTGTTCTTGAAAATGGTACTGCTATAGGAATGGGACTTGCGACCGCTGTAAATAGATTGAAAGAAAGTGAAGCGCTGAGCAAAGTGATTATTTTAATGACAGATGGAGTGAACAACAGCGGTTTTCTCGATCCTAAAATTGCTAGTGAATTAGCCATAGAATTTGATATTAAGGTCTACACCATTGGAATAGGAACTAACGGTAATGCATTGTCCCCTTACGCTCAATTACCTAATGGAAAATTTCAGTTTAGAATGGCACCTGTAGAAATTGACGAAGAGCTTATGAAACAAATCGCTGCGGATACCGGTGGTAAGTACTTTAGAGCAGACAATAATAAAAAGCTTAAAGAAATTTATGCCGAGATTGATCAACTAGAAAAAACAGAGATCGAGCAATTTGAATTCTATAACATAGATGAAAAATACAGAGATCTTGTTTTATTGGCCTTATTAGGTATAGGTGTAGAACTGTTATTGAGATATACTATTTTTAAGACTGCTGCGTAAAGGTGATGAGTACTGAGTTCAGAGTTTTTGGGTTAGCCGCTGCCAGTTAAAGCTGGAAAAGCAGTGGTAGAAAATATAAAGGAACTGTTTATAATTAAAAGAAGTTGTTAGGTTGAGCGATAGTCGAAACCTTTTTACCTGAGGAAAGAGACGTTTATTTCTTAAGAGAAATACGTTGGTTTCCCCTATTTGACAGACAAGCTTTTCAGGCTCATTTAGGAGGAGTGAAAAAACTAATTTTAACTATTACTAATAGATAATAACTAAGAAAGTGTATATACTAGAAGAAAAAATATATTTCTGGCTTTTGTGCCTTATCCCGGTCTTGATCGTTCTATTTATAGGGCTTTCTTACTGGAGGCATCGCGCACAAAAAAAGTATGCTGCTAAGCAAATGCTGGATCATTTGATTCCAGACCGCTCTTGGTTCAAACCTATTTTAAAATTGGTAACCGTTTGTGTGGGAATTGCGTTTTTAGTTTTGGCGCTGGTGAACCTTAAAGCAGGCGAAAAAACAGAAACTGTCAATCGAGAAGGTGTTGATATTGTTTTTGCAGTAGATGTATCTAAATCGATGCTAGCAGAAGATATCGCTCCTAACCGATTGGAAAAATCCCAACGTTTAGTTACCGAGATCATTAACAACCTGGCAAGTGATCGCATAGGACTCATTGCTTATGCAGGAAGCGCCGTTCCACAATTACCGATTACAACAGATTACGGAAGTGCAAAAATGTTCTTGCAATCGTTGACTACCGAATTGATTTCCAGTCAAGGAACGGCTATTAATGAGGCGATACAGTTGGCAGAAAATTATTATAGTGACGAGACGGAAGCCGCAAAAATTTTAGTCATCATCAGTGATGGAGAAGACCACGAGGGAGAGAGCGTTGCAGTTGCTGAAGCTGCTGCTGAGAAGGGAATACGCATCTTTACTATAGGTGTAGGAACTGAAAAAGGAACGACCATTCCCATTAAAAGAAATGGAATCGTTAGAGAGTTTAAAAAAGATAGAGACGGGAACACCGTGATCACTAAGCTCAATGCGGAAACATTAATAGAAATTTCTGAAGCGGGAAAGGGGGCTTATATCGATGGTACGGTTACGGCAACGGTAATAGAAGAATTGAAGGCTGAGCTCTCCGGAATCGATAAGGTCGCCTTTGAATCACAACAATATGCCGACTTTGAATCTCAATTTCAGTGGTTTTTGGGTTTTGGACTGTTCTTTTTATTTTTAGATATCCTTTACCTAGAGAAAAAAACCAATTGGCTTAAAAAATTAAACTTGTTCAATGAATAAGAAGAAGATGAAACATATAATAGTCGTTTTATGGATTTTGGGTAGTTACGCTTTCGCGAAAGCGCAACCAACACCAACAACAAATCCAGTATATGAAAACGCAGTAGCAAAAGCTCAGGAATATGCAAGTGAAGGAAATTTCAACCTTGCCGAAGCTGCCTATAAAAAAGCAAAAGCAGTAAATCCGCAGAGTGTGGATGCCGCTTATAATCTTGGAAATTTATACTACGAGAACACTAAGAAGTACAAGGCCTCTAGCAGTTATATAGCAGCTGCTGAAGCCGCTACAACCAAAGAAGAAAAACACAGGATTTTTCACAATCAAGGAAATTTGTTGCTGGAAAACAAAGAATATAAAAAGGCAGTAGAGGCATATAAAAATGCGTTGAGAAATGATCCGACAGACGAAGAAACCAGATACAATCTAGCGCTTGCTAAAAAAGAAGAAGAAAAGCAAGGTGGCGGCGGTGGCGGTGGTGATGATGAAAAAGATAAGAAAGACGACAGCCAAAGCAAAGATCAGGACAATAAAGAAGGGGATAAAGACGAGAAGTCTGACGGTAAAAACGACGGAAAAGAAAACGAGAAAGACGGGGACAAGGAAAAAGGTGATGGAGAAGGCGATAAAGATCAAGATGGAAAGCCTAAAGATGGAAAAGATGGCGACGGGGAACCTAAAAAGCAAGACCAAAACGCCCCACAACGTGTGGAAGGTAAAATGACACCACAACAGATCAATCAGATATTAGAGGCGATGAGTAATGAAGAACAAAAAATTAGAGCTAAAGTAAACGCAAAGAAAGCTGCAGGTCCTGCAAAAAAATCTGAAAAAGATTGGTAATGAAAAATTTGATTTATGTAGTAGTTATTTTAATAAGCGGTTTAAGTTTTGCACAAGTTGACTTTACCGCTGAGGCCAGTCGCGATAAAATTGCGATAAATGAACGATTGCGTATTGAATTTAAAATGAACGTGGATGGAGATAATTTTACGCCTCCTAATTTTACCGGATTCCAAGTTGTTGCGGGTCCTAGTCAGTCAGTTTCACAAAGCTGGATCAATGGAGTAAGTAGCATGTCTAAGTCCTATACCTATGTGCTGAAGCCTAATACAACAGGAAAGCTCACCATACAGCAAGCGGTGATGACTTATAATGGGAATGAATATAAAACCATCCCACAAGTGATCAATGTGACTGGTGCAGTAGAAAAACCAAAGGGTCCAGATGACCAATCCATTAGCGTAGATGACAGCATTCATTTAGTTGCCGAGGTTTCTAATTCCAACCCGTATTTGAATGAAGCCATACGAGTAGTTTATAAAATTTATGTTTCTAATCAGACAGGGGTAACCGGCTGGAATGAGTTAGACAGTCCAAAATACAGAGACTTCTGGTCTCAAAACATTGATAATCGCAATAGACAAGTTCAAAATGGTACTTATCTAGGAGAACCTTATCGTTACTTAGTTTTAAGAGAGGCGGTTTTATACCCGCAGAAAACAGGCAAATTGGAAATAGAACCCCTTACATTAGATGTTCAAGTTCAAGTACCCACTAACAGAAGAGACTTTTTTGGGAGGCCTTATACTACAACGGTTAGTAAAACAGTTAGTGCAGGGAAACGCGAGATTACTGTTAAGAACTTACCCGCAGTAGGAAGGCCAATAAGTTTTACCGGAGCGGTTGGTGATTTTAATTTTAAAGTAGAAACAGATCGTGCCCAACTTGATGCAGGAGAAAGTTTAACCGCTAGTATCAGTGTTTCTGGCTCTGGTAATTTGAATTTGATGGAGCTTCCTAAATTAAAAGCACCACAAAGTCTTGAAGTATATGATCCAGAACGCAAGAATAATGTGACCACTAATATTTACGGAATGCGCGGTAGTATTACAGATCGTTATGTAGTCGTACCTCAATATGGCGGTAAATATATGATTCCACCTATAGAATTCTCTTATTTTGATCCTGCAAAAGAGCGCTATTTTACTAAAAATAGTGATGAAATGTTGTTGATGGTTGACGGTGATGCCCCTACTACTGCTGGAGTACATCCAGTTGCCGCTACTGGAGACGAAACGAGAAACATCATAGAGAACAACGCTCAGTTTGCCTTTATTAAAACACAAACCCGATTAGAAAATAAATACAAGACCTATTTTTTTAACACGCTAACGTATTGGTCGGTTTTGGGAGGAACACTCTTGATTTTACCACTAGTTCTATTATTTAGAGGGCAACAAGAAAAACGGCATTCAGACGTAGTAGGCAATAGAATCAGGACAGCCAATAAATTGAGTAAAAAGTACCTGAGTACTGCCAAGAAAAACATAGGAAATCACGAGTTGTTTTACATTTCTTTAGAAAAATCCTTACACAATTACCTCAAATCAAAACTGCGTATGCAAACTGCCGAAATGTCTAAAGATAAAGTAGCGGTCTTGCTTGCAGAGCAAGGAGCGATGGAGGGTGTTAGAAAAGAATTTATAGAATTGCTAGCAAGCTGCGAGTTTGCTAGGTTTACGCCGTCTTCTGAAGCTAGTATGAAGGAAGATTATGAAAAAGCAGGTCGTATTTTAAACGATATTGATAAACAAATAAAAAAGTAAGATGAAAAAGGCGTTGCGTATTTTATGTTTGCTTTTTGTTTTTATAGCTAATGCACAAGATTCTTTTGAATTGGCCGCTTTCGCGAAAGCAAACCAAGCATATACAGAAGAAAACTATGACTTAGCTATTGCAGGTTATGAGCAAATTTTAAAAACAAGCAAACACAGTGCTGAGGTGTATTTTAATCTAGGAAATGCATATTATAAAATTAATGCTATAGGGCCAGCTATTTACAATTACGAAAAAGCATTACAACTGGATTCAGAAAATAGAGATGTCATCAATAATCTCAAATTTGCCAATCAAATGAAAATTGATGTTATTGAAGCTACAACTACCACAGGTTTAGAGTCTGATGTATCTAGGGTTATCACCGCTCTAAGTGTAGATGAATGGGCTTATTTTAGTATACTAATACTTCTGTTTACTGTGTTAGTGTTCCTTCTTTATTACTATGCTCAAACCACGAGTAAAAAACGGCTGTTTTTTATATTGACTTTTTTCGGGCTTTTATTTTTAGCAATATCTATTGCAGCTGCATTTTATGTAAAGAGCAGTTTAAACGACCAGCAATACGCTATCGTTTATACGGCAGAGTTTACTACAAGAGAAGAGCCTAGAGAAGAAGCTGCACCTAGTTTTAACTTACATGAAGGCACAAAAGTAGAAGTGCTAGAAGAGTTCAATCAATGGGCACTTGTGCTGCTTTCCAACGGAAGTAAAGCATGGATCCCCTTAGATAAGATCAAAAAATTATAACTTTTTTATTTCTTTCACCTAAAACTCTGGGAACCTTGTTACTTTTAAGATTCCAATCCTTAGAAAACTTACATATTCGTTTTTTTTAATAAGGGACTTTACAATGTAACCTTTGTTCAAAAATATAAAGGGCGATGTATTAGGAGGTTTAACCGCTGGAGTTGCAGCACTGCCTTTAGCACTAGCTTTTGGAGTGCAATCTGGTATGGGAGCAATCGCTGGATCATACGGGGCTATTTTTATAGGTTTTTTTGGATCGCTTTTTAGCGGTACCAATACACAAGTTTCAGGCCCGACAGCACCCATGACTGCAGTAAGTATGGTAATGATCGCTGGAATTGTTCAAGTATACGAGGGCGATTTATCTAAGGCACTACCAGCAACCTTTGTATCGATTAGAAACGATTGATATCATTCCAGACCTCTTAGGGAAACAGCATATTTTTGAAAATTACGATGCTTGCCTTCATTGGATCCTTGCAAATGTCGAAGATACCGTGCCATCTCCAGAAAATTAAGTTCTGATAGTTCTTGCTTTCGCGAAAGCAAATGCCTTGTTCAACTATTATACAGCATCGGCTTTTTAGAAAATTGAAACATAGGTTGCAATTTGTTCATTTTCACCACCAATAAAAAAATGGATGTTGTTAAATCGCTATTCACGCATAGTATCCATGAGGGATGTATAATTTTAATACCTTAAAAAAATGGTATCTTTGAATTCCAAAAAAAAGAGGCGATTTTCAAGTTAAATTTCGTGTTCCTAATGGAGGTAATTTTTTGTTCAAAGGAGACAAATAATCCAATGATCATGTCGGTTAAATTCTAATTTTATAGACACGTATCGGCATAAACGAAATCAATCAAATGCAAAAATTTAACACTAAAATTGTTTAAAATGGATCAGACCAAGAAAATTGCTGTCATTGGCGGTGGTAGTTGGGCGACGGCCATAGTAAAAATGCTTTGCGAAAACCTACATACGGTGTATTGGTATATGCGCAGCGATTACGCGATTGAACACATCAAAAGGAACGATCACAACCCTAGTTATTTGAGCTCTGTAGAGTTCCGTACAGAGCAATTATACCTTTCTAGCGATATCAATGAAATAATAGGCCTATGTGATCTTTGTATATTTGCTGTACCTAGTGCTTTTTTATCGAAGGAGTTGGAAAAACTTAGCGTTTCATTAAAAGGCAAAATTGTTTTTAGCGCTATAAAAGGTATTGTTCCAGAAACTGGGCTTATAGTAGGAGAGCATTTCCATGAGCATTATGATATTGAGTTTGAAAACATAGGGGTTCTTACAGGTCCTTGTCACGCTGAAGAGGTAGCCCTAGAACGACTTTCTTATTTAACCATTGCTTGCGCCGATGAAGAAAAAGCAACATTTCTTGCTGAGCGTTTAGAAAGTGATTACATCAAGTGTAAAATCAGCGATGATATCATCGGTACAGAATACGCTGCGATGCTTAAAAATATTTATGCCATTGCTGCTGGAATTGCACATGGTTTAGGTTATGGTGATAATTTTCAGAGTGTTTTGATGAGTAACGCGATACGTGAAATGAAGCGTTTTATCAAGAAAGTTCACAAGATGAAACGCAATATTAATGATAGCGCTTATTTGGGAGATTTGCTGGTAACAGGATATTCTGGATTTTCGCGTAACCGTTTGTTCGGTAATATGATGGGAAAAGGATATACCGTACGAAGTGCACAAATGGAGATGAATATGGTGGCCGAAGGTTATTACGCTACTAAAAGTGCTTTTCAAATCAATGAAGAAAAAGGAGCTAAAACTCCTATCTTGGATGCTGTTTACAGCATTTTATACGATAATAAAAACCCTAAAAAGGTGTTTAAAAAACTAGCTGATAAGCTGGATTAAAAATTAAAACAATACAATGTCAACACTTGCAAAAGATTTTGGGATGGACGTTGCTTTAAAGCAACTAGGTCTCAAGGAAACAAATCACGGAACATCAACTGGTAATCATCACTTCGGTAATGGCGCGACCATAACTTCTTCTTCTCCTGTAGATGGAGCAGTTATAGGTAAATTAACGACCACGAGCCAAGAAGATTATGAAAAAGTAGTTGCTAGCGCACAAGCTGCGTTTAAAGACTGGAGAATGAAACCGGCACCTTTACGTGGTGAGATTGTGCGTCAGTTTGGTGATGAATTGAGACGATTGAAAGAACCACTGGGTAAACTGGTTTCTTATGAAATGGGGAAATCCTATCAAGAAGGTCTTGGAGAGGTACAAGAAATGATCGACATCTGTGATTTTGCAGTAGGTCTTTCTCGTCAGTTGCACGGTTTAACCATGCATTCAGAACGTCCTGGACATAGAATGTACGAGCAGTACCATCCATTAGGAATAGTAGGAATCATTAGTGCTTTTAATTTTCCAGTAGCTGTTTGGGCATGGAATACAGCTCTTGCATGGATTTGTGGAGATGTGTGTATCTGGAAGCCTAGTGAAAAAACACCTCTTTGTGGGGTAGCTTGTCAGAATATCATAGCAACTGTTCTTAAAAATAACAACCTGCCAGAAGGAATTTCTTGTTTAGTAAACGGAGATTACAAAGTAGGGGAAATGATGACTACAGATAAACGTGTGCCACTTATCAGCGCAACTGGTTCTACTCGTATGGGAAGAATTGTTGCGAGCAAAGTAGGAGAACGTCTTGGTAAATCATTATTAGAATTAGGAGGTAACAATGCCATTATAGTTACTCCAGATGCCGATATAAAAATGACGGTAATAGGAGCTGTTTTTGGAGCTGTAGGAACTGCTGGACAGCGTTGTACTTCAACACGTCGTCTGATTGTTCATGAATCTATGTATGATAAGGTAAAAGAAGCAGTTGTTGCTGCTTATGGCCAGTTGAAAATAGGGAACCCATTAGATGAGAACAACCACGTAGGTCCAGTAATCGATACCGATGCTGTTGCTAACTACAACCACGCTTTAGAGCAAGTTGTAAAACAAGGTGGTAAAGTGCTCGTAGAAGGTGGCGTACTTACTGGTGCTGGTTATGAAAGCGGTTGTTATGTAAGACCTGCAATTGCAGAAGCTACAAACGATATGCAAATCGTACAACACGAGACTTTTGCTCCGGTATTGTATTTATTAAAATACTCTGGAACTGTAGAAGATGCTTTGGAACAACAAAACGGTGTAGCACAAGGATTATCTAGTGCGATCATGACCAATAACCTAAGAGAAGCAGAACATTTCTTATCTCAAAGAGGATCTGATTGTGGTATTGCAAACGTAAACATAGGAACTAGTGGTGCTGAGATAGGTGGCGCCTTTGGAGGTGAAAAAGATACTGGTGGTGGACGTGAGTCTGGATCTGATGCTTGGAAAATCTATATGAGAAGACAGACCAACACGATCAATTATACTACAGAATTACCTCTTGCACAAGGAATCAAATTTGATTTGTAAGAAGTGCTTATTTTATAGAATATTCAAAAACCGCCTTAGAAATAAGGCGGTTTTTTTGTAACTAATGCTATAGAAATCTAAAAGATTTAGATAAGTAAATTTGACTGTCAACACCCATTTTTTTAATAGTTCAAAACTCTTTATATTTAAGAATTAATTCAAACCTTTAAATTATGTTTAAACACAGAAACACAGAAACACAGAAACACAGAAAGTTAAGTGGTTCAAACCGTTTTTGTTCACACTCACTGCATTCATTTTTATTGTAAGCAGTTGTGAGCGAGATATGGTAATAGAAGAAGAGGCTACGAGCTTAAAAGAAAACTCCATACAAGTTAATAAGATAACCAAAGAACAAATGTTATCAAAGTATGAGTTAAAGAGATCGCTATCAGAAATTACGTTTAAATCAAAGAATCAACTTCTTAGCGTTTATGACAGTGTCAATCAATTGTTTATAGATGACACTTATGCAAGTCAAATTATAAGTGGTGATTATGAAAGTTATAATATACCTGCGTATAAAATAAACCAAGATTCTACCGTATTGTATAACGTGTTTTTAGAAAAACAGCTGGATGGTACTTTTGAATCCTATTTGTTGAGCTATTATTATCAAAACAATGTAGGTGCAGATTTAAATCAAGAAGTTATATCTTTCTCAAAAGAACAACTATCTACAAATTTTCAAATTAATACTGATTTTAGATCGTGTGGACTTAGTGGAGTTACGTGCAATTGTTACACCCTCATGAGAGAATATGTCGACCTTGAAAGCTATGTTTATAGATGGGATTATGTCTCATGCAATAATGAAAGCATTGACGATGGAGATAGCGCAAGTGGCGGCGGTATTCCTTCTAATGACCCACCTGATTCAAACGTACCCAGTGATCCTATCGACTCTAATCCTATAGATACAAATCCAGAAGAAAATCAAGGTAGTAATGGAGGCTCTAGCGATGGTACTGCCACCATAGGAGCTACAGATAGTAATTGCCCACAATCAAGTGTACCATCACTAGGAGATGGGAGGTGTGGATCGCTTTCTGAGCCTGTCATTGGCGATGAACAATTTATTACTATTGATGGACCAGAAGAGGAAATTACTGATATTGCAGATTATTTAGCTGTTTTTGATATGTCATCATCAGCAGTAATTACCATTCAAGTTGATCAACCAATACCAAATTCAAGTGAACCTTTTGTCGTTGATGGAATAAACGTAGATGTTGGTCATTCTTTTTTGACCATCCAACAGGGTTCTACAGTTAGGAGCTTTGGATTTTATCCAGATGGAATAAGCAAACCTACAGCCCCTACTGAATCAGGTATTTTTGGTAATGATCAAGTTCATGAAATTGATGTAAACGGTAATGTGAACGCCACAGCATCTGAATTAAGCAGAATTATCACATTGGCAATACAATATAGCAACGAGGACTATAATTTAAACAATCAGAATTGCACTGATTTTGTTTTGGACGCTTCAAATATATTAGGTCTAAATTTTGGAGATGCTGGAGGTACGTGGTTACTTGGTGGAGGATCAAATCCAGGAGCTTTAGGACAAGTGCTCAGAAGTCAAATTAACTCAGGTAACTTAAATGGTGGTACTTCAACTGGAACTAGCCCATTAAATTCAAATTAATTTTTATGAAATATTTTATTTTTATTTTACTAATCAATTCTTGTGTCCATCTAAATGAAAATCAAGATCAGAAATCAATAGCAAAAAACTTTGCTTATGATTTATATTTTACAGAAAAAACCTATGATATTGTATTAGAGGAGTATACTGTTTTAACAAAAGATGAGATTACCAAGGGAGGTGATTACCTAAAACAAATCTTTAATATGTATAGAGAATCAAGTAAAGACAAAACTGTACGCGATAAGGATGATTTGAAAGTGGAAAAATATGAAGTAAAAAAACATAAGGATATTGTCCATTATGATATGGACTTAAATTATGATTATTACATATATTTTATTGAAGATGAACCATTAGGAACAGTCATATTCAACAAAAAAAATAAGATTGTTTCTTTCTTTCCTGAAATCCATAAACCAAAAACAAAAGCTATTAAAGCTGCATTTCTAATAGATATAGTTAATAGTTATCAAGGATTCTTAGAAAAACAGAAATAACTTTTATGTTCAAAATAGATGATTACTCCTTTATTCCTTTACTGATTCAAGCAGTTATTGTGTTATTTAATATCTTTTTGATTATCATAATAATCAGATTATAATACCCTCACTTCTTTAGACCACTTTTAGTTGTTTTTTAATTGAATTCTTAGGCTGCATTTTTATACATTTCAATTGGTTTTTGATTTATTCCTTGATGGTTTTTGTTATGATATTTATCCATCCACTTTTTAATTCCTCGGTACAAAGTTATACCATCATCAGCGGGGTTTAAAAAGATATGTTGGTACTTAATGGTTCTCCAAAATCGTTCAATATAGATATTATCTAAAGCTCGTCCTTTGCCATCCATACTAATTCTTATCCCTTCATCCTTTAAAAGTTTTACATAAGCTAAACAAGTGAATTGACTCCCTTGATCAGAGTTCAATATCTCGGGCTTGCCTTTGGTTTTTATGGCGTGTTTGACCACTTCCAAGCTTGCCTGTGCATCTAAGGTGTTAGATAATCCCCACGCCATAATAGCTCGGCTGTATACATCTATTATGGCTGTAAGGTACATGAATCCTTTATGCATTGGTATATAGGTTATGTCTATCTCCCATACCTGGTTAGCTCGCTCTATTTTCAAGCCTTTTAAGAGATAAGGATGTACATACTTCTTTTCTCCCAGAACTGTTAAGTGTCTTCTAGGATAAATAGGTCGAATGTTAGCCTTACGCATTAGACGCCTTACACGCTCATAGCTAGCCTTAATATCTTTATCTTCTAACATGGATTGCATGGTGAGAACTCCAGCTGTTGGTTCCTCTAAGATGTGCTTATCCATAATTTGCATTATTTCTAAGTTTTCTGGCTTTTCACCTATGGGTTTATAATACAAACTACTCCTTGATAAATTAAGAAGCTCACATTGGTTTCTAATACTTAATGAGAGGTCCTTTTGTTGTGAAATCAATTCCTTTTTCATTGCAGTAGATCCAAATTTTTCAAGCTTTTTTTTAAATAGTCTCGCTCCATTTCAAGCTTACCAATTTTTGCATAGAGCTTATCCAAATCAACTTCCTGCTCTTTTGGTTTAGATGATTTTTTATCAAAAACATCACTGGATTTTTCTAAAAACTCTTGTTTCCATTGACTGATTTGATTCGGATGTAACTCAAAACGTTCAGCTAATTCTGATAGGCTATACCGCTCCTTTAAGGCTTCTACAGCTACCTTTGTCTTAAATTCTGAAGTGAACCTGCCGGCCGGAACAGGCGGGTTTCCTTCTTGATTTTCTCATTTTGTCCATTGTTTAAAGTTAATAAATTTTCAACTTAACTAATGGTCCGAATTTGTAGAGGTATTATACACAATGCCTTTTTCAATAGGATTTTTATGGATGTAATTAATTTTTTACTGAATCACATCAGTACTCTATAATTCAATTGGTTTGTTGTCATGACGCCAAAATTGAAAATTACTAGTAGTTGAACTTTTTAAAGCTTCTTTCTTAAAATAATTTAATGAAAATTCTTTTCTGCTTTCTCTTGGATTTTCTTGAATTGATTTGATAATACTCCTACTTATATCTCTTTTAAAATCTCCTAATAACAATTCTGGTTTTTGATTATCAATACTTCTAAAAATTAAATGAACGTGATTGGTCATAATGCACCATGCATAAATTTCCACGCCTTTGCTTTTTTGACAAAATTCTTAGCGCTCTATAAGCAACTCTTTGTATTCGTTTCTAGTAAATACAGCTAACCAGCCCACAACTGCTCCATAACCCTACGAAAGGATTCGCGCGGCAGCGCGGGGCGTCCAACCATTGACGGCATCATTTCATGCGATTGGATTTTACAATTATAACCATCGCCTGAACATATTCGCTCTTACTTTAATGCTCTATAGTTGCCCGTTTGTTTTTAGCAACAATTGCCAAAAAAAACAGGCACTCGCTTCAATTATACTTTTTTTTCCTACCATAAAGGGGGAGTTAGCTCGTAACATTATATCTAATTCATAAATTATACCTCTTTAAAAAACATACCCCATTTTTTTAAAGGGTCAAAATATATAATTATATAATTATTAGATGTATACCCCTATTTAATTAGGGGGTAATATAATTTATTTATACTTTTCCCCCGTATTAACCCAATAAATAATAACCATTATGAAAAAAGTGGAAGCCATTATTAGAAAATCAAAATTTGATGAAGTCAAAAAAGCCCTTCATGCCATAGACGTTAACTTTTTCAGTTACTGGGATGTAACTGGAGTCGGAAATGAAAAGCAAGGTCATGTATACAGAGGTATTAGCTACAGTACCTCTGACATTCAAAGAAGAATGATTTCAATTGTAATCTCAGACGAATTTTTAGAGCCTGCTATTAACTCCATATTAGAAGCTGCTAGTACCGGTAATGTAGGAGACGGTAAAATTTTTGTGTCCGATATACAAGACGCTTACAGGATCAGGACTCGAGAAAATGGAACAGCAGGCATTAACTAATTTAAAATTATATAAAAATAAAATATGGAAACAGCACTATTTACAGCAAACAATGTATGGATGATGGTATGTACGGCATTGGTGTTTTTTATGCACCTTGGATTCTCTTTTTTAGAGATTGGATTAACCAGACAAAAAAATACCATTAATATTCTATTTAAAAACGTATTCATCATTTGTACTGGACTTTTACTTTATTACCTAGGCGGGTTCAACTTAATGTACCCTGGAGATTTCAATGGATATTTAGGTTTTTCAGGTTTTGGAATTCAACTTCCAGAAAATGGACTTACCCCTGATTACGCTTCTGGAGGCTACACTTACTGGACAGATTTTCTATTTCAAGGAATGTTTGCAGCCACAGCAGCCACCATAGTTTCTGGTGCGGTAGCTGAAAGAATTAAATTAGGCGGGTTCATGATATTTACAATTATCTATGTTGGACTGGTATACCCCATTGTTGGTTCATGGCAATGGGGTGGCGGATTCTTAAGCACCTTAGGTGGTGAAAATGCAGGGTTTCATGATTTTGCGGGGTCTACCTTAGTGCATTCTGTAGGAGGTTGGGCAGCTTTAATAGCCATTTACCTACTAGGCCCAAGAATTGGTAAATTTTCAGAAACTGGAAAGGCGCAAGCTATACCTGGACACAATATCCCATTAGCAGCAGCAGGAGTTCTTATCTTATGGTTAGGTTGGTTCGGATTTAATGGTGGGTCTGTTTTGTCTGCAGATCCAGCGGGAACTTCACTAGTATTGGTCACTACATCTTTAGCAGCTGCCGCAGGTGGAATAGGTGCATTTGTACTATCTGCTATTTTCTATAAAAACTATGACCTCACCATGTTTTTAAATGGAATTCTTGGAGGATTGGTTGGAATTACTGCAGGAGCAGATCTAATGTCTCCTAATGAATCGGTAATTATTGGATTGCTCGCTGGAGCGCTTATTGTTTTAGCAGTAGCTTTTGTAGACAAAATAAAATTAGACGACCCGGTTGGTGCAGTAGCGGTACATTTAATATGCGGGATTTTTGGTACTCTGGCAGTAGGAATATTTGGCGCTAAGGCAGGAATAGATCAGTTCCTATTCCAACTAGCAGGTGCAGGAGCTACAGCTGTTTTTTGTTCCGTTACGGCTTTTTCAATTCTTTATATTATTAAAAAGACTTTTGGAATAAGGGTTTCCAAAGAAGAAGAACTAGAAGGATTAGACCTTCATGAACATGGAATGGATGCTTATGCCGACTTTAGATTAAACCAACACTAAAAAACCATTATAAATAGCAACGGAGCGTTCTGCAAAACGCTCCGTTTGTTAAAAACCACTTAAAACCGAATTCTCATGATTTTTAAAACTATTACAAAGAACGTAAAATTATTATTGTTAAGCACTTCTTTAACCCTATCATTTTTATCTTCTGCTCAAGAGCTTAAAGAAAAAACAGTCCCAAAACTTACCTTCAGCGGAACTCTAGATACTTACTTTAGAGCAAATCTAAACGCTCCCAATTCAGGGGAACAAGCTATGGCTCCGGGTAGTTCATTTGCAAATTTGCCTGGATTTGCCTTGGGCATGGCAAATATTATAACAGCCTACAAGGGAGAAAAAGTAGGCTTTGTAGCAGATTTAGTTTTTGGACCAAGAGGTACCGATGCTATTTTTAACTCGCCAATGTATTCTGCTACTGGAAATGTTGTGAATCAATTATATATGTACTGGAATGCAAGCGATAAAATAACCATAACTATGGGTAATTTTAATACCTTCTTAGGCTATGAGGTTATTTCTCCCGCTGCAAACTTTAACTATAGCACTTCCTACTTATTCTCCTATGGCCCTTTTAGCCATACAGGAATTAAAGCAGACCTTGCGTTGACTGAAGATGTATCTCTTATGTTAGGAGTCTTTAATCCAACAGACCTTACAGAATATAATCCAACTGGAGGTTACGCATTTGGAGCTCAGCTCGGTTATAAAGGGCAAAACATGAATATATTAATAGATAATGGTGCATATGAATTGGATTACACTGGCGGATTTTCAATTACTGATAGTTTTTACTTAGGGTTAAATGGAGCCCACTATGACAACGACGGAGTAGGTTTTTCAGGAGTTGCCTTATATCCTCAACTCACCACATCAGATTCATTTGCCATTGGTCTTAGGGGAGAATACTTTTTAGAACATGGGGCTTATGGTGCTATTGACCAAATAGGTAACAATGTAGCAGATTCAAGTGTTTTTGCTCTAACACTTACCGGAAGTGCTTCTATTGGAAGCCTATTATTAAAACCTGAAATTAGGATTGATAATGGCTCTGACGCAAGCTTTTTAAATACCAAATTTGCACCTCAAAAAAGCCTTTCTTCATTTTTACTAGCAGCAGTTTATGCATTTTAGCTCCCTGTGTTTTGATGAATAGGTAATTGTTAAGTTCGTTTTTTTTTAATGGTGCCCGCTTAGTTAACAAGTGGAACAGCAAATCAACGAAGTGATCTAGTAGCAAGCTTGAACGCAGCACTCCTCAACGAGTTAGAGCAGCCTCTCAAAAGAATTGAACATGCATCAAAAACCTGATCAACAACCTTATTAAATAGCACAACGCTTTGTTTTAAATGAAGAGTTCAAATCATGAATAACTGGTTGTATGCCATGCGAGAAGTGAAGCCCAAAACTCATGTCAAAGCACTGGAACAAAAATCAGAAAACTGAATTTGAACATCATTGTGATCTAGCCACTCCTTTTAATACTAAAACTTATTGAACCCCTTATCCGTCATAGCATAAGGGATCTGTACAGAATTGTACAGGTATAATTGAAAACGTTTTCCAAGAAAAATAACCCTTTAGATTAGAAAGCAAAAAAGGAAGCACAATAGTTATTGGCCTACCTAAAAGTTTGATGGTAATCCCCCGATTAAAGCACTACAATGCAGATGTGTTGCACTTATAGGGGGAACTCAGCTTTGTTTGAAGAGAAATACATTGCTTTACTATTACTCCCTCCATTTTTATGTTTGCCGTCATCTAATTTATCTGCAAGCCTGTTGTTACTTTCAATTACGTGGTAAAGGCCTCCTGTGGGGGCAATGAAACTTGATATAGGAAAAAGGTGCATCACAAAAAAATAGCACCCACAAAATTATTGTAAATAGGTATTCCAATTAGAACGAACTCCTTTTCCAACTAACTATATTTGCAACCCGATAAGATTAAATGAGTCAACAGACCTTTTACTTGTTGTTTTTCTTTACCCCTAACTAAAGAAAAACTTTATAAAAAAGAGTCCTACATATTGTTATATGGGACTACTAGAAAAAGCTGAGGAGCTCCATCCTTGGCTTTTTTGTTTTGAACAGTCCCCAAATCATGACCCCTACGCCTTTTGTTTCCGTAACCAACTATACCTTTACGACCCCTTTAAAAAATTAACCATGCACTGCACCGCTTGTCTTAAGTCTTCTGGTAATCGATCAGCATTCCAAGGATGCGAGGATCCTAAAGTATGATTTGCTTCTCTAATGAGTTTTAATTGGGAATGAGAACTTGCTTTATGAAGTGCATAAGCATCGCTTACCAAAACTGCTTCATCTAGTTCTCCATGAAGGATCAAGTGAGCTTGCTTTATTTTTTCGGCTTGTTTAAGAATAGTTAATTCTTCTTCATTTTGAAGGAAATCTTCATAGAATTGGTAGAAAAGCGGCATTTCTTGTTTGGTACGTGCGTTTTTAACATAGATCACACCTTTTTCTTTCCATTCCTTTACCTCTCCGGCATTTGGAAAGCGCTCGGCATAATGAGCCACACCAGCAAGCGTAATAAGTTTTGAAACTCTAGCCTCCTTTGCGGTTACTATGGTGGTAATACCCCCCGCTCGAGAATGCCCTAATAGATTTATCTGATGACGATCTACTGGCAAATCTGAGTTTTCTATCCAATCCAAAACCCTAATGGTATCTCTTACTTCTATACTGTAATTATTGTTTCCAAAAGCTTCGAGATCTGGAAAATCCATAGGCTGCTCTACAGTGCCCCCGTTGTGTGAATAGTTAAATTTTATAAATAGAAATCCCGCTTTCGCGAAAGCGGAACCCATCAAGCTCCATGCGCCCCAATCTTTAAACCCTTTATATCCATGACAAAAAACAACTACAGGTAAAGGGGTACTGCTTTCTTGATACTCATAATCCAACAGTATAGCTCGATCGCTTTCTCCTTTTATGATACTATTATTCTTTGTAATCATACTGGTTTTTCTGTAAGGTGAATTTCTTTATCAAATAATTCTTGAATCAACCTCAGAAGTACTTTTTCAAAATCTTGCAGCACTTCTGCATCAATCATTTTTTCTTTATAAGATCTTGCTTCCTTAAAAGAAAAAGGAATATAGCCCTCATCAAAATTCTTAAAACTGATAATCCCTGCACTAGCTTCAGTAAAGGGTTCATTAAGACTATACAAATAACTGTACATCAGGACTTGGAAGGCTTTTGCCTTTTTATAATCCTCTGATAGTATATGGAAATTTTGTGGATCAATACCTACATCCCCTTTTTCAGTCGCTCCAGACTTATAATCAATAATGCGCAATTTTCCGTTGAGTTGATCAATACGGTCCACCTTTCCATGGATTTTCACCTTACCTATTTGCGGAACTTCAATATGGGCCTCTAGTTTGCGCTCTACGCTTTTAATAATAAGTTCTTGGCCCCCTAGAACAAGATTCAAGTCGCTTTGTACCATTTTCTTGATGTAATGAAGGGATACTTCATAAATGATTTTATTTTTGCCTAAGGGTGTGGATCCTGACGAGTAACACTCATGATACGCCTTTTCTAATTGGGGCAGGATTTGCTTTTTGATCTGGTCAAAATCTTCTTTGACCAATAGTTTACCCACATAATACTGATACAATTTATCAAGCGCTTCGTGAATAATCAAACCCATGGTGTTTGCAGCAATATTCTCTTCCACATCCTCCATATCTGAAATGCGCAAAATCTTACTCGCATAAAAGTCAATTGGATTGCGCACATAACTGGTCAATGCAGATGGACTAAAACCACTAATGGCTATTTGCTGTAATCGTTCAAAGTAAGAGGGTTCCTTTTTAATTACCAGCAACTTTTCCTTTACTGCACTATTTTTAAAAATATACTGTTGGTGAGAGATGACGTGCTTAGAGTTTTGATCTGTTTCTAATTGAGTTAAAAACCTGCTCTTTTCTCCACCTCCTAGGGTATCTCCTTCTGTATTGTAAATAAACGCTGCCTTTTCTACTCGATGAAGCAATCTGTAAAAGTGGTAAGCGTATACACTATCTTTCTCTGAATAGGTAGGCAACTCAAACTGATACTTCATGTCATTTGAAATATAAGAGGTTGTTGATTTACCTGCAGGTAAAACACCCTCGTTCACTGAAAGCATGATGATATTTTTATAATCTAAGGCTCTTGTTTCTAACAGCCCCATAACTTGAAGTCCCCGAACCGGCTCTCCTATAAAATCAAGATTTTTAAGAGACACCAATTGCTTGTATAGATAGGCAACGGTTTTAAGGTCCTTAATTTCTTGATTGTTGTCAATAATAGTTGCCAGATGTTGCACCACTTCGGTAATGCCTAATAATTGTTCTATTTCTAGTCTTCGATTCTCTTCTTTAAGCAATTTGATTTTAAGCTCGTGCAGCAAGAATTGAATCAGACCAATAAGCCCACCAACATCCTGTACCGGTTGAAGTATTTTATAGAGCATGTCATTTGGTGAACCTTCATCAAAGCTCGATGGAGTCACATAAATTAAATTTTTCTCTCTTATATATTGAACCAACCGCCTGGAGTCCTTTTTAAGGAGCACATGAGCAAAGGAGGATTCTAAAATGTTGATCACGCCCTTATAATAAAATCCATCCTCAATAGCCTCGGTATGCATCTTAATAATATCATAGATAAAAGCAGTTAATGGCAACTGATCTAGTGCAAGTCCCATCGTCACGTTAAAGTGCTCAATATTCTCAGGAATAGCGTCTAATAAGGGAAGTAACAAGCGCTCATCTGCAAGAATAACAGCAGTTTCCTCGAGTTCTTCTTGTGGGATTTGCTCCATTAACTGAACGGCCACTTGAATCATGCTTAAGTTACCTGCAGCACCATGAATACCTATCTGTTTATTGGTGTTATACTCATTGCTATACAGTTGTAATTCTTTTGAAGTATAATACTTCCACTGCTTTTTAAACTTGCGTATAAACTTACCCGATTCGTGATGTGGTACATCCATCAAATAGGCATCTATATCCCAATAAACCAACCCCCTTTCTTCTTGAATAATTTTTTGAATGATTTTGGATTCGGCAGTATTAAGCGCATTAAGTCCTAAAAAGATAGTTTTTACACGATGCTTTAATATAGAAGCACTTGATTCTTGTTTCCCTTCAAAAAGATTCAAATGAATTGTGTCAAAGTGCTCCATACAGCGATCAAATGCCAATCGATAGGCCATACCTTGATAAGCAGTTTCATTTTCCATACATAGCTTTTGGAAAGCCTCATAATACAAGTGTAATTTTTTCCAGAATCTCAAGTACTTAGAAACCATCAAAGTGGGGGTTTTATTCAAAGCCCAATGGTCCATTTCTTTGACACTACCTAAATAATTAAAAAACTGTTCTGGATCAACTAGGTAACGATCCATCTCGTTGAAATCTTTAAGAATAGTGGTTGCCCAACCTATAAATTCGTCAAAGCTATCCACTTTATTATCCTTCTCTACACTTTTGTAAGCGCTATAAAACAGTGGTAACAGATCTAAATCATCCACTACTTCTACTTCAGCAAGTTGTTCTATATACTCTTCTACACTATAAATTTTAGGCAAAAATATAGGTTGCTCCAGACGTTGTGCTATGTACCTGCTTAAAAAAATACCGACCCTTCTCGACGGCACGACATAAATAGCTGTGGTGGTATCTATTTGATTTTTCTCAAGATCCCCAAGAACTTTTTCTAAAAATGAATTCATCTGGTTAAGATAATTAATATGCTTCTTTTAGGAGTCTTTTTTAGATTCCTTTTAAAAATAAAAAAGTCCATTTGCAGGGCAAATGGACTTTAAGCATTGGATGAATAAATAAGTATGAGTTATCTTTTTGTAATCGTAAATTCTGATCTACGAGACAATTCATATTCCTCAGACGTACATTTTTTTGATGCGCAATCCACAACTGGAGCTGCCTCTCCACGGCCAACAGCTTTTAATCTAGAGGCCTCCACCCCTTGTGATTCTATGTATTTAATAATGCTATTGGCGCGTCTTTCTGTCAGCGCTAGGTTATAATCATCAGCGCCTCTTATATCTGCATAGGTTTCTGCAAGAATTTCAAGCGTAGGGTATTTTTTCATTAATCCTACTAATCGATCCAGCTCAAGCGCAGCGTCTGGTCTAATATTTGATTTATCCAAGTCAAAATAGATCTTGTTAAGAATGATTTTATCTTCAACAATTTCTGGCTCTGGCATCATGAGTACTTCTACCATAGCTGTTTCTTCTTCAGCAACTGATAGGGTAGCTTCACCACTTTCATATTTATCTTTTGCTCCACGAGCAATAAGTTCTAAGTTGCAATCTGTAGTAAATACCGCTACACCATTTGCGTCTGTAGTCTGCCCTGGCATAGTATTATCCCCTGCATCTTGTAAAGAAACAATAGCACCTGGAATTGGCATTCCTGTTTTTGCATCTACTGCTGTTACACTAACTACTACTTCACAGATTTC
Organism: Nonlabens sp.; assembly: GCF_018401815.1. Lineage (GTDB taxonomy): Bacteria > Bacteroidota > Bacteroidia > Flavobacteriales > Flavobacteriaceae > Nonlabens. The sequence goes on from NZ_JAGYKG010000007.1 coordinate 38,577, forward strand.
AATTTTTTCTATTCCATATACGTCGTCGCCACCTTTTCCTCCTTCACGATTGGAAGAAACAAAACCTTTACCCGTAGCTTCTGAATAAGAAAAACCAAAGTCATCTAAGGGACTATTCACGGGACTCCCCATATTAGTTACTTGACCATCTTTGTACCTGAACACATCTAGACCTCCTAGACCTAAGTGACCATTACTTGAAAAGTAAAGAGTGTTATCATCTGCAACATAAGGAAAGGAGTCGTCTCCAGTAGTATTCACTGCAGGACCTAAATTAACCGGATTAGAAATAAGACCGTCTTTAAGTTCTGCTTTATAAATATCTGTCCCGCCTTGTCCTCCTGGTGCTTCACTTGCAAAATAGATCATTTTTCCATCTTTAGTTATAGATGGATGACCTACTCCATATTCTTTGGATTCTAAAGAAGTAGTAGCAACATCTCTCCACTCTCCACCAGCATTTAATGCTCTGTAAATGGTAAGTTTACTTTCTCCATCTACCGCTTTTTCATAATCTCCTTTATAATAATCTACACGAGTAAAAAATATGTATTTCCCATCTGGTGTAATGTCTAAAGTACCTTCGTGATATTTTGTGTTCACTTCACCCTTTACAAGTTCTGGCTTTCCTACGGTTCCCGCATCATCAATAGTTGCTTCATAAATATCTAAGTAAGGCTCTTTGTTCCATCCATACTTACCTCTATTCTCATTACGAGCACTTGAGAAGTAGAGCTTATTACCTACTTGTAAAGCTGAAAAATCACTTGCCTCCGTGTTGAATTGATGAGATTTAGTGGTAAATAGTTCTTTCATCCCAAGAATCTCATCGATATAATTTGGATGTGATTTGTATTGCTTAGCGCGATCATCTGCAGGTTTTAAAGATGCAAATTGGTTCATTATGGTATTAGAAAGATCGTATTTTTGAGAAGCCTTTAAAGACTGAGCATATCTATAAAGAGTCTCTGCCTGAGGATCATTTTTTATTGCTCTCGCATAATTTTTTTCGGCATTTTTAAAATCACTGTTGTAAAAATAAGAATCTCCTAGTCGTGTGTAAACGTGTTGAGTTCTCACTCCGTTTTTGATCAGCTTTTCATAAGCCTCTGCAGCATCTACATAACGCAGTTGCTCGTATAATTTATCTGCTTTTGCAGTTTTATCGGTTTGTGCTTGCGCGCTCATCGCAACACCAACGAATAAGATTAAAAATATGTATAGTTTTTTCATGGTTGTACTCTTTGCATGTTTAGAATTAGAAGAAACGCGGCGATTGCATCACTTTACGTGGGAAGGCCAAGCCAAATGTTAAAAATACCTCGTGAGAGCTTTCAGCAACTACAGAAATATCGGAAACTATGCGATCATAAGCATAACCTACTTTAATACTCTCTGTGATATTCATTCCTATCAATCCGCTGAAGGAATCTTCATAACGGTAAGAAACTCCTAATTCAAATTTGTTGTTGAATAAAACATTTGTATTCAAATCAAAACTCACAGGAGAATCAAATGCTCCTTTAACCAAAACGTGTGGCTTCAATTTAATATTGTCAGCTACGTCAAAAACGTATCCACCTGTTAAAAAATAGTGTTGCGTCTCACTACCAAAATTAAGGCCGTTTTCATCAAGGTGTGTGCTGTTCAACATGTTAGGAACAGAAAAACCAGCATACCAGTTGTCCCCATAAAGGAAGGCTCCAGCACCAAGATTTAAATAGGTCTCATTAAGTTCTTCAGAAAAAAGCGGATCTCCTGGTTGTGTCGTCTGAACGGTATTCAGATTCACATCAAAAAAGGTAAGTCCTGCTTTAAGTCCTAAGGCTAGGGTAGTTTTTTCACCAACTTGTAACTTATAGGAAAAATCTCCATAGGCATTAGTTTCACTAATCGGACCTATATTATCTGAGATAATGGAGAGGCCTACCCCTGTTCTTTCCCCTAATGGTGTACTACCAGACAGGGTGATGGTCTCTGGTGCTCCAGTGATGCCCGACCACTGCTGCCTGTAAAGAGCTGTGATGTTCACACCATCTTGAGTACCTGCATAGGCTGGATTAATAATATTTTGATTGTACATGTACTGTGTGTACTGGGGATCTTGTTGTGCATGCACTATACTGGTTGCAGCGACAGAGATAAGCAGCCCCATTGCAAGTAATTTTTTCATTCTCACAAAGTTAGTTTTAAGGTTGAGTTTTCAGTTTCAGATGGCTAAATATAGAACGATTCTATTTATGATCTTGAATTTCTTCCTTCTAATTTCTCTTTCGCCTAAGCTAAAGAGTAAAAATAAAGAAATTTAGAATCCTATTGTTATATCTAGTTTGGTGAATATATAAAAAACTACTCCTACTTATTGTTTAACAAAACCATAATAGATTAATGGCATATTTTAGGGTTCAATAGCGTCTTAATTTCTTCTAAACAAAGCAAAAACTGGAAAATGATCACTATACCCCCCTTTGTAATTGCCCCCTACAAATGTTCGGGCTGGCTGACCACGGTATTTCCCCTTCCATTCTCTCAACATAATGCCATCAAAAATATCTGCTTTATAAAAATATAAGGACCCCGATACATGATTATGTAAACTTTCACTAATTATAATTTGATCAAAAAGATTCCACTTAAATTGGTGGTTTAAAGTGCCTCTATGAAACTTCTTTAAAGGAGCAGTAATATTATCAAATCCTTGAGGTAAAATCCCCTTTTTGATACTGTTATTCTCTGGATCATCATTAAAATCTCCCATAATAATTACATGATGTGCCTCATTTATATCTAAATGTGGGTCAATGCGTTTCTTATTTGGATCTTTTATTTCTATGTGTTGAATTAATTGACTGGCAACCTCAACTCTTTTTGCATCGGTAGCCTCTGCACCATCACGACGTGACGGCCAGTGATTTATATAAATATGTACTGGAGTCCCAGCTAAAACTCCTTCTACATATAATATATCTCGAGTAGCTTCTAGTACCCCTTCTTTATTTTTTAACTCTATAACGATAGGTTCTGAATAGCCGAGTTTAAAAACCCGAGTATCATACAGTAAGGCTACATCTATTCCTCTCTCATCCGCACTGTTATAATGAATATAATCATACTTTTTTGGAGCGAGTTTAGGTTGCATAATGAGATCATGAAGCACTTTTTTATTCTCTACTTCTGCAAGACCCACTATCGCTGGTAGCTTGCCTGTGAATTCAAAACCGATCTTACTTATAGCTTCACTTATTTTTTTAAGTTTCTTTTGATACCTGTTTTCTGTCCAATTCTTATGGCCAAATTCAGTAAAATCCTTATCTAATACTTGGATATCTTTTATAGCATCAAAAAGATTTTCTACATTGTAAAAAGCAACAGTATACTGCTCAAAAGATTGGGAAGGAATAGACAAATCCAAAATGTTTTAAGGCTCAAATGTAAGGCATAACTTCCCCAAACTGAAGCAATCCAAATGGGAAATAAAAGTTGAATGCCTTTTAGATATAGGCTGTTTATTTGTTTGTTTTGTAGCCGCTATACCTATTACAACCTTAGGTCCATTCTACTTTTTGGGGCTGCATTAGGAAAACAGTTTCCAGACCGCATGGTATTTGGAACATAGCAAGTTTATTCGGCACCGTACCAAGCGTACTCTAAAAAATAAACTAGGTCTAAAAGTTATTTTTCCATATGGTTTACAATTCCCATTTGTACAGCCAGATTCAGTGCAGCAGTTTGATTTTAAAAAAGGTTTTATTTTATACCGTACTACTTGTTCTATACTGCTAAAGCTAGCAGCATGACCATAAAATGCTGCGTCGCGTCATTGTATAAAACAGATGTCTTAAACTTATAAGTTTCAGAGGGGGTTCCTATAAAGCCTCCTTGGCCTTTTTTTACATTATCAAAACCCGCATCATCTAAAACTATAGCTTCATTAGAGTTGTCAAAGTGTTCAAAGCCAAAAGCGTGAAATTCTAGATCTTTCAATGCTGGGCCAGTATGACAAATAACGCACTATCCTTTACCTGCAAAAACAATAGCACCTCGCTTCTCTCGATCAGAAATAGCATTGTCATCTCCCTTTAAATAATCTTGCCATGGAGAACGACTTGCCAGAAGTGTTCTATTATAAGCTGCAAGCGCTAAGCGCTACATCTGCAAAAGCCTGATCAAAAAGGCATCGGTAACCATTCTTCTTTACAAAATCTTCATCGATTTGAAGTCTGTGCATGTACTGACCAACTAAAGCTTGGGTTTCTAGTTCATGAAAATCCAAATGATTTTCAGGAACTCCTGTCGCTATACATCTAGATTCCGTTTCACAAAGGGGGTTCTTGATAAGTAACATTTACTCCAGTAGGTGCTTGTAATGGTTGTACATGTGCCGAGTCCAGCGCTATGTTTACATTAATTGCCTGCCTTCTCCAGCAAAACCGAAGCCAGTTCCTCCTTCCTCTATTCCTCATCGTAGACCAGAATAAAAGCTGGAAGCTACAGTACGACATGAAGCGCATAAATAAGCGCCTCCCATTAGGCTCTTTTTAGGAACCCTGACTGCAGCTATTTCATGCAATAACAATTGTCCTAAAACAACTTAATGAGTGTTGAATAGATGAAATAGGCCTTGAGGTATCACTGGAAAATCATCAGGTTTTGGCAACAAAGAACGGGTTCTTTATCCACTAGCATTTTGCAATAGCTATTTCTCTAGACGAATGTCTAAGGCTATTTTAGCCAACTCATAATCTTTGATACCTGTACAAGAAAGTAAAAATATAAATGAAATACTTCATAAGTAAGAATAGTGCTCTCCCATTGTGAAAGTCTAAATTAACAACTATTTCTCAACATTGAACTGCTTATGATTTCCTAACCATTAACAGTCTATTACCTTTGCTTCATGAACAGATTACACTATACCTTTATAAACAACCATCAGCCTGTGGTGTTATTGATACATGGATTTCTAGGAAGTATGGAGCAATGGAATTATATAGAGCAAGATTTATTGAAGGCTTATTCATTGTTGAAAATAGATCTTCCTGGGCATGGGTTGACTGCTGAGTTTAAGGAAGACTACACCTTAGAAGAGCTCGGTTTAATGATCGATCAAATCTTAATTACAGAGCGGATAGAAAAAATTCATGTGGTAGGTCATAGTATGGGCGGTTATTTAGCTTGCGCTTTCGCGAAAGTGCAACCCGAGAAAATCTCTTCTTTAACCTTAATCAACAGCATCGCTAGCAACGATACTAAACAACGAAAACTACTGCGCGATCGATCGATACTATTGATAGAAAAGCATCAGGCAGCTTACATAAGCATGGCTATAGGCAATCTATTTACCGAAGAAGAAAGAACCTTATATAAAACTCGTATAGCTTTAATGAAACAACAAGCAGATCAAATTTCCATTAAAAGCATTGTTCAAGCTCTAAAATGCATGCGAGACAGGGCTAATTATTTACCTTTTTTAAAAGGAATTGACTTTTCTATTACCTACATATACGGTGAACAAGATAAAATTGTCACTATGGAACTAGTTGAAAAAGAACAGATTCACTTAGGAGCAAAAGCAAAGCTTATCGACAACGGACACATGTCTTTGTTGATCAACCCTTTAAACCTACTAAAAAATATGTGTTTCGTCGAGTAATTGTGTATTTCAGCATATTTAATTGCTAAAAAATATATATTTAGGCTGGTTATCGTTAGATAATTCATTTTTATCCGTTAAACGCCTTATATATGATTAAAAACTATTCTCCATTAAAAGCATTAGGATGTTCCTTGATAGGTCACCGTTATCAGGTATCCTGTGAAGTGAATGATCATATTCAAGAACTATGTTGTTGTACCTGCCATAAACAAATGACAAGAACAATTTACGGGAAATTTGTGCCGCTTAATGAACGTCATTCAGAAATTAATCGCATTTTAAACCATGTAGATCGCAAAAGAAAAGAAGCAAGAATGTAAATTTACTCTTGAAAACTATTCCACCCCATTGCTTTTATAGGTATTTGTTCACCTCCTCGTGTCACTAAATTAATCCCGTAAGAAGCATCTACCACGTGTCCTATTACCGATAAACTAGGATTTGCTTTTATTTTGGAAAAATCTTCCTGTTTTATAGTAAACAACAATTCATAATCTTCCCCCCCGCTTAATGCAATTGTAGTACTGTCCAAATTAAACTCTTCACAAGCTGTAATCACTGTAGGGTCTAATGGTATCTTATCTTCGTATAAGGTCATTCCTACTTCACTGTGCTTGCATAAATGGATCATTTCAGAACTCAATCCATCAGATAAATCAATCATGCTGGTAGGGTGTACCTCGAGTTCTTCTAATAATTTACAAATATCCTTCCTAGCCTCTGGCTTTAATTGCCTTTCTAATAAATAGCTATAAGCCTCAATATCTGGCTGACTTTGAGGATTAGCTTTAAAAACAGCTTTCTCTCTTTCCAGAATTTGCAATCCCATGTAAGCAGCTCCTATATCTCCAGAAACCACTAATAGATCTCCTTCTCTTGCTCCTTTTCTACGCACGATTTTACCTGCATCTTGCTCGCCTATTGCCGTTACAGAAATAACTAAACCGCTGCGAGAGGCAGTGGTGTCGCCCCCTATAAGGTCCACTCCATAGGTATTACAAGCCATGTGAATACCTTCGTACAATTCATTGACGGCTTCAACAGGGAATCTATTAGAAATAGCAATGGATACGGTTACCTGAGTAGCTCGAGCATTCATAGCATACACATCAGATAAATTCACCACGATCGCTTTATAACCTAAATGTTTTAAGGGCACGTAGCTCAAATCAAAATGCACCCCTTCTACGAGCATATCTGTCGTTACTAACGTAGATTTTGTGTGATTTAAAACTGCTGCATCATCACCTATTCCTGTAATGGTAGAATCTTGTTTGATCTCAAAATTCTTAGTTATAAAATCAATCAGGCCAAACTCGCCTAGGTTTTCTATTGGTGTGCGTTGTGGAGACTTATCTTCTATCATCCTGCAAAATTACGATTTAGGTAAGAATGACCGCGTAAAAACGACCTAATATTTAAGAAAATACTACTCATCAACACTTTGAATAGCACTATACGAGAATATCATAGTTACACTGTATTTACCGCCTCGTGTGTTGTATATTTGTAATCGTTATAAATAAGCTATTTTATATGATAAGTGTATCAGAAACCGCAAAAGCAAAACTCGCTCAACTCATGAGTGAAGAAGGATTTGCAATCGATAAAGACTTTGTACGTGTAGGCGTAAAAAGTGGTGGCTGTAGTGGTCTTTCTTATGATTTAAACTTTGATAAGGAGACTGTAGAAACAGACAAGGTGTTTGAAGCAAACGACGTGAAAATCGCTGTGGATAAAAAAAGTTTTTTGTATCTCGTAGGAACTGTGTTAGAATTTAGCGGTGGTTTAAACGGTAAGGGATTTGTTTTCAACAATCCTAATGCACAAAGAACTTGTGGTTGTGGAGAGTCTTTCTCTCTCTAATAAGTTGATTTAAATGACGCTTTCGCGAAAGCGGTTACAAGAAAAAAAATATGTCAAAATATACAGAAGAACAATTAGAAAAAGAACTCAAGAATAAAGAGTACGAGTACGGCTTCTATACAGACATGAAGTCTGACACCATTCCCGTTGGTCTTAGCGAAGAAGTGATACACATTATTTCTGCAAAGAAAAATGAACCAGAATGGATGCTAGAATGGAGACTACAAGCTTACCGAGTTTTTATAGAAATGGAAGAACCAGAATGGGCCAATGTCACCTATAAAAAACCTGATCTTCAATCCATATCGTATTACTCTGCTCCTAATTCTAAGCCTAAATACGACAGCCTGGATGAAGTAGATCCAGAGTTGTTAGAGACCTTTAAAAAACTGGGAATCTCTATAGATGAACAAAAGAAACTTTCTGGAGTTGCCATGGACGTCGTGATCGACTCTGTGTCTGTAGCAACAAGTTTTAAGAAAACACTTGGAGAGAAAGGAATCATTTTCTGCCCTATTTCGGAAGCGATTCAAGAGCATCCAGAATTAGTAAAAAAATATTTAGGAACGGTAATTCCTCAAAACGATAATTATTACGCCGCTTTAAATAGTGCTGTGTTTTCTGATGGGTCCTTTTGTTATATCCCAAAAGGAGTGAAGTGTCCTATGGAACTTTCTACTTACTTCCGCATCAATGAAGGAGGAACAGGACAGTTTGAAAGAACACTTGTTATTGCAGATGAAGGTAGTTATGTCTCTTATTTAGAAGGCTGTACTGCTCCATCACGTGATGAAAACCAGCTGCATGCTGCTTGTGTAGAATTGATTGCACTAGATGATGCCGAAATCAAATACTCTACTGTTCAAAACTGGTATCCTGGAAATGCTGAAGGAAAGGGAGGGGTATTTAATTTTGTAACCAAACGTGGTATTTGCGAAAAAAATTCGAAAATATCTTGGACTCAAGTGGAAACTGGTAGTGCGGTAACCTGGAAGTATCCTAGTTGCATCCTTAAAGGGGATAACTCGGTTGGTGAATTTTATTCTATCGCCGTAACTAACAATTACCAACAGGCAGATACAGGAACTAAAATGATTCACTTAGGAAAAAACACCAAGTCTACCATTATTTCTAAAGGTATCAGTGCTGGGAAATCTCAAAATTCCTATCGAGGTCTAGTGAAAATAGGTGCCCGTGCAACAAATGCACGTAACTTCTCGCAATGTGATAGTTTACTAATGGGTAATGAATGTGGAGCGCATACCTTTCCCTACATTGAGAACAGCAACAGTACTTCAAAAGTAGAGCATGAAGCTACCACCAGTAAAATAGGTGAAGACCAAATTTTCTATTGCAACCAGAGGGGTATTGATACCGAAAAAGCCATTGCTCTTATCGTCAACGGCTTTTCAAAAGAAGTATTGAACAACCTGCCTATGGAATTTGCCGTGGAAGCACAAAAACTTCTAGAAATAAGCCTAGAAGGATCTGTAGGCTAAACAACAACAACCAACAAATACATTGATTATGAAGCGATTGTTTATTTTAAGTTTCTTAGTTTTAAGTGTAGTCTCTTGTAAAAATGATAAGGAAGCTACACCAGACACCCCAATAGTACAAAAGGCGACTCCAGAAGTTCTTCCCGAAGGACAGCAAGTCTACCGAGGGGAATTTATCTTTCTCACAGATGCGGCGGTACTGACCACGAAAAACGAAATCTATGCTGTGGCCATCGACGATAAGATGAAAGAACTGGATAAGGCAGCACAAGCACTTAAAAAAACCGAATTCGATATGGTGAACGTGGTCATTCACGCTACTGTAAAGCCCAACCCTATAAAAGCAGAATTAGGTGAAGGATGGGATGAAATGCTAACCATTACCAAAATTATAGAAGTAACTCCAGCAACAAGTGCCGATATGTTTAAGACTGGAAAAACATTAGATATTAAAGAAGTTAAATAACAGCTATGTTAAAGATTAAAGACCTTAAAGCAACAATCGAAGGAAAAGAGATCCTGAGTGGAATCAATCTTGAGGTAAAAGCAGGAGAAGTACACGCAATAATGGGACCTAACGGTGCCGGTAAATCTACCCTTGCCAATATTATTGCAGGACGCGAGGAATACGAAATAACTGGAGGCGAGATTTCTCTAGAAGGAGAAGACATCACAGAATTGGATCCAGAAGAAAGAGCACACAGAGGTGTTTTCCTCTCTTTTCAATATCCAGTAGAAATTCCAGGGGTATCGGTTACTAATTTTATGAAAACCGCAATCAATGAAACACGTAAAGCTCAAGGAAAAGATGATATGAGCGCTAAGGACATGTTACAAATGATACGTGAAAAGTCAGAAATGTTGGAGATAGATCGCAAATTCCTTTCCCGCTCTTTGAATGAAGGGTTTTCAGGAGGAGAGAAAAAACGCAATGAAATATTCCAGATGGCCATGCTAGAACCTAAACTAGCCATTCTTGATGAAACCGACTCTGGACTAGACATTGATGCCCTACGCATTGTTGCCAATGGAGTAAATAAGTTAAGGAATAAAGACAATGCCACTATAGTTATTACCCACTATCAGCGTCTTTTAGATTATATCGTTCCTGATTTTGTGCATGTTTTACACAATGGACGTATAGTGAAATCTGGTGGTAAAGAGTTGGCGTTAGAACTAGAAAAACGCGGTTACGACTGGATCAAAGAAGAAATAGAAGCTTAGAAACAACAACTCAAGCGTTGGAGCTACCTAAACCCCTATTTCTTTTCAATAATGAACTTTTAAGTTCGCTTTCGCGAAAGCGAGAAAAATATTAACTATGAGTTTTAAAGACCATATCCTTTCTTCTTTTATTGCCCTAGAAAATGAAGTTGACACCAACAGCTACGTCCATCACATACGTAACGAAGCCTTGAACGACTTTGAACAACTAGGAATACCACAACGTCGAGATGAAGCCTATAAATACACTTCATTAAAGTCTTTATTTAACAAAGAGTACGTGCTTTTCCCTAAAAAAGAAACAAGCATTTCTTATGAAGATATCAAAAAATACCTCGTACATCAAATAGATGCCTATCGAGTGATATTTATAGATGGAATATACAGTTCTCACCTTTCTCAAACGACTCACGATAAATTTGACGTTTGTTTGATGTCTAGTGCATTAAATAATCCTAAGTACGCAGCAGTAATAGAAAAATATTACAATAGACTTGCTACTAAAGACGGGTTGACCTCCCTAAATACCGCATTTGCTAAGGAAGGCGCTTACCTGCATATCAATAAAAATATTGCAGTAGAAAAGCCCATAGAGATCGTTTATTTCTCTACAGGAAATGAAGCACAATTGATGACACAACCCCGCAACCTGGTTGTAGTAGGAGAAAATTCTCAAGTACAAGTTATTGAAAGACACCAAAGTCTGAGCGATAACGCGGTACTGACCAATAGCGTTACTGAAATTTATGCGGCAAAAAAGTCATTAGTAGATTGGTATAAAATCCAAAACGATGATTTAAGTGCATCTTTAATAGATCACACCTTTGTAGCACAACAGGACCATTCAGAAGTGCGCATGCACACCTTCTCTTTTGGAGGAAAATTAACTCGAAATAACTTGAGTTTTTACCAACGTGGAGAGCGTTGTAACTCTGTTCTCAACGGGGTAACGATTATAGAAGGAAAACAACATGTAGATCATTCTACACTTGTACACCATACAGCTCCTAATTGTGAAAGCTTTCAAGAGTACAAACAAATTTTTGATGAGCGTGCCGTAGGTGTTTTTAACGGCAAGGTACTTGTAGATAAGATTGCTCAAAAGATCAACGCTTACCAGCAAAATAACAATATTCTAGTAAGTGATACTTCTACCATTAATGCCAAACCTCAATTGGAGATTTTTGCTGACGATGTAAGGTGTTCTCACGGTTGTACTATAGGCCAGCTAGATGACGAAGCGTTATTTTACATGCAAGCCCGAGGGATTCCTAAAAAGGAAGCTCGTGCTTTATTGATGTTTGCTTTTGCCAACAGCGTGTTAGAAAGTGTAAAGATTCCAGAGATTAAATCCCGTATTACCAAGCTTATCGCAATGAAGTTAGGTGTGGAAATCGGCTTTGATTTGTAAGAGTGTTTTTAAGGATAAATTACTACCGCTAGATCCTAAAAGGTCTAGCGTTTTTTATATCCTTATTTCAGAAAAACAACCCGAAGCCTTGCCTATTCTAAGACCAATTACCTCCCCCTCTCTTTATAAAATATGTCCCACAGCAAATTCTTCTAGGCCATAAAAACAGCAGGAAATCATAAAGCCGTATAAGGATACGTAATATAGAATATGCCTCAAGAGGGGTTAAGCAACTTTTTCTCCTCCTCACTCAAAATGTAACTTGTTTTTACTTGCTTCCGATGATCATACATTCTAAAAAAGTTTTAGGCAACTGATAAAAATACCATGAATTAATAGGAGCAATTTTTAAAAAGCTCTGATCCAACATCTGAATAATAATCAACTTCTTATCCCTTTAACCTCTAGAATCTTGTATTAGTTGATCGGATCCTTAATCAAATAAGAAGGCTTTGAGGCTTTAAAGATTACCCATAGCTATGCCAAATACACATTATTTTAAGTTCTTTATTATCAGGTAGATAAAAGGTTAAACCTTCTATAGATTCATGAATATCGAGTCGATATTCATGAATCTGGACTAATAGCGTTTGTATATGACTTCTTTAATACTCTAAATTTACTTTGTCATTAATGACCAACTCAAAATAGAATTATTCTGCGAGTTTTAATTCACTATTTAACACAGCCTAACAGTGACACAGATTTAAAAAATAGTACAAAAAGAGAAAGCCTCTACAAGGTAAAGGCTCTCACAGGTTTCGCTAAAAACCAAAACAACATTATTGTAGTTCATTTTAAAAGCAACTAAAATACTTGAAATGAAGAACTATTTAAGCTGTTTTGAAGAGTGTAATGCCTATACACTTTAAAAAGCCGTGGTTACCGAAAAACGTTTAGAGTAGGTGGTGTATTTAAAATTGATACTGATGAAAAATTTAAAGAATATAATTAGAGGAGTAAGTTTTGTGCTTTCCTTGTTTATGGTTTTTAATGTTAGTGGGCAAACAAATGGATCAAGGACAGGAGAAAATTTAATATCTATTGATTACGATAATCCAGACAATCCTTATGATGATACTGGGATTAAACATAATGAGATCGTAATGGAGTTTTTAAAGAGATACGGCAATGAAAGGTTAGCAATTCAAAAAACGCTTGATTTGACCAATGAACTTTGTGATGAGCACGAACTTAAAGGCGAAAGACTTACTTTAAAACAATTCAATTATGGAGTGAGTGATATTAAAAATAGTTTTAGTGGTACTGTAGAAAAATCAAATCTTTCCTATACTGGTAAAATAGAACTTCAGCGACTACTTGATTTTATTGTGAGCAATGGTTTTAAAGGTGGTATAGACTTAGAGGAAGTTGTTATTTATATTAAAGATTTCGAAAGCAGTATTATGAAAAACAGAGAATTAACAGAAAGTGACAAAACTTCATTGTTGCAATTAAGCTCTGTAGGAAGACACTCTGTTGGTATGTGGTATAAAATATATAATTCTCCAACAGCTCAAAAAATTGCAGAAAAGAGAACTCCTGGATGGTTAAGGTGGTTGGTAGTAGGAGCTGCCGATGTTGCAGGTGGAGTTGCAGGTGGGGGAGCCTTTAGTGTTGCTACAGGTGTGGCTGCTAGTACTACGACAAACACCTTTATAAGTACAGTAGATAAAGAGAAGTAGTGAGTTATTGTAATGGAGGTTCTTTTAAATAGTTATTTCATTTTTAAAAGAACCTCCATTCACTAATGAAGTTTAATCTAAAAATGAAAACAATAAAAAAAATAAAAAAAATGAAAACAAATCTAATTTTAATCGTTTTTTTATTCTCAGGAATAAACACATTTGCCCAAAAAGACTTTAAAGAGTTTGCGGTAAATTTAAATGTGAATCAGCAGTACGTAAAAAGCGATTTTGGTCTTAATATAGAAGGCGTTCTGAATTATCGGTTTGCAAAAGATTTTTCTTTAGGCATATCCTTTGCTAATGCAAAGATGGAAAATGATGAATTCAACTTAAAATATAATTTACAACGATATGGATTACAAGCAAATTACGCCTTTGCGAAGGTTGATAATTTCCAGATAGAATCTATTTTTGGTTTTTCATACCTCATGTTTGACGAGGAATTAGGGCTAGAGGACAGCAAGGGACTAGGCATCGACGTCGGGATACAAGCTGTTTTTAGAACTCATCGAGATTTTAATTATGGTTTAAGAATTGTTACCACTTATGCAGAGTTTTCACCAGGGGGTATCATGAACGCTGGAGCTTTCTTTAGGTTAAATTTGTAATGTTAAAAATAGTATGCTTTTTGCTAGTTACTAGTGTTTATTCACAGGGTATAGTAAAAGACAATTTTATATATGTTTTCAATAGATCTACCGATTTAAAAAGAGAGTACATAGCTAAGGACTTTAATCAAATAGATACCTTGTCTACTCATATAGGTATTGGGTTTAAAACAAAGGAGGGTTATCATATTTATAACGTGTCCAACGATAAGTTTATTGATGGTACTGCATTGATAGTTGAAAGTCTAGAATCGTTTATAAGCATAGAGAATATTAGCTATTATTCTATTTGGAAGATTCAACTGAAATCAAAAGAATTTTTGAAGTTTAAAAAGGTGCTTAAATATTACAAAGGAAAAGAGGTCACATTTGATTACCATTTTACTCTTAAAAATGACAACCGGCTGTACTGTTCAGAATTTGTTTATAATGTATTGAACGATGTTGACGATGTAAGATTCTTCTTTAAACCAAAAACTGTAGAATTAAATCCATTTTATGCATCTGCTTTAAAAAGGGAGGTCTTTAAATACATACCTGTTGATTTTTTTCAAACACTGGGTATATTTATTAAAATTGAAGAACGCTATATCAACTAATTCTGTTTTATAAAGACATATCAAGGTCGATACTTATTTTTTAGAATTACAGCTTAATACAACTAGGTAATGTGATGACTATTGCTAGTCATACAGCTCTTATTAATTTATCTCAAACTTAAAAACCGAACCCATGAAAATATTAATACCCATAGCATTGCCATGCCTGCTTACTAGTGCCTATTCTCAAGAAGAAATAAGTGATGGATTTATTGCGACAGAATTAATCTTTGGAAAGTTACCTCGCGCTACAACTGAACCTTGTGGTTTTGGTCGCGGCATCTGTAAATTCAAAACTAATGGATCTATTGCATCATCAAATGCAAGTGCAACTTTTAACAAGAATGGAACTTTAACTATCCTCATCAAAAGAGATAAAATCACCCTTGAAGATGAAGTAAGAATAGTGGGAATGAAATTAATAAAGACATTAACCTAGAAGAATTGTTTTTCTAATACAAGAAGAACTAGAGCTTCCTGAAGAGGCCAGAGCAGCTTTAAAACTACCAGAAAAACTTAACAAACTAGCCATAGGAGAATATCCTGTAGTGCTAACAGAAAAAGAATTTATCATCACTCTTAAACTCCTATAGTTATGGCCTCATTAATCAAATATATGGCTGGGATTGTCTTGTTTTTAGTAATGAATGTGATGACCGCAAACTCAACAGATCCAAATAAAGAAATAGCGGTACTCCTAGAAGATTTAAGTGTTGAACTACAAATCGTACAAATGTTTTATAGAACTGAAAACAATAGTTTGTACCAGCGTTTAAACAAGCTCTCCCAAGACTTAAAAGCTGGAACATTACATCGCGTCAGTCACAACTTTTAATGAAGAATGGAAGTCTAATAGATTCCATTAAACCTTTGAAGACCAAGAATCTAAAAGGTTTGTCAGCTACTAAAATAAGTGAACAAATCTTAAAAACTCAAAAGCGTATCATGATGTAAATACGGTCGTTGATGATATAATTTATAAGCATGCAAATTTAGAGTACGACCAATTACTACCGCTAGATCCTAAAAGGTCTAGCGTTTTTTATATCCCTATTTCAGAAAAACAACCCGAAGCCTTGCCTATTCTAAGACCAATTACCTCCCCCTCTCTTTATAAAAATATGTCCCACAGCAAATTCTTCTAGGCCATAAAAACAGCAGGAAATCATAAAGCCGTATAAGGATACGTAATATAGAATATGCCTCAAGAGGGGTTAAGCAACTTTTTCTCCTCCTCACTCAAAATGTAACTTGTTTTTACTTACTTCCGATGATCATACATTCTAAAAAAGTTTTAGGCAACTGATAAAAATACCATGAATTAATAGGAGCAATTTTTAAAAAGCTCTGATCCAACATCTGAATAATAATCAACTTCTTATCCCTTTAACCTCTAGAATATTGTATTAGTTGATCGGATCCTTAATCAAATAAGAAGGCTTTGAGGCTTTAAAGATTACCCATAGCTATGCCAAATACACATTATTTTAAGTTATTTATTATCAGGTAGATAATAAAGGTTAAACCTTCTCTAGATTCATGAATATCGACTCGATATTCATGAATCTGGACTAATAGCGTTTGTATATGACTTCTTTAATACTCTAAATTTACTTTGTCATTAATGACCAACTCAAAATAGAATTATTCTGCGAGTTTTAATTCACTATTTAACACAGCCTAACAGTGACACAGATTTAAAAAATAGTACAAAGAGAAAGCCTCTACAAGGTAAAGGCTCTCACAGGTTTCGCTAAAAACCAAAACAACATTATTGTAGTTCATTTTAAAAGCAACTAAAATACTTGAAATGAAGAACTATTTAAGCTGTTTTGAAGAGTGTAATGCCTATACACTTTAAAAAGCCGTGGTTACCGAAAAACGTTTAGAGTAGGTGGTGTATTTAAAATTGATACTGATGAAAAATTTAAAGAATATAATTAGAGGAGTAAGTTTTGTGCTTTCCTTGTTTATGGTTTTTAATACAAGTGCTCAAAAAGAAGAGTATACTGAGGCATATGTAAAAGGACAATTACAACAAGGAATGGCGTCATTGGTGGAAAGTCTTAGACCGTCGTATGAGAAAGGAATGGACTATGATGATTTTTTAACTGTTTTACTAGGTGAAAATTCTACCTATGAAATGCCAAAAGAAGGGAAAGCGCTTTTAGAAAAATCCTTCGTATACCTATCAGAAGGTTTTTCCAATGAAGGTATCGCAAAATCTTCTTCTGTAGAAGAAATTGCCACAGCAGCACTTTATGTTCACAACTATAATTCTAAGTACAATTCATCTAATGATAATAGTATATTATTTGGGTTGAACTTAAAAAATGAAAAATCGGATTCTGAATATGGGTTGTCAACTGCATTAACAAAGTCTTCATCGCGATGCAGATGGTGGCAATTAGGTTGTCATTTAAGAAGTGTTTTTGGGGAGTCTGGTGGGAACACAATAAACAATGCCATCATTGAAATAATACTTAGAATACTAAAAGGTCTTTAATAATTTCAATAATGAAAAAATTAATATTGATTTTATTTGTACACATAATTCTAACAGGATGTAAAAGTTATCTCTATAACAAAGCATATAAAAGTATTGGGGCATTTGATGAGGAGGTTCAACTAATAAATCTAGAAAGAGCAGATAAAAAGGTTGCCTTCTTGCCAATGGTTCATGTTAGTACAAAGTTATACTATCAAGACGTTAAAAATAAAATTGATTCATTAGAAAAGGACGGGTATTATTTTTATTATGAGTTGGTGAACAATAACAACAAAGACGATAGCCTTCAAAGAAAAATGAGGAAGATGCTAAACTTACCATTTGGATCAAAACGCGACTATTTAAATGTCATAGACTCTTTAATGAAAGTTAAAAATATACAATTAGCAAAAAAGCTGGTCAATCAACCCAAATACAAAGAGTTAGGATTAAATGAAATAAATAGTAAAAATGTAGATTCTTCATTTGAAGACATGGTAGCTCATTATGAAGGTCTTTATGGATGCATTGTCTTAACCCCATGTGATTTTGAAAATAACTACGATGAGAAATCAAAATGTGAAAATAAAGATTTCGACAAAAAAAAGAGTGAAAGTATAGTATTGGACTTTAGGAATGGTGTTGTAGTAAATGAAATATTGAATGATTCAAAACATAATAAGATTGCAATTATTTATGGACGTGCTCACATTAAAGGAATTAAAGAGGCCCTTTTAGAGAATGGATATATAGAGTGAACTTAATCCTTAATAAATTATTTAAAAGAAAGTTATAATAATTGCTGATGGGGCAAACTTCTAACTTTCTTTTAAATCCCAATCCTTAAAATTATGAAAATATTAATACCCATAGCATTGCTATGCCTGCTTAATAGTGCCTATTCTCAAGAAGAAATGAGTAATGGATTTATTGCGACAGAATTAATCTTTGGAAAGTTACCTCGCGCTACAACTGAACCTTGTGGTTTTGGTCGCGGCATCTGTAAATTCAAAACTAATGGATCTATTGCATCATCAAATGCAAGTGCAACTTTTAACAAGAATGGAACTTTAACTATCCTCATCAAAAGAGATAAAATCACCCTTGAAGATGAAGTAAGAATAGTGGGGAATGAAATTAATAAAGACATTAACCTAGAAGAATTGTTTTTTCTAATACAAGAAGAACTAGAGCTTCCTGAAGAGGCCAGAGCAGCTTTAAAACTACCAGAAAAACTTAACAAACTAGCCATAGGAGAATATCCTGTAGTGCTAACAGAAAAAGAATTTATCATCACTCTTAAACTCCTATAGTTATGGCCTCATTAATCAAATATATGACTGGGATTGTCTTGTTTTTAGTAATGAATGTGATGACCGCAAACTCAACAGATCCAAATAAAGAAATAGCGGTACTCCTAGAAGATTTAAGTGTTGAACTACAAATCGTACAAATGTTTTATAGAACTGAAAACAATAGTTTGTACCAGCGTTTAAACAAGCTCTCCCAAGACTTAAAAGCTGGAAACAGCCTAAAGGAAAAAGTAGCACTACTTATAGAAAAAGATCATGTTCTAAATGAATTAAAATTAAATGAACTTTCTGAAGCCACAGATATTAGTAAAATAAGATATTTAAAAGGCTTACAAATTATCAAAATCTTGTATGAAAAGACCTTGACACTGGATCATCACTATGCATCGGTCGCTACTTTTAATGAAATTAATAATTTGGGTAACCCCAATAATTATCCGGAATTTATAGAAATGAAGGCGAAAATGACAAAAAATCAGGATAAAAAATCGGGTTTTGAATTGTCTAGTATATTAGGAGATAATATTTATACCTCTGTGG
Organism: Nonlabens sp.; assembly: GCF_018401815.1. GTDB lineage: Bacteria > Bacteroidota > Bacteroidia > Flavobacteriales > Flavobacteriaceae > Nonlabens. The sequence continues at coordinate 57,469 of NZ_JAGYKG010000007.1, forward strand.
TGCACTCTATGGTTTCTCTTTTTAATAATTCCAGTGCAAATAAAAAAGAAAAAGAGGAACATCTTAAAGAAATAGAATGCATTTTAGACTTTACATTAAGAATGCATAATGATTTAAACATTATATACTTTGAGACTGCATTTCTGCAAAAGAGCAATACTAATGTCATGTTAGAACTACAACAATTATTTGTAGATTATACCAAGCCCATTAAGTACCACACAGCATTAGAACAATGCCGAAATACGGATGACTGGGAACGTATTAGAGATAATTTAGGCACCTATTTAAAGGAACTGGATAAAGCACTTAAAGATGACTCTCAGCGATATAAAGCGCATAAAATGCAAATCAACCTAGAATTTCCTATTGACCGATTATTGCAATTCATCATCTTGTACAACGGTCATATCGATCAAGGGGCTAAATTCTATGAGAAATTTGGAGTCATGTTAAACAGCTACGAAAACGAGAAACAATGTGCCACTAAAATACCTTTGGAGTATAAAAAACTTAAAGATAATATTGCCGTAAGCATCGAAAAGTTTAATACTGCTTATAAGCCTATAGAAATCAATGGAAGCAAAATGAAACAGATATTGTACGGGATTAATGAGTTTGAATAATTTTGTTCTGGGCGAGGTGTCTTTGATTTGCTTTCGCGAAAGCGAATACAAAAAAGAGCAAAGGAATTCAAAAAAAGTACCAGGTCGCAACAAAACGCTGTTTGAGAAAGGTTTAATTACCTCACAAGAATACAATTGAAGCAAGTGGAACAGGCACAAAACAAAGATTCTTTTCAAAGTGTGGCCGCTTCTAGCTAACTGTTAAGCAATACTCCAGCCCACTAGAGCGTATAGGAATTTATAGAGCCGGAGCAAATCTACAGCAACAAAACGTTCCTACAACTGTAACAGGAAAGCAGAGTCGTTGCAAAGATTGGGGCTGAAGATCTAAGACTCATAGTGCGATTCTTATACCCATTTAGAAAACTGATTTCTAAATCTGTAATATACCAGAAATAAAATCTCTCATTACTACATTGATCGCAATGAAGTTAGGCATGGAGAGGGTAGTTGATTGGTAACATTGCATTATATTTTCAAAAATACGCTAACTTTTGACGGGGTATTTTTATTTACTTGAATACAAAGTAACGCTTGAGAGGCTATTTTCTAGCACCGATTTAACAATGTCTTCACGCCTAGGGCTTACCTTTGCAATTATGCTAGACATCAAGAAAATAAGAGCTGATTTTCCTATTTTAAACCGTAAGGTAAACGGACAGCCATTGATCTATTTTGATAATGCCGCGACTTCTCAAAAACCCACACAGGTAATTGATAAAATCGTAGCTTATTATACCTTATACAACGCAAACATACACCGTGGTGTGCATGCCTTGAGTCAGGAAGCAACCGACCACTTTGAAGGTGCTCGTGAAAAAGTAAGAGCTTTTTTCAATATTCCGCTTGCTAAACAAGTCATCTTTACTTCGGGTAATACGCATTCTATTAATGCCGTAGCTAGTGGGGCGCATGTCTTTGTAAAAAAAGAAGATGAAGTCATTGTTAGTGCAGTAGAGCATCACTCCAATATTGTGCCTTGGCAAATGCTTTGTGAACGAGTTGGAGCGGTTTTAAAAGTGATTCCGGTATTAGATGACGGACGACTGGATATGCATGCTTATCACAACCTTCTCAATTCTAAAACAGCATTTGTAGTCGTAAATCATATTTCTAATGCATTAGGAGTTACCAACCCCGTTAAAGAAATCATAGACGCTGCGCATCAATACGATGCGATGACCCTTATTGATGGCGCACAATCATGTGGCCATATGAAATTAGATATGCAAGCTCTGGATGCGGACTTCTACACCATGTCTGGACATAAAATGTGCGGCCCTACAGGAATAGGAATCCTTTATGGAAAAGAGGAAGCCTTAAATAGCCTACCTCCTTATCAAGGTGGTGGCGAGATGATTGATCAAGTAAGCTTTGAAAAAACAACCTACGCCGGATTGCCTCATAAATTTGAAGCAGGAACACCTAACATTGCTGGTGGAATAGCTTTGGGTGCTGCTATTGACTACCTCAACGAAATAGGAATGGAAAATATCGCTGCCTATGAACACGGGCTGCTGGTTTATGGAACAGCGCAAATCAAAAACATACCAGGTGCTAAAATTTATGGCGATGTCACTGACAAAGCTGCGGTTATTAGTTTTAATGTGGCTAGCTTACACCCTTACGACATAGGAACCATTGTAGATAAATTAGGAGTGGCCGTAAGAACCGGACACCACTGTGCACAGCCTGTTATGGAACGTTTTAAAATTCCCGGAACCATAAGAGCCAGCTTTGCTTTTTACAATACTAAAGAAGAAATAGATGTTATGGTACAAGCTTTGCAACGTGCTGTAACTATGTTATCTTAACTTTAATAGTTGAAACAAGTATTATGAAACTAGCAACAATACTAGTAGCTTTAATGTCCATAACGATTACATCCTGCAAGGACATGAAAGATGTAGACGGAGATTACGAAGTGACTACAGTAGGAAGCAACGACTACTCTGAGTACGACATCACCATATCTATAGAAATGGGTGAAGAAAACAAGATTTCAGGAAAATCTGCTTGTAATCAATATTTTGGAAGCTTTAAAAACCCTGAAAAAAATCAAATTGAAATGGGGATGCTGGCAGGCACAAAAATGTACTGTAGCGACCTGGATGAAATAGAAAAAGACTACAAGAATCACTTGTCCAAAGTAGCCTCTGTAGAAGTTACTAAGACAGGCATCCTCCTCATGGATAAAAAAGGAAAAGTAATTATAATTGCAGTAAAAAAAGAAGATATCTAATGGCGAGTATTCAAGAAATACAAGAAGAAATAGTTGAAGAGTTTTCCATGTTTGACGACTGGATGCAGCGTTATGAATACATGATCGATTTAGGGAAAAGCCTCCCTTTAATTGATGAAAGTTTAAAAACAGAAGACCGTATTATAAAAGGTTGCCAATCTAAAGTATGGGTAAATGCAGAGCTAGAATCTGATAAAATTGCCTTTACCGCAGACAGTGATGCCATTATTACCAAAGGGATTATTGCCATTCTTATCAGAGCATGGTCTGGTCAAAAACCAGCCGATATTATTGCGGCCAAAACTGATTTTATAGATGAAATAGGGCTCAAAGAACACCTTTCCCCTACCAGAGCAAATGGACTTGTTTCCATGATCAAACAATTAAAAATGTATGCGATCGCATACCAAACTCAAGTCAACTAAGATGGAAGAAATTAACGGACAAGAAATAGGAGAAAAAGTAGTAAAAGTCCTCAAGACCATTTACGATCCTGAAATACCAGTAGATATTTACGAACTAGGATTGATCTACGATGTCATGGTAAGCAGTGATGCTGACGTAAAAATACTCATGACCTTAACTTCGCCTAACTGCCCAGTGGCTGAGACACTGCCGGTAGAAGTAGAAGAAAAAGTAAAAACCCTTAAAGAGGTAAACGATGCAGAAGTGGAAATCACTTTTGACCCGCCATGGAATAAAGATTTGATGAGTGAAGAAGCCAAGTTAGAACTAGGAATGCTCTAGATATGCCAGAAGAAATCATCAATCGCGTCTCCAATTCTAAGTTAAAAACCTTTGACTTAGAAGACTTCTATGCACCTGGACCCAGAACAATTATTGATATTTCTCAATGGTTGTTAGAGGGAATAGTGCTAGTGGAATCCCGCTTTCGCGAAAGCTTAAAAACAACAGACTTCTCTGCTTATAACAATCATTACGTAGCTATACATTGCAGTACAGATGCCATAGTGCCACAATGGGCGTGGATGCTCGTACAAAGTCATCTTTACGGAATTGCTAAAAAAGTAGTTTGCGGCTCTTTAGAACAACTTGAAACTGAAATTTATAGAGAAGTGATCGCAGGTATGGATGTAAGTGTGTTTCAAGACGCTCCAGTAATTGTAAAAGGCTGTTCTAACAAACCTGTTCCCGTTGCCGCATATGCCATGATTACCGAGAAATTACAAGAAGTAGCTCGGTCTATTATGTACGGAGAAGCTTGCTCTTCTGTACCGGTTTTTAAACGCAAAAAATAGGTGCGTAGCCATTTTGTCATCTAAAAGTTATAAAAAAGCTATGGCACATTCCTTGAAATCAACATCTGTAACCGAGACAGTTCTCGGTCTGCCGAATAAATTTTAAAATAATGGTCATTTAAAGATTTACTTGTCGCACTCATAACCAGCTCAACAACCTATGTCATTTTTCGGCTACATCGCTATATTTTTTGTTCTCAGATGGATTTACAACGCTTTTCTAAGTGATGGGAATTCTCAGCAAAGTAGAACCCATTCAGGAAGCCCTTTTCAGAGAAGTGCTACGGTAAGTCCACAGGATTTTGAACTGAATTTACTATCTCTTACCTCTTTAGTTATTAAAGCAGATGGTAAGGTTACCCAAAATGAACTGGACTATGTAAGACAGTATTTTGTTGGTGCTTATGGTAAAGAAAGGGCCAACGCTATATTCAAGGTCTTTAATGAAGTGGTTAAAAAGCGAGAGGTCGATGCAGCAAAAATTTGCAATTACCTCAACGCCAGAACTAGGTACGAATCCAGATTACAAATCCTTCATTTTCTATTTGGAATTGCCCAGGCAGATGGTCATACAAGTGAAGCTGAAATTCGTGTGATCTATCAAATAGCAGGCTACCTGCGACTCACAGAGCGCGATTTTATCTCGATCAAAGCAATGTTTGTAAAAGATCAAGATAATGCCTATAAGATCCTAGAAATCGATAAGTCTGTTCCTGATCATGAGGTAAAAAAAGCCTACCGCACCATGGCAAAGAAATACCATCCCGATAAATTAATGGATATGGACGAAGCCTATAAAAAAGGTGCTGAAGAGAAATTTAAAAAGGTTCAAGATGCCTATGAAACCGTTCGCAAGGAACGTGGAATGAGTTAATAGTCCCTCTTCATTTTTCTGCCAATTATTAATTCTCTTTCTTTACACCTATGCAAGATCAAGAAAACCCCTACCTAAAAGGTCAAGTACTGCTTATAGATAAACCCTTAGAATGGTCTTCTTTTCAAGTAGTGAACAAATTGCGCTGGCTCATCAGGAAAGAATACAAAATAAAAAAAATTAAAGTAGGTCATGCAGGGACATTAGACCCACTAGCAAGTGGTTTGTTAATTATATGTACCGGTAAAGAGACCAAAAACATAAGCACCTATCAAGCTCAAGAAAAAGAATACACAGGCACGATTACTTTAGGTAGCACAACGCCTAGTTATGATTTAGAAACTGAAGTGGATCAAACTTTTGCATTGGACCAGCTCACAGAGGACTTGATCAAAGGAACCACAGCAAAGTTCACAGGAGAGATACAGCAAAAACCACCTATTTTCTCAGCTATTAAAAAGGATGGGAAACGACTCTACGAACTGGCTCGCGCTGGAGAAACTACAGAGATAGAAGCAAGAACAGTGACGGTAAACGAATTTGAAATTACTAGAATCGAACTTCCAGAAGTGGATTTTAGAATCTCTTGTAGCAAAGGAACTTACATCCGATCCATTGCACACGATTTTGGTGCTGCACTAAATAATGGTGGTCACCTATCTTCCTTAAGAAGAACCGCTATAGGGAATTATCATGTGGAAAACGCAATGAGTATAGAGCGTTTTGAAAAGTTAGTAAAAGCAGATTTACAAGAATAACGCTGGAGGCTTTTATTTTCTCTAAAGAAATATTTGTCAATCCTTTGACAAGTAAGCTTTAAAAGATGCTGAATTACCGAGAGCATCTTCTAAAGTTAAAAATTAAAATTCACAGGAATACTCAAGCTATCTACCACAGGCACCCTAAAGTGAATCGCTCCTTTGCCCACCTTAATGCTTCCATCATACTTTACATCCACTTTCTGACTGGCTAGTATTTGTAGCGCTGCGCCTAAAACTCCTGTTCCCTTCTCGCCATAAACTTCTTTAGGGTTTACCGCTGCTCTTACAGGGAATTCAAATTCAGAGTTGGCTGGCATCACGACCGTTTCCACTTGCTTTATAAGGGCTGTTTTAGTTCCATTAATGTAAACGTCAAAATCTACTTCTTCAAGATTTATGGCTACGCTATTAGGGTTATACAGCACACAAGTCGCCAAAATATCCAATTGATGTAGTGATGCTTTTTCAAGTGCTGGGTTTTTTATTTCTACAAAAACGATGTCTTTATAAGGATTCTTGCAGGAGCCTAGCAATAGCATGCTGAGTAGGAACAAAAGTTTTTTCATGGTAAAAAGTTTGTACAAATATAAAAGTCCTCGTAACAGATTCAGACACGGACATCACAATCAGTGGCTCTGTGTATTCTCAAGCTATAACCTATGTTGTGATTCTCTGCCTTATCATCAGCCACCACCAAGATCAATTGAAATCCATTTTTCTATTGACAGACGTACATTTACTCCTAGGAACTTGTATTTAAAAACACTTCTTTGCCTATTTCAAGAGGCTTTTTGGATCTAAAAAACAGCGTTTTTTGATCTTTTTGTGCGGTAATTAGATAATCGGCTCCTTGAAAAAAAGACTGCTGTACCTCCACAGAAAAGCCCTTTTTAGAAACCTTTAATTGGTGTGGGTACAAAATTAAATCCTCTTTAGTATCCAACCAAACCTTAGGAATGGCATTGACCTCATCAAACAAAGCAGCAGTGTAGGTATTTAAGGGATTTCCATACACCTCTGAGGTCCCTCTAAAATCTAGGATCTGACCCTCCTTCATGATGATGGTTTGATGACAAAAAGAAAGCACGTCACCTTGATCATGTGTGGCTACTAAACAACTGATGTTATTGCGGGTTAGGTAATCAAAAAGTTTTCTGCGCAACTCATTTTTTCTAAAGTTATCGATGTGTGAGAAAGGTTCGTCGAGCAATAAGAGTTGGGGCTCCTGAGCAAGTGCTTTTGCGATCGCTACACGCTGTTTCTGTCCACCAGAAAGTGTTTTTACCTTACGGTTTTTAAAGCTGCTCATATCGACTACATCGAGCAATTCGCCAATACGGCTTGCTCGATCGTCAATTTGAATAGAAAGATGCGCTCCTACGTTTTCAAAAACGCTGGTAAAAGGCATCAGGTCAAATTCTTGAGGTACGTATTTCATCATGGGATGACCGGGCACCAAATGGTGATCTGCTCCCTCTAACTCTTCATCATTCCACTTGACAACACCTTTTTGTGCTTGTAACAACCCGTAAACGATGTCTAAGAGGGTGCTTTTACCGCAGCCGCTTTCTCCTATCACAGCGACATGAGTTCCCTGTTTTATTTTTAGGGAAATATTTTTTAGGGTATCCGCTTTCGCGAAAGCGAAACTAATATCAATCAATTGCAACATAGAACAAAGGTATCAACAAAAAACCCATGTCGTGCAACATGGGTTCTTGAAAAAATATAACAAGTGATTTTACATCTTTACTTGAGACTTTAGGTCTGGAAGCTGCTCATAGCCCATATTATAAAGGCCAAAGGCATAGATATCTGTACGCTCTTGAATCTGTTGCTCTGTAGATTTACCAGCCCCATGACCTGCGTCCGTTTCTATCCTGATCAATGTAGGTGCATTTCCAGCTTGCTTGGATTGCAACTCTGCAGCAAATTTAAAAGAATGTGCAGGAACCACACGGTCATCATGATCTCCAGTAGTCACTAAAGTCGCTGGGTAGGAAACCCCTGCTTTGATATTGTGTAATGGTGAATATCCTTTCAAGTATTCAAACATTTCTGGGCTGTCCTCTGCCGTTCCATAATCGTACGCCCATCCGGCACCAGCTGTAAATTTATTGTAACGCAACATGTCCAATACTCCTACAGCAGGAAATGCCACGCCAGCAAGATCAGGACGTTGTGTCATGGTCGCTCCTACTAAAAGCCCTCCATTGGAACCTCCTTGAATAGCCAGGTGTTTTGTATCTGTATATTTGTTCTCTTTTAGCCACTCTCCTGCAGCAATAAAATCGTCAAATACATTTTGTTTTTGCATTTTAGTTCCCGCATCGTGCCATTTTTTACCGTATTCACCTCCTCCACGTAGGTTAGCCACAGCATAAACACCACCTAACTCCATCCACGCAGCCTGTGTAACAGAAAAACCTGGGTTCAAAGAGATATTAAAACCTCCATATCCATAAAGTATGGTTGGATTCTTACCGTCCAACACCAATCCTTTTCTATAAGAAATAATCATAGGAATTTTTGTTCCGTCCTTGGAGGAGTAAAAAACTTGCTTGCTTTCAAAGTCTTCACTATTGAACTTGATGTTAGGCTTGCGGTAGAGTTCTGAAGTTCCTTCTTTGATATCGTACAAATAAGTACTTCCTGGAGTGGTGTAGTTAGTAAAACTGTAATACAAAGTTTTGTCTTCTTCTTTTGCGCCAAAGCCTCCTACATTTCCTATCCCTGGGAGCTTTACTTCTCTTACCAAAGAACCGTCATAGTTGTATTGTTTTACTTGAGAAACAGCATCTACCATATATTCTGTAAAAATATAACCGCCAGCAGTAGAAGGAGAAAGTACGTGTTCTGTTTCTGGAATAACATCTTTCCAAGTTTCCTGAACAGGATTAGAAAAGTCGGTAGTTACTATTCTTTTATTAGGAGCATTGTCATCTGTTACCAACCACAGCTGAGTTCCCTCATTGTGCAACAGGTAGGTGTTGGTGTCAAAATTATCTACTACAGCCACTAAAGGTGCATTTGGGGTATGCAGTTCCTTCATCCACATTTTTCCTCCATTTGTAGAAGTACTTCCAGAGATCACCAAGTAGTTTTGATCTTCAGTAACGCTACCTCCTACGTAACGGTATTTTTGGTCTGGTGTACCGCCAAAGATCACTTTATCTTCACTTTGTGGGGTACCCATTTTATGGTAATACAATTTATGTTGGTCTGTCATGGCGCTAAGCTCACTTCCTTTAGGCTTATCATAACTGGAATAGAAGAAGCCATCGTTTCCTTTCCACGAGATTCCAGAAAACTTTATATCTACTAGGGTATCTCCTATTTGCTTTATAGAATTTACATCCAGTACGATTACTTTTCTCCAGTCACTACCACCTTCACTAATGGAATAGGCAAAAAGAGAGCCGTCTTTAGTAAAGCTGGTCCCTCCTAAAGAAGTGGTTCCTTTCTCACTAAAGGTATTGGGATCTAAAAACACCTCAGCGGTTTCTGGATCGCTGTCTTTTAAATATCTATAAATGACGTATTGATTTTGTAATCCATCATTTTTATAGAAATACGCATAGTCTCCTTCGATAAACGGAGCTCCAACTTTTTCATAGTTCCAAAGCTCTGTAAGTCGTTTTTTGATCTCATCTCTGTAGGAGATTTTAGAAAGGAAAGCTTGAGTGGTTGTATTTTGAGCTTTTACCCATGCTTCTGTTTCTTTACTGCGATCGTCTTCTAGCCATCTATAGGGATCTGCTACTTCAACTCCATGATACACATCTACGACAGTATCCACTTTTTTTGTTTGCGGGTAGGTCATTGCCATACTTGTTTGTTTTTTCGCTTCTTCCGTGCAGGAAATTAATACCGATAGAGCCGCTGCTCCCATTAGCCATTTTTTCATAATTAAAGCATTTTAGTATTTTATAAATTTAGAAGTTTTAAGACCTGTATCTGTGAAAATTTGAGCTATATAAACACCAGATGGAATGAGATTTGTACTTATAAGCGTGCTTGTAGAGGTTAGTCCCAATTGACCATGCAAATCATAAATTCTTAGATTTTTAAACTGTTGACCAGTCGCAACCTCTAATTGTCCGGTCTGATTGTTATGGAACAGTTGAACTTCACCCAATTCCTCAACAGATGCTTCGTTTAAAACGCTACCTGTATACCTAAAAACACCTAAGTTATTAGTTGCATTGCTAAAACTGCCACTATATCCAACGGTATCATTAAAAAAAGCAACCCCTACATGTTGGTCTGTATCTATATTAATCCATGTTGTCCCGTCATCTACCGAATACGAACTCCCTGCAAAGTTTGCTTCGCCACCGGTACTCACCATATGAAAGGTATTGGGCAAATAAGAAATGGCACCACCGTAAGGTGTCCCTGTGCCAGAAAAAACAACAGCATTCCAAGTCTGTCCACCGTCTGTAGTTTTAAAAATATTTCCTGCGTTATCCTGAATGACTCCGCGATTTGAAGTTGCAAAAGAAATATCTCCAAAAATAGTGGTGCCTTCAAAATCGCTTAACGGCGATTGGTACACGCTCCAAGTTACACCCCGATTTGCTGAATGAATAATACGTCCTGCACTGGTTGTAAACCAAATACTATCTCCAGAGTAAGCAAACTGAGATAAATAACCGGTTTCATTATTCAATGGTGCTGGCAAACTTGCAGAGGGAATTCTACTGTAGGTGGTGCCTCCATTGTTAGAGGTATAAATCTCCCAATACCCATTTGTAGGATCTCCTATAGCAAGACCATTATTTGCATCAAAGTAATGTACGATGTTGGGAAAACTAGCTACATTATTAAAAGAAGCGGCAGTTTGTTGTGTCCAAGTTACCCCAGCGTCCGTAGTTTTCCAGATGCCACCTTGTTGTCCAGCTTGCCTAGGGTAAGCTGCTACAAAAGCAGTATTAGAATCGACGCCACTTAAGTCTGCTATTCCTAAACTGGTGTCTCCTAAGTCAAAAACTCCTGAGCTCCATGTCAGTCCTGAGTCGTCTGTTTTAGAAAATTGCTGGATGTTATTTGCTGTATTAAAGCCGTCATAGCCAATAGCCCAAGCTAGGTTTGCATCTACCACATGAAACTTGCTTAAGCCTCTAAAGTTGGTGGAGAAACCAGATGAAGTTTCTGTCCAAAATTGTGCTTGCGCTCCTAGGCAAAAAACAATAAAAAGACCAGTGAATATTTTTCTCATAATGACTTTAAATTCAACACGTAAAGTTATAGAAAAATACGCACTGGTCTATGAGTTGAAAGAAGCTTTCTACACGAGATGGTTTTTTATAAGGTATTCTGCAATTTGAACAGCGTTAGTAGCGGCTCCTTTTCTAAGGTTATCTGAAACAATCCACATGTTAATCGTGTTTTCTTGAGAATGATCTCTTCGTATACGGCCTACAAAAACGTCGTCCTTACCATGGGCCATTAACGGCATAGGATATACGTTAACATCTACGTTATCTTGAACAGTTACTCCAGGTGTTTCTGATAAAATTTTTCTAATATCCGTCTCTGTAAAATCAGTTTTAAATTCTACGTTCACACTTTCTGAATGCCCCCCTACTACGGGAATACGCACTGCAGTGGCGGTAACCGCAATTGTATGATCCTCTAGAATTTTCTGAGTTTCTTTGATGAGTTTCATCTCTTCTTTTGTATATCCGTTTTCTTCAAAAACGTCACAGTGAGGAATAGCATTTTTATGAATCTGGTAAGGATATGCCATAGGACCTTTCTTACCTGCATATTCATTTTCTAATTGCTCTACTGCTTTTACTCCTGTTCCTGTAATGGACTGATAGGTAGAAATCACCACCCTTTTTACACCGTATTTTTTATGAAGAGGTGACAAGGTCGCTACCATTTGAATAGTAGAACAGTTAGGGTTTGCAATGATTTTATCTTCTTTTTTAAGAATGCTTGCATTGATTTCTGGAACGATCAGTTTCTTATCTGCATCCATTCTAAAGGCACTGGAATTATCAATTACCGTAGTTCCTACTGCAGCAAATTGCGGTGCAAACTCTAAACTTACAGCCCCTCCAGCAGAAAAAAGAGCAATGTCTGGTCTCATCTCAATAGCCTGTTTCATGCTCACTACCTTGTACTGTTTGCCCTTAAAAGTAACCTCAGCACCTACAGATTTCTCAGAGGCAACAGGAATAAGGGTAGAAACATTAAGGTTGCGCTCCTCAAGGATGCGCAGCATGACCTGGCCTACCATTCCGGTAACACCTACAACAGCTATTTTCATGATGATATCATTTAAGCCGCAAAAGTATTGCGTGTATTTTTATAAATCTTCTAAAATTCTTATAATTTTAATTGGATAGAAAATTTGTCCTATTCTGGGATGCTTTCTAGAAAAAACAATTCAGATTGGAGCCAAAAAAGCCGTCTTGTTTTTTGATAAGACGGCTGGATTTGGTCGGTTAAAACTCGTTACTAAATTGATATGAATAACATATATTAGTTCTGTGATTTGATTGCATCGCGTATTTCCATGAGAAGTTGTTCCTCTTTTGAGGGTCCTGCTGGTGCAGCTGCTGCTATAGGCTTTCTAAGGTTGTTATATGCTTTTACAATTATAAACAGTACAAAACCAACGATAACTAAAGAGATGATGGTGTTGACCCATGCACCGTACATAATAGCATTTTCTGGTTTTGTCACTACACCATCAGCGCCTATTACTGCCTCAGACAATACCACTTTAAGGTCTGAGAAATCAACATCCCCAGTAAAATGGCCCACAATAGGCATCATAATAAGATTGACAAAGCCTTTTACTACCCCGCTTACAACTCCTGCAAGTATCACCGCAACGGCAAGGTCTATAACATTACCCGTCATTATAAAATCTCTAAATTCCTTAAACATATAATTGCGTTTTAAATTAGATGACATATAAAATTACATGAATTCTAGTTGTTTTCATAAATATTAAGAACAAATAATTTGACTCTTATATAAAAATTTAATGCAACCTTATTTAACCAGGCATATGAGTTAAGTAGACACGTGGTACCCGTTTTTGAATACCGGTGAGGAGTTCGTAAGAAATAGTGCCGGCATCTTCAGCCATTTGTCTTGAAGTGTGAATTTGTGGATCAAAAATAACCACTTCATCCCCTACTTTTGCTTCTATAGCACTGATGTCGACCATAAACATATCCATGCATATAACACCTAATGTAGGTGCAGACTTCCCGTTAATTCTAACTTTAAGCTTTCCATAACCATAAATGCGATTAACGCCATCGCCGTGACCTAATGGAATAACAGCATAAGTAGTTTGATCCTTTGCAACAAACTTGCGGTTATAACTTACCGTCTCTCCTGCCTCTATAGTTCGTATCTGTGAAATGTTGGAGATAAGGGTAGCAATAGGTTTTAGATGTACATCATACTGCGCATCGTTTCCATAACCATATAGGCCTATTCCTGAGCGCACCATGGTAAAATGGGCATTCTTATAATTGAGAATACCGCTGGTGTTGGATTCATGTTTAAGAATCTCATAACCTAATTTTTGTTGCACTTTTGTTGTGATTTCTTCAAATAAAGCGATTTGTCTTTGAGTAAAAACGGTTTCAGCTGCATCTTCACTAGCTGCGAGATGTGATTGCAACCCGCGTACTTTGACTTGTGGGCTAGAGGATACCTTTTTCAAGACGTTGTCCACATCCTTATGATCTATTCCTATTCGGTTCAATCCCGTATTGAATTCCAAATGTATGGGATAAGATTGTTGTTGTTTCGCTTTCGCGGAAGCGGTAAAAGCCTCCAGCATCTCCACACTATAAATAACTGGCTCCAAACATCGGTCTATGCATAAATCGAGATGATGCTGCTGTGGATGAAGGATAAGAATGGGTTTTATGATTCCATTATCTCTCAATTCTACGCCTTCCTCTACATAAGCGGCCGCAAAATAATCTGTTCCTAATTCTTGTAGTTTTTGGGCAATAGGTACTATTCCGTGGCCATAAGCATTTGCTTTAACGACCGACATGAATTTAGTGTCTTCACTTATTTTGCTACGCAGATAATGGTAATTATGGGCTAGCGCTTCTAAATTTACTTCTAATCTGGTGCCTTTTAATTGCATTTAGGAGGTGTTTTTATCATTCACTTCTTCTGTCTTCACATCCATATCTTTCAATTTATCAGAAAGCATGGCTTTGTAGTAAGCTGCGCGACTCAAGGGCTCGTATTCTTGTTGCTCGCCTAACATGACTACTTTTTCATCGGCGGTTTTACGGTAGGAATACTGAGCGAGATTTCCTGTTCTGGTACAAACAGCGTGTACTTTGGTGACATACTCTGCTGTTGCCATAAGTGCAGGCATCGGGCCGAAGGGGTTTCCTTTAAAATCCATGTCCAGTCCAGCGACAATCACTCGTATACCGCGATTTGCAAGAGCATTACACACGGCAACTATTTCGTCATCAAAAAACTGGGCTTCGTCTATTCCTACTACTTGACAGTCATTTGCAAGAAGTGGGATATTTGCCGCAGCAGGAACTGGTGTACTCCTAATCTCATTAGCGTCGTGAGAGACTACCATTTCATCATCGTAACGCACATCTATAGCAGGTTTAAAAATCTCTACTTTCTGCTGTGCAAACTGCGCTCTTTTTAAACGTCTGATCAATTCTTCTGTTTTACCAGAGAACATAGAACCAGAAATTACTTCGATCCAGCCAAATTGCTCTTCATGATTAACCGTATTTTCTAGAAACATTTTGTAATTTACAGGCGTTTAAAGTGAAGAACTTTTTCTTCACTCAAATATCAAAAATACAAATAAACCAGCGGCAATATTCCCATTATGAAAAAGAAAATAGCAGCAGACCTTACCAGCCTAGCGCACCGTATTCTTCAACTTAAGCAAAAAGAAGACGTGAGTGAGCTACAGGCCATTGCCAAGGAATTGTATGAAAAACTTACCGTACTCGCTTTTACAGAAAAACATTTTGCAGACATACTGCCTAGTGCTGGAAATGAAGAAATAGAACGCAGACTGTCTAATGCATTTACAGAGGCCCAAGAAGATGTGGACAGCATCACAGGAGATGTAGAAAAAGTCATGGGTGGTGCGCAGGAAGAGGCACAAGAGGCCTTTGCAAATCACGATCTAAGCGACCTTTTCATGCCTGCAGATGAAGAGGATACGAGAGAAGAAATAGAGCTTCCTGGAATGGCTACCATCAGTAAAATGGTGCAGGAAATGCCTGATGAAGTTCCAGAAACCAGTGCAAAAATTGATATTCCTAAGGAAGAACAGGAGAAAATTGAGATTCCTGATCCCAAACGATATACCAAAAACGACCTGGAAGAAATCACAGCAGACTTCCAGACCATGCCCGTTTTTGAACGTAAAGTGAATGATACAAAGTCTGATGAAAAGCCGGTCTCTCTAAACGACCGTCTTCATAAAGGCTTGAAATTTGGAATGAATGACCGACTGGGTTTTATCAAACACCTTTTTAATGGCAGTGATCAAGATTTTAATCGGGTGATCTCACAGCTCAATACTAGAAACAGTTACGAAGATGCTCAAAGCTTCATCAACAGCATGGTAAAACCAGATTACAACAACTGGGAAGGAAAAGACGCCTATGCCAATAGGTTTATGGAGCTCGTAGAAAAAAATTATTGATGTGCTCTATAAATTCAGATCTAAGGCTTGATTCAAGTGACTGCAGTGAACGGAAAGCAAAGACATTAGACAACTTCATAAGT
>NZ_JAGYKG010000008.1 GCF_018401815.1 Nonlabens sp.
TTTCCAAACAGCAAATAATATTGATTTGATTTTAGAAGAATAAGTGTTTTAGTTTCTAGGTCAACTTGGAGCGCAAAAAGTATGGCAAGTGCAATAAGCAAAGCGCCAATTATAGAAAATAATCTTAGGACTCTAATTGATTTTAAATGCGATTGATTTTGAATTATTGAGTTTGTTCCTATAAGAAAAACTATAATCTTCGATCTGAACGAATTAAAAGGCACAAGCAATAAAGTTCTAAGTTGGATTAGCAACCGATAAAAAATAACAGATTCGGTTAAACCTAGAAAGTTGAAGTATTGTATAGGGAGCCATATTACTCCTTGATTAAATTGATTAACAACAAGTTGAAGTGAAATTCCTTTGGTTACCTTTTTAAAAGTTGTTGTGGATCGATTAACACGATTTTCTACTTTTAGAAAAAGTATAATCAATAATGTAAAAACAGATAAACCGAAGGCTGTTATATAAATCGTAAATAAGTCATCATTTGAAAAGCTTAGATAATAAAAAGATGAAAATAAAAATAAATAGGGTAATATTTTTTGGAAAATTAAACCTAATATGTGCTTTTCTCCCCTAACAAATTTAAAGGAAATTGTTTCTGGGATTATATATATTGTAGAAGCTAATAGGAATATCCTTGGGAAGGAAAAGACGATAACAATAATAAAAAGTGCAATTAACAATTTTGTCAAATTACTGATGTAAGGAATTTCAAACTCATATTTTAATAAAATTGATTTAATTATCGAAGTCGTAGGAGCTGCAATCATTGCTCCAAATGAAAAATCCGAAAAGAATCTAGCACTTATCTGTGGACTTTGATGTTCTATTAAATAAATATTAAAAAAAAATGAAATAAAAAGTGATATCGAGCTTAAAATCGGAAGAGTAATTAATATATTATTTCCATTTAAAAATTTACTTCTCATTGTATTTCTTTAAGAAATGAATCCGGGGAGAACGTTTTCAAGTTATGATTACATTCCAGGATATCTTTATTTGCTATTATGTTGGAGACTAAGTTATTCCAGTCCTTATTATCCCTAATTAGAATAGATCCTTTTCCTAGTTCTTGGCTTGTTATATTGCAATGCGTTGTGATAATTACTTTAGATTTATAATTCATAGCTTCAATTACAGATTGTGGGACTCCCTCATATCTTGAAAAATGCACAAAATAATCAGAATTTAGAATAACTGAATTTTTGACCTTGGGAGAGGTAATTGAATCATGTAGCTTTATTCGATCTTGTAGAGATTTAGTAATTATGACTTTACTTAATTGCTCTTTACCCTTTCTGTAATTTGAGCCATATAAATAGAAAACAATCTTATGTTTTTTTAGGGAAGAAAGATTTTTTTGAACAAACTTCAATAAAAGGTCTAGTCCTTTGTGGTGTATATCATATCTACCAATGAAGATGCATTTAATTTCATCTCTAGGCTGCAATGTTCTATCAATATTTTTAATTTCAGAAAACAAAATAGGATTTGGATGTGAAATTGCCTTTGATTTGTAAAGCCACTTTAAAGCACTATTTTCAAATTCTAGCTCAGAAAGAAAGTGAATCTTTTTGGAATATTTCAACACGAAATATATGATTGGAAAATATAAAATCTTTTTGTGAATACTTTTCAAAAGTGATTTTTTGGTAATGTTTCCTCTTGGCGAGAAGATTAATTGCCCTCCCTTACATTTATATTTGAGAGCTAATTTAAAAATAGAAATATCGTATAATCCAGTGAAAATTAGAATTGTATTCCTAGTTATTTTGACTTTGTTGGCAGGCTGAACATTGATTGAGTTAAAACAAAATTCTTTTTTAGTCTTAGTGCTTATCAGTTGAATTTTACCATTAAACTTATCTGACAACTCTTTGGCTAATAGTGTATTTGAAAATAATGGCCCTGAGATTTTATTTTCTGAAATTGGAGCTAGTATTACTATTTCATGGAATTTTGATTTGGATTGTTTCATTACCATGATTATATGTTTTATTCAAAGCGTTTGATATGATTTCTTTTGTGATGAGTGAATCTTCTATACAGAATTCTTCGTTATTAATTGATCTATGATAGCGTATTGTTTTAATGTGCTCAGGAATTGATATAGTGGGTATATTAAACGTTGTTGAGACTATACCTACATGAAGCTTTGAGGTAATAACTAGATATGAACACGTAATTCTTTCTAGTAATTCTTCCAAATTAGTGTATTGAATTGAGCTAATTTTGAAACCAATTCGCTCCCATTCCTTGGTAATTGTGCCGATTTTTTTATTAGTTTTTTCTGAATCTGCTATTATTGTTATGTCAAACCCTTTTTTGTTCAATTCGGTAAGATATTCTATTCCTGTTTGTGTAAACTTTTTAAGATAGATGTTGTGAATTAAAATCTCTTTTCGTTGCGTTTTTTTGATTTTTGAATTTAAAAATTCAGGATATAAATGTTTATAACTAGCTAAGTCTCTTATAACTTCAATATTTGTAGGTTTTTTCAAATATTGGTCAAGATATCGCTTGGATTCTTCGTCTCTTACTCTTATAGGCGAAATATTATTTCTTAGTAATATTTTTATTATTCTTTTTGAGAGAAATGAATTAGGTCCAATACCAGTGCCGATTATCATTGATTTTGGATTCTTTAAAATTTTTAAAACTAGAAGTTTCCAAAATGATATTATAAATCTTACATCCCATTTTGAAAATTTTACTTTTGGTGACCCAAAATAACCTCCTCCTCCAAAAAGTAACAGATCTATTTTTTTCGGAAACTTTTTATTAATATTCCTTAATTGTGGGTGCTTATCAAATAAAATAGTAGTTTTTCCAGGAATACTGTTAATATAAATTGAATTTCTTTCGTCAATCTTATCGATTAATATCAGTGCTAGAAGTTCATCTCCGAAATTTAGTGCCTTAAGTGAACTATGTATGTAAACATTCATTTTTTGAAAATTTTACCTAATTTATATATCAATATTTGAAAGTGGCTTGAGTTAGAAAGGACTATATCTTCTAAGGATCTTAGTCTGTCTTTTTTATGTGTGTTTGATAGGTTCGTGCCATTTTCTATTTTAAGGGTATGGCTTTTTTGAATTTGGTAAAATGACAGTTTTTTCTCAAAGAGTTTTCGAAAAAGAAGCCATTCTTCGCCCCCAGAAGTAATTAAAGGAAATCCATGTAATGCTTTTAATTTCTTTGTATTGAATACTACTGTACATATTCTAGGAGGATAGTAAAAATAGATCAATAAAAGGTTGAGGATCCTTGATTTAAAAATTATTGTTCTTTTTTTGATTTTTATATTATTCTTTTCTAGTGTGAGAGGTGTGAAAATTAAGTCATATTCTCCTTCAATTCTCTGCAATTCTTCTATGCCCGATTCAATAAGCAGGTCGTCTTGGTCCAGATTGATTACATATTTTTCTTCAACATGATCTAATAATAAGTTTCGTGAGTGAGATGCTCCTTTTTTATGATAAATGGTTTTGTCGATGAACCGTATATTATTATGGAGCTTAAATTTGTCCTTTAAAAAATTAAAATATTCTAAATCCTTAATTTCTGAAGTAAGGTAGAAATTTACATTTTTCACTTTTAGATTTTGCTCAATCACCTGTTTATGTTTCTGAGCTTCATACAGTGGTATGATAATTCCAATTTTTGTCAATTTTTTATTTCTTTATTACGGATTAAATATTTACGAAGTTTAACCATTTAATATTTTCTTTTCGAATATTGATATTTTTAAATTCCTTGTGGCCTACTAATATTACGCCGACATCGATTTTCTCAAGACTTTCTCCTAGAGTTGAAATTTTAATTTTATTATGGAAGCTTATATTAGGTTCAACGAACATTAATTTATCCTCTGTATATGTGTTTAATAATTTAAGTGCAATAGACAGTGCAGGAGATTCTCTTAAATCATCAATATTCGGTTTGAAAGCTAAACCATAAATTCCAATGATTGGATTCCTGTTAAACTGTTTTTTAAATTGCTTAATTTCATCAAGAATTTTATCTAAACACCATTCCGGTTTATAATTATTGATTTTTCTTGCTTGTGATATAATTCTTGACTCATTTTTATATTCTGATATAATAAAATAAGGATCAACTGCAATACAATGGCCTCCAACTCCACAGCCTGGTTGTAAAATACTCACTCTAGGATGCATATTGGCTAGGTTTATTAATTCCCAAACATTTATATCTGCCTTATCACAAATTATACTTAATTCATTTGCAAATGCTATTTGTACATCCCTGGATGCATTTTCTGTTAACTTACACATTTCTGCTGTTTTAGAATCGGTAATGTGTATTTTTCCTTTTACAAATTTTTTATAAAATTCTGCTGCTTTACTCGAAGATTCCTTATTAATGCCGCCAACAATACGGTCATTATGGATTAATTCCTCCAAGACATTCCCGGGCAAGACTCTTTCTGGGCAATACGCTATATAGATATTATTTACAAGATCTGGCCTTGAATTATATATTAAATCTTTCATTTTCTCCGTTGTGCCGACGGGAGAAGTAGATTCAATTATATAGAGATCATTTTTTTTGAGTATTGGAATTATCTCTTTGGTTGCGGACTCAATAAATGATATATCTGGTTCATGATTACTTTTAAAAGGTGTTGGCACAACGATTAGATAAACATCTCCTTTTTGTGGAAATTTACTTGCCTTTAAAAAACCACTTTCTACTGCTTTTTTAACTACATTCTCTAATTCAGGTTCTACGATGTGTATTTTACCTTTATTTATAGTGTCAACAACATCCTCATTTATATCTACACCCAATACTTGGATTTTATTCTTCGCAATTAAGGCTGATGTTGGAAGGCCAATATACCCTAGCCCAATAATAACTACTAAATTCATGTTTTGCTTTTTATGAAATCTACAATTTTTCTGCAAGCTGTACCATCCCCATAGGGGTTATGGAGTGCGCTCATTGTGTTATAGTAATTTTTGTCATTTAGTAATTTTAGTGTTTCCTTAACAATAATTGCATCGTCTGTTCCTGTAAGTATAACAGTTCCGGCCTCCACCGCTTCTGGTCTTTCAGTAGTATCTCGCATTACTAATACAGGTTTACCTAAACTTGGTGCCTCTTCTTGTATACCTCCACTATCTGTTAATATTACTTTTGACCTATTCATTAACCATATAAAATCTGGATATGCTAAAGGTTCTAGTAGATGAACATTAGATAAGTGTGATAATAATCTTTGAACTGGTTCTTGAACTTTAGGATTTAAATGTACTGGGAAAATTATTTGAACTTCCGGTTTATTATTAGCTATGTCTTTTAGTGCTTTACATATTCGCTCAAAGCCATCACCATGATTTTCTCTTCTGTGGCCTGTAACTAGTATAATTTCTTGATTTGGTTGAATTAGTTCTTTGATATGATTAATTCCCGGACTAGATATATTTTCAACTTTAGAAACACTTTCGAAAAGAGCGTCAATTACCGTATTCCCTGTGACTAGGATATTTTTAGCTGATATATTTTCCTTTTCAAGATTCTCTTTTGCCTTTTCAGTTGGTGCAAAATGAATATCACATATTCTACTGGTTATTTGTCTGTTTATTTCTTCTGGAAATGGAGAGTATTTATCAAAAGTTCTAAGCCCTGCCTCTACATGGCATATCTTTGCACCACTGTAGAAACTCGCAATCGAGGCTGCCATTGTTGTAGTTGTGTCTCCATGGACAAAAACGTAATCAGGTTTAAAGTCTTCTAAAATATCCTTAAGTGATTCAATTATTGAGGCTGTAAGGCTATAAAGATTTTGTCCTGGTTTCATTATATTCAGATCATAATTAGGCTGAATTTCAAAGAAATTTAGAACTTGATCTAACATTTCGCGATGTTGCGCAGTTACACATACTCTTGTATGAAAATGTTGAGGATGGTTTTGAAATTCTTTTACTAATGGTGCCATTTTTATTGCTTCTGGCCTGGTCCCAAAAATTAGAAGTATTTTTTTCATTTTTTGTCACTTTTTCTTTTAAGACCTAAATCCTTTGAGGATACTATAATCTCTTCTATTGGAAGTTTCCAGTTGATTTTTAAAGTTTCATCATTGAATTTTATTCCAGAATCATAATCTGGTTCATACGGATTGTCAACTTTATAACAAAGTACTGCGCTATTGCTTAAAACGACAAAACCATGCGCGAAACCTTTTGGAATAAAAAATTGTTTTTTGTTTTCTCCTGACAATATAACCGACTCCCACTTACCATAGGTAAGACTATTTTCTCTAAGGTCCACAGCCACATCTAATACTTCTCCAACAATTACCCTTACTAGTTTGGTCTGTTCAAAAGGTGGCTTTTGAAAATGAAGACCTCTTAATACGCCGTAAGAGGATCTAGATTCATTGTCTTGTATGAAGTGTATATCTGGAAAATTATTCTTTATGAATGACTCCTTGTAGGATTCCATAAAATACCCGCGTTCATCTTCAAAAACTCTAGGCTGGACAACTACAAGACCTTCTATAGAGGTTTTAATTATTTCCATTGTTTAGCTCTTCTGATTAGGTACTGGCCATATTCTGTTTTTGAAAGTTCTTCTCCAAGATTCATTGCTTGTTCTCTAGTGATAAAACCTTGTTCTAAACTATTTTCCTCTATACATCCAATCTTAAGACCTTGACGTTTTTCTAGCGCCTTCACAAATTCGCTAGCCTCGGAAAGAGAATCGTGTGTTCCTGTGTCAAGCCATGCGTAGCCGCGTCCCATGACATTCACCATTAATTCAGAGCGATTAAGGTATTCCTCATTCACAGAGGTAATTTCAAGTTCACCACGTGCGGATGGTTTGATATTCCCTGCTATTTGAATAACTGAATTAGGATAGAAGTAGAGACCTACAACCGCGTAATTAGATTTAGGATTCGATGGTTTTTCTTCGATAGATAAAACTTTTCCGGTGCTATCAAATTCGGCGACCCCATATCGTTCTGGATCATTTACATAGTACCCAAATACAGTAGCTTTTTGAATCTCCTCCACATTCTTTCGTGCTTGCTTTACCAAATCCTCAAAACCATGACCGTAAAAAATATTATCGCCAAGCACTAAACACACTGCGTCATTTCCAATAAAATCTTTCCCGATAATGAAGGCCTGCGCTAGACCGTCAGGAGAGGGTTGTTCGGCGTAGGAAAAATTCAAACCAAGTGTAGAACCATCCCCAAGTAAACGCTCAAATCCTGGAAGATCCTGTGGTGTTGATATGATCAGAATATCTCTAATACCCGCCTGAATAAGTGCAGATATCGGATAATAAATCATCGGCTTATCGTAGATTGGAAGAAGCTGCTTTGATACCCCTTTGGTGATGGGATATAGCCTTGTGCCAGAACCCCCTGCTAAAACAATTCCTTTCATTTATTGATATTGTTTTTGGTAATAATCTTGGTAAGCCCCAGAAGTTACATTCTCAAGCCACTGTGTATTTTCTAAAAACCAATCGATGGTTTTTGAAAGGCCCTCTTCAAAGGTTACAGAAGGGTACCATCCTAATTCTTTATTAAGCTTAGTAGCATCTATCGCATATCTTTTATCGTGACCTGGACGATCTTTTACAAAAGTGATTAGTTTTTCACTTTCCCCTTTTTCTCTTCCTAATTTATCATTCATTTGAGCACACAGAAGTCTTACCAGATCAATATTCTTCCACTCATTAAACCCTCCAATGTTGTAGGTTTCGTGATTTTGCCCTTTATGAAAGATTAAATCAATTGCTCTTGCGTGATCTTGAACATAAAGCCAGTCTCTAGTAAAGTTCCCATCCCCGTATACAGGAAGTGGCTTACCGTACATAATGTTATTAATAAATAGCGGAATGAGCTTTTCCGGAAAGTGATACTCTCCATAGTTGTTTGAACAGTTAGATAAGACATATGGTAATCCAAAAGTTTCTCCGTACGCTCTTACGAAATGATCCGATGAGGCTTTTGAGGCGGAGTAAGGCGACCGTGGGTCGTAAGCAGTTTTCTCGGTAAAAAGTCCTTCCTCTCCAAGAGTTCCATATACCTCGTCGGTACTAACGTGATAAAATCGCTTTCCTTCATAATTGTTGTTCCAAACCGATTTAAAAGCGTTTAATAGGTTAACCGTTCCGAGAACATTGGTCTCCACAAAAGCCAAGGGATTCGAAATCGAACGATCAACATGAGACTCAGCCGCCAAGTGAATAACGCCATCGAACTGATGTACCTTAAATAACGAGCTGATTTCTTCTTGGTTTCTTATGTCTGCCTTTAGAAATGTATAATTAGGTTCTTTTTCAATATCGTGAAGATTTTCTAGATTCCCGGCATAGGTTAATGCGTCGAGATTAAAAACCTTATAATTCGGATAGTTGTTTACAAATGATCTTACGACATGCGAGCCAATAAATCCTGCCCCTCCAGTGATACAAATTTTCATATGTACTAATTTAAAAGCTACAAAGCACCCCAAGGGCGCATCATATCTTTAGCTACTATGGTAAAGCCGTAGCCTTCTATTTCTTCTTGTATTTTCTTGTATCTCTCCTTACTCATTGATTTGAAAAAACTTGATTAATCAAAGTCCTTCTATCCCTCTCAACTTTAATTATTTATTAATTAATTAAATCCCATGTCAAGGCGCTGGAATTAAAAAAGATTATTAATAATTTCACCTACTGCTGGTAGGGCGCATAGCGCCTTTTTATTTTTATTAGCGCTGTTTTAAAGCTCCTTAAACTTACGCATTTATAGCGGGATGAGCCCCATCTTTAGCTCCCACCTTAGCCCGTAACCCCACAAAAAGAGCTATAACACTACCGTAAAGCGCCAGCACATAAAAATGCAGGGCCACCTGGCCCGCACCTTCCACCACTATATAGCCCAAAATAGCCACCAGCTGTAGGGTAATTAGACGAAATGTAGCCTCTTTATGGCTATAGCCCACATCCAGCAGCACATGATGCATATGTGAGCGGTCGGCATACCAAGGCTTTTGGCCATTAGAAAGACGAATTACAATAATACGCGCCGTGTCCAGCACCGGTATGATGAGCACCGATAAAATAAAAAGCGGCGCATTTTTAGGATAAAACCCTACAAATCCTTCCAAAGGCTGCAGCTCCAAAATACGCAGGGCAAAAGCAGCCAGTAAGAATCCCACTACAAGAGCTCCGGTGTCGCCCAAAAACATTTTTTTACCAGGTAGGGCGAAATTAAAGGTCAAAAAACTGGCCAGAGCGCCAATCAGTGTTGCGCAAAAGATCGTGTACTCGTAGTGGTCGTTTAGGTAGAAATACACCCCAAATACCGAAAAACTCACAATGGCGGTCATGCCCGCGAGTCCGTCTATGCCGTCAATAAGGTTAAAGGCGTTTACTAGCGAGACGATAAACACCATACCGATAACGTAGGTCCAGATGGAGTCCATTAGACCAATACCCAAGAATTCGCTGAGGTGGTCCAAGGCAAAATCGGGGTTTACCACAAATAAAATGGCCGCTAGCAGCTGAGCCAAAAACTTAGAGCGCGCCGAGGCACCCACAAGGTCGTCCTTTAAGCCCGTTAAAAATAAGATAAAGCAAGAAGCTAGAGTAAAGCCGATAGTGCTACTAAACCCGACACCTATAGCCAGTAACATGCTGGTCATAACCACCACAAAAATAGGGATCCCACCTAAGGCCGGGGTAGGGTGCCGGTGCGAGCTGCGCAGGGATTGTTGGGCAAAAAGCCGTTTTTTAAGGGCAATAAGCAGGACTTTTTTAGAGAGGTAGTGGTTTATAAAAAAAGCCAATAGGGCTGAACCTAGCAAAAACAAGGGGTAGTTTTGCAGTATAACCTCGACGTAAACAGTTACGCTATCCAAGGTCAGGAACCTTAAATCTTTACTCCCATTCATGTTTAGAAGTATTTGGTTGGTGGTTGCTAAGCTTTTTATTTAACCGATACATTTTTTTCTAACCAAGTCAATGTACACCCGCATATCGGGAGAGGTCCGTATCGTACATTTCTAAGTCCTAAAAATAGGCAATTAAAAGGTTTTCAAGGTATGCGGGGGGGGGGTAAAATACATATTTACATGATATTGCCTATACTAAAAATACCTGTAATTACCTTGGTAAGTTATATTTTACAGTTCCCTATGTAAATACAAAATAATTAACATCTTTGCATGTATCAATTAATTTTTAAGTACAACAGGTGTCCTTAGGCTTATGGTAAAGGGTAACCTTTTTTTCAATCCTATCCCGCAATGAACAATCTCTTAAAGAAGGTTTTACTTTGTGCATGCGTTTTTTTAGCAGCACCACAAATCACCGCCCAATCGGCTCAAGAATTAGCCGGAGCCGCTAGGGCTCAAAATATAACCACCACCTCACAAGTGCAAAGCGAACTGGCTAAACGCGGAATCTCCGAGTCACAAGCCCGCCAAATGGCCCGCATTAGAGGGATCGATTACGACGTGTTTTTAGCCACCTATTTTACCGATTCAACGCCATCTACGCCGCCTGCTTCAGGGGGTACCGATACCCCAGTAGTTGCCGAAATGGTTACCACCGCCCTACCCCTAGGGGCTATGGCAACTGTGGAACAAACCCCAACACCAAGTCCTAACCCGGTGCCGTCTCGTTTTTTTGGGTATGAGATTTTTGACAACAACCCTTTTGCAGAAAAAGAGTACCTGGTGGGCAATATTGACCAGGGATACATCATTGCCCCCGGAGACGAGTTACGGATTATAGTTTTTGGTAGCTCTTCCTACGAAGCACAGGTTACAGTAGACCTTAATGGCAATATTACCCTACCCCAAATAGGGGTGCTTATGGTGTCTGGAAGCGACTTCGCCTCCCTGAAAGACCGGCTCGCTACCTATATCGGAAAATACATTGAAAGTTTACTGTCTACCCCGCAGAGCTCTTTTATCGATGTTTCGCTGACCCAAATAAGGCCCATAAAAATTACCGTTTTGGGCGAGTCCAATACTCCCGGACCTCATCTTATTTCTGGATTCGCCAGTGTTTTAAACGCCCTGTACAGTTCAGGAGGTATAAAGTCTTCTGGCTCCCTGCGTGAGATTCATGTGTATCGAGATAATAAATTATTGAAAACACTGGATCTTTACGACTATATAACCACAGGAAACCTAGACGATGATATTCGCCTAACCAATAACGATATCGTTTTTATTCCGCAACGCTTAAGCAGCGTGGAACTCCAAGGAAGGGTAAAAAAAGAGGGTGTTTACGAATTAAAACAAACAGAAGGTATCGAGCAGCTTATCCAATATTCAGGGGGATTGCCCGCCACCGCCTCCCTTGAAAACGTAAATATTACCCGAATTATACCTTTTGAGAATCGCTCCCAAAAGCAGATTTACGATCGCTTTCTGACCTCAATTAACCTCCAAGAGTACAGAAAGCAGAATAAACCCTTTTCGCTTATAGACGGCGATCAGGTGAGCTTCAATGCTATTTTGGACCGCGTAGTGAACCAAGTATCCATCCAAGGTAATGTCTACCAACCAGGCACCTATTCGGTCGAACAATTTGCGGATTTAAAATCGCTTATCGACCTAGCCGCTAAGCAAATTAAACCCAATACCTACCTGAATAAAGTAGATATCTTTAAAGAAAACGATCAGGGAGAACTCGTATTTAAGACCTATAACTTATCCGAAGTGTTGAAAGGCACGCAAACGGTTTTATTGGAGGATCAAGATCAAGTAAGGGTGTATAGCGAGCAAGAAGTTAAAGGAGAAGATAGGGTCTCTGTCACCGGGTTTGTTACGGAACCTATAGATGTTTTCTGGCGCGAGAATCTATCGCTTTATGATCTTATTTTTCAAGCTACCGACTTTGAAAAAGAGACCTACCTTGCTCAGTTATTGGATACGCGATTGGATGTTTTTAGATTCAATCCTTCTTCTGGACTTTACCAAATCAACACCTACCAATTACTGGACAGACAGCGTTTAAAAAGCATTTACGTGCAACCCCGAGACATCGTAAAACTGTATTCCCAAGGGGTAAATATAGAGCTCAATCCTCAAGTCGTCGTGGGTGGGTATACCCAAGGGTCCGCTTCGATTCAATTGAGAGAGAAAATGACGGTAGAAGACGCTATACTTCAGGTTGGGGGGTTTACCCAATACGCCGATAGAGAACTGGCGGTGGTGAACCGCGAAAAATTCGATGTTAATCTGGGTCAAGTTACCGAGCGTTTTGAAGTACCTATAGATTTGGATTATATCCTTGGATTAAAACAACAACCCAGTTCTCCGTTTTACCTTCAAAAAAATGACGTGGTAGCTGTTAGAAAGCAAGCCGGGGTAACCGACAAAGTCACCGTAGCGGTATCTGGCGAGGTGGTGTATCCGGGTAACCTTACCCTAGAATACGAACTCAATACCTTTGAGGACATTATTGAAAAAGCAGGAGGGCTGAAAAATACAGCCAATCTTGACGCCTCCTTTATTTCTCGAGCAGGGGAAATTATTTACCTGGATCTGAAACGCACCAAAAATCGCGATTTCATTCAAGACGGAGACCTCATCGTAATACGTGATAATAACGGCCTTGTTAGGGTAGAAGGTGCCATTAACAATGAATCTAGTTTAATTTATGAACCCGGGAAAAGGGCGAATTACTATATACGCAATTCAGGAGGGCTTATCCGCTCTGAGGTTGAAGACAAGTTTGTGGTCTTGCCTAATGGAAGATCCGAGCAAATAAAATTTTTAAATAACCCTAAGGTGTTGCCCGAATCAAGAATAGTTCTTACGCGAAAAGTCCCTAAAGCGGATAATAATAATAATAATACGGATACCAATAAATTTATGGATCAATTTATTCGCATATTCTCTTTAGTTACAGGCGCCCTTACCACCGTAATTCTGGCTCAAAGGCTTTAATATGGAAAACAAGCCACAGATTTTTGAAGACGATTCTATAGATCTTATTGCACTGCTTAAGACGGTATGGCTTAGTCGCAAATGGATACTCCAATGTACCCTTGGAGCCATACTTTTAGGGGTCATTATAGCACTGGTAAGCAAAGAACAGTTTACCGCGACTTCAGTGTTTGTACCGCAAAGTTCGGCTCCAAAAAGTAGCAGCCTTAGTGGATTGGCTTCACTGGCTGGAATCAGTATTGGTTCTCCAGCAGCTGGCGGGGAGATTTCTCCCTTGCTGTATCCCGAGATCATGAGCTCGATTCCCTTAAAGCGCAAGATTCTTTCCCTTGAAGTGCCCACTGAAAAGGGCCTGCGCTCCTATGGGGACTATCTAAAAGATTCAGAAAAAAATGTACTTGGTTTAGTAAAGAAATATACCATCGGACTTCCCGGTCTGGTGCTGTCTTTATTTAAAAGTACCCAGGCCATACCCTTAGAGGATAGGTACCAAGATTTACGTGTCTTTGAAGAGGAACAGGGATTATTCGACACTCTTGACTCTCAAATGGAACTTAGCGTCAATGAACAAGAGGGATTTATTTCACTTTCGTTTACCACGGACGACCCTACGCTTTCTGCGCTTTTGACCCAGCACGCTCAGTATCTCTTACAGCAGCAAGTAATTGAATTTAAGATAAAAAACGCGAAAGAATTCTTAGGGTATACCCAGCAACAGTTCGACGAAAAACAAACCGCCTATTACGCCCTACTCGAGACGGTTGCAAAAGCACGAGACGAAAATAAGAACATAAACTCCCAGTCGTACTTAAGCCAATTTGCTAAAAAGGAACAAGAGCTGGTTATTGCACAAAACGTGTATAATGAATTAGCCCTGCAATTAGAACAGGCAAAGCTTCAAGTTGCTAAAGACACCCCGATTTTCTCTACCCTAAAACCCGTTACCATTCCCACCGAGCGTTCTGCTCCTAAGCGCGGCTTAATGGTCGTGATTTGGGCTTTTCTAGGGGTGGTGCTCTCCACGGGTTTTGTACTGGTTAAAGAGCCTGTAAAGGAAATACTAGTGTCCATTAAGGCGTAAGCCATAAAATTACTGTATGCGATTACTTATTACGGGCGGGGCAGGCTTTATTGGGGCGCACGTGCTGCACCGCTTTTGCGCTGCCTACCCTGACTACGAGATCTTCTGCCTAGACAGCCTCTCGTACGCCGCCCAGTACGAAAATATTGCCTCACTTGAGTCGCGTGCCAACTACCGCTTTTTAAAGGCCGACATCAACGATGCCGAGCAGATTAATGCGCTTTTTGCCACTCACGGCTTTACCCACGTGCTGCATCTAGCGGCCGAGTCGCATGTAGACAATTCGATTAGTGACCCCTTGCGCTTTGCAAAGACCAATGTGCTGGGT
>NZ_JAGYKG010000009.1 GCF_018401815.1 Nonlabens sp.
TTTAGGTGTTGACGTTGATGCAGTTTTAGCTGCTAATTCAACTTTTGAAGGGAACCTTACTATCACTAATGCTGCTGAACTAGCTTTTGCTAAGTCGCTTGGAACTAAGGTTGCTTCTATTAAAGGAGATGTAATTGTAATTGTTGATGAGCCTTCAGCCACTGCCTTCAGACCTGCAAACACTGGAAACGGAGTTACTGCTGCTGAGGTAAATACTGTACTTAGCCAAATTACTTTCGTAGTTGGTAACGTTCGTATTACCACTGATGCTTCTTTAGATTTATCTAAATTAACAACTGTTTCAGGTGATTACTCTGTTGTTGGTCACGACATTGACGATTCAGCTCTAGCTTCGGTTGGTGACGATGTTTATGTTGACTATGATGGTCCAATATCTTTCCCAGCATTAACTTCTGCTGACAGAATTTATGTAAAAGGGACTTATGTAACTACTGCTGCCGCTAGCGTTGCTGCAGATACTGCTGCTGGCACTTTAAAAATTGGTACTACTTCTATCGATTTCATGGGCTTAACTAAGGCCACTAGCATTTCTATTTTAAATGCTACTCATACTTCAGGTGGAAGTCACACTTCAGGTTCTTCTGCAACTATAAATGACTCTGGATGGCCAACTGGTGAGCTTTACTTATCTGCTTCAACTACCTCAGTTAAAATCGGACAAGCTCCTGTTACTTTAGTTACTGGTGCTGGTCTTACAGATCTCGAATTGCATTATGCTGCAAACACTGGAACAGCTGCACAAGTTGCTCTATACCCAGGACTAAGTACTACAGGTTCTGCTGCCTTAGGAAACCTTTCTATTACAGCTCCGAAGTTAGTTACTGGTACAGTTATGGCAAGAAGAATTGGATCTATAACTGTTGACGCTGTTGCATCAACTGCCACAACTGCCACTGGAACAGTTAATTTCCCAGAGGCATTATTTACTGGTGCTATTTCTTCAGATGCTTTGGCGAATTCATTCCCTAAGGTTGTTAATACAGGAGGTGTTTTACTTGCTAATCAAGTTTCGGTAAGCCTTCCTGCAATGACTTTATCTACAGGAGCGATCTCTTTGACTAAAGCAACTTCATTTTCTGCTGCTGCTCTTGTGAGATTAGGTTCTTCTGCAACTGTTGGAGTGAATTTAACTGCTCCTGAAGTTACAGGTGCGGCTTCATTCCCGGCTTTGACCCTTGCTGGTGCAATTTCAATGCCTAAAGTGACTTCATTTGATGCTAAGGCAGCTGTGGTTACTTCTGTTGACCTAAGTGCTGAGGCTACTTCATTAGATGTTGCTTCTATCGCAACTGTTGGTGGAATCGCTGATCTTGCCACTTTGGAGACTATTAATCTACATGCTCAAGCAGTTACAATTGATTTGTCAGGTGCTGTTAAAGCTACGTCAATTACTATTCTCGGTAAGACTAGTGATGTTAATGCTGCATTCAATCTCTCTACTGGTTACACTGAATTGGCTTCACTTACCTTAGGTGGAAAACTTGGAACTGTTTCGGTTTCTAACGGTGCTGCTGATGGAGAGTTTGTTAAGTTGGTTACTGCTGGTACTATTCATAAGTTAACAGTTAACAATAACGCTGAATTAACAACACTGACCCTAGGTCATACTGAGGATGTTACTTTAGGTTCTGAAATTACAATTACGAATAATACAGAACTTGGAACCTTCACTACGTCTGCTGATCGTGTTACTACGTTTATTGTTACTGGTAATACTAAGCTTGGTTCTTTCAATGCCTCCTCTATTAAGACTTTACCGAATAATTTTGCTACGGTTTCAGCTTGGACTTTCACAGTCACTGGAAATACTAGTACAGTTACTTCTGGTGATGCTAATGAGTATGCCGATAGAAGAGGTATTAAAGGTACCTATACGGCTTTAAGTGCTTCAGTTAATAGAGCTTATGGTCAGGCTAGTCTTGCTACTTTGAAACCTTATTTCCAGGCTTTATATGATAAAGCGCACCCTGCTACTGGTGCTGTTTCGATTGACCCGGATAATATCGCGATTTCTATGGATTACGTAACTGATAATACCCCAACAGGTACTGAGAATTATGCCGTTCATACCCAAGTTCTAAGCACTGAAGCTTCTATTGTTGCTCCAAGTACGAAAGAAACATTTACTTCTGCTGTTGTTACTGCTGGTTCTCCTTCAGACGCTGAGCACAAGGCTCAAATGTTAGAGATTCTTAAGTTACAATAGTATATATCTTACTACCTTTACTCAAACCCCCTCCACTTGAGGGGGTTTTTTATGCTTAAACTTTTCTGGTTCTCATCACCTATTTTATAAGCAATACACCATATTTCACTCACCGTTTGATGCCTTTTGCTATATTTAGGCATGAAACAAACCCTACTAGCCCTTCTCTTCGTTTTGGGCTCCTTTCATTTATCTGCCCAGTCCTTGACCGGCACTAACGGACTCTTTAAAATTCCTTCTGCCTACGTTGCCCCTGACGGCCACTCGTATATTGGTGCCTCTTTTTACCCTAAAGGTTACTATGAACTCTATGGTAATGGAAATCGATTTACCGGTATGCCTACTTTTATTACTCTTTCTTTCTATGATAGGGTAGAGTTTATGTTTCGGTATACTCATCAATTAGGCCAAGTAGTATCTTTCGAAACTGGGTATTTTCCTGATCGGATGTTCACCGTGCGCTATAGGCTTGTAAATGAAGGGTATAATTATCCAGCTATTACTATTGGATTACATGATTTTTCTGAAGCTTTTGGTGGAACGACTGTTTTGCCTAATTTTTATGCGTCATATCTAGTTTCCTCCAAGACCTTTGAAACACCTGATCTTATATTTGGAACTACACTTGGTTATGGCTTTGACTTGACTGATTCATATAATCCACCTTTATTTGAGGGTTTTTTCACTGGTGTTGAAGTAACCTTCACTCATTTTCCTTACGTAACCCTTGTAGCTGAGTACGATTCGGAGTCCTTTAATGCGGCCCTTAAGACGACCGTGCTAGGCCACCTTCACTTTGCTGTTGGTTTGTTGGATATGCAGGCTCTATCCGGATTCTTCACCTACCGCTTTAACCTATCTAACCGATGAGAGTTTTCTTTATATATGCCCTGCTGAGTTTCGGGCTTTACACGGCGCATGCGCAGCAATCAACTATAGTGCAATCGCTAGCGGAACAGGGCTTCGAGAACGTGGCCGCAGTACAGAAGGGTGTAGACCTTTACATCACCTACGAGAATAACCTCTACCGTTTTGAGGCCAAAGGTCTGGCCAACATAATCGCACAGCTCACCGATACCGATTTAAGCCCGTACGAGCGCGTTCATTTCTTGCTGAGAAGTCAAGACATTCCGATGGCTTTAGCAACCCTTTCTATAAACGATTTAAACGCCTATAAGAGTGGATTAATCGATCGCTACACACTAGCTTCATCCATGCAGTTTTCTATCGAAATTGAGAGAGCAGAGGGCTATTTTAAAGAGGCTGAGCGCGAGAACCTATCGTTTTACAAGATTGATGTTCCAGTTGGGGTGCGTGTAGACTATGCCCTCGGAGATATCAGAGACGGATTTCAATCGCGCACCTACGTAAACTCTCGCGTGCTCTCGACCTTTGGGCGCGGAACCGAATTTGAATTCGACTTCTTAAACATCGTTCAAAACGACATACCGGGCCGGGCCATCTCCTCACCTGTGACCATGAAAGTCACCCAGAGCGCCCGATTCGGGCAAAACACCTTTCTAAGCGCCAGCCTAGGCTATTTGCCTCAGGGCAAATTCGGTCTGTACACCCGCTTTCGTAACTACCTCGATCAGGAGCGCTTCTACCTAGAGCTCATCTACGGAGTCACCCGCACCGGATACCTCGACCAGAACTGGGTCGTTCAAAACAACCGCAATAGCGACGCCCTATGGCAAGCGATCTTCAACTACCGATGGAACAAGTACGACACCGACATCAACCTAGCCTATGGAACCTTTGCCGCCGCCGACCTCGGCTACAAATTTCAGGTGCAACGTCAGTTCAACGAGGTGTATTTTAGCCTTTTCTATTCGCGTACCGATCTTGCCAGTGCCGGATCATTCAATTCAGAAGAGCCCGCCATCATCGGATTCTCTCTAACTGTGCCCTTCGGACAATCTAAGTTTATGAAACCCGGACGGTTCCGCGCCCGTACCGAAGACCAGTTCTACCTGCTCTACCGTTATTCTGGATTCTCTTTCTCGGGATTAGACGTAATGTTTGCCAACGATATCTTCTCGGATATTAGAGAATTTTATCCTGAGGTACTGCGAAAGGGGTTGATGAAGCATCTGAAATAGGAGTTTTAAATAATTCTTATAATCTGCAGGTATTGGACTTCAATTTAGAAGTTTAAAATTTATTCTTATACATCTATTTAGATGAATTTTGGAATTATAACTTTTAAATAATACATTTAACCCATAATCAACACACAGAAATGGGAAAAAGACTAACAGCAGAAGACAAATTAGAAGTTTTAAAATTGCTAAAAGCAGGTAATACTAGCGAACAGTGCGCAGAAAAAATGGGTGTTTCTGCTCCGAATATTAATAATTTAAGAGCTCAGTTTAAGAAAGAGGGGGAGACCTTTCCGAACAATCGAGGGCGAAAAAAACTTTCTAAAAACAAAGCGCCTCAGTTAGTAAAAAGTAGCCCTCAAGAAAATAAACCTTCTACATCTGCTGATTACGATTACCTGATTAATGGCATTCAGATTAAGTTTACCCAAAAGCCCAAAACCGTGCGTATAGGTAAGAATCGATTTTTTGTGGAGTTCGATTGACCTTAGTGGATATTCTTATACCGTACTTACCTAAGTCTAATAAAACGGGCGTCTTAAGAAACACAAAACAGGTTAAGTAGTGTATTGACTATTTCAGATCTAAATGATTGGCCTCGACACTTTCAAGGCTACCTTGCATTGCTTAATTTCACCTTTGGTAATTGCAATTAGGCGGTTCAATGGAAGAACAACAATGGCACGTAATATACTCTAAGCCTAGAAACGAAAAGAAGGTTCACGCAGCTTTGGTAGAGGCCGGCTTTGAGGTGTATTGCCCGCTAAACAAAACTAGGCGCAAATGGAGCGACCGCTATAAGGTCGTTGAAGAACCCCTCTTTCGATCGTATGTGTTTATTAAGATTAACGGCACTCAGCTTTACGATATTCTAAAATTTGATGGGGTTGTGCGTTTTCTGTATTGGAACAGAAAGCCCGCCATTGTTCGTGAAGAAGAGATTGAATTAATCAAGAGGTTTTTGGGTGAGTATGAGTCCGTTCGTCTAGAGTCTGCTGAGTTTCTGGTAGACCAAGCTGTCACCTTCACCGCTTCTAATTTTATGGGGCAACAGGGCAAAGTGTTAGAGGTAAGAAATAAAGAGGTCAAAGTGCTCATTGAAAGCATGGGGTACTATCTTGTGGCTACCGTTGATAAGGCTAAATTAGAACCTTCAAGAGCGAAAAGTATATGAAAGGAATCATTCTTGCAGGCGGCTCAGGTACGCGCCTTTATCCCATAACCAAGGCCATAAGTAAGCAGTTGATGCCTATTTACGATAAGCCGATGATTTATTATCCGCTTTCTACCCTTATGCTCGCGGGTATTCGCGAAATACTCATCATTACCACCCCTGAAGATCAGCCTCAGTTTATGCGCTTACTGGGCGATGGCGCTCAAATCGGATGCCGCATTAGCTACGAGGTGCAAGAAGTACCCAACGGGCTGGCCCAAGCTTTTGTGATCGGAGCTTCATTTATTGGAAACGACAGTGTTGCTTTGGTGCTTGGAGATAATATTTTCTATGGTCAAGGCCTGGGCCGCCAATTAAAACAGCTTACCGATGTAAGTGGAGCCTACGTCTTCGCCTATAAAGTTTCTGACCCCGAGCGCTACGGAGTCGTCGAATTTGATTCAAACCACAATGCAGTTAGTATCGAAGAAAAGCCTCAAGCTCCCAAATCTCGATTTGCTGTACCAGGGCTTTATTTTTACGATAATAGTGTGGTTGCTATCGCCCAAAACTTGAGACCTTCTGCTAGGGGAGAATACGAAATCACCGATGTAAATAGGGCATATCTTGAGAAAGCGCAATTGAAAGTGTCTGTATTGCCATCAGGAACCGCTTGGCTCGATACCGGTACATTTGAATCGTTGAGCGACGCTAGTGAATTCGTACGAGTTATTGAACAGCGGCAGGGTAATAAGATTGGGTGCATTGAAGAGATCGCCTACCGAATGGGCTTTATCTCCAAAGAACAGCTTTTAGCTCTTGCAGACCAGCTCAAGAAAAGCGGATACGGTATCTACCTCAAAACCGTTGCAGAGTCTTAATTAAAAACCGGATAATACTGTAATTACCATTTCTCTCTATAAAATTTGCGATTAAATAACTTGTGGCGACGCTTTAATGAGTAAGTTTAGAACTCAAAAATGAGTTAGTCTAAAATTCTTCTGTGACTGACTGTGGCTTTGCCGTGAATAATCTAAGTTGATTGACACCCTTTTTTCTGGAAAAATAAGAGCCAAACTGCTTTCACGCTTGTTAGTGAATCCTAATACGCTGGTTCACCTAAGGCAGCTTTCTCGTGAACTTAATGTAAGCTCGAATACCGTGCGTATTGAGCTTAATAAGCTTAAAGAGGCTTCTATTATAGCGGAGGTAGACACTAATGATGGCAGGATAAAAAAGTACGCTGCAGACACCTCTCACCCTCTCTTTGAAGAATTACGATCAATTCTTCTAAAGTATCTAGGTATTGATCAACTCTTAGAAGTCATTTTTGAAAAAATCGGAAACCTTGAAAAGGTCTACATTACCGGAGATCTAGCTCAGGGCAAGCCTGTTGCCATAATTGATCTCGTTTTGGTTGGTGATATCGATAGGGAGTATTTTAACAGTTTAGTTTTTAAGGCTGAGGAGCTTTTAAAGAAGAAAATTCGGGCTGCAATATATAGTTCGGTTGATTTCAATATGGAGGTTTTGGAGGGAGTTCCGCATTTGTTGGTTTTTGATGTTGAGGATTGATGTAGATGGGCCGCTTTTTGAATGAGATTGTTTTATTATAAATAATAATTATTGATTTTCTAGATTAGTGTGGTCCAGACCGGCGAGGGGTATTTGTTGATCAGTGTAAATCGTTAAAGTATTGATAATGAAAAATGTTTGGGATAACTAGCTCTTATCAAATCTTAAAAAATAATAAAAATATATGGGTTTGGTGCGCAGTTTGGTGTGCGCTTACAATTAGAAATTTCAAAATTAGTATAATGAAAAAAGCTTTTATTACAGGTGTAACAGGACAAGATGGATCATATTTATTAGAGTTATTATTAGACAAAGGATATGAAGTTCACGCCATAATTAGAAGGTCTTCTGTTTTTACGACAGGTAGAATTCCGAAAAAATACTGGGAACACAAAAATTTTATTAGTTATCATGGTGATTTAACTGATTCCAGTAATCTTCATTCGTTAATTTCAAAGAT
This sequence comes from Nonlabens sp., assembly GCF_018401815.1. Lineage (GTDB taxonomy): Bacteria > Bacteroidota > Bacteroidia > Flavobacteriales > Flavobacteriaceae > Nonlabens. The sequence continues at coordinate 7,518 of NZ_JAGYKG010000009.1, forward strand.
TAAACCTGATGAAGTTTATAATTTAGCAGCACAATCACACGTAGGAGTTTCTTTTGACGTTCCTGAATATACAGGTGAAGTTGACGCAATTGGCACTATACGTATATTAGATGCAATAAGAGATTGCGGTTTGAAGACTAAATTCTATCAGGCATCGACTTCAGAGTTATTTGGAGGGTTGCCTGGAACAGAACCACAAAGTGAAACAACGCCATTTTATCCTAAATCACCATATGGTGCCGCAAAACTATATTCTTTTTGGGTTACTGTCAACTACAGAGAATCTTATAATATGTTTGCATGTAACGGTATATTGTTTAATCATGAATCACCCAGAAGAGGAGAAACCTTTGTAACCAAAAAAATCACAAAAGCGGTTGCTAAAATATCTAAAGGAGAACAGGATGTATTGCAGTTAGGAAATCTTGATGCTAAAAGAGATTGGGGGTATGCAAAAGATTATGTTGAGATGATGTGGCTCATGTTACAGCAAGATAAACCTCAGGATTTAGTAGCAGCTACTGGTAAATGTTATACAATAAGAGAATTTACAGAAAAAGCATTTAAGCATGTTGGAATAACTATATCTTGGAAAGGTGAAGCAGAAAATGAAATAGGGATTGACGATAATAACGGTAGAGTTTTGGTTGAAATTAACACTAAATATTACAGGCCGGCCGAAGTAGAGCTATTATTAGGTGATGCATCTAAGGCAAAAAAAGTGCTAGGTTGGGAACCGAAGACAAATATAGATGAGCTTATTAAAATAATGGTTGATTATGATTTGGCTCATAGTGATTATGGATTTGACTAATTTAATTAAAAAAGATGTATAACGATTTTAAAACAAAATCTTCTTTAATTTTTCCAGAAGTAAAGATTATTAAACCAAAAATATTCAAAGATAACAGAGGTTTCTTATTTACAGATTATTTAGATTCATTTTTTAAGGAAGAATTTACTCCAAGCCTTAACTTTATTCACAGTAAAAACGCCCACAATAATGCGAAAGTTTTAAGAGGAATACACGGAGATTTTGAGTCATATAAATTAGTGGAATGTCTTTATGGCGAAATTTATCAAGTAGTTGTAGATTGCAGAGAGAATTCTCTAACTTTCTTGCAGCATGACATTTTCATTCTAAATCATCTAAATCCTGAAATGATACTAATGCCTCCAGGCTTTGGAAACGCCTTTTTAGTTACCTCAGATTATGCGGTCTATAATTATAAATTAGCATATGATGGTACTTATAATGACCATGATAAACAATTTACTTACAAGTGGAATGATAAAAGAATTAATATTAACTGGCCAATTAAGGAACCAGTTTTATCAGATAGAGACAAATAACCATTAAGTTATGAGAAAAATTAATGATTCCAATGGAGACCTACTCTGCATAATTTATAGAGATGAAGATTGGGTAGAAGGACTAAATTTTATTACTGATAATAGACTATTTATTCAAGTAGGAAGTTGGTGGTACCAAAATGGCAAAAACCTGGCAAAACATAAGCATAACATAGTTTCAAGGGAAGCCAACATTACGCAGGAAATGGTTTATGTGAAGTCTGGATCCATGTTGGTAACTATTTTTGATCAAGAGATGAATTTTGTTGAAGAAGTTGTTTTGAAAACAGGAGATATGGCTATAATGGCATTTGGAGGTCATGGGTATAAAATTTTAGAGGACAACACTAAAATTATAGAAACTAAAAATGGCCCGTTTGTAAGTGTTGAAATAGACAAGATTAAATACGAATAGAAAAAATTATTAATGAATAAAGGTTTTAAAATTTTAGGCATTGGCCAATCATTGCCGAGTAAGGTTTTAAGTAACAAGGAAATAGAATCTATCACACCAGGTAGCAGTGCATCTTGGATTGAAGAAAAGCTAGGTATACAACAAAGGAGAATATCTACAAATGATACGGTCGTTAGTTTGGGTACATTATCGGCTACTGAAGCATTATTAGATTCAGGTTTAGCGAAAGGTGATGTAGATTTGATTATTGTAAATACTTCTTCGTCTGATAAATTATCTCCATCAGTTGCATGTATGATTCAAAATAAATTAGAACTCACATGCCCTGCTTTTGATATAAATGCAGTTTGTACTGGGTTTCTTTATGCTTTAGATTTAAGCTCTTTAATTTTAGATAAATATAAAAATATCTTGATTATTTCATCGGAAACCTATTCCAAAATTACGGATTGGGATAATCGAAATTCATGTTTTTTTGGTGATGGATCCGCGGCTGTAATAATAACTCGAAATCATGAAAAATTTTATAGTAATATAGGAGCAGTTGGAAGTGGTTGGGAAAATTTCAATTGTGATCGAAATTCTACATTTGACATGAATGGAAAAGAAGTTTATCAATTTGGTACCAAAGTTCTACCAACTGAAATAAATAAACTCATTAAGGAAAATAATTTAAGTATAAACGATATCGATTGGATTGTACCCCACCAACCTTCCCATAATGTTTTAAAAGAAACAGCATATGAATTAAAGATATCTGTTGAAAAGGTAATCTTTAATATGAAAAGATACGGTAATACTGCCGGTGCATCGGTTCCTATGGCTCTTTATGATGGCATAAAGACAGGTAAAATTAAAAATGGAGATAGTTTAATACTAGCGGCAATTGGTTCAGGTTGGACTCATGGAGTTAGTTATTTTAAACTTGATTATAAATGAAAAAAATTGCATTATTCGGAGGAAGTGGAGGTTTAGGCACCAAACTAACTCCCTTGTTAGAGAAAAAATATAACGTTATTAAATTGTCATCTAAAGATATAGATGTAAGAGATTTAGAAGCGTTGAAGTTGTTTTTTGGTAAAAACGATATTGATATAGTGATTAATATGTCAGGCTATAATTTTGATAATTTTCTACACAAACTAGATGGAGAATCAGAAATACAAGATATGTTAGATATTAATATTAAGGGAAATATTAATATCTTATCCTGTTGTTTGCCGAAAATGAGAGCGCGTCAATATGGAAGAATAATTCTGTTTTCATCTGTTTTAGCAAAAAAAGTTGTTTTAGGCACATCTTTGTATAGCGGGTCTAAAGCATTCATTGATAATTTAGTAAAGACATCAAGCGCAGAAAATATAGGTAGAGGTATTACATGTAATAGTTTACAATTAGGTTATTTTGATGGTGGAATGTGTCATCGATTGCCGGAAAAATATGTGGAGCCTATAAAACAATCAATAGGACTAAAACGATGGGGAACCGTGGAGGAATTATTTAATACTCTTGATTTTCTAATTAATGTTGAGTATATCACTGGTCAGAATATTAATATAAGTGGAGGGTTGCAATAATGATAAAATATAAAAAGACAGGAATTGATTTATTTGTTGCTGAGAATGCAATAATTAAACAACCACAATTAGTAGAATTCGGAAAACATGTTGCAATTGATATTGGTGTATATCTATCAACTCAAGCAAAAATTGGTAACTACGTCCATATAGCCCCTTATGTTTGTGTCATAGGAGGAAAGAAAGCTAAACTGGTTATGGGTGATTTTAGTGGTATAGCTGCAGGATCAAAAATAATATGTGGCAGTGATGATTTTACGAAAGGAATGATGAACCCTCAAGTACCTTTAAAATATAAAGAAACAAAATTTACAACAGTTACTATTGAAGAGTTTGCATGCGTTGGTGTAAATTGTGTTATTATGCCGGGTATTACAATTAGTGAGGGTTCCGTTATAGGAGCTGGTTCTGTTGTTACAAAGGATACTGAACCATGGATGATATATGTTGGTTCTCCTGCAAAAGCAATCAAATCAAGAGATAAAGAACTTATACTTAAAGGAGGAAAAGAACTAAATAGTCAATAACAAACAACTTAAATAATTTTGGAAAATTCAATACAAGACCAAGGAGGTCTAATTAATCGTTTTAAAATGTTGGTATTTAGGCTTGTTAGGCCAATAGAAAATACCTTCGCATATAATAGATTGAGACGGGATAAATGGATGATGGAACATACTAATAACATTCCTGACGGCTCAAAAATTCTTGATATTGGTGCAGGTGGATGTCCGTACAAAAAACTATTTAGTCATTGTGAATATTACTCACAAGATTTTGTTCAATTATTACCTTCACAAATTCAAGATAAAACAGGTTATGGTAAAATAGATTATGTCTGTGATATACTAGATATTCCAGTTCCTGACAACTCATTTGACGTTATTGTATGTACTGAAGTAATAGAACATGTACCAGACCCTATCTCGGTAATTAAAGAAATTTCACGGATACTAAAACCAGGTGGAACTTTGTTAATCACTGCTCCATTACAATCAGGTTTGCACCAAGAGCCATATCATTTCTATGGAGGATTTACAAAATACTGGTATTTAAAATTTCTAAGTGAAAATAATTTTTCTGATATAGATATTGAGGCAAATGGATCTCTATTTACAACTTATTTTGCTTCGGGTCTAAATATTGTTAGATCATTTTTAGATGCATTAATTTTTGATAAAAACTTATTGCGTAAGCTAATCGCTCTTATATCTTTTATTATTTTTTCTCCAATACTTTTAATTTTAAATCCTATGTTTTGTTTTATATGGGAAAGTATTTATAAAGAAAATAAGTTTACTGCTGGCTATCATGTCTCAGCTAAAAAGTCTCTATAAAATCAATTCCAATAATTTTAAAAGATTTCTTTAATATTTCTGAAACAAATAATCCCTTAATAGAATATTTTCATTGGAACATCTTTTTAATAGAGAAGTATATTGTGCGATATTTGGAGGTCATAGTTAAAAAAAATAAAAATTATTTAAATATTTAAGTATAAAAAAAATGGATTTTATTAATCAAATGGAGCCTTGGTTCGATAATCAAGAGCAGGAAGCGCTAAACAATTACATGGGCGACGGTGGCTGGGTAACAGAGTTTAAAAAAACTTTTGAATTTCAAGATCTTATAAAGCAGTTTACAGGAGCTAAACATTGTTTTATTGTTAATAATGGTACTATAAGTCTGACCATTATGGCAATGGCCGCGGGAATCAAAGCTGGAGATGAAGTTTTAGTGCCAAATTATACGATGGTAGCAACACCCAATTCGTTAAAAATGTTTGGGGCAGAACCTAAGTTTATAGATGTAGATCCAAAGACACTTTGTATTTCTCTTGATGAAATTAAGAAAAATGCTACTTCAAAAACTAAGGCAGTTTTTTTAATGAATGCAAATGGTCGATATCCGTCAGATATTAATGAGATTGTTTCTTACTGCAAAGATAATAATCTCATTCTTTTAGAAGATAGTGCACAAGCTTTAGGTTCTTTTTATCCTGATGGAGTTCATCAAGGTAGAAAAGGAATAGCGGGAAGTTTTTCATTTTCAGCACCTAAAATTATTTCTACAGGTCAAGGTGGAGCAATAATTACAGATGATGATGAGTTAGCGTACTATGTTTCAAGATTGAAAGACTTTGGACGTTCAGGAGGTGGGAACGATGTTCATGATATGATAGGGTTCAATTTTAAATTTACCGATATTCAAGCAGTGCTTGGAATTGTTCAAATGAGTAAATTAGATTGGCGTGTTAATAGAATGAGGGAGATATATACCAGGTATAAGGAAAATCTTATAAAAATTAAAGAGGTTCAGTTTTTTGATCAGGACTTGAAAAACACTACACCATGGTTTATTGATGTTATGGTCGACAATAGAGAGGAATTAATGACTTCACTGAAACAGTCTAAAATAGGCTCTAGAATTATGTATCCCCCAATAAATAAGCAGCAGGCATACAACCTTAAGGGCAATCATATCGTTTCGAATCTAATAGGAGAAAAGGGTTTATGGCTTCCTTCATCTTCTAAGCTAACAAATGATCAAATAGATTATGTTTGTGCGGTAATTAAGGAGTTCTATTCAAAATAGTTACATGAAAACAACAGATGTAGCTCTTGTAATTTTATCTTGTGATAAGTTTAAAGTAACATGGCAGCCGTGTATTGATTATCTATTTAAGCAGTGGCCTAACTGCCCTTATCCGGTTTACTTGCTAAATAATTTTATTGAATCAGACGACACTCGGGTAAAAAATCTACTGGTGGGTGAGGATTTTAATTGGTCCAATACGCTGAAAAAAGGTATACTTAAAATAAGTCAAGAGCGGGTGTTCTTTATTTACGATGATAGTTTCATTACGAAAATAGACTTAGAAGAAGTTGAAGTGATTTTTAAAATGGCTATTGAAAACGATTTATCATCTGTAACTCTGCGAAAAAACCCTTTCGGAAATGGGAGAAAATATAATGATCGATTGTACGAAATAAAG